>CAXXLQ010000004.1:772500-3913787 GCA_963668695.2 Vicinamibacteria bacterium
CAGGGCCTGCTTCACCTGCTTGGGATGGACGGTGCCGTCGTCCACTCCCTTCCGTAGAGCCGTGATCTCCGCGGGAGTGCGGTCGGTCAGCAGCTCGTAATAGCGAAAGGTCAAATCGTCGCTGATGGACATCAGCTTGCCGAACATTTCGTCCGGCGGTTCGGTGACGCCCACCGCGTTGCCGAGGCTCTTCGACATCTTCTCGGTGCCGTTCAGTCCTTCCAGGAGCGGCATGGTCAAGGCCACCTGCGGCTCGAGGTCGTACTCGCGCATGATGTGGCGACCCACGAGCAGGTTGAAGAGCTGATCCGTTCCTCCCAGTTCGAAATCGGCCTTCATCGCCACCGAGTCGTAGGCCTGGGCCAGCGGGTAGAGGAACTCGTGGATCGAGATCGGCTTCTCCCCGCGGAAACGGCGGTGGAAGTCGTCCCGTTCCAGCATCCGGGCCACGGTGTAGTGCGACGCGAGCCGGACGAGCCCTTCGCTCCCCAGCTCGGAAAGCCAGCTGCTGTTGAAGGCGACAACGGTCTTGTCCGGATCGAGGATCTTGAAGACCTGCTCCTTGTAGGTTTCGGCGTTCGCCTCGAGCTGCTCCCGAGTCAATTCCGGGCGGGTCTTCGAGCGGCCACTCGGATCACCGATCATCCCGGTGAAGTCACCGATCACGAACCACACTTCGTGACCGAAGTCCTGGAAGTGCTTCATCTTTCGCATCACGACGGTGTGGCCGAGATGCAGGTCCGGCGCGGAGGGATCGAACCCCACCTTGACCCGGAGCGGTTTGCCGGAAGCGACCGACCGCTCGACCTTCTTGCGGAGTCCCGGACGCGGTTCGATGCGGTCCGCACCCTTCTCGAGCAGCGCGATCTGCTCGTCGGCGGAGAACTTACTGGGCATACGTCGGCTTTCGCTCGGCGTGCGTGTGGATTTCAGCGCTGGCCCGTTCCGCCGCTTCGGAAAGCAGCACCCGACGACCCTGACGGCGGATGCCGCCGTCGAGGAGTATTCCAATCGCCCGGGGATAGATCCGGTGCTCAAGCGTCAGGATGCGTTCGGTCAGGGTTTCATGGGTGTCCGCGTCGCGGACCGGAATCGCCGCCTGAAGCAGTACCGGGCCGGTATCCAGCGTTTCATCTGCGAAATGCACCGTGCATCCGGCAATCCGCACTCCGTAGTCGAGAGCCTGGCACGGGGCATCGAGGCCCCTGAACGCCGGCAACAGCGAGGGATGGATGTTCAGCACCCGATCCGGAAAGGCATTCAGCAGTACCGGAGAAACGATCCGCATGAAACCCGCCAGGCAAACCACATCTACTTGGCGCTCCCGCAGGTGCTCCGCGATGGCGGCGTCGTACGACTCCCGGTCCCGGAAAGCCCGGTGGGACAGCACAGCCGTCGGAACCCCCGCGTTCTTCGCGATTTCGAGCCCCTTCGCCTTGCCGCGGTTGCTGAACACCAGCGCGACCTCGGCGTTCAAGGAACCGGACGCGATGGCGTCCAGGATCGCCTTCAGGTTGGATCCCCGACCGGAAATGAGGACGCCGAGGCGGCGGCCGGGCGTCGGGAGCGTTCGGATGGATTCGTTCGTCATTGGAGGCGGCCCCGGTACCGCACCCGGGGCGGGTCGGCGGCAACCGTCACTTCGCCGAGGCGAAAGGCGCCGGAGAGGGTTTCGAGGATGGTTCGCTCGTCGCGAGCCGCCACCACCGCGATGAGACCCACACCGCAGTTGAACGTCCGAAGCATCTCATGCTCGGCGATCCGGCCGGCGTCGGCCAGCAGCCGAAAGAGGGGAGGAAGCCGGAACGAAGCGAGGTTCACCTCGGCGGCCGTTCCCGGCGGGAGTACCCGAGGCAGGTTGTCGCTGATGCCGCCACCGGTGATGTGCGCGAGGGCGTGCAGACTCCGGTTCCGGAGAAACGGACGGATGAGCGGCAGATAGCACCGATGCGGCGCCAGCAGGGCATCCGACACCGGGATATCCAGCCCCGGAAGTACGTCATCGATCCCGAGGCCGAGCCGGTCGAACACGATCGTGCGAGCCAGCGAGTAGCCATTCGTGTGAAGACCGGTCGAGGGCAGGCCGATCAGCACATCGCCGGGAACCACCGCGCTGCCGTCGATGATGTATTCCTCTTCGACGACCCCGACGATGGTCCCTGCAAGGTCGTAGTCGCCCCCCTGATAGAAGCCGGGCATTTCGGCCGTCTCGCCCCCAAGCAGTGCGACCCCGAACTCGCGGCAGGCGTTTGCGATTCCGCGGATCACATCCTCGGCGACCTCGGCATCGAGGCGGCCCATGGCCAGGTAGTCCAGAAAGAACAGCGGCTCCGCCCCCTGCACCAGGATGTCGTTGATGCAGTGGGAAACCAGGTCGTATCCCGGGACTTCATGGCGTCCGGCATCGCGGGCCACCCGCAGCTTCGTTCCCACCCCGTCGGTGGATGCCACCAGCACCGGGCAGCGAAAACCGGCCGTGTTCAGCCGGAAGAGGCCGCCGAAGCTGCCGACGTCGCTCAGTACCTCCGGCCGGCGCGTGCCAGCCACCAACGGGCGGATGCGGTCCAGCGCCCGGTCGGCCTCGTCGATGTCCACGCCGGCGGATCGATAGTCGAGGCTCCGGGCCGACGGCTCGGGGTTGTCTCCGCTCACGGCGGGAGGATTATCGCCCCGACAGGTTACGCGTGGCATACGCCGCGGCAGAGCCAAGAAACCGGACCAAAACACTCGCTTCGTTTTTCGTCGCTTCCCTCGCGAATAATCTCTCCCGATTCATGTCTCCAGGAGGCCACATCATGCGCAGGCTCTCGCTTTCGTTCCTGATCGGACTGGTCGCCGCGTTCGCCGGCGCCCAGGACCATCCCAAGATCCAGAATGACTTTCCGGCCGAGGAATTCGTCGAGCGCCGCGCCCGGGTGATGGAGGCGATCGGAGAAAACGCCATCGCCGTCGTCCAGGGCGCTCCGGCCAACCCCGGCTTCCGCGTCTTCCGCCAGAGCAACGAGTTCTACTACCTGACCGGGATCGAGGTCCCGCACTCCTATCTCCTCATTGACGGAGGGGCGCGGCGGTCGCTGCTGTTTCTGCCCCGCCGGGATCCGAGGAAGGAACGCGGGGAGGGTCGGATGCTGGCCGCCGAAGACGTCGAGGAGGTGAAGCGGGTGGCCGGGGTGGATGACGTGTTCGCCATCGACCAAATGGCTCGCCAGCTCTTCGGCTTCGCGCTGCGGCCGCCCTCCCCCACGCTCTATACCTTCCTGAGCCCCGCGGAGGGCCGGGCGCAGAGCCGGGACGAAAACCTGATCGGCCACGCGCAGCACGTCTCGGACCCCTGGGACGGCCGCGCCTCACGGGAAGGCGCCTTCGTCGCCAAGCTGCGCGAGCGGTACCCGCAGTTCCCCATCGCGGACCTGACTCCCATCGTAGACACGATGCGGCTGCACAAATCACCGCGCGAGTTGGAACTGGTGCGGCGGGCGAGCGAACTGGCCGGCATGGGAATCATGGAAGCGATGCGCTCCACGAAGCCCGGGCTCTACGAGTACCAACTGGACGCCGCCGCCTACTACATCTACCGCATCAACGGAGCGCAGGGGGAGGGCTACCGCTCCATCACCGGCACCGGAACGAACGCCTACTTCGGACACTACTACCGCAACGACGCCGAGTTGAAGGATGGGGAACTGATCCTCATGGATTACGCGCCCGACTACCGGTACTACACGAGCGACGTGGCGAGGATGTGGCCAATCAACGGCGTCTTCACCGAGGACCAGCGGAAGCTCTACACCTTCATCGTGCACTACAACGAGGCGCTCCTGTCTCGTCTCCGGCCGGGTGTCACGCCGGACCAGGTCATGGACGAGGCCGCCGAAGCGATGGAGCCCGTAATCGACGAACTCGGGTTCACGAACCCGCTACACGAGAAAGCGGCGCGGGAGGCGCTCTCGTTCCGGGGCCACCTTTCCCACCCAACCGGACTCGCGGTTCACGACGTCGGCAGCTACCGGGGACGGCCCTTCGAGAGCGGCCTCGCGTTCTCGGTGGACCCGATGCTTTGGGTCCACGAGGAACGGCTCTACGTCCGCATGGAGGACATCGTCGCGATCACCGAGAACGGGGTCGAGAACTTCACCGACTTCATGCCGCGCACGGTGGAGGAGATCGAAGCCTTCATGCGCGAGGAGGGAGTCCTGCAGCTCACTCCGCCAAATCCCGGCACCCCGGCGCCGCCACCACGCTGAGCAGGGCGGCGGGACGGCCAGGGACCGCCGGTCTGCAAGATCGGCATCCGATTGGCGCGCCTGCCCTGGATCGTTCCGACGCTTGAGCGGTACTCGCTCAGGCGGTCAAGAAGACGCTTCGAGAGCGCCGTCGGGATCCTCGGCGTCGACCAGTCGCTCGACCCGGAGCAGGAGCTGGTCCATCAGGATGTCCGGAGGGAGCTGACCTCCGTCCGCGGCGGCGACCGCCAGCAGGAGGAAAGGGAGCAGCAACGGCTGCTTGGACATCGTGGACCTCAGTATTGCCGGTTCGGCTCTCGGGTAGTTTGAGCTGCGGGAGCCACTGTTTCCCGAGCGACCACTATCTTTCCTGAGTGCGGTTCGAGGACGGCTTGCGCGCGCGACCCGACGGGAGACAATCGGTCTCCGGTCGTCATCCTGACCGCCGCTAAATAGCCCGGGACTGAAATGACACGCGAACGTCTGAACTTCCTCTTCCTGAACGTCGGGCACTTTCTCGATCACCTCTTCATGCTGATCTTCGCGACGGTCGCGGCGCTGCGGCTCGCGCACGAATGGGGGATGAGTTACGCGGCGCTCATTCCCTACGCCATGCCGGGTTTCGTCGCATTCGGAATCTGCTCGATTCCCGCCGGCTGGATCGCGGACAAGTGGAGCCGGAAGGGCATGCTGATCATCTTCTTCATCGGCATCGGGGCGAGTTCGATCATGACGGCGCTGGCGGACTCGCCGGCCGAGATCGCCTTCGGGCTGCTCGCGATCGGTGTGTTCGCCGCGATCTACCACCCGGTCGGCCTGGCGATGGTCGTCGACGGGAAAAAGAAGACGGGCATCCCGCTCGCCATCAACGGCGTGTTCGGCAATCTGGGGGTCGCCGTCGCCGCCTTGCTCACCGGCTACCTCATCGACACCGGGAGCTGGCGCAACGCGTTCGTCCTGCCGGGCGCCGCCTCCATCGGCTTCGGCGCTGCCTATGCGACCTTCGTTTGGGGGGGACGGCGCAACCGAAGCGCCCTCCCCAAGAGAGCCAAGGTTTCCGGGAACGCCGCGGCAAGCGCTTCTTCCATCGAGCGCGCGACTTTCGTGAGCGTGCTTTCCGTCATCGTGTTTACGACCGCGGTCGGCGGCTTCATCTACCAGACCACCACGTTCGCCCTCCCGAAGATCTTCGATGAGCGGCTGACCGATCTCGCCGGCTCCGCCACTGCGGTCGGGGGTTACGCGTTCCTCGTGTTCGCCATCGCAACGCTGGCACAGCTCCTGGTCGGATACCTCGTGGACCACCACTCCCTGCGCACCGTGTTCGCGTTCGTCGCGGGACTACAGGCAGCGTTCTTCGCGCTGATGTACCAGCTCACCGGCGTGCCGGCCCTGGTCGTCGCCGCGGCCTTCATGTTCGTCGTCTTCGGACAGATCCCGATCAACGACGTGCTCGTGAGCCGCATCACAAAGAGCGAGTGGCGCAGCCGCGTCTATTCCATTCGCTACGTGGTGACCTTCTCGGTGATGGCCTTCACCCTGCCGGTCATCGCCGGGATCCACGCGGGCTGGGGTTTCGGCGCGCTCTTCGTGGTGATGGCGGTCGCGGCGGGCGGCATCTTCGCCGCAGTCCTCATGCTTCCCCGGACCGGCGCCATCGCCGGGCGACCTGTCAGCGCGCGATGTTGATCGTGACGGTCGCCGGTCCGTCTTCCCGGAGCCCGTAGTACTCGAGCCGGAACTGGTTGTTCGCGAACGCCGGGCCCCGGGGCGATCCCTCGTGGATCTGGCGCATGATGCCGACGTTGCCCAGGGAGAGGAGGTGGCCGGGCGCCAGTTGCTTTCCTGAATCCCGAAGCTGGTCGCGGAGCCAGCGAACGGCGGCAATCGGGTCATACCACTCCGCCATGCTGCCGGTCTGGATGACCGTGTCGTTTTCGTCCAGCACGGCGAATTCGAAGGAACGGAGACGGGAGAGCCACTCTTCCGTCGGCTCGATCAGGACCGGTTCCCCGGAGAACGCCCAGCGGGAGATCATGTTGGACACGATCATCCGATTCACGGTAGCCGTTTCCGGGTCGTAGTAAGGATCGGGAATCTCGGCGAACGGAACGACCGCATCCAGCCCCGCCAGGATCTCGAGGTCGGTTTCGGCGGTGTTGATGGACACGTCGCCCACCCGAAAAGCGAAGTCGGCCTCCAGGAAACCCGCGCTCGTCTCTTCGACCCGGATGGACGGGTCATCCCGGAACATGCCGGACAGGAGGTGCGCCCGGATACCGCCGGGAGGAAAGTTCGCGTTGGGCGGGTTGGGGTCGTGGCCGCCGGTCTTGTAGCCGACGATCTCGCCCATGGCGGGGCGCAGGATCTCGATCATCTCGTCCTGCCAGCGATACGCCTCGGAGAGCGGCATTTCGTGAACGAATCCGGTGAGCATCCGCAGGTTCACGAAGTCGTCGGCCATCGCTTCCACCTCGGCCCGGATCGGGTCGACAGGCGGGGCCTCGGCATCGTCTTCAGCGGCGCAGCCGAACATTGCAGCCAGAGCGAAACAGCCAGCTGAGAGCAAGCACTTGTTCAAGACCATGGACTCACCAACCCCGTGGAGACGAATGGGGGAGCGCCGAACTCGGGCGCCGGTCGCGACCTTAACAGCCTGTGGCAAAACCCACGCGGCGTTCGACCGGCGATCCATCCCGGCTGAACCACTCCGCTTCGCTGCGTTCTGCGTTGCGTTTCGGTCGAAATACACCCGGTATTCCTCCCTCACGCGCCTTGTCAGCCGGGCGCCTCACCGGCCTCGGCGCTCACGCGGGTTTCACCACAGGCTGTTAACAGCCTGTGGACAAAGTCACGCGGCATTCGACCGGCGATCCATCCCGGCTGAAACGCGCCGCTCATCGTTGCGCTTCGGTCGAAATACACCCGGTATTCCTCCCTCGCGCGCCTTGTCAGCCGGGCGCCTCACCGGTCTCGGTACTCACGTCACTTTATCCACAGGCTGTTAACCCATCGCCGAAAACAAAAACGGGAGAGCCTCCGGGGAGGCTCTCCCGCCTAACCGGGTCCCTCCCGGCGGGTGCGAACACCCGCCGGTTGGGGAAGGTCAGATCAGAACAGGATCTTCGCGGTGAAGCGGATGATCCGCGGAGTGAGTCGCCGCGTCGGGGACAGGTAGCGCGACCCGAAACTCGTGTTCAAGCTCAGCGCCGGCTGCGTGTTGAAAATGTTCGCCGCATCCACGCCAACCTCGAAGCGAGCCTCGCCGACATTCACCATCTTGCGGACGTTGAAGTCCAAGAGCTGGCTGACGGCCTCGGTGCGCTCTTCGCCGCGCTCGTAGGCGTAAATGGATTCGGAACCCTGCACTAGCCCGGTCGCCCGTGCGGTCGCGACCAGCGGGTTGCCCGCCCGGGCGCGGTAGTTCCAGCCGAGCTGGATGTCCCAGGGAGCCTGATAGCTGCCGGCGAAGTTCACGACCCAGGGCAGGTCGGTCAGGATCGAACCGTTCTCGCGGTTGATCAGACGGTTCGGGTTGTTCCAGTCGGTGCCGTCCCGCGGCGGGCTATGCACGACGCCCTTGTGGCTCGAGAAGGTCGCGCCGCCGAGGATCTGCCAGCGGTTCGAGAGCCGCTTCTGGAGCTGGAAGGCGACCCCGTTGTAGTCGCTCTTCAGGATGTCGAGGCTCGTGACGACGCTCTGCTGAAGGCCGCGGTACTCCTCCTTGAGTTCGTAGGCGGTGTACGACGGCTCCGGGCAGTTGTTACACGAGAAGGAGATCTGGTCGTAGGCGGAAGGAGGACGCGCCTGGTTCAGCCTTCCGAGCGAATCCCGGTGCTGGCGACGGTGGTAGGTCGCGCTGAACGAGACGTCGGTGCCGAGGGTCATGTCGACACCGAGCGAGATGTCGTCGCTGTAGGGACGGTTCGCGTCGGGGTCATACACGGTGCTCGCGCCACCGGTGAAGCCGGTGAACCGGGAGAGATCGAGTTCGGGGCTATCCGCGAGAGTGCCCGACGGCCCGATGTCCACCAGCTTGTCGCCGTCGAGGTCGTTCCAACCGACGTTCGCAGAAGAGCCAGCGTTCGGGTTCGCGCTTCCCGAGAGGGCGCTGCCCGTCTGAGTGTAGTAGCGGCCCCAACCGCCCTTCAGCGCGGCGCGCCCGTCCCCGAACAGGTCGTAAGCGAAGCTGAGTCGCGGACCGATGTTCATCGGCCAGTCGGGAAGACCGCCGATCTCCGAGGTCACCTCGAAGACGGCGTCGGAGAGTTGCTCCGAAAGCGCGGCCCAGGTTCCTGCAGGGCTGCTCTGAACTGGGACATAGCCATAAATGCCGTCCAAACGGACGCCGATGTTCAACGTGAGGCGGTTGCCCATGGTCCAGGCGTCCTGCGCATAGAACGCCCAGGTGTTCAGCCGCTCGTGAGATGTCTTGGGGGTCCGCGAAATGTTGATCTGATCCGGGACACCGTCTTCCAGGATGCCGTAGGCGTCGCCACTCTTGAACTGGCGGCTCTCGATGAATTCCCGGGATGCCTGGCCACCAAACTTGAAGTTGTGCGAACCGCTTTCAGTGTCGAGGAAGTAGGTGAGCGAACCGTTGAACTGGTTCCGGTGGTTGGGGCCCCAGGACTCACCGCGCCGGTCGGCGTTGAACATTTCCTGCCTGACCGGATCAACCACCGAAATGTCGTTCTCGGTACAGGGGCCGGCATCCGGATACTCGTCCACCGGAATGCCGCAGTACTCCGTGTAGAGGATGTAGGGAGTCACGCCCACCATGCGGCCGAAACGGAGGTCGAGAAGCGCCGCGTCGCCGAGCACCCGGTTATAGGAAGCGATGTAGTTGTCGGCCCACTGGTCCTGGTAGCGGGCGAGTTCGTCCGGCACGGCCCGGTAGGGATTGTCGCGCCGGTGGTAGCGGTCCTTCCAGTTACGCTGGAGCGTTACCGAAAGCCGGTCGTTATCGCTGGCCTGCATGGTGAACTTCCCGCTCAGGTTGCGGATCCGGTTGTCGTCAATCGGCTGCGGCCCGACATAGTCGGCGGGAACGCTGACCTCCTGTTCGTGGACCCAGTCGCGGTAAGCGGTGAAGAACCACACCTTGTCGCGGACGATGGGCCCGCCGAGGGTTCCGTTGAGGTCGATGGCCTTCGTGATCGGGTTGGCGCCTGGTTCCTGGGCCTCGCCTTGAAGGCTCGTGGCGTTGTAGAGCGCGATCGCATCGCCCGAGAACTCGTTTCCGCCCGTCTTCACCACCATGTTCATCAGCACGCCGCCGGTGTCGGATTCCGCCGTATGGGTCGAGGTCTGGAAGTTGAACTCCTCATACATCGAGAAGCCGTAGTACTGCATCGTCCAGCCGCCATCGCCGCCGGGCCAATTCACCTTGAGCCCATCCACCTGGAAGCTCTGCATGCTCGCGGAGGAGCCGAAGATCTCCATGCTGTACTGCTGCATGCCGTTGCTGCCGCCAACATCCAGTTGGCCGGTCACCATGCCCGGAGCGAGTCCAGCCATGACCCACGGGTTCCGCCCGGTGGGGACCGCTTCGAGGAGTTCCCGCTCGATGTTCGTCTGCACGGTGGCGCTACGGACATCCACGACGGGGGCATCGCCGGTGACCGTCACGGTCTCTTCGACCCCTGAGATCCCCATGGACGCGTTCACCTGGAGAGTTCGGGCGACACTCACCCGGACACCTTCCTGGACGAGGGTCTGGAAGCCCGAGAGGGCAAAGCTGACGGTGTATGCGCCAGGCGGGAGGGCCGGATGGCTGTACGAGCCGCCCGCACCGGTGGTGGTGCTGCGGGGCGTGATCAGCGCGGCGCTCTCGACGGTAACCGTCACGCCGGGGAGCACTGCCCCCTGTTCATCGGTCGCCGTCCCGGTAATCGTCCCGGCCTGCTGGGCAAACGCCGGGGCGACCGCAAGCAGCGCGAGCGCGACCAGAATTGCGGTCTTACGCATGGAGAATCTCCTCACGAGGCGGAATCTGAAAACCGGGACCGGGCAGCAATAGGTCGCTGCACCGGGCAGAATGCACGGTATTCGAATGCCGCCGCCCCGTGAGGGCACACTCGATTCGCGCAGTTGGCCGGAAAACGGTAGAAAACAAGGTCGGACACGATATCACGCAAGAGCCATTCCCTGCCATCAGTCTGATCGGGACACATCGAACGGACGGGTAACGATTTGTCTTTCAATGACTTATGAGATCGCTGGCCAGAGCTCCCGGTGAACGCCGGTTCGGATTTCCGGTTTTTCGAACGAGAAGTCCAAGAAGTCGTAGTTTTTTGGGCCTCGCAGCCGCTTTCTTCGGCGCGGCGCTCTTCGTACCGAGGCCGGCGCCAGGGCAGCCAGCGATCGAGGCGCGACAGCGCCTGGCGGAGGGACGGTCCTTCGAAGTCCTGGATTCGCTCGTCGCCACCCTGGAGGCCGAGCCGGAATCGGCCGAGGGTCAGCAGTTGTTATGGACGCTCGCCCGTGGCGCGACGCCCAGTCCGGCACTCATGTCCGCACTCGTCGCCAGGGCGGGGCGGCTCGGGCCCGACGGTTGGCTGGCAGCCGGGGTGCTTCTCCGGCGCGGCCTCCGCCCGCTGGATGCGCTGGAGGCGTTCGACCGGGGTGCGAGTGCTCGCCCCCCCGGGGATCCATTGGCAGACATCGAGGCGGGCCGACTGCTGGCCGAGCTGCGGTCCGACGAACTCGCCCTGGCCCGGTTCGGACGCCACCCCGAGGACCCGGCGGCGATGTACGGCCGGGCCGTGATCCTGGCCCGGACCAAACGTACCGGCGAAGCAACCGCGCTGACCGACGCCCTTTTGCGCGCGGACCCGGACAATCCGGCCGCCCTTCTGCTGCGGGCCGAATTGCTTGACAGCGTGGGTCGAGGGAGCGAGACGTTGGGGATGCTTCGCCGGCTCGCGGCGGAGACCGGCCCCACCGGACCCGCCGCCTCGCGGTTGGCCCGGATTCTGGTAAAGCTCGGGCAGTCCGAGGAGGCGCTGCCGCACCTGGAAGCGATCCTCGCGGCTACCCCCCAAAATGCCGAGGCCTGGCTCGCACTGGCCCGGACGCACCAGGACGCCGGACGGCGCGAGGAAGCTGCCGAAGCTTTCCGCCGGGCGCTGGCGGCGGACGACGCGCTCAACACGGCGCGCTTCGGCCTCGCCCAGCTACTGGTCCGGACTGGGGGACGGGAAGAAGCGAATCGGCTGTTCGCCGAGTTCGAGCGCCGAAAGGCGATGGACGACGAGGCCGCGCGGCTGCTCGGCGAAGCCGAGTTGCGGCCCGACGATTTCACCGCGGTGGCCGCGTTCGTGAACCACGCTGTCAGGAACGGTGACCTCGTGCTGGCTCTGCGGGCCGCCCAGCGGTTCCTGATCGAGTTCCCGGAGGACCCGGAGCGTCATCTGCTGGTGGCCCGGGTGTTCCGGGAGGGAGGCAGCCGCGCGAATGCGGAACGGGTGCTCCGGCGGGGGTTGGAGCGGTTCGCGGGGGATGAGGAAGCGGAGCGGCGGTTCGAGGCCGGGCTGCGGGCGATCGGGGTTCGGTAGCTGGTCTCACACACCGCGTGTCAGTTGACGCCTGGATGTCCGGGGTTCGGGGAGGAATCGGAACAGTTGGCGCCTTCTCCCGGTCCGCGCCTCACGCAGGGGAATTCCGGCGGGGGTCCGAATCTGGCGTTCCCACTCTCTGGGGAGGCTGTCCGGTTGTGGCGACGTCCCAGCCGGCGGGCGCTGGAGCGCCTGCCGGCTGGGAGGCGGATGATCAGAACATCAGCTTTGCCGACAACCGCACGACGCGGGGGTTCAGGCGGCGGGTCGCCGAAAGGAACCGAGAGCCCAGGGTGGAGTTCACCGCGCGGGCCGGCTGGCTGTTGAACAGGTTGGCGCCATCCACGCTGAGTTCCATGCGGGACCCGCCGAGATCGAAAGTCTTCGCGAGGCTCAGGTCGAGGAGCTTGGTCACCGACTCGGTCCGGTTCGTCCCCCGCTCCTCGGCGTAGATGGTCTGGGTGCCCTGGACGAGCCCTCGGTAACGCACGGAGGGAACGATCGGATCGCCTGCCCGCGCCCGGTAGTTCCAGGCGAGCTGGATGTCACGCGGGAACAGGTAGCTGCCCGCCAAGTTGACGACCCACGGGACATCGGAGAAGACCGAACCGTTCAGACGATTCGTGTGCGAATTCGGGTTGTTCCAGTCGAGGTTGCGGGTGTACGGAGTGTCGTGCACGGTGCCCTTGTGGCTCGACACCGTGAGGCCGCCGAGCATCTGCCAGCGGTTCGAAAACCGTTTCTGCAACTGGAAAGCGGCGCCGTTGTAGGTGCTCCTCTGAATGTCCACGGTGGTGATCACGGTCTCCTGGAGGCCCCGGTAATCCTCCTTCAGCACATAGACGGGATAACTGGACTGCGGGCTGCCGGCGGGCGCCTCCATCGTGACCTGGTCGTAGGCGGAAGGCGGGCGCGCCTCATTTCGTTCGCCGAGCGCGTCCCGATGCAGCCGGCGATGGAAGGTGGCGCTGAACGAGACATCCCGTCCGAGCGTCATATCCAGACCGATCGAGGCATCGTCGCTATACGGGCGGTTCGCATTCCGGTCGTACACCGTGGAAGCGCCGCCGGTGAAACCTTCGAACCGGCTCAGGTCGAGTTCGGGACTGTCGAGCAGCGTGCCGGAGGGCCCGATATCAACCAGCTTGTCCCCGTCCAGATCGTTCCAGCCCACCCAGGCGCCCGAACTGCCGTTCGGATTGGCGGCATCGGAAAGCCGCGTGCCGATCTGCGTGTAGTAGCGGCCCCAGCCTCCCTTGAGCGCGGCGCGTCCGTCACCGAAGAGGTCGTAGGCGATGCTCAACCGCGGCCCGATGTTCATCGGCCAGTCCGGGACTCCCCGGATCTCGGAATCCACCGCAAAGATGTCCATTCCGCCGCTCAACTGGCGGGAGAGCGCTCCCCAGGTTCCGTCCGGGCTGCTCTGCACCGGCACATAGCCGTGGATGCCGTCGAGGCGGATGCCGAAGTTCAGCGTCAGACGGTTGCCGATGGTCCAGGCGTCCTGCGCGTAGGCGGCCCAGGTATTGGTGCGCGTGGCCTCGGTTCGCGGAAGCTTGTTGATCCGGATCCGGTTGGGAACGCCGTCGTCGAGTTCGCCGTAGGCATCGCCGCTCTGGAAGACCTGTCGGTCCATGCCTTCGCGGGACGCCTGCGCGCCGACCTTGATGTTGTGGGAGCCGCCGGCGGTGTCGCGGAAGTAGGTCAGCGAGCCGTCGAACTGGTTCCGGTAGTTCGGGTTCCAGTACTCACCCCGCCGGTCGGCATTGAACTGGTCCAGCCGGACGGGATCAATCACCGAAATATCGTTCTCGGTGCACGGCCCGGCGTCCGGATACTGCTCCACGGGAGTCCCGCAATACTCGGTGTAGAGGATGTAGGGGGTCGTGCCCCACATGCGGCCGAAGCGGACATCGAAAAGCGCCGCGTCTCCGAGCACCCGGTTGTAGCTTGCCACGAAGTTGTTCGCGGCCTGATCCTGGAACCGCGCCTGCTCGTCGGGAACCGCGGTGTACGGGTTGTCGCGGCGATGGAACCGCTGTTTCCAGTTGCGCTGCGCCATGATGGCCAGCCGGTCGTTGTCGGACGCCTGCCAGGTGATCTTGCCCATCAGGTTGCGGATGCGGTTGTCGTCGAGCGGGACGGCGCCTTCGAAATCCTCGGGAGTGCCGATGAACTGGTCGTGGATCCAGTGCCGATAGGCCCCGAAGAACCAGGCTTTTTCACGGACCACCGGACCGCCCAGGGTGCCGTTGATGTCAATGCTCCTCTTGATCGGGTTCGCGCCCTGCTCTGCGGCCTCGCCCTGCAGCGACTCGTTGGAGTAGAGACCCACGACATCGCCGCTGAATTCATTGCCACCCGACTTGGTGACCATGTTCATGTACACGCCGGCGACATCGGATTCGGCGGAGTGCGTCGAGGTCTGGAAGTTGAACTCCTCGTACATGGCGAAGCCGTAGTACTGCATGGTGGAACCGCCGTGGCCGCCCGGCCAGTTCACCTTCAGTCCGTCCACCCGAAAACTCTTCTGCGACGGCGCGGAGCCGAAGATTTCCAGGTTGTACTGCTGCATCCCGTTGCTGCCGCCCACATCGAGCCGGCTGGTTACCATGCCCGGAACCATTCCGGCCATGACCCACGGATTGCGGCCGGTGGGGACCGCCTCCAGGAGTTCCCGTTCGATGTTCGTGGAGATGGTCGCGCTCCGGACATCCACCACCGGCGCGTCGCCGGTCACGGTGATCGTCTCCTCGACGCCTGAGATGCCCAGGGTGCCGTTCACGGTCAGGGTTCGGGCCACCGTGACCCGGACGCCTTCTTGTACGACCGTCTGGAACCCGGAGAGCGCGAAGGTGACCGAGTAGTCGCCCGGGGGCAGGTTTGTGAAGTTGTAGGCGCCGCCGGGGCCGGTCACCGCGGTGCGGGCGGTGATCAGCGCCGGGCTTTCGACGGTGACGCCGACGCCGGGGAGCACCGCTCCCTGCTGGTCGAACGCCGAACCGCCGATGGTGCCGGTCTGCTGGGGAAACGCCGGAGCGGCCGCGAGCAACGCGACGGCCACCAGAAGTGCGGTCTTGCGCATGTGAAGAATCTCCTCACGAGGCTACTTCGGGAACCGATGCCGGAGCGGTCCTCGCCGCACCGGAAGAGAATGCGCGATGACCGAGCGCCGCCGCCCCGTGAGGGCGCGTCCGGGGCGCGCAATCAGTGCGGTATATCACAAGAGGGGCATACTCTGCCAGTACGGGAATGCAACGACCCCACATGTCACATAGAGGGTTATGTTTCAACGAGTGATGAGACACGGACACCGGGGCGCGCGCGACCTGTTCCTGGAAGGGATGTAGACCCGGCGCCGGATGCTCTCTTGAGTGACGCCATGCCGTCTTTTCGGGGGGTGTGCCGGTCCGGAGACCGATGTTCCTCCTGGTCCGCCGGCGGGCCCCGGCCGGGAGAACTCTCCCCACCGTGGGGACTGTGGTGAAGTCGATCAGAGGTGGGCGGTCCCTGCCCGCAGCGCCAGTAGAAAGAGGCTCGGCCTACGCCGAGGCTCCGAACACGGCGCGGTGCAGCTCGGCATTGAGCCGCGTCTGCCAACCCGGGCCGCGGCTTCGGAAGTGATCCACTACATCCGCATCGAGCCGGATCGTCATCTGTCGCTTGGTGGGCGCCTTGCTTGCCGCGCGTACGGCGCCACCGCGTCACGAATCCGGGGAGAGCTTCGCTCGCTGGGCGCGTCCGCCGGCTCTCGGAGGCAGTAACCTCGGGAGCGTCGGGATCGGCCGCGATTCCCGCGTTGATCGCCACCTCCTCGCCTTACTTCGCGGCGAGTTCAGCGAACGTCCGGCCAGTTGAATCGCGGCGCTGTGAATCCGCCGGCATGGTTCCCGGGTGGGCCGTCGGGCCTTCGGCAATCTCTGGCGTCCCGTCGCCCGCCGAAGTACGACCTCCGAAGAGCCGGCCCGGCTCTTTCTTTAGTGCGGCTTCCGCGCCGCGAACCGGGTTGGCACTGTTGGGGCCCCGGCGGGGTCCGGGACCGCGGCGTCACCGACATCGTCGGCGTCGGGGGCGCGGCCCATCAGGATGTTCTCGATCCGAACGAAACGATTCTCGATCCGAACGAAACGATTCTCGATCTGGGCGAAGCGGTTATCGATCTGGGCGAAGCGGTTATCCATGCGGTTTTCGATCTGGACGAAGCGGCTGTTCATTTCGGTCTGCATGTTGTCCACCCGCGAGACGAGGGCGCTCACCGTCCCGGTCAACTCACCGACGTCGGCGATCCCCTTGGTGAGCAGGCCAAGCACGAAGACAAGGAGAACGGCACCGCCAATCCTTGTCCAAATGGTGAGCATCTTTACCCTCCCGGCCGACCAAACACGGGAGAAATCCTCCCGTATGCGGCGGCTTTTGGCGCACTCCACGCGGGTCGGCGATGCGCGGTTTTCGCCCCGCTGCGCGCGGCGGTGCCGATCGGAGGTCGGCGTTCCAAGCCGTCCCCGCGCTTCTTCGCGGTCAGCGATGCGCGGTTTCGCCCCCTCCGGGGGCGGTGCCGACCGGAGGTCTATACCTTTCCGCACACCACTTTTCTGGGCCCTCCGGTGTAAGAGGCACCGAAGGGCCGGCGTTCCAAGCCGTCTCCGCGCTTCTTCGCGGTCAGCGGTACACGGTTTCGCCCCCTCTGGGGGCGGTGCCGGTCTGAAGACCGGCGTTCCCATGCCTGCGGAACCATGCCGCCCAGCGGCTTTCCGGCCTGAACTCCCGCCGGGAGGACTGGCCGGCGTTCCCCCCTACAGCCTGCGCTTGGCGGCTTTGAGCTGCGCCCGGATGTCGCCGGCGCCGCCGCGGACGCTGCGGCGATTGACCGACGCCCGGTAGTCCCAGACGCCCTTCACCTGGTCGTCGAAGACCGGAGAGAAGGTGTGGAGGGTGGCGAGATCCAGATCGGGCGGCTCGGCGGATTCCCGCTCGCAGTGGGCGAAGATCTCGCCGGAAACCCGGTGGGCGTCGCGGAAGGGGAGTCCGCGTTCCACCAGGTATTCCGCGAGATCCGTCGCGAGGAGATCCCAGGAGAGCGCGGCCCGCATCCTTTCTTCCGAAATCCGCATCGTCGCGATCGTGCCTTCGGCGACCGGAAGCGCGAGGCGCAAGGTGTCCAGGGTGTCGAAGCAGGGTTCCTTGTCTTCCTGCAGGTCGCGCTGGTAGCCGGAGGCCAGCCCCTTCCCTACCGTCAGCAGCGCGACGAGATTGCCGATCAATCGGCCCGCCTTTCCCCGGATCAGCTCGCAGCCGTCGGGGTTGCGCTTTTGGGGCATGAGACTGGACCCCGTGGACCACGCGTCGCCGAGCCGCACGAAACCGAACTCGGCCGAAGACCAGAGCACGAGGTCCTCGGCAAGCCGGGAGAGCTGGACTCCCAGAATCGCGCCGGCGGCCAGGAACTCCATCGCGTAGTCGCGCGTCCCCACGGCGTCCACGCTGTTTTCGAGGACTTCGGCAAGCCCCAGTTCGTCGGCGATCGCCCGGCGGTCCACCGGATACGGATTTCCGGCGAGGGCCCCGGCTCCCATGGGGGAGGCGTCCGCCCGCCTGCCGGCGGCTTCGAGGCGCTCGCGATCGCGCGTCAAAGCCCAAAAGTGGGCGAGCAGGAGGTGGCCGAACACCACCGGTTGGGCGCGCTGGAGGTGGGTGTACCCCGGGACCAGCGTGTCTCGAGACTCTTCGGCCCGGGCGAGCACCGCGGTCCGGAGGCGGTCGAGCCCCTCGACCAGCGTGGAGATCGCGCTCCCCAGGTACAACCGGAATTCGGTCTGGGAGAGGTCGTTGCGGCTCCTCCCGGTGGGGAGTTTCCGGGCCAGCTCGCCGATCTCGTCGGAGAGGAGACGCTCCACCGCGGTGTGGATGTCCTCATCGTCGAGGGGTGGCGGCGGATCGGCGGCGAGCACGGCGCCCACCCGGTCGAGCCCGGCGAGCATCCGGTCGAGCTCCGCGGAACTCAGCACCCCCGCCGCGCCCAGCGCGCGGGCATAGGCCTGGTTGACGCGGATCTCCTCCGCGTGGAGGCGCCGGTCGAAGTGGACGGACTTCCCCAGGCGGTCGAGCGCGTCCGCGGGCGGCGCGGAGAATCGCCCGCCCCAGAGCTTCATGACTCCTCGGTCGGCGAATCCACGCCGGAGAGACGCCGGATGCGCTCGGGGAGACCGAAGAGGCGGATGAAGCCCTCGGCGTCCGCCTGCCGGTACACCTCGTCGGCGCCGAAGGTAGCGAAGTCCTCCCGGTACAGGCTCTTCGGGCTCTTTCGTCCCACCGCCTGAGCGACGCCCCGGTGCAGGCGGACCCGCGCCGTTCCGGTCGTGTTCCGATGCGCTTCGATAAAGAAGGCATCGAGGGCTTCGCGGAGGGCCGAGAACCACTTGCCGTCGTACACCAGCTCGGCGTAGCGGAGCGCCACGGAAGCGGCGAAGTGGTCCGTCGCCCGGTCCAGCGTGAGGCTCTGGAGCGCGGCCTTGGCCTCGTGGAGGATCGTGCCGCCCGGGGTCTCGTACACGCCGCGTGACTTCATCCCGACGAGGCGGTTTTCGACGATGTCCACCCGGCCCACGCCGTGGCGCGCGCCCGCCGCGTTGAGGCGGGTGAGAAGCGCCGCCGGAGTGAGGCGCTCGCCGTCCACCGAAACCGGAATGCCCCTCTCGAAACCAACGTCCACCGCCTCCGGAGCGGACTCCGTCTGATCGGGGTTGCGGGTTATGCGGTAGAGGCTCGCCGGAGGCGCGTTCCAGGGATCTTCCAGATCTTCTCCCTCGTGGCTCAGGTGGAGAAGGTTCTGGTCGCGGCTGTAGAGGTCCCCGGCCTTTTGTTCGACCGGGACCCCGTGGAGGGCCGCGTAGGCAAGGGCGTCCTCCCGCGAGCGGATGTCCCAAAGGCGCCAGGGGGCGATCACCTCGAGGTCGGGCGCGAGGGCGTGAAAGGCGAGTTCGAAGCGCACCTGGTCGTTGCCCTTCCCGGTGCAGCCGTGGGCCACCGCGTCCGCGCGTTCGCGCCGGGCGATGTCCACCTGGTACTTCGCGATCGTCGGTCGCGCGAGCGAGGTGCCGAGGAGGTATTTGCCCTCATACACCGCGCCGGCCCGAACCGCCGGAAAGACATAGTTGCCGACGAATTCGTCGCGGAGATCTTCGACGAAGACCGCGGAGGCCCCGGAGGCGATCGCCTTCTCCGAAGCGGCCTCAAGGTCCTCGTTCTGGCCCACATCGGCGATAACGGCAAGGACTTCGGCGTCGTAGTTTTCCCTGAGCCAGGGAATGGCGCAGGAGGTGTCGAGACCTCCGGAATAGGCAAGGGCAATACGTTTGGGCATGGCGATAGGGGCTCGAATTCGGATGTCCGGGCAGCAGACCCGGCGAAGTGCAGCGCGACGACCCCGTCCGGGACGCGCAGAATACTGTCTCGTGACCTTCTGGCGCCGCAGGAAACCAACGTGGCCACCCGGTGGTGCGGTCCCCGGCCGCCCCGGAGAGGGCCGGCTCCGTGAAGTCCCGGAACCGGATCCGCTGGAGGACGAGAACGCCCTCGCCCGCGGCTCGGGACCGGACGGCGGCGATCTCGGGGAGGGCGAGGACTTTACGCAGCTCGAGGGATCGGATGGTGGGGAGATCGAGCCGCACCCGGCGCAGGCCGCATCCGAGAGGCGCGCGGCCAGGTTCTGGGGTCGGCTGGGAGCCGGAGCGCCGGAAGCCGTCACCTCCGAACCCCACGTGGTCTCGACGCTCCTTTCGAAAAAACCCGGAAAGGACGCCGCCCGCGCGGTTGCCTGGACGCTCGGGGTACTGCTCTTCGTCAGCGCGCTCTATTGGTGGGGGCCGCCGGGGTTCGCGGCAGCGCTTCCGGCGAGCGGCGAAACGGTGTTCGAGCAGGGGGAAGCCTGGCGGCTCGTGACCGCCCTCGCGGCCCACGCCGACCCGATCCACCTTCTCTCGAACGCGGTCTTCCTCACCTGGCTGATCTATCTCTCGTACGGAGCCTTTGGGCCGAGCCTCTATCCGTGGACCGCAGTGCCGCTCTCGGCGGTCGCGCTCGCGGTGACCCTCGAGGGTTACCCGCCGAACATCCGCGTCGTCGGAGCGTCCGGCATGCTGTATCTGCTCGCCGGCGCCTGGCTCATGCTTTACGTGCTGGTGGAGCGACGCCTCTCGGTGCTGAAACGGATCGTGCGGGTGGTCGGTTTCTTCCTGGTCGTCCTCGTTCCGACGTCGATCCGCCCGGAGGTGAGCTACCGGGCTCACGGGATCGGGCTGTTCTTTGGAATCTGCCTGGGGCTTGCGTATTTCCTGGCCCGCCGGGACACCATCCGGCAGGGTGAGCGCTGGGAGTGGGAGGAGGGCTGAGAGGAGGGCGGTGGCGTGGGAGCCGTCCCCGGGGTGGGTCCGGGCATGGGGGTGGTTGGCGATGGGAGTTACGCCCCGCTGAGCGGCGGGTGCAGCCGCACCCAGAGTGGATCGAGCGGCTGCGGGAGCGGACGAAGACGACGGACCGTCTGCTGCGGGAGCAGCTCCGGCAGTGCCAGCGGATCCGGAACGCGCTGGTGAACTAGTTCCCGCAGATGCTGGAGGTGGCGCCCAAGCTGAAGCACCTGGGGCAGCCCTTGTTCCGGGAGATCTGGGGGAAGGCGTCGACACCGGCGGCGGCGCGGAAGGTGCGGTGCTCCACCTGGGAGAAGCTGCTGCGGCGCTACGGGGTGACCCGGATCAGTGCGGACCGGGTGGTTGCGTTGTTTCGCGAGGAGGCGCTGACGGTGGCGCCCGGGGCCACCGCCGCGGCGGTGGAGACGATTCGGACGGCGTTGGCGCTACTGGAGGTTGTGAACGCGGAGATCGCGCGTGCGGAGAAGCAGATGACGCAGTTCCTGGATGCGCTGTCGGAGACGGAAGCGGTGGGAGGCGGCGCGGGCGCGACGGCCCCGGATCTGGTCACCATCCTGCGGTCTCGGAAGGGGTTGGGAGACAAGGCGCTGGCGCGGCTGTTCGCCTGGGGGTTCGAGGCGGTGTGCGCCGCTGACTACGGCCGGTTGCGAGTGGCCTCCGGGGCGGGGCCCCCCCGTCCGGGTGCAGTCCGGGGCGCGCGACACGGCCCGGATGCGGCGTGCGGTGCCCTATTCGCTGCAGCAGGCCGCCTACCTCCTGGCACGCGGGGTGTTGCGCTGGGACGAAGACGTGAAGGCATACAACCGGAAGCTGAAGGACGCGGGGAAGACGACGGCCCGGCGGCACCGCGCCATCGCCGACCAGCAGTTCCGGGTGCTATGCGCGATGGCGCGACACCGCACCTTCTTCGACCCGAACTTCGCCGCCAGGAGCCCAAAATCCGCCGCCTGACTTAACAGCCTGTGGTGAAACCCACGCGGCGTTCGAGCGGCGATCCATCCCGCCTGAACCGCGCCGCTTTGCGGCGCTCTGCGTTGCGTTTCGGTCGAAATACACCAGGTATTCCTCCCTCACGCGCCTTGTCAGCCGGGCGCCTCCCCGCTCTCGGCGCTCACCCGGGTTCCACCACAGGCTGTTAACCCTCCCTTCCTCCTTGCATTCTCCAGGAGAGTCCACCGGGAGAACCGGTCGGCGCTCCTACGCCGGGCGGTGCCGGTCCAGGGCTGTGGCGTGGGAGCCGTCCCCGGGGTGGGTCCGGGCATGGGGGTGGTTGGCGATGGGAGTTACGCCCCGCTGCGCGGGGCGATGCCGGTCTGAAGACCGGCGCTCCTGTCCGGCCGCGATGCCGGTCTGAAGGCCCCCACCGGGAGAACCGGTCGGCGCTCCTGCCGGCGCTCCTGCTGGCGCTCCTTACGACCTGGGGCGCGGGGACACCGCCGCGGCGCGCTCCGAGACCTTCGTATAGAGCCGGGCCAGATTCCCTCGCAGGATCGGATCGTCGCGGAAGGCTTCCGCCCGCTGGACCACGGGAAGCAGCGAGTCGGAACTCGGGTCGGGCGACTGATCGAGGATTTCCTGAAGCTCATCGAGCTGGATGGCCGGCCGGCCGGTCCCGCCCGCTCTCCAGCGCCGGACGATCCCGGCGATCACCGACTGCCGGTCGGCGCCGCGGAACAGGAGCAGACGAAACGGGTCGACGGCGAAGTGTTCGGCAATCAGCTGGATTCCGCGCGCCACGGTCTCGGGGGGGCAGCCGTCCGGGCCCAGGACGAGGCGGCTTGGCGGCGGCACGAGCCGCACGCCCACCCGCGCGAGGGCCGACTTTGCCGACCGGGGCAGGTAGCCGGCGAAGAGGGCCGCCGGATGGATCGCCTGCCCCGCGAAGATCTCGAAGAACGCGTTCCACCTGCGCTCGTCCAGTACCGGAGTCGCCATTTCAACCGCGGTCGGGCGGAATCCACGCCCCTCCACCAGAGCCTGCGCTTCGCCGGGAACGACGGTTACCTTCCCCCGGCGGCGGTCTTCGACGCCGTTATGGGAGACCCTCAGGAAATCTGCCGCCCACCACGGCAGTCCATCGTTCATTCAGCAACCGCCTCCGGGCCGAGCACCAGCACATTCTGCAGCGCCTCGGAGGACAGCGAAGTCAGCCACCCTTCTCCCGTTCCGATCACCGACTCAGCGAGGGCGGATTTGCGCTCCAGGAGGTCGGCGATGCGCTCTTCGAGCGTCCCGGTGCACAGGAATTTGTGGACCAGAACCCGTTTGCGCTGTCCGATGCGGAAAGCCCGGTCGGTGGCCTGGTTCTCGACTGCTGGATTCCACCACCGGTCGTAGTGCACCACGTGGCTGGCGCGGGTGAGGTTCAGCCCGTATCCGCCCGTCTTGAGCGATATGACGAGCAAGGGAGGCGGATCCTCCGCTTCCTGGAAGCGGGTCACGATGGCGTCCCGCTCGGCGAGTGACACCGACCCGTGCATTACCGGGATTTCGGCGTCGAGAATTTGGGAGAGGTAAGGGGCGAGCAGTTTGGCCATCTCCGCGAACTGGGTGAAGACGAGCGCGCGCTCGCCCTGCTGCACCACCTCGGTGAGGATCTCGACGAGCCGGGTCAGCTTCCCGGAACGCCCCGCCAGCTCCCCTCCGCTCGAGAGGAAGTTTTCCGGGTGGTTGCAGATCTGCTTCAGGCGGGTGAGGGTGCGGAGGATCTCGCCGCGGCGGGCGAATCCGGTGTTGCGCTCGATCCGCTCCAGGCACTGGTCCACGGCAGCCTGGTAGAGCGACGCCTGCTCCACGGTGAGGTTGCAGTACACCCGGGTCTGGTGTTTCTCCGGGAGGTCACGGATGACCTTGGGATCGGTCTTCAGCCGGCGCAGGATGAAGGGGCGGATCAGCCGCCGGAGTTCCTCGGTCGCTTCCGGATCCTGGGCCCCCTCCACCGCCGCGGTGAACGTCCTTCGGAACGTCCGCTCCGGGCCGAGGAAACCGGGGTTCAGGATTTCCATGATGGACCACAGATCGGTGAGGCGGTTTTCGAGCGGCGTGCCCGTGAGGGCGAAACGGACCGGCGCCTGGAGCCGCCGCACCGCCCGGGTCTGCTTGGCGCCCGGATTCTTGAGATTCTGGGCCTCATCCACGATGAGTCCGCCCCAGGCGATATCGCGCAACTGATCGAAATCGCGGTGGATGATCCCGAAAGAACACACGACGAGATCGCTCTCCCGGAGGGCCCGCTCCAGTTCGGCGCCCCGCGATCGCCCCGCACCCTGCCGGATGTGAAGTCGAAGCGAGGGAGCGAAGCGCTGGGCTTCCTTCCTCCAGTTGGCGACGATGGAGTTGGGGCACACGAGGAGCCACGGTCGGGTCAGCCGGCCCCCCTCCTGCTCTCCGAGCAGGAACGTGAGCGCCTGGCAGGTCTTGCCGAGCCCCATGTCGTCCGCGAGGCAGCCGCCCAGGCTGTGGTCCGCCAGCAGGCGCAGCCAGCCGTAGCCGACCCGTTGATACGGGCGGAGTTCCGTTTTGAGACCCGCTGGCGGATCGAGCGGCCCCAATTCCTCCGCCGCGGCTTCCAGGGCATGGAACAGCGAGCCGATCCAGGACTCCCCCTCGATCTGGGACAGCACCGGCGCCGTCTCCTCCGGCTCGAAGAGTCCGGGGGCCGTCGAAGCAAGCCGCAGCCGCTCGCGGAGCGCGTCCCGGAGCACGGGAGACCGGTCGGCGTGCGCCCGGCGGCGCGCTGCTTCGGTGAAGAGCCGGTTCACCGCGTCCTGGTCCAGTTCCACCCAGGCATC
This sequence comes from Vicinamibacteria bacterium, assembly GCA_963668695.2. GTDB lineage: Bacteria > Acidobacteriota > Vicinamibacteria > Marinacidobacterales > Marinacidobacteraceae > Marinacidobacterium. The sequence continues at coordinate 796,497 of CAXXLQ010000004.1, forward strand.
GCTCGCCCGGACGAGGCGCCGCTTTCCGCGGGTCAGTCGCCGGAAATCGTCCAGCGTCCAGGTGTGGTCGTCGATCGCCACCTGCCAGCTGTAGCTCACCAGCGCATCGAGGCCGACGCCGCCCCCCGGAGGGGGTCCCACGGACTCCACGGGCCATGGCGCGGGGGAGAGCGGACCGGAGGATCCGGCACCGGGCCGGACGGTGAGGCGGAGCGTCGGTTTTCGTCCGCGCCGTCCGGCGAGGGTCGGGGGGATGCGGACCTCGAACCCCTGCTGCACCAGCGCTTGCTCACCTTCGTGAAGAAACTCGTACGCCTCCGCCGCCGAAATCCATACTTCCTCGGGGGCCGTGCACTCGAGGCCCGGTTCCAGCAGTGCGCAGGCCCGGGAGGCCCGGCCCAGGTTCTCGAGGAGGGGAATCGCCGGGTCCGCAATCCCGAAACGTCGAAGGTTCGCCGCCGCATCGCGGGCGTTCCAGACCTCGCCAAGGGGCATGAGGACCGCTTCGCCGGAAGCCGGATTGTCCGCGCCGTTGGAACCGGCCGCTGCCGCGCCGGAAACCGGGGGCGCCACCAGGCGGAAACGGATGCGCCACTCGCGTGAATCCGGGTCGTCCGCGGCAGACTTGGCCGCCGAATCCTCGGCAGGAGGCTCCAGCAGGAACATCAATCGAGCACTCCCGACGGATCCCGCGGCCGCGTCCGCCGCACGGCCTCCCAGGGCGCCGTCCACTCGCCCCAGCGCTTCCGTGGTCTCGCCGCCAAGTCCGCGGGAGGCGCCTGCGAAAAGGTCATCGAGAAACCGCTCGATTACCTGGTGCCGGCCCCTCGCCGCGTCCGCCGTGCCCGGCGACCAGCCAAGACGCCGTCCCGCATCCCGAACGACGCTGTCTCCGAGCGTCACCAGGTAGTCGCTGATCGCCGTCTCGGCATCGAAGCCCCCGAGGGCCTCCTCGGGCGCCGCGAGCCGCAGGGCGTCGAGTTCTCGTTGCTGGGAACGGAGATCCGCCTGCCAGCGGGAGGCGCCGTCGCTCCCGTTCCGGTGGACCGCGGGGCGGAATCGACCCCGCGAGAGGAGGCCCAGGAGGAACCGGCTGGCCAGGGACCAAAAACGAAGCGAGGCGGCCCGAAAATCCGGATCTCCCTCGCGGGGGGCGCAGGCGGCAAGCGTCGCCGCCGCTTCGAGCGGCGAGAGGGTCAGTCCGGGTCCGGCACACCCCGGGTTTGACGATTCGAAGGCGGCGGGCTCTGCCGGAGCCGGCCAGCGGTCTCCTACCCGGCGACTGAGCCACCCGGCCAGTTCGTGCGGCGGAACTTCCGGCGCCCAAAAATGCAACCGACCGGCAGGGGCCAGCGTGGCTTCGAGACGGAAGGGAGGGGCCGGGAGAGACAGAACCGGCCAGTGTACGCGAGCCTCGCGTTTGCCGCCTAAAGCACAACCTGAGCTATCAAGAAAGTTTGGCGAAGACGCCTATTTCGGCCGGCTGAACTCCAGGTTGGCAACCAACGGGCAGTGGTCGGAAAGCCGGTCGCGAGCGGATTCGGGCGCCTCGTAGAGCACCTCTGCGAAGGCGCTCGAGGCTGCCGATTGGCCCGGCGGAGCAAAGGCCACGATGTGATCCACGTAGTTGTCGAAGCGGCCGCTCCAGCACGCCGGCGCCCGGGAGGCGGGCGGGAGGACGAGCGGATTCCCGGGGAATTCCTCGATCGTCCCGTCATCCGGATGCGAAAGGAAGCGGTTCCAGTCACCCGCCACGACCGCCGGAATCCCCTCCCCCAGCCGCTTGAAGAGCCATCCCTTGAGTACCGCCAACTGCATCCTCAGGAACCCGCACGGACGTTCGCCGGAGTGCAGAGAATCTCCCTGACAGCCCGATTGGAAGTGGACGGTGAGCACGCGCACCCGCTCCTGTCCGCGCGACAGGGTGACGTCCACGCCGTGCCGGTCGCGGCCCTGCGGGGACCACTCCACGATGTCGGGGTGCCGCTCGACCCGCCAGCCCGCGGAGCGGCGCACGACGATCGCCGTGCGTTGGGACCATTCCGGATCGGTGTCGCGGCGCGACAGGAAGAGCTCCCAATCGGTCTCCGGAAAGATCCGGCGGACGGCGTCCGCGTTTTCGACCTCCTGCAGGCCGACGACCTCGACCCCGTGGTCCGCGAGCCGCGTCACGATGGCTCCGAGCCGGTCGAAATCGGCCGCTTCGCGCAGGTAACGGCCGCCCCGCTGATTGCCCCGGAGGACTTCGTCCTGAATCCCGTCGCCGAACCAGGCGATGTTCCAGGTGGCGACGGTGAGCTGGGTGGTTGAGTGCTGCGCCAGCGCGCCCGCTCCGGCGACGAGCAGGAGCGCGAACACCCCTGCTATCCGGCGGACGAGGACGGGCGGGATGCGCATTCGGACCTTCACCCACGCAGAGTACAGGGGCCCACGGGATGGCGCGCGACAGCGGAGCGCCGGCCAGTTCTCCCGGTGGGGGCCTCCGACCGGCATCGCGCGGGAGCGCGAAACCCGCGCTGAGGACGCTGCGCGCCGTTCAAGAATTCGGGCTATGGACCACCGATCCGCTCGGGGGTCAACCGGAACGGAGTCAAGTCGGAAGGCGACGGCCGCTCCAGGCAGAAGTCCGCCATGATGCGGCCGACCACGCTGCAGAACTTGAACCCGTGTCCTGAGAAACCAGCGGCGAAGAACACCTCGTCCGTGTCCGGATGGCGATCGAGGATGAAGTGCCCGTCCGGACTGTTCGTGAACATGCAGGCGGTCATCCGGCGCACCGGGCCGTTCGCCCGTGGGAAGTACGCCTCGATGCCCTCGCGCAGGACGGCTTCGTCCTCCGGGTGACATTCCCGGTCCATGGCATCCGGGTCGTGCACCTGCTGCCGGAGGTGGTGGAACTTGCCGATCTTGAACCCCTCGCCCTGGTTGTCGGGGAAGCCGTAGAAATTGCCGAACGGGGACTCCAGAACGAACACCGGGAAGCGCGCCGGTTCGAAGGCGGGTGGATCGAGCGGGTCCGTCCAAAGCATGACCTGCCGCGCGGGCCGGCAAACGGGCCGGAGGCCCGGCAGCAACTCTCCCACCCACGAGCCGGCGGTGATCACCAGCTTCCGGGTGTCGTAGCGGGCGTCGTCCGTCTCGACCCGCAGGCCACCCGGACGGGTCTCCCATCCCCGGACCCGGACGCCGGTGACGATCTCGGCGCCGAGTTCGCGCGCCGCGGCGGCATGGGCGGAGATCGCCGCTTCGCAGCGCAGGTAACCGGCGTCCGGCTGGTAGATCGCGCGCATGTTCCGGGGGAGCCGGTAGCCGGGGAACCGCCGATTCACTTCCGCGCTGTCCAATTCCTCGAACGGCAGGTCGTGTTCAACGCACGATTTGCGGGAGCCCTCGACGATCCCGCCCGCCTCCGGGCCGATGTCGAGGCCGCCCGTTATCTGCAGGATGGATTCCCCCGACACCTCCTCGATTTCCCGCCAGTAGCGGTAGGCGTCCCGCAGCAGCGGGACGTAGTGGGAGCCCTCGGAATACGCGAGCCGGATGATGCGGGTGAGCCCGTGGGACGAGCCGAACGCGTTCGGAACCTCGAAACGCTCAAGCCCCAGCACCCGCGCGCCGCTCTTCGCGAGGTGGTAGACGGCGGCGCTGCCCATCCCTCCGACGCCGATGACGATCGCGTCGTAGAAAGGCGAACTCATGGGGCGATCAGGGGGAGCAGGCGACGGAGAGAGTGTCCGCCTATATGGTGTCCATCACGACTCAGCACCGTCCTAAAATATCCGTTTTATAGGCATTTGCCGTCCTAGGAGTCTGCGCCGGAGGAGTCTTGCGGATTTCGAGTGGATGCGTTCGGGGGCAGGATGGTGTAGGGGTTCGGGTTTGATTTTGGGGGTAGTGAGAGATTCGGAGTGATCGAAACGGCGCCAACGCGGGGTATTTCGGTTCGGAATCTGCGGCGAGCGGTCTGGGCGTGCGCCATCAGGCGGTTGTGAGCGCTCCGATCCGCTTGATGTTCACAGCCAGGCACACCAGGTTCCACTCGGCTTGCACTTTCGCCAGCCCCCGGAAGCGGAAGCGGCGAAACCCCAGCACCTCCTTGATCCAGCCGTTCGGCGCCTCGGATAGCCACTTCCGTCGGGCGTAGCGGGCCCGCCCCGCCTCCGTCTCCAATCTCTTTTTCATCCGACCGGTCGCCGGCCGTGTCGCCGGGTCCACCGCCGCCTGCTTCTTCCCCTCCCGGCCCAGCGCCACATACCCGTCAATGTCTCGCTTCTCCAACTCCCGAAGGTTCGCCTCGCTGCAATACCCCGCATCCGCCAGAACCTCCTGCGGCTTCTCTCCCAAGGTCTCCTCCACCGCGTCCAGCATCGGAAGCAACTGCTCCACATCGTTCGCCTTCGCTCCCACGCTCGCCCCCACCACGATCTGGTGCGCGTCATCCACCGCCGTCTGCGCGTTGTAGCTCTGCTGGAATCCCTCCGTGCTCGTCTTCATGATCCGACTCTGCGGGTCCGTGAAGTTGCTCTGCGCCTTCGGCTCCGGCTCCCCATACTCCCGCTGGTAGGGCCTACCGCCTTTCGCCGGCCGATCCTGTTCCGGCTGCCGGCCACGCTCGTCGTCCGCCCGCCGCTGCGCCGCCTCCAACCGCTCACGCGCCGCCTCGATCGCCGCCAGCCGATCCGCCCGCCGCCGCAACTCCGCCGGCAACTCGTCGCCACGCACTGCTCCCGTGGTGCCAGCAGAAGGGCTATCGCCGGCATTGTCAACTTGGCCTCCTGCTGGCAGAGTTACCGCATGCCCAGCTGCCGCGGATACCGGTTTCCCCCTGAAATCATCAGCCACGCGGTGTGGCTCTATCATCGCTTCGCGCTCAGCTTCCGAGACGTGGAGGACTTGCTGGCCCGCCGGGGTGTCGAAGTCACCTATGAGGCCATCCGGAAGTGGTGTCGGCGGTTCGGTCCTGAGTATGCGGGCCGATTGCGGCGCCGACGTGGCCGGCTCGGCGACCTCTGGCATCTCGACGAGTTGTTCGTCACGATCCAGGGTCGCCAGCAGTACTTGTGGCGCGCTGTGGATGAGGACGGTGACGTCCTCGACATCCTCGTGCAACCGCGACGGAATCGGCACGCCGCGGTGCGCTTCTTTCGCAAGTTGCTGAAAAACCAGCGGCAAGTGCCGCGACGCCTGATCACCGACAAGCTGCGCAGCTACTCGGCTGCCTGTCGCACGGTGATGCCGTCGGTGCCTCACTGCACCGATCAGTACGCGAACAACCGCGCGGAGGTCTCCCATCAACCGACCCGACAGCGTGAGCGCCAGATGCGGCGTTTCACGTCGGCCGCTCAGCTCCAACGGTTCGCGTCGGTTCACGGTATCGTGCAGAATCTGTTTCGAGTCGGTCGACACCTCCTGCGATCGGCTCACCACCGTCTGCTCCGCACTCGCGCGTTCGTTGAATGGGATGCGGTGACGTGCGCCTGCTGAGAACGATCGGGGGCGTCGAGGTCACGGGGCAAGAGCGCGCTACCCCCAACAAGTTGACAATGCCCCGTGCAGGCCATTGAGCCGCCTACTCCACCGACCGGACACTATGACGGGATCGCCTTGATGCCTTTCGACGTTCTGACTGCCGAAATATCTCATGAGACTAATTCCTTCAATCTTCAGGAGACCGACGAGGAGGCCTTCAGAAACCGCTACGTGTTGATGGGCTCCGAAGCGATCGGCGAGCGCGGCACAGCGAATACGGAGCTGGCTGGCTTCCTCACAGCCGGTCGAGCACATGGCTGGCAGGTCACGCATGTACTCAGTGCGGCTGCCGGGCCAAGCGACAAAGTGACACGGGCGACGTTTGACTGGCTCTGTGACCCGATAATCTCCGCGATCACACAGCACTCATTCGACGGACTTCTGCTCGGGCTGCATGGCGCGATGGACCTTGATTTCTGTGAAGATGGCGAGGGTGAGTTGCTTTCGCGCATTCGACGCGTGGTGGGCGAAACAATCCCAATTGCCATCACGCTTGACCCACATGCGAATGTCAGCAGCCGGATGTGTGCTCTGGCCAACATCATCGTGTCGTTCAAGACCTACCCTCACATAGATATGCACGACACAGGTCATCAGGCCGGTGATATCTTGCACCGAGCGATGGCTGGCGACATCACGCCGTCCACAGTGCGAGTGAGCCGCCCTATGCTGGAGAAAGTCAATGGCGGGCGTACCGATGTGGGCCCGATGATCGAGCGCATTGCGGCAGCGCGGGCGTATGAGGAACACCCGGATGCGTTCGCTGTGAGCATCAACGCCGGTTTCGCCGGTGCTGACGTCACGGAGGTCGGTCCGACGGTGTTGGTGACCGGTCAAGGGGATCATGCGGCGCACACCGCCTTCGCCGAAACTATCGCTGATGACATCTGGAACAGACGCCATGAAGTGCTGAACGACTATTTGAGTGTCGAAGAAGCCGCGGCGATTGCCGCCACATACCAGCCTGTCCACGGACCACTGGTCATTGCGGACTAGGCAGACAATCCGGGTGCAGGCGGCTACGGCGATTCAACCGATCTGTTGCGAGCGCTGCTTGATGCTGGCGTGGCGGATGCCTGTTTTGGTCCGATGGTGGATGGTGACGTAGCGCGGCGATTGCATTCTGATGTCGTTGGCACACGCGTTCACATGACTCTGGGTGGCAAGACCGAGCCACGCTTCGGTGGAGGGCCACTTGCCCTTGAGGCGGAACTCGTGTCTCTCAGCGAGGGCCGTTTCACTGGCGACGGGCCGATGATCGATGGGCTCACTGGCAGTTTCTGTCCGAGTGCGGTACTGCGCGTTGGCGGTATTGAGATCCTGGTCGTGACCATCGCCCGCCAAATACTCGACCTGCAGCAATTCAAGGCCTTCGGCATCGAGCCGGAGAAAAAGTCCGTCGTGGCGCTACGATCGATGCAGCACTTCTGCGCCGCATTCGAACCGATTGCTGGACAGGTGATCGTGTGCGACTGCGGCGCACTGTGCACCCCACGCTACGACCCGCTGCCCTATCGCAACGTGCCACGACCGATTTTTCCTCTAGATCGGGATATGACCCTCGGTTCTGGATCGGCTACGTGAAGGCGCCTGCGGAACGCTTCGGGCCTTAACCGCCTTGGCGACGAATGGTGAGGTCATGGCGCGAACGAGCGCGCTGTAGTTGAGCTCGAACGTAACTTCGCTGCCAACATGCAGGCGGTAGCCACTGGAGTCTGTGACGAGGTGGTCGCTGCTGGCCCCGAGAACCGTGATCCCGGGTGGCGGAAGGAGGCCGTATGGGTCTGTGTCCTGGTGCCCGATGGCCAGGATCGCTCGCGGGATGAAGCCCCGGTCGGTGGCGGGCGGCCTTTCCCCGAAGGCCGTCTGTTGTTCCACGGTGCCCCGTGGCTGAGATGGTTTGACCTTCAGCTCGATCACCTCGGCAACGAGCGTAACGGCATCGGTGTGCAGCCCGTCGAGTGGTGACCGGCGGAGTGACTCACGGCCAAGGAGAATCGACTCGCCCAGACGGAGATTGTTGATCCGCCCGGTGTCTGAGCAGCCGAGCGCCCACTCGAGGCTGCCGGAGTTGCCTCCGGAGACGATGCCGAGTGAAAGTCCGAAGCTCGCCTCGATCGAATCGGCCAGCGCCGACAGCTCCGCCATGTTCTTGGCGTCGGGCACCACCCCGCTGTGACAGGCGAGGTTCGTCCCTATTCCCCTGAGCGCGATGTTCGGGAAACGAAGCGTCTCGCGCACGGTGTTCTCAAGGTCGCCGGGCATGACACCTTCTCGGAGGTCGCCCAGCTCGACCATCAACACGACTCCGTGGGTCTTGCCGGCCTCTGTCGCAGCGGAGGACAGCGCGCTCAGGACGTCAAGCTCGGTGTTGAAGCTCGTGTCGCAGTGCCGTACAACCTGGTTCACCTGACTCAGCATCGGAGACCGAATAAGCATCATCGGCGCCGGTACTCGCGAGCAACGCATCGCCTGGATGTTCTCGATGCGGGAGTCGCCGACCGCGGTTGTGCCCGCGTCGAGCATTGTCTGGGCGATGTCGGGTGAGCCGAGCATCGCTTTCGTGACGCCCGTAACTGAGATACTGCGCCGGGCGAGCGATTCAACCAGCGCGCAGGCGTTATGGTGGATCTTGTCGAGGTTGATCTCCAATCGCGGCGCGGTCATGAAACCACGACGGTCATCTTCTCCTCGAGCTCTGGAAACCCCGAAAGTACCATCTCCACCAAGCGGCCGGGCGATCGGGTAAGCGCATCGGTGGCCGGGATGCCGAGCTCGCACTCATACTCCGCGATGGCAGTGTCAACCTCGGTGTCGGTCATGTTCTCGTGATTGATCGTGATGCCAATGACCTTTGTATCGGAGAAGGTCTCGATGAGATTGATCTCGGAGATCGCCGTCGGCATCGGCATCTGTTCGAAGTCGCAGCGATGGGCTCGACCCGGTGCGTGCTGCAACACGACACCGTGTGGGTGGCTGCCCCGGAGAATCAGACTCGAGGTCGAGAAGGCCGGGTGACTCAACGCGCCTTGTCCTTCGATGACGATCACGTCTGGATTCTCGCCCTTGAACGCCTCAACGACGGCGGCTTCCATCTCACCCGAACAGAACTGTGACGGAACAGCATCGAGCGCGACACCGTAGCGGGCACCCTGAATCAATCCTGTCTGGCCGGTGCTCACCAGCACCGTCTTCAGGCCGTGAGCGTTGAGGGCGCGGGTCAGGACGTTGGCCGTCGTGCGCTTGCCGATGGCGCAGTCAGTGCCGAGCACGGCGATCCGGGGGCAGGTGACTTCGGCGATGCGGCCAGTGAATATCCGGAGGTCTTTCTGCGCCCGCGGCTTTCGCACGTCGAGGATTTCCACGTTCCCCGCTGCACTGGCCGCCGCGAACTCCGGATCGTCGTTCAAGAACTCATGCAAACCGTTTACGATGTTCATCCCGAGACGCATCGCCTCAAACACGATACCGCGGTCATGTTTCGACAATAAGCCTGTCGCCGGGGCGATGCCGAAGATGAAGTAGTCGGGTACAAAGCCCACGTGCGCGAGTACGTCCGCGAGGTCCCGACGGATGGGGATGGCGTTCGGCTCCTCGCCGAGCACTGTGCCAGAATCAAGACCGGCCTTCTCACTGTCGACGACCGAGAGGATCTGATACCGCTCCGAGTGACGAACGAGCCCGTTGGCGGTCTTTCCATCGATGGCGCCGAAGTTCGCTTCGCAATACACGACGGCCGTTGGGGGGGGCGACGCCTCGCGGAGGCGGCGGTTCAGGGCAGATGACCCCAGCCGGCTGCCGACCGTCTCGCGAATCAAGGACCGGTCGTCGGAGTACCCGGCGTCGCCAGTGGGGCGACGCGGGCTCAGTGGGAGCTGCGCCAGTTGCGTCATTCTTCTGTTCGACCTTTCACCCAAGTGCAGGCACGTGCGTGTTGTACCGCACCCGGTTTCTTGGACACACGTTTGCGCTACGCGGAATGGCGTAGCTCGTATTCCTCGCGCGCTTCGAGCGGCGTGCGATACGCCAGCTTCTCGAGGCGCCAGCACTGGTTGTCGTGTTCGACGAACCAAGCGCGGACGAAAACCTCTAGCCGCATCAACCGTGATCGGTTAATTTGAGGTCTTAGGTTTTGAACTATACCACTAGAGGTCTATAAGGTTGTTGGTCGCTTGGATCCGAGCGAGATCGAGCGATGGCGGAGAGGGTGGGATTCGAACCCACGTGCCCGGCTCTTCACCGGACAAAGCGCTTTCGAGGCGCTCCCGTTACGGCCACTTCGGTACCTCTCCGGGCCTGGATGAACTCAGGGTTGAGCAATGTACGCCGGAAGTCAGCCGGCGGGGCTGGGAGCCCGCCGCCGCTCCTGGAAGAAACGCTGCAACAACGCGCGTCCCTCGTCGGCCAAGACTCCCGAAACCACCGTGAGGCGGTGCGGTAGTCCTAGGCCCTCCAGCGCGAGCTTGGATTCTACTCCACCGAATTTGGGCTCCGGAGGACCGTAGACGAGACGGCGGATCCGGGCGTGGATGATCGCGCCCGTACACATCAGGCACGGCTCCACCGTGGTGTAGAGGTCGCAGCCAACGAGTCGGTAGTTGCCGATGCGCTCGGCAGCGGCGCGGAGGGCAAGGATCTCCGCGTGGGCGGTGGGGTCACCGGTCTTGAGAACGCGGTTCGAAGCGGCGGCGATGATTTCGCCGTCTTTCGCGACCACCGCGCCGACGGGGACTTCGCCGCCTAGGGCGGCGTCCTCCGCCTCGGCGAGCGCGGCCCGCATGAGGGCGAGGTCGTGGGGGTCCGAGCCGGTGCCTTCGGTCACGGCGGGATCGTAGTGGTCCGGGGCTTTGCCTGTCGTTTAACGCCGTGTGGGTGGCGTTGCGCCATCCTCGGTGCCTGCTGCGCCATGCGGGGACTGGCGACGGGAGTTTCGCGGCCTACGGCTGCGATGCCGGTCTGAAGGCCCCTACCGGGAGAACCGGCCAGCGTTCCCGCTGTCGCGCGCCATCTACGCAGGGGGCGATACGCCGTTCGCCCCGCTGCGCGGGGCGGTGTCGACCGGAGGTCCGGCGTTCCAAGCCGTCCCCGCCCTTCTGCTCGATCGGCGGCGCGCGGTCTCGCGGCCCTGTGGGCCGCGGTACCGGTCTGAAGACCGGCGCTCCCTGCCCGGTTCCTATACTTGGCCGTCTTGGCTCGGGGACTGCGACGGGAGTTGCGTCTCGGCGACGCACTCTTCGTCAACATCGGGACGATCCTCGCGTCGGCGGCCTTCGTGGTTCCGGCCTACGTCATCGCCTCAACGGGTTCGGCGGGCGGCGCCGCGCTGATCTGGGTGGGAGCCGGAGCGATATCGCTCTGCGGAGCGTTCGCGATCGCCGAGCTCGCGGCGCTCTATCCGCACACCGGCGGCGAGTACGTCTATCTGGAACGGGCCTACCACCCCCTGGTCGGGTTCCTCTACGGCTGGAGCCTCTTCGCGGTCATCCAGACCGCCTCGATCGCCGCGGTCGCGGTCGTCTTCGTCGAGTACGGCGCCGAGTTCGTGCCGCTCAGCCCCGTTGCCGCGAAGGCGGCGGTGGTGGTGCTCATCCTCGGGCTCTCGCTTTGGAACTGCCGGAGCATTCGCGCCTCGGCCAGCACCCAGAACCTGACCACCATCGCCAAGCTGGTGATGGCGGGGGCGATCGTGGTGCTTTGCGTTTCCTTGGGCGACCAGTCGGTCGAGACCATCTCGCGGGCGCGGCTTCCGGTCGAGGGCTCGTGGGCGGCCCGCTGGGGCGCCGCCATGGTGGGGGCGCTGTGGGCCTACGACGGCTGGATCAGCATCACCTTCGTGGGCGGGGAGGTAAAAAACCCCCAGCGCTTCCTGCCGCGCGCCATCTCGCTCAGCCTGTTTCTGCTGATCGGTATCTATCTGCTGCTCAACTTCGCCTATCTGAAGGCGCTGCCGCTTGGGAGCTTCGTCGGGACCGAAACCGTCGCGGCTGACGCCGCCGGACAGGCCGGGGGCCGGATCGGGGGTCAACTCGTCTCGCTCGCGGTGATGGTGTCGTGCTTCGCAGCGGCGAACGGCTTCATCTTCACGGGCGCCCGGGTCTACTACGCGATGGCGCGGGACGGGGCCTTTCTCCGCTCCTTCGCCCGGCTGAATTCGAGGGCGGTCCCGACGAACGCGACGCTCGCCCAGGGGCTCTGGGCCGCGGCCATCGCGCTCACCGGCAGCTACGACCAGCTCTTCACCTACGTCGTGGTCGTTTCCTGGCTCTTCTACGGACTCGGAAGCGCCGCGGTCTTCGTGCTGCGCTGGAAAAAGCCCGATCTCGAGCGGCCCTACCGGGCCTTCGGGTATCCACTCCTTCCGGCGGTCTTCACGATCTTCTCGGCCGTTTTGCTGGTAAACACCCTCATCACGGACCCGCGCGACGCCCTGATCGGTCTGGGAATCACCGCGGCGGGCATTCCCGTATACCTTTACTTCCGCAGGCAAAACGCGGGGCGCCCGGAAACGGACACCGCCGCGTAGCCGCCGGAACCCGTCCGGCACGGAGGACCACCCCATGCGCAACCCGATGCGGCTTCAGGCCGCTCTCGCCCTTTCTTTCGCCCTCGGGCTCCCCGCGGCCGCGCTGGCCCAGCCGGCGCCCGACGAGCTCGGCGGCCTCAAATTCCGCCACATCGGGCCCGTGGGCAACCGAGCCCTCTCGGTCGCCGGCATCCCGGGCAACCCCGACATCTACTACGCCGGGGCGGCCACCGGAGGAATCTGGAAGACCGAAGACGGGGGCATCAAGTGGCGCCCGGTGTTCGACGACCAGGATGTCCACGCCATCGGCGCGCTGGCCGTCTCCGAGTCCGACCCCAACATCGTGTGGGCCGGGACCGGCGAGACCTTCATCCGGGCCAACGTCTCCATCGGCATCGGAGTGTTCAAGTCCACCGACGCCGGCGAGACCTGGAAGCACATGGGCCTCGACGCGACCGCGCGGATCGGCCGGATCATCATCCATCCGACGAACCCGGACATCGTTTACGCGGCGTCGCTGGGACACGCCTACACCCCCCAGCCGGAGCGCGGCATCTACCGGACCATGGACGGGGGCGAGACCTGGGAACACGTCCTGTTCGTGGACGAAAACACCGGCGCCTCGGACCTGGTGATGGACCCGAACAACCCCCGGATCCTGTACGCCGGGATGTGGCAGCTCGAGTTGAAGACCTGGACCCGGGTGAGCGGCGGACCCGGAAGCGGCCTCCATATGAGCCGGGACGGCGGCGGCACCTGGACGAAGCTCGAAGGCAACGGCCTTCCGGAGCTGGAGGTGGGCAAGATCGCGCTTTGCATGAGCAAGTCGGACTCCCGGCGGGTGTTTGCGTTGATCGAGACGGCGGACGGCGTCTCCTACGCCGGCGAAGAAGCCGAGAGCGGAGAGCTGTGGGCCACGAGCGACGGCGCCAAGACCTGGACGCTCCAGACCCACAACCGGGACCTCGCGGGCAGAAACGCCTACTACTCCCGCTGCGGGGCGGCGCCGGACGACAAGGACGAGGCCTACTTCCTCACTTCGTCCTTCGCCTCGACCCTGGATGCCGGCAAGTCGCACCGGGTGCACGGCCGCGATGAGGCGCCGGGCTGGGACCACCACGACATCTGGATCGACCACACCGACGGCGACCGGATGGCGGTGGCGCACGACGGCGGGGTGTCCATCTCGCGAAACCGGGGCGCCTCGTGGTTCAAGATCCAGTTGCCGCTCGCCCAGATGTACCACGTGACGGTGGACAACGACATCCCCTACAACGTGCTCGGGAACCGGCAGGACGGCCCCTCCACCCGGGGGCCGAGCCGGGCGTTCACCGGCGGGTTCTTCGGCAGCGGCATTCCCCGGGGGATGTGGCACGGGGTCGGCGGGGGCGAGAGCGGCTTCGCGACTCCCGATCCGGAGGATCCGAACATCGTCTGGTCGAGCGCTTCCGGCGCCGGCGCCGCCGGCGGGATCGTGGTCCGCTACGACGAGCGCACCCGGCAGTTCCGCCAGCTCGAGGTCTGGCCGGAAAGCACGATGGGCTGGCCGGCCCAGGACCTGCGGTACCGGTTCCAGTGGGTCTTCCCGCTACTGATCTCGCCGCACGACCGCAACACCGTCTATGTCGGCAGCCAGCACGTCCACCGGACCACCAACGGGGGCCAGAGCTGGGAGGAAGTCAGCCCCGATCTGACCACCAACGACAAGTCCCGCCAGACCATCTCCGGCGGCCTCACCCCGGACAACATCGGGGTGGAGTTCTGCTGCGTGATCTACGCGATCGACGAGAGCCCGGTTACCGAGGGCGTGATCTGGGCCGGCACCAACGACGGGATGATCCACCTGACCCGGGACGGCGGCGCCAACTGGACCGATGTGACCGCGAACGTGCCCGACATGCCGGTGGACGGGGTGGTGCGCAACATTGACGCCTCGAAGTGGGAGGCCGGCAAGGCGTACATGACCGTCGAAGCCCACCAGGTGGGCAACTTCGAGCCGTACGTGTACCGGACCGAAGACTTCGGAGAGTCGTGGACCAGGATCGTCAACGGCGTGGCGGACAGCCCGCTCAGCTACACCCGGAACGTGCGGGAGGATCCGGTGCGGCCCGGGCTCCTCTACCTCGGGACCGAGAACTTTCTCTACGTGAGCTTCGACGACGGGGACAACTGGCAGCGGCTCACGGGCGGGCTGCCGCCGAGCCCGATGTACTGGATCACGGTGCAGGAGCACTTCGGCGATCTGGTGGTCGGGACCTACGGACGCGGCTTCTGGATCATGGACGACATCTCGCCGCTCCAGCAGTGGACCGACGAGGTGGAGGCCGCGAGCGTCCACCTGTTCCAGCCCCGGGGGGCCTATCGGTTCCATTCCATCACCGCGCCCTTCGCCCAGTTCGACGACTGGTCCGCCGGCGAGAACCCCCCCTACGGCGCCCCGATCAGCTTCTGGCTGGACGAGGCGACCGAAGATGTTTCCATCGAGATCAAGAGCGCCGGCGGGGAGACGATCCGCACCCTCGAGACGGAGGGAGAAGTCGGCCTGAACCGGATGTACTGGGATCTTCGGGAGGAAGCCTCGACCAAGGCGGTACTGCGGACGCAACCCCGCTTCGCCGACTGGGTGGACCTCGACGAGGAGCGGACCCGCGAGGGGCAGATCGGCCGGATCTCGATCCTCGCTCCGCCCGGTCAGTACACCGTGGCGCTGAAGGTCGGGGACACCGAGCAGACGGCGCCCCTCGAGGTGCGGAAGGACCCGAAGAGCGAGGGCTCGATGGAGGACATCGCCGCCCAGACCGCGCTGCTCCGCCTGCTACGCGCCGACCTCGAAACGGTGACCGGGATGGTGAACGAGATCGAGTGGCTGCGCCGCCAGGTGCTCGATTTGAAGATGGTGGCCGAGGAGGCCGGGCGGGTCGAATCCATCGCCTCGGTGGTGGACGGGCTCGACGGCTCGCTGCTCGCGGTGGAGGAACAGTTGATCCAGCTCCTCGTGACCGGAACCGGCCAGGACCGGATCCGTTGGCCGACGCAGCTTGCGGGCCGGATCACCTACCTGGCCGGCGCGGTGGCGAGCAACGACTTCCCCCCGACCGACCAGATGCGGGAGGTCTATGACCGGCTCCGCGAGCGGGTGGAGGCCCGCACCGCGGAATTCGCCGACATCGTGGAGTCCGGCCTGACCAGCGTGAACAGCACCCTCGACGCCGAGGGGATGCCCGGCATCGTGCGGGTGGAAGGGAAGGAACCCGGCTCGCGCTAAAGCGTTGGGGCCCCGCCGCCTTCGCCGGGCTTGTGGCCGGCGGCGGGTCCCCGCCCGCGGTGCCCGCGCCCGTCAATCCCGGTCGGAGGGTGGGCCGTCTCCTGTGATTGCGAAATACTGCTACTGCTAGTGATGGCAGAACGCAGTCATGCCAGTCCAGATCACCGTCCGCAACGTCCCCGAGTGGGTGCGCGACGAACTCGCCGCGCGCGCGGCGCGGAAGCGGCAGTCCATGCAGGAATTCCTGCGTTGCGAGCTGGAACGGATTGCGTCCTTTCCGTCCATTGCCGATTGGCTGGAAGGGGTCCGGGAGCGCGCGGAAGCGGCTGAAAGCCGGGTTCCCCCATCGGTCATCCTCGCGGCCCGCGACCGGGATCGGAGCTGACCACCGCCCCCCGACCTAACCGACGGGGGCGGCAAAATTCCCCAATCAAGCGAGGAGTTCGCCCTCCCAGAGGGACCCCAGGAAATCCATGATCGGAAGAATCCTGATCCCGTCCACGATCCGTGGCGCGGGCTCGCGGCACACCACGATCTGGCGTCGTAGCGGGGTCTCCACCGCCAGCCGGCGTAAGCCGTTCAGATCACGCGACGTAACCGAACTGCTGGCCTTCACTTCGATCGCCACCTCGTCGCCGACCACAAAATCCACCTCGGAGCCGTCCTCCGTCCTCCAATAACTGAGCGGCCGCGGGTCGCGAGCGTAGGCGAGCCAGGCGCTCAACTCGCAGAAGACGAGCTGCTCAAGAGCAGGGCCGAACATCGGGCTGCCAGGCTGGATCTTTTCGACGGACGCCAGCGCGTTGGCGACGCCAACATCGAAGAAGAAGAGCTTGCGGCGGGAAACCGGCTTGCGGCGCGCCTTGCGGGGTGAGAACGGCGGCAGCAACGTACCGAGCAAGGTGTCCTCGATCACCTGGAAGTATTCCCGGACGGTTCGCGCCGGGACGGCCGCGTCGGACGCCAACCGCTCAAACACGATGGACTGCGCGTAGCTCGCGCCGGCAACGGTCAAGAACCGCGAGAAGGGTTCGACTCCGCGCACCAGACCCTCCGCCTGGATCTCCAGCCGCAGGTAGTTCCCGCAGTAGGCGCGGAGATCCTCCATCGGCTCATCTGAGAAATAGACGGAGGGAATCCCGCCGAAGTTGATCGCCCGCAGCAGGTCCCAATCGGGCACCTCTGCGGAAACGAACGGATACATACGCCGGGTCCGTGCCCGGCCACCCAACAGGTTCACTCCGCCGCGCCGCAGTTTGGCGGGGCTGCTCGCCGCGAGGACGAACTGGAAACCGCGGCTCTCGATCAGGTCGTGCACCTCGTCGAGCAGGCTCGGCAGCTTCTGGATTTCGTCGATGACCACCGGACCGGATTCGGCATTGGTGCTTGCCAGCTCCTGACGCAGACGCCCGGGCTCGCGGGAAAGGCGCAGAAACACATCCCCGTGAAGCAGGTTGAACCACGGCGAATCGGGGTAGCGCTGGCGGAGCCAGGTGGTTTTGCCCGTCTGGCGCGGCCCGAACAGGAAGACCGAGCGGCGGGACAAATCGCGCGCGAGGTCGAGGCGGCGAGGTAAGAGGGCGGAGTTCTTCACGAGAGTACTATTTTCAGCATAACATCTGCGGAAAATCCTGGTTTTCCAGCATCAGCAATGCGGATTTCGGGGAATTTGCTCGCGAAGGAAGCATCCCGGGACCGTCGAGGGGCAGGACTTCCCGGGTGGCTCAGTGACCTCGCCGGCGCGCCTGAAGCGCCGAAATCCCGGTGTCGGCCGATTTCCGATGCCGCTCCTCCTCGAGCCACCGAACCAGCATCTGCTCGGGAAGGCGAAGGACGTGCCCCTGTCCCGGGACCACCTCCAGCGTCACCTTCGCGCCTGCCGCCCGGAGGCGCGCGGCCGTGGACTCCGACCCGGCCACCCAGTTCCGATCGTGTTCCCCGACCATGAGCAGGACCGGCACCCCGGCCAGCGACTCCAGCGAGGCTTCCCCGGAGGTGCGCCCCGGCATCGCGAGGATCGCGGCCACCCGGCCCGGCATCGCCAGCGCCGCGTGAAAGACCCCGACGCCTCCCGCGGAGGCCCCCGTGAGGACAATTTCGTCGGCCGCCTCCGGCAGATTTTCCTCGATCCACTCCAGCAGCGCGGGCACGACGTCCGCAGCGCTCTCGGCGAGTCCCGGACCGTAGATCTCGACGCCGACGACGGCGTAGCCGGCCGCGGGTGCTGCCTCGTCCCAGTAGGTTTCGACCAGCCCCGCGAGGAGGCCCGCGTCACCCGCGCCCCACGGGAACGCCACCACGACTCCCTTGGCGGGCCCCGGCGGCCGCACGACGAGCAGGTTCAGCCGGCCGCCGGCCGGGAGCGACAGCGAAACCCACCCCGGTGTCCCCGGTGGAGGCAGTCCGGGGACACCGCCCGCGGCACAGGAGAGCAGCGACGCAACGATGAGGGCCGTCGCGAGCAGCACGGATCCGGTTCGCGAGGCGCAGACAGACTCGGCCATGGCTCGGAAACGCTCGCAGCGAGTCTATGCGCGCGGGAGCTGAGGGCCCCTACCGGGAGAACCGGCCGGCGGTCCCTACCCGCCTACGCCTCTCCCAGGCGTTCCAGGATCAGCTGGTCGATCTGCCAGAGCTGGTCTTCGCGGTTCGAGTAGGGACCGGGGCGGTAGCGAAGTCTGTGTTTTCCGCAGGATCGTTGCGGAAAACACCCGTTTTCGGCATCTCCGCTGCGGAAATCGGCGACCACGACCGCAGAGGTCCCGCGTGGAGCGCCTGAGCGAATTAGACGGGGCGAAGCGGATGCTGCCAACGCAGTCCAGTGAACCTACTGAAATCGGAGTCGGTTGAGACCATCGTGCACCCGTGCTCAATGGCGACCGCGGCGTGCTGAGCGTCGGCAACCAGTTTGCCCGTTGCTCCGGCAGCGCGGCAGAGCCTTTCAAGGATGGCGAGGTGATTCGGGCCGGGACCAACGATGCGGGCTGTGGGCCGCGCAACCAGTTCTGAAACGAAGGCGAGCGCTTCGTCCAGCGTAGAGGGCGGGCGGAAGATGCGCGGATTCGTCGCGATCCGAAGGAACCCCGTCAGCGCCAGAACCGAGAGTGCAAATGGTTCCGGGCCATTCGCCAGCCGAGTGAGCCACTCCGCATAGCGGGGATGTTCGGAAGTCGAATCCGAGCGATGCGCGTACAAGAGCACGTTGACGTCGGGGAGCAACATCTCGCCGGGCGCTCCCGTCAGCCGTAGCGCGCCTCGTCGTCGCGGGTCTCGAGTACGCGCGGGCGGTCGAGGTCAACCCCCGGGCGCGGGCCTTCGCCGCCGACGGTGATCAATCGAAACGGCTTGATGTGGGTGGGTTCCGGGCGCTTCAGAGCGTCGTCCACGATCCTCGCAATAAATGCGCTCACACTCAGGCCTTGAGTTGTGGCTTCCCGCCGCACTTCCTCCGCGAGCCGGTCTTCCATCGAGATCGTCGTTCGCATGATGCACATCATAACCAATAGGCATCACTACATCAGATCACGCTTCGAGGGCCAGTCCGAGCTCCTTGAGGACGGCGGAAACGCTCGTTCCGAGGAATCGCTATCCGTTCGTGGCTCGAAATTGCGTGAAGCGGCGCTCCAGATGGGCAGGATCCGGCCAATCCTTCTCTCTCGAAGGTAGTCGGAGCGCGGTGTTCTCCAAGCCCTTGAGGGCCGTTAGCAGATCGCCGTCCCGGCGACTCTTGAGACGCGGAGCGACGTGAATCCGGAAGTTCTGATCCACTCCAATGAGATACGAATCGAAGGCTTCGTGATGCAACGTGGACATACAGATCCCGTTCTTGACCGAGGCAGGCCCTCCTTCGCTGTCGGGCACAATGTGGGCGCCTACCAGAAGTTCGCGTACCGGAAGGCCACTAAACGCGCAGCGATATGCGTAGGCGGCCTTGGTACGGGCGCTGAACCACCGCTGGTGGTTCCTCGTGCGCCTCTCCCCATAAGAGTACGAGCGCTCCCGGACTTGTTCGGCCAAGACCGGTACGGCCTGCGCGAAGTGATCGCTGGTGCTGAGCAGTGCCTCCGATCCCCGTATTTCCTCGATCCACACCGGAAACACCGGCTCGTACACCGCCGGCTCCACGCCCACGAAATAGATCAAGGGCGCGCGCCGTTCCATCGCCAATCGGAGTGAACGGTTGGTCGCTTCGTCAGGACCGCCACGCGCCAAGTCGTACCGCAACAGCCCAGTCTGAGCATCAAAGCGGTCTGACCCTAGTTCCTGGTCCTCGTACCACAGCGTCCTTCCCGATCTGGGAACAACCGTCTTGATGCTGAGCGCACCGCTCATCTGTCTGGGCTTGAAAATTCCCTTGGCACGGTTGGCGAAATGAACGGTCTCTCCCTGGGCCACGAACCCCGCGTGGATCTTGTCCCACGGAACACGACCGGCGTAGTCACGCGATAACTGCTCGATAGCGAGGAACGCTCTGGCGCGGATGTATTGGTCTGAATCCGTCAAGGGCAATCAGGAAGTCTCCTCAAGGCTACCAACCTGGGCCGGAGCACCATTCGCCCGCCTGTCGGCGGTCTCTGACCTGCGCGCCGCGATGCCGGTGTGAACACCGGCGGCCCGTACCCGCCTAAGCCTCCCCGAGCCGTTCCAGAATCAGGCGGTCGATCTGCCAGAGCTGGTCTTCGCGGTTCGAGTAGGGACCGGGGCGGTAGGCGGAGGAGGCGATGCCCCGCTGGGCGAGTTCGGAGACGTGCCAATCCTGGAGGTTCGTGGTGTGCCAGAACTCGACGGCGCGGGCGGGGTCGAACTCTTCTCCCGCCAGCGTCTCCTCGCTGAACAGCCAGTCGCAGCGGATCGCGGTGCGGCCCACGCCAAGCGGCCGCATCAGGTAGCGGATCACGTAATCCGGATGCAGGCAGAGCATCACGTTCGGCAGCAGGATGTCGTAGGCGACCAGGCGCCGGTCCTTTTCAGACAGGTCCGGTAGAGGGGCCCCGACCAACCGACCATCCGTGGAAAGGGTCTCGATCCCGTCCGCGAGGTCCATCGCCGAGCCGATCGCGCCGGGGGTGACCGGATAGTTCTCGCCGCTCAGGTAGTGCGAAAAACGCTGGAGCTGCGGATGGATCACCGGGCAGTGGAGGCACTCGGAGAAGTTCTGGACCACCAGCTTCCAGTTCGCCTTCAGGTCGTAATGCTCGGTGTGGGCGGACCGCAGCGCAGCGATCCCCCACGGAACAAGCCGCAGGGCGGCCGGCCCGAGCTGCTCCACCAGGTCCGGGCCCTCACCCGCCACCCGCACGAAGACGATCCCGGCCCATTCCTCGCAGGCGGCGGAGGCCAGCGGGTAGTCCGAAACCGAAAACCCCTCCACGCGGTCCATGTGCGGCGCCCGCCGGAGCTGGCCGTCCAGCCCGTAGGTCCAGGCGTGGTACGGACACTGGATCGAGCCGGCAAGACACCCCGCCTCCGCCTCCACCATCCGGGTGCCGCGGTGCCGGCAGACGTTGTGGTGCGCGCGGATCACCCCGTCCTGGCCTCGCACCACGATCAGCGAATCGCCCGCGATCTCCACCAGCCGGTAGTCCCCCGGTTCCGGTAGATCCTCCGCCGGGCAGGCTGCGTTCCACATCGCCCGGTGGATCCGTTCTCCCTCGCGTTCGAAGACCGCCGGATCGCAGTAGTAGCGGGCGGGGAGCGTTTTCGCCCCGGCCGGAGCGGGCGGGCGGGCGTCGGCGTACGCCGCCTCGGACGCCACCTTCGTCAACCTTCGGCCGGAGTGGCCCGCTTCCTCGGCGGATCGAAGAAGGGCAGCGCCGCCACCCGCGAACACGCCCGCCGCCGGGTGTATTCCACGGTGACCTCGATATCGAGCGGAGTACCCGGCGCCTCGTATCCCCGGTGCACCGTGGCGAGCGCCAGTTGCCGCTTGAGGAGCGGCGACCAGCAGATGCTCGTCGCGCGGCCGACCTGCTGTCCTCCCGAATAGACGGGAACGCCGTCCCGATTGACTTCCTCACCGACGTCGGGGGCGAGGTCATCCAAAGCAAAAAGGCGCTCGATTTCCATGATCGAGGTCTCGATCCCCACGAAAAACCGCCCCGGCCCGCGGGCCCGTTCGGCCATGAGCGGTCCCTGGCCGATGAACGGTCCCTTCTTCGCGCTCACCGCCCAGCCGAGTCCCATCTCGTAGGGCGTGGATTTTTGCGCCTCGGTGAGCGCGAAGTCCGCGTTCCAGAAGTCCACCTCGATGAGGGGGAAGCCGGCCTCGACGCGGGCCCGGTCGAGCGCCAGCATTCCCGCGGGCACCAGGCCGCGGGGCTCGCCCGCTTCGAGCAGCAGGTCCCAGAGGGCGACCGCCGCCTCTCGGTCCACCCAGAGCTCGTAGCCCAGATCGCCGGTGTATCCGGTGCGGGTTACGACCACCGGGATCCCGCCGAGGCGCACCTCGCGGAGCCGGAAGAAGCCGAGGTCCGAAAGGTCCGCGTCCGCGAGCACGTTCAGGATCTGGCAGGACGTCGGCCCCTGGAGCGCGAGCGCTCCGAGTTCCTCCGATACCTCCTCGATCCGGACATCCATTCCCGCCGCCACCCGTTCGAACCAGACGAGCGCCGGATCCACCGCGGTGGCGCGCACGAAGTCCGTCGCGAACCGTTGGAAGCAGCCGTCCTGCAGCAGCTTGCCGCGCTCGTCGCACCAGCCGGAATAGAGCACCTGCCCCACCCGCGATCGCGCCACGTTCCGGGTGATCAGCCGATCGGTGAGCGCGGTGGCGTCCGGCCCGACGAAGTTGTACTTGTAGAGCGGAGAGACGTCGATGAGCGCGGCGCCCGAGCGGACCGCGTGGTACTCGGGATCGTGGAACGTGTCGAAGGCGTTCACCACGAAGTACCCGGCCCACTCCTTCCAGCGCAGGCTGGAGCAGAGCGCCTGGGTGCGGGGGTGAAAAGGGGTGCCGCGGGCCATCTCCGGTTCCGCCCGGGGGGGCGGGGGTGAAGATGTTAGTCAGAGGCGGATCTGAGTGGTCACGCCATCAGGAGAGTGTGCTCCAGCCCGGGGATACGCTCGAAGTCCCGGTCGAAGGTCAGGAGGTGCCCTCCGCACTCCATGGTGGCGGCCGCGATCCACATGTCGTTGGTCGAGGGGGCCGATCCCACACGGCGCGTGTCGGCGAAGATTCGGGCAAAGAAGCGGACGGATGCGCGGGTTGTATCCACGACCTGAACCCACGGCTCCTCAAGAAAGTCGGCAAGGGACTGTCGGTTCGCGGCCGCCCGTCGTCCGATTTCGAAGCCGGCTTCGAGTTCGCCCAAGACGACGGCCGGCACGGACACGATCTTCGCACGCCTGATCAGGCCAGCGATTTCGGTGTGGCCGCGGCGGAAATACGAATATGCGCTTGTATCGAGGACGATGCGGGAATTCAGGATCATCGGGGCTACCCATCACGGCATGCGTGGATAGCCGGGATCCTTGCCTCGCATTTCTCGAAGTACGGCGTTGAACTCCTCCGCCTCTTCGTCGGTCCAGTCCATATAGCGGAGCAGTCGCTCGCGGCGGGCATCCACACCCACGGCGTCACGGAGAATGCGGAGGACCGTCGCGTTCAGGCTCTCCCCGGCCGCGGCGCTGATGGCGCGCAACCGTTCCGAGAGGTCTTCGTCCACATAGCGGATAGTGAGTTGACTGGAAGGCATGATGTCAGAATTATGACTTCATGCCTGCATCCGGGCAATCGATCTGCTCCGGGGCAGGGAAACTGGCCGGCGTTCCCTGAACTGCGGGCCGCGATGCCAGTCCGAAGACCGCCGCTTCTGCCGAAACCCTTGTTACAGTGCGCCACACCGGAGGACGGACAAACATGCGCAAAGAGGGACCCAGTCGGTTCGCGCTCCTCGCCACCTTGCTGCTCGCCGCACCGGCGGCCGCCCAACCGCTCGCCGACGCCAACCCCGAGGACGTTGTCCACGGGACACGCGTCTTCGAGGTTCATTGCGCCCGCTGCCACGGACTCGACGGCGCCGGGGGCGAGGGACCGAACCTGATGCGCGAGAACCTGCGGCGATCCACCGAAGACGACGCGCTCCTCGAGATCGTGGACAACGGCATCGCCGGCACCGACATGCCGGGCCACGGCTCGCTGAACACCAGGGAAATCCGGAACGTCGCCGCCTACGTCCGGTCGCTCGGCGTGGCGCCGCGCGAGGACCTGCCGGGCGACCCGGCGGCGGGCCGCGAGCTCTACGACATGACGCTCTGCTCGACCTGCCACATCGTGAACGGCGAGGGCATGGCGCTGGGCCCGGATCTCTCCGATGTCGGTTTGCTGCGCGGCAGCGCCTACCTGCGCGAATCCGTCATGGATCCGCCGAAGGTCGTGAACCCCCGTTTCCGGACGGTGCTCATCGAGGACGCGAACAGCCGCACCGTCATGGGCGTGCGGGTGGCCGAGGACACCTTCACGGTCCAGGTCATTGACGAGGCCGGCCGGCACCGCTCTTTCCGCAAAAGCGAACTGCGGGAGTTCCAGTTGCTCCCCGAGGAAAGCATGATGATGAGTTACGCCGACTTTACGGACGAGGAGCTCGACGATCTGGTCGCCTACCTCGCGACCCTCCGCGGCCCGGAAGGAGACCCCGAATGACCCGTCTGAGACTCTTGGGGACCCTTGCCCTCATCACTCTGATCGCGGCCCCGGCACTGGCGCAGGTGTCCTACTCGCGCCTCATGAACGCCGCCGACGAGCCCGACGCCTGGCTCATGTATTCCGGCAACTACCGCTCGGAGCGGTTTAGCCGGCTCGACCAGATCACCAAGGAGAACGTCTCCCGGCTGCGGCCGGCGTGGATCTACCAGACCGGGACTATTGGCCGGGTCGAGGTCACGCCGCTGGTGGCCGACGGCGTGATGTACATCGCCGAGCCCCCGAGCACGATCGCCGCGCTCGACGCCCACACCGGCCGGCGGCTGTGGCGCTACGACCCGATCATCCCCGAAGAGACGCTGAACATCGGCTTCCCGCGGACGAACCGGGGGATCGCGATCCTCGGCGACACGGTGTTTTTCGGAACGCTCGACGCCCAGTTGATCGCGCTGGATCGAACGCACGGTGACGTCCGCTGGAAAGTCCCGATCGCCGACAACGCGGTCGGCTACGCGGTCACCGCGGCGCCGCTCGCGGTGGACGGCAAGGTCATCGTGGGGATCAGCGGCGGCGAGGCCGGCGTCCGCGGATTCCTCGACGCCTACGACGCGGAGACCGGCGAACGGGTCTGGCGTTGGTGGTCCGTCCCCGCCGAAGGGGAACCGGGCAACGACACCTGGGGCGGCGACAGCTGGAAGACGGGAGGAGGGGCTACCTGGTTGACCGGCTCCTATGACCCCGAACTCGGCCTCCTCTACTGGCCGACCGGGAATCCGGCCCCGGACTGGAACGGCGATTCCCGGCCCGGCGACAACCTCTATACCGACTCGCTGGTCGCACTCGACGTGAACACCGGCGAAATGCGCTGGTACTTCCAGTACACCCCGCACGACGTCCACGACTGGGACGCCAACCAGATCCCGGTGCTGGTGGACGCCGAGTGGGACGGCACGATGCGGAAGCTGGTCATCCTCGCGAACCGCAACGCGTTCTACTACGTGCTCGACCGCGAGACGGGCCAGTTCCTGCGGGCGACCCAGTACGCGACCCAGACCTGGGCGGAGCGGATCGACGAGAACGGCCGGCCCGTGCGCATTCCCGGGACGTCGCCGAGCGAGGAGGGGACGCTGGTGTGGCCGAGCCTTGCCGGCTCGACGAACTGGTACAGCCCTGCCTACGACCCGGACCGGATGTCGCTCTTCGTCCCGACCCGGGAGATGTCCTCCATCTACTTCAAGAGCGAGGCCGAGTACGAGCCCGGGACGGCTTTCGTCGGCGGCGGCGAGCGGAGGCCGGACTCGGATGAGACCTACGGAGCGGTCCGGGCGCTCGACGCCCTGACCGGAGAGCTGAAGTGGGAGTTCAAGCAGTTGACGCCCGCAGTGTCCGGGGTACTGGCCACCGCCGGCGGGCTCGTGATCTCCGGGACCCAGGAGGGCAACGTCTTCGCGGTGGATGCCGATACCGGCGAACCGCTCTGGGACTTCTACGTGGGCGGCGGCATCCGGGCGGCCCCGATGAGCTTCGCGCTTGACGGGCAGCAATACATCTCGGTGGCGGCGGGCCAGTCCATCTTCACTTTCGCGCTCTCGCCGGGCGCGGACGCCGGCGGGAACGACGATTGATGCGGCGGGCCGCGCCCCTTTCCGCAGCGCTGCTGGGGATCTTCGTGGGGATCTTCGCGGCCGGCTGCGGAGGGTCGGGGGAGCCGGACCCCGCGGGAGCGGAGTCCGGGGCGTCCTCTGACCCGGCCGCCGGCCCGCTCCTGCTCGTCACCAACGAAGACGCCGGGACCCTGAGCATCGTCGCGACGACGACCCACGAGGTGTTGGCCGAGATCGAGGTCGGGCGGCGCCCGCGCGGGGTGCGCGCTTCGCCCGACGGCGGGATGGCCTACGTGGCGGTTTCGGGTTCGCCCAAATGCCCGCCCTGGATGGAGGAAGAAGGCTGCGCCGAACCCGACAAGCGGTTCGACGGGATCGCCGAAGTGGACCTCCGCGAGCAGGTCCGGACGCGGATACTGCCCGGCGGCTCGGATCCCGAGACCTTCGACATCACCCCCGACGGCGCCCGGATCGTCGTTTCGAACGAGGACACCGACGAGGCGAGCCTCGTGGATCTGGAATCCGGCGAGATCATCCGCACGGTCCCGGTGGGGGCCGAGCCCGAGGGGGTGCGGATCAGCCCCGACGGGACGCTTGCCTACGTGACCGGGGAGACCGATCACGACGTCACGGTGCTCGACACTTCGACCGGGGACGAGATCGCCCGGATCACCGTGGGGCACCGGCCGCGGGATCTGGTGTTCACCCCGGACGGAACGTTCGCCTACGTGTCTTCCGAGATTGACGGCACGGTTTCCGAGATCGTGGTCGCCGAGAACCGGGTGAGCCGCACCATCGCGCTCCCCGAGGGGTCCCGGAGCATGGGTGTTGCCCTCTCGCTGGATGCGCGGACCCTCTACGTCGCGAACGGCCGGTCAAAGACCGTTTCCGTGGTGGATCTCGGCTCGGGAGAGGTCACCGCCAACGTCGAGGTGGGGGAGCGGCCCTGGGGAATCGTGCTCTCCTTCGACGGGAGCCTCCTCTACACGGCGAACGGGCCTTCGAACGACGTGACGGTGCTGGATACGGAGACGCTGGAAGTGGTCGCGCGCATCCCGGTGGGAGCGTCGCCGTGGGGGCTGGCGCTGGTTCCGTAGGCGGGCAGTCGAAGCGCACGCTGCGCCGGGCGAGCGGCCCGGCGGACGGCAAACCGGATGACGTGCACCGTCACTCCGAAATCAACAGGGAACGTTGCTAATGAAGATCGACATGATGGAGTCACTGGGTTACTCCTTCCTGCGTCACGTCCAAGGTTGCTGGGTCGTGCAGACGAACTGGAAATGGCCCGGGCGCGGCGTCACAGAGCGTCAAGGACAAATTGAGGAAGAGTTTGAGGAGATGCGGAAGAACTTTGGTCCCGATGTGTTCAAGAAGACAGAGGACGTGGAGCAACTCCTCAAGCACGCCGAACTGGATGCATTAGGAGTAACTAGGAACGGAGAGGTACATGCCCTGGAAGCAGCGTTCCATGAAGGAGGGCTGCAGTACGGGAGGACAATCGATGAGACCTTCCGCATCGTCCGGAAAAAGATGCTCCGCACGTACCTCGTGCTGAAAGACCTCGATTTCTCTGAGGCGCGCCAACACATCTGGTTCCTCTCACCGAAAGTGAGGGGCGAGCGCGCCAAGAAGCTGGAGGAACTGTTCAAGGAACTGAAAAGGACTTTATCCGCGCGTCCACTGGCATCTGTGCATCAACCAGTCGGTGGAGACTGAGGTACTGCAACCGACTCTTGACAAGACAGAGGGCATGTCCGATCTGTCGGAGTTGTTCTTGAGGGCTAGAACATTGCTGAAGGTCATCAAACCTGACCAGGCGGGTGGCGCCGCGCCAGCAACTGCGTCGCCAGTTCCCGGAGGCTGATGGCCTCCACCGTATCCGTGACCGGATAGCGGTCGGGCCCCGTACCCACCAGGAAACAGCGGTCCGGCGCCAGGGCCTCCGGGGCCAGATGAAAGCCCTTGGTGGTCCGGGGGACGCGACTCCACTTGGCCTCCACGGCCCAGCGCTCGCCGCTCGGGAAATCCAGCACCAGGCCCATCTCCGCACCAGCAGCGATGCTGGAGCGGCCAGTGCGGCTCCAGTCGGGCGCCTCGCTGAGAACCGCCACTACTGGGATCGCGCCAATCCGCGGCGCGGCGCGCGTACTTTCCGTCTCACGCTGCGCGCTGCGTTCGTCGTCGGCGCGAACGAGGCTTGTTCGGCGAGCAGTTGTCCATGCTTCCTCGCCCGCGTCTTCCGCTCTTCGTCGGTTCCCGGGACGCCAGGCAGATCAATGTCGGCGTGGAACGGATTGTCCGGCCGCGGGGTGGCCCGCACGGTGCGGCCGTGCAGTCGCGCCGCCGCGACCACAATCGCAAGCCAGCCATAGAACGCTCTCGCGCCCTCCCGGCTCTCCGCCGCGCGTGTCCCAAGCTCCACCAATCGGGCGAGCGCGGCGCGGTCAAGACAGTCAACGGAGAGCGAACGGGCCTTCCAGTCGTAGAAGGCCCTCCAGCGAAGCCGCCGGTCCCCTTGTTGGCGCCGGGAGAATACGCGTCGTCCGAGACGCTCGTCGTCGCGAAGGTCAGCCGCGGACTTCGAGTTCGCCACGGACCGGAACCCCCACTCGCCGCAAAGCAGGACGGCCGAACGCTTCAAGAAGCTGGCGCCAGGTCGCGAATCTCTCCGTGACCACCTCGCCGGCGACGAGTTCCTGATAGATGGCGGAACCGTCCGATTCCACAATCAGGAGCAATCGGCACCCCTTCCGACCATAGAACTCGACGCTGACGCCTCCGTCCGCATCGTCGTCCACTGCAGGAGCGTCGTCCGCCCATCTGGCCAGTTGGCGGAGCAACGAGCGAGCCTCGGCGACCACCTCGCCGGAGGGGGTCGGCCCATCCACTTCCACGCCCTCTCCGACCTCTTCGAGTTCCCGGAGCGCTTGCGGAAGCCAGCGCGCTTCAGGCGGATCCGGAGTTGGAACCCGTGGCAACGATCGGTTCCGGCGCCGGGAAGTTTCGGAGCCCTCGGAAACAGCTCGCGCCATTCCGCTGCCGCCCGCTACCGGGAGGCCCCCGGGCGTCCGCTGCGCCTGCATTCGACCCCTGCCACGGGGCGGGTTCGGATCCGTCCCCATCGCTCTCTCTCCTTCGAGTCTAGCGCCCGCCCGCAGCCTGGCGCAGGGCGCCGTGAGACGCAGAGCCCTTTGTGGAGGGTTGGTCCATGGGCTTCCGACATGTCCCACTTTTTCGGCGTGATTTGGTGTCGCCGAAGGGGTGGGTTAAGTGGATCCGGAGGGGTTTCGGTCGGATAGGCGGCGGGGGTGAGTTCCGGACTGGGCGCGGCGCTACCCGTGCGTCACCTCCGATCCTTTCGCAGCCGCTCCGGCACCCCATGAGGTGGTAGCTCTCGCGTAGCCACTCCTGAACCTCGCCGTCCAACGCCTCGGGCGCCATCACGGCGAGGGTGTGGACGAACCACTCCGGGACAACCTCCCAGACACGCGCGAAACGCGACGAAATGAGTTACCCCGGGAAGCGCGGAGAGGGCTGGAACGCCGACCTCCAAGCTCGGCGGGCGCATCGCGAAGGCTTACCGGGCGCGCACACAACGGCGGGCCAGCGGCTCCGCCGCCCGTTCCCGGAGCCCGATGGCCTCGACCTCATCGCTCACCGGGTAGCGGTCCGGGCCCGCGCCGACCAGGAAGCACCGATCGGGCGCCAGCGCCTCGCGCGCGAAGTGGAAGCCCTTGGTGGGCCGGGGAACGCGGCTCCCCTTGATCTTGACGGCCCAGCGCCTGACACCCGTCCGTGACCGGGCGCCCCTCAGTCGTCCTTGCAAATTGCGCGTCACAGGCCGGATATACAAGGACAAACGCCAGCGAGCCGAACAGGCGGAGGGATTGCGACCGACGTTGTTCCTGCGTTATGTTCCTACATACAGGGACCACAAACGATGAAGGCATTCAGTGTTCGAGAACTCAAGAACAACCCATCGGCTGCCCTGCGGGAGGCTCGGAAGGAGCCCGTCATGGTGCTCAAACGGAACCACCCGGAGGCGTTGCTCGTACACCTCAGCGACGACTCGCTGCTGGCCGAACCGGGCATCCGGGAAGCGGTCGCTACGGCGCTCTTCCGGAGCCGCAGCTTGTCTCTGGGCCGGGCGGCGGAGATCTCCGGGCGGCCAATCGCGGAATTCATGCAGCATGTCTCCCGCTTGGGGATTCCGGTCGTGGACGGTAGCGCCGCGAGCCTGCGCGAGGACGTCGAGGCGATCTCGCAGTGGATGAACGAATCGTCGCGGCCGACGCCAGCCCGCTGATCACCCTGGCTTCGGCCGGCGCGTTCGATCTGCTGCGCAAACTGTTCGGCCGCATTCTTGTGACCACCGCGGTCCGGAACGAGGTGTTGGCCGGCGGAACAAGGCCGGGAGTCCGGGAACTGAACGCCGCAGTCGAAGAAGGGTGGGCCGTCATCGTAGAGACCGCACCGACCGGGGCCATCTTTCGGGGCCTCGGCGCCGGAGAGGCCAGCGTCCTCGCGCTCGTACGGGACCAGAGCGAGCCGTCCTTGCTGCTGTTGGACGACCCGCTGGCCCGCTCTCACGCCCACGCACTGGGCAAGCCCGTCACCGGAGTGGTGGGAGTTCTTCTGATGGCGAAGCGGCAGCGGCTGATCCCGGCGGTTGGCCCGTTGCTGCCACGTCTCACGAGCAGCGGATTCCGGCTGTCGGACCAGGTGCTCCGTGGCGCGCTCGCGGAAGCCGGGGAGAGCCCGTTGGGGGTGGAATCCTGACCGGACGGGCGACCCGGACGGGCGACCCGGAGGCCGATGGTGTCTGCCGTCCTACCGGAGGGCCGCCAGCACGGTCTCGGCGCTCACTTCACAAACTTCTGGCTGCCGGAAGCGTGGGCCGGCAGGATCCGGGACGAAGCGGACATGGATCACTTCGGCGTCGCGCGCGCCGGGGAGATGCGCTGTTTCGGGCTTCTCCGCCGGACGCCGGGGCCGCGATTCGGCCGCCCATTTCACCTCACCGACCAGCAGGCGCTTCCCGTCCACCGAGCGCGCAACGACGTCCACCTCGGGCTCGTTCCGCCGCCAGTAGCGCTGCGCGGGTTCCCAGGGGCCGAGCGCACCGAGCGGTGAATCGGTCCGGTGGAGCGTGGGAGTCGCCATCCGGCAGAGTTCCTCCCACGCTTGGGATTCGAGACCGGGCCGGGCGCGCTTCCAATAGGCAAGGCGCGTCTCCCGGGGGGCCGCAGCGAGGACCGCGCGGTGGGGCGCGACAACCCGGAACCAGAGCCGAAGGAACGGATCCTCGATCCGGTAGAGACTGCGCTTTCCGGAACGAGGCGGACTCCCGAACGGGATCTCCCGGCGGAGAAACCGCATCTCGCACAGGGTCGCGAGCGATCCCGAAAGGCTCGAAGCGGGTTTTCCGAGGCGCCCGGCGATTTCGCTGATCCGGTGGGCGCCCGCGCCGATCACGTCCAGCAACGGCCGCAAGGAGGTCGCCGCCGGGGTTTCCTCGCGGAGCAAACGGTCCGGTTCGTCGTGCAGCGGCCCGGCGGGATCGAGCACCAGGGAATCCACCGCGTCATCGAGATCGATACCGAAGCGCTCCGCGAGTTCCCAGGTACGCGGCGTGCCGCCCCAGAGCGCGTAGAGGGCCACCTGTTCGGGGGACCTGGACGCTGGGAAGGCGTCGGCGAGATATCCGGGTCGGAGCGGCTGCACCGCGAACGCCTCCACCGCACGACCGTAGAGGGGCGCGGCCGCGCCGAGGAGGGCCCCGTGCATCATGCGCCAACTGGAGCCGCTCACGACGAGCGACGGACGCGGACCCGGACGATCGAGCCAGTTCTGCAACACACTGGCGAACGAAGGATCGGTCGCGAGCAGGTAGGGCAGTTCGTCGAGGATGAAGGGCCCCGGCCAACCCGCCGCGGCCGCTTCGCCCCGCAGACGATCGAGGAAGGAGCGCCAGTCCGGATACTCGACTGAGGCGAACCCCGGGAACCGCCCCGCGACGGCGGCGGCCAGATACCGGCGCTGCACCGGCGGCGCCGAGAGGTCGGCCACCGTATAAAGGCCGTCGTGGCGCGATGACCATTCGAGGAGCAGCCGTGATTTCCCGACCCGGCGGCGCCCCCAGATGGCCGTGAGGCTTCCCGGATACTGAAGAGCGGCGTCGAGGCGGCCGAGTTCGTCGGTGCGGTTGAGGAAGCGCATACAGGATTATGTGTATTGAGATTATATTTATGGACATAATCATTGCGCCATCGGAATCGCGAGAAGCGGGGCGCTGCGCGGGCGCGCTGCATGGCGCGTTCGGCGGCCTTCGGGGGTGATGCGGACGGGAGGCCGGCCCGGTTCTCCGGTGGCGGCTCCCCGGGGATCTCTCTGACCTGCGCGCCGTGACATCGGCCGCGCGTTCCCTTCTCCGGCGCCCTCCGGAACGGGAAATCCGGGATAGGATCGCGCGGCTTTCGCGCCCGTGGCGCCCGAACTTCCAAGCCCCCAGTCCACCCCCCAGGTCCATCCCCCAGGTCTCCCCCCAGGTCCATCCTTGAACCGCTACGACGCCGTCGTCATCGGGGGCGGCCACAACGGCCTGATCGCGGCCGGTTACCTGGCGCGGGCCGGACAGCGGGTGCTGCTCGTCGAAAAAAACGACCGGGTGGGAGGCGCCACCTTCAGCGAGGAGATCCTGCCGGGGTTCACGGTCTCGGTGTTCTCGTATGTGGTCAGCCTGCTGCGGCCGCAGATCATCGACGACCTCGACCTCGCGCGGCACGGCCTGCAGTTGCAGGCGCTCGACGGCACCTTCACCCCGCTCCGGGACGGGAGGGCGCTGACCCGCTGGCACGACCCCGCGAAGACCCGCGAGTCGCTCCTCCAGTTCTCGCGCCGGGACGCCGACAACTACCCGGTCTTCGGCCTCCGGATGCACCACCTGAGCCGGGCGATCCGGGACCTGCTCATGATGCGTCCGCCGCGGGTGGGCTCGGTCCGTCCCCGGGAACTGCGCAGTCTGGTCGGGTTGGCCTCGCACTTCGCGGGGCTCGGGGACCGGCGCTTGCACGAACTCGCGCGCCTCATGACCGCGAGCGCGAGCGACTACCTCGATCGCTGGTTCGAAACCGATGTCCTCAAGGCGACCATGTCCGCGAGCGGCATCATCGGAACCTTCCTCGGCATCTCCTCGCCGGGCACGGCCTACGTTCTGCTGCACCACTACATGGGCGAGATCGACGGTGCGTCGCGGTCGTGGGGTTTCCAGCGCGGCGGCATGGGCGCGGTCGCGGACGCGCTGGCGAACGCCGCCCGCAGCTTCGGCGCCGAGATCCGCACGAACGCCGGAGTCCAGCGGATCCTGACCAGCGGCGGACGGGTGGCCGGGGTCGTCCTCGAGGGCGGCGAGGAAGTCTTCGCCGACCAGGTCGGCTCGAGCCTCGACCCCCACCGCACCTTTTTGCGACTGCTCGACGCCGAGGAACTGCCGGGGGACTTCGTCCGGGACATCCGGCGCTACCGGCTCCGCGGCTCCTCCGGAAAGGTCAACCTGGCGCTCGACGCGCTCCCGGATTTCACCGCCCTGCCAGGGGTCGGGCCGCACCTTCGGGGCGCGATCTCGATCAGCCCCGACCGGGAGACGATGGAACGCGCCTACGACGACGCGAAGTACGGCCGCTTCTCGCGGAGCCCTTACCTGGATGTCCTCATCCCCTCGATGATCGACCCCTCGATGGCGCCCCCGGGGAAGCACGTCATGTCCATCTTCGTGCAGTACGCGCCGTACCACCTGAACGGCGAGGAGGGAGACTGGGACGCCCAGCGGGACGCCTTCGGCGACACGGTGATCCGAACGCTCGCCGAATACGCCCCGAACCTCCCGAACATCATCCTGGAGCGGCAGGTGCTGACCCCGCTGGACATCGAGCGCCGCACCGGGCTCACCGAAGGCAACATCTTCCAGGGCGAACTCGGGCTCGAACAGCTCTTCTTCCTGCGTCCGGCGGCGGGCTGGGCCCAGTTCCACACCCCGATTCGCGGTCTCTTCCTCTGCGGCTCCGGCGCCCACCCCGGCGGCGGGGTCATGGGCGCGCCCGGGAAACTCGGCGCCGACGCGATGCTCCAGGCCGCCGGAGTGGTCTGATCCGACTGGTCTGATCCGATGCGGGACTCCTACGACGTCTGCGCGATCGGCGGGGGACCGGACGCCCTCGTCGCCGCGGCGTATCTCGCGAGCGCCGGGCATTCGGTGCTCGCGGTCGGCGAGGCGGGGCGTCCCGGAGGCGTCGCCGCGAACGTCGAGATCGCACCGGGATTTCAGTTCCCGGTGTTTCCGGAGACCCTGCCCTCGGTCGACCCCGCGGTGGCCCGGGATCTTGATCTCGAGCGCCACGGGCTGGATCTGGTCGCTCCGGACCCGGTACTGACCGTCTGGGGATGGGACGGCGGATCTTTCGCGCTCCCCCGGGACCCCGAGCACGCACGGCTCGCGGTGGCCGGGCTTTCCGCGAGCGACGCGGCGCGCTTTCCGGGGTTCGTGGCCGAGGTGGGCGCGTTCGCCGGCTTCCTCCGGAAGTTGCTGGAGCAGCCACCGCTCCAGCTCGATTCCACGCTTCCCGATGCGATCCCCGCCGCCTTCGCGGCGCTCGGGCTCGGGGCGAAACGGGTCAATGGGCTCCTGCGCACGCTCCCCATGGCGCTCGCGGATTTCCTCGACGATTGGTTCGAAAGCGGACCACTCAAGGCGGCGCTCGCCGGCCCGATCCTCACCGGCACCCGTCTCGGCCCGCGGGCTCCCGGGACGGCCGGCCTCTTCCTCCATTTCCACGCGTTCGGGCATGAGGAGCCGCTCGCCTGGATCCGTCCGGCCCGCGGCGGCTCGTCGGCGGTCGGCCGGGCGCTGCGGGCGGCGGCACAGGCCGCCGGGGTCCACTTCGAGTCCGAGTCCGGCGGCGTGCGCCGGATCGCGACCGGTCGGGGGGGCGTCACCGCAGTGGAGCTGACCGACGGCCGGGAAGTGCGGTGCGACATGGTCGTCTCTGACGCCGCCCCGGGAACCACCCTCCTCGGCTGGGTCGGGGCGCGGAGCCTGGCGCCGGACTTCGCCCACGACGTCTCAAAGATCCGCTACCGGGGAACGGCGGCGCGCGTCGGGCTCGCGCTGTCCGCGCTTCCCCGTCTCGGAGACGGAGCGACGGCCCCGGAGAACGATCCGCGGATGGGCGGCGTCGTGCAGATCGGAGCCCGGATGGACGATCTGGAGCGGGCGGCCGACGCCGCGAAGTACGGCGAGGTCGCTTCCGAGCCGCTGGTGTTCGCTTCCTTTCCGTCGGTTCACGACCAGGAGCTGACGCCGGGGGGAAGCGCGGTGCTGGCGGCGACCGTCCAGTCGGTTCCTCAGGGCGCGGACGGCGGACGGGTGCTGGAGGCGACCCTCGGGGCGCTGGAACGCGCTTTCCCGGGCGTGTCGGACCTCGTGACCGCGTCCCGGGTGCTCACTCCCCGGACGCTCGAGCGTGGCTTCGGGCTGATCGAAGGGAGCTTCCACCAGGGCGAACCCACCCTCGACCAGTTCTACTCGCTCCGCCCGGTCCCGGGCTTTGCCCGGCACCGGATGCCGATCGCCGGGCTCTACCTCGCCGGGCCGGGGACATACCCTTATGGTGGACTGCACGGTGTCTCCGGGCGAAATGCCGCCCGCGCCATGCAGCAAGACCTCTCCAGCTAGGGGTCGCAGGGGATAACAAATGCGCCGCTTCAAACCCGGACCGGGCTTCCTGGTCGCCGCCGCCTTCATCGGGCCGGGAACGGTCGTGACGGCCAGCCGCGCAGGCGCCGGCTACGGAATGACCCTCCTCTGGGCGGTGCTGTTTTCGGTGATCGCCACGGCGGTCCTCCAGACCATGGCGGCGCGGGTCGGTCTCGCCAGCCGGCGCGGCCTCGCCGAGGCGATCCGCGACAGTCTCCGGAACCCGGTCATCCGGGTGGCCGCCCTGGGCCTCATCGCGTTCACCATCCTGATCGGGAACGCCGCCTTCCAGACCGGCAACCTGCTCGGCGCCTCGCTGGGCCTCAGCCTGCTCACCGGGTTGCCGGCGGGCCTCCTGGTCCTGATCGTCGGGTCCCTCGCGGGCGCCCTGCTGATGACGGGCGTTTACAAGGTCATCCAGAACGCGCTGGTGTTCCTCGTGGGGCTGATGAGCGTGGTGTTCTTCCTGATCGCGATCCTG
Organism: Vicinamibacteria bacterium; assembly: GCA_963668695.2. GTDB lineage: Bacteria > Acidobacteriota > Vicinamibacteria > Marinacidobacterales > Marinacidobacteraceae > Marinacidobacterium. The sequence goes on from CAXXLQ010000004.1 coordinate 832,291, forward strand.
ACCGCGCCGAGCCTCGGCGAAGTGCTGAGCGGCCTCTTCGTGCCGCGGATCCCGCCGGGAGCCCTGCTGACCGTGATGGCGCTGATCGGCACCACCGTCGTTTCCTACAACCTCTTCCTCCACACCAGCGCCAGCCTCGAACGCTGGCCGGATGCGGAACGGAATGACGAGAACATCCGGGAGAGCCGAAACGACACCCTGTTTGCGGTGGCGCTCGGAGGGCTCATCACCGCGGCGGTGGTAGTGGCCGCCTCCCCGCTACTCGGGCAGGGCGCCGACGCCGCGGATGCCGCCACGGTCGCGGCGCGGCTCGAACCGCTCCTCGGACGGGCCGCGCCCGTGTTCTTCGGCATCGGGCTGTTTGCCGCCGGACTCACCTCGGCGATCACCGCGCCCCTCGCCGCGGCCTACGCCGCGGGCGGCGCGCTGGGCTGGGGAGCCGACCTGAAGAGCGGCCGGATCCGCCTGCTGTGGGGCTTCGTCCTGCTGACCGGGATGTTCTGCGGCATCTTCCTCGGCGCCTCCCCCTACCAGATCATCCTGCTCGCGCAGGCCGGCAACGGGGTGGTCCTTCCGCTCGCCCTGATCCTGCTGCTCGTCGTGGTGAACCGGACCGCGATCATGGGCAAGTACCGGAACTCGCTCGTCGCGAACGTCCTCGGAACCCTGGTGGTGGCGGTGATCTCGGGGCTCGCGCTGGTCCAGCTCGCCCGGGTCCTCGGGTTGGCCGGATAGCACCCCGACAGGGGACCGCCGGCCAGTCCTCCCGGTGGGGGCCTTCAGGTCGGCATCGCGGCCGGAGGCCGCGAAACGCACTGCGCCATCGCACCCAGTTCACGACAGCAGATCCGGCTATCGCACCCAGTTCACGACAGCAGGGGCCTTCAGGTCGGCACCCAGTTCACGACAGCAGATCCGGTTATCGCACCCAGTTCACGACAGCAGATCCGGTTATCGCACCCAGTTCACGACAGCGATCCGGTTATCGCACCCAGTTCACGACAGATCCGGTTATCGCACCCAGTTCACGACAGCAGATCCGGTTATCGCACCCAGTTCGATCCAACCGGCGCACCTATCGCCCCCAGCTCCGATCAAGCTCGATCCACTCGAATCCTGTATGAACGCGAGCTGCCGGCAACCGAATCGCCATTACAATCGTAAGTGACACTGTAATATCGACTTAGGTCGACAATGCTCTTCCGATTCGATGCCAAAATCGTTGAGAATTCCCGCGCCGCTCCCCGGTAGGCTCGCCTCCCTTTGCCGATTCTCGACCTCCGCTCCGAGGAACCTGTTTCCGCACCGACGGATCACGACCCGCTGGACGAGACCCCGCCGGGCCTCGACGCGATCCGCGCCTGGATCCGGAAACCGCGCCCGTGGCTGCGAGGCGTGCGGCTCTGGGTGCGCTGGATCCTTTCCGGGTTTGCAGAGACATACCGGTTCCTGAAACAGCACGCGGGGCCAGCCGCGAAGAAACTGCGCCGGATCGCGACCAGGGAGAGCGGGCGGGCCGGGCGGCGACCCTGGCCGGCAACGCGGGCCGCGAGATCGGCGGAGCGGTTACCCGAGGAGCGCGCGCCCTCCGGACGTCCGACGGACGGATCGGAAGCGCCGGCAGGAAGCTCGGGAAACTGGGCGGCGCGGTGCGTCGGTTCGGCGGGCAGTTGAACGAGGGTGGAAACGCGGCCGCCGAAATTTTCGCTGGGGTGGGCCGCCTGACCCGCGCTCTTCGCGGGAACGACCAAACCGGGCTCGGCCTGCTGGATCCACCCGAGGAACCGGAGCCGAAGGCACCGCGACCGGCCCCACGAACCCTCCGGCAATCCCCGGCGCGGAGGCTGCCGAGGCCGGCGAAGGAGGAGCAGACACCGCGCCCGCCTGCCCCGGAAGCCGCCCCGGAGGCACTCGACGAGGCTCCCGCGCCGTCCCCGAGCCTCAGCCCCCCGCCCACCGCCGCTCCTGTGTGGGAAGAGCGTCTGGTCGGACTGCCCCGGGTCTTCATTCCCCAGATCAAAGCGCTCGGGGAACGGCCCCGAAGCGATGTTCTCTGGCCCCTCATCTTCGAAATCTGCGGCTGGCGCGAATGGACCACCCCCGCCGAACTCGCGCGCTGGTTCTCCATGCACCACCGAAGCCTCGTCAAGCGCCACCTCGGCCCGATGACGAAGGAAGGCCTGCTGGAGCGCCGCTTTCCGGATCGCCCGAACAGTCCCAGGCAGGCGTACCGCGCCCGCCGGGACGGTGCGCCGACCGCGGATTCGGAGAAATCCCGAACCCCAGGCTCCGGCCCGTAGCCGTCGCCCGAAATCTTTGGCAACCCTGAGCGTGGTGACCTGACAGGTGCCGCTGCTTCCGTCCCGTCACCTCGACACGGTGGTCCTCTTCGAGGGGTATCGGGAAGGACGGTTCCGCTACGCGGCAACCGGTTTCTTCTGCCGCCATCGCTTCGGTGGGGAGGAGCCGCACGAAGAACTGTTCCTGGTGACCAGCGCGCGGAACGTCCGGGAGGCACTTGGCCACACCCTCCTGGTGAGTCGCCGCCGCCGAACCCAGCGCGTCCTGTTGAACGACGCGACCGGCCAGGGCGGCCTCGGGCGGGGGCCCTGGATTTCCGACCCCGAAAGCGACCTCGCGGCACTACCGCTGAACCCGGAGCACCTCGCTGCGACGAAGTTGCGCTTCCGAGCCCTGGGCACCAGCGCCAGTGCTCTGACCATGGCCGCGATGAGGAAACGACGCATCGGCGAGGGCGACGACGTGGTGGTGATTGGATTCGCACCCGAGTTGGCGGGCTTGCACCCGGTGCCGCTGGTCCGCCGGGGGATCGTTGCGCGCATTCAGGACTGCTACCGCGGACTGTCCAAAACGTTCTTGGTGGAGGCCACCACGTTTGCCGGCAATCGGGGCAGCCCCGTGGTGATGAAGCCGGACCGCGGGGCGGATGACCGGGCCTGGAACGATCCCGCAGGAAAGTTGATCGGGATCGTCAGCGAATCCGTGCCGAATCCGTTGGGACCGCTCGAACACGGGACCGATGGCCGAACGGTGCTGATCCAGGTGAACACCGGACTCGTCCGCGTGGTTCCGGTGGACGCGCTCCTGGATCTTCTGGAGAAGGCCGATCCCCAACGCCACGCCTCACCCCAAGGCGCCTCGTTCCGACGCACCCCTCCCACTGACGCGCTTCTGGATCTTCTGGAGAAGGCCGATCCCCAACGTCACGCCTCACCCCAAGGCGCCTCGTCCCGACGCACCCCTCCCACTACCGAAGACTGAACGTCGTGCCGCGGACTTGCCGGCTCTACCTCGACACGGTGGTCACCCTCCGAGGCGTCGAGCAGAACGGCCGAAGTCGCTGGATAGGTACCGGTTTCTTCTGCCGGGCTTTCCGGTCGTACTGGCCAACGCGCGAACTGCTCTTCCTGGTCACGAATGCCCATGTGGTCTGCCAGGGCTTCGAGCACATCAACGTCGTGGTCCCTCCCCGGGAGGGAGATCGGGCGGTGACGTACTCGGTGACCGGCAAGATCGGTCTTGGACCGAGCAAGTGGGAGGTGGACGGGCACCATGACCTCGCCGTCTTGCTACTGGACCCCGAGCACCTCCCGGAAGACGAAATTCGCGACCGCACCTTCCAGGTCGAGGCCGACGCGCTCACGATCCGGGAGCTCCGGCGGCTCCGGATCGGAGAGGGCGATGAGGCGCTTCTCGTCGGATTCGCCTTTCCCCAACACGACCCCGTCGAGGACTACCCGGCAGTCCGCCTGGCGACGATCGTCCGCGTGCCGAAGCGGGCGAGCTGCCGGAGATCCTTCCTGCTGGAGGGCACCACGTTTCCCGGAAACAGCGGTAGCCCGGTCATCGTGAGGCCGGGCCGGGACGCTTGCGGCGACGACCGTGCCGACGGTAGCGGGAAGTTGATCGGCATCATCCGCGCGGGGGGAAACGCGGCGACGACGATCCGATCCGACAAGCAAGGCGTTCCCGTTGAAGTCCGCGAGGGCGTGGGACAGATCCACATCGTCCCGGTGGATGTGCTGCGACGCAGCATCAACGTGATCATCCGCAACGTTTTGCTCGCAGAAACCTTCGGCCCGATGTTCCGGAAGGTGAGAAGATGGGTGAAATCATGACGCGCTCAGTCCAAGCCGTCCTCGCCGAGGCCCTGCGGCTCGATCTCCAGGCTCGCGCCGAATTGGCGGCAGAGTTGCTCGGAAGTATCGAGGGGCCGTCCGATCCGGGCGCTGGGGCGGCCTGGGACGCTGAAGTCAGACGCCGCGTCGCGGCGATCGAAGCTGGAACCGAGAATCTTGAGCCTTGGGAGGAAGTGCGGCGCCGGATTGAGCGCGAGATCCTCAACCGGTGAAGGTCCGCATCGCGGCATCCGCAACCGCGGAGTTCGGTGAGGCCGTCAGGTGGTACGAGGACACAAGGCAGGGGCTGGGAGCCGCTTTCCTCGATGCCGTCAGTGCGGTCCTTTCCCGCATTGAAGAACACCCCAACATCGGGGCGCCGTTCGCGGAGGGGCATCCCATCCGTAGAGTCCTGGTCGTCGGTTTCCCTACCAGGTCGTCCATGCGGTCAGGCCCACGGAACTAGTCGTGGTGGAGATCGCGCACCTGAGGCGGCGACCGAAGTACTGGGTGGGTCGGGACTAGTCCTCGCCCCGGTCGTCTCTCGCTCAGCGCCCCGCGTCGCTCAGGTCGCGGAACGGAAGACGACACGATCGGGGCCTAGCAGCCTGTGGATAAAGTGGTGTGAGCGCCGAGAGCGGCCAGTCCTCCCGGTGGGGGCGAGGCGCCCGGCTGACAAGGCGCGCGAGGGAGGAGCCCCCACCGGGAGAACTGGCCCGTGTATTTCGACCGAAGCGCAACGATGAGCGACGCGAAGCGGAGTGTTTCAGCCGGGATGCATCGCCGGTCGAACGCCGCATGACTTTGTCCACAGGCTGCTAGCGATCCCTGTTGAGGATGCGACCCTCATTGCTGCCGTTTCGGTAGTCGTTCTACCGAAACGGCAGCAGAAATGGCTTTTGTGATTCAGCAAGCGCCTTGCTCATCGTTCACCCCAAGTTCTACTGGCCTCCGGCGGAATGCCGGTCTGAAGACCGGCGGTCCCTTGCCAGGCCCCCGCAGCGGCAGCTCGCCGCGCAGTCCCCTACGGCAGTTCGCCGTTCAGCTCCATGTACACCCGGCGGAGCGCCATCCCCCGCTGACTTTCCCGTAGCGACCAGGTCTCGAGGTCCCCGAAGTCGGCCTGGGCATCGGCTTCCTCCGCACTCAACCCCAGGTGGTGGAGGCGGGTGGACTCGGAGATCACCGTCTCGAGCGCCTCGATGGCGACTCCCAGTTCCTCCCGCAGCATCTCCGGGCTGTCCACGAAGCCGTGCCCCGGAATGTTCACCCGGGCGTTCAGCTCCTGCGCCCGCCGCAGCATGTCCACCCACTCGGTCGGATACGCCGAACGCATCGCCGGGTACACCCGGTGGAGATATGCCTCGGTCAGGAAGAGCACGCTCTCCTCCGGCAGATGGACCACCAGGTCGCCGCCGGTGTGGGCTCTCCCCAGGAAGAGCACCTCGATCGCGCGCCCACCGAGCGTGAGATCCAAGCGGTCGGAGATCACCGTTTGGGGCATCGGGATCTCCGGAATCCGCTCGCGGATCCCCTCCATCGCCGCCACCGAGTTCTCATGCACGATGAACTCGACCCCCTCCGGAAACGCCGCGTTCCCCGCCGTGTGGTCCCCGTGGTCCGAAGAGATCACGACGTGGGTGATGGGCTGGTCGGTGATCTTCCCGATCTCCTCCACCATCCGGGCGGTCTCCTCGAAGCTGCCCTGCCCGTCGGCGACCAGCACACCCTCGTCGGTGATCACGAACATGCTCACGGTGGTGAAGAACTCTTCGCCGGCGGCCCGGAGCTGCTCGTAGGAATACACGCCGGGCGCGAGTTCCTGGACCCGGGGGAAATCCGCTTCGGTGAGCCCGCGCTTGAAGGGGTCGGCGGTGCGGGCCGGAACCTCGGATCCCTCGGGTTCGGGGTCCGGCGCCGGGGCGGGTTCCGGGGCGCCGCAGTTGGCGAGCCCGAAAGCCAACAACGAGACCTTGAGCAGGTTCCGGAACATGAGCAGCCTCCCTCGCCCCACCGAGCAGACCATCGGACGCGGGCGAACGGATCGTACCGTTCCCTGAGAGTGGCCAAGATGACACAATGGCGTAATGGACGGACCGACAATGACTTACCGGCGGCGGCCACCCGGATTGCTCGCCCGGATCGCCCACGTTCCGCCCATTCGGATCGTCCTCTTCGCGGCCGCCATCGGCGGGGCTCTCTGGCTCCAGCGGGTGGTTGCCGGCGGTTTGGCCCAAATTTTGGGCGGGTGGTGGCCCAGCGCAGCAGTCGGTGCGGTGCTGGCGATTCTCGCCGTCAACTTCGCATACCGAGGCATGACCTGGTTGCTCGAAGAGCGGCCTGCCGACGAACTGGCGCTGGAGGGCGCCCCCCGTGAAACGGCGGCGGGGATCGTGGTCGGCGCCACCTGCCTGACGCTGACCGTGCTGCTCGTCGCTGGTCTTGGCTTCTACCACGTCGAGAGCGTCGGCGCCTGGACCGCGCTGCTCACCGCATTCGGCATCGCCGCGACGTCCAGTTACATCGAGGAGATCGTCTTCCGGGGGGTGCTCTTCCGGATCGTGGAAGAATGGCTCGGCACCTGGTTCGCGTTCGCGATCTCGGTGGGGTTCTTCGGATTCGCGCATCTGAGCAACCCGAACGCGACGCTCTACGGCGCCGCCGCGATCGGGATCGAAGCCGGGGTGCTGCTCGGCGCCGCCTACATCCTCACCCGGCGGCTATGGCTGGCCATCGGCATCCATTTCGGGTGGAACTTCATGCAGGCGGGCGTCTTCGGCCCCAACCTCTCGGGGCACGAGGTGGGAAGCCTCCTCGAGTCCCGCCTGAGCGGCCCCGACCTGCTCTCCGGGGGCGCTCTCGGCGTCGAAGGTTCCGTGTTCGCCGTCCTCGTCTGCGGCGCGCTCAGCGCCCTGCTCCTGATGAAGGCTCGGCGAAGGGGCCTGTTCGTCCCACCGTTCTGGCGCCGCAAACGGACTTCCTGACGGCAAACCCTCCTCGCCCAAGCCTCGCGTAAGATGGGGGGTTCCCCCGACCGGGGAGGAGGGACCGTCATGCGGCTTCCGTTTCATCGTCTGCTGATCGTTCCGGCCGTCGCGCTGGCCGCTGCCGCCGCCGCGCAGGAGGGCTACCAGACGCCGCCCGACGCGATCGTCCGGATCGCCGAGGCGCCGCCGACGCCGGGAATTTCCGTGTCTCCCGACAAGGTGCACGCGGTGCTGACGCACCGCTCCAGCCTGCTCCCGCTCGCCGAGCTGTCACGGGCCGAACTGCGGATCGCCGGGCTCCGGATCGATCCGGCAGCGAACGCGGCGAGCCGGCGCCGGATGTTCCGGGAACTCACCCTGCAGCGCGTTGACGGCGGCGCGGCGGCCGCGATCACCGGCCTGCCCGACCCGCTCCGCGGCGACCACCTGAGCTGGTCGCCCGACGGGGCGCGGTTCGCCTTCACCCACACCGGGGACGACGGCGTGGAGCTGTGGACCGTGGACGCCGGCAGCGGCGCCGCGACCCGCGGCGCCTCCGGAGTGAACGCGATCTTCCGCGGCGCCCCGTTCCGCTGGCTCGGCGACAGCGCGCACCTCGCCGTCAAGGTCGTGGACCCGGGCCGCGGCATGCCGCCGGAAGCTCCGGCGGTTCCGGAGACGCCCGTGATCCAGGAAACCACCGGCCGGGTGGCCCCGGTGCGGACCTACCAGGACCTGCTGACCAGCCCGCACGACAACGCGCTCTTCAGCTACTACGGCGCGGCCCGCGCGGTCGTCGCGGATCTGTCCGGAAACACCACCGAGATCGCCGGACCGGGCATCATCGAGGGCTTCGCGCCTTCGCCGGACGGCAGCTACCTGCTCGTCACCACCATCCACGAACCGTTCTCCTGGCTCGTTCCGTACTCGCGGTTCCCGCACCGGATCGAGATCCGGGACCGGAGCGGCGCGGTGGTGCATGAGGTCGCGGACCTTCCGCTCCACGAGGAGATCCCGATCGGCCGCGACTCGGCCCCCACCGGGCCGCGGTCGGTGAATTGGCGGGGCGACCACGACGCCACCCTGGTCTGGACCGAGGCCCGGGACGGCGGCGACCCGCATGCCGAGGCGTCGGTCCGCGACGTGCTGGTGCAGCTCGCCGCCCCGTTCGAGGGCGATCCCGAAGTGCTGCTCCAGGTACCCCTCCGCATGATGGGAGCGACCTTCGGCGGCGGGCGCGGGGTGGCGATCACCCGTTGGTGGATCAACCGGGCCGAGCAGATCTGGGCCATCCCGACCGCCGGGAGCGGCGAACCCACCCTGGCCTTCGATACCTCCTACGAAGACCGCTACGCCGCGCCGGGAACGCCGCTGACCACGATGAACGAACGGGGTGCGCGGGTGCTGCTCACCTCGTCCGACGGATCGAAGGCGTACCTCACCGCGGAAGGCGCCTCCCCGCAGGGGAACCGGCCCTTCGTGGACGAATGGGATCTCGAAACGGGCGAGACCCGGCGGCTGTTCCAATCGGACGCCGACTCCTTCGAAACCCCGCTGGCGCTCCTTGATCCCGAGGCCGGGATGCTGCTCACCCGGAAGGAAACCCGGACGACGCCTCCCAACTACTACGTCCGCGACCTCGGCGGTGGCGAAGCCCGGGCCATCACCGACTTCGCCCACCCGTACCCCGGTCTTCAGGGCGCGGAACGCGAACTCATCCGCTACCAGCGCAGCGACGGCGTCGAACTGAACGCCCTGCTCCACACCCCACCGGGCTACGACGCGGCCCGCGACGGACGTCTGCCGCTCATCGTGTGGGCCTATCCGCGCGAGTACAAGAGCGCCGCGGCCGCCGCCCAGGTCCGGGATTCGCCGCAGCGGTTCAGCTTCGTCAGTTGGGGTTCGGCGCTCTACTGGCTGACCGAGGGATACGCGGTCATGGAAAACGCCACCATTCCGATCATCGGCGAGGGGGACCAGGAGCCGAACGACAGTTACGTCGAGCAACTCGTCGGGAGCGCGCAGGCCGCGGTGGACGAGGCGGTTCGGCGCGGGGTGGCCGATCCGGACCGGACGGCGATCGCCGGACATTCGTACGGCGCGTTCATGACCGCGAACCTGCTCGCGCACTCGGACATCTTCCGGGCGGGGATCGCGCGGAGCGGCGCGTACAACCGCACCCTCACCCCGTTCGGCTTCCAGAGCGAGCCGCGGACCTTCTGGGAGGCGCCGGAGATCTACTTCCGGATGTCCCCGTTCATGCACGCGCACCAGGTGAACGAGCCGATCCTGCTCATCCACGGCATCCTGGACAACAACTCCGGCACCTTCCCGATCCAGAGCCGCCGCTTTTACCACGCGCTCAAGGGCCACGGGGCGGTCGCGCGCCTCGTGATGCTGCCCCACGAGAGCCACGGTTACGCCGCCCGCGAATCGGTGATGCACACCCTCTGGGAGCAGCACCAGTGGCTCGAGCGCCACGTGAAGAACGCGGCGCCGCGGATGGAGACGACCCAGGAGGTCGGCCGCCGGTAGTTCGGCCGCCGCGATCCGGGTTCAGCGCCTGGCGGAACTGAGGTCCGTCGGGCGGCGGCGGGACGCTGTTAACAGCCGGTGGTGGAACCCGCGTGAGCGCCGAGGCCGGGGAGGCGCCCGGCTGACAAGGCGCGTGAGGGAGGAGCCCCCACCGGGAGAACTGGCCCGGGTGTATTTCGACCGAAACGCAACGATGAGCGGCGCGCAGCGACGCGGGCAACAGCCTGTGGGGGAACCCGGGTGAGCGACGAGGTCGGTGAGGCGCCCGGCTGGCGAGGCGCGTGAGGGAGGAATACCGGGTGTATTTCGACCGAAACGCAACGACGAGCGGCGCGCAGCGACGCGGTTCAGCCGGGATGGATCGCCGGCCGAACGCCGCCCGGGTTTCCTTACAGGCTGTTTGGCCGGGATGGATCGCCGGCCGAGCCCCCACCGGGAGAACTGGGCCGCGTGGGTTTCGCTACCGGTTGTTAACTCCGGCAGCCCGCCTCGCCGGGGAACAGCGCGCGCGCCAGGAGTTCGAATCGCTGCTCTCCAAGAAACCACAGAGTCGTCTCATGAGCCGTGGCGAAGGTTTCGAACAACCCGGCGGCCTCGGCGCCCTCGAAGACCCGGCACGAGAAGCGCGTGTCGTCGTCGCGTTCCGGCGCGTTTGACAGCGGCCACGGACGCTCGTCCCGGTCCGGCGGCTCGTACGGCGGGACATCGAAGACCGTGATCACCTGCAGCCGGTCTCCCAGGTAGGGGGTGAAATCCAGGGTGGCCTCTTCGAACACCTCCAGCAGGGCCAAGAGGTGCGGAACGCGCGGGTCCGGGTGGGCGTCCATCCCGGCAAAGAGACCCTCCACCCGGATCACATGGTCGCCCGCCGTGTCCCGGAAGATCAGTTCGGTGGTCAGGATTTCAGGTACCAGGTCGGACGGCGCGGAAATGTGCTCCTCCCCGGCCTCCGGCAAGCCCGAGGCGGCGATCTCGTCGAGGGCCGCCTCGAGTTGGGCGGCGGCCAACTCGGTTTCGTTGAGGGACGCCAGCAGCGGCGGGGGCGAGATCGGCGGCGGCGACCCCTCGGAATACAGCGTCCCTCCGGCAGTCAGCCAGTAGATCGGCGGAAGGTCGAGGCTGTATTCGGGCGGCAGGAGGCCGCCGCTGACCCACACCTCCAAGACGACGGCCGACGGATCGTCCGGCAGGAGCAGGTCCGGGGGTGCGGGGTCCGGGGCGGGTGCGGGATCCGGTGTCGGCGCGGGGGCCGGTGCCGGCGTGGGAACCGGGGGCACGGTGGGCGACCCGGAATCGCCGCCGCAAGCAGCGGCCGCCAGCGACGCCGCCAGGCCGGCGACCCGCCACCACCCCGGATACAGCCGCCGGTTCATGACGGGCTCAGTCTAGGTCCTTTCGTGAGGGCACCTCCAGCGAGGCGGAAGCATCCCGAGCTTTTTTCCCACGGGACACCGCGCGTTCAAACACGGGCCGCGGGCGCTCCTTACACTTGCCGGCATGACCATGAACCGGCGGCTTTTCCTCGGAACCTCCGCGCGGGCGGGACTCGTCCTCCCCTTCGCGCGGGCACTCCCCGTCCTCGGGCAGGAACGGGTCTTCGCCCACGGGGTGGCGAGCGGCGATCCGCTCACCGACCGGGTGCTGCTCTGGACCCGCGTTTCGGGTTCAGCGGCCGACCGGGTGCCGGTCCGCTGGGCGGTGGCGCGCGATCCCGGAATGCAGGAGGTGGTCTCGGAAGGTGAAGCGACAACCGGACCCGAGCGCGACTACACCTTCAAGGCGACCGCTTCCGGCCTGAAGCCGGGCATGACGTACCACTACCGCTTCGAGGCGCTCGGGGAGCGGTCCCCGGTGGGCCGGACGAAGACCCTGCCGCGGGATCCCCAGCATGTCCGGCTGGCCTTCGTATGCTGCTCCAACCTGCCCTTCGGGTACTTCAACGTGTACCGGCGGGTCGCCGAGCGGGACGATCTCGACGCCGTCCTCCACCTCGGGGACTACCTCTACGAGTACCCGAACCGCGACTACGGTGACGGGACGCGGTTCGGGCGGGTGCCCCAGCCGAACAAGGAGATCACCACCCTCTCGGACTACCGGACCCGGCACGCGCAGTACAAGTCGGATCCCGACCTCCAGGAGGTCCATCGGCTCCACCCCTTCGTCTGCATCTGGGACGACCACGAGATCACGAACAACGCCTACACGGACGGCGCCGAGAACCACCAGGTCGCGGAGGAAGAGGGCGACTGGTTCGTACGCCGCACGGCCGCCGTCAAGGCCTACTTCGAGTGGATGCCGATCCGCGAGCCCGAGCCCTGGCCCAGCCAGCGCACCTACCGGACTTTCCGCTTCGGGAAGCTGCTCGACCTCATCATGCTGGACACCCGGCTGATCGGCCGCTCCCGGCAGGCCGAAAGGGGCGACGTCGAGGGAATGGCCCATCCGGACCGCACCCTGCTCGGCGAACGGCAGGAGCGCTGGCTCTACGGGGAGCTCGCTGCCGCCAAGTCTGCGGGGATCCGCTGGCCGGTGCTCGGGCAGCAGGTGATGATGGGACCGATGCTGGACGCCGACCGGAACCCCCGAAACCCCGACCAGTGGGACGGCTACGACGCGAGCCGCAACCGGCTCTTCGACTTCCTTGAGCGCGAACGGATCGGCAACCTGGTGGTGCTCACCGGCGACGTGCACCAATCGTGGGGGATGGACGTGCCGCGGAGTTCCCTGGCCGGCTACGACCCGGACACGGGCGCCGGATCCTACGGAGTGGACTTCGTGGCCACCGCCGTGTCATCCCCAAGTTCGAGGCTCCGCCGGCTGGGGACCGAGGACGCCATCGCCGCCGAGGTGAAGGAGGTCCTGGCCGCCAACCCGCACCAGAAGTTCGGGGAAGCATTCCACCGCGGCTATTGCGTGCTGGACCTCAAACCCGACCGCATCCAGAACGACTGGTACTTCGTGCCGACCGTCGAGGAGAAGACCGACGAGCAACACTGGGCGGCAGGGATCCGGGTGGCGTCCGGGACCCAGCACGGGGTCCGGGCGGACGGGCCGGCGTAGACGAAGGCAGCAGACTCAAGGGAGTGGATGGGGTGCCTACTGGAAAAAAGCACGACCTCGTTCTCGTCACCTTGGATAGAGAGCAGATCGCCAAAGCCAAGCATGTGAATGGCAGACGAAAGCGAATCACACACGCACTCATTTGTGGACCCTATGGGCAGATTTTCGGAACCAAGCAGCAATGCCTGAAGTACTTCGCCGCATGGGATCCACGGCGCCGTTGGGAAGTCGCTCCAAGTCAGTGGAGAGCGGGAATGTTCCCGAATCTGTTTGCTGCCGCCGTAGAGACAGATCAATACGAGATTCTTGACTACAAGACGACCTTCAATCTGGTCATCAAACTGATCGCGCTCGACGAGGCTTGCGAAGGGAACTAGGTTCGCCAGCTAGTGACGCCTAGGTGGTAGGTGCCGTTCCGGTGTTCGCTAGCAGTACGCCGCAGGCTCACGATCAGAGAACATCAAGATGTGTGAAGTACTTCGCGTACGGCTCCAACCTGCTGACCAGGCGCCTGGCGGATCCGTCGCGCGCTCCCTCGGCCGTCGCACGCGGGATTGCAACGGTGTCCGGTTTCGTCGTCCGGTTTCACAAGATCGGGACGGACGGCTCCGGCAAATGCACGCTCATCGCGACCGGGGACGATGCGGACGTGGTGTACGGGGTCCTCTACGAGTTCGCGGACTCCGACGTCGCCGGGCTGGACAGGGCGGAAGGCGTGCACCTCGGCGCTTACCACCGGCATCCCATCCGGCTTGGCTTCCTCGACGGGAGCACCACCGAGGCCGTGACCTATGTCGCCAGTGACCGGTATGTAGACGCAGCGTGTGTTCCGTTCGATTGGTACCGGGATCTCTGCGTGGCGGGCGCGATGGAACACGAGTTGCCGCTCCCGTACGTGCAGGAGTTGGCGCGGACTCCGGCGGCGCCCGACCCGGACGGCGCGCGGGCGGCGCGGGCGCGGCGGCTACTCGAGGGTTCTTGCATTCCAGAGGCTCGGCGGTGATCCGGCGGCAGTTGCAGACAGGAACCGGGGAACACCTCACGAGCGCTGCCGCACGGGATGGTTGTGACGGTCTCGCCCGCCTGCGCCCGGGCGATGCCGGTCAGAGACGGCTCTCACGCGAGCTCGGCGAGGGGCGCAATCGAATCCGACAGATAGGGGTGGCTCCCGACCCGGTCGCAAAACCGCCGGTCCGCGGTGATGAGCGGGGCCTTCTCCTGAATCGCGAGCGCGAGATAGAAGCAGTCGTAGACCGGATGACCGAGATCCGCGGCGAGCCGCGATGCCGCCGGAGTGAGTTGCAGGAGCGTGCTCGGCACCAGCACCGGAGCCGCCCGCAGCGTCTGCACGGCTTCCTCCAACTGGTGGTCCTGCAGGTCCCCACGCTGTCTCATCGCCCACAGAGCGTTCGCCGCCTCCGCGAACAGCAGATCGGGAGCCATGAGCGAAATCCCTTTGGTCAGCAGCAGCGCTGCCTGGTCGGATAGTGGTTCCCGGACCAGCCATTTGACGGCGACGCTGGCGTCGACGACGTAGCGGGTCATCCGCGGAAGTCCCGATCCCGGTCGGCGCGAATGACATCCGTGCTGTCCACCGTGGAGACGAGGCGCTCACGCAACCTGGCGGCACGCGCCGCGAAGTCTTCGGACTCAGCGAGCAGGGCCCGACGGAGGATCTCGCGGTGTTCCGCTTCCGCAGAACGGCCATTCGCCACGGCCCGCCGCTTCAATTCCCGCACCACCTGGTCCGTCACCCGACGAACCGTCAACTGAGCCATGGTCGTTCCTGCAATGAAGGCGCTGTCATTGACAGCATTCTATCGAACGACGGTCAGTCAGGATAGGGGCGTGCGACAGGCCGGCGTTTCAGGTTGGACCAGCCGGACAGATGGTGCGCCCGCTACTCCGCGCGGCGGGCGCCGAGAATTCGTACCGGCTCGTTCAGGATCTGTCCCTGGACCATTTCCGAGGCCGCGGGCGCGTCCGTCGGGAGTCCGTGGATCTCTTCGAGCACTTCCATCCCCCCGACCACGCGGCCGAAGGTGGCGTAGCCGTAGCCGTCCCGGGTCGGATCCCCGGCGTCGGTGTCGAGCACGAAGTTGTCCCCCACGTTGAAGAAGATCTCCGAGTTCGCGGTGCCGGGCTCACTCCGGGCGTAAGCGAGGGTGCCCCGTCCGTTCCGGATCCCGGTGTCATGGGTGGTCTCATGAGGGATGGGCGGGAACGGCGGCTCCTCCTCCGCCTCCCCGCCGTCGCGGACGAGCATCGGCAGGCTCCGAAGCCCGCCCTGCACCACGTCGTGCGCGTCTCCCCCGGCCGTGTGGGTCGCGCGGTAGAACGCCGCGCCCTCGTAGTGGCCGCCGTCCACGTAGCGGAGGAACTGCGCGACCGACAAGGGAGCGCGCTCCGGATAAAGCTCCACCTCGATCTCGCCGAGGGCGGTCTCGAGGACCACATCGACGGTCTCTTCCGCGGTCTCAGCCGGCGGCGCCTCGGCCGGTTCCTCGCCGGCGTCCGGTCCGCACGCGACCGGCAAGAACGCCAGCGCGGCCAGCGCCAGTACGGTCCCCAGTACGGTCAATCGAAGGTTGGTGAGTTTCAACATGGGGTGCTCCAACGGGAAACGAAGTCGGGCCGGAGAATATCCGGCGCCTACCGAACCGGACCGAATCGAGGACGTAGTGAAGAAGTGCCGATCACGTTCATGGACCATCCACCCCTCACCTGGTCGCCCGGGTGCGAGGTCGAGGTGCACGAGATGGTTGGAGCCTCCCGGTGAACCGTCCGTCCCGCACCCCGCCGGGTGCCTTGGCCGGCTTCCTCCTGACCAGTCTCCTGGGCGGCTTCGGTCTCGGATCGCCGGCGTCCGCTCAGGACCGCGAAGCGCGGGCGGTCCGCATCGAGACCCCGCCCCATGTGGACGGCGTGCTCGACGAGCCGTTCTGGGCCGGGATCCCCCCGGTCACCGGCTTCCGGCAGCGCGACCCGGTGGACGGCGCGCCGGCCAGCGAGCGGACCGAGGTGCGGATCGCCTACGACCAGGACGCGCTCTACTTCGGGTTCACGTTCTTCGATTCCGAGCCCGACCGCATCCGCCGGGCCATCCTCGACCGCGGCGGCCGGATCAGCAAGGACGACCGGGTGGTCATCGCCCTCGACACCTACCTCGACCGCCGGAACGGCTACATCTTCGAGGTCGGCGCGCTCGGCACCCAGGACGACGCCCTCTTCTCGGACGAAAGCCTCGACCGCCCCGACTGGAACTGGGACGGGGTCTTCACCACCGACACCACGGTGAACGCCGAGGGCTGGGTGCTCGAGATGGCGATCCCGTTCACCACGATCCGCTTCGCCGACGTGGAGGAACCGGTCATGGGGATCGCCTTCCAGCGCTCCATCCGGCGAAAGAACGAGACGGTCGTCTGGCCCCACATCGGACAGGATTTCGTGGGGGGAATCGCCCAGGCCTCCCAATACGCGACGCTCACCGGGCTGAAGGACGTCCGCCGGGGCCACCGCCTCGAAGTGAAGCCGTTCGCCACCCTCGGCGGCCAGCAACTCGCCGGCGAGCCCGACTTCGAACGCCAGTCGAAGACTGGTCTCGATCTGAAGTACGGGCTGACCTCGAATCTGACGCTCGATCTGACCTGGAACACCGATTTCGCCCAGGTCGAGACGGACAACGTCCAGATCAACCTCACGCGGTTCGACCTCTTCTTCCCGGAAAAGCGGGAGTTCTTCCTCGAGCGCGCCGGATTGTTCGAGTTCGGAACCCGGGGGGAAACCGGAGTCTTCTTCAGCCGCCGGGTGGGCCTCGACAGCGACATCCGCGGCGGCGCCCGGCTCACCGGGCAGGCGGGGCCGATCTCCATCGGGGCGCTCGCGCTCAGAACCGGGGGGAAGCTGCCGGACTCCGGCGCCGGGACCGGGGACGGCGAAGTTCCGGCCGCCTGGAACTCGGTCCTCCGCCTGCGGGCCAACCTCCGCGAGCGCACCACGGCCGGGGTGATTGCGACGAGTCTCGACCGCGCCGACGGGCGTTCGAGCCGCGCGGCCGGCGCCGACTTTCAGACGAGGTTCTGGAGCAGCTCCGGCTTTCGGGTGTGGGGGGCCAGCTTGTGGGATTCCGCGACGGGCGGATCGGGCCCTGGACAGCAGGCTGGTCGCGCTCAACTGGATCTGGAGAACGACCGCTACGCCCTGACCCTGGGCCGCATCCGCGTCGGGAAGAACTTCGACCCCGCGCTCGGGTTTGTCCGCCGCCGGGATATGGACGAGTGGGCCCTCTGGGGCGGCTTCCGGCCCCGATTCGAATCCAGCGGGTGGGCACGGCGGTTTTCCGTGTGGGGAGGCGGGGCCCGCACCCGCGGGACCGGCGGAGAGCTTCAGTCGGAGAGGCTCTCGTCGAATGCGAGCCTCCTGTCCGAGTCCGGAGAATCGGTTTCCGTCGTCGTGGACGACCGTTTCGAGCGCCTCCACGGGCCGGCTTCCATCAGTGGACGAACGCTCCCTCCCGGGGACTACCGCTTCCGTTTCTGGGAAGCCTTGGTCCGGACCAACGAGAGCCGGATGTTGTCGATGTCGCTGGAGGGGTCCCGGGGCGGCTTCTGGAGCGGGCGCCGCACCCGCGTCGCCGGGAGCGTGGTCCTCAAGACGGGGCCGCACCTCACGATCGGGAGCCGAATCTCGCGCAACCAGATCTCCCTGCCGGTGGCTGACGGCGACTTCACCACCACCCTGGTCGCGTTCGACGTCCTGGGCGCGGTCAGCCGCAAGCTCTTCGCCAGCGCCCTCGTGCAGTGGGACAGCCTTTCGCGGGAACTCCAGGCGAACATCCGGGTGGACTGGATCCACACTCCCGGGAGCGACCTCTTCCTCGTCCTCGACACGGGGTACATCACCGACGACGCGCTCGACCCCCGCTTCGACCCCCAGTTCGACCCCTGGACACGGCGTACCGCAGTCGCCAAGCTGACCTGGCTGAAGGCGTTCTGACCGCCAAGCAGCTCCGGCTGTCCGTCCTCCCCCGGAACATGCCATGCCCGGCCGGGAGGTTCGACCGCGCCGTTCCACCCGTTGACGCGCCCGCCGCTCCCGCCTATCGTCGCGCGCTCCGGACCAACCGCAGCGAATCGAGGAACACGGATGAAGAAGTACCTGGTGATCTACCACCTGCCCATGTCGTTCCTGCAGATGGCGAAGGATGCCGACCCGGCGGAAATGAAGGCCGGGATGGAAGCCTGGATGGCGTGGTTCGGACGCTGCGGGGAGGCTCTCGTGGACATGGGAACGCAGCTCGGCGGCGGACAGCGGCTGACCGCCTCCGGGAACTCGCCGAGCGAGCGGAACGTAGTGGGCTACTCGATCCTCGAGGCAGAGAACATGAAAACGGCCCAGGCCCTGCTCGCCGACCACCCGCACCTCGCGTGGTCGCCGGACTGCGAGGTCGAGGTGCACGAGATGGCCGGAGGGTCCGGCTGATCCGTCCACTCCTCACCCTTCGGGGCGCGGCGGGAGTCGTGCTCCTTTCCGGACTCGTATTCGCCTCGGCGGCGGAAGCTCAAGACCGCGAAGCGCGGCCGGTGGCGCGGGCCGTGCGGATCGAGACGCCCCCGCAAGTGGACGGAGTGCTGGATGAACCGTTCTGGGCGGACATCCCGCCGGTCACGGGTTTCAAGCAGCGCGACCCGGTGGACGGCGCCCCGGCCAGCGAGCGGACCGAGGTGCGGATCGCCTTCGACGAGAACGCGCTCTATTTCGGGTTCACGTTCTTCGATTCGGAGCCCGACCGGATCCGCCGGGCCATCCTGGACCGGGGCGGCCGCATCGACAAGGACGACCGGGTCATCATCGGGCTCGACACCTACTTCGACCGCCGGAACGGCTACATCTTCGAGGTCGGCGCGCTCGGCACCCAGGACGACGCCCTTTTCTCCGACGAGAGCCTCGACCGGCCGGACTGGAACTGGGACGGCGTCTTCACCACCGAGACGACCGTGAACGAGGACGGCTGGGTGCTCGAGATGGAAATCCCGTTCACCACGATCCGCTTCGCCGACGTGGAAGAGCCGGTCATGGGGATCGCGTTCTCCCGCGCCATCCGGCGGAAGAACGAAATCGTCGTCTGGCCGCACATCGGCCAGGACTACAAGGGGGGAGTCGCCCAGGCTTCTCAATACGCGAGGCTCACGGGCCTGAAGGACGTGCGCCGGGGCCACCGCCTCGAAGTGAAGCCCTTCGCCAACCTCGGCACCCAGCGACTCGGGGGGCAGACCGGGTTCGCAGGCGAGTCCACGGCCGGCCTCGACCTGAAGTACGGCCTGACGTCCAACCTGACGCTGGATCTCACCTGGAACACCGACTTCGCCCAGGTGGAGACGGACAACGCCCAGATCAACCTGAGCCGATTCGACCTCTTCTTCCCGGAGAAACGCGAGTTCTTCCTGGAACGGGCCGGCCTCTTCGAGTTCGGAACGACCCAGGAGACCGAGGTCTTCTTCAGCCGGCGGATCGGCCTCGAAGACGACATCCTGGGAGGCGGCAGGCTGACCGGCCAGGCCGGCCCCATCTCGGTCGGGGCGCTCGGGCTCCGCACCGAGAGCCGGATGCCCGAAGAAGAAGGCGGTGCGTGGAACTCGGTGGTGCGGCTCCAGGCGAATCTGCACGAACGCACCACCGTGGGAGCGATCGCCACCAGTCTCGACAGCGAGGGAGGAGCCAGCCGCACCGCCGGCGCGGACTTCGTCACCCGGTTCTGGAGCAGCTCCCAGTTCCGGATGTGGGGGGCCAGGGTGTGGGACTCGGAGGAAGCCGGAACGGACGAAGGAAGGTCCGCTGCCCGGGCCGAGCTGGAGCTGCAGAACGACCGCTACGCCTTCCGGGTGCGCCGCACGCACGTGGGCAAGGCCTTCGACCCGGCGCTCGGCTTCGTTCGCCGCCGAGACCAGGACCAGTGGTACGTCTGGGGCGCCTTCACGCCGCGCTTCGAGACGAGCGACTGGGCGCGCCGGTCCTGGCTCTGGCTGGGCGGGGAGCGTGTCCTCGGTACCGAAGGTGAGCTGCAATCGCGCCAGGCGGGCTCTCACGCGGGGCTCGAGTTCGAGTCCGGAGAGTCCGTGGAGTTCAACCTGGACAGCCGCTTCGAGCGGTTGCACGGGCCGGCATCGATCAGCGGGCGGGTGCTCTCGCCGGGCGACTACCAGTTCACTTCCTACGAACTGGGGGCCAAGACGAACGACAGTCGGATGTTCTCCGCTTTTCTCTACGGTTCCACCGGGAGTTTCTGGGGCGGCGATCGGAGCCGGGTGCGGACCGGAGTCAGCCTCAAGACCGGTCCCCATCTCACCATCGGGACTCAGGTTTCGCGCAACGCAGTCTCCCTGCCGGTGCCCGATGGCGACTTCACCACCACCCTCGTCGCGCTCGACGTTCAGGGCGCGGTCAGCCGCAAACTCTTCGCCGGCGCGCTCGTGCAGTGGGACAACCTCTCAAAGGAACTCCAGGCAAACATCCGGGTGGACTGGATCCACACCCCGGGGAGCGACCTCTTCCTGGTCCTGGACACGGGCTACATCACCGACGACACCCTCGACCCGCGGCTCGATCCCTGGACCCGCCGGACGGCGGTCGCCAAGCTGACCTGGCTGAAGGCGTTCTGAGCCACGCGCCGTGGCGCGAAGGTCAGGGACCGCCGGCCAGTTCTCCCGGTGGGGGCTTCACACCGGCATCGCCCGCCGGAGGCGGGCGAAACGCGGGATGCTCACCACTCCAATGTCGCCTCCCGCGAAGGCGGTGAGAGAGATCAGGGCACCTCGTTCATCAAGTCGAGCAGCGCGGCCGATGCATCCAGATCGACTCCTGGGCGAAGTCCCCGACCCCCGACCGTCTTCGGCCGAACACGCGCTCGCGGTCCGGCCGTGCCCGCCGTGCGCGCGAGCCGTTCGCGCAGCGCCTCCTCGATGAACTCGGTGAGCGTCATGCCCGATCGGACGGCTTCCTGCTTCGCCTCCCGAAGCAGGGCGTCATCAAGCGGGATCGTCGTTCGCATACCGCCCAAACCTCTGTCTCTGTGGTCCGGAATTCGACATCGTTCGACGGCGCTTCCGTGCCCCGGGGCGACCGGAAATCAGTGCGTATAATACACACTGTTGAGCAGTGCCGAAGTGATCCGGAGACTCAAGCGAAACGGTCCGCAACACGCGCGGCAGCCATCATCACTTTGTTCACCCTGATAACTGTGGAAGGGTCACGGTCCCGCATCCCGTCAAGCGAATTCCGACCGGCACCCTCCCGAGCATCTTCCGTCAAGCCAGGTGGCAATGGAGACCCTGATGCAACTTCCCATCGTGATCCACAAGGACGAAGACAGCGACTACGGCGTGACCGTGCCGGATCTGCCCGGGTGCTTTTCCGGTGGCGAGACCCTGGTGGAAGCCATTCAGGCGGCCGGCGAGGCGGTGCTGTCCCATATCGAAGGACTGCTCCTGGCCGGCGAACCGATTCCGGAGGCGAAGCCGCTCGAAGAACACCGGGCGGCCCCGGAATACCAGGATGGACTCTGGGCGCTGGTTACGGTGGACCTTTCCCGGCTTTCGAGCAAAGCCCGACGGATCAACATCACGGTGCCCGCCCGCGTGTTGGCCATCATCGACGAGGCGGCCGCCCGCCAGGGGGAAACACGGTCCGGATTCCTCACTCGGGCTGCGCTCCGGTATATCGAGCAGGAAGTGAATGCCTGACGTCCCCCTCGCCGCGCGCCCACCCGCCAGGCGAACATCCGGGTGGACTGGTTCCACACCCCGGGGAGCGACCTCTTCCTGGTGATCGACACGGGCTACGTCACCGGCGACATCCTCGACCCGCGGCTCGATCCCTCGACCCGCCGGACCGCGGTCGCCAAGCTGGCCTGGCTCAAGGCTTTCTGATTGAATTACGGGTCCCGCCCGGAGGTCCACCCATGTCCCATTCCCCTCGCACGCTCGCTTCCCGCCTCTCTGCCGTCGCAGGGCTCGCTCTTTTGCTCGGCTCGGTGGCGCCTCCCGCGACCGCGGGTCCCGGCGATGTCGCCGACGTCGCGTCGCTGCAGGCCACCTTCGAGACTGCGGTGACAGCGCTCAACTCGGGCGACCTGGGGGGCTTTCTGGACACCGTCCACGAGGAAGCGCTCTCCTTCTACGCCTGCGGGCCCACCTCCGGGAAGCAGGGCCGGGAAGCGTGCGCCATCGACTGGAACCTCTTCTTCAACAACGCGACGGGCGCCGAGTTCCGGACGAGCAACGAGCAGTACCGGGTCATCGGCGGCACCGGGATCGCCTACGGCGAATACGCGCTCTCCGTCCTCTACGACGGGAAGGAGCGGATGACGGTCCATGAGGGCCGCTACACGATGACCTACATCCGCTCCGGCGACCGCTGGCAGATCATCATGCAGCACAACACCCCGGCCGGCGACGATCCGCAGCCGGTGAAGAACCTGCGCCCGCCGGGCCGTTAACAGCCTGTGGATAAAGTGGTGTGAGCGCCGAGAACGGCCAGTCCTCCCGGTGGGGGCGAGGCGCCCGGCTGACAAGGCGCGCGAGGGAGGAGCCCCCACCGGGAGAACTGGCCCGAGTGTATTTCGACCGAAGCGCAACGATGAGCGACGCGAAGCGGAGTGTTTCAGCCGGGATGCATCGCCGGTCGAGCCCCCACCGGGAGAACTGGGCCGCATGACTTTGTCCACAGGCTGTTGAGCGCCCACCGCGGCCCCCGGTTCCTCGAGGAAATCTGCAGCGCGCGCCGGGCCGAGTCCCTCCAGATAGCCCTCCAGTTCCTCCCGGCTCAAGCCGGAATCCGGCGCGCAGTCCGGGATCAACTACGTTAGTCGACAATGTCTGCAAATCACAAAAACCGTGAAGTTGAGCATTTATACTATACTTGCCGTGCATCGCTTATGATGCTCTGAATTCGCTTTTTCCGTGATTTATAGGCAATGCGACATACCACCACTGCACTGGACCCCGTAGTCCCCGGCCCGCGCCGCCGCCTCGTCGCCGTTCTACGCGAGGCCGGCGACGTCGTTCGCATCGACGACGTCGTGAAGGCGCTTGATATCTCCCGTGCGGACGCCGCCAAACTGCTCTCGCGGTGGGTGAAGCAGGCGTGGCTCCGGCGGGTCGGTCGCGGCGCCTACCTTCCGGCCTCACTCACCACGCTCGGCAACGTCCACGTTTTGGACGATCCGTGGATCCTGGTGCCGGCACTGTTCGATCCTGCCTACATCGGCGGTCGCACCGCCGCCGAGCACTGGGATCTCACCAAGCAGATCTTCCGGGACATTGTGGTCATGACGACGCAGACCGTCCGGGCGAAAACGCAGCATCGGCACGGCGCCATTTTGAGCCTCACCCACATCAGCCCGCAGAAAATCTTCGGCACCACGACCGTGTGGCGCGGCAGGAGCAGGATCGCCGTCTCCGACGTTCACCGGACCATTGTGGACATCGTGGCGGATCCGGCACTCGGTGGGGGAATCCAACAGGTAGCGGATTGCCTGTCGGTGTATCTGAAGTCGAGCGCCCGTAACGACGACCTCCTTCTCGACTACGCGGCACGGCTCGGGAACGGTGCGATCTTCAAGCGGCTGGGCTTTCTGGCCGAACGCGATCCGGCGGGTTCGGCGCTCGTAACACCCTGTCGAGAGCGGCTCACGATGGGGTACGCCCGGCTCGACTCCGCACTCGAAACTCCACGCCTCATCACTCGGTGGCGGCTGTGGGTCCCTAGCAGCCTGTGGATAAAGTGACGTGAGCACCGAGGCCGGTGAGGCGCCCGGCTGACAAGGCGCGCGAGGGAGGAGCCCCCACCGGGAGAACTGGCCCGAGTGTATTTCGACCGATGTGCAACGCAGAGCGTCGCGAAGCGCCAGTTCTCCCGGTGGGGGGGCGGTTCAGCCGGGATGCATCGCCGGTCGCTTCCGGAGCGGGGCGCCAGCACCGCGGAGACCCCGGAGCGGAAGGGACGGGGGGCGGGGCTACCCGACCCCCATCCCTTCCGGCTCGGGAATGCCGCGTGACTTTGTCCACGGGCTGCTAAGAGCTGGACTCGCGGGACGGACCCATGATCGACCGCCGCGAGATCCTGGACAGCGCGACCACGGCATCGCTGTCGCAGGCCACGTTCTGCAGCACCACGCCGCTTTCGCCCGCCTCCGGCGGGCGATGCCGACCTGGAGGTCGGCGGTCCCTGGCCAGCTCGACGTGACGCTGGTCAGACCTGGGTGATCGCCGTCGCCAGTTCTTCCAGAAAGTCCGCAGCGCGCGCCGGGCCGAGTCCCTCCAGATAGCCCTCCAGGTCCTCGCGGCTCCACCCCGAGTCCGGGGCGTGGTCCGCGACCATCTCCGCGGCCAGGCTGATGAGCGGGGCCGCCGCCGACCGGGCGCCGTCGGTCAGGCGCAGGGCCACCTGAATCCCTCCGACCAGCGGGTGGTCCTGCGAGAAACCGCTGATCTCCTCGCTGAGCCGGTGAAGCTCTTCTGCGAGTTCGGGTGCCTCCGGCAGAACGGACAGGCTCCGGGAAAGCGCGTCGAAGACGTCCCCGAAACGGCGGCGGGCCTTCACGGTCGCGCGGTGGCCGTCGAGAGGTCGAGTCACGGACGATCAGTCTAGGGCAGCCGCAGGCTTCCACCTGACATCTGTAACGGACACTCGTGCGGTATCGTCGCGCGCGGCGACGCGGCACACTCAGCAGCCGGTGAACAAAGTCACGCGGTATTCGCCCGGCGATGCATCCCGGCTGAAACGCGCTGCTTCGCATCGCTCATCGTTGCGCTTCGGTCGAAATACACTCGGGCCAGTTCTCCCGGTGGGGGCTCCTCCCTCGCGCGCCTTGTCAGCCGGGCGCCTCACCGGCCTCGGTACTCACGTCACTTTATCCACAGGCTGCTAAGGAGGGGCTCGTGACACCGGACGATTCACCCTACGTGGAGTTCGAGGGGGTCACGAAGACCTACGACGGGGTCACGCCGGTCGTGGACGGGCTCGACCTCCAGGTCCGGAAGGGCGAGTTCCTGACCCTGCTCGGACCCTCGGGGTCCGGCAAGACCACCTGCCTGATGATGCTGGCCGGGTTCGAAGCGCCAACCTCCGGCGCCATCCGGATCCGGGGCCGCCCGATCGGCGATCTGCCGCCGCGGAAGCGCGGCATCGGGATGGTGTTCCAGAACTACGCCCTCTTCCCGCACCTGACGGTGGGGCAGAACCTGTCCTTCCCTCTCGAAGTACGCGGGGTGGACCCGGAGGTCCGCCGCCAGCGGGTGGCGCGCGCCCTTGCCCTGGTTCGCCTCGAGGGGTACGAGAACCGCAAGACCACCCAGCTCTCCGGGGGTCAGCAGCAGCGGGTGGCCATCGCCCGCGCCCTCGTCTTCGAGCCGAACCTCGTGCTCATGGACGAGCCGCTCGGCGCCCTCGACCGGCGGCTCCGCGAGGAAATGCAGTACGAAATCCGGCGCATCCAGCGCACCCTCGGGATCACCTGCATCTACGTCACCCACGACCAGCAGGAGGCGATGGTGCTCTCGGACCGGGTGGCGGTGTTCCACGACGGCCGCCTGCAGCAGATCGCCAGCCCGGAGGGGCTCTACGAGGAACCGATGCGGAACTTCGTGGCGCGCTTCATCGGCGAGAACAACCGCCTCTCCGGGCGGATTGAGAGCATCGACGGTGCGGTCTGCGAAGTCCGGGTAGGAGACGCGCTGATCCAGGCCCTCCGGGTGATTCCCGCCGAAGTGGGGGAGTACACCACCCTGTCCATCCGTCCCGAACGGGTGGGGCTGGCGCCCGAACCCGGGCTCTACCACAACGAGTTCGAAGCCCGGATACAGGACATCACCTTCCTCGGGGATCACCTGCGAGTCGTGCTCAGCCTGCTCGGAACGGACGACTTCATCGTAAAGATCCCGAACATCGTGGGCCACGGGGCGGTGATCCCCGGCGACCGGATCCGCGTCGGCTGGACGCCCACCGACTGCCGCGCGCTCGATCACGAGCCCGAGTCTTCCGAACCATGAGCGGCCGGAAGCCGCGCCGATGGCTGGCGGCCGCCTGCGCGACCGTGGCGCTGGCGGCGGGAGGGTGCGGCGGGGATCCCTCATCCGGGTCCCTGACCGTCGTCTCCTGGGGCGGGGCCTACGCGCGGGCCGTCACCAAGGCGCACTACGAACCGTTCGAAGCCGCCACCGGGATGACTCTCGGCCGGGAGGACTACAACGGCGGGCTCGCCGAGATCCGCACCCAGGTGGATACCGGGAACGTCCACTGGGACGTCGTGGACCTCGAGATGTTCGACGCCGTCCGCGGATGCGACGAGGGGCTCCTCGAGCTGATTCCGGATGACCTGACGGCGCCCGGCGCCGACGGCTCCCCCGCCGCCGAGGACTTCCGGCCCGAAACACTCACCGACTGCGGGGTCGGCACGGCCTTCTATTCCACGGTCGTCGCCTACCACCCGGACCGCTTCTCCGGCGAGAAGCCGGCGACGATCGGGGACTTCTTCGATCTGGAACGGTTTCCGGGACGCCGCGGCATGCGCCGCAGCCCCCTCGTGAACCTGGAGTTCGCGCTGATGGCCGACGGGGTCGCGACGGACGAGGTGTACGCCGTGCTCGACACCGATGAAGGCATGAACCGGGCGCTCAGGAAGCTGGACACGATCAAGGACGAAGTCGTCTGGTGGGAGGCCGGCGCCCAGCCGCCGCAAATGCTGGCCGACGCCGAGGTGGTGATGTCCACTGCCTACAACGGGCGGATCTTCAACGCCCAGGTCCTCGAGGACCAGCCATTCGTCATCATCTGGGACGGACAGGTGCTCGAGATCGGCCAGACCGGAATCGTCGCCGGGACCCCCAACCTGACGGAGGCGCTCGCGTTCCTCCGGTTCTCGACGTCGGCGGAGTCCATGGCAAAGCTCACCGGGGAGATCGCCTACAGCCCCACCCGGCGGTCGGCGCAACCGCTCGTAACCACCCACCGCGAAACCGGGGTCCCGATGCTGCCCCATCTGCCCACCAGCCCGCAGAACGTCGGACGGGTCCTGACGAGCGACACGCTCTGGTGGAGCGACAACCTCGACGAGGTGAACGAGCGCTTCAGCGCCTGGCTGGCGCGATGACGGGAAAACCGGGAGTGGCGCCGCCGGCGCGAGCCCGGCTGCGGGCGGCGGGACTCGCCCTGCCGCTCGTCGCCTTCGTGGGCATCTCCTTCCTCTTCCCGCTCGGGACGATGCTCGCCCGCAGCGTCCATGACCCGGTGGTCGCCGACGCCCTCCCGGAAACACTCGCTCTCCTCGAGGAATGGGACGGGGAGACCCTGCCCGGGGAACCGGTGTTCGCGACCGCCGCCCGGGAACTCGAAAGCGCGCTCGAAGGCCGGATGGCGGGCAGGCTGGGCGGACGGGTGAACCGGGTCGCGAGCGGGATGCGGAGCGTGATCATGCGCGGCGCCCGGGCAGCGGCGGAGGCGCCGGCAGCCACCTCTCGGGACACCCTCATCGGCGGGCACCCGGCGTGGGGCGAGCCGGCGACCTGGCGGGCCGTACGCACCGCCGGCGAGCGCTTCACCCTCCGCCACTACCTGCGGGCCCTCGATCTCGGGCGGGGTCCCGACGGGAGCATCGTCCGGCAACCGGAGGAACTCCGCATCTACGTCCCGTTGCTCCTCCGGACGCTGATGGTCAGCGGCGCGGTCACCCTGCTCTGCCTGCTGCTCGGCTACCCGATCGCCCATCTCATCGCGAGCTCCCCGCCGCGGCGCGCCCGCTGGCTGCTGCTCCTGGTGCTGGTGCCGTTTTGGACCTCGCTGCTGATCCGCACCACCGCCTGGATCGTCCTGCTCCAGACCCACGGGGTCCTGAACAGCCTGTTGGTGGCCCTCGGCCTGGTCGCCGACGACGGCCGGATCGCGATGATCTACAACATGACCGGCACGCTGGTCGCGATGACCCACGTGCTGCTGCCGTTCATGGTGTTGCCGCTCTATTCGGTGATGCGCACCATCCCGCCGCACTTCCTGCGGGCGGCCACCTCGCTCGGCGCGAACCGCCGTCAGGCTTTCTTCCGTGTCTACTGGCCGCTCACCCTGCCCGGCACCGCGGCGGGCGCCTTGCTGGTGTTCATCCTGTCGATCGGCTACTACATCACCCCGGCGCTCGTGGGCGGGGCGAGCGGCCAGTTGTTCTCCAACATGATCGCCTTCCACATGCAGACCTCCCTCAACTGGGGGCTCGCCGCGGCGCTCGGCGGCATCCTGTTCGTGGTGGTGGGCGCGCTCTACGTGGTCTACGACCGGCTGGTGGGCGCCTCCAGCCTGCGGCTCGGGTAGCGAAATGCGGGACGGCGCGGCCTCCCGGGTGGTCTACCTGGCGTTTTGCGTCTTCGTCTTCGTCTTCCTGGTCGCCCCGATCCTGGTGATCATTCCGCTCAGCTTCAACGCCGAGCCCTATTTCACCTTCACGGAGGGCATGCTCCGGCTGGACCCCGACGCCTGGTCCCTCCGCTGGTACGAGGCTCTGGTGGAAGACGCCCGCTGGAGCCGGGCGCTCGCCAACAGCCTGGGGATCGGGTTCGCCGCCGCCCTGCTGGCGACGGTGCTGGGAACCGTCGCGGCGCTCGGGCTCTCGAGCCCGGCGATGCCCGCGCGCCGCCTCGTGACCGGGATCCTGATCTCGCCGATGGTGATCCCGGTAATCATCGCGGCGGCGGGGATGTTCTTCTTCTACTCGGACCTCCGCCTCACCCAGTCGCACCTGGGGCTGATCCTCGCCCACGCGGCGCTCGGCACCCCGTTCGTGGTGATCACGGTGACCGCGACACTTTCCGGATTCGACCGCAACCTGGTCCGCGCCTCCCAGAGCCTCGGTGCGGGCCCCCTCACCACCTTTCGCCGGGTGCAGTTGCCGCTGATCGCGCCGGGGGTCCTTTCGGGGGCCCTCTTCGCCTTCGCCGCCTCGTTCGACGAGGTGGTCGTGGTGCTTTTCATGGGCGGGCTGAACCAGCGGACCATTCCCCGCCAGATGTGGTCGGGGATCCGCGAGGAGATCAGCCCCACCATCCTGGCGGCGGCGACCTTCCTGATCGCGTTCGCGCTGCTCTTCCTGTTCGCGGTGGAGCGGCTCCGCAGCCGGACTCGCTAGGAGCGCCGGCCTTCAGGCCGGCATCGCGGCCCACCGGCTAGGAACGCTGGCCAGTTCTCCCGGTGGGGGCCTTCAGGCCGGCATCGCTCCGCGAAGCGACACTCCCATAGCTGCTTACCCTGGATGGCACCGTCCGAAGGGGAACGCCGGCCGCTGGCGTGCATCGCGAGGCAGCGCGAAACCGAGGCCGATGATGCTGCGCCCTGTCCAAGTTAGTGCGAGCGTCTCAGCTCGAAGCCCCGGGCGAGCACGTAGGCGATCAGCGCCACCACGAAGACCACCAGCAGCATCCAGGCGATCCCCTGGAGCGTCTCGATGACGGTCCGATAGACCTCGAGCGTCCAGCGCTCCGCGTTGAGAACCAGGATCTCGTCGTCCTTGCCGGGGGCCGAGATGTAGCGCTCCAGCTCGCGGATGCGAACGCCCGCCGAGATGCCGACCACGTACGCCGCGAACTTGACGTAACGATGCCAGGCCCCGCTCAACTCCTCCGCCACGATCCGCTGCAGGATGGAGGCGATGGGACGGTCGAAGAGCCGCACCGCCCCGAAGGACACCGCCAGCGCGATGAGGAACGTGACGATCAGCAGCGTGAAGAACATGGCAACTCGAACCTGGCGACGCGGACTCGATTGGACCGCCTAATCGCCGGGGTTGTGGATGCGGCCACCCTTCATGACCATCCGCACCCGCTGGAGGGCTCCGATATCGCTCGCCGGATCGCCGTCCACCACCACCAGATCGGCGGCGTAACCCTCGGCAACCGTCCCGATCTCATCCCCAAGTCCCAGCGACGCGGCAGCCATCGAGGTCAGCCCGACGACGGCCTGTCCCGGGTCCTGACCGCCCTGCTCGACCCGGGCGACCGCCTCGCGGGCGTTCTGCCCGTGGGCGCCGGCCACCGCGTCGGTCCCGAAGACGATCTTCAGTCCCTCGGTGGCGAGCGCCATGCCGAAGGTCTCCATCGCCCGCACCCGTCCGGACTCCATGGCGGTGAAGCCTTCCTCGGTGTAGTTCCCGATCCCCAGGTAGCGGTCCTTGTTCTCGAAGTAGTTGGCGAAGATGAGGTAGGTGTTCGGGTCGTAAAGGGTGCCGTTCGCGGCCATCAGGTCGAGCGTTTCCTGATCGAGCAGCGCGCCGTGCTCGATCGTGGTGCAGCCCGCCCGGGATGCCCGGCTCGCGCTCTCCGGCCCGTGGGCGTGGACGAGCGTCCTGAGTCCGCGCTCCGTGGCCGCCCCGCAGGCGGCGTCGAGTTCTTCCTGTGAAAGCGTGGGGCCGCCCCCCACCCGGATGCTCTCCGAGGCGAAGATCTTGATGGCGTCCGCCCCGGCGTCGGCCAGGCGGTGCACTTCGGCGGTCAGTTCCTCCGCGCCACCGGTGCGGGCGGAGAGCTGGCCGAGCGAGGTGACGATCCGGGGACCGGGGACCGTTCCGCGCGCCACCGCATCGCGCACCGGACCATCCACCGCCGAACCGAGGCTCTGGACGGTGGTGAAGCCGGCCTCGAGCATCCGGATGCCGTTTTCCACCGCGTGCAGGGCGGCGGTCTCGGGCGCGGCGCCCCGGGCCAGCTTGCCGTCCTCGCCGAAGTGCCAGTCCAGGTGGACATGGGTGTCAATCAGGCCGGGGAGGATCGTGCCGCCGGGGAAGTCGAGGCGCTGGCCGGCGGGAAGGTCGGAAGCCGCGGCCACCGCGACGATCCGCCCGTCCCGGACCACCACCCCGTGGTTCTCGAGGACACCGCCGCGTCCGTCGAGCACCCGGTCCGCCGTGAGCACCACGGTCCCGTCGTCGTTCATCTCGGGACCCGCGCCACCACCCCCGCCGCAGGCCGCAAAGAGCACTGCCACAGCGGCCGTCAGGAAATAAGACGAACGAAAAAGGGAATGCCCATTCATGAGCAAGAGTGTATGTTCGGGCCTTCCTCACTCCTGGAAGGAACCGGGATCCCAAGTCTCCCGCAGGGAATCGGTCACGAGAACGCTATCCGGTTCTAGCGGACGGTGTTCGAGCCATCTATGCCGCCTGGTTGCGGATGCCGCTGCGGCGGCTCGCCCGGTTCAACCGCTGCGCGAAATAACGGACGAATACGCTGTTCTCTGGATAAGCGCCGGGATCAGCCCAGAACGCTCCGAGACGCCCTACAAGCCCGCAGATCCAATCGGCGGCCTGCACGGTCTGCTAGCCAGCCTGTGGTGAAACCCAGGCGGCGTTCGAGCGGCGATGCATCCCGCCTGAACCGCCCCCCCACCGGGAGAACTGGCGCTTTGCGGCGCTCTGCGTTGCGTTTCGGTCGAAATACACCCGGGCCAGTTCTCCCGGTGGGGGCTCCTCCCTCACGCGCCTTGTCAGCCGGACCCCCACCGGGAGAACTGGGCCTCGCCCCCACCGGGAGAACTGGCCGCTCTCGGCGCTCACCCGGGTTCCACCACAGGCTGCTAGCGGTGGCTTTCCGCCTGGAGCGGGGGCTCGATGAGCTGACGGCGGGGCTCGTCTCCCCCATACATCCTTTGGGACGCCGCTGTGAGCAGGGCTGAACGCTGGTCATGCTCATCAAGAACGAGAAGAAAGTTGCGCGTAGGTTCACTTCCCTCGGTGCAGAATTCGTCCAGACGCTTGATCGCCTCGACGAAAACCGCGGTGTAGAGCGCGTTGGCGTTGTGTTGATCCGGTGAGTGGGTCTTCTTGGTCCCAACATAGAACACGAAACCGCCGATCGTGGTGATCTTGTTCAGGAAGCGGTTCGTGAACGTCCTGAGTTCGCGGTAGCGGCCTACGTTGGTCACCGTGTAGAGGCTCGAGCCCTTCTTTTCCCAAACTGCTGCATCTCGAATGACAGAAGTTCAGCCTTTCGCTTGAAGAACCACGTTCCAAACCCGCGCACTTCGCCTGCTGGCAGTACGAGGCCGGCGAGTCCAAACACCGGGCTGTCATTGTGTTTCGGGTCCGAGCGGCCCACGTAAGGACCGATATGCCCGAACTCATCCAGATACGCGAGATACGTCACGGCAGCTACCAAACGCACGAAAGCCCGCGCCGGAGCGCGGGCCTCGGAAGTAGGGCAAGCGGAGCTTGCGTCTAACCTCGGATGTTACGCCAACACTCGTGACTCGTGCGAGTGTCAACTCGAGAATCCGACGAACCTTACCGCCCAATAGGCGCCGACAGTCGCTATTCAGCGGCCCGCCGATGGTGGGTCCGGCCGGCCTTCATCACCAACCGCACGTTGCCCAGCGCCCTGACATCCGCTGTCGGGTCACCGTCCACCACCACCAGATCGGCGGCGTAGCCCTCGGCGACCGTCCCGATCTCGTCCCCGAGCCCGAGCGATTCGGCCGCGAGCGACGTGAGGCTGACGATCAGATCGCCGGGCGGCTGCCCGCCCTGCTCCACCCGCGCGACGGCTTCCCGGATGTTCTGGCCGTGGGCGCCGGCGACTGCATCCGTGCCGAAGACGACCCGCAGCCCCTCGGTGGCGAGCGCCTTCCCGAAGACCTCCATCCGCCCGGTCGAGTTCGACTCCATCAGCCGGAACCCCTCTTCGGTGTAGTTGCCGATGCCGAGGTAGCGGTCCTTGTTCTCGAGGTAGTTCGCGACGATCAGGTAGGTGTTCGGGTCGTAGAACAGCCGTTTCTCCGCAAGGAGGTCGAGCGTGGCCTGGTCGAGGAGCGAGCCGTGTTCGATCGTGGTGCACCCGGCTTCCGCCGCCCGGCTCGCGCTCACCGGGCCGTGTGCGTGAACCAGGGTCCTGAGGCCCCGTTCGTTCGCCGTTCCGCAGGCGGCGTCGAGCTGTTCCTGGGAAAGCGTCGGCCCCCCGCCGTCCCGGCTGCTCTCCGACGCGAAGATCTTGATGGCGTCGGCGCCGGCGTCCGCCATGCGGTGCACCTCGGCGGTCATTTCTTCCGGCCCGCCGGTCCGCGCGTTCAGCGAACCCAGCGAAGTGATGATCCGGGGACCGGGGACCACCCCGCGCGCTATCGCGTCACGGACGGGGCCGTCCACCGGGCTCCCGAGGCTCTGCACGGTGGTGAAGCCCGCCTCCAGCATCCGGAGGCCGTTTTCGACGGCGTGAAGCGCCGTGACCTCCGGTGCGTCGTCGCGGGCCAGCCGGCCGTCGTCGCCGAAGTGCCAGCTCAGGTGGACGTGGGTGTCGATGAATCCCGGGAGGAGCGTGCCGCCGGGGAAATCGAGCCGCTCGCCGTCCATCGCCAGTTCGGCCATCGGCAAAACCGCCGCGATTCGGCCTTCGCGGACCACGACGCCATGGTTCTCGAGAACCCCGCCCCGGCCGTCAAGCACGCGGTCCGCGGTGAGGACCAGCATGTCGTCATGTGTCGGGTCCGGGTGCGTTTGCGGCTCCGATCCGCACCCCGCAAGCAGCCAGCCAACCAGCGCTGCCACGCCAATGAGCCACCGGCGGGAAGTCAGCAGCGTTGTCCGTGCCATTCCAAGTCTTCCTCGGTCAGTCATCGGTGTCTTCCTCGTCGATTTGGACATTGGATTTCGGATCCTCCGGCAAGAGCGGGGTTCGGGCCTTTTGTCTGTCTCGGTGATCGCGCCACTCCTTCAGCCATTCCCGGTGCTCCGCTTCCCCTTTCCACTCGATGGTGAGTTCGAGGTCCCAAGGCGCGCAGTTCCAGTCGAAGTAGAAGACGACCATGTCTTCGATCATATGTTCGATCGAATCCTTGGAGAACGAGGCGTCCGCGATGCAAGTCACCGTCTTGCCGGCGATGCGGTCACCCTTCGCGAGTTCGATCGTCCACTCGTCGGCATCGAACCGAGCGACAGCGTGATAACGAACCATGGAGCCTCCCGGGTGCACCGGTGAACGCCGGAAGCCGCTCAGGCAGCACCGAGTCGCCGGAATCGCACCAGGAGGGCACCATAAGCCGGCAACAGGTCAAATCCTGACGCCCCAGGCTGGCGGCGGGCCGCGCCGGTCCTCCGGCGCGGATGGGAACTAACCCAGTTCGTTCGCGAGCCGGGAAGCCGTGCGGAGAGAGAGCGCCGAGAAGGTGAGGGTGCCGTTGTTGCAACCGGAGGAGACGATCGTCGGAGCGCCGGCGACCCAGAGGTTCTCGTGATCGTGGGCGCGTCCCCAACCGTCCACCACGCTGTCGTTCGGATCGTCCCCCATGCGGCAGCCGCCGCCGG
The DNA here is from genome assembly GCA_963668695.2 of Vicinamibacteria bacterium. Classification (GTDB taxonomy): domain Bacteria; phylum Acidobacteriota; class Vicinamibacteria; order Marinacidobacterales; family Marinacidobacteraceae; genus Marinacidobacterium. The sequence goes on from CAXXLQ010000004.1 coordinate 866,313, forward strand.
GGTGGTCGTGGTCGGACGCAAACGAGATGTTCAGCATCTCGCCGCCGCCCGCCTGGAGAATCCGCCGGAAGCGCTCCTCGATCTTCTGCTCGGTATAGCCGCGCAGTTCCGCGGACACCGGATCGTCCACGAAATCGATCCGCGGGAGCGGATCTCCCCACGGGTTCTTGCGGTTGGATTCCAGGGTCAGGGCGCTTTCCCGCGCCGGGATCACGTCGTAGTAACCCCGCATCCGGAGTGAGCCGGTCTCGATGCGCCGCCGCCAGTCGTCGAGCGCGGCGGAACCGAGCAGGAGATTTCCGTCGTCGTCCCGAAGACGCGCCCGTTTGCCGACATCCGATTCCCAGATGCGGAGATCGTGGCGGATGTACTTGCCGTCGGGCTGGGCCTCGTCGTCCTGATGCTGGAACCGCTTGGAGATCAGGCTGTCCTGCCGGTAGACCCCGGGGTAGAGCCGCATGGGCACCGATACGAAGGCGTTCACCCACCGGTGTCCAGTGATGAACCGTCCCACGGTTCCGGAGCGGTTTGCGATCCCGTCCGGGAAGCGTCCCCCGGCGCTCTGCAGCAGCAGATGCGACGACCAGGCGTAGCCGGCCGCGAGCACGAAATGCCGCGCCCGGATGGTGACCGGGTCGTCGGGATTGTCCCGGTGGAAGGCGTCGGCCTGCCCGATGGCGTCGGAATCGGCCCGGGGCACGAGCCGCCGCACCATGGTGCGGTCGTGGAGCGTGATCCGCCCGGCGTCAAGAAGACTCCGGAACGTGAAGTCCGGGCTGTACTTGGCGCCCGTGGGGCAGATCGAGCAGGTGTCGCAGCGAACGCATTCGCGCCGTCCCCGCCAGGGGCGCGAGTTCTTGGAAACCGGATTCCGCCAGTAGGGGATCCCCGACTTCTCCGCCCACTCCTTCGCGAGCGTCAGGTTGTAGGACGTCGGCAGCGGTTCCATCGGGTAACCACCGGACCGCGGGTCGTATTCCTCCGGCCCCTGCTCGCCGGCCACCCCGATCCGCTCTTCCGCCTCCTGGAAGAAGGGATCGAGATCCTCGTAGGAGATCGGCCAGTCGCGGCCGACGCCGAAGAGGCTCTTCACCCGGAAGTCCTCCGGCGAATACCGGGGAGTCGTGCCCCCCCAGTGCATCGCGAGGCCGCCCACCGACATGGATCGGGACTGGGCGTTGTTGCAGTCATGTCCGGGGATGTGGTCGCCGTGGTACGGGTTTTCCCCGTAGTCGAGGAAGCGGCGGCGGGTGTTGAACCGGTTCTCGAAATCGAAGATCCGGTTCCCTGCCTCGATCACCGCGATGCTGGCCGAGGTGTCCTCGGCGACGCGCTCCGCCACCATGGCGGCGCTGATTCCGCCACCGATGATGACGACATCGGCTTCGATAAGCTGGGGCATGATCAGGCTTGTGTGGTGGCGAGGGGCGCCGGCATGTCCGCGCCGGAAACGAGGTCGCGGCAGGCGGCGGCGTTGATGCGGGCGCCATAGGCCAGATCGGCGGCCTTCGGCCGCGAATAGAAGCGGGCAAGCAGCCCCACGGCGACGTGACCGGCGTACGCCGGCCGCGGGAAGTCCCCCTCGGCATCGTGACGCTCGAGATCGGCGGCAACCAGCTTGCGGCGCGTCTCGAGCGAAAGCTCGGAAAGGGTCGCGCCGTATTGCTTCGTCGCCAGCAGATCGAGCGCCTGGAGTTGCGCCGCCCAGCGGGGCGCCGGGTGCGGCGGCCCGTACCGCACCTCGACGGACGACAGGTAGGGATGCGGCAACTCGGCCACCGGTTCGAAGCCATTGATCCAGGTGACGAAGTCGCGAAGCGCATCCCGGACGCCGTCCGGTCCGATCTCTTCCGGCAGCACGGCCTCGGCGAAGGCCTGGAGCAAAGGGAGATCCAGGGAAAGGAACTGGGATTCCTGCGCCACCGCCGTCGCGGCGCCGGCGGGCGCCGCAACCGCGGCAATGACAGCCCCGGAACTCTTCAGGAACGTGCGACGGCTGCTCGATCGCTCACCGCCGGCTCTTCCCGTGGGGGTGCGAGCACTCATGAAATCGATTCTACCGGGGTGCCGAATTGTCCCCCCCGGTGACGAACGATTCGGCAGGTCCTGAGGAATCCGACGGTATAATGACTACATTGGTCACATCGGAGGATGCAATGCAGGAGATTCGGCTACGCGACGCCAAAGCCAAACTGTCGGCGCTGATCGAAGGGGCGGTCCAGGGACAGACGGCGATCATTACCCGCCACGGGAAACCGAGCGCTGTCCTTCTCGGGGTCCAGGAATGGAACCGGCTCCGTCAGGTCCCTTCGTTGGGCCGCATCCTTCTTTCAGCGCCTCTGGAGGAGGGCGACATCCCGCCGCGTGACCCGACTCCGTCGCGGGATGTTTCCTTCTAGGGAGACCGCGTGTACCTGGTGGATACCGATGTCGTGTCGTCAGGAGCCCCCGCCGCCGGGCGGCGGCCTCCGGAATTCGCGGAGTGGATGGAGGCGCATTCCGCTGAACTCTTCCTCTCGGCGGTGACTGTGGCCGAAATCGCTTCCGGGATCGCCAAGGTCGCGCGAACCGGGCGGACGGGGCGCGCCAATGATCTGAAGGCCTGGCTTGAACTCGTCCTCCATCTCTATGGCGACCGGGTGATGCCGTTCGATGTCGCCGCCGCCCAGGTCGCCGGGGCACTGCTGGATCGAGCGCGCTCCGTCGGCCACACACCCGGGTTCGCCGATGTCGCCATTGCGGCAACGGCTGAGAGTCGCGGCCTGACGGTTTTGACGCGCAACCTCAGACACTTCACGCCGCTCGGGGTCACCGCGGTGAATCCCTTCGAGAACCTGCCCTGATGACTCCTGCCCTGATGACTCCCGCCTCGCGGAACCATCCACGGAGATCGGTGGGATCGTGGATCGCCGGCGTGGGGTTGCTCGCCGCAACAGCGGCCGGCGCCCAGCCACCCCGGCTCGACCCGCAGTTGGAGGAGGTTCTCAACGCGGTCCGAGACGGCGAGTTCGAGACCGTGACCGCCGCGATCGAGGGCGGCATGGCGGTGGACGCCAAGGCGCCGAACGAGATGACCGCCCTCCACGTGGCGGCGGTGCTCGGCAGGGAGCGGTTCGTGGCCTTCCTCATCGAGCAGGGGGCCGATGTGAACGATCCGGCGCAAAACGGCATCACCCCGCTCAACCGGGCCGCGATGGGCGGCCATCTCGGAACGATGGAACTGCTGTTGGAGGCCGGCGCCGACGTGAACGCGGCGGCCCGCTGGGGAGCGACTCCGCTCCTGAGCGCGGTGGACCGGGGGCAGGCGGAGGCGGTGCGTTTGCTGCTGGCCGCGGGCGCCGATCCGACGGTGACGGCGACCAACGGGGAAACGGCCCTCAGCCTGGCGCAGAAGAAGGAGCACCGCGACATCCTGGCCCTTCTCTCGGAAGATCCGGAAACGGTCCAGGCGGCGCGCGCGGCGGAGGACGATCGGCGCGCCTCCCGGGCGGAGACCCACCACCGGACGGGGGTGGCGTTCGACGACGCCGGCGACGTCAAGCGCGCGATCGATTCCTACCGGCTCGCGCTCGAACAGGACCCGGACGATCCCCTGATCCGCTACCGCCTGGGACGGGCGCTCCACCGCTTCGGCGAACGGGAAGCGCTCGTCCACCTGATCGAAGCGGTCCGCAGTTGGGCGGCGATGATCGAAGCGGGGGAGGAACTCGCGCCCATCGTGCGGCCAGCGCTCGAGGACGCCTGCGGGGTGCTTGAGGAAACCGGACGCACGGAAGACGCCGCGCACTGCGAAGCGACGCTCGCCCAATCCCGCCGCTGATCCTGTTGGAGCAGAGCGGGGAAGGGACCGCCGACGTCCATGTCGGCATCGCCGCACCACCGGGTGGCGAAATGGGCACTGGCGACCCTCGTAAAGCGCGTGGGCCGGGTGACGCCCTTCGGCGGGGTTGGGGTCAGACGGTCGCTTGCTCCTGCCGTCGCCAGGATGGCTGCGTGGCGCTGAACACCGAGTACCTCGAACGGTGCATCCTCACTCTCGAGAGCGCGCTGGAAGGTCTTTCTGACCATGAGACGGGCGAGGTCGCGGACGACATCTATCGTGCGGCCTGCGTGAAACAGTCCGAGTTGATCCTCGAGCAGAGCGGGCACTGTTGCGGAAGAAGGTCAGCGCCTGGACCCCCTCGAATCGGGCCGCCGCCGAACTGACCTTCAAGGCTGTCTTCCGCACCGCCGCACAGCACGGGTTGCTCGAAGCCAACGAATGCGAGCGATGGCTCGAATACCGGGACAGCCGAAACGATACGGCGCACGAATACGGCGAAGGGTTCGCCGAATCCGCTGTCCGGCAGCTCCCGCAATTCGTCCTGGATGCGAAGTCCCTAGCACGGAGGCTGCACGCACACGGCGATGGATGATCGGCTGAGCCTGTTGCCCCGGCACCGGAGCAAAATCGAGGGGATCCTGGCGGCCTGCGCCCCGGGGGTCGAGGCCTGGGCGTACGGAAGCCGAGTCAACGGGCAGAGCCATCCGGGCAGCGATCTGGACCTCGTCCTGCGTGCCCCGGGCCTGGAGCCCCTGCCGCTGGAGACGCTCGCGGGGCTTTCCCAAGCGTTCGAGGACTCCACGATCCCGTTCTTCGTCGAGGCCCGGGACTGGGCGCGGCTACCCGAGAGCTTCCGCGCGGAGATCGAGCGGGACTACGTGGTGGTGGTCAGGACTGGCTGAGGCCGCCTTGAGCGGGGCGCAACGCCGACCCGCGGAACGATTGGAGATCGCATGGCACGAATGATTCCTCCGACGCTGGCTCCGGAGACGCCGGCTCCCGCGCGTCCGCGGCAGGCGGTCGAGCAGCCGCCGGGCCGCTGAGTAAAGCCAGACCGTACGCGGCCCAGTCTTGCTGTCGCGGAGGAACAGATGCCCCCCGCGATAGTCCCGCCACGCGAGGGTTCGCACCTCGCCTTGCCGACAGCCGGTGAGCAGCGAGAGACGCACCGCGGCCACCGGCAGAAAGAAGGGATAGTTGATGCATCCGGGGTGAACGTCCTCGTCCCAACGGTTGACGACGGCCCGAACGGTCCAGTCCTCGGTGCTACGATCCGAAACTTCCCGGCGTCGCCGAGATCCGCGCACTTGCGGTGTCCCCTGGCGCGAGGGCGCGGCGCTCTTCGCGACACATGCACGATCTCATCGAATCCCGGCGGGCCGAGATCCGCGCCCTCGCGGAAAGGCACGGTTTCCAGGAGGTACGGGTGTTCGGTTCCATGGCGCGTGGCGACGCCGACACGAAGGAACTCAGTGATGTTGACCTGCTCGTGACTTTGCCGGCCGGCCGGACCGGACTGGCGCTGGGCGCGCTGCTGATGGATGTTCAGGAACTGTTGGGGCGGCGCGTGGACGTGGTGACCGAGGCGTCGCTTCACCCGGCATTTCGAGAACGGGTGCTGAGAGAAGCCCAGACTCTTTAGCGCAGGCCGTGGACACCGATCTGGCCCTGTTGGAACACGTCCGTACCCGCATCGCCCGCATCCGCGAATACACCGGCGATGACCGATCCGTCTTCTATGAGTCTCACCTCGTGCGGGACGCCGTCCTTCGTAACCTGCATACCATCGCTGAGTCCACGTAGCGGCTGAGTGACCGTGTTCAAGCCACAGAACCCGACGTTCCGTGGCGCGCGATCGCGGGTTTTCGCAACGTGATCGTCCACGGCTACCTCGGAATCGACCTCGAAGTAGTCTGGAGTGTCGTCGACCGGGAACTGCCTCGGTTGGCCGAGGCGGTTGACCGGATGATTCGTGCGGTCGGGGAGGGAAAGATCTGAAACCGGCCGGTTCGTTGCGGCGCGCGTCTCGCGACATCAGCGAAGGGGAGAACGGTACGGGACACAGGGTGTGGATGCCGGTCGGTCAACGCGGCGGGGCATCGACAAGGTGATGGCGAAGAAACTGATTGAGGTGGCGCTGCCGCCCGACGCCATCAATGCGGCGGCGGCGCAGGAAAAGTCCATCCGCCACGGGCATCCTTCCACTCTTCACCTCTGGCGAGCGCCGCGGAGGGATCATTCCTCCCGATGGGGGCCGGTTTCGCCGCCGCAGGCGGGCGAAATCCGAGAATCGCTACCGGAGCGGATGGCACCGCAGCCGAAAGAGTAGGGTTTCGCACGTTCGCACCGCCAAGGGACATCACACCGATGCAAATCACGAGACTGCGCGCCAAGAACCAGATCACCCTGCCTGCGAACGTCGTAGCGGCCGTCGGCCTCAAGCAAGGCGACCTCCTGCGCGTTTCCGCCGAGCAGGATCAGGTCATCATCACTGCCCGGGAACTGCATGATCGCGGCCGGACCTACACGATGTCGGACCTGCTCGGGGCTGCCTCCGGACTCTACGACTCCGTCGCTGATATCGATGCGGAGATCGCGACTGGCCGCGGCTTGTGATCCTGCGCGAATTGGCCGAGGCAAGAGGCGAGAAGACCTGAGGCGTGGCCAGCAGGGACCCATCGGCCGCGCCACCCGGAAGAACGCCGTTTCGCGTCTCGCCCGCCTGCGGCGGGCGATGCCGACCAGAGGTCGGCGGTCTCAAGCCAGCGAACCATCCCGGGAAATCGGCATCGCGCCAACCACACGCCGTCAGGAGTGTGCAGCGAGGCGGCATCGCCGCCCTCTGGGCAGCGATGCCGGTGTGAAGACCGGCGTTCCCTAGCGTCGCCTCGCTCGGGAAAGATCGGCGATTCGCTCTACCTCGGAGCGCAGGTGGAACCAGATGGGCCACTCAGGTTTCGCTGGCGGTTGGAAATGCTTGCGTAACTTCTTGGCCGTGCAGAACTGCAGCAGGTATCGGCAATCCGGATCGGGTTCCTCCACCCAGCGCACGGACATGCCGTGAACGCGCTCCTTCGCGGCCCTGAACTCTGGAGTAGAACCTAACTCGTCACTGGGGACCCGCCGTCCGATTTGGTCGCGCGCCAGTTGTTGGGCGAGCGGCGCGACATCCGGATCCGATCCGGGCAAACTCTGTTCCCCTAAGCGATCCCGCAAGTAGCTCGCTCTTCCGACGAAGAGCGGCTTTCCTGCCTCATGCAGAACATAGACACCCGGGTCCTGCGGAATGTGTTTCCGGGTGCCGTCGCCATACACGGGAACCAGGTCCGCACCGAGCAATTCGGCGTAGCCGCACTTGACGTAGGACAGAAGCGACGTGAAGCCGGAGGCCACGACCCTTCCGCGCCTCAGCTCTGGTCGCGGATGAGGTCGTCGCGGGTCTTCCGGATGTCCTCGAAGCTGTCCTGGGAGATGACGTAGTACCAGTCGGCGAAGCGCCGGGTCAGGGTCTCTTCCAGTTCCCGGCCCTGGGTCACGTCGTCCTCCCAGCGGTCCCAGGCCCGGGCGAGATCGCGGTTCTCCCGGTCCTCATCGGTGAGTTCGTCGGACGGCTTGTCCTGGTAGTCCCGGTTCGCGGGACGCGGCGGCTCGGGGAAACGCGCAGGCTGGAACTCCGCCGTGACGAAGAGGTAGCGGTTCTCCGCGGGACCGGATGAAGCCGCGGCCTCGGTGTCCTCTTCCTCGCTGCCGGCGCTCACGTCCTCGTCGCGGCCGTAGACCACCTCCCCGAACCGCAGGGTGTAACGGATGCCCTCGTCGGTTTCGAGCCGAACCTCTCCCTCGTTGGAGAGCAGGTTGCCGCCCTGGGTCAGGTAGTAGCCCCGACTCTGCAAGGACAGGATGTCGGCGTTCGATACGCCGGCGGCATCGCCCGTCAGGGTCGCGGCGATTCCCTCCGGCTTGGGCCGGACGCCGACGATCTCCAACTCGTCGGCGGCGCGAAGCAGCTCGTTCACCTCAAAGGAGTCCACTTCCTCATCCGAGCCGAGGCCCTCCGCCGTCCACTCGCCGTCCTCCTTGGAGAGCGCGAGCCGCCCGCGCCGGTCCACCTGCAGGGTGCGCTCGTTGATCGTGTAGTCCTCGAGAACCGCGTCGTCCACGCGGTTCCGGTCCATGAGCAGCAGGTCGCGCTCGATCCAGTCTCCGAACTGCGCCGAGATGTCCACGCCGAGCCGCGAGACATAAACACGCTTTTGTCCCGGAACCCGCACGAAATAGGAGCCCTCCCGGTCCGGCACCTGCCGCCCGATGATGAGATCGGCGAGCACCCGGTCGCTCGTGGCCTTCACGGTGACCCGCCGCCCGCGCCCGACCAGCGACACGGCGCCCTCGTCGAGCGGATCCACCAATCCGAGCGAGGGATGGTCGGCGACGTTCTCGGAGCGGAAGTCGTCCTTTTCGAGCAGCATGATCCCGGCGGAGGTCTGCGCCAACCGGTCCTTGCCGTCGGCCGGATAGTCGTGGTGGCTGGGAATCGTCCAGATCCCGTTCTCGTTCTGGACCCGGAACGGAATGGCCTCGGCGGTGGCCTCGTCGAACTCGATCACCTCGAGAGACATGGCCTCCTCGGGATCCTCGAAGTTCGGGAAGAAGCGTTCTCCGAGATCCACGAAGTCGCTCGGTTCGGGGTTCCTCGGGGCGCTGACCGCGGCCAGCACGGTCAAAAGCAAGGCCGCGCCGGCGATGGTCTGCGTCCGCCGGAGTTCCGGCCCGGCGGGCCTCCGGTCCTGCTTCGCCACGTCCGCGGTTTGAAGGGGGGGCTGCGATTCGGTCATCTTTCTCTCTCCTCGTTCCCTACCGCTGACGCAGGCGGCGCGCTGCCGTCGCCCCCTCGAACTCGGCCCTTCGCCGTCGCACGAACGTGAAGACCCCAAGCAGGAATACCGGAATCGGGGGCAGCAGCACGGCGGCGGTGCGGATGCCGTTTTGGATGCGGCGGATCTGCGTCTCCATCCGCTCCTCGCTCGCCCGGATCTGGGCGTCCTTCTCGGCGTTGATGTTGGCTTCGAGCACGCTGAACCGGCGGTTCTCCACTTCCTGAAGGTTGCGGGCCATGATCGCTTTGGCCTGAGCGTCCAGATCGTCGCGCTCCTGAACGGCGGCGACCCGACGGTCGAGCCGTTCCTGCGCCTGGCGGAGCGCATCCTGGGCGCTCTCCTCCGCGTCGTCCTCGTCGCGGCTCCGCTGCTCGGTGAACGCCCGCACCCGGGACTCCACCGCTTCGAGCGTCCGGTGACGCACCCGGCGGTTCCGGAGCGCCACGAAGGACTCGTCGCCGATCAGGACGTCCATGGCGTTCAGGAAGAACGACACGTTGTCGAAGTTCAGGTTGGCCGGTCCGATGCGGCGGAGCTCGAAGAACTGCTCCGAAATGAAGTCGAGGTCCGCGATCACGATGACTCGGGTGCTGTCCGCCTCCGCCGGGTCGGACAGATCTTCATCGCCGGTGGCGGCATCCGACCCGGGGCGGAAGGTCCGCGCCTCGGCGGCGACCACGTAGGTCATCGGATCGGGCCGGTGCGGCAGGTTGGGGTTCAACTGGGAACCCAGGAAATTCCGCTGCACCATCTGGAAGTAGGGGAGGACGCCGGACACCTCGCCGGTAGTGAGCAGCGGCTGGAACTCGGCGGTGGCGCCGGCCAGCGGTTCGAGGAACCCCGGATAGATGAGCACCAGCTGCTGGAGTCCGGCGCTCGCCGGCGAGGCATCGGCGAAGGTCTCCGAATTGCCGCTTCCCTCACCGAGGAAGACCACTTCCGGCGGAAGATGGCCCAGATCCGGATGCGGGTTGTAGGCGTCCCAGACGATCCCGCCCGGATCCCACGAGATCCCGAGATTCGCCAGGAAGGACTGGATGTTCCCCTTCGGGGACGGCGGGGGCTGGCCCTGTCGCATGAACGGGTTCTGCGCACCGCCCGGGGGCTCCGAGGGAGCAAGGCCGATGTTCACCACCGGCAGTGGATCCACCAGCAGCAGGGCGGGCACTCCGCTCCGGATGAAATCGGTGACGTTCTTCATCTCGTCGTCGGCGAGCGTCGAGGGCAAAATCACCAGGAGGCCGTCCACCTCCTCGGTGATCATCGAGTTGGGCTGGATCTGCACCACCTCGTACTGCTTGCGCAGTTCGTCCACCACCGACCACTCCGGCGAACTCCGCATAGTCTGGAAGTCGAGGCCGCCGAAGATGCGAAGTTCCTTGGAGATGACTCCGATCCGCTTCTTCTCGGTGTTCGCCACCACCCGGATGCTGCGCGCGAGCTCGTACTCCACCGGCAGGCCGCGGTCGAAGAACGGGATCACCTGCTCCTCGGCGGCCCGGGTGAACACCACCCCCATGAACACGTCGCTCACCCCGGTCCGCGCCGAGGTCACGCTGGGAATCCCCCGCGGCATGATTCCGAACTTCTCCCGGGCGTCCCGGGCGGATTCGGTGAATGGTTCCGTGTCCTCGATGAGCACCTGGACCCGGCCCCCGCTCACCGATTCCATTTCGCGGAGAACGCTCATCAGCGTCGCGCGGGTCTGGACGAGCGGCTCGGGAACCTCCGGGCTCAAATAGGCCTGCACGAAGACCGGCCGATCGTCGGGCAGGGCCCGCAGCAGCGCGCGCGTCTCTCCCGAGAGCGAATGGAGCCGCTCGGCGGTCGTATCGAGACGGAACCCCAGCCGCGAGATGAGGACGATGGCGCTCAGCAGCGCGAGCGCCACCGAAACGGCCCGCACCGCGTGGTGGGTGGACATGCGGTATCCGTCGGCGGCGGGGCGCCAGTGACGCTTCCCGATGAGAAGCACGTTCAGGTACAGGAAAAAGCCCGTAACGGCCGCGAAATAGAGCACCGAGGTGATCGGGATCACGCCGCGCCCGAACTCTTCGAAGTGGTAGATCGCCGAAACCGGCTCCACCATGCGGGCGAGCCAGGGGCTGAAGCTGCCGAAGAGGAGCCCCGGCAGAACCAGGACGGCCGCCGCCGCCGCCCCCAGGATGAACGCGATCGTCGGGATCGAGGTCAGCAGCGATGCCACCATCCCGGCCGCCGCGAGCGCCGCCCCGAGGAGGGCGTACCCGACGTAGTTGGCGAACAGCAGGCCCCAGTCCGGGCTGCCGAGAAACATCAGCACCAGCGCGTGGCTCAGCGAGAGGACGAGCGCCGCCCCGTAGATGCCGAGCACCGCCGAGTACTTGCCGAGCACGATCTCCAGATCGGTGGCCGGCAGGGTCAGGAGCAACTCGTCGGTCCCGAGCTTCTTCTCCTCGGCCCATACCGACATGGTGAGGGCGGGGATGAAGAAGAGCAGGATGTAGGGGAACAGCCCGTTCAACTGGTCGAGGTTCGCCAGGTTGTTCAGGAAGAACCGGTCCTGCCAGAACGCCGCGGCGGCGCTCAGCAGGATGAAAAGGGTCAAGAAGACGTAGCCCGACGGATTCGAGAAGTACATGCGGAGGTCCCGCCGCATGAGGGCCCCCACCACGCCGCGGCGGACGTCCGGGATTTCCACCAGGCCTTTCTTCGCTAGCGGGGGCATCAGGCGACCTCCGCCGGCGATTCGCTCGCCATTCCAATTCCGGCAGCTTCGACACTCGCGGCGGCCCCGGTGAGTTCGTAGAAGGTGTCCTCCATCGACCCGTCCCTTTCGAGATCCGACGGAACCCCGTCAAACACCAGCCGGCCGCCGTTCACCACGAGCACCCGGTCCGCCACCGCTTCCACCTCGCGAAGGATGTGGGTGGAGATGAGGATGGTCTTGTCCGCGCCCAGGCGGCGGATGTTGTGGCGGAAGTCCCGAATCTGGTTGGGATCGAGACCGGCCGTCGGCTCGTCCATGATGAGCACCTCCGGGTCGTGCAGCAACGCCTGGGCCACCCCGACGCGCTGGCGAAATCCCCGCGACAGCTTTCCGATGGGCTTTTCCATCACCTCATCGAGCGCGCAGAGGGCGGCCACTTCCTTGATCCGGCCAGGCAGGGCCGCCGGCTGCATTTCGCGCACCTCCCCGAAGAACCGGAGCAACTCCGCCGGAGTCATGTCCGGGTAGAGCGGGCCGTTTTCCGGCAGGTAGCCGAGCCGGCGGGTGGCTTCGAGACGCTGCTGGTGGACGTCCAGGCCGGCGATCTCGGCGGTTCCCGCGCTGGGTGCGAGATAGCCGGTCAGCATCTTCATCGTGGTGGTCTTCCCGGCGCCGTTCGGCCCGAGAAAGGCCACGATCTGGCCCCTGGGAATCGCGAAGCGCACGTTCTCGACGGCCACGAAGGGCCCGTAGAACTTACTGAGATCGCGCGCCTCGATCATGATCTGGTTGGTCATTCGAGGTACCTCAGTTCGGTGACGAGAAAGCCGTGAAGTCTAGCTGCCTGTGGTGAAACCCACGTGAGCGCCGAGAGCGGGGAGGCGCCCGGCTGACAAGGCGCGTGAGGGAGGAATACCGGGTGTATTTCGACCGAAACGCAACGCAGAGCGCCGCAAAGCGGCGCGCTTCAGCCGGTGGTGGAACCCGCGTGAGCGCCGAGGTTGGCCAGTCCTCCCGGTGGGGGCGAGGCGCCCGGCTGACAAGGCGCGTGAGGGAGGAGCCCCCACCGGGAGAACTGGCCCGGGCGTATTCCGACCGAAACGCAACGATGAGCGGCGCGCAGCGACGCGGTGAACAGCCGGTGGTGGAACCCAGGTGAGCGCCGAGGCCGGCCAGTTCTCCCGGTGGGGGCGAGGCGCCCGGCTGACAAGGCGCGTGAGGGAGGAGCCCCCACCGGGAGAACTGGCCCGGGTGTATTCCGACCGAAACGCAACGATGAGCGGCGCGCAGCGACGCGGTTCAGCCGGGATGGATCGCCGGCCGAGCCCCCACCGGGAGAACTGGGCCGCGTGGGTTTCACTGCCGGCTGTCTGGCCGGGATGGATCGCCGGCCGAGCCCCCACCGGGAGAACTGGGCCGCGTGGGTTTCATCACCGGCTGTCTGGCCGGGATGGATCGCCGGCCGAGCCCCCACCGGGAGAACTGGGCCGCGTGGGTTTCACTGCCGGCTGTTTGGCCGGGATGCATCGCCGCTCGTTTCCGGAGCGGGGCGCAAGCACCGCGTAGACCCCGGAGCGGAAGGGACGGGGGGCGGGACCACCCGACCCCCATCCCTTCTGGCTCGGGAACGCCGCGTGGGTTTTGCCACAGGCTGGCGGCCCCGGACGGGGGCCGCGACAGGGGTTTTCCCGGATCGGCCATAATGCGGGAAATGCGGAATTCGTTCCCGCGGCGCCACCGCGGCGTCTTGCTGGCGCTGGCCGCCGGGGCCGTCGGGCTGGGCCTGGGGTGGACCCCCGCCGATCGTGATGGCAGGCCGGGGCCACGGAGGCCGCAGGCCATCGCGCTTCTCCAGGACACCCCGGCCGGCGAGGTGGTGCTCGTCGGCAACCGCACGGGAACGGTCAGCGTCATCCGCACCGACGATCTCACCCTGTTGGGAGAGGCGCCGGTCGGCCGCAACATCACTGCGCTGACGCCGGTGCCCAGCGGGAGCGGTCGGCCCGGCAGGAGCGGTCAAATCGTCGCTCTCGATCACGACGCGCACGAGCTCCTGCTGCTGCGCCCCGGGGACGGCCTCTGGACCGCTCCCGGTCCCTTCCCGGCCGCCGCCGGAAAGCCGCTCTTCGAAGTGGAAGCGGCCATCCCGACCTGCCGGTATCCGATCCGCGCGATTTCGAGGGACTCGGCGCTGGTCGTTTCCTGTCTCTGGTCGCGGCAGGTGCGGTACCACGACCTCGGCGGCCCGGACGGGGTTGCCGAAGGTTTGAGGACCCCGCGTTGGACGGCGGAGCTGCCCTTCGAACCACAGGAGCTGGTGTTCCTCGACGACCGGCAACTGCTCGTGGCCGACGCCTTCGGCGGAGGTCTCGCGGTGGTCTCGGTTGCCGGCGGCGAATTGCTCCGCGTCACCGAGCTGAGCAGTCACAACCTCAGGGGCCTGACGCTCCTTCCGGATGGACGAATTGCGATCGCGCACCAGGAACTCCATACCGGGATGCACACCACCTCGGACGACATCCGCTGGGGGGTGTTCATCACGAACAGCGTCAGCCTGTTGCCGGTGGACGACCTGGTCTCCGGCAACCCGCGCCTGGTCCGGCGAACCCGGATCATGGATCTCGGCGACGTCCTCACTCCGTCCGGAGATCCGGCGGCGATGGTCGTTTCGCCGGAGGGCGAGTTGGTCATCGCCTTGTCCGGGGTCGGCCGGTTGGCGTTCGGAGCCACGGATGCCCGGCGGATGAGTCACGCGCGGGTGGGCCTCGGCCCTTCGGCGATCGCCGCCGGCAGGAGTGAACTCGGGGACGGCCTCCTCTACGTGGCGAACACCCGCTCGGATGAGGTTTCGGTGGTCTCGCTCGAACTCCAGACCGAAGTGGCCCGCGTGCCGCTCGGCCCGCCAGCGCCCCTGACCGCAGCGGAACGCGGAGAACTCTTGTTCCACGACGCCACCCTGTCGCTCCGCGGGTGGATGAGCTGCGCGAGTTGCCACACCGGAGGGCACACCAACCACCGTCTCTCGGACACGCTCGGCGACGGCCAATACGGCGCGCCGAAGCGCGTTCTCTCGCTGCTCGGAGTGGCCGACACGAAACCGTGGGCCTGGGACGGGCAGATCCGCCAGCTCGAGGATCAGGTGGAAAAGTCCGTCCGTACGACGCTTCGCGGGCGGGACCTCGAAGTCCGGGAAGTGGACGACCTCGCCGCCTATCTGCGCACGCTGGAGCTACCCGAAGTCAGCGAACCGGGAGAAACGGCGCTCATCGCCGCGGGGCGGGAAGCGTTCGACCGCTACACCTGCAACCGCTGCCACACCGCTCCGGTCTACACCTCACCGGGAGCGCACAACGTGGGACTCACGGACGAGGTGGGCAACAACCGGTTCAATCCGCCCTCACTGCGGGGGGTGAAGTTCCGGCGGGCCCTCCTCCACGACGGCTCGGCGAAATCCCTCGAAGAGGTCTTCGAGGTCCATCCCGGGTTCGACGTCGAGGTCCAGACCCCCGACCTCCCCGCCCTGATCGCCTTCCTCAGAACACTCTGAGGCGCGGGAGCGCCGGCCAGTTCCCCCGGTGGGGGCCTTCAGACCGGCATCGCGGTCCAGAGGACCGCGCAACCCCGAACTGCGGACCTGCGCCAACGGACAGCAGGTAAGGGACCGCCGGCTTCCGGCCGGCATCGCCGGCTTCCGGCCGGCATCGTTGGCCGCAGGCCGGTATCGCTGGCCGCCGGCCGGTCAGGGGCGCGGAAGTCGGGGCACGTTGAGCGGGCTCGCCTCCAGCACTCGGCTCCAGATCCTGCGGCCGACCGCGTCGGCTTCCCTGATGATGCTGTCCTCGTCCATGGAGAGGACCGTGCGGTCGCGCATGACGAACTGTCCGTCCACCATGACCGACTCGATGTCGCCCGGGTGTCCGCTGTGCACCAGCGCGGAGATGATGCGCCCCGCCGGCACCAGGTGCGCCCGCTGCGTGTCCACCACCAGGAGGTCGGCCTTCTTCCCGACTTCCAGAGTGCCGAGATCGTCGGTTTGCTGCACTGCTTGCGCGCCGCCCTGGGTGGCGTCCGCCAGGATGTCCTCCGGCTGGGGCTGGAGGCCGGGAACCTCGTCCCCGTCGCGATTGCGCCGGATCCGTTCCGTCAACAGCGCGATCCGCATCACCTCGAAGACATCGTTGGTGTTGTTGTCGGTACCGAGGGCGATGGGGCAACCGGCCGTCCGCAGTTCCGGAATTGGCGGGCTGATTCCGCGGTTCGCCGCCATCCCCGCCTGGTGCGCGATGATGGTGCCCGATCGGCCTAGCAGCGCGATCTCTTCGTGGTTGACGTAGCGGGCGTGCGCCGCGAACAGCCGGGGACCGAGGAAGTCGTGCCGGTCCAAGTACTCCGCCGGACGGAGGCCGTGGTGCATGACCATGAACTCGTACTCCGCGCGGCTCTGGTTCAAATGGATCGTGTAGCCGAGATCGTGCGTCTCGGCAAAGTCGCGAACGGCCCGCAGCAGCTCGGGCGACGACGTCTCGGTGAGCCCGGCCGCCGGAAACACCGAGATGCGGCCCTGCCGTTCGCCATGCCAGGTGCTGAACAGGTCGCTGATCCGCTGCATGCCCTCGTCCCGCAGCCTCTCCGAGAACCGGGGGGTCTCGCTGACCCCCTCCGCCATCGCCCGCGTGGACATCGGGCCGGGAACGTTCTCGGCGTCGCGGATCCCTTCCGCGAAGACGCAGCGGAGCCCGGAGTCGGCGAGTGCCGCCGCCTGGCGCTGGATGTTCCCGGTGTACTCGACGATGGTGGTGGTCCCGGTGCGGATGGCCTCGAGGGCGGCCACCTGCACCATGAGATTGCCTTCCTCCCCCTCGAGGAGACTGGCGGGCGAGATCGCGAGGTTCGCGGTGTTCGGGAAGCCGAAGTCCTCGTTGAAGCCGCGCGCGATGACCGCCCGCATGTGGGCGTGAGTGTTGATGAGGCCGGGGAAGAGGGCCTTGCCGCGTCCGTCGTACTGCTCGGCGCCGGGATAGTCGGCGAGGACCGCAGCGGTCGGCCCGATTGCCGCGATCCGGTCGCCCTCGACCGCGAGAGCCACGTCATTCCGGACGGCGTCGGCGTTCGCGACGGTGGTGTTCGTGAAGACGACCGTCCCGGCCTGCTGCGCGGGGAGCCCCTTGCCTGACGGCGCCGCGGCGCGAACGCGGCCTGGCTCCAGCGACAGGGCTGCCGCGCCGGCGCCGGCGAGCACTTGCCGGCGGGTGAGGCCGCCGGAGCTAGGGGAGGAGCGCGGCGCCCGCGCCGAACTCTTGCCGGATGGTGTTGCCATGGTGATGAGCCTTCCTCAAATGAAGGGTACCGCGTAGGTCCGGCGCGGATACCCGCCGGAAGCCTTAGCAGCCGGTGGACAAAGTCACGCGGCGTTCGAGCGGCTATCCATCCCGGCTGAACCGCGCCGCTTCGCGTCGCTCATCGTTGCGCTTCGGTCGAAATACACTCGGTATTCCTCCCTCGCGCGCCTTGTCAGCCGGGCGCCTCACCGCTCTCGGCGCTCACGCCACTTTATCCACAGGCTGCTAGGCCGCGGGGGTCGAAACCGCCATGGCTTCTCCATGAGACGGCCCGAATCGGACGCCCTCATCACGGATCCGATTCCCTTGCCCGGGGACGCTCTTGAGTTGTCGCAAATGCTCCCGGGCGTCGTCCTGATCGGGCAGGAGCTCCAGTGAGCGCTCCAGATACTCGATGGCGCCGGGCGCGTTGCCCAGTTCGGCCTCGCAGGCAGCGAGAAGGTTGAGGACCTGGGGCTCGGCCCCGCGGAGTCGAAGCGCCTGCTCGAGAAACTCCACGGCTCGCGCGGGCTCACCCATTCGCTGGTACGCCCCGCCGAGGACCACGGCGACGTCGTAGCTCTCCGGGTTTTCCTGGTATATCGGCTCGAGAAGGCTGATGGCGCCGGAGGCGTCGCCCTGATCGAGGTAGATGCGGGCGAGCGGCACCCGGGCATCCGTCAGGTCCGGTTTCGCCTCCAGCGCTCGCCCGTACAGCTCCATCGCTCGCGCCCGATCTCCTTTCTCGTCGTACTGATTTCCGAGGGTGGCGAGCACGAAGGCCGGATGTGCGAAGTCATTCGTGCCGTACATCGCCCAGGGACGCGGAACCGCGTCGCGCGGACTCACGTCGAAATCGGAGACCTGGCTCGCCGCGATGTCTCCCGACCCATCGACGAGGTCGACTCGAAGCCGATACCGGCCGCCAACCGATGCCGGCAGATCCCGTATCTCGAAGACGGGACGAGTACGGTACTCCGAGAGCGGCAACGATTCGGACACGAGCGGCACGTCGCTGTCACCCGCGGGAAGTATCCGGAAACGGAGCTCGTGATCCTCGGACGCCCCCGTGACGGGAACGTGGACGCGCAGCGGCTCTCCGATCGCGTAGACGCGTTTTGCATTGGGATGAAGAACCATCCCGGCGACGACGTAGCTCCGATATCCGGGGCTCCGATATCCGGGGCTCCGATATCCGGGCCCGGACTCCGGGCCAACCGGTTCGGCGTTGTAGAGCAGCACGGGCTCTCCCAGGAGCGGCTCGCCCTCCCGCCATTCCGGCGCCCGCAGCTCGCCGTCGAACGTCGTGTAGTCGCTCCGCGCCCGATTCTTGAACACGATCCGCAACCGGTAGTCCCCCGCTACGAGCGGGAACATGCTCCGGTACGCAAAGGGGCGGCGCCCCACCTGCTGGAGCTCTGAGGGCGCCAGCTCCAGGTATTCGACTTTGGAGAGGGTATGCACAACCTCCTCGCTCGGCGAACTGACCTCGGCATGGAGCTCGAAAGCCGTGTAGACACGGTTCTCCTCCCGCATCAGGGTGAGATGCTGAGGGTCGATCTCGATGCTGAAATGAACGAGGCTCTCCCCCGCGGGGCCGGGGAGAACGGCCACCGCCACCGAGCTCGCCATGTAGTTGAACATGTACTCCGCTTCCACCATCCCCCGTGCGCTCCTCGCGGCGTCGATGTAGCTCGTGTCGAGTCGCCGGTAAGGAGACTCGTGAATGTTCGCCAGGACCTGACCCGAATCCAGGGCCCCGGCCTCGAGCCCCGTCGAGAACGAATATCCGCCCTGATCGGCTCGCATCGACATCGCGGCGTTGGCCAGCTCGGGGGAGATCTCCTGCAGGCGGGTATAGGCCTCCGCGAGGTCTTCGGCGAGTAGGCCCATGGAAAGGATCAGGCGTTCCGGCCGGTCGATGAAGTGGTTGTAGAGCCGTAACGCTCCGGCGCCTCCGGGCTGAAAGAAGAGCAGGTAGAACGGCGGCAGGCCCGCCATCCGATCGCCGTCATAGAACCACACCTCGGCGGGATAGATTCCGCCCACGTTCCGGAAATTGGACCGATCCCTCGGCTCGCCCAGGATGATGTACATGCGTCCCCGATCGGTCTTCCAGCCGGGAATGGCCGCTTCGCCGCCGAGCCTTCGATTCGCGTAGTCGATCCGGCGGTAGTGCTCTTCCCGGAACTCGTTGATCTCGGTGAGGGGGTCGGGGTCGCGCCGGCGCCAAAAGGCCGCGACAAAAGCGTCCCGTTCTTCCATCGCCTCGAGCTGGAGGAAGAACTCCTTCTCGCGCTCGCTGATGATGTAGACGACCTCGTCTTCGAGCCACTCCCGAAGCCTCTCCGGTAACTGCTCGGTCTGCTCGCCAGCCGCGGCGCCGCAGAGCCCGAGGGCGAGCGAGGCAAGGACGACGAAGCGAAGCATGGAAGCTTCCACGCCTCATCTGAACATCGCCGCACCAGCGAAGTCAACTCCGATGACCCCGGATCCCACGGCCGCGCACCGCGGCCCCCGCGCGGTTGGACCGGCGATCCAAGGAGTTGGTTATCGGTGGCCGATCCCTGGCGGATCGCAGCGCCTCTCGCGGTATATCTATAGATATTTCAACGAGATACGAGCGCTCTCCGATGGACGCGTATCGGAATGATATTTGCGTATTTTCATAGGAGCCGAAGTGGGCGCGTCTCCAGACGCCCGCGCAATCGGCCGCCTTTCGGACTCATAGAGGAGGCGCCCATGCAAGACCTCGCTGTCGAGTTCAAGTCGTTGACGGTGGACGGATCTGTCGCCGGATCCCTGCCCTCACGCCTCCCACCGCAAAAAGGAGGGCTTGCCAAATGGTGAGTTTCATTTTTCGCACCCTTATCGCCAGTACGATCCTGCTCGGCACGGCCGCTCTGGCCCTTGCCCAGGGACAAGGAACTCTTACCGGGAGAATCCTCGATCCGGAAGGATTGGCTCTCCCCGGAGTCACTGTCACCGCCGAGAGCGAGACCATGCTGGGAACGCGCTCGTCGGTGACGGACGGGGTGGGCAACTACCGCCTCCCGGCCCTCACGCCCGGCATGTACGCACTGACGGCGCAACTCTCGGGTTTTGCCCCGCTCCGGCGGGAGAACGTCCAGGTCCGGGCCGGTTCGAACTTCCGTGTCGACCTGCAGATGGCTCTCGGAAGCGTCGAAGAGACCATCACGGTCACGGCGGAAACCCCCATGATCGAGATGAAGAAACCGGGGCAGGTGATCACCATCGACGGGGATTTCCAGCGCGACGTACCCGTCCAGGCGAGGAAGAACTGGACCGACTTCGTCGAGCTCACGCCCGGGGTGAACTCCCGCAACTGGGACGACGGCAGCGGTCGCATGACGTTCTTCGGACACGGAACCGAGCACTTCCATCACGTGATGCAGCTCGAGGGGCAGATCGCGAGCGCCTACGACGACAGCCAGTTGCCCTATATCCAGTTGACCACCGAAGCGATCGCCGATGCCGAGATCAAGACGGTGGGCGCCTCCGCCTCCGACCCGATGGGGAACGGTCTCATCATCAACATCATCACCAAGAGCGGTGGTAACACCTTCGACGGCTCCGTCGCGAGCAGCTACCAGCCCATCGATTGGAACAGCGACAACACCGCCGGCAAGGTCAGCTACAACGATGATGTCGAGCGCTTCTTCAGCCAGAACGAGCTTCCCTCATCGGCGGGGACCCCGACGCTCCAGGAGGTGAAGCAGTTCGATTACTCCGTCGGCGGGCCCATCGCCCGGGACCGGGTGTGGTTCTTTCATACCGGCCGGCTGGCGAGGAACTCCGCCGAGATCAGCCGTACCGGTCGCGAGGTGGAGATTCTCGAACAGTTCGCGCCGGGGGACGACCTCTTCCCCAACGTCTTCGAAGGTTTCTGGCCCTACACAAAGCTGACGGCGCAACTCAGCCCGAACCACAATTTCTCCGGCTATCACCAATTCGACGTCGCCCACCTCTCGAGCGCCCGCGAGTACCACACGGTGAACTACAACTTCAACAAGACCGGCGGCCACCTCCTCGGTGGAAAAGTGACCTCGGTGTGGAGCCCAACCCTGACCTCCGATATCGCCGTGTCCTACAACAACAAGCGCTCCGAGACGTCCATCGGCACCATCGAAGCGCTGGGACTGTCGGGACCGCGGATCACGATCCACCAGGAAGCGCTCCCCTCGTCCGGTGTCCTGGTCGGAAGCGGCCGGATCCTGGAGGTCGGAAACCGCACAACCTACGGCGAAGATCCCTCCTCCATGCTCGTCATCCGCGCGGATTTCACGCTCTACCAAGGCAGTCACGAGATCCAGACGGGAATCTTCGCCGCGCCTCGGAACCGCCGCACGAGCTACACGGAATACCTGAACGGGGGCCACAACCAGGAAGACCACTACCTGATCGACCCGAGCGACGCCGGGAGCGGACACCTGCCGTTCCGCCGGCGAATCTACGACACGACGGAGATCAAGAGCCGGGAAGCCCGGGACCGGAACATCGCCGTTTACCTTCAGGACGCCTGGAGCCCCACCGACCGCCTCAACATCACTGCTGGTCTCCGGGTGGATTTCGTGAATCGCTTCGACGCCATCAACAGCATCACCCGGATGAGCAGCACGGAGATCGGGCCGCGGCTGGGCTTGTCCTGGTCCCTGACCGAGGACTCCCGGAACGTGGTCCGCGCCAGCTACTCCAGGGTGCACGAGCAAGTGAACGGCCGCGACGCAGTGACGAGCTTCGGTTCCTCCGCCGGCGTCGGGTATCGGGACGAGTACGACGTGGATTTTGACGGTGTCTTCGAGACCGTCGTAGCGACGCCGCCGCGCGCCGGCGACGTTGCCAACTACGAGTTCGATCCCACCTTGCACCAGCCGGTCACCGACGAGTTCGTGGCCGGTTACCGCCGTCAGTTCGAGGGGGAGATGGCGCTGGACGTGGCCTATGTCTATCGCAACATCAGCGACGGCTACGCCACCACCGACGTGAACGGGATCTATCCCGATGGACCCTTCCAGCCTTTCGGGGGATACGGGCTCATCGATCCCAACCGGGGCCAGCTCGATCAGTTGACGAACAACACCTGGATGGACCTCCGCTACCACGCCCTGGAGGTCGTCGTGGCCAAGCGCATGTCCAACAACTGGCAGGCCATGGGAAGCGTCAGCAGGCAGTGGCACTCTCAGGCGGGGACGTGGAACCCGACGGATCGCGCCGGATTCATTCAACCGGACGCGTTCGCGAACACGAAGTGCCTCTGGATGCCGCGCGGGCTCCGCGACGACAACAGCTACCAGCTCGGCTCGAATTCCACCTACTGCCCCACCTGGCGGGACTACTCGCTTCGCTTCGGCGCCACCTATCAGGCGCCGTGGGACATGCTCCTGACGGGCTCCTACACCCACCAGGCGGGTCCCTGGTCCGGCGCCATCTTCACGCGTATCGATGAGCCGGACCCGACGTTCGGGCCCGCGAGGGTGACGCTCGCGAACGGCACCACGCAGCCGAACCCGCTGGCGGACCGGACCCGCTTCCTGTTCGACACGAGGGACGAGGGGCAGGTCAAGCTGGGAGACACCAAGCGCCTCTCGGTCAAGGTCGGCAAGGTCATCGACATCATGGGCCCGAATCAGAACATCGAGCTCTCGCTCCAGGTCTTCAACCTCTTCAACTTGGGAGACTTCCAGCAGTACACCTACAACGGGGGGAATGCGGTGTTCAACCCGAACTTCCTGCAGCCTCGGAACCGGCAAGCGGGACGCGGCGTCCAGTTCAACGCCATGTTCCGCTTCTAGCTCGCACACGATCTCGCGTACATCGGGGGGCTCGCACGCCGTCACCGGACGGCGTGCGGGCTCTCTTTTTTCGGCCGGGTTGCGGAGTCTTCCGACCGGTTGTGAACAGCCTGTAATGAAACCCACGCGGCCCAGTTCTCCCGGTGGGGGCTCGGCCGGCGATCCATCCCGGCTGAACTGCGTCGCTTCGCGCCGCTCATCGTTGCGTTTCGGTCGGAATACACCCGGGCCAGCTCTCCCGGTGGGGGCTCCTCCCTCACGCGCCTTGTCAGCCGGACCCCCACCGGGAGAACTGGGCCTCGCCCCCACCGGGAGAACTGGCCGGCCTCGGCGCTCACCCGGGTTCCACCACAGGCTGTTAAACGAGCCAGGCAAACTCTGCCATTGAGGAGGTTCGACCGATGCATGCCCTCGATCGACGCATTTCCGTTCTCGTCTCTATCGTTTTTTTCTCCGGCGCGCTGCTCGCGGCGGGCGACGGGGATAGCAGGATCACGCTTCAGGACCTCGTGTCCGTGGAACGCCTCGGCGAGGCCGCGCTCTCCCCCGACGGACGGGAGATCGCGCTGACCCGGGACGGCCAGATCGTGCTGATGCCGGCCGGCGGGGGCTGGCCGGTTCCCCTGACGACGACGACCGGAGGGAAATCGGGGCTGAGCTGGTCACCGGATGGACGCCATATCGCCTACGCGAGCCGCGGCCACATCTGGGTGGTCCCCGCGTCGGGAGGCGAGCCCCGGCAGCTCACCCACGCGCCCCCCGGTCCCGGAGATCCACGGCGAGCAGCCGACGGCTCGCCGCGCTGGTCGCCCGCCGGCAAGTGGATCCTGTTCGAGACCGGGCGGAACGGAAACCAGGACCTCATGGTCGTGAGCGAAGATGGAATGACCACGAGCTTTCTCACCATGACCGAAGCCGACGAAGGGAGCGCCGCCTGGTCGCCCGACGGGAAGTGGGTCTCCTACACCGAGCGGGCGCCCGAGTACTTCAGCGGGAAGCTCGAGGTCGTCGGCTTCGACCAGGAGACCGGCGCCGCCCGGGGCGAGCCCGTCGAACTCCACCGCGCCCCGGCCGATCGCGGAGGCGGCTGGGCCATCCCCGAGGCCGCCTGGGCGCCGGACGGACAGACCCTGGTGGTGGTCCTGCAGCACAGCGGCTGGGACAAGCTCTACTCCATTCCGGTGGGCGGCGGCGAGCCGAAGCCCGTTACCGATGGCGACACCGAAGATGGGAGCCCCGTCTTCTCACCCGACGGGGAGTCACTCGCGTTCGTCTCCAACCGGCAGAACCTCGAGGAGCGGCACGTCTGGATTCTCCCGCTCGACGGCGGCGCGCCGCGCCGGCTGACGCGCGACAGTTCGGTCGTTGAGGGCGCCCCCGAGTGGTCGCCCGACGGAAGCCGGATCTACTTCTCGCGCAGCACGCCGCTCGAGCCGGAAAACCTCATGGTCGCCGATTCCGCGGCAGCGCAAGCGCCACGGCACGTGACGCGCATCCTTCCCAGGAATTTCAAGCACGCCGGATTTCCGATGCCGGAGGAAGTCCTCTACCCGGGGAAGGACGGCCTCGATATCGCCGCGATGCTGTACAAGCCTCGTGGATTCGAGGCGGGAAAGCGCACTCCGGCGGTCCTCTGGATTCACGGAGGGCCTGAAGGACAGGACGTCTTCAACTGGGACCCGTGGGCGCTCTTCCTGACCCAGGAGGGCTACGTCGTGCTGCAGCCGAACTACCGCGGAAGCCGGGGCTACGGCGAGGCGTTCCGCAACCTCAATGTGGAGGACAGCGGTGGCGGCGAGCTGGACGACGTCGCCGCGGGTGCCCGGTATCTCGTCGAAGGCGGGCTGGCGGACCCGGCGCGGCTCGGCATCGGCGGCGGCAGTCACGGCGGAACCATGGTCGCCTACGCGGTCACCAAGGTTCCGGAACTCTTCCAGGCGGCCGTCGAGCTCTTCGGCGTCACGGATCGGGCGACCTATATCGAGCGCACCAACCGAGGCTCCGCGATCCGGTGGATCATGAAGATGGGCGGCACGCCCGCCGAAAAGCCCGAGGTCTATCGCCAGGCGAACGTCCTGCTGGACGTCGCCCGCATCGAGACACCGCTACTCGTGATGCACGGGGAGGAAGATCCCCAGGTGCCTCCCTACGAGTCCACCCAGTTCGTCAAAGCCCTGTCGAAGCACGGCAAGACGCACGCCTATTTCACCTACCCTGGCGAGCCCCATGGTTTCCGGAAGCCGGAACACCGCATCGACGCCTGGACCAAACAGCTCGCCTTCCTCGCGAAATACCTACAGCCGGAGTACGGGAGAGCGATCACGTCCACCGAAGAGCTGGTTCTCAAACGGGGACCGCACTTTCGCTAACAAGGAGCCTTTCATATGTCGAAGAACACGTTCGCCGTTGCCGTCATCGCCACGCTCTTGGCGACGAGCAACCTCGGCGCCCAGACGAATCCGCTCTGGGGAGAAACGAAGATCAAGAACTACCTGCCGCACATGAGCTGGACGGAAGTCGAGGATCTCCTTACCCGCACCGACATGGTGCTCATGCCGGTGGGCTCGCTCGAACAGCACGGGCCGCACCTTCCCATCGGCACCGACTTCCTGAACGGCCTCGAACGCGCCAAGCTCGTCGCTCAGCAAACCGACGTGCTGGTCGCGCCAATCCTCTTCGTCGGCAATGCCCCCTATCACCTGGGCTTTCCGGGAACCGTCAGCCTGCCGGCGGAAAC
Organism: Vicinamibacteria bacterium; assembly: GCA_963668695.2. Taxonomy (GTDB): domain Bacteria; phylum Acidobacteriota; class Vicinamibacteria; order Marinacidobacterales; family Marinacidobacteraceae; genus Marinacidobacterium. Next base: position 891,570 of record CAXXLQ010000004.1, read on the forward strand.
GATTCAGCAGGTTTACTTCGAGGCCGCCCGGAGCCTGATGCGACACGGCTTCCGCCGGTTTCTGATCCTGAACTCGCACGGGGGCAATCGCGTCATCTCCCAGTACATCGCGGACCGCATCAATCACGAGACGGAAGGGATTGCCGTCGAGTTGGGCGCTGCGGCGGCACCGTTTCGCCAGGAAACTCCCGAGGAGTCCTCCTCCGAAGACCCCGTATTCGATCGGCACGGAGGCGTAGGCGAGACGTCGAGTTCCCTCTATCTCATCCCCGATCTGGTGGACCTGGCGAGCGCCCGGACCGCCACGCTCACCATGCCGGAGCACCTGGAGCGAATGGTTCCCGAAGTGGTCGACGGAGATCCCACGGCGCTCTTGGTGTTTCTTGCCGAGAATCTGAAGGCCGAAGAGACCGGCAAGGGCACCTCCACCAGGGAGGTCACCGATACCGGCGTGTGGAGTGTTCGCGATCTGGAGGCGTCGGACCTGGGGCGGGGCCGCCGGGATGCGGAAGCCTTCGTCGAGGCCGCGGTCGGTTTCATCGAGCGCTGGAAGGAACTCCGCCCGATGCAGTGATCCGGCTCGGCGAGACGTCAGTTCCGACCAACTGGCCAGTACCGCGGCCCGAAAAGCCGCGGTACATGCAGCGCTCGCAGCCTATTGCTGCGCTTCGAACTCTGCTGCTGCGGCCGCCGCGCGTGCTCCGAGTTCCTCCTCGGTGAGGTCCTCGACGTGGGTCGCGACGCCCCAGCGATGGCCGAAGGGATCCACGATGGAGCAGTGGCGGTCCCCCCAGAACTGATCTGTCGGAGCCTGGATCTCGCGGGCGCCCTCGGCCATGGCCTTCGCGTGCACCGCGTCCACGTCCGTGACGTAGAGGTGGATCGTGACGGTCGACCCGCCAAGAGTCTCGGGGGAGACGTAACCGGCGTCCGAGGGGGGTCCCGGGAATTCCTGGGCGAGGTAGATCTGGTCCGGTCCGAAACGTAGTTCCGCGTGCATCACCGCGCCGTTTTCCCCCTCCATCGAGGAGTCGATGGTGGCGCCGAAGACATTCTGGTACCAGGCGAGCGCCGCCTGTCCGTCGCTGACGACGAGGTACGGGGTGACCGCGCTGGCGCGGTTCGGGATGTAGTGCTTGGCCTTGGCCATGAGGATCGCTTCTCCTTTGCTGAGAATCGTGAAGGGAACGCGGACGGCGCCGCGCCCTCCGAAACGTCCGAAGAACCGGAAAGGTTCAATCGAGGCGCGGATTCCGGCCGCTCGCGAGCGCGACGTGAAGTCTCACGGAAGACCGGCGCCCCGAAACCCGGGACGGTCCCGTCCGGCCACCAGGAGGCCCGCGAGTTGGCGGCGGCCGAGCCAGTAGGTCAGATCGCGAGACACGGGGCGCCGCGCGGTGACTGCGCAAGACCGCTCCGGTATGTGAGACCATCGCCGCCGTGTGGCACTGCGTGGTTCGCCCAAGTGGGGGGAGATTGGGAATCTCTGGGGGAGGCCCACCGATGACCGGGAGAGAAAGACGCAGGCGGCCGCGGCGCCTTGGGTCCTGGTGGCCGATACCGGCCGTGATCCTGCTGGGGCTTACTCTGATCGGGACGTTCGGGGCCGCGCGCCGAGCCCGGGGATACGCCTTCCTTAACGAACTTCAAGGATCGCGCGGGTTCCAACACGATCTTTCGCTCGATCCCGCAGTCTGGGAAGGGACCTGGAGTCCGGAGGCCTGGGGACCGGGCGAGACGCTGTCCTTCACGCTGGTGGATTCGCCGCTCTGGTACCCGGCGTACCGCGACATCCACGACGTGAAGAGCCTGTTCGAGGAGGCGATGGACGTCTGGAGGTCCGTCGCCACCGCGGATATCCGCTGGGAAATCGGGAGGATTGCGACGGAATCCACCTTCCCGCGGGTTTCCGAACTCAGCCCCGTTGACGAGGGGCCTAGCTCAGCGCGCCTTGAGCAGGAGCTTGATTTGTGGGCCAGCATCACCATCACCGGCTGCCGCCTCAATCTTCGCGCAATCCCTGAGCCCCACTCGCCGGAGTCGCGCGACGGCGCATTGCTGGTGGTGGTTCATGAACTGGGCCACTGTCTCGGCCTCGGCCATGTGGACCCGTATCCGTTCCGCCGGCATCCCTCCCCCTGGTCCCCCGCGCCCTACCAGCCACCGCCCTATTGGGCGAATCAGCCCATCATGGGGCCGGCGACCCGCGGCTGGGGTGTCACCCTGGATGACCGGATCGGGGCCTCGCTGGCGCGCCCGGCGCCGGGTTGGATCGAGAGCACGGGGACCATCTGGGGGAACGTGCTGCTCGAGGACGGCGAACCGGCTCGAGAGGTGTACGTGCTGGCCAGCCGGCTCGGGCCCGACGGGAGCGTTCAGGGGAGCGTGGGCCGGTTCACCGATTCGTCGGGCGCCTTCCTGATCGGCGGGCTCGCGCCCGGCGGGTATGTCCTGCGGGCGCAGCCGATTCGGGAAGGTCATGTCCACGCCTCCCGCCTGGCGCGGGGCGCCAACCCGGCGCTCCGGGACACGATCCTGGGGGCGCCGCTCTCTGTGGCGGCCGGACGGCGGACCGGGCCGGTCACGCTCACCATGAGGCCGGGCGCCCCCTGGTTCCTGACCACCATCACCCCCGATGATTCCGTCGCGGATCGAACCCGCCGGGGGCGCCCTCCGTGCCGTGGTTCTGCTCTTATGCGGAGCCGGCGTCTTCGCCGGGCTCTTGGGGTGTGACACGCCTTCCGCCCCATCCCTGCCGCCGCCACCGCCGCCGCCGGCCCCCCGGATCCGGCTGGAGGGCGACTACCGGACGAGCGCGCGCTGCGGGCCGGCCACCGTCACGGTGGAGGGACCGAGAAGACTCGAGTTGCGATATGGCGGTTATCTCCAAGGGCTGTACTCCGTGGTGGACGTGTCCGTCGAGAGCCCGCTGTCGGAGGCCATGATCCTGGATTTCCGGGAGTGGTACGACGTGACGGACTGGCGGGTGCGCTCGGACGGCGACCGCGTTCGCCACGAATTCCGGGTGTACTGGGATCCTGCGGATGGCAACCGACTCTCCAGAGCATCACCGCCGGGGGTGTGGCCGATGACGATCCTGGCCTGCCCGGAGGCCGACGGCGGCCCGGTCCTCGCGTGTTCCCACAGCTCGTGTGAGGTGTACGAGAGCGAGGACGCCGTCCCGCAAGTCGTTCCCTGGTACACGGGGGTGCTTTTTCGCAGTCCATGGGGCTACGGGGAGGTCCGCGAGCTGCAGGAAGGGCGCACCCTGGACATTCCCCTTTCCTATGTGGTGTATCGGGACACCGAAAGGGTCAACCTCATTTTGGCCGTCCGCGGGCGGGGGCGAGGGGCGGATCCCTCACAGGACCTTGAGGTGCCGCGGCAGTTCGAACTCGGCCCGTTCTCCGCGGGAGAGTCGGGCACCTTCGAGTTCCGCGTGAAGGCGATCGCGGACGGTGAGGAGGAACTGGAGGCTGGTGAGCTTTTTTCAATTTCCTTCGTCGGCGCGGGCGCGACGTTTTCGAACACCATTGCGCTCAGGATTCTGGACCCGCCGTAGAGGCCGCGCGCCGGCCCTCCGCGCAACGGGCGCGCTTGTTCAGGGATGGATGCCGGGAGGAACCTTCTCTGCAGGCAGCGTTTTCTCGGCCGCCAGTCGGCGGGCGGGTTGCACAATCCCAGACCGTGGATTGTCGATACCCCAGCGAGGCCTTCATCACCGGGAGCAACGGCGAGAGGCGAGACGCCCCAGCCAGCTATTCCGGCTCCTTGGCGGCGCTCGTCGATGCCCGAGCCACCGAAGTCGCGATCTCGGCCCGGAGTTCGAGCATGGACCGCACGATCTCCATCAGTCGCTCGTACTGGTCGGCGGAGAGGGTCACCGCGTACTGACGGGGTGACTCGGTTTCGCCCGCTTGGCTGGCAGCACCTACCCCGAGTCGCACCCAAGACCGACGGCGCGAAACCCGGGACGGTCCCGTCCTGCCACCAGGAGACCCGCGAGTTGGCGGCGGCCGAGCCAGTAGGACAGATCGCGCGGGTGGCCGATATCCCAGATCGCGATGTCCGCCCGTTTCCCCACCTCCAGCGTCCCCCGGTCGCCCTGAAGCCCCAGCGCCAGCGCGGCATGCCGGGTCACCCCGGCCAGACACTCCGCGGGCGTCAATCCGAAAAGGCGGGAGGCGAGCGCCATCGCTTCCGGAAGCGAGCCGAGCGGCGAGGTCCCCGGGTTGCAATCGGTGGCAACCGCCATCGGTATTCCGCACCGGCGCAAGGCGCTGACGGGAGGCCGCCGGCTTTCGTCCAGCGTCAGGCACGCCCCGGGCAGCAGCACCGCCACCGTTCCGGCGCGGCCCAGGGCTTCGATTCCGGCGGCGGAGGTGTATTCGAGATGGTCGGCGGAGAGCGCCCGGAACCGGGCCGCGAGTTCCGCGCCGCCTCCGTCGCTCAGTTGATCGGCATGCAGCTTGACCGGCAGCCCAAGCGCCCGGGCGCGCTCGAACAAACCCGCAATCTGCGCGGCGTTGAACGCAATCCCCTCGCAGAAAGCGTCCACGGCATCGGCAAGACCCGCCTCCACCACCCGGGGCATCACTTCGTCGCCGACGAACGCCAGGTAGTCGTCCGGCCTTCCCGCGAACTCCGGGGGCACCGCGTGCGCCGCCAGGAGCGTGGTCCTCACGGTCAGCCCCGAGGCGCGGCCGAGCCGGCGCGCCACTTCCAGCATCCGGATCTCGGTATCGCCGTCCAATCCGTACCCGGACTTGATCTCCACCGTGGCGGTTCCCTGCTCGGCCATCGCCTCCAGCCGGCCGAGCGCGCTTCGGTAGAGCTCTTCCGTGGAGGCCGCCCGGGTGGCGCGCACCGTGGCCATGATCCCGCCGCCGGAAGCCGCCAGTTCCTCGTAGCTGGCCCCTCCGAGCCGCGCCTCGAACTCGGCGCCCCGATCTCCCCCGAAGACAAGATGGGTGTGGCAATCGATCAGCGCCGGGGTGAGCCAGCGTCCCTCGAGCGAACGGATCTGCCGCCCCCGCTGAGCGGGCAGGTTCGATCGGGGTCCCACCCACGCGATCGCTCCGTCCCGGATCGCGAGTGCCCCGTCTTCGATCGCGCCGTAGGCGCCTCCGCCGCCCGCGCGCATCGTGGCGATGCGGGCGTCGGTCAGGAGCAGGTCCCAAGGGTCCATGTGGTTTGCGATGGAGAGCGGTTCGACAATACCGTGTGACGGACTTCAGTAGAGAACAGTGACTCGGATTCTGGCGCGCCGCGCGCTGCTGCGAAGCGGATGGGCGGACGATGTCCTGATCGTCGTTCGCGGCGGGGAAATCGCGGAGGTCTCCGTGGGCGAACCGCTGACTGCCGTACCGGAACTCGAGGACCTCAAGGATCTGGAGGCGGGGATCGTCATCCCCGGTCTGGCGAATGCCCACAGCCATGCCTTTCAGCGCGCGCTGGCGGGTCGAACCGAACATCGCTCGGCCACTGGCCGCGATTCGTTCTGGACCTGGCGCGAGCGCATGTACGAACTCACCGGCAGGCTCGATGCCCGGCACGCTCGCGGCCATCGCGCGACAGGCGTACGCACAAATGCTGGCGAGCGGCTACACGTCGGTCGTCGAGTTCCACTACCTGTTCCGGGACCAGACGGGCCGCGGCGATGGGGACGTCATGTTCCAGGCGCTCTGCCGGGCGGCCCGCCAAAGCGGCATTCGGCTGATCTATGTCCCAGTGCTCTACGAACGTGCCGGGTTCGACCGTCCCGAGCCCGAAGCGAGGCAGCGGCGGTTTGCGATGGATGTCGAGGACTTCCTGGCCCATCACGAACGGGCGGCCGGCGCCGTCTCCGGGCCGGTCACGGTCGGGATCGGCGCCCACAGCCTGCGCGCGGTCGGGGAACCCTCGCTCCGAAAGGTGGCGGCGCGCGCTGCCGCCTCCGGCGCGCCGATGCACATCCACATCGCCGAGCAGCGGCGGGAGGTCGAGGACTGCCTTGCCGCCCATGGATGCCGCCCGGTGCGTTGGCTGCTGGACCGCTTCGAGGTCGACGGGCGCTGGTGCCTGGTCCACGCTACCCACCTCGACAAGGGGGAAACCCGGGATCTCGCCGCGTCCGGTGCGGTCGTCTGCCTCTGCCCCAGCACGGAGGGCAATCTCGGTGACGGCCTTTTCCCGCTCGAGGATTTTCTTCGCGCCGGGGGCCGGATCGCGATCGGCTCCGACAGCCAGGCCACGATCAACCCCTTCGAGGAACTCCGTTGGCTCGAGTACGGACAACGTCTCCGCTCACAATCCCGCAACGTCGCTTCCATCGCGGAACTTCACGTGGGCCAGGAACTCTTCGGCCGGGCGCTGGCGGGGGGCGCCCAGGCCAGCGGACAGCGCGAATTCGGCTTGGCGCCCGGCGCGCCCGCCGACCTCGTGGTGCTCGATCCCGACGACCCGATGCTCGCCGGGCACGACCCCGACACCCTGCTCGATGCGTTGGTGTTCTCGGGCTACCCGTTACCGATCGAGCGGGTCATGGTCCACGGCGAGTGGAGAGTCGTGGGCGGCGAACACGTGGATCGCGCCGACACCGCAAGACACTTCGCCGCCGCGATGGCTGGTCTCGGAGCCGGCCACTGATCGAGACCCCAAATGCAGCGCCGCATGCCATCATCACGGCACGAGGAATCGTCATGAAACCCGTTCAGCCCGCAGCCGTCCGTCGTCCAGCCGTCAGGGCTCCCACCGGCCCGAACCTCTCGGCGAAGAGCTGGCTCACCGAGGCGCCGCTCCGCATGCTGATGAACAACCTCGACCCGGAAGTTGCGGAACGGCCGGAGGATCTGGTCGTCTACGGAGGAATCGGCAAGGCGGCGCGCAACCACGCCGCCTACGAAGCGATCGTCAAGACGCTCCGTGAACTGGAAGCGGACGAAACCCTCGTCGTCCAGTCCGGCAAGCCGGTCGGCGTCTTCCGGACCCACCCCGATGCCCCGCGCGTGCTGATCGCCAACTCCAACCTCGTCCCCGCCTGGGCCACCTGGAAGCACTTCCGGGAACTCGACCGGAAGGGTCTGATGATGTTCGGCCAGATGACCGCCGGGTCGTGGATCTACATCGGCAGCCAGGGAATCGTCCAGGGAACCTACGAAACATTCGTGGAACTGGGCCGCCAGCACTACGGCGGCGACCTGGCCGGCCGCTGGATCCTGACCGCCGGACTTGGGGGCATGGGCGGGGCCCAGCCGCTCGCGGCGAAGATGGCGGGCGCCTCTTTGCTGGCGATCGAGTGCCAGGCCGACCGGATCGAAAAACGAATCGCATCGGGATACCTCGACACCCGGGCCGACACGGTGGACGAGGCGCTGTCACTGATCGAGGGATCGGTCCGGGCCCGCACCCCGCGCTCCGTGGGTCTCCTCGGGAACGCCGCGGAAATCCTTCCCGAACTCCTCGCCCGCGGCGTCCGCCCCGACGCCCTGACCGACCAGACTTCGGCGCACGATCCGGCCAACGGCTATTTGCCGGCGGGGTGGAGCGTCGAGGAGTGGCATGCACGCCGGGCGAGCGACCCCGACGCCGTCGCGGCCGCCGCCGTCCGCTCCATCGCCGACCATGTCCGCGCGATGTTGGGTTTCCACGATGCCGGGGTGCCCACCTTCGACTACGGCAACAACATCCGCCAGGAGGCGCTCGGTGGCGGCGTTGACCGCGCATTCGACTTTCCCGGTTTCGTGCCCGCCTATATCCGGCCCCTCTTTTGCCGGGGGATCGGACCGTTTCGCTGGGCGGCGCTTTCGGGAAATCCCGAAGACATCTACCGCACCGACGCCCGGGTCAAGGAACTCATCCCCGACGATCCGCATCTCCACCACTGGCTGGATTCGGCTCGGGAGAACATCCAGTTTCAGGGACTGCCGGCGCGCATCTGCTGGGTGGGGCTGGGCCAACGCCACCGACTCGGCCTCGCGTTCAACGAGATGGTCCGCACGGGAGAACTGGAAGCCCCCGTCGTCATCGGCCGCGATCACTTCGACAGTGGATCGGTCGCGAGCCCCAACCGCGAAACCGAGGCGATGCGCGACGGCTCCGATGCGGTCTCGGACTGGGCGTTCCTGAACGCCTTGCTGAATACCGCGAGCGGCGCCACCTGGGTTTCGATCCATCACGGCGGCGGCGTCGGGATGGGGTACGCGCAGCACGCCGGGTTCGTCATCGTCTGCGACGGGAGCGAAGAAGCCGATCGCCGCATCGAGCGGGTGCTCTGGAACGACCCGGCCTCCGGAGTGATGCGGCATGCCGACGCGGGCTACGAGGACGCCATCGCCTGCGCCCGCGAACATCGGCTCAACCTTCCCATGGTCCCGGGCATCAAGGAATCGGGTGGAAAGGAATGAGGATAGAGGTCGGCGAGGCGCCGGTCCCGCTCGAAGTCCTGCGCAAAGCCTGGCTGGACGAGGTGACCGTCGTCCTCGGCGGCGGGGCGCGTCGGCGGATCGCCGCCGCCGCGCACACGATCGAAGACGCGATCAAGGGAGGCCGGCCCATCTATGGGGTCAACACCGGCTGCGGGCATCTCGCCCATGTCCGAATCGGCGACGACGAACTCGCGCAGCTCCAGGAGAACATCGTTCGCTCGCACGCGGCGGGGGTGGGCGAGGATCTCGGCGACGGCGTCGTGCGCCTCGTGATCCTGACGAAGCTGATGGCGCTCGCCCGCGGCCACTCGGGTGTCCGCATCGAGATCGTCGAGGTTCTCGGCGCGCTCCTCGAGCACGGCGTCTATCCCCGGATTCCCGCAAAAGGCTCCGCCGGGCGCGTCCGGAGATCTGGCGCCGCTCGCGCATCTGGCCGGGGTCCTGATCGGGGAAGGGGAGGCGCGGATCGGCAAGGAATTCCTGCCCGGCGGGGAGTTCCTGCCCGGCGGGGAAGCTCTCCGAAGGGTCGGGCTGGAGCCGGTGCGGCTCGCGCCGAAGGAGGGGCTTGCGCTCCTGAACGGGACCCAGGTCTCGACCGCCCTGGCGCTCGCCGCCGCCTTTCGGACCGAGAACGTGCTGGCGGCGGCGCTGGTGGCCGGTGCGATGTCCACCGATGCGGTCAAGGGCAGCGATGTCCCCTTCGACAGCCGCATCCACGCAGTCCGGGGCCACCCAGGGACAGATTGCCGTGGCTGGCGTCCTGCGGGAACTGATGCGCGGCAGCGAAATCCGCGCCTCGCACCTCACCTGTGACCGGGTTCAGGACCCCTACTCCGTCCGCTGCCAGCCCCAGGTGATGGGCGCCTGTCTCGACCTGCTCCGCCAAACCGCGGCGCTCCTCGAAACCGAGGCGAACGCGGTGACCGACAACCCCCTGGTCTTTCCCGATTCGGGTGAGGTGCTCTCCGGAGGCAACTTCCACGCCGAACCCGTCGCCTTCGCTGCCGACATGCTGGCTTTGGCCATCGCCGAAATCGGATCGCTCTCCGAGCGGCGCACGGCGCTGCTCGTGGACCCGCACCTCAGCAGCCTCCCCGCCTTCCTGGTCCACGACAGCGGACTGAACAGCGGTTTCATGATGGCCGGAATCACCGCGGCGGCGCTGACCTCCGAGAACAAGGGCCTCGCCCATCCGGCCAGCGTGGACAGTATTCCCACCTCCGCCAACCAGGAAGACCACGTCAGCATGGCGACCCACGGGGCGCGGCGGCTCCACGACATGCTCGACAACCTCGAGCACATCGTTGCCGTCGAGCTTCTCGCGGCAGCCCAGGGAGTGGAGTTCCACCGCCCGGCGAGAAGTTCCGAAACCCTCGAAGAGGCGCTCGGCGCCGTGCGGAGGATCTCCCCGCCCTACACCCGGGACCGGGCCCTCTCCGCGGACATCAAGGGCGTCGCCGCGCTTATTGGGAGCGGCGGTTTTCGGAACTACGCCGCTACGGCCCTCTTCTGACGAACCGGCGGGGCTTGCCCGCTACGGCTCAGTTCCGTCTTGGATTCTTGAAGTCGAAGACCCACTGGAAGGCGACGAAGACTTCGTGGTCCGAGATGGTCCCGAACCGCACGCGGTAGTCCGCCGCCAGGTGCGTCAGGATCCAGGGAAGCTCGTAGCGGGTTCCCACCTTGAAGTAGCTCATGTTGCCGGGATCGTCCACGGAGCCATGATTCGATTCCCCCCCGATCTCCACTCCGCCCCACAGACCCGGTGGAAGCCGCTTCCGAAACCGGGCAAAGCCGCCAACGTGTGAGCGTCCGTTCTGCTCGCGCTGGTACACCGAGCTGCGGAACGTCTGGTCACCGAGGGTGCCATCGAGATGGACCGCCGTCTGCCGCTTCGGAGTCAGGTCGTCGGCCGGCCCGTCGCGCCCTTCATAGTGGCCCACGTCCAACTTCCAGGTTCCTCCGCCGGCCGCGAAGCTGCGGCCGACGCTGGCCAGCACGTCCTTGAAGCCGTTTTCGTCCGCCTTCCAGCCCGACCCGTTCACGACGTGCACCCGTCCGCTGTAGCCCCCCCGGTCCACGAAAAGGAAGACTCCCGTTTCCCGCGTCCAGGTGAGCGCCGCTCCGTGCGCCGCGCCAATCATCTGGAAGCCGAAGGGGGCGTCGGTGAACTCGGCCAGCCACAACGGGGCGCTGCGGCCGGCCCGCAGCCGGATGCCCCCGCCAAGGTCGTACTGCACCCAGAGATCGTGGATACGAGTGTCACCCACGTCGTAGGTAGCCCGTATCTGAACGCGGTCCCCGATCCTGGTGTCGGACCAGGCCGACAGGCGCTGGATCGTGACGTCGCCGAGGTCCGAGAGTTCGTCGATGAACCGTCCGCGGAGCCGGAAGTGAAAGTCCACGGCCGGCTGGTCGTCGGCGTCGTCCTGGGCCGTCTCGGCCACTTCCGACCGTTCCTCGGCGGGCTCCCGGCCAGGATCCGCCAGCGCCGGTACCGTTAGGAACCCGAGAATCAGCCCGAGGAAGAGCGCCCTCGTCATCCCGACCAACCTCCCGGTCGAAAGATGGGGCGCCTGGCTCCACGGGTAGGACTTGAACCTACAACCAACGGATTAACAGTCCGCTGCTCTGCCATTGAGCTACCGTGGATTCAGGAAGGCGCTCACGGAAAGGCGAGTGAGTTTAGCAGCCGGCAGACAACGTGACGCGGCGTTCGGCCGGCGATGCATCCCGGCTGAACCGCGCCGCTTCGCGGCGCTCATCGCTGCGCTTCGCTCGAAATACACCGAGCCAGTTGCTGTGAAAAACCAGTCGCGCCGGGACGCCAACAGCTCGGATGGCGCGCTGCCAGGGAACGCCGGTTCACACCGGCACCGCGCGGGAGCGCGAAACCAGGGCCGATGACGTTGCGCCATGCCAAGGTGAGGGCCGCGTCTTTTTCATGACGGGCGAGGGTGTGCAGGAGGACCCGATCATGAGGGTTTCTCCCGGTGCGGACGCCTCTCCGGCTTCGGCACTCGCGTCACGCGGCCCACCGGCCGCTGGCAGCCCTGAAATCGCGCGGAGTCAGGCTACCGGTGGCTGGCGGGGGGCCGGCGCACGTCCTGAATCGCGGGAGCCGGTCGTTTTGGACGACGCCCCCGCAGGGCGAGGTTCCCCCGCGCAAGCAGTCAGATTGGGGAATCCCGACTGCCGGCGACAGGTTCTGTCCTACCAAGCCCCTAGTCTCGAGCGCATCATGCAATCAGGCACAAGGAGGCACCATGAGCAACGAAAATGGGTTCTTTTCCCCGAATCTCGAGACGGCAGCGATCGGCCGCCCGATCACCCGCGCCGGGATCTCATTCTTCCCGGTCTACCTCACCGGCAACGACGTTCCTGAAATTGCCACGGGGCCGGCAGCGGAGAGAGTCATCGACGAATTGAATGATGCCTCCGTTCCTGATCTCACCGTGACCAATCCGGGGAAGACCCCGCTGCTCCTGATCGAGGGCGAGCAGTTCATCGGTGGGAAGCAGAACCGCACCGTCAACATCAGTGTGCTGGTTGCCGCGGGGGCGACCCTGGAGATTCCGGTGTCCTGCCTGGAAGCGGGGCGCTGGGGCCGGCAACGCGATTTCCAGTCGGCCGCGACCAGTACGCCCCGCCGGGTACGGCGGACGATCCACGACGCGGTGGCCGCACAGGCGGGAACCGCGTCCGCGCGCCGAGGCGCCCAGGGCGAAGTCTGGGGCAGGATCGACGAGTCCCTTCGCGAGATGCGGATGTCTTCGCCAACTGCGGCCATTGCGGACGCCGACAAGGTTTTCACTCGCGACCGGGACCGGGGGGCGGCGGCGGAAGAGCTGGCGCGGCTCGGGCCACTTCCCGGACAGTACGGATTCGTCGTGACCCACGGTCCGCGGATCGTCGGGACCGAGATTTTCGGCGACCCCGAATTGCTGAAGCCCCACTGGCCGGCGCTGACCCGGTCCTATCTGCTCGAAGAGCCGATCGCGAGCGGACGGCCTTCGGCAGACCGGGTGTTGCGCGCGCTCCGGGGCATCAGCCGGGCGGCGTACAAAGGTTCATCGGGCCTCGGCCTCGGCCAGGAGCGGCACTTCACGAACGAGAAAGGGGCCGGCCAGGCGCTCACCCTCGGCTGCGCGGTCGTCCACGCCTCGGCCCTCAGCCGGTAGGCGTTTCGGGAGGGAGCCGCGCGGAAGGATGGGGCGCTTGTTGCGCCGACCTCCAGAACTTGTTGGACGGGAGAAGTTGAATCACAATGTCATTCATCCGACAAGTTCATCCGACAAGTTCATCCGACAAGGAGGATCAGGGCTTTGGCTGCGAATCAACTCGTGCAGGCTCGCATCGACGGGGCCGTGAAGGAGGAAGCGGCCGCTGTGCTGGCCGCCATGGGTCTGACCATTTCCGACGCCGTGCGGTTGCTGCTCACCAGGGTGGCGCACGAGAAGGCGCTGCCGTTCGCACCTCTGGTTCCCAACGCGGTCACGATCGAGGCAATGAAGGAAGCTCGCAAGGGCGGACTCCCCCGGTTCAACAGCGTGCAGACCCTCCTCGACGATCTGCATGCGGACGATTGAGCGCACCAGCCAGTTAACAACCTGTGGTGAAACCCACGCGGCCCAGTTCTCCCGGTGGGGGCTCGAGCGGCGATCCATCCCGCCTGAACCGCCCCCCCACCGGGAGAACTGGCGCTTTGCGGCGCTCTGCGTTGCGTTTCGGTCGAAATACACCCGGGCCAGTTCTCCCGGTGGGGGCTCCTCCCTCACGCGCCTTGTCAGCCGGGCGCCTCGCCCCCACCGGGAGGACTGACCGCTCTCGGCGCTCACCCGGGTTCCACCACCGGCTGTTGGAGCGCGACTACCAGCGGGAATCCAGGGGGCCGGCATCGCGTGCATCTCCCGACGCCAGCGTGGCGCCCCTCGTGGAAGCCCTCGCCAACGATCAGCCCTTGGAACCTCGGTGCCACGACCATGCCCTCAGCGGCGGGTGGGCTGATCATCGCGACTGCCACGTGAGGCCCGACCTGGTGTTGATCTACCAAAAGCCCGACGCAGAGACGTTGCGGCTCGTTCGCCTTGGGTCACATTCCGAACTCGGATTCTGAACGTCCCGAGCGCGCCCCAGGCTGGCTCGACGCCGTCCGACTCGACGACGGTCGTCCGCTCAGAGAGCGCTGCGGTGTTGCAGCGCCTCCGCCATGGTGGTCTCGTCGGTGTGGACCAATTCGCTTCCCATCGGGATGCCGATTCCGATGCGAGTCACCCGAATGCCCTGAGGCTTCAACAGGTGCGCCAGCCAGGCGGCGGCCGCCTCCCCGTCGTGGGTGGGATTCGTGGCCACGATCACTTCTTCGAAGTGGCCGTCGCGGACCCGCTGGAGCAGGCTGGCCAGGCTGCGCTCTTCCTCCGGATCTCCGTGAGGGGGGAAAGCGATGCCGCCCAGCACGTGGTACCGACCGTTGAAGATCTTCGCTTTTTCGACGGCCTCGATGTCTGCCGGATCCTCGACGACGCAGAGCACCGCGTCGTCGCGGCTCGAGTTCCTGCAATAAGCGCAGGGCTGGGCATCGGCGAAGTTGCCGCACACGCGGCACCGGGACACCCGGTCATGCAGGGTGGACGCGGCAGCTCCGAGGGCTTCGGCACGCTCCCGTCCTCCCTGGAGCAGGTGGAACGCGATTCGCTGCGCGGATTTTTCCCCGATCCCCGGGAGTCGCCTCAGCTCACCGATGAGTCGTGACAGCGGCTCCGGCAGGCCGCTCATTTACCGCCGGTGAGCTGTCCGAGTTCTTCGAGCGAACCCAGCCTTTCCTGCATCTGCTGCTCGATCTTCCGGGAGGCGTCATTGATCGCCGCCTTCACCAGGTCCTCGAGAAGTTCCACGTCACCGGAACGCACCGCTTCCGGGTCGATCGTCACCCGCCGCACCTGGCGGGCGCCATTCATCCGCACCTTGACCATGCCGCCACCGGCGGCTCCTTCACCCTCCAGGGACTCGATCTGCCGCTTGAGCTTGCGGAGCTGTCCCATCTGCTGGGTGACCTGGTGAATTTTCGAAAACATCGCTCGTTTTCCTCCTTCGCACCGGAACTTCCGTCCCGGGACGACAATGGACTTTCCTGAGTATGGCTTACCCCTAGCAACCTGTGGATAAAGTGACGTGAGTACCGAGACCGGTGAGGCGCCCGGCTGACAAGGCGCGTGAGGGAGGAGCCCCCACCGGGAGAACTGGCCCGAGTGTATTTCGACCGAAACGCAACGATGAGCGGCGCGCAGCGACGCGGTGAACAGCCTGTGGTGGAACCCACGTGAGCGCCGAGGTTGGCCAGTTCTCCCGGTGGGGGGGCGGTTCAGCCGGGATGCATCGCCGGTCGCTTCCGGAGCGGGGCGCCAGCACCGCGGAGACCCCGGAGCGGAAGAGACGGGGGACGGGGGCACCCGACCCCCATCTCTTCTGGCTCGGGAATGCCGCGTGACTTTGTCCACAGGCTGCTAGTGCTCCGATTCCAAGGGGGACTCTCCCGGCAGAGGCCTCGCCGAAACGATAGTGCCTCCGAAGGTCTTCTGATACTTCTCGACAATGGGGGGTGGAGCCAGGTCGAGCAAGCCGCTGCTTCCGGACGCCGTTGATTCGGCCGTTAACTCGGAAGGGGCCTGGGATGGGGCTGGAGAAGCGGGGGTGGGCGATTTCGCCGGAGGGGAGCCGCTACCGCCGGTGTTCGGCGCCGCCGTCTTGGCGCCAGGCTGGTCAAGCTGCTCGAGAAGGCGGTCGAACGCGGCCAGGCGCGGCATTTCGACCAGTCGCAGCAGCGCCATCTCGAGGTGGAACCTGGGCTCGGGGGACCAGCGCAATCCGTCTTCGATCCGGGTGAGGACATCGAGGCTCCGCAGCAGATCTTCCTCGCTGAAGCGGTCCGCGAATTCGGCGAGCCGCTCGCGCTCCTGCGGCCACTCCAGGAGGTCGGGCCGGTCGGGCGCCACCCGAACCACCGTGAGGTCCCGCAGGTAGTGCATGAGCAGGGTGACGAAGTGCTTCAGATCCCGGCCCTCGCTCACGAGTTCCTCGACGATTTCGAAGACCGCCCGGCGGTCTCCTTCGACGATCGCTACGCTGGCGCGGCGGCAGATCTGCACGTTCGGAACCCCGATCACCTCACTCACATCCTCGGCGGTGACCGCTCCGTCCACCGCCGCGATCACCTGGTCGAGCGCCGATAGCGCATCCCGGAGGCTCCCCTGCCCGAACCGGGCGATCTGGGCCAGGGCCTCCGGCGCGACCTCGAATCCCTGATCGTCCGCGATGTGACGCAGCCGTTCGACCACGACCCGCTGGGTCACGGCGCGGAATTCGAACTCCTGACAGCGCGAGAGGATGGTGTCCGGGATTCGATGGATCTCGGTAGTGGCGAAGATGAACTTGACGTGGGGAGGGGGTTCCTCGAGCGTCTTCAGGAGCGCGTTGAAAGCGCCCCCGCTCAGCATGTGGACTTCGTCCACCAGAAAGATCTTGAACCGGTCGCGCGACGGGGTGTAGTGCGCGGTCTCGATGATTTCGCGCGCCTTTTCCACGCTGTTGTTGCTCGCGCCGTCGATCTCGGGCACGTCCCGTGAATAACCGCCGGCAATCTCGCGGCAGGAAGGACACGTTCCGCAGGGCTCCGGATTCGGGCCTTCGCCGGCCGAGCAGTTGAGCGCCTTCGCGAGAATCCGGGCGGTGGTGGTCTTTCCCACCCCCCGAGGCCCGGCGAACAGGAATGCGTGCCAGATACGGTTCTTCCGGATCGCGTTCTGAAGAGTGCGGGCGATCGCCTCCTGCCCCACCAGGTCCGCGAAGGTCTGGGGGCGGTAGCGCAGCGCCAGCACCTGGTAGTCGTCGGCGCGCGCAGAGGAAGGCGTCTTCGGGGTCGCCGCCGAGTCACCGGCGACGGGCGCCGGATTCTGCGGTTCGCTGGCCGGCGCATCCGCCGCGGCAGTCGGTTCGGGCGGGATCTGCCCCTCGGCCTCGCTCACGATTCCGGCTTCCTGCACCGCCGGCTCCACGTCGTTCGCGGGCGGCTGCGGATCAGGGCCGGGCGGACCGCCGAACAGGCCTCCGGGAGGACTCATGAGACGGAGAGACTAACGCCAGCGAAGTCGCGAGGATGCTTCAAGAGGGAGCCACCCGCCAGCGCGGTTTGCCGTCGCGCCGATCAGCGTTCTCGCCTTCGTCTGTCGAGGGGAAAGTCCCCCGTCACCACCCTGATTGGCTCGTGCGGGATTCCGGTTGCCCGAACCGCAGCCTTCGTGTCGACCCGAGCCGTAGCGGGGTAGCATTCCCCGTTCCGCCGGAACCCGGAGGGGTGCAAGAGTGGCTGAATTGGCCAGCCCGGAAAGCTGGTGTACCGGCAACGGTACCGTGGGTTCGAATCCCACCCCCTCCGCTCGGTCGAGGGGTCCGGAAGGGGGCGCCCGATTGAGATTGTGGTTGGGGCTTGATCGGTTGGGAGGTGGGCGCCCCCTTCCGGACCCCCCGGCGCTTCGCGCCGGAATCGCAAATCCCTCCGGGATTCGCGATTCGAGCTGTTTGATTGTGAAAGGGGGGCGGTAGCCCCCCTTTCACACTTTCCCCCCGGTCTCGCGGGCAGCGAACAAAGTTCGCTGCCATTTGTTTTTTCAGGTCCGGCAGTACACGCGCTGGCGCAAAGGCCAGGGAACGCCGACCTCCTGGTCGGCATCGCGCGGGAGCGCGAAACCAGGGCTGATGACGCTGCGCTCCGCCGACGTGAGTGTCCCACCCTCTCACAATCCCGGATGGTGCGACCGCTCACCGCCTCCTGCAGCGAAAGCGTGCCGTGCTGCGATGGTGTTGGGCGCATGGCTACGTCGAGCAGAACGTGGCCGGGGAAGGAATCGAGGGCGCGCTGCCGGCCATGCCGGCCGTCAAGGCGCACTTCCGGGCGCTGCCGTACCAGGAAGTAGCGGCGGCGCTTGAAACCGTGGATGGGTCGAAGGCGAGCAAGGCGGCCAAACTTTGCCTCCGGTTCCTGATCCTGACGGCGGCTCGATCCGGAGAAGCGCGGGCCGCGACTTGGGCGGAGGTGGACTTCGAGGCGAAGGAATGGCGGATTCCCGGTGAGCGAATGAAGGGAGGCCGGGAGCATCGCGTCCCGCTGAACCGTGCGGCGCTGGTCGTTCTTGAGCGGGCGCGAGTACTGGACGAGGGGAGCGGGCTGATCTTCCCGTCGCCGCAGGGGCCGGGCCGGCCCCTCTCCCCGATGACCCTGACGAAGATTCTGCGAGATCAGGGGCTTGCGGAACGGGGGACCGTTCACGGCTTCCGCAGCTCGTTTCGCGATTGGTGCGCCGAGACCGGAAAGCCTCGGGAGGTCGCCGAAGCCGCCCTGGCCCACACGGTCGGGGGAGTCGAGGGCGCGTATTTTCGCTCTGACTTGTACGCGCGTCGGCGGGTGCTCATGGACCAGTGGGCCGCGTTCCTCACGGGGCGGAGGGGAAGGTGGTGAGGTTCCGTGCCTGACCTTGACGCGCTGAAGGCTCGCATACGTCAGCACCCGGCTTTCCGAGGCGGGCCAGCCGACGGAAACCTACTGGCTCAACCTTCTGGAGGTCACGCTCGCTGAGTCTTTGGCTCGGGTCCACGAGTCGCGCCGGACACCGGTTATGGTGAACACCCATGAAGCAATGCCAGAAAAAGCTGTGCAGCGCAGCAGGCGTGGTTTTCCTCGCTTTGTTCGGCGCATGGACAGCGTGCAATCCCGATTCCCCGAACACGTCCGCGACGCAGGAGGCGCAACGAGCCGGGGCATCGAATACGGACTGGCTCGGGGAAGTGGACACTTCAACACTCCCGGGGCTTCTGGCGGTCCTCGATGAAGCCTCCATCGAGCGAGTCAACGCGATCCTGCAAGACGAGCGGGATCCGACTTGGCGAGAGCAACTTGTGAGCGGCGAGCTGACGGCTGATCTCGAAGAGTTGCATTACTGGCGCGGCCTGGCGCGCGCGGACGTGACGACCCCGCTGACCGATGCGGAAGCGGCGTACTTGGAACATGCGCGCAACCGGGCTTCGACCTTCCAGGACATACTCTTGGAGCAGCACGGTGATCCCGCGCTACGCGAGCTGTTGGGAAAAGCACCGGGGGAGGTTCAGGACTAGGGCTGGGCCGTAACAACATCCGGACCAAGCTGGGACTGCGGCGGGCCGAGAGCCTGCGGCGGCTATCTGCTCTCGATCCGCTGAACGCGCGGACTCACCCGCCCTTCGGGAAGATGCAGCGCAGCAGGTCGATGTCTTCCCACAGCACCGCTTCCGCATCCGGCCTGGTGACGGTGGTGAGCGGAACGGACATTTCGACTCCCCCTGGCCGCGCAAACTCGGGTCTACCTCCGTGTCGTGGTTGAACCCGAACAGATGGATGATTTCGTGCAGGGTGACGGCGTCCATGTACTTGCCGTCGTGCGTCCGGGGGTGTTCTTCGCACTCCGGACACCAATCCGTCACTAGGCTCGGGGTGTAGTAGAACTCCGCGCACTGCGGGCTGGCCTAGGCGCCAGACTCCCGGGCGGTCGAGTAGTAGCCTTGGATCTGGCCCCGCTCCGGCCGAAGCACGCAGTCGTCCGGGCTCGCTCCTGCGGGCCACGCAACTACGTCACCCACTTGCAGAATTCGGTAGCCGAGCTGGCGTTCGATCTTCTCGTCCAGCAGCTCGACGGGTTCGAGTAGCCGGGCAAGGCCCGCCTCCGTTACGGAATCCGGGAAGCTGCGGACCATGTCCACGCGGAACGGCCCCGTGCCCTCGCAGCCGCCGGGGCGCCGCCTGCATGACAGCTCCCCAGCAGGCGGACAGCGCCCTAATCGCTGCGATCGACAGCTACGCGACTGACGCTGCCCTTCGACTCGCCCCCGACAGCCTCGTCCTGGGGGGTGCAGGTGGCCGCCGAGTTCGTGGCTGTCCCAGCAGCCTGTGGTGAAACCCACGTGAGCGCCGAGACCGGCCAGTTCTCCCGGTGGGGGCGAGGCGCCCGGCTGACAAGGCGCGTGAGGGAGGAGCCCCCACTGGGAGAACTGGCCCGGGTGTATTTCGACCGAAACGCAACGATGAGCGGCGCGAAGCGACGCGGTTCAGCCGGGATGGATCGCCGGCCGAACGCCGCGTGGGTTTCACTACCGGTTGTTTGGCCGGGATGGATCGCCGGTCGAACGCCGCGTGGGTTTTGCCACCGGCTGTTAAAACCGTGGATGGGTCGAAGGCGAGCAAGGCGGCCAAACTTTGCCTCCGGTTCCTGATCCTGACGGCGGCGCGATCCGGGGAGGCGCGGGGCGCGACTTGTCGTATTTTTGTATACACTGGCCTGACATGAAACGAAGTCGGAATCGGACTCTTGAGGAGCGTATCGCGCTGCGTATTCAGCGCCAGAAGGCGAGGAATGTTTTCGTGCGGAGCGACTTTCGGGATCTGGGTGGCTACGACCAGGTTGGTCGTGGCTTGAAGCGGTTGGCCGACGGGGACCGACTCGTGAGAATCGGCTACGGGCTCTATGCCCGGTCCGCGACCGCCCCGATTTCTCGTGCCACGGTCCCGCAACAGCCACTCCCGATGCTCGCGGCCGAGGCACTCGACCGGTTGAAGGTGAAAACGGCGCCGTCAACATTTGACCGAGCCTATAACGAAGGGACCTCGACCCAGGTTCCTACCGGCCGGGTGATCGGTGTCAAGGGCCGCTTCTCACGCAAGATCCGCTACGGTGGGCAGAACATCGTCTTTGAGCGCTCTTCCGGATAATGGCTAGCCAGGCGAGGGCTCCCAACGTCGCAACGGCCACGACCAGGAAGACCCACGGAGTGGCATGGACCCCGGGGACGGCGGCGGCTTGACCGGACGCGACGCGCAGCCGTACGCTGCCCGCATCAGTCCCTGACAGTCGTAGTGAGAGTTATGCGCAGGTCGAATCAGGCCCTCGTCGTTCTCGCGTTCACCTTTTCCGTGGTTCTCGCGGGTTGTGCTCAGCAAGCCGACCCGGCGGACACGATCTTCCACGGCGACCACATCGTCACCATGGACCCGCGCCGTCCCACCGTGGAAGCGGTCGCAGTGCGTGGCGAAACCATCGTGGCCGCCGGACCGATGGACGACGTGATGGCGCTCGAAGGGCCGTCCACGCGGGTGGTGGATCTGGGTGACCACGCGCTCCTGCCGGGCTTCATCGACTCCCACGGCCACTTCCTGGGAGCGGGCCGCGACCAGGTGTTGCTGGTGGGGCTGCACCCGCCGCCGGTGGGAGACGTGAACAACATCGACGACATCGTGCGCAAGGTCCGGGCGTGGATCGACGAGCACGACATTCCTCCCGGAGAGCCGGTGACCGGACGCGGCTACGACGACTCGCTGCTCGAGGAGGGCCGCCATCCCACTCGCGAGGATCTGGACCGCGCGTCGACCGAACATCCCATCATCCTCACCCACGTGTCGGGACACCTGGTCTCGACCAACTCCGCCCTTCTCGCGGCCAGCAACATCACCGCCGACACGCCGGATCCGCCCGGCGGCCTGATCCGCCGCATGCAGGGCTCGATGGAGCCCGACGGGGTGCTGGAAGAAACCGCCCGCGGACTGCTGGCGTTCGACCGGAGGCCCACCCCGTCCGGGGAGGAACTCGACGACCTGATCCGCCAGTCCATCGACATTTACCTGAGCCACGGCACAACCACCATCCAGGACGGCGGAATCACCCCGGAGCACGCGGCCATCCTCCAGGCGGCCGCCGACCGGGAGCCCTTCAAGGCGGATGTCGCGGCCTTCATCCGCAAGCGCGGCGCGCCCGACGAGGTCCCGGACGTGCCTTACATGCGCGGATACCACAGCGGGTTCCGGGTGGCCGGGGTGAAGCTCATGCTGGACGGCTCTCCCCAGGGACGCACGGCCTGGGTCACGATCCCGTACGAGGAGGGCCCGCCGGGCGCACCGCCGGACTATGTGGCCTACGGCGTGATGGATCCCGACGAGTACAAGGCCCAGGCCGACCAGTTGATCGAGGCGGGCATCCCGATCATCGTGCACGCCAACGGCGACGCGGCGATGGATCTCATGATCGACGGAGTGGACGCGGCGGTCGCGGACATGGATCCCATGCCCGACCACCGCTCCGTCATCATCCACGCCCAGCTCATGCGCGCGGACCAGCTCGACCGCGCCGCGGAGCTGAACGTCGTGCCCTCGTTCTTCGCGGCGCACTCCTTCTTCTGGGGCGACTGGCACCGGCGCAGCTTCGGCGAGGAGCGGGGCAACAACGTCAGCCCGGTGGGTTGGGCCCTCGAACGGGGGGTGAACTTCACGGTCCACAACGACGCCTCGGTGGTCCCGCCGCACATGATGCGCCTGGTCTCGATCACCGTGAACCGCAAGACCCGCAGCGGGCACATTCTCGGGCCGCACCAGCGGCCGACGGTGATGCAGGCGCTACACGCGGTCACGCTCGGAGGCGCCTACCAGTACTTCGAGGAGGACACCAAGGGCTCGATCACGGTCGGAAAGCAGGCGGACCTGGTGATTCTGGGAGAGAGCCCGCTGACCGCGGAGCCGGAGAACCTGGAGTTCATCCCGATCCTGGAGACGTTCTCGCGGGGCGGGTCGGTATTCACGATCTCGGCTGAGCCCGAGTCGTAGAGCCCCGCGTCGAGGGGCCCGTCGGGGCCGGCTCGCCCGTGAGAGGGGGGCCGGTACCACTTCTACCCCTGCCGCTCGAAGATCAGGTCGCGCACTCTCGCGGCGGTCACGGTGAAGCCGTTGACCCGACCCGCGCCGTCTCGAACGAAGCGCACTTCGGGCAGGAACCACTGGTCGCCCGTGAAGGTGTCGGCACCGGTCGGTGAGAGCACGCTCGGGTCGTTGCGCCAATGGCTGGCCACGAGACGGCCCTCCGCATCGACTTCGAGATCGTAGGTGCTGTCCAGTTCAGGGCTGCGATAGCTGCCCGCGTACTCCTGCAACGCCTCGGCGGTCAGTTCGGGGCCTTCGGGGTCGGGCTCGGGCTCGGAGTCCTCCGGCTCGGGCCCTAAGAGATCGCCGATGTAGACCTCGGCCACCCTGCGAGCCCGCCCGGCAGGGATCGCAGTCCGAAACGTTGCAGAAGACCGCGATCGAAAGGTTCTGCTCCGGGAAGCGCACGAAGTTGGTGCGGTAACCCACCCACGAACCCCCGTGACCGAAGGTCGGCAGCCCCCGATAGTCAGTCACCGTCAGGCCATGGGCGTAGTCCAGGGTGTCGCCGTTCGTGAGCACGCCCTGCTGCACCATCGTGTGAAGCACCTCCTCGCCGCCGACCTGCCCGGTCTCATAGTTGCGCATCCAGAGGATGAAGTCGTCGATGGTGGTGTGCAGCGACGAGGAAGCCAGCGCTGTGAGCTGATTGGGCATCCGCTGGAAGGCCTCGCCATCGGCGACCTTTGCGTAAGACTCCGCCCGGCCGGGCACGACCTCCAGGTAGTCGTCCGAGAAGTGGGTGCGGGTCATCCCGAGGGGCGCGAAGATCCGCGATTCGGTGTACTCGCGGAACGTCATCCCCGACTGCACCTCGATCACGCGCGCCAGCAGGTTGTAGGCCGTGTTCGAATAGGCGTACTCCGAGCCGGGCGGGAAGTTGATCGCCTGCTGGCGGTAGAGCATCCGCAGGATCTTCTCGAACGAGATGACATCGGTGAAGCCGATCCCGCCGAGCGCCATCGTGTGCGGCCAGTCGCGAATCCCGCTCGTGTGGTGGATCAGGTGGCGCGCCGTGATTACCGCGCCGAAGTCGGGCAGTTCAGGGACGTAGCCGCGCACATCCGCATCGAGGTCGAGGTTGCCTTCGGATTCGAGAAGTAGAGCGGCCATGGCGCCGAACTGCTTGGATATCGACGCGATGTCGAAGACCGTTTCCGGCGTGATGGGGACGGCGTGATCGAGGTGCGCGGTGCCGTACCCGGCACGATGGACCACCTCACCATTCCATCGGACCCCCACCGCCGCCCCGGGCCGGTCGCCCCGAAGGTCGGCGAAGATCGCGTCGACTTCCGGATTGGTCGGACCGCCGGATCCGGTCGTAGTGGGGCCGCAGGCAGGGATGATCAGGAGGCTGAGCGCGGCCACCGTGGCTTGCGCGATCGAGGTTCTCCGCTTCATGGCTTCGTTTCCTTTCCGTCAGGATCCGGTGGTCCTGGCAGCCGCGCTCGCCACGACGGCGCTCGCCGCGGACCGCAAGGCTCAACGAGTCAGGATGACGACGCGGAAGGGCGATTGCAAGCGACGGATCAACGCGAATGTCCACCTCGTCCTGGCGCGCGAATTCCCGGCACGTGTCGCCAAATCACCCGGTAGATTATCGCCATATCACCCGCTGGACTATCGCCAAATATCCCTGTAAACTGTCGCCGAATCACCCCGTGGACGGCCCCTCCGCGGTGCCTCGGAGGCGATACGGCTGCCAAACCCGATCATGCGCTACCTGCCCCGCATCGTTGACTCCGAACTGTCGGACCGCCTGCAGGGAGCGGGGGCTGTCGTCATCGAAGGACCAAGAGCATGCGGCAAGACCTCGACGGCCCGCCGGCTTGCCGCGAGCGAAGCGCTGCTGGACACCGACGGGAACGCACGCCGGATGGTGGACGCGGACCCGTCTGCGGCTCTTGCCGGCGCCATCCCCCGCCTCTTTGACGAATGGCAGGTTGCTCCTTCGATCTGGAACCATGTGCGCCGGGCGGTGGATGATCGGAGCGAACCGGGCCAGTTCATCCTCACCGGGTCTGCCGTCCCCGCCGACGACGTCACCCGCCACACCGGCGCCGGACGTTTTTCCCGTCTCAGGATGCGTCCCATGTCGCTGTTCGAACTGGGTATTTCGAGCGGCGACAGTTCTCTCGGAGAACTGCTTGACGGCAACCGGCCACCCGCGAAGCCATCGGCGTTGACGGTCTCGTCGGTCGCGGAAGTCCTGTCGGTCGGCGGCTGGCCTGGAAACCTCGATGCGCCGATCGAACGGAACCTCCGCACCAACCGCGACTATCTTGAGGAGATTCGCCGGGTTGACCTTCCGCGCGTCGACGGAAAAACGCGGGATCCGGTCAGAGTCGGACGCCTGCTGCGTTCGCTGGCGCGGAACGTCGCCACTCCGGTCTCCGTGTCCCGCCTCGCTTCCGACGCCGGCGGATCGGACCGCGCGCTGAAAGCGGACACCGCTGCGGACTACCTCGATGCTCTCGAGCGATTGATGGTGGTGGAAAACCAGCCTGCCTGGTCGCCGCATCTACGCTCGCGGACGGCGCTTCGGACGACGCCGGTCCGGCACTTCACGGATCCATCGCTGGCGGTCGCGGCGCTCAAGGCAACCCCGGCACGGCTCATGAAGGACCTGCGATTCCTCGGCTTCCTCTTCGAGTCGCTGGTCGTCCGAGACCTGCGCATCTACGCGCAGGCCGCCGATGCCGAGGTCTTCCACTACCGCGAGAAAGACGGCCTGGAGGTAGACGCGATCGTGGATGCGGGAGACGGCCGTTGGGCGGCCTTCGAGGTCAAACTCGGCGACCGCTGGGTGGACGCTGGCGTGGCCAGTCTTCTCCGGCTCCGGGACCGGTTGCGAGGGAATCGGGATGGCTACAGCGAGCCCTCGGCGCTGTGTGTAATCGTTCCGGGCGGCGGCGGATACCGAATGGAGAACGGGGTCAGCGTCGTCCCAGTGGGCGCGCTCGGGCCGTAGAAGTTCCTCTGCGCGGGTTGGGGGTTGCCGTCTTCCCGGCGGTTCCAGAAGATATCCCTCAGAAGCAGGAGGATGACGCGATGAAGCACCTGGCATCGGTGGTCGCCGCCCTCGCCCTGGCACTCGTCGCCTGCGGTGGTTCGGACATCGACCCTCCGGAGGAAGCCGCGCCCGCGGAAGGCGTTTTCGCCACGATCGCCCCGTTCCAAAGTTACGGCCACGTCCACAGCGCCGACAACGTCGAGGCCATGCGGCCGCGCGTCATGGGCACGCACGGGGTGATCTCCTCGGGGCACTACCTGGCCACCCAGGCCGGGTACGACGTGCTCAAGGCCGGGGGCAACGCCTTCGACGCCGGAGTGACCGCCGGGATGGCGCTCAAGGTGCTCAAGATGGACTACGCGGGATGGACCGGGGTCGCGCCGCTCGTCCTCTACAGCGCCGCCGAGGACCGCGTGCTCACCCGGGTCGGGGCGGGGACCTCGCCCGCGCTCGCCACCCTCGACTACTTTCTCGAACACGGCAAGTCGCCCATCAACAACGCGCTGATTCCGGCGGACGTGGATGTCTGGCTCGCCGCTCTCGACCGCTTCGGCACCCTCAGCTTCAGCGAGGCCGCGCAGCCGGCGCTGCGCATCGCGGAGGAGGGCTATCACCTCTACAAGATGCAGAAGCGGATGATCGAGGACCACCTGGACGGGATCCTCGCCTTTCCCTACAACCGCGACTTCTGGTTCCCTAACGGAGTCGGTGAGCAGCGTCTGGGCGACCTCATGGTGAACGCCGACCTGGGGCGGCTCATCCGCTACCTGATGGAGGCCGAGCGGCAGGCGCTGGCGGCGGGAGGAAGTCGTTCCGAAGGGATCGGCGCCGCCCGGGACGCCTTCTACCGGGGCGACCCGGCCCGCGACGTGGACCGTTTCTTCCGGGAGCACGGCGGCATCGTCCGCTACGAGGACCTGGCGGGATACGAGAGTCGGTGGGAGGAGCCTCTCGGAACCAGCTTCAACGGCTACGACGTCCACACGGGCGCCGGATGGAGCCAGGGGCCGCGCATCATCCTGATGCTCAACATGCTGGAGAACTACGACCTGCGCGCCCTCGGCTACAACACGCCGGAGTACATCCACCTCGTCTCGCAAGTGATCAACCTGGCGATGTCGGATGTCCACAAGTACGTCGGGGATCCGGATTTCGTGCCTGCTCCGGAGGGGCTGTACGGGAAGGCGTACGCGCGCGAGCGCATTGGGCTCATCGACGAGAAGAGCGCGTTTCAGGACATGCCTCCGTGGGGCGATCCGGAACGGATGGCGGCGGTGGCGGACGGCGCGCCGACGAGCTTCGTGGCGCCGATGTCGAATCGCACTACCCGGAGCCGCCGGGGATCGGACGATGCCGATCGTGCAGCCCACTCCAGCGACACCTCCTCCCTGAATGTCATGGACGGGGAGGGCAACGTGTTTTCCTTCACCGAGAGCGATGGCCACACCTCCACCCCCATGATCCCGGGATGGGGATTCGGGCTGGGCGGCCGTATGTACCAGTTCAATCTGGACCCTGAGCTGGCCAACGTGATGGCGCCCGGGAAGCGCCCTCGCAATTCCAACGCGCCCCTGCTGGTGATGAAGGATGGCCAGCCCTTCATGGGGCTCTCCACCCCCGGCGGCGACCAGCAGTTGCAGTCTCTCCTGCAGGTCTTTCTGAACGTCGTCGTGTGGGGAATGTCCCCCGAGCAGGCCCTGGACCAGCCCCGTTTCGGCAGCTACAACTTTCCCGCCACCGGGAGCGAGGTGAACCAGAGTCCCGCCGTCCTCTACATGGAGGACCGGATCCCGGCCGAGACGGCCGAGGCGCTCAGCGCCATGGGCCACGACGTGCGCTCGTGGGGCCTGTGGAACTGGCGCGCTTGCGCTCCCACGGTGACCTGGCGCGACCCGGAAACCGGGGTGATGACCGCGGCGGGGGACGTGAGGCGGGAGACTGCGTCGCTCGGATTCTGAACGGCCGGCAATCGTGAATCCCTTCGGGATTCGCAATTCGAGCTTTCTTCTTGTGAAAGGGGGACGGAAGCCCCTCTCTCAGACTTTCCCCCGGTCAGGCGGGCAGCGAACGAAGTTCGCTGCCGTTGTCTCTTGCGCGGGCGGCAGTACGCGCTAGTGGTGCGATGGCAAGAAAACGCCGACCTCTGGGCAGTCCTCCCGGTGGGGCCCGGCACAGCCCGCCGAAGGCGGGCGGGAGCGCGTACGGCTGATCAGGCAGATGGCGCGCAGGCGGGGGAAACCGCGCAACGCCGATCGTGAGACAGCGCGCGAACGGCTTGGAACGCCGACCTCCGGGCAGTCCTCCCGGTGGGGCCCGGCACACGCTGACCCACGCGCCGTCTCATCTGTTGGGGGTACGTGCCGAGACGAAAGCCATCTCAACGGTTGGGGTCTTCGCCGCCGCGGCCCAAGCCCCCGGCACCTGTCCGGACTGGGAAAAGGCGTGACACATCATGCCATCAAAATCAATAGAATGATGGCATGATCCGAATGCAAGTTCAGTTCACTGGCGAACAGGCGGCCGCACTCAAAGAGGCGTCCCGAGCGCGAGGAAGGTCCATTTCGGATCTGGTTCGCGAATCGGTTACCCGCTTCCTGGCGCGGGATGCCGCACCGGGCCGGGTTGAACTGGTGCGGCTCGCCGAGGAGATGCTGGGCGCCTTCAATTCCGGGATCCCCGACCTCGCGGAAGACCACGATCGGTATCTGGCGGAGGATCTCGACGATTGAGCGTGTTCGTGGACACCTCGGCCTTCCTGGCGATGTTGGATCGAGCACAGCGAAGGCACGAGGAGGTGGCGAACGCCTGGAAGGGGGTCGTGGCGGCAGGCCGCCCGCTCGTCACTTCCAACTACGTTCTGGTCGAGTCGTTCGCACTCTTGCAGCGCCGGGTCGGAATGGAAGCGGTGCGGGTTCTGGTCGTCCGCTTTCTCCCGCTGCTGGAGACTGTGTTCGCGACCGACCAGGTCCACGCGGCGGCGACCTCCGCTTTCCTGACGGCCGACCGCCGGCGTCTGTCCTTCGTGGACTGCGTGAGCTTCGAACTGATGCGACGCCGCGGGATCAATGAAGCTCTCTCGCTGGATGCCGACTTCCAGCGTGAGGGCTTCCGCCTTCTGCCGCGGTTCTCGGCCTAGGCAAGGATCCGCCCCGGCCGCGGCTCCGAAGAAGACGCGCTCGTGAGAGGAAAGCGACGACATCGGGGGCCGCCGAGCGACGCGCAGGCGGGGAACGGCGCGCCGTCTCATCTGTTGGGGGTACGTGCCGAGACGGGAGCCATCCCAACGGTTGGGGTCTTCCCCGCCGCGGCCCTGCGGGCCGCGGTGCCGGCCGGAGGCCGGCGTTCCAAGCCGTCCCCGCGCTTCTGCTCAAGCGGCAGTACGCGGTTTCGCGGCCCTGTCGGCCGCGGTGCCGGCCGGAGGTCGGCGGACAAGCCGTCCCCGCGCTTTTGCTCAGGTGGCGGTTCGCGGTGCCGACCGGTTTCGCGCGTCAGGTACCCGCCGGATGGAGGGCTCCCTCTTCCACCGACTCGACGCCGCGCTGACGTTTCGCGCGCCAGTCCGCGAGGGCCTCGGAAAAGCCGTCGAGGCTGTCGTAGGTGACCGGGACCACGATCAGCGTGAGGACCGTCGCAACAGTGAGTCCAAAGATCACCGCGACGCCCATCGATGCCCAGAACTGCGAGCTCTCGCCGCCCGTGGAAACGGAGAGGCTAAAGAAGTCGATGTTGAGCCCGAGCGTCAGGGGAACGAGTCCGAGGACCGTGGTCACGGCCGTCAGCAGGACCGGACGGAGCCGGATGGAGCCCGCCTCCACCACCGCATCGTGTCGGCTCAAACCTCGCTCCCGGAGCTGGCGGACAAAGTCGCAGAGGACGATCGCGTTGTTGACCACGATCCCGGCGAGCGAGATCACCCCGATGCCGGTCATGATGATCCCGAACGCGGTCCCGGTCAGCATCAAGCCCCAGAGCACGCCGATCACCGACAGGGCGACCGAGGTGATGATGGTGAGCGGCAGGATCAGCGAATCGAACTGGGTGACCAGCACCATCATGATCAGCAGCAATGCGATGACAAAGGCCCGCGAGAGGAAGGCCGTCGCCTGCTGTTCCTCCTCGTTGGCGCCGGAGAACTCCCACCGGTAGCCGGGCGGCCAATCCATCGCGTCGAGTTCGGCGGCCACTTCCTCGCGCACGCCCGCCTCGGTGCGGCCGGATTCGCGGACCACGTCACCCTCGATCGTTGCCACCCGGTTGAGGTCCACCCGGCGTACCGCCGCGGGACCAACGCCGTGCCTCAGCTTGGCGACGGTCCGGATGGGAACCGGGATTCCGTCCTCGTCGGGCACGGTGAGCTCGCCGATGTCGTCCAGGGATGCCCGGGCCTCGGGCGCCAGCCGAACCCGGATGTCGTGCTCGTCCTCGCCGACCCGGTACTTCGAGGCCTTGGCGCCCATAATGCCGGTCTGCACGGTGGCGGCGATGATCTGGGTGTTGACGCCCGAGCGCATCGCCTCCTCCCGGTCCACCTCCACGCGGAGCTCGGGTTTCCCGCCCTCAAGGTCGTCGTCCAGGTTCACGAGCCCCTCGATGCCGCGGATTCGGGTCTTCACCTCCTCCGCGAGCCGGCCGATCTCGTCCAGCTCGTCC
Organism: Vicinamibacteria bacterium; assembly: GCA_963668695.2. Classification (GTDB taxonomy): domain Bacteria; phylum Acidobacteriota; class Vicinamibacteria; order Marinacidobacterales; family Marinacidobacteraceae; genus Marinacidobacterium. Next base: position 921,403 of record CAXXLQ010000004.1, read on the forward strand.
CCCAGGATACGGACCGAGACCGGAGCACCGGTGGGGGGGCCGTCCTGGGGAGCGTCCACCTTGATGTTGGCTCCCACGATGTCGGCGAGCCCCGCCCGCACCACCTCCATGGTGGTGAAGGTGTTGCGGACCTGACGGTCGGCGCGCTCATGCAGGTAGAGGGTGACCTGACTCTGGTTCGGACTCCCGCCGCTGCCTCCCGGACTCATGCTGACTCCCGTGGAGCCCACGTTCGCCACCTGGTGCTTCATGTCAACGGTGCCGGCGGTCAGTTCCTCGATGCGCCGAACGACCCCGTCGGACGCGTCGAGGCTGGAGCCGGCGGTCGTCTCGACATCGATGGAGATCTGCCGGGGCTCGACCTCCGGGAAGAGCTCCACACCCTTCCCGATCTGGGTATAGATCCCGACCGTTCCAACCAGGATGGCGCACATCATCCAGATCCATCCGGAGCGGTGATCGGTGAGGTACGGCGACCAGCGGAAGGGACGGCGGATCAGGCTCCAGACGAACCAGCAGACCCCCTGGACCACGAACGCGAGCACGCCAAGGCCAGCGAACACCGCCACCGCCGGGAGCAGAGCGCTGGTCTGGAAAAACATGCCGACCAGCGCGAGCGCCATACCGATTCCCAGGAACAGCACGAAACCCGCGGGGAGCGCCCAGTTCCGAAGGAACCAGGACCTGGTCCCCGAATCCGGACCCGGGTGGAGCGACCACTCGAGAAGGCGGCGGTAGGCACGGCGGAACGCGTGTTCTTCCGTGTTGGCCTTCTTGACCCCGTGCCGCGGCGGTTTCATCAGATGGGCGCAAAGCGTCGGATTGATGATCAGCGCCACCACCAGCGACGCCGAAAGGCCGATGATGAGCGTCACCGGCAGGTAGGACATGAAGTCGCCGATGATCCCCGGCCAGATCAGCAGGGGTGAAAACGCGCAGAGGGTGGTGATGGTGGAGGCGATGACCGGGCGGGCCACCTCGACGGTGGCCTCGTAGGCGGCGTCCGGCCCCGCGTTGCCGTGCTCCCGGTGCCGGTAGATGTTCTCGACGATCACCACCGCGTTGTCCACCAGCATCCCGAGCATGAGGATGAGGCTGAACAGCACCATCATGTTGAGCGTGTAGCCGATCCAGCCCAGCACCAGGAACGAGGCCATCATCGAGAGCGGGATCGCCACTCCCACGAAGAAGGCGTTGCGGAGTCCCACGAACGCCATCAGGCACCCGATAACCAGCAGCAACCCGGAGATGACGTTGTTCTCCAGCTCGTTCACCATCCGCCGGATCTCGACGGAGATGTCCCCCACCACCGCGGTGTTGATCCCTTCGGGGAGCATTTCGTCCCAACGCCCGAGCTCGGCGTTCACCAGGTCGGCGACTCCGACGAGGTTGGCGCCGGTGCGCTTTTCGACGCTCAGCGTGACCGAGGGCTCCCGATCCACCCGGGACCGGCTGGTCTCATCCTCGAAACCGAAGACCACCTCGGCCACATCGCGGACGAAGACGGGATCGCCGTCCCTGACCTTGATCACGAAGTCCTCGATCTCGGACGGCAGCCGCACTTCCGCCGGGAGGCGGACCAGATACTCGAGTCCCCCCACCGCAATTTCGCCGCCGGGCACGTTCCGGTTCTCCCGGGCTACCGCGACGACGACGTCAGTGAGGCTGAGTTCGAAGAACGCCAGCCGCTTGGGGTCCACCTGCACGTGGACCTCGCGTACCCGGCCGCCGATCACGTTGACCCGGTTGACCCCGGGCAGCGCCTCGAGATCCTCCTGGATCTCCTCGGCCACCTCGGTGAGCCGCTGGCTCCCGACCGGGCCCGAGAGCGTGATCATCATGATCGGGACCTGGGAGAAGTCCATGTCCTGGACCCGCGGGTCCTCGGCTTCGGGAGGAAGGTCGGATTTCGCCAGGGCCACCTTTTCGCGAACGCTCGCGAGCGCGGTCTCGAGATCCGTTTCCGGATTGAACTCGACCGCGATACTCGAGAGCCCCTCGCTCGTCGTCGAACTGATTTCCTTGATCCCGGAGACCGCTTTCAACTCGGTCTCGATGGGCCTGGTGACGAGCGTCTCCATGTCCGTCGGGCTGACGCCCGGATAGATCGTGTAGACGAGGATGAACGGGATCTCCACCTCGGGGAACGACTCCCGCGGCATGGAGACATAGACCCCCACCCCCCCGAGACAGAGGATGAGGATCAGGAAATAGACCGACAGGCGATGCCGGATGGCGTACTTCGTGATGTTCACGACCCGTTCTCTTCGCTCAGTTCGTGCGGCCTCGGGACGCCACCCGGACCGGCTGGCCGTCGATCAGGTTTCGGTGTCCGTTCGTGATCAGCGTTTCGCCGACCTCGAGGCCGGCGGTGATCACCACCCGGTCATCCTCGTCGGGACCAAGAGTGATCGACCGGAGGCCCGCGGTCCCGTCTTCGAGCACGAAGGCGTGGAGGATCCCGTCCCGCTCCACGAGAGCGTCGCGGGCGACCACGACCGCGTCTTCGAAGACCCGGCGCTGCAGCCCGGTGCGCACAATCAAGCCCGAGCGCAGCGTTCCATCCGCGTTCTCGACCTCTACCTCGGCCTCGAAACTCCGGCGGGGCCGGGTGGCGGTCGGCGCGATGTAGGTGATGCGGCCATCGAAGGACCGATCCGGGTAGGCGTCGAGGCTGACCGCTGCCGGACTTCCCACCGCGAAGAACGAGATGTCGGTCTCCGGAATTCCGATCGTCGCCCGCAGGACCGCGGTGTCGTGGAGCACCGCAACAGGGCTCCCGGGGCCGAGCACTTCACCAGGCTCGATGTCCCGCTGGACGATCACTCCGGAGACCGGCGCGGTGATCTCCGAACGGGTCAGGCGGAGGCGCGCCGCCTCGACCCGGGCCTCGAAACGCTTCACGTTCACTTCCGCCCCCAAAAAGTCCTGTCGGGGACTCGCCTCGCGCTCGACCAGTTGCTTCGCCTGCACGTAGTCCAGGCGCGCCCCTTCGAGTTCCGCCTCGGCTTCGGCCAGCGCGGCCCGCAGCAGGTCCGAACCGACCCGGGCCAGCAGCGCGCCCCGTTCCACCCGGTCTCCCTTGTCGAAGCGCACTTCCTCTACCGCACCGCCCAGTTCCGAGGACACAATCACCTCTGCCCGCGGCTCCAGCCGGCCCGCGATTTCGAGCACGTCGGCCAGAAACCCGGACGCGATGACGGCGGCCTCCACGATCGGACGGGTGTCCGGGGCTGCTGCGGCCGTTTCCGGTTCGGCAGCGAAGCCGTCATCCTGGCCGCAGCCGGCGCCCGAAAGAAGCAGGGGCGCCGCCGCGAGCGCGAGAAGCAGACCTCGACCGGAGGCCCGCGGAATCGCGAGGTCCCACCTGCGCCGGCTCCTCGCCGGCGCCTTCAGATTGGCGGTGACTTTCACCGGCGTTCCTCCAATTCGGGCATCGAGTGCCCAGCTTCCGAAACATCCGCAGCGCGGACGGGAACCGTGTCGGCAATCACCGAATGCGGGGCGTTCGCGGGGTAACCGACGAGGTACTTCAACTCCGCCAGGGCGTTCAGGGCATCGTGGGTGTGCTGCGCCCGCTCGAGTTCCACTTCCCGGAGGGCCTGGACCATCTCCATGACGAGATAGGGCGTCGCGGCTCCGGCCTCGAGTTCTTCCGTAGCGACCCGTTCCGCTTCCGCAGCCTCTTCCAGCGCGAGCGTTGCGTCCTCGATTGCGGTAAGCGCCGCCTCCCAGTTCGCGGTGGCGTTCCGCACCGTCACTTCGAGAGTGGCCTCGTACTCGTTCTGCTCCCAGTCATTCTGGGTCACCCGCGACCGGAGACTCGCGACCCGGGAACCGCTGCCGAACCCGTCGAAGAGGTTCCAGGTCAACGAGACCCCGGCGTTCCAGTTGTGCAGTTCGATGTCGTAGGCGTTTTCGAACGTGAAGGTGTTGATCCCGTACGAGGCGCTCGCGCGAACTTCCGGACGCGCATCCGACAGCGCCAGACTGGTCTGGACATCGAGCAGCTCGCGGTCGAGTCCGAACCGGCGGACCGCCGGACGCTGCTGACCGGCGAGTTCCATCAGCGCCTCGGCCGGCAACACCCGCGGCAGCGGGTCCGGCAGTTCCAGTGCGTCCAGAACCTCGATCGCCTTCGACTGCTCCCGGCCTACCAGCGCGTTGATTCCGGCGCGTTCCACCGCCAGGGAATCCTCCGCATCCGACAACTGGCGGCGGAGGCGGGAAAGCTGCACTCTGGCCCGGAGAACGTCGAGACGCGCTCCCGCCCCGAGTTCGACACGGTCGCGGGCAAGAGCCAATCCGCGCTCGCTGGTTTCGACCGCCTGGCTGAGAACATCGCGGGTGCGCAGCCCGAGCAGATAGGAATAGAGCCGGGTGGCGGTGTCGCGCGCGACCCGGTTCTGCACTTCCTGGAGATCGGCCTCGACGCGCACGCGCCCGACTTCGACCCCCCGAAGCGCCGGGCGCAGGCCGAAACTCCAAAGAACCTGGGAGGCCTGGAAGTTCCACAGATAGGTACCGAAAGTGAACGCACCGCCGAAATCCCCTACGCCGCCGTCCCCGAAGGGCGAGGCGCCGGGATCGTCGATGAGCCGGGAAAAGAAGGGACTGTTCCGGAATCCCGGGTCGCGGGTCTGGGCGAATTGCAGGTTGAGGTTGAGCTGGGGCAGGTAGGGCGAACGCGCCTCCCGGACCAGACTGGGGAACTCGGCCAGGCGCTCGCGATTGAGACGCACTTCGGGGTGCAGATCGGAAGCGACATCCACCGCCTGGGAAATCGTGAAGGCGAGGGTTTCCTGCGCCAGGAGGTCGCGGTACTGGTCCAGAACCCGATCGGTGATGGCGCTTTCCCGCGAATCTCCTGGACTTTGGCCCGGACTCTGGGCGGCCGCCGCCGCCGGCGGCAGCGCCAGGAGGAGCGCCATCGCGGCAAGGGTTCCCCGGCGGGAGTTGCCACCTGCTTCGAGAAATTTCATCGCTTCTCCTTTCTCCTTTCGACGGAGTCCGTCCCTCCGCCGCGTCCGGATCGGGCACGCTCTTCGAGCGGCAGAAGACTCGCTCTTCGCCCGGTCGCGGGAGTCCCGTCCCGGACCCTCATGGCCCACTCGGGCGACGCACGATCAGGTAACCGGAATCAACGGTCCAGCCCGTTCGTGTGTTCCGCCGAAACTCTAGCCCGCCACCGGTCTCGGTGAACGGACCCCAATTACGGACCCCGGAGGCGCGGGCAGTCGGGTTATCCACATTGTCCACATTTTGTGGAAAACCCCCTCTGGAGAACCGGACGCGTTCGGCAGGGCGAAGAAAAATCGGCCCGAACCGGGACCCTGACCCCCGGGCAAAACCTCGTTGTCCACCCAGAAGTGTTGACAATTTCGTGACTTTCCCGGGTCGCCCGGAAGTCACGAAGGGCAGTAGCTACGAGAATGCCGTCGCGCCAGGAGAACTGGCCAGCATCGCGGCCCGCAGGCCGCGAAACTCCCGTCGCCAGCCCCCGGATGGGATCGGCAGCGAGATGATTGACACCACTGCACCACCGCACCACAATGGAGGCATGAGACTGACGATCAACCTCGAACCCGATCTCTACGCGGTGGCCGTGTCGCTCGCCAAGGCCGAGGACTGCAGCATCAGCGCCGCCGTCAACCAGCTTGTTCGTCGTTCGTTGCCGGGAGCGGGGCCCCGCCGCGGGGAACCCGCCCACGGTATGGAGCGCCGCAACGGGCTTCTCGTCTGCTATGGCAAGCAGGTGGTCACGGCCGAGACGGTCCAGAGCATCGAAGAGGAAGACGACGCTGCGTGACCTGGCTGGCGGACGGCAACGTGCTGGTGGCGCTCCTGGTGAGGACGCACATTCATCACCAGCGCGCGCATCAATGGTTCGCCGAACTCGGGGAGGATCGATTCGCCACCTGTCCCGCCACGCAAGGCACGCTGCTGCGCGTGCATATGCGCGTCTCCGTCGAGGGCACTGCGGCGGCGGCCTGGGAGGCGTTGCGCGCGGTGTCCGAGCATCCGGGTCATGAGTGGTGGGACGATCCGCTCGACTATTTGGAGGTGCCCCACCGGAACCTGCAGGGCCACCACCAGGTGACGGACGCGTGGCTCGCCGAACTGGCCCGCCGCCGCCGCGGTCGCGTGGCGACGCTCGATTCCGGCTTTGCGACCCTCCACGCGGATGTCGCGGTGTTGCTTCCCAGCGGGTGAAGGCGCGGGCCGGGAAAGCACGCCAACAAGAACCGTACGCCGCACCCGGACCGCCGGGGACCGGCTCCTTCGTACACTGACTTCGAGCCATGCCCGGAGCGCCGACCACCACCGCGCCCGAGACCACCTTCGCCCCCGGCGCCCGGGTGCTGATCCGGGACGCCGAGTGGGTCGTCCGCAGCGTGGACCCTTCCGCCGCCGGCGGCCAGCAGCTCCTCTGTGTCGGCGTCTCGGAACTCGTCCGCGAGCGGGAAGCGATCTTCCTCACCGCGATCGAACCCCAGATCGAGGTGCTCGACCCCGCCCGCACTGTCCTGGTTCCCGACCGCTCGCCCCGCTTCGCCGACAGCCTGCTCTTCATGGAAAGCCAGCTCCGCCAGGCAGTGCCGAGCGACGAACGGATCCACGTCGGCCACACCGCCGCCATGGATCTCGTCCCCTACCAGTTGGACCCCGCCCGCCAGGCGCTCCGCCAGCCCCGCCAGCGCATCCTGATCGCCGACGCCGTGGGACTTGGGAAGACCCTCGAAGCGGGGATCCTGGTCAGCCGAGTTCCTTCTGAGTTCCCTCTCTGCCCACATCAGTGATACGTCCGCGGGCATTGCAATTGCTGAAGAGGGCGGGTAGAGAATATGGAACGTCACGATTGCCGACCGGGGTCGGCGCTCCCAGCCGTCCCCGTCGTCTGGCGTTGACGGAGCGGTGGAAGCGCGTTCGTATGACGGAGCGTTGTTGGAGCGGATTTCGCGCTCCTACGCGATGCCGATCTGAGGCGCCCCACCGGGGGAACTGACCGGCGTTCCGAGCCGGTGGCGATATCCGGGGGCAGGAAGATTGTGCATTCGCCCGCCTTGGGCGGGCGGTGCCGGTGTGAACACCGGCGGTCCCTGACTGGCAGGCCACCTTCCTTGGGTGGGCATGGCGCGGCTCTCTTCGCTGTTTCGTGAACTGCGGCCGAGGGGGCCGCACAACATTGGCGACGGTCGAGGGGCGGGACGGGCCTGCCACCGACTATCCGGTGCCCGCTTCCAAGACTCGCTTCAAGCCGGCCACGGCGGCCGCGTGGCGGCTGGCGCTCATGCGGCCGAGGTTCAGGAGCTTCCACCGTACCGCCGGCAGATCCGCGATACCGGGTAATCCCAGCAGATTCCAGTGCGGCTTCCGGTTTTTCACCGAAATCAGGAAATCGCGGTCCTGGTCGGTCAGCCCGGCGTGGATGGCGGCCACGAGTTCCTCACGGGCGCCGATCAGCCTCTCGAACGGCACGGATCGTCGGGTCATGGGCTCGAACTCGCCTTCATAGAGTTGGCGAATGTCCAGGCGGCGCGGTGCGAGAAGCTCGGCCATGGGCCGGTTGTGACTGATCAGATACACGAGAAAGGTCTTGACCAGTCGGCGACTGATCCCCTCGTTTTCCAGTAAAAGCGCAATGTCGAAGAGGTCCCGTGGATGTTGCCGGTCGAGGGCGGCGCACATCTTGCCCGCGTAGAGGTCGTCAAAGGACAGCAGCCGGTTCTCGCTGTAGCCGAGCACCTCCTCCACCGCGGCGGTCACGCGGCGCGTCTCCGGTGGCCAGACCGCACCGCGCATCACCGGAGAGGCTTCCACCTTGATGCGGTAACCAGCCAGAGTGAGCGTCAGTCGTAGGGCGTCAGGTCGATCTGGGGGTGGAAGGCCGCATTCCAGGGCCGGGATCGCCCGCTTCACCTCCTCGGCGATCCGAAGGAAACCGTTACGCGCGGCGCGCAGGGTTTCGGCCCGGGGCGACAGCGGCAGATACGCGAGATCAATGTCCACCGAGAGACGCGGAAGGTCGCGCAGGAAGAGGTTGATCGCCGTTCCGCCCTTCAGCGCGAACTCCTCCCGACGTGCGACGAAGGGCAGCACGCGGACGACCAGCGCCGCCTGACGGTGGAAGCGGTCGCGGTTATCCATGCATCGCGGCGGGGACGGTGATCCCGTATCGGCTCACGAACCGGCCGCCCTTCGCCAGAACGAGCTTGCCGCGGCCGAGGTCGAAGTCGTCCGGCCGGAGCGGTCGAGCCCAGGGGTGTCCCTGCCGCTCGGCGAGCCAGAAGAAGAGGCGCCGGATCTTGACGCTGCGTGTGCGCTGCAGCAGGAGTTCGAGGCGTCGCGGCGAGAGATCCGAGAGACCTTCCAGAAAACGTTCGGCGCGCTCGAACGACACGCTTTGAGGCACGTCCTTCAACAATTCGAACAGAGCGCGCTCGGGCGTCGAGATCCGGATGGTCCGAAACCCGTCTCCCCATGGCGCGGCGGTGATCAGGAAGAATGCGCGGGACCGCCCCTCGGCGTCGGAGTCAATCCCGGAGGCGGTGAGCCAGGCGGTGCTTCTTCGGCGGAACGTCTCCGGCAGGTCCAGCCGGTTCGCCCAAGGGGGCAGCGGATCGAGGCCGTGAAGCTGGATCGAACGTCGGCCCGAGAGGGGGAGTTCCGGTGCCCGTCCCTGCTCTTCCAGCGCGGTGGCTCCCCCCACGACCAGATCCGTCCCCATTCGCTCAAGGGAGCAGACAACGCCCTGCCAGACCAGGCGCGTCCCGGGACGCACATAGACCCCGGGGCGAACGGACAGGAGTTGGCCGCTCTTGATCTGGTTGTCGAGCGCAGAAGTGCTCATGCCGGCCCGCAGGAGCCACCTCCGGGTAGCCACCAGACCATACGGAACGAGGTCGAGCAACTCCGTGCGCCGCTTCACGTTGAGGGGCATTGGTTTGATTATATTTGTTTATGCAGCGGTCATCGCCGCGTATCCATGTATTATTCAACCCACAGGTCAACGCGCTACCGAGATGCATCAGGACAGAACCAACGACATCGCTTCTCGTCTTCTTGAGGCCGTGACACAGGCGGCGGAGAGAGATCGGGTGGGCCTCTCGGCCGGTGCCTTCAGCAAGACGATGGACTTTCTAACGTCCCTTCCCGCCGAACTACCACGGCCAATCGTCGTCGTCGAATCGGAGGACGAGATCGGGTTGGATTGGGACGAAGGCGCGGAAAGCGTCGTGAGCCTGACGATCGACGACTCGGACCGGATCGGCTTTGCGGCGCTGTTCGGGCGGGAGCCTCTCTACGGACGTGCCGAATTCAGTGATGGACTCCCAGAAACGGTCCGTTACCTTCTGGCGCGCCTTTATCCGTCAACACGGCTCTGAGGACGATTTCGCCCGCCTGCGTCGGGCGGTGCCTGTGTGAACACCGGCGTTCCCGGGCTGGTGAGGCCAGGCGGGCGCGGGTAGTAGAGTGGGATATCGGCCGGGTCGGGTCCGGCCGATGTGCGACATGACCACTGTCACCATAACCGTGCCGGAGGATCTGGCGAGCGACTTCAGGGACGCCGGTCTCCTCGCTCCAGAGGCCGCTGAGGCGATTGAGGCCATCTTGCGGGACAGCCTGCGGCGCTACATGGTCGGAGACGTGATCCGCACTGCCGACCGACTGCTCATTCCCAAGGGACCGCCGCCGACGCTGGAAGAGATCCAGGAGGAAGTGAAGGCCGTCCGCGCGGAGATGCGCCAGCGTACGGCTGGTTCTTGACACGAACGTCGTCGTCTCGGCGCTGATCGCTCGCGGCGTCCCGCGGGAACTGTTCTTGCTCGGCGAGAACAAGGAAGTGCATCTCTTCAGCAGCGAACGGCTTCTTCTTGAAGTCGCGGGAGTGCTGCGGCGCGAGAACGCAGGTCAGGCAGGCACCAGTGACATCCGGCGGTGTCCCGTTTCCCGATGCGCTTGGCCTCCGCTACCGCATCCGCGAGCTTGAACGGACCGAGCCAGCGATTGTCAGGGAGCCGCGATTTCTTCACGCCCCTCCCGTGGTTGCAGTAGGGGCAGAAGCCTTGGTGGATACGTGCCCAATTGGTCGGGTCGTCCACGTACAACCAGTAGTCCATCGCCGGACCAACCACGCTAGCACCCCCGGAACGCCGCTTCCACCTGGGGGATATCGATCTTGTTCATCCCCATCATCGCCTGAAAGGCGCGCCCGGCGGCGGCCTGGTCGTCGGACATCAGACTGTCGATCAGCGCGCGCGGCACGATCTGCCAGGAGACCCCCCAGCGGTCCGTGAGCCACGAACACCGGCCCTCTTTCCCGCCGCCTCTGATCAGTGCGCTCCAGAGCCGGTCGGTCTCCGCCTGATCCTCGGTAACCACCGATATCGAGACTGCCGGCGACTGGGAGACCTCCGGGCCGCCGTTGAGGATCTGGTAGGGCGCGCCGCCGAGGGTGAAGTCCAGGACGAGCGCGGGCCCGTCCGGATCGGGCCGGTAGCTGGACTCGATGTGACTATCGGGGAGCAGGGTGACGTAGAACCGGGCGGCTTCCTCGCCGCCTTTTTCGAACCAGAGACAGGTGCGGACTTTGTTTTCGGCGTTCATGAGGGGGGTCGGAGGGTTGAGAGGTGGAGAGTGAATTGGGGCGGCGGATCGTAGTGCGGTCGTGTCGTTCCGACAGGCTCTTTCGGACAGCACCATCCAGGCAAACAGTTCTTCGCGGTTCCGCCCGCCTCCGGCGGGCGGTGCCGACCCCCACTGGGAGAACTGGCCAGAGGTCGGCGGTCCAGGCCGTCCCCGCGCTTTTTTCGCGGCTGGCGGTGCGCGGTTTCGACCGCCTCTCGGCGGTCGATGCCGGTCGGAGACCGGCGCTCCGCTGTCGCGCGCGCTCCACGCGGTTCGGGGGTACGCGGTTCCCGGGCCTGCGCGCCACCCTGTCCTCCGGGGTACGCGCCGAGAAAGGAGCCATCCCGACGGTCAGGGTCCACGCCGCCGCGGCCCTGCGGGCCGCTGTGCCGGGCCACCGGGAGAACTGCCCGGAGGTCGGCGTTCCAAGCCGTCCCCGCGCTTTTGCTCAGTCGGCGGTACGCGGTTTCGACCGCCTCTCGGCGGTCGATGCCGGTCGGAGACCGGCGCTCCGCTGTCGCGCGCGCTCCACGCGGTTCGGGGGTACGCGGGGTTTCAAGCCGTCCCCGCGATTCTTCTCGCTCGGCGGTACGCCCTCCGCGGCGCTACGCGCCGCGGTGCCGGTGTGAACACCGGCGGCCGATTTGAAGGCCGACCTTCCCTGTCTCCGGGGCCGCGATGCCAGTCCGGAAACCGACGTTTCTGCTCCGTACCCTCTGCTAGCAGCCTGTGGTGAAACCCACGTGAGCGCCGAGGCTGGCCAGTTCTCCCGGTGGGGGCGAGGCGCCCGGCTGACAAGGCGCGTGAGGGAGGAATACCTGGTGTATTTCGACCGAAACGCAACGCAGAACGGAGCGAAGCGGAGTGGTTCAGCCGGGATGGATCGCCGGTCGAACGCCGCGTGGGTTTTGCCACAGGCTGCTAGAGTCGCCGCCCCAAGGCTCGGACCTCTGGCGCAGCGCGTAGCCGACACCGTGCCGGCGCCCCTGCTTGTCTCTCCTCGCCTGCGTTTTCGCCGCCCTCGGGTTCGTCGGACTGACCTTCGGCGCGAACTGGCTCGTGGACGGGGCTTCGGGCCTCGCGCGCCGGTTCCGCATCAGCCCCCTGGTGATCGGGCTCACCGTCGTCGCCTACGGAACCTCGGCGCCCGAAATCGGCGCCAGCCTGGTGGCTGTGCTCCGGGGTAGTCCGGGACTCGCGGTCGGGAACGTCATCGGAAGCAACGCGGCCAATCTCGGACTCATCCTCGGGATTACGGCGGTTCTGACTCCCTTTGCGGTGCCGCGGGGGGTGCTGCGCCGGGAGTTCTGGTTCATGCTCGCCGCCACCTGCCTCCTGTGGCCGCTCGCGCTCCACGGGGTGGTTTCCCGGCCGGTCGGATTTGTGCTCGTCGCGCTGCTCGCGCTGTTCAACATCCTTTCCATCCGCTGGAGCCGGCACGAGGCGGAGGCGGGCACCGGCGCGGACGAGCGCGACGGCGCGCCTCCCCTTAGTCGGAGCCTGGCGGGAACGGTCGCCGGACTCGTCACGCTCCTCGTGGGCGCCGAACTTCTGGTGCGGGGCGCCACCGATATCGCCCTCGCGCTCGGAGCCTCCGAGATCACCATCGGCTTCACGCTGGTGGCGGTGGGAACCTCGCTGCCCGAACTGGCGACGTGTGTGGCTGCCGCCCGGCGCGGGCAGATCCAGATCGTCGCCGGCAACGTGATCGGAAGCAACCTCTTCAACGTGTTGGGTGCGCTCGGGGTTTCGGCGTGCTTCGTGCCGGTCGCGATCGAATCGCGCCTCGCGACCGCCGAAGTGCCGGGGGTGGTGCTGCTCACCCTGCTGGCCGGGTTTTTCATGCTGACCGGCCGGCGCCTGGCCCGGATCGAGGGCGCGATCCTGCTCGCCGGCTACGCCGGTTATCTGGCCTTCGTCGTGCTCTGAACCCATGTCCCAAGGTTCCACTCCCCGCCCGCAGCCGGTAGTGGCGTTTTGTGAACGCCCCCCCGACGGAGTGCGCCAGATCGCGACCCAGGCGCTCTCGGGGTTCGCGCTCAGGATTCCCGAAGACGACGCGCGCCCTGCGATCGAAGCGGCCATTCGGGACAGCGATGTCCTGATCGCCAGGAAACGGCCCCTCGGAGCCCGGGAACTGGACTGTGCGAAACCATCGCTCTTGGTCGCACTCGGAAGAAATCCGATTCCGGTGAGCCTGCGGGCGGCCCGGAGCCGGGGGATTCCGGTGCTTCCGATTCCCCATCCCGGCGCGATCGCGGTCGCCGACCACGCGCTTGGGCTGCTCCTGGCGGTGGCCCGGCGCATCGTGGAAGGCGACCACGGGGTCCGGGCCGGCGCCTACCGGGAAAGGGGTCTCGAACCGCAGGTCACCACCGAACGCCTCTTCGCCTTCAACTGGCTGGGCCGGAAGGACGCCTTCATCCTCGACGGCCTCCAGTTGGGGCTCGTCGGGTTCGGCGCCATCGGCCAGGAGGTCGCCCGCCGCGCCGCCGGTTTCGGGATGCGGATCCGGTACTTCCAGCGGCATCCGCTGCCCGCCGCCTGGAACCGCCGGCTCGGTGCGGAACCCGCGGCATCGCTCGAAGACCTGCTCACGCACGCCGATGTCCTGAGCCTCCACATTCCCCACACCCCCGAAACCGAAAACCTGCTGGACGGTCCGACGCTCGACCGGATGAAGCCGGGAGCGATCCTCGTGAATACCGCCCGCGGCGGGCTGGTGGACGAAGCCGCGCTGGCGGAGCGGCTCCGGGACGGGAGGCTCGGCGGCGCCGGGCTCGACGTGTTCCGGGAGGAACCCCTGCCCGCCGGCCATCCGTTCGTGGACGCCCCGCGCCTGGTGCTCGCCCCGCACACCGGGGGGGCCGGCGCGGGCGGCCAGCGGGAGCTCTTCGTCCGCGTCGCCGCCGCGATCCGCAACCATGCCGCCCGAGCGGCCTGAAAACAGGAAGGAAAGCAATCCCAACATGACGAAACAAGATCAGGACGTCTCGGTCGGCCCGGTTCGCTGTATCCCCGGCGGCTGCGCTACCGGCTTCGTTCCGGCCGTCCACCGGGTGGACGGGACTCCTCTCGGGTTTCCGGTGCTGATCGCGAACGGCGTCCGACCCGGGCCGGTGCTGCTGATTGACGGCGGCATCCACGGTGACGAACAGGAGGGGACGCTCGCGGTCGCCGAGTTCGTCCGGGAGCTGGACCCGAACGCCCTCACCGGCGCGGTGGTCGCGGTTCCGCTGATGAACGTGGGGGCGTTCGAGGCCATGGCCCGCGGCAACCCCCGCGACACGCATTCCCACGACATGAACCGGATCTACCCGGGAAACGCGACGGGATACCTCACCGACCGGATCGCCGCGACCCATGCCGAAACCGCGGCTGCCGTCGCCGACATCGAGATCACCTTTCATTCCGGCGGCACCATTTGCTACCTCGGCGAAACGATCTTCACCACCTCGGAAGACCCGCTGGGGCTGGAACTCGCTCAGGCGATGGGGCCGGACTGGACCATCGTGCTGGATACGCCGCACCCGGCCGGTTCCCCGATGGCGGCGATGACGCTCGCGGGCAAACCCGCGATCACGGTGGAGCTCGGCGGCGGCGCCGGAACCATGCCAAACCAGTTCCGCGCCAACGTGGACATCCTGAAACGCGCCATCGGCAACGTCTGCCGCCACTACGGCATGCTGGAAGGCGAAGCCCGCTACGCGCCGCGCCTCTGGCGGGGTCGTCAGAGCGTGGTACGGGCGAGTGCGAGCGGGATCCTCAGCCCGGCGGCCGGGCAGGCGGGGGACCACCTGAAGCAACCCATCCGCGCCGGGCAGCCGCTGCTCCGCATCCATGACCTGCTCGGCAACCCGGTCGAGGATCTGAACGCGCCCTGCGACGGCGTGCTGTTCGGTTTCCGCACCCATCCTTCGACAACGGCCGGTGACTGGGCCCTCTTCTGCGGCGACGCGGAATTCGTGGAGGTCGCCCCCCCCCCAACAGCGGAAGCCAAAGCCGCGTGAGGCGGGGAGCATTCCGTGATCGCTCAGCCGCTCCTGCTGCTCGCCTTCCTGCTGCTGATCATTGCCGCGGCCCGGCAGGCGGAGGAGCGCTATTCCGCGATCCAGAAGATCAGCTCCGCGGTCGTCTGCACCCTGCTCGGCATCCTGCTCGCCAATATCGGGCTCATTCCGCGCGGCGGCGAGTTCATGAGTTCGATCTCGCGCTACGCGATCCCCTACGCGATCGTGCTGTTCGTGCTCTCGACCCGGCTCGCCGACCTGAAAAGCGCGGGTCCCCGGATGATGGTGTGTTTCGGACTCGCGGGGTTCGGCACTTTCGTGGGGGCCTTCGTCTCCAGCCTGCTCTTCGCCGGGCTGCTGGGGCCGGAAACCTGGAAGCTCGGAGGAACATTCGCCGGAGCGTTCTGGGGCGGGGGGCTCAACTTCGCCGCGGTGGGCCAGGGGCTCGAGATGACCCCCAGCCTCTTCGCGGGGGCCTTCGTGGTGGACAACCTTTCGACGGTGCCCTGGATGCTCGGTCAGGTCGCGCTCGCTTCGGCGCTCGCCGGGGTTTTCCTCCGGCGGGCACTGCCGGATCCGGCCGACGCCGCGGGCGACGACTCCGAGGTGGACACCGACGCGCTCCGCCGCACCTGGACCGAGGGCTCGATTTCGATCACCCATCTGGCGATCCTCGGGGCGATCCCGTTGCTCGCCCTGGTGGCCGCGGGCCTCTTCGCCCAGATCCTCCCCGGCGTGCCCGAGGTCCTGTGGTTGACCACCATCGCGCTGATCCTGGGACAGGTGCCGGCGATCCAGCGGCTCCGGGGCCCCCCGATGCTCTCCTACTTCGCCCTCCACCTCTTCTTCATCGTCATCGGCGCCGGCTCCGACGTGCGCGAGGTGGTGGCGGCGGGACCCTGGCTCTTCTTCTACATGATCCTGATCATCCTGATCCACGCGGCGGTCGTGTACGGGATCGGGTGGCTCGCGCGCTTCGATCTGGCGACCGTGACGCTGGCCAGCCAGGCCGCCGTGGGCGGGCCCGGATCGGCGCTCGCGCTCGGGATGGCGCTCAAGTGGAAACATCGGATCGCCCCTGCGGTGATCGTGGGAATCTTTGGTTACGGGTTTGGCAACTACCTGGGTTTTGCCACCGCGTGGCTCCTGCGGGGGGTGCTGCCTTCGTGAGCGCCAGTGCAGAGTTCTACGTTCGGCACTACGTAGGGCGACAGCGCTTCACCGCCTCGGTGGCCTGCGGCCACCGGTGCCGGTCTGAAGGCCCCCACCGGGAGAACTGGCGGCGTTCCCTTCACCTGGGTTTTGCCACCGCGTGGCTCCTGCGGGGGGTGCTGCCCGCCTGATGGGCCGAAAACTCCGGGGGCATCGGGTCTTGGTCACCGGCGCAGCCCGGGGACTCGGCGCCTCGGCCGCGCTGGGGCTCGCCGAAGCGGGCGCGGAGTGCATCCTGCTGGACCGGTCGCGGGACGAGCTCCAGGCGACCGTCGAAACGGCAGCGAGCCGGGGACCGGGCCCCTTCCACGCGCTGGTCTGCGACCTCGCTGACCGGGAGAGCACGCTCGACGCGGCGGCCCGCGCGAAGGAGGCCGTCAGGGGAGACTTGCGCGCCCTCGTGCACTGCGCCGCGGTGCTTCATCTGCGGTCCGTAGAGGAGACGACGGACGCGCAGTGGGACGAGATGCTGGCCGTGAATCTGCGATCGGCATTCCTGCTCGTTCGGGAGTTCATGCCCGAGCTCCGGGCGGGGAGCGGCGGTTCCATCCTGTTCGCCAGCTCGCGGGCAGGAATCATGGGCTTTCCCCAGGAGAGCGCCTACTGCGCCACCAAGTTCGGGATCGAGGGCCTCGCCAAGGCGCTCGCCGAGGAATGCGGGGACATCGGAATTGTTGCGAACACGATTACGGCGGGGACGCGGCGCATCAAACCCACCGGGCTTTCCCGCGCCGAGGAAGCCGCCCTTCCCGCGAGCGCACGGTTCTGGGGATCCTCGGAGGCGCTCGGTCCCGCGTTCGCGGCCTTTGCCCTCCTGCCCGGCGCCAGGCGCGGGGCGCCGAACGGGGGCCGGTTCGAAGCCGACCGGGTGGCGGACATGGTCCGTGGCCGGGGCCTTCCGCTTCCCGGCGAGGCGTGGAAGGAACTTAGCAGCCTGTGAACAAAGTAGCGCGGCGTTCGACCGGCGATGCATCCCGCCTGAACCGCTTCACTTCGTTCCGCTCATCGTTGCGTTTCGGTCGAAATACACCAGGTATTCCTCCCTCACGCGCCTCGTCAGCCGGACCCCCACCGGGAGAACTGGGCCTCACCGATCTCGGCGCTCACGCCACTTTATCCACAGGCTACTAGCGGATGAGCCATTTCTGTCCCATTCCGGTTTCCGACCGGTCGCACGCGCTGAGCGAGGGGCGGGCCCTCCCCGACCGCGGGGCGGCACTTGCTCCGGAGCACGCCGCCGCGCTCCGGTCCGCGCTGCTCAGCGGGGAGACGCACTACACGCCGCGCCCGGGTCTTCCGGAACTGCGAGAGGCGATCGCCCAGCGGATCGAGGCCGCCGGAGCGCCGGCCGGAGGCACCGTGGTCGTTACCGCCGGGCGGCAGGAGGCGCTCTTTGTCGCGCTCGCCGGGGCGCGGGCGGAGGGCGGTGACACCCCCGCCACTGTGGTCCTGTCCCCGGCGACCCATCTGGACCCCGGAGTGCGCGCCGCCTGCGCGGTGCTCGATCTGTTTCCGGTGGTGGATGAATCTCGCCAGCCGCTGGCTGACGAGACCGGTCTGAAGTCCGGCACTCGCGAAGGCGCGGTCGCGCGGGTCTCCACACCGGAGGAAACAGGCACCGGCGCGCCGATGGAAATTGTGGACTGCGGGGACCGGTTGCTCGGCCGGGACGACGCGGAAGCGTCCTTTCTCGCCGGAGTTGGGCTCGCCGGAGTTGGGGAAGACGCGGTGCTCGTCGGATCGCTCGACGGCCTGCCCGAGCTCGCGCCGTTCCGGGTGGGCTTCTTCCGGGCGCCGCCCCGGTTGCTCGGCCGGCTGCGGAGTCTGAAGCAGGCGATCTCGATCTGCACCGCCGCGCCGTCGCAGCGCACCGCGGCGCTGCTGCTGGGGGCCGCGCCGGCAAGGCCGGGTCCGCGCCCCGTGCTGGCCAAGCCGCGTCCGCGCCCCGTGCTGGCCAAGCCCAGTAAGGACGATTCCCGCTATTCGCTGATGGAACTGGCCGCGAGTCTCGACGGAGTCGTGAGCCTCGGCAGAGGCGATCCCGACGCCGACGCCCCGGAGTCGGTTCTGGAGGCTGCCTGCGCCCGAATCGGCGAGACCGAACCGCTCGACCCCCGCGGGCAACGCTGGCTCCGCGAACGGATCGTCGAGCGCGAGGAGGCCCGGACGGGTGTTCGTTGGGACCCGGACACCGAAACCCTGGTCACCGGCGGCGCCCAGGAGGGCATCACCCTCGCCATGCTGGCCCTGGTCGGCGAGCGCGAGGAGGTGCTGCTGGCCGATCCCCGCTACACGTCCTACGAACAGGCCATCGCGCTCGCGCGGGGACGCATGGCGCCCGTCCCCTGCGGCGGGAAGAACGGGGACGGACACGAAGACTTCGGGATGCGCGCCGCCGCGACCGAGGAGGCACTCCGCCGGACCGAGCGACCCCGGCTGCTCGCCATCGTGAACTTCTCCAACCCGACCGGCGCCCGGACCCGCGCCGGGGAGGTCGAGGACCTCTGCCGGATGGCGGACCGCCACCACCTCTGGGTGCTTTCCGACGAGGTCTACGCCGACATGGCGCTCGACGGGGAGGGACCGGTTCTGTCGCCATCCACGCTGCCCGGCATGCGCAACCGGACGCTGACGATGGGAAGCGTCTCCAAGAGCTACGCGATGACCGGCTTCCGCATCGGCTACCTGACCGGGCCGGCGTATGCCATCGCCGCCTGCGCCCGGGCGAAGGCGGCGCTCTCCGGTCCGAGCCCGCTGTTTTCGCAACGAGCGGCAGCGGCGGCGCTGGCCGGGGGCGAAGCGTTCCCCGCCCGGCTCCGGGCAATCTACGCCCCGCGGCGGCGCCTGCTCCTCGACGGGCTCGCCCGGCTCGGCATCCCGACCGCCGCGCACGGGGGCGGCTTCTTCGTCTGGGCGGACATCTCCCGCTTCGGCCTTTCAGCAGAATCCTTCTGCCGCCGCCTCCTCATCGAGGCGCGGGTCCTCCTGTTCCCGGGGACCGCGTTCGGGAAGAGCTGGGACCGCTACGCGAGGGTTTCCATGCTCCAGTCGGAAGATCAGATCCGGGAAGCGCTCGCGCGGATGGAAGCCTTCGGCGGCTGAACGCACCCGTTCCGGCCGCACGGCTTCCTGGGGCGTTCGCTGCCGCGTCAGCGCGCCAACTCTTCCTGGACGATTGAAGGCCGCTTGGCGATCAGTGCGAGCAACACGCGCGCCGGCCCCTCCGGTCGCCGACGGCCCTGCTCCCAGTTCTTGAGCGTACCTAGCGGGATGCCGATGCTCCGGGCGAAGGCCGGTTGCGACAGCCCGGTCCTGCGGCGAATCGCAACGACGTCGGTATCGGACACCTCGATGTCATGCACGACAAACCCGCTGCGATTCCCCTCGAGGTAGGCGCGCGCATCGTCGAGCCCCACCATGATCTTGTCGAATGTCTTGGTCATCGGTCCCCCCGGTAGTCCGCCGCCAGTTCCTTCGCGGCGCGGATCAGCACCGTGCGCTCCTCCACACTGAGGCCTGTCTTCTCGTTCTTGGCGAAGACGGACAGCAGGAACACCGGAATGTCCTCGCCTGCGAACAGGAATACCACTCGTGCGCCGCCACGCTTGCCGCGTCCCGGAAGAGCGATGCGGGCCTTTCGAACCCCGCCGCCGAGCGCCACGCCCGCCCGGGGATTTTCTGCCACCATGGTTGATGACATCGGCGCGGAGAGCGTCGGATAGAACACCGCGCGCCGCCGCGAGGTAGGCAGGTGTCTCCACAACGGTTTGCAGCACCACATCGCGAGTAGAATAGACGCCAGTGACGCCGGGAGTCAATGGCGTCCAAACCGGGGGTTGACCACCCGGGTGTTCCGGCGCGCGCGGCACCGAACTGACGCTTGGAGGAACCCCGCTCCTTGACCTTGGAGCGATCAGAAAAGCCGACTGGGTACTGACCACCCATGAAACCCCTCGCGACTACCGGCACAGCTTCGGGCGCATTCCCTGGAGCGTCGGCGTTTTCGACGAAGCCTGGAAGATCAAGAACCCGGCCGCCCGACTGACCGAAGCGGCGCTGCCCATGAACATCGATTTCGTGGACGTCTACCTACCGATAGCCCATCATCCTCGTTTCGCGGACTTCAGCTTTGATGTTCGGCTCGACGCGTTGCTGGAAAGGAAGCGCAGGATGAACCGCCGCGTACTCGCTCCTTCGACGGCCAGTGAGGGCGATGTGTCTCAACTCTTCGATGAAACAACCGAACACGCACTGGAATTTGCGCGGGGAACGCCGGATAGCGTGGACGTGGACTGAGAGCGCCCAGAGCCGACCCTTGCGGATGGCCGAGACGCTGCGAAATCCGATAGATCCGCCAGCCCAACGTTGGATCGTCCCGTTCCCGTAGAATGGGATTCGAGCGGGAGGAACGCGCGATGAAGGAACGACGGAACTGGGGTTGGCTTCTTGGACCCGGGATCGCGCTTGCGATCCTCGCCGCCTGCGGAGGCGGAAGCGAACCAGCGGAAGAGGCGGATGACGGCCGCTTCCGGAAATACGCCGCCGGGATCGCGGCGCACCATCTCTGTTCCGGCACCTTCGTGGTCGGGCGGGTCACCGAGCGGACGCCCGAGACGGTGCTCGCCGGGGACATCGCGCCCTTCGTCGGGTTCGCCTGGCAGGACGACTTCGAGTGGGACGTGGACATGGAGGCAATGAGCGCCACCGTCTGGGCGGCCGACGTGGCCCCGCGTACCGCGAAGTACCACGGGGACCAGGGGTGCACTCTCCTGGAAGACGGCGCCGATTCGGTGCGTTTCACGCCGGTCCCGGTGCCCCGGAACCAGCCCCCGGCGGACGAGCAGGACTGGCCGCTCGGCGACATCGGCGCGGAAGAACCCGATCAGGCCGGCGTGGACCGGGCGGCGCTCGACGCGGCGCTCGACGCCGCCATGGGCACCGAGGAGCAAAACACCCGGGCCCTCGCGGTGGTCCGGCACGGGAAGATCGTCGGCGAGCGCTACGCGCCCGGCTTCACCCGGAACACCCCGCAGATCAGTTGGTCGGAGGGCAAGAGCGTCACCGCGACCCTGATCGGGGTGCTCATGCAGAAAGGGCACTTCGGGCTCGACGACCCGGCGCCGGTCGCCGAGTGGCGCGCGGAGGGCGACCCCCGCGGGGTCATCCTGATGCGGCACCTCCTGACCATGAGCAGCGGGCTCGACATGACGAACCTGGGACTCGACGGAGCGTCCTCCCTGATCCCCGAGAACGAGCACATGCGCGTCTATTTCGATTCGCTCAACGTCTTCGAGCACGCCTCCGGCCAGCCCTACGGCATCCCGCCGGGCACCGAATTCCGCTACCGCAACTCGGATCCGCTGACTCTCGGACGCATCGTGCGCGAGACGGTCGAGAACAACGGCAAGGAGTACCTCACCCACCCGCAGCGGATGCTGTTCGACCGGATCGGCTCCCGCGACTTCGTGCTCGAGCCCGACCCCTGGGGCAATTTCATCCTCAGCGGCTACGAATACGGCAGCGCCGCCGACTGGATGCGCTTCGGACTCCTCCACCTCTGGGACGGCGTCTTCGAGGGCGACCGCATCCTGCCCGAGGGCTGGTCGGAGTTCGTGAGCAGCCCCTCCCCGGGAGCGCAGAACGGGGAATACGGCGGGTTGTGGTGGCTGAACCTCGGCGGACGCCACCCGGACATCCCGTCCGACGCCTACTGGGCCTCGGGGTTCATGGGACAAACCACCATGGTGATCCCTTCACGCGATGTGGTGGTGGTCCGACTCGGGCCGAGCCCCGGCGGATTCGACGAGTACCTGAACGCCACGGTGGGGGCGATCCTGGCCGCGTTCGACGACAGCGCGGAATAGGAAGCGGCATCGGCCGGCGCGCCCGTTCCGCCGGCGGGATCCCGCTACCTCCGAAAGCCTGTGACCAGGACGATCTTGCGCGCCATCTATCCGGGGAGGGAATCTCCCCGCGTCATCCAGGGCGGGGAGCCCTGCCGCATCCGCCGGCGGGACATGGTGTTGGCGGTGGGCGCGACGGGCGCCGTCGGCTGACGACGCCCGCCGGCCGCTGGCCGGATCAATTTTCCGTCCGGAACTATTCGGTTCTCCCCCGGCAAACCGCATCTGCGGTTTTCCGTACCGCAAACCTGAGTGCGGGCCCGACCTCATAGGTCCCCGCGTGGTCGCTGCCGTCATCGTGGTCATGAAGATCACCGTTGATTCCGACGACTACCTCCCGCACATCGCTGCAACCGGGACACACCCCGATGCTGCCGGGCGTCGCCACCGCGAGAACCGTCTCACCGTCTTCGAGCTCAAACGCGTTCTCGGCAGGCGCGGGCGGGGGCTCGTGCCTCCTTTCCCCCAGGGGGGTCGTGCTTTCCAGCTCCGGATCGGAAATGTAGAACGATCCGTGAAGGTCTCCCAGAGGGTCGGACCGACGCACCACCAGGGCTGGAATGGGGTCGCCCTCGCAAAGTTGCTCCTCGCTGGCCGGAGTCTCCCTTTCGATCCATACGCGGTGACCACCCTCGTGTCGGACTTCAGGTCCTGCCGGCCCATCGGATGGATGCAAATTCGTTTTCAATCGCTCCGGTACCGCGACACTCGCTGACGCTTCGAATTCGTCAACGGTAGCCGCAGGCTCCGGTACCGTGGAAGGCGCCATGTCGCTGTTACAGGCCGCCCACGTGCCGATACCTGTCGCAATGAGGGCGTAGACGACGCCCATCGCCATTCTTTTTCTCATATCTTCTTTCTCCTTGAGATTGCATGAGTTTCTTGTTGCTTGAAGGTCACTTTCGCGTCGCGGGCCACATGTCCCGGCGCGGCGGCCGCTGCGCTCCTGGCGCTGAGAGCCGACTCGCTGTTTCCCGGTGGACGAGTGCGGTGTTCGGAACGATCTGCCGGGTGCCGACGGAACTCCGGTCCCCTTCGTCGTGGTGAGTTCGGTCACATCTCGCGCCTCTGGAGACTCCTTCGGACCGCGCACTTCACGGACGCGCACGGACAGTTTGTCCTGGAAGGACTCCCGCCGGGACGGACGATGCTGTGGATCCATCCGTACTTCGTTCCGACGGCCCACTTCTTCAGCGCCAGCGAACCGGGCGCGGACGACATCCACCACGCGCTGGTCTGGTCGGTGGTCGAAGCCGGCCGGATCGTGGACGTCGGAGAAATCACGGTCACGAGCCACCCCGGAGGACCGCAAGTGACGTTTCCTCGCCGGTCGCGTGTTGAACTGGCCGTCGGCCTTCTTCTGGGGCTCGGGTGTCAGTCCGAGCAGTCGGCGGTTCCCCGACCCACCACCCTACCGGCGCCCGCACCACCGGCACCGACTCCACCGGAGGAACCTGCGACCAACTACCTTGTTCCGGGTTTCACCGGGCTGTACTTCACCCCCGGGCAGCCTCTTCTGCTCACGGAGGGATCGACCGTTTTCGTGGGTGTCACTGGTTGGACAGTTACTGCTCTCCGAACATGCGGCTGCGAATCCTTTCCGACGCGCCGCCGGGCGAACTGTCGGTAACACCTTCGGTGGAAATCGGCCCGAGACTGGGGAATCCCGACGCCTTGTTGTTGACGGCGGTCGCCGACGATCGCGAGAGGGAGGCCCCGGCGACCTACAACCTGGAGATCCAAGGGCCCCTTCCACTGGCGCCCGGTTGGGCCGATGACCTGTCTCGGGCGAAGATGCAGGTGACCGTCCTGGACGGTGACTCAGGGCCCGGCGAAGATTCGGAGAGTTTCGGTTGTGACGAAACGTCGCTGCTGGCCGTTGCGCACCGAGACACCCGGGATGCCGGGAGCTGGATGCGGGCGCTCTACGGAGAGGAACTCCACGAGTACATCTCCGGAGAGATCCGGTTGCGCGCCGTCCATCCGAAGGCGGTGCTCTCGCTGCTCGCTCCATACCGGCAACCGTCACGCACGACGAAGAGGAGGAGGCAGAGCGGCCCACGGACCGCCCCTATCCGTTCGGCTTCCTGATCGATCTCGGCTCTCGGGACTTCGCAAACGGGTTTGAGCAGACGTTGAGCCTGGCCTGGTTCGACGACCTCGAGGTGCGGGTCGAAACTCCGGGATGCGACGCCCTCGAGACGGTCTGCACCGCTGCCGCCTGCCGCTTGCGCTGAGCGCTATCCACCCGAAGAGCGCCATTTCTGTCCGGAAGCGGGCATCACCGCTGCTGGCAGAGTTCGTCCGTCGCCTTTCGGATCTGAAACACGAAGGCGTCGCCGATCCGATAGCTCCCCGGGTCGCGGCCATCGTCTTCGGTGTAAATCAGGTCGTTGATTCCCAGGACGACATCCCTTTTCTCACCGCAGTCGGGACAACGACCGATTCTCTTTTCGTCCAGCTCATACGTCACAATCGAGTCCTCGCCGTCCGCAAAACGGAACGGCCCTTCAATGGGCGAAAGTTGAGGCGTTCTGCTTTCCATCTCCGGATCCACCAGGTAGACCGATCCTCGAAGTTCGCCCGCCGAATCCGATCTGCGTATGCCGATCACATGAATGTAATCGCCCTCGCACAGTTCCATGTCTTTCGGAGGACTCGTTCCATAGATCCATACATCAGGATCCGGCAGCTCCTCAACTTCTGGCTCCTCAACTTCTGGCTCCTCAACTTCCGGCTCCTCAACTTCCGGCTCCTCAACTTCCGGCTCCTCAACTTCCGGCTCCTCAGGTGAAGCAGTGTAGGACTGTTCGGAACCAGGAACACATTGACCAAGGCCGTCATCGATACAGCACTGGTAGTCAGGACTGGAAAAATACGCAGTATTGTGTCCGCATTTGGGATGCCATCCAGTAAGCGTGTTCAAGAACTGGATCGGCACACATCTTCGGCCGTCATCCGTTTGCCAATTGCCGCCATCGTCGTGAAGGCAATCGTGCCAGGGCGGTTTTTCGAACGTCAGCGCGGCCGTTTCGGTAACGGTCGCAAGAACAGTGGACGACGCATCAACCTCTAGTGATGCAGGCGGAAGCAGTGCGGCAGGTTCGGGCACCGTAGATGGCCCCGTGCCATTGTTGCAGGCTATCCAGCTACCGAAGCAGATCGCGATGATCGTTCCGATTCCATGTAACGTAATTCGTCTTTGCATTTTCTTACCTCTTTTGGTTTCTTCTCTTCATGCCACTGAAAGCGTGCCGCCAACAGTTACGACATATCTCCTCTTCACCAAGGTCGGTCCAAGGCATTCCTTTCCTGCTTTGGAAATGCCCAGCCTGTGGCTTGTCTTACGGAAGAAGTCGCGATGCTCAACCAGCATCGTCGCGGGTATGGCTGCCCAAGACGGCGGACCCTCGATAGTCGATGGATCGCGTCACGAAAAGCAAGGGCTCTGCTGCCCGCAGCGCGAGTCATTTCGTCAATGACTCGGACGCTCAGCCATGTCCCGTCTTGCGGAACCAGCGACCCTGTGCTTCGTCGTATCACTCTTGTCTCGTCTCCTGAGTTCTAGCACGCCAGCGGCGACATTTCAAGTTTTATGGAAATGTCGGAGTCATCCCAGCAGAAACGACGCGCTCGTTGTCAAACGCACCTCGCGGCCAGCGCGTACCGGGACGCACGGGATACCGGAAACTGGGTGCGGGGGTCCACGGGGACGGCCTGACCCAGTGTTCCGCCGCGTACGTTTTGTGCGCACCACACACCCGAAGGCGGCGCTTTCCCGACTCGCTCCACACCGGCGACCCTTGGCGTACCGGGAAGAAGAAGGCGGGCCGCCTCTGGGTCGCCCCTACCCCTTCGGCTTCCTCTTCGGTCTAAGTCTCCGCGAGACCCGAGGGGGCTTCGAGTCCACGATGAACCCGGCCTGGCTCGACGGTCTCCACATGCCGCTCGAAACTCCGGGATGCGAAGCGCTGGAGGCGGCCTGCGACGACGGCGCCTGCCGGGGTCGCTGAGCGGAGCCAGAGAAGGGACTCGAGCTCTCTTAGTGTGAAAAACAGGACGACATAGGCTGAGTTACTCAGTTCAATGATTAGGGTTGGAAATGGACACGGGAGGACCGAAGAGAAATTGGGGAGGGGCAGGAAGAAAGCCAGAACAAATAGAGCGGCGCTCTTTCTCTTTCCATTACTGTCCAAATAGGAATTGTATTTTGAGTTCAGACGGTCCAGAGACAAAATAGACATGTGATTCGTCGTCCTCTCTGGCTAGACCGGATTCGTCAGGCGTGGTCCCGACGGCCGATCGTCTGGCTCTCCGGCGTGCGGCGGGTGGGGAAGACGACGCTGTCCCGGATGTTTCCACACGCAATCCACCGGAACTGCGACCGCCCCGCCGTCGCTCGGGAGTTGGCGGACCCGGAGCTGTTTCTTGGCAGCCAGCGTCCGGGGGCGACCATCGTGTTGGACGAGGTCCACCGCCTCCCAGACCCGAGCCTCGTGCTCAAGATCGCCGCGGACGAGTACCCGGGGCTCCGGGTGCTGGCCACCGGTTCCTCGACGCTGTCCGCCACCGGCAAATTCCGGGACTCGCTGACCGGGCGGAAGGAGGCAGTCCATCTGTCTCCGGTCCTGTGGGAAGAGTGCGCCGAACCCTTCGGCGTGGGGGATTTCGACCGCCGGCTGCTCCACGGCGGGTTGCCCGAGGCGCTCCTTGGGGAGGAGAAGCGTCGCTCCGCCTTCAGTGAATGGATGGACAGCTTTTACGCGCGGGACATTCTGGAGTTGTTCCGGGTCCGGAACCGCCAGGGCTTCCTGTCGCTGTTCCGGCTCCTGCTCCGCTGGAGTGGAGGGCAGCTCGATGGGAGCCGGCTCGCCCGCCAGTCCGAATTGAGCCAGCCGACGGTCAAGGCGTATCTCGAAGCGCTGCAGACCGCCCACGCGGTGTACCTCGTGCGCCCGTTTCACGGCGGCGGCAGCCGCGAGATCGTGGCCCGGCCCAAGGGCTACGCCTTCGATACCGGGTTCATCACCTTCGAAAAGGGCTGGGACACCCTGCGGGCAGAGGACCGCGGCATCCTGTGGGAGCATCTGGTGCTCGACGCGCTGCGATTCCGGCACTCCGAGGATGGCATCTTCTACTGGCGCGACAAGGCCGGCCGGGAGGTGGATTTCGTCATCCGCCGCGGGCGGGACCGCGTGGATCTCGTCGAGTGCAAGATGGACCCCGATGAACTCGACGGCACGGCGGTCCGCGCCTTCCGCGCGATCTATCCGTCAGGCGAGAACTTCCTCGCGTCTCCGGCGGCGAAGGAGCCCTACCGGATCCGACGGCGCGATCAGGTGTTCACCGTCTGTCCGGTGGACGCAATCGTCTGATCTAGCAGCGCCCACCGGCGGACCGGCGCTCAGAAGACGATCCGCAGACCGAGCTGGGCTCGCCGCTGGGCGCCCACCCGGGCGGACCCGAGCCCGAACTCGGGATTCGGCGCCCCGTCATCAAGCACCGGCTCCTGCTGGTCGGAGCCCGACACCCGGAAGGTCGCGGTGTTAACAGCCTGTGGTGAAACCCAGGCGGCGTTCGAGCGGCGATGCATCCCGGCTGAACCGCGTCGCTTCGCGCCGCTCATCGTTGCGTTTCGGTCGAAATACACCAGGTATTCCTCCCTCACGCGCCTTGTCAGCCGGGCGCCTCGCCGCTCTCGGCGCTCACCCGGGTTCCACCACAGGCTGTTAAGCACATTGAAGACCTCGAACAGCGCTTCGAGTTGAGCGCCGCCCAGGTCAAAGCGTTTCGTGAGCCGGAAATCGAAGTTCGTCCAGGCGTCGTTGCGCTCGCCGTTCACCGGCGCGAGCTCGCCGCCGACGACCGCACGCGTCTGAGGGCCGTAGGGGCCGACGTAGAAACCCGGGTGGTTGTGGAAGCCCACCGCCGGGTCCGGCGCGGTGTAGGGGGATCCCGACTGGGCGGTCAGGATGCCGCTCACCAGGATGTCGAGCGGAAGGGTGAAGATCCCGCTCGCCACGAAGCGGTGCGGAATGTCGCGGCTCGAGAGGCCCCAGTCGTAGTCGGGATCCGCAGGATCGGTGAGGGTCAGATCCCCGGAGGAGCGTTCGTTGTCGTCGTTGGAACGGTCGCGGGACCAGGTGTAGTGGGCCTGGAACTGCCTGGAACTGCCTGGAACTGCCTGGAACTGCCTGGAACTGCCTGGAACTGGATGCCGTCCCGGAAGCGCCGCCGGAGGGCCGCGGTGAGCGCCACGTAGTCCGAACGCGCCAGCGCGTCCCGCACCAGGATCGTCCCGTAGTTCGGGTCGATCCGCTCCCCGGAATAGACCGGGCGGCCGTGGGCGTCCCGCGAGGGCGCCGGTACGGGCTCTGGCCGCGCTCGAGGTCCACAAGTTCGACGTTCACGCCCGGCGCGGCAGCGCCGCTGCGTCAGTGACGAAACTCTGCACCGTGGAGAGCGATTGCACGGCGCCCGCCGGACCGGCGATCGAAAGGGCCGGCGCGAGGCCGGCGATCAAGGATTTGGCTTTGGACACTGTCACTCCTGCGACGCGATCCGGAGAAGGGGAACCCCCACTCAGCCCGCGCGGCGCCGGTATCCTCGACTCGGGACGGTTCCAATTCAAGGGAAATCGCAAGACATGTCGAACAACAACAGATTGGATCACCGGGTCGCCGTGGTAACCGGCGCTGCCGCCGGGATCGGCCGGGCTACCGCGGAACTCTTTGCCGAAGAGGGCGCCCAAGTCGTGCTCGCTGACATCGCCGGGGAGGCGCTCGAGCGGGTGGCCGCCGCGATTCGCGATTCGGGTGGGTCGGCGACAGCGGTGGTCGCCGACGTTTCCACAGAAGAAGGCGTCGAGACGACCGTGGGGACCGCGGAGCGCGGGTTCGGCCCGGTGGATGTCCTCGTGAACAACGCGGGCGTCGAACTGAAGAAGCTCGTCGAGGACACGAGCCTCGAGGAGTGGAACCGCATCCTTCGTACGAACCTGACGTCGGCGTTCCTGATGTCCCGCCGGGTGGTGCCCGGCATGAAGGAGCGGCGGCGCGGCGCGATCGTCATGAACTCGTCGGTCGGGAACTTCATCGCGGCGACCAGGAGTTCCGCTTACGGGGCGTCGAAGGCCGGAATGATGGCGCTCGCGCGGGGACTGGCGCTCGAGGGCGCGCCCTACGGAATCCGGGTGAACGCGGTTTGCCCTGGCGTCATCGACACCCCGATGAACGAGCGGAATCTGGCGCGGACCGAGGATCCGGAGGCGATGCGCCGTTCCTGGTACGACGTCACACCGCTCGGGCGGCTCGGCACCCCGCGCGATGTCGCCCAGTCCATCCTCTTCCTGTCGTGCGACGAATCGAGCTTCGTGACGGGGTTGCCGCTGGTTATCGACGGCGGCCGATTGATCCAGTAACGTATTCGTTACTATTAGCACAATCCCATAGAGTAACGAATACGTTACTATGCGAAGTCGTGATCCGGCGCACGTTCCGCAAGTCAATTCGCGCCCGCGCCGTCCGGGATCCGGCGTTTCGGTCCTCGCTGCTGGAATCCGGCTTCGACGCGCTGCTGGCCGGAGATCTCGCCGCGTTTCGCAGCGGCCTCCGCACCTATGTGAACGCGACGCTGGGGTTTTCTCGCCTCGCGGATCGCACCGGCATCCCGGAAAAGAGCCTGATGCGCATGCTGGGGCCGAACGGCAACCCCCGGGCGGCCCACCTGGCAACGCTGATCGGGGCGATCTCGGAGCACGAAGGGGTCGAAATCTCCGCCCGCATCACCGAACCGGAGTAGGAAGGGAACGCCCCGATTGTTTGACACGAAGTTCGTGTTTTCGTATTCTCGTGTCATGAGGAACATCACCATCACGCTGCCTGAGGAATGCGCCCGTTGGGTGCGCGTGCGCGCCGCCCAGGAAGACCGCAGCGTCTCGCGCTGGCTGGCCGAGCTCCTCGACGGGATGCGCCGTCGAGAAGACGACTATGACGCCGCCATGGAACGCCTGCTGGCGATCAAGCCTCAGAAACTGAACTGGATCGCCGGACGAAGACCCACCCGGGAGGAGATCTACGACCGGCCGATTCTGCATCGCGACCGGACACCGGTCGCCGAACCGGCCGCCAAGGGTGAAACCGAAGAGAAGCCGGAGTCCGAGGCGGCGCAAGTTCCGTGATCGGTCCCGTCTTCGTGGACATCAACGTCCTCGTCTATTGGCAGGACACCTCGGACCCGGTGAAGCAGTCCCGCGCGGGAGACTGGGTTGACCTGGTTTCCCGGAGTCGGTCCGCGCGGACGAGCGGCCAGATCCTCGTGGAGCTCTATTCGACGCTGACGCGCAAACTGCAGGGGTTCAGCACCGAAAAAGCGCAGCGGATCGTTCGCGGCGTCGCCGCCTGGCGGCCCGTGGCTCGGGATCTGGCGCTAATCGAGCGCGCCTGGCGCCTGCAGGAGCGCTATGCGCTCTTGTGGTGGGACGCGCTCATCGTCGCGGCGGCGCAGAGCAGCGGGTGCGCCGTCCTGCTGACGGAAGACCTCCAGCACGGCCAGCGGCTGGGGGAGGTCACGGTGATCAACCCGTTCCGCTCACCCGAGAGGACCCCCGCCGAAGTGCTGGAGGCACTCGCCGCGTAGTGCGCGCCATGCGGCTCGGAAGCGCGGAAGCGTGGGCGCTCGGGGTTTCGACGGTCGTGGCGTGCGGCGCGGGTGCCTCCTGCTTTCCGGATGGCGGCCGCCACGCCGACCTCGTCGTCCTGGATGCCAACGTCCTCACCGTGGACGCGGACTTCACCGTGGCCGAAGCCCTGGCGGTCCGGGACGGTCGGGTCCTGGCCGTAGGTTCGGACGCGGACATCCGGAACCTCATCGGACCGGACACCGAAGTCATTGAAATGGCGGGTAAAACGGTCGACCCCCGGCCTCGCCGACAATCACCTTCACGGCGCCGGCGGCGGGGACGGCGTGGACCTCTCCCGGGTCCGCACCATGGACGAGCTGCTCGGGGCGATCGCCGAACGCGCCCGGACCTCCGGCCCCGGCGAACTGGTCGCCACGAACTCCGACTGGCACGAGGGGCAACTTCAGGAGCAGCGGCTCCCCCTGCGGCGGGATCTCGACGAGGCGGCGCCGGGAAACCCGGTGGTCGTGGTCCGGGGCGGCCACGAGTACATCCTGAACTCGCAGGCCCTCGAGAAGTGGGGCATCACCACCGATACCCCGGTCCCGGACGGCGGGCGCGTCACCCGCTATCCGGACGGCGCGCTGAACGGGGAACTGGTGGACACCGCCAAGCGGCTCGTCACCATGCCGGAGCGCCCGTCCCGGGATCTCGAAACCCGCATCCGGGACCAGGTCGAGGAGTACCGGACCCTTCACTCCGTGGGCCTGACCAGCGTCCGTCATCCCGGGAGCGGCATCGAGCAGTTCCGGCTGCTCGAGGAGATGAAGCGGCGGGGATTGCTCACCATGCGGGTGACCTTCCTGATGCGCATGCGCGCTCGCACCGCGGATGAGGTGGACGCCGCGCTCGCTGCATGGGATCTCGAACCCCAGCAGGGCGACGAATGGCTACGCCTCGGCGGGGTGAAGCTGGGCGTGGACGGGGGATTCGAGGGCGGCCTGATGCGCGAGCCGTACGAGGAACCCTGGGGACAGGGAGGAACGTTCCACGGGCTCCGGACGATGCCGCAGACGGCGTTCAACGAAGTCGTGGTTCGCCTGGCCGAGAAGGGCTGGCGGGTAGCCACCCACGCGGTGGGGGACCTGGCGATCGACCAGGTGCTGGAAGGCTACGTGGCCGCCAACGAGGTGGCGCCGCTCGCGGGCAAGCGCTGGGCAATCGAGCACGGGTTCATCCCTCGTCCCGACCATTTCCCGACCATCAACCGGCTCGGGTTGCTGGTCGCCGGCCAGCACCACCTCTATCTCGCCGGTCCCAGCCTCGAGAAGTACTGGGGCCGGGAACGGGCCGACTGGACGACCCCGATGCGCGCCTATCTGGACGCCGGGGTGATGGTCTCGGCCGGCACCGACGCGCCGGTCGTGCCCTATCCGCCCCTCTGGGTGCTGCACCACTTCGTCACCCGCGAGACGATCAGCGGCGGGGTGTTCGGGGAGGATCAGCGGGTGAGCGTGGAGGAAGGCCTCCGACTCCTCACCGAAAACGTCGCCTACCTGAACTTCGAGGAAGACCTGAAAGGCTCCCTCGAACCCGGGAAGCTGGCCGACTTCGTGGTCCTCTCAGCCGATCCCCGCGAGGTCCCCGCGGACGAGATCCAGGTGGAGATGACGGTGGTGGGCGGGCGAAACGGTGTTCGGCGCTGAATCGCTCAGGGGGCGCTGACCGAAACCGCAGCGCGCGCCATGGCGATCCCGGAGGCCGAAGCCATCGCGTCGTAGTAGCCGACAAAGCGCCGGGTTTCCGGGGCGTCGTAGGGGCGCAGGTTTTCGGCCCAGCGGTATCCGATGGACTGATACCAGAGGGCCACCTCCACGGTGAGCGGGCCCCGGGCCCCGGCCAGATCCACCGAGTAGCGGACCCGATCCCCGCCGGCAGCGAAGTCCGCGTCCGCGCCGGCGCGCCCGTGGACCGCGATGTCCGGCCCGGCGGCCGCCTTGTCGAACCCGGTGGGTAGCAGCCGGTTGTCCTTGACGTAGCGCACGCCGTGGAGGAGGCCCGTCGTGACCGCATCGGTGCTGTCAACCAGAATGGATTCGTAGATCTGGACCTCACCGGCCTCGGTGATCGCTTCGTAGTGCGGTTCGTAGGCGCGGGGGTTGGCGTCGTTGTCGTTGCCCTCGATCTGCCCGTCCGGGCCGAGGGCCCCCGATTGGAAGAGAACTGCTCCGCCCGCATCGCGGACCGTCAACTCCAGCCAGACCCGCCGTGACGGGTAGGCGGTCGGCAGCTTGTGACCGGCGAGGCTTTCGATGACGACCTCAGCTTCGAGACGGCCCGCTTCGATCCGCGCACCCTCGATCCGGACGCGGGCGCTTTCCTTTTGCAGATGCTCGCGGGCATCCCGGGCCGCGAGCTCCAACTCCTGCGGCAGGGCTTCGACGCCGAGTTCGGTGCGGTAGCGCAGGAGCATCCGCAACATGAAGGCGTTGCCGCCGCGGAACGAGTGCCGCGAAAGACCCTCCCGTTCCTCGCCGAGCACCGAACTGATCGGCGCCGGCGTCTCGACCTCCGGCATGTGGCAGTCCTGGCAGGACTGCCGGGTCCGATAGTCGCTCGCGAGCCACTCCTGATAGGGCGTCTGCTCGGGCAGTTCGCCGATGACCTCGCCGTCCGGCCCCAGCGCGTGGGTGATCAGGGTGTGGCAGGTGGCGCAGAGTTCCGAATCCTGAATGTGCGAAGCCTCGGTCTGCCGAAAACCCGTCGTCGACTGCATCAGCCGGATCCGGTTGTCCTCGATCTCGAAGGGGCCGAAGATGGCCCGCTCGCCGTCGGGCCGCTCGGTGTCAATCCGGAAGTTGCCGGTGAGGCTCGCCTCGGTCCCCAGCCCCTCGTCGGTGATCTGGTGGCAAAGCGCGCAGGACACGCCGTCCGCGGCGAGCAGGCCCTGTGGGGTGGAGGCCGAACCGATCGGCAGGTGTTCGAAAACGGTCCCGAGGCCGCCGCCGGCATTCGCCTGGTAGCGGGCCATCGGCATGTGGCACTTGGAGCATTCATCCTCGATGGCGGCGGCGGCTTCCGGATGGTCCATCGTTTCGCGCCGGACCGCCGCTTGCCAGTACGGATCGCGCGCCGAGTTGGCCATCATGGAGGCCCGCCAGTCGAATCCGATCGAGACGTCCTCCCCGGTGGCAGTGGTGAGTCCGTTGTGACAGGCGAGGCAGGATTGGCTGGTGGTGAACAGATCCGCGGTGTGGACAGCGCGGGGCTCCGACTGGGCGGCGGCCGAAAACCCGGGCGAGCGGATGGCCAGGAGACCCAGCGCCCCCAGGACGATTCCCAGCGGTAACAGCCTGTGGTGGAACCCGGGTGAGCGCCGAGGTGGGCGAGGCCCAGTTCTCCCGGTGGGGCCAGTTCTCCCGGTGGGGGCCCGGCTGACAAGGCGCGTGAGGGAGGAATACCTGGTGTATTTCGACCGAAACGCAACGATGAGCGGCGCGAAGCGACGCGGTGAACAGCCGGTGGTGGAACCCACGTGAGCGCCGAGGCCGGGGAGGCCCAGTTCTCCCGGTGGGGCCAGTCCTCCCGGTGGGGGCCCGGCTGACAAGGCGCGTGAGGGAGGAGCCCCCACCGGGAGAACTGGCCCGCGTGTATTCCGACCGAAACGCAACGATGAGCGGCGCGAAGCGACGCGGTTCAGCCGGGATGGATCGCCGGCCGAGCCCCCACCGGGAGAACTGGGCCGCGTGGGTTTCATCACCGGTTGTTTGGCCGGGATGGATCGCCCGCCAGCCCCCACCGAACTGGGCCGCCTGGGTTTCAGCACAGGCTGTTAACCAGCGAATCACGGCGAACTACCACCCATCGAAGAACCCTCCGTCGAACCAGTCCCAAAGCAGATAAGCCAACACCTGTGCGGACCGGCCGTCGGCCTCGCCGAGGGGGACGCGGACGCCGGCGTTCAGCAGGACGTGTTGCCGCGTGCTGAGGCTGAGCTGGATTTGAGGGATGGCGTCCCAGTGGGTGGTCCCGCCTTCGCCGAGGGTCCGCGCCGCGAGGATCTCGATCATGGGGGACCAGGCGCGGCCGAAACCATTTTGGGCGAAGGTGGTTCCAAGAGCCGTACGCCAGAAGACTTCCCTCGGGAGTTCTCCGCCCGAAGGGAGCTCGAAACCCGCCTGGAAGTGCACAAAGCTGTCCCGCGGGAGGATCTGGCCGAAGGCGACGAACGGTTCGAAGACGGTGACGCCGTCCCCGAGACCCCGCTCCCGGTCTCCGGTGGGGACGACGACTTCGCCGGCGGCGCTGAGGATCGAGCCGCTCTCCAGGCTGTGGAACAGCACCCGCTTGTAGGCGAAGGCCATGTCCCCGACCCCGCCGTTCCAGTCGCCCGACGGTTGTCCGAAGCGGAACGGCAGGAGCACCTCGATCTGGTTCCGGGAACCGAAGCGCTTTTCGTAGAGGAACTCGCTCGTGATCTCGCCCGCCTCGCCGCCGTCCCGGCTGAGGGTCAATACGTACTCGTCTTCCGGAAAGGCCTTCTCGGTGGCGAGCGGCCGCGGCAGATTCAGCTCGCCCCGCGGCCAGGTGGGATCCTCGCAAAACACCCGGATGTGACGGAGGATCCGCAGCGTCTCGTCCTCGCTGAGCGCGTCACCAAAGGCCGGCATCATGCGGTCGAAGGCGCGTACCGGCCCTCCTTCGTGAACGACCCAGAGCCAGTCGCCATCCGGCTCCCGCGAAGCGAAACTGCAGTCACTGAAGTCGGGTACCGGGGTGTCGAAGCCGAGGGTCGAAGCCGGGACACCCTTCCCGTCGCTGCCGTGGCAGGCGGCGCAGGCGGCCGTGTAGAGTTGGGCCCCGGTTTGCTGGGCGCTGACCTCCACCGCCTGGGCGAGGAGCGCGACCACGGGGAGGATTCCAACCACGAGCCTCACGATCCGCGATCCGCGGCGAGGAGACGCCGGCATTCTGCGGCGTCTGATCGTGGTCATCCTGATGGTGGGAATACTGGGGACCGGAGCGGAACTCCTCCTGTTGGAGCATACCGAGGACATCTGGCAGTGGACGCCGCTGGTGCTCTTCGCGGTGGCGCTTCCAGCCGCCGGCTGGCTCCTCCTGGCCCCCGGCGCGGCGAACATTCGGGTCTTTCGGATCCTGATGCTGGCCTTCGTTGCTTCGGGTTTCGCCGGCCAGTGGCTCCACTACCGGGGAAATCTCGAGTTCGATCGCGAGATGCATCCGTCCGATACCCGGCTCGAACTCGTCCGGGATGCTCTTGGCGGCGCCACCCCGACGCTCGCGCCGGGGACGATGACGCTCTTCGGATTGCTCGGCCTGGTGGCCTGTTTTCGCCACCCCGAACTGGATGTAACCCAGCGGGCGAAAGCCCCACGGGAGGAAGCATGACGACTCACCAGAGAAAAACGACTTTCGCCGGCGCGGGGGCGCTCCTGGGGTGCCTCGCGCTGCTCGGCGCCTGTGGCGGATCCGAAACGGCGGAGGCGCCCGCCCCGGCGCCTGTTGCGGCGCCTGTTGCGGCGGAAGCGGAAGCCGAGAGCGGCGCGGCGGTCCTCAACCCGAATCTCGGCGGGACCGACGAACTCGGCGCCCTGCCCGGAATGACCCAGGAACTGGTCGAAGCCATCTTGGAGCAGCGTCCCTTCCTCGGGATGGAAGCGCTGCACCCGGTGGTCGCCGGCCACCTGACCCCGGAGGAGGCCGAGGCGCTCTACGTCGGGATGTTCCTTTCCATCGACCTGAACACCGCCAGCAGCGAGGAAATCCACCTCGTGCCCGGCGTGGGTGACCGGATGACCCATGAGTTCGAGGAGTACCGCCCGTACACCGCGATGGCGCAGTGGCGCCGGGAGATGGGCAAGTACGTGGACGACGAAGAGGTCGCCCGGATGGAGCAGTACGTCTTCGTTCCGATTGACCTGAACACCGCCACCCGGGAGGAAATCCTCGATGTCCCCGGTGTCGGCGAGCGGATGGCGCACGAGTTCGAGGAGTACCGCCCGTACACCAGCCTCGAGCAATTCCGGCGCGAAATCGGCAAGTACGTGGACGACGAAGAGGTCGCCCGCCTGGAGCGCTACGTAGAGATCCGCCCGTAGGAGCGCGCGGCACGCTCAAAGCAACTCGTCCGACCAGAGTCGTTCCAGAAACTCCCGCCACGGCAGGATCCAGAGCCCGTCGCTCGTGCGCCGGGGAGCGGCCTCGTTGCAGACGAGAAGGGCGTGGCGCGGCCGATGTTCCTCGGCGTACGCCCGCAACCCCGACAGGTCCCGTGTCGGAACATCGGACTTTGCTTTGACCTCGACCGCAACCTCGCCCTCGGGGCCGAGCACGAAGTCGCACTCCAGGCCCGTCTTCGTGCGCCAGAAGCGGATCGGGAAGTCCCGCTCCCGATAGCTGCGGTACGCGAGCAGTTCCATCAGCACGAAGTGCTCGAGAGCTCGGCCAAAGTCCGGCCCGGTGGTGGCTTCCAGCCGGCGGCGGGTCACGTACCCCGCGAGCCCCACATCGAACAGATAGAACTTCGGTATCCGGGTCAGGATCGCACGTGAGCGCCGGCGAGCGAACGGCTCCACGAAGACCCCGAGCAGCGTGTCCACCAGAATCTGGAAGTACTCGCGGACGGTCTTGGAGTCCACTCCGCAATCCCGGGCGATGTTGCTGAAGTTGATGAGTTCGCCGTGCGAGAACGCGAGCGCCTCGAAAAACCGTGAGAAAGCGGGGGCGTTTCGGGTGAGCCCCTCCGCGAAGACTTCCTCCTTGAGGTAGTCATCCACGTACCCGGCCAGGGCTCGCCGTGGGTGTCCGCCGTCGTAGTGCTGAGGGATGAGGCCGTGGTTGAGAGCGCGCAGTAGATCGAAATCCGGGATCTCGGTCCGGGTCAGCGGATGGAGGGCGAAGCGCCATGCTCGACCGCCAAGCAGGTTCGCACGACCGCGCTTCAGCTTCCGGGCGCTGGATCCGCACAGGACAAAGCGAAACCCCTCGCTCTCGATGAGGCGGTGCACTTCGTCCAGAAGCGCCGGGACCTTCTGGACCTCGTCAATGATGATGGGATGAGCGCGCGTTGAGGCATCGAGCGCCCGCACTCTTTCCGCGAACGTCCACGGCGCCCGGGTGAACTCCAGGAGAAGCCGGGTGTCGAGGAGGTCAAAGCGTGCCGAGCGCGCGAATTGCTGCCGGAGCAGGGTGGACTTCCCGGTCTTCCGCGGCCCCCAGAGGAAGGCGGACTGGCCGGACGGGAGTTCGATCCCGAGCGTGCGTGGATACATGACTATTTCGGAGTATATTCCGAACTAGTCAGCCTAACTCGGAATATATTCCGAATCGGCTATGCCCTGACGCTTCTGGAAGCTGATCAGGAGGCCTGTCGGAATTCCCGGTAGCGAAGGTTCAGCCGATCGGGATCGGGGTGGTCCGCCGCGCGCCGCGGCCGGTGGATTCGCGTCTCGTGGAGTCCCTGCAACCCGTGCCGCAGCATCGGCCCGTCCTTTTCGAGCAGCAGGTCGGGCCGGACATGGATGACGCCCTTCGGGGTTACGCCGAGAAACATCTCGTCAAAGGCCGCGTGATGAAGCTTGCACAGCGAGAGTCCGTTCGGCACTACGGGGTCTCCCGCCGGATCGCGGTCGGGGACGATGTGCGCGGCATCCAGAAGCGGCTCGTGCCTCAGACGGCAAAAGGCGCAGCGATGCTGGTAGGCCCGTAGCACCCGATGCCGGAAAACCCGCTGGTGGATGCGTGTCAAAGTGGTGTGCGTCGTGTAGCGCCGTTCAAGCTCACGATCCCCGGCAGCGGCCACGCCGATTCCCGCCGCCTCGGCGGCCAGCCGATCCTCGGCAAAGGCCGGGTTGTCCACGGCGACCGCGAAAGTGAGGCCGGGCGGATCGTCGCCGACGATGAAAGCTGGCCAGGCGGGCAGATAACGCCCCGGGCGGATGCCGTGAAAGTAGATGACCGGCCGCTGCGCCGCCATGATCCGGCGTAGGCCCACGTTGTCGGCGTGGCGGGGATCCTGTCCGAAGTACCGGTAGTCGAGCAGTTGCTTCTCCCGGTCGAAGGTGTCCCGGTATGGGTTTTCCGGTGAGGTCCTGATGGAGAGCGGCATCTCCATCTGCCTCGGCTTCCAGATTCCGCGCTGGTTGACCAGCGCGATACGCGCACCCCGGAACGCGAATCCATGGATCAGTGCGCTCCATTCGAGTTCCGCGCCACGTTGTTCGGTCTGCTCCCGCAGCCAATCCGCCGCCGCCAACCGGATCGCGTGATCGTCGAAC
This sequence comes from Vicinamibacteria bacterium, assembly GCA_963668695.2. Classification (GTDB taxonomy): domain Bacteria; phylum Acidobacteriota; class Vicinamibacteria; order Marinacidobacterales; family Marinacidobacteraceae; genus Marinacidobacterium. The sequence goes on from CAXXLQ010000004.1 coordinate 960,074, forward strand.
GATGCTGGAACCAACTAAACCTCGATCGAGGGTTGCGGATCAGGCTGCTGAGCCCGGGGGCAGCCGTCGCAGGCGTCTCCGACCGGACCTTCAACACCGCACCGTCTCAGCACGCAGCGGCCCTTCAGGAGCGAGCCGAGTCCGAGCAGGAAGATCGAGAGCGCGACTACCGCAAGGGAGAGGAGGACGACTACGAGCGCTTGAAACATCCGCGGCTCATCCTACCGCCGGCCGGCGCGTGGGATTCGGGATTCGCCTCCACGGACATGGATTGAAGCTGTCAGACACCCGCGGCCGATGCAGAATGACTTGATAGGTCATGATCCAAAGACCATAATGGACCCATGCAGACCGCGTCCGTTTCCGAACTCAAGGCGAACCTCTCCCGATATCTGCGCGAAGTGCGGCGCGGGGGTGAAATTCAAATCCTCAGTCGGGGCACTCCGATTGCGCGACTCATCCCGTTAGCGGAGAGTCAGGATGACGACCGGCAGCGGCTGATCGCGGCGGGAATTCTGAGACCGGGGAAAGGGACCGGCAGGGTGTTTCTGGAGAGACCGCCCTTGAAGGTGCCAGGGGTGAATCTCTCGGGAGCCCTTCAGGAGGATCGTGAGGATCGGGTGTGAGGTACTGGGACACTTCGGCGCTCGTCCCGCTCATCCTTGAGGAAGGGTCCACGACACGGGTGCGGCGGTGGCTCGACGACGACGATCACGTCGTCACCTGGGTCTGGACGCGAGCGGAGATCATCAGCGCTATCGAGCGCCGGGTCAGGGAGAGCCTCCTGTCTCGGGAACAGCGGCGGGCCGCACTGGACGGCGTGGACAGCTTGGCGGGTCAATGGGATGAAGTAACCGAAGTCCTCGCCGTTCGGTCCCGCGCGACTTCCCTTCTCGCCCGCCACCCGCTGCGCGCCGCCGATGCCGGGCAGCTTGGCGCCGCTTTGCTGGCGCAGAGTCAGAGCGCCGGCCAGCTCACGTTCGTCTGTCTGGACCAGAACCTTTCAACCGCGGCGGAACGCGAAGGGTTTCGCGTGCTCGATACCGCGAGCTGATCGGAAGCCGTGCCTCGGCGCGGGACCGGGGCCTGACTCTTCACTCGGTCGGACTCCGGACCGCGGCGCCGAAGGCAGTGGAAGTGGTTTCCTCGACAGTTCCTTCCGGGTTCGCGGTGAGGAAGAGCGCCGCGAGACCGCGGGCTTCGGCGAGTTCGAGTCCCGCGTCGGGGCCGAGGACGTAGAGCGCCGTAGCCCAGGCGTCGGCATCAACGCACGAGTCCGCAAGCACCGTGACCGAGCCGGTCCGCCGTTCGACCGGGCGGCCGGTGCGGGGATCCAGGATGTGGGTCCAGAACCGATCCTCCTCGCCGTCGGCGGCGCGGAAATCCCGGTAGCCGCCGGAGGTCGCCATTCCGAGGTCGCGTAGCGGAAACGACCGGTGGACCCGGGTGGCCAGGCCGCCGGAAGGGTTCTGGACGCCCGCCGTCCATTCGCCCTGCGCCTGAATCTCGCCCCCGACCTCAACGAGATGTTCCGTAAACCCCAGTTCGGTGAGCGCAGCGGAAACCCGGTCCACCGCGTAGCCCTTGGCGATTCCGGAGAGATCCATTTCGATATCCGGAATCTGTCGATGGAGGACGGCGCGCCCGCCGGGTTCGCGTTCGACAAAGAGCAGGCCGCTGCCGACCAGGGAACGGATAGCCTCGAACTCCGCGGAGTTGGGCGCCGGCTGATCGGGATCCCCGCCGGGACCGAAACCGAAGAGCCGGAGCAGCGGCCCGACGGTGATGTCGAAGGCGCCGCTGGATTCGTCGTGGACGCGAAGCGCCGATTCGAGAACCAGCGCCAGGGGATCGGAGATCGGCAACGGGCCGGTTTCTTTTGATGCGTTCAGACGGGAGAGTTCGGAATCGGGACGCCAGTTGGACATGCTGCGATCCACGGCGTCGAGTTCGGCCTCGATGGCGGCGCGGACGGCGTCGGCGTTTGTTTCGGGGCCGCGGATCTGGACGGTCCAACGGGTACCGAAGGCTTCGCCGTCGAGGGTCCAGGATGGGGTGGGGGGTGGCGGCGTGCAGGAGGCGGCCCAGGTCAGGGCTGTGAGCGCGAGCAGCGCTTCGGGTTTCGCCCGCCTCCGGCGGGCGGTGCCGGTCTGAAGGCCCCCACCGGGAGAACTGGCGGCGTTCCCTAATCGCAGCGCCATGCCGTCTACCGACACAGCCCCCTCCGCTGTCGCGCGCGCTTCACGCCGCTCAGCATCGTGCGTTCTCGCGGCCCTCCGGGCCGCAGTGCCGGCCCCCACCGGGAGACTGGCCGGAGGTCGGCGTTCCCTTGCCTTCGCGCCGTGATGCCGACCGAAGACCGCCGGCCCCTTCCCGGCCCGGGCCGCATCAGCCGAAGTCGTCGAAGGCGATGTTTTCCGGCTCCACGCCGAGGCTGTCGAGCATCTGGAGGCAGGCCTTGAGCATGAGCGGCGGGCCGCAGAGGTAGTACTCGGCGTCTTCGGGGCTCGGGTGGTCCTTCAGGTAGTGGTCGTAGAGGACCTGGTGGATGAAGCCGGTGTAGCCGGCCCAGTTGTCCTCGGGGAGGGGCTCGGATAGCGCCAGTTTCCAGTCGAAGTTGGGATTCTCGGCGGCGATCGCGTCGAAGTCGTCCTGGTAGAAGGCTTCCCGGAGGCTCCGGGCGCCGTACCAGAAGGACACCCGGCGGTTCGTCCGGAGCCGCCGGAACTGGTCGAAGATGTGGGAGCGCATCGGCGCCATGCCGGCCCCGCCGCCGACAAAGACCATTTCGTGGTCGGTCTCCTTGGCGAAGAACTCGCCGAAGGGGCCCGAAATCGTCACCTCATCCCCCGGTTTCAGCCCGAAGAGCCAGGACGTCATCTTGCCGGGCGGGACATCGGGCATCCGGGGCGGCGGCGAGGCGATCCGCACGTTCAGCAGGATGATGCCCCGCTCCTCGGGATAGTTCGCCATCGAGTAGGCGCGCACCACCTCCTCCCCATCGGCCACCGAAGCGGTGTACTTCCACATGTTGAAGCGGTCCCAGTCGTCCCGGTACTCCTCCTCGATCTCGAAATCCCGGTAACGGAACTCGTACGGCGGGCAATCGATCTGGATGTAGCCGCCGGCGCGGAAGGGCACGGCCTCTCCCGGCGGCAGCTCGAGCACCAGTTCCTTGATGAAGGTCGCCACGTTGTGGTTCGAGCGGACCCGGCATTTCCACTGCCGCACGCTGAAGAGTTCGGCCGGGATCTCGATTTTCAGATCCTGCTTCACCCGGACCTGGCAGGAGAGCCGGACGCCCTCGCGCTCCTCTCCGCGGGTGAGGTGGCTGCGCTCGGTCGGAAGGACGGCGCCGCCCCCGTCGAGCACCTTCAGGGTGCATACCCCGCAACTCCCCTTCCCGCCGCAGGCGGAGGGGATGAAGAGCTGCTGCGCCGCGAGGGTGCCGAGCAGCGTGCCCCCCGCCGGCGTGCAGATGTCGTGCTCCGGATCGTCGTTGATCCGGATCGTCACCTCCCCGGTGGCCACCAGGCGCTTTCGCGCGTAGAGGAGCGCGACCACCAGCGCCAGGATGACCCCGGTGAAGCCGGCAACCCCGAGGAGGACGGTGGTCATGGACGACTACAACTGGATGCCGCCGAAGGCCATGAAACCGATGGCCATCAGCCCGGTGAGCAGGAAGGTGATGCCGAGCCCGCGCAGCCCGGCCGGAATGTGGTGGTACCGCAGTCGCTCCCGGATCCCGGCCAGCGCGGCGATCGCGAGCGCCCAGCCGAGGCCGGACCCGAACCCGAACACCGCCGCTTCCGGCAGGGTGAGACCGCGCTCCACCATCAGCAGCGACGCGCCGAGGATCGCGCAGTTGACCGCGATGAGCGGCAGGAAAACCCCGAGGGCGGCGTGGAGGATCGGAAAGAAGCGGTCGAGCGCCATTTCGACCACCTGGACGGTGGCCGCGATCGTCCCGATGAAGGTGAGGAAGCGGAGGAACGACAGGTCCTGGCCCGACAGCGAGGCGTGCGCCCAGCCGAGAGCTCCGGGACGGAGCAGATAGTCGTTGATGGCGTGGTTCAGGGGAACCGTGACCGTGAGGACGAAGACCACCGCCGCCCCGAGGCCGATGGCGGTGCTGACCCGCTTCGAGACGGCGAGGAACGAGCACATCCCCAGGAAGAAGGTCAGCGCCATGTTCTCGACGAAGATCGCCTTGATCGCGATGTTCAGATAGTCCTGAAGCATCACTCCGCCTCGTTCTGCTCGGGCCGGAAGGTCCGCAGGCCCCAGATCAGGAAGCCGATCACGAAGAACGCGCCGGGGGACAGGCTCATCAGCCCGTTGGGGACGAACCAGCCTCCCTCGGAAGCAAGCGGCAGCACCGGGATGCCCCAGAAGGAGCCGGCGCCCAGGATCTCGCGGAACGCTCCGGTGACGAGCAGGATGGCCGCGTACCCGAGGCCGTTTCCGATCCCGTCGATGAGGCTCCTGAGCGGCGGGTTCTGCATCGCGAACGCCTCCGCGCGGCCCATGATGATGCAGTTCGTGATGATGAGACCCACGAAGACGCTGAGCTGCTTCGAGATCTCATAGACATACGCCTTCAGGATCTGGTCGGTGACGATGACCAGCGAGGCGATGATGGTGAGTTGGACGATGATCCGGATGCTGGTCGGGATCAGGTTCCGCAGCAGACTGATCGACAGATTGGAGAGCCCGGTCACCGCCACCACCGCGACGCTCATCACGAACGAGGTCTGCATGCCGGTGGTGACCGCGAGCGCCGAACAGATCCCGAGCACCTGAAGCGCGATCGGGTTGTTTTGGATGAGCGGATCCATCAGGACCCGCCGCACTTCGGTGGCCATACGCGTCTAGTCGCCGGCGGCGCTCAGTCGTTCCCCAAGTCTTTGCAGGAAAGGGCCGAAGCCATTCTCGGCCAACCAGAAACGGAGCAGATTGGTGACGCCGCGACTGGTCATGGTGGCGCCCGACAGCCCGTCCACCCGGTGCGGGTCCTCGGCCGGCGGCCCGGCGGCGGCCCGCGCCACCTCGATCACCGGCTCGCCGGAGGGGCCGAACACCCGTCGTCCCGGCCAAAGCGCTTTCCAATTCGGGTTGTCCACCTCCCCGCCCAGCCCGGGGGTCTCCTTGTGCTCGTAGAAGGTGAGTCCGCGCACCGTGTCGAGATCCGCCTCGAGCGCCAGGTAGCCGTAGAGCACGGACCAGAGCCCCTGCCCCCGGATCGGCAGCACGACCGCCTCGAGTTGTCCACCTTGTTCGATGAGGTAGACCACCGAGCGTTTCTCCACCCGCCGGACGCGCGCCAGGTTTTTCGGAACCGGGCGCGAGGAATCCGTGATGCCGGCCTCGACCAGCGGATCCACGCTCGTCGGATCCACCTCGGGAAGCTCGGCGCCGGTTTCGAGATCCACCACCACCGCGCGGACCGCCGCGAAGCGCTCGGCCATCGCCGACTCGGAGAGATCCTCGTCGGGAACGGCGAGCCCGGCGGCAAGAAGAACGTTGCGCTGCCGCTCCCGCTCGGCGTTTGCCGCCTGCAGATCCCGCAGGGCGACCGCCGAGCCCGACACCATCACCGCACAGACGAGGCACACGGCCGCCGCGAACCCCAGGATGTAGCGAGCGGTTCTCACGAAAACGGCGGAAGGATGTTAGCCCTCGTCCCGCTAGCCTGTTTCGCCGCCTGCGGCGGCGATGCCGGTCTGAAGGCCTCCACCGGGAGAACTGGCGGCGCCCCGGGCCCTCCGGCGGACGTTGCTCCGCAGGGCGAAATGGTCGATGAGCGGCGCGAAGACATTCATCAGCAGGATGGAGAGCATCATGCCTTCCGGGTAGGCGGGATTCACGACCCGGATCAGCACCACCAACACCCCGATGAGGAAACCGTAGACCACCCGCCCGCCGTTCGTCGAGGGCGCCGTCACCGGCTCGGTGGCCATGAACACGGCGCCGAAGGCCCACCCGCCCAGCAGGTAGTGCCACCAGAACGGCATTGCGAAAAACGGATTGGTATCCGAACCGATCAGGTTCAGGAGGCCGCCCACTACGAAGGTCCCTGCCGCCACCGCCAGCATGATCCGGAGCGAACCGATCCCGGTCGCTACCAGCACGAGCGCACCGAAGAGGCAGGCGAGCACCGAGGTTTCGCCCATGGAACCGGGCAGCAGACCGATGAAGGCGTCCCACGCCGAGATCCCCGCACCGCCCGCCGGATGGAACGTCTCTTGAAGCGCCTCCGGACCGATGAGACTGAGCCGCGCGAGCCAGGTCGCCCCGCTGACCGCGTCGGGAGCGGTGTCGGCGGCGATCCAGATGCGGTCCCCGCTGAGGTCGCTCGGATAGGCGAAGAACAAAAACGCCCGGGCGGTCAGCGCCGGGTTCAGGATGTTGAAACCGCTGCCTCCGAAAATCTCCTTGCCCACCACCACGCCGAAGCTGATGCCGAGCGCGACCTGCCAGAGCGGAACGGTGGGCGGCAGGATGAGCGGGAAGAGCATCCCGGTGACCAGGAAGCCCTCGCTGACCTCGTGGCGCCGGACCGCCGCGAAGACCACTTCCCAGGCGCCGCCGACGGCGAAGGTGACGATCAGGACCGGCAGGTACCAGAGGCCGCCATGGACCACCGCAGCGAGCACGCTGTCCGGAGAAAACCCGATGCCGAGGGCCTCGATGACGCCGCTCCGCCACCCCGGAAGGGGCGACGCGCCGTGGGCGATTGCCAGGTTCGCCTGAAGGCCGGTGTTGTAGAAGGCCATCGCCACCGTGCCGGCGAGGGCCGCCACCACCGTGAACATGAGCCGCTTCATGTCGAGGCGGTCGCGGGCGTGCGACGGCCCGGCCGTGGTCTTCCCGGGGGTGTAGAGGAAGGTGTCCTGCGCGTCCCAGAGCGGCCACAGGCGATGGAGCGGGCCCCCGGCTTCGAAGGGAGCCCCGAGCCGGTCCAGCAGCGAACGCAGCACCGGACCTAACAGCCTGTGGTGGAACCCGGGTGAGCGCCGAGGCTGGCCAGTCTCCCGGTGGGGGCGAGGCGCCCGGCTGACAAGGCGCGTGAGGGAGGAATACCGGGTGTATTTCGACCGAAACGCAACGCAGAACGCAGCGAAGCGGAGTGGTTCAGCCGGGATGGATCGCCGGCCGAACGCCGCGCGGGTTTCACCACAGGCTGTTAACCCTCCTTTTCCAGGGTGTCCAGGATCCGGCGCAGCGCCGGGGCGTAGTCGTTCTTCGCGGGGCAGGCGAAGCTCAGCAGACCCAGGTCCTCCTCGATGAGTTCGAGCACCCCAAGTTCCTCGGCCCGCTCGATGTCCTCCATCAGCAGGGCCCGGAGCAGCATCACCGCCGGGATGTCGAAAGCCATCACCCGCTCATAGCTCCCGATCGGCACGATGGCGCGCCGGGAACCGTACGTCCCGGTGGTGAGGGGGCGGGCTCCGCCGGGCAGCACCGCGGAGAGGAAGGCGCGGCTCACCGAAACCGCGCCCGCACCGGGAGCGAGCCAGCCCAGGAACCGCCGCCGGCGGTCTTCGGCGAGCACCGTCACCTGCCGGTGATAGCGGCCGAGGTAGCCCGCCACCTCATCCGAGACGGTCCGCCCGGAGAGGAGAGACCCGGATATGACCCGGCGCTCGCCCGGAGTCCCGCCTTCGGAGGTGGCGAAGTCCACGAGCGACGCGCCGATGGGAGCGCGCATGAGGGTCGGCCGCCGGACCGGAGGGCCTCCCAGCGACACCACCCGGTACGGATCACCGGCCCCCGTTCGGAAGAGCTTGCCGATGGAGGCCAGGTCCTGGGCGTCGAGGTGCCAGGCCTCGTGGCCGCGGCGGACCGGAGCCAGACGGTGGATGTGGAGTCCCGCGGTACCGGCTGGATGAGGCCCGGCGAACTCCTCGTGTCGGACCCGGCCCGCTTCCTTCACCGGAAGCTGCCGGCCGGCGCGGGAGCAGACGAATACCGGTCCCTCGGTGAGACGCGAAACGGCTCCGATTCCCCAGTCGAGATCGGTAGCCCGGTCCCGGACCGCGGCCACCGGATCCGGGGCGAGGGGGGCGGTGTCGGTGGCAGTGACGAAGATCGCGTGAGGCCGCGTCCCGGGGTTCGCCACCCGCCCGAAGGGCCGGGTGCGGATCGCGGTCCACTCCCCCGATTCGAGCAGAAGGTCCCGGACCGCGTCGTCGCCGAGCGCGTCGGGATGGCGCCCCGACCAGGCTCCCGGGGCATGTCCCGAGCTGCCCCCGCCGGCGCGTTCCCCGGGGTTCACCTCGATGACGAGCGAGACGAAGGCCCGGCGCTCGCCGCGATGCACCGCGGTCACCCGTCCCGCAAGCGGCGCGGTGAACCGGACCCCGGGCGTTTTCTTGTCCTCGAAGAGCACCGCACCCCGGGAAACCGAATCTCCCTCCCGGACCGTCATCGTGGGCCGGGTCCCGGGGTAGTCCGCGCCGAGCAGCGCGATCCTGGAGGGGATCCGGAGTTCGCCCGCCGGACCGTCCGGTGCGGGAGCCCCCATGACGCGGATGTCGAATCCGCGGCGCACGGTATGAAGACTCATTAGCGGCCCGTGGACAAGGTGGGGCGAGCACCGAGAGCGGCGAGGCCCAGTTCTCCCGGTGGGGCCAGTTCTCCCGGTGGGGCCAGTTCTCCCGGTGGGGGCCCGGCTGACAAGGCGCGCGAGGGAGGAGCTCCCACCGGGAGAACTGGCCCGAGTGTCTTTCGACCGAAGCGCAACGATGAGCGACGCGCAGCGGCAGTTCTCCCGGTGGGGGGGCGGTTCAGCCGGGATGGATCGCCGCTCGCTTCCGGAGCGGGGCGACAGCACCGCGCAGACCCCGGAGCGGAAGGGACAGGGGGCGGGGCACCCCGACCCCTAGCCCTGCTGGCTCGGGCTTCCGGAGCGGGGCGACAGCACCGCGCAGACCCCGGAGCGGAAGGGACAGGGGGCGGGGCACCCCGACCCCTAGCCCTTCTGGCTCGGGAATGCCGGTTCAGTTTGTTCACGGGCTGCTAGGACTTGGTGTTCAGAAGGGGTGCGAACCGGACCCCGGTCGGAAGAACTGGCGGGGCCGGAGAAACTGGCGGGGCCGGAGAAACTGGCGGGGCCGGAGAAACTGGCGGGGCCGGGGACCCGGGCAGGCCGGAACGGCGAATCATCCGTTTCTGGGCAACCGAGAATCTTCGCACAACGCGGCGGCCGGGCGGCGCGCCTTCAGGTCTCCCGGGGGGGCGCCGCCTTCCGGCGAACCGCCTGCTGGCGGGCCGCCTTCTTCGCGGCCTTCTTGCGGGTCGCTTTCTTCCGAGCCGCCTTCTTGCGGGTCGCCTTCTTCCGCGTGGCCTTCTTCCTCGCGGCTTTCTTCCGCGTGACCTTCTTCCGCGTGACCTTTTTCCGCGCCGCCTTCTTCACCGGGCGTTCCGAGTCCCGTGACTTCGGCTCCGTCTCGATCTCGACCCCGAAGAGGGCGGCCAGATCCTCCGGGCCGAACGCTTCGTCTTCGGGCGGGGCCGCCGCCTCGACCGCCGCGCCCACCAGGTCGTCGGCGCTCACCCCCCGCAGGGTGAAGAGCTGTCCCGGGTCGTGGTCCAGCCGTGCGCCGATGCCGTACATCGCGGCGGCCGCGTGCTTGCACATCTCCGCCCAGTCGGGACAGGAGCAGTCCAACGCGATCTCGTCGGGCGACGGGAAGAGTCCTTCGCCGGGCCGGCTCACGATCTCCATCACGCGCTGGGGCGGCCTGCCGGAAAGAAGCTCCACCAGCGATCCGATCTCGCCGGCGCACTCGGTGCGAACGGACTTCCAGCGAGCTTCGGGGAGCGCAGCGATCCGGACGGAGATCTCGTAGAGGTCCGTCCCGTTGACCAGGGCGCGGACGAGACCCGGCTCCACCGCGAGGTGGACAACCGACCCGGTGCGCACGTATTTCCGGCCGCGGGGCATGCGATTCTCGAAATCGCTGTAGTGAAGCAGGTTCTCGCACCACGCCTTGCCCCAGAAGGTCTTCGCGATCCGGTTGCCGGAGATCGGCTCCACGGGCACGACCTCCTTCCCCTCCTTCTTCAGCTTCCGGAGCCGCTCGGAAGCCCGGAAGCGCAGCTCGCCCACCGTCGGCGGCGAATACCAGCGGCGGTAGTACAAGGGCCCCGTTCTCTCCGGTCAGCGGGCCCGCGGCGGTTTTCCGGCGGCGCGCCACCGGAGTCCGGTCTCCGGGATCGCCATGGAATGCTCCCGCCCGCCCTCACGGTCCGCCGAAGAGCGTCCGTGGGGGCCGTTTCGGTTTGCGGTTCTCCTCGGCCGGCAACGGATCCAGCGACGCGAGGTCCGGTTCGGGTTCGACTTCGACGCCAAAGACGTCCGCGAGCCCCTGCGCGTCCAGGGGGAGCGTCTTCCCCGGCGCGGGCTCGGGCAGGCCCTTCAGCGCGGAGTTGGCCACGGCGCCGAGGTGCGCGCCGCGCAGTTCGAAAAGCGCTTCCGGAACCTCATCCAGCCGGATCCCCACACCGTAGAGCGCCGCCGCCGCGTGTTCGCAGAGCGGGAAGCGCCGGTCGAGACAAACGCAGCGGAAGGAGATCTCGGCCGGGGACGGGAGCAGGCCGCCGACGACCGCGGCCTTCCGAAAGGCCTCCGGCGGCTGCCCGACGATCTCCCACCGCAACCACCCCCGGCGCGAGCACAGCTCCCGCAGGGCGTTCCAGCGGGGCGCGGAGAGGAGGGCGATGTCCAGCGCCACCCCGTACTCGGACCCCGCCCGCACCCGCGCCCGGACGCCGCCTTGCCGGATCTCGAGGTGGATCACCGCGCCGCGCGCGACGGTTTCCCGGCCCCGCGCGAGGGTTTCCCGGCCGCGCGCGAGGAGCTCCGGGCAGGCGTAACGGCGTTCGAAGTGGTCGTGCCAGGCCGTGCCCCAGAGGTCCGTGTCGGGCAACCAGCCTTCGCTTCCCGGAACCGGCTGGAGGGCATGAAGGCGCTCCCGGGCACGCTCTGCGGCGCGGCGGAGGAACTCGTCGCGGGAAGGACTCGGAGAGGACCGGCGTCGGGGCGGCGGGGGCGGGCGGTCCACGCTCCCGGAGCGGCTCACGCGACCTCACTCTCGACGGCGCGTCCGAGGTCGAGCCGCACGAGATCCACGAGCTGATCGTCGCTCATTTCGGTGAGCGCCGCCTCCGCCCCGGCGGACAGCACCTCGGCGGAGAGCTGGCGCTTGTCCTGGATCATCGCGTCAATCCGCTCTTCCAGAGTGCCCCGGCAGACGAACTTGTGCACGAGGACGTTCCGGTGCTGGCCGATGCGGTAGGCCCGGTCGCTGGCCTGGTCCTCCACCGCCGGATTCCACCAGCGGTCGAAGTGGATCACGTGCGAGGCCGCCGTCAGGTTCAGCCCGACGCCGCCGGCCTTCAGCGAGAGCGCGAGGAACGGCGTCCGCTCGTCCTCCTGGAACCGCCGGACGATCCCCGGCCGTTTCCTCACCGGAGTCCCGCCGTGGAGGATCAGCCCCGGCCGGCCGAACACGCGGTCGAGGAAGGCGGCGAGCGGCGGGAGCAGAGCGCGGAACTGGGTGAAGACGAGCGCCTTGTCCTGCCGCGCGGCGACCGATTCGCAGATCTCCCGTAGCCGCGTGAACTTCCCGCTCTCCGCGGGGTCGAAGTCGCCGTCGCCCAGCCACTGGGAGGGATGGTTGCAGATCTGCTTGAAGCGGGTCAGGAAGGCGAGCACCACGCCCCGGCGCTTGATCCCGTCTTCCGCCTTGAGGGCCGCCTCCATCTCAGCGACGGCTCGTTCGTAGAGTGCCGCCTGCTTCCGGCTGAGGGCGCAAAAAGCGGTGACCTCGGTCTTGTCCGGGAGGTCCGCGATGATGCTCCGGTCGGTCTTGAGCCTCCGGAGGACGTACGGCCGGAGGAGCCGGCGAAGCGGCGCGTAGCCCTGCTTCCGGTCCCGGGCCATGGATTTCGCGGCGCGCTGGAACTCCTTCGCGGTCCCGAGGAGCCCCGGGTTCAGGAAGTCGAAGAGCGACCAGAGATCCCCCAGCCGGTTCTCCACCGGGGTCCCGGTGAGCGCGAGCTTCCAGCCGGCCGGGATCGCCTTGACCGCGCGCGTCTGTTTCGCGGCCGGGTTCTTGATCGCCTGCGCCTCGTCGAGCACCACGCTGCGCCAGCGCCGCTTCCGCATCCACGGCGTGCGCAGGACCGTGCCGTAGGTCGTCACCACCAGATCGGCGGCAGCGAGTTCGGCTGCCGGGAGCTTCTTGAGGCGCGCCGACGGAATCCGGGACGGATGCGCGATCAGCAACCGCAGCTGCGGCGCGAAGCGCTCGGCTTCCCGCCGCCAGTTCTCGAGGAGCGACGCCGGCGCGACCAGCAGGTCCGGGCCTTTTTCACGGTTTTGGGCCTCACCGTTTTGGGCCTCGCCGTCCTGAGCCGCGAGGCAGAACACGGCGAGCGCCTGGATGGTCTTCCCGAGCCCCATGTCGTCGGCAAGACAGCCGCCGAGCCGGAGGCCCCGGAGGGTGAGCAGCCAGCCCACCCCGCGCTCCTGGTAGGGGCGGAGGACCGCCCGCAGTCCGGCCTCTGCGGCCGCTTCAGCCGGCGGCGGGGCGTCCCGCAGCGCCCGGAGCTGCTCCCGGAGCCAGGGACCGGCAACCACGTTCGACCAGTCGGGGGCCTCCGGATCTTCGACCTCGCCGGACGCTTCCGAGAGGTTGACCCCGGCGAGGAGCCGCATCGCCTCGCCCAGCGGGATCCCGAGCGCCTCGGCACGCTCCTGCGCCTTCTCCCAGACGCCGAGCACCTCCCGGAGTTTCTCCGCGTCCACCTCGACCCATTTCCCCCGGATGAGCGCCAGTCCTTCGGAAGCACCGAGGAGTTCTGCGCGCTCGGCCTCGCTGAGCGCTTCGCCGTCGAGGGTGAGCGAGAGGTCGAAATCGAGCAGGGCGTCCACCCCCAGCCGCGACGGTTCGCGCGATCCCACGGTGACGGAGACCCGCGGCCGGGGCGGCGCCTTCGGGTTCCACCAATCGGGCGTTCGGGTCACGAGCCCGGCGCGTTCATAGACGGCGGTCTCGCGGAGGAAGCGGTGGGCCTCGGCCGCGCTCCAGGGCAGCGGCCGGTAGATGCGCCCCGAAGCCAGTAACTCCCGCAGGAACTCGCTCTCTTCCGCGGCGCGGTTGAGCGGGGCGAGCAGCGCGAGCAGCTTCTTGCGGTTCCGCTGGCCGGCGTAGTCGCGGAGCGCCCGATGGAGCGGGAGGTGGGAGGGCTGGGCGCGCCCGGTCACCCGGTGGACGTAGGTCGCCATGAACGCGAACGGGTGGCGCGGGTCGCGGCGGTTCTCGGCGAGGTGGAGGCAGACCCGCCCCACCACGTTCCACAGGCGGCTCTCCTGCCGCAACCAGCCCGAGAGTCCGCCGGGCGCCGACCGCGCGCGCTCGGCGAGCACGCTGCCGAGATCGCGCCAGAGCCTTTCGAGGACCTCGGCGGTGACGAGTTCGGCGCCGGGCATCGGGGGAACCGATTCGGCGTGCCCGGCCAGCCCTCCCGGATCGGGCTCGGGGTGGACGAAGGTCTCGGGTTCCAGCGGATCGAGCGCCGTACAGGCGCCGGCGACGAACATCCGCCCGAGGTCACGCCAGAACTCCAGGGACGGATGGAAGTCCGTCCCGGGCTCCGCCACCCCGAGGTGCAGGACCCCGGCGGCCGGACCTTCGGCAAAGGCCTCCAGCACCCGCCTTTCTGCCGCGGCGGAGAGTTCCGGGCCCGGTTCGCCGGAAACGCCGACGAGGATCCGCCCGCCCGGCGTCCGTTCCGCGACGAGGACGCGCGGCTTCGGTTCCGGGCCCGCGGCTGGTTCCATCGGGCGGAGAGAGTATTCGCGTGCCCCGGGTCGGGAGTCAGCGGATCAGGGAGTCAGCGGCTCAGGAGTCAGCGGATCGGGGACGTCGCGGCCGCGGCTGGCGGAACGCCCCGGGGGCCGGCGCTATGGATCACCCGGGGCCGGTTCATGAGCCACAACGCCCGTTGTGGTGCACAGGTGATCCACTAATCCCGTTGTGGATCACTTTTCGTCGTAAGTGAGACACAACGCCCGTTGTGAATCACCGGTGAGACACAAGAAGCCCTGGAGGCCCCCAAGAGCCGCTACGGTTTGCCGCCGGGTCGCGGGATCTTCAGTTCCGCCCACAGCCAGGACAGATCCACCGGGCGGCGACTGTCCTCAACGGCGCTTCGTGATTCGAGGTTCTCGATTCCCTTGAGCCACTCCACCACGGCAGCGCGACCTTTCTTCGTCTTCACCGCCCGCCGGGGCGTTCGTTTCCCCAGCATGGGAACCGGCTCGTCCAGGACCTGCCGGTAGTGCTCCTCATACTGGCCGCGCACGAGCGCCTCCATGACCTCGGGCGGCAGGTCCGGTTTCTTCGGTTTCGGCGGCGATTCTCCCGGCGGGGTTCGAAGTCGCTGCGCGGGATCCTCGTGCGAGGTCAACGGATTCCCCAGCAGCGGCCCGAGACGCGAGTTGAGCAACTCCCGTCCCCGCTCGGCGCGTTCGACGGAGTTCACGCGGAGCAAGAGAGCTCCGTCCACGATCTCGGCGCTCCCGAGGTCGAGATAGGCGACACCCGCCTCCGGATCGTCCTGTAAAAGCTCTCTGGGAAGCCGCAGCGCCGAAACAGCGCGGCCCTGCCACGACCACCGCAGTTCGTTCCCATCCGCCCGGTCGAACTCGGGGACGTCGTCCAGCGCGGCGGCGACTTCGGTCTCACTTCCCTTGATCGGAAACCGAACAGTGGACAGGACCAAGGGTTCGTCATCCGTGTTCCTCATCTGGGGGAGGGGGGCCTCGAGCCGTTCCAGGGTCCACTCCGCATAGGAAGTCGTGAAGAAGACTCCAGCTTTGGGGCTCTGCAGCAAGAAATCCCGCGTCTCAGCCTCACTGGCTTCCTGATCTTGGCCCAACTTCTTCGCGGCCTTGCGAATCTCCTTCTGGAGATCCTTGGCGATACCTCCAAGTCTCGCGATGCAGTGCTGGGCCAGCTCGCGGGGGAAGTGGAGCACCGCCCCGGTAAAGCACCTCGTCCGGCCCACCCGCACCACCCGCGCGAAGACGCAGTCCCAAAGACCCAGCGTTTCGGAGCCGGCCTGTTCGTCCACCCGCACCGGCTCGCTTTCCCGGATGAGGTCCCGAACGGTCAGTTCGCGGCCGCGCTTGAAATCCACTACCTCGTAGAGCGAAGCCGTCGAGTCCCGGAGGGCCAGGAGATAGTTGCGGGCGGGGCCTTTCTCGAGCCATCCCCGCCGGGCGAGGTAGCCGTCCACCACGTTCTCCTCCCCGTCCTCGCCGAAGCGAGCGGAGAGAAAGTCCTCAAAGATGCAGGCGAAAAACGGTGGCCCCAGCGGACCCAGTCTGTTGAACAGTTCCTTGTCGGAGATTCCGATTTCTTCGAACTGCTCCAAGTGGACCGCGAACACGCTGTTCTTGCGGTCCTCCCACTCGTTGCCGCTCGCCCACTGCATGACGTTTCTCACGGCTCGCTCGCCGCCGCGAATACGCACGACAGAAAGGTAACGGAACCAGCCTCCCGTAGGCACCCATCGATGGCGCGCCGGGAGAGACTGCCGACCTCCCGGTCGGCATCGCTCCGCCGCCAGATCCGGCTACTGCGACATGTTCCCGCCCAGCCGATCCCGCTGGAGCAACATGTTCCCCTGCCAGACCAGGACTGTCAGGAATTGGGACTGTCAGGAATTCCGTGTGTAGGCGGGTGACTGTGGAATAGACGCATGCTCGGGCCGACCGATCCCGGAATTGACGCATGGTTCAGCCAACCGGCTCCGAAATAGACGCATGCCCGAGTCAACCGATTCCGGAATTGACGCATGCTCAGGCCGACCGATCCCGGAATTGACGCATGGTTGAGCCAGCCGACACCGGAATAGACGCATGCCCGGGCCGACCGATCCCGGAATTGACGCATGGTTGAGCCGGCCGACCCCGAAATAGACGCATGCCCGGGTCAACCGGCTCCGAAATAGACGCATGCTCAGGCCAGCCGATCCCGGGATTGACGCATGGTTGAGCCAGCCGACACCGCTAGTGCGACATGTCCAGCCAGCCGACACCGCTAGTGCGACATGTTCCCCCGACAGATCCCGCTATTGCGACATGTTCGGCTTCAGCAGATCCGGCTAGTGCAACATGTTCCTCCGCCAGATCCCGCTATTGCGACATGTTCGGCTTCAGCAGATCCCGCTAGAGCGACATGTTCCCCCGCCAGATCCCGCTATTGCGACATGTTCGGCTTCAGCAGATCCCGCTAGAGCGACATGTTCCCCCGCCAGATCCCGCTACTGCGACATGTTCGACCCCAGCAGATCCTGCTAGGGCGACATGTTCCCCCGCCAGATCCCGCTACTGCGACATGTTCGACCCCAGCCGACCCCGCTAGAGCGACATGTTCCCCCGCCAGATCCCGCTACTGCGACATGTTCGACCCCAGCCGACCCCGCTAGAGCGACATGTTCCCCCGCTAGAACCCGCTACTGCGACATGTTCGACCCAGCCGACCCCGCTAGAGCGACATGTTCCCCCGCCAGATCCCGCTACTGCGACATGTTCGACCCCAGCCGACCCCGCTAGAGCGACATGTTCCCCCGCCAGATCCCGCTATTGCGACATGTTCGGCTTCAGCAGATCCCGCTAGTGCGACATGTTCCCCCGCCAGATCCCGCTATTGCGACATGTTCGGCTTCGGCCGACCCCGCTAGTGCGACATGTTCCCCCGCCAGATCCCGCTATTGCGACATGCGACATGTTCGACATGTTCCCCCGCCAGATCCCGCTATTGCGATGTTCGGCTTCGGCCGACCCCGCTAGTGCGACATGTTCCCCCGCCAGATCCCGCTACTGCGACATGTTCGACCCCAGCCGACCCCGCTAGTGCGACATGTTCCCCCGCCAGATCCCGCTACTGCGACATGTTCGACCCCGGCCGACCCCGCTAATGCGACATGTTCCCCCGCCAGATCCCGCTATTGCGACATGTTCGGCTTCAGCAGATCCCGCTAGTGCGACATGTTCCCCCGCCAGATCCCGCTATTGCGACATGTTCGGCTTCGGCCGACCCCGCTAGTGCGACATGTTTCCCGCCAGATCCCGCTATTGCGACATGTTCGGCCAGCAGATCCCGCTAGAGCGACATGTTCCCCCGCCAGATCCCGCTACTGCGACATGTTCGACCCCAGCCGACCCCGCTAGTGCGACATGTTCCCCCGCCAGATCCCGCTACTGCGACATGTTCGACCCCAGCCGACCCCGCTAGAGCGACATGTTCCCCCGCCAGATCCCGCTACTGCGACATGTTCGACCCCAGCCGATCCCGCTAGAGCGACATGTTCCCCCGCCAGATCCCGCTACTGCGACATGTTCGACCCCCAGATCCCGCCGATGTTCCCCCGCTAGCTACTGCGACATGTTCGACCCAGCCGATCCCTAGTGCGACATGTTCCTCCGCCAGTCCCGTTACTGCGACATGTTCCCAGCCAACCGACCCCGCTAGTGCGACATGTTCCCCCGCCAGATCCCGCTAGTGCGACATGTTCCCCCGCCGATCCCGCTAGTGCGACATGTTCCCCCGCCAGATCCCGCTAGTGCGACATGTTCCCCCGCCAGATCCCGCTAGTGCGACATGTTCGGCTTCAGCAGATCCCGCTAGTGCGACATGTTCGACATGTTCAGCCGACCCCGCTAGAGCGACATGTTCCCCCGCCAGATCCCGCTACTGCGACATGTTCGACCCCAGCCGATCCCGCTAGAGCGACATGTTCCCCCGCCAGATCCCGCTACTGCGACATGTTCGACCCCAGCCGACCCCGCTAGAGCGACATGTTCCCCCGCCAGATCCCGCTACTGCGACATGTTCGACCCCAGCCGACCCCGCTAGTGCGACATGTTCCCCCGCCAGATCCCGCTACTGCGACATGTTCGACCCAGCCCCGCTAGTGCGACATGTTCGACCCCAGCCGACCCCGCTAGTGCGACATGTTCCCCCGCCAGATCCCGCTAGTGCGACATGTTCGACAGATCCCGCTAGTGCGACATGTTCCCCCGACAGATCCCGTTGCGACATGTTCGACCCCAGCCGACCCCGCTAGAGCGACATGTTCCCCCGCCAGATCCCGCTACTGCGACATGTTCGACCCCAGCCGACCCCGCTAGTGCGACATGTTCCCCCGCCAGATCCCGCTACTGCGACATGTTCGACCCCAGCCGACCCCGCTACTGCGACATGTTCCCCCGCCAGATCCCGCTACTGCGACATGTTCGACCCCAGCCGACCCCGCTAGAGCGACATGTTCCCCCGCCAGATCCCGCTAATGCGACATGTTCGCCTCCAGCCGACTGCGACATGTTCGCCAGATCCCCTACTGCGACCGAGCCCCGCTAGAGCGACATGTTCCCCCGCCAGATCCCGCTAGTGTGCGACATGTTCCCCCGCCAGATCCGGCTAGTGCGACATGTTCCCGGCCAGCCGACCCCGCTAGTGCGACATGTTCCCCCGCCAGACCCGGCTAGTGCGACATGTTCCGCCCACCGACCCCGCTGCGACATGTTCCCCCGAGATCCCGCTACTGCGACATGGACCCCGGGAACCCCTGCGAATTCCCCCGCTCCCGAGAGCGATCCCGCTAGTGCGACATGTTCCCCCGCCAGATCCCGCTACTGCGACATGTTCCCCCGGCAGATCCCGCTAGAGCGACATGTTCCCCCGCCAGATCCCGCTATTGCGACATGTTCGACCCCAGCCGACCCCGCTAGAGCGACATGTTCCCCCGCCAGATCCCGCTACTGCGACATGTTCGACCCCAGCCGACCCCGCTAGTGCGACATGTTCCCCCGCCAGATCCCGCTACTGCGACATGTTCCCCCGCCAGATCCCGCTAGAGCGACATGTTCCCCCCGACAGGCCCGAAACGCGCCAGCGAGCCGAGAGCGGGAAGAAGGCCCAGAAGGGGTGGCAACAAATGGCAGTCCTCCAGGGCAGACTCCTCGACACCGCGAAGTCCAGAGTGCCCCGCCCTTCCCCGTTCGCCGCCGGCCCCGCCGGACGGTGGCTGAGAACGTGCGCCACATCTGTGGCATTTCGGGGGGCAAGGACTCCAGCGCGCTCGCCCTCTATCTGCGCGGCAAGGTGCCGGACATGGAGTACTTCTTCTGCGACACCGGCGCGGAGCTCCCTGAGACCTACGAGTACCTGACCCGGCTCGAAGTGTTGCTCGGCCGCCCGATCGTCCGCCTGAACGCCGAACGGGGCTTCGACCATTGGTTCGAGGTGTTCCGCGGCGCGCTGCCCTCGCCCCAGATGCGCTGGTGCACCCGCAACATGAAGATCAAGCCGATCGAGGCGTGGATCGGGGACGAACCGGCGGTGTCCTACGTGGCGATCCGCGCCGACGAGGCGAACCGCAAGGGGTACATCTCCACGAAGCCGAACATCAAGAGCCGCTTCCCGTTCGTCGAGGACGGGGTTGACCGGGACGGCGTGATGCGGATCCTGGAGGACGCCGGGATCGGCCTTCCGAGCTACTACGAGTGGCGTACCCGGTCGGGGTGCTACTTCTGCTTCTACCAGCGCAAGGCGGAGTGGGTCGGCCTCGCGGACCGCCACCCAGACCTCTTCGAGCGTGCGGTGGCGATTGAGCAGAAGGTGCTGCAGGACGCCGGGGTTGCGGGGGACGCGGATTTCGGGGATCAGGCGATGCGGGGTCGGAACTACACCTGGTCCGGCGGCGAAAGCCTCCCCCAACTCCACGCCCGCCGGGACGAAATCCTCCGGAAGCATCATGACTCGCTGTCGCGCTCCCGGCGATCACGGCAGAACGTCCCGCTTCTCGAAGTGCTGGGGGACGCTCTCGACGAGGACGACGACACCACGCCGTGCACCGTCTGCGCGCTGTAGCAGCGGCTGGTTCGGCCAGGCGCCGTTTCGATTCAGACGTAGGGCGTGCCGCTCCATTCCGGAACCTGCTGGTTCTGTTGCAGCCGTAGCCGCTGCAGATTCAAGGCGGAAAAGCAGCCATCAAGATCGGTATCCGTCGGTGGGATGCCCGGCAAGCTGACCGCCGCCTCCAGCATGAACCGCTCGGCCAGCGGGTGGTGCGGGTCCGCCCGGTACGCATCGCGCCACCAGCCGACGATCCGACCCTCAGCAGCCCGAAGCAGCCGGTCGGACGGCAACCGGTTCCGCTTCTGGCGCTGATTGACTGTTCGATCCGCGGGCAGGAGGTTCCAGAGATCTCCGCAGGGCCACACCGACCACGGAAAACAGTGGTCGATGTCGAGCTTGTCCACGGACAGGCGCTTGCCACTCCATACGCAATGGAGCGGCTGCTCGGTGAGCAACCGCTCGGCCCGTTCCCGTGCAATGCCCACGTCCCGTTTGGGATCCTCCCAGGTCATGGCGTCAGAGAGCCGGGCAGTATCGAGCAGGCGTCCTTGGCTCTCCGCGTAGGATCGGGTCACCCGAGCCCATTCGGCGATGATGGCGGGCTCGATCCAGGCGGCGAAGCGTTGCGCCGCCAACCACAGGTGGGTTGGCACCCGCATCGTGCCGAAGCTGGCGAGATACGGCTCATCCAGCCGCGCGGCGCCCGGATAACGCCCGGCCCCGACGGCGCACACGCGAAGAATCGGATTCGTCCCGCTGGGATACGTCATGTAGTGCGCCGGCATTCTGCGGATCGTTTGGACGGCATCCTTGAGCGCCTGATGAAGCGCCCCGCCGCTGTCGCCGCTGAGCCGTAAGCCCACGCGCAGATCGCGATGCGACAGGTCTGTGAGCCGTCCCAGCGCCTCCTTGGCGAAACCGAGTTGCTCGCCACCACGCCGGTTCTGTGGGCTCTGGGGCATGTTCGCCGCCAGCAGCGGCTTGTAGAGCCGAATCCACGTCAGCGCCACCAGGCCCATCGGGACCGCGACGTACTCTTCGTCCGTGGACGACGCGAGCCCGCCCGCGCCGTCCGCAATGCGGCAGAGCACGCGGAGCAGCCCGAGTTTGTAGGTGGAGTTCTTGTCATCGTTCAGGATGACGTGGCGCAGCAGCGGCAGAGCGCCGGTGCCGTCGTCCGGCAGCCGGACCGCCAGTTGTTGCCAGCGGATCTCGCTGCGGCCGAGATAGTCCTCGGCCGTGACCTCCCGCTCGACGAACGCGCCGTGGTCACGGGCCAGGCTCTTGATCTCCCCGACGGAAACGGGATGGCTGCCGCGTTGTCCCTCGGAAGGGCCGCAGCGCAGTGTGATGGCCAAGACGCCGCCCGGCTTGAGCAGCGTAATCAGTTTCCTGAACGCCCTCGCCCGGTCCGATGCGGCGACGTGCATCCAGACCGCGCTGACCAGGATGACGTCGAAGGCGAGGCCCGTCCGGAACGTGCGTTTGAGACCGGGCAGCGAGTCGGAGATCCACTGGATGCGAGGAACATCATGCTGTTCGCGCGCCATCGTCCGGAGTCTGGAGGACGGTTCGACCGCGACGACATTGTGGCCTTTGTAGGCCAACCATGCCGCGTCGCGACCGCTGCCCGCGCCGATGTCGAGGACGGTCGCAGGCTGCGAGGGCAGCAGGTCCGTCAGCCAGCCGTGCCTTCCGGTACGCGCTCTGGGGAGACAGCCTCGTAGCGATCCGCCAGCGTCTCCGCGTGCGTGTTGTACCAGGCGATCTCGTCGGACACTGTCCCATTCTGGCGGCCCGCGCCGTCGCTGCCGAGCGGCGACCGGCCCCCGCGACATGGTACGTCCGCGGCCGGGCGATGGCGTTCCCGAGCCCTCACGCCACGGTGCCGGTCGGAAGGCGGGCGTCTGCCCGGCTGGCTACCTCCCGTCAGGAATCATCGGACTCCCGCAGCCGGCGGAAGAAGTCAGCCACGCTCGCGGCGGTCAAGGCAGCCGCCGCCACCGCGCCCGGCGACGCGCAGCCGAGCAACTTCCGATCCGTGGCGGAAAGGTCCGCCGGAAATGCAGCGGAAATCGCGAGGCCGCGGCGCACCAGCAGTTCGCACGCCGTCGCGGCAGTCACCTCGGCGCGCGCCTCGGCGCGCTGCTCCCGCAAGAGTGGGTCGTCCTCCGGGCCCGTCCCCTCCCGCAACCCGAGCGCCCGACCCACGCGAGACGCCAGCGCCGCCGTCTCCGGGGACGACCCCCGCTCGTTCAGCACCCGGTGCGCCTCCTCCGCCCTGAGTCCCGGAAACGCCCGGCTCTTCCCGGTCTCCCGATACTCCCCCGCCTCCAGTACATAGATCGTCAGCCCCGGCCGCCGACCCCGGGGGCGACTTGGCGAATACGCCTCCGGAACCTCCACCCACAGCTCCGGGAACCCCCAGTCCGCATACACCAGCAACTTGTTCCGCCGCACGTCCGTCGTGTTATCCACTTCCAGCACCACGTCCGGGTGTTCCTGATCCGCCGCCCACTCGTATTTCGATCCGATCCGCTCCTGGCGCTCCGGGTCGAGGAACACCATCTCGTCCGGGTGCATCGCCCGCACCTGCGCCCGGTCCGCATCCAGCAGATCCAGCCCCGCCGCGCCTCCCAGCATGATCGGTGAACCCCGCACCATGGCGACCCGCTCCACGAACTTGCGGAACATGGTGAGCGGATCCTCGTGCGGCGCCTTGGCGGCCTCCGCCACCCGCCAGGCGCGCGCCACCTCGGCATCGAACAGCTCGACCTTTCCGTCGTCGTCGAGCGCCCGATATTCGGCGAGCGTCATGCGGCACGACACGCAGCCGATGAACTCCAGCGCCGACGTCGGCCGCCAGCGTCCCTCCGACCGCTTTCTCTCCGCCGTCGGGAGAAGTGCTTCCGCCACTCCCGGCCCCACCCCCACGCCGTTCGCCATCTTCGGAGTCTAAACCCCGGGCGGCCGGCTGGCGCGGGGGTCGGCGCCGGGCCAGGCCGGGCGGCACGGCGGCCCCTGCCGCCGTGACACGACCCCCGAGGAAGGCGGATAATCCCGCGTTCCCTGGGGAGCACCTTCATGAGCGCATACTTCGACCTCCGGTCCGAACTCTTCCACCGCGCTTTCAGAGACGCCCTGCCTTACCGCGAATACCTCGCAACCGGGAACAGTCGCGAAGCGGCAGCCTGGGCGCGGGCCGACGCGGCGCTGCCGGCGCTCCCGCACGACGCGCATACCCGCCTCGATCCGGCCGGCCGGATCGTGAACACGCTGTGTCTCAGTGGCATCTGGTGCGGGGACTGCGTTCGGTCGGTCCCGATCGTGGCCCGGCTCGCCGAGGCGGCAGGACCGCCTCTAGATCTCCGCTTCGTGGATCGGGACGCCATTCCGGAACTTCGGGACGACCTCCGCGTTCTGGGAGCGATGCGGGTTCCGATGGTCCTTTTCCTGACCGAGGATTTCCACGAGATCGGTCGCTACGGGGACCGGCCGCTGAGCGTGTACCGGGAGAAGGCGGCGACGGAACTCGGGGCCGCCTGTCCATTGCCCGGGTCGGCGGACGGCGGGGCGCTGGCCGCCGAGACTGCCGAGTGGCTGGATGTGTTCGAGCGGATGATCCTGATGGCGCGGCTGGCGCCGCCGCTGAGGGCGCGGCACGGGGATTGAGGGTGGAGAGGGGCTTCGGAAGATCTGGGAAAAACGGCTCGTCCGACCGCCGCCAGAAGCTCCGGGCGATTCGGGTCGCCGCCTCCTACTCCTTCCCAACCGCCGACATTGATCAGATGCTCGCCGAGATCGAAGCGGGGCGGAGCTCGGAGTGACTGCCGAACAGCTTTCGTGGATTCCAACATCCCGATGTACCCGATCGGAAGCTCCCACCCCTACCGGGACGAGGCCCGGCGGGCGCTGGAGACGCTCGCGCTGGCCGGCGAGAGGCTGTTGACCACCGTGGAGGTGGTCCCGGAGATCCTCCACCGTTATTCCGCGATCCGCCGCCACGAGGCGATCCACCCGGCGTTTCCAAGCGATGCTCGATCTCGTGGACGAGGTGTTTCCCGTCACTCTCGGGGATGCGCTCCGGGCTCCCAATCGCTCCCGGGCGCGACTCGATCCGGCTGGCCGCATCGTGAACGTTGCTCTGTCTGAGCGGCATCTGGTGCGGAGATTGTGTCCGCTCCGTCCGGATCGTGGCCCGGTTGTCCGAGGCGGCGGGACCGCCGATCGAATCGCGCGTTGTGGACCGGGACGCGCTCCCGGACCTTCGGGACGAACGCCGCGTTGTGGGAGCCACGCGGTTCCGATCGCGGTCTGCCTCACCGAGGACTTCCACGATATCGGCCGCCAATCCCCGCTAACCTTCCGCTAACCCGGTTATCTCATACTCGAGCGTTGGGAAGGGGCTTTGTATCAACGACTTAGACTCTTTGGCCGGTGAAACTTCGGGTTAGAGAGGCGCTGAACGCGTTCTCCGGCCGCGATACTTTCCGGCGGATGGGAACACTGCTTGCCACCGTGATGCTCAGCGTCAGCATGGGTGTTCAATCCGCTTACGTGCCGGAGTTTTGGACCGTGGCCTGTAGGGACAAGGAGTTTATGGAGGATCTTGTGAACGCGTACAGAGACCGAGACACGGAGGCCGTCGAGATTGCCATAATGGCGGCGCTACTCTCGGACGAATGCGTAGAGATTGAAAAGGGCCAGCGGGTTTCTGTCCATGACGTTGGGTTCTTCTCGCCGCTGCATGAGATTCGGATCCGTGGGCAACTCGGCCGGTATTACGTAATCGCCGGGCTCTTCGAACGGGTGCGCTAGCCCAATGGGGTGGAAACCGTGCTACTCCGAACCGAGGCGCTCGCGGTAGCGACGGCCACAGCCCACCGGATGAGGCGCTTCGAGAGGCGGCCGAACGACTGCAAAACGCCGCGGCCGCCGGCTCGACCTCCGGTCGCAGACTCCGTCTGCCGGCCCCCGTCTGCCGGCCTGCGGTCCGGCCGATAACCGCGTCCGATTTGGCCCGCGACCGCTCGTGGTCGGGAGTACCGCGAAGATTTCCTCGGGAAGAGAGCCCCAGCGACTGTTGACTGACCTCCCCCAAGCGAGGTCGCCGGTCCTCGCCGGCGCACGGCGTCTTCGCACCGACTTTTCCACATTGTCCCTGGAGGTGAGAAGGAACCTGCCCGAATTCCGTCGATAGCAGCAGAGGAAGACATCGCGCCTTCCGACGACCACCGACAAGGAATGCCCGACGCCGCGCCGCAACCGCCCGCCCCTGCACCGCCCCGAAAGTCGTCTCCACCACCGGGGGACCCCTCGCCCCCCGGTCCCGAAACGGCGACCCCGAAACCGGCCGAGGAAGGCGCCCTCTTCCGCGCCCTCGTGGACGCAGGAGCCGACGCGGTGGTCGCCTATACTGCGGATCGGCGAACGCAGACCATGACCTCGGAGACCGTCGCCACGCAGCTTCAGCCGTTCGTGGTGGAGATGCGCCAACTGTTCGCTGCCCAGGAACGGCGATTCATCGAACGATTCGACGAACAAGACCGCAAGCTGGACGCCCTAGCCGGGCGCGTGGACGCCCTGGCCGGGCGCATGGACGCCCTCACCTCCCGCGTCGACGTCCTCACCTCCCGCGTCGACGTCCTCACCTCCCGCGTCGACGCCCTCACCACCGGTCTGGACGTCCTCACCGTTCGCGTGGACGGGCTGAAGGTGCTGGGGCAGATCGTTCTCGGCGCCCTGGCCCTCCTGGTCACGGTGCTGATCGCGGTGTTCGGCTTCCTGTTCACCACCTGAACACCTTCGCAGCCTGCGGGACGCCGCTGACAGGCAGCCGACCTGGTTCCGGCGGAACCGAGGGGGCCCGGCGCTACGGGTGTGGCGGAATCTAGAATCCCGGGTTCCATGTCCTCGCCGTGCTTCGACCGACGGCTTCAGCTCTTTCGGCAGGCCTTTCGGGACGCCGTCCCCAACCCCGAAGACCTCGCTGACGGGAACGACCGAGACCGGGTTGCCCGGGCACGGGCGGCGGCGGCGCTTCCGGCGCGCCCGGGCGCGACTCGATCCGGCTGGCCGCATCGTGAACGTGCTCTGCCTCAGCGGCGTTTCCCTGGCCGGCGGAACCATCTGGGCAGACAGCATTACGCCTTTCACCGCGCTCCGCGCCGCAGTGCCGACCGGAGGTCGGCGTTCCAAGCCCTCCGCGCCACCTTGCCGGTCTGAAGACCGGCGTTCCCTGAACAACTGATGCTGGATATGTGGCGGCGGGTGCTGCCGTATCTCACCCGCTACCGGCGGCGGCTTGCGATCGGGCTGGTGGCGCTCGCGCTGTGCCGGGTCTTCTACCTGATCGTGCCGCAGGTGCTCGAGCGGGCCGTCGATGCGCTCCAGTCGGGCGCCACCGGCGAAATGTGGACCTACGGCGGCTTCATCGTGGCCGCCGCCGCCGGGTCGGCCGTCTTCCGCTTCTTCATGCGCTGGTACCTGATCGGCATCTCCCGCTACGCCGAATACGACCTGCGGCGGGATTTCTACGCCCAGCTCCAGCGCCTGCCGGCGGCCTTCTACGCCCGCTACCGGGTGGGGGACATCCTTTCCCGCGGCGCCCAGGACATGAATGCGGTCCGGATGGTGCTGGGTCCCGGCGTGATGTACCCGGTGGAGACGGTGATCACCACCATCGGCTGTTTCGGCTTCATGCTGGCCATCAGCCCGCGTCTCACCCTCGTCGCGCTGGCGGTAATGCCGGTGGTCTCCATCCTGATGAAGATCCTCGGAGCAAGGATCTTCCGGCGCTCCGAAGTAGTGCAGGCGAAGATGGCCGACATCTCCGCGGTGGTCCAGGAGAACGCGGCGGCCTCGCGCCTCGTGCGCGCCTTCGTGCAGGAGGACGCCCAGCGCAAGGTTTTCGGGAAGGAAAACGAGGCCTACGCCACGCTGAACATGAGACTGGTCGCCGTGAGCGCGGCGCTCTTCCCGCTCCTGCTCGCCCTCATCGGGATGGGCCTCGCCGGTTCGCTCGTGCTCGGCGGACGCCTCGTCATCGACGAATCAATCACGCTCGGCCAATTGGTGGCCTTCCTCTTCTACTACGGCTACCTGACCTGGCCGATGATCGCTATCGGCTGGGTGGTGAACATCCACCAGCGCGGCGCGGCCTCCATGAAGCGGCTGGCGGTGATCTTCGACGCCGATCCCCTCGACGCCCCGCCGGCCGGCGACGCCGGGATCGACCCGTCCCGGCCCGCCGCCGCCATCGAGTTCCGGGACGTCCGGTTCGCCTACCCCTCCCGGGGGGTGGGAGGCAAGGAGAGTTCGAACGGGAGAGAGTCGCCGGCGGTCCTCTCGGACTTCAACCTGCGCGTAGAGCCCGGCCAGACCGTGGCGCTCGTGGGGCGCACCGGCAGCGGCAAGAGCACGGTGGCCCGGCTCATTCCGCGGATCTACGACGCCCAGGAAGGCTCGATCCGGATTGACGGACGCGACGTGCGGGAAATCCCGCTCGACGAACTGCGGAGCGACATCGGTTTCGTCCCACAGGACAGCTTCCTGTTTTCCATGACCCTGCGGGAGAACTTCGCCTTCGGCGACGCCGAGGCGCCGATCGACGACGTGCGCCGGGTGGCGGAGGAAGCCGGTCTCGCGAGCGACATCGAGGACTTCGCGGGCGGCTACGAAACCATGGTCGGCGAACGCGGCGTGACGCTTTCCGGCGGGCAGCGCCAGCGGACGGCCATCGCCCGCGCCCTCCTCCTCGACACCCGGATCCTGGTGTTCGACGACGTGTTCAGCGCGGTGGACTCCGAGACCGAGTCCCGCATTCTGAAAGCGGTCCGCCGGGCCGCGCGCGACCGCACCACGATCATCGTGGCCCACCGGCTGAGCACGGTGAAGGACGCGGACGTGATCTACCTGCTCGACGCCGACGAAGCCGGGGCGACCCAGGTCGTCGAGAGCGGGACCCACAACGAGCTGGTCGCCGCCGGAGGGTTGTACGCAGGCATGTACCGCCGGCAGATGCTCGAAGAGGAGCTTTCCCGGCTGTGAGCGCTGAACGCGCCGGCGGCAAGAAGCCCAGCGGCGGGAAGCCCAGCCGGGGCCTGCTCCGGCGCATGCTGCCCTACGTGTTTCCGTATTGGCCGTTCGTCACCCTCGCCGTGGGGCTCGTTCTGATCGGGACCGCGGCGCAGCTCACCGGGCCGTACCTCACCCGGATCGCCCTCGACGACTACATCGCCGCGGGCGACCTGGAAGGGCTCGTCGGGATCCTCGGCCTTTACGCCGTCATCCTGGCGGTCGGTTTCGCCGGCGCCTACGGACAGGCCTGGATCGTGAACCTGTTCGGCCAGCGGGTGATGCGCGACATTCGCCGCGACGTCTTCGACCACATCCAGAAACTGCACCCCGGCTGGTTCGACCGTCACCCCATCGGCCAGGTCGTCACGCGGGCGACGAGCGACGTGGATGCGCTCAACGAACTGCTGAGTTCCGGGGTGGTGATGATCATCACCGACGTGGTTCTGCTCGTCGGGATCATGGCGGTGCTCATCTGGATGAACCCGGCGCTCGCGCTCGTCACCTTCGGGGCGGTACCCGCCCTCTTCATCGCCGGCTGGATCTTCCGCCGCCGGATCCGGCCGGCCTTCCGCCGGGTGCGCACCGCGGTGGCATCGGTGAACTCCTTCATCCAGGAAACGCTGACCGGGATGGAGGTCCTGCAGCTCTTCCGTCAGGAGCGCCGGCGGGCTCGCGAGTACCGGAAGCTGAACCGGGAGCACACGGACGCCCATCTCGACACCGTGCTGTGCTTTTCGGTCTTCTACCCGGTGGTCGAAATGATCACCGCCATCACCGTCGCGCTGATCGTGGGCTACGGAGGCTCCCGGATCGGCACCGGAACGCTCACCGTCGGGGCCCTGGTCGCGTTCTTGATGTATTCGGAGATGTTCTTCCGGCCCATCCGCGACCTGACCGAGAAGTTCAACATCCTGCAAGGAGCGATGGCCGCTTCGGAGCGCATCGTGGAACTCCTCGACACGGAACCCGCTATCCGGAACGCGCCGGCCGCCCGCCTCCCCGCACACCGTCACGGCGCGTTCCGGCTCGAGGGAGTCTCGTTCGCCTACAACAAGGAGGAGTGGGTGCTGCGGGACATCGATCTCGATGTGGCCCCCGGCGAAACGGTGGCGCTCGTGGGGCACACCGGGTCGGGCAAAACCACCCTCGCCGCCCTGCTCCTCCGGCTTTACGACGTGCAGCGCGGCCGGGTGCTGGTGGACGGCCTCGACGTGCGGGATTGGCGGGTGCCGAACCTGCGCCGTCAGTTCTCGATGGTGCAGCAGGACGTACACCTCTTTTCCGGATCGGTGCTCGACAACATCCGGCTGGGCGACGAAACGATCAGCGAAGAAGACGCCCGCCGGGCTGCCGAGGCTGCCGAAGTGGCCGCCTGGTCCCGGAATCTGCCCGACGGCCTCGACACTCAGCTAGGAGAACGCGGCGGCGGCCTCTCGCAGGGCCAGCGCCAGTTGGTCGGGATAGCTCGCGCCATGGCCCGCACCTCGCGGGTGCTGGTGCTCGACGAGGCGACGTCGAGCGTGGACACCGAGACCGAGCGCGCGGTGCAGACCGCCCTCCAGCGGGTGCTCGAGAACCGCACCAGTCTCGTGATCGCACACCGGCTCTCCACCATCCGGGGGGCCGACCGCATCGTGGTGCTGCACCGGGGGCGAATCCGCGAGAGCGGCACCCACGACGAGCTGCTCGCCGTCGGAGGTATCTACCGGCGGCTCTACGAGCTGCAGTTCGCGGACGAGGCCGTGCTGGCCGCCGGCTGAGAATCCCGGCTGAGAATCCCGGCTGAAAACCCCCGGCTAAAGAATCACGACATGACCGAGTCGCTGACCCTCGACCAGGCCGGCGTGCTGGAGGTCCTTCCCCACCGCGAACCTTTCCTGTTCGTGCACGGAGTCTCGGAGCTCGTGCCGGGCAAGAGCGGCCGGGGATTCGTGACCGTTCCGGCGGATCATCCCTACGCGCTGGGCCAACCCCACGTGCCGGCGGGGCTCATCATCGAAGCCATGGCCCAGCTGGGCGGCGTCGCCATGCTCTACGACCGGCGCAGCGAGAACCTGGTTGTCCTCTTCCGCTCGGTGAAGGATTTCGTCATGGAAAGGACGGTGGACTTCGGCCAGCGTCTCGACCTCTTCGCCGAAGTCAGCCGCTTTCGGGGACGGTTCGCCGAGGTTCGGACCTCGGCCAGCACCGGTGGCGAACCCGTTGCGTCCGCCACGCTCGCCTTCGCGCTGCCCCAGTGACCGCATTGCGAAACGCCGGCCCGCGCGCCCGGATCCCGCTGCTGTTCGGGGCCGTCGGACTCGTCGTCGCGGCGAGCGCCGCCGCGCAGGACTGGCCCGGGTTTCGGGGAGCGAACGGGGGCGGGCGAGTACCCGGATGGCCGGAAGAGATGAGCGATCCAGAGGGGTGGCCGGAGTCGCTGGAGCGGAAGTGGAAGATTCCCGTGGGGCTCGGACACGCAAGCCCGGTGGTGCAGGGCGACCGGGTCTTCGTCTTCTCCCGCGAGGGCGACGAAGAGGTTCTGCGCGCACTCCAGGCGGCGAGCGGTGAAGAGATTTGGCGGTCGTCCTATGCAGCCCCCTACACCATGAACCCTGCCGCGGTGAATCACGGACCGGGGCCGAAGGGGACGCCCGAACTGGCCGCGGGAAGGATCTTCACGCTCGGGATCTCCGGGATCCTTTCGGCGTGGGACGCGAGCGACGGTTCGCTTCTCTGGCGCCGGCCGCCGGACCCTCGCTTCACCGGGAGCCATTGGCCGCTCTACGGCGCCGGCAGTTCCCCAAGGGCATTCGCCGGTGGGGAGCAGCTCCTCGTACACCTCGGAGGACCGGACAACGGGACGCTCGCCGCGCTCGAGGCAGCGAGCGGCGAAACGAAGTGGGAGCTTCGAGGCGACGGCCCCGCGTACGTAACTCCAACGCTCGCCGAAGTCGCCGGCGTTGCCGCGATCCTGACCATGACCGAGGAGCGCATCGTGATCCTCAGCCCGGAAGACGGCCGCCTCCTGTGGGAGATGCCCTTCACCACCCCCTACGACCAGAACATCGTCGACCCGGCGGTTCTTCCCGGGGGCGAAGTCGTCATCTTCGCCGGGCTTGGGAACCCGACCTTCGCGGTCCGCTTCCGGGGCGCGCCGGATGGCGGGCTGGCGGGGGAGACGGTCTGGGAGGCGGACGAAAGCCCCTTCTACATGAGTAACCCGGTGCTGGCCGGCGATCGTCTGATCGGGTTCTCCGAACGGAACAGCGGTCAATGGGTGGCTCTGGACCTGGCCACCGGAGCGGACATCTGGCGTTCGCCGCCCCGGTCGGGAGAAAACGCTGCCCTCCTGGTGGCTGGACGCACGGTCCTCGCGCTCACCGACTCGGCGGACCTCCTCGTTCTGGACGCGGCCGCCGCGCGCTACGAACCCCTACGGACCTACGAAGTCGCCGAAAGCCCGACCTGGGCCCACCCGGTCCCGCTCGCGGGAGGTCTCTTGATCAAGGACGAGACTCACCTGACGCGCTGGAACTTTCGTCCAGAGTGACGGACTACGCCCACAGACCGCCTGCTAGGCTGCGTTCGGTGACTGAGCGAGCGAGGGCCTTCCTGCGGGGTATGGGGAGCCTGTTGGACATTTATCCCGAGCCCCGGCGTTACGAGGACCTGATCCCGAAGGGAACGGCCGAGGAACGCCTCGCGGGACATTGGCAGCGCGTCGGGCAGTACATCGCGGGCGCCATGCAGGAAGTCGATGACGAAATCGCTCTCCCGAAAAAGGAATCGCGACGCAAGCGAGCCCGTCGGCGCTAGCCACGCGGTCGAAACGCCCGGGGGCGGTTGGCCTTCGGATAGCACAGTTTCGCGGTCCGCTGCCGCCGCCGGCGGTCCTTGAGTAATACGACCGCCTTCTGGCGGGGGCGGCCGAACGCATCCTCCGGATGGCCGAGAGAGAGCAAAGAACTGGACACCACCTCACGAGCCAAGTCGCCTCCGCAACGGCTGCTGATACCAAACGCGGTCAGCATTTCGGCCTCATTGCCGTGTTGGCCGCGTTGGGCGTGACCGCATATCTCGGATACCTAGGCCACGCAGGTGCCGCCGGTGCCGTGGGCACTACCACGGTCGTCGGTGTCGCGACCGCCTTCGTCCTTGGCAGAAAAGAGCCAGGCGCAAAGACAAGCGAGTCCGAGTAGGGGTTCGTACGCCGCACCAATCCTCCGGCGTCGTCACCACGATTCTGATCGCACGCCCGGACAAACTACGCAACGGGCTTTGGCCGCGGCACAGTTCGCCCCCCGCGGGCGGCGATGCCGGCCAGAGGCCGGTAGTGCGCCGGTAGTGCGCCGGTAGAGCGGTTGTCGGGCGCCGTGACGCCGGTCCAGGGACATCTCCGTGCGCTTGGAGCCCTACCCGCCCTCGAACCGCCGGCGGAGTCGCTCGACGCGCCGCCGATTGACGCCCAGGTCCCACGCGACGTAGATCCGCGACGCGGAACGGACGTGGATCAGACCCTGGCGGCGACAGAGAAGAAACTCCAGGTCGTCCACAAACCCGACCAGGGTCCGGCAGCGGGCGTGGAGGTATTCATCCGTGGCGGTGGCGATTCTGGTCCGCGGGAAGTCCTCCACCACCCGCTTGAGGCGGGCGAAGGCGGCGTCCGGATCCTCCGTAGCGTCGAACGGCTCGACGCGGTGGCGAGCCGGGGCATCCTCGCGGCTGGAGACGCAGGTACAGAGCGCGGGGCAGGGCGACAGGTGGCCGGACACGGCGAGCGAGAGTAACTGGGTGTTGGCGGTGGCACCATCCAGCGGGGAGCGTCGGGGTCTCGCCGTCCCCGGTTGCGTTCGGGCGGTGAGGATGAATGAGGCTGTGAGTTTCGCGGCCTGCGGCCGCGATGCCGGCCAGTTCTCCCGGTGGGGGCGTGAACACCGGCGCTCCTAGCAGCCTGTGGCAAAACCCACGCGGCCCAGTTCTCCCGGTGGGGGCTCGAGCGGCGATCCGTCCCGCCTGAACCGCCCCCCCACCGGGAGAACTGGCGCTCTGCGGCGCTCTGCGTTGCGTTTCGGTCGAAATACACTCGGTATTCCTCCCTCGCGCGCCTTGTCAGCCGGGCGCCTCGCCGCTCTCGGCGCTCACGTGGGTTTCACCACGGGCTGCTAGCCCAGACAGGTCTCCAGCGCATCCGCGGCCCGGTGGACGTCTGCCGGGGTCGTCCACCCCAGGTGGCCGAGGCGCAGGATCTTGCCGGCCAGCCGGCCAAGTCCTCCCGCCAGGACGATTCCGTGGCGCTCCTGGAGGGCGCGGGAGAGTTCGGGCCAGGACACCCCCTTGGGGAGCCACGCCGCGGTCACCGTGTTTGAGGCGGTCGCATCGTCCGCAACGAGACCGAGGCCCATCGCGGACAGCCGCTCGCGAGCCGCCAAGGCGGCGTCCGCGTGGCGGCGGAAGACGGCTTCGCGGCCTTCGCGGAGCATCAGCCGAATGCCGGCCTCCATGGCGAACAGGACCGGGAGTGCCGGCGTGAAGGGCATGGAACCGCGGGCCATCGCTTCCCGGTAGCGAGCGAATTTCCAGTAGTAGCGGGGAAGCGTCGCGACCCGTTCCGCCGCTTCGGCGCGCTCCGACGTCCAGACCATCGCCATTCCGGGGGGAAGTCCCCACGCCTTCTGGGAGGCGGTGAACACCGCGTCGCACGCATCCACCGCGAGCGGCATGGCTCCGAGGCTCGACACCGCATCCACCAGCACCAGCGCCTCCCCCTCCTCGCGGACGATGCGGATCAACTCCGGGAGCGGATGCCCGACGCCGGTCGAGGTTTCGGAATGGGTCAGCAACACCGCGCGGATCCCGGGCCGGACGCGGAGCGCCACCCGCAGCCGCTCGGGCGCGGCCGGCTCACCCCACGGCGTTTCGAGCGACCGGACGGCAAGCCCAAAGGCCTCCGCCACCCCGAGAAATCGTTCCGCGAACTGGCCCCCTCCGGTGCCGAGCACCAGATCGCCCGGCGACAACAGGTTGGCGACGGTCGCCTCCATCGCTCCGGTTCCGGAAGCCGTCAGCAGCACGGGCGGGCGGGCGGTCCCGAGGTACTCGGAAAACCCTTCCCCGACGCCGTGGATCAGCGCGCGGGCCTCCGGCCCCCGGTAGGAAATCATCGGCCGCGACATCGCCGCGGCCACTTCCGGATGGAGGGGGGTAGGTCCGGGAGTGAGCAGTCCCGAGGGAATCGGGGAATCTCCCGGGGAACGGCCGGAGGTCACTTCCTCCAAAGCTGCGGCGCCGGGGACCTCGGTGGGCCGCTCACATCGTGAGGATCGCGGCGAAGCTGACGATGGAGCGAAAGAAGTGACCCAGACGGAGGTTTTCGTTCGGACTGTGCTGATTGTTGTCGTGGTTCACGGTGGGAACCATCAGCGCCGGAACGCCCAGGGCCTCGACGAAAGGTGCGATCGGAACCGTCCCGCCACTCGTGCGTTTCCGCACCGGCTCCTCTCCCCAGATTTCGGTCAGGCTGCCGATGAGCCGCGCTGCGACCGGATGATCGAGCGGAGTCCGAAACGCGTTCGTGCCCGAACCGCGGGTCAGACGAAGAAGACGTGGATGTTCCCGCCGCTCGGCGTCGGTCGGATCCCGATCCAGAATGAACCAGCCTTGCTCCCGGATGAAATCGCGGACCTTGGCAAACATCTCGTCCGCCGGGGTTTCGGCGACGAGACGCACGTCGATCGCCGCCGTCGCGGTGGCCGGGACGATCGTCCGCGCGTCCGCACCGACCCAGGCGCTCGCCAGACCCCGCACGTTCAGCGAGGGGAACTGGATGGCTTCTTGCAGGGAATCTCCCACCCGATCAGCCTCCGCGAAGCCGAGCGACTGCATCAACGCCGGGAGATCGTCGGGTACCGCTGCCAGCGCCCGCCGATCGTCGGAGCTGAACTCGATCCCGTCGTAGAAGCCGGGAATCACGACGCGGCCGCCCTCGTCCTTCATCGAGGCGATGAGCTGCGCCAACCGGACCGCCGGATTGGGGGCCCAGTTGCCGTAGTGGCCGCTATGGAGCGGAACGCGGGGACCGTAGACGACGATTTCCAGGGTCAGATTCCCCCGGGCGCCGAAACTGACCGTCGGCCGGCCGCTCTGGTGCAGGGGCCCGTCGAGAATGAGCATCGAGTCGGCGGCGAACCGACTCCCGTAGCGGGCAATCGCGGGAACCAGACTCGGAGACCCTGCCTCTTCCTCTCCGTCGAGGATCAGCTTCAGGTTGCTGGTGACGGTGATCCCCGCCGAGTCGAGCGCGTCGAGGGCGCCGAGAAAGGCGATGATCGGCGCGGTGTCATCGGCAACCGAGCGCGCGTAGAGGCGGTCGTCGGGGCGGAATACCTCGCTCGCGTGGAGATCGAGGAGACCGGCGCCGTCGGCAAGACGGCCCTCGCGCAGGACCGGCTGGAAAGGATCATCCTGTTGCCAGCGGCTGGGATCCACCGGCTGACCGTCGTAGTGGAAATAGATGAGCAGGGTCCGGTCGGCTCCGGCTGCGGGACGCTCGCCGAAGACCAGGGGGTTGCCGTCGGTTTCGAGGAGTTCGGCTTCAAAACCGCGCCGCTCGAGCGCGGCTTCCAGATACTCCGCCTTGCGCCGGATATTGACGGCGTCCGCCGCAACGGCCGGAATGGAGATTGCCTCGACGAGTTCGCCCACGAGCTCCTTCTGCGCTCCATCCACGTACTGCTCCACCGTGGTTCGAAGGTCCTGGGTCGGCGCCGGCGCGGCCAGCGCCGGGACCGCGGCCACAACGCCCGCCAGGACGCCCGCGAGAACCGCCCCGCGCGTCATTGAGCCCGCCCCGTGGTCGAACCCGGGTCGTCCGATTCCTGTTCTCCCAACTCACGCAGCAGAGACAGGTCCATGTCGAATTGGTAGATGCTGTCGGGGGTGGCGACCGCCATCGTACGGCTCCCGTTGAGCGCAACGCCCACCAGCGGCGGAGCGCTGATCACCCGCCGGGCACCGGTGGGGGTGAACAGAAACAGGCCGGCGTCGCCAGCGAGACCTTCGGCAACGAAACAACGGTCCCGGTCATCGAAGGCGATTCCCTGGGGCCGGCCAAAGCCGGAGTGCACCCGGCAGGGCTCTCCGTCCGGCCGGAACTCGACAATCTGGTCGCGGGACGACAGCGTGGGGCCGGAGACGAACAGATAGCCGAGCGAATTGAAGGCCAGGTGATAGGCCGAAATCGAGGCGCGCAGGTGCGAGAACACGCTTACGTCGCCGTCGTCGCCGACCCGGTAGAGCGTTCCGTCACGATCGCCGATCACCAGCTCGCCCGTTGGGGAGAACCCGAGCCCGGTTGCGCAACCGAGATTCTCGGCGAGCATGTGGAAGACGCCGTCGTCACCCATCCGGTAAACGCACCCGTCCTCACGAGAGGACACGTAGAGCGTGTCGTCCGGCCCCCACGCCAGACCGGTGGGATTCACGATGCCGTCACCCATCGGCTCGGGCTCGCCATCGTCGCTCAACCGATAGATCGGATGAGGGACCTTCTCACCGCGCCGGCCGCTGACCGTCGAATACAGATTGCCGCGGGGGTCGTACACCGGATTCGCGACAATGTGGAGATCCTCGGCGAGGAGTCGGCCGATGGTTACGCGGTAGGGCTCGGTTTCCCGGTCGTTCAGGCATACCCGGACATCGTCCCCGGCGCCATCCGGAACCTTCACCCCCAGTCGCGTTGAAGACACGCGGTACAGATGCGCCTCTTGGTCTCCGAAGAACACCCTGAGCCGCGGAGCCTGGTCTACGGCGAAACCGCGGCCCCCGATGTCCAACCGCCCTCCCGGGAGCGCGTAAAGCGGCCAGATCCGATCGATGGCAAGGCGCGGGCGCTTCGTCCGTTCAGCGCGCCGCGCGGGAGGACGAGCACGAGGGGGCATCTACGGCAGATTAGCAGCGGGAGCGGGAGGGAGCGCCGGTCTTCAGACCAGGAGCGCCGGTCTTCAGACCGGCATCGCTCCCCGCAGGGGAGCGAATCTCTCCCACCGCCAAGCCCCCGCATGACCCAGCCGACAAACAGCGCGGCGCAGCGCAATCCACCCCTGGGAGCGCCGGTCTTCAGACCCCCACCGGGAGAACTGGCCAGCATCGCTCCCCGCAGGGGAGCGAATCTCTCCCACCGCCAAGCTCCCGCATGACCCAGCCGATAAACAGCGCGGCGCAGCGCAATCCACCCCCTGGGAGCGCCGGCCTTCAGACCGGCATCGCGGCCGCAGGCCGCGAAACTCACGCCGCCATGTTCGTCCGTTGCCCGGACCTCTCCGGGGATGGCGAAACGCCGTACGGACGCGTGGGTGACGTCGCGCCATCCTCGTTGCCTTCTACGCCATCGAGGGAATGGCGACGGGAGTTTCGCTCCCGTGCGGGGAGCGAGGCCGGTCTCAATGAAGACCGGCGGTCCTCTGCGCGGTTAGGATCGGCGGTTTCATGGCGACCGATCCCGCTCGGGACCAGACGGCGGCCCGTCGGTCCGGCCCGTCCACCCCGCAGATCGCGGTGATCGGCGGGTCGAATGCGCCCGCCGAGGTGCTCCGCGAGGCGGAAACGGTCGGGAGGGAACTGGCGCTCGCCGGAGCCAGCGTGGTCTGCGGCGGGCTCGGAGGCGTCATGGAAGCCGCCTGCAAGGGTGCCCACGCAGCCGGAGGTTTGACGATCGGCATTCTCCCGGGGGATGACCGGCGGGACGCAAACCCCTGGGTGACGTGCGCCATCCCCACCGGGCTCGGCCACTTCCGGAATTTCCTGGTGGTCCGCGCCGCGGACGGGGTAATCGCTCTTCCGGGCGCAAGCGGCACTCTCTCCGAGGCCGCCATGGCGAGGACTTTGGGGAGGCCCGTGGTTGCCGTCCTTCAGCCCGCCGGAGGGTGGAGCGTCCCTGGAGCCACGGCCGCCGGGTCCGCTGCGGAGGCCGTTCGGCTGGTGCTGGCAGCCTGTGGATAGAGTGCCGTGGGCGCCGAAGCGGGTGAGGCCGGCGCCGGTCTCCCACCCCCGGGAACAAATCGGTGAACCCTGACGCTGCGCTGGAGACACATGTGGTCTCCGGCTTCGAAACGCTTCTCGCCGCCGTCCGGGCACGCCGCAATTCCGGAGCCCGGCGGATCGGCCGCCTCTTCGGCCTCTCGCGGCTGGCGCTCGTGGCGGCCTGGGCGCGGGAATCCCCAAAACCGCTGCTCTTCCTGACGGCTCACGACCGGGACCTCCTGACGGCAGCCGCCGATCTCGAAGTGTTGCTGGCCGCGCTCGGCGAACCGCGTCCCGTCCTGCGGCTGCCTGGTCCCTCGGCGAACCCCTACGCGGGAGTCGCTCCCCACGCCGAGGTGTTGGCGCTTCGCGCCGTGGCGCTCTCCGCGCTCGCTCAGGCCTCTCCGGGGAACCCGCCCCTGGTCATCGCCTCGGCCGCGGGCGCGCTGCGCCGGACGGCCGGACCGGACCACCTTCGTGAGGCGGGCATCTGCGTCCGGCAGGGGATGGACGCATCCCCCGCGGAGGTTGCGGCTCAACTCACGGCAGCGGGCTACCGCTACGAGGACCCGGTGAGCGGGCCGGGAGACTTCGCCCGCCGCGGCGGCATCGTCGACTTCTTCCCGGTGGACCGGGATCTTCCGGTCCGCGTCGAGTTCGGATTCGAGGAAATCGAAAGCATCCGGGAGTTCGAGGTGGACACCCAACGCGGCGGCGACCACCTGGCGCGACCGGAAGCGGTCGTTGTCCCGCCGTCTTGGGAATGGATCGGCGCCGAGCTCGGGGAAGGGCCCCATCCCGCATTTCGCCTTCCAGGCTCTCCCGGATTCCAGAGCGGGCTCGACGACTACCTGGAAGGCGCCGAGGCCGAGGTGGTCCTGGACGAACCGGATCGGTTCTGGGCTGCGGCCGAAGCCGAAACGGCGCGCGTGGTGGACGCCCGCCTCGCGGCGAAGGAATTCGCGGCGCGCGCCGCGGCCCCACCCGAGGCGCTGCTGATCGGAATGGAAGCGCTTCGAGACCGGCTGGAGCAGCCGCCCCCGTCCGGGGCGGTCGAACTGCGGGAACTGGAGACCGCCTCATCGGCAACTGCCGGCAGCCAGGATCTTCCCGCGCGGCCCGCCGACTCATTCCGGAACCGGACCGGGGACTTCCTGAACGCGCTGAGAAAGGAAGGCGATCCGCGGCGCACCGTGCACGTCTTCGTTCCCGGAAACGCCGCCGCCGAGAGAGTTGCGTTGCGCGCCCGGGAGGCGGGAGCCCGGATCGTCCCCCGGATTCGGGAGTCCCGTCACACCGCCGGGGCATCGACCGCGGAAGGGACCCCGGAAGAGACCCCAGGAGCGGTCCCGGCGCCGCCGCGAGTCTTCGTCCATGCGGGGAGGTTGAGCGCTGGTTTCGAGATTCCGGATCTTCACCTCGAGGTGATCAGCGGGGCCGCCATGGTGGCCGCACCTCCCCGTGCGCTGCGGCGCCGGTCTCGCTCCAGCAGTTTCCTTTCGGACTTCAGAGACCTGAAACCCGGAGATCCGGTGGTGCACACCGACCACGGCGTGGGGCGCTTCATTCGGATGACCCGCCTCGGCGAAGGGGAAGACGCCCCCGAACTGGTGGAGATCCACTACGCGCGGGGAGGAAAGCTCTTCCTGCCGGTGGACCGGCTGGACCTCCTCGAGAAGTACACGGCCGGCTCGGCGGCGGGGACGCCGGCACTCGACCGGCTTGGGGGCACGAGCTGGGTCCGGCGGCGAAAACGCGTCGCGAAAGCCATGCGCGACATCGCGGGGGAACTCATCCGCCTCTACGCGGAGCGGAAGCGGGTGGCCGGCTACGCGTTTTCCCGCGACATCCTGGGAATGGAGGACTTCGAGGACACCTTCGAGTGGACCGAAACCGAAGATCAGGGACGGGCGATCCGGGACGTTTTCGAGGATATGGAGTCGGAGGCGCCCATGGACCGGTTGCTGGCGGGTGATGTCGGTTTCGGCAAGACCGAGGTTGCGCTCCGGGCCGCCTTCAAGGCGGCGATGGACGGAAAGCAGGTCGCCATCCTGGTTCCGACCACGGTACTGGCCGCCCAGCACGCGCGCGTCTTCGAACGGCGCTTCGCTCCGTTCCCGGTCCGGACGGAGCTTCTTTCGCGGTTCCGTACGCCAAGACAACAAAAGGAGGTGGTCGCCGGAATCCGGGACGGGACCGTGGACGTGGTCATCGGAACCCACCGACTGCTGTCGAAGGACGTTGAGTTTCGTGATCTCGGACTCCTGATCGTGGACGAGGAGCAGCGTTTCGGCGTATCGGCCAAGGAGCGGTTGAAAGCGATGGCTCCCCGGGTGGACCACCTGGCGATGACCGCCACACCGATCCCGCGCACGCTCAACATGTCGCTCGCCGGCATCCGCGACATGTCGGTGATCGAAACCGCGCCGCGGGACCGGATGGCCATCCAGACCCATGTCCTCCCATTCGAAACGGACCGCATCGCGGAGGCCATCCGGCACGAACTCGCGCGCGAGGGCCAGGTGTACTTCGTTCACAACCGGGTTCGCTCGCTCCCGGCGATGGAAAAGCTCCTCCAGCGCCTGGTTCCCGAGGCCCGAATCCTGATCGCCCACGGGCAGATGCGCGAAGCCGCTCTGGAGCGCACGCTGATCCGCTTCCAGGAACACGAAGCGGACATCCTGTTGACGACCACCATCATCGAGAACGGGATCGATCTACCCCGGGTCAACACCCTGCTGGTGAATCGGGCCGACGCGTTCGGACTCGCCCAGCTCTACCAGATCCGGGGGCGGGTCGGCCGCTCCTCACGGCGGGCCTACGCCTATCTGCTGGTGCCCCAGGGAGCACCCCTTTCGGACACCGCTCAGCCGCGTCTCGCCGCACTCCGGGAATTCAGCGAACTGGGCGCCGGGTTCCGGGTCGCGGCGCTCGACATGGAGCTGCGCGGGGCGGGCAATCTGTTGGGGGCCGCCCAGCACGGCCATCTGGAGGCGGTAGGGTTCGATCTCTACTACCGGCTGCTCGAAGAAGCGGTCGCCGAGGCCCGCGGCGACCGTCCCAGATCCCGTTGCGCCATGAACCTCCGCTTCCAGTTCCGTATTCCCGGCGGCTGGCTGGACGACGTTCGGCGCCGCATGTGGCTCTACAAGCGGTGCTCCTCAGCGGCCGATCTCGACACTCTGGACCGGCTGCGCGATGAAGTGCGCGACCGATTCGGAGCCCTGCCGCGGGAAGTGGAGCTGCTCTTCCAGCATGTGCGGCTCCGGATCCGCGCCGAAGCCCTGGGTTACGCGGCAGTGATCCGGGAAGGCGACTCACTGCGCTTTGCATCGGATGCCAAGGACCGGAGCTTCCGCTCTCCTCTCGCGCACGGGGCGGGACCAGCCGAGGTTCTGGGATCGCTCCAGATGGCTCTTTCGGCCCTGGAGGCCGTTGCTCTCAGCCGGGCACAAGAGGGCTCGGCCGACGGAAGGGCCAGCAGCCGGTGATGAAACCCACGCGGCCCAGTTCTCCCGGTAGGGGCTCGCCCGGCGATCCATCCCGGCTGAACCGCGTCGCTTTCGCGCCGCTCATCGTTGCGCTTCGGTCGGAATACACTCGGGCCAGTTCTCCCGGTGCTCCTCCCTCACGCGCCTTGTCACCCGGGCGCCTCGCCCCCACCGGGAGACTGGCCAGCCTCGGCGCTCACCCGGGTTCCACCACCGGCTGTTCACCGCGTCGCTGCGCGCCGCTCATCGTTGCGTTTCGGTCGCAATACACCCGGGCCAGTTCTCCCGGTGGGGGCTCCTCCCTCACGCGCCTTGTCAGCCAAGCGCCTCGCCCCCACCGGGAGACTGGCCAGCCTCGGCGCTCACCCGGGTTCCACCACCGGCTGTTCACCGCGTCGCTGCGCGCCGCTCATCGTTGCGTTTCGGTCGCAATACACCCGGGCCAGTTCTCCCGGTGGGGGCTCCTCCCTCACGCGCCTTGTCAGCCAAGCGCCTCGCCCCCACCGGGAGGACTGGCCGGGCTCGGCGCTCACCCGGGTTCCACCACCGGCTGCTACCCCTCATGATCCGCTTTCGGGTGGCAATCGTCGGCCTGCTGGCGGTCTCCGGGGTGGGCTGCGACACGTTCTCTGACGACAAAGAACTGGTGGTGGTCTCCCTCGGCGAACACGACGTAACCAAGGCGGACCTGGACCGGTTCGTAGGATCCAGGATGAGGCTCGGTGGGACACTCGACGCTCTGCTGCTCAGCGCCCTGCTGGACGAGTTCGTCAGGGAGCAACTGCTGGTGATCGCCGCCGAGGAGGAGGGAGTCGAGGTCTCCGAATTCCAACTCCTCACCGAGACCTCCGTCCTGCTGCGAGGGCCGGGAACCGACGCGGTGCGGGCGGAGGACGATGTTGCCGCGCCGGAGGGGGTGGACGACTCCACGGAAGGCTCCGACCATGCCGTTTGGTTGCGATCCCAGATCGAAGATCGCCTCCTGGTGGACCGCCTCATGGACACGGTGGTGCTCGCCGACCTCGAAGCCACGGACGAAGCCTTGCAACTGGAGTTCGATGCCAACCGCGCCTTTTACGCACGCCCGGAAACCGTCACCCTCTCGGAACGGCGGTTCGACGACCGCGAGGCCGCGGAAGCGGCAGCCCGGTTGCTGCGCGAGGCAGGCCGGTCCGGCGCTGATGACGGGGCAGCCGATCAATTCATGCCGATCGGCACCTTCCGGCCGGGAGAACTCCCGGATGCGGTAGATCAGGCCGTCTTCGTCCTCGACCCCGGGGACGCCACCGATGCGGTCGAGACGGCGGGGGGATTCAGGGTCTTCCGGGTGGACGAAAAGCTTCCCCCGGCGTCACTGGAGTTCGAGGAAGTCAAGGATGTGGTCCGGCTCACGGTCTTGCGCCGGGAAGCGGACGCACGGGTCCAGGCGCTCCTTGCGGGGCTTCAGGAACGCCACCCCATCCGCGTGCACACGGACAACCTGCCGTTCCCCTACGTCGGGTTGCTGCCGAAGGTGGAGTAGCCCGTCCCCGGCTCGGGAGCCACACTAGAATGTGAGCCTGAGTTTTGGAGGCCTGACCATGCCGCGTTTCT
The DNA here is from genome assembly GCA_963668695.2 of Vicinamibacteria bacterium. Classification (GTDB taxonomy): domain Bacteria; phylum Acidobacteriota; class Vicinamibacteria; order Marinacidobacterales; family Marinacidobacteraceae; genus Marinacidobacterium. The sequence continues at coordinate 1,003,176 of CAXXLQ010000004.1, forward strand.
TCTCGCGTGCTTCTCTCGTTGCGATGTTGTGTGCGCTTGGCGCGGTGGCGTCCGCACAGGACGGCGGCCCTGAGCGGGTGGAGGTGGTGGAACGGGTGGTGGCGCTCGTCAACGGGGACATGATCACCCTCAGCGAGTTGGAGCGGCAGGTAATTGTCCAGGGCGAGCGCCTCGGCGTTCCCGAGGACCCCGAGATCCAGGCCACCTTTCGACAGCAGGTTCTCGAAGGGATGGTGGACAACACCCTGATCCTGCAGGTCGCCGACCAGCGCGGACTCCGGGTTCCCGACCGCTACTTCGACGAATGGAAGGAAACGACCATCAAGGAAATGAACCTTCCCAACGAAGCAGAGTTCATTCGGCAGGTGGAGCTTCAGGGATCGAACATCGAGGAGTTGAAGAAGCAGTTCCTCGAAGGTGTGCTCATCCAGGAAATACGGCGCCAGGACATCGAGGAGCGCGTCAATATCAGCGAACCGGAAATCGAGCAGCGCTACCGCGAGAACGTGGACGAGTTCGTGCGCCCGCCTCAGGTGCGGATCCGGGAGCTGGTGATCCATGTCACCGAAGCCGGCGAGGCGGAGGCGCAGGAGCGCCTGGCGGAGGCCCGACGGCTGATCGAATCGGGGACCGATTTCGGCGAGGTGGCGAAGGTGCGGTCGGAGTCCGGGTCGGCGGAGAGCGGCGGTGACCTCGGTCTGTTCCAGGTCAGCGAACTGGACGAATCGTTCCAGCCGGTGGTGTCCGGACTCGAGACCGGGGCGCTCTCCGAGCCCCTCCGGATCGGCGAATCCCTATACCTGCTGAAGGTGGACGAGCGGACCGAGGAATCCACGACCCCGCTGGATGACGTGCGAAACCAGATCGCCGAGTCGCTCTACACCGAGAAGATGGCCACCGAAATGGAGAACTTCGTCCGAAACCTGCGCGAAAACGCCATCGTCGAGATTCGCCTCGACGACAGCGATGACGACGGCGATTCCGCTGGCGAGCCGCCCTCGCGGTAGCCCGGGGATCCCCCGCCGGCGCGGGATCAGCCGCCCCGGGTGTGCATTTCGAGATGAGGATTCTTGCGGAGGTCCCCCGCGGCGAGCAGCGGGGTGCGGCGATCGAGGGCTGCCCGCTCTTCGGCGCCCCGATCGACGCGGCCTGACCAGGTGGACGCGATCAGCGCCTCCATCTCGGCGGCGGTCGCTCCGGAGCGGAGCGGACTCCGGAGGTCCAGCCCCTCGGCGGCGTACAGACAGCGGAACCAGTGGCCGTCCGCCGTGACCCGGCTGCGGTCGCAGGTGCGGCAGAAGGGTTCGGAAACCGAAGCGATGATGCCGAAGACTCGTCCATCCGGAATCCGGTAGCGGCGGGCCGGCGCCGTGGGGTCTTCCACGGGAACCGGTTCAACGCCTCCGTAACGGCGCGCCATGACCTTGCGGATGGCTCCCGCATCGAACACCAGATCCGGACGCCAGCCGGTAGCGCCGCCGACGTCCATGTATTCGATGAACCGGATCTCCGCGCCGTGCTCGGTGGCGAATTCGAAGAGGTCTACCGCTTCATCGTCGTTGAAGCCCCGGATCACCACGGTGTCCAGCTTCAACGGCTGCAGTCCCGCCGCGGTGGCGGCGGCGATCCCTTCGTGCACCGCCTGGAGCCCGTCACGCCGCGTAAGGGTGCGGAAGCGGTCCGGCCGGAGGGTGTCGAGGCTGACCGTGATCCGGTGCAGCCCCGATGCTTTGAGCGCCTCGGCCTGGCCGGCGAGAAGGAGCCCGTTGGTGGTCAGGGCGATGTCTTCGATCCCCGGAACGAGCGAAACCAGTCGGACGAGTTCGGGCAGGTGGCGGCGGATCAGCGGCTCGCCGCCGGTGATCCGCAGCTTCCGAACTCCGAGTGCCACGAACCGCTCGACGACGAACGCGGTCTCGTCAAAGCTCAGGAGGTCCTTCCGCGGGAGCCAGACGTACTCCTCCTCCGGCATGCAGTACTGACAACGGAGGTTGCAGCGGTCGGTGACCGAGAGACGGAGGCTGCCGAGCGGCCGCGCGAAGCGGTCCAGAACGGGCGGGGGGAACGGCTTTTCCGGCAAGGAGTGAGGAAAGGGGGAAGGAAGCGTACCCCGGCTTAGCAGCCTGTGGACAAAGTCATGCGGCCCAGTTCTCCCGGTGGGGGCTCGACCGGCGATGCATCCCGGCCAAACAGCCTGTGATGAAACCCGCGCGGCCCAGTTCTCCCGGTGGGGGCTCGGCCGGCGATCCATCCCGGCTGACCGCGTCGCTGCGCGCCGCTCATCGTTGCGCTTCGGTCGAAATACGTTGCGCTTCGGGCCAGTTCTCCCGGTGGGGGCTCCTCCCTCACGCGCCTTGTCAGCCGGGCGCCTCACCGGCCTCGGCGCTCACGCAGGTTCCACCACAGGCTGTTCACCACTCCGCTTCGCGTCGCTCATCGTTGCGCTTCGGTCGAAATACACTCGGGCCAGTTCTCCCGGTGGGGGCTCCTCCCTCGCGCGCCTCGTCAGCCGGACCCCCACCGGGAGAACTGGGCCTCGCCCCCACCGGGAGGACTGGCCGCTCTCGGCGCTCACACCACTTTATCCACAGGCTACTAGGGGTGCGCCGCTCGCGAGGCTCTCCTTTCGGGATCAGTTCACCGCGAGCAGTTCGACCTCGAAGAGCAGCGTTGCGTAGGCCGGAATTTGCGGCGGTCGCCCGGCGGCTCCGTACGCGCGGCCATGGGGGATCACAATTCGGCGACGCCCGCCTACGCGCATTCCCACGATGCCCAGGTCCCATCCCGCGATCACGTTCCCGACCCCGAGAGTGAAGGTGAAGGGCGCCGCAGCGGTGGTGGAATCGAACGTAGTGCCCTTGTTGCCCTCGGCAATCAGGTCGTAGAGCCAACCGTGATAGGCCATCGAGAGTGAGCGCCCGTTTGCTGCTTCCTCTCCGTCGCCTTCGTGCAGATCCACGATTTCAAAGGGCACTTCCGCCCCGCCCAGGAGCTCCACCTCGACGAGAAGGGTGGCGTTCCCGGGAATGAAACTCGTCCCCTGCGCGCCGAAACCGAGGTCGGGCGGAACAATGATGCGGCGAAGACCGCCCACCCGCATGCCGACCAAGCCCTGTTCGATGCCGCCAACGAGCAGGCCAAACCCCAACCGGAACGAAAAAGGCCCCTCCGCGCTCGTAGAGCCGAATTCCTCGCCTCGATTGTCAGGGGTGGCCGGGTCGTAAACCCAGCCGGTGTAGTCGATCGCCAGCAACCAGCCGTCCTGCATCCCCGGACCCTCTCCCTCTTCGAGATCGGTCACCCCGAAGGGCACACCGAGCGGGGGGGCGGGCGCGGGCGCCTCGGGGGTGGTCGGCGCGCTCCCGTCCCCACCGCAACCGAAGGCGAGCACGCCGGACACCAACAACATGCTTCCCAGGGAGAACCACCGGTTCGCGTAAGTCATGGGCACCTCCCGCGGGCGACCGGCCGCTGCCGTGACAGTCGCCTCGGACCGCAGTGGGGCAGCGGGATTGACAGGGTATACGGAAACGAACGCGGGTTCAGCGCACGAGGAATACGCCAGGACGTGCATCGGTAGCGCGGCCCGCCTCGAACACGGTCTGTCCGGCCACCAAAACGTGGCGGATGCCCACCGAGAGTTCGTGGGGAGACTCCGGGGTGGCCCGGTCGGAGACCGTCTCCGGGTCGAACAGAACCAGATCGGCTGCCATTCCGGGGGCGATGCGACCCCGGCCGGAGAAGCCCAGGTGGTCGGCGGCCAACGAAGTCATCCGGCGCACCGCCTCCTCCAGAGTGAGGATCCCGCGTTCTCGAACAAACTGCCGGATCGCCCGCGGGAAGGATCCGAACCCGCGGGGATGGGCCCCGAAGAGGGCGCCGTCGGTGCACAGGTTGGCGTGTTCCCAGGCGAAGATGGCGGCGATGTCATCCTCCTCCATGCCGGTGGCGATCACCGACTCCACCCTGGTCCCGGGCTCCAGGTCCGGATCGGCGCGCATGGCCTCGGCCTGCTGGATCAGTTCGAGCAGGGTCACCGCCGGCTCCTCGCCGCGCTCTTCGGCGATGCTGGCCAAGGTCCGGCCGGCGTAGGAAGGTTCGGGCGCGTAGGTCGGGATGAGGATGCCCTCCGGGAGGGCGAGCTGGGAGACCACGAAGCGCGACTCCTCGAGATCGGTGAAGTCCCGATCCGGAAACATCACGGTCAGTGTGGACTGCCAGTACGGATAGGGGTAGACATCCAGCGTGATGTCTACCCCGGCGGCCCGGGCCTCTTCCAGCCGGCCGAGGAAACGGGGGGTTTCGCCCCAGAGGCTCTGCAGCGCCAGTTTGGCGTGCGAGATCTGGACGGGCATTCCGGTCTCCGCCCCGATCCGGATGATCTCTTCCACCGCGTCCCAAAACCAGCGATCTTCGCTCCGGACGTGGCTGATGTAGCGGCCGCCGGCATCGGCAGCAACCCGCGCGAGTTCCAGAACCTCCTCCGCTCGGGAGTAAATCCCGGGGTCGTACTCCAGCCCGGTACTCAGCCCGAGCGCTCCCGAGGCCAGATCGGCTTCCAGCAGGGTTTTCATCGCGGCGATTTCTTCCGCCGTCGCTTCGCGCCGGAAATCCTCGCTCATCACCAACTCCCGCAGCGTGTTGTGGCCGGAGTAGCTGGCGACGTTGACGGTGGACGGGGACGCTTCGAAACGGCTCCGGAAGTCGGCGAGCGGGTGCGGCGAGCCACCGTCCTGCCCCACGACCAGGGTGGTGATTCCCTGGCTCACGGCCGCGGTGGCGTCGAGTCTCTCGAACAGATCGGAGGCGGCGTGGCTGTGGGTGTCGATGAACCCCGGCGCGAGGACGAGCCCTCCCGCCTCGAGCACCGTGTCCCCGGACCGCGGGGAAATGCCGGGACCGACCTCGACGATCCGCCCGTCCACAATGCGGACTGCCCCGGGGAATGCGGGCGTGCCGGCACCGTCCACGATCCGCGCATCCGTGATGGTGAGCCCCGGAGGCCCGCTTGGGCCACACCGGGACCAGGCCAGGACCAACGCGGCCAGGACCAGCGCGGCCGGGATCAGCGCGGCCGGGAGAAGCGCCGAACGCCCTCTCGAGACGGTCGACGGACGTCGTCCCGGACTGATCATAAGCCGCACCCCGAATGCGCCGGCGACGGTACCAGAGGGACGCGGCCCTCGGTCCTTATCCGATCAGCGCGTCAGCCGATTAGCCCGATCAGCCGATCAGCGCGTTAAGGCGGGCGGCCAGATTCGCCTTCGACTGGACGCCGACGATCTGGCCCACCACTTCGCCCTTCTGGAAGAAAAGCAGGGTCGGGATGGAGCGGACCCGGAATTTTTCGGCGATCCGGGGCTGGTCATCCACGTTCACCTTGCCGATCACCGCCCGGCCGTCAAAGTCGTCGGCCAGTTCCGAGATCGCCGGGGCGATCGTCCGACAGGGGCCGCACCATTCGGCCCAGAAATCCACGAGGCTCGGCTGGTCACCGCCGACCGTCGCATCGAAATTGTCGCTCGTCAGTTCCAGCGCCTTACCATCAGCCATACTCAGCACTACTCCCGGGGATGGGCCCGCCACCGGTGGCGGTCAATCAGAGAATTCAAGTTCATTTTAGCCGGTGGCGTTACGCAATACTTAGGGAGTAGGCGTTATGTCGCATCAACACCATCACGACGCGCTGGCCCCTGCGCGCGGTGGGAAATTGCCTTCGCGGTGGGCGCTGGGCGCCGCCCTTGTCTGCACGCTGACGATCGCGGCCGCGGAGTTTGTAGGAGGGATGCTCGCCAACAGCCTCGCCCTCCAGGGCGACGCGGGACACATGCTGAGCGACAGTGCCGCGCTCGGCGTGTCCCTCCTGGCCGCCTGGCTCGCGACCCGCCCGATGACGGCGCGCCGCACGTTCGGATTTCACCGCGCCGAGGTGCTCGCGGCGCTCCTCAACTCGCTGTTCCTGCTGGGGATTGCGGGTTGGGTGGGGACCCGCGCCATTGCCCGCCTGGGTGATCCGCTCGAAGTTTCCGCGCTACCGGTCCTGATCATCGCCATTATCGGCCTGATCGTGAATCTCGTGGCCCTCAAGGTCCTGGGCCACCACCAGCACAGCAACCTGAACATCCGGGGCGCCTTCCTGCACGTACTCGGCGACACCCTCGGTTCCGCGGGCGTCATCATCTCGGCCCTCGTCATCCAGTTCACGGGCTGGAACACGGTGGACGCACTCGTCTCCCTTGGAATCGCCGGTCTGCTGGTGCTCTCGGGGGTCCGGCTGCTGCGTGACAGCGTCGCGGTGCTGATGCTCACGACCCCCGAGGGCGTGGACGGGGAGGCGGTACGCTCCGGTCTGCTCTCCCTTCCCGGCATCCGTGGGATCCACGACCTCCACATCTGGACGGTGAACAGCGGTTTCGTCTCGCTCTCCTGCCACGCCGACATCGAGCCGAACACGCCCCCGGACACCATCCTCAAGAGCGCGACCGCACTGCTGCGGGAACGCTTCGGCATCCGTCACGTGACGATCCAGCCGGAGATCACCCGGGCTCATGGGGACGCGGATTCGTGCCAGATTCTCGCGACCTGAGGAAGACCGTTTCTCTCGCTGGCGCCGCGCTGGCGCTGATCTGGATCGGGATCCCCGCGGAGGCGGGGCAGATGAGTCCCCTCCGCTACCCGCCGGTGGCGGGCGGCCAGATCCGAGTGGAGAACTACCTGGTTCCCCGGGTCACTTCGTGGCCCGCATACCCCTCCTGGTCTCCCGACGGGAGTGAGATCGCATTTGCGCTCGACGGGCGCCTCTGGGCGGTTCCGGCGGCCGGCGGAGAGGCCCGCCAACTCACCGGGGGTCCGCAGGATCCGGATCCGGCCTACGACTTCGAGCCGGATTGGTCGCCGGACGGACGGTTCGTGGTGTTCTCGCGCGACGTTGAGGGAAATCTCGACATCTACCGGGTGGAAAGCGGCGGAGGGACTCCCGAACGTCTCACCGAGCACCCCGCCATGGACTTCCATCCGCGGGCCGCGGCGGGCGGTCGCGTCGTGTATTCATCGGCGCAGTCCGGCAGCTTCGACATCCGGGAGGTCGGCGCCGACGGTTCGGACGTGCTGGTCTGGGGCGGTGATTCCAACGAGATTCAGCCGGACCCCGGCCCAAACTTTGGAACAGGCCCGGACCTTGGAGAATTGCCGGGAGGGTTCCTGGTCGCAGTTTCCAACCGGTCGGACCATCCCGGGACCGGCGGGATCTTTCGTATCGAGGGGCCAGGCGACCACCAGGAGCTCCACGTCGAGGAGACCACCTTCCGGACTCGTCCCGCGGTATCTCCGGACGGGAGCCTGATCGCCTTCGCGTCCGACATCCGAGGCAGCTACGACCTCTTCCTGCTTCCCGCGGCCGGAGGGTTGCCGTTCCGGCTTACCCGTGACGAAGACTGGGACGAGAAAGATCCCGCGTGGTCGCCGGACGGAAACGAGATCGTCTTCACCACGAATCGGGACGGGCGTCCGGCGCTCGAGGTGATCGGCGTTCACGGCGGGGCCGCGCGCCCGCTCGCGGTCACCGGCCTGAGACGCGCGGGTGCCGCCTGGGGGCGCCTGCGGGTCCGGCTGAGCGAAGCGGCGCGGGCGACCGTCCTGGGAGCGGACGGAAGAAGCCACGCTCCGCGCGGCGCCTTCCGCCGCATCGTCTCCTATACCGAGACCCACTATTTCCACGCGGCCCGGGAGTTCACGTTGGAACTTCCGCCGGGTCAGGCCACGGTTCGGCTCAAACGCGGCGTGGAGTTCCGGCCGTGGGAACGTGAGGTCGCGATCCGCTCCGGCGAGGAGACTCGCATCGAGGCGGAGTTCGAACGATTCACCGACCTCCGGGAAAGGAACTGGGTGTCCGGCGACACCCACGTCCATGACCTTCACGCCGGCGACCTGCGAATCACCCCCGACGACCTCGTGGCTCAGGCGGATGCCGAGGCGCTCGAAGTGGTCCACGCGCTCATCCACGTGGACGGTTCGCGGACCATGGGTGATCCGGCCCGTTTCGTCGCCGGCCGGCACCCGGCATCCACCGACCGTGTCTTCCTTCGCTACGGCCAGGAATACCGGATGCCCTTCGGCCACCGGACCTTCCTGAACCCCGAGACCCTGTTCTTCCCGCTCGCCACCGGCGTTCGGGGCACGGCGCGCGAGGCGCCCTTCCCGCCGCTCTACGAGTACATCCGGCGCCTCAAGGCCGAACAGGGAGACCAGGTAGTCGTGGGGATGCCCCATCCCTACTTCGCCTATCTCGCGGAGGGGGTGCCCTTCACCGGCGCCTCACCCTCCGAGATCCCGCTCGACGCGGCGCTCGGGGTCGTCGACTTCTTCGACATCAACTGCATTCCGAGTTCCGAAACCGGATCGGCCGCGATCTATGCCCGGCTTCTGAATGCCGGCTTCCGGCTCGCCGCCGCGGGAGGCTCGGACACCTTTTCCGACACCTCCCGCGATCCGCCCCTCGGAACCGGCCGAACCTATGTGCATCTTCCTGAAGGCGCCGGCCCGGAGGCCTGGGCCCTCGGGCTCCGGACCGCCCGGAGCTTTTCCACGAACGGCCCGCTGCTTGAACTGGACGTGGACGGCCACGGAATGGGGGGACAGATCGAGCGGAGCGGCCCCGCCACCCTCACGGTGCGGGCGCGAGCGGTTTCGGCGGTCCCCATGGAGCGGCTCTCGGTGCTCGTGAACGGTTCGGTCTGGCGCGAGGCGGCCGGGGACCTAGCGGCCGATGCGGTGGCCGGCTCCCCCTTCGAGCTGGAGGTCGCCGGAGAACTCGAACTCGGAGACAGCGCCTGGATCGCGGTCCGCGCCGAGGGCCCGCGGTCGGTCTGGACGACCGACAGTTCCCTCTTCGCCCACTCCTCGCCGGTATACGTGCTCCTCGATGGCCGCGAGATCGTCGTTGAGTCCGATCGGCTCTACATGGAACAAATGATCGAAGACTTCGGCGCGGCCATGGCGCGCCGCGACGACTGGCTGAACGACGCGCAAAAGGAACTCGTCCTCGCCGGCGTCGAAGAGGCGCTCATTCAGATCCACGCCAAACGACGCTGATCGCTTGTCGGGAGAACATCCGGTTAGTCGTCGCCTCGAATCAGCGACCTCGCTGCACGGAGGATGCCGGCCCCCACGCCGAACCCCGCCAAGCCCACCGCTGCGGTCTTCATGACTTCTCCCGCCAATGCTCTCTGGTTTTCGTCGCCGAAGAACATCAACCCGCAGATGAAAAGGACGAGAAGTGAGACGAGCGCCAAGACAGTCCAGATGACCCGACGACCGAATTCGAAACGCCGGCGTCGGTCGTCGTGCTGCAGTTCAAGTCCCTGTTTGTGGAGTCGTACTGCCGCCTATCCTGTGCATCTACCACTTCGAGCGTCTTTTCCTGGAATGCGATCCGTCTGGTTTCGCGATCGTGCCGCAACCGCTCCACTTCGAGCAGTCGTTCCATTACCTGCGCGGCGCGAACGGCAACATTCTCCTCGGTGCCGGCCGGCACCGCCGCGCCCGAATCTGCAGGCAGCAGCGCAGCGTCCTTGTCCGGCACCGAAAGCCTGTTCTCCGAAGCCCTCACAGATCCTTGTAGCGGACCGCAGTGCCTCCGTGCGGGTCCGACAAACCCGTGTCCAAGAACAGATCGATGGGGAACGAACGCACGACGTACCCCCCGTACGGGGATTCCACGACCCGGGTCACGAAGCCTTCCCACGCCGGGTCGGCCCGGCGCCGGAGAGCCTCCGCACGCGCCGCCGCCCATGAGGGGAAAAGGAATGCTCCCGGCGACTCTTCCTTCTGGCCAGCCCGAACGGGGCCGGCAGGCTTGGCGCTGGCGGAAGTCGCTCTTCCTTGTTCAACAAACGGCATACAGATCTCCAAGGGGGAGGGCAAAAGACCTACCACAACGCCGCCAGCGCCGTCGGCCTGGATCGCTTGCATGGTCGCCGACGTAGCCGTCGTGGGCGGCGGCCCCGCCGGGGCGCTCGCGGCCCGCCAACTCGCCGTCTTCGGTCTGGACGTGCTGCTCGTCCACCAGGCGCGGCGTAACCGCCAGCATCTCGGGGAGAGCCTGTCCGCCTCCGCGCCACGCCTCCTCGCGTCCTACGGCCTCGAGCTGCCGGAGTCGGTGTACGCGCCCCGCCCGAGCGACCATTTCGTTCGTTGGGGCGGACGGGAAGAGCGGATCCCGGTCCAGCCGAAACCGGGCACCGGCGAAGGCCAGCGGCTCGTCCGGCGTGACCGGCTCGACGACTGGGCGCTGGGCGAGGCGCGCCGGGCGGGAGCCCGGATTGTCGAGGGCTCCGCCGCACCGGACACGAACGACGAGACCGCCGCGCTGGTTGTCCGGCGGCCGGGGGAAAGCGAACTACGGATCGCCGCGCGCGTCCTCGTGGACGCCTCCGGCCGAAGCGGCGTGCTCACGCGGCGCGAACGCGTTTGGCCCGACTACCGGACGACGGCGCTCACCGCGCACTTCGCGCCCGGGAACCGGGCAGGCACGCTGGTCGAGGCGTTTCCGGAGGGCTGGGTGTGGAGCGCTCCCGTCGTCGGTGGACGGCGGGACGTCACGGTGATGCTGGATCGAGACGACGCCACCGCGAATCCGGAAGACCGGTTCCGCGAAGCGTTCCGCAACGTGGACCTCGAAGGCTTCGTCAGCGGGGACCGTCTCACCCCGGTGCGGGCGGCGGACGTGACGCCGTACCGGCTGCGCTCTGCCGCATACGCCGATGGACCGACGCTGATCGCGGTCGGCGACGCGGCGAGCGCACTCGATCCCCTCTCCGGGCTCGGGACCATGAAGGCCATGGATTCCGGACTCACCGGCGCCGTCGTCCTGCGTACGGCGCTCGAAAGGCCGCCGGACGGCCCGCTCGCCCTGGTATTCCACAGCGCGAAGGAAACAGGGCTCGCTGCCGAGGCGGGAGACCGGATCGCCGGCTTCCATGCGGAGGAAGAACGATTCGCGGAGCGGAAATTCTGGCGCCGGCGCTCCCAAAAGACGCCGGTCGCGCCACCTCGGAAGCGACTCCCGGAGGACGGCCGACTCACTCCGGCGACGGGGTCCCGGGTCGAAACGCAGGGTGTTCTGCAGGGCGACTGGATCGTGCCCGCCGAAGCGGTGGTCCGCCCGAGTCGTTTCCGGCCGGGACACAAGGTCGCGGGCATAGCGCTCGCCGAACTGTTCCGGACTGCCTCCGCACTGGGCGGGATCCGCCGGACGCTCGAAGCGTTCCCGGCCCCGGAGCCGGCAGTGCGAGCCGCACTCGCCTGGCTCGTTGCGGAGGGATTCCTGATCGTCAGCGATCCGAAACCGGCGTAGGTGTAATCCTCTCCAGGCGGCCGAGAGCCTAGGCGGACATGCCGCGCGCCGCGATGGGCCAGACCGCTTCCACCAGCCCGCCGCGCACTGCGTACATCCGATCGTAGAGATTCACCACCGGATCGCAGTGGGAAACGATCAACTCCAGCTTGTCCCCGACCTTGTACGTCCGGCTCGGATCCTCGTAGCGGATCGTCCCGAACTCGTCGGAGCCCGAGCTGTAGCTCATCCCGGTCTCCCCCTTGACGATCGCCCAGGGTCGGTTGATGGTGCACGCCTTCGCGCCGGCATCGGTCGTCGCGCGGCCCTCGTACTGCGCGTTCAGAACAGTGGCGAGGATCGTCAGCGACGGCTGGAAGTCGGTGTACACCTCCGGGTCGGTGGCTCCGCCGATCTCCAGATACTGGGCGTCCATGAAGACATAGCTGCCCACCTGCACGTCGGTAAGCCCGGCGGTCTCGTGGTCGATGTTGTAGGTGCCGGTCCCCCCGCCGCTGAAGATCCCGGTATCGAGCCCCGAAGCGCGCATCCGCTCGCAGGTGTCCGCGGCCGCCGCCAGCCGTCCCAGAGTTTGCGCCTTCCGCTTGTCGAAACCCTTGACGTGTTGCGAGCCGCCGTCGTAGCAGAGGAGGCCGCGCAGCGTCAGGCCGGGGAGCTGATCCACGAGTTGCGCGAGCGCAAGCGCCGGCTCACCAGGGGTGATTCCGGTCCGGTGTCCGCCGGGGTCCACGTCCACCGCGACCTCGGCCATGATCCCGGCGGCAACCGCCGCCTCCGAGAGGGCGCGCGCATTCTCGGCCGTATCGGTCGCCTGGATAAAGCCGCTGCACTGCTTCCGGAGGCCCATCGCCCGGCGAATCTTGAACGGTGTGACGTTGCTGGTGGTCAGCAGCAGGCGGTCGATCCCGTGGTCGAAGAGCGCCTGCGCCTCGCTCACCTTCGCAACCGAAATCCCGAGCGCTCCGGCTTCGAGTTGCATCCGGGCGATCGCCGGGCACTTGTGCGTCTTGGCGTGGGGACGCGGTGCGATGCCGTTCTCACGGGTGGCACGCGCCATGGCGGCGATGTTCGCCTCCAGCGCATCGAGATCCACGAGCAGTGACGGGGTGTCCAGGTCCCACATCGAAATCCCGAATTCCGGGACTTCGCGGCCAGCGGTGCGGGACTCGATCTCGGGGCCGGTGAGCCCCTTCACGGCCCGGGGGGCGAAAACCGCAGCGGAGGCGCCGGCGGCGCCCAGAAAACCTCGTCGGGACAGAGCATTCATCATCCTGTGTTTGTACCACCCCGCCAGTAGCGCGGGCGAGCGGGAACCCATACACTGGCGAACCCTCATGCGAACTGCCGTCGCGATTGCCGCCATTTCGCTCCTCGGACCGGCCGTGTTCGCTGAGGCGGACGACGGCATCCCGGTCAAAAACCCACTCGTTCAGGCGGCCTGCGGCAGTTGCCATGCGTCCGACGACGCCGGGCGGATGTCGCGCATTTCCTGGCAGCGGAAGTCGGCCGAAGGCTGGCAGATCACCATCATCCGGATGATCCGCACCGGCAACGTCGACCTCGCCCCGGAAGATGCGCGCGAGGTGGTCCGCTACCTGACCGACAACCACGGCCTCGCCCCCGAAGAAGAGCGGCCTTACTTCTACCTGGCCGAGCAGCGTCCCCTTCAGGAGAGTTTCGGGGAAGACGAGGAGTTGCTCCAGGCCACCTGCTCCCGCTGCCATCTCACGGCCCGCTTCCGTACCCAGCGGCGCGCGGCCGAGGAATGGGACCTGTTGAAGGGGATGCACGTGGGGTATTTCCCCGTGATCGAGGGCCAGAGCTTCCGGGGCGAAGACCCGGGAGAACGCTGGGCGGTGGACCGGGTCCTCGACCAGCTCAAGGAGAAGTACCCCTTCGAAACACCGGCCTGGCGGACCTACCGCGCCAAGGGACCGGGGCCGGGTATCGCCGGGCGCTGGTTCCTCCGGGGCTCCGAGCCGGGAAGCGGGCCTTTCGGGGGCATTGTCGAGTTCCGCCCGGATGACGATTCCAAAGGCGACTACGGCTACGAGGCGAACCTGATCCTTGGCGACGGAACCACGGAACGGCGGCTCGGCGCCGGCGTGCTCTACGGCGGGTTCTCTTTCCGCGGAAGAGGCCAGGGAGACCGTCTCCAGGAACGGCGGGCAGCTCTGATTCTCTCCGATGACGGCCAGACCCTCACCGGCCGGCTGTTCCGGGGACGTTTCGGAGAGGACGGGCTGGACGTGACGCTCAGCCGCGCGGCGGGCGGCGTCCAGCTCGCGGCCGCCTGGCCCCCCGCCGGCCGGCACGGAGCGACAACCACCGGGGTCCGCATCATCGGGGCGGGCTTCGGCGAGGAGGCGGCAGGATCCCTCGATTTCGGGGCGGGGATCACGGTCGAAAACGCCCGGCGGGTTTCCGAGATGGAGCTACTCGTGGACCTTCAGATCGACGCCGGGGCGCCGCTCGGATATCGCGACGTCTCCGCCGGCGGCATTCGGCTGGTGGACGGTTTCGCCGTCCATGACCGGGTGGACTACATCCGGGTAACCCCCGAGATGGCTCTTTCCCGGGTCGGTGGCGCGGTGGCGCCCAAACAGTTCGTGCAGTTCGAGGCGAACGGCTGGCACCGGGGGCCGGATAACGAGCGGCTGACCGATGACGACGTGGCGCTCGGACCCGTGGAAGTCACCTGGACGACCGAGGAGTACTACATCCGCGACGAGGACGACGATACGCCCTTCGTGGGAAACATCGACGCAGACGGCCTGTTCACCCCTGGGCTCGACGGCCCGAACCCCAAACGGGAGCTCATGGCCGACAACATGGGAGACGTCTGGGTGGTCGCGGAGCACGAAGATCCGGAAAACGGTGAAACGCTCCGGGGCCGAGCCCGGCTGGTGGTCGCCCCGCCGGTCTTCCTCTACTGGGACCTGTTCCCGCAAAGGGCCAAGCAATGACCATCACCCCACAACCGTCTGAAACTCTCGTCGAGGCGACCCAGATGCACCGCTTCCATGGCGGTGAGCGGAACTACGCCTTCCTCGTCCCTTCCTCGATGATCTTCGAACTCGATGGGGTCAGCGAACGGTTGCTCGACCGTCTCGCCGGAGGGCCGAAGCCCCCAGGAGCGATCGTCGAATCTCCCGAAGACGAAGCGGCGCTCCGGGAGCTCGCCGAGGTCGGGGCCGTGGCCCGCCAGGGCACCCCGCTCATTCCACTCGCCGGCCTCCAGGAAGTGGACGAGCCGCCGCCGATCCGCACGGTGGTGCTGAACATCACGAACTCCTGCAACCTCGCCTGCCGCTACTGCTACGAGTATGGGGAGGACCGCATCGCCCCGGCGGAAGTTCCGGCGGCGATGACCGAGAAGGTGGCGCGCCAATCGGTGGACCGGCTGATCGCCGAATCCGGTGAGGCGAAGGATCTTCAGGTCACCTTCTTCGGCGGGGAGACGCTGCTCAACTGGCGGGTCATCCGCCCGACGGTCGAGTACGCCCGGGAGCAGACGCAGTTGGCCGGGAAACGGGTGGACTTCAGCCTGACCACGAACGCCACCCTCTTGACCCGCGAAATCTCCCAGTGGATCGCCGACAACCGCATCGGAGTCACGATCTCGGTCGACGGAGACAAGCAATTCCAGGACTCCATGCGGGTGTACCGCAGCGGAATGGGAAGCTACGACGTGATCGCTCCCCGGATCGCCGAGTTCCTGAAGGTCCAGAAGCGGCCGGTCGGCGCCCGGGTGACGGTGACCTCGAAGAACCTGGATGTACCCCGGATCTTCGAACATCTGATGGGGCTGGGCTTTTACGAGGTGGGTTTCGCCCCGGTGACCTCCTCTCCCGATCTGGACTACGCGCTGGGGGCAGAGGGTTTCGACGATTTGCTCGATCAGTTCCGCGGTCTCGCCGACGACTACGTGGAGGCGGCGGTCGAAGGGCGCTACCTCGGTTTTTCGAACCTCAGCGACCTTCTCGGCGAAATCCACGAGGGCGTCAGCAAGGCGTATCCCTGCGGCGCGGGACTCGGGCTCGTAGGAGTCGCTCCCGGCGGCGAGATCGGCCTCTGTCACCGCTTCGCCGGTTCCGGCGATCACGACCTCGGCCACGTGGCCACCGGGATCGACAAGGAAAAACGCATCGAACACCTGAAGAAGGCACACATCGACGCGCGTACCGACTGCAGCCAGTGCTGGGTGCGCAGTCTGTGCTCGGGCGGCTGCTACCACGAGGCTCAGGTCCGCTACGGCGACCGTTTTCGCCCCAACCTGCACTATTGTGACTGGATCCGCGACTGGACGGCGCTTGGTCTGTCGGCCTACGGCCGGATCCTCGACCAGAGTCCCCGGTTCCTGAGCCGCTTTGAGGGAATGCTTCACGTCGCACGGCAAACCCCCTAGTTAGCAGGCAGCCATGAAACACCTCGCCCCCAAGAATCTCAAGGCCCGCTTCGCGACCGAATGGCTTGAGGGCGGCGGCGCGGCGCGCGCCACCGGCGACGACCCCGGACCCCACTATCCGTCCGGTTGTACGACCATCTTCTCCCCGGGCTGGGAGGTAGATGCGACGGGCGGGACTGCCGCGCTCTGCCAGCCGATGGAGCGGGACCTCTACGATTGCTACAAGACCTGCTACTGGCCGGCCCAGGTGCCCGACTACCTGAACAACAGCCCCGACTGGCACAAGAACTGTGCTTCCGCCACCCAGGATTGGAGGGAGATCGACCTGGTATTCCCATGAGGAGCGCCTCCCTACCGTTCCAGGTTAGAGATTTCCAGTTCATGAAGATCAGGCCGCCCATCCTCGCGCTCGGGATCCTGGCGCTCGCCGGCGGCCCGGCGAGCGGACAGGACGCCGACCGGTTTCTGGCGGGCATCTGGCCCGACCAGCTCCTCACCTTCGACCAGGAGACCCTGACCTTCGAGAAGGTCGGGAACCTCCGGCATGGAGCGGCCACCAACAATCAGTGGACCGCCGACGGGCGCTACCTCGCCGCCGTCACCGGACGCATGGAGTCCGTGGAAGTCTTCGACGCCGCCGAGATGGCCGTGGTAGACGACTTCCGGCTGAGCACCGTGGGCCGGCGCGTCCGCTTCATGAGTGCGGTTCCGGGCCCGGGAGCCCGGCGGATCTTCCTGGTTCCCGTCGTGGTGGACCTCGAACCCGATCGTTTCATCCACAAGACGCCCTCCGAGATCTGGGTATTCGACCGGGAGCGCCGTGAGGTCATCCACGAGATCCCCCTGGGCGACGCCAGCGACTGGCGTCCCAACATCCACTTCAGCCCCGACGGCTCTTCCATCTATCTGGTGAACGACCAGATCGTGGAATTGGACGCGGAGACCTTCGAAGAGACGGACCGGATCGAGCTGGCCCGTCCCCTCGCCCCGGGCTACGGCGGGGTGCGTGGCCACTCGCTGAGCGAGATCGAGCCGGGACGGCTCTTCGGTGTGTACCGGACGACGGAGCCCCTCCAGGGTATGGATCTTTTTGGGGTGCTGGAGATCCGGTTGCCCGACAAGACCTTTCGCCACTACGAGGTCGGGCCCTCCATGCGGCTCGCCCGCTTCGCACTCTCTCCCGACGGCAAGCGCGGCTACGCCGGGCTCACCGACGCCGCCGTGCTGGACATGGAGAGCCGCGAGGTCATCCTTCGGAAGAAGGGCTTCGAGCGGGGACGCGCCAACATTTCCATGATCGTCTCGGCTGACGGGAAACGGCTCTTCGTGTCCGGGGTCGGGGACACCATGTACGTGTACGACGCCGCCACGCTCGAACGCGAAACGGAGATCTTCGCCGGGGGCGACTTCATGATCGCCCCGCATCCGATCCGCTATCGGGCCTCGTCTGGAAACTGACTGGAGCGCCGGTCTCCAGACCGGCATCGCGGCCCGACAGGGCAGCGAAACTCCCGTCGTCACTCCCCGTATGACTCGCCGCCATGCCCGGTAGCGGAACCAAGCCCCACCCACCTGACATCTATCGCCGGGCGTTCCGGCTGGCGCTCCCTTACTGGCGGCGGCTCTCGGGGGTCCTCGTCCTCTCGCTGCTCGCCGGGTTGCCGGGGCAACTCTGGCCCCTGCTGCTCGTTCCCCTGCTCGACGGTGCTCTCCTCGGCGGCGATTTCCGGCTGCTGATCCAGATCGCGGCGCTGATGGCGGCGCTGCAGATCGGCGGGCTGGTGCTGACGTCCTTCATCGGCTACCGCTACGTCGGGCTCTCCGCGCGGGCGCTCTTCGATCTCCGTCTCCTGGTGTACCAGCGTCTGCAGCGGCTCTCGCCTCGCTTTTTTGCCGGCGCCCGCACCGGGGATCTCCTCTCCCGGCTCAACACCGACGTGTCGGAACTGCAACGGACCGCGGGCGACCTGTTGCTCTCGCTGACGCAGAACGTCCTGGGACTCCTCGTCGCGCTGTCGCTGCTGCTGGTGCTCGCACCGGCGCTGCTCGTGCCGGCATTGCTCGTCCTGCCGTTCGCGGCGATCAGCCTGCAGCGGCTCCGGACGCGGGTGACCGATGACAACCGGAGACTCCGGGAGGCTGGAGCGTCGGTCGGCAGCGTGCTGGTCGAATCGGTGCTCGGAATGCGGCAGACGGTGGCCTTCGGTCAGGAGGAGCGCGAAGCGGGCCGGTTCCGCTCGGAGAACGACCGGTTCATCGACTCTCTGCTGCGAGCGCGCCGGACGACGTACGTGGCTTCCGGGATCCCGGCGTCCCTGGTCTCGATCGCGGGGGCGGCGGCGTTCCTTTACGGCGGCTACCAGGTAATCGAGGGGAACCTCACCCTCGGCACCCTCGGCGCGGCGATGACCTACCAGATGCGCCTTTTCGGGCCGGTGCAGGGTCTCCTCGGCCAGTATCTGGGCCTGCGCGCGGCCCGTGCGTCCTTCGAGCGGGTCTTCGAGTTGCTCGACGAACCGCCCGGCGTCGAGGATCCAAAAGATCCCGTCCCCGCGAGCAAGCCCCGCGGGCCGGTGCAAGTGGAAGGTGTCACGCTTTCCTACGGCCGAGGAGAGCACCCGGTCCTGGACTGCGCCTCGCTCACCCTCCCCGAACGCTCGCTCACCGTGCTGGTGGGGCCGAGCGGGGTGGGCAAGACCACCCTCGCCGACCTGATCCTGCGGCGCCTGGACCCGGACGGCGGCAGGATCTTCTGGGGGGGCGCCGACATCCGGCGCCTTTCCCTCGCCGAGCTTCGGCGGGACGTCTCGGTTGTCGAGCAGGATCCCTTTCTGTGGCATGCACCGATCTCCGAAAACGTCCGCTATGGATGTCCGGACGCCAGCGAGGAGGAGGTCGCCAAGGCGTTGTGGCTCGCCGCAATCGATGACTTCGTGACGAGCCTCCCGGAGGGCGTTGCGACCCTGGTCGGAGAACGCGGGCAGCAACTATCCGCCGGGCAGCGACAACGGATTGCCATCGCCCGCGCGGTGCTGGCGGACCCGGCCTTGATCCTTCTCGACGAGCCGAGTTCGGCGCTCGACCGGGAAACGGAGGCGCTCCTGGTCGAACGGCTGGTTCCCTGGCTCAAGGAGCGGGCCGCGCTGGTGATGACCCACCGGCGGGCCTTCGCCCAGGCTGCCGACCAGGTGCTGGTCCTCCGCGACGGCCGCATCGAGGGCGCGGACTGAACCCGGGACGGACCGCGGTGAAACCGCTTCGCATCGCCGTTCTCGATACGGGAATCAATCCCTCGCACCGGCACGTGGGGCCCGTCGCGGGAGGCGTCCGCGTTTCGTGGAGCGAGGGAAGAGCGCGGTTGGCAGGCGGTCGCCCCGCCGACTGGACCGACGAAATCGGCCACGGCACCGCGGTGGCGGCAACCATTTCGGACGGCCTGCCGCGAGACGGCTTCGAGTTCTTGTCGGTGCGGGTCTTCGGACGCCGGACCGACGCTCCGCCCCAGTGCCTCGCCGCCGGGATTCGCTGGGCGGTAGACCAGGGCGCCGGAATGATCAATCTGAGCGCCGGCGTTGTGGTGGGCAGCGACCCGGAGGGTGAGGAGGCCCTCGAGGCCGCTTGGCAGGAAGCGGGCGAAGCGGGACTGACGCTGGTCGCTCCGAGAAGCCGGGACGGCACGCTTCTCGTGCCGGGGGTGCTGTCCCAATCGGCGGGATCGCTGGTAGTCGAAGCCGACGCCGGCTTCGACTACGGCCAACTGGGCCGGCGGGGGGAGGTTCTGATCGCCCCGCCCTGGGCGAGACCGCTACCGCCACTACCCCGAGAAAAGAACTTCTCCGGAGTGAGCCTCGCCGTCGCCGCGGTCACGAACCACGCGGCGCGCCTGCTGCTCGCCGGCCGGGTTCCGGCGGCGAGCACCCTGCGCGATTCGCTGCTGCGAATCGCGGACCCGGTGGCAGCGGATCGCGATTGACCCTTCCCGGGTGAACCCCGGAACGCGAGTCAGTCCCGAGCGAGTGCGCTCCGGATGATTTCGTGCACCCGGGTGTTCAACCCGATGCCGAGCACCCCGTCAGCGCCGGGCCCGAAACCGAGAAGCAGCACCGGTTCGGAAGTGTGTCCGCCGGTGGACCAGACCACCTGGGTGTGGTTCGCAAGCTTCCGCGCGGCGAGCGCCACCGGAATGGAAACGGGATCGAGGTAGAAGGCCGGGAAGTCGCGGGGGGCCAGCTCTTCCTCGTTGAGCTGGCCGGCGAGATCTTCGGCTTCTGCATCGGAAAGCCGGATTCCGGTGGCCTCCTCGATTACTGCGAGCACGGAATCCGCGGTGGCCGGCGAGGAGATCTCCGGCATCGCTTCGATCAGGGAGCGACGCTGGGCGGCGAGCATCTCCAGGTGGCGGGTTCCGGCCATTTCCGGCCCGGCCCGGTAGTCCCAGGACACTGCTTCCGGCAGCGGGCCCGGCCCTCCTCCGGCGTAGGTGAACGAGAACCCGCCAGTGCCGTGATCCGCGGTCACGAGAACCAGCGTGTCCTCGCGACCCCGGGCGAAATCGAACGCGGTGCCGATCGCTTCGTCGAAATCGAGGATCTCGGCGAGCAAGGCCCCGGCATCGTTGTCGTGCCCGGCATAGTCGATGCGGCCCCCTTCGACCACCAGGAAGAAGCCGGCTTCGTTCCCCTCGAGCGATGCGATCGCGGCTTCGGTCAATTCGGCAAGGGTCGGCACCGAGTCATCAAGTCCTTCCCAGGACCGGTCGAGCACATAGGGAAGATGACTCGCCGCGAAGATGCCCACGAGCCGCTCGGCTCCGCGAGCCGCCTCCAGCCCGGCGCGGTCTCCGACCACCGCGAAACCCCGCTCCCGCGCTTCAGCGATCAGGTTTCGATCGTCGCTCCGATTCGAAGGACCGTCGGTCCCCGCCGGCAACCCCGGGACGCTCTCGCCGAGAGTCGTTTCCGCGGGGATCATTGCCCGGCCGCCCCCGCCGAGCAGCACCTCGACCGGGGGCTCTCCAAAGAGCTGGTCGGCGATCTCCGCCTCGGGGACATACCGCGACTTCGCGTGGACGGCAAAGGCCGCCGGGGTGGCGTGCGTCAGACGCATGTTGGACACGAGGCCGGTGGCGAGGCCTCGCTCCTCAGCCCACTCCAGGATGGTGGGGATTGGCTCGGCGCTTTCCGGGTCCACGCTGAGCGTCTCGGTGAGCACGCGCCGCCCGGTCGCCATCTGGGTGGCGGCGGCAGCGGAATCGGTGGTGATCCGCGCGTAGGAGAACGGAATCGAATAGCCCGCGCTCCCGGCCTCGGCCAGCTCGGACATTCGGAGCGGCCGGCCCCGCACCTCGGCGGCGTAGGCCATCCCCAGCGCCAACTGGTTCATTCCGAACCCGTCGCCGATGAACAGGATCACGTTCTTCGCCCGCGGGTTCTCCGGCGGCGCACAGCCCGAACCGGTGAGCCCAAGCGCGAGGAGCGCCAAAGGAAGGATCGCGGCGAAGGGCCGCCGCCCGTCTATTGGGGGCTCGTCAGGGCCGCGTAGTTTTCCTTGCAAAACCGCTCCAATTCCTTCGCCAGCTGGCTGGCGGCGTTGCGCAGGCTGGGCCCGTTTTCCCGCTCGTCCAGCCCGGTCAGGTTCCCCCGCGCCTCGCCCGCCAGCGCGACCGCGTCCACGTAGTGAAATTCGATGATCTCACTCCGCTCGACCAACTCCACCCGGCCGTTCATGATCAACCGTTCGAGCTTCGGCATCATCACCTGCGAGGTCCGGTAGTTGACGACGCGAAGCGTGATGTCCGCGCCGTCCGCGGATTCGGCGATTCGAAACCAGTCGCGGCGACCGCGGACGCGGTCTCGAACCTCCTCGCTCGCCTTCTCCAGCCCTTCCTTGAGCTCGGCGTCCTCGGGGTCGCTCGCGTGTACGAAAACGGAGAAGGGCTCGGGTGGGCGCCGCGGCGCCTGTTCGGTGGCGCCGGCCGCTGAAGCGGCGAACGCCATCAGGAGCAATAGCCCGGCGGGGGCCGCCGGTCGCGGATGTTGAAAGCGGTGGATGGTCATGATGCCTCCCCGTGGTGCGCGAAGCCGGAAGGAGGGGCTGCACGCCCCGGAATCATTGCACGGTGGAGCGGGGCACGATGCTCCGCGATGCCGGGCGAGAGTTTCCTTTCCGGGAACAGCCGTCAGTCGCGGCTTGGGGAGGTGTTCCGTGACCGGGGAGCGGCACCACCGTCCCCCGGTTCGTCCGGTCTCGTCTCAGTCCGGAGTTGCCTGAGCGGACCGTAGTTGTCCTTGCAGAACCGCTCCAACTCCTTCGCGAGCTGGCCGGCGGCGTTGCGCAGGCCGGATCCGCCGTTCCAATGCCCTTCGTCCAGCCCCGAGAGTTTCACGCTCACCCCGCCGCCCCAAACGACCGCATCCACGAAGTGGTACGCCCGGCCCCGGTTAACCCACACTCCCGGCATCGTGTCATTCCCGCGGTACGGGGGATACCGGACCCGCCCGGTCCGGTAGTTGACGATGCGAAGAGTGACGTCCGCCGTCTCGGCGGAGACGGCCAGGCGGAACCATTTCCGCCGTCGCTCCACCCGTTCCCGAACCATCGGTATTGCTTCCTCGAGCTTCGCCTTCAGCGCCGCGTCGGCCGGATCGCTGGTGTGGACGAAAACGCGAAATGGCTCGGGAGGGTGCCGGGGCGCCTTTTCCTGTCCGCCGGCCGACGGCGTCCCGGTCGCCAACAGGGCGAAAACGACGAGTGCCCCACCGGGCCGATTCCAAAGGCGGGGCTGTTTCCCGGCCACTGCCGTCGCGGAAACCGTGTTGGAACGCAAATCAGTTTCCCGGTTGCATCGGCGGCGCCCCGCCATCTGCTCCTTCGCCAACCTCGGCCCCTGCCCGGAGCCGGCTGAGGGCGCCGTAGTTGTCCTTGCAGAACCGCTCCAGCTCCTCCGCGAGGTGGCTGGCCGCATTCCGAAGGGCGGGGCCGATGCCCACAGGACGCTCATCCAGCCCCGAAAGCGTCGTCCTGACGTCCCCGCCCTGAACGATCGCATCCAGGAAGTG
This sequence comes from Vicinamibacteria bacterium, assembly GCA_963668695.2. Lineage (GTDB taxonomy): Bacteria > Acidobacteriota > Vicinamibacteria > Marinacidobacterales > Marinacidobacteraceae > Marinacidobacterium. The sequence continues at coordinate 1,025,995 of CAXXLQ010000004.1, forward strand.
GTATTCCCGCCCTCGCTGCCCCGGGTCTCCCGGTATCCCCCAAGGCAGGGTCCTCCTGAGAATCCAGTGCTGCTCGGCCCGGTAGTTCACGATACGGAGGGTGATCTGCGCCGCTTCGGGCAATTCCGCCAGTCGGAACCATTTCCGCCGCCGCTCCACCCGCTCCCGCACCATCGGCACCGCTTCTTCCAGCTTTGCCTTCAAGGCGGCATCGGCCGGATCGCTGGTGTGGACGAAAACGCGAAATGGCTCGGGAGGGTGCCGGGGCGCCTTTTCCTGTCCGCCGGCCGACGGCGTCCCGGTCGCCAACAGGGCGAAAACGACGAGTGCCCCACCGGGCCGATTCCAAAGGCGGCGCTGTTTCCCGGCCACTGCCGTCGCGGAAACCGTGTTGGAACGCAAATCAGTTTCCCGGTTGCATCGGCGGCGCCCCGCCATCTGCTCCTTCGCCAACCTCGGCCCCTGCCCGGAGCCGGCTGAGGGCGCCGTAGTTGTCCTTGGCGAACCGCTCCAGCTCCTCCGCCAGATGACTCGCGGCGTTCCGAAGACCGGGTCCGGTGTCGACGCACCGATGGTCCAACCCCGACAGCCGCACCCTCAGGTCACCGGCGAGGACGACCGCATCAACATAGTGGAATTCCGTGGCCCAGCAGTCGCCCATCGATTCGGTCCGGCCGCCTCGTACGCCTCCTTGTAGATCCCTTGGGTGCCCCTGCCGGTAGTTCGTAATCCGCAGCGTGATGTCGCCGGTCTCAGGGGAATCAGCCAACTGGAACCATCTCCCCCGCCGCTTCACCCGCTTCCGGACCATCGGCAACGCCTCGTCAAGCCGCGCCTTCAACGCGGCATCGGCCGCTTCGATGGCGTGGACGAACACCCGAAACGGCTCCGGGGGGTTGCGGGGAGCTTTTTCCTGTCCCCCGGCAGCCACGGCAAACGCCGCGAGGGAGATCAGGGCGAGCGGCGCGCTCCGGGTCCGGTTGCCGGGTTTGCGAAGAGACATGGCTCACCGGGACCCGGTGTAGCTTTCTTCCGCGAATGTTTCGAGCTGCCGGACGAAGTCCGTGGCGGCGGACCGGAAACTGCCCACTTCCGTCGCTCCGGCGCCCGAACCCTTCACCTGTTTGCGCTTGCCGTCCACCCGGACGATGGCGTCGAAAGAGAAGAAGTCGCGGCCGCGCGATTCGAAGACGCGGTTCGCGATGAATCCGGCAGGACCGCCGACGTGTCTCAGCTCGCTGGTGGCGGCCTGCGCATCGAAGACCGTGACCCGGATGTTCGCCGCGTCTCTTGAGTCGGTGAGCCGGAACGAGGCCGGGTGCTCCTCGAGTCCCTCCGCAAGCGCGCCGACCGCGTTCTGGAGGTGCGCATCGAGTTGGGCGTCCGCCTCACCGGCATAGGAAACGAAGACCGAATACGGCTTCGGAGGAGAGTCGGGAAGACTCATGGGCCCCAGCGCTGCAATGGGCGAAGCAGCTACCAGGGCCAAGGCCGTCACCGCTGGAAGAAGGAGTGACGCTCGGGATGAGCGAGCAGCAGAATCCGGCATGGCGACCTCCTGTTCCTAGCTCAAGGCAAGCAAGACTCGTGCTAGGCGGGCACGTCCGGCGCGCGCAAAGTCGAACCTTCTTCGGCGGGGGACAACGCCCGCCGGGCCGGTCACCCGTCCACGGTGTTCGGGACGAAGCGATCGGCCGCCGGGGCGAACGCCTCGACTTCCTCGCCGCCCTCGAAGGCGCCGACTACCGATTCCAGTAACGACGTCCTCACGACTTCCGCAGGATCCGGAAACAGTCGCTCCTCCAGGCGCGCGACCCGCCTGGGGTCCGAGCGGGTGCGGGGCGACCCGGCAATCAGGGCGCAGCAGTCTTTCGCGGGAATGGCGGAGATTTCCCAAGTCCCGATTTTTTGTGCCCGGTCCATGATCGCGAGCTTGTCGAACCCGACCAACGGGCGGAGGACGGGCAGGGAAACCGCGGCGTCGGCGCTGATCAGGTTTGCCAGTGTCTGTGACGCCACCTGCGAGAGACTGTCGCCCGTGGTGAGCGCCTCCGACCCGAACCTTCGGGCCACGGCTTCACCGCAGCGGAAGGCAAACCGCCGAAACAGCACGGCCTCGTAGCCAGTCCGGCTGCCGGTGAGCCTCAGATCGAAGTGGGTGTACGGGACCAACACGAGTCGTGACCGGCCCGTGTAGCGCGAAAGGGCGCGGACCAGTTGGGCGGCCTTGCCCGCGGCGGGTGAGGACGGATCGGGGCGGGACGGCGTCAGATGGACGAAATCCAGCGATGCACCCCGGCCTGCCATCATCCAGGCAGCCACCGGCGAATCGAAGCCGCCGGAGAGCATCGCGACCAGCCGGCCCGCAACCCCCACCGGAAGACCGCCGGGCCCCCGCACCCGATGCGTCCAGACGTAGATGGCTTCTTTGTGGGGCTCTACGAACACGGTGAGCGCCGGATTCGAGAGGTCGACCTGATCCCAGCCGGTGCGCTCCAGAATGGCGCTTCCTACCGATTCGGCAATCGCTAGCGACCGGATCGGGAAACCCGGGTCGCGGCGCCGCACCCGCACGGCAAAACCCGCCCCGGGCGCCGTTCGGCCCTCCTCCGCCAATCGGCAGCACAGCGTCGTCGTTGCTTCCAGAACACGTTCCACCGGGAGCGCTTCGCCGCCTCGAACGCGCGGAATCACGAAAGCCGGGAGCGCCAGCTCGACGCCGAAGACGGTGACGATCGCTTCGAGAGCCCGGTCCAATTCAGCGATTTCCGCGGGTGGAATCTCGATCCAGACGCGGTCGCCGGCCGAACTCGCCCGCCAACGGAGACCGATCCCGCGGAGCCGCTGGCCCAGGTTGCGTTTGAGCGCCTCCCGGAAGGAGGGGCGGTTCCGGCCCTTGATGCGGATCTCCGGCGCGCGGATCAGAATCCTGCGGGGCGAATCGGAGCCGGGAATCGCAGCCACCCCACCGGGGCGTTCAGCAGCTGCCCGAGCGCCCTCTGGGGCAAACGAAGTGAGAAGGCTGTCCTGCAAGGCTACGACCGGGGTCAATCTCGGATGCTCCGGCCGAAAAGCGATGGTACGCGGGCCGGGCCGGCAGACGCGGTGAAGGCGCATCGGGTGGTGAGCCGTGAAGGAATCGAACCTTCAACCTACTGATTAAGAGTCAGTTGCTCTGCCTGGTTGAGCTAACGGCCCAACCCGATACGAACCACGCTGGTACGCCTGAGAGGATTCGAACCTCCGACTTCTTGCTCCGGAGGCAAGCGCTCTATCCCCTGAGCTACAGGCGCTCCCAGCGGAACGCGGAAGGTTAACAGCCTGTGGTGAAACCCAGGCGGCGTTCGAGCGGCGATCCATCCCGCCTGAACCGCGCCGCTTTGCGGCGCTCTGCGTTGCGTTTCGGTCGAAATACACCCGGTATTCCTCCCTCACGCGCCTTGTCAGCCGGGCGCCTCACCGCTCTCGGCGCTCACCCGGGTTCCACCACAGGCTGTTAGCAGTCCGAAGACAGAGTGGATCGCGGTCAGCTTCCAACGAGCCTCCGTAGGAGTTCCTGCTTCAGTTCGGGGTGAGGGGTATGGCACCAGGTGACGGGCCAACCCCGTTCCGCGCCGACGCGCACCAGCCACGGCTTTGTTTGGGTGGTATCCGAAGATGCGTCGGCAGGCCCCTCCCGGACGACGACCTGGGTCCGGTCGCACTCCAGAAGCTCCGGCGCCACCAGAAAGGAAACCGCGAAGGAATCGAACGGGTAGGTGGCGCGCTGTCCATAGTTCTCCCCGAACCAGTCGAGATAGTCCTCGATCGGCTCGCGGAAGAAATCCCCGAAAGGGGTGTCCCACAGTTCGGCCCAGTCCTCCGCGGATATCGGCAACTTCGCCGCGAGTTCGAAGGGGGCCAGCACCACCGGAGCGCCGCTTTGAAGCACCACCTCTGCCGCGTTCGGATCGAGTTCGAAGTTGAAATCGAGCAGGTTGGGGCCGCCTCCGGGAAAGGTCAGCGCCTCCCCGGCGCGCCGACCGATCACCAGGATGACGGTTTCGATGCGCTCCGCGAGATCCGGCCGTTCCCGAAGCGCGGCGGCAACGTTGGTCGCCGGGCCGAGGGCCAGCACGGTCAGCGGCTCTCGCTCGAGCGCCGCAATCAGCGCCCGGGATGCGGGGGTCGGATCGGGGGAAGGCCCGGCGCTCCCCTGATGAACCGCGAGCCCGGGCGGGGCGAAGCGCGCGACGATCTCCTTCGCGATGGGATACCCGCGTTCCACGGGCGCGTTTCCGAACACCACGCTCACCCCCGCCACTCGCAGCTCCGGCGAATGGAACGCCTGAACCATTGCCACCCCGTCATCCGGCTCGTGCCCGCCCGGCATGACCGCGGGGTCCACGTCGAGCCAGATCGCTCGGGGCGGTGGCGGGTGATCAGGGACACCCCCGCAGGCGGCGGCGAGCAACACCGCGGCCGGCAGCAAGGCGCGCGTGCCGCTCAAACCCCGACAGGCGTCCCGGCGACCGGCTCCGGAAGCGGCGCCTCGACCGCCGCCGGCGGGTCGTAGAGATTCGGAACCCGGCCCTCGAGCAACGTGGGGAAGCCGTCCCTCAGGAAATCCTGAGCGAGGGCGTACGTCTCCTGGTCCTGATTTCGCCGGAGCCCGCGTCTCAACTCGCCGATCCGGGTCCTGGATCCGGCGCAAAAACTCTCGACCAGCGGCAAGACGTCCTCTCTCCGCGCTCCCCGGGCGAGGAGCGCCTCGGCGTGCACGACGGTGGCGACCTGGGCGTAGAGCTCGGCGCCGAAATCCACGAAACGCCAGAGAAGCATCTGTCGCTTTTCGAGCCCGGGCCCGTAGCGCAGCATGGCGTGGAAGAGGCTTCGCGCGAGACGATGGCTGCTCTTCGCGACGAAGCGCAGGTGCCGGCGCGCCCAGGCGTCGCCGCCTCCCGGCGCCATCGCCGGAAGCCATTGTCTGACGTACCAGGGGACATAGAAGAGACCAGCCCGGAGGGCCGTCGCCACCCGCTTCGAAAGCGGCAGCGCGGGATTCATCACCGGGCCGGCACGCCGGAGGTGAGGATCGAGCACTTCGCGGGCGATGAACAGCCGCAGGATTTCGCTCGATCCCTCGAAGATGGTGTTGATCCGGTTGTCCCGAAGCGTCCGCTCGGCCGGGAAGGGACGTTCGCCGCGTGCCGCGAGCGATGCCGCGGTTTCGTAGCCCCGTCCCCCCAGCACCTGGACGGTCTCGTCCGCGATCCGCCACGCCGCCTCGCTCGCGTACATCTTGGAGATGGCGGCCTCGATGCGAATGTCCGCTCCCCCGATGTCCACGAGGAGCGAAGTGAGATCGGACATCGCATCCATCGCGAAGGTCGTGGCCGCCATCCGCCCGATCTTGTCGGCGATCGCGGCATGCTCCCCGATCGGGGCTCCCCACTGCACCCGCTCCCGCGCCCAGGTCCGGGCGATATAGAGCGATCGCTTGGCCGTTCCGATGCAGATCCCCGGGAGCGTCAGGCGACCCGTATTCAGGGTGGTAAGCGCGACCCGGAGCCCCTTTCCGACCGGACCGAGGACGTTGTCCCTGGGGATCCGCACCTCGGTAAAGCGCATCACGCCGTTGTAGAGCGCCTTGAGCCCCATGAAATGGCAGCGCCGGACGACCTCGACGCCCGGCCAACGGGTATCCACGATGAAGGTGGTGATCCCCTCGCGCCCTCCGGGTGTTTCGGCCGGGGTGCGCGCCATCACCACGAGCCAGCGGGCCTTGGTGCCATTCGTGCACCAGAGTTTTTCGCCGTTGAGGATGAAGAAGCGGCCGTCGGGAGTGGGTTCGGCAAGCGCCTGCATCCGCGCGGCGTCCGATCCGACCGTCGTCTCGGTCAAGGCGAACGCCGAGATGTCTCCCGCGGCTACCTGGGGCAGGAACTCCCTTTTTTGCTCCTCGGTGCCGAACAACAGGATCGGCTGCGCGATCCCGATGGATTGATGGGCGGAGATCAGCGACGCGAGGCTCCCGCAGTGGCTCCCGAGCAGAATCGCGGATCGGGTGTAGATCCGCTGGGAGAGGCCAAGTCCCCCGTAGCGCTTCGGTATCTTGATTCCGAAGGCGCCCATCGCCGCCAGATCTCGAAACACCGAATCCGGGATTTCTCCGGTACGGTCGATCTCGTCGGCGTCCACCGACTCCAGCAGGAAGGTCTCAAGCCGCTCGAGGAAAGCCTCCCCCTCGGGCTCCACCCCGCTGTCGGGGTAGGGCCGCACGATCCCGGTGGACAGGCGGCCGAGGAAAAGACCACCGGCAAAGGTCGGGTACCGCCATCCCGTCTCCCGCGCCGCCTCTGCGAGCTCGAAAGCCGCCCGCTTGCCGGCCGACATCCGGGAGGTATCAATGGGGGTGGTCATGACTGGCCGGTCCCGATTCTACGCACCTCGCAGTCGCGACCGAGTTCCGGTCCCGGTATCCTCCAGCGCAAGGACGTCGGCCGGCGGGGCTTCCTCGGGTGGAGGAGTTGATTTCTCCATTTCCTGCTCTCGAACCTCTCGAGATGCCGATCCGCTGAATGGCCCGACCAAGGAGGACGAAGTGAACAGCCTACTGATGGTGTCCCTCGCCCTGGTAAGCGCGCAGTCCGCGCAGTCATGGAAGCCCTTCGAATTCATGGGCGTCCACGGCGGCGAATTCATCGCCGCGGAACACACTGCGATCGTGGTTCAGTGCAGCGAGGAACAGGAACAGATTCTCGTTACGGTGCACGTTCCACACCCGGAGGTACCGGGGCAGACGGTGCTGAGGCAGCAGACCCTCTACCTGGAGATGGACGGCGGCGAGACCCGGACCTTGGAGAAGACGGAGGACCGGCCTTTCCCGGGGATCTTCCAGTTCGAGCCGGAAGAGTGGTTCGTGGACTTCCTTCTTGCCGGTGGCACTCTGGGGGCGAGGTTCGAAGGCGTGACGCTGGAAGTCCCGGTGGACGGAGCCTTCATGAAGACAGCCCTCGACCACTGCACCGGCGGCGAACACGCCCACTGATCGCACCCCGCGGGGGCGGACAGCAGCGCGGCGCCGCGCCGCCGGTCTCGCCGTGAGATAGCCGGCCCGGGCCTCACCTCGTTCGCGGCCGGCCGGAAAAGGTGTCCATGGCGGCATGGATACCGAAGAACGCCGCAATTGGATCGAGCCAGCCGGCGGGAAGCAGACGCAGCAGCTTGAGGGAGTGGACGAACCAGGGGAGGACGACCATCGCGCGGTCCTTCTCGATCGCCCGCACGGCAGCCTCGGCGACTCTTGACGGTTGGAGGATCGGGAGAAGGAACGGAAAACGAGTGCGAACACCCGCAAACATGCCGGTGTCCACGAAAAAGGGGCAGATCAAACTGCTGCGCACGCCGGGCGCGGTACGGCGCAATTCGCTCCGGAGAGATTCGTGGAATCCGACGGCCCCGAATTTGGAAGCGCAGTAGTCGGAAAGGCCCGGGACTCCAATCAGGCCGGCGGCGGACGCCATCGTCACGAAGTGCCCTTCGCCCCTTTCGATCATGGAGGGAAGGAACGCGCCGGTGGTCCAGAAGAGCGCCGCCGTGTTGACCCGAAGGGTGCGTAGAACCTCCTCCGGAGAGAGGTCCACCAGGCGCTTTCCCGAGACGACGCCGGCGTTGTTGACGAGCACATCTACCTCGCCGAACGAGGCTCGGAGCCGTTCGGCGGCGCCCGAAACCGCGTCCGGATCCCCGACATCCACCGCATCCGAAACGACGATCTGATTCTCGTTCCGGCGAGTGGCGGCAATCCGGGAAACCGCGTCAGGAAGGGCCCTGCCGTTCAGATCCCAGATGGCAACGTGCGCTCCCCGCGCTGCCGCCCCGCGGGCGATCAGCAGGCCCATGCCCTGCGCCGCGCCGGTCACCAATAGCCGGCGGCCAGCGAGCTTCACCGCGAGCCTCCGGCGCTGTTCCCGAAGTAGGGGCAGAGCGCCGATTCGGGAGGGGGCGCGGAGAACCGGCTGACCACCACCCCCAATACCAGGGAAACCAGCACCCCCGGCGCAGCCGGATGGATGAACTCGGGGCCCCATCCCGGCCAGGGCAGCACGCCGCTCTGCCAGACGAAAACTCCCGCCACTCCGCCCACCATGGCGGCGAGAGCACCTTCCCGGGTGAGTCCCCGCCAGAAGACCCCGAGTACCACCGGAACGAAGAAGGCGCTGGCCATGATCGCGGTGAAGAGCAGCACGATGAACTGCACGAGTTCCCCCTCGCCGACTCCGCTGAGAATCAGCACCAGGGGAGCGATTCCAACGATCAGAATCCCCAGCCGGGCCGCGAGCATCCGGGACCGCGGGCTGGCGCCCGGCCTCAACACTCCCAGCAGATCATGGGAAAGAGCCGACCCGGCAACCAGCAGCAGCGAATCCACGGTGGACATGATCGCCGAAACCACGGCCGCAAGCAGCACCGTTCCGAGAACCGGCGGCAGCGCGTAGAACGCGATGAGCGGCATCGCGAGGTCGCCGCTCGGGAGGTTGGGGAATAACCCCATGGCGCCAAGTGCGATCAGGAACACCAGCAGGTTCACTCCGGTGGCAACGATCATGGCGAGGAAGAGACCCCGCCGGATTTCGTGCTGATCGCGCATCGCGTAGAGGCGCACGAGTTTTTCGGGCGTGGCCACGCCTCCCAGCAGGAAGGAAATGCCCATCGTGAAGAGCAGCACCCCGGGAAGGGAGCCGAATTCGAAGGCCTCCGGCCGAAGAGCCTCCACGGCGGCAAAGAGCGGTCCCGGCCCGCCCAGCAGGCGGTCAACCCGCCGTCGTTCGCTTCCTTGAGGCCGCTCCCGAGCACGTTTGATTCGCTGTAGGTGATCCCCATCTCGCGGACCCCGAAGCCATGGAGGACTTCCACCCGATCGAGTTCGTTCTCGATGGGCGCCGCTCCTTCGATGGCCGCCACCCAGGCAATCCGCCCCTCAGCGTGGGCTCTCAGGATGTCATCCACGGTTTTGCAGTGGATGAGGAAGTCCTGGTGGGCGATATCCGCGAGGCGCATTCCGAGGTCGTGGAGCACCTCGTTCCACTTCCAGCCGGTCCGCGATTCGATCCGGCAGATCCCGTCGAGCAGGTTGTCGAAGACGCAGTCCCAATCGGACCCGGCGAGCGCTTCGAAAGGGGTGAAGACCCGCCCTTCGCGGACGTACGCCGGAGTTCGGTGGATGTCCCGGGGAAAGCTGCCGAGGTGTTCGTGGAGCGATATCAGCACCAATTCACCGGCGAGACGTTCGGCGCGGGCCTCCTCTTCGGCAGAGAGCGGAACCGGGTGCGCCGGAAAGAGTTCAGCGTCCTCCACCAGGTCTTCCGGGCGGTAGTCCTCGCCCGGAGTCAGATAGCCAAACGAGCGGTAGCCGGCCGCGCCGCGCTTGTTTCTTCCCACGAACCGATGCTACCAGCGGCTGGAGGCCCGGTCTTCAGGCCGGCATCGCTCCCGGAGGGGGCGAAAGAAGCGGCTCCCAGCCACTGGAACAACGGCCCCCGCGGGATCGGCCCGGCAGGCTCTCGGGCTGATAGCGTTCTCCGCCGCCCGGTTGGGCCCTTCCGCTGCGGAGAACTCCATGAGAACAAAGACCAAAACCCCCACCCTCGTCGTGCTCGCGCTCGCTGGTTTCAGCGTCCTGGCCGCCGCCCAGGACTATGGAAGCCGCGGCAACCTGGGAGCCTCGGCTACCGAGGCGGAACGCGCCGAGATCGAGGCGATCTACCAGCGGTTCGTTCCCTACATCGACCGGGCGCGCACCGAACTCACGATGGTCCGCGAAACCGTCGCCTACGCCGAGGCCCGTGGCTTCCGCGCGTGGGATCCGGCCATCCGGGAAATGAACGCCGGCGACCGCTTCTACGCGATCAACCGGGACCGGACGATGCTCCTGTGGATTGTCGGCAGCGAACCGCTGGCCTCCGGGATGCGCCTCATCAACAGCCACATCGACTCGGTTCGGCTCGAACTGAAGCCGCATCCACTCACCCGCAAGAAGGACGCCGCGGCGCTCGACACCCTGGTGCACGGCGGGGTCAAGGCGTACCAGTGGGTAAACGTCCCGCTTGGGCTCACCGGGCGGGTGGACCGGAAAGACGGATCGGTGGTCTGGATCGACTACGGCTTCGACGAGAACGATCCGGTGTTGCTGATTCCCGATCTCGCCCCGCATGTGGACCGCGATTTCCGGGATCGGACCCGGGCCGAGGCGATCCACCGCGAGGAACTCGATCCGCTCATCACTTCAGCGCCCACCGGCGGCGATGACGGGATGGACGCAATGGAGCGCGCCGTCTCTCTGATCGAGTCCGAATTCGGGATCGAGCCGGAGGACTGGGTCAGCAGCGACGTCCAGATCGTTCCCGTTACCAAGCCGCGCGAAGTCGGTATGGATCGAGCGCTCTTCGCCGCCTTCGGCCTCGACGACCGGCTGACCGGGGTCGCGAACGTGTTTGCATTGGAGGATCTGGAGACTCCGACCCACACGGCGATGGCCTACCTGGTCACCGACGAGGAGGTCGGGAGCGGCTCCAACATCAGCGTCGGGTCCGAATGGTTCCGCCGGGTCGTCGCCGAAATGATCCGCGCCGAAAAAGGATCGGTCAGTGCGCTCGACGTGATGGAGTGCTTCGGCAACACCGACATGATCACCGCGGACACCACCACCGCGACGAACCCGCTGTGGCCGTCGCCCCAGGCGCCGGACAACGCCTCGCTGCTCCACCACGGACTGGTCATCAAGCTGTATGGCGCCGGCCGCAGCGCGAACAGCGAATTCGTGGCCCGGCTGCGCCGGATGCTCGACGACGACGACGTGGCCTGGCAGAGCCACACCTACAAGGCCGGCTACGGCGGCGGGACCATCGCCCGCTACTTCAACCAGATGAACATGGAGGTCACCGACTGGGGCGTCGGCATCCTCTCGATGCACAGCACCTACGACGTCGCCTCCAAAGCCGACCTGTGGGCGCTCTACAAGGGGTTCGTCGCCTTCTTCAAGAGCTGACGCTTCCCACCCTTCCCCCGAGACTCGCCCGGAAATACCTCCGCTCCGCCAACCGCCGCCCCGGCATGAGCGTCCGCGACCTGGAGGCCGAACTCTGGAACTGCGCCCAGATCCTGCGCGGTAGCGCCGTGGCCCGCACCGACTGGAAGACGCACATCCTGCCGCTGCTGTTCTTCAAGTAAATCAGCGACGTCTGGGACGAGGAGACCGCAGCCGCGATAGACACCTACGGGGAAGCCGACAAGGACGGCGGGCTTGACCTCCAGGAAGTGAAGGAAATCGTGGTCCGAAGAACTGATCTTGACAGGTACACCCTTCGGCGCGGCGATGTGCTGATGACTGAGGGCGGAGACCTTGACAAGCTCGGCAGAGGCACAGTCTGGCAGGAAGAGGTCGCTGGCTGTCTTCACCAGAATCACCTCTTTGCAGTTCGTATTCTGGAGAAGGCGATGGAGACGACGAAGCGCGCCGCTGCCGGCCCGTCGATATTCGATGTGACGGTCGAAGTGACAAAGGAGAAATCATGAGGAAGGATCCGGCTGAAGAGTTGGGGGTCAGACTGGTTCACCTGATCGTGCTGATTCCGGTGGTCTGGTTCGTCCTGTGCTTTTTTCGCACCAGGATGTATCCGCGATGCACTCATCTGGCCGGATGAGTACATCAGCGGTGAACCGAGCGCGTTACGCGACACAAGGCCTGAATGGATGAAGGAATGATGGCCGCGGCCTTCCCACCAAGTCCCCGTCGAACCCCACTTGCGCGAGGCGTTGATTCGGCTGAATCCGGAGATCGCGGCGCAGCTCGACCGCACCGACGAGGTCCTGTACCGGCTGCTGGCCATCCTGATGACTGTCCGGACCGAGGGGCTGGTCAAGGCCAACAAGGAGTATCGGAATGTGGGGGTGACGAGCCAGGGAAAGGCAAAACATGTGACATATAGGCCCGTTTTTCACCGAATATCGGCAACCATCTGCACACACTTACCCCCGTGCCTAGAGTTTTTCCGGCGCTTGTGGAGCGGCGACTTCGTTCGTTCCTGATCGTCTGAGCGGAGGAGGAACGCTCGCGGCGGAACAACCCGGATCCGACGTCATCACCAGGCAGAGCCGCACCGACAGGGTCGGCGAGGGCGGTTGCCTCTCCCACACTCGCGGCGCCTCCGTCCGCGCGATCGGATCGGGGCATGATCGAGTGTGGATCGAGGCATGATCCACGGGCGCTCGTCACCCGCAACGGCGACGGACTACGGTCAGGCGTCCGGCGGATCGTGTCAATTTGATGATGCGATGGAGAAACTGACATAGCAGCCCCGACGCCATCGGCGGCCTGGAGTGCTGGACATCACTCCCGGGCAACCCCCTCGTCCACGGCGGCGACGACATCTACTCATTGAAGGGCTTTCGCGTCGCCCCCCGGTTCCTGGCTGCGGGGCCATCCTGAACTCGGATGCCGGCTCCGAATCGCCCCGCGCGGCCCGGCAGGGATGCCGGGCCGGCCGGCCACGGAACCGGGAACTCCGCTCTGGGCAGTTGCCATGATTTTCCCTAATCTCTACACTTGCGAGGATGTCAAGTCACAAGGTGCACTCCGGGGCGCTTCAGCCGGAGTCCTTGATCAGCGTCGGCCTCGACGCTGACGACCTTCGGGCGCTCCCGGAAACGCTTCGTGAGCAGTGTGGCGTCCTCTGGGAGGGGCCTTCAGGGGACTGGACCTTGGTGGGCACCCGCGACACGGAACTGGCGCAACTCGTCCGGAGGGTACTTGCCCGCCTGGAACCGATGGCGGCCATGCACCGCCGGAGGCTCAGCGAGCGGAACATTGATCTCTTGTTGGAGAGCATTCTCTCCGACACTCCGCGGGACGACATCCACGCTGTGCTCGAGATGGACAACGCCAAGCTGCGCGCCGACTATGTGGAGGAGACACGCCTGCTCACCGGGGCCGAGGTTCGCGCCGCGTCGGGTCTCAGCCCGAAAAACGCCAGCGAACCGGCCTCGCGCTGGAAGCGCGAGGGCAGAGTCTTCGCGGTGCGCCACGCCGGGCGGGACCTCTATCCGGCGTTCCAGTTCGCCGACGGGCAGCCGAGACTGGTCATCAAACAGATCCTCGCCGTCATGCCATCCTCGGCGACACCCTGGCAGATTGCGCTGTGGTTCGCATCCGGAAACGGCTGGCTCGACGGCGCGGAACCGCGGGCGTGTCTCGACGCCACCGATGAAGTCGTTGAGGCAGCCCGCGATTTCGCCAACCCGGTCGAGGGCTGACGGAGGCCCGGATCGTGACGATCCTGGAGCCTTCCGCACGATTGGCCACTCCCAATCCCAAGATCCTCGGATCCGGGACTGCTCTGCACCGCATCCATGACAGGGATCGGCCCGCCAACGCCTTCAACCCGTGTCGAGGGAGGCCCACGCGCTTCGCGCCGATCGTGGATGCCGACGGACGCTGCGTGCCCTCCCTCTACGCGGGGAGTTCCTTCGACTCCGTCGCGTATGAAACCCTGTTCCGCGGCATCCCCGTAAGTACAAGACGGAAGACGGCTCCTACATCCGCGATGGTCACCCGTGCCCACGGCATACTCCAGACGCAGCGCAATCTCACGCTCGCCTCGCTGCGGGCACCCGATCTCGCGAAGTGGGGGGTTTCGCGCGATTCGGTGAGCGCTTCCTCGCCGAAGCTCTATAAGGCGACGGCCGCCTGGGCGACGGCCATTCACGACCAGTTTCCGGACATCGAGGGTCTGGTGTGGACTTCGAACCGATGCGATCCGGACGACGCCTACCTCTTCTTCGGGGATCGGGTGAGCGCGACGGATTTCCGAATCGCCTCCGTCCGGGACGGCCGCGCGGACCCCCCGCTCCTCGCCGATGTGCGGCGGGCAGGACAGCGCGCCGGGATCACGATCGTGACCTGATCAGGCGAGCTGCGAGAGGAGGGCCAACGCCGGGGCGACGCGGATTCCATCGGCGGTCTGGTAGTCCTTCATTCCTGCCGCAGAGATTTGCCACGCCGCGGCGTGTGGAAACTTCCCTTTGAAAAAGCGGAGGCTCCGGGCCACCGGCGCGTCGGACCACTTGCACTCCACCAGTAGCTGCGGCTGCTCCCGCGACGTCACCACGAAGTCCACCTCATGGCCATCCTCTTGGCCATGACGGTCCCGCCGGGCCGATGGACAAACTCCACCCAAGTTGCCGCTTACGTCGTCCCGTGCGCGATAGTGGTTCCGGCGACGTCCTCGCAGTAGCGGGCAATGGCCGCGTGGTCCTCGCGGGCGTGGCCGTTATCCACCAAGGTCTTCACGAACTGGCGGACCACGGTGGTGACCGGAATCGGGCTCCCGTTCCCGGCGGCAGCCGCCAGCGCGTTGTTCAGGTCCTTGAGATGGAGTTCGAGGCGGAATCCCGGTTGCCAATCGCCCGCGATCATCTTCCCCGCCTTGGCATTCAGCACGGCGCTGCCGGCGAGGCCGCCCTGAATCGCCGACACCACCACCCTGGGGTCCAGGCCGGATCGAACCGCAAACACGAGCGCTTCTCCCACGGCCTGGATGTTTGCGGCCACGACCATCTGGTTCGCGAGCTTCACGGTATTCCCCGCTCCCGCCGGACCGCAGAGCACCGCGCTCCTTCCGAGCACCTCGAACACCGGACGGAGGGCCTCGAAGGCCGCCTCGCCGCCTCCCGCCATGATCGCGAGTTCGCCGGCAATGGCGCCAGGCTCTCCTCCGCTCACCGGAGCGTCCACGAAGGCGACGCCGCGCGCCACGGCGGCCGCGCCGATCTCCCGTGAAACCCCGGGCTCGATCGAGGACATGTCGGTCACCAGGGGCGGCAGTTCTGCCGCCGCCAGGACCCCGTCCGGACCGAGCATCACGAGTTCCGAATCCGGAGAGTCCGGGAGCATGAGGATCACCGCGTCCTGAGCGCTCGCGCACTCGGCGGCGGATGCAGACCTGCGCGCCCCGGCAGCGGCCAGCTCGTCCACCGGCCCCCGCGAGCGGCTGTGGACCGTGAGGTCGAACCCGGCCGCGAGCAGATTCTTCGCCATGGGCCTTCCCATGACTCCGAGGCCGATGAATCCGATTTTGTGGAGTGACATGATGCGCCGAGGCTAGCAGCTGGTGGACAAAGTAACGCGAGCACCGAGGCCGGTGAGGCGTCCGTCTGACAAGGCGCAAATCGGGAGGCATACCGAGTGTATTCCGACCGATTTGCAACGCAGAGCGCCAGTTCTCCCGGTGGGGGGCGGTCAGATGGAATGCATCGCCGGTCGAAAGCCGGGATACTTTAGGCACGGGCTGCTGACACCGAGACGAGGCTCGAACGGGCCTTCCGGACGCCTTCCGCGCTAGCCTCGCGGATGAACACAAAACGACTGATTGGAGAAACCACGTGAGTCATTACTACGACGACCACGATCTGTCCCGGTTCGGCGAAATGGGCCGTAACGCACCAGACCTCTGGGAGAAATTCAACGCTTGGTACCAGGCCACCTTCCAGGAGGGCTCGCTCACCGGACGGGAGAAGGCATTGATCGCGCTGGGTGTCGCCCACGCCTTACAGTGCCCCTACTGCATCGACGCCTGGTCGCAGGAGTGCCTCGAAAAGGGTTCGAACCTCGATCAGATGACGGAGGCCGTCCACGTCGCGGCCGCCATCCGGGGCGGGGCGGCGCTGGTCCACGGCGTCCAGATGCGGAAACGCAACGCCCAGTTGAGCATGTAGGGCGGCGGTCCGATGGAAGCCCTGCTCGAACTCCCCACCCGTAACGCGCACTTCGCCCCGCGGCCGTCCGAGACGCGGTTCCCGTCTTTCAATTCGGCGCTTGCCCGCCACGGCCTTCATCCCCTCCGTGCGACCGGGATCGAGATCTTCCAGATCAACGTGGGCAAGCTCTGCAACCAGACCTGCCGGCATTGCCACGTCGACGCCGGACCGGACCGCACCGAACGGATGACCCGGGAAACCGCCGAGGCCTGTATGGCGGCCCTGGAACGGACAACCGCCACCACGGTGGACATCACCGGCGGCGCGCCCGAACTGAACGAGAACTTCCGTTACCTGGTGGACGCCTCGCGAGCTCGCGGGCGCCACGTGATGGACCGCTCCAACCTCACCGTGCTCCTGCTTCGTTCCCAATCCGACCTCGCCCAGTTCCTCGCCGACCGCGAAGTCGAAGTCATTGCCAGCCTCCCCTACTTCCTGGCGGAACGCACCGATGCGCAGCGGGGAGCGGGCGTCTTCGACAAATCCATCCGCGCGCTCCAGCTTCTGAACCGCCTCGGCTACGGCCAGGGCGGCTCCCTGCGGCTGCACCTCGTCTACAACCCCACCGGGGCGTTTCTCCCAGGAGACCAAAACGCCCTCGAACGGGAGTTCAAGCGCGAACTCGATCGGCGCTTCCAGATCCGATTCGATCGGTTGTACGCGATCACCAACCTGCCGATCAGCCGTTTCCTGGATTTCCTGCTCGAGACCGGCAACTACGAGCGATACATGGAGCGGCTGGTCAACGCCTTCAACCCGGCAGCCGCAAGGGCAGTGATGTGCCGAGACACTCTTTCGATCGGCTGGGACGGGCAGCTCTATGACTGCGACTTCAACCAGATGTTGGACGACACCGTGGGGTTTGGCGCACCCGCCCATCTCCGGGATTTCTCCCCGGAACTGTTGGAGACGCGGCGCATCGTGACCGGCCTCCACTGCTACGGCTGCACCGCCGGGGCTGGCTCGAGCTGCGGAGGAACCACCGCTTGAGGCGGACGGCGCGGGCGGCGGTGCTGCCTGCGCCTGGCCGACCCGTCGAAATCCGGGAGGTTCCCGTCCCGGACCCGGGACCCGGGGAAATCCTGCTGGAGACCCTCGCTTCCGAGGTGTGTGGCACCGATGTCCACCTCCGGGAGGGTCGTCTCGCCGGAGTTCCTTACCCGATCATTCCCGGCCACGTCAGTGTCGGCCGGGTCATCGAAACCGGCGGAGTATCCAAGGACGCCGTCGGGAATCCACTGGCGCTCGGAAGCGTGGTGTCCTTCTTCGATGTCCACGCGACCTGCCACGCCTGCTACCAGTGCCTGGTGGCGCGCCAGCCGAATCGCTGTCCGTCGCGCCGGGTGTACGGCATCACCTATTCCGCGGACGAGGGGCTGCTCGGAGGATGGGCGGACAACATCCTGCTCCTTCCGGGAGTCCGGACCGTGGTCCTGCCTGACGAACTCTCGGTGGACGACCTCATCGGTGGCGGCTGCGGCCTGTTCACGGGATTTGCGGCGGTGGACCGCGCCGAGATCCGGCTCGGTGACAGCGTCGTGGTGCAGGGCGTCGGTCCCGTAGGTCTGGCGGCCATCGCTTTCGCCCGGACCTCCGGCGCCGGAACCATCGTGGCGGTCGGCGAGCCAGCGGCGCGCCGTGACCTCGCGCTCCGCATGGGCGCCGACGACGCCCTCGCACTCTCGGACAGCGATTCCGAGGGACGGGCGGAAGCGGTACGAGCGGCAACCGCGGGGCGTGGCGCCGACTTGGTGATCGAGGCGAGCGGCAACCCCCTCGCGGTCCCGGAAGGCTTCGCCATGCTCCGCGACGGCGGCCGCTACGTCATTGTCGGCCACTACACCGACGCCGGGAGCGTTCCGGTGAACCCCCATGTGGACATCAACCGAAAACATGCGGAGGTCCGGGGCCAGTGGGGCAGCGAGTTCCACCACTGGACCCGGGCGCTCGACACGCTGGTCCGCTATCGGGACCGCATCCCCTTCGCCTCGGTGATCGGCCGCCGCTACCGCCTCGAGGAGGCGAACCAGGCGCTCGACGACGTCGAGGCGCTCCGGGTGACCAAGGCGATCATCGTTCCCTGACCGGTTTCGCGCCCGGGCTCGGAGCGGGCGCGGCTACTGCGGATTCCTGATTCGCGCCGGATCGAGGTAGGCGATTTCCCGGCCGCGGCGCGCGAGCGCCGCCTCGCGCTGCTGTTCCCGGGTCCGGAACATGTCGCGCGCGGGCATGCCGAACGAGTCGCACAGCCGGTCCAGCAAATCCTTCTGCGACACCAGGCGGCCGTCGGGCAGGATGTGCGCGACACAGACACCACGCTCCGCCAGCGCGGGAGCTACCAGCATCGCTCGGTGGCAGTTCCCCGGGTCGCGCTCGGCGCAGAGCAGGACCACCCGGGGACCGGCCGCGTGTTCCGTGACGCATTCGATCCCGCGAAGAAATATGCCGGCCTTCGCCAGACGGCCAAACCGCACTCTCCCCTCTTCGTCATAACAGGAGAGGTCTTTCGAGCGCGCGCCGAGTTCGGCGCCGAGGAAGAGATAGCGGAAGCCACCTTCCTCAAGCGCTCGCTGGAGGGGGCGCCGGCTGAACTGTGGATACCGCCGGCTATACGGGACGGAACGGACATCAGCCACGACCGCGACCGAATGCTGCTCGAGCAGCCGCAGAAAGTCCTCGAGAGGATGATTGGAATGGCCGACGGTCAGGACCTCGAGCAACCCGCTCATGGCGCCGCGCGGCGAAGCGCGCGCTGCCGCTGGTACGCGTACCATCGCGGTAGCGGGTCTTCGCAGCCCCGGGTGGAAACCGCGTGATGGCCAAACCGCGGCGTCGGGAGGAACCGGAAAACCTCGCCCGCGTGCGCGGCAGCCAGACCGCCGAGCTCGTCGCCGCCGCGCGGACAGGACACTTCGCCAGGGCGGCACGCCCTCTGGTCATCGAGGATCCCTTTGCGATCCACCGCGCCGGCGACCGCTGGCGGCGGGTGATCGGTTCGGACTTCCGCCATTGGCTGGTTACGCGCGTGCTGCTCCGGAAGGTCAGCCCGACGACCACCTACGTTCTCATCAGGGCGCGGTTCACCGACGACCGCGTCCTGCGAGCAGCGGAGCGGGGGGTTCGGCAACTCGTGATCCTGGGGGCGGGGTTCGACACGTTCGCGCTCCGGTACCCCGATCTGGGTATCGACGTATTTGAGGTGGACCTGGCCGCGAGCGGGGCCCTGAAACGGAAACGGCTGGCGGCCGCCGACATACCGGTTCCTGAGCACCTTCATTTCGTGAACGTGGATTTCGAGCGCGACGATCTCGGCGAGCACCTCATCGCCGCCGGCTTTCGTCCTTCCGAACCGGCTTTCTTCAGCTGGATGGGAGTGACCTACTACCTCGCTCACGAGGCCGTGCCGGGCACCCTCGCACAGGTCAGCGCCCTTGCCGCTCCCCAATCCGAATTGGCTTTCGATTACCTGAACGCCCGGGATTTCGTTGCTGCGAAAGACCTCGCGCTGTTCGACAGCATGCCCCGCTTCGTCAAGAAACACGGCGAACCGATGATCACAAACTTCGACCCCGGGACGGTTGTGCAGCAGGTGGGACTCGGCGACGGCTGGGAAGTACTCGAACATGCGTCTCCGGCCGAGGACCCGAAGCGCCATCTGGGGGAGCGTACCGACCTGCCGCGGGTAGCGCCCCTCTTCCGCCTGCTTCATTTACGGCGACGGTAGGGGCTGCGAGGCGGACAACGATGTGCCGCCCGCGGGCCTTCGGCCGGCTGTGCCGACCGGAGGTCGGCGCTCCAAGCCGTCCGCGCGCTTTTTCTCGGTCGGCGGTACGCGGCTTCGCGGCCCTGCGGCCCGCGGTGCCGGTCTGATCTGAAGGGCCCCACCGGGAGAAACCCCCATGATCGGGTCCTGCTGCACACTTGGCCCGTCATGAAAGTGCAGTTCCTGAGTTTGCCGGGCCGCCTCTACGTTTGGGGTCCACGCCGAGACGGGAACCGTCCCGGCGTTGGGCTTCTTCACGCCGCGGCCCTGCGGGCCGCTGTGCCGACCAGAGGTCTATACCTTTCCGGGCATCACATTTTCATGGGGCAGACACCTTGCGAACGAATGGCGCCGGACGGGGTGCGTTGGGGCGCGGCAGGTAGCCGGGAGGCGGTGTCAAGAGGAGGAAGGCGGCGAAGGTTCCGGCGTTCCCTTGCCGGCGTCCCGTGAGGGTGAGCGACGGAGAGCTGAACGAGCAAGAAAACAACCGGCAGCGAACTCCGTTCGCTGCCCGCGTGTTCGGGGGAAAGTGTGAAAGGGGGAAAACTCCCCCTTTCACAAGAAAACAACGACCAATCGGAACTCGCCGCCGCGCGCCGCAGGCGCGCAAGGGAGTTCCGATTGCCGGCGCGCAGCGCCGGGCGGACCGCAAGGGGGGCGCACCTGAAACCAAATCGGTCTCCCGCCCCAATCCTTGACTACGCGCCCCCCTTGCGGCCCGCTCGACGGGTGGATGAGGGGACTCGAACCCCCAACCACCGGAACCACAATCCGGCGCTCTACCATTGAGCTACATCCACCACCAACGAAGGAAGTAGCGGCCGGTTGGCGCGCCAGGGAGGATTCGAACCCCCGACCCGCGGCTTAGAAGGCCGCCGCTCTATCCTACTGAGCTACTGGCGCTCCCGCGCTTTGTGATCGGACCCGGCCCTGAGCAGTCGCGGAGCGCCCGTCGGGGCGAGAGGATTTGAACCTCCGGCTTCCTGCTCCCAAAGCAGGCGCGCTGCCAGACTGCGCCACGCCCCGAGAAACTACGAGATTATAGGCGGCTCGGCGGCGAGAGCCGCCACCAGGAACCGTCGTACGGGGCGGAGCGCCCGGCCGCGATGGCTGATCCGCTCTTTCTGCGCGAGGCTTAGTTCCGCCATCGTCTTCCCGTATTCGGGCACGACGAACACCGGGTCGTAGCCGAAGCCTCCGCTGCCGCGGGGAACCGTCGCGATTTCTCCCCCTACGGTCCCGGTAGAGCGGAAGACGATGCGTCCCCCAACGGCGATGGCTACGGCCGATCGGTATCGGGCTCCCCGTCTGGTGGCGGGGTCCCCGTTTACGAGCTCGAGCAGGCGGCGGTTCTTCTCCTGGTACGGCGTTTCCCGGCCCAACCACCGCGAAGACCGAACGCCAGGTCCGCCGTCCAGGGCGTCCACCTCAAGACCGGAATCCTCCGCGAGCGCGATGAGGCCGGTCGTCGCCTGATAATGGAGAGCTTTGATACCGGCGTTGGCGAGGAATCCCTCCCCCGTTTCCTCTGGCTCCTCGGGCAGGGATCCAGCGATATCTCCGAGGCCCAGAAGGCGGACGCCCGTCCCGGCAAGAGCTGCCCGCATCTCTCGCACCTTGCCGGTGTTTCCGGTTGCGAGCAGGACCTGTGGCTCGCTCGCAGATGCGCGATGCGTTCCCACGAGCCGTCAGTCCCCGTCCGGCATGGGAATTCCGGCCAGCACCGCCCGCTGCCGCGCGGCGAGGGTCGCAATTCCCCCAAGGGCCACGTCGAGGAGTTCGTTCAGGGTTTCCCGCCGGAACGGGGCAGCTTCGGCGGCACCCTGGACTTCGATCAACTCGCCGTCGGCCGTTGCCACCACGGTGAGATCCACCGCCGCCCGGGAATCCTCGGAATAGTCGAGGTCGAGGAGCACCTCTCCGCCAACCACCCCAACGCTTACCGCCGCGACCTGGCGGCGCAACGGATTCTCGGGCAGATCGCCGCGGCTCCGGAGCCGGTGGAAGGCCAGGGCCAGCGCGACGAAGGCCCCGGTTATGGAAGCGGTCCGGGTGCCGCCGTCGGCTTCGATGACGTCGCAGTCCACTCGAACGGTCCGTTCTCCCAACCGCGAGAGGTCCACCGCCGCTCGAAGCGAGCGGCCGATGAGCCGCTGGATCTCCGCGGTACGCCCGGGAACCCCATTCCGATCCCGCCGGATTCGTTCTCCCGAAGAGAGCGGAAGCATCCCGTATTCGGCGCTCAGCCAGCCGCGACCTCTACCCCGGAGCCACCCCGGCACACCGTCTTCGATGCTGACCGCCGCAACCACCCGGGTATCTCCCTGTCGAACGAGGATCGAACCGGGGGCGCGCCGTAAGAAACCTGTCTGAAGCCCGAGGTCACGGATCTCCCGCGCCCCTCGGCCGCCACGCCGTTTCACCCGCGACCGCCGTCTGGATCCGCCAGCAGCCGTTCCGGGGCCCGCCCGAATCCCGACCGGAGATCAAGGTGCCCAGCGAGGGTTTCGGTCTCTCGTCCCTCGACGAGGAGCCGGACCTCAGCAATTGCCGGAAGGCTCTCCACCAGGGTGTGACTCAGGCTGTACACGGTCAATTCCTCGGCGTGCAACCCGCCGGAGTGTCCCTCCAGCAAATCGAGTGTGAAGTTGATGACGGCGATACCGCGACCGCTCACGAACACATCCAGAACCTGTACACCCTCTGGAAAAGTCCCCGACTCTTCGACGATCTTCTGCACCAGCGCCTCGGCGCGACCGCGGGTGGTAGGGACGCGGGGTAGCTCCACTTCCCGGGCGTGAAGGAGGCCGTCTGCGCCAGCCGCGAACAGCTTTGCTGTGTCCAGGACTTCCTGATCCTGAACCTGGAGAGCCTCCGCGGGTTCCGGGAGGGCCGGGGAAACCGACGCCAGGTCTTCCGAAGCCGGAGCGGAGTCAGATTCGTCGGCCGGAACAACCCCACACGCGGCGAGCCCCCAAGAAACTGCGGCCGCGAGCAGCACCGCCCGCAGAAACCCGTCGCACCCTCCGGGTTTCAACGCACGTCTCCCGTCGGGCGAAAGCTCGTCAGTGAGCGCTGGTAGCGGAGAATCCCGGCGACCAGCGCTCGCGCCGCCTCGGTCGGGAATCCCGGATTCGACAGCCGCGGGAGATCGCGGGCCGACGTGACAAAACCGAGTTCCACCTGCACGGCTGGCATCGCCGCTCCCCGTAGAACCCTCACGGGAGCATCGGCGACACCGCCCGCGGCGATTTCCAGTCCTTCCAGTTCCGTGGCAAGCGCCTCGGCAAGCGCCCGCGACGCCGGAACAAACCGGGCCTGGGCGCTGTTCCACGGCACGAAGTGAACTGCATTCCCTGCCGGCGGACGGCCGGACGCCTGCGGGGTGAGGTGGTACACGAGGCTCCCGGAAGCGGCCGGACTCGGCGAGGCGTTCAGGTGGATACTGATCAACAGGTCGGCGCGGGCGGTATTGGCTGCCGCGATCCGGTCGTCGAGCGCGACATCGCGGTCCGCATCCCGGGTCAGCACCACCCGAAATCCATGCTGCCGCTCAAGCACATCACCAAGCGCGAGCGCTACTGACAGGGCCACGTCCTTCTCGGTCACTCCCCCGCGACCGGCGGCCCCGCGATTGGTTCCTCCGTGGCCCGGATCGATGGCGATGGTGCGGATTTCGGTGGGCCCGACCGGGTCCCGGCGACGGCGTGCTTCCGGCGCCGGCCGCACCGCCAGCACATCGGCTCCGGACGCGGCGCGGACTCCGGCTCGGATCAAATTGAGCGTCAGGGTGCCCGGGGTTCGTTCCTGGAGGAAGCGCCCGTAGTTGCGCCCGGTCGTGATCTCGAGAATGTAGCCACTCCCGCGCCGGATGAGATGCACACGATCCACAACGCCGTCCCGCGGCGTTTCATCGGAGAAGGAAGTCTCGACGAATGCCGTCTGCACCAGAACCGAAACACGGCGTGGCCCTTCTTCGATGTCCAGCGGGACGGGAGGGTTCGTGCGCACAATCACCCGGGTGGATCCCGGGCGGCTCGCGATTTCGACGTCGAGTTGCGGGTACCCCTCCCCCACCGCCAGGGTCCTCGCGTTCCCGTCGTACCGCGTCCGGCCAGGGAGGATGTCCGGCAGAACCAGCGACACGAAGTCGAGCGGCACGAACCACTCACCGCCACGCCGAACGCTCGGATTTCGCAGGACACGGGTCGCGCCTCCCACCCGGACGAAACTGCGTCCGGCATCGAAGCGAACCGTCTCGCCCCGAAGGCGGAGCACCGCTTGCCGCTCACTCTCTCCCGGTCGCACGGTGCCGCCCAGGGCTGCGGCGACCTCGGCGAGCCGCACCATCTCGACGCCTCCGAGTCGCCGCACGGCGAGGGCGGAGGCATCACCCTGGTCGATGATCCAGAGCTCGGGAGACCGCTGAGCGGCGGGGGCGAGAGGGCTCGCCGCGGAGGCCGAGATCCAGACAGAACCCACCAATCCCAGTGCGAGGAAGAACAACCCGAAACGGAAGGCGCCGCGACGCATGAAAGGCAGCCGGAAAACCCTTGAAGTGACAGAATAGCGTTTCGCCGTTCGCGGAATGGCACCGCTGGCAGGGGTCATGCGGGGCGTTGCCGTAGAATCCGCCGCCTTCATGACAAAAACGGGATTTACGGTTCAACCCGCAGACGGTGGCCTCATCGTGCTGCTCCCCGGCCTTGGGGCAGTCAGCACGACGTTCATCGCTGGAATTCACGCGATTCGCAAGGGGCTTGCCGCACCCATCGGGTCGGTGACCCAGATGGCAACGATCCGGCTGGGCAAGCGCACGGAAGGTCGGACCCCCCTGATTCGGGACTTCGTTCCCATCGTCCCGATCGAGGATCTTTCCTTCGCGGCGTGGGACCTGTTCGAGGACGATGCCTATACCGCGGCGCAGAAGGCCGGGGTACTCGAACCGGCGCTGCTCGATGCGGTCCGGGAGGAACTGGCGGAAATCCGTCCGATGCCGGCGGTCTTCGATCGCGATTTCGTGAAGAATCTCGACGGCTCGTTCGTCAAGTCGGGCGCCACCAAGATGGACCTGGCGGACCAGCTCATCGAGGACATCGAGCGTGTCCGGAAAGCATCGGGGGCCGCGCGGGCGGTGATGATCTGGTGCGGCTCAACGGAGACCTTCCTGGCCGAGGCGCCTGTCCACCGGGACCTCGAGAGCTTCGAGGAGGGGCTCCGCACCAATTCGCCCGATATCGCACCCAGCATGATCTATGCGTACGCGGCTCTGCGCTGCGGGGTCCCCTACGCGAACGGGGCTCCGAACCTCAGCGCCGACATTCCGGCACTTCGTGAACTGGCGTCGGCCCGTGGCGTCCCGGTAGGCGGCAAGGATTTCAAGACCGGGCAAACGCTCATGAAGACGATCCTGGCCCCCGGGCTGAAGGCCAGGATGCTCGGCCTGCACGGCTGGTTCTCCACGAACATCCTCGGCAATCGGGACGGCGAGGTGCTTGATGATCCCGGTTCTTTCAAGACCAAGGAAGAAAGCAAGCTGAGCGTGCTGGAGTACATCCTCCAGCCGGACATGTATCCCGACCTGTACGGCCACTTCTACCACAAGGTGCGCATCAACTATTACCCGCCCCGGCGCGACAACAAGGAAGGTTGGGACAACATCGACATCTTCGGCTGGCTCGGCTACGAAATGCAGATCAAGGTGGATTTCCTCTGCCGCGATTCCATCCTCGCCGCCCCGCTCGTGCTCGATCTCGCCCTCTTCCTCGACCTCGCCTCGCGCGCCGGTCTCCGTGGGATCCAGGAGTGGTTGTCGTTCTTCTTCAAGAGTCCCATGAGCCCGCCGGGGGTGTATCCGGAACACGACCTCTTCATCCAGCGAAAGAAGATGACCAATACGCTTCGTTATCTCATGGGAGAAGAGGTCATCAGCCACCTCGGCGAATACACTCTGGAGACGAGGGAAACGTCGGACTGATCCATGCAGATCTCGAAGAGTCGCTGCGTCGGCTGCGGGAACTGCGTAGCGGTCTGTCCGGTGTCGGCCATCAGTATCGGTGACGACGGGCGGGCGGTGGTGAACAGCGACCAGTGCGTCGAGTGCTACACCTGCTACCGCGGGCTCAGCACCGAGCGGCTGAACCCAACGCTCATCCGAACCGTCCGGCGGGTACTCGGCTGGGTGCGACTCCGCTTCGACCCGGAGCCGGACATTTGTCCGACATCGGCGATCGAACCCGAGGAACTCGCATGGCCGCGCGTGGTGCGACGCGCCTTCAGCGATCCGCTCGTTTCCCACGAGGCCACCGGCGTCCACGGCCGGGGGACCGAGGAAGTCAAGACGAACGACGTGACCGGCAGAGTCTCGGTCGGCGAATGCGGGATGACGGTGGAGTTCGGCCGACCCGGGGTGACCGCAAGTTTCGCCGACATGGACCGGGTTACCCGTCGGCTGGCGGCGCTCGGCGTGCACTTCGAGCAGAAAAATCCCGTCACCAACCTGATGAGCGACGTTGCGACCGGCGCGATCCGGGAGGATCTGCTCGGCGAACGGGTCCTTTCGGCAATCGTGGAAATCAAGGTCAACCTGGACCAGGTTCCCGCGGTGATGAAGGAAGTGGAGGCTGCCGCCGCCGATTCGGAGACGATCATTTCCGTGGGCGCCGCCACTCGCTGCGGCCCGGACGGCGAGGACACCCTCGGGGCGCTGCTGCGCGAGCACGGATACACCGCTTTTCGGGGCAAGACCAACCTCGGGCTCGGCCGGGCGTAGCCGCCGGGGGAGCGCCCTCAGGCGCCCAGCACCGCGACGAGCGCCTCGACTACCTCATCCAATTCCGCCTCGGTAATCACCAGCGGGGGCAGCAGCCGGATCACGGTTGCGCCTGCCGGCAGCGCCAGCACCCCCTTTTCCATCAATGCGGTCAAGTACGGGCGGCAGCGCTCCCGGAGTTCGATACCGATCATCAACCCCGTCTGGCGCACCGCGCGGACCCGCGCGGGCCGCTGATCGGCGAATCGCTCGCTGAACCGGGCGCCCAGCGTCTCCGCCCGGTCGGCCAAGCGCTCGTCTTCCATGAACTGGATCGCGGCAAGCGCCGCGGCGCATGCGAGCGGATTGCCGCCGAACGTGGTCCCGTGCTTGCCGACGAGCGGCGGTAGCCGGTCACCCGCCAGCACCGCACCCATGGGCACGCCTCCGGCGATGGCTTTCGCCAGGCAAAGCAGATCGGGCTCCACTCCGTGGCGTTCGCAGGCGAACATCCGGCCGGTCCGGCAAAAGCCGGTCTGCGACTCGTCGAGAATCAGCAACGCGCCGGTCTCGTCGCAGAGGGCACGGACGGCGCGCAGGTAGCCGGCCTCGGCCGGCCGCACCCCGCCCTCCCCCTGGACTGGCTCCAGCACGACGGCCGCGGTGCCTTCGCCGACCGCGGCCCGCATCTTCTCGGCATCGTTGAACGGGACGAATGAAAACCCCGGCACCAGCGGGGCAAAGGGTT
Source organism: Vicinamibacteria bacterium (assembly GCA_963668695.2). GTDB lineage: Bacteria > Acidobacteriota > Vicinamibacteria > Marinacidobacterales > Marinacidobacteraceae > Marinacidobacterium. Next base: position 1,053,052 of record CAXXLQ010000004.1, read on the forward strand.
CCCGGTAATCCTTCCGGAACGTTGCGCTCAGGGCTCCCATCGTGCGGCCGTGGAACCCGCGCATGGCGGAGACGATCCCGGTGCGGCCGGTGGCGACGCGGGCGAACTTGAGGGCCGCCTCCACCGCCTCCGCTCCCGAGTTGCAAAGAAAGGCGCGCGTCAGGCCCGGCGGCGCGATGGAAGCCAGCTTCTCCAGGAGAAGGGCGCGCTGGTCGTTGTAGAAGATTCCCGGGCAGGTCACCAGCGTCCGCGCCTGATCGGCGATCGCCCGCGCGACCGCGGGGTTGGCGTGCCCGATGCTCGCCACTCCGATACCGGCCACGCAGTCGAGATAGCGGCGGCCCCGATCGTCCCAGACCTCGGCGCCCTTCCCCCGCACGAGCGTCAGGTCGCGCTTCGGGTAGACCTCGAGCCCCCACGTCCGCTCGGCCTCCTGGAAGTTCACTCGATCACCGTTCCCCGTCCGGCCAGAGCATCCCGAACCGGATGCGCGACGCGTCCGTCGCCGATCACCACGGGGGTTCCCCCCGTTCCCCTGGATCCCCCGGTTCCGACCAGTCGGCTCAGCGCGAGCATTTTCCGCTTCATACGGCCCGTTACCAGCGCCTCCCGGCGCAGAACCTCGGCGGAGGACATGCGCGGGACGAGCGAGGCAGGGTCATTCTCATCCTCCAGAAATCCGGGCGCTTCGATCAACTGGATGACCCGCTCGGCCGGGAACGCCGCGTTGAGCACCCCCACGATGTCGTCGTTCTCCGAATTGATGGCGAAGCCGCGTTCATCGAGGATGGGAACGGTCAGGACCGGCGCCAGACCGCTGTCCAGCAGGAGTCGGAGCAATCCGACATTCACCTCGGCGGGCTTTCCCGACAGGTCGCGCTTGATGAGGGTCTTCCCGCCCTCCCGGACGCGGATTCCCCGGTTCCTCCTGCCCCGAACCAGTGCGCCGTCGAGGCCCGTGAGACCGATGGCGTTCACGCCGCGCCGCTGCAACAACTCCACGATCCTCTTGTTCCGCAGTCCGGCGTAGGCCATGAGGATGAGATCGACGGCCGAGGCGTCCGAGTACACGCTCGCGTAGCCGGACACCGAAGTAAGCACCCGCTTCTCGATGCCGAGCCGCCGGCCGAGCTCGTCGCGCAGGGCATTCGCGCCATGCACGATCACGAACGGCGATGGGACCTCGGCGAGGTCGGAGGCGATTCCTTCCAGGTTGATGGACGCTCCGCCGCCGATCTTGATCAGCAGCATGTCGCGGCCACTTCGGTTGAGCGCATCAAAAGGAGCGGACCGTGCCGTTCGCGATGGGTGTCCATTCCGTCGGAGCGCCGAGCGCCGGATAGGGTTCGGAGCACACGACCCGGACGTCGCCGATGGTGGCGCGGCGCATCTGAAAGTAGTCCGGATCCTCGTTGAAGCGGCTGGCCACGGTGACCCGGCGCGAGGCATCCGCCACGATGACATTCATCGCCCGGACGTAGCGGGTGCGTTTCTCGATCAGCTTCAATCCCCGTGCGAGGGCGTGGCGCATGTCACCGCGGTCGAACCGCTTGACGAAGTTGAAGACCTTCTCGGCGCCGATGCGCCCCTGTTCCCGGATGCGCACTCCCCGAAGTTCCCCGTTGAACAGGAACACGCGCTCGCCGTCAAAAAACGGCATGTTGTTCTCAACGCGGATCCCCTCGTTGCGGAACGCGCTCCGCGCGTGGGCCAGCAGCAGCGGCGTGCGACCGCGGGGTCGATTCCGGTCTTCCCAGATGGGGGTAATGCTGCGGTAGATGCGCCAGCCGCCTCCTTCGAGCCAGGCGCAACCCCAGCCATGCCCCTGGAACTCCCGGCTGTTTTTCGCGACCTCGCTGAACGCCGCCAGATGATCCTGCACGTCGAACTCCTCCTCGCCGCGGACGCATAGGAGACGGCACATGGGAAGGATGCCCCGGTCGGCGGGCGTTCCCTCAGATCGGATGGAGGCCGGCGAACTCCAGCCCGGCCGTCTCCGGAAACCCGTACATCAGGTTGAACGCATGCGCAGCCTGCCCGGCCGCCCCCTTCATCAGGTTGTCCAGGGCGCTCATGGCCACGATCCGGTTCGTGTGCGGATCGCGCTCGAACCCCACATCGCAGAAGTTCGTGCCCGCGAGGATCTTGGGGTCCGGGTAGCGGTGGATGCCGCTGTGCCCCTTCACGACGCGAACGAAGGGCTCCCCCGCGTAGGCGTCGCGATAGATCTTCCAAAGCGCCTGGTCGTTCAGCGCCCGATCCGTGAACACATGGCAGGTCGCCAGCACCCCGCGCACCATTTCGATCGAGGTGGCGGAGAAGTGGAGTTTGTCGATCCCCAGGGCCTCGGCGATCTCGCCCTGATGGCGGTGCCCGGTGGGCTTGAAAGCGCGCGCTGCTCCGCTCCGCTCGGGATGATGGCTCGCCGCGGTCGCCCGATTGCCGGCTTCACTGGATCCGACCAGGACTTCGATCACCGCCGATTCGACCCCTCCGGCATCGCACAGCGGCTTGAGCGCCAGGATGGCGGCCGTCGCGTTGCACCCGGCGCAGGCCACCAGCTCCGCATCCCTCAGCGCCTCCCGATTCAGTTCCGGAATCCCGTAGACAAAGCGGCCGAGAAGATCCGGGCAGGGATGCGGTCCACCGTACCAACGCTCGTAGGCCGCGGTTTCCCGCAACCGAAAATCGGCGCCCAGATCGATGACCCGACCGGCGATGCGCCGGAAGTCCTGCATGCGGCGCGCCGATTCGCCGTGCGGCAGGCAGACGAAGAGCGCGTCGCAACGGGAAAGGCGGTCCAGCTCGCAGAACCGCAGCCGGGTGGCGCCGCGGAGGTTCGGATGGACGCCGTGCGCGTACTTCCCGGCGAGGCGTTCGGAGGAGATGTCGGCTACCTCGACCTCGGGGTGGCCAAGCATCAGACGCAGCAACTCGCCGCCCGCGTATCCCGAGGCACCGGCGATGGAGACGCGGATCATCGGTCCGGCGACAGGAGGTAGGACACGATCTTCTCCGGGATGTTCACTCCCGTGACGTCAATGCTGTTCCGGAACTCCATCGTGTAGTTGACCTCGTTGACCAGGAGTCCGTCCCCGGTCTCGAAGAGGTCCACCGCGAGGACGCCGCCGCCCACCGCCTCCGCGGCCCTGAGCGATATCTCGGCGAGCTCGCTGGTCACCGGACAATTGGAGGTCCGCCCGCCGCGGGCGGTGTTCGTGATCCAGTGCTCCGATGTCCGATAGACGGCGGCAATGCACTCATCCCCGACCACAAAGCTGCGGATGTCCCGCCCGCCCTTCTCCACATACTTCTGAGCAAAGAAGATCGAGTGGTGGTAGCTGCCGAGGATCGCCTTGTGCTCGATCACGGTTTCGGCCGCCTCCCGATCATTGATCCGGGAAAGCAGCCGCCCCCAGGATCCGACCGCCGGCTTCAGCACCACCGGATAGCCGAGCTGTTCGATGGCTTCCAGGGTGGAGCCTTCGGTAAACGCGACCCGCGTTTCCGGCTGGGGCACTCCGAACTCCTGCAGCGCGACGGCAGTCAGGATCTTGTCGCCGCACTTGCGGGCGACTTCGTAGCGGTTGATGCATTCGATGCCCACGCTCTCGAAAAGCCGCAAGGCGTGCATCGCCCGAGAATGATTGATGCTTCGCTCGAGGACGATGTCCACCTCGGGTCGCGCCCGGAGGTCGAACACCAGCCGCCGGTCATCGAGAAGGACCAACTCGACACCGGGGCGACTTCGCAGCTCCCGGAGGAGGAGTTTTTCTTCTGGACGAATCAGCGAATGAAGGAAGCCGACCCTCATTCACCCCAATCCTCTTCCGCCTCGGGGGCCTCGCCCAGGACGATCGGGTCCAGAGCCAGAATCTCGAGTTCGCTGCCGCACTCCGGACACTCAAGGAGCTCGCTTTCGACCGGGTCGTCAGATATGTCCACCGCGCCGCCGCACACCGGGCAGTTCGTCATCGTTTTCTCCCATGGTCTCCCGGAGACGCGACGGAATGTACCCGATCCCCCAGCCGGACCGACGTTTCGCACGGGCTCGGCACGGTGTGCCAGCTGGCGCTGTGGGATGAACCCCCACCGCCCCGGCGCTACTCCCGCAGGATGCGGCAGGCGCGGGTGGTGTTGAAAATTCCGCAGGAGCAGAAGCGCGCCATCGTCTCCGCGCACTCTTCCGGGGAACGCCGCCCGGTCCGTACCCAATCCAGCATCTTCCGGGCAAACCCGAAAGAGAGCATCCCGTGTCCGCACATCGTGGAAAGCTGGAGCGTGGCGCGGTCCGGAAGCCGGTCCAGGTTCCCGAAGAATCCCAGGCTGTACTCGACGCTGTGCCGCACGATTCCGGCCTCCTTGGCCAGTGCGGCGGCGCGATCAGTCAGGCCGCTGATATTGACGCTGATGCCGAGGTCGGCTTCCTTCAGGTCCGCGAGGACCGCGACCAGCGCTTCTTCGGTGTCGAATACCGCTGAAACCACGGTCGGGGCATCCACGCCCTTGCGAATCGCGTCGGCAGCCAGCCGCTTCCGCCGCCGCCAATGCGCCAGCGGGTTGAGCCGGGAAGAACGGAAGATCCCTCCCTTGGTCGCGTCCCCCAGATTGATGGGGCCGTGCCGCAGGGCGATCTCGGTGAATCGCCGCAGCTTCTCCGGGGACCCCTCGTCGTTGATCCCCCGCGCCGCCATCGCGAACACGATGAAGTCGTCCTTCAGGGTCTCCGGCGCGCCGTAGCGGTGGAGGGTGTTCGTCATCGGCGCCCGCAAGCATACGGGCTCGCCGGCTCCATCCGGGACGGAGCCAGCGGTAGTCCATCGGTCAGCGCCGATGTCTCCGGTGCTTAGAATCGGTGGCCATGTCCCCGAACGCGGCAAGCCTCTGGGCCACCCGCCCGACGTCCCTCGCCGGTTCGGAAACCGAAAACGCCAATCCGGCCATTTCGGCGGCAAACGGCTGGCCTCCCCACCGGAGACCCTCCGGCGGGGGACGGTGGCTCCTGGTGCTGAGCTGCGACGGTAAGTTGGCCCGGGCCACGGCGGCCGAGGCAGTGTCCGGAGAGCGTCAAGTCGTGGCGCCCGCCCCGGCAATGGAGGACCTGCCGCTTTCCTTGCACCGCCTGGACCCCATTCCGGGCCAGGCGGGCGCCGTCCTGCTCTCCGACTTTCATCGGGCGTTCCCCTGCCGGGCCGTAGTCCGTCGTCGGGGAAGACTCGACGAAACGCCGCCCCTTCCGGCGGTCGCCACTCCCGCCTATGTGCTGGCCCGTCTCAGCCAGCTCGGAGCCGGAAACCGGTTGGTCGTGGCCTCCGCCCAGGAGGACGAAGTGGTGCGTCGCGCCGCCGATATGCTCGCTGGAGGGGGCGCCGCCTGTCAGTTTGAGGTGGCGCGCGAACCGGTCTCGCCCGCATCCGCGGCGCCGATTTCGGGGCCGGGCGAAGCGGAACTGCATCGCGCGGGAAGTGGCGCGGAGCTACTGCGAATTGCGCTCCACGCTCCAACCGCGGTCGTACGCGTCAAGGCGGCGGCGGCAGCGACCGCCGAGGACGGGGATAGCCCGATGGGCCACCTGCTGGCCGGTTGTTCCGCGAACGAACAGAGGAAACCGACGGAGGCGGCAGCTGCGTTTCGGCGGGCAATCGAACGCGATGAAACGCTGGCCGCGGCCCACTTCGAACTCGGCAAGACCCTGATCGTCCTCGACGACCTGGAAGCGGCGCTCGATTCCTTTCGCCGCACGACGGACACGCTCCCGGAATTCGCTCCCGGTTGGGCGAACGCCGGGGCGGCCCTTGGCGAGCTGGAACGAGCGGACGAAGCGCTCGCCGAGCTGGAGAGGGCCGCCCACCTCGATCCGCTCAGCCACTCCCTCGCGTCGAACCTCGGGGTCACCCTGCGGGAACTCGGCCGGCTCGCAGAGGCAGAGCGCGCTTTCCGGTGGGCGCTGGAACTCGCCCCCGACTTCGTCTTTGGACACTACAACCTGGCGAACGCGGTGTACCTCCAGGGCCGCCATCAGGAAGCGGTCGGGCTCTTCGAGAAAGCCCAGGGGATGGACCCGTCGGGCTCCGACCGGCAGCGGTTGCTCCTCGCGACGGCCCGGCTGGCGGCCGGAGATCTGGACGGAGCGATCCGGGACTATCGCGCGGTCTTCGATGGCCTGGACGGCCAGCTGCGGCTGGATATGCGGACGGTCGCGCAGTGGGACCTGAGAAGGCTGGCCGAACGGGTCGGAATCAGTCCGGGAATCCGGAGCGCCGCAGAATTTGTCCGTTCCGTCCGCGTCTGACTTGCCGGTGGCCCGCCGGGCCGGGAGGCGGATCAGGCCTCCCCGCGGGCGGCTGAGAACGGCATCCCATTTGACTTCAACCCCCCGTCAGCCGTATAAGCACTGGTTCCCGCGACAGGAATTCCTTGCCCGCCGGCCATCCTCGGGCGAACGGAGTACTCCCCCCATGAAGAGCCACTACCGCCATCTCAAGACACCCAAAGGCTCGGCAGTCGGCCTTCTCGCCGTTGGCGCCGCACTGCTGTTGCTCGGCGGGTTTGCCGCGGCGCAGGACGAAAAAGCGGAACCGAAGCCACCCGAGGGCAAGACGCATCCGCTCCTTGAGCCGCACGACGTGCTGAACGAGTTCGGGGTGATGAGTTCGAGCGGACACGATGACGGCGGCTGGGGTCTGGCGCCCGAGCTTCGCGTCCCCGAGCAGTACCAGTACCGGCGCCGCGACCAGCAGCTCAAGGAAGTGGACCTCACCGGCAACCAGCTTCCGCCGGTGCTCACCGAGATGAGGGTGCTCTCCAAGGAGGTGGCTCCGGGAGAGGAGGTTCGCGCCATCGCCCGGGTGCTTTCCCCCTACAACAAGGCCCAGTCGTTCGTCTCCCTGTTCTACAACCAAGAGCTCGGCCGCGCGGCCACCATGTACATCAACTTCAAGCCCCACGAGGACGACGAGACCCTCTTCCTCGGCCGCGGCAAGCTCTCCCGCTTCGCGGCCCCCGGCCGCTATGTGGTCGGCACCACGATCATCGCCGACAAGGTCGGCGACCGGAAGGCCTATTGGGCTGATTTCCACCGGGCGATGCAGGACGACGACGGCGAGCCGATCGGCTTCGAGGTGACCCCGAGCGACAGCGTGGACATCACTGCACCGACCCTCAAGTCCGTCGCGGTCGAAACCGACCGTGTCCGGGCCGGAAGCGGCCTCATCAAGTACAGCGTGATCGCCGAGGACGAGGTCTCCGGGCCCACGGAGGCGGAAACGGTCTGGGTTTCGCCGAGCGGCTACCATCAGATTCGCTCGACCATGGTGATGGTGGGCGGCCAGCCGGGCCTCTTCCGGGGCGCGCTCCAGATCCCGCAGTGGTACGAGGGCGGCGAATGGCAGCTCATGCGCATCACGCTGAAGGACCACGCGACGAACATCCGGTACTACTTCAACCGGACCGAACCGCTGATGGAAGCCGCCACGGTGCAGGTGGACCAGGAGAGGGAAATGATCGACCAGGTGCCGGCCAAGGTGCTGGCGGTCCAGTTCACCAAGCTCGAAGCCAAGCTCGGAGAACAGGTTGGCCTCACGGTCCTCGCCGAGGACAACCTCTCGGGCGTGCATGGAATCGAGGGATACGTTCGTTCTCCAAACGGCGCCGATGCCATCAAGGTGAAGCTCAAGAGCCTCACCCCGGAGATGGGCGGCTTCGTGGCGCTGAACCGTCCTTCGAAGCTCCCCGAGCCCCACATCTGGACCGGCTCCTTCACCGTCACCGACACGATGGAGTGGGGGGATTGGGAGCTGGTGCGGCTCGGCATCTCCGACGAGGCGCGTAACTTCTACACGTACTACGAGGATCGCGATTCCGAGATAGACGGAATCACCGTGAACTTCTACAACGAAGACACCGAGACCGCCGAAGAAGGCGGCAAGGAGGGTCCGCGATGACCGCCAAAACGCTCGACCGCCGCGACTTTTTCAAACTGGGCGCGGCAGCCAGTGCCGGTGCAGTGCTTTCCACGCGGAACGCCGCCGGCAGCCCCATCTTTGAAGCGGGCGCCGGGATCCCTCAGGGCGGCATGGTGCTGCCGGCGAATCCGGGCTTCAAGACGAAGCATCTGGTGACCATCATTCTGGGCAACGGCGCCCGGAAGATTGACGTCATCGACAACCCGGAGCACTCGCCCTACCAGACGAAGATGGCTGCCGACGGCACGGTCTTCACCGAGGATTACGGCGAGACCGCCAACCTCCACGGCTACATGTACTCCGAGGTGCTCAGCGGCGTGGATGCTCCCGCCCAGCGGCCCCGCTACCCCACTTGGGCCGAGTACATCCGGAAGAAGGCCGGCGGGAAGGCGACCGACTTCTGGACCCTCCAGGGTGCGTCCTACTACCGCGCCTGGACCTGGGACGTGAAGCACTTCAGCCAGCATCCGGAATACGGCGTGAAGCACGGGTCCACGAGCCTCACGATGAACCGGATCTTCTATCCGGAACAGAAGCTCACCGGCGCACAGATCGTGGATCTGAACGTCGAGAAGGGCCTCGGGCATACGCCGAAGGAGCGGCAGCAGGTCGTGGACTTCGTCGACGGCGTGCTGGCGCAGAAGTCGTACATCCCGCCATCCACCCGAGAGCCGGTCATCAACCGGGAGATCCCCTACGGGGACGCCCAGGTGCTGACCCTGGTGCCTCAGATCCTCAAGGAGTTCAAGCCGAAGTCCATCACCGCGCAGATCCTCGCGCTGGATGACGCGCACGCCGACTTCGGGTTCTGGGACTACAACACGGACTACTGGGAGTACATCAAGCACATCAAGACCACCGATGAGCTGATCGGCAACCTGTGGCGCCAGATCCAATCCGACTCGTACCTCAGGGACACCACCGCCTTGGTGATCCGTCCCGAGTGCGGCCGCGACGACGAAGTGAACATCTACGGGCAGCTTGGCCACAGCCCGGGCAACTACTACGCCCACTACGTGTGGTTCATGGCGCTCGGGCCCGACTTCAAGAAGGGCCACACCGTGACCGAGCGGGTGCAGCGGCGGGACGTCGTTCCGACGCTGGTCTACCTCATGTCGGGTGAGAACGCCGAGTACGCCACCGGGCACGTCCGGACCCAGATGTTCAAGGACGAGTACAACCTGCCGAAGTACATCCTTCCGCCGACCGCCGAGGTGAAAGAGCCCGCGGTTGACTGGGAGAAGATCGTGGAAGAGCGCCGGACCGCCGAGAAGATCAAGGAGTTTGCGCGCTCGACCGTCGGTTACGGCGACTGAGCAGCGGACCCAGGTCCCGACCAACAAACCAAGGAGATCACCCAAAATGGACGACCTGAACCGTCGCGCATTCCTCAGGAGGGCCGGCTTCGCCTTCGCCGGCGTGGTGGGCGCCGCCTCGTTCGCGGCTGCCCAGCAGCAGGAAGAGGAAAAGAAGGAAGACGAAGAGACGCAGGAGGAGATCGATTACGACGCCCTCTTCGCCGAGGACTCCGGGGACGAGGACACCCGGGCCTGCCCGCAGTGCGGGGCTCTCATGTACCGACAGGGCCGGACCTGGACCTGCGAGAACTGCGGCTACAGCTACGTCGAATAGCCTCTCGCGGCTGCTGAGACGCTAAGACGGCGCCGTCGGATCTGCGGTTTCGCAGGTTCCGGTGGCCGTCGCATGTTCCCGCTGGCGCTCAGGCGGCAGCGGGACTTCTCGCTCGGGCTAGTAGCCTGTGGTGGAACCCGGGTGAGCGCCGAGCCCGGTCAGTCCTCCCGGTGGGGGCGAGGCGCCCGGCTGACAAGGCGCGTGAGGGAGGAATACCGAGTGTATTTCGCGAGTGTATTTCGACCGAAACGCAACGATGAGCGGCGCGCAGCGACGCTGTTTGGCCGGGATGGATCGCCGGCCGAGCCCCCACCGGGAGAACTGGGCCGCGTGGGTTCCACCACCCGCTGTTTGGCCGGGATGCATCGCCGGGCGAGCCCCCACCGAGAGAACTGGGCCGCTCGGGTTTCGCCACCACCTGCTCACGCGCGCTCAGGCGGGCGCCGGGATGAGCAGGTGTCCGAAGACGATGAAGAAGAAACCCGCGGTGGAGAGCATCGCGTGCTCGGCGCTGCCCCGCCGATAGCTCCAGAAGCGGAAGCCGGCGGCCGGAGTCCTGCCGTCCAGCACCGCGCGGGTGTAGTAGATCCGCTGCGCTGCGATCACATTCCCCAGGATCGCGACCACGATCAATGAAGCGTGGACGTTCCCGGCCACGAGTCCGACGATGATGCCGACCGTGCGTTCCGGACGCTCCAGGAATCCGATTTCACAGCCGGGAATGACGTTCTCGGCGCGGGCGCGGGCGTATGAAGTGGCGACAGTCCCCGCGGTGGCGAGACACCAGATCGCGAGCCAAAGACCCTGTTCCGGTCCGTGGGAGTACGCGAGCAGATACACGAGCAGACCGAACATAAGCAACATGTCGGCGTAGCGATCCACTACGGAATCCAGATAGGCGCCGAAACGCGTGACCCCGCGGGACATGCGGGCTACCGCACCATCAAGCGCATCGAAGGTGATCGCGAGCAACCCTACCCAGCCGGCGGTCCACTGATCCCCCTCAAGGAGGGGCCAGAAGACGAACGTCATCGCGACGGGACCCGCGAGGGTCACGGCGTTCGGCGGGACGTGCGCCCGTATGATCCCGCGCGCAATGCCGTCCCGAATTCCCGCCATCAGGCCTGCCAGGAATCGGCCCAAATTGCTGAAGAACCGGTTCACGGGGTCTCGGATCGCAGTGCCGGCGCAGTCGCGGCCCGGCAAGACTCAGGGCGTGGCAAGGGGACGGTGGCGGGCGCCTTCAAGGGGGATAGGGGCAAGGGCGCTCTGGCGGAGCGGCGCCGCGTGTGGCGCCCTGCCGCGCCGAGAGGCGAGTAGCATATGCGCGATCACGCGTTTGGTCGGGGTTTCAGTGGAATGAGCGGCCTTCCCCTGGTGATCGCAAACCCCCAGGCCGGGGATGGCAGCGGACGGGATCGTTGGTGGGCCGCCTCCGGACTCGTCGCCGATCGGCTTGGTCCGCACGATCTCGTCTGGACCGAGGAGGCTGGCCACGCGGAGCGGATCGCCCGGGCGGAGGGTAACGAGCGGTCCCTCCTGATCGCCTACGGGGGGGACGGCACTGCCTCCGAAGTGGCCCGGGGTCTTGTCCTGTCCGGCGGCAGCGCCGAATTGGGCCTTCTTCCAAGCGGCACCGGCAACGACTTTGCCAGCGATGCCGGGATCCCTGCCCGCCTGCCGGAAGCGGCCCATTTCGTGAGCCGGACCCCGGCCCAGCCTACGGATCTCGGGTATATCGAGGACGCGGCCGGGTCCTCCCGATTCTTCCTGAACAGTTTCTCCTTGGGGCTCGCGGCGTCGGTTGCGGAAAGGGCTTCCCGGGGCAGCGGCTCGGGCCGGGCTACCTACGCAGCGGCCGCGGCGCGGGAAATCACCGTCTTCCAGCCGCTGTCGTTCCGCGTCGGCCTCAACGGAGCCCCCGCGAGACCCCGAACGCTCCTGAACCTCACCTTCCTCAACTCGCGCCGATTTGGTGGTGGGATTCGCCTCGCCCCACCCGCCGACCCCGGTGATGGGCTACTGGATGCGGTTCTGGTCGGACCGCTCGGTCCTCTCGCGCTGCTGGATGCCGTGTTCCGGCTCACCCGGGGAGCACACTTCGGACGCCGGGAGATCGAGCATCACCGGATCTCGCGCGCCGTGATCGAGGCGCTGGATTCGTCCCGCGACACGGGACACGGACACGAGCTGCTCTCCGAAGTAGACGGTGAAATCGCTCGCTGGCAGGAAGCGCTCACCGTGTCGGTGGCCCGCGGCGCGGTCCGGATCAGGAGAGCCGTCGACCTCTAGCAGCCCATGGTGAAACCCAAGCGGCGTTCGAGCGGCGATCCATCCCGTCTGAACCACGCCGCTTTGCGGCGCTCTGCGTTGCGTTTCGGTCGAAATACACCCGGTATTCCTCCCTCACGCGCCTTGTCAGCCGGGCGCCTCGCCGCTCTCGGCGCTCACCCGGGCTCCACCACCGGCTGCTAGCAGCCCGTGGATGAAGTGACGGGATCGCCGGTCAGACGCCCCGTGATTTTGTTCGCGGGCCTTTGAGCCAGTTCACCGTCTCCAGCAGGGTGACCCGTCCGTCGCGCGCCTCGTGACCCAAGTCCCGGGCCGCCTTTTCTGAAGTGAAGTACCAATAGCAGGCGGCCATTTCCCGGCTGATACGGTCTACCGCGGGTTCCCGGCCGATCTGGCGGGCGAGTTCCTCGGTCAACAGGCCTCCCACCGTATAGAGGTTGCGCGAGAGCCGAAGGCGGGGCGCCGGGGTGCCCGAGACCTCACCGAGTCGGGCAAAGAACTCTCGAAAGCTCCAGTTGTGGCCCCCGAGCAGGTAGCGGTGGCCGCTTCTACCCTTGACCATGGCCGAGCGGACCCCGGCGGCGGCGTCCCGGACATCCACAAAGTTCAGCCCACCGGGAGGGATCACCCTCACCTGACCCGAGAGAAAGCGCAGTACGTCACCGGTCGAGGACAGCCTTTCGTCTCCGGGGCCGAGGAGCAGGGACGGATTCACGATCACCACCCCGGTGTCGCCGGCGGACCCCAGGAGCGTCCGTTCCTGCAGCCATTTGCTCCGGTAGTAAGGCCACCCTCCGATCAGCCCGATGGGGACGGGCGCGGTCTCGTCACACTCGGGTTCGGGGTTTCGGGAGACGGCGATCGTCCCGCTTGTCGAAACCAGCACGATCCGCTCCACTCCGGCTTGCCGGGCGGCCTCGGCCAGTTTGCGCGTCCCTTCCACATGGACCCGCTGCAGGCCGGCCGCCGCCTCGGGGTCTCGGGAGACTCGTCCGGCCAGGTGGAAGACCCGGTCAATCCCATCGAGGGCCTCACGCAGTCCGGCTCCCGACGCAACATCGCCCAGCACCACTTCGATGCCGCGATCCGTGAGGTCGGGCGCCGGCTGCCGCGACAACACCCGGACCGGCGCGCCGTCCTCAAGCAACAGCGGCAGCAGGTGCCTTCCCAGAAAACCCGTCGCTCCCGTAACCAGCACCGCAGGCGATCGCGAACTCTCTCCTGGCATCGGGCGCTCGTTCCTGTTCTTAGCAGCCTGTGGATGAAGTGACGTGAGCGCCGAGACCGGTGAGACGCCCGGCTGACAAGGCGCGTGAGGGAGGAATACCAGGCGTATTCCGACCGAAACGCAACGATGAGCGACGCGGCGCGGCGCGGTTCAGCCGCGATGGATCGCCGGTCGAACGCCGCGTGACTTTGTTCACAGGCTGCTACAACTCAGCCGACCGGGGTGGGCTCCGCTCTCGGCCGGGACCTCGTAGAAGGTTCCGGGGCCTTCCCCGGGCGGCCGGCCTCATCAAGGATGCGGGCGGCCTGTTCCTCGAGATGAATGGGTTCCTGCCGACCCAACCGTTCCACGATCTCCTGAACAAGTACGGTCACCCGCCGCTCCGCGACCGCGCTCCCGACCCCACCCTCAGTGAAGCGGAGCAGAAAGTCGGGGGAAAGGAAAGGACCGATCCGGGCCGCTACCGAGCGCGAGCGGAGGCCGACCGCGCCCGGTGGGAATGCGCTCCACGTGTCGAGGTGCATCGGGAGGACTCCCACCCGGCTGCGGAAAGCGAGATGGGCGAAGCCACGCCGGAATTCCTGGATGCGGCCGCTCCGCGAACGGGTCCCCTCGGGAAAGACGAGCACGCTGTAGCCCTGGTTCAGATACCCCGCGGCACGGTCCAGTGATTCGCGGAGCGAACCCCGACGCTCCATCGGCACCACATTGGTGAAGTTGCGGAAGAAAGTGCGCTTCACGCGATTGTCGAAGAAATAATCCGCCGCCGCCAGCGCCACCAGGTTCGCTCCGGCGTCTCCGAGCGCCATCTTCACGAGTCCCATGTCGAGATGGGAGCCGTGATTCGCCACCACCAGATAGTTCGTGTGGTTCGGGACATACGCCCGTCCCGTGAAGGTCGGGTCCAGAACCTGGTGGTAGAACCATCGCTGGACCTCGACGAGGGCGGCCCGGCCGGCTTTGGCGACTGCCGGCGGGATGTTGATCTCGTCCTTCTCTGCCTTTCCTGCCGGCTCGGTACGGCGTGGGCGGCGCCCCTTGCTGCCGGACCCGGAGGAGCGGACGGCGGCGACCAGTTCCCCGATCGTGCTCATGTTGGCGAGCGCCTCGGGAGCCACCGTTTCCCCGAATTCGCTCTCCAGCGCGGCCGCGAGTTCGTTGTACATGAGGCTGTCGAACCCGATTTCAGCAAGGGATCCGGAAAGCCTGATCTCCGAAACCGGCCGTTCGGAGATGGAGGCGATTACCTCGAGGATCCTGTTGCCCGCCTGAGCATCCTCGCCAGCTTCGGCGGCCGCTTCGCGGCGCCGGTCGCGCAGCCAGCGCACCAGTTCGGCCCGCTTCACCTTGCGGGTAGCGGTGCGCGGCAGGGCCTCTTCCCGGAATTCGAGGGTCTTCACGCGCTTGTGAAGGGCAAGCCGGGACGAGATGGACCGGAAGTGGGTCTCGACCCGCTGTCTCCCTTCCGGTGTTTTTTCCTTGGGAACGACGATCGCAGCCACCTGTTCGGCCATCCCGTCGGGCAGTCCAACCACCGCAAGTTCGCCGATCAACTCCGGCGCCGCGTAGATCTCCTCCACCTCGTCCGGGTAGATGTTCTTGCCGCCGCTGTCCACGATCACGTCCTTGCGACGGCCGACCAGGAAGAGGTGTCCTTCCTTGTCGATTCGTCCCAGGTCACCCGTGTAGAGCCAGCCGTCCCGAAGCGCCTCCGCGGTCGCTTCTTCGTTCCCGTAGTACCCCGCCATGACGGTCGGGCCCTTGGCGGCGACTTCGCCGACCCCGGAGGCGTCGGGATCCACGATGCGAATTTCGATGCCGGGAAGCGCCTTGCCCAGGCTGCCGACCGGAACGGCACCCTCGGGCGGAGTCACTGTCAATACGGGCGCGGCCTCGGTGAGGCCGTATCCCTGGCCGATATGGAAGCCGAGGCCCCGGAAAGTCTTCCAGGTGGCCTCGGAAAGGGCCGCGGCGCCACTGATGAGATAGCGGATCCTGCCGCCCAGCGCCATGTGTACGGGAAGGAAGACCGCGGGACCGATGTTCACCCCCGTGTCTTCCCGGAGCAGATGCGCCGCGTCGATCAGAGCGGTGGCGAGATCCTCCGCACGTTGGGATCGCTCAGCGAAAGGAGCCAGAATGCGTCGCCGCAGAAGGTCCCAGAGGGCCGGAACTCCCACGATGCAGGTGGTATGCCCTTTCTGGAGTTCGCTATTGATCGCTTCGGGCCCGATCTCCTCCAGATAGGCGATCTGCGCGCCTCGCGACAGCGGGAGCAGGAAGCCGGTGGTGAACTCGAACGAGTGGTGAAGCGGCAGGATGCTGAGCGCACCGTCCTTTTCGTTGATGTCGTAAATCGACAGCAGCTTCGCCACCAGCGCCGTGAAATTCCGGTGGGTCAGCATCACCCCCTTGGGCGTCCCGGTCGTTCCGGAGGTGAAGAGGATGGAAGCGAGCGCACCCGGGCTGGACCTGACGGGTGCTGAGGGATCCGCCTCCTCCGCTGGTTCCTCACCAAGGGCAAAGACCTCCCGAAATGGGTGTGCCGCAACCGGTGGCACCGCGCCGTTTTGACTGGAGAGCCCCGAATGCCGCTCGTATAGCGAATCACTCATCAAGATCGCTTTGGCGTCTCCCAGACGGAGCAGCCGGGCGATTTCCTCGCGACGCAAATCGCGCTCGAGAGGAATCGCGGTCGCTCCGATTCGCTGGATCGCGAAGTACGCCATTCCCCACTCGGGGGAGTTTTCTCCGATCAGTCCGACGTGATCGCCCGCGGTCAGCCCCTGCCCGGCCAGGAATGCGGCGGCTCTGACGACGCATTCCCGGAGGTCGGCATACGTGTACCGCTCCTCTCGACCGTTCCGGGTGATCCGCATCGCGACCCGTCCGGCGTGGTTTTTGGTACAGGCTTCGAAGAGCTCGTTGAGGGTTCGGTAGGTATAGACCCGGCGCTGCGCCCGCCGTTGGCCGCGCTCCTGATCCTCGAGGGCCGGGAAAACCCAGCGCTCGAGCCCGGGCAGGTGTACGTGGAGCCAGTAGTCGTACCAGTCGATTTCTTCGGGATTGAAGAAGAGCTTTCCGTCGTTCCCATCGAGTCGGGAAAAAAGATCCCGCGTGTGGTCGGCGCGGAAAATGAACTTTTCGCCAGCGATGAACGGCCGGAAGGTGTGGTACTGGCGTTCGCCCTGGACGACAAAGTCCTCGAACGAATCCACGTTCCGCTGCAATGCCTCGACGACTCCAACCAGGGGGCCAAGGGGCCCGTCGCCAACCCGCTCCAAGGCATCCGAGAGCGCGGAAGCGGACCGGCGCATCCACTGGAGGGTGTGTTTTTCGAAACGATCGGCGCGAACCGCCTGCGCCTCCATCCGGGCGAGCGCCTCGTTCCAAAGCTTCACCCCGGTCGGTTTATCGCGGAAGTGGCGACGCTTGTAGATCCCCACGAGGTCGACGAGTCGTTCCACCCGCGCCGGATTGCGGTCGCCGCTCGCCACCTGGTACACGAGGTGGGGCTCCGACACCATGGTTTCGGCAGCTACGGCAAGGGTGGCCGACGCAACCAGGTCCACCGGCACGATATCCAGGACCACCCCCGAGCCCACCGGAAACAGATTCTGTCCGCGAAGGGCCATCCGGACGAGCGGAGCGCTCGTGGTAAAGCCCTCGTTCCACCCGGTGTGGGGGAATGAGATGGCGCTTTCCACTACTGCGGGACGGACGATCGCCCGCGCAACCCCCTCCGCACCGGCGACGAGCTGGTCTCCCAAGCTCTTTGTATAGGTGTAGATGTTCGGCCAGCCCCAGCCTTGCGCTTTCTCGATGCCGAGATCCCGGAGCCGCATCCGGATCCATTCCTTCCGCTCCCGGGCAATGGCGAGCGACAGCGAACGCAAATCGTCCGGATCACGACCTTCCTCGGCAAACCGCCTTCGCGCGGCTTCCTGAAAAGCATCCACCCGCGACTTGTCCTCCGCCTCGTCGCGCACCCGCGCCGCGAGCCTCTCGCAGTCGTCGATCTCCTTCTCCACCGAGAATTCCTGATCTTCGCGATCTCGCCGCGGGAAGTAGCCGATCAGCGGTTCGTCTTCCCGGATCTCGCCGGATCGCATGCCCGCGACAAAGCACGTGCTGATGTGCACGAGCGCCGGCCGTTTCATCCTCCGGGCAAAGGCGATGGTGTTCCTGGTGCCGTGGACGTTCGTCTGAAGGGCGGCATCCAGGGACGGGTTGAAAGTCACGCGGCCGGAGCAGTTAAGGACAAGGTCGATGTCAGCAGCCACCTCGGCGGCCCGCGCTTCCGAATAGCCGAGGTTGTCGCTCGTAATGTCGCCGCCGAGGACGACGACCTTTTCGTCGAGGAAATCGCGGAGGCCGGTCCCGTGACGCTCGCGAAGCGGCGAAAGGGCCGGGGAGTTTTCCATGATGTCCTCGAAACGCACCCGACTTTCCCGCTCGCCGACCGCCCGCACCATGAGGTACACCCGGCGGATCTCGGGGAAGAACTCGAGCAGCATCCCGAGGCACACCTTGCCCAGGAACCCCGTTCCGCCGAGCAGGAAGATGCTTCGTCCGGCGAAGGCTTCGCCCACATGGATTCGGGGCCGGGGGTTCAGGTCGGTCACTCTGGCTGCAGACCTCAGGACACCTCGGGGATCATGATCGGCGGAACGTGGAGCATGGTGATTTCAGCGGACCGGCCGTGCGTGCTCCGCGCCATGGCGATGGCTTCGGTCACCGTTTCCGCCGATTCCCAGCCGAGGATTTCGGGGACGTGCTGGTTCTTCGCCCCCGCCACGATGATCCGCCCGACGTGCTGGCGTCCGTTTTCGCCCCAGTACCACATGAAGAACGGATGAGCTCCGTGGTACGCGTTCCCGTCCCGGTACATCTGCACATAGGACGGGTTATGGGCGAATTCCTCCTCGTACTTGGTCCGCAGCACGAACGGATCCCGCGTCTCCGGGAGCAACCGGTGGAAGAACTCGATGTAGCTGGGGTGAAAGAGCGGATCGAAGTCGTCGTAGCAAGGGTGGGCGAGGATCAGCGTGCCGCCCTTCTTGATCAGGGGTTTGCCTCGGTAGAGGTTGAACAGGTAGCCCGGCCCCATGACCTGCACGAGCAGCGGGTTCAGGATCGAGTTCACGTTGTAGGGCGAGATGTAGGGAATCCCGGAGAGCAGAATGTCGCACTGTCCCTTCACCGGGACGGTGTACTGCTGGAACGAACGCTCGAGCGTGCGCTCGTGGACGGGCTCCGTGCGGCCTGCGTAGCAGCCGATCAGTTCGAAGGCGCCGGGGATGCGGTGGAGAAACTTCCGCTTCGCCGCCGGGGGTAGCCGGCTCAGCGCCCAGCGGGTCCCCGCGAGCTTCAGCCGGTCGAGATCGCTGAACTCATCCTCGTCCTTCCCCAGGAACGAGAGGGCATCCGCGTACATCCGATTGTTGAGCACCGTTTCCACGTGAAACACGTTGAGGTGGCGGTCCACGATCTTCCCCATCCGGTCCACCTTGCGGCTGAGCTCCGACCGGTCCGGGTCCATGTAGCCGTCGGAATCGCGGATCGTCTGCGGCTCGTGGTGGGGCCTCAGGCTTTCGTAGTCGCAAAGACCCACCGTCACCGACTTGTGACCCCCATCCATGGGGACGAGGTTGATGTTCAGATAGATGACGAGATCGCTCTCCGTAACCCGGCGATTGATCCGCACCGGCTCCCCGTGACGGGTCTTTCCCAAGGGAACCATCCCGTTCGGATCCTCGGCATCGTGGTTGTAGTAGCGACTCGGGTAGAACGCCTTGTGGATGTCCGGACCCACCATCCGGCGCATCTCCGACTCGGTCATCTTCCGATGCAGCGAGTTCGCGATGATCAGGTGAACATCGTCCACGCCGTGGTCGCCGAGCATCTCCAGCACGATCTCGAGAGCGGTCTGGCGCACGTCGGGAGTCGCCATCGGCGGCAGGGGAAGGCTGATGTCGTCCAGAGCGATGGTGACCCGCATTCCGGGACGAAGTTGCGCGTGGAGCGGATCGCAGCCCAACGGGTGGTTGAGGGCGTGCCGGATCGCGCCGCGCGGATTCGGCAAGCCCCGGATCGGCGGCGGCGGATAAATGACCCGGGTTCCCACCGGGAGGTGCTCCTCGAGAAAGTCCTCCCCGTAGTGCAGGACGCGGGCAGCCGAATCGTTATCGATGAAAACGATGCCGGGATCGGTCTTATGGCGCAGGGCGGGGGTCATGGGGTTCGCATCCTTCCTAACGGTTAGCAGCCTGTGGATGAAGTCGCGTGAGCGCCGAGGTCGGCGAGGCGCACGGCTGACAAGGCGCGCGAGGGAGGAATACCGAGTGTATTTCGACCGAAGCGCAACGATGAGCGACGCGCAGCGGAGTGTCTCAGCCGGGATGGATCGCCGGCCGAGAACGCCGCGTGACTTCGTTCACAGGCTGCTAAAGCGCTGGGGTGGCGTTCGGCCGGCTCAAATCAATGACCGGCCAATCGTGGTGACGCGCCGTGCTCCTCAATCGGACATCGGGATTGGCTGCGGTCGGATGTCCCACCACGCTCAACATGGGCAGGTCGGACATGCTGTCCGCGTAGGCGTAACTATCGTTCAACGAAAGCCCTTCGCGCTCCGCATACTCGCGGATCCAGAGCGCCTTGCTGGCGCTCGCCATGACCGGCGGAGACAGCCGGCCGGTAGCCCGGCCGTCCGCAAACTCGAGGCGATTCGAGACGAACTCGGTAATGCCCAGGTCGTCGAGAAGAGGGCGGACGGACACCTCCAACGCCCCCGTAACGACGACCTGACGGAGACCGCTGCGACGCGACTGCTCGATGAGCGCCCGGGTTCCCGGATAGATCCCGGGACGGATCACCTGTCGGTACAGATCGCCGGAAAGGGAGCGCAACCGGTCGTAGGACTGGCCGCGGTACCACTTGAAGAAGAGATCGTTGAAGAGTTTGCGGCTGTAGAAGTCGGTCGCCAGGAACAGGGGAATGCCGACCAGCGTCGACATGGCCGATTTGAGACTGCGAAGAAGTCCCTGGTCGTTACGGGCGTAGTACCCGAGAACATGGACGAGGTTCGTGCGAATCAGGGTGCCGTCCAGATCGTAGAACGCGGCCGCCTCCGCGGGCGGACGAGTCGCTGGGTCGTCACGTGTCATCGAGTCAGATTATCGCTGCCCGACGGTTCCCGACGGGCGGGCACCGCCACCCCCCACCCGAAAAAGCGGCCCTTGCAGGCGCTTGGCGGCCCGTGAACAAAGGGTCGTGAGGGCCGAGAGTCGCGTTCTGGCGTACCATCTCGGAGCCTGTGGATGAAGTGGCGTGAACGCCGAGAGCGGCGAGGCGCCCGGCTGACAAGGCGCGCGAGGGAGGAATACCGGGTGTATATCGACCGAAGCGCAACGATGAGCGACGCGAAGCGGCGCGGTTCAGCCGGGATGCATCGCCGCTCGAACGCCGCGTGACTTTGTCCACAGGCTCCTGAAGGCCGCCGCCGATCCTCGAAACAGATTCACGCCAGGGAATGAGAAGTTTGTGATTCAACTGCCTAGCTCTGAACGGACCTCCCACGCCATTCGCCGGGTCGCGATCAGTGCGGTCGGGGCCTATCTTCCGGATCGCGTGCTATCGAACGACGATCTGGAAAAGATGGTGGACACATCAGACCAGTGGATCCGGGACCGGACGGGCATCAGCGAGCGCCGGATCGTCGAAAAGGGGACCGGGTGCTCCTTCCTCGCCGCCCGAGCTGCTGAAGACGCGCTTCGCCGGCGCGGAATGTCGGCGGAGGACATCGACCTGATCGTCGTCGCAACGGTCACTCCCGACATGAACTTTCCGGCAACCGCGTGCCTGGTTCAGGACCAGATCGGAGCCCGACGCGCCTGGGGTTTCGATCTCTCGGCCGCCTGCAGTGGCTTCAACTTCGCCCTCGCCGCGGGGACCCAATTCGTCGCTAGTGGGGCCGTGGAGCGGGCGCTGGTGATTGGAGCCGACGTCATGAGCTCGATCACCGATTACGAAGACCGCTCCACCTGCATCTTGTTCGGAGACGCTGCGGGGGCTGTCCTTCTTGAAGCTGCCAACGACGGCGAGGGCATCCTCGGGTTCAACAATAAGGTGGACGGCTCCGGGTGTGACCTGCTCAAGATGCCGGCGGGCGGCAGTGTTCGCCCGTCCACCCACGAAACGGTGGACCGCAGGGAGCACTATCTGAAGCAGGAGGGGAAAGCCGTCTTCCGCTTCGCCGTGCGCAATTCTGCCGAGGCCGCCGAAGAACTGTTGGCGGAATTGGGACTCTCCCGCGAGGAGATCTCCGTTTTGGTGTGCCATCAGGCGAATGCCCGGATCATCGACGCGGTCGCGCGGCGGCTTCAGCTTCCTCCGGAGCGGGTAGTCAAGACCATTCACAAGTACGGCAATACGACTGCTGCTTCGATTCCCACCGCGCTCCGCGACGCTCTCGACCGGTCGTTGTTGGCCCCAGGAGATCTGATTCTGTTCAGTTCGGTCGGCGCGGGATTGACCATCGGCACGGCCGCGATTCGCTGGGGCGGCGAACGACTCGCCGCAACGCCGGCGGAGACGAATTCCACCGGCCCCTGAGCTCCAACTTCTCTCGGGACGATTCGGTGGCGGAAGCCGCAACCGTGGCCGGCAACCGGCTCGCACTGGAGACGAGCCCATACCTCCTCCAGCACCGGGAGAACCCCGTCCACTGGCAACCGTGGGGGCCGGCCGCCTTCGAAGAAGCCGCCCGGCGCGACTGCCCGGTGCTGCTCTCGGTCGGATACTCCAGTTGCCACTGGTGTCATGTGATGGCGCACGAGTCCTTCGAGGACGACGCCACCGCCCAGGTCATGAACGACTCGTTCGTCCCGGTGAAAGTGGATCGGGAAGAGCGGCCCGATGTGGACGAGATCTACATGGCCTTCGTTCAGGCGACCACCGGGGCCGGGGGTTGGCCGCTCACCGTTTTCGTGGCGCCGGACCGCACCCCGTTCTTCGGCGGCACGTATTTTCCGCCGGAAGATCGCTGGGGGCGCCCCGGCTTTCCGCGCATCCTCGCCGGCATCGCCGCCGTCTGGCAGGACCGGTCCCGGCGGGCCGAGCTCCTTCAGGGCGGCGTGCGGCTTCTCGATCGCCTCCGCCAGGCGGCAGAGCTACCCGGGCACCTGGCTGCACGCGGGACGCTCATCACGTCGGAACCGGTGAGCCGTGCCGCAAGGCAGTTTCTCGATTCGTACGACCGGGTGCACGGCGGATTCGGATCGGCGCCGAAGTTTCCCCCCAGCCGGCAACTCACGCTGTTGCTCCGGCATCACCTGGAACATGGCAGCGCGGCGCCGCTCGATGCGTCCTTGCTCACGCTCCGGCGGATGGCGGACGGTGGTCTCTTCGACCAGCTCCGCGGCGGGTTTCATCGGTATTCCACCGATGCGGAATGGTTGGCGCCCCACTTCGAGAAAATGCTCTATGACAACGCGCTGCTGGTCCCCGTGTATCTGTTGGCGCACCGAATCACCGGAGACGCCCCCCTCGCGGAGGACGCGCGAGGCGCCCTCGACTGGATGAAGGGCGAAATGCTGAGCCCGGACGGGGCGTTCTACTCCGCGCTCGACGCTGACTCCGAGGGAGAGGAAGGGCGCTACTACACCTGGACAGCTGAAGAAGTGGACACCGTCCTCGGGACGAAGAACCAACTCTTTCGGGCCGCCTACGACGTTCGGGACGGTGGCAACTGGGAGGGCCGGACGATCTTGCGGCGGGTGGCTTCCGATGCCGCTCTCGGTGAAAAGTTCGCGATGCCCGCGGACAAGATCGCGCCTGCCTTGGCCGCGGCGAGGAGACGGCTCCTCGCTGTCCGCGCGCAGCGGGTGCGCCCGGCCCTCGACGACAAAGTCCTCCTTTCCTGGAATGCGCTGGCCGTGACCGCGTTCGCGCGGGCTCATCGGACACTGGGTGACGAGGATGCCCTCCGGGTTGCTCGGACGGCGGGCCGGTTCGTGCTCGAAAACCTCCGGTCAGCGGGGCGCTATTTCGCGGTCTGGAGCCGGGGACAAACGAAGGTCCCCGCGATGCTCGAGGACCACGCCTTCTGGCTGCAGGCACTCCTCGATCTCTTCGAAAGCGACCTCGATGAGATCTGGCTCGCAGCAGCCGGCGAGGTGGCGGAGATTCTGGACCGCCACTTCGCGGCTCCCGGGGGCGGCTTTTACACCACCGCCGACGACCACGAGGCGCTTCCCGTCCGAACCCGCACGGGATACGACGGAGCTCTTCCGTCGGGTAACGCGGTCGCTGCCGACGCACTGCTGCGCCTCGCAACCCTGACCGGCTCGCCGCACCGGCGCAATACCGCACGCGGAACCATCTCCGCGTTCTTCGCCCAGGCTGTCGAGAGCCCCGTGGGTTTCGCCACGATGCTGACGGCCGTGATGCGGTACCTGGCCGAGCCGCGGCAGATCGTGGTCGTCGGACCCGGCGATGCGGCGGAGACGCGCGAGGCGCTCCGCCGCCTCTGGCGCATCCCGTCGGGAGACGCCGTCGTGCTCCTCGCCGACTCCCGGAGCGCGAATTCAAGCGCCCTCCCGGCGGTCCGGGCTGCTCAGGAGGCTGGAAGGACCAAGGACCGCGGTTTGTCGTTCCTTCCGTGCCGGGGGGGCGTCTGTTCGTTACCGCTGGCGAACGTCGAGGCTGCCTGCGACTACCTGAGCTCGTGACCGTCGGGCGGCACCAGCCCGACCCCGGCGAGCTGTCGCCTTGCCTCACATGAGCGAATCGATGGACAGGAGTACGATGTGGAGGCCGACCCCCGCGACCCGGCATCCGTGGCTGGGGTGTCCCGCCCCTGCCTTCGACCATCTTCCATGAAGCTGAGCCGTACCGAGCATCCCCGAAACTCTACGGCGTCGAACCGCACTCCGGCCGGCATCCCGCATCGCCTGTCACGCCTCCGAGCCGCTCCGTTGCTCCTGCCGCTCCTCGTTGCCTGCACCGATGACCTGGCCCAGGACGAAGGCCCTGCCCGTTCGCCGAACGTCCTGTTCATCGCCGTTGACGACCTGAACGACTGGATCGCGCCGCTCGGCGGACATCCCCAGGCGCGGACACCCAACATCTCGCGTTTGGCCGACGAGGGCGTGCTCTTTACCCGCGCCTTCACCCCCTCTCCCTCGTGCAACCCGGCGCGAACTGCACTCCTGACCGGCCATCACACTTACACCTCGGGCATGTACTCGAACTATCAGTGGTGGCGTGAAGTAATGCCCAACGTGGTGACTCTTCCCCGGTACTTCGGCGACCACGGGTATTGGGCGGGGGGCGCCGGGAAGATCTTCCACAATAACCAGCCGGATCCCAGGTCCTGGGACGATTACTTTCCGTCCCTCGAGCAACACATGCCTTCGTCTCCGCGCCCCGAGGGAGAAGGCGCCGTCAACATGCCCGCCTTTCAGGACATGTACACCGCTTTCGACTGGGCGCCCCTCGACGTCCCGGACGAGGAAATGGGCGACCATCAATCGGTCGCCTGGGCCATCGAGCAGTTACAGCGGCAGCACGAGGAGCCGTTCTTTCTGGCGGTCGGCATTTACCGCCCCCACCTTCCCTGGTACGTCCCCCGGAAGTACTTCGAGATGTTTCCGCTCGATGCGATTCAACTCCCGCAGCTCGTCGAAGACGACCTCGCAGACGTCCCCGAACGCGGGGTCGAGATCGCTCAGCGGGGCGGGAACTACCACGAGCACGTCCTGGCGGCCGATCAGTGGCGTCAGGCCGTGCAGGGCTACCTGGCCTCGATCGCCTACGCCGATGCGATGGTCGGCCTGCTCCTCGACGCGCTGGACGCCAGCCCGCACGCGGCGAACACCATCGTTGTCCTCTGGTCGGACCACGGATGGCAGCTCGGGGAGAAGGAGCACTGGAGGAAATTCGCTCTTTGGGAAAACCTCACCCGCGTCGTCTTGATGTTCCGCGTGCCGGAGGGAACTGTCGGCCTCCCCGAGGGAACCCCCGCGGGGGCCCGCTCCGGGAGGACGGTCTCCCTCCTCGACCTCTATCCCACGCTGGTGGAGCTCGGCGGGCTCCCCGAAAAGCCTGGTCTGGACGGCCGGAGTCTCGTGCCGCTCCTTCGGGACCCGGATACTCCTTGGGATCGTCCCGTCATCAGCACCTACCAGTTCTCCGAGTACTCGGTCCGGGGCGAACGCTTCCACTACATCCGCTACATCGACGGGAGTGAGGAGCTGTATGACATGGAAGCGGACCCGGAAGAGTGGAACAACCTCGCCGATGACCCCCGCTACGCCGCCGAGAAGGCGCGGCTGGGCGCCCTTCTGCCGACGGATCCGGCCCCCTTCGTGGACACCGACTATCCCCTCGAGCCTCACCACATCCCGCCGCTTCGGGGGACCCTTGACTATCTCGAGCGCAAGGCGGCGGGAGCCCGGAGGTAGGGCCGCCCGGATTCGAGCGAGGCCGCCGGACACCGGATCCTGGAAGGGACGGCGTACCGCTCAGGAGCCCGGCCCGATCGGTTGATCCAGGATCCGCCGAGGGGTGGAGGCCCGGGCAAGGGAGGGCGAGGACGCGCCTACGGCTAGGGCGACTTCTCGTCCGATCTCAGGTGGGCGATGAGGTAGACGAGGGATACGATCTCGAGGCCGATTCCCGCGCCGAGCATCAACTTGGTGGGAGTTTCGAACCCTCTCCTCTCACCGTCTTCCGTGTAGCACGTGCGGTATTTCGTATGTTTGGTGAACTCGTTGGGGCGAAGTCCCTCTGCGGAACTTCCCTCAAGGGCGTTCCTACACGGCAGCCATCGCCAGAGGGCGGCCCCGGTGAGCGCCGCAGCGCCGGCGATTGCAAGAACTATCGCGCTTCGCTTCTTGTCATCCTCCCGGATCCTGCCGGTGGTGCGGCTGGCGGTGTTCTGCGCTCGATAGGCGCCGCTGGACGCGGCAATCTCGGCCGCCTCCAGAATCGAAGGCGCGGTTCGCGCAGGAACAGCTCCCGACGACGGAAGCCGCGCATGCGCGTGAAGCGGCGTCACCGCGATGCTGAGCGCAGCGAGCAGGGCGGCGAAAGTCTTCATGCCGATGTTCCTTGGTGCGAAAAGAGCGGAAAGAGCCCTACGGCGAAACGCCGGGCCGGACACCATGCGACCTTCCTGGGCGCGTTGAGAAGAGATGTCTTTCCTGTCAGTTGTCGTCCGCTCTCACGTGAGCGATGAGATAGAACAGAGATAAGACTTCAAGGCCGATTCCCGCGCCGAGCATCGCTTTGGTAGGAGTATCGAGTCCTTTCCTTTGGTCATCCTGGGTATAGCACTTGAAGTACCCCGATACGTTCGTCGCGTCGATTGCCCCATGCCGGGTGACATTTCGGCACGGCAACCATCGCCAGAGGCCGGCTCCGGCGAGCGCGGCAGCGCCGCTGATCGCGAAGGCGATGGCGCTCCGCTTCTTGTCATCCTCCCGAATCCGACCGGTGGTGATGGTGGCGGTGTTCTGGGCCCGATACGTCCCGCTGGCGGCGGCGATCTCGGCGGTTTCCAGAATGGATGGCGCCGTCGTGAGACCTGCCGGGGTGGCGGCGTAGAGAGGCGCCACCAGGACGCTGAACGCAACGAACGCAGCCAGGGGCTTTTTCATGCCGAGTTGCCTTTCTGCGATGCGCACCGTTGCGGAGGCGAGGTGGCCCGGTCGTCGGTCAAACGGGAATTCTCAGCCGG
Source organism: Vicinamibacteria bacterium (assembly GCA_963668695.2). Taxonomy (GTDB): domain Bacteria; phylum Acidobacteriota; class Vicinamibacteria; order Marinacidobacterales; family Marinacidobacteraceae; genus Marinacidobacterium. The sequence goes on from CAXXLQ010000004.1 coordinate 1,079,909, forward strand.
TCAGTTGTCGTCCGACCGCATATGGGCGATGAGATAAGCCAGCGAGACGAGTTCGAGTGCGACCCCGGCCCCGATCAGAGCCTTGGTGGGAGGTTCCAAACCCAGCCGCTGACCATCCTGGTCGTAGCACTTGTCGTACCCCTCAATCTGAAGACCTCCAATCGAACTCTCTCCTGGCTTGTTTCTGCAGGGCAACCAGCGCCAGAGGCCGGCTCCCGCGAACGCCAAGGCTCCGCTGAGCGCGAAGGCCAGGGCACTCCGCTTCTTGTCGTCCTTCCGGATCCTTCCGGTGGTGAGTGTGCGGGTGTTTTGGGCGCGATACGCGCCGCTGGTTGCCGCGATCTCCGCGGCTTCCAGAATGGTCGGCGCCGCTGCCGGGGCCGTCGCTGCTGCCGCGTGGGCATGCAGCGGGGCTACCACGATGCCGAACGCGACGAGGAGGGCTGCAAACGTCTTCATGCCGATGTTCCTTTAGGGATTGCGCCAGTCTGGAACGCCTGGCAGGCTGTGGAAGAACCTACCAGCGTTCACCCGCGGGGTGGGGTGGGGTGGGGAGTTTCCTCTCCACGAAAATCAGTTGCGGATACGGACGGTTACGTTCCCCGCAATGACGGTTTCTCCGCTGCGCTGGAGCCGCAACCAGACGCGATAGGTGCCCGGCAGCGAGAAGCGGTGACTCGAGAAGAAGAACGTCTCGATTTCGGTGCCTTCTTCGTAGGGATCGCAGTCCGGTTCGTACACCGACTCGGTGTCGTCATCCCAGTCCCAGACTTCTTCCAGGCAGTAGTAGTCCTCGGGGTTTTCGGCGGTGTCCAGATCTTCGAAACGCGCGCTGACCCGGACATCGAGTGAGGGCCGACGCGACTCCCCAGGCATTCGGGGACGAAGGAACAACTGCCGAGGGGCTCGTAGCGTTAACTTCGGCTCGGCAGCGGTCGCCGCAAGCCCGATGAAAGGCTCTCCCGCGACCACGACGCCCTCCGGCCGGCCGTCTTCCGTGACGCCGCCCGCCAGCGGAGCGGGCAGAAAAGAAACGATCAGGAGGCCGATCGGTGCCGCAGCGAAAGGAGCGGGAACCCGAATGCGCATGCGGCACATTCTACGACTGGCAGCCTTTCGACAAAATGGCGTGAGCGCCGAGGCCGGCGAGGCGCCCGGCTGACAAGGCGCGCGAGGGAGGAATACCGGGTGTATCCCGACCGAAACGCAACGATGAGCGACGCGGTGAACAGCCGGTGGTGGAACCCACGTGAGCGCCGAGGCCGGCCAGTCCTCCCGGTGGGGGCGAGGCCCAGTTCTCCCGGTGGGGCCAGTCCTCCCGGTGGGGGCCCGGCTGACAAGGCGCGTGAGGGAGGAGCCCCCACCGGGAGAACTGGCCCGGGTGTATTCCGACCGAAACGCAACGATGAGCGGCGCGTAGCGACGCGGTGAACAGCCGGTGGTGGAACCCACGTGAGCGCCGAGGCCGGCGAGGCGCCCGGCTGACAAGGCGCGCGAGGGAGGAGCCCCCACCGGGAGAACTGGCCCGGGTGTATTCCGACCGAAACGCAACGATGAGCGGCGCGCAGCGACGCGGTCAGCCGGGATGGATCGCCAGCCGAACGCCGCGCGGGTTTCATCACCGGTTGTTTGGCCGGGATGGATCGCCGGCCGAGCCCCCACCGGGAGAACTGGGCCGCGGGGGTTTCATCACCGGTTGTTTGGCCGGGATGGATCGCCGGACGAGCCCCCACCGGGAGAACTGGGCCGCGTGGGTTTCATCACCGGTTGTTTGGCCGGGATGGATCGCCGGCCAAACGCCGCGTCATTTTGTCGACAGGCTGCTGACGTTCGCTACTGCGCGTTCGCTTCTGCCTCCGCCGCTCTGACGCGCGCCTCCGCCCGCGCTACCGCGCGCTGCGCGCGCTCCACTTCGTAGCTGGCGCCGAACTCCTCAAGACGGGCCCTCGCACGGACGAGCGCGCTTTCGGCGCGCCCCAGATCGATGTCCTGGGGTCGCTCCGCGGTCTCGGCGAGCACGGTTACGGTGTCGTCCAGGATCTCCAGAAAGCCCCAGTGCACGGCCAGGAAGTGGTCCGCTTCCCCCTGCCGGTACTGGAGCCGACCGCTCCGGATCTGGTAGAGGAGCGGCGCATGGCCGGGGAGGATCCCGATGTAGCCGAAGACGCCCGGCGCCTCGACGTAATCCACATCGTCCCGGAACACCACCCCGCCCGGCGTGATGACTTCGAGCCGAAGCTGTTCGGAGCCGCTCATCAGGACGCTCCTCTTTCGCAGTCTGTGGATGAAGTGCTGTGAGCGCCGAAACCGCCAGTTCTCCCGGTGGGGGCGAGGCGCCCGGCTGACAAGGCGCGCGAGAGAGGAATACCGACGAGTGTATTTCGACCGAAGCGCAACGATGAGCGACGTGAAACGCCAGTTCTCCCGGTGGGGGGGCGTTTCAGCCGGGATGCATCGCCGGTCGAGCCCCCACCGGGAGAACTGGGCCGCATGACTTTGTCCACAGGCTGCTAGGCTGCGGCCATCTCGCGGGCGCGCTCTTCGACTTCTTCGATCCCGCCCGCCATGTAGAAGGCCTGCTCGGGCAGGTCATCGAGATCGCCGTCCACGATGCGCCGGAAACCTTCGATGGTGTCCTTCAGTTCGACGTACCGACCCTCGCGTCCCGTGAACTGCTCCGCTACGTGGAAGGGCTGCGAGAAGAACCGCTGCATCTTGCGCGCGCGGGCAACGGTGACTTTGTCCTCTTCACTGAGCTCGTCCATTCCGAGGATCGCGATGATGTCCTGCAAATCCTTGTAGCGCTGCAGGACCTCCTTGACCCGTCGCGCCACGTGGTAGTGCTCCTCGCCCAGCACCCGGGGATCCATGATGCGGGAGGTCGAGGCGAGGGGGTCGACTGCCGGATAGATCCCGAGTTCGGCGATCTGCCGTGAGAGGTTGGTGGTCGCGTCGAGGTGAGAGAACGTGGTGGCGACGCCAGGGTCGGTGTAGTCGTCAGCCGGGACGTAGATGGCCTGAATCGACGTGATGGAGCCCTTGTCGGTCGAGGTAATCCGCTCCTCGAGTTCGCCCAACTCGGAAGCCAGGGTTGGCTGGTAGCCGACGGCCGACGGCATGCGCCCGAGAAGCGCCGACACCTCCATCCCCGCGAGCGTGTAGCGGTAGATGTTGTCCACGAAGAAAAGGACGTCCTGTCCCCGCTCGTCCCGGAAGAACTCCGCCACCGTGAGTCCGGTAAGCGCTACCCGGAGCCGCACTCCCGGCGGCTCGTTCATCTGTCCGTAAACCAGCGATGTCTTCTTGAGGACCCCGGACTCCTTCATTTCCAGCCAGAGATCGTTCCCTTCCCGCGTGCGCTCTCCGACCCCCGCGAAAACGGAGAACCCGCCGTGCTTGGTGGCAATGTTGTTGATGAGCTCCATGATGATCACGGTCTTACCGACTCCGGCGCCGCCGAAGAGGCCTACTTTTCCGCCCCGCATGTAGGGCTCGAGCAGGTCGATCACCTTGATCCCGGTCTCGAACATCTCGAGGCTGGTGCTCTGAGACACAAAAGGCGGAGCCGAGCGGTGGATGGGGCGCCGCATATCGGTTTCGATGTCTCCGGCTTCGTCCACCGGATTGCCGAGCACGTTCATGACCCGACCCAGCGTGGCCTCGCCAACCGGCACCGAAATCGGCGCTCCGCTGTCGATCGCGAGCATGCCGCGCACTACCCCGTCCGTCGGTCGCATTGCCACGGTCCGGACCCGGCTCTCCCCGAGGTGCTGCTGGACTTCGAGGACGATGTCCATGTTCTCGCTCGAGAGGCCGCCGTCGTCGCGCAGCCGGATCGCGTTGTGAATGGGCGGCAGGTCTCCATCGAAAACCACATCCACCACGTTGCCAATTACCTGGACGACCCTTCCGGTGTTCTCAGCCACTTCTGCTCGTGCTCCTTGTTCTGGCTTCCCTCAGTCGAGCGCCTCTGCGCCCCCTACGACTTCGAGAATCTCATTCGTGATCGCTGCCTGCCGGACCCGGTTCATGGTCAGGGTCAGGTCGGCGATGAGTTCGTTCGCGTTCTTCGTCGCGTTCTCCATGGCGGTCATGCGCGCCGCCTGTTCCGCGGCTACCGACTCGAGCAGCGCCCGCCAGATCTGGTATTCGACGTGCCGTGGGAGGAGTTCCGCGAAGATTTCCCCCTCGGTTGGTTCATAGAAGAACTCACGGGCCGGCGCGCCATCCGGAACCGGCAGGTCCAGCCTCTCGAGCGGCAGCAACCGCTCGACCCGGACGTCCTGGCGCAGGATGTTCTTGAATTCGTTGAACACCAGATAGATCGCGTCGAGGCCCTCCGGATCCGCCGGATCCTCACGGCGATAGCGCTCCATCAGGGGCGCCGCGATCTCTCGAGCATGCTCGTAGCCGAGCGCCCGGTAAATGTCCTCGAGGGGGTCCACCAGGCGCACACCGCGCCGCCGGAAGTGCTCCTTCGCCTTGCGCCCGACGGCACGGACCCCAACGTCCTTCTCGCTGAGGGACTTGAGGAGGATTTCGGCGCGCTTCAATACGTTGGTGTTGAAGGAGCCGCACAGCCCGCGGTCGGAGGTGATCACCACCACTTCGACGCGCCGGGGCGAACGCTCACGGAGCAGGGGATGACTCTCGGACTTCGCTCCCACCACGACCGAGTTCAGCACCTCCAGAATGCGCGCCGCGAAGGGACGCGCAGAGACAATCGCCTCCTGGGCCCGCCGCAGCCGCGCGGTGGCGACCATCTTCATCGCCCGCGTGATCTGCTCGGTGTTCCGCACGCTGCGCGTGCGGCGGCGGAGTTCGAGAAGGGTTGGCACGGGAGGCTACGCAGTGACCGGCTCTCGGGCCTCGGCGCCCGCTCGTACGGCCGCACCACTGGCGCGGAAGACATCGCGTTTGAACTCCGCGATCGCATCCCGGAGCGCCGCCGTGAGGGAATCGGCGAGTTTTCGCTCGTCGCGGATGCGGGCGAGCGTGCCCGGATGACGGGTCTCAAGGAACTCATCCAGCCCCTTTTCGAATGTCCGGCAGTCGGCGGGGGGCAGATCGTCCAGAAAGCCCTCGTTCGCCGCGAAGATGATCGCTACCTGTTTTTCGACCGGCAGGGGCTCGTACTGATTCTGCTTGAGGACTTCGGTCAGGCGCTCTCCCTTGGCCAACTGGGCCTGGGTGGCCTTGTCGAGATCCGAACCAAACTGGGCGAAAGCGGCCATCTCCCGGTACTGGGCCAGCTGCAAGCGCATGGTGCCGGCCACCTGGCGCATCGCCCGGATCTGGGCCGAACCTCCCACCCGGCTCACCGAGTTGCCGACGTTGATGGCTGGCCGGATTCCGGCGTTGAACAGATCGCCTTCCAGATAGATCTGTCCATCGGTGATCGAAATCACATTCGTCGGCACATAGGCCGACAGGTCACCCGCCTGGGTCTCGATGAAGGGGAATGCCGTAAGAGAACCGGCTCCCTCCTTGTCGGAGAGCTTCGCGGCACGCTCAAGCAGCCGCGAATGGAGATAGAAGACGTCGCCGGGGTATGCCTCCCGGCCGGGCGGCCGCCGCAGGAGCAACGAGATTTCGCGATACGCGGCAGCGTGCTTGGAGAGATCGTCGTAGACGCAGAGGGCGTGACCCCCGCGATCCATGAAGAACTCACCCATGGCGCACCCTGAATAGGGCGCGAGGTACTGGAGCGGGGCCGGTTCGGACGCCGCTGCGGAGACGATGATCGTGTGGTCGAGCGCCCCGTGGTCTTCCAGGGTGCGAACCACCTGTGCCACCGTCGAGAGCTTCTGGCCGACCGCGACGTACACGCAGACGACCCCCGTATCCCGCTGGTTGATGATCGCGTCCACCGCGATCGCCGTCTTGCCCGTCTGACGGTCCCCAATAATCAGTTCGCGTTGTCCGCGGCCAATGGGGATCATGGCGTCCACGGCCTTGATCCCGGTTTGGAGCGGCTCCTTGACCGGCTGCCTCGCGACGATTCCGGGAGCAATTCGCTCCACGGCGCCGGTTTCGGTCGTGTCGATCGGTCCCTTGCCGTCGAGCGGGCGCCCCAGCGCATCGACCACGCGGCCCTTCATGGCCTCACCCACGGGCACCTCGAGAATCCGTCGCGTCCGCTTCGCCGTGTCACCTTCCTTGATCGAGGTGACATTGCCGAAGAGGACGAGTCCTACTGACGTTTCTTCGAGGTTCAGCGCAAGTCCGAAGACGTCGTTGGGCAGTGCCACAAGTTCGCCGTACATGACCCGTTCCAGGCCATGCACGCGGGCGATCCCGTCACCGGATGAGACGACGGTTCCAACTTCCGCGACGTCCACGCCGGTTTGGTGGCCGGCGATCTGTTCCCGCAGCAGGGCGGCGATTTCGTCTGCTCGAATTCTCATTGATGTTCCTGTAACTCGTTGACTTGCGGCTACTTAATGTAAATCAAGCTCCGTATTTTTCCTCGAATCGGGAAAGCTGACGACTGACGCTGCCATCGTAGATGCGATTCCCGATGCGCATGACGAATCCGCCCAGCAACTCCGGGTCCTCCCGGAAGTGAAGCCGGGGAGTGCCGGAATAGGCCGACTTGAGAGCCTCCCGAAGACTCGCGCGGTCGCGTTCGTCGAGCGGCCGGGCGGACACCACATCCGCCTCGACGATTCCCCGATGCTCATCCAGCACCGCCCGGAACGCAGCTGCCGTTTCCACGAAGTGCTCCGACCGTTCCCGGGCCACCATGACCGCGGCGAAACGTCCGAGCCGGGAGCCGGGCAGGATCCGATCGGCGACTGTCTCGGCCAGCCCGGACCGCCGCGGCCGCGGGATCGCCGGCGATGACAGCGCCTCGCGGAGATCCGGAGAGCTCTTGAGCAACGCCGCGAATTCATCCAAACCCGCTCCCAGCCGCTCCAGGCTTTCCTCGCCATCCCCGCCGACGACGGCGGTGTCCAGGAGAACGCGCGCGTAATGGCGGGCTACTTCATTCGGCACTTCAGCTCCCGGCTCAATCGCGGCGAATCGCGGTAATCCCGGCGTCCATCAAACGCTGATGGTCCTCGTCGGACATGGTGTCCCGAAGCCGCCCCCTCGCAATCTGAACCGCCGCCCGCGCCGCTCCGGCTGCAAGGCGGCGTTCTGCAATCCGTACTTCCTTGTTCAACTCGGCCTGAGCCGCGGCGCTGATCTTCTTGGCCTGTTCTTCCGCCGCCGCCACGATCCGGCGACCCTCGGCGCTCGCGGCATCCGCAATGCGCGCCCGGGCCGCCTGCACCTCATCCTCGAGTTCTGCTGATCGCTGAGCCGCTCTTTCCGCCGCGCGAGCCGCTTCCTCGCGGTTTGACCGGGCCTCGGAAAGCTGCTCCCGAATCTGGAGGGCTCGGGCCTCGAGGTAGGCGGCGAGTGGTTTCCGGAGGGCGAGGACGAGGATGGTCGCGAGAATGGTGAAGTTGACGATCTTCGGCAGGTTTGAGGCCGATCCCTCTTCGGCAGCAAGCGCCGGCGACGCCATGACGCCCAGGAAGAGGGTGACGCACGCGACCAACACCGCGCGTCGCGGCAGCCGGATCCGCATGGCTCTTCCTCTGCGAAATTCGTTCCGGCGGCGGGGCTTCATGAGGCGCGGCGAAGGATCCTTGCTGCAAGATCGCTCGCCAGACCGTGTGCGGTTCGTTCGAGTTCGGCTTCGGCGCGAAGGGTCTGCTCCCGGAGCGACTCCTTGCCCGCTGCCAAGGTCGCCGCAGCCTGGTCGCGCGCCACCAGAAGGGTTGCCTCGGCGCGCTCACCGGCTTCCCGGCGTATCCGGTCCATCTCCCGGTAGCCATCCTCGCGTACGGCGGCGACCGCGTCGGTTACCCGAGCCTCGGCGGCGGCGATCTCGGCTGCTCCCTGATTCCGCCCCTGCCGGGCTTCGCCGACTTCTTTTTCCCGCGCTTCCATCGCGCGCGCCAACGGCTCGAAGAACTGAGTCTTCAGAATCAGCGTCAGACACACCACGATCGCTGACACGATCAGGGCGGTCAAGTCAGGAATGATCGTCACGAAACCTACCGTCTGAGGAACGCAAGGTAAACGGGCCGCCCCACCAGAAACGGCAAGACACCAGTCGGGAAACCGAGGGCGGCCGGATGCGCGGAACTAGCAACTAGTCCGCCACGGACGGCGGGAAGGCTATCACCGGACACCGGGCTTGCCAAGAACTCCGGGTCTCCTGATCCCGCTGTCGCCAGGCTCGCCGCGGCAATGCCGCCGACAGGCCCTGGCGGGTGCTTAACAGCCGGTGGTGAAACTCCCGCGGCCCAGTTCTCCCGGTGGGGGCTCGAGCGGCGATCCATCCCGCCTGAACCGCCCCCCCACCGGGAGAACTGGCGCTTTGCGGCGCTCGGCGTTGCGCTTCGGTCGAAATACACTCGGGCCAGTTCTCCCGGTGGGGGCTCCTCCCTCGCGCGCCTTGTCAGCCGGGCGCCTCCACGCTCTCGGCGCTCACCCGGGTTCCGCCACAGGCTGCTAGCTGTTTGAGGCGCCGGCCGGCCGCGAACCCCTGGCGTTGCCCGTCCCTTGAGGTCGTGCGCGCTTGAAATCGCGGTGTACCTGGAAGTGCGCGCCATCCGCATCGCTTTGTGCTTCGAGCGTCAGGGTGGCGGCCTGGACGGCGACACCGGCGATGGACCCGCCGGAATGCACGATCACATCCTGCGCTTCGATCTCCCCGGCGACCCGACCTCCGCTTTCGACTACCACCCGGAGAGCAAAGATCCTCCCGTCGAAGTTTCCCGAATTGCCTACCGAAACTTCGTCCTCCGAGTGGATTTCGCCGACAAATTCGCCGTTCACGTTAAACGGCCCCGGCGCATTGAGTCGGCCCGACAGGCGCGATCCGGATCCGACGTATCCGCCATGGGCGTCCCGGGATGGGTCTCTTGCCATCGTTCTATTCACTCACTTCCGGTTTCACCGGTCAATAAAACAAAAATGCGGTGGAGGTCATCCTCTGAGAGAAATTGTATCTGCACGGCGCCACCCTTGCCACGCCGTCGGATTTGCACCGGGAAGCCAACGGATCTCTGCATCCGTTCCTGAGCGTCCCGGGTGTTGGGATCCACTGCGGCGGGCTTGGACCGGTGAACCCCGCCGAACCCCTCGTCCCGAGCCCGCTTGACCCGTCGCTCAACCTCCCGCACCGAGAGGTCGCCCTGGACGATCTCTTTGGCCAGTTGAGCCTGGCTCGCGCTTTCGAGCGGAATCAGCGCCCGTCCCGCCGCGGCCCGTAGTTCCCCCGTTTCCACCATACGACGGACCTGGGGTGTCAGCTCCAACAGGCGAAGCGTGTTGGTGACTGCCGTCCGGCTTCGTCCCACCTCCGAGGCGATGGCATCGTGGGTCATGCCTCCCAAATCGGCGAGCCGACGAAAGGCCAGCGCTTCCTCTATCGGGTTGAGATCTTCCCGTTGCAGATTTTCGACCAACGCCAGCAGCCCAACATCTTCATTGGACGCTTCACGAACCACGACCGGGACGCGCTCGAGTCCTGCCAATCGGGCTGCCCGCCAGCGGCGCTCGCCGGCAATGACCTGAAACTTACCGGCATGTGCCCGGACAACAATGGGTTCGATGACACCCCTGGCGGCGATCGAGGCGGCGAGTCCTTCGAGATCCTCGGCGGCGATCTGAGAGCGGGGCTGCTCGGGGTTGGGCACCAGTTCCTCGACCCGCAGAGACCGGAAGACCTCCGTCGGAGCAGCCGACGGCAACAAGGCGTCGAGACCGCGCCCTAGCCCTCGTCGCTTCATCGGGACAGAACCTCCTGCGCCAGTTCGGCGTACGCGACGGCGGCGCTGGACCTCGGATCGAAGACCTGCACTGGAAGTCCATACGAGGGCGCTTCCGCGGCCCGAACGGAGCGCGGGATGATTGAGCGCAATACCCGCCCGCCGAGCTTGCTCCGCACCTCGGCGATCACTTCCCGCGAGAGATTCGTGCGCCGGTCAGCCATGGTGAACAGTACCCCCAACAGATCGAGGCCGGGGTTCCATGCCCCCCCGATCCGCGCCACGGTTTCGAGAAGCCGGGACAACCCCTGCATGGCGAAGAACTCGCATTGGATGGGTACCAGGACCGCCTGGGCGGCCACCAGGGCATTGACGGTCAGCAATCCGAGGGACGGTGGACAGTCCAGCAGAACGAATTCGATGGCCGGGTCGTGTCGGGCGAAACCCGAGAGGCTCCGACGGAGCCGCAAAGCCCGTCGCTGAGGATCTGGTTCGTCGGCAGCGATCTGCAGGTCCGCGGCAGCCAGCGAGGGATCTGAGGGGCACGCGATCAGGTTTGGAATGTCGGTTTCCAGAACGGCGCGGACGAAGGGCTCCTTGTCGACAAGAACGTCGTAGATGCTGTATCCGTCCTCATCGATCTGAATCCCGAGGCTGGTGGTGAGATTGCTCTGAGGATCGAGATCCACAACCATGCACCGGTGCCCCTCCATCGCGAGAGCGGCACCCAGATTCACCGTTGTGGTGGTCTTGCCAACGCCTCCCTTCTGGTTGACGACCGCCAGAATCCTCATCTGGAGAATCCCGAGAGTACCACGGCGATCCGTCCCGGCGCGGTGTGTTTCACGTGAAACACCGCAGGGTTAGCAGCCTGTGGTGAAACCCGGGTGAGCGCCGAGCCCGGGGAGGCCCAGTTCTCCCGGTGAGGCCAGTCCTCCCGGTGGGCGCCCGGCTGACAAGGCGCGTGAGGGAGGAGCCCCCACCGGGAGAACTGGCCCGGGTGTGTTTCGACCGAAACGCAACGCAGAACGGAGCGAAGCGGAGTGGTTCAGCCGGGATGGATCGCCGGGCGAGCCCCCACCGCGAGAACTGGGCCGCCTGGGTTTCACCACAGCCTGTTAGGACAGCGCTCTAGCAGCCTGCGGTGGAACCCGCGTGAGCGCCGAGCCCGGGGAGGCCCAGTTCTCCCGGTGGGGCCAGTCCTCCCGGTGGGCGCCCGGCTGACAAGGCGCGTAAGGGAGGAGCCCCCACCGGGAGAACTGGCCCGCGTGTATTTCGACCGAAACGCAACGATGAGCGACGCGCAGCGACGCGGTTCAGCCGGGATGGAGCCGAGCCCCCACCGGGAGAACTGGGCCGCGTGAGTTTCATTACCGGTTGTTTGGCCGGGATGGATCGCCGGCCGAGCCCCCACCGGGAGAACTGGGCCGCGTGGGCTTCATCACCGGCTGCTTGGGTGTGGTCGTCCCGTCCAGACAATGCCCCGTTCCGCCGGAATGAAGTCTTCTTCGAAGAGACCCCTGGCGAGCGCCGCTCGTTCCCGAGCCGGACGGGTTGTCGGCCAGATCACCGGTGCTCCGGGAGGCATGCTGCCCGCAAGCAACCTCCACTCCGCAGTCTGAAGTTTGACCGCGCGCATCGTTACCGCGGACATGCGAGCCAACTCGGTGCGCCCCGTCTGAGACTTCAAGAAATCCTTGAGTCGTTGCCTGATTACTCGAACGCGGGGGGTGAGACCAAGGGTCTCCGTGGCCATTTCCAAAAACCCGGCGGGGCCACGCCGCGGTTCCAGAAGAATCCATTCTCCGGAATCGCACGCCAGAGCCAGGGGCAGCGCAGGTGTCCCGCCGCCACTCCCGATGTCAAGGTAGGGACCCCGTTCGGGCAGAACGGCCCGCAGCAGAAGCGCCTCTCGAAAGTAGTAGCGCGCCAGATCCTCGGGCGAGCGAAACCCCACGATGCCCGCCCCCCTCCAGGCGCGCACCATTTCAAACAGTTGCGCGAGTTGTTCAAACACCGGAACGGAAAGCGGCGGCTGGATGTCCGAAAGCGTGTCGCGCAGCGGGCCGGAGGACGGACCCGCCGCTCCTTCGGTCACTTGCCGGCCGACGGTTTCCGTTCCGAACCGCTCTTCCTGCGCTTGCCTTTCACCACCACCTGTCCGGCTTTCGCCTCCGCCGCCCGGCGGTCCATGATGCGTATGGTCACCGCCTGCTGCCCCATGGAGATCAGGTTGTTTGCAAACCAGTACAGCACCAACCCCGAAGGCGCCCACGCCAGGATCAGGGTGAACACCACCGGCATGAACATCATGATCTTCGCCTGTACGCCCTCCGCCTGAGTCACGGTCATGCGCTGCATGATCAACTGACTCACGCCCATCAGGATCGGCAGGATGAAGTACGGATCCTCACGGGACAGGTCCTGCACCCAAAAGACAAAGGGGGCGTGCCGGAGTTCCACCGACACCACCAGCAACCGGTAGAAGGCAAAGAAGAAGGGAATCATCAACACCATGGGAAGACAGCCGCCGATGGGCGAGACGTTGTGCTCCCGGTAGAGCGCCACCATCTCCTGATTCATCTCGCTCTTTTGGGGTCGGTCGGTTTTAGACCCCGATACCGGTCCTGAATCCGCTTTACCTGCGGACTGATCTTCTGCATCCGCCGGATGGAGACGTAGCTGTAGTGCTTCAGCGGGGCCAGCAGAAGGCTGATCAACATTGTCACCAGCACGATGGCCCATCCGTAGTTCCCGAGCAGGTCGTAGGCCCAGAGCAGCGCCTGCCGGATCGGAACCACCAGGAAACGCAGCCAGGCCCCGAATTCCACGATGTCCACCCCTAGGTCGGCCAGCAACTCCACCTGTTTCGGACCCACGAAGAGCGCGAACTCGCTCACATTCGTGGATCGAAGACGGGCGACCAGCAGGTTGCGCGACCCACTCGCGTCCTCGGGAGGGACTTCGAAGCTCTCCCACGGAATCGTGAGCGCCTCCAGCCTCCCCTCGTAGCGCTGGCCAGGCTCGGCAACGAGCAGTCCCGCGAAGTAGTGGGACGAAACTCCAACCGCCTGGGCCGAAAGGCTCGCCGCTTCTCCCTCCGCTACCTCGGAGAAAGAGAAGAGTCGGCTCTCGCCTCCTGCTTCGATGACTCCCTGCTCCGCTCCGAGATACCTGCCCCTCGAGCTTTCGTTCTCGATCCCGGGACCGAACAGCACCTCCTTGAGCTGCTCCGCACCGCCCCGTTTCGCCGAAACCATCACCTCCATGCGATAGTCGTCCCCTCGGACCCGAACCGTCTTCGACACCTCGAGGCCGTCGCTGGAGGCCCACCGAAACTCGATTTCACGCGATGCCCCGTCCCTCAAATCGAGACGGATGGGCCCTGATCGGACCTGCCCATCAATGGCAACTTCGTAAAGCGCCGTCGTCAGGCGGGACGGGGACGGATCTCCCGGGAGGATCACGTCGAGTGGCCGGACCGAGTTCACCAGATCATCGCCTTGCGGCACCGTCTCCAGAGGAGCTCCCAGAGAATCCGTGTGCTCGAAGAGCCGCAGCCCCTGGAGCCGGGCACCCCGGTTCGTGAACTCAGCCACGTAACGGCGTGTTGCCACGGTGATCGTCTGTTCCCGCTCCGCCTCCCGTGATTCGACAAAAACCTGGGGCGGCGCAGCTTCCGCCACCCTGTCATTCGGGTCAGGCGCCGGAAGCGGTGCGACCGCCGCGGTGGTCGGTGCGGTGGTCCGCGCTTCCTGCACCGGAGCGACCGGGGGCGCACTCTCGGGTCCGAAGAAACGGACGAAGAGCAGGAAGACGAAAAACGACAGCAAGAACGCGAGAAGAACGCGCCGTTCCATACCTAGCAGTCCTTGGATGAAGTAGCGTGGACGCCGTGAGCGCGGCGACCCGGCCCCGGCGTATTTCGGCCGACGTGCCCGGATGCGCGCCGCGACGGGCCAATGTTCCCGGTGGCTGGGCGGCCAGTCCTGCCGGTGGGGGCCAGTCGGGATGACAGCCGGGATGAATCGCTGCTCACGCCCCCACCGGGAGAACCGGGCCGCGTGACTCTAGTCACAGGCTGCCAACTCACAGGCTGCCAACAGCCTGTGGTGGAACCCGGGTGAGCGCCGAGCCCGGTGAGGCCCAGTTCTCCCGGTGGGGCCAGTTCTCCCGGTGGGGGCCCGGCTGACAAGCCGCGTGAGGGAGGGGCCCCCACCGGGAGAACTGGCCCGGGTGTATTTCGACCGAAACGCAAGGCAGAACGGAGCGAAGCGGAGTGGTGAACAGCCGGTGGTGGAACCCGCGTGAGCGCCGAGGCCGGTGAGGCGCTTGGCTGACAAGGCGCGTGAGGGAGGAATACCGGGTGTATTCCGACCGAAACGCAACGATGAGCGGCGCGAAGCGACGCGGTCAGCCGGGATGGATCGCCGGCCGAACGCCGCGCGGGTTTCATCACAGGCTGTTTGGCCGGGATGCATCGCCGGGCGAGCCCCCACCGGGAGAACTGGGCCGCTTGGGTTTCGCCACCGGCTGTTCACTCCCCTCCCGCTCGGGTACGGGTACGGCGTCGTACCCGGACCCACCGAACGGGTGGCAACGCAACAGCCGCCGTGCGGTTAGCACGACCCCCCGGCCAGGGCCATGAGTCCGAATCGCCTCTTCGGCATACCGGGAGCACGACGGCTGAAACCGGCAAACCCCCGCGAAAAGCGGACTGAGCGCAACGCGATACAGGCCGATGAGGCTCACGAGGGGGCCCGTGAGACCCCGCCCGACGAGTTCTCCGAGGCGCTTCGATTGGCTCACCGTGGCACTCCCGTGGGGCCGCCGACTACGTCCGAACCCGGGGCTGCGACCGTACGGGGCCCTGGGCGCGCGTCGCCTCTCCGGAGGATCTGCGGCGGGGGCGCGTCCGTCCCAATGCCATCCTGGTGGCGTTTCGGTACGCCCGGACCACCTTGTTCCAAGACGCCCCCTGGATACCCCGACGCGCGATCAGAACAAGATCCCCGGCAGGGCGGTCCGCCGTCCGGCGGTAAACCTCCCGCAGCAGACGCTTCGCCCGGGAGCGCTGGACGGCGCCTCCTACCTTCCGGCTGGCGACGACCCCCAGCCGCGATGGGATTCCGCCGGTGCCACCGGCCAGCCAAATGGCCACCAAGTACGGGGAAACACCGCGCGAACCCGAGGACATGATGGTCTGAAACTCCGAAGATCGCCCAATCCGCTCGGCGCTCCTGAGAGATTCGTCCCGCTTCCCTGCCGGAAGAGGCAGCCGACGACCGTCCCCCCTTTCCTCACCCACGACGGAATCCTTCAGCAGTCGGAGACTACTCGCTCGCACCAAGCGGGAAGCACCGTTCGCGGCGCAGCGGACGGGTCGCCGGTCGTGAGCAGCCTGTAGACAAAGTGGCGCGGCCCAGTTCTCCCGGTGGCGGCTCGGCTGGCCATCCATCCCGGCTGAACCGCGACACTACGCGCCGCTCATCGTTGCGCTTCGCTCGAAATACACTCGGGCCAGTTCTCCCGATGGGGGCTCCTCCCTCGCGCGCCTCGTCAGCCGGGTGCCTCGCCAGCCTCGGCGCTCACGGCACTTCATCTACAGACTGCTAGGCCGACAGCCTTCGGCGGCCCCGACGACGACGCCGGGCCAGGACCGCGCGACCTCCCGGAGTGCTCATCCGTGCCCGGAAACCGTGCTTCCGCTTCCTGCGCCGCTTATTAGGCTGAAACGTCCGTTTCACGGAAATACCTTCCCCAAGTCATTGAATATACAAGAAAAGCCGGCTAGCACCGCTGCTGCCGCAGCACCACCCCACCGAGCGCGACAGTATACCGGCAAAGCACGTTTCACGTAAAGTGCATTCTGTTTCTTTTTCGCCCACGCCTACCGTCCATGGTGCCCTAAGCGTTTCTCGCCGGGCGAGGACTCCCGTTCTGTAACTGTGTCCGAAACGCCGGCACAACACTGACGGTGGGCTGGCAGGGCTGCGAAAACGTCACGCGGAATCCCGCCGCGCTGCATATCTCACGGGGAATCCTTGGCGTTCTCGAACCCTGTTGACGCGCCCCGAAAGGGCGTTGCTAGAGTCCGTCGCAGTCACCGAGAGCCGTGCCGCTACCCACCCGGCACTCGGTTCCTTTTCTTTTCTCGTCTCAGCCACGGCTGCGTCAGACAGCCAGAATTTTAGACATTTCCTTGGACAAGACACGGCTCGCAACGGCCACTCCTGACATTCGAAAACCCGACCGGGAGGTGTGGCTCGGGGTGTTGTCCTCAATCAAGACTCGCCTCCCCGCCCGCGAATACAACACCTGGTTCGGACCCGCGCGCTTCCTCAGCGCAGAAGGCGATGTGGTCCGAATCCAGGTCCCCAATGCCACGTTCGCCAACCATCTCGAGGTCAAGTATCGAGCCCGGATCCTCCGAGCCTTCGAGGCCGCGGGCAACCCCGTGACAGCAATTCGCTGCCATGTCTCCGAGAAGTCATCAGAGACCTCCGACCTCCCGGAAGTTCCCCCCCCAGGCACGGGCATCCATGCGGACGAATCCGGGCGGTGGACGACACAGAGCGATCCCTTGTCCGCCGACTACTGCTTTGACTCCTTCGTAGTAGGCGCGAGCAACCGTTGCGCCTACTCGGCGGCCCTGGCAGTGAGCGATCCGGGGGTCCACAATTCCCCTTACAACCCGCTCCTCATCTACGGCGACGTCGGGCTCGGGAAAACCCATCTGCTTCAGGCCATTGCCCGACGGCTCCTCGACGAAAACCCGAATATACGAATTCTCTATACGAAGGGAGAAGCGTTCACCCGCCACGTGGTAAACGCCGTCCGAACGCAGAATCTCTATGGGTTCAGGGACGAGTGCGCCCGGCTCGATGTGTTGTTGGTAGATGACATCCAGTTCATCGCCGGTCTGGATCGCTTCGGCCGCAGCACGGAAGAGTTCTTCCACACGTTCAATGCACTTTCGGAGCGAGGCCGGCAAATTATCCTGACCGCCAACGCCCACCCCCAGGACATCCAGAACCTGGATGCCCGGGTCAAGAGCCGCCTGGAGTCTGGACTGACGACCGATGTCGGGCACCCGGACTGGGAGATGCGGGTAGCAATCGTCCTCCGGAAGGCAGCGGCCCTCGGCGTCGATCTACCCGATGGGATAGCGCAAACGATCGCGTCCCGCTACAAGAACAATGTCCGGGAACTCGAAGGATCCATCAAGCGCCTGATAGCCACCTCCCGCGCCGAAGGTGTCGAGATCTCTGCCCGCCTCCTCGACCGCATCCTTTCGGCACTTCCCTCGAGGCGGGCTAGTCGTCCTTCCATCCAGCAGGTGCTGCTGGCCGTGGCGACCGCCTTCGGCTTGCCCCCGCTCCGACTTACCGGCCCGCAACGCTCCCAGGAGATCGTCCTGGCCCGTCACGTCGCGATGTACCTGTGCCGCGAAGTAACCGGACGTACCCTCAAGGAAATCGGCAAGGAACTCCGTCGGGATCATTCGACCGTGACTCACGGCATCCGCCGCATTGCCGCACAGCGCGAGAGGGACCTGGGACTGGACCGCGTGCTGGAGCGCCTCTTGCGCCAACTTTCCTGACCCCCTTCCGGGAAGCCCCGGAATCTTCGCTGGCACTTCGTTCGCGGGCGGGCAGCCGGTGGACAAGTGGCGTGGGTGCCGAGGCCGGTGAGGCCCAGTTCTCCCGGTGGGGCCAGTTCTCCCGGTGGGGCCAGTTCTCCCGGTGGGGCCAGTTCTCCCGGTGGGGCCCCGACTGCCAAGGCGCGAGAGGGAGGGGCCCCACTGGGAGACCAAGGCCCGCGTGACCCTTGTGCACCGGCTGCTGGGGCCGTCCGGGCAAGCCCAGAACAGCCTGCAACGGGCCAACCGCGAAGGAACCCACGGGATGTCCCCTCGGGGAAAACGTGGGGAAAACAGCAGGAATTCATGGGGATTCAGATTGGAAACACGGCGCTTTTGTGACGTCCATGGACCACTTCTTTGGTTACCCCCCGGACACCACCGCCGAGCGGGCACTCCGCCAACAACCCTGCAATACCTGAAACTCACGATAATTCAATGGCTTACAGGTTCCATGCCCACTTTCCACAACCCTTATTTCTAACTATAATTCCCCTTCTGACAGCTCTCCTTTCTATTGATTCGCCCGATCCGCGCGCCACTCGGATTGTTGTCTCGCGGCGTATCTGACCCCGTAGTAATCCGCGAGCGATTCTCTGAGTCCTCGCGTCGCCAGTTTCTGATTCAGAAAAGAGCACTCCATGGACTTCACTACTGACCGAGAAGCCCTCCTGGCTGAACTGAACCTGTTCGCCGGGGTGGTCGAAAACCGGCCGTCAGACCCCCTTTCCATGTTCTCCAACGTGACCTTTCGTCCTTCGGAAAACGGCTGTGAGCTGACTGCGTCGGGCGGAGAGATCGGTCTCAGGTCCAGCATTGCGGCGGAAACCACCGGTCAGGGGCTCCTTAGTGTGCCGGTGAGTCTGCTCGCCCGTTGGCTCAAGGAAGGACGCGACGAGAGCGTCTCGTTCCACGAAACGGACCAGAACTGGATCCAGGTCCGATGCGGCGGGAATGACACGCGCATTCCGGGTCGGGTCGGAGAACCGCCTTCACTCTCGGAGCCGCCGGTGGAACCGCTTTGTTCCCTGCCCCCGGCAACCTTTGCGACGCTGCTACGAGCTGGTTCCTATGCCTTCCCGGCAGCGGTGGATGCCTCGGTCGCGACTGCCGGGGCGCAGATCGAAGTCGAAGGGGCAAGTGTGCGGATTGTGTCCTCGGACCACTCGCGCCTGGCCTACTCGAGCGCCACTTTGGGTGAAGTGGATGGGGCTGCTTCCGGGGGCAAGCAGGCATTCGGGCTCAGCATGAAGGCGATTTCCGAATTGCAGCTGCTCGCGCGAAGCGGCGATGCGAGCATGCGCTTCTTCGACGGGGAAAATCACCTCTTTCTCGAATTCGGAAATCGGCTGCTCGTCTGCGCCAAGCTTGCAGATCGGCTGCCGGAGTACGAACACGTGATTCCGCGCGATTGCCCGGTCAGAGTCAGGACCAACCGCGCAGGACTGCTGGGCGCGGCCCAGGCCGCGTTGCCGTTCTCGACCGGAGATTTCAACCGGGCAAAACTCGAGATCGGCGACGAATTCATCCGGATCGACGTGACGTCGGTGCGCGGAGAAGCGATCTCGGAAGTGGAGATTCTCGAAGGGTCGGGCACTCCCCTGACCCTCCACCTCAACCTCGTGCATCTACGCGACTTCGCCAAGAGCTTCGACTGCGGGGTGGTCGCTCTGGAGTTCAACACCCCAGACACTGCGTTCATCCTGCGTCCGGTGGACGAGGACGACGGCATCGAACATTTCTGCGTCGGGATGCCACTCGTTTGATCGGTCCGGCACACCCCGAGCGCGGGTAACAGCCTGTGGTGAAACCCACGCGGCCCAGTTCTCCCGGTGGGGGCTCGGCCGGCGATCCATCCCGGCTGAACCGCGTCGCTACGCGCCGCTCATCGTTGCGTTTCGGTCGGAATACGCGCGGTATTCCTCCCTTACGCGCCTTGTCAGCCGGGCCCCCACCGGGAGGACTGGCCCCACCGGGAGAACTGGGCCTCCCCGGCCTCGGCGCTCACCCGGGTTCCACCACCGGCTGTTAAGGGGCTGCTGAACATGGACAGCACCGTGCTCACTCCGCCGAACGAGTATTCCGGCGGGGATATCAAGATCCTCGAGGGTCTTGAGGCCGTGCGGGTTCGGCCCGCGATGTACATCGGTTCCACCGGGGAGTCCGGGCTGCATCACCTGTTCAGGGAGGTGATGGACAACAGCATCGATGAAGCCATGGCGGGCCACTGCGGCCGGATCCAGGTAACGATCCACCAGGACGGCAGCCTGTCCGTCCGGGATGACGGCCGCGGCATTCCGGTGGATCCGGAGCCAAGCACCGGGCTCCCCGCGGTCGAGGTGGTGATGACCCGCCTGCATGCGGGAGGCAAGTTCGACGCGGACACCTACAAGTACTCCGCTGGCCTGCACGGCGTCGGCGTCTCGGTCGTGAACGCGCTCGCCACCTGGCTCCGGGTCGAGGTCCGTCGGAACGGGACGATCTACCAGCAGTCCTTCCGTCGTGGAGAACGCGCCGGACCGCTTGAAACAATCGGCGAGACGGCCCCGGAGGACACCGGAACCCTCGTTCACTTCCTCCCGGACCCATCCATCTTCGAAGAGACCACCGAGTTCGATTTCCACCAGATTTCCCACCGGGCCAGAGAACTGGCATTTCTCGTTCGCGGGGTTGAGATCGAGCTGAGCGACGAGCGCGATGGTCAGAGTACCGTCTTCCACTACGAGGGTGGAATTTGCGAATTCGTTGCGCACCTGAACCGCAACGAGACACCGATCCACCCCTCCATCGTGAGTTTCGAGGTGGAGTCCCCCGACCCGGCGAGTGGCGGCTCTTCGTTGGGGGCGCAGGCCTGCGAAGTGGCTCTTCAGTGGAATGGCAGCTATCGGGAGGCGTTGCACGCGTTTGTGAACAACGTGAGTACCCCGGAGGGCGGTACGCACCTCAGCGGAATGCGGGCGGCGCTCACGCGGGCCATCAACACCTACGCGCAGAGCACCCGCTGGGGGAAGGAGATCAAGGGGCGCATTCAGGGAGAGGATGCCCGGGTTGGTCTCGCGGCGGTCATCAGCGTTCGGATTCCCGAGCCCCAGTTCGAAGGCCAGACCAAGACCAAGCTTGGAAACAGCAGTGTTCAGGGTTTCGTCGATTCTCTGGTCTATGAGGAACTCGTCCGCTTCTTCGAGGAGAACCCGAACGAAGCGCGAGCGATCGTCTCCAAGGTCGTGGACTCCTTCCAGGCTCGGGAAGCCGCCCGGAACGCCCGCGATATGGCGCGGCGCAAGGGGGCGCTGGCCTCCACTTCGCTTCCGGGAAAACTCGCGGACTGCCAGGAGCGCGATCCGGAAAAGAGCGAGATCTTCATTGTCGAGGGTGAATCCGCCGGCGGCTCGGCGAAACAGGGACGGGACAGGAAGTTCCAGGCGATCCTGCCGCTCCGCGGAAAGATCCTGAACGTGGAGAAGACCGGAACCAGCCGGATGCTGGAGAACGAGGAGCTCAAGGCCCTGATCTCCGCCCTCGGCGCCGGGATCGACGCGGAGCTCGACCTGACGGCCCTGCGTTACCACTCGGTGATCATCATGACCGACGCCGACGTGGACGGTTCCCATATTCGAACCCTGTTGCTCACCTTTTTCTATCGCCGCATGAAGGGGTTGGTGGACGGCGGGTATCTATACATTGCCGAACCCCCCCTCTACCGGGTGGAACATCCGAAATCCGAGCGACTGCAGGATCAGTATTTCCTCCTTGATCGGGGGCTGAACGCCTACCTTTTGGAGCGCTCGGTGGCTGGAAGGACCGTGTCCACCGGCGGGGATGACTCTTCGGGAGAAGAACTTCTGGCCAGTGTTCGCCGGCTGAGCCAGGTCCGGGAACGCCTCGAGGCCCTGGGGCGCCGGGGTTACCCGCGCGATTTGGCGCTCTGGCTGCTTCGCGACCGCAGCGGGAGCGAGATCACGGCATCGCGCCTCGAGATGGACGATCTCGCGCGCCGGTTGACCGAAGCCGGATCGCCAGCACGGGTCGTGAGCGACACCGGGTTTCCCGGACGTTTCGCGATCGAACCGGTTTCTTCCGGGGATGGCCAGGCTTTCAGGCGCCGTTTCGGCAGTCCTTTCTTCGAGAGCGGGGAGTACCACCGGCTCGTGGCCCTCTACGAGCAGATTCGGGAGTTCGATACCCGTCCCATCCGGGTCTTCCTGAATGGCGACGCCACCACCCCGACCCTCGAGTGTGAGCTCGACTCCGCCGGGGCACTGTTGGATCATCTGCTTGATGGCGCCCGCCGTCACCTCAAGATCCAGCGGTACAAGGGACTCGGTGAGATGGATGCCGAAGAGCTCTGGGACACCACCATGGATCCCGAAGTGCGCAGCCTGAAACAGGTGCAGGTCCAGGACGACCTCGATGCGGGGGAGTTGTTCAGTACCCTGATGGGGGATCAGGTGGAGCCCCGGCGCGCGTTCATCGAGAAGAACGCTCTGAACGTCACCAACCTGGATGTCTGAACCGTCCTCTACGGATCCGGAGGCCTCGGGAACGGCCACTGGTAACAACGGTCCGGTGAGGCGGGCGCGCTATCAGCGCGTCCAGCACATCGAGACCGAAATGACGCAGTCCTACATGGACTACGCCATGTCGGTGATCATCGGGCGCGCGCTCCCGGATGTCCGGGACGGCCTGAAACCGGGGCAGCGCAGGGTTCTCTACGCGATGTTCCGGGAGGGTTTGCTCCCGTCCCGCTCCTTTTCCAAATGCGCGGGAATCGTCGGGGAGGTCCTCAAGAAGTACCACCCGCACGGGGACGCTTCGGTATACGACACGCTCGTAAGGCTTGCCCAGGGATTCAATCAACGGCATCCGCTGATTCAGGGAAAAGGCAATTTCGGTTCGGTGGATGGGGATCCGCCGGCCGCCTACCGGTACACGGAAGCACGGCTTACGCAGTTCGCCGTCGCCATGATGGAGGACATTGACCGGGGCACGGTCGATTTCCACCCCAACTTCGACGGCAAGACGGTAGAGCCGGAGGTTCTTCCCACCGTCGTGCCCAGTCTGCTGGTGAACGGTTCCGACGGCATCGCAGTGGGGATGGCGACCAAGATTCCGCCGCACAACCTGCGCGAGGTGACCGCGGCGCTGGTTCACCTGATCGAACATCCGGCGGCCAGCGACGAGCACCTGAACGCCGAGTTACTGGCACTGGTGCCCGGGCCCGACTTTCCTACCGGAGGCAGGATCCACGGCCGGCGCGGCATCGTGGGCGCGTACTACGAGGGACGCGGGGTCATTCAGGTTCGGGGCGTTGCCGACTTCGAGACTGCGCGCGCGGGACGAGACCGCATCGTGGTCTCCGAGATCCCCTACCAGGTCAACAAGGCCCGCCTCATCGAGAAGATCGCCGATCTCGTCAAGGGCAAGCGGCTGACCGGAATCTCGGATCTCCGCGACGAATCGGACCGGCGCGGCATGAGTGTGGTCATCGAGTTGAAGCGCGGGGAGGAGCCCCAGGTGGTGCTGAACAACCTGTACCGCCACACCGCGCTGCAGACGTCCTTCGGCATAAATCTCCTGGCGATTTCGCACAGCCGGCCCCGCCTGTTCTCGCTGCTCGGAATGCTCCGCGAGTTCCTCGGGTTCCGGCGGCAGGTGATTCGACGGCGAACGCGATTCGAACTCGACCGGGCCGAGCAGCGCATGCACATCCTCGCGGGCCTCGCCGCCGCGGTGGACCGCCTCGACGAGGTCATCGAGTGGATCCGGCGTTCCAAGGATCCGGCCAGCGCGCGGCTGCGTCTCATGCGTGAACTGCGGCCCCGGCGCATCAGCACGGACCGGGAGCTTCTGGCCCGCTCGGGGAACGGCCGCGCGGACCCCGAGCGGGAAGGTCTCTCCGAAGCCCAGGCACAGGCGATTCTGGATCTCCGGCTCCAGCGCCTGACCCAAATGGAGCGCGACCGGATCGAGGCCGAGATGGCGGAACTCGGCGCGAAGATTCACGATCTCCGCGACCTCTTAGAGAGTCCGGAGCGCGTGGACGGGATCGTTCGGGACGAGGCGCTGGCCGCCGCCAAAAAACACGGAAACGACCGCCGGACCGAGATTGTCGAAGACGCGGGCGATCTCTCGATCGAGGAACTGATTCCCGTTGAGGACATCGTGATCTCGGTAACCCATGCCGGTTACATCAAGAGGACACCCCTCAGCGACTATCGGGCGCAGGCGCGGGGTGGCACCGGGCACTCCGGCGCGCGCATCCGTTCCGGGGACGCCATCCACGACGTCCTGATCGGCAACACCCACAGCCGGTTCCTGTTTCTCACTGACGAGGGCGTTGCCTTCCGCCTCAAGGGGTATGAGATCCCCGAGGCCGGCAAGGCCGGCACCGGGCGCGCCATCGTCAATCTCCTTCGCCTTCCGAAGGAACGCCAGGTGGTTTCGATCGTGCCGATCCCGGACGACGACGAATCATCCGAACCGCTGCATCTCTTCACCGCAACGCGCCTCGGCCAAGTGAAGAGAACCCCATTCTCGCAGTACAAGAACGTCCGGATGCACGGTCTCCGCGCCGTGCGGATTCCCGAGGGGGACGCCTTGCTGGCCGCCACCCTCACCAGCGGTGCGAGCCAGGTAGTACTGACCACGCGCAACGGGAAGGCGATCCGCTTTCAGGAGAGCGACGTACGGTCCATGGGCCGGGTCTCGGCGGGCGTGCGGGGAGTCTCGCTGCGTGACAACGACGAAGTCGTCAGCCTGGTCACAATCGAATCTGACGTGAACGGAAGCGGTTCCCTCCTCACCGTGACCCAACACGGCTACGGGAAGATGAGTTCGCTCGATCTCTATCCCCTGCAAAACCGTGGCGGCTTGGGGGTCCTGAATATCCGCTCTTCCGAGCGGAACGGAACCACGGTGGGGACCGTTGCGGTCCAAGGCGGCGAGGACGTCATGGCGATTACCGCCGCGGGTAAGGCCGTGCGAATTCCGGTGGAGGATTTCCGCGACCTGAGGCGTGCGACGCAGGGCGTCCGTGCCATTCGCGTGCGGGAGGGCGATGAGGTCGTCGCCGTCACCCGTATCCCGCCGCCTCCGCCGGACGAAGAGATGCCGGCAGCCGAAGAACCATCTCCCGCTGAGTCCGAACCCTCGGACTCGGAAGAGGCGTGACCAGGGGACCGGGCTGCCGCAAGTCTTCGGGCATGCGGTTCGCGGTCTTCGGGTTGGGAGTTTTCGCCGCGGTCGCGGGCTGCTCCTCCGTACCCGAGGAGGCGCTCCTCGAACAGTTCTTTCGCGCCGTTGCGCAGGAGGACCGGGTGAGTGTCGGCGGTCTTTCGATGGTGTCCTTTCCGGGAGGGCCGATCGAATCCTGGGAACTCGTGGAGATCGGGCCCGCAATCGAAGGGCCTTACCGGGTCCCCGAACTCCGCGAAGAGGAGACTGCCGCAGCGGCCGCGCGCGACGAGCAGTTCAAGATCTTCTACGACTTTCGTCAGGGAAACCGGGATGCCCTCGAGGAGATTCTCTTGCGCCGGGAACGGAACCCGGACGCCGCCATCGGAGGCCGGCTCGGGGAGATTGCCGCCCAATTGGATGCCCACAACGGTGATCGCCGCCGGATGGTCCGTTCGTTGAGCGAAGTGCAGATGGCGCTCGATGAAGAACGCCGGCGCGCCCAGCGGAGCCTGCTTCGGGAGGCGCCGGTGGATTTCCTCACCGGAAACATCTCCGAGACGGAAGCCCTGGTCCGGACGGTGGAGGAAGGGAAAGAGCGGGAATACCGTTTCAGCCTCATCCGCTACAACCTCCAAAATCAGTACGGTGCCGACGTGCTTTCCCGTTGGCTCATCGCCGCTATCGAGGCGCCGCCTGGATCCGAAGAAATCTCCACAGGAACCGGGGAAGGCGCGGCGTCCCGGTGAGCGGCGACCCCCGCACCTCGCTGCTTTCCATCCTGCGTCGGGAATCCGTGAGGTTCGGCGATTTCACGCTCGCGAGCGGCGCCAAGTCGAATGTCTACATCGACGCGAGACTCACGGTAATGCGCTCTGATGCCGCGGCGCTGGTCGGCCGGGTGCTGCTCGACACGATCGACGGCTGCGGCTTTGGGACGGCCGCCGCCGTGGGAGGCATGGCCGCCGGAGCGATCCCGTTGACGACGGCGGTGGTAGCGGAGGCCGGCGCCACCGGACGGGAACTCGCCGGTTTCTTCGTCCGCAAGGAAGCAAAGGACCACGGACGCGGAAGGCGCATCGAGGGCATCGAACACCCGCAGGGGGCGGCGGTCATCCTGGAAGACACCGCCACCACCGGCAAGTCCACCCTCGCGGCGGTGGAAGCCGCCCGGAACGCGGGTTTCGAGGTGACGGGAGCCGTTGCGCTCGTCGATCGCGGGATGGGCGCCGGCGAGCTACTGGCCGAAGCCGGCGTCCCCTACGCGGCGGTGTTCGAGCTCTCAGAGCTGACGGGTACGCCGGCAGACTGACCCCGCGGCGCTCTGCGCGAGCGGGTGTTCTGCCGCCGCGAGGGTGCTGGCGGTCGCTAGACCCTTTCGAGCTTCGCGTATTCCAGCACCAGCCGTCGCCGCCCGTGGTACTTGAAGAGGACGGAGAGGCGTTTGCCGTCGGGATCCACCGTTTCGACTCGCCCGACTCCGAATTTGGGATGGCGCACCGTCTCCCCTTTTCGAAAGCGCCCGGTGGAGGGGGCCGCCGCGATGGGAATGGTCCGGGCGTCCGCCCGGGGCGTCTCGAGCATTTCCCGGGGGATCTCGCCGATAAAGCGGGACACGCGGCCCCGCGAGCGCAAGTAGGGGGCGCCCCCCGGGGCCGCCGAGAGCTGCAGGCGCTTTCGCGCCCTCGTCATCCCGACGTAGAAGAGCCGTCTTTCTTCTTCCAGCTGGAGGTCCGATTCCAGTGAGAACATGTGGGGAAACAGCCCCTCCCAGAGGCCGGCCAGGAAGACGGAATCGAATTCGAGCCCCTTGGCGGCGTGGACCGTCATCACCGTCACTGGCGGAGCGCTGCGTTCCCCCGCCTCGTCGGGAACAAGATCTTCAGCCGATAGCAAACTCACCTGGTCCAAAAAGGCATCCATCGTCCCGTCCGGGTTCGAGCGTTCGAATTCCCGGGCGGCGCTCTGCAGGGACACCAGGTTCTCGAAACGCTCCCGGTCGTTTTCCTGGAAGAAAGGTCCGAGACCGGTGTCCGCCATCGCTGATCGGACCGCCGCTTCGGAACCCTGCGGGATCGCGCGCCGAACCGCCGCGATGCCCGTGACGAAGGCGTGAAGGCCACTCAGGGCCCGGCCGGGGAGACCGCCCTCTGCGACGGTTCGCTCCGCCGCCGCAAAGAGGGGCGTTTCGTTCGCGGCCGCACGCTCCTCGATCTGCCGAAGCGACTTCGGTCCCACGCCGCGCGGAATCGCCGTCACGGCTCGCCGAAAAGCGGAATCGTCGTCGGGGTTCGCGGCCACCCGGATGCAGGCGAGCGCGTCCAGCACCTCGCGACGCTCGTAGAAGCGGAGTCCGCCGACGATCAGGTGGGGAATCCGGTGGGCGGTGAACGCCTCCTCAAAGGGCCGGGTCTGGGCGCGGGTTCGGAGGAGCACCGCGGTCGAGCCCCGTCCCTCTCCCTGTCCCGCGATCTCGGTGGCAATGTGCTGCGCTTCGGTCGTTTCGCCCGGGAAGGAACGGAACGTGGCCCGCTTGCCCTGCTCCCCGAGCGGACGAAGCGTCTTGCCGTCCCGCCTGCGGTTGCAGCGGATTACCGCATTGGCGGCATCCACGATGGCGGCGGTGGAGCGGTAGTTCTCCTCCAGGCGGAGGACGCGCGCTCCCGGGAAGTCGTCCCGGAAGCGGAGGATGTTCCGGAAGTCGGCGCCGCGGAACGAATAGATCGCCTGGTCATCGTCCCCGACCGCGAAGACGTCTCGATGGGGGGCGAGCTTCAGGACCAGCCGGTGCTGGGTAGGACTCGTGTCCTGGTACTCGTCAATGAGCAAGTGGCACACCCGCCGGGCGACAAAGGATCGGGCTGCCTCTGACCTGTCCAGGAGTTCCAGGGTGCGAATCAACAGGTCGTCGAAATCCACCCCCTTCAGCTCGGAGAGCTTTCGCCGGTAAACGGCCGTCGCTTCCCGGACGGTGTCGCCCAGTCGGGGATCCCGCGGTCCACGAAACGCGACGCCGGCCGCTTCCGCGTTCCGGAACCGGGACACCAACTGGATGAGCCTGCCGAGCGGGAGCCGGGCATCGTCGATCTGGAGTTCTCGCACGACCTGCCGGACGAGCGCGCGGCTCTCGTCGGCCCCGAACACCGGGAAGCCGGCGGCCAGACCGATGTCCCGGCCGAAGCGGCGCAGCAGGTTCAGGCCGAGCGCGTGAAAGGTGGAGACCCACGGCAGGCCTCCGCTTTCGCGCACTTCGGAACAAAGCGTCTCCACCCGCGTTCGCATTTCGCGCGCAGCCTTGTTCGTGAAGGTGACGGCGAGGATGGATTCCGCCGGCGCTCCGTCCACCAGCATGCGCCACCCGATCCGGTGGGTGATCACCCGGGTCTTGCCGGATCCGGCGCCGGCGAGCACCAGCGTGGGTCCGGGCGGCGCCGACACCGCCTGGCGCTGGGCGGCGTTGAGGCCGTCCAGTACCGCGTGTCCGGATTGCTCTTCAGCGAGCGGCGGGTCAGTCGTCATGGACCGTCTTCTGGAGTCCCGCGGGGGCGTCCACGTCGCGGCCGAGTTGCCGGCCGGCGAACAGCGCGAGCAATTGCAGGATGGGTGCCGCCGAGAAAGGGCGAAGCGATGGATCCCCCGCGGTGCGGATCGTGCGGCCGGCGTCCGAACCCGGTGCTTTGCCGGCGGCGCCGGCAGAAGCCAGCCGAAGCAGCGGCGCACCCGCATCCGACAGGGCGCGCAGCGACCGAACCTCTCCCGGCGAAGCGTGTCCCGCACCGGAGAGCATTACCACCGGCGTCTTCCGGTTGATGAGCGCGAAGGGGCCGTGGGCGAGTTCTTCCGTGCGCACTGCAATTGCGGGAACCACGGCCGTCTCTATCATCTTGAGAGCCCCCTCGGACGCCAGGGGCAGGAAGAGTCCGCTGCCCAGGAAGAACCAGGTTCGATCCGCTTGCACCGCACCGATGAAATCGTCAATGGCTGGCCCCTGCGCGATGGCCTCCCGAAGGAGGTCCGGAATTCGGTGCAGCTCCCGCATTCCCGCGGCCGCTGCTCCCGGGCACCCGGCAGCGGCCCCGGCAGCGCCGCATGCCGCGGCCCATTCGATTCCGAACATCCGGAGCGCGATGAGCGCGGAGGTGAAGGTCTTGGTGGCGGGGATTGCGCCCTCCGGCCCGGCCCGGGTGACGTAAGCGAGGTCCGCCCGCCGGACCGCTTCGCTCCCCGCTTCGTTCGTCACCACCACCCGGAAGATGTCTTCGTCCCGTGCCTGGTCGAGAAGACGGAGGACACTGCCCGTGGCGCCGGACTGGGTCACGGCCACCAGGACGCCGTCGCAGGCGTGCGCTCGGAGAGGCCCGTGAATCTCGCCCGCGGCCGAGACCGAGGCCGAAAGGCCCGCTTCCTGGAACCAGCCGGCCGCAATCTCGGCGGCGTGGCGACTGGTCCCGGAGCCGGCCAGCAGAATCTTCTCTCCGTGCAGCGCGGGCCGGCCTCGGAGACCGGCAACCCGCTCCGGAGCCTCAGCCTCCAGCGCGGCCAGGGTCGCCTCGGCTGCTTCCGGCTGTTGGTGGATCTCGAGCCAGAGCGCCGGTAGCGCGCGACCGTCTGATGACGTGGAGATACTCAGACCTCGTCGGCGCCTTCGAAGCGGCCTTCCGCCCGACCCATCTTCACCGCCTGACGGCCTCTCGCGATGGCGAGCGCACCTTCCGGGACATCCTCGACGATTACTGAGCCCGCGGCGACGAAGGCCCGGCGACCGATGGTGACCGGGGCCACCAGGATGGTGTTGCTCCCGACGAACGCCCCCGGTTCTACCACGGTCCGGTGTTTCCCGCGGCCGTCGTAGTTGCAGGTGACGGTTCCGGCGCCGAGGTTGGCGCGAACGCCGATGTCCGCGTCGCCGACGTAGGACAGATGGGGGAGCGCCGCCCGGCGCGCCAGAACGGCGTTCTTGGTCTCCACGAAGCTGCCGGCGAACGATTCCGGCTCGAGCCGCGTGTTCGTGCGGATGTGAGCGAAGGGGCCCACTTTCGCTTCGCGTCCGATGGAGCTGCCGAGAAGGACCGAGTGGCTGAGGATCCGCGCCCCGGGCCCGATCTCGGTGTTCTCCAGCCGGCAGAAACTGCCCACCTCGGCGCCAGCGGCGATGGAGGTGGTGCCAGCCAGCCGCACCGATGCGCCGATTCGGGCCCCCGGCTCGGCGCGGCAGGAGGGATCCGCCCAGAGCGTGTCCGGATCCTCGACCAGCACCCCGCTCGCAAGGAAGCGCCGGGCGGTGAGGCGCTGGGACTCGCGGATCGCCGCCGACCAGGTCGCGGCGTCCTGGATTCGGGTGTGCCCCGCCACCGCGGCCCCCACCGAACTCACGGGACCGAGGACCTCGAGGCTTTCCCGGAAACCCGGGCGGACAGCAGGTGCGAGGGCGCCAGCGGTTCCCGCAACGGCCAGGATCTGACCGTCCGCGTTCTCGAGCCGCAGCGGAGCCGGTCCCGCCGCGTCCACCAGGCTGGCGAGTTCCAGCCCCGGGTTGGACACGGCGCCGGGCGCGAGGAGGACGCACCGCTTTCCCCGTCCCGCCGCCTGGAGAAGCGTCACCGCTTCCCCGGGGGTGACTCGGCGGGCGCCCGGCGCCTCAAGCGCGGAGGTGTCTCCACCGGGATCCGCCAGAACCAGCAATTCTCCCGCGTCCAGGGCGGCTGCCGCGCCGGCCGCCGCTTCGGCGACGGTGCTGCCGAAGAACGGATAGCGTCCGATCTCGGGAGTCGGGGAATAAACGAGCAGGAAGTCCATGGTCGAGAGAACTCGGCGCCCGGAGCCTCGGGCACCCCTCGGAGAAGCGGGCGGGTTAGCAGCGCCCGCCGTCAGCATCCCCATCCCCCGGCCCGAATTCTACGTGGCCCCTTGCTTCTTCCGGCCTTCGGGCGCAACCACGAGGGTCATTTCGCCGCGCGGCGGTTCGCTCAGCAGCCGCCGGGCGAGCTCGGGCAGGGTGCCGAACCGGTGTTCTTCGTAGATCTTGGTCATTTCCCGGGACACGGATGCCTCGCGGGGCCCGAGGAGGCCCGCGAGCTCTTCAAGGAGCTCCGCGGCGCGACGCGCCGATTCGAAGAAGACCAGGGACCCCGGGGCTTCCGCCGCACGCTCCAGGAACGCCCGGCGTTTCGCCCCGCGGCGTCCCGGCGGGAAACCGAAGAACGTGAAGGTGTCCGTCGGCAGGCCGGCGACGGAGAGGGCCGCGGCCACCGCCGACGGACCCGGCACCGTGCGAACCGGCAGATCTTCGGTCCGTGCCGCACGGACCACGCGGTAGCCCGGATCCGAGATCAGGGGGGTTCCGGCATCACAGATCAGCGCCAGATCTTCGCCCGCGCGCAGCCGGTCGAGGAGGAATTCGACCTGCCGCGCTTCGTTGTGGTCGTGGCAGGAGACGAGGCGTGCGGTGAGGCCGAACCGGGTGCGGAGCCGCCGGGCGACGCGGGTGTCCTCGCAGGCAATCCAGGGAACGTCTCGCAGGACGGCAAGGGCTCGCGGCGACAGGTCGTCGAGGTTTCCGATGGGGGTCGCAACGACAAAGAGCGTGCCCCGGGTCCCCTCACCGGATCCGGTGTCCATTCCGCGAACCGTAACCCGCTCGCCGGTCTTCCAAGGCAACGGGTACGGCGCAGGGTGTCCGTTTTGCCCGACAATGGTGCTCCATGGACGACCGCACCGCGTGGACCGGGCGCCGGGTCCTCGTCACCGGCGCGGCCGGCTTCATCGGCAGCCGCCTCGCAACGCGCTTGTCCTCCACAGGCGCTCGGGTGACGGGTTTCGATCGGGTCCGCCACGATTTCCGCACCACGAACATCCGGTTCCGGCAAGGGGACCTCGGCGACCGGGAGGCACTCGGCGATGCGGTCGCCGAGGCCGAAGTGATCTTCCACCTCGCGGCGGCGGGCGGTCACCTGCGGAGCATGGATGAGCCGCGGGTGGACTTCGAAGACAACGTCATGGGGACCGTTTCGCTGCTGGCCGCGGTAGCGGAGCGGGCGCCCCGAGCGAGAGTGGTCTTCGCGAGTACGCGCCAGCTCTACGGCCCGGTCGAACGTTTGCCGGCGGGCGAGGACCAGCGGATTGCGCCGCCGGATGTTCATTCGGTCCACAAGGAGACCGCCGAGCATCTGGTCCGCCGTAGCGCCGCGGCGAGGGGCATCCGTTTCTCGATTCTCCGGCTGACGAACACCTACGGCCCCGGGCAACCGGCCGCCGGACCGTCGGCGGGACTGGCCGGCCGCTTCTTCGGAGACGCTCTGGCCGGGCGGGAAATCACCATTTTGGGAGATCCCGGGCTGCTGCGGGACTTCAACCACGTGGACGACGTGGTGGACGCTTGCCTGCGGGCCGGTTCTCCGGAAGCCCCTGCGGGGATCTGGAATCTGGGGTCCCTTCCGGTCCGTCTCGGGGAGTTTGCGGATGCGATCTTTCGCGCCCTCGGCGAAGAGCCGCGCGTGCGCGCCGCGCCGCTTCCCCCTGGCTTCGAGGCCATCGCGATCGGCGATTTCTATTCGGATTGGTCGGCGATCCGCCGCGACCTCGGCTGGGCGCCGCTGCGTCCGCTCGCCGGCGGGCTGGCCGAAACGGTGCGGGCCATGCGTGCCGCGACGTCATGAAGGTTCCGTTTCAGCGCCTCGCGGCCGCTGGTGACCCCGGCATTCGGGAGGCCGTCGACCGGGTGCTCGCTTCCGGCCAGTTCGTCTTGGGCCCGGAGGTGGAAGCGTTCGAGCGGGCTTTCGCGCAGGCGATCGGCGTCGAGCGCGCGGTCGGGGTGGCGTCCGGCACGGACGCCATCACCATCGCGCTCGCGGCCGCCGGGATCGGGCCCGGCGACCGGGTTCTGACCACTGCGTTTTCCACCGGTTACACGGCGCTCGGCATCCAGCACGCCGGGGCGATTCCGGTCTTCGCCGATGTCGAGCCGGGGAGCCTGTGCCTCGATGCGGAGGCCGTCGCCAGGACGCTCGAGACCCGGGACATCCGCGCGATCGTTCCGGTGCACCTCTTCGGGGGCGCCGGCGCCGGCTGGCGGAAGCTGGTCGACACCGCCGCCCGGCACGATGTTCCGATCATCGAAGACGCCTGCCAGGCTCACGGGGCACGCTTTGAGGGACAGGCTCTCGGGTCCTTCGGGCGGGCCGCGGCCTTCAGCTTCTACCCCACGAAGAACCTGGCGGCGCTCGGCGACGCCGGCCTGGTGGCGACTTGCGACGAACGCCTCGCGGCGCGCGCCAGGAGCCTGCGTTCGGGTGGGCAGCAAGCGCGCCACCATCACGCCGCGCCCGGCTGGAACAGCCGGCTCGACGAGATCCAGGCGGCGGTGCTCACCGAGCGCCTCCCCGGGCTGCTTGCCGGAAATCGCAAGCGGGCGGCCCTGGTTCTCAGGTACCGGGAGTTGCTCGCCGGGCTGCCCCTTCGGTTCGTGACCCCCGGCCCCGGCGTGGAAGGAGCCGCGCATCTGTTCGTGATCCGCACCGCGCGGCGGGATGCGCTTCGCCGGCGCCTCGCCGCTGCCGGGATTGACGCTCTCGTTCACTATCCGGCGGCGCTGACGGAACAGGCCGCCTTCTGGGGCGCCTCGGAAGCGGGGGACGAATGCCCCGAGGCGCGGGCGGCGGCCCGGGAAGTGCTGAGCCTCCCCCTCCATTCCGGCCTCTCGGACGAGGAACTGAGGCACGTCGCTGGCGCCGTCCGCTCCTTTTACGGCGACGGCGAGGTGTCAGAATAGGCCGATGGTCTTCGGCGTGAAACGACAGGGCGCGGTGCTTTGCCCGGGGTGTGGACAGCTCGTCGGAGCGCAGGACAAGCAATGTCTCTTCTGCGGGCGCCGAAATCCCGCGCTCTTCGGGTTCGCCGGACTGCTTCGCTTCGATACCGCGGGGGTGTTGAAGATCCTGCTCGGCGCCAACATCGGGCTGTTCCTGCTCGCGCTGGTGCTGAGCGTCGGCGCCATCGAGATGCGGGGCCTGCTCGGTTTCCTGAGCCCCGACGGCCGCATCCTCTACCGGTTGGGGGCCGCGGGAGGGATCCCGGTCTTCGGAGTCGGAAAGTGGTACGCCGTCCTCAGCGCCGGCTGGCTGCACGGCGGTTTGCTCCACATCTTTTTCAACATGTACTGGCTCTGGAACCTGTTCCCGCTGGTGGGCGAGACCTTCGGAACCAGCCGGGCGCTCGTGATCTACCAGGTTTCGGCAGCTACCGGATTCCTGCTGTCTTCGTTCATGGGGGCGTCCGCCATTGCGATCCCGTTCCTGGGAGGGGCGCCGGGAATCACGGTGGGAGCTTCGGCGTCGCTGTGCGGCCTGCTGGGAGCGCTTTTGTATTTCGGAAGACGGACCAGTTCGGATTTCGCCCGGACGATCTGGCGGTACGTGATCTTCATTGCGATCTTCGGCGCCTTCGTGCCGGGCATCGACAATGCCGCCCACGTCGGCGGGTTTCTTGGTGGGTACTTCGTAGCGTCCCGCTTCGGGGCCTTCACGCCCGAACAGGGCAAACATGGCCTCTGGGCCCTCGGGTTGGTGGCAGCGAGCGCCGTCGCCATCCTGCTGTCGGTGGCGGGCGTCTCCCCTGTCGGCTGAACCATCGCGACAACAGGATCGTAAGGAAAGACAATGGCCAAACTCGTTCGCCCATCCAAGGACCGGATGCTGCTCGGAGTCTGCGCCGGGCTCGCCGACTGGTGGAGCGTGGACCGGACGCTGCTCCGGGTTCTCTACGTGCTGGCGAGCGTCTGTTCGGCCGCGTTTCCCGGGATCCTGTGTTACATCGTCCTCGGGATCCTGATGCCCCCCGAGGAGTGAGTCGGGCGCACCGCGTTTCTCGCCCGCCCGGAAGTCCTCCTTCTGGTCAAGACCCTGGGGCGGCAGCGGTGGAAATCGTCGCTTCGCCGCTGTTGGGGCATCGGGTCGGGGGGCATCGGGTCGGGGGGCATCGGGTCGGGCGTCCGGCTGCGGGGAAGTTCCTCAGCCGGCTGCGGCTCCCCCCTACCGAGCGCCGGCGCGAAGGACTGGCCCGGCTCTCCGCCTGGTCGCGGAGCGCCGGGGTTTCCGCTTTGGTGCTTGAAGACAACGCCAGCGACCTGATACCTGACCTGCGCGCCCTGGGTTTTGATGACGCCGGACCACTGCCGCGCTACTCCGCGCCCGTCCGGCCCGGATGGCTGCGCCGGAACGCGACCGCACTTCTGCTGCCGCGGGCTCGCCCTCCCGGGGGCGTGACGGTGGTCCCCGAAGCGCTGCCAGACCCCGAAGAGGAGAAGCTCTGGGAGCGGCTGGCCCCGGGTTTCGGCGCGGTTGCCGGGCTCGCGAGCGAGGCGCCGCCCCCCGCCGCCGGCCTGCATCTGGTACGGGCGGGCCGGCCGGTTGCGAGTTGCCGCTTCGAGCGGGCGGCCGAAGGCGGGCTCAAGGTGTCCTACTGGATCGCGCCGCCCCAGGAACCGGACATGACCGCCCTGCTGGCCGTGAGCGTGCTTCGGGCCGCTGATCCCGCCCCTTCCGTGTTCTTCGAGACGCCGCACCGTCTTCTTGCCAAGGGGCTGTTCCTTGCCCGGTTCCTCCCGCGGCGTTCGCGGGCGCGGGTTATGGTGCGCCAGCACGGGGACCGGGATCTTCCGGCGCCCTCGATGTCCGACTGGCACCTCACCGCTCCCACGGTGCTCCGGGGTCCGTAGGCGGCTTCAGTGGTAGCATGCTCGGCCCCCCGCCTGCGGATGCCGCTATCGTCTAGGGGTTAGGACGGATGGTTCTCAGCCATCAAACCGGGGTTCGATTCCCCGTAGCGGTACCAGGCAGGGCCCGATTCCGACGGAGAATCCGGCGGTGAAGAGCGAAACACCCCGGATTCATTGCGAAATCCAGTGCGAAGTTGTTCGGGGAACCGGTCCGGCCATTTTTGTCCACGGCGGGGCCTGGGACATTCCCGCCGGGGAGCGGGACGCTCACCAGGCGGGCGCCCTGGCAGCGGTTCGTCTCGGCTTCGATTTGCTGCGGGACGGCGTTTCCGCACTGGACACCGTGGAGGCGGTCGTCACGCTTCTCGAGGACGATCCGGCGCTGAACGCGGGGACCGGATCCGTGCTGAACCGGCGCGGGGAGGTCGTCCTCGACGCCTCGATCATGGATGGCGAGGACCTCCGGGTCGGCGGGGTGGCGGCGGTGCGCACGATCCTGAACCCGGTCCGGGTCGCGCGGCGGGTCATCGAAGCGACCCGGCAGGTGCTGCTGGTCGGGGTGGGCGCCGAAGAGTTCGCCCGGCAACAGGGATTCGAGGCGATTCAGCCGGAAGAGCTCGTGGTGCCCCGCGAGGTGACCCGCCTTCGGGAGCACCAGGCCCGCCGCCGGGTTGCTGCGCCGGGGGACACGGTAGGCGCGGTGGCGCTCGACCGCGAGGGCCGGATCGCGGCCGCCGGATCGACGGGCGGCACCTTGGGCAAGCGACCCGGCCGGGTGGGAGACACCCCACTGCCGGGCGCGGGGCTCTACGCGGATTCCGAGACCGGCGGCGTGGCCTGCACCGGGTGGGGAGAGGGCATCGCGCGTTTGTCCATGGCCCGCGCGGCGCTGGCCCGGATGGAAGCCGGAGAAGATCCTCAACAAGCGGCTCGCGCGCTCCTCGGCGCCTGTTGGTCCCGCCTCGGTGGAACGGCGGGACTCCTGATCGTCACTCCAGACGCACGCCTCGTCAGCGCCTGGAGCACGCCCCGGATGGCGCGCGGCTGGGCGCACCCCGGGATGGAGTCCCCTGCCGCCGTGGCCTGACCGGGTGGACCGGGTGCCTGCCGTGATGGCCCGGGTGGCGTTCGCCCGGCCGACGCGGGCCACCTACCGTCGGATCGTCCATCTCCGAAACCTGCTAGATTGCCCGGTCCCCGGGTCGTGAGCGCCCTTAGCTCAGTGGATAGAGCAACAGGCTACGAACCTGTAGGTCGGGGGTTCGAATCCCTCAGGGCGTGCCACCCAAGGACGCTAGTCTTCGGGGCTCGTCGCCTTCAGCGCGGCGAAACAACACGGTGCGGCTCGTGGTTGCGGCCTTCCGCCGCCCAATGTTTGCGATGTTGAAGATGAATGCCTGGCGCCGGTTCGCGGTTCTCGGAACCGTGGCCCTGGGCCTCCTACTCCTCGCGCTCGCGCTGTCCGGGTGTGGAACGCCCGATTCGGAAGACGAGATCCCGTCCGTGATCCCGGCGGGGACCATTGACGACTGGCCGGCGATTCTGGAACGCGGAGTGATCCGCTTCGGGCGCCGTGGCTTCGACGTGTTCGAAACGCTCCCTTCCCAGGGGTTGTCCACGGAGCGCTACCGGTTTCTCGCCCTCCAGTTCGCCGAACGCCACGGGCTGCGCGCCAAGTGGATCACCGAGCCCAGCCCCGAACGGTTGATAGCCGCGCTTGAAGAGGGCCGCGCCGACGTGGCCGTCGCCACGCTCACGGTGACCGAGTCCCGCCAGGAGCGGGTCGCGTTCACCGTCCCGCTCACCATCTCCCGAGAGTGGGTGGTCGGCGGGTCCGAGGGCGTCTTCGGCATTGCCGCCGGAACCTCCTACGAGGAGAGCTTCGTGGCCCACTACCCGAATGCGTCGCGGGCGCCGGTCCCGGAAGACGCGGATCCGCTCACCCTCCAGGCGCTCATCGAAGAGGGCGTGATCGACGCAACGATCCTGGACGAAGCCGCCGCCCGGCTGGTCGTGCGCACCAGCCCCGAGGTCAAAAAGCTCGCGGAGCTTCCGGAGGCGAGGCGTATCGCCTGGGCCGTGCGGCAGGGAAACCCGGAACTCCGGACCGCTCTCGACGACTTTCTGACGGAGCACCACACGGTCGCTGACGAGCCTTCCGAAATCCGCGATTGGGCGGCAATCCGCGCTTCCGGCCAGCTCCGGCTACTCACCATCAGTTCCCCGGTGACCCACTATTTGTGGCGGGGCGAGCGGCTCGGTTTCGAGTACGAACTGGTGCGGCAGTTCGCGGAGACCCAGGGTCTGGACCTTGCGGTGATCGTGGCCCGCGATCACCCCGAACTCGTCGAAGGGCTCCTCACCGGGCGCGGGGACCTGGTGGCGGCCGGGTGGGTGGAGACGCCCGCGCGGGCGGAGGAGGGCCTGCTGTTCACCCGTCACTACCTCGACATCCAGGAAACCTTCGTCACTGCCGGCGAATCGGTCGCCCAACTGACGGACCTCGTCGGGCGCACGGTGACCGTCCCGCAGGCGACGAGCTATCTGGCGACGCTCGGCGGTCTGGAGGGAGATTTCGAAGTCGAGGAATCGGAGCTTTCCAGCCACGCCATTCTGGAAGCGGTGGCGGAGGGCGAGGTGGACGTCACTCTGGTGGACAGCCACCGCGCCGAACTCGCGGCGACCTTCGAGCCGAGGTTGAACCTGGGGCTCGCCCTTGAGCCCACGATGCAGCTCGTCTGGGCGGTCGGCCCGGAACGCCACGATCTGAAGCGTGAACTGGACGCCTTCCTGAACGCCGGCTACCGCGGCCTCGACTTCAACGGCCTCTACAACAAGTACTTCGTGAACCGCCGCCGCCAGGAGCGCCAGCGGGAGCATCGGGTAACCGGGGACGAGCTTTCGCAGTACGACGCGCTGGTGAAGCCGATGGCCGACGCCGAGGATTTCGACTGGCGGCTGATCATCGCCCAGATGTACCAGGAAAGCGGCTTCGACCCGCAGACGGTCAGCTTTGCCGGGGCCCGGGGCCTGCTCCAGATCATGCCCCGGACCGCCGAAGAACTGGGAGTGGACCCGGACCGGCTCGCCGAGCCCGAGGTGGGCATTGACACCGGCGTCCGCTATCTCGCCTGGACCCGGGACCGGTTCCCCGACCTGCCTCCCGGCGAACAGCTCTGGTTTGCGCTGGCCTCCTACAACGCCGGCTACGGTCACGTACGCGACGGCCGGCGCCTCGCGCGTCAGTTGGGGCTCGACGGATCCCTCTGGTTCGGCCATGTCGAGGAAGCGATGCACAAGCTGAGCGAACCCGAGTACGCGAGTCGAGCCGCTCACGGATACGTCCGGGGTTCCGAAGTGACGAGATATGTAAGCGACATCCGGAATCGGTACCGGGCGTACGTGGATCACTTCGTCCAACTGGAGGCGTCGGACCGCTGATCCGGCTGCGCGGTTTTCCGCTGACATGCGCCGG
Source organism: Vicinamibacteria bacterium (assembly GCA_963668695.2). GTDB lineage: Bacteria > Acidobacteriota > Vicinamibacteria > Marinacidobacterales > Marinacidobacteraceae > Marinacidobacterium. Next base: position 1,118,683 of record CAXXLQ010000004.1, read on the forward strand.
AACCGCTGGTCCCGGAGCGGCAGCGGCGCTGTGTTTCGCGCGGCGCAGAGAGCCGTGGGAAGATTGAAGGCCTTCCAGGACTTTCAAGGGAGGTCGCGATGACCCGTCTTCCGTACCGGCTGGCAGCCGCCACTGCCGGTCTCTTGCTGTTCCCGGCGCTCGCCGCCGCCCAGAACTGGACCTGCGAGCAGGTGATGGTCCCGATGCGGGACGGCACCCGTCTCGCCACGGATGTCTACATCCCCCGCGGACAGGGTCCCGGGCCCTTTCCCGTGGTGCTCGAGCGCACCCCCTACAACAAGGGCTCCTGCGCCCGTCCGTCCGCCGAGTACTTCGCCGCCCGGGGCTACGTCGCCATGGCGCAGGACGAACGCGGCCGCTACGAGTCCGAGGGCGATTACTACTGGCTCCGGGACGAGGCCTGGGGGGAACGCCAGGACGGCTACGACACCATCGAGTGGGCGGCCACCCATCCCGCCTCCAACGGGAAGGTGGGAACGCACGGCCTGTCGTTCACCTGCGCGAACCAGCTCCTGACGGCTCCGACGCAGCCGCCCCACCTCGAGGCGATGTTCTGTTCCCAGTACGCGGCGAACAGCTACCGGGACATCTTCTGGCAGGGCGGGGCGCTCCACATGATCATGCCGACCTGGCTCCTCACCCAGCGGGAGATGGTGAGGCCGCTGCGAATGAACGTACCCGGCCACCGGGGCTACCTCGGGTCCGGGGATGCCTGGACCGATTGGTACGACGAACACCTCGAGGTCGGGGACGTGTTCACCGCGAGCATGTTCTCGGACATGTACAACGACCTTGTCGAAAACCCCTACTACAACGATCACTGGCGGCAGCTCGCGGTGGACGAGCAGTACGACAAGTTCGACGTGCCCGTCTATCACCTCGGCGGTTGGTACGACCGGCACATCCACGGCACGGTGCGGCACTTCAAGCAGGTGAACGAAATCGGCGGCCCGAAGGCCCGCGGGCAGCAAAAACTCATCGTGGGTCCCTGGATCCACGGCTGGCCGCCGACCGACGACCGGGTCGGCGAGATGAACTTCCCCGGTTCCAGCATCGACCATCTGGCGCTGCGCCTGCGCTGGTTCGACCACCTCCTCAAGGGGCACGACAACGGGATCATGGACGAGCCCCCGGTCCTCATCTACGTGATGGGGGAGAACGTCTGGCGCGAGGAACACGAGTTCCCGCTCGCCCGCCAGCAGGAAGAGGAGTGGTTCCTCCGGGCCGGTCCCACGGGGACCGTCGAGTCGCTCAACGACGGAGCGCTCTCCCAGGAGGCGCCGCCTGGCGCCGAAACGGCGGATTCTTTCGAATACGACCCTCGGAGTCCGGCGCCGAGCATCGGCGGGGACCTCTTCGTTGAGCCCCGCGGAGCCCAGGATCACCGGCCCGCCGATCGGGTGAGCCTGACGTACACGTCGGAGCCGCTCGCGGAGCCCCTCGAGGTCACGGGTTTCGTGCGCGTGGAGTTCTTCGGCGCCTCCTCCGCGGTGGACACCGACTGGGTGGTCACCGTGAGCGTGGTCCACGAATCGGGCTATTCGCAGACGCTGCGGCAGATGATCCAGCGCGCCCGTTACCGGGAGGGAGACGAGGCCCCGGTGCTGCTGGAGCCGGGCGCGATCGTCCCCTACACGATCGAGCTCTACCCGATGTCCAACGTCTTCCTCGCCGGCCAGCGGATTCGGCTGACGGTCACCAGTTCGAGCTTCCCGAAGTGGTATCCGAACGGGAACACCGGCAAGGAGATGATGGAGGACCGCCCCGGGTTGGTGGCGACGAATACGATCTACCATGATGCCGATCACCCGTCGAAGCTGATCCTTCCGGTGATCCCGCGCTGAACGGAGCTGCCAGGCAGCGAATCCTTTCCGAATCAGCAGAACTCCCGACAAGGAGATCCCGACCTATGTTCTCTCGCGTTTTCCGGCGCTCCGGCGCCCTCTTCCTCGCTCTCGTCCTTCCCGCGACGCTGCCAGCAGCGCAGGAGCGCGACCTGGATCTGGTCATCACCGGGGGCCGCGTCCTCGATCCCGAGACCGGGCTGGATGCGGTCCGCGACGTGGGGGTGGTGCGGAACGAGATCGTGGCCATCTCCCGCGAAGTGCTCCAGAACCGGCTGAAGCAGGGCGGGGTGCTGCTCGATGCCTCGGGGAAGGTGGTGAGCCCGGGGTTCATTGACCTCCACGCGCACGGGCAGTCGGGCGAAGCGAACAAGTACCAGGCGATGGACGGGGTGACCACCGCGCTGGAGCTGGAGGGCGGCGTCCCCCGTATTGCGCGCTTCCTCGAGAGCCGGGCGGGCGACGCGATCGTCCACTACGGCGCCTCGGTGTCCCACGGGGGCCTGCGCCTCCTCGGGATTCCCGGCGTCAGCGAGCAGGTAACCGGGATTCTGGACGCGGAAAGCACCGGGGCCGAGCTGGTGATTGAGCACGCCAACCTGCTTCGCGAGGCGAACTACACCGGCGTGGAGGACACCGAGGCGGTGCACGGTGCGATCACCGCCGAACTGCGGGCCGGCGGGCTCGGTATCGGACTGCCCCACCAGTACTACCCCGGCGCGGACCACACCGAGATCTATCGGATCTTCGAACTTGCGGCCGAGCTGGACGTCCCCATCTACACCCACGTGCGCGACATGGTGATCTCGGCGGTCCAGGAGGTGCTCGCCAACGCGCTCGCCACCGGAGCCTCGCTCCACATTGTGCACCTCAACAGCTCGAGCATGCATCACCTCCCGATCAATCTCGCCCTGATCAAGGGCGCCCGGGACGCGGGGGTGGACGTGACCACCGAGGCCTACCCCTACACCGCCGCTTCCAGCGGGATCTCCTCGGCGATCTTCGACGAGGGCTGGCAGGAGAAGCTCGGGATGACCTACGAGGACATCCAGTGGCAGGACACCGGCGAGCGCCTCACCGAGGAGACCTTCAACTTCTTCCAGGAGGAGGGGGGCACGGTCATCATGCACATGATGGATCCGGAGATGATCGAGTTGGCTATGCGGACTCCCTTCGTGATGGTGGCGTCCGACGGGATGCCCTACGCCCCCGGCGCCCACCCGCGGTCGGCGGGCACCTTCTCCCGGGTCCTCGGGCGCTACGTCCGCGATCAGGGAGTGCTGTCGCTTCCCGACGCAATCAAGAAGATCACGCTCATGCCGGCCGAGCGGCTGCAAGAGGTCGCTCCGCTCATGCGGCGGAAGGGCCGGATCCAGATCGGCGCCATCGCCGACATCACCGTGTTCGATCCGGCGACGATCATCGACACCGCGAACTTCGAGGACGACATGAGCTTTTCCGAGGGGGTCGCCCACGTGGTGGTGGACGGCGTCCCCGTAGTGCGCGACGGCGCGCTCGTCGAGGGGGTCTTCCCTGGCAAACCGCTGCTCGGGCGCTACACCTCCGAGTAGCTACCGATGTTCCCTCGGGTCCCGCGGCGCTTCGGCGCCCTCTGCATCGCGTTCCTGCTTCCCGCGACCCTCCTGGCAGCCGGTAGCGAAACCCCGCCGGCCCAGGAGCGCGACCTGGATCTGGTCATCACCGGGGGCCGGGTCCTCGATCCCGAGACGGGGCTGGATGCGGTCCGCGACGTGGGGGTGGTGCGAAACGAGATCGTCGCGATCTCCCGCGAGGTGCTCCAGAACCGGCTGAAGCAGGGCGGGGTGCTGCTCGAGGCCTCGGGGAAGGTGGTAAGCCCCGGGTTCATTGACCTCCATGCCCACGGACAGTCGACCGAAGCGAACCGTTACCAGGCGATGGACGGCGTGACCACCGCGCTGGAACTCGAGGACGGCGTTCCCCGGATCGGGCGCTATCTGGAGAGCCGCGCCGGCACGGCGATCGTCCACTACGGTGCGTCGGCGCGCCACCAGGGATTGCGCCTTCTCGGGATTCCCGGGATCGCGGAACGGGCCGGCGAAGTCCTCGTTGCCGAGAGCACCGGGGCCGAACGGAACCTTGAGCGCGCCAACCTCCTCCGGGAGGCGAACTACACCGGGGTCGAGGACACCGAGGCGGTGCACGCGGCGATCGCCGCCGAGATCCGGGCCGGGGGGCTGGGCATCGGGATGGCCCACCAGTACTACCCCGGCGCCACTCACACTGAGATCTTCCGCGTCTTTGAACTCGCGGCGGAATTGGATGTCCCCATCTACACCCACGTGCGCGATATGGCGGTCTCGGCGGTGCAGGAGGTGCTCGCCAACGCGCTCGCTACCGGAGCCTCGCTCCACATCGTGCACCTGAACAGCTCGAGCATCCACCATCTTCCGATCAACCTCGCCCTGATCAAGGGCGCCCGGGACGCGGGGCTGGACGTGACCACCGAGGCCTACCCCTACACCGCCGCCTCCGCCGGCATCTCCTCGGCGATCTTCGACGAGGGATGGCAGGAGAAGCTCCGGATGACCTATGGGGACATCCAGTGGCAGGACACCGGGGAACGCCTCACCGAGGAGACATTCAACTTCTTCCAGGAAGAGGGGGGCACGGTCATCTTCCACATGATGGATCCGGAGATGATCGAGTTGGCCATGCGAACTCCCTTCGTGATGGTGGCGTCGGACGGGATGCCCTACGCCCCCGGCGCCCATCCACGGTCGGCGGGCACCTTCTCCCGGGTCCTCGGGCGCTACGTTCGCGATCAGGGAGTGCTTTCGCTTCCCGCCGCGATCAAGAAGATCACGCTGATGCCGGCCGAACGGCTGCAGGAGATCGCTCCCCTGATGCGGCGGAAGGGGCGGATCCAGATCGGCGCCATCGCCGACATCACGGTGTTCGATCCGGACACCATCATCGACACCGCGAACTTCGAGGACGACCTGAGCTTTTCCGAGGGGGTTGCGCACGTCGTAGTGGACGGCGTCCCGGTGGTCCGTGACGGCGCGCTCGTCGAGGGCGTCTTCCCGGGCAAACCCCTGCTCGGCCGCCATACCTCGGAGTAGCCACCCCGCCCAATTCTCCGACCTGCGGCTCGCCGCCGGCCGAATCGGTTTTTGAAAACCTGTTCCTGAATCCGTGAACCCGTCCCCAGCGCGCTTTCTGCTGCTCCAGGTGCGCGAACCGGACGACCCGATGGCGGCGCACGAAGTGCTGCGCTTCCGGCAGGGGCTCGGGCTCGAGCCGGACCAGCTCCGGGTGTTCGATCTCCTTCAAGGGGCGCCGCCCCGGTCGCTGCTCGAGTCCGGCGACGCCGTGCTCGTCGGGGGAAGCGGGGACCACTCGGTGGTCCGGGGTGGGCCCTGGCTCGCGGGCGCGCTGGGGGCGATGGAGACCCTCCACGAACGATCCATCCCGACGTTCGGCTCCTGCTGGGGGTTCCAGGCGCTCGCCAAGGCCCTCGGCGGCCGGGTAGTGACCGATCACGCCCTCGCGGAAGTGGGGGTGGTCCCGCTTGAACTTACGGACGCGGGCCGCCGTGATCCCGTCTTCAGCCCGCTCGGCTCTCCGTTTCCGGTAGTGATGGGTCACGAGGACATCGTTACCGACCTGCCCCCGGGCGCCGTGTCTGTGGCCTCGAGCTCCACGATCGAGAACGAAGCCCTGGTGTTCTCGGGAAAGCCGATCTACGCGACCCAGTTCCATGCGGAACTGGACCGGGACGACCTTGTCCAGCGGATCGCCGCCTATCCCCCCTATCTCAAGCTCACCGGCGCCCGGTCCATCGAGGAATTCCGTGCCATCACTCCCCACACCCCGGGCTCGGCCAGCCTCCTGCGGCGGTTTGCGGACGAGGTGGTGGAGAAATAGGGACCGCCGGTCTCTGTCTGGCATCGCTTCCCAAAAAGTAGGAACGCCGCGCTTCAGAGCGGCATCGCGGCCGAAGGCCGCGAGCCTCCCAGACTTACCCGCTTTCGTCGCGCCGACCCAGCCGGGGATGGCGATCCGCACCCCCCCCGTTCTCTACCCGCTCCGCCGCACCAGCTCGGGCAGCACGGCGCCGATCTGGCCCCGGACCACGGCGTCGGCGATGTCGTCGAGCGGGGTGGGGTCCCGGTTGACGATGACCAGGCGGGCGCCGGCCTGCCGGGCCAGACGCGGGATCGACGCTGCCGGTTCGACCACCAGCGAGGAACCGACCGCGAGCATCAGGTCGCATGCCTCGGCGGCAATCAGCGCCTGCATCATCACGTCGCGCGGCATCGCCTGCCCGAACGAGATCGTCGCGGGCTTGAGCAATCCGCCGCACTGCCGGCAGCGCGGCGCCTTCTCCCCGCCCTCGATGCGCCGGCACGCCTCGTCGGAGGTGATCCGATCGTCGCAGGTCAGGCACGCCGCTTCGGTCGTGGTCCCGTGCAACTCGAGGACCTTGTCGGCGGGCAGCCCCGACCGCTGGTGCAGGCGCTCGATGTTCTGTGTGACCAGCGCGTCGAGCCGACCCTGGCGGTGGAGCTCGCAGAAGGCGTAGTGCCCCACGTTCGGCTGCGCGTCGCGCATGGCGGGCCAGCCGGCCGCCTTCTGCCGCCAGTACTCGATGCGCCCCGCCTCGCTCGAGACGAATTCCTCAAAGTCCACGATCCGGTTTTGCGCCCATACCCCGTTCGGGCTGCGAAAGTCCGGGACGCCCGACTCGGTCGAGATGCCGGCGCCGGTGAAGCCGACGATGCGCGACGCGCCTTCCACCAATCGCCGCGCTGCCTCGACCGTCGCCTCAGGGGCCATCCTGCCTCCGTTCGAATCGGTGCCTCGCGCAGCTACTGCCGTTCCGCCGTGAGTTGCTTCTCGTAAAGCGCCTCGTAGTGCGCCACCAGCTTTCCGAAACCCTCGGGATCCACGAACGCTTCCGGGTCATAGGCGTCTCGCGGCCGGTACTTGTCGTGCAGACCGTACTGCGACGCGTGCGCCGCGACCCACACGTCCACCTCCGCGGCCTTCTGCCGCCGGAAGGTTTCGGCGAAGTCCTCCGCGATCCCCGGATAGGCCGGATCCTTCACCAGTCGTAGTCCCGGGTTCATGGAGCCCATGTTGGCGATGGCGACGCGGTAGTCGCGGCCGTTCTCGGCGACGGTCATGGTGTAGCTGGCGCTTCCCGGGGTGTGCCCGGGTGATTCGATCACGGTGAGCCGGGTCTTGCCCAGTTCGATCACCTCGCCATCCCGAAGGATCCGGTCCACCGGGACCGGCGCGAAGGTGTATTCGCCCTGGAAGTGAGGATCACTGGCCCCTCCGTCCTCCAGTAGCGGCGCATCGTCGGCGGTCGCCCACACCTCCGCGCCGGTGATCTCCTTGATCTCGGCGAAGGCGGCGGCGTGGTCGTAGTGCGCCTGCATGGTGAGCAGGATCCGGACATCTTCGAGGCGGAAGCCGAGGGACTCGACGTTTTCCCGGATGAGAGGAGTGGAATCCACGAGGCCGGTGTTGATGAGGATGTGCCCCTCGTCGGAGGTGATCAGAAAGCAGCCCAGGTCGTAGGTCCCGACGGCGTAGAGGTTGCCGATCACCCGGTGGCCGGGAAAGGCCCGGCTCCATTCCTCGGGCTGGGCGGCGGCGGGGGCGCCGATCAGGAGGGCCGGGAGTGCGAAGGCCGGGAGTGCGAGGGCCAGAAGTACGAGGGCCGGGAGTGCGAGGGCCGGGCGATGCATCCGGGGAGTATCGCCTTGTTCTGAGCATCCCCCGAGGCGGAAACCGGTGGCGCCCGGGCGGGAAGCGTCGGGGGTTTTGCCCGTTCTCGCGCTCTGAAGACCGGCGTTCCCTTCCCTGCGGCGCCATCGGGGTACGAAGGTGATTGCCACCCTACAGAGCGTCGCCGGCCCCGCTATCATCGGCTGCTGCCATGGATCCTCCCACCGCTCGCCTCCCGCGCCCGGATTCACCGGGACGCTTGCCTTCCCTGATCGCCTCCCTCCTGACGTTCTTCCTGGCGTTTCCGGCGGCAGCCGCGGAACAGCCGCCGGCCGAGCCCGAAGAAACGCAAGCCGCTACCGAACAACAGGATCCGGAAGAAGAACAGGCCGCCCGCCCGTCCCATACGGAGACCGTCGTCGTCACCGCGAGCCGCGGCGCAGAAACCATCGTGGACTCGGTCGCGCTCGTGACCGCGCTCGACAGCGAAGATCTCCTGGATTCGCCGGGCGCCCTGGTGGACGAGGCCCTGAGCCGGGTGCCCGGGTTCGGACTCTTCCGGCGGAACACCAGCTTCATTTCCCACCCCACCACCACCGGGGTCTCGCTGCGCGGAATCGGCCCGAGCGGCGCGAGCCGTACCCTGGTTCTCTGGGACGGAGTGCCGCTCAACGATCCCTTCGGCAACTGGGTGTATTGGAACCGCCTGCCGACGCTCTTCCTCGACCGCATCGAGGTGGCGCGCGGCGCTGCCAGCCCCCTCTACGGCAGCTCGGCGCTCGGCGGCACCGTGCAGCTCTTCTCGCGCCGCGCGGAGCCGGGCCTTCTACGGGCGCGGGGGCGGTTCGGCAACTTCGGGATTCAGGAGGCGGAGGTGCTCGCTTCCCATGAAAACGACGGGATTTCCGTCGTCGGGGCCGCGCGCATGCTGAACAGCGAGGGCTACCACCGGATCCGCGCGGCGGAGCGCGGGTCGGTGGATCAGCCGGCCGGGGTGGACTTTCGTTCCATGGTCGGCCGCGCCGAGTCGGGGCCGGTCCATTTCTCGGTCAACTACTACTCCGAGGATCGCCGCAACGGCACCCCGATCCAGATCAACAGCTCCCGGCTGGTGATGCTGGAGGGCGGCATCACCCAGGAGCGATGGGACCTCCGGGTCTTCGGCCAGGACTCGCGGCTGAACAGCGACTTTTCGCGCATCCTCCCGGGCCGTGACCGGGAGATTCCCACCTCGCAGCAGATGTACGAGTACTCGGGCGTCGGGGGAGTCTTCACGACCCAGCTCGGCGAAGGGCTCCAGGCCGGCGGCGACTGGGTGCGGTCCTCGTGGGGCGAACATGCGCAGAACCGGGTCGGCGGTTTCGTCCAGAAGCGGTTGCAACTCGGGCCGGATCTGGAGCTGCTCGCCGACGGCCGGCTGGACCTTTGGCAAAACGCGGGGACCAAAGCGAGCGTCAATCCCCGCCTCGGGGTTCGCTACCACGTCCTCCGAGCACCACGCTTCGCGCCTCGGCCTACCGCGGCTTCCGCGCCCCCTCCCTGAACGAGCTCTACCGCCCCTTCCGGGTGGGGAACGTGCGGGTGGCCGCGAACGACCAACTCGGTGAGGAAAGCCTCTACGGGGCGGAGGCGGGTCTCGATTTCTACCCGACGGAGCGCATGCTGGTGCGCGGGAACTTCTACTGGAACTCGCTCCGCGACGCGGTGGGGAACGTCACCCTCGAGGTGAACGACGAAGGGGTCTTCCGCCAGCGCCAGAACATCGGCCGCGCCACGGCGCGCGGAGCCGAGGCCGAGATTTACGTGTACCCGGACAGCGACACCGAGTTCTTCGTCGCGTACCTGTTTTCCAATAGCTCGGTCGAGGACACGGGCCTTCGGCTCCCGCAGGTGCCGCTCCACCAAGGCGTGGTGGGCGGCGCCTGGCACGGCCCGGTGTCGGTGCGCGCCGACCTGCGTTTCGTGAGCGAGCAGTTCGAGGACGACCGCAATGAGTTGCCGATGGCGGGATTCACCTCCGTCGGCGTTCAAGTTTCCTATGCGGTCAATGACCGGCTGCGCGTCTTTCTTGCGGGGGAGAACCTGCTCGACGCCGAGATCATTTCGGCCCGCACCCCCATCGAGACCCTCGGCACCCCGCGCGCCATCCACATCGGCGTGGACGTCGACGTGTTTCGCTGACCGTCGTGAGGGCGCGAAGGTACGGGAACGCCGGTCTTCAGACCGGCATCGCGTGCCGAAGGCGCGCGAGATACGCGACGTCCACCTCCCTCCTGGCGCTCCTTTCCTTTGGCTGCGGCTCCGAGCCGCCGCCCCCGGTGGAGTCCCCCTACGAGGATCGCTCTGACTGGCCGGTCCGAGAACTGCGCGACGAACCGTTCGACGTCCTCCACTACCGGGTGTCTCTCGACCTGGATGAGACCACCCGGAGCATGGAAGGAACGGTGGCAGTCACCCTGCAGGCCGAGGCCGAGATCAGCGAGGTGGCGCTCGACGCGGAGACCTACGAGGTGCGCGCCGTCCGCGCGGGCGGCGAAGATTTGGACTTCACCCACGAGGGAGGCACCCTCGCGATCGCGCTGGGCGCGCCGCTTGTCGCGGGCGAGATGCTGGTTCTCGAGATCGACTACGGCGGTTCGGACATCGACGTGGACGCCACCCAGTACGGGATGGCGGCGAACTACGACCTCGGTCTCGACTTCAAGGCGGAGACGGACGCCAACCCCCAGCTCATCAACACGCTGTCGTTCCCCGAAGGCGCCCGGCACTGGTATCCCTCGGTGGACCACCCGGCGGACCGGGCCACCTTCGAACTCCTCGCCACCGTCCGGGAGGACTGGAAGGTGCTCTCGAACGGCCGGCTGATCGGGATCACCGAGGGAGGACGGCCGGGAACCCGGACCCACCACTGGCGGCTCGACGAACCCCACCCGACCTACCTCTCGGTGCTCGTCGCCGGTCCCTACGAGGTCATCGAGGACTTCCATGGGGATATCCCGGTGAACTACTGGGTGTATCCGCAGGCCGTGGAGGACGCCGAGCGCAGCTTCCACAAAACGCCCGCGATCATGGCGTTCTTCGACGAGGAGTACGGCGTCCCGTATCCGTGGAACAAGTACGACCAGGTCACGATCCCCGGGATCGGGGGCGGTGCGGAAAGCACCACCGCGACCGTGCTGGGCCAGAGCACGATCCACGAGGAGCGCGCCGAGCAGGACTTCCCGAGCCACGGCCTCGTGGCCCACGAAGCGGCCCACCACTGGTGGGGAGACCTGATCTCGTACCGCGACTGGGGCGAGACCTGGCTCAGCGAGAGCTTCGCCACCTACTCCGAATACCGCTGGCACGCGAACGAGCTCGGCCGCGACGAGGCCGGCGAGAACATGCGCCGGAAGCGCGAGTCCTATCTCCGCCAGGCCGAGACCGTGCTCCGCCCGGTAGTCACGAATCAGTGGCGCCGGCCGAACGACAACTTCGACTCCCACACCTACCCGAAGGGTGCGGCGCTGCTCCGGCTGCTCCGCCACCTTACGGGGGACGAGGAGTTCCGCGCGGGCATCAAGCACTTCCTCGAAAAGCACGCCTTCCAGCCGGTGGACACCGAGGACTTCATCGTGGCCTTCGACGAGGCCGCCGGTCAGGACATCCGCTCGTTCGTGGACATGTGGCTCCGCCGCCCGGGCCATCCGGTACTCGAGATCGAATCCAGCTGGGACGGGGATTCCGTGGAGATGCAGATCCATCAGGTCCAGGGGCCGGAGGCCAGCATGGGAGCGGTGCCGGAGGCGTACCGCGCTCCGCTCTCCGTCCGGGTCGTCACCGCGTCGGGGTCCGAGGTCCATCCGTTCACGCTCGCGGGCCGGGAGCAGAGTCTGAGCTTCCCCGCCACCGAAGAGCCGCGTTACGTGCGGTTCGACGCGGATGACGTCCTGCTCGCGGTGCTCCGGATCGACAAGCCCGCGGCCGAGTGGATCGCCCAGCTTGGGGATGACGATGGTGCCGGACGCCGCCGGGCGGCGGTCGCGCTCGGCGAGATGGGGGGTGACGAGGCCCGCGCCGCGCTACGCGCTGCCGTCGGCTCCGACCCCTTCTGGGCGGTCCGGCAGGCGGCGATCGCCGGGCTCGACCCGGGAGACGGGGAGGACGCCGAGACGTTGCGGACGGTGGCCGCTGAAGACGCGAAGTCCGACGTGCGGACCTCGGCGCTCGCCCGGCTGGGCGGTTCGGCGGGGGCGGAGTTCCTGATCGAGCGGTTCCGGAACGATTCCAGCTACCGGGCCCAGGCTGCCGCCGTCACCGCGCTGGGTGAGATCGGGGAAGATGCGGTCAGCGCCGTGCTTGAGGAAGCGGCCGCGATGGCGTCGCCGCGGGACATCGTGGGCCGCGCCGCCCGGGCAGCGATGGGCGGGAGCCGGTAGCGAAGAAGCGCGGGGACGGCTTGGAACGCCGGCCTCCGGCCGGCATCGCGCGGGAGCGCGAAACCAGCGCCCAGCCTTCCCATCACGCGGGACGACTTTGAGATCGGCTGGTTTGAGCAACAGGGGAGCCTCGAGGCGATTCTGCGCGATGCCTTCGCGGGCCGGCTCGTCCCTCAGGACCCACCGGACGAACCGGTGTCCGCCCTTCTCGGACGCATCGCGGCGGACCGCAAGAGCCGTGGCAGTCGTGCCAAGCCATTGAAAAGGCGCGCCACCAGGCCCCGTCGCCATTTCTGGTTGACCGGGTGGCCCGCTGACCGGACAACCGCCGTCGCCATCCGGGCTCGCAGCGTTTGTTTATCGCGCGGCCCGTCGGGCCGCAATGCTGGCCCCCCACCGGGAGAACTGGCCAGAGGTCGGCGTTCCCGTGCCTGCATCCCGTCAGGGAGGGCACGGATACGCGGTTTCGCGGCCCTGCGGGCCGAGGTGCCGGTCTGAAGACCGGTGTTCCCTTGCCTGCGCGCTATCCGGGCTGTCGGCGCCCCGCGGCGACTGCATTTGCACAGCAACTGGCGGTGTTCCCTGCCCGGCGGCGCCATTTGGGTAGGCAGCATGATGTGTGTTTCGGTCCGACCCTAGTACGATGGGCCGTTCTGGAGACGCCGCCGATGAACCGTGCCCTGACTGTTCTTTCGTGCTTTGCGTTCCTGTTTGCGGCGGCGGCGGCGTCCGCCCAGGGGTCCGAGGACAGATTTCACTGGCCGTCGTTCCGCGGCCCCGCGGCGTCGGGGGTGGCCGATGGGCAGAACCCGCCGACCGAGTGGAATGCGATGACCCGGCACAACGTGCTCTGGCGCACCCCGATTCCCGGCCTCGGGCACTCGAGCCCGGTGATCTGGGGCGACCGGATTTTCGTGACCACCGCGGTCAGCGACGATCCCGACCCCGTCTTCCGCTACGGCACCGATGGGCGCATGGATCGGCGCTCCGACCGGGAGCGGAATACCTGGTTCGTGTACGCGATCGATCGCTACGGCGGCGACGTGCTCTGGGTACGCGAGGCGGTCAGCGCCATCCCCGAGATCCAGCGCCATCCCAAAAACAGCTACGCCTCGGCGACGCCGGCGACCGACGGGAAGCACGTCGCCGTGCTGGTGGCCACCGGGAACCTGTTCCTCTACGACTTCGACGGAGCGCTGCTCTGGGAGGTGGACCTCGGTGCCCTGGACTCGGGCGCCTCCTACGACGACACCTACCAGTGGGCGGCCGCCAGCTCGCCGATCATCTGGGAGAACCTGGTGATCGTGCAGGCCGACCAGCAGGAAGGCTCCTTCATCGCCGCCTTCGACATCGCTACCGGTGAGGAGGTCTGGCGGACCGCACGGGATCTGATCTCCGCGTTCTCGACACCGACCGTCTACGCCGGAGCAGAGCGGACCGAACTGATCACGAACGGCGCCGGCACCATGTTCGGGTACGACCCAAGAACCGGCGAAGAGTTCTGGCGGATGTCCGGCAGCTCGTTGAACACCACGCCGACCCCCGTGGTGGACGGTGGGCTCATCTACCTGACGAGCGGCTACCGCCTGCGCCCGATCTTCGCGATCCGGGCCGGAGCCACCGGCGACATCTCGCTCGCCGAAGGGGCGAGCTCAAACGACTACGTGGCCTGGAGCTCGCCGCGGGACGGGCCCTACATGTCCTCGCCGCTGGTGTACCAGGGCTATTTGTACGTGGTCGCCACGAACGGCGTCCTCACGGCCTTCGACGCGGTCACCGGGGAGCGGGCGTACAAGGCCCGCATCGCGGAACGGGGAGGCGCCTTCACGGCCTCGCCCATCGCCGCCGACGGGCGCATCTACCTGGCCAGCGAAGATGGCGACGTCTTCGTCATCCGGGCCGGTCCCGAGTACGAACTGCTCGCGACGAACCCGATGGACGAGGTGTGTCTCGCGACGCCGGCGATCTCGGAAGGACAGCTGATCATCCGCACGACCGGGCATCTGGTTGCCGTCCGGGAAGGCATCGCTCCGACCATGGCCGAAGCGAAGCCTTCTTCGACACCATTCCCCCCGGTGTTTGCCCCCGACCTGGTGTTGCCGTTCGATGACTTCGAGGACGGAGATCTGTTCGCCCACACCGGCGTCCGCTGGCAGACCTTCACGAATGGCGTCTCGAACGCGGACCTCAGTCTGGTGGAGGGCGGCGCTGCTTCGACCCCCACCGCCGCCCGGGTTGACGGCGAGTTGACGATCGGTGCGGTGCGCGGTCCGCTCGCCCAGATGTACCAGCCGTTCGACCGCGGCGCGGAGCCGGTCAGCCTGGAGAACCTCGGCGGCATCCGGTTTCACGCTCGCGGCAGCCACGCCTTCGAGCTGACGCTCCGCTGTACCGGGGTGGACTTCGGAATGAAGTTGGAAATGTCGGAGGGTTGGCAATCTTTCGAACTCGCCGCCGGCGAGCTGGCGCCCGTCGCGGTGCCGCGGGATGCGGCCTACTGGGACGGCGACGCGTGTGACGGGCTCTATCTCTCCCGTCGGGGCGAAGCGGAACTTGGCGAGTTCTGGTTCGAGGTGGACGAGTTCACGTTCTACGGCAAAGACGCCTGGGAATCACGGAGCCGTTAGTCAATTCCACTGCCGCTGGCGGCGGCCGGCGCGGTTGTGCTTATCTCTTGATGGAAGTTGAAAAGAAGAGGAACCATGTCACCAATATCCGCACAAGGAACCTACAAGAAGATCATCTTCGACAGCGATATGGGCTTTTATGCCACCCTGAAGAGGCGTGTGCATGAGCGTTTCCCGGAGATCAGGACTCGAAGAACGGGAGGCTGGCGCATGGCGCCCAAGACGGCAATCATCCTGACGGGGTTGGTCGTTTCGTACGTCTTTTTGGTTTTCTTCTCCACGTCCGCAATCACGACGATCATTGCAGCGATTGCCCTTTCGCAGGCCTTGGTTCTTGTTGGCTTCAATCTGGTGCACGAAGGCGCACACGGGAGTTATTGCGACAACAAGAAGATCAACTGGCTGATGGGTTCCACCGCGGGCTTCATCGGAGCCAGTCAGATGATTTGGCAGCATAAGCACAATGTCCTCCATCACACCTATACGAATGTCGAGGAAATGGACACCGACATACAGAGCAACGCCATAATGCGCTGGAGCCAGTTGCAGGAATGGCGGCCATGGCATCGGTTTCAGCACCTGTATGCCTATCCGATGTACAGCATGTTGACCCTGCAGGTGATCTACAGCGATTTCAAGAGGATGATTTCAGGGCGAATTGGCAACTACATCCTGCCAAAGACGAGCCGCTCCCAGAGAGCGACCTTCGCTTTGACCAAGATCTTCTATGTCGGATACGCCTTGGTGATCCCGCTCTTTTTCCACTCCTGGCTCCATGTGCTGGCCGTCTTCTTGCTCGTCAACCTGATCGCCGGCGTGACCCTGGCCGCGGTGTTTTCGCTGGCTCACACGGTGGAGGGCACCGCCTTTCCGGTGCCCGACCCCGAGTCGGGCGCGATGGGCAAGGAGTGGGCAATTCATGAAGTGGAGACCACGGCAAATTTTGCGCCCCGGAGCCGGCTGGCTGCCTGGTATCTGGGAGGTCTGAATTCCCAGATCGAACATCACCTGTTCCCCAATGTGTGCCATCTCTACTACCCGCGTCTTCGCCACATCGTTGAGGAGACGTGTCGGGACTTTTCGGTTCGTTACCTTTCCTATCCCACGTTTGCTTCGGCACTCAGATCACACCATCGGCACTTGAAGGCGATGGGGCAGCGGCGCTTCGTGGCCCCTGGAGCTCCGGGGTAGGGAAATTCCCGGGAGCCGATCCGCGCGGCTCCGATTAACAGCCTGTGGTGAAACCCCGAAGGCATCCAATCGCGGCGCGCAGCGCCGCGGGGGTGGGGTGTGGGGAGGGGTTTCCTCTCCCCACGGGTTGGTGGAGCGAATCGTGCAGCGATTCGCTCCACCAACCCGTGGGGGAAGCGCCCCGCACGCACCCAAACCGCCAGATTCGGCGCGTGGGACGCCCTGGGGCTCGTGCGGGGTGCTTTCACCACGGGCTGTCAATGCGTCCGGCCGAGATAGAGGGTGTTCGGCGCGTCCGAGCGTCCCGCCACGATGTCCGGGATCCCGTCACCATTGACGTCGCCGATCGCGAGCCCGTACATGGCGCCCTCCGCGTCACCGAAGGGGGTCCGCGTGAACGACACCCCGGAGCCGTCGTTCGTCAGGATCGCTCCCGGCGCCCCCCGGTTGCCGATCACGACGTCCAGGTCTCCGTCGCCGTCGAGGTCGGCCACCGCGAGCGAGTACGCGTTGTCGGCCGGGTCCGCGATTTGCCGGCGCTCCTCGAACGTGATGCCGTCCCGGCCCGGGTAGAGCCACACCCCGCCGCCGAGCTGATCGCCCAGCACGATATCGAGCCTCCCGTCGCCGTTCAGGTCGCCGAAGGTCACCGCCCGGGTCGCGGACTCCGGCGGACCCACCGCGTGGGTCTCGGAGAATCCGCCGTGACCGTCATTCACGTACAGATAGCTCTGGCCACCGTCCCGGTGAGGAACGAACAGATCCCGGAACCCGTCGCCCGTGAGGTCCCCCGCCCCGATGGTCGTGGCTGAGTTCCTCGAAAGAACCCGGCACTCGGGAAACGCCCCGGATCCGTCATTGACGCACACGTAGTTGGCGCTGCGGTTCTCGGGTCCGCCCCGGTTCGCGACGACGATTTCGGGTCGGTGGTCGCCGTTCAGGTCGGCCACCGTGACGTTCCGGGTGGGCCAGGATGCGTCGCCGAAGGTCCCGGCGAGGGTGAACGAAGCGGCCCCGTCGTTGAAATAGATCCGCTTGTCGTCGGGCCGGTCGTTGCCAACGACGAGGTCGAGATCGCCGTCCCCATCCAGATCGGCGAGCGCCGCGGTGTAGGTGCGGTCGGGGGAGGCGTCGAGCGCGTGCCGCTCGTCGAAACCGCCGGCCCCGTCGTTCAGCAGCACGAAATCCGCGAGCGGCCAATGGCGACCCTTCGCGAGGACGATGTCCAGGTCCCCGTCGCCGTCGAGATCCCCCAGGCTCGCGTTTGCGCTGGTTTCAGCGGTGTCCTCAAGCGGCACGGCCCGTATCTGCTGGGCGCTCTCGCTGGGCGCGGCGAGCAGCAATCCGGGGAGAACAAGGACCATCGCGCCGGCTGGCGCCGACAGCGCCCGCCGTCGGCCGCTACCTTGGATTTCCACGAGCCAAGTGCATTTTTTCAAGGTAGATCCCGGCGCGTGCTATTCCGCGCGACGGTTCGGACCGATATCGACCTCGGTCACGTGGACGCTGAGGCCGGCCCCCGCGCGTACGCCGATCACGCCGTCGCGGGCAATCTGGTTTCCCGGCAGTTCGGCGATCGGGGCATCGTTCAGATAGAACATCGTGCGGTCCCCACGCACGTCCACGGCGAGCACGTTCTTGACCGGTCCCGAGGCCTCGGCGCCCATCGTCACGAGCGCGTCGTGCTCCGTCCAGGGCACGAGATCGCGGGTCTTCCCGCCGCTGTGCTCGGCGATCCGGAAGTGGCGATCGTTGCGCAACTCGAATGAGGCGTAGTGGGCCCCATCCGCTTCCAGATCGCGGCCGGCGAGAAAGAGACCGAGGGGGCTGTCGAGCCGGGTGGAGCCGGATTGATCCGGGTCGCCCTCCGGAAAGAGGAAGATGGTGCTGCTGACCCCGAAGGCGTCCGAGGCGAAACTTCCCGGATCCCAGAACAACCCTCCCGGGCCGGAGAAGACGTGCCAGCCGGGCCGCATCACCACGAAGCGGCGTTCAGGAGCCGAGGTCCCGTCGTCGTAACGCGCCTTCCAGTGGTCGGGGCGTTCGAGGTTGTATCCGGACTGCGCCGCCAGCGGGGCCGCGAAGAGGATGAGGACGAGGCCGAGGACCGCCATCAAGGCCGGGCACCGTACGGCGGGGACATGAGGCATCGAAATCGCTTCTTGGGTCAGACCGGCAGCACTTCTCGCGGCTGGCAGCATCGTACCGTTGCCATGGACGCCATGAAGGCGGGAAGCATCGCGCGTTTCGCCCGCCTTGAGCGGGCGATGCCGGTGTGAACGCCCCCACCGGGAGGACTGGCCGGCGGGCCCGTGCCTGCATCCCGTGAGGGAGCACATCCGAAGGCGCCACCGCGGCCCTATGGACCACGATGCCGACCTGGAGCGTCGGCGCCCGGCTTTTCTTCCGAAGCGGCGTCCCGCCTACGCCGCATGACTTTGAAGCGCGTCTCCATCCACGCCTGCCAGGCCGCCTCGTTGCGGGCGGCGGCCGCCGCCTCGTCGCCGTAGAAGTAGATGCTGAGCGCCACTGTGGCCCGGTCGGCGATCTTGTACGCGCTCAGCGCTGCGGTTCCCGGCGCCGGCTGGTCGAGCCGGATTACGGCATAAGGCTGACGCCCGGTTCGCGATTCCTCGAAGACGCCTGCGAGCCCCGCCGCACCGGAAACTGCGAAGGCCCAACGGTCACCCGGGGAAAGCCCGCGGGCGTTGAGCTCGCCGAGCAGCGCCTCCCAGGCATCTCGCGTCGAGCCGTCCGCGGCGCCGATGACCCGGACGATCGAGGCTCGCTGGCCCCGGAAGTGGCCGAGGTAGAGCCGCATGATGGCCAGGCATTGCGGCCAGCCGGCTTCGAAGCTCTCGAGCTGGTCGTCCCAGTCGTCGAGGCCGGCGAACAGGCTGTGCACCACGCGCACGAGACACCGTCCGCCGCTCGTAGGCTCGATGGTCCATTCGGTGGCCGTCGGCGGGCCTCCCGGGCCGCAGTCCTCGCCCTCGTGACGGAACCGATGCGGTGGATCCCAGACGGTCACCGTTGCCGGCGCGTCCATCTTGGAACCCGTGTGGTAGCGGAGGGCGCCGCCGACCCGTTCCTCGACGTCGGTCGGGTAGAACCAGGATGAGATTCCCGGCCCGGTGGCGAGGGCCTCCCAAACCTCCTCCGGGGTTCCCGGGACTTCGACTTCGACCTCGATGGAACGGCGGCCGGAGGGATCGCGCTTGATGGTCATCGTGCCTCCAAGGGTGGGTTCGCGGGAGCCGGATGGGCGACGACGACCAGGCGGTGGCGCCGTCCCCCGGGGGCGGATTCATCGTGATAGCGCCGGGCCAGCTCGGAGATCGCGGCGACGAGTTCCCCGCTGAACCGGGCACGCGCTTCCGGTGAATGGAAACGGATCTCGGTGTCCAGCGAGAAAGTGGCGAGCCGCTTCCCGGTCTCGCGGGAACGACGTGCGAAATGGCTCACCTCGCGCACGATGCGCGCGGCGAGCGCGATCAGGTAGCTGGCCGAAAGCCGGTCGCGCGTGCGCCCCGGATCACACGCCAGCGGGCCGAGCGCGGCCGGGCTGATCAAGTACGACCGGGCGGTGGCCACCAGCCGACGCTCGGTCAGCCCGCCCCACTTGCGCTCCCCGGCGATCTGCACGAGACCGTGCTTTTCGAGCGTCCGGAGGTGGTAGTTGACCTTCTGGCGGGGGAGGTCCAGCCGCGCCGCGAGGGTTGCCGCCGAGACCGGCTCGGCCATTTCCGAGAGCAGCCGGGCCCGCTTCGGGTCCAGAGTCACCGCGGCGGCGCCCGGCTCTTCGATGACCGCGACATCGAGCATCGACGAGGGATCAGATCATTGACAAATATATTTGTCAATAGGTATTCGATTCCGCTCGGGAGGCAGAGAGAGCGTCGCGCATTGCCCGAATGTCCTGCGGGCGCGTGCGGCAGCAGCCGCCGATGAGGGTCGCGCCGAGGCGTCGCCACTCGGGAGCGAGCTGCGGCAGGTTCGCCGTTTCGGCGGGCGTTTCCCAGATCTTCCGGACCGGGTCCCAGCGGCCGTCACCGTTCGGATAGGCGACCACCGGCTTGCCGCTGGCGGCGCCGATCCTCGGGATCAGCTCGGCGAGATGCTTCGGGGCGGTGCAGTTGACGCCGACCCAATGGATCCGGGGGCAGTCGGCCAGATCGGCCGCGATCTCGCCAACCGGGGTGCCGTCGGAGAGATGCGCCCCGTCCCGGCAGGTGAAGCTGAACCACGCCGGCGGCGCCGTATCCAGGCGCTCGAGCAGCCGCCGGAGCACGCGTGCCTCGCGCGCCGAGGGGATGGTCTCCACCGCGAGCAGATCGGCCCCGGCGCGGGCCAGCACCTCCAGCCGCCGCCAGTGGAAAGTGGCGAGGCCCGCGTCGTCGATGGCGTAGTCGCCGGTGTACTCCGAGCCGTCCGCCAGGAACGCCCCGTAGGGTCCTACGCTCGCCGCGACGAGCGGCCGCCGCCGGTCCGCGCGGTTTGCCGGATCGCGCCAGAACCGGTTGCGCTCCTCCGCGGCGAGCTCGACTGCGAGCCGGAAGATGCGCTCGGATTCCTTGTCGGAGAGTCCGTACCGGGAGAGACCGGGGAAGCTGGCCTGATAGGTGGCGGCGATGACGCAGTCCGCGCCCGCTTCGAGGAACCGGGCGTGGACCGCGCGGATCGCGTCGGGCGTCTCGATCAACACCCGCGCCGACCAGAGCGCGTGGTTCAGGTCGAAGCCGTCGGCTTCGAGTTCGGTGGCGAGGCCGCCGTCGAGGATCAGGGGCTCGGTGTGCCTGCCACTCTGGCCCGGCCGCGCTTCAGGCTGATCGGGCGGACGCCGTTCGCCGCGCTGCGAGCGGCTATCCCGGTCCGAAGGCCCCCACCCGGAGACTGGCCGGCGCTCCCAATCAGCCGCCAAAGATCTCGCGGAAGTAGCGAACCCAGTTACCGCCCAGGATCTTCGCGATGTCCACCTCGGCGACGCCGCGCCGGTCGAGGGCGTGGGCGACGTTCCGGAACCGCTCGGGCTCGTCGAGGCCCTCGATGAAGGGAGGCCAGCGGACCCGGTAACTCGGCTTGAAGTTCCGGAGCCGGGGCTCGTACCAGTTCTCGCGGGTGGCCCACGACCGGAGCCCGCGGATCGCGTGGTCGGTGGAGACGCCCACGTGCTCGATCCCGGCAACGTTCACCGCGTGCATGATGTGGTTCACGTAGTCCTCGAGCGAGGAGTCCGGGTCGGGCCCGACGAAGTAGCCGAGGCTCGCGATGCCGGTGATCCCGCCCTTGTCCGACATGGCGCGGATCTGTTCGTCGGTCTTGGCGCGGGGATGGTCGTTGTAGATCGCTTCGCAGAAGGTGTGGGTGAACGCGGCGGGCCTCGACGAGACCTCGATTCCGTCCATGGAGGTCTTCCGGCCGCAGTGGGAGAGGTCCACGATGATGCCCAGTTCGTTCATGCGCCCCACCACCTCGACCCCGAAGTCGGAGAGGCCGCCGTCCACCCGCTCGGTGCAGCCGCTCCCGAGGCGGTTTTGCGAGTTGTAGGTGAGCTGGATGCAGCGGGTCCCGAGTTCGTAGAGCGGATCCAGGTTCTCGAGCACCCCCTCGAGCATGGTGGCGTTTTGGAAGCCGAACAGCACCGCCATCTTCCCCTCCGCCTTCGCCCGCTCGATGTCGGCGGCGGTAGTGGCGTGGACCAGCTTGTCCGGGTTTTCCCGGATGCGGCGGCGCCACTCGGCGAGCGCCCGCGCCGCGACCTGGAAGTTCGGGCTGGGGAGGGTGGTCTGAATCCCGGTGTATCCCGAGCGCTTGACCGCGTCGTACTCCACGTCGTCCCATTCGTAGCCGACGGCCAGCGAATCGATGACTACCGACTGGTCGTAGAGGGTGTCGATCGCCGGGTTCCGTGGGGGTTTTTGGGTGGCGGTTTGCTGGAGGGGCAAGGCGGGTGCACCTACGGAACCGGAAGACGCCCCGAGTGACCGGTGGGTGGTGAGGGAAGCGGCCATCAGGCCGAGAAAGATGCGTCGCTCCATCGGAACGTACCTCCGTTAGTCGCCGGCGCCGATCTGGGCGGCGTGCTCGGTGGCAGCCTCCACGGCGCTGGCGGCATCGGGGAAGAAGTAGATGCCTTCCTCCGGTTTGAAGTTGGTGGCGTGCATGACCTCGGCGACCTCCGGCTGGACACCCCAGAAATAGCAAGTCGTCCCGCTCCGGCCGAGGCTGCGGGCCAGGTCATGAAGCAGCAGGCAGGCGGTCGGGTCGATGAAGTACACGTTCCGCATGCCGAAGACGCAGGCCGGACGCTCGTCGTCGGCCCGGGCGAGCAGGTCCGAAAGGCTGCTCACCGTGCCGTAGAAGAGCGCGCCCCGGAAGGTGATCATCTCTACGCCCGCCGGCATCTCGAAGGGGAGCGGCCTCGGTATCACCAACTCCTCCGAGTCGAAGAGCGCCGCGTCGCCGCGCCGCACCTCGAAGATCCCCGAGACGCGCTGGATGAAGATGACGGCAGCGAGCGCGAGGCCGACGGGCAGCACGTAGCGGAGATCCCAGAAGAGCGTGGTGCCCAGCGTGCCGACCAGGATGATCCGGTCCCCGATCGGAGCGCGCCAGATGGCCCGCATCCGATCCAGCTCGACCATCCGTCCGGCGACCACCAGCAGCACCGCGGCGAGCGAGGTCAGCGGGATGAACTCGAGGGCCCAGGAGAAGAAGAGGATGAAGACCGCCACGAAAATGGCGTGAAACAGACCGGCCAGCGGGGACCGCGCCCCGGCGGCCAGGCAGGTCGCGGTGCGGGCCACGCAGCCGCCCACCGGGAAGCCTCCCCAGATCGCCGTCGCGATGTTCCCAAGGCCGAGGGCGGTGAACTCCTGGTTGGGGCGGCTGGGCACGCCGCGGGAACGGCTCGCCATCGAGGCGGCGAGCAGGGATTCGGCGCTCGACAGGAAGGCGATGGCGACCGCATAGGGCAGCAGCGTCACCCAGATGTCCAGCGAGGGGATGACCGGCAAGGGCAGCCGGTTCGGCAGATCGCCGAACGTACTCCCGATGGTGGCCACCGGAAGCTTCAGGAGAAAGGTGGCGAGCGCGCCCACCATCAGGCCCATCACGTACGAAGGCAGCCTGGGCAGATACCGCTTCGTCAGGACCACCCCGAGGAGCGAGAGGCCGCCGATCGCGAATGTCGTGAGGTCGAAGGCGTCGAGCCG
Source organism: Vicinamibacteria bacterium (assembly GCA_963668695.2). Taxonomy (GTDB): domain Bacteria; phylum Acidobacteriota; class Vicinamibacteria; order Marinacidobacterales; family Marinacidobacteraceae; genus Marinacidobacterium. The sequence goes on from CAXXLQ010000004.1 coordinate 1,141,719, forward strand.
GCTCACGACGCCCTCGATGATGAACAGGAAGGAGTGGGAGTGTTCCCCACCGCCGTGTTCGTGGGCGTGTACGGTGCCCGCGAGCCCCAGGAAGGGCACGATCTGTCCGGTGAAAATGATCAGACCCATACCGGTGACGAAACCGGTGATGACCGCCTGCGGCATCGCCTCGATCAGGATGCCGACCCGGGTAATCGCCATCGCGAGCAGGAAAATTCCCGACAGCAGGGTGGCGGCGAGCAGGCCCTCGTAGCCGAACAATTCGATGACCACGACCGCGATCAGAATGCAGGCCTCGGTCGGGCCGCCGATCTGGAAGCGGCTCGCGGTGAAGAGCGCGATGACCGCTCCGCCGATGATGATGCCCACCAGGCCCTTGTCCGGGCTCGCGCCGGCGGCGATTGCGACCACGAGGCCGAGAGGCAGCGCGACCACGGAAACCGTGAGGCCTGCCGACAGGTCGATGTACAGATCGGACCGCGAATACCCCACCGGCACCACCCTCCGGACCTGCGAGTGCAGCAATGCCACCAAGCGCGTCATGGGCTACCTCCCCGAGGGCGGAGATTATGCCTGCCGCTCTGGGCGGCGAAGTACCTGATGGGTCCCGGAGACAATCTCCGGGTCCGTGGCGCGGCGGAACGATTCCGACTCCGGTCCGTTCCGCATTGCGGCACCGGTACCGTGTTCCCGCTTCCCGGCCGGACCGCCAATTGCCGTCCCCCGACTCCATCCTGACCACGAGGAAAACCACCATGCGCATCCCCGTTTCGATCCTGCCAGTCTGGATCCTGCCAGTCGCCGTCCTTGCTGCGTTGGCGCATCCGGCCGGCGCCGAAACCCGGCTCCTCCGCTTTCCGGACATCCACGGGGACCGCGTCGTCTTCACCTACGCCGGCGACCTCTGGTCCGCCTCGACCGCCGGCGGGACCGCGGTGCGGCTGACCTCCCACCCGGGGCAGGAACTCTTCGCCCGGTTCTCGCCGGACGGCAGCCAGATCGCCTTCACCGGGCAGTACGACGGGGATGAACAGGTCTACGTGATGCCTGCCGGAGGCGGGGTTCCGAAGCAGCTCACCTTCTACCCGGCCACCGGTCCGCTCCCGACCCGCTGGGGACACGACAACATCGTCTACGACTGGTCGCCCGACGGCGAGCAGATCCTCTTCCGCTCGCTCCGGGACGGAAACGGGGTCGGCGAGGGACGGCTCCACGAGGTTCCACGGGGCGGAGGGCTCGCTACCGCCCTGCCGATGCCCCGCGCCGGGGCCGGCGCCTGGTCCCCGCAGGGGGACCAACTCGTCTATTCGCCGCTCTTCCGGGACTTCCGTGCCTGGAAGCGCTACGCCGGTGGCTGGGCTCAGGACCTCTACGTGTTCGACACCGTGACTCGGGAGCTGACGCAGATCACCGACGACCCGCGGTCCGACCGGGACCCGATGTGGATCGGCTCCCGGATCTTCTTCACCTCCGACCGTTCGGGGACGAACAACCTCTATTCCCACGACACGGAAAGCGGCGACACGCGGACCTGGACCGACTCGGACAACTGGGACGTCCGCTGGCCGGGCAGCGACGCAAGCGGCCGCATCGTCTTCGAGCAGGCGGGCACCCTCCATCTGCTCGACACGGGCGGCGACGGGGCTCCGGTGCCCATCGGGATCACCGTCCCCACCGACGGGCTGCACAGCCGCCCTTCGCGTGTGTCGGCGGCGGGGAACATCGAGCATTTCGACATCTCACCCACCGGCAAGCGGCTCGTCTTCGCGGCCCGGGGCGAGCTCTTTTCGGCCCCGGTGGAGAAGGGGGTGACGCGCACCCTGATCGCCACCGCCGGCGCCCACGAGAAATGGCCTGCCTGGTCCCCGGACGGGACGCAGATCGCCTACATCTCGGACGCGAGCGGCGAGGAGGAGATCCACGTGGTGTCCCAGGGGGGAGGGGAAGCGCCGGTGCAACTCACGGAGCGGGGGCAGGCGATGCGCTACAACCCGCTTTGGTCACCGGACGGAGACCAGATCGCCTTCAGCGACAAGGAAGGCCGCCTCTTCGTGCTCACCGTCGCCGACAAGGCGCTCGTTGAGGTCGCGAACGAAAAGCACGGCCAGGTGAACGACTACACCTGGTCGCCCCGGGGCGGGCACCTGGCGATGAGCCTGAACGACCCGGGCGGTTTCTCGTCCATCTACATCTGGTCCGCGGGCGACGGCGAGCTGCGCCGGGTCACCGGCCCCTACTTCAACGAGTTCTCTCCGGCCTGGGGCGCGCAGGGCGACTACCTCTTCTATATCAGCGACCGGATGTTCCAGCCGCAGATTGCGGATTTCGAGTGGAACTACGCACTCGATAGGGAGAGCGGGATCTACGCGGTGGCTCTCCGCCCCGATGTTGCCCACCTCTTTCCGCCGGAGAGCGACGAGGAGCCGGCCCCGAAGGGGGAGGATGGGGACGACGACGGTGAAGAGGACGAAGCGGACGAAGCCGACGAGGCGGACGCGGACGCTCCGATCGAGATCGTGTTCGCCGGTCTTCAGGACCGGGTGATGCGGGTGCCGGTGGACGAGGACAACTACCAGGGGCTCGCCGCGGTGGACGGCTTCTTGCTCTATGCGCGCACCGCGCCCTTCTTCTACGGCCGGAGCCCCGCGAGCCCACCGGAACTCCGGGTCTTCGACCTGAAGGCGCGGAAGGAAGGAACGCTCGCCACCGGGATCTCGGGCTACGCGGTGAGCGGGGACGGGAAGACGGTCGCCGTCCGCGAAGGCGGCTCGTTCAGCCGCTACGACATCGGAACGGACAGCGCTTCTTCGAAGAAGGCGGTTTCCACCGCCGGACTCGAGGCCGACCGGGATCCCAAGGCCGAATGGGTGCAGATCTTCGATGAGGTCTGGCGGCGTTTCCGCGACTTCTTCTACGTCGAGAACCTCCACGGGCACGACTGGGACGACCTCCGCGCCCGCTACCGCTCGCTCCTGCCCTACGTCGAGCACCGGTCCGACCTGAACTACGTGATCAGCGAGATGATCGCCGAACTCCAGGTCTCCCACGCCTACATCGAAGGAGGGGATTTCGAGACCCCGGACCGGCCGGGCGCCGGCTTCCCGGGCGCGCGCTTCTCGTGGGACGAGGATGCGGGGCGCTACCGGATCGACCGGATCTTCGAGGGACACAACGAGGAGTTGCGTTACCGCTCGCCGCTCCGCGAGGTCGGGGTGAACGTTTCCGAGGGCGACTACCTGCTCGCCATTGACGGGTTCGAACTGCGCGAGGACGAGAGCCCCTACCGCCACCTCCTCCACAAGGCCGACCGGCCGATCGAGCTCACCGTGAATGCCGAGCCCAGCTTGAGGGCGCGCGCAAGGTGGTTTTCCAGCCGGTTTCGAGTGAAGACCCGCTCATCTACCTGAACGACATCGAGGCGAACCGCCGGCGGGTGGAGGAAGCGACGGGCGGCCGGATCGGCTACCTCCACATCCCGGACATGGGCGCGAACGGCATCCGCGAGTTCATCAAGTGGTACTACAGCCAGGTCCGCCGCGAGGGCATGATCGTGGACGTACGCAGGAACGGCGGCGGGAACATCTCCCAGATGCTGATCGAGCGCTTCCGCCGCGAAATCCTGTCGCTCGGCTACTCGCGGACGAGCGAGGCGACGAGCACTTATCCGGGCGTCGTGCCGCCGCCGCATCTCGTGTGCCTGCTCGACGAGAACTCGGGCTCGGACGGCGACATCTTCCCGGCGATGTTCAAGAAGGCCGGCCTCGGGCCGCTGATCGGCAAGCGGAGCTGGGGCGGGGTGATCGGGATCACGAACCGCGGCATGCTGATGGACGGCGGAGTGGTGAACGTCCCCGAGTTCGGCTTCGCCTCCGCAGAAGGCGAGTGGGTCATCGAGGGTTACGGCGTGGATCCCGACATCGAGGTGGAGAACGACCCGAAATCGGTGATCGAGGGCGGCGATCCCCAGCTCGAACGCGCCATCCGAGAGGTGATGGCGGCGGTGGAGGCCGACCCCCGCCCGCTCCCGCCCCGCCCCGCGGACCCGGTGCGGACGCGCTAGGGAGGGGCGACACCGCGTACCGCCGATAGCGAAGAAGCGCGGGGACGGCTAGGAGCGCCTGTCTTCAAACCGGCATCGCGGCCGCAGGCCGCGAAACTCCCATCACTAACCGTGAAGAACCGCGCGGACCGCTTGAACCGCCCGACCTCTGGCCAGTTCTCCCGGGGGGGACCGGCACCGCGGCCGGCCGGGCCGCGGCCCGCGCTCTGCCGACCCTCCAGCCGCGAGCGAAACTGTCGCCGGCGCTGAACGCGTACCAGCGCTTGCCCCGCAAACCGGGAGGGAACCATGGCGCGAACGAATGAACACGGACAGCCCATCGGGGAGCCTCTCCCCGCGGGGTGGATGCCACCGCCCGCGCCGTCAACCGTCACGCTCGAGGGAGCGTTCGTACGCGTTGAGCCGCTCGATCCGCCCGCACATGCGGCCGATCTGTTCGAGGCCGGCCGGGTCGACACCACCGGCGCGAGCTGGACCTACTTACCGGACGGTCCGTTCGATAGCCTCGATTCCTTTGCGGCGTGGCTCTCGAAGAGCGCGTGGGGGCGTGATCAACTCGCCTTCGCGTTCGTCGACAAAGCGTCGGGCAGGGCCCTCGGATTCGGGTCGTACCTGCGTATTTACCCGGCAGCGGGAAGCATCGAAATCGGCTACATCTGGCTCTCACCCCTCCTGCAACGCACGCCGATGTCAACCGAAGCGATGCACCTGCTGATGGCCAACGCCTTCGAGTTCGGATACCGCCGCTACGAGTGGAAGTGCGACGCGTTGAATGCGCCTTCGCGACGGGCGGCGGAACGATTGGGCTTCACGTTCGAGGGGATCTTCCGCCAAGCGATCCACTACAAGGGCCGCAACCGCGACACCGCGTGGTACTCGATAACCGATGACGAATGGCCCGCCATCCGGGAGGCGCAGCGGGCCTGGCTCCAGCCGGAGAACTTCGATACCAATGGCCGGCAGCGGCGCTCGCTGCGTGAGTTCCATCGTGGCAGCGCCTCCTGATGATGCCTGCCTGCACCTGCTGCTGGAGGCAGGGCAGGCGCCGCTTCATATCGTCGCGGCAGACACTTCGATGACACGACAACCACGCATGAACAAGGACCCACATCAATGACAGGTATTGCACCTCCCAAGGAACAAATCACGTTCGAGGACCTGGTCAAGATCGATATTCGAGTGGGAACCATCCTGGAAGTGTCGGACATCGCGGAGTCGAAGAAGTTGGTCCGTCTGAAGGTCGATCTGGGTTTCGCGACCCGCACCGTTGTCGTCGGCATGAAACAGGAACGAGCAAACCCCAGGGAGGTCGAGGGCTCGCAGGCTCTCTTCGTCGTCAATCTGCCACCGCGGAAAATGGCCGGCGTTGTCTCGGAAGCGATGCTCTTCGACGTGGGTTATTCGGACAAGATCCTGCCGGCGCTGGCCATACCGGAACGCCGCGTCCCGAATGGGACGCGTGCCGGGTGAGAGCAGGCCCGGTAGAAATGCACTGGCCGGGGCGGCGGTAGCCCCCCGTACACTCGCCGCTCCGACCCCATGCCCAACCCTCACCCTCTGACCGGCCAGGCCGCCCTCGTCACCGGCGGCACCCGCGGGATCGGCCGCGCGGTCGCCGCCTCCCTCCTGGAAGCGGGAGCCCAGGTGGTGCTCACCGGCACCAGGCGCGAGGCGGCGGAAGAGGTCGCGGCGGCACTCAACCGCGGATCCTCCACTGGCGCTCACGCCCACGGCGCGGCCTGCGATGTCACCGACGACGCGAGCGTTGCCGATCTTGTCCACCTCGTCCGGGAACGCTGCGGCCGGCTGGACATCCTGGTGAACAACGCCGGGGTGGGGATTTACCGCCCCACTCCGGAGCTCTCGCTGGACGACTTCCGGCAGGTCGTCGACACGAACCTGACGGGTGTCTTCCGGGTGACGAAGGCTTGTTTGCCGCTTCTTTTGCAGGCGGGAGAGGCACCTCACAACGACCAGCCGTCCGGCGCCACCATCGTGAACATTGGAAGCCTGGCCGGCCGCCACCCGTTCAAGGGCGGCGTCGCCTACAACGCCTCCAAGTTCGGACTCGTCGGCCTCAGCGAGGCGATGATGCTCGACCTGCGGGGCGAGGGCATCCGGGTGGCCACGGTCATGCCCGGCAGCGTGGCGACCGAATTTGCCGGTCGGTCCCCCGACGACGGCGAGGAGTGGAAGCTGTCCCCCGAGGACGTCGCCGAGGCGGTGCTGGCAGTGGTCCTCCAGCGGAGCCAAGCGCTCGCGAGCCGCATCGAGCTGCGTCCGAGCCGACCTCCGGCGAAGCGTCCGCCAGACTGGCGTCTCCGGGCAAAGAGCTGAAGCCCGGGAATCGCGCCCGCAGCCGGCTACGAAGCACCGGAGGTCAAGTGCAGGAAGTCAGCCGTTGCGGAAGATCGTGCTGTAGCCGTTGATGGCGGGGACGCCGCCCAGATGGGCGTAGAGGATCCTGGAGCCCGTTGGGAAGTAGCCCTTGTTCACGAGATCGATGAGCCCCTGCATGGATTTCCCCTCGTAGACGGGGTCGGTCATCATCCCTTCCAGCCGGGCGGTGAGCCGGATGGCGTCGTTCGTTTCGTCCGACGGCACTCCGTAGGCGGGGTAGGCATAGTCCGCCATCAAGACGAGGTCGTCGTCGGTGATATCTCGTCCCAGCTCGACGAGTTCCGCTGTATTCCGGGCGATGTCCATGACCTGGGCGCGCGTCTGCGCGAAGGTGGCCGAGGCGTCAATGCCGAGGACGCGATCGGCGCGGCCGTCTTTCGCAAAGCCCACGAGCATCCCGGCGTGGGTGGAACCAGTGACGGTGCACACGACGACGTAGTCGAAGCGGAAGCCGAGTTCTGCCTCCTGCGCCCGCACCTCCTCGGCGAAACCGACGAAGCCGAGGCCGCCGTACTTGTGCACCGACGCGCCGGCCGGGATGGGGTAGGGCTTTCCTCCCTTGGCCTTCACGTCCTCGATCGCGCGTTCCCAGCTTTCCCGGATGCCGATGTCGAAGCCCTGCTCCACAATCTCGATCTCCGCGCCCATCACCCGGCTCAGCAGGATGTTTCCGACGCGGTCATAGAGGACGTCGTGGTACGGCGCCCAGTATTCCTGGACCAGGCGGCACTTCATTCCGAGTTTGGCCGCGACTGCCGCGACCTGCCGGGTGTGGTTCGACTGGATGCCGCCGATGGTGACCAGCGTGTCGGCCCCGGCAGCGATGGCGTCGGGAACGATGTATTCGAGCTTCCGCAGCTTGTTGCCGCCGAAGGCGAGACCCGAATTGCAGTCCTCCCGCTTGGCGTAGATCTGGACCGCGCCGCCGAGATGCCCGGACAGGCGTTCCAGTCTTTCGATCGGCGTCGGACCGAAGGTCAGTGGGTATCGCTCGAATCGGTCTAACACAGCGCCCCTCCTTTTTCGGCGCCAGCGAAGTCCTTGGCGCCTGCCGCAGCGCTAGCCTAATAGGACCAAGGATGAAAGAAAGGCTAATGAGAAGCGAGCCCAATCTGGAATACATGCGGCGGGCCATCGCGTTGTCCCTGCGGGCGATTCGAACGAACCGTGGATTGCCGTTCGGCGCCGTGATCGTCCGAGACGGCGAAGTCATCGCCGAGGCGCACAACACGGTGACCTCGGACAACGATCCCACCGCGCACGCCGAGATGAACGCGATCCGGGCAGCGTGCGCCAAGCTTAGGACGTTCCGGCTGGAGGGCTGCGAGATCTACGCCTCGGGCGAGCCCTGCCCGATGTGCCTGTCCGCGATCTACTGGGCGCGTCTCGACCGGATCTACTACGCCAACCGGCAGGGAGACGCCCACCGCATCGGCTTCAGCGACGAATCCTTCTATCGCGAGATCTCGCTGCCCAAGGACCAGCGGCGCATCCCGATGAGCCGCTTGCTTGGTGACGAGGCGGTTGCGGTGTTCCGGGAATGGGATCAGCGGGCGGACAAAGTGACCTACTGATCTTTCGCCGAAGCGCGTCCCAAGCGGAAGTTCGATGAACGTTGTCACGGGCGCGACGGGCTACATCGGGGGCGCATTGACGCGCGCGCTGGCCGATCGGGACGGCGAGGGCTCCGTCCGGGGGGTCTTCCACCAGAGGCGGGCTTTCTTCGAGAAACCCCGCATCGAATGGGTCGAGGGCGACGTCCTGGACCGGGATTCCCTGGTTGCCGCCTTCCGGGGCGCCGGCGTCGTGTTTCATCTGGCGTCGCTGGTTTCGATCGACCCCCGGATGGCGGATGCGGTCAGGGCCACGACCGTGGTCGGCACCCGAAATGTCGTCGAGGCCGCGCTCGAGTGCGGGGTACGGCGCCTGATCCACTTTTCTTCGATTCACGCCTACAACCAGTTGCCGCTCGATGAGGTTCTGGACGAGGCGCGTGATCGCGCCGGCGGCGCGCACCACACCGCCTACGACTGGGCGAAGACGTTCGCGGAGGAAGAAGTCCACGCCGGTATCAAACGGGGCCTGGACGCCGTGATCCTGAACCCGACGGGTGTCATCGGTCCATACGACGCCGAGCCCTCCTATCTGGGGCAGTTCTTCGTTGATATCTACCGGCGAAACCTCCCGATCCTGGTAACGGGCGGCTTCGACTGGGTGGACGTGCGGGATGTGGCCGAGGCCGCCCTGGTCGCGGAAACCCGGGGACGCCGCGGAGAGAACTACATCCTCTCGGGACGCTGGCATTCGACCGTGGAGCTGGCGCGGTTCGCCCAGGCAGTGACGGGTGTCCCCGCTCCCCGGTTCCTCTGCCCGATCGCTGTCGCGCGAATCTGGGCGCCGTTTCAGGTCGCCTGGGACCGCTTTCGGGGGCGCCGTCCGCAATACACGCGAGACGCGCTCACCATGCTGGACAGAAGTAACCGCCTGGTGTCGAGCGCCAAGGCTCGCGAAGAGCTCGGTTTTGACCCCAGACCGGTAGCGGATTCGGTGCGCGATGCGTATCGCTGGTTCGAGAAACACGGCAAGCTGGCCGGTTGAGATGACGGAGCCCGAGTTCTACCGCCTCCTGGTCTGGGTCATGTTCGGCTCCGCCGTCGCGTCTTTCCTGTATCTGCTACGGAGGCCCGCTCCCTACGGGCGCCACTACAAAGGATCCGGCTGGGGACCAACGGTCTCCAGCAGGGCGGGATGGATCGCCATGGAATTGCCGGCGGTCTTCTTCTTCCTGTTTGTCTATGTCCAGGGGGACGCCGCGTGGAACCTCGTCCCGCTGGTGTTCCTGGCCATGTGGCAGACCCACTACCTGAACCGTACGCTCATCTATCCGTTCCGAATCCGCACCGAGCGGCGCATGCCACTATATGTTGCAGGTTCGGGATTCTTCTTCAACGTGCTGAACGCTTATGTCAATGCCCGGTTCGTTTCGCACATCGGTCACTACGAGATTTCGGGGCTGACCGATTTTCGTTTTCTAATTGGCATGGCGGTTTTTGTCGGTGGGATGTCTCTGAACATGCATGCCGACAATGTTCTGCTGGGCTTGAGGAAACGGGGCAGGACAGGGTATGTCGTTCCACAGGGCGGCGCCTACCGATACATCTCCTGCCCGAACTACCTCGGCGAGATCCTGGAATGGACCGGGTGGGCGGTGGCGACCTGGTCGCTCGGCGGGCTTGCCTTCTGCGTGTTCACGGCTGCGAACCTGATTCCCAGGGCACGCAGCAACCACCGCTGGTACCGGGAGCACTTCCCCGACTATCCGCCCACGCGCCGCGGCCTCATCCCCGGGGTGTTCTGAGCGGGGGAGGACCGCCGGTCTTCAGACCGGCATCACGGCGCGCAGGCCAGGGACCGCCGACCTCCGGTCGGTACCGCCCACCGCAGGCGGGCGGCAGGGAAGGAGCCCCGGTAGCCGACGTTGGCGATTGCGCAAGAAGACGATTGCTTCGCATGAATACAATCACCCGATGGATAGAATCGTGGCATTCCTCGTGTTGCGAGACAGAAAACGTGGAGCGACGATTGACACGGACCCGATTCCGGGCTGGGGATTGAATCGTGCAGGTGGAGAGCGTGTGGGACGACAATGTGTAATGCGAAGGACCAAAGAATTGCGGACAATCCGAGCGTTCAAAGAGTCGCGCAGCTAGTCCCTTTGGCAAGGCTCGCGCGGACACTGTCGGGCGTGGCGATTCGTTTGGGTCTTGGAGGAGACAGCGTGAAACGGATTCTTGAGAGTTCGACTTCGGCGCTAGAGCAGGTCGATCTTCTAGATTTGCCAGACCGGTTCAATTCTGAATTCGCGGAGGAGGGATGGATTGCAACGTCATCGCTGTCGGTGGATGTGATGCGGCAGGCATTGGCCTACAGGAAAGGCGGTCAGCCCGACCAAGCAGAGCAAACAATCTTTGAGTGGTTTTCTGAAGAGCGCATTAGGCTGTTTGCTATTCAGCGTAGCAAATCCTTCAACAAGGCTCGAGGACGTGTAGATCAACTGGTTGAGGCATTGGCGCTGACGACGGAGCAACGCTACATAGCCGCCGTCCCATTGATTCTAATTTCCTGTGATGGGTTTGCATCCGATGTCCTCGGAACTAGTCCGTTCGAGAAGAATGCGGATCTGAGTGTTTTCGATTCTGTTGTGGGACATCCAACGTCCTTGCCGGCGCTCATAGGAAAACTCGCCAAGGGTGTCCGGAAATCGTCAGATCAGACGCTGGACGTGCCCTTGCGGCATGGCATTCTGCACGGCAGGTCATTGGGATATGCGAACAAGCGGGTCTGCTACAAAGCGTGGATGCTGATGATTGCGGTTGTTGACTGGGCCGTTGACAAACAAAGTGAAGATGATCGAAGGAAAGAGCACGAGGAAGATCACAACCTCAGCTGGCGAGACGTGGTTGGCCGCTTGCGGAAGAATGCGGCCGACAAAGAAGCGCTCGACGCGTTCGAGCCCGTGGAATGGAGAGGTCCTTACGACACAACCACAAGACGGGATGAACCACCCTATGCATTTTGGGAGTTTCTTAGCGCTTGGAAGGAGAAGAAGTTTGGAACCATGGCCGGCCGTGCGGTAAACATGAGAGACGAATCGCACGCACGTCTAGCCGGCAGCATTCGCAGAGACGCAGAACTCGTGGAACTATCGGCCTTTGAGATCTTCTCTGTACAGCAGACGGGACTATGCCGGTTGGAGGCTGTGGTTTTCATGCGCGGTACGACTCTTGGGAGACGTGTTCAGGGCCGGTTCAAGGTCCTAGCCTTTCTGCTCAAGGCAGATGGGAATGTGGCGATGCCGACCGAAAACGGGACTTGGTATGTCCAGCAGAAGTGCATCTTCGACCTGATGCACCAGCGCACGAGTTCCGTGCAATAGACTCGTTATCGGTCGTTTCGTGGGAAACTGGTAGCAAACCCTGCTGGGAGCGCCACCTCCAGTATCTCCAGATCGTCCGATGGCTCGCGCATCGCAACCGCTAGGCGCGGGGGCAGCACGAACGCGTCCCCGGCCGTGAGCGCACGATCCGGATGCCCTTCGACGTCAAGCGTCATGGACCCGGCGCGTAGGAACCCGAACAGGATGTCCGTGTCGTGCCGGGTTGCCGGAACCTCGACTCCCGGGAGCCGCCGCGCCACCTGAACACCAGCGACTCCCTTGGTCGCGGCTCTGATCCCCGTCTCCCGCGCCTCGAACCCGGGGATCCGCCAGGGTTCCCAAGTCGCCTCGGACTCCCGGTGGAGGACGAACTTCGTTCCGTGGAACTCTCGATCGGGACGGAAGTACGGGGTGGGCAGCTCCATCTCGTGGTCCACGCTGGTCAGGTGCTCGGCGGGAACGCCGATCTCGATCACTTCGACCCCTGCCGAGGCCTCGAGGACCCGGTGGCGGATTTCCGGGGGCTGGATCACGCAGTCCCCGGCACCGAGCACGAACGGCGGCCCCTGGTCTTCGTAAACGAGCCGCACCCAGCCGCGGTGGCAGAAGATGAGTTGGAACCCGACCGCGTGGTAGTGAACCATGTCGGCGACCGGCCCGGCTTCGGCGATGCGAATGTGCGAGGCGATGATGGCGCCTCCCAGACGATCGGGGAGCAGGTCGCGGTAGTGCATGCCGGCGCGGCCGATGACCCAGGAATCGCGCTCCACCAGTCGCCGGACGATGAATTCGTGCGAAGACTCGGGGATGACGAGCGGCGGGTTCGCGTCCTCGATGGCGACCCGGTGGCCGCCGGGGGTGGTGAGATCGGTCTCGCCGCTCGCGAATTGGTGGGGATCGTCGGCGTAGAGCCGAAGCGACACGGGCGCTGAGTCCGCGCTCCGCTCCAGGAGGATCGCCGTTCCGTGTCCCGAAAGCGCCGCGAAGGCGGGGCCGTCAGCCGGCCAGATCCGGTCGAGCCGGAAGCCGAGCGCGTCGATGAAATAGCGCATGTCCCCGTCGAAGTCCGATGTGGGGACACGGATCTCGGCGCGGCGGATCAGGTCCGTCCGGATTTTGGGAGTGGTTGCGGGCGCCGCAGTGTCAGGCATCTCGGGTTCGGCAGAGGCTATCGCGATGCGAGGCTGCGGTAGCTTTCCCGGCCCACCGAACGGAGAGAAGCTCATGACTACGCAGCCGATCACCACCGCGCTCTTCGATTTCCTGCGCGACCTGCGGGAGAACAACGATCGCGAGTGGTTCCAGGCCAACAAGGGCCGCTACCTGGCTGAGGTACGCGACCCGATGCTGGACTTCATCGGCGCCTTTGCCGCTCCGCTCGCCGAGATCAGCCCCCATTTCGTGGCCGACCCGCGGCCGAACGGCGGATCGCTGTTCCGGATTTATCGGGACACCCGGTTCTCGCGGGACAAGACGCCGTACAAGACGAACGTGGGCGCGCACTTCCGCCACGCCGCGGGAAAGGACGCGCATGCGCCGGGCTTCTATCTCCATCTGGAGCCCGGGATGTGCTTTGCCGGGTGCGGGATCTGGAGGCCGGACGGCCCAACCGTGGCGAAGATCCGCGAAGCGATCGACGGTGAGCAGCAGGCCTGGACGCGGATCACCACGGCGCGGGCGTTCACCGAGACGTTCGAACTGGCGGGCGAATCACTCAAGCGGTCGCCGCGGGGCTACGAACCGGATCACCCGCTGGTCGAGGATCTGAAGCGCAAGGACTTCGTCGCCGCTACGAGCTTCTCGGAAGCCGAAGTGGTGGAGTCGGACTTCCTGGACTGGTTCGCGGGGATCGCGCGGCGGGGAGCGCCGCTCGTCGAGTTCCTGTCGAGGGCGGTGGGGGTGGATTTCTAGGCCGGCTACGGCAGGTTCAGCTGCCAGGACACGCCGAAGCGGTCCTGCACCCACGCGAAGCGGCGGCTGAACCCGTAGTTGTCGAGCGGCATCAGGAATTTGCCGCCCTCGACGAGAGCGGTGCTGAGTTCAGCGATCTCCTTTTCGCTCCGGCATGCCACGAATAGCGAGATCGCCGGGGTGAAGGTGAAGTCATGGGAGACGTAGCTGTCGTTCAGGAGCACGGGCTGGCCCCGGAGGGAGATGGAGGCGAGCAACACGGAGCCTTCCGGCCCGGGGCCGTCCGGGCCGTACTTCTGGACGTTCAGGATCTCGCTGTCCGGGATGGTCCGGACATAGAGGTTCATGGCTTCTTCGGCTTGGCCCTCGAACATGAGGAAGGGGGTAACGGCGCTTTGCATGGGGTCCTCCGGGGTGGGATTGTGGACGGCGGTGCGCGGTGAGGGGGTTTGTGCGTTCGCCGCGCTCCGCGCGGCGCTGCCGGTCTGAGGTCGGCGTTCCAAGCCGTCCCCGCGCTCTTGCTCGATCGGCGGTGGGAGTTTCGCCCGCTGCGCGGGCGATGCCGGTCTGAAGACCGGCGCTCCTTTGCTTCTGCGCCGTGATGCCGTGGGGGGCCGGCGTTCCGTCAGCCCTTCAGGTAGGCGTCGCGGAGGGGGGGCTTTTGGACTTTGCCGGAGGGGGTGCGGGGGATCGTGTCCACGAAGACGATCTCGCGGGGGCGCTTGTAGCGGGCCAGGCGGCTCTCGCAGTGAGCGATCAGAGCGTCCGCCGTCACCTCGGCCGACCGGGCCACAAGTGCGACGGGCGCCTCCCCCCAGCGTTCGTCCGGGACGCCGAAGACGGTGCAGTCCTCAACCGCCGGATGGCTCCCGAGCGCCGTTTCGAGCTCGGCGGGGTGAATGTTGAAACCGCCCGAGATGATGATCTCCCGGGATCTCCCGACCAGCGTGATGTAGCCGTCCTCGTCGGATTTCGCGAGGTCCCCCGTCCAACCCCAGCCGTCGCGGAAATAACGGGCGGTTTCCTCCTCGTCCTCGAAGTAGCCCTCCATCAGGAACGGCCCCCGCGCCACCACCTCTCCGATGGTGCCTGGTGGGACCGGGTTTCCGTCCGGGTCCACGATCCGGAGGTCCACTCCCGCTGCTGCCTGACCGACGGTGCCGGCGTGCGCCTCGGTGTCCCGGGGTTTGAGGATCGTCAGCGGTCCGGTCTCGGATTGCCCGTAGTGATCGGTGTAACCGCAGTGCGGCAGGGCCTTCCGGCATTCCGCGATCAGACCCGGAGGCGTCGGCGCGCCACCCACTCCGATGTTTCTGAGCGAAGCCAGCCGCTCCCGATCGAAGGCGGGCCAACGGAGCAGATCGCGGACCTGGACCGGCACCAGGAACACCGATGAGATCCGGTGCCGCTCGGTTGCGGCGATGAACTCCGCGGGATCCCACTTGTGGAAGATCACGGCAGTGCTCCCAACCAGGATCGAGGCCTGGTACCAGATCATCAGTCCCACGGCGTGGAACATGGGGGTAACCACGCCGACGACGTCCTGAGCCGTGACTTGGTGTTCGCGGGCGGTGCTGGCTGCCGAGACGAAGCGCGCCGTGTGACTGACCACCGCCCCCTTCGGGCGGCCCGTGGTGCCGCCGGTGAACGTCATGGCGACGGGCGCCGCCGGGTTGATGTCCCGGTTGATCTCCCCGTCGATTTCCTGGTCCGGAGGGGTGTCGGGCTGGGCCGCGACCGCTTCGCCGAATTCGAGCGCTCCGTCGAGCGCTCCGTCGAGCGTCGGAACTCCGGTGACGATCAGCGTCGGGATGGCCGACAAGCAGGCGTCGCTCAGCCGATTCTGGACAGCGGAATCCACTACCAGCACCCGCGGGCGGGTGCGCTCCAGAATGTCGGCGATCTCGGCCGCCGCGTAGAGCGGCGGAATGTGCACCAACACGCTGCCGGCCCGGGCGTTTCCGAAATGGACAACGCCGTATTCCGGGCTGTTGAACAGCAGGCTCGCGATCCGGTCGCCGGGGCCTACCCCCGCCGAGATCAGCAGGTTCGCGAAGCGGTTCGCCAGCCGGTCGTATTCCCCGAAGTCGAACCGCCGGTCGCCGGCGATGACCGCGGTCTTCCGCGGCGCCCGCCGGGCGGCGAGCCGCAGGATTTCGCCGAGCGTCAAGAAACTGTCGCCGGGCTCAGACGGCTCCCACGCTCCGGTCTTCCGGGAGCCGGCACATGCGCTCCATGGGCTCGAAGATGCTCTCCACCCCCGAGCCGAAGACGTTGCCGGCCAGGATGTCGATGACTCCCTGCCGGCATTCCGGATGGGCCTTGAGGAAGTCCGCGAAGTTGAAGTGGCGGTCGTAGAAGGCGTACACCAGTTTGCGAAAGGCGCGCATTCCCGCGAGGAACTCCTCGCCGAAGGCTCCGAGCGCGGCGCCAGAGAGGTCGCCCTTGGTCAGACAATGACAAATTGTGTCGGCCGCCAACTCTCCGGATTTGAGGGCCAGCAGCACCCCGGTCGAATAGATGGGATCCAGGAACGCGAAGGCGTCGCCGACGAGCACCCAGCCGTCTCCGGCGATCTGTTCCGCGCAGTAGGAAAAATCCTGAACAACCCTGACGGGAAAACCCTGCTCGGCGCCGGCCACGCGCTCCTCGAGGGCCGGACAATTCCGGATCTCCGCTTCGAACCGGGTCTGGGCATCGCTCCCTCGTCCCAACAGGTACTCCAGGTCGCCTACCACCCCGACGCTCACGATGTCGCCGGCGAGTGGGATGTACCAGAACCAGGAATCCCGGTTCCGGGTGTGCATGATCAGGGTCGCCCCTTCGTCGATGCCGGCGTCGCGCCGGGCGCCCCGAAAGTGAGAGAAGATGGAAACCTTCTTGAGGTTCGGCTCCGCTACCCGAAGTCCCAGTTTCCTGGCGAGGAGGGCATTGCGTCCGGTGGCGTCCACCACCACCCGCGCCGGAACCTCCGCGACGGTCGCGGTCGCGTCTTGCGCCCGGATCCCGACCGCCTGCTCCCCTTCGAACATCACGTCCCGTACCTGGACGCCGCGGCGGAACTGAACCCCCAGTTCCACCGCCCGCTCCAGCAGCAGGCCATCGAACTCGCTGCGCCGCACCTGCCAGGTGGTGGAGCGTTCGTGGGGGTCGGTCTCCGAGAAGTAGAAGGGTGCGGAACCGCGGCCCGAAGCGCTGAAGAACTGGACGCTGTGCTTGCGCTGGAATTGGCTCTTCTTGAGGCGCTCGACGAGTCCCAGCCGCTCGAAGGTGCCGTAGGTATAGGGCACCAGGGATTCCCCGACCTTGAACGGCGGGCTCTTCTCGCGCTCCAGCAGGCCGACGCGGAAACCCTGCTCCGCGACCAGCGCGGCCACGGTGCTGCCGGCGGGCCCGCCGCCCATGACCACGACGTCCAGCGGGTCCTGAAACACGGTGTCAGGGAAGGGAAGCGAGCCGACGGCCGATCCCCGTCAGACGTAGGCGACGCCCCGGTTCGCGGGTTCGTAGAACTCGGGCAGCAGGGAATCCACTCGCAGGAGGCCCTGGGGAGTCAGCCGGATGTCGTCCCCGTAGAGCGTCACCATGCTCTCTCGTTTCAGCTTGTCGAAGGCGGAACTGAACTCGTCGGTCAGCTCGACGCCGAATTTGTCGCGGAAGTACGTGGGGTCGAGGTGTCCCAGTTTCAGTTGCAGGATGGTTTCGCGGATCAGCCGTTCCCGCGAGGACGTAGGGAACGCGCGGTCGATGGGAAACGAGCCCCCTTCGAGCGCCGAAAGGTAGGTGTCCCACGAAGAGGTGTTTTGGTAGTGCACGCCCTGCAGGTATCCGAACGAAGCCACCCCGGTCGCCAGCATGTCCGAACCGCGCCATAAAGCGTCACGGTAGACGAAGCGGGCGACGCGCCCCTTCTTCTTCACCGTGTAGGCGCTCGAGGGTTCGAAGCCGGCGGCCCGGAACTGTTCGAACGCGTACGCGTGCCAGTCGCGCCGCGTCTGCCAGCTGGCGAAGAGCGGAGTTTCCCCGTCGCTTCCCAGGATCTTCTGCGCGTACACCGTGTTGTAGGGCAGTTCCATCTGATAGACGGTGATGCTGTCGGGGTCGAGATCGATCGTCTCCTGCACCGTCCGGCGCCAGAGATCCCAGGTTTCGCCCAGCATGCCGGCGATCAGGTCCACGTTGACCTGCTCGAAGTCGGCCTCCCGGATCCAGGGCATGCACCGGTGGATTTCCTTCGTAGTGTGAGCCCGGCCGTTTTCCCGGAGGATCTCGTCGTTCATGTTTTCGAGGCCCAGGCTCAGCCGGGTGACCCCGATGTCCTTGATCGCGTGGACCTTGGCCTCGGTCAGGGTGCCCGGTTCGCACTCGAACGCCACCTCCTCCAGATCGGACCAGGAGAAGGCGTCCTTCAGGCGAACGACCAGGCCGAGAAGCTGTTTGGGACTGATGAAGGACGGCGTTCCGCCACCGAAATAGACGAAGCGGAGGGGCCGGCCAAGGACGGCCGGCTGCGTTGAATAGAGCTCCGCCTCCCGCCCCAGAGCGTCCAGATACCGTTCGACCTCCTTGCTGTTCTTGTCGGTATAGACCCGGAAATAGCAGAACTTGCAGCGTTTCCGGCAGAAGGGAATGTGGAGGTAGAGCCCGAGGCTGTTCCTTCCGGGGCCCGCGGGCCGGCCGAGGGCCTCCTGGAACGCGGGAAGGTGGTCCGGGGTCCAGCGGGAGTACGGCGGGTAATTGGAGACGAAAACGTTGCCGAGGTCGGCTTCGCGCGCTGGCTCAGTCATTTCTCAGAACCCGGTTCTTCCGGGGGAATCTCGGCTGCCTTGCGGGTGCGGCTTCGAGGGTAAGGAGTCGGATTCTACCGGCAGGGGCGGTTCGGAACGCTCGTCGGCTACGGGCGAAGGGGCCGCTTAGCGCCGGCTCAGGGTGACCGGGATTCCGTAGCGCGGTTTCAGCGTGACTTTGGCGGCCGCTTCGATCGGATGGTCCGGGGCCACCCGGACCCGGAAGCGCTGGACGATCTGGGCCAAGACGAGCTGGATCTCGAGCATCGCCATGCCGGCGCCGATACAGGTTCTCGGGCCCGCGCCGAACGGCAGATACGAGAAGAAATGCCGATTCTTGCTGCGTTCCGGATGGAAGCGCTCCGGGTCGAATCGCTCGGCGTCGGGCCAGAACTCCGGGTGCCGGTGCAGGGCGTAGGGAATGATGGCCACGTAGGCGCGCGCTGGTAGCAGATATCCGTCGAACACTTCTTCATGCTCTGCGCGCCGAGCGAAGGCCCACACCGGGGGATAAAGGCGCATCGCTTCCTGAACGACCTGTTTCAAGTACGGGAAATGTGACAAGTTTTGTCCCGTTAGCGATTCTCCGCCGAGCCCGGAAGCGAGGTGGTGCACCAATTCCGCTTCGATCTCCGGATGGGTGGCGAGCAGGTAGAGAGTCCACGAGAGCGCGGTAGCTGACGTTTCGTGTCCTGCCAGCATGAGGGTCACCACTTCGTCGCGGAGCTGGCGGTCGTCCATGCCTTCGCTCGAATCCTCGTCACGCGCCTGAATCAGGCGGTCGAGGATGTCCCCTGTCCCGTCGCCGGCGCGGCTGCGGGTGGCGAGTATTCCGTAGACGACGCTGTCCAGCCGTTTCCGGGCGCGCTTGAATTTGCGGTTGTAGGGGGTGGGAAGCCAGGAATAGAGGGTCATCAGGGCGCGCGGTTCGAAAGGCTGCAGGTTGGTGATTTCCGAAATCTCACGAACTTCGTCGGCATAGCCCTCGATGTTGCGTCCGAACAGGGTCGCTCCGACGATCCGGAACGTGAGCTTGCTCATCTCCCGGTCGAGCCAGATGCGGTCGTCGCCCGCCCGCCGATCCCACTCGTCCAGCATGGACGCCGCCAGCGCGTTGATCGTCCGGTCGAAGCCCTGGACCGTCCGGTGGCTGAAGGAAGGCTGGACGAGTCGCCGCTGCCGAACCCAGTCGGGCCCGTCGTTTGTAACGAGGCCGTTGCCCATGATCTGCGCGAGCACGCGGTAGCCGAGCGTCTTCTTGGAAAAATGCTGGTAGCTCTGCGAGAGGACCGGACGCAGGAACTCAGGGTTGTTCACGAGATAGACGTCTCGCAGACTGCGCCAAAGCATGAAATCGCCGTACTCGCGCAGCAGTTCGTGCATCCAGAGATGCGGCGTCCGCTGGTATTCGAAAAACCCGTGAAAGAACCCGTGAAACCGCCGCGTCGTCGGCGGGCGTTGGAGACGGCGGCGGTTGGCGGTCACGGTCCCGATCGGCCTCCGGGGACTAGCGGCCGGTGGTGGAACCCGGGTGAGCGCCGAGAGCGCCAGTTCTCCCGGTGGGGGGGAGGCGCCCGGCTGACAAGGCGCGTGAGGGAGGAGCCCCCACCGGGAGAACTGGCCCGGGTGTATTGCGACCGAAACGCAACGCAGAACGCCAGTTCTCCCGGTGGGAGGGCGAAGCGGAGTGGTTCAGCCGGGATGCATCGCCGCTCGAGCCCCCACCGGGAGAACTGGGCCGCCTGGGTTTCACCACCGGCTGCTGGGGTGTAAGGGATCGTCGGAGTTGTCAAGTGAGACACGGAGCGCGTCACACCAGCACCACCGCCGCCGGCGGCAGCGCGCCGGCAGCGGCCTCCGCCCGGTAGCACTCCCCTGCGGTGGCGGCGAGGGGAGGAGTCAGGGTTCCCGTGGTGATGACCTCCCCGGGGCAGAGCGGATTCCCCTGATCCGCCGCCATTTCGGCCAGCACCCCGACCGCGTCCAGCGGGTTCCCGAGGACCATGCGGCCAGCCCCGTCCGCCACGTGTCCGGCGGCCGCGGGATCGTCCGCCGGCGCCCGGGTCATGGACACCACGAGTGCGGCCATCGCGGCCGCGGCGGCCTCCGGATCGTCCACCGGGACGAGCGGCCCCACGGCGAGCCCGTGATGGATCCCGCCGGCGGCTACCGCGTCAGCGGGGCGCATGTTCCAACCGGGATACGGCGAGTCCACGACCTCGAAGCCGAGGCCGATCTCGGCCACGTGGCGGGCGACAGCGGCGCCCCGGTCTCCCTTTTCGGGGGTGGAGCGGAGCACCACCACGACCTCGCATTCGATCTTCGGCTCGACGGCGCCCGCCATGGAAATGGCCGGGGCCTGGCCGCCCGGCCCGGTGCGGGTCACCGACTCTTCGAACATGGATCCCCACACCGGCAGGGTCAGCCCGGCCTTTTCCCAGAGCGCGGGGTTCGTGAACCCGATCTTGCGACCGACCACCGGGGACCGGGCGGCCCGGCGGCAGGCGACGATCCCGGCCACCTGGTACGCCTCGGCAAGGCCGAACCCGGAGACGCGGCCGGTAAAGGGAGCGAGCCGGCCGCCGGCGGCGCGGGCGGCGATGATTTCCTCGGCGATGGCCATGGGATCGAACGATGGGTCAGTCATGGAATTCCTCCGGCCGGCAGTGTACGGATTCGGGTAGAGTCGGCCGCCCGCCGAAGGCGTTTCTCCAGTGTTCAGCATCTCCGTCCGGGACCACGTCATGTGCTCGCACGCGCTGCGCGGCGAGATCTTCGGCCCGGCCCAGAATCGCCACGGGGCCACCTACGCAGTCACCGCCGAGTTCCGCGGCCCGGAACTCGACGAACACGGCGTGTTGCTGGATCTCGGCTGGGCCAAGGAAGCGCTCGGCGAGACGCTCGCGCCGCTCCGTTACGCGGACCTCGACGAGGTGTTCCCGGGCGAGAACACCACCACCGAGTTCCTCTGCCGCTATGTGCACGGGGAGCTGGCGCGGCGCCTCCCGGCGAGCTTCCAGGGCGCGATCCGGGTGGAGCTCGTCGAAAATCCCCTGATGGCGGCTGCTTACGAAGCCCCCGTCGCCAACCGCTCCTGAAGGAGTTCCGCTTGTCTGACGACGATCGTCCCCAGAGCCTCGATACCCGCGCCGTCCACGAAGGCGCGCTGCACCCCCGTCCGTTCGGCGCCGTCTCGACGCCGGTGTTCCAGACCGCGAACTTCGAGTACCACGGCGAGGAGTACCACGACGTCGGGTACCTGCGGCTCTCGAACAGCCCGAACCATCTCGTCCTCCACCGGCGGATCGCTTCGCTGGAGGGAGCGGAAGACGCGCTCGTCACCGGCAGCGGCATGGCTGCGATCTCGTCGGCGCTCCTCACGTTTTTGAGCGCCGGGGATCACCTGTTGGTCCAGGACGTGGTGTACGGCGGGACCGCCAACATGCTGGAGCACGATCTGCCTCGTTGGGGGATCAACCACACCAAGATCGATCCGCAGGATCCGGCGTCCTGGGAGGCGGCGCTCACGCCTTCGACGCGGTTGATCTACGTCGAGACCCTGACGAATCCATTGGTTCAGATGGCCGATCTCGAGGCGGTGGCAGCGTTCGCGAAAAGCAGCGGGCTGATCTCCATGATCGACAACACCTTCGCGAGCCCGGTGCTCTGCCGTCCGGCGGAATTGGGCTTCGATCTGGTGATGGAGAGCGCCACCAAGTACATGAACGGGCACAACGACCTGGTGGCGGGCTCGATTTCGGGCTCCGCGGAACGGGTGCGGCGGATCAAGCTCACGCTCGACCATCTCGGTGGCTCGCTCGATCCGCACGCGTGTGTGCTGCTGGAACGCGGGCTCAAGACCATCGGCCTCCGGGTGCGCCGGCAGTCGGCGAGCGCGCTTGAGATCGCCCGCTTCCTCGAGGGCCGCCCCGAGATCGCCGAGATCCACTATCCCGGCCTGCCCTCGCACGCCCAGCACGCCCGGGCCGCCCGCCTGCTCGGCGGCGGTTTCGGGGGGATGCTGGCGTTCGTGCACGCCGGCGGAGGGGAGGTTGCCGACGCCTTCGCGTCGCGCCTCGAGCTGCCGACGGTGGCGGCGAGCCTCGGCGGGGTGGAGTCGCTCATCATCCGCCCGGCTGCCGCCATCCACAGCGGCCTGCCACCGGAAGCCCGCGCCGGCATGGGGATCTCCGAGGGACTCATGCGGTTTTCCACCGGGGTGGAGGCCGTGGAAGACCTGATCGCCGATTTCACGCAGGCGCTCTGACGCCGAGCCGGACCGGTGTTTCCCCCGCTTCCTCCGGAACGCTTCGGCATCATCTACGCCGACCCGCCCTGGGATTACAAGGGCCAGTTGCAGCACGCGGGGCCGGCCAGCGGCGACACCGGCGGCGCCATCCGGCACTACGGGACCGTCACCCTCGACGACCTCATAAAGCTCCCGGTCGGAACGATTGCGGCGGACGAGTGCCTCCTGTTCCTTTGGGCCACGAGCCCCCATCTGGACCAGGCGATCGAGTTGGGCAAGGCCTGGGGATTCGCCTGGGCGACCGTCGCTTTCGTCTGGGACAAGGTCCGGGTGAATCCGGGCTTTTACACGATGAGCCAGTGCGAGTTGTGCCTCGTGTTCCGCCGCGGCCGGATCCCCACGCCCCGCGGCGCGCGCAACGAACGCCAGCTCGTCCAGGCGGAGCGCGGGCCCCACTCGGAGAAGCCGGAGGAAGTGCGGCGCCGGATCGAACGGATGTTTCCGGAGCAGACGAAAATCGAACTCTTCGCCCGGCGGGAACTCCCCGGCTGGCAGCCGTGGGGGCTGGAAACCGCTCTGGAATCCAGGGTTTCCGCACCGGAAGCGAGCTCCGCACCCGCCACCGGTGGAACGGGGCGCCGCTTCGGCTAGCCGGCCCACGCTGTCTCCGGGCTGCCAGCAGCCGGTGGTGGAACCCACGTGAGCGCCGAGGCTGGCCAGTCCCGGTGGGGGCGAGGCGCCCGGCTGACAAGGCGCGTGAGGAAGGAGCCCCCACCGGGAGAACTGGCCCGGTGTATTTCGACCGAAACGCAACGATGAGCGGCGCGAAGCGACGCGGTTTCAGACCGAGAACTGGGCCGCGTGGGTTTCATCAAGGCTGTTTGGCCGGGATGGATCGCCGGCCGAGCCCCCACCGGGAGAACTGGCCCGGGTGTATTTCGACCGAAACGAACGATGAGCGGCGCGAAGCGACGCGGTCAGCCGGGATGGATTGCCGGCCGAGCCCCCACCGGGAGAACTGGGCCGCGCGGGTTTCATTACAGGCTGTTTGGCCGGGATGGATTGCCGGCCGAACGCCGCGTGGGTTTCGCTACCGGCTGCTAGAGTCCGGATCAGTGGCTTGGTCGATCTGGGTAGTTGCCGGGGTCGCCCTCGCCGCGCTTGAACTCCTGGCCGGCGGCGAACTCTGGCTTCTCTTCGCGGGTGTCGCGGCGGTCGTCGTCGGACTGTTGGCCGGCGTGGGATTGACCGGGCTGGCGCCGCAGTTTCTCGTCTTCTCCGTTCTTGCGGCCTCCGCCTTCTTCGTGAGGCGGCGCCTCTTGGCTCCCGCGGACAAAAGTCCCGTCGGCAGCGACTCGCTCGCGGGAGAGGTCGGAACGGCTACTTCGGAGATCCTGCCGAACCAGCCGGGGCACGCGGAATTCCGTGGTTCCCGGTGGCCAGCGCGAACGGCGTCCGGGCAACCGATCGAGGCCGGAAGCAGCGTGCGGGTTGCGCGGATGGAAGGCATCACCCTGTTTGTCGAGCCCGAATGACGCCTCGCTGATGCGGGGCCACTGAAAAAGGAAAAAGTCTGTGACGCCATTTCAAATTATCGCGGGATTGATCGCCCTGATCGTCGTGATCACGCTCTTCCGCACCGCCCGGGTCGTTCCCCAGCAGCAGGTGTTCGTGGTGGAGCGGCTCGGCCGCTACCACGACAGTCTCAAGGCCGGTTTCCACCTGTTGGTGCCTTTCGTGGACCGCGTCGCCTACCGGCATTCGTTGAAGGAGCGCGCCATCGATGTCCCGCAGCAGGTGTGCATCACCCGCGACAACGTCCAGATCTCCGTGGACGGCGTGCTCTACATCCAGGTCGTGGACGGGCGGCGCGCCTCCTACGGCATCGGCGACTATACGTTCGCGATCGCGCAGCTCGCGCAGACGACGCTTCGTAGCGAGATCGGGAAAATCGATCTTGATCGGACCTTCGAGGAGCGGTCGACGATCAACGCTTGCGTGGTCGAGGCAGTGGACCGTGCCAGCGACCCTTGGGGCGTGAAGGTCCTCCGCTACGAAATCCGCGACATCGCGCCGCCGTCCGACGTGCTGAGCGCCATGGAAAAGCAGATGCGCGCCGAACGGGAGAAGCGCGCGACCATCCTCGCCTCCGAAGCTGACCGCGACTCGCAGATCAACCGGGCGGAGGGCGAGAAGCAGCGCGTCCTGCGGGAATCGGAAGCCCAGCGTCAGCGGCAGATCAACGAGGCGGAAGGCGAGGCGCAGGCCATCATCGCGGTGGCCACAGCCACCGCCGAGGGGATTCGCCAGGTGGGAGAAGCCATCTCCGGCCCCGGCGGGCAGGAATCCGCCCGCATCCGGGTGGCCGAGCAGTACGTGTCCGAATTCGGCAAGCTCGCGCGGTCCACGAACACCCTCATTCTCCCCGCCAACCTCGCGGATATCGGCGGTTTCGTCGCTACCGCGATGGAAGTCATCAAGAGTACGGACAAGACCTCAGCGAGTTCGTAGCCCGCGTGCCGAGTCGGCGGGCGGCCCGGAGGCTGTCGGTCGGATCGGATAGTGCCGGTTTATGTCGCTGCGACGGTGCGACGGCGCAGCGGCAGGCGGTGAAACCGGCACCCCGGCAGTTCGGGGTGTCTCACGCGCCGGGATGGAACGACGCGGTGAAGGACAAGTTAGGTCGTGTATGGCTACCCGGCGTGACCCCGGTTCGTGGCGTCACTCCCAGGCGCCCGACAGACAGATGTTGGAGAGCGACAAATACCGTCGTTCTATGGTTCCGCCCAGTCCGGCATCGCGCGCCAGACCTTCTCCGGGCTCAGCGGGGTGTCGAGGTGTTCCACCCCGAGCGGGTGAGGACGCCGGGATCAGGGGCTCGGGATGTGCTTTCATATATCGGCATCACACATCATGCGGACGAGCATCTCTCTCCCCGACGAGCAGGCCGAGCGGCTCGCGGAGGTGTGTCGTAATCAGGGCATCTCCCGCGCCGAGGCAGTGCGGCGCGCGCTCGCCCGGTATCTCGACGAACATCGGCGCCGTCGCCAGGAAGACGTGTTCGGGATCTGGCGCGGACGCCACCCGGACGGGCTCGACTACGAGCGCCGGTTGCGGGGAGAGTGGTCCTGAACGGGAGCTGCCCGGTGGGCGATGCCGGTCTGAAGACGCCCACCGGGGGAGACCTTCCCGGGGGAGACCTTCATCGTCGGGTCCTCCTGCACACCCCGGCGGTCATGAAAAAGGCGCGCGGGTGCTTCGGGCAAGGGGAGCGGTGAGTGGTCGCACGATCCGAGGTTGGAGGAGGGTGCGGACTTCACGTTGGCATGACGCCGCATCATCGGCGCTGGTTTCGCGCTCCCTCGCGGCCGGCACCATCTGGACCGTTGGCGGTCCCGCCGGATCGCGGTTCCCCGTCGCCTCGGCGTCGAGCGCTCAGTCCTGCATCGCCCGCCAGACCTTTTCCGGGGTCAGCGGGGTGTCGAGGTGTTCCACGCCGAAGGGGCGTAGCGCGTCCATCACGGCGTTGACGACCGCCGGCGTCGAGCCGATGGTCGCCGCCTCGCCGATCCCCTTGACTCCGAGCGGGTTGACGTGGGTCGGCGTGACCGTTCGGTGCAGTTCGTAGGAGGGGAGCATGTCGGCCCTCGGGACCGCGTATTCGAGCAGGGACGGGGTCAGGAAGTTGCCGTCCGCGTCGTAGACCGCTTCTTCGTAGAGTGCCTGCGCGATTCCCTGGGCCAGCCCGCCGTGCACCTGCCCCTCGGCGAGCAGCGGGTTGATCACCCGGCCGCAGTCGTCCACCGAGATGTAGCGGAGGATCTCGACGGCGCCGGTATCGGGATCGATCTCCACCGCGCAGAGGTGGGATCCGAACGGGAAGGTCTCGCCGGGGGGCTTGAAGTCCACATCGGCAGAAAGTTCGGCGGCGGCGCCCTCGGGGGAGTCCGCCGAGTAGGCGAACGCCGCGATCTCCGACCAGCCGACAGCGCGGGCGGGCGAGCCGGCGACGAAGAATTGCCCCGCCTCGAAGCGGATGTCCTCGGGAGCCGCTTCCAGGAGCTTGGCGGCGAGCTGCTTTGCATGTTCGCGGACGGTTTCGGCGTTGTTGAAGATCGCCGACCCTCCCACCGGAGCGCTCCGGCTTCCGAAGGTCCCGATGCCGCGCGGACACTCGTCGGTGTCACCGTGGAGCACCGTCACGTCGTCCATTTGGACGCCGAGCTGCTCCGCGGCGATCTGCGCCCACGCCGTCTCGTGTCCCTGCCCGTGCGGCGAGGTGCCGCTCCGAACGGTGACCGAACCGTCGGGTTCGACGGTCACGCCCCCGGCCTCCCAGGGGCCGAATCCGCAGATCTCCACGTAGCAGGCGAGGCCGATCCCGAGCAGCTTTCCGCCGCCCTCGGCCCGCCGCCGGGCCTGTTCGGCCCGAAGACTCGCGTAGTCGCCGGCCTCCAGCGCCAGATCGAGCGCCTTTTCGTAGTCCCCGCTGTCGTAGGTCAGCCCCGTCGCCGTCCGGTAGGGGAACTTGTGCGCCGGGATCAGGTTGCGGCGGCGGATGTCCGCCGGGTCCATCCCGAGCCGGCCGGCCAGCACGTCGAGCGCCCGCTCGATCAGGTAGGTGGCCTCCGGGCGGCCGGAGCCCCGGTAGGGCTCGTTCGGCGCGGTGTTCGTGAACGCCCCCTCGGCCCGGGCGTGGGCGGAGCGGATGTCGTAGGGACCGACGATCATGCTCCCGGTGAGGGAGGGAGTGGTGGGTCCGGGCCGGCTGAAGTAGGCGCCCGAGTCGTAGAGGATGTCCAGATCGCAGTGCCGTCACCCGCCCGTCGCGGTCGGCCGAGACGCCGAGCGTCACGAAGAGGTTTCGGCCGTGGGTGGTGGTCTGGAAGTCCTCGGTCCGGGTGGCGTACCAGCGGACCGGGCGGCCGAGCCGCAGGGCGAGCCAGGGGACCAGGACCTCCTCGGCGTAGAGGTTCGCCTTGGCGCCGAAGCCGCCGCCGACCTCGGGGGCGATGGTCCGGATGCGTTCCTCGGGGATTCCCAGGATGCGCGCCACGCTCGACTTCACCCGATGCGCGGACTGGGTGGAGGTCCACATCGTGATCCGGTCGCCGTCCACCCGGGCGGCGACCGCCCGCGGTTCCATGGCGCTTGGGATCAGGCGCTGGATCCGGAAGTCGAGCGACACCTCGACCTCACCCTGCGCGGCCTCGGGCGCGCCCTCGGGATGGAGTTCCCAGACGAAGGATCGGTTCCCTGCCACCTCGGGATAGAGGAGCTCCGCGCCCTCGGCGCGCGCCGCCCGGGAGTCGCCGGCTCCGGGGAGGTCCCGGTAGTCCACGAAGACCAGCGCGGCGGCGTCGGCCGCCTGTTCGGGCGTCTCGGCGACCACCGCCACCACCGGATCGCCGACCGTGAGGACCTTGCCGTCGGCGAGCGCCCACCGCGGCGGCAGGTGGAGTTCGGTGAACGCGCCGGCGTCCGGCGCCCGGGCCACGGGGAAGGGCTTTTTCAACGTCGGCAGGATGTCCGCCGCGGTGAAGATCCCGACGACGCCAGGCGCGGCGGCGGCTTCCTCGCTATCGATCTCGACGATCTCGGCGTGCGGATAGGGACTGCGGACGACCGCGAGATGGAGGGCGCCGGGAAGCGGGATGTCCGGGGTGTAATGCGCCTGACCGGTGATGAGCCGCGGGTCTTCCCGCCTTCGCACCCGATCGCCGATGGTCTGGGTTCTGATTGCCAAGCTGTAACTGCGTCCGAAGGGGAGCGATTCTAGCGATGGCGCCCAGCGCGCCCGTAAACCGACCCCGCAAGCCCGCTCTGTATTAGGCTGCCGCGCGCCTCAGGTTTCGTCAGTTCCCGCCGTCTCCGTTCGAACCCTCTTGATTTCCACCCCCTCGCCCGCTGCGCGGGAATCCGCCCCGCCGCTCGCGCGGCTCGAAGGCGTCACCCACCGCTACGGGGACGTCCTGGCGCTCGACCGGCTCGATCTGGGGGTGCGGGAAGGCGAGGTGCTGGCGGTGCTCGGCCCGAACGGCGCCGGCAAGACCACCGCGGTCAGCCTGCTCCTCGGCACCCTCCAGGTCCAGCAGGGGACCGCGCGGGTGTTCGGCAGCGTCCCGGACGCCGCGGACGTCCGTCTCCGGCGGGGCGCGATGCTCCAGGTCTCCGGCGTTCCGGACACCCTCACCGTCGGGGAGCACCTGGCGCTCTTTCGGGCGTACTACCCGGCGCCGCTGCCGATGGGGCGGCTGCTGGACATGGCGGGTCTGGGAGAACTCCGCGACCGGCGGTTCGGGAAGCTCTCCGGCGGGCAGAAGCAGCGGGTGATGTTTGCGCTCGCCATGGCGGGGGATCCCGAGCTGGTGTTCCTCGACGAGCCGACCGCCGGCCTCGACCTCGACGGACGCCGCCGTCTCTGGGACGAGATCCGGGGGCTCAAGGCGGCGGGGCGCACCGCCGTGCTCACGACGCATCACCTCGAGGAGGCGGATGCCCTCGCCGACCGGATCGCCGTGATCCACCGCGGGCGGTTGATCGCCGAGGGGAGCCCGTCGGCGATCAAGTCCCGCACCTCCGGCCGCGTCGTGCGCTGCGTCACGAGCATCCGCCCCGAAGCGGCGCGCGACTTCCCCGAGGCCGCCCGGGTGGAGACGAAGGGACAGCACCTCGAGATCGTGAGCGCCGAGCCGGAGGCGCTGCTCCGCCGGATGTTCGCCCTCGACCCGGAGCTGAGCGACCTGACGGTGGCCGGCGTGGGGCTCGAGGAGGCGTTCCTCGCGCTCACCGGCGGCGGCGCGGGGGAAAACGGCGCCAGGCCGGAGGGGGGTTCGTAGATGCCGGCGTCCGCTGCCCCCGCCTTCCGCCGCGGATTCCGGGGCACGTGCGGATCGCGCTGCTGGAAGCGCGCTTCCAGTTCCTCAGTTCCCTGCGGCTGCCGGCGTTCGCGGTCCCGACGCTCCTCTTCCCGCTGTTTTTCTACCTGTTCTTCGGGGTGGTGTTCCAGCGGGGCGGAGTCTCCCTCGCCGCGCCGACCTACATGCTCGCTACCTACGGCGTGTTCGGCATTCTCGGCCCGTCGCTCTTCGGATTCGGAGTGGGTCTCGCGCAGGAGCGCGACTCCGGCGCCCTGCTGCTGAAGCGGACCACCCCCATGCCCGCGGGGGCCTACCTGTTCGCGCGGGTGGCGGTGGCGATGATCTTCGGCGCCGTGGTGCTGCTCGGGCTGTTCCTGCTCGGCGCCTACGCCGCCGGCGTTGAACTCCACCGCTCGCAGTGGTTCGGGCTCGCCGGAGTCACCCTCGCCGGCGTGCTGCCGCTCTGCGCCCTCGGGCTCGCGATGGGGGCATGGGCGAAACAACAGGCGGCGGTAGCGGTGGTGAACCTGGTGTTCATCTCGATGTCGGTGCTGTCGGGGCTCTGGTTCCCGATCCAGATGCTCCCCGGGTTCTTGCAGGACTTGGCGATCGTCTTTCCGGCGTACCACCTCGGACAACTCGCGCTGAAGGTGATCGACCTCGACCTGGGGCAACCGGCCGCGCTTCATGTGGGCCTGTTGGCAGGGCAGGCCGCCGTCTTCCTCGCCGTCGCGGCGGCGGGGCTGCGGCGCTTCGCGGGCCGCTGATCATGACCTCCCGACAAGTGCCGGAGCGCCCGCCCTGGCGCCGCGACCCGCTGATCGCCGGAGTGGCGATCGCGGTATTCGTCGGCGTGCTCATGACGCTGCCGGTCCCGGAACCGGCGGACCCGCCGGGCGGGCCGCTGCCGGAGACGGATTTCGCGGTGGTGGACGTGACGGTTTTCGACGGGGAGGAGTTCCTGCCGCACCGGGACGTCTGGGTCGAGGAGGGCCGGATCCGATCGGTCGGCCAGCGGCTCAACCTGCCTGAGGGCCTTCCCCGGGTGGACGGGCGCGGCTACACCCTGACCCCCGGACTGATCGACGCGCACGCCCACAGCTTCGGATCGGCGTTGAGCGACGCGCTTCGCTTCGGGGTGACGACGGTGCTGGATCAGTTCACCGCGCCGATGCTCGCCCGGGGAAAGCGGCGCGCCCGCGAGACGCTCAGCCGCGGTAGCGAGGCAGACCTCTTCTCCGCCGGCAACCTGGCGACTGCGCCCGGCGGGCACGGCACCCAGTTCGGGGTCCCGGTTGCGACGCTCACCAGTGCGGCCGAGGCGCCGGATTTCGTGGCGGCGCGCAAGGAGGAAGGTTCCGACTGGATCAAGATCGTCTGGGAGGACGGCAGCACCTTCGGGACATCGCTTCCGACGCTCGACCGGGAGACGATCGCGGCGGTCATCGAGGCCGCCCACGCCGAGGAGTTGCTGGCGGTGATCCACGTGAGCACGCTCGAACACGGGCTTGCCGCCCTTGCAATGGGAGTGGACGGGCTGGTCCACATCTGGGGAGATGAGGTCCTCGCCGAGGAGGACGCCGCCCGCTTCGCCGAAGCCGGAGTCTTTGTGGCTCCGACGCTCTCGGTGCGGGTCGCCGGCGCGGGAGATTCCATGGGGCCCGAGTTGCTGGAGGAGACGCGGCCGGACGAGGTGTCGGAGATGCAGCGCCAGACGCTGATGGGGACCTTTCCCCGGCCGGTCGGAACCAGCGAGGCGGCGATCGAGAGCGTCCGCCGGCTCCACGCCGCCGGGGTGCGGATCGTCGCGGGGACCGACGCGCCGAATCCCGGGACCGGCTTCGGGATCTCGATGCACGGCGAGCTGCGGTTGTTGCAGCGCGCTGGGCTCAGCGCGGCCGAGGCCTTGGCGGCGGCGACAGGGAGCGCTGCCGACGCCTTCGGGATCGCGGATCGGGGGCGGCTCGAAGAGGGCCGGATCGCCGACCTGCTGCTGGTGGCGGGGGATCTCGAGAGTGACCTGACTCGGAGCGCGGCGATCGCCGGGGTCTGGAAGGACGGGTTTTCGGTGGAGGCGGCGTGGGCCGTCCCGGAGGAACCGGAATAGGGGTCGGATGTCCCTGGTTCGCGCCGCGTTCGCGATTGTGTTCGGCGACCGCTTCCCGGTCGAGGTCGTGTGAGCCCGCCCCGCACCGCCCCCCACAGAGCGGCCGCCGCCCGGCCTTGCGGCCTCCCGGCTGGTTGGCGCAGGCCTCGCCCGGAGCCCGTGGAAATCGCGGCGCCCGTGGCGACCGGATCGCGAGGGACCCCTTCATCCGGAGCGATTCCCCCAGGATTAGGAAAACGCTGGCGCCGCATTGCGCCTGACGGCCGGACACGGCCTACATACGGAATTCCTGACAGTCCTGGTGGCCCAGTTTTAGGTGTCGCCTGACGCGCATGCTCCAGTCATCCGAACCGGAAATAGACGCATGCTCCGGCCATCCGACCCCGAAATAGACGCATGCTCCGGCCATCCGACCCCGAAATAGACGCATGCTCCGGCCATCCGACCCCGAAATAGACGCATGCTCCGGACCCCCAGACGCCGGGATCAACCGACCCGGGCCACCGACCCCGAAATAGACGCCGGAAATAGACGCATGACGCATGGGTCAACCGACCCCGAAATAGACGCATGCCCGGAGTCAACCGACCCCGAAATAGACGCATGCTTGGGTCAACCGACCCCGAAATAGACGCATGCCTGGGCTCAACCGACCCCGAAATAGACGCATGTCAACCGACCCCGAAATAGACGCATGGTCTAACCGACCCCGAAATAGAGGGTCAACCGACCCCGAAATAGACGCATGCTTGGGTCAACCGACCCCGAAATAGACGCATGCCTGGAACCGACCCCGAAATAGACGCATGCCTGGGCTAACCGACCCCGAAATAGACCCATGCCTGGGCTAACCGACCCCGAAATAGACGCATGCTTGGGTCAGCCGAAATAGACGCATGCCTGGGCTAACCGACCCGGATATCGACCGACCCGGATATCGCACCGCACCCGCGAAATCGCGCAGTTCCGGCGAGCCGACCCGGATAGACGCAGTTCCGGCCAGCCGACCCGGATATCGCACCCAGTTCCGGTCAGCCGACCCGGATATCGCACCCAGTTCCGGCCAGCCGACCCGGATATCGCACCCAGTTCCGGCCCGCCGACCCGGATATCGCACCCAGTTCCGGCGAGCCGACCCGGATATTGCACCCAGTTCCGGCCCGCCGACTCGTTTATCGCACCCAGTTCCGGCCCGCCGATCCGGATATCGCACCCAGTTCCGGCGAGCCGACCCGGATATCGCACCCAGTTCCGGCCCGCCGATCCGGATATCGCACCCAGTTCCGGCCCGCCGACCCGGATATCGCACCCAGTTCCGGCCCGCCGACCCGGATATCGCACCCAGTTCCGGCCCGCCGATCCGGATATCGCACCCAGTGCCGGCCCGCCGATCCGGATATCGCACCCAGTTCCGGCCCGCCGACCCGGATATCGCACCCAGCCCGCGCCGTCCGGCTCCATGCTCAGGAGCAATGATTGAAATAAGCCAAACCGCTATTTCAAAGCGGGACCCGAAATTGAAATAAGCAAACGGCCGGCAATGGTAGGTTCGCCCTCCCCGGAGGTCCCCCCATGAAAGTCCGCACTTCCCGGAGAACGTTCATCGAAGCGACCGCGGCCGGCCTCGCCGGCGCCGCGCTCCCCGCATCGCGCGCGGTGGCCGCGCCCGCGGCCCCCGACGCCGTAGAGCGCCGACGCCTCATCGAACTCGCCCACTTCGGCAAGAAGGCGCCGGCCGAAGGAACCGGCGGGATGGCGATCACCTCGCACCCGCTCGCGACCCGCGCCGCCGTCGAGGTCCTGCAAAAGGGCGGCAACGCCTGCGACGCGGCGCTCGCCGCCTCGATCACCCAGACCGTGGTTGAACCGCACATGACCACCATCACCGGCTGCCTCTCCCAGATGTATTTCGACCAGGCGACCGGCGAGACGACCTACGTCAACGGCAACGTGAACACGCCGATGGCGCCGCTTCCCGGCTACGGCGCGCACGACCTCGCCACGGGGCGCGGGGTGGCGGTGCCCGGCTGGTGGGGCGGCTTCGAGGCGGCCCACGACCGCCACGCTTCGCTGCCGCGAAAAGAACTGATGGCGGACGCGATCGCCTACGCCCGGGGCGGCTTCGAGATGCACCCGTTCCTCTGGGGCGAGGTCTTCATCCAGTCCGAGAAGATCGGCCGCACCGCCGCGGGCCGCGAGATCTTCTTCGACGGGCACGCGATCCCCCGCCCCGGCGCGACGCTCTACCAGAAGCAGGCCGCGGACACCCTGGAGCGGCTCGCCGAGGAGGGGAACGACTACTTCTACCGGGGGGACTTCGCGAAGAAGGTCTGCGAGGTGGTCCAGGCCGCGGGCGGCGTCCTGACCCCCGAGGACTTCGAACGCTGGGAGCCGCGCTGGCAGGAGCCGGCGTGGGGGTCGTACCGGGATCTCAAGATCGCCGGTTCCCCGCCCCCGGACAACGGCGGCACCCACATCATCGAGATGCTGCACATGCTGGAGTTCCTCGATCTGGAGGGACTCGGCCCGCCGGTCGAATCCGCCGAGAGCCTGCTCCAGATGATCCGGATCAGCCACCTGGTCTATTCCGAGGGCGGCCGGCAGAACGATCCCAAGAGCCATCCGCTGCCGCTCGAGACGATCCTCTCGAAGGACTACGCGCGGATGCGGTTCGACCTGCTCCAGATGGGGCACCCGGTCTCGGGCGCCGGCGAGCCACCCCCGCCCGCGGGCAGCAACCACGTGACGGTGGTGGACGCGGCCGGCAACGTCTCGACCATCCTCCACTCGTGCATGTCCTACCCGTGGAGCAACGGCCTCTTCGCCGAGGGGGTGAGCATCTGCGCCGCGGGCGCCCACTTCCTGCGGGTCATGCCCCGCCCCGGCCACCGGATCTCGGCCTACGTGGCCCCGAACATCATCTTCCGGGGCGACCGGCCGGTGATGGCTTCCGGCTCGCCGAGCGTCAGCCTGCTCCAGAACGTCCTGCAGAACAGCCTTAACGTGCTGCAGTTCGGGGTGCCGGTGGCGGAATCGGTGAACCGGCCGCGGTTCGGCGGCCCGTCATTGAACACCCCGGGCGCGGTGCTGATCGAGGCGGACTTCCCGGAGAAGATCCGGGAGCAGGCGGCCGAGCGCGGCATCCGGTTCGACGTGGTGAACCCCTGGAACTGGCACCACGGCTCGTTCGAGGGCATCCACATCGGCGAGGACGGAGTTCGGCGCGCCTGCGGCGATCCGCGGCGCTGCAGCATGGCGGAGGCGACGGCATGACCCGGTTGGTTCGACTTTTCCTGTTTCCGGCGGCTCTTCTTGTCGGGTCGTCGGTTTTCGCGCAGGACACGGTGCTCCGCTGCGGGGCGGTGTTCGACGGCGAGGCCATGACCGGTGCCGGGGACATCGTCGTCCGCGACGGGGCGATCGTTTCCGGGTCGGCGGGCGCCGATGCGGAAGTGGTCGACCTCTCGGGGTACACCTGCCTTCCGGGGCTCATCGACCTCCACGCCCACCTCACGATCAACCCGGACACCCTGACCGCGATCGACATGACCCGCTCGAGCGCGGCGCGGGCGCTCGATGCGCTCCACAACGCCCAGAAGATGCTGGGAGCCGGGTTCACCACCCTGCGGACGCCGGGCGAGTTCGATGGCTGGTACGGCACGATCGACCTCAAGCACGCCATCAACAGCGGCCAGCACATGGGGCCGCGGCTGCTCGTCGCGCCGCACGCGATCTCGGCCACCGGCGGCCACGGGGACTTCAACAACCTGATGGCGGATCTCATGATCGAGACACCGACCCGGATCGCCGACGGGCCGGAGGGGCTGCGCCTCGCAATCCGGCGGGAGTTCAAGTACGGCGCCGACTGGATCAAGCTGATGATGACCGGCGGGGTCATGTCGGCGGGCGACGACCCGAACGTCAGCACCTACACCGAGGAGGAAGTCCGGGCCGCGGTCGAGGAGGTGCACCGCCACCAGAAGCGGATCACGGTCCACGCGCACGGCGCGGCCGGGATCAATACTGCGCTCCGCGCCGGGGTGGACTCCGTCGAGCACGCGACGCTGGTGGACGCGGAGGGGATTCGGCTTTTCAAGGAACGGGGCGTCCCGATGGTGCCCACCCTCTACGTCATGAACTACATCGTGGAAGAGGGAGAGGCGATCGGCTTCCCGCGGGAGAGCATCGAGAAGGCGCGCGCCCTCATGGAAGAGCGCGACCGCCGGATCGGGGAAGCATTCGCGGCCGGAGTCCCGGTGGCCTTCGGCTCCGACACCATCTTTCCCCACGAGACCGCGGCCCGCGAGTTCGCGGTGATGGTGGGGCTGGGTTTGAGTCCCACGGACGCGCTCCGCTCGGCGATGACGGTGCCGGCGCGGGTCTTGGGTCTGGAGGACGAGATCGGGCGGATCCAGCCCGGGTTCGCCGCCGACGTGATCGCGGTGGAGGGCAATCCGCTCGACAACATCCGGGTGATGGAGGATGTCAAGTTCGTGATGCGGGCCGGGCGGGTGGTGAAGTCGCCGTAAGGGACAAGGACCGCCGGCCTTCATTCAGATCAGACCGGCATCGCCCGCGCAGCGGACGAAATTGCGTATCGCTGATCGAGACGAACCGCG
Organism: Vicinamibacteria bacterium; assembly: GCA_963668695.2. Taxonomy (GTDB): domain Bacteria; phylum Acidobacteriota; class Vicinamibacteria; order Marinacidobacterales; family Marinacidobacteraceae; genus Marinacidobacterium. The sequence goes on from CAXXLQ010000004.1 coordinate 1,177,648, forward strand.
AGGTCGGCTGCGCGGCGAGATCCCGGATCTTCTCGCTGGGCCGGCCCCGTTGGTGGTTCCTGAATATACGTATGAAGAATTCTTCGATACGTATAATGGTGGCCGGCGACTTGAATGAAGAAAAAACTGACGATCACGGTGGATAGTGATCTGCTTCCCCGAGCCAAGCAGTCCGCGCGCGCTCGCGGCGTGTCCTTGTCTTCCCTCGTCGAAGCGTCGCTCCGAGAGATCGCGGAAGAGGACACCCCCTCCTTCGCGTCACGGTGGAGAGGCAGATTCCAGGCAGCGGGACGGGACGACCGCCGCTACCGGGCGCTGTCCCGGAAGTATTTGTGATCCTGCTCGACACGGACGTGTTGATCGACGTCGCCCTCGATCGGCACCCGCATTCGGGACCATCTTCCGAGCTCCTTGATCGGGTAGAGCGCGGTGTGCGCCGCGCATTCGTCGCGTGGCACACCCTGTCGAATTTCTACTACCTCGTGACTCCCGCCCGCGGGGATGCGGACACCCGCGACTTCATCGCCGAACTCACCCGGTTCGTGATGGTTGCGCCCGGGGACACCGCGGCTCTCCGCTATGCGATTTCGCTTCCGATGGCCGACTTCGAGGACGCAATGCAGGTCGCGGCGGCACGGGCGTGCGGGGCGCGGCATATCGTGACGAGGAACGTCAGAGACTTCGCGCATTCGCCGATTCCGGCCATGACCCCCCGGGAAGCCCTCCCGCAGTTGTTCTGAGACCCGCGTCCTTGATCGGGCTCCGAGATCGGTGCTGGGAGAAGGACACCCGGCCAGTTGCCGGCGCGGTCGCCGAGACCGATACGGACGACCTGCGCCAATGCCTAATGAACTTGTCGTTGGTCTCCAGGCTCAGACTGGCATGAAACCGCCTCCCGCTGGGGGACGGGCGGGCAATTAACGCCGCGCCCGCGGCGCCACTCCCACAGGAGAGAGTCATGTCCAGAGTTCGATGGTTTCCGCTGAGCGTTTTCCTTGGCGCCGCCTGGGTTCTGGCGGTTCCGGGCGAGGCGGCACCCCAGCCCGAACCGCAGCAGCGTCCGATCGACCGGCGGGCCTACCTGAACGATGTCCAGACGAGCGACGACCCCCGCCGGGTCCCGGCGCCGCCCGGTCCCCGCGGACCGGAGGGGACGACGGTGCTGCGCGGCGGCCTCGTCTTCGACGGGACCGGCTCGGAGCCGGCCGCCGGGACGGTGGTGATGGAGCGCAACCGGATCGCCGCGGTGTTGTTTGACAGTGCCGCCGGCTGGCCGGAGGGCGCCACCGACTGGCCCGAAGGCGCCCGGGTGCTGGATGTGTCCGGGCACACGGTGCTTCCCGGGCTGATGGACCTCCACACCCACCTCACCTACACCGAACTCGATGTGCCGCAGGCGCTGACGGTGCACCCGGCGCACGCCGCGCTGCGCGGCGTCGAACGTCTCCACGCCTTCATCGGCTCCGGAATCACCTCGGTGCGCGACACCTCGTCCTTCGGAACCGTGCCGTTCATCTTGAAAGAGTGGGTCCGGGACAACAGGATCCCCGGCCCGCGGGTCTTCGCCGCCGGGCAACTGATCACCGCGACCGGCGGTCACAGCGCCGAAGGGTTGTCCGTCCACTCCGGGGTGTACGGAGCGGTCGTCGAGGCATCGGGAGCCGACGGATTCCGGGAGGCCGTCCGGGAGCAGTTCAAGCGCGGCGCCGATCTGATCAAGGTGGCGAGCCACTTCAGCCGCGAGGAGATCGCGGCGGCGGTGGACGAGGCGCATACGCTCGGCCTCCGGATCACCGTGGACTCGGAGACCATCTACACCGAATGGGCGGTGGAGGCCGGCGTCGACGCGATCGAGCACCCGCTGCCGCGCACCGACGAAGTCGTCGCCATGATGGCGCAGCGCGGGATCGCCTCGGTGCCGACGGTCGTCCCCTACGACTACATCTTCGAGTGGATGGGCAGCTACCACAGCTCGACGTCCCGGCGATTCGAGCTCACCGGCGAAACGACCCGCGCGATGCTGCGAAAGATGAAGGAGGCCGGGGTCCTGATCGGGCTCGGCACCGACCTGGTCTTCGACTGGTTCCGCGATCTCCCCTACGCCTACATCCAGGAGCTGGAGGTGTATCTGGAGTGCGGCTTCACCCCCACCGAAGCGCTCCTCGCCGCCACCCGCGACAACGCCCGAATCCTCGGCATGGACGACAAGCTCGGCACCCTGGAAGTGGGCAAACTGGCCGATGTCCTGGTCGTCGAGGGCAACCCGCTTGAGGGCTTTGCCGCCCTGGCGAACGTCGCCCAGGTCTTTCGGGACGGCTACTGGGTGGTGCGGGACGGGGTGGTCCAGTCCACGCCACCGAAGCTCCGCGTGCCCGAGGGCTCGGGCGAGCCGGCCCGGCAGTGAGGCCGCTGGCTACACATCCAGCAGGCGCCGCTCCAGCAACGCCCGCATGTCCCGCCGCCCGTCCGCGATCACCAGCACGTACACACCGTCTCCCATCACGCGGTAGATGATCCGGTACGGCTTGAAGCACACCTCCCGGTATTCCCGAATCCCCAGCTCCAGCAGTTCCCGCGGGTAGCTGCCGCGTTCGGGGAGCTCGGACGACGACTGGAAGGCCTGCTCGATCCGCTTCAGGACATGTTCCGCCGTACCTGTCCCGTCTTGCCGGGACAGGTAGTCGAAGATCTCTTCGAGGTCGCGGGCGGCGTCGTCGGTCAGTTGAACCGCGAACGGCATCAGTCCGCCCGTCGGCGCTGCCGAAGCCGCGCGATCACCTCAGCGGCGGGCTGCACCTGACCGGCTTCGATCTGACGGTCGCCCAGCGCCAGCATCTTGAGAAGGGCCACGCTCTCCTGCATCCGCTCGTAGCTGGCGATGTCCTGCACGACGGCCTTGGCTTCGCCGTTCTGGGTGATGATCAACGGCTCCGGCCGGTCCCCGAGCGTGCGGATGATCTCGGCGGCGTGAGCCTTCAGGTAACTGATCGGCTTGATGCGGTCGGACAGTGACATGGGCCACCTCCCTGTCAGACGGAGTGGACTAAATATAGTCCATGAACAGGTCCGAGACAGCCGGCCCTGGATCTGTCATCGTCAGGTCGCCGTGGCCGTGCGACAGTAGGGGCGTCGTCACCCCTCCGGGGTACAAGGTCCCTGGCGGAACCCGGAGGGCCGGCGGTTCGTTCGACCCGAAGGCGAGGCGGAAGCAGCTCGGATGGGGCCGTCCCACCGGCGGTGTGACGACGAAGCGCCCGAACGAGGAGAAGCGTCCCATGTGCGGCATCATCGGCTATCTGGGTCCCCGCCCGGCCGCCCCGATTCTTCTGGAGGGGCTGAAGCGCCTCGAGTACCGGGGCTACGACTCCGCCGGACTGGCCGTCCTGGACGGCGGCGCCCTCACCGTCGAGAAGCGCGCGGGAAAGATCAGTGACCTCACGGCGGCGCTGCACGGCGCTCTGCCACCCGGCGGATGCGGCATCGCCCACACCCGTTGGGCCACTCACGGGGCTCCCAACCGGGTCAACGCCCATCCGCAGGTCTCGGCGGCAGGCGACATCGCCGTCGTCCACAACGGCATCATCGAGAACGCAGCCCGGTTGCGCCCGTGGCTGCGCGACCGGGGGTACGCGCTGTGCAGCGAAACGGACACCGAAGTCCTGGTCCACCTCATGGACTTCGCCTTCCGGGACACCGATCTGCTGGAGGACGCGGTGGCGAGTGCGCTGGCGCGGGCGGAGGGCGCCTACGGCATTGCCGTGGTCACCTCGCGGGACCCCGGCAAGATCGTGGTGGCGGCGAACGGCAGCCCCTTGCTACTCGGCATCGGTTCCGGGAACGAGCTCTTCGCGGCTTCGGATGCGGCGGCGGTGGTCGGGCACACCCGGAAAGTCGTGCGGCTCAGCGATGGGGATTCCGCTGTTCTCACCCCGGAGGGTTACCGGACCTTCGACCCGGCGCGGCGGGCGGTGCTGCGCGGGTTCTCGGAGGTCGCGTGGGGCGCGGAGGCAGTCGGCAAGGACGGCTACGACCACTTCATGTACAAGGAGATCCGCGAACAGCCCGCCACCCTGCGTGATGTCCTGCGGGGACGGCTCGTCGAGAAGGACGGGGTTTCCCAGCTCGGCGGCGTCACCATGTCCGACCGCGAGCTCCGGGCGGTGGACCGGATCCTCATCACCGCCTGCGGAACCAGCCGCTACGCCGGGATGATCGGGGCCCGGATGATCGAGGACCTCGCCCAGGTTCCGGCGGCCGTGGAGTACGCCTCCGAATTCCGCTACCGCAACAGCGTGCTCACTCCGAACACGCTGGTCATCGGGATCAGCCAGTCGGGCGAGACCGCCGACACCCTGGCCGCGCTCCGCGAAGCCCGGCGCCGCGGCTGCCGCATCATGGGCATCGTGAACACGGTCGGCTCCACGATCGCGGTCGAGACGGATTTCGGGGTGTACCTGCACGCCGGCCCCGAGATCGGCGTCGCTTCCACCAAGTCCTTCACGAGCCAGGTGATCGCGCTCGCGCTGTTCACGCTCTACCTCGGCCGCCGGCGCAACCTCTCGCTGCGGGACGGACGCCGCCTGGTGCGCGCCCTGGAGCAGCTCCCCGGCCAGGTGGAAGAGGCGCTCCTCGTGGACCCCCAGATCAAGGAACTCGCCCGGAAGTACCAAGACGCCCCGGGCTTTTTGTTCATGGGCCGCGGCTACCAGTATCCGGTCGCCCTCGAGGGCGCCCTGAAGCTGAAGGAAGTGAGCTACGTCCACGCCGAGGGCTACCCGGCCGGGGAGATGAAGCATGGACCCATCGCCCTCGTGGACCGGGACGTGGCGGTGGTCGTGCTGGCGACGCGGGGCGAGGGGATGTACACCAAGACCCTCTCGAACATCGAGGAGGTGCGCGCCCGCGGGGGCCGGGTCATCGCGGTGGTGAACGACCTGGATGATGAACTTGCCGGCCGGGTGGACGACCGGATCGTGATTCCCCGGACGGACCCCGTCCTGATGCCGGTGCTCGCCTCAGTGCCCCTCCAGCTCCTCGCCTACCACGCGGCGGTGCTGCGCGGCTGCGATGTGGACCAGCCCCGCAACCTTGCCAAGTCCGTCACCGTGGAGTAGCGAGGGCCGACCGCCGGCGAGGGCGCCCCTACCGGGAGGACCCGGCCGATCTCTGATCGGCGCACGGTGGCGCACGGGTGGCGAGCTCACCCGGGGAGGCCTTTTCTCCGAGCCGAACCCGCTCGGCCGGTCTCGACGGGCCGCTATGCGCTGACGCGGATGCGCGATGCAGCGCCCATTGCCAGGCGATCGAATACCCCGTCAACCGAATCGGCCACCGCGTAGAGGTCGCGTGACTCGGTCTGGGCGAAACCCTCGGCCACGATATGGTCGAACAGAGACAGGAGTGGATTCCAAAAACCTCGATGGTTTGCAAGAACGATCGGCTTGTCGTGGAAGCCGAGCTGTCGCCAGGTGAGCACTTCGAGGGTTTCCTCAAGGGTTCCGAAACCGCCCGGCAGCGACACGAAGCCATCGGCGCGGTGGAACATCTGCTGCTTCCGCTCGTGCATGCTGTCCACTACGACAAGTTCTGTCAGTCCCGGGAAGGGAGGTTCCGATTCCATGAGTGAACGGGGGATAATTCCGACCACGCGTCCGCCGCCCGCCAGCGCCGCGTCCGCCACCGCACCCATCAGGCCGGTGCCGCCGGCACCGAAGATGAGCTCGATGCCGCGTGCAGCGCAGGCGGAACCGAATGCGCGCGCGAAGTCTTCCTGTTCGCCATCATCTCCGCTCGACGACCCACAATAGACACAAAGTGCCCTGATCTCAGCCAACGCAGACCCTACATATCGGGTATTCAGTTCATGATCTTCATACATTTCGAATAACAGCATCTAGCTTACCGCGATCGCCGTCACCCGCGACAACGCCCGAATTCTCGGCATGGACGACAAGCTCGGCACCCTGGAGGTGGGCAAGCTGGCCGATGTCCGACCGCACAGCGCGATGAGCGTCATTCCCGCCATCTGGTTGTGCTGGGCCGGCGGCATGCCCAAGGTTTCGAGGATCTCCTGTACTTCTCCGACGTCAGCCAACGGCTGCCTCCTTGAACGCTGGAGGGGCGATCACGCTTGTGACCAGCGTATCGAGCTCGGCCACTGGATCGGCAAGATGCTTCGCCCGGCGTCCGAGCGCGACGATCGTCTCGCGCGCGGGAAGCGGCATGGCGCGCAGTTCGGTGGCGCTTACCTGGGTGTTGCCGTTGACCGCTCGGAACCAGGTGTCGAGGAGGCGGCTGTTGTAGAGCGCCGCCAGACCCCAGGCCTCGTCCTCCGAGAGTTGGCCTCCGGGCCGGTGAACGTAGTTGAGATGGTTCTCCAGCCCGATTTCCGGCACGGCGAAGTCGGCGGCGATATAAGGGGCGGCCGTCAACCGGCGCGGTTCTTCCTTGGCGCTGAAGCGCCGGATGAGCACGTAGTTGCTGCTCGGAACAAGAAGCGCCTTGGCCGTTCGCGCGATGCACTCGGGTTTGTGGCGATCTAACGGCCACGTAGCCTTCATGGCGCGCACATGGTTCATCCAGAGGAGAGGCACGTGGCTCGCCGGGACATTCCCCTCCCCCGCAATGAGTTCCGTCGCTCGAAATGGCACCACGGGCCCGGTTGAGATGTTCAGCCCCTGCTCGGCCAGACTGCTCGGCCACGAATCCACCAGTGCCAGCGTTTCCTCGTCGTCGTCGCAGACCGGCAGCCGGAGGACCTTGTCCACCGAAGCAAGATCAAGCACCTTCTCTGCGGAAACCTCCCGGACGCTCGGCTTGTGGATGTCGTCGACTCCGAAGCTCGACGATATTGCGAGAGGCATGGTGCCGCGGTTCCGGTGCCAGCGGTCCTGGCGGACGCCAGAGACGATGACGTTCTCCTGAAGCACCGCGTCCCGGCGGAACGCGTCGCGCCGGGAGCCGAACACATGGACTCCGGTCGGCCGGATCATGTCGAAGAAAACGGTGCGGAACTGCCGAAAATACGGACCCGACGCGAAGCTGCGTGGCGTGATGAACACGAAGTCCCCGTGCTGCCGCAACAGCGAGGCGCCGACCGCCATGAACAGCGCGTAGATGTTCGGCTGGCCGTGGACCACCTCGGACGCGGCCGCCGCGCGGGGATCGTCCTTGCCGATCTTGAAGTAGGGCGGGTTGGCGATGACGACGTCGAAGTTTTCGGTGTCCGCCCGCCCGGGGAAAAGCCCGCGCGGACGCAAAGCGCCGGGATTCGCCATGATGAAGTCGGCGGCTTCGATGTGGACTGAGACCGTCACTTCATAGCGGGTGCGGCACCAATCGGCGAGATGGTCGAGGACGGCCCTTAGCGGCGCCAGCAGATCCTTGTCGATCTCGTAGGCGACCAACTCGACGACACCGGGCTTCGGCCGCCGGGAGACGAGTGCCTGCACCGCGGCGCAGCAGAGGATGCCGACGCCCGCGGCGGGATCGAGGACCCGGGCCTCTTGCGCCTCGCTCGTGATCCTCCCGGCCATGAAATCAGCGACTGGCGCCGGCGTGAGAAAGAGACCGTGGTCCTTCCGCTCCTGATCGGATTTCTGTCTGATGCACCATTCGCCGATGCGGTCGGCATAGGCCGTGGGTCGCTCCGTCGTGCGGGGTCCGGGCATGGTTCGGTACGGCTGCGCGGGCGCAGCGCCGGGGTGCTTTCCGAGCGCCTGGTTCAAGATCGGCCTTCTCGACACGCGGCCTCTTTACTGCTGCCCGCTTGCTCCCCCAGGGTGAGAAGCCACTCGGGTTGGGTGTGGTGTCGCCGTCCACAGCTTCGGCTTGCCCGCGGGGTCATCCAGGCAGGGGGCGCGTTGCGTCGGGATGCCGGGGCGTTGAACGCGGCGTAGTCTGCCTGGTCCAGGCTCACGGTCAGCCCTCTTCACCCCACGTTGGCCATCGCCTCTTCATGGCTGCATCCTGAACCCGTTCGGCAGCGTACATTGCTACCCACCAGTCAGCAATAGGCGCGATGCAGAGCGCGGCTCCGGACGCGTCGCCGGATGGCGGCGGCCATGTCTCCCATCGGCGGGATCACACTGATAGCGCCTCGAGAACCGGGCCGACGAGCGACTTTGCGCGGCAAACCTCGGCCGCGCGCCAGACTTCGTCGGAACTCGCTTTGCGCTCACGCAGGGCGTCGCGGAGCGCCTCGAGGGCCACGTCCATGCCGACCAGTCGGCGGAAGCGGAAGCAGTCCACGACGGTGCGGGCTGGGCTGGTGATACGCGCGGGAACGCCTTCGAAGACTGTTTTCTCGACCCCGTAGAGCAGCGAGGCTCCGGAGAAGCGGACCACCCTGACCGGCAGCTCCGGAATGCGGGGCGTGCGGGCCTTGTGCGGGATCGCGATCCAGACATCGCGCGGAAGCTGGGTGCCGATTTCGTAAATGCACAGGGCGGTCAGCAGACAGACGATGGCGCGCGGGACCCGCACGCACACGGCAGCGTGGGTGTAATGCTCGGTCAATTCGGCCTCAGCGAGGCGGTAGACGCCGCGCGCTACGCGCTCCACCGATCCATCGTTCACCAGGCGTCCGAGCGCGCGGGAGTGGACGCCCAGTTCGGCAGCTTCGTGCGCCCGGAAGAAGGTCTTCCCGGCGAGGTCCGATAGCCCGGCGACACCCGCCGAGGAGTGCTGTCCGAACCTATCAGGAGATGCCGCCGACTGCCTCGGTCCAGACCAGACAAGCTCCGACCAGGCATCAAGTTGCAGGAGTCCGCTCCGACCATCGCGAACGCGGTCCTTTCCTGTGAACCTGCATCGGTTGCAGGCAGCTCCGACCATCGTGGTCCGGTTCCTTCTCCCACAACGCGCCCGGTGGACGCTAGTAGATTGCCTGCTCCCGGACACGGTGCGCCCGAGATCGCCCGGCGACAGCTGCCTCTCCATCAAGCCGGCAGGCATCTCTGTTCACAATTGCCTACGATAGTCCATCCGCAGAGGGTTGCGCGCCAACATCTGTGCGAGCTTTCGATAGTCCCGCGGATGTCCTAGGCTCTTCAAGCGACGACCTCCTCGAAGAGGGTTTTCTGTTGACCATCAGCCGGCATCTCTGTGGCATGACTACGACGACCATCTCTCCAGGTGACGGCGAGTTCGCGGTAATGATGGGGCTGGCGATTCCGCCCGACGGATGCGTATCCTCCGGTCGGCGATGACGGTGGCGGTCGGGTGCTGGGTCTGGAGGGCGAGATCGGCTGGTTCCACCCAGGTTCGGCGCCTGTGTGGATCGCGGTGGAGGGAATCGGCTCGACAACATCCGGGTGATGGAGGATGTGCGCTTCGTTGGGGTTGTCACGATATGCCGATCCCCCTCCAGAGTATTGAAGAACGTGGAAAGCACAGACGGTCTAGGCGTTTCGCGGCCTGCGGCCGCGATGCCGGTCTGAAGACCGGCGGTCCCTCTCCAGCTCTGTCGCCAAGGCCGGGTCGGCGATTCCCGGCGGGGCACCGGCGCCCACGTCTAACCCGCTGAAGCGGCAAGTGTTTCGCTCGAGGAAGCGTTACGGCGCACCGTTTCCGGGCGGTCCCTATACTCGCTGACCCCCACTCAGGAAGGACGGAGGTCCTCGTTCACCGGGAGGTGACTCATGCGAAAGCGATTTACCAGGTTCGGCCGCCGGCCTGGCATCGCTTGACCCTGGTGGCTTGGCCGTCGTCACGGGACGCAGTCCCAAACCGGCTCGGCGCGCGCTGGCCGTGACCGGCCGGCGGTCCCTATACTCGCTGACCCCCACTCAGGAAGGACGGAGTCCTCGTTCACCGGGAGGTGACTCATGCGAAAGCGATTTACCAGGTTCGCGATCCTTGGGGTCGCGCTAGCGCTCGCGCTGGGTGCAGGAGCTCAGACGTCCACGGTGAGCGACGCCACCGGAGCGGTGCTCCCGGGCGTCACCGTCACCGCGTCCAGCCCGGCGCTGATCCAGGACCAGGTGGTGGTCAGCGGCGGCCAGGGGACCTACGTCTTCCCGGCGCTCCCCACCGGGGCGTACACGGTCGGCTTCGCCCTGCCCGGGTTCGGTTCGGTGGTCCGCGAAAACATCCAGATGACCCTGAACACCACGCTCACCGTGAACACCACGCTGAATGTGGGCACCCTCGAAGAGGTGATCACCATCACCGGCCAGGCTCCGGTGGTGGACGTCAAGACCACCACCACCGGCGTGAACTTCACCGAGGAACTCCTCGAGGACATCCCGAACGCCCGTGACATCTGGGCGGCGATGGCGCAGGCCCCCGGCTTCCAGATGGAGGGCTACGACGTCGGCGGCTCCCACATGGGCACCCAGACGGGATTCCAGGCCTTCGGCTTCGGGGACCAGCACCGCACGATGCTCGAGGGAATCAACGTCACCGAGACGACCTCGGGGAACGCCGGCTACTTCGACTACGGCAGCTTCGAGGACTTCCAGCTCGGCGGCTCGGGGAACATGGGCGAGACCCACGGACTCGGCGCCTTCTTCAACCTCACGGTGAAGTCCGGCGGCGACCGCTTCAATGGCGACATCTACGTGGACTTCGAGAACGACAGCACCGTCGGCGACAACGTCCCGGACGCGCTCCGGACCGGCGGCGGGACCAGCGGCCCCTACAAGGCGGGGTCCCGGGGCCTTGAAGCCGGCAACCCGATCACCCTCCAGAGCGACATCAACATCGGCATCGGCGGTCCGCTCTATCCCGGGAAGGCCTGGTTCTACGGCGGCTACCGGCTGAACCACCAGGAGAAGCTCACCATCGGGAACCCCGATCCGGCGACCACCCAGCTCGGCAACTGGACCGCGAAGGCGACCTACCAGCTCAGCGATTCCAGCCAGTTGATCGGTTTCTTCAACCGGCGCACCAAGCTGCAGGCGGAGCGCAACCTGGGGCCGACGATTCCGGTGGACGCCGCCTGGTACCAGAGTTCGGTGAACAAGCCGATGAAGCTCGGGTACACGAACGTCCTCACCGACAAGGTCTTCCTGAACCTGCAGCTCAGCCACTGGATCAACCAGTTCCCGCTGTTCTCGACCCAGACGAAGACGGAGAGCGTGGAAGGGCTGCTGCCCGGCCGGCTGGAGGTCAACACGGGCGACATCACCAACGCCCAGAACTACTACCACTTGCGCAACGTCACCAAGCCGCAGATCTCCGGCAACCTGACCTACTTTGCGGACGACTTCGCCGGGCAGCACACGCTCAAGATCGGGACCGAGATCTACCGGGAACGCCGGAAATTCCTGCGGATGCAGCCGGGGGACATCTTCTATCGGGATCGTGACGGCGTGCCTTCCGAGGTGGACATCTACAACACCCCGAACACCGGCGTGAACGACATCTTCCTCACCGCGATTTACGGGCAGGACTCCTGGACCCTCAACAACCGGCTGACCCTGAACCTCGGCTTCCGGTTCGACCGCTACGTGATGGGCTGGCCGGACCAGTCCATGTCTCCGACCCACTCCGACATCTTCCCGCCGCTCGAAGTGGCGCAGCGGGACGTGCTGACCATGTCGAACATCGGGCCGCGCCTCGGCGCCGCTTTCGATCTGACCGGGAAGGGCCAGACGGTGGTGAAGCTGTTCTTCGGCCGCTTCTACTGGAACCCGAGCACCACCATCGTGGATGACGAGAACCCGGTGGGACAGGCCGCCTTCCGCCACGAGTTCAACGACCTGAACGGGAACCGGGTCCTGGACCCGGGTCCGAGCGGCCTCGGCGACTCGCCCGAGCTCGGGGAAAAGATCAGCACCCTGGGGGGCGCGGGGTTCGTAACCGTGGACCCGAACCTGACGAACTCCTACGGTCACGAACTGTCGGCCCACTTCGAGCAGCAGCTCGCCGACAACTTCTCCTTCCGGGCCTCCTACGTCAACAAGACCTCCCGGAACGGCTACGGGATCGTGGACCTGAACCGCGCCTTCGCCTACAACGTCCCCTACACCTTCGAAGACCGCGGGCCGGACAACGTGGCCGGGACCGGAGACGACCAGGCGGTCCAACTCATGGACCGCCAGCCGGGAGTCCCGGAAGACCGCCAGTACGTGAACCCCGGCGCCTACGGGCTTCCGAACCCGGACGGCAACTACCACACCGTGGAGGTGGCGCTGAACCGCCGCTTCGCGAACCGCTGGATGTTCCTGACCTCGTTCCTGCACACCTGGTCGAACGCCTACCTGCGCACCACGTCCTCGACGAGCGTGCGCGCCGCCGCCCGCTTTGACTTCATCGAGGGCACGACCTACGAATGGCGGGCGAACCAGTCGCTCCGCCTGGGGCCGATCGACACCACCTACTGGAACTACAAGCTGGTGGCTCGCTACATCTTTCCCTGGGATCTCGGGGTGAGCGCCTCCTACAAACTCCAGAGCGGGTATGAGACCGGACGCCGCGTCAGCGTGCGGCTGCCGAACGCCGGCAGCGAGCGCGTGATGCCGGACGGCTACAACGACCGGGCGCCGAACGTCGGCATCTTCGACATGCGCGCCGAGAAGTCGTTCGGCCATCCGGGAGGAGCGACGATGGCCCTTCTGTTCGACGGCTTCAACCTGACCAACAGCGCGACGGTGCTCAACTACCGGACCATCTCGGGTAACCGCTACAACGAGATCGTGGCGATTCTCGACCCCCGGGTGTTCCGGCTCGGCGTCCGGCTCGAGTTCTGACGAAAACCAGTTCTGACGAAACCCTGAAGGGAAGGAGCGCCGGCTTTCGGGCCAGCGCTCCGGACGCGGCGCCGCGGTCTTAGCCGCCGAACCGCGCCAGTCCGAAGAAGGGCTCCTTCTCGCGCTCGCTGAGCGCCTGCCCGGCCAGCATTTCGCCGAGGGCCGGGCCGAGCTGGTAGCCGTGCCCGGACCCGCCGCCGGCGATCCAGGCGTTCGCCGCCTCCGGGTGGGTGTCCACGATGACGTGCCCGTCGGCGCTTTGCTCGTACTGGCAGACCCGCGCCTCGATCAGCGGGGCGCCGCGCATTGTCATTGCCCTTTTCTTTCCCGGACGCCTGAGCGCAGGGCCCGGGGACTCGTACCCGGAGCCCGGGATTCGGCCGGGCCGGTGGGCGTACACTCGATCCGGAGGGCAGCGGTCCCTTGAGCGCCCGCCTGCCCGATTCCCATCCCCGATTCCCATCAAGGAGAGACCCATGAAGCCACCGGAACACAGCAGTCCATGGAATCGGCGACGCTTCCTCCAGACTACGGCGGCCGCCGGGCTGGCCGCGCTTCCCGGCGTCGGCGCGCTCGCGAGCCCAGCGGAATCCGGCGGGCGCGCCCGACCCCGCACCCAGCCGGAATCGCCGGGCCCCACCCCGAGCGATCCTCTCGGCGTCCGGGCCAGTTTTCCGGTCACCGAGGAACTCGCCTACCTCAACAATGCGGCGGTGGGACCGCTGCCGGTGCCCGTCCGCGACGCCCTCCACCGCTACGCGGACAACAAGATGCGGCGCCGCGACGCCGCGGCGGGTAGCGAGGCCGTGGCGGGTGCGCGCTCCCGCTTCGCCAGCCTGTTCGGCGCCGAAGAGGACGAGCTCGCCTTCCTCTACTCCACCAGCGGGGCCGAGAACATCATCGTGAACGCGATGGACTGGCGGCCGGGCGACAACGTGGTCGTGGACGAGCTGCACTTCGTCACCACCTTCGTGCTCTACCGCGAACTCGAGCGCCGGGAGGGGGTCGAACTGAGGATCGTCCCGTCGCGGGACGGCGTCGTGACGGTCGACGACTTCGCCGCGCGGACCGACGCCCGGACGCGGCTGCTCAGCGTGGCGTGGGTGTCGAACCGCAACGGCTTCCGCTATGACCTGCCCGCGCTGGCCGACCTCGCCCATGCTCACGGGGGCTACCTCTACGCCGACGCCATCCAGGCGTGGGGCACGTTCCCGACCAACCTCCACGACGAGAAGGTCGACTTCGCCTGCGGCAATGGGTACAAGTGGCTGCACGCGGACTTCGGCTGCGCACCCTTCTACGTGCGCCGCGAGCACCTGGACTGGATGACGCCCGACCGGCACGGGCATCGTCAGGTCGCCGAGTCGCTGCCCGGGCATCGCTACCGCCTCGAAACCAGCGCGGCCAAGCTCGAGTACGGGAGCCCGGCCTACGGTCCGGTGGCCGCGATGGACGCTGCGCTCGCGTTTGTCGGGGAGGTTGGGCTCGATCGCATCGCCGGGCACACGCACGCCCTCGCGGGCGAACTGCGCGAGGCCGCCGCGGCGCTGGGGATGCGGATGTTCACCCCGCCGAAGAACCCGTCCGCCATTGTCAGCTTCTACCATGGGCTCGATCACGAACGGCTGAGCCGGGCGCTCGCCGACGAGGACGTGTCCGTCACCTTTCAGGAGGACGGGCAACTGCTGCGCGCCGGCCTGGGGATGTTCAACAGCCGCGACGACCTCGACCGGCTGCTGGGGGTGATCCGGCGGCTGGTGTAGGCCGGCCGCGCCGTGAAACCGATGCCGCGCCGTGAAACCGATGTCGCGCCGTGAAACCGATGTCGCGCCGTGAAACCGATGCCGCGCCGTGAAACCGATGTCGCGCCGGTGAAACCGACGGTCGGGACCGCCCGTGAAACCGATGTCGCGCCGTGAAACCGATGTCGCGTCGTGGAACCGATGCCGCGCCGGCACGAAGGCAAAAGGTCTGGTCGGGCGGCAGTGCGGTGCTCAACTACGAGACCATCTCCGGGGGGACCATCTCCGGGTCGCGGTACAACGAGATCGTCGCCATCCTCGACCCGCGGGTCTTCCGGGTGGGCGTCCGGATCGAGTTCTGATCCGATCCTGAACCCCGGGGCGCCGGCCTTCGGGTCGGCGTCCCTTTCGGCCTGACTCCTCCGCCTGACTCCCCTCAGGCGAACCGCGCCAGTCCGAAGAAGGGTTCCTTCTCGCGCTCGCCGAGCGCCTGCCCGGCCAGCATCTCGCCGAGCGCCGGGCCGAGCTTGTAGCCGTGCCCGGACCCGCCGCCGGCGATCCAGGCGTTCACCGCCTCCGGGTGGGTGTCCACGATGAGGTGCCCGTCGGCGCTCTGTTCGTACTGGCAGACCCGCGACTCGATCAGCGGGGCGCCCCGCATCGCCGGAAAGCGGCGCTCCATGTAGGTCCGCCCCGTCCGGATGGCTTCCGGGGAGGGCGTGCGGTCCCCGTTCGTGGGATCGAACGGCGCGCCCCGGGAGTCGTCCGCCACCTTGAAGCCGCGGTAGTTGCTCCCGGGGACTCCGTAGAACAGGCTCGCCCCCGTCTCGACCCAGACCGGCAGCTCGGCGTCGGTCAGATCGGTGCGGCCGGGAGGCGTGCCGAAATAGAGGATCTCCTGCCGCGTGGGGCTCACGAGGGGCGGATCGAATCCGGGGAAGAGTTGCGCGAGCCAGGGGCCGCCCGCAAAGACGAAGAGGTCGGCTTCCAGGGTTTCACCGCTCGCCAGCCGGACGTCCCGCATTGTCCCGTTCGCGACGGTTCCCGCCGCCGCCTTGGCCTGCCGGTACTCGCCTCCCTCGGCCAGGAAGCCCTCGAGCACCCGCTGGCAGCCGCGCCGCGCGAGCAGGTAGCCGGCGCTCTTCTCGTAGAGCGCGTAGGCGAGGCCTTCGGGGTTGATCTGGGGGAAGCGGCGCGCGAGGTCCTCGCCGGTCAGCTCCTCGAAGGGGACGCCGAGGTCGGCGAGGATCGGGACCGCATCGGTCGCGTAGCGGTCCACGCCGTCGCTCATCCAGAGCGCGCCGGTCTCGAAGAACAGTTGGTCGTGCCAGCGTTCCCCGGCCTCTTTCCAGATCTCGAGCGCCCGGACCACCATCTCGGAATAGATGCGGTCGGGGCCGTAGGTGGCGCGGATGACCCGCGTTTCTCCCCCCGAGCTCGCCCGCGAGTTGCCGGGGCCCCAGGCGTCGACCACGGTGACCTGGGCGCCGCGCCGCAGGAGTTCGAGCGCCGTCCAGCCGCCAAAAGCGCCGGCGCCCACCACGACGGCGCGGACTCCGCGTCCGGCCTGGGACGCGCTTCCGCTCGCGGTGCGGGCTTTTGCCGTTCCGGCGGGGGCTTCTGCCGTTTTGCCGGGGTCACTCCCGGCGCCCTCGCCGCAGGCGGCGAACGCCCCGGCGGCAGCCCCCGCGGCAAGTCCGGTCGCGATCGCTTCGCGGCGTGAAATCCGGCGTTTCGTCATGACCCGGCCATCCTAAGCCGCGGGCTGGGGGAGCAATCGGGAGAGCGAGAAGAACGGCTCCTTTTCGCGCTGACCGAGCGCTTGGTCGGCGAGCATCTCGCCGAGCGCGGCGCCCAGCTTGTAGCCGTGCCCGGAGCCGCCGCCCGCGATCCAGGCGTTCGCCGCCTCGGGGTGGGTGTCCACGATCAGGTTCCCGTCCGCGCTTTGCTCGTACTGGCAGACGCGCGCCTCGAGCAGGGGCGCTCCCCGCATCGCCGGGAACCGGCCCTCCATGTACTCCCGCGCCGCCCGCATCCCCGCGGCCGACGGCGTCCGGTCGCCGGTTGTGGGATCGAAGGGCGCGCCGCGGGTGTCGTCCGCGATCTTGAAGCCGCGGCCGGCACTCCCCGGAACGCCGTAGAAGGGCCCCTCGTCGATCCAGGTCGGGAACGCCTTGTCGGTCAGGTCGGAATAGCCCGCCGGCGGACCGAAGAAGAAGACCTCCTGGCGGGTAGGCCGAACGAGCGGTGGGTCGAACTCGGGGAAGAGGCGGGCGAGCCACGGGCCGCAGGCGAATACGAAGAGGTCGGCCTCGACAGAGCTGCCGTCCGAGAGGCGGATGTCCCGCATCCGCCCGCCGCCGGTCGTTCCCGGCGCTGCTTCCGCCCGCAGGAAGCGGCCGCCTTCCGCGAGAAAGTCCCGCAGCACCCGCTCGCAGCCGCGGCGGGCCAACAGGTAGCCGGCATCTCTTTCGAACAGCGCGTAGGAGATTCCTTCCGGGTTGATCTGGGGGTACCGGCGGGCGAGTTCGTCGCCGTCGAACTCCTCGACGGTGAGTCCGAGCTCCCGAAGAATCGGCACCGCCGCCTTCGCGTACTCCGATTCCCCGCTGCTCATCCGGAGCATTCCGACGGGAAAGAACAACGGCTCGCCCCACCGGGCCTGGTGATCCCTCCAGATTTCGAGCGCCCGCGCCACCATCGCGCTGTAAACGCGCCGGGGTCCGTAGGAGGCGCGGATCAACCGGGTCTCGCCGCCCGAGCTCGCGCGGGAGTTGCCCGGCCCCCACGCATCCACGAGCGTCACCTCCGCGCCCGCGCGGCGCAGCCAGAGCGCCGTCCAGCCGCCGAACGCCCCGGCGCCCACCACCACGGCGCGGACCCCGCTTCCGGCTCCGGAGGCGTTTGTGGTTGCGGGGGCTTCTTTGGTTCCGCCCCCGGTTCCGTCGCCGCACGCGCCGAGCGCCGCGCTGGCGGCGGCTCCGGCGAGTCCGGTGGCGATCGCTTCGCGGCGGGAGATCTTGCGGCTCGTCATGACTCCGCGATCCTATGCGCCGGCCCGGTCGGGGTCCCCAGCGCGATGTGGACCGCGTCCCGCAGCACCGCCGCCGCGGTGGGGATCGCGTCGCCCTCGGTGGAGATGAGCCGCTGGGTCGAAAAGAGGTCGGTCTCCCATTCCACCGCCATGTCCAGCGTGCCGATCGATCCGAAGAAGCTCTCGCGCGGCATCGCGACCGGGGAAACCGTCATCCGCACCCCGTCGCCATCGGGGACCGCTTCGCCGAGCAGGCGGATCACTTCGCCGGGGCCGGGGGTCGGCGCCCCCTCGATGCCCGTGCGCCGCACTTCCGCCAGGGAGGCCTTTCGCCGCATCACCGTGCGCACCAGGATCAGCAGCTTGAGCGCGGTGTCGGTTCCGTTCAGGTCGTTCGTGGGGTCCGTCTCGGCGATTCCGCGCCGCTGGGCCTCCGCTACCGCTTCTTCGAGGCTCACCCCCTCGGCCATCCGGCCGAGGACCAGGTTGCTGGTGCTGTTGAACACGCCGCGGAGCCGCAGGAACTCGGCCGCCACCAGGTCGCGCCGCCCGGCGTTCACCACCGGGAGCCCGCCGCACACGGTGGCGCTCCAGCCGAGCCCGGCGCCGTTGTCCCGGGCCAGCGCCTCGATCTCGTCGAAGGCGAGCGCCACCGCGGATTTGTTGGCGAAGACCACCGAGGTGCCCCGCCCGAGCGCGGTGCGCGCCGCCGTCAGGCCGATCCCTCCGGTTTCGATGTCCATCGAGGCCGCATCGAGCAGGATTCCGCGCGGTCCGGCCGCGAACAGGGCCTCCTCGAGCGAGACGGGCTCCGCCTCGGGGATTTCGCGGAGCCGCGCTCCCCGTTTCTTGGCGGCGAGCATGGCGGCTTCCGTCAGCCGGCTTCCCGGGGCGTCCGGGCCCCGCACGAAACCGCTCCGGTCCGCGCACGCCACGACCGGGAACGTCACCCCGTAGCGGCGCGCGAGGGTCCCGGCCTTCCTTCGGAGGATGCCGAGCAGTTCCCGATGGACGTTCCCCATCCCCAGCAGGACCAGGGGACACGTCCAGAATTGTCCCGTTTCGTTCTCCGGCGGCGTTCGCATCGGCATTCTCCTTCTGATCTTACGCAGCGCCGGCCTGTACCCGGGCAGCGCGCAAACCCTTCCAGATGCTGTAGCACATGGCGATCAGCATCAGCGCGATGGGGAAGCCGGTGATGAGGGCGGCCGTTTGCAGCGCCACCAGCCCGCCGCTGATCAGCAGGGTGATGGCGACGATTCCTTCGAACGAACACCAGAAGACGCGTTGAACGACCGGAGCGTCGAGCTTGCCGCCGGCGGTGATGGTGTCGATCACCAGCGATCCGGAATCGGAGGAGGTGACGAAGAAGAGGATCACGAGGACGATGCCGATGAACGAGGTGAGGTCGGCGAGCGGCAGTACCTCCAGCATCCGGAAGAGAGCCAGTTCCGGCTGCCCGGCCTGCACGGCATCGACCATTCCGGTCTGCCCGTCGAGATGGAGCGACAGCGCCGTGGCGCCGAACGTGTTGAACCAGAGCGCGGTGAGCAGCAACGGGAGGACCAGCATGCAGCCGACGAGGCCGCGCACGGTGCGGCCGCGCGAAACCCGGGCGATGAACATGCCGACGAAGGGCGCCCACGAGAGCCACCACGCCCAGAAGAAGGTGGTCCAGCCGTGCAGGAAGTCGAAGTCGTCGCGGCCCACCCAGTTGCTGAGCGGTCCGATCGCCGCGAAGTAGTGGCCGAGACTGCCGACGAATCCGGCGAGCAGCTCGAGGGTCGGCCCGACCGCCAGCACGAACCCGAGCAGCAGCAGCGCGAGCACCATGTTGGCCTGGCTCAGGCGCTTGACGCCCTTGTCCATGCCCAGGACCACCGACGCCAGCGCGACGGCCGTGATGCCGGCGATCAGCAGCACCTGGGTCGTCTCGGTTGCGGGGACGCCGAACAGATGGTCCAGCCCCGCCGCCGTCTGCTCGGCGCCCAGACCGAGCGAGGTCGCCAGCCCGAAGAGCGTGGCGAACACGGCGAGGATGTCGATGACGTGGCCGACCGGGCCCCACACTCGATCGCCCAGGACCGGGTAGAACGCCGACCGGACGCTCATCGGCAACCCGAGGTTGTAAGCGGCGAAAGATAGAGCGACCGCGACCACCGCGTACATGGCCCAGGCGTTCAGGCCCCAGTGGTAGATGGCGGAGGCGACCGCCAGGCTCTGCACGGCGGCGGTGTCCGCGGTGTCCACCCCGAGCGGCGGACTCAGGAAATGATCGACCGGCTCGGCCACGCCGAAGAACATCAGGCCAATGCCGATCCCGGCCGCGAACAGCATGGAGAACCACGACCAGTTGGAGTAGTCCGGCCGGGCGTCCGGACCGCCCAGGCGGATGCGGCCGAGGGGTGTCGCCAGCAGCAGCAGGCAGAAGAGGATGAAGACGTTGCCGGCGACCATGAACACCCAATCGAACGTCGAGGTCAGCCAGGCGTACAGCGCGTCGAAGACGCCCGCGGCGGCGTCCCGGAACAAGAGCACGCCGGCAACGAAAGCGATGATGGTGAGGCTCGAGACAACGAAGACAGGGTTGTGGATATCGAGGCCGAGGAGCCGGATGTTGTCGCGGCCGAGCTCGGAGTCGGTCTTCCGGGCGATGGCCATACGGAATCGCTAAGCGAACCTGCGGATCAGTCGGAGATCCAGAGCTGCGGCCTCGCCGCATCGGATAGGACCGGGGAATACGCCAAAACCTGTCCCGTACGACGTACCGAAGCGGGCATTCCGATTTGCATCCTTCCACCCTTATGGTCAAAATATGTCATAGCGGCCGGGAACGCGGAGAACGACCCGCCGGAGATCAGGGGCCGCAGGGAGAGTCTCGTGGCCAGTTCGATTGCCCGCACCGCAACCCTTTTCCGCAAGCTGCTCAGCGGCAGGCGAATCACCTACCGGGAACTGGAGGACGAGGAGAGCATCAACCGGCGTACCGCGCTGCGTTGGATCGCGGAAGGGCGCCGCGTCTTCGGGGACGCACTGAAGGAGACAACCCGAGGCGCCGGAGAGAAGGAGTTCTGGCTGGACGCCACGGGGAACAAGTGGATCCATGGATTCAAGACCCAGAAGCCGAGCGCCGAGGAAATGGCGGCTCTGGATGAGATGCTGCGGTTTCTCAACAGCCAGAACATGCACGACCAGCACGCCCGGCTGACGGGCCTGCGCAGCAAGCTGCACGGGGCGCTGGAGGCCCTCAAAGAGGCCCCCCGGGCCGACACGGATATTCAGGCGATCACGGATGCCTTCGGGATCGCGTCCCGGCCGGGTCCCCACGTGCCGGTCAGCGAGAACGTGACGGCGCCCCTCAGGGAGGCCATCCTGAAACAGCACAAGGTCGCCTTCCGCTACCGCGCCGGGACCGGTCAGGAGAAGGACAAAGTGGCGGAACCGGCGGGCCTGCTCTACGGCGGGGCCCCGCGCCTGGTCGCTCGGGAGAACGAGGAGAGGGGCCTCGCGCAGTACCGCCTCGACCGGATGAGCGGCGTCGAGGTCCTGGACGAGGGGCATCGCCTCCCGGAGGACGCCCTCCAGGGCTACCTCCACACGCTGTTCGGTTCCTTCGGAGAAAAACCGGTGAACGTCAGGTGGCGGTTCCACCCCGACGCGCCCGAGCCCGAGAAGTGGACCTTCCACCCGACCCAGAAGGTCGAGAAGAAACCCGACGGTTCCGTCATCGTCAGTTTCCGCGCCGGCGGCCTGGACGACATGGCGCGTCACGTGATCGGCTGGTGGGACTGGATCCAGGTGGACAAACCGGCACAGTTGCGGAAGGCCATCCTGAAGATGCGGCTGGCCGGCCTCGCCCCGCTGCTCTACGAGTTCGCCGATCAACGGACGGCGACCCGCATCTGGAACCTTGCCGTGGAACTCGGCGCGAACAAGGTGGACGACTGGTGGGAGTGAGCGGGATGGCGCACTTGGGAGCGCCGGTCTTCAGGCCCCCACCGGGAAAACTGGCCAGCATCGCGGCCGCAGGCCGCGAAACTCCCATCGCCAACCACGAAAAAGCGCGGGGACGGCTTGGAGCGCCGGTCTTCAGGCCCCCACCGGGAGAACTGGCCAGCATCGCGGCCACAGGCCGCGAAACTCCCATCGCCGACCGCGAAGAAGCGCGGGGACGGCTAGGAGCGCCGGTCTTCCGGCCCCCACCGGGAGAACTGGCCAGCATCGCGGCCACAGGCCGCGAAACTCCCATCGCCGACCGCGAAGAAGCGCCGGGCTAGTTTGCCCCGGTTTATCGGACCAGTAGGAACGGCCGAAACGCCGGTTCGCGCCGGCCCCGGGAGTTGTTCTTCGAAGTTCGCGGGGCTCTTGACGGTTAGCGCTTTCCCGGCACCATGGGGACGAAGGCGACTCCTCCGTGGTCCTGAATCTCGATCTCCCCGTCTGCGCCGCGGGTGGCGACCACGAGGCGCTGACTCCACGGATCCGGCCCGACCGGCGCCACCAGCCGTCCCCCCGGGGCGAGCTGATCGAGGAGCGCCTGCGGGAGCTCCGGAGGCGCCGCGGTCACCACGATCCGGTCGAAAGGTGCGGCTTCCGGCCAGCCGAGGTAGCCGTCACCGACCCGGAGCTGGATGGACTCGTACCCGAGGTCGCGGAGGGTCGTTTCCGCCCGGGCGCCGATCCTCGGCAGCAACTCGATGGACCAGACCTCCGCTTCCAGTTCGGCGAGCACCGCCGCCTGGTAGCCGGAGCCGGTCCCGATCTCAAGGATCCGCGTCCCCGGGGTGATTTGCGCCAGCGAGCTCATCAGCGCCACGATGTAGGGCTGGGAGATCGTCTGCCCCTCGCCGATCGGGAGTGGGCGGTCGGAGTACGCCCGGCTTCGCTCCGACGCGGGGACGAACTCCTCCCGGGGCACCGTCTGCATGGCCCGCAGCACCGCCTCGTCGCGGATGCCGCGGCGTTCGATCTGGTTCCGCACCATCAGCAGCCGTTCTGCCCGGAAGGCGTCCTCCTGTCCGCTGTTCCCGCTCGCTCCGTCGCTGCCGCAGGCGGCGGCGAGGAGGGTCAGGGCCGCAAGCGCAGCCGTTCGGACACTGCACCTCATAGAGATCCCTCCAGCTGCCGCCAAGTCTAAACAACCTGTGGACAAAGCCACGCGGCCCAGTTCTCCCGGTGGGGGCTCCTCCCTCACGCGCCTTGTCAGCCGGGCGCCTCGCCCCCACCGGGAGGACTGGCCGCTCTCGGCGCTCACGTGGCTTTGCCCACCGGCTGTCACGTCCGTGGTGGTGCTCCAGGATGTGATGGAATGACCGCCGTGGAACGGGTGCGAAGGGTTTCCTGGTGGGTGGTGCTCGTGGGGCTTGCGCTGCCCCTGTCCGCCGGGGCCCAGGGCTTCAGCCGGACCGAGTTTCAGTACCAGGGCGGATCGGCGTGGGTCGAGGGTCTGCTCAGTCCGCCGGGATTTCAGCACACCTTCACCCTGCAGCACGCGAGCGCCTGGAGTCACGGATCCAACTTCTTCTTCGTGGACCTGGTCTGCTGCGACGAGCCGGTTTCCAACCGGGACGCCTACCTGGAGTGGTATTCCTACCTGAGCCTTGGCGCGCTCAGCGGCAAGAAAATCTCCTTCGGGCCCATCAGTAATATCAATGTCACCGGAGGCATCAACTGGGGATCGCAGGCGCGCCTCGTCAAGTTGACCCCCGGAATCCAGTTCGCCCTCGATCTGCCCGGATTCGCTTTCGCGAACCTGGATTTCGTCTATCTCGTAGATTTGAGCGCGGGCCTCGAAGGCGGCGGGGTACCCAAGGCCGACGGGATCTTCGGAGTGGATTTCAACTGGGCGTATCCCTTCCAGATCGGTGAGGGCTCCTTCTCGGTAGAGGGGCACGGTGAATGGCAGAGTTCTGCGGGGAACGAAACCGGCGGGCGTCAGCCATACCAGATCCTCCTTCAGCCCCAGATCCGCTACGACATCGGAAAGGCCATGTGGGGCGCGGAAAACCGCGTCCTGGTCGGAACCGAGCTTCAGGTCTGGATCAACAAGTTCGCCGTCGACGGGGCGAACGAATTCCTGCCGCAGTTCGTCCTGGTCTTCGGGTTCTGAGCATCAGGGACACGGGGACGTCCGTCCTCCTGCTTGCCCTGGCGTTCGGCGCCTGCGGGGATCCGTCCGGGTCCCCGTCCGGGCCCCCGTCCGGACCGCAGCCGCCGGGGACCGTCGGGATTCCGGCGGGCGGCGAAGTGGACGCTTTCTTTCTGGACCGCGAAGAGGTCACGACCGCCCGCTTCGCCGCCTTCGTGACGGAGAGCGGCCACCAGACCGACGCGGAAGACTACGGCTGGTCGCTCGTCTTCCACGACCCCGGGACCGAGCCTGAAGGCGCGCGGGTGGTCGCCGCGACCCCCTGGTGGGTCATGGTGGAGCGCGCCGACTGGCGGCGGCCGCGCGGCCCCGAACACCCCCCCGCCGAGGACGACCACCCGGCCACCCAGGTGAGCTGGAACGACGCGGCCGCCTTCTGCGCCGCGGCCGGCGGCCGCCTTCCCACCCGAGCCGAATGGGGGCACGCCGCCCGCGGGGGCCAGGCCGGGAGCCCATTCCCCTGGGGCGACCGGTCGCCGTTCGCCGGAGAGCCGCTCGCCAACCTCTGGGACGGCCTCTTTCCCATGCACCCGGGACCCGGGGACCGCTTTCCCGGGATCGCCCCGGTGGGGATGTTCCCGCCGAATCCCTACGGGCTCCTCGACATGGCGGGGAACGTGTGGGAGTGGGTGGACGGCGGCGAGCCGGAATTCCGGCCGCTCCGGGGCGGGTCCTTCCTCTGCGCCGAGAACTCCTGCCAGGGGTATCGGATCGACTGGGAGAACCGGGCGTCCGACGATTCCGCCTGGAACCACACCGGCTTCCGCTGCGCGTTTTAGCAGCCTGTGGTGGAACCCGGGTGAGCGCCGAGGCCGGCGAGGCGCCCGGTGGGGGCGAGGCGCCCGGCTGACAAGGCGCGTGAGGGAGGAGCCCCCACCGGGAGAACTGGCCCGAGTGTATTTCGACCGAAACGCAACGCAGAGCGCCGCAAAGCGGCAGTTCTCCCGGTGGGGGGCGGTTCAGCCGGGATGCATAGCTGGCCGGACGCCGCGCCATGTCGTCCACGGACTGTTTGGGAGTCCTCCAGCGGTACACTGCGCCGCCGTGCCGACTGTCGCTGGAGCCCTTCCCGAGCAGCAGGGGTTCGGTGTCACGCGCCGCCGTGACACGTGGTGGGTCGTCCCCGCGGCGACCTTCGCCGTGCTGTCCGGGTTCATCGTTTACTCGACCTGGGCCGCCTTCCAGAACGCTCATTACGACTTCGGGAACTACCTCTCGCCGATGTACTCGCCGGTGCTGTTCGGCGATTCCCACCACGCCTGGCTCGGAGGCAAGCCGAGCATCTGGCCGGCCTTCCTCCCCTGGTCTCCGGCGCTCCTGATCCTGTGGGCGCCGGCCGGTTTCCGGCTCACTTGCTACTACTACCGCGGGTCGTACTACAAGGCGTTTTGGGCCAGTCCCACGAACTGCACGGTCGGCAAGCCCTGGAAGACCTACCGCGGGGAAAACAGCCTGCCGCTGATCCTCCAAAACGTCCACCGCTACTTCCTCTACCTGGCGGTGGGATTCATCGGGATCCTCGCCTGGGACGCCTGGAAGGCGATGTGGTTCGCGGACTCAACCGGCGCCGAGCAGTTCGGAATCGGGGTCGGCACCCTGGTGCTCGCCACCAACGTGATCCTGCTCGGGGGGTACACCTTCGGCTGCCACTCCTTCCGTCACCTGGTCGGCGGTTTCCTCGACCGGATCTCGGGAAAGCCGGCCCGGCTCTGCGCCTACGAGTGTTCGAGCTGGCTGAACCTGCGGCATATGAAGTTCGCCTGGTGCAGCCTCTTCTGGGTGGCGTTCTCCGACATCTATGTCCGGCTCTGCTCCATGGGCGTCTGGACTGATTTCAGGATTCTCTGATGCAGGTAGCGGAACACGATGTCCTGGTCATCGGCGCCGGGGGCGCCGGACTCCGCGCGGCCATCGAGGCGTCGGCGACGGGCGCCAGCGTGGGCCTCGTCACCAAGTCGCTGCTCGGCAAGGCGCACACCGTGATGGCGGAGGGCGGGATCGCCGCCGCCCTCGGCAACGTGGACGGCCGCGACGACTGGAAGACCCACTTCGCGGACACCATGCGGGGCGGCCAGTACGTCAACAACCCGACGATGGCCGAGCTCCACGCCCAGGAAGCGCCGGACCGGGTCCGGGAGCTGGAGGCCTGGGGGGCGGTGTTCGACCGCACGACCGACCAGAAAATCCTCCAGCGCAACTTCGGCGGCCACAAGTACCCGCGGCTCGCGCACGTCGGAGACCGGACCGGGCTGGAGATGATCCGCACCCTCCAGGACCACGGGATCCATCTCGGCATCGACGTCCACATGGAGTGGACGGTCACCGGGCTGATCACCGATGGCGGCCGGGTGGTCGGCGCCTTCGGCTACGACCGCGAGAAGGGGCGCTTCCAGCTCTTCCGGGCGTCGGCGGTGGTGCTCGCCACCGGCGGGATCGGGCGGGCGTTCCGGATCACCTCCAACAGTTGGGAATACACCGGTGACGGCCACGCGCTCGCCTACGAGGCCGGGGCCGAGTTGATCGACATGGAGTACGTCCAGTTCCACCCGACCGGGATGGTCTGGCCGCCGAGCGTCCGGGGCATCCTGGTGACCGAGGGAGTGCGCGGCGAAGGCGGCGTCCTCCGGAACAGCGAGGGGCGCCGGTTCATGTTCGACGACATTCCGGACCCCTACAAGAACTCGACGGCGAGCGATCCGGAAGAGGGCTGGCGCTACACCCAGCGCGACAAGGAAGCGCGGCGGCCGCCTGAGCTGCTGACCCGCGACCACGTCGCCCGCTGCATCGTCCGGGAGATCCGGGAGGGCCGGGGCAGCCCGCACGGCGGGGTGTTCCTCGACATCTCCTGGATCAAGGAAAAGCTGAAGGACAGCGAAGCGCACATCCGGCGCAAGCTCCCGAGCATGTACCACCAGTTCAAGGAGTTGGCCGGGATCGACATCACGAAGGAAGCGATGGAAGTCGGCCCCACCACCCACTACGTGATGGGCGGGGTCAAGGTGGACGGGGAGACCCAGATGTCCCGCGTCCCCGGCCTCTTCGCCGCCGGCGAGTGCGCGGGCGGCCTCCACGGGGCGAACCGGCTGGGCGGGAACTCGCTCTCCGACCTGCTGGTCTTCGGCAAGCGGGCCGGCGAGCAGGCGGCGGCGTTCGCGAGCGCGAATCCGCGGTCCGGCGCCGCCGGGGCCGAGGCCGAGCAGGTCGAAGCGGCCACCCGGGACGCCCTCGCCCCGCTTGAGCGGCAGGACGGCGGCGGCGGCGGGGTCGGTTCCTACGCCATCCAGAGCGAGCTCCAGGATCTCATGCAGACGAAAGTCGGCATCGTGCGCAACCAGGCGGAGCTGGAATCCGGGCTCGAGGGAGTGCTGGCGCTGAGAAAGCGAGCCGCAAACGTCAGCGCCTCCGGCAACCGCGCCTACAACCCCGGTTGGCACACCGCACTTGATCTGCCCAACCTGCTGCTCGTCTCCGAGGCGGTGGCGCGGGCCGCCGCGCTCCGGAAGGAGAGCCGCGGCGCCCACTTCCGCGAGGACCACATCGGCAAGGACGAGCGCTGGGGGAACACCACCCTGGTGGTCCGGAAGGGCGCGGACGGCGGGATGGAAATCGTGGAAGAGCCGGTGACGCCGCCGCGGGAAGAGTTGCAGCAGATCATCGAGGAGAACCGCTGATGGCCAGCAGGACCTTCCGCGTCTGGCGCGGAGAACGGGACGGCGAAGGCGGGTTCGCCGACTACTCGACGGACATCACCGAGGGAATGGTCGTCCTCGACGCCGTCCACCAGATCCAGGCGGAGTCGGCGGGAGATCTCGCGGTCCGCTGGAACTGCAAGGCGGGCAAGTGCGGCTCCTGCAGCGCCGAGGTCAACGGCAATCCCCGGCTCATGTGCATGACCCGGATGAGCGATCTCCCCGAGGGCGAGCCGGTCACGATCGAGCCGATGCGGGCCTTCCCGCTGCTGAGGGATCTGGTGACCGACGTGAGCTGGAACTTCGAGGTCAAGAAGCGGATCAAGAAGTTCAAGCCCCGGGCGCCGGACGCCCCCGATGGAACCTGGCGGATGGAACAGCGCGACGTGGACCGCGTCCAGGAGTTCCGGAAGTGCATCGAATGCTTCCTCTGCCAGGACGTCTGCCACGTGCTCCGGGATTCGCAAAAGCACGACGAGTTCATCGGGCCCCGGTTCTTCGTCCACACCGCCGCCCTCGAGATGCACCCGCTCGATACCGAGGACCGGCTCGAGGAGCTGAAGGAAGCCCAGGGCGTCGGCTACTGCAACATCACGAAGTGCTGCACCGAGGTCTGCCCGGAGCACATCACGATCACCGACAACGCGATCATCCCGCTCAAGGAGCGGGTGGTGGACCGCTTCTACGATCCGGTAAAGAACCTCTTCCGCATCATCACCGGCGGTTGATCCGCGCCCCTGCTGCCGGCCTGGGGCTTAACAGCCCCAGCCAGTCCGGCCCTCGGTGGTTGTTGCCGGGCGTCCGGCCCAGCCTTGGAAACCGGCGGGTTGCAATGACTTACGGCCTCCGACAAGATCCCGGGTCCGCTCCGGCCGCAACGGACCGGGGGAAAGGAATCACCCATGAACACTTCGGGAATCATCAAGGGCGGGCTCGTAGCCGGTCTGCTCATCAACGTCAGCGAGTACGTGCTGAACATGATGGTGGTGCCGGTCGAAGGCGGCGGTGGATCCATCGCCTTCTGGGTCGTGTACGCCTTCGTGCTCGGCCTGCTGACCGCCTATCTGTACGCGCTGGTCCGTCCGCGCTGCGGCGGGGGGCCGAAGACGGGTGTCTGCGCCGGGTTGATCGTGTGGGCACTCCACACCTTGCTCCCCGCCGCCGGCATCGCCAACATGGGCCTCATGGATCTGAACGTGCTCGGGTTGGTGTGGACCGCCGTGGAGATGTCGCTCGCCGGCGTCCTGGCCGGGATGCTCTACAGCGAAGCCTAGGGAGCGGCCTCCGCGGCCAGCAGCATGGTCAGGCAAGGGAACGCCGACCTCCGGGCGGCAGAGAAGGACCCCCAGTTCGGGGGTGTCCGTTTCTCGGCGAAATCCCGTGGTTCGGCATCATCCGGGGAGCTGCGTGGGGACGATTCGCTGCGCCTTGCGCAGCGGTGCCGGGTCCCACCGGTAGGACGGGCAAGGTCCGCGTTCCCGTGTCGACGGCGCCATCGGCACGGTTAGCGCCCTAGCGCGAACAGCACTTTCACAGGGCCGGGCGGTTCTACTCCGAAGCCTGAGCCTTCCGGAGCGCGGACGCGAAGCACAACCCAAAGACTGGTCTCCGCGTCGGGCGTCGCCCCCTGTTCGGGATTTGAATTTCCAGGCAGTCTCGAAAAGCATTGCCGTACCGCGCCGGGTTCCGTCAGGACCCGAGGGAGAAGAGACGCCTAATGAACAAGTTGCAATTCATCAAGAGCGGGTTGGTGGCTGGCCTGTTCATCAACGTCAGTGAGTACTTCGTGAGCGCGATGGTGCTCCAGGTACCGAGCGAATCCATGATGTTCTGGGTGGTTTACCGTTTCGCGCTCGGGTTCCTCGTCGCCACCATGTATGCGTTCCTGCTCCGGCGCGACTGGATCTCCGGACCCAAGACCGCCGCCTGCGCCGGGATCATCGTCTGGTTCGCCGCCGCCGGCCTGAACAATGTCGTACTGGGATTCAGCGTCGTCGCCCTGGTCTGGATCTTCGCGGAGATGACCGTTGCCGGTCTCCTGGCCGGCAAGCTCTACAGCGAAGCCTAAGAACGCCGGCCAGTTCTTCCGGTGGGGCTTCACACCGGCATCGCCCGCCCGCCGGGCGGGCGAAACCCGCGCGTCGCTCGCTCGGGCGGCTACCTCCCCCCGAGCACCTCCCGCGCACGCCGGACCTGCTCCTCATCCCCCGCCCGGGCGGCGGCTTCCAGCAGACCCCGATAGAGGTTGAGGTCCGTGGGATCGCGGTCCACCGCCTCCCGGTAGAGCCGGACCGCCTCTGAGGGGCGTCCCGACGCCAGCTCGAAGGCCC
Source organism: Vicinamibacteria bacterium (assembly GCA_963668695.2). GTDB lineage: Bacteria > Acidobacteriota > Vicinamibacteria > Marinacidobacterales > Marinacidobacteraceae > Marinacidobacterium. Next base: position 1,207,286 of record CAXXLQ010000004.1, read on the forward strand.
CGAAGTTCGCCCAGTGGAACGCCGGGCCCGGCGACTGCGCGACGAGGTTCGAAAAGGCTTCCCGCGCCTCGGTCGTCCGTCCGAGTTCCGCGAGCGCCACCGCCCGAACGCGGAGCGCCCGTTCCGTCTCCGGCCGGGCCGCCAGGATGGCGGCGGACTGTTCGGCGGCTTCCTCCGCCCTGCCGCGGCGCACGCTCAGCTCGGCGAGCCAGGCCGCCGCCTCCGCATCCTGCGGGTCGCTTCCGAGCACCGCCAGCACCAGCGCCTCGGCGGAGTCCCAGGCGCCGCGTTCGACCTGGACTTCGGCTGACAGGAGCAGCGCCTCGCGATCCTCGGCCAGCTCGGCCGGTCCGCCCTCGAGTACCGCCGCCGCTTCGTCGGGCCTGCGCGCCCGCAGCAGGAGCTGGGCGAGCGAAACGGTGAGCGCCCGCGCGGTCTCGCTCGCCGCTGGAACGGTCCCCAGCGCGGCCCGCAGGGCTTCCGCACCCTCTGCCGCCCTGCCGCTCGCCAGCGCGGCTGCACCAGCCGCCGCTGCTGCGCTTCGGTTCGGCGGGATCGAGTTCGAGCGCCTGCCGGGCCAGCTCGAGCGCCCAGTCCGGGTTCTGGGCGGAGAGGAGTCCGGCGGCGCGGCCCGCGAGCCTTCCGGCGTCGGGTGAAGGCGCCGGCCCGAAGGGCCCGAAAGGCGGTTCCGAGGCGAGCCGCTCGAGCGCCCGGCGGTTTTGGAAAGCGGTGGTGGCGTGGACGGACAGCGGCGCCCGGAACTCCAGGATCGGATGGTCGTCCCGGTGCCGCGGCGCCCCGGCGGCCCAGGCTGCCAGTTCCGGACCCGCCGCCGTAAGCCAGCCGCGGAGCGCACGGAAGTCCGTGATGCCGTAAGGGGCGAGCTCGTCAGCCAACCGGGCGATGCGGGGCTCGATATTGCGCCCCGGAACCGGCGGGAACGCCCCGTTCGAGCCGATCAGCAGCGCGTCCCCGTCGTGGAGCACGAAGAGCACGGCTTGCGGGAAGACATCGGTGAACCCGCCCACCACCGTCCGCAGGCTCTCCTCCGCGAGGTTGTAGAGGTGGATCCACTGGCAGAAGAGGCCGCCGTCCTTGAGCCGCGAGCGCACCAGCTCGAAGAACTCCACCGTGAAGAGCGGTGAAACGCCGCTCATCCAGGGGTTCGACGGTTCCGAGATCACGACATCGAACGAATCGCGGGAGAAGAGCAGGTGGTTCCGCGCGTCCACCTCCAGGAGCGAAAAGCGTTCGTCCGCCCACGGCGCACGGTTGCTCTCTCCGAAGAGCCGGGACGCCTGCGCCACCTCCGGGGAGATTTCGGCGGCGGTCACCCGCTTTACCCCGTGCCGGAGGGCGGCGCCGGCGGTGACCCCGCTCCCGTGTCCCACGATGAACACCGAGTCCGGCGCGGGGTGGAGGAGGAGCGGCAGGTGCGCCAGCATCCGCTGCGTCAGCATGTCCGCCCCGTCGGTCGCGTCCACCTTCCCGTCGATGGCGAGCGAGAGTTCGCCGCCCACCTCCTTCACGGACACCGTCGCGGCGGCGCCCTGCTCCAGGAAGCGCAGCTCGCCCCGGCGCAGGAAGTCCCGGTGGCGGGAAACCTCCATCTGCGGCGCAACGCGGTAGAGCCCGCCGGAGAGCGCCTCCCAGTCCCAGGATGCCGTGGCGCCGACGCCGAAGGCAGCAAGCGAGCCGGCGAACAGCAACGTCAGGACCCGGGGCTTCGCCACGAGCGCGGCCGCGAGCTGGGCGAGCACGGCAGCGAGCAGCGCCGCCTCGATGCCGAGCCAGGGGATGATGAGGAAACCCGCCGCGAGCGCGCCGAGTACGTTCCCGCTGGCGTTCGTCGCGTAGATCGTCCCGGTGGCGCGCCCGGCGTCTCCGGCGGAGGAACCGCCGGAGGTTGCGGCGCCCCCCACCGCCAGCGGAAAGGTGGCGCCGAAGGCGAGGCCGGGCAGGAGCAGCACTGCCGCGGTGCCCAGGAACTGGAGGTTGAGGAGGTGCGGCACGTCCGCGGCGTTTTCGGCGACCAGTTCCCCGATCGGGAGCACGAGACGGCTTCCGAACCACGCGACGGCGGCCGAAGCGGCCGCTCCCCCGAGCTGGACGATCGCCAACCAGGTGCGGGCGCTTCCGCCGCCGCGCCACCGCTCCGCGAGTCGCCCGGCGGCCGCGCTGCCGAGCGCGACCCCCAGGATCACCGACGCCACCACGCAGGCGAAGGTGTAGATCGTGGGCCCGAAGAGCAGGGAGGCGAGTCGCGCCCAGCCGATTTCGGCGGCCATCGCGGCGAACCCGGAGAGCGCCGCGATCCCGGAGAAGGGCGCCGTCCCGCGCCCTCCGAACCACGGGCCCCGGGTTGCCTGCGGGAGGCTCCCGGCCGGAGCCCTGCCGAAGCGGGTCCACACCAGGACTCCGGCCAGCAGGTTTGCGGCGATCCCGCAGACCGAGGACCCGGTGAGGCCCAGTTCGGGAATCAGCATCCGGGCGGCGGCCACGCTCCCGATGAGGGCGCCCACGGTGTTCACGGCATAGAGCCAGCCGGCGGCGCCCGCTTCGCCGCGGTCCCGAACCCGGCGGCTGAGCGCGGTGAGCGTCGGCAGGGTGGCGCCCATCAGGGTGGCGGCGGGCAGGAGGAAAAGAGCGGCCAGCATCGCGGTGGGCGCCAGCGCGCTCTCCGGGGTCGCCGCCGCTCTGACGAGGGGCACGGTTCCGGCCAGATAGAGCGGCAACCCCGCCGCGAATCCCGCTGCCCCCAGTTCCAGGACCAGGAACCGTCGCGCCAGCCGCGCGGCCCCGAGTCTTCCGCCCGAGCGCGCGGCCAGGATCGCACCCAGCCCGAGTCCGCCAAGGAACATGGCGAGCACCACGGTCACTGCGGCGTTCGTCGTCCCGAGCACGACGGCGAAGCGCCGCACCCAGACGATCTGGTAGGTCAGCGACGCGAAGCCCGAGAGCAGGATCGCGAAGCCGAGCAGGGCGCCTCTACCTCCGCGCGCGGCGTTCATCGCACAGGCAGCGTAGTGCCTGGCCCGCGTCCTATCGCTGTTCCGGTTCGCCTCCGGTCCGGTGCAGATACCCGCTCCGCGCCCGGACGTTCGCCCCGTCCCGGTTCACCGTGACTTCCAGCGAGCGCCAGCCCGGGGGCTGATCGGGGTCCGGCACGAAGGCGAGTGCGTAGCGGGACCGCATTTCCTCCAGGATCTCTCCGTAGGCAGCCAGCAGGCGCCGTTCGTCACGGCTCTGCACCAGTCGGCCGCCGCTTAGTTCGGCGACGTGGCGCAGGAGCTGGAGTTCCGAGGGGGCGCGCATGCCGGCGCGCGTCCGGAGGTTCCGGCGCGGCCCGTCGAGCAGGATCTCGAGTGCATCGGGGGCGATTCCGCCGTTCATGCGCCGGATGCCGATGCGCCGCCGGCGCGCCACCGAGGGGGGGACGAAATCCTGATTCCGGTAGCGGTATCGCTGGCGGGCCGTGCCCCGGGTGTCCGGGGGAATGACGACGTAAAGCACCGCCTCGCTGCCCTGGAGCGCCGGCTCCACGAACCCCTCCGGCGTCCAGCTCATGGTGTCCGCGCCGTCGGTAAACATGATGACCACCTTCCGTCCGGGCTCCTCCTCGACGAGCGCCGTGGAAAGCACGACCGAATCCCAAAGCGCCGTGCCCCCGACGACTCCCTCCGGGGGGAAGGGGTTCGGGGGAAGGTCCGAACAGCCGGCGAAGTCGTGGGTCACAGCGGGTTCGGAAGCGAAGGTGACGACCGCACAGCGGTCCTGTCCGGACAGTTGGCCGGAGAACTGCCGGGCCGCCTCCGCGAGGCGCTGCCGGCGTTCCTGTGTGACGCTCTGGCTCATGTCCATCACGAAGAGCACCGAGACCGGCAGGTCTTCGAGCGGCACCAGCCGGACGTCCCGGCGGACGCCCCCGTCGAGGAGGACGAAATCCCGCGCCGTGAGGTCCGCCACCGGGCGGTCCCGCCGGGTGACGACGACGTCCACGAGGACCTCTTCCACCGTGACGCGGAAACGGACCTGCCCGGACGCGGCGGAGGCCAGGACAGGGACGAGCAGCGCGGCGGTGAGGAACGTGCGCATCAGGGACTAATCCTGCGGCAACAGGACCAGGCCCCGAAGCCGGTCCAGGCGCACGATCTCGTCCGCGAGCGGCTGGACGAGAAAGCGCCACCAGGTGTCCTGTCCGGTGCTCTGGGATAAGAAGCCGCGCACCGCTTCCGCAGCGCCCTCGCCGTCCCCGAGCGTCTGGCGCGCGGCGGCGAGGCCGGCGGCCGCCGACATCGAACCCAGGTGAACGGCCTGCGCTTCGGCGAAGGCCGCTTCCGCCGCCGCCGCGCGCTCGAGCCAGAGCAGGGTTTCGCCGCGCAGCAACAAGGAGACAAAGCGATGCACCGCGCTCAGGTTGTCGCCCGCCATCCCCAGCCGCTTGAGCGCGTCCTCGGGGTCGCCCGCCCGCAACGTGAGGTGGGCGATCCGGAGGTGGAGTGCCGCCGGGTCTCCCTCGCCCTCCAGCAGCAGATCCTCATAGCCGGCCTGCGCCTGATCCATGAACCGCTCGTCGTGGAGACCCCAGCCGATGAACTCCGCGAGGTGCGCCCGGGCGAAGCGGACCTCGGTGAAATCCGGATACCGGTCGGCCAGGAACTTGCCCATCCGCGCCGCGCCGTCAAGCCGCCCGCGATCCACGTACACCCCGAGAAGCCCCAGGTGAGCGTCCCGAATCCAGGCGTCGCGCCGCGTGCCGCTGACCCGGTTCAGCAGGTCGCGCGCGATGCTTTCGTTCTTTTCGGGCTCCATCTCCGCTGCCCACGCCAGGTCGAAATGGAGCATCGCGGCAGCGAGCACATCAAGGTCCCGTGCCACGTCCGTCCGCTGGCGGAAGTACTCCTCGGCCTGGTCGCGGAGGCGGCCGACGGAGAACGCCATGCTCGCCTGGAGGGCGGTCCGGAAGTCGCCGCTCCGGTATACCGCGAGCCGGGATGCGTAGGCATCGAGGTTCCGCTGCTGGGAGTGCGCCCCGCCGGGCAGCAGGCACAGGGTGGCCGCCGCGAACGCCGCTGCGGGCAGCCCCCGCGCGCGAATTCTTCGCATCCGGTCTCCGCGGGCTCGCATGCCGGCAGCCCGTAGGCAAAGTGACACGGCGTTCCCGAGCCAGAAGGGATGGGGGTCGGGTAGCCCCGCCCCCCGTCCCTTCCGCTCCGGGGTCTCCGCGGTGCTGGCGCCCCGCTCCGGAAACGAGCGGTGATTCATCCTGGCTGAACCGCTTCGCTCATCGTTGCGCGTCGGTCGAAATACACCAGGGCCAGTTCTCCCGGTGGGGGCTCCTCCCTCGCGCGCCTTGTCAGCCGGGCGCCTCGCCCCCACCGGGAGAACTGGCGCTCTCGGCGCTCGCGCCACTTTACCCACGGACTGCACAAAAGCCATTGTCCCACCGGCGCCCCGCCCACCTGACGCCGGCTGGTACCATGATGTGTTTCCCGGTCTCCGCCGGATGCATTCGCATCTTCTCCGGCGCCGGAAACGAGGAAGCTCCATGTCGTTGAAAAACCGTTCCCTTCTGCTTGGCGGCGGGGCGCTGGTCGTCCTGATGGCCGCTTTCTTGTCCGGTTGCGGCGGCGGTGAGGAAGAACCCGCCGCAATGACTGAGGAAGATCAGATCCTCGCGGACGCCCGGCGCATCCACGACGCGGTGATGACCCTCGACACCCATATCGACATCCCCTTCAACTACGCGACCGAGGAGGTGGACCCCGGGAACCTCAACGAGGACTTCCAGGTGGACTATCCCCGGATGCAGGAAGGCGGCCTGAATGTCGGCTTCTTCATCGTGTACTTCGGCCAGACCGAGCGGACGCCCGAGAACTACGAAGCCGCCAAAGAGGGGGCGCTGACGAAGTTCGATTCCATCCACCGCGCCACCTCGATGCATGCGGACGTCATCGAACTCGCCCACACCGCGGACGATGCGGAGCGCATCCACGCCGAGGGGAAACTGGTCGCGATGATCGGGATCGAGAACGGCTATGTGATCGGCAAGGACCTCTCGCTTCTCGAGACGTACCACGGACTCGGCGCCCGCTACATCACCCTCGCCCACAACGGGCATAACGACATCGCCGACTCCTGCAACCCGCGGGAGGAACTCGGCGATGCCGAAGCGGAGCACGGCGGGATCAGCGAGTTCGGCAAAGAGGTGATCGCCGAGATGAACCGGCTCGGCATCCTGGTGGACGTCTCCCACATCTCGAAGGACGCCATGCTGCAGGCGGCGGAACTCTCGGCCGCCCCGGTCATCGCGTCGCACTCGGGCACCAAGGCGCTCGCCGACGTCTCCCGGAACATGGACGACGAGCAGCTCCGCGCGCTCGCCGCGAACGGCGGCGTGATGCAGACGGTGGCGCTCCGGGGCTTCGTCAGGACTGATCCCCCCGGCAAGACCCAGGCAACGAGCGATCTCATGGCGGAGTACGGGATCTCCTCCCGCGGCGAAATTGGCTCGCTGAGCGAGGAGGACCAGGCCGCGCTCCGGAACCGGATGATGGACATCAGCGCCGAGTTTCCCGTGGCCGTGGGCGATTTCGTGGATCACATCGACCACGGGGTCGAGGTGATGGGTCTCGACCACGTCGCGATCTCGTCGGACTTCGACGGCGGCGGCGGCGTGGACGGCTGGGACAGCGCCGCGGAGACGCTCAACGTGACGATCGAGCTGGTGCGCCGTGGCTACACCGAAGACCAGATCGCCCAGCTCTGGAGCGGGAACACGCTGCGGATCCTCCGGGAGGCCGAGCGGGTGGCCGCGGAGATGCAGGCGCCCGGTTCGTGAACTTCCGTCGGAACGCCGCCAGTTCTCCCGGTGGGGGCCTCCGAACGGAATCGCCCGCTACCGGCGGGCGAAACCGCGTACGGCTGTCCGCCCGCGGGGCGCCGCTTTCCACCGAGGCTCCCGCGGAGTTCAACCAGGAGCTCCGCGCCTACGAGCAGGTCGCGAAGTTCCAGCGCTACCGGCTCGCGGAGGGCGCCGAGGAGGAGTTTGACGAGGACTTTGTCCTGAATCCGTGCGATCTGTCGCTGCTCGGTTCGTCCCGGGCCGCTGACCGCGAGCGGTTCAACCGGGACCTCGGCGAATCACTGGAGGACACCGGCTTTGCGATCCTCGCCGGACACGGGGTGGACCCGGCGCTCTACGCGGAGGCCCACCGCCGGACGCGGGAGTTCTTCGAAAGCCACGCGCTTGAGGAGAAGCTCCGCTACCGGGCGCGCCGGCAGGGTTCGGTGAACCAGGGTTACTTCCCGATGCGGGAAACCACCATGATCCACCCGGATCTCGTGGAGGGCTGGGTCTTCTGCCGCCGGGCCTTCGATCTGGGGGAGGACCCGGACTGGGACGAGGCGGCGTTTTGGCCCTCGCCGGGGTGGGAGCCCTTCTTCCGGCGGGTGGTCCAGGCCCACGAGCGGCTGATCCACCCGATCATGCGGTCCGTTCTCTCGTACCTCGGCGAGGATCCCGCGCTCTTCGACGAGCGGCTCACCGCTACCAACTTCGGCTTCCGGCTGAACTACTACCCGGCGATGACCGACGTTCCGGAGGGGACCACCGGCAGGATGCTCGGTCACGAAGACGTGGACCTCTTCACCATCCTCCCCGCCGCCGAGACCGAGGGCCTGCAGCTCCTCCACCGCAAGACCATGAAGTGGGTGCGGGTGGCCGCCCCGCCGGGCACCATCGTGCTGAACACCGGCGACTACATGCAGCGGATCACGAACAACCGGCTGCCGTCCACCACCCACCGGGTGAGCGCGCCCCGCGACCCCGCCGCGCGGTCGCAACCGCGAACCTCGTTCCCGATGGCGATCTACGTCTGGGAGGACGACCTCCTCGAAGTTCTCCCGAACCAGGGCGCCCCGCACTACCCCCCGGTCCGTGCCGAGGACTTCCACACCCGCATCACGAGCAAGTACTACGGCGACAGCTACCACACGACCGGCGAAGAGGGCGCCGTCTCCCGCCGGGTGCGCTAACCCGCCCGGAGCACCAGATGCGCGCGGCAAATTCCGGACGGTTGACGCCGGGGGTAGCCGGCCAGGTTTCAACCCGCCAACTTCCGAAGTGGGCCGCCATTCTGCCCCCGCTGGTGTTCGCCCTTGCAATTCCGGTCGCCGCGACCCCTCAGGAAGATCCCTCGGCGGCAGGCTCCCGGATTCACCGATCGATTCCTCCCCCGGGCGCCACGACGCACCTGGTGGTTCCCGGAGAAAGGTTCCGGGCCAGCCCGTCCGAACGTTGGTTCTACGGCGACAACTATCGGGATCTCTGGACCACACCCATCGAGGTTGCGGTCCTCGACCTCGATAGCGTCGGGGGCGGTTTGACGCCGCTTCGGACCGGCGGGTTCGGGCAGTCCATCTCGCTTCACTTCACCGGGGAAGACGGCCGCCGCTACACGGTTCGCTCTCTCGACAAAGACCCCACCAAGAGGTTGGAGGACGAAATCAAGAACACGATCGTGGGTGAAGTTCTTCAGGATCTGATCAGCACGCTGCTGCCAACCGCGTCGCTGGTGGTCGATCCGCTCATGGAGGCCACCGGCATCCTCCATTCGAAGCACACGCTCGTGGTGATTCCGGACGATCCCAGGCTCGGGGAATACCGCGAGGATTTTGCCGGCCTGATCGGGACGCTGCAGGAACATCCCTCCGAAGGTCCCGACGATACCCCCGGATTCGCCGGCTCCCGCAAGATCAGCGGGACGGAGACCGTGTGGGAGGACGTGGAAGAGGGTCGTTGCGACCGCGTTGATGCCCGAGCCTTTCTCAAGGCGCGACTGATGGACTTTCTCATCAACGACAAGGACCGCCATCCCGGCCAATGGAGATGGGCGCGTTTTCCCGATGGAGATTGCTACATCTGGCTCCCGATCCCGGAGGATCGCGACCAGGCCTTCATCCATTACGGCGGGGTCGCCATGATGCTCGTGCGCAGGGCGCTCCCGAGGGCGATCAAGTTTGACGACAGGTATCCGGATCTGCTCGGCCTGACGATGACCGGTTGGGAGCTGGATCGGGAGTTTCTGGTCGCACTCGACAAGCCCGCCTGGGACGAGGTCGTTCAGGCGTTTCGTACGGAACTCCCGGATCCGGTGATCGAAGCCGCCGTCCGACGGCTTCCGGCGCCGTACTACGAGCTTGTCGGGGAAACCCTCGTGAAGGCGCTCAAGGCGAGGCGCGACGCGCTGCCGGACTTCGTCACTCGATACTACGAACTGATCACGCGCCAGGCCGAAATCCACGCGACCGACGAGGACGAATACGTCCACGCCGAGCACCTGCCGAACGGGGACCTCGTGGTCCGTATCGGTCTTGTCGAGGGCCCCGATGGCGAGCGCGAGCCACCCTATTTCGAGCGGACCTTCCGGCACGACGAGACCCGGGAAGCCCGGATCTACCTCCGGGGCGGAAGCGACCGCGCGGAGATATCGGGGGCAGAGGGCCGGATCTCCGTACGCATCGACGGCGGAGGTGGGAGTGACGCGTTCACCAACGCATCCGAAACGGGCGCCTCAAAGACCCATTTCTATGATTTTCGCGGGAAGAATCTGTTCGTCAAGGGCAAGGGAGCAAGCATCGATGAACGGCGCTATCAGCGTCCCTCCGCTTCGGTCGTTTGGTCGAGGTACGCCTTTGATTGGGGCATGGAGCGGAGCACCCGCCCGATCCTCTGGGCAGACCCCGATCTTGGCGTGTTCGCGCGAGTGCTCCACAGCCGGAAGTACTTCGGTTTTCGCAAGGATCCGTTCGCCACCCGGCATTTGTTCGATGTCGGGCTGGCCAGTAACGGCCTCAAACCCTTTGTGGCGTATACCGGCATCTTTCGTCAGGTAAGGCCCAACATGGACGCGAGACTAGCCCTCGAATACTCGGGAGTCGAGGTGACCGGCTTCAAGGGCTTCGGCAATGACTTTCGGCTTGAGCATCCGTCCTCCTTCTACCGGGTGGAGCAAACCCAGTTCGTTTTCGCACCGGCCCTTGAGTTTCGAACGGGGGTGCAGGATGGGGATGCGTCCGGAGATGGGACAAAACCACTGCGCTCGGAACTGGCGATCCGCCTGGGGCCGGTCGTCAAGTGGTCGAATACGCCCCTGGATTCGAACGAGGGCTATTTCATCGGTTCTCTCGACTACCCCTTGTACGGGTTGGGCTTCTTCGGTCAGATAGGAGCCCGGGGCGAAATCGAGTACGACAGCCGCGACAATCCGGTGTACGCCACGCGCGGGTTCTTCGCCCGGGTTACCGCGGCCGGCTATCCGGGGGCATGGGATGTGGAGTCAGCCTTCGGCAGCGTGCATGGAGAGGCGCGCACGTACCTGACGGCTCGCGTCCCGACCAACCCGACCCTGGCCCTGAGGGTGGGTGGGAAAAAGGTGTGGGGGACCTATCCCTTTCACGAGAGCGCTTTTCTGGGCGGTCCCGGCCGGGTCGGCCTGGGCCCATCCGAGGGCCCGCTGCGCGGGTTCCAGAAGAACCGTTTTGCGGGAGACGCTTCGCTCTATGCGAACGCCGAACTGCGGCTGGCGCTGGCCAGCATCAAGGTGCTGGTGCCCGGAGAGTTCGGTTTGTTCGGGGCGGCTGATGTCGGTAAGGTGTTCTTCGCTGGCGATCCGGCCGATGCCGATGAATGGCACAACGGGAACGGCGGTGGATTCTGGCTGTCGTTCCTCGAGCGCCGAACGACCTTGAGCGTTGCCGTCATGAAGGGCCGTGACCTGACGGGCGTGTATTTTCGTGTCGGCTACATGTTCTAGCGAAGAAGGAGACAACCCATGCTCAGGAACATCATCGTCCGTCTCGTGCTCTACTATCTTTCCGGGCTCGGGTTTCTTGCTGGCGCGTTCCATTTCTTCCCACGAGTCAGCTATTACATTTCTCAGGAGCGGGACCGCTTCTTTATGGGAACACTGGCCGACGCCGGCGCGGATGTTTCGGCTTTGCTGAAGGATATACAGGAGGGACTCGGCCAGTTAGGTGATCAAGAGGGAGTCAACCTGTTGATTGACCCATCACAAATGGTCCCGGTGGTCGTCGCGCTGATCCTCGCCTTCGGCCTGACGCTGCCGATTACCTGGGTATATCGCTGGACCCATCAGCGAAAGAAATACAGCCAATCGTTCACTCAGACGCTGCTCGTGATACCGATCGCCATCGCGCTCGTTGTATTCCTGGTCAAAGGCAGTCTCGCGCTCGCCTTCGGTCTCGCGGGGATCGTGGCCGCCGTTCGTTTCCGGGCCTCGCTCTCTGAACCGATGGACGCCGTCTATATGTTGATGGCCATTGGGATCGGATTGGCGGCCGGCACCCAGCTTACGACCGTGGCCTACCTTGCATCGGTGATTTTCGTTGTGATAACGCTGGGGGTGTGGAAGAGCAATTTCGGAGCGAAGCCGGCCGTCTTGTCCGGGTGGAGCATCGTTCCGCCGGAAGTACTGGCGCTGGCGCCGGAGACGCCCGCCAAGCCCAAAGCGGCGAAGAAACACCGAGACGCGACGTAAGGATCCACAGCGACAGAGCTGTAGCGGCAGAACCACGGAGGCTGCTCGGATTGCGTTTTCTCTTCGGGGTTATCTCCTGTCTGCTGTTGTTGACCTGGATTGATTCCGAAGGAACGGCAGAAGGAGTCCCATCAGGATCCCCAGCCGAGATCGGCGTGGCCCGGACTCCGCCGGACCACAGCGAGGTGTCGCGAATACGTCAGAGCGGAGTCTCCCTCGATGACTATGGACTGCGGGCCGGGAGCGCGATGCATTGGGCACTCCCACGGCGGCTCCAGGAGATCTCCGGTCTGGCAATGACGAGCGACCACCGGCTGTTGGCGCACAACGACGAAGTCGGTGTCGTCTTCGAGATCGACTATCGGGACGGGTCGATCGTGAAGGAATTTCAACTGGCGGACATGGCGGACCCGGTCGCCGATGACTTCGAGGGCATTGCGGTGGCCGACGGCCGGATCTACCTGGTCACCAGTGCAGGCAGGCTCTACGAATGTCGCGAGGGGGATGCCGGGGAGTCCGTGCTCTTCCGTGTCCATGCCACCGGCGTCGGCCGCGACTGTGAAATAGAGGGCTTGACGTATGACGCAGGCCGACGAGAGCTCTTGCTGATGTGCAAGGACGCGCGTAGTGAGGACCTTGCAGGGCGTTTGGCGATGTACCGCTGGTCCGTCGACGAACAACGGCTGAGCGCCGATCCGCCCACCGTATTGCCTGTCCGTGACTTCGCTCGGCGCATCGGGTCAAACCGTTACTGGCCATCGGGAATCGAACGACACCCGGCGTCCGGGAACTACTTCGTGGTAGCGGCTCGTCAAGGCGCCATCGCGGAGATGACACCGGCCGGTGAGGTCTTGGCCGCGAGGCGGTTCACCGCCGGGTGGCATCGTCAGGTCGAAGGGATTGCTTTCGCCGCAGACGGCGCTCTGATCGTTGCCGATGAGGGAGGCGGGGGAAGAGCGAGCCTGACCGTCTATCCGGGACCGGGGAGTCGCGACTAGCAGCGAAGCGGCGTGGTTCGGGCGGGATGCATCGCCGGCCGAGCCCCCACCGGGAGAACTGGGCCGCGTGGGTTTTGCCACAGGCTGCTAACGGCGCGGTGCTCCGCGCGAGCTGAACCGTATGCGGATACGCTCGATCTCGGCGGCGTCTCGCGGCGTTGTCGTCGTGGGAGCTTTGCGAACCATTCTGGTGCTCGCCATGGTGGCCGGCGCCAGCGGGATCGGGACCGGAGCCTCCACCGGGAGAACCGGCGATCCGGCTTCCGGTGTGCACCGCCCGGACGCGGGGCCGGCGGCGCGGTTCATCCTCGTCGGAGACACCGGTACCGGCGATGCCCGCGCCCAAAGAATCGCGGCTGAGATCCGCCGCCGGGCTGAGGCGGTGGCCGTGTCCCACGTCTTTCTGCTGGGAGACAATGTGTATAAACACGGCGAGGCGCAGTGGATCGCCCCACGGTTTCTTGACGTGTACCGCGGGGTCTTTTCCCTCGGGGTGAGGATTCACGCAGCGCTTGGCAACCATGACGTGGAACACTGCCGGGACTCGGGGCGGAGGCCCGTTCCCCGGGATGAATCCGCCTACGAGCTGTCGCGCCGGTGCGAAGTCGATGCCCACCTGGCGACGCCCGAATTCGGCTATCGAGACCGCTTCCGCTACTACTCGATCGAGATTCCGGGGTCCCAGCCAGATCGGCGCAGAGACGGGAGCGGGGATCAGGGCCGCCCGCGATCACCGCAACCGCTGGTCGAGGTGTTCGTGCTGGATTCCAATACGCTCGGAAAAACACAGACGAAGCTCGAGCACGGCTCGGATGAACCGCAACTCCGCTGGCTTGCCGAGGCGCTCGGTCGTTCCACGGCACGGTGGAAGGTCATCGCGATGCACCACCCGGTGTACACACCCAAGCGATGCAAGTGGCTCCGATTCGGATGCCGCGGTGAGGACGGCGCGCTCAGTGCCGAGCTTGAGCCGATCTTCCGGGACTTCGGGGTGGATGTCGTCTTCCAGGGCCACCAGCACCTGTACGCGCGGCTCAAGCCACAGCGCGGCATCCGGTTCTTCGTGACGGGCGCCGGAGGAAAGAAGGCTGATTCCGCTCGGGACGACGAACGTACCGTGCCGCGTGAGGACCGGGGCGACTTCAACCACTTCGTGTACGTGCGCGCGACCGAGGATCGTTTCGGCTACTGCGTCATTGACGCGGAGGGGGATGTTCGGGATAGCGGAAGCTTCGCGCGTCGTGCCATCACCGATGAGGAACTCGAAGACGCCGCCTGTTCGGCGTCCTGACCCCCGAATCAGGACGGTCCCCCGGCAGGGTCGGAGCCCAACGGAGGAGGTGCGAACTCGGCGGGCGTCCGGCCGCTGCCTTCGCGCCTCACCTACCCGCAGGATGCCTTGAAGCACCCGCCTACCAGGCGAGCGTTACCGTCAGACCCCGCACTCGTTGCCACCACAGTCGCACTGCTGGGTGCGGCCGCCGAATGCCAACGCGGGTGCTGCTGCGAACCAACCCCACAGGATTGTTGCAGCCGCCGCAAGCGGCCGGCGTGCCGCCAATCGCCGTTGCCAGGACCCGCCGTATCCGCCGCTGTGCTCTGCGGCCTCGATGGCGCGTCCGGCTTGTCCTGCGAGCTGATCGCAGAGGATATTCTCAACCACCTCGCGGTGACGCTGCAATGGCAGCCTTTCCACCAGCGCCCTAGTCCGCTTCAGCGCCGCCTTCAAGTCCCGGTGGGCGCTCCGCAGTCGTGCCGGGGCCACTGCGCCGCTTTCCAGACACGGATTGAAGTTTCCGTGGTGGCGATCCTGATGCAGATCCTCCAGAGCGTCCGTCAGGTAGATCACCTGTCCCACTGCGAAACCCAATGCTTGCAGATTGTTGCGGCCCGCCTCGGTCCGGATCTCCGGAATGGCCTCCGGTAGATCAGCCACCGCCGCGAAGATCATGCCGAGCGCCAAGGAGGTCGGTTCCGCCGCCGCGGCCGGAGTCGGGTGGCCAGCCTCGGTCTTCTTCTGGCGGAACTCGAACCCTTCCAGAGCCCGAAGGTCTATTCCGAAACCCTCCAGAAGACGCTGTGCTCGGGCCACCGGAGCCCGCAGCAGCGGTCGCGCCAAGCGGGGAAAGCGCCGTCCGTCCATTGCCCGGTCGGCGAGCCACTGGTCCCCTAGAAGGACCTGGACGGCGCCACCGTAGAGCATGGCCGGGGTGTCGTGTTCCACCGCCGCCTTATGGCGAGTCGGTACCAGGGGGCACCGGTAGCTGGCCTGCGCCGCCTCCTTGTCGGAGAAAGCGTCGGCCAGCACGGCCATGAACACGGCATCGTTGCTTAGCGTGGCCCGGAGCGGCTGTCCGAATTGGCTCCCCAGCGTCTTGCACATTCCGCAGTAGAAGCGTGAGTGTTCCACCTTCAACGCCTCATCGACATTGCTTCGGTCCAATTTCAATGTTCCGAACATGATCTCTCCTCTCTGGTGCTCTCCAGAATGAACTTTGTCCAGCCGTGCGGATCATGGAGAAGAGGCCGCACTTGCTGGTGGCTGGCGGAACGCTGGCAAGCGGGGTGTTGCAGATAGCGCCACAGCAAAAAGCCATGGATCCACTCCAGGATTGGCCCTACCTGACCAAGGTCCGCTAGCGGCGCGAGCAAGCTGCGTCGCTGCTCCAGCGCGGGCAAGCATGCCAGATCCGCCCCCGAGTTGGCATAGAGCGCGTAGAGCGCGCCGCTGTCCCTGCGCGCTACGGCCGCCAGGAACGTCTCCGGATTATTCTGGTAGGCGTAGTGGCCGGGAACGCTGCAGACGAGCCCATCCTGGGTGTCCTTGTCCAGGTCCGCGAGCGCGTCGGCCTGCTGGATGAACTGTCCCCACGCGAAGAAAGCTTCTTCCTCGGCGGCTTGGAGCGATCGTGCGGCGTCTGCCGGGAGGGTTCCCACGAGCGTGATCATCAACAGCCAGGCGCCACTGATGTCGCGCGTGGCCCGGGACACCTGTTGCCGCGGAACTTTGCCGGGGTGTCTACTCAAGATGCTCACCCCGCGCGCTTGAATTTCCCATCCCAGCGCGATGACCGAAACCAGGTGTCTCAGGCGGCTCGGGTCTCCGCTCAGCGCTTCCAGCCGCTGCCCTAGCGCCGCCGCCAGCAGGCAACGCGTTTCCTGGGTGGCCGGGGTGCCCGTTCGGACAGAGGCCAGCGTCGGTGCGAGGCGAGTCCGCACTCGATCGGCGACGACCTCTGTCTCGGTAATCATTCCGCCGTGGAATGCGGCGCTGTCGATCACCTGATCGTCGATTTTGGTAAGCAGTGACAACATGACGGCCGCGGTTCCAACATCCGTTGCATGCAAACGCCCGCCGAGCGCCCGGTACGCTTCCAGGCCCAACGCGGCCAGTGCCGCACACAACACTCGGCTACGTGGTGAAACGGTGCCACTGGGATCGGCGGCAGCGACGAGGGGTTCACAGTGGTTCAGGTGAACGCGCCCGGCACGAAGGAGTTCAGGCCCGAGGGGCAGCGCCGACACCGTGTGCACACTAGCGGAGCAAACGTACCATGTGGATGCCCCGTTCTCGAAGGACACGCAAAACTGGGACCTGTCCCCCGGATGGGCCCTCGGTGCTCGTGCCACTTCGTTCACGGGCTGCCCGGACGTCCGAGCGGTCGGCGCCGTGCTCAACGACGCCGTAGACGCGGCTGCGTGACAGGCTTTGAGCCCAGGTGTGGTGTGATCGGTAACATGAGGGTCATCGCGGGAGCGCCGATGGGTGGCGGCGAGTTCCTGGTCGGCGTGGAACCCGCGGAATCCCCGTGACCGCTAACGCTCCAGCCCGCCGATTCCGCTACACCAGGCTCGTCGGGATTGGATGCCTGCTCCTCCTCGTAGCCTTCGCCGGAATTGTCCGGGTTGCCGGGAGGATCGACCAGGAAAGGCTCCTGGCTGCTATTTCGGGCCGGCTCTCCGAGGCGCTCGGTCGTCCGGTCGCGGTTGGCGGCGTCCGGATCTCACTTCCGGAGGGTGAATTCGTTCTTCGCGGTCTGCATCTGGGCAGGGAACCCACGGACGTTGGACCGGCGCCCCCGGCCATCTCGATCGACGAGATCCGGGGGAATCTGGGCCTATGGTCCCTGGCGTTGGCGCGTCTCCATTTCGAAAGTCTGGCGGTCGAGGGGTTGAGTTACCGGGCACGGTACGACGGGAGCCAACCACGTTCCGATTCTGGAAGTCGCGGATCGGGATTCGAGACGCTCGCGGGTCGCCTCTCGTTCTCTTCGGAGCGCTTTTCGGTTTCGGGGACGACCATCAGCTACCGCAATCTCCTCACGCCGTGGGAAGTCCGGGCGGACCAAGTGGCGTTCGATTTCCGGGTGACCGAAGAAGGCGGTGTGGACGGAGAGGTCCGCTCCGAGTTGGGGGTGATTCGTCTTCAGGAACTGTCGGGTGTCCCCACGGCGCTCGCGATGGAGTTCCGCATCCGCGGGAACCGGCTTCACTTGGATCGGCTGGCACTTCAAACCGATCTCCTGGCGGTGAACCTGAATGGGTCGCTGGACCTGAGCAACAACATGGCGGGTACGCTGAGGGTGGTCGGCAGCGCCGATGCCGGTGGGCTTAGCCGCTTTCTTCTTGACTTCGAGGGGATGGACACCCGAGGGAGTCCGCCGCTGCGCTTTGACGGGACCGCAGGGTTGCGGGAGGACGGTCTCGTGGTGGACGGCGAGCTGAACCTGCCAGGCGGCCGCCTCTACGGAGTGCCGCTCCGTGACTGGAAGGGCCGCGTCCACTGGGGTCCGGAGCGACTCGAAGTTCTTTCCTCCGCGGGGATTGTCGCCGGGGGGGCCGCCACCCTGCGTGCGCTTCAGGTGAACCCGGCTGGAGAAAACCCGGCGGAGATCGCGCTGACCGTCCGCGACGCGTCCCTGGCCCTCGTCGTCGAGGGATTGTTCGGGACTCCAACCACGCTGCGCTCGCGCGTCACCCTCGACGCCGATCTCCGCATCCCGTTCGTGGATCCCTTGCTGATGACCGGAACGATTGATGCGACGGGGGAGAGGCCGGAGGCCAGATCCGGCGAGCTGCCTTTCGGTCTTGAGGCGGAGCTGGCCATGGATGAGGAAACGATCACGGTTAAGCGATTCGTTGCTGAAGGCGCAGCCTTCCGGAGCACGATCGAGGGTCGGTACTCGCGAGCCGGGGATGCCGACTTTGTGGTGAGCTCCGTCGCAGGTGAAGCGGCGGAGGTGGACGCGGTTCAGCAGGAGTTTCGGCGGGTGGTCTTCGGAGAAGATCCGGAGACCACCTTCTGGGATGTGTCCGGCGTGGGTGGGTTCGAGGGAACCGTGCAGGGCCGGTGGCCCGCTCTGGTGATCGAAGGGGAGGTGGAGGGCCAGTCGATGCGCTTTTCCACCATCCATGCCGAGACGTTGACCGCGACCGCCCGGATCGATCCCGACACCATCCGGATCGAAAGCTTGAGCGCGCGAGCGGGAGCGGGGCGGCTTTCCGCCTCGGGATTCTTCGATAGGGGCCCCGGCGAGTACCCGGACATGGAGTTCGAGGCTGAGTGGGACCTGTGGGACGTCCGGGAAATCGTTGATTTTCTGGAGTGGGACCTCGCGTGGGACGGCGTCGTCAGCGGCCGGAGCACCACGGTGCGACGCAGTGGGCGCTCCAGCGGCAGCGGAAACGTGGTGAGCTCGGGCGGAATGCTTCTCGAACAACCCTTCGACGAACTGTCCATTGCCTGGAGCCTCGATGGCGAGTCCGTCCGATTGGCCCCGCTGACCGCGGCCTTTCGGGGAGGGAGCGTGGAGGGAGCCCTCGACCTCGATCTGGTAGGCGGGACCATGGAAGGCTCCCTGACCGGCCGGGACTATCCGCTGACACCCGGGCTGGGCCCGGAATGGATTTCGCTTCGCTCGGACTTCCGAGTGGACATCGGGGGCGACCTGCTGGTTCCGGAGCTTCTCGTGCAGGGGAGTTTTCCCGCCGGCACGGTGGCGGACCTGCCGCTGGGTCCAGGGGTGCTTGAGGCCTCCCTTCGCGGCGAACGCTTCGAGGCGAGCGGGACCCTGGATTCCGGCGCCGCGTCGTTCGAGATAACCGGAACGGTCGACGCCGAGACCGCCGGAACGGCCACGCTGCGGGAATTCGACGTTGCGTCGCTACTCGTCGATGCGCCTGACGAGCGGGGGATTTCGATAGTGGTCAGCGGGGCCGGCGATTTCCGCATTGAAGACCCCCTCGACGAGTGGATGACGGGAGAAGCAACTCTCGACAGCCTCAAGATCTCGGCGCCGGACTTCGTTGCCGAATCCGGCGGCCCGACCCACATCCGGATGGAGGACGGCGCCGTTCAGGTGGAAGGATTCCGTCTTCTGCACGCCGAGGGTGAGCTCCGGGCAGGGGGTTCCATCGATCTCGACGAGGAACGTCTCGACCTGACCCTGCTCGGGAAGGGTTCGTTACGGGCGGCCGAACTGTTCGTGCCCGGACTGAGTGCGGACGGCGGGTTCCAACTGGAGGCGGCGGTCGCCGGCCCCTCGGCCGAACCCGAGGTGTTCGGCACGGCAACGATCCGGGACGGCTCCTTCCGCATGGACGGTTTTCCGCACGGGCTGACCGAGGTGGATGGATCGGTGACCTTCGACCAGCGGACGCTGAGGATCGACGAGGTGAAGGGCCGGGTGGCTTCCGGCGAGGTTGTCGTATCCGGTTCGGTTTTGATCGCGGATACGGAACTCGGCCCCAGCGATCTGCGGCTTCAGCTCACCGATGCCCGGCTCCGGTATCCGGCCGACTTCAGCGCTACCGTGGATGCGGATCTGAGGATCCTGGGCGACCGGGGGGGACGTCTGCTCTCCGGCGAGGTCCGGCTCGACGAGGCGGTCTGGAGCCGTGAGTACGAGCTGTCGGCGGACATCTTGTCGGATTCAAGCAGCATCACCGTTTCCGACGGTACCGATGCTGGCGGATTCCTGGGCGATCTGTTGATGGATGTGCGGGTGGAGACCGATTCTCCCTTCGCGGTGCGGAACTCGATCTTCAACCTCGATGCCAACGCCGCTTTCGGTATCCAGGGCTCCGCCGCGTCGCCCGCCGTCGTGGGACGCGCGGACCTGGTGGAGGGCGAGTTGTATGTCGGCGCCAACCGTTTCGAAATCGTCTCCGGGCGCGCCGAGTTCATCGATCCCAGAAGCATCGAACCGGTGTTCGACCTGGTTGCGGAAGCGAATATCAGGAACTACCGCGTGCGCCTTACCGCTTCGGGAACCGTGGACGAGATCGACGCGAACCTGAGCTCCGAACCTCCGCTGCGGCAGACGGACATCCTCCAGCTTCTCTCCGGCGTCCCGGAGCAGAACCTCCTGAGAGCCGGCAATGACGACCCGGTTGCCGCGGTCTCCGCTACGAATCTGCTGAGCCAGCAATTCAGCGGGATGATCGGCCGCCGGGCGGGCCGGGTGTTCGGAATCGACCGCGTGACAATCGACCCCTTCATGATCGGTCGTTTCAGCAATCCGACGGCGAGGGTGACCCTCAGCAAGCAAGTGACCCCAGAGCTGAATGTCCGGTATTCCTCGAGTCTTACTGACGCGGATGAGGCAGTCATCGTCGTCGAGTACACGCGCCGTCGCGTCACGTGGATCCTCTCGCGGGACGAAGACGGCTCGTTGGGCGTGGACTTTCGCTTCCGCCGCACGTACTGACCGGCGGACAGTTGTGCGCGTGGCGCGCCGGCGATGGAGGCCCTCGTTCCTCGGAAGGCGCCCGCACTCTGGGGAGTTGACTTCGTCGCCGTAGGACAGTGCTGTCTCGCGCAGGTCAGGGAACACCGACCTCCCGTTGGCGTCGGCCGAAACGGGGAGACGCCTCGTTCGTTCCGAGTTGTCCACAGCGCCTTTGCAGAGGTGAGAAGAAACCGGTCGGGATTCCGTCTATGTGTCTAGGGGAAGGCCTCGCGCCTTCCGCCGGTCGCATCTCAGGAGGAGATTTCCATGCCGCATGCCGACGCCGACCGGGCCAGGAGCAACCCCGCATCGTCCCGGAAGGCTGCCTCGACGCTCGAATCATCAGAACCCTCCACCCCGGTGCCGGACCACGTCCCGTCTAAACCCCGGGAAAAGGGCGCATTCTTCCGGGCGTTTGTCGAGGCCGGGGTTGGCCCGATGGTCGCCTATACTGCGGAAGAACAGGTTCAGTCCATGGTTTCGCAAGGCGTGGCGGCGCAAGTGCAGCCGATCCTTGTGGAGATGCGGCAACTCTTCGTCGAACGCGACCGGAAGCTGGACACACTGACCGAGATCGTTGTCCGCCAGGGGCACAAACTCGACGAACACGACCGGAAACTGGACGCGCTCGTCGCGGACGTTCAGGGCGTGAAAGACGTTGTTGGTGTCAGGTTTGACGCGTTGAAGAGGGAGCTGCGCCTGATCTGGGGCGCCCTCGGCGTTTTGCTCACGGTGCTGACCGTGGTTTTCAGCCTCCTCTTCGGCGGCTGAGCCGCCCCAGGAGCCTGTCGTCGGCTCGCCGCCGCGCGGGGTCCGCGTGGGCGGCGCCAGCCGGCCGGGTTCCCCTTGCCTAACAGCCTGTGGTGAAACCCACGCGGCGTTCGAGCGGCGATCCATCCCGCCTGAACCGCGCCGCTTTGCGGCGCTCGGCGTTGCGTTTCGGTCGAAATACACTCGGTATTCCTCCCTCACGCGCCTTGTCAGCCGGGCGCCTCACCGCTCTCGGCGCTCACCCGGGTTCCACCACAGGCTGCTAGAACCGCCGGCGCCGGAACCGGTTGTTCACCACGTTGTTGAAGATGGACCCGAACCGGAACTGGAACCCGACCTCCAACCGGTAGTCGAAGTCGGTGGCTCGCTGCTGGAGATCCAGCAGGGCCTCCTCGTCGGTCGCCTCCTCGGCGGCCAGGTAGATCTGGTCGTTCACCTGCGACACGTTGCCGGAGACCTCGAGTTCAAGACCTCGAAAGACCCGGAAGGAGAGGTATCCGCCCAGGGACACCAGGCGCTGTTTGAAATCGTGCAGGAAGTGCGAACCCCGCACGTTGACCGAGGCGTTGCCCCAGGGCTGGCGCTGGGTGAGGCGGACTGCCATCGCCTGCTCCCAGCGCATTTCTTCGGTTTCCCCGTAGATGGTGCGCTCCGCATAGTCGCGATAGGCCGGGCCGATCGTGTAGTAGAAAGTGAAGCTGCGCCGGGTCGCCTCGTCGTAAGGAAAGACGCTGTACTCCAACGCCGGCGACAACTCGATGCGGAAGTTCTGGTTGTAGGTCAGGTTGCGGCTGGCGTTCGTGTCGATCCCGGCCGACCAGTGTTCGAGGAGGGCGTACACGATCCGGGTGTCGAAGCTCCAGCCGGTGCGTGTGTCCCGGAAGGTCCCCTCGGAAAGGTCGATCGCGAAATGGTCGGTCTCGATATCTCCGGAAAATCGAATGCGCCAATCGGGCGTCACCCGCGAAGCGGAGAATCCGCCTTCCAGGCTCGTGCGCCGGCTTGTCGTCTCGCCGTCGATCCCCACCTCCCCGTCGAGCCGGAACACCCAGAGGTTCCACGGATCCTCCACCTCGTCCCGGGACACCACCCCGCGCGCCACCGCCGCCTCTTCCCGGTCCGTCGGGCTGATGACGACGATCCCGCGGTATCCGGCCTCGTCGGCGAACATCGCGAGCCCGAGCCCCAGGGTGTGGACGATCCCGTCGAGCGTCTCCCGGTCGGTGTCCGTCGGAGGCGACCGGTAGCTGTGCTGGTCGCTGTAGCTTTCTTGCTCGTCGACGCCCATGAAGTCGAAGAGGTATTCCCGCCCGCCGGCGCCCGTGGTCTGGCTGGTCATGATCAGGTGGACGTTGGCGTCCTCCTTGTCGTTGACCCAGTTCACCCAGGTGATCTCGGTGCGGTAGTAGCGCGAGTCGCACCGGGGCCCGGAGCAGTCGAAGAACACATTGGGCCGCCCGTTCTGGCCGAGGGAGAGTTGCGCCAAGCCGACAACCAGGCCGCCTGCAACGAGCAGTGCACGGCGAAGACGGCGGAATGTCATGCGAGCGTCAGCAACAGTTGCGAAAGGGGGATGGAGGTGAAGGTCCTCGCGCCGGGAGGCGCCCTCAGGCAGCCGCTGCACCGTTGCGGATCCACGCGAACCCGGTGTCATCAACGAAGGAAGCGAACCTCAGGTTCCGGGACGCGGACTCTGCGCCAAGCGCGGTCCGCTGTCAATGCCGGAATTCTACCGGCCGAAGGTGCTCGACCGGACTCGGGCTTACTTCACTCCTTGGCCGCTTCGGCCCGCCGGTTTGCGATGAAGGAATCCACGCCGCCTGGCTCGCCGTCCCCGCGTTTCCGGGCAAGCAACTGGGCTTCTGCGACGGCCGCCTCGAGGGGGTCTTCGGCGCTTGGACGTCCCGGGTTCGAGCGTTCTCCGTTTCGCCCGCCTCCGGCGTGCGGTGCCGGTCTGAAGACCGGCGGTCCCGGGCGCGGCACCGTCAGGCGAGGGGCTCGAAATCCTCGCTGCTCATCGGTTCGTGCTTGTCCCACTGGCTCCGCATCTCGATGAGCACACGCTGCGAGGAAAGATGGGGCGCCGGGTTTAGTCGCACAACTCGCGCCCGGTAATCGCCGGGCGACTCCTCCATCGCCTTCGTCAGGTCGTACGCGAGGTAATCCGGGGCCCATCCGATCATGAAGTAATCCTTAGTTTGGATTTGTACCGCTGGTCGCCCGGTCGGATTCGTCAGCTCTAGAGCGATATGGAGTTGCTCGTCCGGATCGAGTGCATTGATCTTCTTCTGGGCCGCCGCGTTTGTGTGGCGAAAACCGTGAAGAAAAAAGCGACACACGAAGGTTCCGTCTTGGTTCTTGACGAGCCTCGGAAACACCTCGAAAAAGTCGGTCGCCCGGCGCCCACCGTCCACCCGGAGGATCTCGGTCGGATCTACCGTGGGGTTGAGATCCAGTCCCCTCAGGTAGTCCTCGAAGTCAGGCCGGCGCGGGGACATCACCCGGTTTTGGAAGACAGGGAACAGTTCACGTGACTCGTAGGTGCCGTGCAGTGCGGGAAACCCCGGCACGAGATCGAATCCGCCCGTCTCCCGGGCTCGCTCCGCTCCCTTTAGGTGGCAGAATCGGTACCTTGGCTCGGCCAAATCGGCATCAAGGCGGCCGACAGGGAACCATTGGCGGGTCTTGGCGCGATCCTGCCACCCCACGTAGAGCGTTCGTTCGTTCACTTCAGGCATTGCTCTAACTGTGTCGCATTGTAGTCCAGCAGCGTCACCGTGAAGTCCTTGGCGGTGGGCGACATCCAGTCATCAGGGATTCGCCGAACAACCTCTCCGAATTCTGGGCGACGGTCAGGGACTCGGGCGAGCACCTGCCGAAACAGGTGGGGGTGTTCCTTTGTCGCTAGGCGCACCAAGTTGAGCGGGCTCGGGCCGTATTGATCGGAACCGGCCCAGAAGACGCGGCCCCGCGCTTTTTTCGCGTATTGGCCTACGGCCCGTTCTCGCAGTCGCCGCACCCTCACTTCGTCGCTTATCTCTCGGCCGAGGGAGGATGCGTGATCGAAAGTCGGTGCGAGGAACCTGTGCACTCCTTTTGGCGTCCGCTTGATTAAGAGCCCCCAATTCTGATGATGGCGATCCGTGTTTCCTATCAGTGCGTCCAGAACGAGATAGCCGGCGAATTGTCGCTTGGCGATTTCCGCTGCCGGCCTGTTTCGAAACGCGGCCTCGAGGACACGGAAGACATTGCCTAGAGAGTGATCCGACTCCGTGGAATTTGTGGATGTCGTATTCCATGATCTTGGCGAGTAGCTCGTTGCCGTGGAAGAGAACTCGCCCCCCGCGAGCGAATGACTTGGAGATTGAGCCACGCGTTCCTTCGGCTGTCGCGAGCTCAACGACTGCATGGGAAATGCCGAGACAACCAGCTACTTCTGCGGCGATCTTCTCAGCCCAGTGCTCTCCGCTGCCGGGCCGCGGGTACTTGAAGAGCCACAGAACCCCGTCCTCCGTTGGCCGGCACCAAAACTTGCGTTTGGTCCCCATCGCCTCTTTCTGAGTTGGCCACGCCGCTTCCACCTCGATGAGTCTGTAGAGATCGGGGGCGCCGCGGGCCATGCTGCTCATCGCTCCGCGTAGCCCGGACCCCTGAGCACCCGTCCCGGCAGTTCGCCGGTCGGCTCTCCCTCGGCGATCACGGCGACACCGTTCACGAAGACCCAGGGAATGCCGGTCGGGTAGCGCTCCGGGTCCTCGAAGGTGGCTTCGTCCTGCACCGTGTCCGGATCGAAGAGCACCATGTCGGCTCGCATTCCGGGGCGCAGCAGGCCCCGGTCCGAGAGCCCGAGACGGTTTGCCGGCCCCGAGCTCATCTTGCGGATGGCCTCCTCGAGCGAGAGTAGCCCCTCCTCGCGCACGTACTTCGCGAGCACCCGGGGATGGGTGCCGAAGGACCGGGGGTGCGGCTTTCCCATGGGCGTCCGCATTCCGGCGGCCAGCGCGCTCCCGTCCGAGCCGATGTGGGTGAACGGCTGCGAAAGCGCCTGGATCAGGTTCGGTTCCGCGTTCCCGAAGGAGATCTGGAACCCCTCCCCCTCCTGCTCGATCAGGAGGTCGAGAAGGGCTTCCTCCGGCGTGGCGCCGCGCGCCTCCCCGAGATCCAGGATCGAGAGACCGTCGACTTCGTCGCGGAACGAGCTAACGAACGTCCTCCCCCAGCGGGACCGCTCGGCCTCGGACTCCCGCAACTCCGCGAGGAGGCGGCCCCGGTCGGCTTCGTCGGTCAGCCGCTCGAGCATCCGGCCCACCCCTCCTTCCTGAACCCAGCGCGGCAGCAGCGACCGCAGGTAGGTCCACCCCGCGATGTACGGATAGACGTTCCCGGTCACGTCCACTCCCGAGGCGCGGGCCTCGGCGATCATCGCCGCGTATTCCGGGATCTGGGCTCCCGAAGTGGAGTTCAGGTGGTGGATCTCGAGCCCTGTCCCCGCCTCGCGGGCGATGGTGATTCCTTCGGCCAGTCCTTCGAGCCCGCCCCGCAGGTGGCTCACGTAGATGCCCCCGTAGCCGGCGGCCACCCGCGTGAGCCGGATGAGTTCCTCGGTGCTCGCGAAGGCGTTCGGGATGTAGGCCAGACCGCTCGCGAGCGCGAACGCACCCTCCTCCATTGCCTGTGCCACGAGTGCCTCCATCGCCTGCAGCTCCTCTTCGGTCGCCACGCGCTCCTGGTAGCCGATCACCGAGGCGCGCACTTGCCCCGAGCCCACGTAGGAGACGACGTTCGGACCCACCCCGGCGAACTCCAACCGGTCCAGGTACCCGCCCAGCGTGGTCCAGTCCCGCTCGATGGGCGGTGCGACCATCATCGGGTCGTCCACCGCGGGGCCCATCACCGGCCCCGCGGAGAGATGCTCCCCGAGGACCTCGGTGGTGACTCCCTGAGCGGTCTTGCTCAGCGCCCGGGGATCCACCAGCAGCCCGTATTCCGAGTGGGCGTGCATGTCGATGAACCCGGGGGCCACCACCAGTCCGTCGGCATCGATCACCCGGGCGGCCGGCGGCTCTTCCGGCCCGACGCTCACGATCGTGTCGCCGGCGACGGCGAGGTTCGCGCGGAACCAGGGGCTGCCGGTGCCGTCAACGATCCGCGCTCCGCGGATCAACAGGTCGACGGGTGGTGGCGCCCCGTTCGGAGTTGGGCCGCAACCGGCTAGCAACACCGTCACGAGTGCGGCCGAAATCCATCGAATTCGTCTCATCTGCTTGTCTCCTCGGGCGTTCCGCCGCCTTCCCAAGAGGCTACCGTGTCAAACGTAGAATTGCTCTGTGGGTCTCGTGGATGGGCAAAAACGGCAGGCGCTCCGGCGCCGGGTCCGCCCTTTAGCGCGCTTTCTCCTGGCCGCGGCCCTCGGCTGCCTCCACGCCCCGAACCTCGCCGCCCAGGCCGGGACCACCACCGGCGTCATCCGCGGAGAGGTCAGCGACCCGCTCGGCAACCCGGTGCCGGGCGCGGCCATCGTGATCCAGCACCGGGGCACCGATCTCGTCACCACCGTCGAAACATCGCGCCAAGGAAAGTTCGTCCGCAACCTGCTGCCTCCCGGGACCTACGACCTGACCGTCACCGCCGCCGGCGGGTTCGGGACCGAGCGCATCGAGGGCGCGATCCTGCGGGTGGGGGAGGTGCTCCACTTCCACCTCGATCTCCACATCGTGGCCGCCGAAACGGTCACGGTCTTCGGCGAGCTGCCTTCGCCGATCGAGACCACGGATTTCACCCGCTCCCAGCGTCTCCGGGAAGACGTCGTGGATGCGGTGCCGAGCAACGGCCGCAACTTCGTGGACCTGACGCTGCTCACCCCGGGGGCGTCCATCTCCCAGGGACCGGACGGCGACGAACTGAACATCAACGGCCAGCGCGGCATCTTCAACAACTTCATCGTGGACGGCGCCGACTTCAACAACCCCTTCTTCGGGGAACAGCGCGGCGGACAGCGTCCCGCGTTCACCTTCAACCAGGACGCCATCGGCGAGCTGGTGATCGTGAACCAGGGAGCCCCCGCGGAGTTCGGCCGGTCGGCCGGTGGTTTCATCAACGTCATCACCAAATCGGGCACCAACGATTTCTCCGGCTCGGGCCACTACTTCGGCCAGTGGGACGAGATTGCGGCGGAGTACTCCGCAGATAGAGGAGGCGGGAAACCGGATTTCGGACGGAGCCAGTTCGGCGCGACCGTGGGAGGCCCCCTCGCGCGCGACCGGGCGTTCTTCTTCCTGGCCTACGACCAGCAGGCGGCCGTCGAAACGAAGCAGACGACCCGGCGGGTCGCGAATGCGGCGAACCTGGAGCGGCTCGACGCCTTCCTGAGAACGCGCTGGCCCGGCCTGTTCGACGACGAATTCGGGCCCATCCGCCGCACCGACGACGCCCGGTCCCTTCTCGCCAAGCTGGACTTCAACCTGAGCGGCCGGCACCAGGCGTCGCTCAAATACAACTACACCTGGTCGGAACAGGTGAACGGCACCTTTGACGTGGACTCCTGGGGGGCGTCCGCCAACGGCATCGAGGGAGACCGCTCCCACGCCGTGAACGGGAGTCTCCGCTCGCTGCTCACGAACGCGCTCGCGAACGAGCTGCGGATCCAGTGGGCGCGGGAGGACCGGCCCCGCTGGTACGACGGCCCGCTCGTTCCCGGGGCCAATCATCCCGGCCAGCCCCAATTCGACCGGCTCGGCGGACGTCCCTTCCCCGACATCGCCATGGATTTCACGGACGGCTTCCGGATCGGACTGCCCTTCTTCCTTCCGATCGATCCGTCCTTCGACGACCGGCTCCAGGTCGTGGACAACCTGTCCTACGCCACCGGCTCCCATCTCTTCAAGGCCGGACTCGAATACAACCGGACCCGGGTGGAACAGCAGTTCATCGGCATGGCGAACAGCCGCTACATCTTCGACTCGGTGGATGGTTTCGTCGGCTTCGTCACGCACGGCAGCGGCTACCTGCACTGCTCCGACGGGTCGGCCGGCGCCACCGGGGTCTGTCCCGAGGGCAGCGCGATCACCGGCCCGGTGCTCCTCTACCTGCAGTCGGCGACCGTTCCGGGCATTCCCACCGACCAGCTTGGACGACAGGAGGCCCGGATGCACGAGTTGGGAGCCTTTCTCCAGGACACCTGGCATCCGCACGACCACCTGACCCTCGACATCGGGCTCCGCTGGGACGGCACCTGGCACCCGGACGTCTTCGTCGAGCCGGCCGAGACCTTCTTCGCACCCTATCTCGACGACCCGGCGTTCCCCTCCGACGGCCGGATCCCCGACGATCTCGACAACCTGCAGCCACGCCTCGGTTTCGCCTGGGACCTCGCCGGCGACGGGCGCACCGTGGCGCGCGCCGCCGCCGGTTCCTATGTTTCCCGGATCCCGATGCTGGTCTTCGCCCAGCACCGCTCCACGAACGGCGCCTTCCAACAGACCCTCTTCCGCAGCAGCGCCGACACGTTCCTCGGCCCGGTGCCGGAGATCGACCGCCAGCTCGACGCCTCGACCACGCCGCCCTTCCTGCCGGACATCCAGGTCGCCGACCGCCACCTCGAACTTCCGCGTACCTGGTCGTTCAGCCTCGGGTTGGACCGGGATCTGGGGCGGGGGATGGCGGCGAGCGCCACCTTCGTGTACGTGCGGACCGACCAGCTCTTCCGGTTCGTGAACCGCAACGACCCCGCTTTCGACTCCCCGTTCGGCGTCGGCACCCACCCTTCCGGCGGAGGAATCAACGCCCTCACCGTCGCGGAAAGCAGCGCCCGTTCGCGGTACCAGGCGCTGACCCTCGGGATTCGCGGCTGGAGTTCGCTCGGGAACCGTCCCCTCACCTTCGAAACCCACTACACCCTCGCCTTCGATCGCTCGGACGACGACAACGAGCGGGACCCGTTCACTTTCCGCTACGCGAATGCCTCGAATCTCGCTCCCGAATTCGGCTGGTCGGACCGCGACCGCCGCCACCAGGTGAGCGGCTACCTGCTCGTCACCCTCCCGGGCGACGTGAAGTGGAGCAACGTGTTCCGTTACCAGACGGCCTCGCCGGCCTCCGAGGCGTGCGCCCACCGGGGCGAGCGGGCGAACCAGCCGTCGGACCGCATCTGCGCCGACGGGTCCATCCTCACCCGCAACACCCTGCGCCGCGAAAACGAGTTCGTCACCTGGGACCTCAGGATCTCAAGAAGCTTCACGCTCCCGAACGGCCTGGCCGTCGAGCCGATCGCTGAGGTGTTCAACCTGACGGGCGCCGACAACTTCCTCGACAGTCACACCGGTTCGCTGCTGTTCAACTTCGACGGATCGCTCCGCAGCGGGCTCGGCGACACGCGGAGGGGGCAGCTCGGAATCAGTCTGCGATTCTGAGCGCCCCGCCGCCGGGGATCAGAAGAACCTGAGCGAGTAGCTGATCCGGAAGCCGCGCCCCATCTGCGGGGCGAGATCCTTGATCAGTGACGTGTGATGGCGGTACTCGGCGTCGGTGATGTTGTAGGCCCGCAGCGAAATGTTCTGGGTGGTGTGCGTGCCAACGAACACGTAGGAGGCGGTGAAATCCAGCACCGCGTAGCCGTCGGTCGCTGTCTCGCCCTGATATAGCCGGTCCATCCGGGCGGCCCAGCGCACCCTGGGGGCGAGCCGCAACCGGCCGACCGGGATGTCCAGCCTCAACTGTCCGCCCAGCGGAGGGATGCGAGGCACGTACTCGTTCGTGCCGGTGAGTTTTGCGTCCACGTAGGAAGCGTTCGCCACCACTTCCGCCGCGCCGATGGATAAGTGCCCCTCGACTTCGAATCCCTGGTAGGTGGCGTCCGACTGCAGGAATTCGAGGACCGGAAGCCCCCCTTCCTCCTCTCCCTGGGCGGTGCCGAAGATGAAATCGGAGATGTCGTAGCGGAACGCGCTGATGCTGCCACTGAGCCGTTCCGAACTCTGGCGGAGGCTCAGGTCGAAGCCAAGGGACCGTTCCGGATCGAGGTTGGGGTTGCCGATTTCGAATGCCAGGTTTCCGACGTGCGGACCAAAGTTGTAGAGCTCCTCCAACGAGGGGCTGCGAGAGGAAAGGCTGGCGGTGCCGACCAGAGCGGTCGAGTCGCTCAACGAGAAACGGGCCCCGGCGCTCGCGGAGGCGCCCAGGAAGTTGCGGTCCACCACGTCCGGCAAGACCCGTTCTTCGTCGTGTCCCTCCTCTTCGTGTTCTTCTTGCTGCTCTTCCCCCTCTTGGTGCTCGGCCTCCTCCTCGCCGTGGGCGTGCTCCGCCGCCTCCGGACGTTCCCCGGCGTCGTAGGCGTTTCGTTCAACCCGCGCCCCAACCAGCAGGCTTAGCTGGTCCGACGCCCGGATCTCGTTGTAGGCGAAGGCCGCGAGCGCCTTCTGCTGGGTCGCCGGCGCCAGGGCCTCCTCACCCGTCGCCTCGTACTCCCGCAGATGGCCCCAGAGTCCGACCCGACTGGTCACCCGCCCGGATAGCTTCTTCAGTTCGGCGCGGAGCACGAGAGACCGGTTGTCGAAGTGGGTGGCCACCTCTTCCGGACCGCCCGCCGCCAGGCTCTCGATCTCGTCCTGATCGTAGTCGCTGTAGCGGACAGTGAACTCGGCCTCCTTGAATAGTGCGTCGAGCTCGCGAATTCCGAAGTCCGTCCGGAACTGCCGCCGGTTCATCGCGACGTCCACCGCGAGTTCTGCCTCGTCGTCGTGTTCCCCCTCTGCCTCCTCGTGGTGCTCCTCCCCTTCTTCTTCCGCCTCGTGCTGCCCCTCCTCCGCGGGCCCGTGCGCTCCCTGAAATGCGCCTGCGAACGGAACGCCGTAGCGGGAGTCGTCCAGCCGCGCGCTGCCGGAGAACCAGGTGCGGTCGCGGAACATTCCGAACCCCACTTCCCCCTGATGCATCGAAGCGGCGGAGTTCTCAACCACTCCCGCTGGAGAGGCGTAGTCGTTCGTGCGATTCGAGTTCCCGCCGCCCCATACGAACCAGCCGGTGCCGGCAGCCTGCGCGCGGACTCCGCCGCGGATGCCTTCATCCGCCGTCGAATAGTCGAGATTGGCCTGTCCCCGGAAGCCGGGCAGCGGGGAATGCGCCAGGTGGGAACCCATCGAGATGACGTTCACGGCGCCGCCGATGGCGTTCGACCCGTAGAGCAGGGTGGCCGGGCCGCGCACCACCTCGACCCGCTCGGCCTGGAGGGGATCCACCGGGACGCCGTGGTCGGCGGACTGGCTGCCCAGATCTCCCGTTCTGACGCCGTCTTCCATGATCAGGACGCGGTCGCCGTCGAAACCCCGCACCACCGGACGGGCCGAACCGGGCCCGAAGCTGCGTATCGCGACGCCCGGGGAACTCTCCAGCAGTTCCGCGAGCGTTCGGGCTGATTCGTTCTGAAGATCGAGCCCCTCCATCGCGTGTACCGAACCGAAGGTCTGGAACGGCGAGGAGCCGCTCGCCGATGCGGTCACGGTGACCCGTTCGTGCATCCGGTGGCGCGACTGGAGAAGGATGGGTTCGGCGATCTGGAACGCGACCTCCTCCAGCACGTCCACCACCACGGTGCGGACCGCGCTGAGGAAACCGAGATCCACATGGATTGTGAAGGCGCCGAGATGATCGACCTCCTCGAACACGAAGTGGCCGTCCGCGTCCGTGTGGACCACCTGGTTCGTTTCGAGAAGAACCACCTCGGCGTCGTGCGCCGGTTCGCCGTTCTCAGCGACGAGGACGGTGCCGGAAATCCTCGGGTGCGCCCAGGCGGCGCTCGGGAAGGCCAACGCGCAGGCGAGGACGACAGCTCGCCGCACCGGCCGGTGAAGATGGAAGAAGAGGGGAAGGGAGAACTGCCGCAGCATTGGTTGGACCTCCTGAACGCTTCTGGCGCGGGAGGAACCGGCCGTCCAAAGGCCCGCCGACGAGGGGGCCGGATGGTTCCTGGCTTGGAGTACGCCGGCCGTTCAGGCGGGTGGTGCGCGGGGAGCGCCGGGGGCCGCGGCAGGTGCGGCCGGGGCGAGCTGCGCGTCTTCGATGCGGAGTCCGGCCCTGCCGGGCGCGGCCGGGAGTTCCGGCCCGTCCTCGAAGACGGCAGTCTCCGCCCCGGCGACCTTGCAGATCCGGCACTGGGAATCGGTCTGGTCGGGATGCTCGTGGGCGACAGCCCCGAGCGGGGCCGCCAGGACAAGCGCGACCACGGTGGCCGCCACCAGGAATCTGGAGAATGGGCCGACGTGCTTCACCGCGAAGGAACCTGCGCTTTCTGATGCTAGCACCGGCGCCCGGGGTAGGGGGAAGGGGCTCTCCGAGGCCGGTTTCGGGCTGCTAGCGGGGGATCAGTTCGATGACGATGTTTCGCAGCGGCGCGTCCCCGATGTTTTTCACGACGTGCACCACCGGCGGGTTGAACTTGATGGTGCCGGGGATCTGGGTCTTGAACACTTCATCCGTGCCGTCGGGCCACTGCTGGAGTTCGGTGGCCCCCATCACCAGCACCACCCGCTGGGCGTGCGAATGCCGCTCTCGCGTGTCCCCGGGTTCGAGCCGTTCCTCGAACACGAAATAGCCCTCGCTGTCGTAGAGCCGCTCGTTCTTGCCCGCGGCGATGGGCACCGCCGGCCCCTCGACCGCCGGATGGCCGGCCTTCAGGTTGACCTCGGCGAACTCGTGGCCGCGGATTTCGTAGGACTCGCCCGACTCGGCGACGAAGACCTCGGCGTAGTCGAGCCGGACCGGGGATCCGCCCGACGGGACGACGCTCAGCTCGCCGAACGCGACGATGATCCGGTTCCCGCATCCGGGGCCGGCGTTAGCGCAGGGCGCCGCGTTCCGGTGTACGGCGGCGAAGGCGTTATCGAGGACCAGAGTCTCGTCCTCGGCGACGACGAAGGCTGCGAGGCCGGCCAGCGTGAAGGCGAGGGGGACGATTCGGAGACTGCGCATGGCCGCAATCTAACAGGCCGTTCCGCGCCGGAGGCCGCCGCTACCATACGAGCCGGGAAATCGCTGGAGATCGTTGGGAGAGAAGGGTTTGCCGGGATGCACCGAGAGCTGCCGGAGGGCGGCGCTGTTCCTTTTGCTGGCGCTTTCGGGAATTCCGGTCGCGGCCCAGGATGGCGCCCAACCGACTCCCGAGCCGGAGGACGACCGCGACGCCTGGGGCGCCCCGGGCCTGCACCGCATCGCCCTCTACCCGACCCCGGACCTCGCTCCCGCCGGGGGAACCGCCTTCCTCCGTTGGGACCCGAGCCCGTTCGGAGTCTCGGTAACCCGCGACGGGAACCAGCGGTACCGCCTTGACCTTGAAATCGAAGGACTCCCCGAGCCCGGGTCCCTCGGCGACTACCGGACGTGGGTCGCCTGGGCGACCACTCCGGTCATGGATCCGGTGGTCCGGCTTGGGGAGGTCGGGAATGGAACCTTCCCGGCCCTCGGACCGGTGGCGTTCGACAAGTTCGTGATCCTGGTGAGCGCCGAGCCCTCGGCCACGGTCGAGACCCGCACCGGCCGCCTCGCCCTCCGCGGGGCCTCCCCTTCCACCCGGATCCTTCCGGACAACCACCTCATGGTGCCGGTCAGCGGCAGCGGCGAGAGCGGGGCCGCGACGATGGATCACGGCGCGATGGACCATGCCGCGATGGGACACGGCGCCGCTTCCGACGAACCGGCGTGGTCCCATCCTCCCATGCTCCCCGAGACCCCCATGATCCCGGGACTCGGACACCTGCGGCCGGAACCCCTTCCCTTCCTGCCGCGGGTGGCGCCGGATGAATCGCTTCCCGACGCCGTCCCCTCCCAGATCGTGCGCCTCCGGGACGGCCAGACGCTCGACCTGCTCGCGGGCCGGGTACGCCGCCGCATCCACGGGCGCGACTACGTGATGTACGGGTTCAACGGGCAGTACCCGGGACCGCTCATCCACGTGGACCAGGACTCCACGATCTTCGTCAACTTCGAGAACCAGACGTCGTGGCCCACCGCGATCCACTGGCACGGGGTGCGCCTCGACAACGCCTTCGACGGGGTACCCCACCTGACCCAGGACCCGGTGCCCCCCGGCGGGCGCTTCGAGTACCGGATCTTCTTTCCGGATGCCGGCCTCTACTGGTACCACCCCCACCACCGCGAGGAAGTGCAGCAGGACCTCGGTCTCTACGGAAACATGCTGGTCGAGGCCCCGCCCGGCGAGTGGTACGCGCCGGTGCACCGGGAGGAGATCCTCATGCTCGACGATCTCCTGATCGCCGATGACGGGGGGCTTTTTCCCTGGGGGGTGGAGCGGGCCACCCATTCGCTGATGGGCCGCTTCGGCAACCTGTTGCTCGTGAACGGCGAGCCCGATTACGAACTGGATCTCGACCGGGGCGAAGTCGTCCGCTTCTTCCTCACGAACGTCTCGAATACGCGGACCTTCAACCTGTCCTTCGGCGAGCCCGGCACCCATCGGATCAAGGTGGTCGGGTCCGATCTCTCGAAGTTCGAGCGGGAGAGCTGGGTGGATTCGGTGACGCTGGCGCCCGCCGAGCGTTACATCGTGGAGGTCCGTTACGAGACGGCGGGCGGGCACGCTCTCGAGAACCGCGTGCGCCCGCTCGAGCACGCCTTCGGGAGCTACTTCTCACGGGTCACTCGACTGGGAATGGTTCGGGTCAGGGACCGGGGAGCGGACCCGGCCGTCGCCCCGGGCTACGACGAGCTACGGGAAAACGCTGCCGTCATCGAAGATGTGGACCGCTACCGGAGCCATTTCGACCGAGTCCCCGACTACGAACTGTCGCTCACGATGGAGGTCGCGGGACTCGAACCCGCCATCATGCAGCGCATGCGCGCCGACCGGGTCTTCTTTCCGGCGGTCGAGTGGGCGGACACCATGCCGATGATGAACTCGGTCGCCACCCCCGAGGAGGTGCGCTGGATCGTGCGCGAGCCAGCGACCGGCCGTGAGGACATGGACATTGCCTGGCGTTTCCGGGTCGGTGACATCGTCACGATCCGCATCGAAAACGACGCCGGCGCCCTCCACGCCATGCAGCATCCCTTCCACATCCACGGCCAGCGGTTCCTGGTGGTCCGGCGGAACGGCACCCGGGTAACGAACCAGGTGTTCAAGGACACCGTCCTCATCCCGGCCGGGGAGACGGTGGACCTCCTGCTCGAGATCACGAACCCCGGGAAGTGGATGGCGCACTGCCACATCGCCGAACACCTCGAAGCCGGCATGCGCTTCGTCTTCGAAGTGGATCCCTGAGCGGCTATCCGCCGCGAAGGCGCGCACTGCCGATCAGCGCGAAGCGCGGGGACGGCAGAGCGAAACGCGCGTTGCCGATCAGCGAAGGCCCGCTCAAAAGGGGAGCGCGCGCTGCCCACTCACGTAGAGCGCGCGCATGCAATGGAACGCCGACCTCTGGCCAGTTCTCCCGGTGGGGGCTCCGCTGTCGCGCGTTGTCAAGAGAGGTGGGTGTCTTGGCACAGGCTGTCAACTCTACGGATCCACGACCCCCTTCCCGCTTCCGAAGAGATGCCGCAGCAAGAAACGGATGGACGCGCGGCCGGCGCTGCGCTGAAATGACCCTCACAGCGAAGCGCTGGGGGATAAATGCCGATGCCATCTGAACAGGAAATGCGCGCAGCGATTGCGGCGCGAGACCAGACCTACGACGGCCGCTTCTTCTACGCAGTGGTTACCACGGGCGTTTTCTGCCGGCCCTCGTGCGCCGCGCGACCGGCTCGACCGGAGAACCTGCGGTTTTTCCGGGACCCTGACTCCGCTCTGGCCGCAGGCTTCAGGCCGTGCAAACGCTGCCGACCAACGGACCCGGGGCTGATTCAACTCGTAGGCGTCGCCAGGTTCATTGAAGCCCACGCCGAGGAGCGCCTGACATTGGATGGGCTCGCAAAGCAGGTAGCCCTTTCGCCCTCGCGTTTCCAGCGTGTCTTCAAGGCAGCGTTCGGCGTCTCGCCCAAGGCCTATCAGGACGCAGTTCGGATGAAGCGCTTCAAGACGGCCCTGAAGGAGGGTGACGACATCACCGGCGCGATCTTCTCAGCGGGCTTTGGATCCATAAGTCGAGTCTACGGAGAACGTGTGCGCAACATCGGGATGACGCCGAAGGCCTACCGCGCCGGTGGCGCGGGAGAGACGATTGCATACGCATGGAGAAACACGGCGCTCGGCACCGCACTCATGGGAGCTACCGAACGGGGTGTGTGCTTCGTGCAGTTCGGGAAGGACCTGGAGACCCTTCTCGAGCAGTTACGCGGTGAGTTTCCGAATGCAGAGCTCATCGCCTCGGACGCGCAAGAGGCCCCTGAACTGGACGCGTGGGTCGAGGCGCTGGATGCGCACCTGGGCCAAGGGGCCCCTCGACCCGATCTGCCGCT
The DNA here is from genome assembly GCA_963668695.2 of Vicinamibacteria bacterium. Taxonomy (GTDB): domain Bacteria; phylum Acidobacteriota; class Vicinamibacteria; order Marinacidobacterales; family Marinacidobacteraceae; genus Marinacidobacterium. Next base: position 1,243,745 of record CAXXLQ010000004.1, read on the forward strand.
CGATCTGCGCGGGACAGCCTTTCAAATGAAAGTTTGGCGCTTTCTCTTGAGTGTGCGAGAGGGCGAGGTGATCAGCTACGGTGAGCTCGCCAGCCAAATCGAGGAACCGAGAGCGGTTCGGGCCGTTGCTTCGGCATGCGCGGCGAACCGCATTGCGGTGCTGGTGCCTTGCCACCGCGTGTTACGGGGGGACGGCAATCTTGGCGGCTATCGCTCCGGGCTGAAGCGGAAACGGGCACTCCTCGACGCGGAACGGTCCAGGAGGGCAGCTTCGCCGTGAAGGGCTCGCTCGCGCGGTTCGTCCTTGGGGACGGCGTCGGCTTCGCCGACTCGCGCAAACCACGCTCAGCGAGGGAAATCGACTCCGGGGGAGGCCGACTCCCCCCTCAGCGACTCTCGAGCGCGGAAATCTGGACCACCGCGGTCCGGACCTTCCCGTCCCGCCAGGCGATCATCAGCCGTTCCTGAACGTCGAACACCTCCTCGATGTCCTCCGCTTCCTCTTCAGCCGCCTCTTCGTCCGATTCGCCCTCGTCCTCTGCGTCCTCGTCTTCTTCCGGCTCCGGCGGCGGCTCGTTGGCTACCCGCACCAGTTGCAGCACCCCGGCTTCCCGCCCCGCAGGTGCCTCCGCGACCCGGAGCGCCGGTCCCAGGAGTCCGTCCGGCCAGATGCGGCGCACCCGCACTTCGCCGCGTTTCCCGTTCGGGGTTTCGAGCCAGGCCGCCGCGGCGCTCCCGTCGTCGAGGAGCGTGACGGCGGTGTAGCCGCGGGCCGCACCGCCATCCAGCCGGAAGGGCATTCCGAAGCCCTCTCCGCCGTTTTGCGAGAGAGCGATCCGGACCTCCGGATCACCGCTGGCCATGGTGAACCAGACGACCGCGACCGTGTCGTCGCGGGCGGCGATCGTCGGGCCGTTGACCGGACAGGCGTTGATGCCCCAGCCGTCTGCATGGACCGAACGCCCCGGCTCCCACACGCCGCGGACTTTGCGCGCGATCGCGATGTCCCGCACATCATCCTCGGGTGGGTTCCGCACCCGGTCCCGATACACCACGAGCGGTTGGCCGTCGCTTGCGGCCATGGCGGTCGGGCAGCAACTGCACACATCCGGATCGAGCCGCTGGTTCCCGAGTTGGTAGCCCTGCTCATGGAACCGGGCGAGGCGCAGCGTCATGTCGCCCGGATCCTTGGAGCCCGGAGGCGGGGTGAGGTAAGCCGCCGAGAAACCGCCCGGCTCCGGCGTGAACGAGACGAAGCCGGAGTAGCTCTCGACGTTGTCGAGTCCCTCCGAGAACACATCGCGCCAGGTGACGCCGCGGTCCATGGAAAAGACGATCTTCAGCCCGTAGCCGTAGTGCCCCTCGGCGGCCGGATTCCGGACCAGATAGTGGGCGGCGAGCCGGTTCTCCCCGACCAGCGCAATGGAGGGATGATCCGCCCAGTTCACGAACCAGCCGGACCCTTCGGCGATCAGCTTCGGCTCTCCCCAGGTATCGGCGGTCACCTCCTCGCTGCTTCCGGGACGTTGCAGTTCGGAGAACCGAAGAGAGTGACCGTCTCCCGTGGGCTCCACCCAACTGAGGAAGGTGGCGCCTGCCGCCGTCGCGTTCAGCGAGTACATGCCGCTCCCGTCCGGGGCGGGCGTCTCCAGCGGTGTGATCCCGTCCTGGGCGCCCGCCGCGGCGGCAGCAAGCAGACAACCGGCGAAAAAGCCGGCAGCCCGGTGGGAGGAAACCGCGGCACGCATCAGAACGGGTGATTCTCGCATGGACGGCGAAAATCGGGATACCCTGCTGCGGGCGTATTCCGACCGAAACGCAACGATGAGCGACGCGAAGCGGCGCGGTTCAGCCGGGATGCATAGCCGGTCGAACGCCGCGTGACCTTGTCCACAGGCTGCTAGCATCGCGCATTGCCGTGGCGGGCCATGACGATTCGCCGCGATCGGCGGGCCAATAGTTGCCGCGCCGATTTCCGCTCCGGCAGGGAGGCGTAGATGTCTGCACTCTTTTTCTACCGTTCCGGTCCCCGCGGACGCTCCGCGGCCCGCAAGGCTTCAAGGTTCCTCGGGATCTTCCTGCTGTTTCTGCTCCCGGTGTCTGCCGCCGGGCAGTCAGCCGACGAACTTCAGGAAAACGCCCGGCAGTTCGTCCAGTACGACGATTCGGTCATCGCGATCACCGGGGTCCAGGTGGTGGACGGGACCGGCGCGGCTCCCCGCTCCGGCCAGACGGTCGTCATCGCGGACCGCCGCATCCAGAGCGTAGGCCCGGACGGCGAAGTCGAGATCCCCGAAGGCGCCCGCCGGATCGACGGTTCCCGGCACACCGTGATCCCGGGCCTCATCGGCGTCCACAACCACACCTTCTACACAACCGCGGCGCGTCACTCGCAGATGAACACCACCTCGCCGCGGCTCTATCTCGCCGCCGGGGTGACCACCATCCGCACTACCGGCAGTTACTCCCCGTACAGCGAGATCAACATGCGCCGCGCCATCGAGGCCGGCGAGATCGTCGGGCCCCGGATGCACATCACCGGCCCGTACATCTCGGGCTCCGGCGCCGCCCCCTACATGACCCAGGTTTCCAGTGCGGAAGACGCCCGCCGGGTGGTGGCCTACTGGGCCGAAGAGGGCGCGACCTGGTTCAAGGCCTACACCCGGATCTCACGGGCGGAGCTGGGAGCGGCCATCGACGAAGCCCATCGTCACGGCCTCCGCTTCACCGCGCACCTCTGCTCGGTGACTTTCCGGGAGGCGGTGGATCTCGGGATCGACTCGCTGGAGCACGGGTTCTTCACGAACACCGAGTACCACCAGGACAAAAAGCCCGACGAGTGCCCGCCGGATTTCCGGAGCACGCTGCGGGAGGTCGACATCGACTCCGACGAGGTGAATGCCACGATCGATCACATGGTGGGCAACGAGGTCGCGCTGACCTCGACGCTCGCCGTCTATGAACTGTCCGTGCCGGGTCGTCCTCCCCTTGAGGATCGGAACCTGGAAGCGCTCTCGCCCGGCGCCCGCAACGAGTACCTCGCCCGCCGTGAGGAAATCGCGACGGCCCAGGACGCTGTCTTCACGGAGCTCTTCCCGAAGGCGCAGGCCTTCGAATACCGCTTCTTCAAGGCGGGCGGCCTCCTCGCCTCCGGCGTGGACCCCACCGGCAACGGCGGCGCGCTTCCCGGCTTCGGCGACCAGCGGAACTACGAACTGCTGCTCGAAGCGGAGTTCACTCCGTCCGAAGCGCTCCAGGTGATGAGCCTGAACGGCGCCCGGGTGCTCGGCGTGGATGACGACCTCGGAAGCATCGAAGCCGGCAAGCTCGCGGACCTCATCCTGATCGATGGCGATCCCGTGACCGATCCGTTCCAGATCCGGAACGTGGTGACCGTCTTCAAGGACGGTGTCGGCTACGACTCGCTCAAGCTCATCGCGTCGGTCAAGGGGTTGGTCGGCCTGGAGTAACGCGTAGGGACCGCCGGTCTTCAGACCGGCACCGCTCCCCGACAGGGGAGCGGACCCGCGCATCGCTGAGAACGAAGAAGCGCGGGGACGGCGGGAGCGCCGGTGTTCACACCGGCATCGCGGCCCGGTAGGGCCGGGAAACGCGCTCATCCGATCGTCTTCGTGGCACAGAAATGGGTGTCAGTGCTCTCCTTCTTCCAGATCGTCTGCATTCAGGTTCCTGATGCGAGGCGAAAAAATGGCATGCATAGCGTTGATTTTCGTCGCAAGCCATTCGTGCTGTCGGGGCCAATCGGATTCGTCTTCCGGATCCACGTTCTCAAGATACGCCGTGATGCGGCACTGTTTGCCCATCTCGCGCCACTCGAACGGACAACCGACACCCTCTTCGATCGCATCTCGCTGCTGCTTTAGCAGGCCGAGAAAGAGTTTTGCTTTGTCGCCCGAGAGGTAGAGAGAGACCTGAATGCGTCTCTTTTGGAAAGTCGTTGCGGTATCTAGCGTGAAACCGTCCCTTCCGACGCTGTAGCTCATCCAACTCTCTGGCTGTGGTTTTCGATTGCCCGAAACCGGTCCTCCCGCAGCATTGAGAACTTCATGGAATTTGGTCCAGTATCTGACTTGGGTCACTTTCCGGTCTGAAAGGTTCTCACTTCTTCGTTTGATGGCGCGTGACCATTCGTTCGGTTTTGAAACCACATGCAACCGCGCTGCTGGAAGCGAGTCTCCGATTCGGCACACCTCCACCTCTAGTCCGAAGAAACGAAACCGGCCATCGGTGATTTCGTTCAGCCAATCGAGTGCCGCGCGATGTTCGTCGGCAAAACGCGCGGCCACCCAGATCACGGTCACAGCCTGCAGACCTGCCGCGTAGGTCAGCAATTGCCCGAGGTGGAGGTGGTCCGTTCGCTCCAGTTGGTTTTCGATCAGAACCCAGGTGTTTGTGCCGAGGTCCTTACACAGGATGTCGGCACGGAACGGGCCAACTTCCTTTTCCTCCGCCTCGACTTCCAGTTGCATTCCGAGGGCCTCTTCGAGGACGGCGAGATTCTCCGGGCGGGCGAGCCAGGGCGTGAAATCAGCCGATTCGCTGTTCCAGATCTCCCGTAGCTCGACGCGCTTCAGGCGGCCGAGCGACTGCGTGTTCATCTGATCACCTCCTGCCGACCGTTCAGGATCGGGGTGGGCGGATTCTTCCAGACGCGGGGTGCCCTGCGGGGAGAAGTGGACTTCCGCGATCCGCGGCCGTCGCGATTCTGTTTGTTCGCCCCTACGTGCTGGACGATGCCGGCCTGAAGGCCGGCGGTCCCTACCGGCCGGCGCCGTCTTGTGAATCGGGGTCTGCGCGGATCAGCGGTCGGGGCCGGAGCGGTAGAGGCGGCGGATCGCCTCCTCCAGCACCCCCGGGAAGGATGCGTCGCCGATAGCCTGGAGTGCGGCGAGCGATCCCTCCCGGTCCCCTTTCGCCTCCGCCACCATCGCGAGGTTGTACCGGACCGCCGCCATCTCGAGCGGCGAGCCGGGCCCGATGGCTTCGGCCGCGCGGATGAACGCCGCTTCCGCGGCTTCCAGTTCGCCGGCAGCGAAAGCGGTCAGCCCTTCCGTCAGCGCGCTCACTTCGGCGGCCTCCGGTCCACCGTCCACCCGTAGCAGATAGCTGGGGTCACTCGCCTCGCTTCCGGTGACGAGCTGGCTCCGGGAAATCACCACCGCCCCCCGATCGACTTCGGCGGCGCAGTCCTCCTGCAGCAGGCCGGCGGGCGGGCCCCAAGCCAAACACGGTCCCTCATCCGGCTGCTCCCGAAGGAACACCAGCCCCTCCTCCCGTGCGGTAACGCTCACCGGGCGTCCGGGCACGATTTCGAGCACTCGCAGCTCCCCCGGATCTCCCGGCCGGACCACGGCGGACAGCACGAGGGGAGATCCGTCGGCTGCTTCGTAGTCCCTTTGCACGACGAAGAAACCCTCGGCGCTGGCTACCCGGACCCGGCCGCCCGGAATGGCCCGCACCACGTCTGCGTCCACCTCTTGCGCCGCCTGGAGGAGACGTTCCCCGAAGCGGGGCACGATGCGCGTCAGCAGGGCGAGCCTCGCCGCATCCCCGGCCTCGAGCTCCGCGGCGGTGCGGAGCAGCGAGGTGCCTCGGGCCGCTGGATCATTCGACGCGCGCAGGACGGCGCGAACGGCGTTCAGCAGGCGTTCCTCAATGTCTCTCACCGGCTCGGGACCGGCTTCGAGGCGGCGGAGAATCTCGATCATGTCCTCCGGGTCGTCCGGAACATCAACCAGCGAGGCGTCCCCGCCCTCGACCGGAGAGTCGTCGAGAAACCGGAATAGGGCGTTCAGGGTGCGGCGGACCGAAGCGCCGGGATCGAGGGAAATGCGCCACACGGAGAGCCCGGCCCGCGCCGCCAGCCAGAGGGTTTCGGCGTTATCGCCCTCGGGTCGGAAGGCGACCGTGTCCCGCCGGACCACATGGCCGATGGGGCGGGGCCGGAGCGCAGACCTCGCCGATGCCGTCTGCGGTTCCGGCTGGAACAGACCGGTGCCGGTGAGTTCTGCGATTCGCATGAGGATCGCGAGGTCCGTGTCCGGGACCGCCGCGATCAGGTCCACCCCCTGGCCCCGGAGCGCGGTCTGCAGTTCGTCGATGACCTCGCCGCACCGGGGGCAGCCCTCCTCCGGGAAATAGAGAAGAAGGGAACGGCCTTCGGAGTAGGAGCGCTCGCTCGACCAGACGCCTCCTTCCACGGCCAGCGTGAGGTCCGGGAAGGGGGCTTCATAGGGTGATGTGCCTTCCGGCGGTCTCCTCCGCGACGTTTCGGGAGCCCGAAACCGGAAGCGGTCCAGCGCGGCGGCAAGACCGTTCTCGGTGCGGAACGCGCCGGTTTCGCGCAGGAGTTCCAGGGCTTCCCGATCCGACCCTCCCGAGCGCGCCCAGGAGCGAAGGAGCGCATCGACTCGCTCGGCGAGAGGCATCCCCGGAAGATCGGCGAGACGGCGCCAAGTCTCCGGCCGCGGATCGAGCGCGACAGCGCGCCGATACTCCCGTGCCGCTCCCTCCGCATCACCGGTGGCGGCGAGCGCGTCACCCAGCGTTGCCCGGTAGGCCGCCCGCCGCAGGCGGTACACCGCGTTGGCCGCGCCGGTGAACTCGTCCAGAACGATGCGCCCTTCGGGTACCTCCTGGCTCCATTCCGGGGGGGAGAAGTTGTCGGAGCGCGTGACCGCATCGAACGCGCTCTCGACGGCCCCGTCGCCATCGCCGGCGTCCAGCAGGCGCCGCGCCTCCGTGTGTTCGGCGGAACCGGGCGGCTGCGCCCAGGCGCTGGAGGTCGCCGTGACGCCGAGAACGAGGGCAGCCAGAAGTGCCCCGCCCCGCGAGCGGCGGATCAACGGAGTCGACGGAGCCGTTCGACCGCCTCGACGAGAGTCTCCCGGTTCTTGCAGAAGGTGAAACGGATCCGTTGGCTGCCTGCGGCCGGATCGGCGTAGAAGCTGGATCCCGGTACGGCCGCTACCCCTACGGTCTTTACGAGGTGCTGCGCGAAGGCCACATCGTCCGGGAAACCGAAATCGGAGATGTCGGTCATCACGTAATACGCCCCGCCGGGCTCGAAACAGCGAAAGCCGACCTCGGTGAGCCCGGAAACCAGCAGGTCGCGCCGTTCTTCGTATCCCTTCCGCAGTTCCTCGTAGTAGCTCTCGGGGAGCTTCAGGGCCGCCGCCCCCGCCTCCTGCAAGGGAGCGGCCGCGCCCACCGTCAGAAAGTCGTGGACCTTGCGGATGGCGGCGGTCAACTCCTCGCTCGCCACCGTCCAGCCGACCCTCCACCCAGTCACCGAGTAGGACTTGGAGAGGCCGCTGATGGTCACGGTGCGGTCCGCCATCCCGGGCAGGGTCGCGATCGGGATGTGCCGGGCGCCGTCGTAGGTGATGAACTCGTAGATCTCGTCGGTGAAGGCGATGAGGTCGTGCTCGATGCAGAGCGCCGCGATCCGCGACAGTTCCTGCTTGCTGAACACCTTGCCGCTTGGGTTCTGCGGCGAGTTCACGATGATCGCCCGGGTGCGGTCGGTGACGGCGGCCCGCAGGGCATCTTCGTCAATCGTCCAGTCGGGTTCCTGGAGGCGCACGTAGCGGGGCACTGCTCCCGACAGGATGGTGTCCGGCCCGTAGTTCTCGTAAAACGGCTCGAAGACGATGACTTCTTCGCCGGGGTCCACGACCGCCAGCATCGTGGCGATCATCGCTTCCGTAGAGCCGCAGGCCACCGTGAGGTGGCGTTCCGGGTCCACGTCCATCCCGTAGAGCTCCTGGTAGCGCTCCGCGAGCGCGTTGCGCAGCGACTTCGCGCCCCAGGTAATCGCGTACTGGTTGATGTCCCGGCGGATGGCCTCGACCGCCGCTTCCTTGATCTCGGCGGGCGCCGGGAAATCGGGGAACCCCTGGGCGAGGTTCACGCCGCCGTACCGCATGGAGAGCCGGGTCATCTCACGGATGACCGACTCGGTGAAGAGAGCCGCCTTTTTGCTCCCGCGGCGTCGGACTGCCAGGGTCTCGCTCATTCACCGCCCGCTTTCTTCGCCTTGCCCAGTTCCGGATACAGCCGGCGATAGATCATCTCGTTTCGCAGGATGAGCTTCACGTAGTTCCGCGTTTCGGTGAAGGGGATCTCCTCGATGAACACCTCCGCCGGGATCGCCATGTTCATGTCGGTCCAGTCCTTCACGCGATGCGGGCCGGCGTTGTATCCGGCGAGCGCCAGTTCCGGCCGGCTCGCAAACTGCTCGAGGAGCTGATGGAGATAGCGGGTCCCGAAACGGATGCTCACTCCCGGGTCGTAGAGCCGCGAAGTCCGGTAGCTCACGCCTTCGAGCCGGGCGAGAGCCCGTCCGGTGGCCGGCATCACCTGCATCAGTCCGCGCGCTCCGACCGGTGACCGGGTCCGCGGGACGAACACAGATTCCTGCCGGATGAGCGACGCGACCAGGTAGGGGTTGAGCTCCCATTTGTCGGAGCGCTCCTGAATCCGGTCTTCGAAGCGCAACGGATAGAGGAGCCGCCACCAGGCATCGGGCAGCGCCTCTCCGGCTGCGGAGGTGTGGAACGGCGCGGCGCGCCGGAGCGTCTGGATCGCGCGAACGTGTTTGTTGTCGTCCGCGAGCAGCCAGCCGCGGATCGCTTCGAACGCCGGGTCGTCGGGGAGTCCACGCCGGGAAGCGGCGCCGGCCGCCTCCAGGGCGCGCTCGCCGAACCCCGCGGCGTAGAGCTCCTCGATCCGCGCAGCCTCTGCCGTGCGCTGGACCTGGAACCGCTCGAGGAGCCGGTGGGGCTCGCTCAGCGGGCTCGCGAGTGCTTCCCCCCGGCCCATCTCCTCGAGGCGTTCCGCGGCCATCCTCCCGTAGAACGAGTTCTGATACCCGATGAATACCTCCCGGTAGAGCCGGGCGGCGCCCTCCGGGTCTCCGGTTCTGTCCAGCGAGCGTCCGGCGAAGTACAGGAATTGACCGGCCATGAACTCGCCCGGGTTTTCGCGCGCCGCGCGCTCGAACTCCTCGGCCGTTCCGCCCAGATTCTCATTGCGGTACCGGTCCCAGAGCACGTGCCAGCGCGCGAAGAGTCCGTGCTGGCCGTTCGGATAGGCCTCCGCGAGCCGGGTGAGGTATGGCAGGGCGGCTTCCCGGTCGTTTCGGGCCAACTGGCTGCGGGCCAAGCTGTAGAGCGCCCGCTCGCCGAACTCGTGATCCTGTTCGAGCGCCAGCAGTTCTTCGAGAACCCGTTTCTGGGTGGTCCGGCGTTCGAGCCGCCGGAGCGACTCCCCGCGGTAGTAGAGGGCCGCCGGCCGGAGGTCTTCGCGCTTTATCCGGGCCAGCGTGCGGAGCGAGGCGCTCAGCCGGCCTCGGTGAAACTCCTGAATCCCGATCCGGAGCTGAACCAGTTCTCGATCGCCCGCCTTGGCGAAGCGCCCGGCGATCTCCCGGTAGTTTTCGTGGGCCTTCCGGTGGTTCCCCGCCCGGGCAAAACCCTCGGCCCGCCGCATGGCCCTCGGATACTTCTCGGCAGCGGAGGGTGATTTGACGTCCCGGCGCTTGTAGAGCCGGGACAGTTGCCGGCCGGCCGGGAGCGACTCCTTGTGGGTCGCCATGTCGTAGTAGAGGGTCTCCAGCCGCCGGGCGGCTTCCTCCCGGCGGCTGAGCCGTTCCAAAACGGCCGCGGTAGCGGCCAGCGCTTCTCCCCGGAGCTTGAAGGAAGCTTCGGCGATTACCACCTCCAGGTGGGTGAGGGCCTCTTCGCGCTCTTGGGTCCGGCCGAGGACGCGTCCGAACTCGAGGTGCACCTCAAGCTTGCGTGAATACTCCGGAAACTCGTCGAGCACTCGCCGCAGCGTGGCGATGGCGTCCTTCCGGCGGGAGCCCGGCAGGCTCTTGCCCAGGAGATGTAGGGCGTCGGCCGTCAGTTGGGCCTCCGAGAGTTCGGGTGCGGTGAGCCGTTTTTCCGCCTCCGACCAGCCTCCACGCCGCAGGGCGTCCGCGCCCAGCCGATAGGAGGCCGCCGCCCGCACCCGGGCGGACATGGCCGGGTCATCGGCGATCGCCTGGAGCGCCTTCTGCCGGTCGGTGCGGGATTCGATGGTGGCGGCGCGGCGAACCGCCGCGAGCCCCGGCGGCGGGGTTTCGAGCGACTCCCAGGGGATACCGGAGAACGCGCCGGGATCGGCGGCGGGGGCCGCGGGAGGCGGGGCCCCGGGAGTTGGGGTACCGGTCTGCCCCAGCGTGCTCCCCAACAGGAGAAGGAAGGACCCGGCTGCGACCCGCGCTCGGCGCCGGGCGCATGGGCGAAGGCAGGCGAGACCGAACTGCACCATGTAGTAGAATGCTAAACGATTCGCGATACGGCGTCTTAGGGTTCGGCCTTATTCGGTCCCTTCAGGATCTGTGGTTGGTTTTCAGCTGCGGACTTGCCGCCTGAATCGCGCCAAGAGGGGGCGCACTGGGTTCGACGAAGGTACATGAAGCAACGATTGCATGTCGGGGGTCCACCTCTCGTAAACGGTGGAAACAAAACAAAAGCCAACACTGAACTGGCACTGGCTGCTTAAGTAGCCACGTTCTTCCTGACCACGCCTGCCGGGCGGGAAAGGGCGTCGACCTAGGCGGGCTTTGCCGGCGGTCTTCCCGAGCCGTCGGTGAGCATCAGGGATAGGTTCCGAGCCGCGATTCGCCGGGTTGATGCGGTGCGGGACCGAAAGAGGGAAAGGCGCCTCCGGGCGCGGGTTCCCGCCCACAACCCGGATATGCATGTAGACGTCGTTGCAGAAGACTTTCGGACGCGGGTTCGATTCCCGCCGCCTCCACCATCGCGACAGCGCTACGGCAAAGGGAGCGCCGCTCGGGAAAGGCAGCGCCCACGGCTGGGACCGCCGGTCTTCAGACCGGCACCGCGGTCCGGCGGGCCGGGAAACGCGTATCGCTGATGGGTGTGAAGCGCGCGCGACAGCGGGTTCTGCGCGTTGGCCCAGTCTATGGGAAGCATCTTCGCGGTTGGCGATGCGCGATCTCGCTGCGCTGCCGCGCAGCGATGCCGGTCTGGAGACCGGCGGTCCCCTGCCCAACGGCCTCTGCCGACTTTCAGCGCCGCGCCGGACCTCAGAACACCCAGGACAGCTTGGTGAAGAGCGTGCGGTAGTTGACGAGTTCGTCGTCGAACTGTGCGGGTCCTTCCTGGTAGGCGAGCTGGAGCGAGCCGAACGGGGGGAAGAACCTCCAGACGTAGAGGAGCTGGATCGTCTCGCGCTCCAGTTCGAACATCGGGCTCGAGAGGCTGCCGGTGACGTCGTAGCGGGTCTGGTAGAACGCCTTGAAGAACATGTCCTTGTTCAGGTAGTAGGTCGCTCGCACGAAGTGGACCCAACTGCTCCGGTCGTGGGGGTCGGGGTCGAACCAGACCCGCTTGAGGTCGTAGGTCGCGGTGAGGGCGTCGGTGATCGTCCAATCCACAACGCCTCCGAACTGGTCGAGATCGCTGTCGAAATTGACGCCGCGGCCGTAGTAGCCCGAAATTGCGGTGCCCGTGCGGGTGTCGAAGGTCAGCTTGGCCTGATTGAGGGAGTTCCGGAAGTGCTTCTCGAAAAGCCCGGGTTCTTCGGCCTTGAACTCCTCCCCGTTGGACACGTCCAGAGTCCACCGCTTCAGGAAATTGAGGCCGACCCGGTTGAGGATCTGCCAACTTCGTAGCCGGCCGGATTGGCTCCAGAACTGGTTGTAGTTGATCGAGCCGGTCAGATCCTGAAGCCCGTTTCGGTTGATCCAGAACTGCTTCCGCACGTTCGAGTCCACCTCGCGCCGGTCGTCGTCCCGAATGAAGCCGACCCGGTTCATGTTCTCCCGGACGTTCTCTCCGACGTGCGTGTAGCGGACGTGGAAATGTCCGGTCTGGGAGTCGTAGGAGGGCCGGAAGAAGTACGTCCACGCCCCTTCGTCGTGGGCGCCGTACGACCGGATGACCTGTGACGTCATACCGAGGTAATCCGAGAAGAACAAGGTCCCGACGAGTCCCAGCGAGCCTTCATTCGCCCCTTCGTAGGTGCGATTAGCGCCGATGACCCCGACGTTGGAGGCGCCCCCGATCTCCCGGCTCAGCCGAAACGCCGAGTAAACGGCGCCCTCTCCGGAGGCGCTGGAAATGGTCGTCGCGGAATCCGTTTGACTGGCCAACCCGTTGACCCGCCACCGGCCGATCTTTCCGTTGGCCTTGGCGCCCCAGCGCATATCCCCGATTCGTCGGGAGTAGAACTGCACGATGCGGGTGCGGTAGCTCTCCGTGCCTTCCAGGAAGAAGGGACGCTTCTCCGGGTACGACAACTCGTACCGGGTGAAGTTGACCTGCTCGACGTCGGCCTCGACGGTGGCGAAATCGGGATTGAAGGAGAAATCGATGCCGATGTTGCTCGACGGCGCGTATCGCAGATCGAGTCCGAACTCCGTAGTGGCCTCCTGGGTCTCCTGGAGAACGCCCTGCACGTAAGGGATGAAGGCGTAGCTCTTGGTGACGGCCTCGGTCAGATCGAGGTCCGTGATGCTGCCGATCTCGTCGATCCGAAACCACTCCGAAAGGCCCGGGATCCAGTGGCTCTGCTCCAGATTCCTGGGGAGGTAGCGGATCGCATTGAAGCCCCAGGTGGAGGTTTCCCGCGCGAAGCGGACCGTTTCGAAGGGGATGGCGACCTCGGCGGACCAGCCGCGATCGCTCGTCGCCCCGGCCGACAGCCAGTTGGCGTCCCAGGTGATGTCCCGCGTGCGCCCGTTGTCCGCCCAACGTTCGTCCTGCTGCGTGCCCAGCGAGTTGACCATGAACACGTAGGCGTTGTTGTCGTCATCGAAGGTGTCGAGGACGAGGGCCACCGCGTCGTCCTCCCACACCTCGCCGTCCCGCCGGGTGACCGTCCGAGAGATGGCGTCGGGATCCGTGTCGCGGCTGTCGATCCCGAAATAGACCATCCGTTCGTCGTAGAGCACCCGGATGACCGTCCGTTGGGACGCCGCCGCGCCGGCGACCGGCTGGAGCTGGGTGAAGGCCTCGATGCCGGCGGCGCTGCCCCAGTCCGCCTCGTCCAGCACGCCGTCGATTTCGATGGGCTCCGACGTTCTCGTCGCTGCGACTTCCTGGGCGGCGAGGCCGGAACTGCACACGACTACCGCAACCGGTCCGAGGAAGATCGCCAGACAATGGCGCATCGGCCTCCGAGTATTCCACCCACCCGTACTGACGTTGACAGGCCTCAGCGCCGTCGGCGCTGTTTCGCGCTCCCGCGCGATGTTCGCCTTGTCGAGGATGCGCTCGCCGCGGTCGGCGGCCTTACCGCAGCAGGCTCACGAAACCGACGACGAGGGCGACGATGAGCACCGCCTGGGCCATCAGCGCTCCGAACATCCATCGGATCATGCGCGTTTCCAGGTTTGCCAAGTCCGCCTTCGTGGCGAACTGGGTGCCGAACTCGGCCAAGTCCGCTTTGGTAACGAATTCGGCCAAATCCGCTTTCGTGGCAAATTCGGCCAGGTCCGCCTTCGTGACCGTACTCTCGCGCATCTCCCGGAGTTCCGCGCGCACCGGCCGAATCTGCGCCGCCGCGGTCTCCGAAGTCATGGCATGCATCCGCTTTTCAACAGTATAGGCCAACGTCGCGTCAACACCCACGTCCACCAGGGCGCGGAAGAGAGCGCCTTCCTCGGCCGGTTTCGGGTTGTTGGTTTTGGGATCGCGTGGCGGGCAGCCGGCTGGTGGCGGAGCCGGCTTCCCGGGTGGTTGGGGGGCGGGTGGTTGCGGCGCGGGGCTGGCCATCGGGAACTCCTCCGGTGGGACGCGGCGGAAGACACCGGCGCCTTCCCCTATGCCCATAGACGGGATTTCGGGTCGTTCCGTCCCGCTTCAGGAGGGTGATGTGGAAAAGTCGGCTTGAACCTGGTGCGCCTGATCGGAACGGCAGGGGTGGCGTTCTCGCCGTCCCGGGTCTCCAGCTCGCGCTGCGCTCCGGCGCGATGCCGGCCCCCACCGGGAGAACTGGCCAGAGGTCGGCGGTCCAAGCCGTCCCCGCGCTTCTTCGCGGTTTGCGATGCGCGATCTCGCTGCGCGTCGCGCAGCTGTGCCGGTGTGAACACCGGCGGTCCCTTGCTAACTCGCTGTGCGGTGTGGGTCGCTAGGGCCGTCTGATCAGCGGTTGCCCGCGCGATATGCCTCCGGCCCGGCAAGTCCCGGCGCATCCGGACCAGGTCACGCCGCACGTCGTCCGGCAGCGGACGCCCAGGGTCGAACCACAATCTTGAGCGTCCTCGAACTCTTCAGAAACCTGTCGGCAGGCATCCCTTTCGGTGGCCGCTAACGTGGCACCGGCTTGTCGAGTGAGTCCCATCCATAGGCTCGTTCGACCCGCGCCGTCAATTCGTCGAGAACGACACCCCCGCGATCACCATTCGTCATGATCGCCACGCCGTATCCCTTCACCTTGTGCGCGAGCAGCGTTGCCCGGAAACCCCAGTTCGAGCCGCCATGTCCGAAGTACCAGCCCTGTCCGCGCTTGGAAACGCGGAACCCGACTCCATAGTCTCCGACACCCACCGGGTTGACCATCTGCTGGGCGCCCAGGGCGGACAACACCGTTCGGTCCCGCCCCTGGAGCGCCCGCTGAACATCGAGGGCGAACTTCGCCAGGTCGGTGGGCGTGGTCCACAGGCCGGCGGCGGCCAACTCGGGATAGACGTGCCACTTCGCGTCCTTCGGTTGGCCGTTGCCGTCGTGGGCCCGGGCGGCGTTCGAGTCCAACTCCGCGCTCAGGGGCTGCTCGAATGTGCTGCGTGTCATTCCGATCGGCCCCAACACCCATTCGTTGAGCAACTCGGGGAAGGGTTTCTCGGTCGCGTCGGTCAGGGCGAGCTCCATCATCGTGACGCCGCCGCCGGAGTACTGGAACGCCGTCAGGGGCTCTCGTTCGAGAAGAACCGGACCAACATTGGACGGCCGCTCCCCGTTCAGGATCTGAACGGTCGTCGGTCGCGGGGCGTCGGGGTGGTAGCCCGGAAAACCGAACCCGTCCCCGGTTCCCGACGTGTGGCTTGCGAGGGTACGGGGAGTCACCGGCCGGTTGCGGGTGTGACGGGTCCCGGGCAGGCGCCAGGAGGTAAGGATTTCGTTGATGTCGTCGTCGAGTGAGAATCGCCCCTCCTCGCCCGCCCGAACGACGGCCATTGCCGCCACCGGTTTGCTGATGGACGCAGCCTGGAACAGCGTCTTGGTGTCGACGCGGGTACCGGCCGCGACATCGGCGATCCCGTAGCCTTTGGCCCAGTGGATCCGGAAGTCCTGGATCACGGCGACGCTGACCCCGGGCACCCCGGCCAGACTCATGATCTCTTCGAGCGCGTAGGGATCCAGACCCTGGCGGTTCGGCTGCTGCGGACGCTCGATCGTCCGGATCATGGCGTCCACGCCATCATCCTGAACGCCGGCCGCGGTCCATGCGCCGATGGGAAGGAACAGGACAAGCGAGAACAGCCAGCGGGTCTTCATCGAGCAACTCCGTGAGGTACGTTGAATTCTGAGGCAGGGATCTGTCATGGCGTCATCAAGGCAAGCCAGCCTGGGAGCGTCATGAAGCTTGGGTCACCGAGTCCGGCGCGCCGCTGCGAAGAGGCGGGTCGATCGGGAACAGAGTACCCGTGCGATCCGCGGCCTGGGTTGCGCGATTCGCCAGCCTGCGGGTCCCTACCAGGAGAACCGGGGCGATGCCGGCCTGGGGGCCGGCGGTCCTCTTTCGGCCGCCGCCGGCTCAGGGGACAGATCGCGTACATTCTCGATCGGACGAGCCCCGAGTTTCCGTGCGCCGCACCTATCGCCGGACTGCCATTCCCCCCGAGCCGAACCGGGGCTACGGGAGTCGAAACTGATGGTCGAGCGCTGTCCGAACTGCGGATCCGAACAGGTCGAGCACTACTGTGCCTCCTGCGGGCAGCGCGCGGGCGACCTCCGGACGTCGATCGGCGAATTCCTTCGCGAAGCGGTGGACGAGGTCTTCTCGCTCGATTCCCGCGTCTGGCGGACGCTCATCGCGCTGTTCCGCCGTCCCGGCTTGTTGACCGCGGATTACTGGCGAGGGCGGCGCGCCCGGTTCGTGACGCCGCTGCGGCTCTATCTGCTGGTCAGCTTCGTGACCTTCCTGTTCCTCGTGATCGTCGCGCCGAACAGCGTCCTCGATGCGACCGGCACGAATCCCTGGGCGCCGCTGAGGATCGGTTCGGGTCCTCTGCCATTGGATCTACCGGCCGCGGAGGCGCCGGTCCCTGACGGTGCCGTTGAAGACGGCGATCCGGCGCCGACCGGCGAAGATAGCCCCGGGTGGTATTCGCAACATGTGCTACGGCCCGCGCTCGAGGCTCCGGAACGCGCACAGAGGCTCTTCCACCAACGGGTCCAGTGGACGGTGTTCGCGCAGGTTCCCCTCTTCGCCGTATGGCTCAGGCTGTTCTACCGGCGGCGCGAGCGCTTCTTCGTCCCGCACCTGGTGTTCGCCCTGCACTTCCACACGCTGGCGTTCGTGCTGCTGGTGGCCGGAACCGCCGGGACTCTGATCCTCGGAACCCAAATCCCTTCCGTGATTGCCTATCTTGCCGTCGCCGCGATGCTCTTCTGCTCGCTCCGGCGGGTCTATGCGGAGGGGGTGCTGAAGACCCTCGTCAAGCAGATCGCCCTGGTGTTCGTGCAC
The DNA here is from genome assembly GCA_963668695.2 of Vicinamibacteria bacterium. Lineage (GTDB taxonomy): Bacteria > Acidobacteriota > Vicinamibacteria > Marinacidobacterales > Marinacidobacteraceae > Marinacidobacterium. The sequence continues at coordinate 1,260,470 of CAXXLQ010000004.1, forward strand.
GCATGGGCGATCTTGTTCGGTCTGATGGCGCTCCTGACCGTCACCGGACTCGCGGCGTAATCGTCCGGATCAGACCGGCGGCGTCGCCGGCGAGCTGGCGATGCCGGCCGGCGATCGGCGCTCCCAGCGCTTCTTCCCGATTGGCCGGGCTCGGTTTCGCGGCCCTGCCGGGCCGCGGTGGGGACCCGAAGACCGGCGTTCTCCGGGGCCGCGCCATCCGTAGCTGCGTGCGACTCTTGACCCGGAACCCCCTCCGGTCGTAAATTCCGCTCGCGAGACACGGGATACCCGGCCGGGTGGCGGAATTCCTTCCAATGATGCTCCCGAGGAGGAGGTCCTGATGCTGAAGCGAATTCCGCTGATCGGGTTGGCCGCGCTCCTGCTGGCCGCACCGGCGTTTGCCCAGGACGCGGGGGGCGTGAGCACCGTGGGGCTCGACACCCTGTTCGTGTTGTTCTCGGCGTTCCTGGTGTTCCTCATGCAGGCCGGGTTCGGGATGCTCGAAGCGGGGTTCATCCGGGCCAAAAACACCTGCAACATCCTGACGAAGAACTTCCTCGACTACTGCATGGCGTCGATCGGGTTCTTCGTTTTCGGCTACGCCATCATGTTTTCGGAGGGGAACCAGTTCTTCGGGACCAGCGGCTTTTTAATGGTGGGCGCCGAATCGGGTGCCGACGTATCGCTCTGGGCCTTCTGGTTGTTCCAGGCGGCGTTTTGCGGCGCTGCGGCCACCATCGTGGCCGGCGGAATGGCGGAACGGATGAGGTTCCCCGCCTATCTCGCCTACTCCTTCATCATTTCCTCGTTCATCTACCCGATCGTCGGCCACTGGACCTGGGGTGGGGGTTGGCTCGCCCAGCTCAACTTCTTCGATTTCGCAGGCTCCACCGTCGTCCACCTGACCGGAGGCGCGACCGCGCTGGTCGGCGCCATGCTCCTGGGGCCGCGGCTGGGGCGTTTCAACGCCGACGGTAGCGCGAACGCCATTCCGGGCCATTCCGTACCGCTGGCATCCCTCGGCGTCTTCATCCTCTGGTTCGGCTGGTTCGGCTTTAACCCCGGATCCGCCCTCGCGGTCGGTGACGGAGAGTTGATTTCCCTGATCGCGATCAATACCAACCTCGCGGCCGCGGCCGGAGCGGTAACCACGACCTTCCTTTCGTGGACTCTGTTCGGAAAGCCCGACCTCTTCTTCACGATGAACGGGGCGCTCGCCGGCCTCGTTTCGATCACCGCCTCCTGCGCGATCGTGAGCCCCGCGTCCGCCATCTGGATCGGCGTGACGGGGGGGGTCGTGATCGTCCTCGGCGAGCGCCTCATGAACATCATCAAGGTGGACGATCCCTGCGGCGCCTTCCCGGTGCACGGCCTCTGCGGCATCTGGGGAACGCTGACGGTCGGGCTCTGGGGACGCGAAGAGCTCGGCCTGGCCAACGAAGGATTGTTCTACGGCGGGGGATTCGAGCAGCTCGGCATCCAGGCGCTCGGCACCTTCGCGTCCGGCCTGTTCGTCTTCATCTCCATGGGGGCGGTGTTCATCGCCATCAGGGCGGTGCTCGGCCTTCGCGTGGATCGGATGGAGGAGATTCGTGGTCTCGACATGAACGAGCACGGGATGGAGTCCTACACCGGCTTCCAGATTCTGGGTTCCTGACGGGAACTTTTTTCAAGGCTGTTACGACATGAAGCTAGTCACCGCCCTGGTGCAACCCGAAGTGGTTCCCCTGGTTCAGGAGGAACTCTTCGGCGCACAGATCAACAAGTTCTCGATCACCGCGGGAGTCGGCCACGGAACCCAGAAGGGATACGAAGCCACCTTCCGCGGGGTGCAGACGCAGGTGAACATCCTGAAGCGCGTCCGCATTGACGTCGCGGTGAACGAGGACTTCGTGGAACGCGCGGTGCAGGCAATCCTGCGGGCAGCGCAGACCGGGCAGCCGGGCGACGGGAAGATCTTCGTCACCGACCTCCACGACTGCATCCGGATTCGAACCGGCGAGCGTGGCTCGCAGGCCGTCGGCTGACGTCCCCCCATGTCTCTTCGCGACGTCCGGCGAGTGATCGCGGACCGGAAGATCCGGTTCGTGGACTTCCGGTTCACCGACCTCCTGGGCGGCTGGCGCCACATTTCGTACGCCATCGAGGCCTTCGACGAGGACATGTTCGTCCATGGGATCGGCTTCGATGGTTCGTCGGTCCGCGGCTTTCAGGGCATCGCAAACAGCGACATGCTGCTTCGCCCCGATCCGGACAGCGGCTTCATCGATCCTTTCTACGAGGATCCGACGATGGTCTTCATCTGCAACGTCAAGGATCCGGTGGACCTCAGCCTGTACACACGCGATCCGCGGAACATCGTCGAGAAGGCCACGCGGTTCCTGGAAACGTCCTCGATCGCGGATACGTGTTTCGTGGGCCCGGAAGCGGAGTTCTACATCTTCGACGACGTCCGGTTCGATCAGACCGTGAACGAGGCCTTCTATCACGTGGACTCCGGCAGCGGCGCCTGGAACGTCGGACGCGAGGAGAACCCCAACCTCGGCCACAAGCCGGGCCTGAAGCAGGGCTATTTCCGGATGCCGCCCACGGACCCCTATCAGAATGTGCGCTCCGAGATGGTGACCAATCTGCGGGATTGCGGGGTGGACGCGGAACTGCACCACCAGGAGGTGGGCAGCGGCGGACAGTGCGAGATCGGGCTGAAATACCAGACGCTCAGCCAGATGTCGGACGCCATGATGAAGTTCAAGTACGTGGTGAAGAACACCGCTCACCGGCATGGAAGAACCGCGACCTTCATGCCGAAGCCGCTCTTCGGCGACAACGGTTCCGGAATGCACTGCCACATGAGCCTGTGGAGGAAGGGGCAGAACCTCTTCTACGATGCGGACGGGTACGCCGGTCTGAGCGAAATGGGGATCTACTTCATCGGGGGCATCCTGAAACACGCGGGGTCGCTCCTGGCCTTCACCTGTCCCACGGCCAACTCCTACCGGCGCCTCGTTCCCGGGTTCGAAGCTCCCGTGAAGCTCGTCTACTCCCAGCGCAACCGCTCGGCCGCGATCCGGATCCCCATGTACTCGGCGAGTCCGGGTGCGAAGCGGATCGAGTTCCGCTGTCCCGACCCGAGCGCCAATCCGTACCTGGCGTTCTCCGCCATCATGATGGCCGGGCTCGACGGCATGATGAACAAGGTCGTGCCTCCCGATCCGGTGGACCGCGACCTCTACGAGATGCCCGAAGAGGAGCAGCGTAAGATCGGCGACACGCCGCCGACACTCAAGGCCGCTCTCGACGCGCTCGAGGAGGATCACGACTACCTGTTGCGGGGGGATGTCTTCACGCCGGATGTCATCGAGACCTGGGTGCGTTACAAGCGGAGCCACGAGCTCGCCTACTTGGACCAGCGTCCGCACCCGGCGGAGTTCGCTCTCTACTATGACTGTTGATTCTCGCGAGGAATCCCGCCGCCGGAACTCGGATTTGAGCGCCCGGCCAGCGACCAGGGAGGCCCTTTCATGACCCCAGGAACCATTGGAATCGCCCTTGCCCTCGGGATAACCACGATACTGGCGATCGTCATCTTCATCCGTGCCCACGTGGTGGTCTGCGCCCCCAACGAGGCGGTGATCTTCTCGGGAAGGAAAAAGGGATACCGGATCATTCGGGGTGGCCGCGGTTTCCGCCGGCCCCTTGTCGAAACGGTGTCGCGGATCTCCCTGAACACCATTCCCATTGAAGTGACGGTCAAGAAGGCGCTCTCCGCCGGAATGATTTCCCTCAACGTGGACGGCATGGCGACCGTGAAGATTTCCGGCGATCCGAAGGGCGGACTCGAAAACGCCGTGGAGCGTTTCCTCGGCAGGAGTCAGCACGAAATCCAGACCGTGGCGAGGCAGACGCTCGAAGGAAGCCTCCGCGGAGTGCTCGCGACCCGGTCCCCCGAGGAGGCGAACGCCGAACGCCTGGGGGTCGCCGAGGCGGTGGCCGAATCCGCGCAGAAGGACTTCTCGCGGCTCGGCCTGGTGCTCGACACCTTCAAGATCCAGAACCTGTCCGACACCGAGGGGTACCTCGACGCCATCGGGCGGAAGCGGAGCGCCATGGTCAGGCGGGATGCCAAGGTGGCCGAGGCCCGGGCCGACGCAGAGGCGCGCGATGTCGCGGCGAACGCCAAGATGAACGCGGTGGTCGCCGAGACGAAGGCGGAAGAGGCCATTGTGGACGCCGAACACCGGGTCCGGATGCGGCGGGCCGAGCGGGCGGCCACCGCGAACCAGGCCGAGCAGGTCGCCGAAGTGGCGAAGCGCATGTCGCGCGTCGAGGAAGAGCGCCGGCTCGAAGCGATCCGGGTGGAGCGCAACAAGCTGCGGGAGTCCGCCAACACCATCGTCCCGGCCGAAGCGGCGAGTCAAGCCCAGGAGCTGACCTCCCGGGGAGAGGCGTCCCGTATCCGGGAGAACGGAAAAGCGACGGCGGAGGCCCTTGCCGAGATCAAGGCCCAGTGGACCGACGACACGACCCGGGAAATCATGCTGCTGCAGATGCTTCCCCAGCTCCTCGACAAGGTGACCCACGTGCTCCACGACAACCTCCATGTCGAAAGACTCACGGTGGTGGATTCCGGGGGCGGTGACGCGCTTCCGAACCACGTGCGCGGCCTCACCGGTTCCATTGCCGCCTTCCTGGAGGAGTTGAAGACTTCGACGGGCGTGGACGTGCCGGCGCTACTCCGCGGCAGCGGAAACGGCGACGACGACGAGAGTGGAGCGAAACGCGGTTCAGCCCGGGGCCCGCTGGGGCACATAGGCCACTGACAGCCTGTGGTGGAACCCAGGCGGCCCAGTTCTCCCGGTGGGGGCTCTGCCGGCGATCCATCCCGGCCAAACAGCCTGTAGAGGAACCCGCACGGCGTTCTGCCGGCGATCCATCCCGGCCAAACAGCCGGTGATGAAACCCACGCGGCGTTCTGCCGGCGATCCATCCCGGCTGAACCGCGTCGCTGCGCGCCGCTCATCGTTGCGTTTCGGTCGGAATACACCCGGGCCAGTTCTCCCGGTGGGGGCTCCTCCCTCACGCGCCTTGTCAGCCGGGCCCCCACCGGGAGAACTGGCCCCACCGGGAGAACTGGGCCTCGCCGGCCTCGGCACTCACCCGGGTTCCACTACAGGCTGTTAGCCGAGCGGGCCAGGAGGGGGCGCGCTTGGCGCGCACGGTCCCCTGACACCTGAGACGGGGAAGTCACACGCCCCCCTCCCGGCCCGCCCGCGCTCCGCGCGGGTTTCCGGAGCGGTGCGGGAGCACCGCGGAGACCCCGGAGCGCGGATGGGGGCGGTCGGAGAAACTGGCTCCCCTCCATCCGCAGCTCGGGAATCGGCACTCCCTTGCCCGCCTCGAGCGGGCTTCGGCGAGTCCCGATTCGAGGCTTCCTTCTTTTTTTGTGAAAGGGGAGGCCCCTTTCACACATTCCCCCGAAATCGCGGGCAGCGAGCTAGGGCTCGCTGCCGACAGTTCTGCTAGCCGGTCGGCCGCGTGTCATCCCTCCAGGCGCCGTCCGGGACGGGCGGCGCGCCAAGCCCCGGCGGCAGGCGCCTTCAGGGACGCTGGATCGCCTTGGCGATTCCGGCCGCGAGTTCTTCTTCGCCTGCGAGATAGCGCCGGCCGATTACCTTCAGCGCCTCGCCGAGGCGGTACACGAGCGGCATGCCGGTCGGAATGTTCGTTCGCTGGATTTCCGCAGGTTCCAAGGCCTCGAGGTGCATGATCAACGCGCGCAGGCTGTTGCCGTGGGCGACCACCAGAACCGGACCCGAGGCGAGATCCGGAACGATTCGCTGTTCCCAGTAGGGAATGACCCGGCGCCCGGTGTCCTGAAGGGATTCCCCGCGAGGTAGCCGCTCAGCGGGAACCGCCGCGTAGCGCTCGTCGAATCGCGGATTCCGCGGATCGTCGAAATCCACCAGGGGTGGCCGGTCTCGAAAGCTGCGCCGCCAGGCCAGTGTCCTTTCCGGGCCGAACTCGCGTTCCGTTTCCGCCTTGTTCTTCCCCTGGAGCGCCCCGTAGTGCCGTTCGTTCAGTTCCCAGGCGTACCGGGTCGGGATCGCCGGAGACTCCAGCCGGACCAGGACCTCCTCGAGCGTGTGGATGGCCCGCCTGAGGACGGAGGTGTGCGCAACCACCGGAACGATTCCGGCATCCCGCATTCCTTCGCCAGCCCGGCGCGCTTGCGACCGCCCGGTTTCGGTGAGCGCTACGTCGGTCCAACCGGTGAAACGGTTCTCCTGATTCCAGACGCTCTCCCCGTGGCGGAGGAGGACAAGGATTCGTTCGGAACCGCTCATCCGGTCGGGACGAGCGTGATCTCGCTGGCTGCCGGGGCCGCCGGGATTCCGAGCTGTTTCGCGTTCTCCTCGAACATTTCGGAGAGCTGCTGTGCCTGCCGGTCGTAGGCCGACCCGTCATCCCAGGTCTGGCGAGGATCGAGCACCCGGGACGGAACGCCGGGGCATTCACGGGGAATGTCGAGACCGAAGACCGGTTCCTGACTGAACCCCGCCCGCTCGATTTCTCCGCTCAGGGCCGCCCGGACCAGTTGGCGAGTCAGGGCGAGGGGCATGCGGTCGGCAACCCCGCAGGGACCGCCGGCCCAGCCGGTGTTCACGAGATAGCACCGTACGTTGTTCTCCTGGATGCGGCGTCCCAGCAAGCGCGCGTACGCCTCGGGCCGCCGCGTCATGAACGGCGCTCCGAAGCAGGCGCTGAACGTCGCTTGCGGTTCCTTGATTCCCCGTTCCGTTCCGGCGACCTTGGCGGTGTAGCCGGAGAGGAAGTGATGCATGGCCTGCTCGGGAGTCAGCCGCGAGATGGGAGGAAGTACGCCGAAGGCGTCGGCGGTCAACATCAGCACGACTTCGGGTTGTCCGCCGGCCCCTGTCCTGGAAGCGCTCGGGATGTGGGTCACGGGGTACGAGGCGCGGGTGTTCTCGGTGAACTCCGCACTGTCGAGATCCAGCCGGCGGGTGTCCTCGTGCACCACCACGTTTTCGAGAATGGTGCCGAACTTCCGGGTGGTGGCGTGGATTTCCGGCTCCCCGGTCCGGGAAAGCCGGATTACCTTGGCGTAGCAGCCGCCTTCGAAGTTGAAGACACCGTCAGCCCCCCAGCCGTGTTCGTCGTCACCGATCAACGTTCTTCCGGGATCCGCTGAAAGCGTCGTTTTCCCGGTTCCCGAGAGGCCGAAGAAGATGGCGAGATTCCCGCCGTCGGGGTCGCAGTTCGCCGCGCAGTGCATCGGCAATACGTCGCGTTCCGGCATCAGCCAGTTCATGACCGAAAACACCGATTTCTTGATCTCGCCCGCATAGGCGGTGCCGCCGATCAGGATTTCCTTCCGCTCGAAATTGACGATGACGAAGACCTCGGAACGCGTGCCGTCCTGATCCGGCGCGGCGCGGAACCGGGGCGCCGCGATGACCGTGTACTCCGGAAGGTGTTCTCCCAGCGTGTCGCGGTCTCTCGTCCGCACGAACATGTTGCGCGCGAACAGGCTCTGCCAGGCCTCCGCGGTGATGACCCGCAGGGGCATCCGGAAGCGGGGATGGGCGCCCACGTAGCAGTCCTGCACAAACAGATCCCGTCCTTGAAGGTACGCGGTGAGGCGCCAGCGCAACTGCGCGTAGCGCGACTTCGGGAAAGGCTGATTGTGGGGGCCCCACCACACCTCGTCGTTCGTCGCCGGGCCGCCGACCACGTACTTGTCGGAGGGCGAACGGCCAGTGAACTCCCCGGTACGGACCACGATCGGCCCGCCGTGCGCCAAGGTCGCCTCCCCGCGAAAGACGGCTTCCTGGGTCAGCGCGGCGCTCGAGAGATTCCAGAAGATGCGGCGGGGGTAGCGGATACCGGCAAGCCGCACGTCGTGGCGACTCCGGGCGAAACCGAACTGTTCTGTTGCTTGATGGGTCAATGCGGGGAATGCGGACGGGGAGCGAAATCGGCGGCCTAGATGGAAGGTGCTGCCGGCCTGGGACCGCTGCGCGGTCGGCTGGCGTGCTCCAGGCGTCGCGAACGGCCCATTACGGCACCGGGGTCTCCCGCAGGACGACTCGATCAGGAGTCGGGAGGCGTTGATTCTAGTAGCCGGTGGCGGAACCCGCGTGAGCGCGCCGAGGCCGGTGAGGCGCCCGGCTGACAAGGCGCGTGAGGGAGGAATACCGGGTGTATTCCGACTGAAACGCAACGATGAGCGGCGCGCAGCGACGCGGTGAACAGCCGGTGGTGGAACCCACGTGAGCGCCGAGGTCGGCCAGTTCTCCCGGTGGGGGCGAGGCCCAGTTCTCCCGGTGGGGGTCCGGCTGACAAGGCGGGTGAGGGAGGAGCCCCCACCGGGAGAACTGGCCCGGGTGTATTCCGACCGAAACGCAACGATGGGCGGCGCGAAGCGACGCGCAGTTCTCCCGGTGGGGGTCCGGCTGACAAGGCGCGTGAGGGAGGAGCCCCCACCGGGAGAACTGGCCCGGGTGTATTCCGACTGAAACGCAACGATGAGCGGCGCGCAGCGACGCGGTTCAGCCGGGATGGATCGCCGGCCGAACGCCGCGTGGGTTTCATCACCGGTTGTTTGGCCGGGATGGATCGCCGGCCGAGCCCCCACCGGGAGAACTGGGCCGCGCGGGTTTCACCACCGGCTGCCAGTGCCGAATTCGAACGCCGGCGCGCGCCGGGTGGTGCTCCGTTCGGCCGCCGTTTGGGCTCTGACCGATCATCCGCTGGCGGTTGGCTCCACTTCGTCGAGCCCGCTCTGGATGGCGTCCCGGACCCGGTCCATCAGAGCTCCGATCTGCCGGCGGTCCCGGCCATCGATTCCCTTGGTCTCTATGGGGTCGTGATACCGGACCTGGATGGTTCCCGGATAGATGAGCTTGCCGCCCGGCGAAAGGATGTCCCTGGCCCCGGTAACCGTGATGGGCACGATCGGGACCTCCGCCTGGATTGCGAGACGGAATCCGCCCGTTTTGAACGGGCCAAGTTCCCCGGTGCGACTACGGGTTCCTTCGGGCGCGATCACGAACGATCGACCACCCTTGAGAGCGGTGACCGCCGCTTCGAGGCTCTCTCGGGCCGCCTTCATACCCGACCGGTCCACGGGCGTGAATCCCGCGGCGCGGAGGCCCCAGCCGAGCAGCGGCACCCGGAATGACTCTTTCTTGATGAGCGTTCCGTTGGCTTTGGGCAGGAGGTAGAGCACCTGCGGCATGTCCGTCAGCGACTGGTGGTTCGGCATGTACACCCGCGTACCGAACGGCTTGACGCGCCAACGATCCACTTCGCGCATCCGGATACCGCCAATGAACCAGAGAACGGCAATGATCTGGCGTCCGATCTCGTAGCCAAGACGATGCCGGCCGCTGAAGACATCCCCGAGGGGCATCAGGAACGCCCCGAGAAACAGCAGAATCGGCAAAACCGCGGCGATTCCAATGGTGCCGAGGATGGCGCGTACGGTCCGTAATGGCCTGCGCCGGACAGACTCTCGAACCATGAGTATGGGCCGCTCAGGCAGTCACGCGCCGAATTCTTTTCCGGCGCGGATGCGCTTGCCTAGCAGCGTGTGGAGGAAGTCGCTGGGCGCCAGCCCGAGCCCGCGGTGCCGAGCGCCGCTCGGGAGGGGTATCTCCTCGAAACGAAAGACGGTGGAGCGGATCGCGAAGCGATGCGCTCCGCCATCCCGGGAGGGAAGCGCCCCGCATCCGACCGATTCCGCAGACTTGGGGTGTTTCCCGTCGTGATCGCGAGCGGGGTGCTTCCCCCCGGGGCGCTAGTAGCGGTTGATGGAGATGGAGACGGGACGCCGCCCGCTGTCCAAGCCCTTGGCCAGCCTCCGCCGCTTGGGCGGTCGCAGGGGCACTACTACGCTGGTGGCGGCGCCGGCGGCTCTCCCTTCGTGCTCTCCCTCTCGGGCCTCGTGGCCCTCCAGTCCGTTCCGGCTCCGGCGCAGCGCCTCCACGACCTTGCGTTCCACCGCCTCGAGGGTCTCGTCGGCGACTTCGGCGACCTCGGTCACGGTGAGCTGGTGCGCCCGGTCGAGCATCCGCTTCTCGCGGAAGGAAAGGGTCTTGCGCTCGCTCAGGTAGAAGAGACCCTTGAGGACGCTGGCGACCTCCACCGGAGAACCGCTCTTCATGCGGTCGGAGTTGTCCTTGTAACGGGTCTTCCAGTTGACCTGTTCGTCCACCGCGCCGTTTTCGAGAACGTCGAGAACCTCCTCGACGTCACCTTCGGTCATGATCCGGCGCAGCCCGACTTCATTTACCTTGTCCACCGGCACCATGACCAGCGTGGACTTCGCCAGCAGGCGCAGACGATAGAAGCTCAGCCCCGCCGCCACGTTGGTGAATTCAATGCTCTCGACGACGCTGATCCCCTGATTCGGGTAGATCACCTTGTCTCCCACTTCAAACCGCATCAATACTCAACGACGCCTCCCGGATAGCATTTTTAGTACGCGAACCCCTGATGCTACCACACTCGGAAAGACCCGACCGCTGGCACTCCTGGGATTTGGTGACTTTGTCGACTTGCCGGGGTTGGCTCTCGGAACCTCGTCGTTGCCCGCTGCCGGGTGAGAGGTACGAATGACGGCCCTCGCGACGTCTCCTTCAGGGTCGAGGACGCTTGGGAGGAGGGATTGTCAGCAGCCGGTGGCGCAAGTCGCGCAGCGTCAAATTGCGGCGCGCAGCGCCGCAGGCGACGGGTGTGGGGAGGGGTTTCCCCTCCTCACGAAAGACGGTGGGGTGCATCGCGGAGCGATTCGCGCCGCCATCCCGTGGGGGAGAGCACCCGCAACCAAAGATCTGAGATTTGGCGCGTTTCCGGTCATGGACGCGATCCGGGGTGCTTTCCCCACGGGCCGTGAGTAGACTGTCCGTCCGAGCGCCGGTCCGGCGGTGACTTCGGGGGATAGCCGGAGTGGCGGAATTGGTAGACGCACGGGACTCAAAATCCCGCGGTCCCTGGGGCCATGAGGGTTCGAGTCCCTCCTCCGGCACCAGCCCCCTGCTCGCGCTGGGCTCCGTGACCCGATGATCCATCCCGAACTCCTGGAAATCCTCTGCTGCCCGGAGACGCGCCAACCGGTAAGGGTGGCGCCTGCGGCGCTGGTGGAATCCGTGAACCGCGCCATCCGCGACGGAAGTCTCGAGGCGCCGGCCGGCACTGCGAAGCCCGAGGCCGTGGACGGCGGCTTGGTTCGGGCGGACGGGAAGTTCCTCTATCCCGTCCGGAACGGGATTCCGATCATGCTGATCGAGGAACGGATCCCGCTTCCCGCGCTCGGGGATGTCCCCGCAGAGTCAGGCCAGGATGTTGAAGAGGGTGGCGACTCCGGTCATCATCCAGTGGAGACTGGCTCCGGGTCCTGACAGCAGGGCCTGCCGGAGCGAACCGGGCGGCTCCGTCATCCGGGCGGCTGCCCCCGTCTCGTCTCCCATCAGGGGCGGTTCCGCGGTCCTCTGGAACACGTCGTCGTAGAGGCGTTCCAGTCGCTCGTCGGTGCGGGTGAGCGAAGCGTCGAGCCACCAAAACCACAGCGCGATCGGCAGAGCTGCCAGGCGCAGCAACAGCCATCCCTGCAGGGCGCCGACGCCCATGGCGCCCGCCACCACGGCGACGCTCCCGCGCTTCAACCAGAGCGATGTTCTGGTCACCGAGGCTCGCGCGGTCTGAATCCGGTCCAAAGCCCCGTCCCGTTCCGTGCGATGGGCCCTCGGCGGTTCGGCGCGCAAGCGGGGACGGCCAGTTACCGGCATCTCAGCAACCAGTCAGCGATGGCCTTGGCAGCGGGTGGCGAAAGTCGGCCCGTGTCCGCCTGCGGCGCGGAGCGCCGCAGGCGAGGCGTGCGAAGGGGTGCTTTTCCACGGGCTGCTAATGAACCGTGGAGGAATCGGTCCCCTGGGGTCGAGGGACATTCTCATTTTCGGCCTGCTCTACGGCGCGCAACTGGGTTTCGAGCATCTTGATGAGGGCAGGGATAATCCGGAAGGGAAGCGTGACCCGGGTCTTGGGATCCGCGTGCACGACAGGCTCCCCGGTCGCATCGGTATGGGAAAGATCCTCCGGCTGAATGCCCGTGAGACTGCAGAAAGTGAGCGTCAGATCGAACGGCGAATGCGTTGCTTCGCAGAAGTTCGCATACACCTCGGGACACTGGACACCGCGCCGAGCCTTGATCTTGAACGTTTTCTTCATGTCCATAGACATCTCCAGCAATGGGATCTCCAACTTGGAGGTTACCGTCGGTAGCGGGGGGCGGACTTGAACCGCCGACCTAAGGGTTATGAGTCCTTCGCTCTGACCGGCTGAGCTACCCCGCCAACCGATATTTCGTCGGAACCGGCCAACCTTATCATCGCGCCAGCTTGGCACGCCGGTTGCGTTTTGGTGCGTTGTCTCGTGCCCCAAGGCGCGGAAAGGAGCCATTGTTATGAAGAAGATCGAGCGCCCCGCGCCGGTTCGGTTCGGCCCGTTCCGGACTCTCCTGGTGGCCGTGCCGTTTGGCCTCGCCTCCGTCGGACAGGCAGCGGCGGAACCCCGCCCGGAGCCGGATGCCCGCGTCGCCGCCGTTTCGTCCGCGGAGGCCGGAATTCAGTCGGCGGTTCAGCCGGGCCGCGAGCGGATGGCGCGCCGGTTCGAGCGCGGGACGGTGATTCGGGAACGTCGCACCCGCCGTGACTCCCGCCGTGATTCCCGCGTAGATCAGGCCGGACGCTGGTTCGGACGCCGGGCGGCCGCGGCGCTGGACCTCACTGACGATCAGCGCGATCAGATGCGACAGGCGATGCGCGAAATCGGCGACAACCGCCGGGACAGCCGGCGCGAGATTGCCGACGCGCGACGCTCTTTCCGTCAAGCGGCGCGAGACTCAGAGAGGACCGCAGCGGAGATCCAGACGCTCGGAGAGGCCCTCGGGAAGGCCCAGGCCGATGCAGTCGTTCGGGGACGCGCCGATCGGGACCGGCTGGCCGGCATCCTGAGCGAAGAGCAGCGCGCGCGGCTCGCGCAGATGCGCCAGAACCGCGGCGAGCGCGTCCGCCCCGAACGGCGGAACCAGCCGGAAGCGCGGAGCCGGCGAGGCGCGCGCCGCAACTGACGGCTGCCTCCTTGGCAGCCTGTGGTGAAACCCGCGCGGCCCAGTTCTCCCGGTGGGGGCTCGGCCGGCGATCCATCCCGGCCAAACAACCGGTAGTGAAACCCACGCGGCCCAGTTCTCCCGGTGGGGGCTCGGCCGGCGATCCATCCCGGCCAAACAGCCGGTGATGAAACCCACGCGGCCCAGTTCTCCCGGTGGGGGCTCGGCCGGCGATCCATCCCGGCCAAACCGCGTCGCTGCGCGCCGCTCATCGTTGCTGTTTCGGTCGGAATACGCCCGGCCCAGTTCTCCCGGTGGGGGCTCCTCCCTCACGCGCCTTGTCAGCCGGGCCCCCACCGGGAGGACTGGCCCCACCGGGAGAACTGGGCCTCGCCCCCACCGGGAGAACTGGCCAACCTCGGCGCTCACGTGGGTTCCACCACCGGCTGTTCACCGCGTCGCTGCGCGCCGCTCAGCGTTGCGTTTCGGTCGGAATACACCCGGGCCAGTTCTCCCGGTGGGGGCTCCTCCCTCACGCGCCTTGTCAGCCGGGCCCCCACCGGGAGGACTGGCCCCACCGGGAGAACTGGGCCTCGCCCCCACCGGGAGAACTGGCCAACCTCGGCGCTCACGTGGGTTCCACCACCGGCTGTTCACCACGTCGTTTCCACCACCGGCTGCGCGCCGCTCAGCGTTGCGTTTCGGTCGGAATACACCCGGGCCAGTTCTCCCGGTGGGGGCTCCTCCCTCACGCGCCTTGTCAGCCGGGCCCCCACCGGGAGGACTGGCCCCACCGGGAGAACTGGGCCTCGCCCCCACCGGGAGAACTGGCCGGCCTCGGCGCTCACCCGGGTTCCACCACCGGCTGTTAACCGAAGCGCTTCCTTGTCCCCCGGGGTGTTCTCCGGGAGACCGGCTGATTGGGAGGCTGCGCGCAACCGCTCAGGATGCGGCCTGTTCCTCTTCCTCTTCCTCTTCTTCGAGCGCGACCCGTTCATCGTCTGTCAGGACGTCGGCCATCTTCCAGACGGGTTCCTGGGGACCCGCAACCAAACCCTCAATATCCGGATCTCCATCCGTGCGCACCGGAATTTCGCGCTCTTTCTCGATGGACCGCTCCCGGCGCTGCACAGCCTTGGCCCGCTGACGCGCTACGCGCTCCTTTTCCTTCCGGCGCTTGAGGAAGGTCTGTCGGGAGCGGTTGGCCATGGGGTCCGGAATGCTAGCAGCGCGTGGGCACAGTGAGGTGAGCGCCGAGTCTGGCCAGTCCTCCCGGTGGGGGCGAGGCCCAGTTCTCCCGGTGGGGGTCCGGCTGACGAGGCGCGCGAGGGAGGAGCCCCCACCGGGAGAGAACCTGGTCGCGCGACTTTGTCCACAGGCTGCTGGCAGCGTGTGGAGCCGAGCCAGCCTGGCCGCGTCAGCGTCGACCGTCGGGTGAGGATGGCCGGCCGCGGCCGCCGTTCGCGACGAACTGTTGGTACGGGACGGCTCCCCGCCGGAGGCCGTATGCTCTTGGGTTTTCCGATTCGTCTCTCCGAGGAGATCGTCTGATGTTGCTTCGACAACTGGTATTCGCACGTATCGCACTCGCCGGTCTGGCGATTTCAGCTCTCCCCGCGACCGGCCTCGCTCAGGATTTGCGGATCGAGGCCTCCCACCTCCGGACGATGGAATGGCGGAATATCGGCCCGGCCCGCGGGGGGCGCTCCCTCTCCTGTACCGGCAGTCCGGGCCGACGCCACGAGTACTACTTCGGGGCCACCGGTGGTGGGCTCTGGAAGACCGTTGACTCCGGGACGACCTGGTTGCCGGTGACCGACGGTCAGATCTCGAGTTCCTCGATCGGGGCCGTCGCGGTGGCGGAGACCAATCCCGACGTTATCTTCATTGGCGGGGGAGAAACACAGCTCCGGGGGAGCATCACCCAGGGCGACGGGGTGTACAAGAGTTCGGACGGGGGTGAGACCTGGCGCCACGTCGGCTTGCGCGACACCCAGGCGATCGCCCGGATCCGGATCCATCCGGTCAATCCCGACATCGTCTACGTTGCCGCCCTTGGTCACCCCTATGGGGACAACGAAGAGCGCGGAGTGTTTCGCTCACGCGATGGCGGAGCGACATGGGAGCGGGTGCTCTTTGTGAGCCCCCAAGCCGGAGCGGCCGACCTCATCATCGATCGGACGAACCCCGACGTGCTCTACGCCAGCATCTGGCAGGTCTACCGCAAGGCGTGGAAGATGTGGGGTGGCGGCCCCGATTCCGGGTTCTACCGCTCGGATGATGGCGGAGACACCTGGACCGAACTCACCGCAAACCCCGGAATGCCGGAGGGTCCCATCGGCAAGATCGGAGTGACGGTTTCTCCGGCGAATCCGGACCGGGTCTGGGCGATCGTCGAGGCCCCCGAGGGCGGAGTGTTCCGGTCCGACGACCGCGGCGCCACCTGGCGCCTCACGAACAACGAGCGGAAGCTGCGCCAGCGGGCCTTCTACTACTCCCGGGTGTACGCGGATCCGGTGGACGCCGACACGGTGTACGCGCTCAACACCGGGTTCTACAAGTCAACAGACGGCGGGGAGACCTTCGACCACGTGATCCGTCCCCCCCACGGCGACCAGCACGATCTGTGGATCGATCCGAACAACCCTCTCCGCATGTGCAACTCGAACGACGGCGGGGGCAACGTCAGCGTCAACGGGGGCGAGACGTGGACGGATCAGGACTACTCGACGACCCAGCTCTACCACGTGAACGTGACGAACGACTTCCCCTACCACGTCTGCGGCGCGCAACAGGACAACTCCACGCTCTGCGTGCCCAGTGAGGGTTGGGACCATATGCAGGCGAGGGGTCCGGGAAGCCGCTGGTACTACGATGCGGGCGGCGGCGAAAGCGGATACATCACCCAGCATCCTTCCAACCTGGATGTCTTTTACGCCGGCAGCCAGGGTGCGCTGCTGACCCGGTACAACCGGGCGAACGGCCAGATTCGTGACATTCAGGTCTACCCGCGGTTCTTTTCCGGGGAACCCGCGAGTGCGCTTCCCGATCGCTGGCAGTGGACCTTCCCGATCGTGTTCTCACCACTCGACGAAAACCGCCTCTATACGAGTTCGCAGTTCCTCTACCTGACCACCGACGACGGCCAATCCTGGGAAAAGATCAGCCCGGACCTGACCTACGCCGATCCGGAAACGCTCGGCGAGACCGGCGGTGTGATCACGATGGACATGAACGGTCCCGAGATCTACGCGACGATCTTTGTGGTGGCTCCTTCACAGCACGATATCGACACGATCTGGGTGGGTTCCGACGACGGACGCATCCACATCACCCGCGATCACGGAGCCAATTGGACGGACATCACTCCGGCGGAGCTTCCGAAGTTCAGCCGGGTGAGCATCATCGAAGAGTCGGCCCACCGGCCGGGAACGATCTTCCTCGCGGCCAACCGCTATCAGGTGGACGACCGCGAGCCCTACGTCTTCCGCACCACGGACTACGGCGCGACGTGGACGAAGATCGTCAGCGGGATCGCCCCTGGACACTTCGCGCGCGCCGTGCGCGAGGATCCGGTGCGGCAGGGATTGCTCTTCCTGGGGACCGAACACGGGGTGTACGCCTCCTGGGACGATGGGGATCGCTGGATGTCCCTGCAGCAGAACCTTCCGGACACCCCCATCCGCGATCTCGTGGTCAAGGAGGGGGACGTGGTGCTCGGCACCCACGGACGGGGATTCTGGATCCTGGATGACATCCAGCCGCTCCGCCAGCTGACTGCCGCGTCGCTCAACGCGACGCTGGCGGTCTTCGACCCGGATCCGGCCGTGCGCGGAGTACAGAATGCGGTGCTTCAGTACCACCTCTCGGAGGAGGTGGATTCCGTGGTCGTCGAGATCTTCGACGGCGCCGGGAACCCCGTGGACCGGTTCGAAGGAACCGAGCCGGACTTCGAGGCCGAACCGGATTTCTCCTTCTTCCGGAGCCGTGGGTCTTCGTTGCCCACCACCGGAAAGGGTCTCAACCGTTTCAGTTGGAACGGCCGCTACTCCGGCGCGGTCGAGTTCGACGGGATGATTCTCTGGAGCGCGCGGGCCACCAGTGGTCCGAAGGCGCCTCCCGGTGAGTACCGGGTGAGCGTCACCGCGGCCGGAGTGACCGAGAGCACGGACCTCACGCTGATCGCCGATCCTCGGCTCGAGGGGGTGACCACCGCCGACCTCCAGGAGCAATTCGACCTGGCCAGCAGGATCCGGGATCGGACCTCCCACGCGAACGAAGCCGTGATCCAGATCCGGGATGTGCGCCTGCAACTTCAGGACCGACTCGAGGGATCCAGCGACCAGGGGGTGATGGCCGACGGCGGCCGCCTGATCGAGGAGATGACCGAGGTCGAGGAGGCCATCTACCAGACGAAGAACCGAAGCAACCAGGACCCCCTGAACTTCCCGATTCGGCTGAACAACCGCCTGGCCTCGCTCCGCCGCAGCGTGGAGAACGGCGACGCGAAACCCACCGACGGCGCCTACGCCGTGTTCGAGGAGTTGTCAGGCGAGCTGGATCAGCACCTGGGACGACTCGGCGGATTGCTCGGTGAGCGACTCGGCGACCTGAACGGAAAGATCACCGCTTCCGGCGGAGACCCGGTGGACGCTGGCCGCTGGAAGACGCCGGAGTAACCCACCGAGCCCCGATGTGGTGGCCGGCGTCGCTCAGTCCGCGCCGGCCGCCTCCCGGGGGATTGGTGCCGCGGGCGCGGCCTCCCATGAACGGAGTTCTGAGCCACTCTGAAGTTCGATCTCGTTCGTCAGCATGAGGTCGCCGTCGAACACGAAGCGGCCGGCAAAAGGCTGGTTGCGCAGGAGTAGCGGAAGCCAGCTGACGTCGTCCTCCCACATGCGCTCGTAGGGGATGGATTCGACGTCCGCCCAGACCGGCGTGGCTTCCTCGGTTGGTTCCGGTTGCCCGAGGAATCCGTCGGCTCGGAAGACATAGACGTGGATCGCATACCCGCTCACGAACTGGAATCGAAGTTCACCCGCGGGATGGATCCCGGTGGGCCGGACCCGCAGCTCTTCCTCGACTTCGCGGATGGCCGCAGCCCTCGGGGTCTCTCCCGGCTCCAACCGTCCCCCGGGTCCATTGATCTTTCCCCGGCCCAGCCCCCGATGTTTCTCGATCAGCAGGATCCGACCGTTTCGCACCACGAAGAGAAGCGTGGCTCTTTCGTCGGGAATCCAGCCGTCCCAGGCGAAACCCTCCAGGAACGCCCGGGCAGCTTGGGAAATCGTGGTTTCGGCCAAGTCAGTTGTCCACCGGCGGCTACGAGCCGTCCTAACCGACCCCGGAGAGCCGGCCGAGGAGCGAACCCTCTCCTTTGCCACCGCGGCCGGTCTGCCGCGCGGCCTGATGGATCCGGCCGGCCAATCGGCTGAAGGGCAGGGACTGCAGCCAGACCCAACCCGGTCCCGTGAGACTGGCGAAGAAGAACCCTTCACCGCCGAAGATGGCCGACTTGATTCCCCCCACGGACTGGATGTCGTAGTTTACGGAGGGCGCGAGGGCGACGATGCACCCGGTGTCCACCCGCAGGTTTTCCCCGGCGGCCAATTCCTTCTTGACGATCGTGCCGCCGGCGTGCAGGAAGGCCAGGCCGTCGCCCTCGACCGACTGCATGATGAAACCCTCGCCTCCGAAGAGCGCCGTACCGATCTTCCGCTGGAAGGCGATGCCGATCGACACCCCTTTGGCGCCGCACAGGAAGGCATCCTTCTGGGCGATGAGCCGGCCGCCGAGTTCGTCGAGTTGCACCGGCAGGATCTTGCCTGGGTAGGGTGAGGCGAAGGCCACCTGCTGCTTCCCGGCGCCGCGGTTCACGAACTCGGTCATGAACAGGCTCTCGCCGGTCAGCAGCCGCTTTCCGGCACCGAGCAGCTTGTCCATGAAGCCGCTCTCTCCACCGGTGCCGAAGATGGTCTGCATCTCGATGCCGGAGCTCATGAACATCATGGCGCCCGCTTCGGCGATCGCCCCTTCGCCGGGATCGAGCTCGACTTCCACGAACTGCATTTCCTCGCCGACGATCCGGTAGTCCACTTCGTGCATCCGGCGCGGCGCCCGAGGACGGGGCGGGGCTGAGCCGGCGCCAATGCCAATCCGCAGTTCCGGGACGCCGGAGACCGGCTTCCAGGAGGTCTCCCCGAGAGGACACACCAAAGTAGCCGTGGTCCAGCGGCCGGTCTGGAGAGCCTGCAGAACATCAGCGCTGGAGAACGGGCCAAGCGTCCCGCCTCCTTCGGCTACGTACCATTGACTGGTTGACATGATTTCTCCTTTCGCGAACCCGGAGGTGCCGGTCGTTCCCTCAGACCCTTCCGCAGTGAAACCAGAGGAGGCCGCCGAGGGCGAGCAGCGCCACGACGATGGGCGCGAATGCCAATACGAAGTGCCAGCGCTTCGGGTTCGGTCCGCCCGTGTGCGCCGGCCCGTTCATCGGGCAACTCTAACTGTCCGGATGCCGGTATCTCCGGCATCCCCAACCCGGTGTTCTTGACCGACATGGTGGGTCGAAAAGGCCGGTCGCCGGTGTCCGAACCGCTGCGCCGGGATCTTTTCGTCATTTACCAGGCCGCGCTGCGAGCCGCCGATCCGGAACGGATCCTGGAACGGGATCTCCAGGGAGATTTGGCTTCCGGCTGGTCCTTCCGGGGAGAGCGTCTGCTGCCGCCGCCTCGCGTGGAGGGAGAACCGGTCTTCCTGTTTGGGGCCGGCAAGGCGGCGGCGGCTCTCGCCAGGGGGGTCCAGCGCCGGCTCGTCGGGGAGACCGTAGGGGGAAGAGTCATCGTCAAGCACGGCCACCGGATCGAGGTTCCGGGCGTGCTCGTCGAGGAGGCGGGGCATCCGGTTCCGGACACCAACTCGGTCGCGGCGACGGAGCGGTTGCTCGAGGATCTCGGAAGGATCGGCAAGGACAGCCGGGTCCTCGTGCTGCTGACCGGCGGAGCCTCCGCGCTTCTCGTCGTTCCGGCCGCCGGCATCACCCTTGAAGACAAATCGCGGGTGAGTTCCCTGTTGCTCGCCTGCGGTGCCGATATCCACGAAATGAACACGGTCAGGAAGCACCTCTCGGCGGTCAAGGGCGGAGGATTGATGCCCCTGCTGCCACCCGGGCGAGCCGCGGCGCTCGTCATTTCGGATGTCATCGGCGACCAGTTGACTTCCATCGGTTCGGGGCCGGCGACGGCCGATCCCACGACCTTCCGGGATGCCGTGGAGGTGCTCGCGAAGTTTGATTTGACGGGCCGCGTCCCAGGATCGGTCATCCACCGCCTTCGGGAGGGAGTTGCCGGAGCGATTCCCGAAACCCCGGACTCCCCCGACGACGCGGTTCCCCACCACATTGTCGCCAGCAACTTCCACTCCCTTCGTGCCGCCGTAGAGGAGGCGTCCCGCCTCGGCTACCTCGCGGAAATCTTCGGCCGCGATCTCTCCGGGGAAGTCCACGCCACCGCTCACCGGTTCGCGCGCCGCCTGGCGGTCCTCGGCTCGGAACCCGTCCCGTGGGCGCTTCTCGCGGGAGGCGAGTTGACCCTGCGGGTAACGGGAGACGGCCGGGGGGGGCGGAGCCAGGAGTTCGCGCTGGTCGCCGCCGGAGATCTCGAAGGCGTTCCCGGAGTGGCGCTGCTCGCGGCGGGCACGGACGGCACCGACGGCCCCACGAATGCGGCCGGGGCTTTCGCTGACGGGAACTCCTGGAGCCGGGCTCGGGAGAGGGGGGTGGATCCGGTCGTCACGCTTCAAACGAACGATTCCTGGTCACTGTTCCGGGAAACCGGCGACCTGTTGATCACGGGCCCGACCGGTACGAACGTCATGGACCTGATGGTGGGACTCAGTGCCGGAAGTACGGCTGATTCCCGGTTCCGCTGAGCGCCGCCGCTGTTTTGCCGATTCTGCCGGGGAATTGGGCTTCAGATGGACTTTTTCGCTGTCCGTTTTTTGCGGGTCGACCGGCCCGCCGGTCGGATAGCCGCCCGTTGCCAGTGGGGTGCCAGGGACGTCTTCAGCTCTCGGCGCATCAGGGCGATTCGCCGGGCGACGGAGGAGACGCTGAGCGGCACCTCCCGCAGCCGCGCGATCTGGGGGATGCTGTACCGGCTACGGAAATACAGCTCGAAGAGAAACCGGTTCAGGGCGCGTTGGCGATCGTCAACGGAAATCTGCCGGAGCATTCGTTCGACGCTTTCCGTGAACTCACGACTTTCCACCGCCGCTTCGGGATCGTCTCCGGCATACTCGAACGTGCTGTCCGCAAGGGCTGCTTCAAGCCGCCACAGCTCTTCGGGGGCGAAGGTTTCTTCCACCTTCCGGCGGAACGCGTCACGACGGAATTGGTCACGGAGGAGATTCTCCGCGATCCGGCGGATGTAGCCCGCAAAAGCCTCTTCGCGCTTCCCCTCGAACCGGCTGAGGACCCTGCGCCCGTCTGAGACGAGCCTTTCCATTACGTCCTGGGAAAGGTCATCCAGGAGGGTGGTGTCCACTCGCCGGCGGCCCCCGAACTGCGATCGCAACGACGCCCGAATCAGGATTTGGCACCGGCGAAACAGAACCCCCCACAGGGGGTCATCCCGACGCGCTACCACCAGGCGGCGAAGCAGCTCCCAGGAATTCATCGACGGCGCGGACGAGACATTGTATTCCCTTCGGCTCCCTGCAAGAGACCCGTTTTCGGGATCCTACGGAGAACTTAGGCGTCGGGTCGGGTCTGGGAGGCGGCTTCTTCACGCGCCTTGGCTCCGAGGAGCAGAGCCAAGGAGTGCGACAGTCGTGATGGCGGCGAGGGCGCCGTCCGAAGCGGCGAACACCAGGAATACGGGAGGAGAACCTCGGAGCACGAAGTCCAGCACGAAGAGCAGCGCCCCACCTCCCTTGAGCAGGGGACCCATGATCCAGATGTACCAGCGATTCGCTTCCAGATTCTTCAGGATCGCGAAATACCCAAGACCGATCCCCAGGGCGAAGAGGCCGTTCAGATTTGCGTGGATCGGGAAAAGCGGCGGCTCGGTGCCGAACAGTCGCCGGACTTCTTCGAGAGCGAAGAGCAGCGCGCCGCCCAGCAGAACATCGTAGATGCCGCTGACCACAACTACGGCGAAAAGCAGCCTCATTCGCCCAGAGTAACCGCCGATCCGCCCCTCACGGGGCCACTCGGGCGTTGTCATTCTCGAATTACAAGCCCTCGGGGCCCCGGCTATACTGCCCGACTACCCCGTGTGGAAAACCGCATGCGGTTACCCGCAATCAGCGGGTTGCGCTCGGCTTCGCGATGGTCCAGGCGCGCGGGGGTTCCGCATCAGTTCCCGTGCCGTCCCCTTTCCACTCCACGACCGTGCTGGCCGTCCGGCGCAGCGGACGGACGACCCTGGCCGCCGACGGGCAGGTCACTCTCGGGGACATCGTGGTCAAGCATGGAGCGCGCAAGCTGCGCCGTATGAGCGAAGGGTCGGTCCTGGCCGGTTTCGCTGGCGCCACCGCGGACGCTCAGGCGCTCTTCGCGAAGTTCGAGATGAAGCTGGAGGCGCATCGGGGCAATCTGGAGCGGGCCTCGGTGGAACTTGCTCAGGATTGGCGGACGGACCGGGTGCTCCGGCATTTGGATGCCCTGTTGCTCGTCGTCGACAAGGACCACATGTTCCTCCTTTCCGGCGACGGGGACCTCATGCAACCGGACGACGGCATCATGGCGATTGGGGCGGGTGCTCCCTTCGCTATGGCTGCGGCGCGGGCGCTGGCCTCGCGCACCAGGCTCTCGGCGAGAGAAATCGCCGAGGAGGCGATGCGCGTCACCGACGGCATCTGCATCTACACGAACGGGCAAGTGATGTTCGAAGAGGTGTGACGTCTGGTCAACTATCTCCCTCCAGTGGGGAAGGAATCCCCTGCTGACCTCGAACATCCCACCCCGCGCGAAATCGTCGAGGAGCTTGACCGCTTTGTAATCGGTCAGACGGCAGCCAAGCGAACGGTTGCGATTGCTCTTCGCAACCGCGCCCGCCGTCTCCGGGTCGAGCCCGACCTGGCCGAGGAGATCGCGCCCAAGAACATCATCATGATCGGGCCCACCGGCGTGGGGAAGACGGAAATCGCGCGCCGTCTGGCCCGGCTCTCCGGTTCGCCGTTCGTCAAGGTAGAGGCCTCGAAGTTCACGGAAGTCGGCTATGTGGGGCGGGATGTGGAATCCATGGTCCGGGATCTGGTGGACGTATCGGTGGAAATCCTCCGCGATGAACTGCTCGACGACATCCGCGACCAGGTGGACAAGAACGCCGAGGAACGGCTCCTCGATGTGCTGTTGCCGGAGGCGACTATGGACCAGTACGGTGGCGACGAGGGTTCGGTCGAGGATATCGACGGTGTGCCTGGCCCCTCCCCCGAGGGCCCGGAGGCCGAGGAAGTGCAGCGCGCCCGCCGCAGCCGCGAGAAACTCCGTGGCCGGTTGCGGCGCGGCGAACTCGCGGATCGGATGGTCGAGGTCGAAACGCGGGAGCCGCCGGCTCCGTTCCTGGAGGCTTTGTCCGGTCCGGGCGACGAACTCGACGTGAACACATCGGAAATGCTGCGGGGTGTCTTCGGGCCGCGATACCGCAAGACGGAGATGACCGTTCCGCAGGCCCTCGACTACTTCGTCCAGGAGGAAGAGGATCGGCTGGTGGATCGACGCCAGTTGTCACGACTGGCGCTCGAACGAGCCGAGGAACACGGGATCATTTTCGTCGACGAACTCGACAAGGTGGCGAGTCTCCATGACTCGCCCGGACCCGACGTTTCGCGCGAAGGCGTGCAGCGGGATTTGTTGCCGCTCCTTGATGGTTCGACGGTGTCCACCCGCTACGGGTCGCTCCGCACCGACCACATCCTTTATATCGCCGCCGGCGCCTTCATGGAGAACCGGCCTTCCGACCTCATACCGGAACTCCAGGGGCGATTCCCGATCCGGGTAGAGTTGGATCCGCTGACCGTCGAAGACTTCCGGAGGATTCTGACCGAGCCGGAGTCCGCCCTCCTCAAGCAGTACCAGGCGCTCCTCGCCACCGAGGGCGTCAACATCTCCTTCCAAGAGGACGGGATCGGGGAGATCGCCGACGTCGCGGCGCAGATAAACGAACGGGCGGAGGACATCGGGGCGAGAAGGCTCCATACGATCCTGGAGAAGGTTCTGGAGGAACTCCTCTTTGACGCCCCGGATCTCGAAGATAAAAACTGGACCATTGACCGGAAGTACGTCAAACGAATGCTGGAAGGGATCATCGAGGACGAGGATCTCTCCCGGTTCATCCTCTAGCAGCCGGTGGTGGAACCCGCGTGAGCGCCGAGTCCGGCCAGTTCTCCCGGTGGGGGCGAGGCCCAGTTCTCCCGGGGTCCGGCTGACAAGGGTGTATTTCGACCGAAACGCAACGATGAGCGGCGCGCAGCGACGCGGTTCAGCCGGGATGCATCGCCGGGCGAACCCCCACCGGGAGAACTGGGCCGCGTGGGTTTCGCCGCAGGCTGCTAGACCACCCAGCCGACCGATTGCCGGCCCTCAACGGTTGATGCGCGAGAACGGGCGGCCCGCGCCCGGGATCGGGCACGGGATGTCCCCGATGAGTTGGATCGGGCCTGTCGGGTTCGCGGGTTGGGGCCGCGCCTCGATTGGCGCGCTCGCCCTCCTTCTGGGGCTCGGTACGGCGGGATGCGGTCGCCGGGGACCTCCGCTCCCGCCGCTACGGGTGGAGCCGGAGACGCCTCGGCTCCTTCCCCTGCGGGAGGAGGGAGGACAGATCCTGATTCGTTGGTACGCGCCGCGTCTCAGCTCCGGTGGGGACGTGGAGGAGCTACGGCTGCGCAGAGCGATCGTGTCCTACCGCGTTGTACACATCCATCGTTTGGCCGCCGAGGAACGCGCCACCCAACGTGCGGGCGAGGAAGACACCGAGGAAGAAGGAAGCGGGGAGGTGCCTCCCGAGGACGAGGCGGTCCCCGAGCCGCCTGAGTCGGAAAGTACCGAGACACAAACGGGCGAGGAAGCTACGTCCGATTCCGAGGTCCCGGAGACCGTCGAGCTGGCCCCCGAGGGGGAGCCACCCGCTCCCGCCGCGGAAACTGCGCTGACCACCGAACCGGAGGGGGAGGCGGGCGAGACGTTGCCGGACGAGGCGTTGCCGGCTGCCGAAGGGCAGGAGGAGCCTGCCGCCGGTGAGCTGCCTGCCGAAGAATCGGACCCGGGACCGGGGCCGGGGGAGGCGCCGGAAGAGCCGGGGGCCACGGAACCCGAAGCGGGAGAGCCTGACAGCGAAGGCCTTGCCCAACCTCCGGAGCCGGAGGACCACCCGGAACCCGAAGAGGGAGAGCCTGACAGCGAGGACCCTGCCGAACCCCCGGAGCCGGAGGACGACCCGGAGCCCGCGGGGGTGCTTCTCGACTATGACGATCTCGAGTTCGAGGTTCTGTCCGAAGTGGACTCGGAAGTCCTCGGGGAAGAGCGGGTCCTGGAACTTCCGGTCGATCCGGAATGGATTGGCCGGCGGTTGGAGATCAGCGTCCGGTACGAGGCCCGCGGTGGTTCCAGCGAGGAGAGCGAACCGCAATCCCTCGACGTGACCGGACCGCTTCCGCCGGTACGCGAGGTCAGCGTTGAAGTCGGTCCCCAGGCGCTGACTGTCCGCTGGTTGGATCCACGGGCCGGCTTGGAGTCGGCTTCGACCCTGACCGACCCGATTTTCGAGGTCTTCCGGCGACGGGATGGCCCGGCCGAACGCCTCGGAAGGTCTTTCGGGCCGACTCTCGCTGATTCCGACGAAGTGATCTGGGGGCAAGCGGTCTGCTACAGCGCGCGGCTCGTCATGGCGGGGGGTGATGACGAACGGATGCTCCCCGATCCCGGTCCGGATTCGGTGTCGGGCGATCTCGAGGCGAACGTCGGCACGGAGGCGCCCGGTTTCCAGGACCCCGAAGTCGAAGGCGTTGCCCCGACCGACCCGTCTCAGGAATCCGCGAGCCCGAACGAGGATCCGGTGTCTTCGGCCCCGGACGCGCTGGAGGCGGCAGGGGCGCCCTGGAGCCCGATCCCGATCCGGGTCTCCGGGACCGGATCATCGGCGCTCAGCGTCGGGCCCCTGTCAACCGAAGCCTGCGTCACTCCGGTCGATGTCTTTCCACCGCTGCCTCCGTCGGATCTGCGCCTGTTCTGGCGAGCCGAGCAAACCGAGCTCAGTTGGAGCGAGTCGGTCTCGCAGGACGTTGTCGGATACCACGTCTACCGCTCCGGCCCGGACGGCTCCGGTTTCGAGCGTTTGACGGAATCGCCCATCGACCAGACCACGTTCGGTGACGGAGCCCGGGATCCGCGGGGGGCCTTTCGCTACGCCGTGACGGCCATCGACGGCGCCGATCCGCCCAACGAGAGCCTGCCGTCCGAGAGCCGCAGAGCCAATCCGAGATAGAGGATCGACGGGGGTTCTGATCGGTCCGGCAGACGGTAGAATCGCATCGGGCGTAGGGTTCAGATTCCGGGCCGGATTCCGGGCCGGTGGGTGCCGGGCGCGAATGCAGATATTTCTCGACACTGCCAGCCTCGACGAGATCTCGCGCGCCGCCGAGATGGGGCTCGTGGACGGCGTCACCACGAACCCTTCGCTCATGGCGAAGGAAACGGGAAACCCGCGGGAAATCCTGGCTCGGATTGCCGAGTTGGTTCCGGGCGATGTTTCGGCGGAGGTGCTCTCGACGGGCACCGCCGGCATGGTGGCCGAGGGCCGGGAACTCGCCACCATCGCCCCGAACATCATTGTCAAGTGTCCGCTGACACCCGATGGCCTGCGCGCGGTCCGGGAGTTGAAGGAGGAAGGGATTCGCGTCAACGTAACCCTCTGCTTCAGCGTTCCACAGGCGCTTTTTGCCGCCAAGGCTGGCGCCTACATCGTGAGTCCTTTCGTGGGTCGGCTCGACGATATTGCCTCTCCCGGAATGCAGTTGATTGCGGACATTCGGGAGGTCTACGACAACTACGGCTTTTCCACCCAGATTCTGGTGGCCAGCATCCGGAATCCCCTGCACGTCGTGGAAGCGGCGCGGCTGGGAGCCGATATCGCCACGATGCCCGCGAAGGTGCTGGATCTGCTGATCAGACATCCGCTGACGGACATCGGTCTCGAGCGCTTCCTGAAGGACTGGGCCGCCGTAACAGTCCGTGAATAGAGTGACGCGGCGTTCGACCGGCGATGCATCCCGGCTGAACCGCGTCGCTTCGCGTCGCTCATCGTTGCGCTTCGGTCGGAATACAACCAGGTATTCCTCCCTCGCGCGCCTTGTCAGCCGGGCGCCTCGCCGGTCTCGGCGCTCACGCCACTCCATCCACGGACTGCGGGTCACCTGACGGGGGCTGGACCCTGTGTCGGCGAAATCCGGGAAGCGTCGGGAAGCCTTCGCCGAACTTGAAGCGCGGAACCGCGCTGCGGAAGCGGGGGGAGGCGAGGCGAGGCTCGAACGCCAGCGACGTTCGGGAAAACTGACGGCGCGAGAGCGGATCGCGACGCTTGCCGACGCCGGGTCCTTCGAGGAGACCGGGAAACTGGTCGAACATCGTTCGCGCGACTTTGGCCTCGACCGCCGGCGCTATCCCGGGGACGGAGTGGTGACGGGATACGCGCGGATTGACGGACGATTGGTCTACCTGTTCGCCCAGGATTTCACGGTTCTCGGCGGCTCGCTGAGTGAGGCGTACGCCGAAAAAATCTGCCGGACCATGGACTTGGCGGTCCGGCAGGGGGCTCCGATCATCGGACTGAACGATTCGGGCGGGGCCCGCATTCAGGAAGGGGTGGTTTCGCTCGCTGGGTATGCGGATATTTTCCTGAGAAACACGCTGGCTTCGGGGGTGGTCCCCCAGATTTCGGCCATCCTCGGGCCGTGTGCAGGCGGTGCCGTCTATTCCCCGGCAATCACCGATTTCACGATCATGTCCCGCGGCACCAGCTTCATGTTCGTGACCGGGCCCGACGTGATCCGCGCGGTCACCCACGAGGAAGTGACCATGGAGGACCTCGGCGGCGCGGAAACCCACAACACCGTGTCAGGGAACGCCCACTTCCTCGGCGAAAACGACGAGGACTGCCTCGGTCTGATCCGAAAACTCCTGTCGTTTCTGCCTTCGAACAACCTCGAACAACCCCCGCGGAGTCCGTCGGCAGACCCGCCCGACCGGGAAATCCCGTCGCTCGACAGTCTGGTGCCCGAGCAGTCCGATCAGCCCTACGACGTCAAGGACCTCATCGGCGAGATAGTGGACGACGGTGATTTTCTGGAAGTCCAGGCGTTGCACGCCGGGAACCTGGTGATCGGTTTCGCCCGGCTCGCCGGAGCCCCGTTGGGCATCGTCGCGAACCAGCCGGCCGTGTTGGCCGGCGTCTTGGACATTCATGCCTCGGTGAAGGGCGCGCGGTTCGTGCGGTTCTGCGACGCCTTCAACATTCCGCTCGTCGTGCTCGAGGACGTTCCGGGTTTCTTGCCGGGAACCCAGCAGGAATGGGGAGGGATCATCCGCCACGGGGCGAAGCTGCTCTACGCGTTCGCCGAAGCCACCGTGCCCAAGGTCACGGTGATCACCCGCAAGGCGTACGGGGGCGCGTACTGCGTGATGGCCAGCAAACACATCCGCACCGACCTCAACTACGCGTGGCCGGCCGCGGAAATCGCGGTAATGGGGCCGGAAGGCGCCGTGAACGTCCTGTATCGCCGGGAACTCGAGCAGGCCGAGGATTCTGAACAGGAGCGCGCCGATCGCGTGGCCGCCTACCGGGAGCGCTTCGCGAATCCCTACGTGGCGGCGGAGCGAGGTTACGTGGACGAGGTGATCCTTCCGCGCAGCACGCGCCGGAAGCTGGCTTCCGCACTCTCTTCCCTTTCCACCAAGCGGGACCGGAATCCTCCGAAAAAGCACGGCAACATCCCGCTCTAGCGGCCTGTGGGTACAGTGGTGTGAGCGCCAAGTCTCCCGCGGGAGGACCGGGCCGCCAGGACACTGTCCACAGACTGCCGGGGTGATGGCCGAAAACGTGTACGGGATGCGTTCCCTGCTGCCCCGGGAGACGTTGCGGCTCGGGGGAAATCCTGGCAGGTGGCCGACCACCTGATGTTCCGCCGCGTCCTCATCGCCAACCGGGGCGAGATTGCGGTCCGGATCATCCGGGCCTGCCGCGACCTGGGCATTTCTCCCGTGACCGTCCACTCCGAGGCGGACCGGGACAGCCTGCATGTGCGCCTGGCTGACGAATCCTTCGAAGTGGGAGGAGCGGCCTCGCGCGACAGCTACCTGAACGGCGAGCGAGTGATCGAGGCCGCACATTCCATGGGGGCAGAGGCCCTGCATCCGGGGTATGGGTTCCTGGCGGAGAACGGGGAGTTCGCGGCTCGCTGCGCCGAGCGCGGCGTCGTTTTCGTGGGACCGCCTCCCGACGCGATGCGCCGGATGGGAGACAAGGCTGCCGCTCGCGAGGCGGCCATTCAGGCCGGGGTGCCGGTCGTGGCCGGCTCGGACATCGTCTCGGAGGCGGAAGCCGCGCGGGCTGCCGCCAGGATCGGATTCCCGCTCCTGATCAAGGCGGCCGCCGGTGGCGGCGGCATGGGGATGCGGCTCGTGCGAGAGCCGGCCAACCTCCACGACGCTTTCGGGGAGGCGCGATCCGAGGCCGACGCCGCCTTCGGAGACTCGCGGGTGTTTCTCGAGCGCTTCGTGGAAAACGCCCGCCACGTGGAAATCCAGGTGTTCGGCGACAACTTCGGCTCCGTCGTCCATCTGGGGGAGCGGGATTGTTCGATCCAACGCCGCAACCAGAAACTCCTCGAGGAGAGTCCGTCGCCCGCGACTTCGCCGGAACTGCGCGCGGCGATGGGAGAGGCGGCCGTGCGTCTGGCGCGCGATGCCGGTTACCGGAACGCGGGGACGGTCGAGTTCCTTCTCGATCCGGATGGGCGCTTCTACTTCCTCGAAATGAATGCGCGGCTCCAGGTCGAGCATCCGGTCACCGAACTCGTATCGGGTATGGATCTGGTGGTGCTCCAGTTGCGGGTAGCCGCCGGAGAACCGCTCGGTTTCGCGCAGGAGGACGTTGCGATTGCCGGGGCCGCCATCGAGCTCCGAATCACCGCGGAGGATCCATTCGCCGGGTTCGTGCCCGCCACCGGCCGTATCCGCGAGTTCCGCGCCCCGGCGGGTCCTGGGGTAAGGTGCGATGCCGGGATTGCCTCGGGAAGCGTCGTGTCACCCCACTACGATCCCCTACTCGCCAAGATCATCGTTTTCGGACCCGATCGGGAGACGGCGCGGCGACGGGCGCTGCGGGCGGTGAGGGAAACGAGACTCGTTGGAGTAGCGTCGACCCTTCCGTTTTTCGAAAGGGTCCTCGCCGGCGACCCGTTCCGTAGCGGGAACTTCGATACCTCATTCGTCACCGCCCACTGGCCAGCTCCCGGCTTGGGTGGAGACGGAGACGATTCGAGAGCCCGGGCGGCACTCGCTCCCCTGGCTCTCGCAGCGGCAGCGGCGGAACTCTGGCGGCGCGAAAGCTCCGCCTCGCAGAACTCTTCCGCCTCGTCCTCCGAGTGGCGATTCGCAGGTGTCTCCGAGGCGCATCGGGACCGGATGTGATGCGGCGGGTACTCACTCTCGACGGACACGACCTTTGGGTCGAGGTACACGTGGAGCCCGGCGACCCCACCCTGAAACTAAGGATCGAGGGCGCCGACGAGGAGTTGGTCGCGCGCGCGGCCCCCGGCGGGTGGAACGTGACCCACGGACGCCAAACCGCCGAAGCCGGTGTCTCCAGCGGGCGATCCGGAGATCTGGTGGTTCAGATCGCGGGACACACGTATCGCTTCCGGACCGGCCAGGAGGCCACTGGCGCGTCCGGCAGGCGGCAGTCCGGCGCCCGGGGGGCGGCGGGCGGCCGATGCGAAGTGCGAACCCCCATGCCAGGCAAGGTGGTACGCCATGTGCGGGAAGAAGGAGACCGGGTCGCCGCGGGCGATGGTGTGCTGGTTTTTGAAGCGATGAAGATGCAGAACGAGATCCGGGCCCCGGAGGGCGGAGTCATCGCTAACATGAGGGCTATCGTGGGAACTCCAATGGAGAGCGGCGAACTCCTGTTCGTCGTGGAGCCCGCGAGATCCGCGTGACTTCTTCCGCTCCACCTCGCCGATTCCGCCGTTTCTGGCTTCTGCTGGCGGGTTCTTCCGCCGTTCTCCTCGCTTCGATTGCCGTAATCCTCTGGGTGTTGTCGAACCTGGATTCGCAGCGGCTGCTCGTTCACGTCACCGGCCGCCTCACCGCTGCGCTGGGCCGCCCCGTTGCGGCGAGCGGTTTCGAGGTATCGCTTGCCGAAGGTGAGTTCGTCCTTCGGGGTCTTCAGATCGGGAGGGAACCGATGGAGATCGGGCCGGCGCCGCCGGCATTTTCGATCGACCGCGTCCAGGGCAAGCTGAGTTGGCGTTCGCTCTTTCCGGCGCGCCTCCACATGGAGAGCCTCGCTGTAGAGGGAGTGGGTCTTTGGGGTCTGGATGACGGGGGAAACCCGCAGCCTGAATCCGCTCCTCTCGGGCCGACGATTCAGGCAGTGACCACGCGGCTGTCTTTCTCGTCGAACCGGATGTCGGTGTCGGGCACCACCATCGGGTATCGGAATCGGCCCACCCCCTGGGAAGTGCGCGCGGATGACGTCGCGGTCAGCCTGCACACCGGCGAAGAGGGGGGGGTGGACGGTGAAATTCGGTCCGGATGGGGGGTGATCCGTCTTTGGGAGCGGCCGGACCTTCCGATGGCGCTGTCGGCGGACTTCCGGGTCCGCCAGGACGATCTCCACTTCGATTTCCTCGAGCTCCGCTCCGACTTGCTCGCGGTTGGCTTCGAGGGAACCATGGACCTGGCCAACGACCTGGCCGGACGGTTGAAGATGGTCGGGGGCGGGGATGCTGGTGCTCTCGGTCGTTTCCTGTTCGAATTCGAAGGGATCGATACCCAGGGAGACCCCTGGGTCCAGTTCGACGGGACGGCGGGGTTCCAGGAAAACGGTCTGGCGATCGACGGCAGATTCGTACTGCCGGTAAGCCGGTTCTACGGTGTTCCGCTCCGCGATTGGACGGGACTCGTGCACTGGGATCCCGAGCGCATTGAGATCCTCTCCTCCGAGGGGTTCGCGTCCGATGGCCCGGCCACCCTCAAGTTGCTGCAGTTGCAACCACGAGAAGACAACCCGGCGGAGATCCTCATGAGCGTCCGGGACGGAGCGTTGGCCCCCACCCTCGAAGGCCTGTTCGGCATGCCGACCTCGCTGCGTTCGCGGGTGACGTTGGACGCGGACCTGCTCATGCCCCTCGCCGACCCGGGGTTGATGACCGGGACCATCCAGGCCGTAGGGCTGAAGCCGGATGAGACCGGGCCGGAGGAGTTGCCTCTCGGCTTTGAAACCGACCTGGTGATGGATGACACGGGAACCGAAATCCGCCGCGTCGTCCTCGAAGGAGAGGCCTTTCGCAGCACCCTCGAAGGCCGCTACCCCCGATCTGGTAACGCCAGCATCGCGGGAACCGCGCTGGCCGGAGAATCAGCCGAAGCGGACGCTGTCCAGCAGGAGCTTCGCCGTGTCCTCTTCGGGGAAGATCCCGAAACGACCTTCTGGGATGTAGCGGGCGCCGGCGGATTTGAAGGCATCGTGCGCGGCCGGTGGCCTGACCTTGTGCTCGAGGGAGAGGTCGAAGGTCAGATGATGCGCTTCTCCACGATCCACTCGGAGACGCTGATTGCGACCGGCAGGATCGAACGGGACACGATCTGGCTCGACAGCCTGAACGCGCGGCGCGGAGAGGGGCGGATCTCCGCCTCGGGGAGCTTCGACCGCGCCGCGGTTGAGTACCCGGACATGGAATTCGACGCCGAGTGGGAACAATGGGACGCCCGGGAGATCATTGACTTTCTGGAGTGGGATCTCGAAGCGGACGGGATAGCAACCGGCCGGAGCCACACGGTACGGCGGGATGAACGCTATACGGGAGGGGGATCGGTCGTCGGTTCCGCCGGACACGTTCTGGAGCAGCCCTTCGACCAGGTGACCATCACCTGGAACATGGATGGCGACAAGGCTCGTCTGGCCCCCATGAGCGGAGTGTTTCGAGATGGAACCGCCGAGGGAGTCCTGGACATCGGGCTTGTCGACTGGGAGATGGAAGGTCTCGTTACCGGGACCGACTACCCGCTGACGCCCGGTCTCGCACCCGAATGGATTTCCATCCGTTCCGACTTTCGCCTCGACGTCGGCGGCGATCTGCTGGTTCCCGAACTGCTACTTGAGGCACGCGTCCCCAACGTCGCCGTACTCGGCTTGTCCCTCGGCCCCGGCGACATCACGGGAACCGTCCACGGCGAAGACTTCGAGGGCAGCGGAGCCCTGGATTCGGGAGCCGCGTCCTTCCGCATGCAGGGGCGGGTCCCGCTCGGCACCGACGGCGCCGGCACCGTTACGGTTCAAGACGTTGATGTAGCTCCCATCCTCTTCGATGCCCCGGGCGAACGGGAGATCTCGATCCTCGTTGGCGGATCCGGTGAATTCCACATCGAGAACCCGCTCGACGAATGGATGACCGGCACGGCGACCCTCGAAACCCTGAAACTCTCGGCGCCGGATTTCGTCGCCGAGTCAGGAGGGCCGACCCACGTCCGCCTCGAGGATGCGCGCGTGCACATCGAAGGACTCCGCCTCCTCCACGATGACAGCCAACTCGGTCTGGCCGGTTCGATCGGACTCGATGACCAGCTCCTGGACTTTTCGCTCCTGGGGCAGACATCGCTGCGGGTCGCGGCGCCGTTTGTGCCCTGGCTTGCCGCAGATGGAGATTTCGGTCTGGAGGCCGCGGTCGTCGGTCCCTGGACGGAGCCGGAGGTACTGGGCACGGGGACGATCCGAAACGGCTCTTTCCGGGTCGAGGGGTTTCCACACGCCCTGAGCGACGTGGAAGGCTCCGTGGACTTCGATCGCCGGACGCTCCGGATTGCCGAAGTCATCGGTCGTATGGGTGGCGGCGACGCTGTTGTATCCGGCTCGATCTCGATCGAGGACGCGGAGTTCGCCGCTACCGATCTCCGCGTGCAGCTATCCGATTCCAGCTTGCGCTATCCGAGCGATTTGAGCGCGACGGTGGATGCCGACCTGCGGCTTCTGGGCGACCAGACCGGACGCCTGCTCACCGGGGAGGTTCGCCTCGATGACGCGGTCTGGAGCCGCGAATATGAGTTGTTTGCCAGCATTCTCGCCGACATCAACAGCGTTGGGCGTTCCGGGGAAACGGAGGCGAGTGGTTTTCTGGACGAGCTCCGGATGGACATCCGGGTGGGGACCGACTCTCCCCTTGCGGTCCGCAACTCCATTTTTCAGCTCGATGCGGCTGCCGATTTCGGCCTCCGGGGGACGGCCGGGTCACCCGCGGTATTGGGTCGCGCCGACCTCGTCGGGGGTGAGGTGTACTTTGGTGCGCATCGCTTCCAGATCGTCAACGGACGCGCTGATTTCATCGATCCCGAAGGGATCGAACCGGTGTTCGACATCGAGGCGGAAACCAGCGTCCGCGGCTATCGCGTGCGGCTGGCCGCGTCGGGAACGGCTGAGCAGATCGACGCGAACCTGAGTTCTGAACCTCCACTTCGGGAGGCGGACATTCTCCGGCTTCTCTCCGGCGCTCCCGAACAGGATCTCCTGACGGCGGCGAGCGACGACGAACTCGCGGCAGCCTCGGCGGCGAGTCTGTTGAGCCAACAACTCAGCAACATGATCGGCCGGCGCGCCGGCAGGGTCTTCGGGATTGACCGAGTGAGCATCGACCCCTTCATGATCGGCCGGTTCAGCAACCCGACCGCCAGGGTCACCTTGGGCAAACAGGTGACGCGGGATCTCAACGTCCGCTATTCCTCGAGCCTCTCGGACGCTGACGAGTCCATCATCGTGGTCGAGTACACACCAAGCGGCCCGGTTTCCTGGATTTTTTCGCGGGATCAGGATGGCTCGCTGGGCGTGGATGTCCGTTTTCACCGGAGCTTCTAGGGTCACGTGGATCAATTCGTGTGAGTGACGAGGCTCCGACCGGAAGAACTGCGGGTCGCTGGGTGAGCCCCCGCGAGAGGATCCGGGCCCCGCGATTCTGCGAACGAGCCGCCCGGCTTAACAGCCTGTGGTGGAACCCGGGGGAGCGCCGAGAGCGGGGAGGCGCCCGGCTGACTAGGCGCGCGAGGGAGGAATACCGGGTGTATTTCGACCGAAGCGCAACGACGAACGACGCGAAGCGGCGCGGTTCAGCCGGGATGCATCGCCGCTTGAATGCCGTGCGACTTTGTCCACAGGTTGTTGAGGATTGCTGGCGCAGCCGAGTCCACCGGCTGCTAAGCAGTCCGGGAGCGATCCTCCTCGCCGCTGGCTTGTTGGCGATCCCGAGCGGGCGCCTTGCCGCTGGCCAGGCCGGCGCCGGTCAGGCGGAAGATCCGTTGTCACAGCGCGTGGAGTCGGTGGTGGTGCGCTGGGCGGATGGGAGCAACGAACCGGTACCCGAAGAGGTGTCCCGGCTGATCTCGGTTCGTCCCGGAACCCGCTTCCGGCCACTGGTCGCCCGGCAATCTGTGAAGCAGGTGTTTGCTCTCGGACGCTTCCGCGACGTCCGGATTCGTTCCGAGGCGGCGTCGGGCGGGGGACTTCGGCTCGTCTTTGAACTCGACCCCATTCCAAGCATCGCCCGGTTTAGTGTTGACGGCGCCCCTCCCGGAGAGGATTTGGGGCTGATCGCCACGCTCGGCCTCGAGGTCGGCGAATCCGTTCCGGACGACCTGCCCGTTCGCGGAGAGGCAGCCGAAGGGTGGTTGCGCTCGCGGGGTTACCTGAGCGCGGAAGTGGACATCCGGAGCGTTCCGGACGGCCGCGATGTACTGCTGGAGGTGCGGGTGACCTCGGGAGCGCGCGCCCGGGTCGCCTTCATCGAGGCCGTCGGGGTGGAAGACGAGCTCGGCCGGAACCTCATCCCCGCGCTCCGGGTTTCTCCAGAGGATCCCTGGCTCGAAGCCCAAGTCGCTGCGCGCCTTCCCGAAGTCGAGGAAAGACTTCGGGATCGAGGCTTCCTATTCGCCACTGCCAGTCTCGATTGGAGGCCCATCGACACGGGAGATGTTCGGGTGGTCCTGTCGGTGGAGCCCGGCCCTGAGGTTACCCTGGAAGTGGAAGGGTTCGGTGCTTCCGGGGGGGCCGCCGAGCGCGTCGTGAATTCCCTTTCGGAGCGCACGCTCACTTTGGATGCGATCGAAGCGACCAGGCAGCAACTCCTTGCCCAGCTCCGTCGGGAAGGACACCGGGACGGTACCGTGGTGGTGGAGAGCGTCGAGAGCCCGGATGGGCGGAGGCAGACCTTCCGGTTCTCCGCCGACCCGGGCCCGCGTTACGTTGTCGGCGCCGTCTCATCGGAAGGCGCCCCTCCGGAGGAGGCGGATGGCGTCGCCGAAGCCCTTCTGCCGCTGCGGCCCGGCCGCCCCTACCGCGAACAAGAGTGGAGGGCCCTGACCGACAGCCTGCGCCGAACACTGCGGCGGCGGGGTTATTTCCGGGCTGAGGTGGTGCCGCTGGAGCCGGGCCCGCCCGTCCCGGTCGACGAAGGCCTCTCGCTTGATCTCACGGTGCGGGTTGAGCCGGGTCCGGCGGCCTCGGTGCGGGCGGTGCGTTTCGAAGGGGGTTCCGCCTTCACCGATACCGACCTGTCGGAGGTGGCCGCCATCGCGCCGGGTACACCCTACGTAGCCGAAGAAATCGTGGGCGCCCGCGAAGATCTCGAGACGTTTCATCGAAACCGGGGATATCTGGAAGCCGTGGTGGAGGTCGAGGCTCCGGTCGATCCGGTCAGCCACGATGCGGAGGTTGTCTTCCGGATCCGACCCGGCAACTACTTCACGGTCGGAGGGATCATCGTCGCGGGCCTCGATACCACGAGGGATTCAGTGATCCGGTCCCGGCTTCCTTTTGAAGAGGGCGATCCGCTGGGGAGCGGCGATCTCCTCGAGGTGCGCCGGCGTCTCGTTTCCATGGGGATCTTTCGCAGCGTCGACGTGAATCTCCTCGAGCCCGAGGAACCCATCAGCGAACGCAACGTGCTGATCCAGGTTGTGGAGGGCCCGCGCACCAGCATCGGCTACGGCGCGGGGTACAGCGAACGCGAGCAGGTCCGGGGAGAAGGCGAATGGACCCGGAACAATCTCTTCGGGATGGGCCATACCTTGAGTCTGTTCGGCCGTTTCTCGCTCAAGGGCACGCGGATGGTGGCGACCTACCGGGGGGCGGAGAGCGTGGAGGGCGAGGTCCCCATCTTCGTGAGCGCGTTCCGTGAGTCGCAGGACCGGGAGAGCCTGGATTTCATCCGCTCTGGAATCGGCGTGCAGGTGGCCCGGAGGGTCCTCGGGCGAAATCTTTTTCTCCGCTATGACCTGACCACGAGCGAGTTGTTCGATCTGAAGATCAATCCGAATCAGATTGACCGCAACTTCGCGGACAATCTCTGGCTCTCGGCAGTGTCGGTTTCTGCGGTCACGGACACCCGCGATGACCCGGTGAATCCTCGTCGGGGCCGTTTCGGCATCCTGGATGTGGAGTGGTCGTCCGCACTTCTCCGCTCCCGAGCGCCATTCCTGAAGGGCCTCGCACAGCAATATCTGTTTTTTCCGGTCGGGGGACAGGTAGTCGTTGCGGTTGCGGGCCGACTCGGTCTTGCGTGGACTCTGGGCGCGGACGAGCCGGCTCTCGTACCGATCACGGAGCGATTCTTCGCCGGTGGAGCGACCTCCTTGCGTGGTTACAAACTGGACCGCGCGGGACCGCTCGACCCGAGCGGTTACCCGCTCGGTGGCAACCTGCTGATCGTCGGCAATCTGGAGGTTCGATTCCCCATCCTGAGCAGTCTGCGCGGCGCGGTTTTCTCGGATCATGGCGGGGTCTACAGCGAAGTGAACTCCTTTCGGGTGGGAGACCTCGGCCACAACGTAGGCGCTGGCCTGCGATGGAACACTCCGCTCGGGCCGCTGCGTTTCGATTACGGAATCCGGCTCGGCGACATCGGTGATGCCCCGCGCAGGCAGTGGCATTTCACGATCGGCCACGCCTTCTAGCGGGCGACTCTTTCTCCGTAGGCGCGACGCCCGCCTCCGCGGTGCTGTCGAGGAGACCCTTGCGCTCCGGGACCAGCGGTCCGGATTAACAGCCGGTGGTGGAACCCACGCGGCGTTCGGCCGGCGATCCATCCCGGCCAAACAGCCGGTGGTGGAACCCGCGCGGCGTTCGGCCAGCGATCCATCCCGGCTGAACCGCGTCGCTGCGCGCCGCTCATCGTTGCGTTTCGGTCGAAATACACTCGGTATTCCTCCCTCACGCGCCTTGTCAGCCGGACCCCCACCGGGAGAACTGGGCCTCGCCGGCCTCGGCGCTCACTCGGATTCCACCACCGGCTATTTCACCGCGTCGCTGCGCGCCGCTCATCGTTGCGTTTCGGTCGAAATACACCCGGGCCAGTTCTCCCGGTGGGGGCTCCTCCCTCACGCGCCTTGTCAGCCGGGCGCCTCGCCCCCACCGGGAGAACTGGCCAGCCTCGGCGCTCACCCGGGTTCCACCACAGGCTGTAAGACGCACGCTTTCGGCGGGGCTGTGCCAGACTGTCCAGGTGTGTCGGTTCGGACGCGGCCCGGAGGCCCGCAAAGCGTGAAGTACTTACCGTACGCTGGTCGGTGGGCCGCTCGTCTCGCAATGGTCGCCGCTGCCTTGGTGTTTTGCCCCGCCCCGGCGGCTTCCGGAAGCGGCGGCTCGGGGGCGCTGCGGCAAACCCAGCCAGCTTCGGAGCCCGCAGGGATCGATCGGGTGCTCGCGGTTGTCAACGGCGAACCGATTACGTTCTCTGAAGTCATCGAGGCGGTCGCGCTCATGCCGAGAGTCAGACCGCCGCCCGCTCTTGAAGAGGCTCTGGGTCGCCTGATCGATGCACGGCTCATGGAACATGAGGCACGGCGGTATCCGCAAGAGCCGCCTTCGGAAGAGGAGAGCGAGGCGACGCTGCGGGCCCTCATGGACCGGTTTGCGACCCCGGAGGACTATCGGGCCACACTGCGGCGCCTCGGCATTGCCGAGGACTATCTACGGAAACGGATCCAGAGGGAGCTGATCGTGGACCGATATGTGGACCGCCGTTTCCGGCCTCTGGTCCAGGTCGCCCAGCGCGAAGTCGAGGAGTACTACCGGACCGTGCTGCTTCCGGATCTGGATCCCGGTTCACCGGCAACTTTGAGTGAAGTGGAGAGCCTGATTCGGAATATACTTGGACAGCGCGATCTGAACCGGCGGATTTCCGCTTGGGTGGACGAGTTGAAGTCCAGCGCCAGCATCGTGCGATTGCCGCTCTCCGAGCCGCCTCCGGCGGGCTGAATCGTTCCGGCCCCGCCGGAGCGATTCGAAGGTTCCATCCAGCGGGAAGGGAACGCTTGGTTCGGATGCGGCGTTATTAAGGTCGTTCCGCTTGGAGACGGAACGGTTAGATTGGCGAGGATGGCACGCTGCGTGCTTACCTTGTCTAGACACAAAGTAGGCCAAATCAGGAGTTGCCAGGAGGGCGTCATGGACCCTACGACTACAGATTACGAAACCATCGAGTTCGTCGACGAGGCTTTCGATCTCGAGGAAGAAGAGGAAGAGTCCACTGAGGATGAGTTGGATGAGGCTCGAGAACTCGGTCTCGCTCCGGATACCCACCAGACCGGCGATCTGGACTCGATGGGGCTCTATCTGCGGGACACGCACCGGCACCGGCTGCTCACCAAGAATGACGAGCAGCGCTACAGCCGCGCCATGCAGCAAGCCCTTCGCGACATTGAGGGCACCGAGGATCCGGCGAATACGGACGTCAATGCCTTCTACAAGAACCGGGAAAAGATGATCGAGGGGAACCTGCGCCTCGTCATCTCCATTGCCAAGCAGTCCCGAGGCAAGGGGCTCCCGCTGGGCGATCTCATCCAGGAAGGCAACATCGGACTCATGCAGGCGGTTCGCAAGTTCGAGCCGGAGCGCAATCTGAAGTTCTCGACCTATGCGACGTGGTGGATTCGGCAGGCGATCTGGCGTGCACTTTCCCAAAAGTCCCGCACGATCAAGGTTCCTATCAACAAGCTGGATCTTCACCGCAAGGCTTCCAAGGTTCGGGCGGAACTCGAGCAGCGGTACCGGAACGATCCTGCGCGACGCGGGAAGCG
The DNA here is from genome assembly GCA_963668695.2 of Vicinamibacteria bacterium. GTDB lineage: Bacteria > Acidobacteriota > Vicinamibacteria > Marinacidobacterales > Marinacidobacteraceae > Marinacidobacterium. Next base: position 1,300,936 of record CAXXLQ010000004.1, read on the forward strand.
GCAGTTCCCGACGACCGACGACGTCGCTCGCGAGATAGGAGTGCCCGCGGAGAGGCTTAAGGATGCGCTCCGTTCGGTGCCGCAGATTGACTCCCTCGATGCGCCGCTGGTTCCTGATGGGACGCCGCGGATCGCGCTGACTCCCGATCCGGATCAGTTGAATCCGATCGAAGGTGTCACCGATGCCGAACAGCGCCGCCACGTCCGGGATGCCATTTCGGACCTCCCCGATCGGTTGCAGCACGTGCTCAAGCGCCGCTTCGGGATTCTGGGTGGCGGTGAGGCGAACCTCGAGGAGATCGGGCGTGAGCTTCACCTGACCCGGGAACGGGTGCGGCAGCTCGAGACCGAAGCGCTTCTCCGGCTCCGCCAGGATCCGCGCCTCCGCGTTTCCGCGGGCTAACAGCCTGTGGTGGAATCCGGGTGAGCGCCGAGGCCGGCCAGTTCTCCCGGTGGGGGCGAGGCGCCCGGCTGACAAGGCGCGTGAGGGAGGAATACCGAGTGTATTTCGACCGAAACGCAACGCAGAACGGAGCGCAGCGGAGTGGCTCAGCCGGGATGGATCGCCGGCCGAACGCCGCGTAGGTTTCATCACAGGCTGTTAGCCCTCCCGCTCGCCATCCGGCCCCCCCTCCGGAGGGGGGCCGGCAACGCGAGCCGGCGCATCGCCTACCTCCCTAGAGGCCAATGGTGTATCGCTACGCACCGCAGGCAACTCATGGCAGCGAACTCTGTTCGCTGTCTGCCTGCTCGGGGGAAAGTGTGGGAGCCCTCCCCCTTTCACGATCAGTAACGACCAATCGGAACTCGCCGCACTTCGGAAGCCCGGCGCGAAGCGCCGGGCGGTTCTCGGACGGGGCCCGAACACCACCGAAGACGACAGGCGCTAACTCGACGCCACCGGTGGCCCCGTCCGGGGAGCGCTCGACGGAATACGCGGGTACGATGGCGCGATGCGCCTTTTTCTGCCAACCCCTTCCGTCTTTCGGGGCGGGGTGCTTGTCGCCCTCGTCCTGCTGTCTGTCACCCGCTCCGACGCCTGGCAAGCGCGGGAAATAGACCTCACTTCGGCCACGATCGCCGAGATCAACGAGGCAGTGGATGCCGGCGCACTGACCGCCGAGCGGCTCGTTGAGTTGTGCCTTGCCCGGATCGCCGCCTACGACGATCAGGGGCCACGCATCAACGCCGTCATTTCGCTGAATCCCAACGCCCGGGAGCGAGCCCGGGAGTTGGACGCCGAGCGGGAGCGGTCGGGGCGCCGTTCGCCCCTCCACGGAATCCCGGTCGTGCTCAAGGACAATTTCGACACCGCGGATATCCCGACCACCGCGGGATCTTTCCTGCTTCAGGATTCGCTTCCCCCGGACGATGCCTTCGTGGTGCGGAAACTGAGGGAGGCCGGCGCCATTGTGCTGGCCAAGGTGAATCTCAGCGAATTCGCTTCCGGCGGCGCCATGAGTTCGCTCGGCGGGATCACCCGGAACCCGCACGATCCGGCCCGCACCCCCTCCGGATCGTCGGGTGGGACCGGTGCGGCCGTTGCTGCCGGCTACGGCTTCGTCGGACTGGGCTCGGACACCGGGGGATCCATCCGCGGGCCTTCCACCGCGAACGGACTTGCCGGGCTCAAACCGACGCTTGGGCTCCTCAGTCGTGACGGCATCGTGCCGCTTGCCCTTTCCTTCGACACCGGCGGCCCGATGGCGCGTAGCGTCTACGACGTCGCGGTATCGCTGGGAACCATGGTCGGGGTGGATGAGGCTGACGCGGCGACGTCGAGAAGCGCCGGGAAGTTCCATGACGACTACACCCAGTTCCTGGATTCCGACGCCCTCGCGGGGGCTCGCCTCGGCGTAGCCCGCGACTTCATGGGGGTTGATCGCGAGGTGGACTGGACCATCGAAGCGGGCCTCGACGCGATGCGCGACGCTGGCGCCGAAGTCGTCGATGTTCGATTCCCGGAATGGCTCCTGGAGGTCGAGAGCGACTTCTACACGACCGTCCGCTGGGCGGAGTTTCGCAAGCAGATCGCGGAGTACCTGGAAGATCTCGGCGAGGGCTACCCCAAGACGCTGGACGAACTCGTGGACCGTTCGATGGCTTTGCCTTCCCATCGGGACGGCCTTCGTCCGAATCCGGGACGCTGGAGCCTTTTCCTGCGCGAAAACGCAAGCGGGGACGTCACGGACTACGCGCACATCGCCGTACGAGAACACGCCCTGCCGCTGGTCCGTTCGCTTGTCGAGGGCCTGATGGACCAGGAGGAACTGGACGCCATCGTGTATCCGACTTCGCCGACACGACCGGCGCTGATTGATCGCCCCGCGGATCTCTATGGACCGTCTCCCATGCGCCTTGCGAACATGAGCGGGTTCCCGGACTTGATCGTTCCTGCCGGGTTCACCGGCGGCGGCTTGCCAGTAGGCATTTCTTTCCTCGGCCGGGCGTTCAGCGAGCCGCGACTCCTCGCGATCGGTTACGCGTTCGAGCAGCGAGTGAAGGCGCACCGGGTGCCCGAGCACACTCCGCCGCTGCCCGGTGAACGGATCAGCTATCGCTGATCCGTAGGCCGCTAGTCCGGAATCCGCAGTACCCCTTCGGCGACCTCGACCGCCTGGCCGCCGACGCGCACGATGGAGGGTTGGCCGTTCTCGCGCTCGACCTCCACATGGATCGAACTGGGGCGTCCGATCTCGTAGCCCTGTTCGATCACCAGACGGACCGGATCCCGACCGCCGTCCTTCGCCAATCCATGCCGGACGAGCCAAGCGCCCAGCGCCCCCGCGGCACTCCCGGTCGCCGGGTCCTCGGCCACTCCGAGTCCCGGAGCGAACATCCGGGCGTGAGCGGCGTTCTCCTCGTCGACGCACTGGGTGGAGAAGACCATCATGCAGTCTGAGCCGATTTCCTCCCTGTTGAGCAAGGCCTGCGCCGCCATCGCATCGAACTCCAGCTTTTCGATGCTGCGAAGCGACCGTACCGGCACCATCAACTGTGGGAGCGCCGTCGAAACGACCTGTGCCGGCCTGTCGTCGGGCAGGACTTCGTCGGCGCCGATTCCGAGGCAGGCGGCGAGGGAGTTTCGGTCCGCGAACTCTGCGAAGAAACGCGGAGGCGCCTGCGTCATTACGACCTGTTGCACGGCACCGCCCGAGACTCGGATATCCACTGGGAGCACCCCGGCGCCGCATTCCTGATGGATTCGATGGACACCGGTTCCGAGGTTCCTGAGCTTCTCACCAAGCCCCAGTTCCCCGCGCCCGGCGAGCACAAAGAACGTTCCCACGACGGGGTGCCCCGCCAGTGGAAGTTCGGTGTTGGGGGTGAAGATCCGAAGGCGGCAGAGCGCCTGCACATCGGTCGGCGGGAGTACGAACGCGGTTTCCGACAGGTTCATTTCTGCCGCGATCCGCTGCATGTCTTCGCCGGAGAGCCCCTCGGCGTCGGTGACGATGGCCAGCGGATTCCCCGCGAACGCGTGGTCGGTGAAAACGTCCGCCTGAAGGAACCGGTATTCGCGCACGAACGCCCCGAGTCTATCCGTTAGGAGGGAAGAGGCGACCGCTTCGGTTGCGGTTGGGCGTTTGCTGTCCCTGCCGGATGGCTTCTTCCGAAGCGAGTTCATGGGCCCGTTCATTCCCCGGGTGCCCGGAATGACCCCGAACCCACTCGAACCGAACTGCGGGCCGCTTCGCGCGCGCGTCTGCCATCCGTCGCCACAGGTCAGCGTTCTTCACGGGGCGCCGGCCAGCCGTCTGCCAGCCGCGACGTATCCACGACGGAAGCCATTCGGTAGCGCCCTTGACCACGTACTGGCTGTCACAGATCACGGTCGCGGATATTCCGTCCGGAACGGCTTCCACGGCCCGGATCGCGGCGGTGAGTTCCATCCGGTTGTTCGTGGTCTGCGGTTCGCCGCCGGAGAGAACGCGTTCCTCCCCAGCGCCCGAAAGGATCACGGCCGCCCAGCCCCCCGGCCCGGGGTTCCCGAGGCAGGAGCCGTCGCACGCGATACGCAGCATCGACCGGTATCCTACGTTCCAAGTCGCCAGTGCCCTGGATCCGCATGATTTCCCCCGACGCCCCCGAGGGCCGTACGGGGCGGCTCGGAACTCTCTACCGGCGACACCGGCGTCCTGATGGCCTCGTTGACAACATCCTTGGGGTATCCAGCTTGAACCCCGAGGCGCTGGAGCACCATCTGTCCCTGTACGAGCACCTGATGCGTGGCGAATCGGGGCTCGAGCTGGCGGAGCGGGAACTGATTGCGGTCGCCGTTTCCGTGGTCAACGAGTGCCACTATTGAATCGAGCATCACCGGAGGGGTCTTCTCCGGCTGACGAGAGATCCGGAACTGGTGGACGCCTTGCGCCGCGATCCCGCAGGATGTTCCCTTCCGCCGCGCCGCCGTGCTCTCGTTGACTACGCGATCAAGCTGGCGCGGACTCCGGCGAGTCTTGCCGAGGAAGACCTCGCGCCGCTCCGGAACGCCGGGCTTTCCGACCGCGACATCCACGACGCGTGTGCGGTGGCCTCCTACTACTGCTTCGTGAACCGCATGGCCACCGGCCTCGGTGTGGAGTTGGAAGAGGCGGGATCCGGGCCTTAGCAGCCTGTGGTGGAACCCGGGTGAGCGCCGAGAGCGGGGAGGCGCCCGGCTGACAAGGCGCGTGAGGGAGGAGCCCCCACCGGGAGAACTGGCCCGAGTGTATTTCGACCGAAACGCAACGCAGAGCGCCGCAAAGCGCCAGTTCTCCCGGTGGGGGGGCGGTTCAGGCGGGATGCATCGCCGCTCGAACGCCGCCTGGGTATTCACCACAGGCTGTTAGCTTCCGGGCCGGTTGGCAGGCTGTTAGCTTCCGGGCCGGTTGGCAGGCTCTCAGCGAACCCCCTGGCTGCCTACGGCGTGGTCGAGTCTTTCGAGTTCTTCGTAAAGAGACGGCAATCGGCTCTTGAGATCCTCGTAGGTAGCGGTGACCTCCCGGGATCCTTCGCGATCGCCGAAGAAGCCGGGAGCGGCCATGCGCGCTTCCAGGCTCTCGACGGCCGCTTCGGTGTCCGCGATCGTTTCGAACACTTCCCGCCATTCACGCCGTAATTGCCGCAGGCGGTTCTTGCCCGGTGGCCGGCGCTCGCCAACCGCGGTCGTCTGCTTCGCGTCCCGCTTCGGCCGCTTGGCCACGCTTGCCGCCCGGGCGTCAGGGGCCGGGGGCCCCTTCTCGGCGGGCGCCGGGGGCCGCTTCTCGGCGGGCGTCGTCGGGCTGGTTCTCGCGAGGTAGTCCGAATAGTTGCCCCAGTAAAGAGCCGCCCCGCCGCCGCCGATCGCTGCTACCCGGGTGGCCAGGGCGTCCATGAAGTGCCGGTCGTGGGCGACGAACACGATGGTTCCCTGATAGGTCGAGAGGGCGTTCAGCAGCGCTGCTTTGGCATCCAGATCGAGATGGTTGGTGGGCTCGTCGAGCAACAGGAGGTTTGCGGGACGAAGGAACAGCCGAGCCAGTGCCAGTCGACTTCGTTCTCCTCCTGACAGGACCTCTGTCTTTTTTTCCACCGTGTCTCCGGAGAAAAGGAACGCGCCGAGGATGTTGCGGATCTCGGGAAGCATCGAGAGCGGCGCCGCGTCGGCCATGGTCTCCCGCACGCTGCGCGCGGGATCCAGGTCGTGCCGGTCGGGTCCGTAGTAGGCGATGCGGGCGTTATGGCCGAGTTCACGCGTTCCCGAATTCGGAGGGTCCTCGCCGGCGATGAGACGGATGAGGGTGGATTTCCCGGCGCCGTTCGGACCGACGAGCGCCAGGCGCTGACCGCGTTCCACGACCAGATCCACGCCGCGGAAGACTTCGTTATCCCCGAACGCTCTTGCGATGCCGGTAAGCGTCACGAGAATCCTGCCCGAGCGCGGCGGATGCGGCAGTCGCAGTGCTACCCGTCGGGGCTCCGGAGGTACTTCGATCCGCTCGATCTTTTCGAGCATGCGGACCCGGCTCTGAACCTGCCGCGCCCGACTGGCCTGGTAGCGGAAACGGCTGATGAAGCGCTCGGTACGTTCGATTTCGGCCGCCTGCTCAGCAGCCCGCTTCCGCAGGTCGGCGATTTCGGCCGCCCGTTGGGACTCGTACCGGCTGTAGTTTCCGGGGTAGTTGCCAAGGCGACCGAGCCCGATCTCGGTGATCCGCGTAACCACGGAATCGAGAAAAAACCGGTCGTGGGCGACCAGCACCAGTCCTCCGCGGTGCCGTGCGACGAATCCGAGCAACCAGGTTCGGGCCTCGATGTCCAGGTAGTTTGTTGGTTCATCGAGGAGAACGAGATCGTTCGCTTCGACCAGCAACCGGGCGAGGGCGATTCGCATCTGCCAACCCTGGCTGAAGGTTTCCACGGGGTGGTCCTGATCCGCGGTGGCGAATCCCAGACCGGAAAGCACTTCGCTGATGCGGACATCCATTTCGTATCCGCCGCGGCGCTGCCACTCCTCTTCCAGTTCTCCGTAGCGTGCGAGGAGTTCCGGCTCATCGCGCGTCTGGGACAGTCGCTCGGCTACCTCCTCCTGCTCCCGGCGCAGCCGCAGCAGGTCGGCGAAGGCAGTGCGCACTTCTTCAAAGACGCTGCGGCCCGTCAGCTGGAGACCGTCCTGGGGCAGGTATCCGACCCGCTTGCCCTTGGCCAGCACAACCTTTCCGCCGTCCAGCGGGACTTTTCCCGCCAGAATCTTCAGCAGGGTGGATTTCCCGGATCCGTTGGGTCCGACCAGACCGATGCGATCGCCGTTGCCGACCTGCCAGGACACTTCACGGAGCAGGACCTGTTCCCCGTAGGCCTTCGAGACCCCGACGAGCTGGATCATGGTTTCCGCGGAGAACCGTATCGTGGGGAACGGCCTTCCGGCCGGGTTTCAGGATGACCGTGGAAACTGCCTCCGCCCGCTGGAACCCATCAGGGTTGGTCATAATGTGGAGTCCATGAATCGGAGGATCCAGCCCCACCGTCGCCGGCTTCTGCTCCTGGCGGCGGCCGTTGTCCTTTGCTCTGTCGGCGCCCAGACACCCGGGCAGGAAGCGGCCGCCAGAATGAGTCGTGGGGTAGCGCTGCTCGAGCAGTTTCGGTTCTCGGATGCGGCCGCCGAGTTCGAGAGGGTGGTGGAGCTTCGACCGGAGTCGGTAGCCGCCCACGTGAATCTCGGAATTGCGTGGTTCAACGAGCGTGACTTCGCAGCGGCTCGTGATTCCTTCGCTCGGGCCCGTGATCTCAATCCCGGTGGGCTTCACGCGCAGTACAACCTGGGTCTCATCGAGAAGCTCGAGGGCAATACCGAGGCGGCGCTGACCGCCTTCCGGCGTGTCGCCGAGGCCGATCCCGACGATGCAATGACGCAGTACTACCTGGGCGCCGCCTATGCCGCTGCCGGTCGTCTCGAGGAGGCCGAGACCGCGCTGCGCACCGCCATCCGGCTTCAACCGGAGCACGAATCAGCCCACTTCAGCTTGGGGAACGTGCTCGTTCGGGCGGGCCGTCGGGACGAGGGCCGCGCCCAGTTGATGCGGTTCCAGGAACTGAAGAACAGCTTTTCGGGAGGCGGCGTCTCGGCGGGGCTCCAGTACACCGAGCTGGGGCCCTACGCAGAAGCCGTCGAAGAGCGCCCGGTTCCGCTGCATGGCGGGCAGAACGAGCCCGTTACCCAGGGCGCGGCCGGTTTCTCGGAATCCACCGCCGAGTGGAACCTCGCGCTGCCTCCTCTGGACCGGACTCCCGAACCGCCTCGGACCCTCCGGATGGAGGACTATTCGACCGATTGGGTGGCGCGGCATCTGCTGCCCCAGCTCGGCTCCGGGGTTGCGATACGGGATCTCGATGGAGACGGGAGGCCAGAAATCCTCTTCGTGCGGAACGGGACGGTTGTGCTGTTTCGCAACACGGGAGATGGCTTCGAAGTCTGGGAGAACGCCGGACTCGAGGTTTCCGGGGCGGTCAGCGTGACCGTGGGTGATGTGGACCTCGATGGGGATCCGGACCTCTATTTCGCGGGGGTCGGGCCCAACACGCTGCTCCTCAACCGGTTTGGCGAGACCGGACCGCTCTTCGCGGCGGCGGGGGTTTCGGGAGCTGAGGGAGACGACGTTTCGGTGGGCGCCACTTTCGCCGACTTCGACCATGACGGCGATCTCGATCTCCAGGTGTCCAACTACGCCCCTTCTTCGCTGGACGGGTTCGATGGGGTTCCGGAGGTGCTTCGCGTTCCGGATGATCTACCAGGTGCTCCGAACCGCCTCTATCGGAATGACGGCAGCGGGAATTTCACGGATGTAGCCGAGGAAACCCGGACAGCCGGCGGAGCCCGGCGCAGCCTCTTCGCGCTGTTCTCGGACTGGGACGACGACCGGGATGTGGACTTCCTGGTGGTGAATGACGGTAGCCCCGTCCAGGTCTTTTCGAACGATCGGGTCGGGACCTTTACCGAGAGCTCCGAGGAATGGGGCGTCGAAACGGCCTCCCGGATGCGGGGCGCCGCGGCAGCCGACTACGATCGGGATGGCTTTTTTGACCTTCTGCTCTCGGCCGAGGGGAACGCTCTCAACATGCTGCTGCGGGGATCCGGACCTGGCGGTTTTTCTCCGGACGTCGGGTCTCCGTTCCTGCTCCGCGCCGGCGTTCCGGGGGCTCGCTACGGCGTCTCCTTCCTCGACGCCGACCATGACATGGATCTGGACCTCCTGATGGTCACCGCCGGCGCCGGAGCGCCTCTGACCTATTACGAGAACACCGCTGCCGGATTCTCACGCGCCGGAACGTTCGGCGACGGGCTTGAATCCGGAGAAGAAGCGAGGGCGCTGGCGACCGGTGATCTGGACGGTGACGGGGACCTCGACGCGGTGATCGGTACGACGCGGGGCCGCGTCCTTGCCTTCCGGAACGATCAGACGGGCGCCGGAAACTGGATGGCGGTGAGCCCGCGGGGCCTGCGCAGCAATCTCGATGGCGTCGGCACCAAGATAGAGGTCCGGGCTTCCGGGGTCAGCCAGCGCCGTCAGGTGCAGACGACTTCGGGTTACCTGTCGCAGAACGATCTTCCCGTGCATTTCGGGCTGGGGGATGCGCTGGCTGCCGACTATGTCCGGTTCCTCTGGCCGGGAGGCGTGAAACAGGTAGAGCTCGACGTTCCGGCGCAGGCGGTCGCGTCGGTGGAGGAGCTGAACCGCAAGGGCACCTCGTGTCCCGTCCTCTACGCGTGGGATGGGGAACGGATCCGCTTCGTCACCGACTTTCTTGGCGGCAGCGCTCTCGGAAACCTCCTCGCTCCCGGAACCCACAACTTCCCGGATACTGCCGAAGTCGTGAAGATGGAAGCGTTCCCGCTGGTTCCGCGGAACGGGGCGTTCGAGATGCGCTGGGTAAACCAGCTTGAGGAGGTCATCTTCTACGATCGCGCGGCACTGTGGGTGGCGGACCATCCGGAGGAGGTGGATGTCTTCCCGGAGGAACGCCTCATGCCGGGCCCGCCATACCCGGAGCCGGGGCTGATCGCAGTAAGCAACCGGCGCGCTCCCACCGCCGCGTCCTCGTCCGGCAAGACAGGAGGCGGACGGGACGTGACGGCGGCGCTCTCGCGCGTGGATCGGGACTATGTGGACGATTTCGCCTTGCTCCCGTTCAAGGGATACGCGGAACCCCACGCACTGACGCTGACCTTCGACGAGGTGCGCCCCGGCGTTCAGCACGTCCTCCTCCTCTACGGATGGGTGGACTATGCGGATTCCAGTTCCAATCTCGCGGCCTCCCAGGCGGGCGTCCGGAGCCAGCCTCCGGTCCTCGAGGTTGCCGAAGGCGGTGGGTTCCGGATGGCCGTGGACCGAATGGGATTCCCGGCGGGTCTGCCCAAGACGATGGTGGTGCGGCTGGAGGATGCCGCGGTCGAGAGCGGGCGCCCGCTCCGGATCCGGACCAACATGCGGATCTACTGGGATCGCATCGAACTTGCCGAGGTCGCCGAGACCTCGATTCAGGAGTGGCGACTGGACGCCGCGAGCGCTGAGTTCGGCTTCGCGGGATATCCCGAACCCCACCGCCCACGCGGAATCCCTCCCACCGAATACCGATACGGGACTCGCGCCGCCCGGGACATCTGGGGCGCCCACGAGGGGGACTACACCCGCTATGGGGACGTGCTGCCGCTCCTCGCTGAGATAGACGACCGCTACGTGATCGCCCGGCACGGAGACGAACTACGGCTAGGCTTCGACGCGCAGCAACTCCCGCCGACGGCCCCCGGAACCCGACGCACGTTCTTTGCATTCGCTGATGGATTCGGGAAGGACATGGACCTGAACTCCGCCCGGCCGCACACCGTCGGGCCCCTTCCCTTCCACGGGATGCCCAGCTACCCGTATCCCGAAGAGGTCTATCCGGATTCCGAAGAGTTGGCGCGCTGGCGGGCCGAATACAACACGCGGCGTATCGGCCCCGAGGGGCGGCACGGATTCCTGGACGACGGTGAGCCGCCGGGCGTGACGACCGGCGCTCCCGTCCCGCCCGCTGACGGCAGCCGGGAGCGACGTCGCTGAACAATCGATTGGGTCATGCCGAGAGACGCCCTCCGCACCGAGCTCTACCGGTTGCTCTTCGACGATGAGCAGGGGGCGGCGGCCTTTCTCGCACCCCGAATGCTTGCGGACCCGCAGTCACTAACCCCGGAGGTGCGGTGGTGCCTGGTCTATCTCCTCCGCGGGATACGCTCGGTGGCAGCCAGCAGCCGTCTCCTGGAACCGGACTCGGTGCTCTACCTGGTGGCGCACACGGTTGAGACGGCGCGGACGGCGACCGCCGCCGTGGATGGTCTCTGGTACGAGATCGCGAGGGAGCTGCCGGGCCACTGGCTGCGACGCTACGAGCAGGGCGAGATTCGGTACTCGCTGGAAGAACTGCGCTACCTGAACCTTCTTCTCGCCCGGATCTGGCTCGTGGAGCGCCAACGGATCGCGTTCATGGATCCGCCGCTGCTGCCGCGCTACCTGCGCGAGCCGGTGGGGGCGGGGTCAGCGCGGATCTGACCCCGCGGGAGCTTCAGGCTCCGCCTTCGCAGACGCCGTCCTCGATATCGAGGATCATGTCGTCGACATCCGCACGTCTCGAGTCGTTACCCGCGAGCCGCAGGAAGGCGTTGAAGTAGCGCTGCGCGGTGTTGCACTGGCCGCCGTTGAAGGCGATCACGCCCAGCGAGTAATTGGCCTCCTTCGCCCGGGGATCGTTGGGAACGGCCTGGAGCGCGACGCCGTAGTGGCGCATCACGCCCCTCTGGTCTTGGGCCAGCTGCGCGATGAAACCCAGCATCCAATGGGCTTCGGTGACGTATTCCCCTTCGGGTTCAGCCTCGAGGTAGCTGGTAAGGCGTGGCCCCGCCTTGTCGTAGTCCCGAGCGTTGAAGTTGATCGAGGCGGCTCGGTAGAGCACCTGGGGCAACTGGGGAATGTCCGGATTCTGCGCGATGACGACCGAGAAGGCTTCCTCGGCTCCCGCGGTGTCCTGCTCCTGGAGCAGCGCGAATCCAAGACGAAAGTGGATTTCCGCGTCGGTGGGATCGACGGCGGCTACCTGGCGAAGCAACGGGATCGCCGCTGCCCGGTCCCCCGACTCGCTGCGGCCAAGCGCGACATTGCGTCGGGCCACGGCGATCTGATCGCCGAGTTGGGCCGCCATTTCCGGATTTGTATCGGTGCCGGCAAGAAACTTTTCGAACGAACTCATGGCTTCCGCCGCGCTTCCGTTCGCCTGATGGGCGAAGCCGAGGAAGAGATGGCCAGCGAAAAAGTCGGGCATGACCTCGAGGGTTGCCGAGCAGGCGGTGAGGGTGGTGTCCCACGCCGCAGACTGCGCCGACTCTACGCACTGGGTCTGGTTCTGGTAGTTGATCGTCGTGTGGGCGTAATCCACGTTCTCCTTGTAGAACTCCCACGAAAGATGACTCTCGTCGTGGACGGAGAGCAGCGATTCGCAGGCCGCGATGACATCTTCCCAAACCTGGCTCTCGATCGCCGCCTCGCACGCTTCGTCCGGATCGTCTTGCACCAAGGGGTGGGACGCGGTCGCAGAAAGCGCAAGACCGGGGAAGGCGAGCGTCGCAGCGAACAGAAGGGGGAGTCCGAGGTTGCTCTGAAGTGGCATAACAGAATCTCCTTGAGGTCGGGAAGGGCGTTCCGGCCGGCCGTGACCGGCTATCACCCCCAATACCCCGCCCCGTGAATGGAACGAAGCAGCCTAGCACAGGACACCCGTACGCGTGGTAAAAGCAAGAAACAACGGTCGATCAGTCACCTGTCACCCCAATCTGGGTCAGGCGGGGCGCCTGTCGGGATGACCCGCGGCGGGGCCGTCGGAGGCTCAGTCTCCCTGGCAGCCGCCTTCAGCGATCGACGCCAGAATCTCGGTTACCTGGGCAGCGTTCGCGTGATCCGGAGCCAGTTCCATCAGCGCCTTGTAGTGCTGCTCGGCGTTCCCGCAGTCGTCGCGGTTGAAGTACATAGTGCCGAGAGCGTAGTTGGCGTCCGGAAGCCGTGGATCGCCTGCGGCGGCGCCGCCGAGGAAGCCCCGATAGTGGGTGATGGCGCGATCCTCATCGGAGCCTTGAAACGCCAGCGCCAGCATGTAGTGGGCTTCCGGGGCGCCCCTGCCGTTCGGCTCGGCGGCCAGGAAGGCACTCAGCCGTTCGTCGGCCCTGGCGTAGTCGCCGGCGTTGAAGTTGAGCTGGCCGGCCAGAAACACGATCCCCGGGACGGGGTTGGGAGCTTCCGCGATATAGACCGAGAGTGCACGTTCGGCGCCCGCTTCTTCACCCGTCGACAAGAGCGCGCGCCCGAGGCGGAAATGCACTTCGACATCCTTCGGGTTGGCCCTCGCCGCCGCCTGGAGGAGCGGAATGGCGTCCTGGGCGGCGTTCTCGCGGGCGAAGGCGATTCCGCCCGACCGCTGCGCGATGGTGATCTGCTGGGCCAGTTGCGACGCTGCCTCGGAATTCCCCCGGACCCCGTTCAGGAACGCCTGGAAATTGACCGCGGTGTTCACCCAGTCCTGCTTTATCTGGTGGGCGATGCCGAGGAAATAGTTCATGATGAACGCCCCGGGGTTCGCCTCGACCGCCATCTGGCAGTACGCGATGACGCTGTCCCACTGCTGCGCATCGAACGCCGGTTGGCACTGGAGGCTGTACGCGTACTGCACGGTTTGCGACCAGTGGGCGTAGTACGGGTGATCCTCCGGGAGCGCGTCGACCACCTCGGGGCAGGCGGCGAGGACCTGCTCGTAGTTCGCGCTGTCCACCGCCTGCATGCAGGCGGTCGCCTTCTGCGGGTCCACATCCTGGGCCGCGGCTTCGCGGGCCCCTCCCGCGATGATGCCAACCATGAGGGCCAGGGACAGAGTCAGAAATCGGGTGTGCATGGCGGAAGTCTCCTTGCCTGATCTGGCGACCGCTTCGTCATGTCTGCTTCTAGTGGACGAGCGTGGCCCGCGCGAAGTGTAGGAAACTAGCACAGGCGCAGGGAAGCCTTGGAACGTCTTGCTCGGGGCGCCGGCTACGGGGGCGTGCCGCAGAGTGCGAAATCCTCCTCCAGATAGCGCTGCACCTCGGAGGCGCGCTCGTGCTCCGGCGCGATTCTGAGGAAGTCCTGATAGTGGCGGCGGGCTTGATCGCACTCTTCGCGATCGGCGGCAATCGTTCCGAGGAAGTAGTGGGCAACCACGGCCCGGGCGCTCTCCGGTTCGATTTCGAGCAGTGCGGCGAAGTGAAGTCGCGCTTCGTCCTCCGTGGCGCCGGGATCCGCCGCCGCGGACTCTGAACTCCGGAGCGCCATGGAGCCGGCCATCCAGTGGGCGTCGGCGCGGAAGGGCCCGTCAGCAGCGGCCGCTAGATACCCGGCGAGGTGGGTCCGCGCCGTTTCGTAGTCTCCGGCGTCGTAGCGGAGTTGTCCGAGAAAGAAGAGCGCCTGGCTAATCTGGGGCGCTTCCCGGGCTACCACCGAAAAGGCCGCCTCCGCGCCTGTGCGGTCGCCCTGTTCCAGGAGCCCGACGCCGAGAAAAAAGGCCACTTCGGCGTCCACCGGATCGGCTTCGGTGGCGCGCCGGAGCAGGGGAAGCGCCTGTTCGCGGTCGGCGGCGCGAAACCGCGCGATCGCGGCTCCACGGATGGCGGCGTTGATCTGTTCGGCCAGACGAGCTTCCCCTTCCGGCTCCGCCTCGGCCGCCGCAACGAAGGATTCGAATGCGGCCGCGGCCTCGTTCCATGCCAGTTTCGCCTGATAGGCAAGGCCGAGGAAGTAGTGGATGCCGTAGGTTTCCGGAAGCGCCCGAATCGCGGCCTCGCAATGGGTCACGGCGGCGTCCCAGGCGGACGCCTGCATCGCGGCTTCGCACTCGCGCGCGGCTGCCCGTCCCTCCTGCACCGGCGCGGCGGGCGCGGGAGCCGCGACCAGCAGCAAGGGAGCGATTGCCAACCAGGTGACGGCCCTGCCGGGCACGGTGCCCAGGCTGCTACGACGGCGAGCCGGCCCGCGACTCGCTCCCGGAAGAGGAGGGCTTGGCGCCGCTTGCGCCGCCGGCCTTCTGGCCCGCCTTCTCCTTGCCGGCCCTGTTCCCCGAATCCGTCTTCCCCGAATCCGTCTTCCCCGAATCCGTCTTCCCCGAATCCTCGCCTTTCGCGGACGCGCCGTTGTTGCCGTTTGCGCCTTTCTCCCCTGCTTTCCGGGCGTAGTCGGTCACGTACCAGCCGCTACCTACGAAATGGATGGCGGGGCTGGAAATGATCTTCCTGGCCGATCCACCACAGTGCCGGCAGACATCCAGCGGTTCATCGCTGAGGCGCTGGAGGGCTTCGAAGACTACGTCGCAGTCGTCGCAGCGATATTCGTATATAGGCATGCCCTACTCGACGTTGGGGCTCGGAGTTTAGCGGGGTTCGGCGGTCCGCCGCTGTTCGGCTCTTGCGGAGGTTATCGACTCTGGAGGGGCGGTGTCGTCGTCGGTGGTCGTCGGCGCCGGGTCGCCTGCTCGTACGCGTAGGAGATCCGAAAGAGCGCGCCTTCGCCGAGCGCGTTCCCGAGGAACTGCAACCCGCCGGGAAGTCCGGAGGGGGTAAAGCCCATGGGAACGGTGACCGCGGGGAAGCCGGTGGGCGGAGAGAGCTGGGGCGAGTTGTTTCCGTCGGGAGTCGTCAGGTCGCCCAGCAGGCGCGGCGGGTTGCTCCAGGTTGGGAAGGCGAGGGCGTCGAGATCCTGGTCCGCGAGAAGGCCTTGGACTTCCGCCCGAAGTTCCGCAGCCCGTTCGTTGGCTTCCGCACAGACCTCATCCGGCTCGCCTTCCACCTCGAGCGCAGTTTCGAGCCGGGGCCTGATCGACGGATGGAAGTCGCCGCCGTCGACAAGCTCCTCAAGAGTCGTTACCGGCGCGTTCGGCCCAAGGCTCCCCAGATAGGCCTCCAGCTGGGCGCGGAAGGGATTGCACCACAGCGACTTCTCGGCTTCGAGCCCCTCGATCCGAACCGGATCAACGATCGTGGCTCCCAGTTCGGTGAGGTCGGCCAGGGCCGCTTCGAAGAGCGCCGAGATCTCGGGGTCGGCTGTTTCGGTATCGCTGAGCTGGCGCACCACCCCGATGCGGAAGTCGGCCAGAGTCCCGGCGTCGAGGTACTGGAGATAGTCGGCTTCGCGCTCGAACCCGGTGGTTGCCTCATCGGCTGGGTCCGGTCCTGCCAACACATCGAAGACCCGCACCCCGTCCTCGACCGTGCGCGCCATGGGGCCGCCGACATCCCGGAACAGATTCAGGGGAACGATTCCGTCACGGCTGGTGAGGCCCATCGTGGACCGGATCCCGAAGAGCGCATTGTGGGAAGAAGGGCCCCGGATGGAGTTGCCGGTGTCGGTCCCCAATCCGACGGCGCCGAAACTGGCCGCTACCGCGGCCCCGGTACCGCCGGAAGAGCCGGCAGGGACGCGGTAGGGGTCGTATGGGTTGCGGGTGTGCCCGGGCACTACCGAGCCGAGGCTCTCGTAGGCACTGAACGCGAACTCGGCCATGTTGGACTTGGCCAGGACGATGGCTCCCGCCTCACGGATTTTCTGGACCTGGAAGGCGTCGTCGGGCGGCAACGAATCCTTGAGCGATGCTGATCCCGCCGTGGTGGGGAGATCGGCGGTGTCGTAGTTGTCCTTCACGATCATCGGAACGCATTCGAGCGGACGGTCCGGGCTGAGGTCGGAGGCGGCGAGGCGCGCGTCGGCTTCGCGGGCACGGGTCATGGCCTCCGGATTGATCGTGACGATGGCGTGCAGTGCCGGACCCTGCCGGTCGTACGCCTCGATACGGGCCAGATAGGCGGCTACCAGATCGACGCAGGTGAAATCTCCGTTCTGAAGGCCTTGGTGGATTCCGGAAATGTCGAGTTCTACGACCTCCGGCCCAGTGGGAAGCTCCGGCTCCGGAGCGCCGCAACCAGCCATGACGAACGACGCGGAAACCGCCAGCACGATCCCGCTTCGCCTACTGAATGTCCCTACTGTCCCGATCATCGTCCGATTCTATTCGTCTTCCGCGGCCGGGGGCGGACTGCTTGCTGGACGCTTCCGCGCGAACAGCGAGCCGGAACAGAAAGGCCGTAGGTTCGCTTCCCTGATGCCTTCCGGGTCGCGGTATCGCTTGCCGGACGGCTTCGTTACAATGCTGACCCATGACGCTCAGCGAGTCAGCCCGGCCGCGCCTTTCCCGGCAATTGCTGTGGCGATGGCGATTTTGCTTTAGGCCGGGCTCGCCTCGCGTCCGTTTGATCCACTGATTGCGGCGGGAGGCGGCCCGACCCGGGACGCCTCTGGACGACGGCGCGAAAGGGTGCTCAAGAGCGCCCGCTAAGGCTTCTGAGGTTCCCGGTTCGGGACGCTGTGACCGTCACTCACACCACCAAGGAGCCAACTCCAGTGATCGCCCCACTCCTCGAAACTCTCCTCTCCGGCGAATCTGCCGATTCCGGAGCGCTGGAGAGCGCTCTGCACCGAATCCTGTCCGGGGAAAGCGACGTGGCCCAGACGGCGGGGCTGCTCGTGGCGCTCCGCGTCAGCGAGCCCGACTCCGCAACCCTTGCCGCGTGCGCTCGCGCACTCCGGAGTCACCGCAAGGCCGTCATGTCTCAGGTCCGACCTCTCGTGGACACCTGCGGCACTGGCGGTGACAAGAGCGGCACCTTCAACATTTCGACGGCGTCGGCGCTGGTCGTGGCGGCCGCCGGCGGGGCTGTCGCCAAACACGGCAACCGCAGCGTTTCTTCGATCACCGGCAGCGCCGACGTGCTGGAGGCTTGTGGAGCGCCCCTCCATCTTGAGCCGGGCCAGGCGTCCCGGATTCTGGATTCCACTGGTTTCGTGTTCCTCTTTGCCCCCGCTTTCCACCCCGCGATGGCCCATGTCGGACCCGCCCGCCGCGCTCTCGGAATCCGGACGCTCTTCAACGTCCTCGGGCCGCTCGCGAATCCGGCGCTGGCGGAACGTCAGTTGATCGGTGTCTACGACCCTTCGTTGACCGAGACCATTGCCGGAGCCTTGGCCAGGTTGGGGTCCGCCTCAGCGCTGGTCGTGCATTGCGATGGCTTGGACGAAATTGGCCTTCACGCAACGACCCGGGGCCATGCGCTCAGCGGAGGAGAGGTGCGTCCAGTCGAGATCCGGGTTTCCGAACTCGGACTGCGGGAGGCGCCGATCGAGGAACTCCGAGGTGGTGGCACCGAGGAAAACGCCGAGATTCTCAGGGCGGTGCTGTCCGGGAAGGATCAGGGACCGAAGCGGGACGTCGTCGCGGCGAACGCGGGCGCCGCGCTTACCGTTGCCGGGCTCGCCCCGGACCTCGAGACCGGAGTGCGTACCGCGCTGGCAACCCTGTCCTCCGGCCGCGCCCTGCGCACCCTGGAGCGCTACGTGGAAACGAGCATGCGGATGACCGGACTGAATGTCGCATGAACGGGGGGTACTCGACCGACTCGTCCGCTCGGCCGAAGCGAGAGCGGTGCGTCTCGCTACCGGACCACCGCCCGGGCGTCCTGAACGCGAGCCCCCTTCCTTCCGGAACGCGGTCGGCGGGCGCGACACGCTCTCGGTGATCGCCGAGTTCAAGCGGAAAAGTCCGAGCGCCGGGGCCATCCGCGACGACGATCCGGGGGCACGGGCTCGCGCTTATCGGGACGCGGGCGCCTCCGCGATTTCGGTGCTGACCGATCCCGATGCCTTCGGTGGTTCCCTGGAGGATCTGCAAGCTGCTTCGGTTGCCTCTTCGCTTCCCATCCTGATGAAGGACTTCGTCGTACACCCCGCGCAGATCCGGGCGGGGTGGGCGGCGGGAGCGTCGGCGGTGCTCCTCATCGTTCGTTGTCTCCACGACTCCCGACTCCATCATCTCTATGAGGAAGCGCGATCCCTGGGGCTTGACGCCCTGGTTGAAGTGCACGACACGGCGGAGCTCGATCGCGCCCTGGTCCTTGACGATGCGATCGTCGGGATCAACAACCGGAATCTGGACACGTTGGAGACGGACCGCCGGCGCGCCGCGGCGCTGCTCCCCCGAGTCCCTCCGGGACGCATTGCCGTGGCGGAGAGCGGCTATCTCGAGCCGGCGCACCTTGCCGAACTGCGCGGAAAAGCAGACGCGGTGCTGATCGGGACCGCGCTGATGCGCGCCCCGGACCCTTCGGCGTTTCTCCGCGCCGCCACCGAACCGCTGCCCGTCGGCGCCTGAGGAAGACCGGGCGCGCGTCTTGGAAGTCAAGATCTGCGGCCTTCGGAGACCGGAGGATGCCCGGTTGGCCGTGCGGCTTGGGGCCCGCTGGATCGGGGTCGTGCGAGCTCCGGACTCCCCGCGTTCGGCAACGCTCGAGGAAGCCCACAGGGTGATCGCGGCTGCCCGGGAGGTCAATCCGGAGGTTCGTCCGGTGCTCGCGACCGGAAGGCGTACTCGGGACGAAGTCGCCGCCGATGCATTCGCGCTGGGGATAGAAAGGGTCCAGCCGCACGGGCTGTCGGACGCCGGAGTCCGGTCGCTTGGGGAGGCCGGCCTGATTGTCCATCGGGTCGTGACCGTTCCGGAGACCGCAGACCGTCTTCCCGATTTCGTCCCTCCCGGCGAGGGCGACGGCCCGCTCGTTTTCGACGTGGGTGGCGGCGGTAGCGGTCGCGCCTTCGACTGGCGCTTTCTCGGGGAGCAGGCTCCGGCACGGGCTTTCATCGCGGGAGGATTGAAACCCGAGAACATCGGGCGCCTGCTTCCCTTTCAGCCATGGGGTGTGGACATTTCAAGCGGCGTCGAGTCAGCTCCCGGCGTCAAGGACCCCGATCGGTTGCGGCTTTTCTTCAGCCGGTTGCAGTCGGAATTCGCCGCGTGAAACGCGGACTTCGGCCCCGGCAGGGAGCGTTCGGTTCCTTCGGGGGACGGTTTGTTCCGGAACTCCTCACGCCCGCGCTCGAGGAGCTGGAAACCGCCCGCAAGGAGATCGTGCCTACGGCGGCGTTCCGCAGCGAACTGGACCGGGAGGCGCGGGACTGGGTGGGGCGGCCGACTCCCCTTACCAGGGTCCCGCGGTTCTCGGAACGGGCCGGATTCGAAACGGTATTCAAGCGCGAGGACCTGCTCCATGGAGGGGCGCACAAGGCGAACAACGTGCTCGGGCAGGCCCTCCTGGCCCGGCACATGGGCAAGACCCGGCTAATCGCCGAGACCGGCGCCGGTCAGCATGGGACTGCGACGGCGATGATCGCGGCGCGGTTCGGTATGCGGGCGGTGATCTACATGGGAGCAAAGGACATGGCGCGCCAGGCCCCCAATGTGAAGCGAATGGAACTGTGCGGCGCCGAAGTGGTTCCCGTCACGGCGGGGGCCCGCACTCTGAAGGACGCGATCAACGAAGCGCTGCGCGATTGGACCGGGAGCCTCGCCGATACGCACTACCTGCTCGGGACGGCCGCGGGACCGCATCCCTTTCCACGCCTGGTCCGGGATTTCCAAGCAGTCATCGGGCGCGAGGCCAAACGGCAGTGGCGGCGTGAACTCGGCGGGCTCCCCGATGTGGTCGTGGCGTGCGTGGGGGGCGGAAGCAACGCGATCGGGATCTTCCACGCCTTCGTGCCCGAAAAATCGGTTCGGCTTGTCGGCGTAGAGCCCGGAGGAGCGGGACTGGAAAGCGGCCGGCACGGCGCGACCCTCGTGCGCGGCACTCCGGGCCTGCTCCACGGCGCCCGCACCATGGTCCTCCAGGACGACGAAGGCCAGATCCGCGAACCCCACAGCATTTCGGCGGGGCTCGACTATCCCGGGGTGGGCCCGGAGCACGCGCACCTTCAGGAGATCGGTCGAGCCACCTACGTCGCCGCCACCGATGAAGAGGCGCTGGATGCCTTCGAGGTGCTGTCGGCCACCGAAGGGATCGTTCCCGCCTTCGAACCTTCCCACGCGCTCGCTTTCGTCCTCCGCGCCAGGCAATCGCGGGAGATTGCCGCCGGGGCGCGGGTACTCGTGAACCTTTGCGGCCGCGGCGACAAGGATCTTGAGACGTATTTCGCGCTCGGTCGATCGTCATGAGCCTCGCCGCGCTCCGTACTACGCTGGGGGAGGGGCCGGCGGTTTCTCCGTTTCTGGTGCTCGGAGATCCGACTCCTGACCTTTGTGTGGAGTTGGCGCGGACGGCGGTCTCGGCGGGCGCCCGGATGCTTGAGATCGGATTCCCCTATAGCGATCCGGTCGCCGATGGTCCGGCGATCCAGGCGGCGGCGAGCCGCGCGCTTGCGGGAGGCACCTCAACGTTCCGCGGGTTCGAACTTCTGGGGCGGATCGCAAAGACCTGTCCGGGAGTCCCGCTCAACCTGCTGGTGTACGGGAATCTGGTGCATCGGATCGGATACGAACGGTTCACCGACACCGTGCGCGATGCCGGCGCCTCCTCGCTGCTCGTTCCGGATATACCGCTGGAGGAGGCCGCTCCGCTCCGCCGGGCGTGCCGGCGCGCCGGGCTCGGGCACGTTGAACTGGCGGGGCCCCTCACCCCGGCGCCGCGTCTCAAGCGCCTCGCCGGCGCCTCCTGTTTCGTTTACCTCGCGGGCTTCCAGGGCGTCACCGGCGTTCGTCGCGGCGGGTTCTCCGGGGTCCTTCGCCGGGTCGCCGAAGTCGCCGGAGTTGTGCAGGTTCCCTTGTGTCTCGGTTTCGGGCTGTCGGACCGCGCTCAGATCGTTCGCGGCTTCGAAGCCGGCGCGCGGATCGCGGTCGTCGGGAGCCACCTCGCGCGGGCAGTCGAACGCCTTTACCGAAGGGCGGGGGACGCGGATGACCTGATCGCCGGTTACCGTTCCGCGGTGCTTCAGCTCACCGCAAGCGGTTAACAGCCTGTGGCAAAACCCACACGGCGTTCGACCGGCGATCCATCCCGGCCAAACAGCCTGTGATGAAACCCGCGCGGCCCAGTTCTCCCGGTGGGGGCTCGGCCGGCGATCCATCCCGGCCAAACAACCGGTGATGAAACCCACGCGGCCCAGTTCTCCCGGTGGGGGCTCGGCCGGCGATCCATCCCGGCTGAACCGCGTCGCTTTCGCGCCGCTCATCGTTGCGCTTCGGTCGGAATACACTCGGTATTCTTCCCTCACGCGCCTTGTCAGCCGGGCCCCCACCGGGAGGACTGGCCCCACCGGGAGAACTGGGCCTCACCGGCCTCGGCGCTCACATGGGTTCCACCACCGGCTGTTCACCGCGTCGCTGCGCGCCGCTCATCGTTGCGTTTCGGTCGAAATACACCCGGGCCAGTTCTCCCGGTGGGGGCTCCTCCCTCACGCGCCTTGTCAGCCGGGCCCCCACCGGGAGGACTGGCCCCACCGGGAGAACTGGGCCTCGCCGGCCTCGGCGCTCACGCGGGTTCCACCACCGGCTGTTCACCGCGTCGCTGCGCGCCGCTCATCGTTGCGTTTCGGTCGAAATACACCCGGGCCAGTTCTCCCGGTGGGGGCTCCTCCCTCACGCGCCTTGTCAGCCGCGCGCCTCGCCGGTCTCGGCGCTCACGTGGGTTTCACCACAGGCTGTTAACGGCGAAAGGAAAGAACCATGCTGGTCATCATGGGGGCGGCGCCCACCGAAGAGCAATGCCGGCGCGTGGAAACCGCGATCCGCGACATGGGATTCGCGCCGCTCCGGGTTCCGGGTGCCGACCGGACCGCCATCTGCGTCACCGGGAATCGTGGGCCCGTGGACCCATCGTTCCTGGTCCGGCTCCCGGGCGTTGCGCGCTGTATTCCGGTCACCAAGCCCTTCAAGCTGGTCAGCCGCGAAGTGCATCCGGCGGACAGCGTCGTGGAGGTTGCCGGCGTGATGGTGGGCGGCCCCGACGCGGTGGTGATTGCGGGACCCTGCAGCGTCGAAACCGAGGCCCGCACCGTGGGGATCGCCCGCGCGGTCCGAGCGGCGGGAGCCGACCTGTTCCGCGCTCGCTTGTGGTCGGAACGGGTCGGCCCCTACCACTTCGGCGGTGTGGGCGACGAGGGCCTGCACACTCTCGATCGGGTCCGGGAAGAGACGGGACTTCCGGTCGTTTCGGAAATCGTGGATCCGCGTTCCGCGGAGCGGGTCGCCGAACATGTAGATCTGGTCCAGATCGCCGGCCGGCATATGGAGAACGAAGCCCTGTTGGAGATCGCCGCCAGCCTCCCGAAGCCGGTCATTTTGGAACGTGGTCCGTCGGCAACGGTCGAAGAGTGGCTGATGGCCGCGGAATCCCTCTTGGCCCGACAGAAGCGGGACGTGATCCTGTGCGAACGGGGAATCCGGACTGGGGGCCAGCGGCGCACGCTCCTCGACCTCCACGCGGTGCCGGTGGTGCGGCGCACTTCGCATCTGCCGGTTTTGGTGGACCCCTCGCATGCAGTCGCCGAGCGGGACCGGGTTCGACCGCTGGCCCGCGCTGCTCTCGCGGCCGGCGCATCCGGACTTGCGATCGCCGTGCATACGCATCCCGATACGGCCTATACCGATCCGCGCCAGACTGTGGACATTCCGACCTTGGAAGGGATCTTCCGGGATCTCCGTACGATTCGGGATCTCGAGCGCCTTTGAAGCACTTCCACTTTCGACCTCCCGGCTGGCAGCCGGTGGTGAAATCCACGCGGCCCAGTTCTCCCGGTGGGGGCTCGGCCGGCGATCCATCCCGGCCAAACAGCCTGTGATGAAACCCGCGCGGCGTTCGGCCGGCGATCCATCCCGGCTGACCGCGTCGCTGCGCGCCGCTCATCGTTGCGTTTCGGTCGGAATACACCCGGTATTCCTCCCTCACGCGCCTTGTCAGCCAAGCGCCTCACCGGCCTCGGCGCTCACGCGGGTTCCACCACAGGCTGTTCACCACTCCGCTTCGCTCCGTTCTGCGTTGCGTTTCGGTCGCAATACACTCGGGCCAGTTCTCCCGGTGGGGGCTCCTCCCTCACGCACCTTGTCAGCCGGGCGCCTCACCGGCCTCGGCGCTCACGCGGGTTCCACTACAGGCTGCTAACGATGACCGAAAACTCCTCCCCCGCTCCGGACCCCGGCGAAGTCTCTTTCGGCCGGACCCTGCTGCAGTTCTTCGTGATCCCCATGCTGGTCGTGGTACTCGGCGTCGGGATCTTCCTCGGGTTCGCGTGGCTGGTTTCCGACGACACGACCGCCCAGGAACACCTCCAGCGAATCCGTTCCGGGGGACACCGGGAGAGGAGGCAGGCGGCGTTCGAGCTCGCAAACCGGATTCAGCGTGGCGAGCCCGGGGAATTCGGCGCGCTCGGCCCCGACCTGGTGCGAGCTTTCGGAGAGGCGCAGGCACCGGCGGATCCCTGGGTGCGCCAATACCTCGCGCTGGCGCTTGGAACGCTCTCGGAGCCCACCGCCGTTCCCGTCTTGACGGAGGCGCTTGCCGATCCGGATGAAACCGTGCGGGTCTATGCCGCCTGGGCGCTCGGTTCCATCGGTGGGGGAGCCGCGGTTTCGGCGCTTGGCGAGGCCAGCCGGGCCGACGATGCGGGGCTGCGGACCATGGCGGTCTATGGGCTCGGCGCGATCGGCGATCCGGCGGCCGCCGCCACTTTGAGTCGAGCCGTCCAGGATCCGGTCCTCGATGTCTCCGTGAACGCCGTCGTGGCGCTTGCCCGAATCGGAGACGAGGCGGCGGCGGAGCGGCTCCTGGGGATGATGGAACCGGAATACTGGGTGGGCGTCCCGGGAATGCTGGAAGGCGAAAGGATCCTGGCGCGGCTGAGTGCGGTTCAGGCGGCGGGCGTCCTCGAAACCCCGGTCGTCCGGGCGCGGCTCGAGGAGGTGGCGGCGGGCGATCCCGACCTGCGAGTCCGGGCGGCCGCGCTCTCGGCTCTCGCTGCCGAAGGTCGGCGACCCGGTGGGCCGCGTCCGTGACCAGGGCGGCACGCGCGGAAATCCGTGAACCGATTCTGAGAGCCTTCCGTTAGAATTCCGCGCCGATCCCCCACCCCTCTGAATCCAGCCCATGCCTGAGCCTCCGGCGAGTCCAGCAATCCAGTCGGCCCGTGCGCCGGCCTCCAAACGAGCCTCCGCCGCCGCCAAAAAGGTCACCCGCCGGGAATTCCCTTTTCTGGCCATCGGCTGGGCTGTTTTCACGGCTGCCATGGCCGCCGGGCTCACCGCCGTGGGCCGGTTCATGTTCCCGAACGTCCTGACGGAGCCGCCTTCGGAGTTCAAGGCCGGCTTTCCGGCTGACTTCTCGATCGGGGTGGTGGATACCCGTTTCAAGGAGCGCTACCAGGTGTGGATCGTCCGGGACGAGGAAAAGATCTACGCCCTCTCCACCATCTGCACCCACCTGGGATGTACGCCGAACTGGCTCGAGGCCGAGAGCAAGTTCAAGTGTCCCTGTCACGGGAGCGGGTTCTACGTGACGGGGATCAACTTCGAGGGCCCGGCGCCCCGCCCGCTGGAACGCGTCGGCGTGAGCCTCGCGGAGGACGGCCAGCTGCTCATCGACAAGTCGCGCCTTTTCAAGTTCGAAGCGGGCCAGTGGACCGATTCCGCCTCGTTCCTTTCCCTGACGTAAGCAGCCCGTGAACCAAGTAGCCCGGCATTCGAGCGGCGATCCATCCCGGCTGAACCGCTTCGCTCTGTGTTCCGCTTCGGTCGGAATACACTCGGTATTCCTCCCGAATCGCGCCTTGTCAGCCGGGCGCCTCACCGCTCTCGGTGCTCGGGCCTCCTGGTCCACGGACTGCTAAGGCAAGCGAAGGGGGCGTCATGTTGAACCGCATCGTCGCTCCCCTCCGCGCCGCCTGGAAGGAGGCGACCGACTCGCAGGTCTGGACTTCCATCTTCCGGCACGGCAAACCGGTCAGCAACCGGAACCGGGCGCTCGTGATGATGAGCAACGTGTTCCTGCACCTGCACCCGGTCAAGTCCCGGAAGGCGGGCATCAAGCTCCGCTACACCTGGTGCATGGGGGGGATCACCTTCTTCCTGTTCCTGACGCTGACCTTCACCGGTCTGCTCCTGATGTTCTACTACCGGCCCACCGTGGAGTACGCCTATGCGGACATCGTGGACCTTCAGGAGCACGTGCCGCTCGGCATCATGCGGGAACTCCACCGCTGGGGCGCGCACGCGATGGTCATCACGGTGTGGCTGCACATGCTGCGCGTCTTCATGACCGGCTCCTACAAACCGCCCCGCGAGTTCAACTGGAGCATCGGGGTGGTCCTGCTGGTGCTCACCCTGCTCCTCTCCTTCACCGGCTATCTCCTGCCCTGGGACCAGCTCGCGATCTGGGCGATCACGGTCGGCTCGAATATGGCGCGCGCCACCCCGCTGCTAGGAACGGAAGGTCCGTTATCGGCGTCCCTCACCCTGGGGGACATCAATCTCATCAACTCGGGGAACGACGCGCGCTTCGCGCTGCTGGGAGCGCGATCGGTGGGAGCGCCCACCCTGCTCCGCTTCTACGTGCTCCACTGCGTCGGGCTGCCGCTGATCGTGGCCTTCCTGATGGCGGTCCACTTCTGGCGCGTCCGCAAGGACGGGGGCATTTCGGGGCCCATGTAGCGCCCGTGGAAAAAGCACCCCGCACTATGCCCAGGACGACACGCACGCCGAGTCTGTGGGTTCATTCTGCGTGCGGGGCACCTTTCCCACGGGGTGATGGCGCGAATCGCGTAGCGATTCGCGCCATCGTCTCTTGTGGGGAGGGAAAACCCCTCCCCACACCCTTCGCCCGCGGTGCTTCGCGCCGCGCACGGACGCAGGCCGACTCTCGCCGCTGCCCGGTAGGCGGGGACCCGTTCGCTCGGAACGGATTTCCTGAAAGAAACGAACTGAGACAGTGATCGGCCTCTTCAAGGACCTCGTGAACTGGGCCTCCGGGCCCACGGTCCTGTTCTCGATCACGACGATCGGCCTTCTGCTCGCCTTCCGCTTCACGAAGGTCTGGAGCCGGACCGCCGCCAAGGTCTTCTTCGCGGTGCTTGCGGTGTTCTACGTGGCGAGCATGTGGGATTCCAACTTCTTCCTGATCGTCGCGAAGGCCGACAACATCCCGATCACCGGGGTCATCTTCATGGTCTTCTTCTTCACTTGGTACGCGATGTACCAGGGGATCGAGAACGACAAGCGGAGCGCGGGAAAAGAAGAGGTTCTCGAGAAGAAGGAGTCCGAAAAGGTCTGGGTGTGGCCGGATCTCGTTTACACCGAGATGCTGGCGATGGTGCTGCTCAGCATCGTGCTCCTCGTCTGGTCCATCCTGGCGGCGGCCCCGCTGGAGCAGCCCGCGAACCCGGCGGATTCTCCGAACCCCTCGAAAGCCCCCTGGTACTTCCTCGGGTTGCAGGAGATGCTCGTCTACTTCGATCCCTGGCTTGCCGGGGTGGTGTTCCCCACTCTCATCATCGTGGGACTCATGGCGATTCCCTACATCGACGTGAACCCGAAGGGGAACGGGTATTTCACTTTCAAGGAGCGGAAGGCGGAGATCGTCATCTTCCTGTTCGGGTTCTTGATCCTCTGGTGTCTCCTGGTCATTTCGGGCACCTTCCTCAGGGGGCCCAACTGGAACTTCTTCGGTCCCTATGAGTACTGGGACGTGCACCGGGTGGAACCGCTCCTGAACGTCAACGTCTCCGATTTCTTCTGGGTAAAGCTGCTCGGACGGCCCCTGCCGACCGGAGGCTTTGTCGCCGCGCTCATGCGGGAATGGATCGGGCTCGTGATGGTGGGGGTCTACCTCTTCGTGCTCCCGGTGGTGTTGTCCTGGCCGAAGGAGCGGTTCCCCACCGGGCTAAAGTGGCTGAGCTTCCACAAGTACTACGAAAAGATGGGCGGGCCCCGTTACTACATCGGGGTCAGCCTCTTCCTGATGATGATGAGCCTGCCAATCAAGATGTATCTGCGGTGGGCTTTCAACTTGAAATACATCGTCGCATTTCCCGAAATTTTCTTCAACATCTAGGCAACTTTTCCCGTGTCCAAAGTCGCTCCCGGCCACGCTCACGACATTTCGAAGCTGAACGTCATCTTCGCCGTCTCGAGCGTTTTCCTGCTGTTCGCAACGGTGTGGATGATCTGGTTCGACTACTCGCGGGAATGGAAGGGCTACCAGCGTCAGTTCGTCCAGATGGAGCGCGATCTCACCGTGCGCCAGATGCAGGAGGCCCAGCAGGCCATCAGTCAGGCGGACTTCCAGCGCGTCCAGGCCGAGCTTCAGGAGGCGGAAGCCGCTTTCGCGACCCAGCAGGCCGAGTTCGGAGCCCTGGAGGCGGAGATCTCCGCCCTGGATGACCGCCGCACTCTGGCCGATATCCGCGAGCGCGAGATCAAGGCCGTCTACGACTCGGACAAGTTCTACTACGAGGAGACGCGGGAGCGAGGCACCCCTCTCGGCCGGGCCGTTGGCGACGACGAATTCCAGGCCCTCGAGACGGGCTTGTTCGAGGCCCGCGATCTTCGGATTTCGCTCGATTTCGATCTGGCGGAAAAGAGGGGAGCACTACGCGAGCGCCGGGCCGTCGTGACGGAACTGAGCGGAGAGCGGGAACAGCTGACGCAGGCCGTAACACTCGCCCGCCGCAAACTGGATTCGATCGCCCCGAGCCTCCCGAACACCTTCCGGAACCTCCCCGTCGTCGACTTCATCGACCCCTCCATCCAGGTCCGGCAAGTGCTCGTCCGGAATGTCACCGAGGAGCTCAACTTCGCCCAGGTTCCGCGGATCGACCGCTGCCAGACCTGTCACCTCGGGATCGACAACCCGGATTACGCGGACGCGCCCCAACCCTTCACGGCCCATCCGAATCTGGAGACCTTCGTAAGCCGGGAATCGGATCATCCGGTGGACGACTTCGGCTGCACCTCTTGCCACCTGGGTCGCGGCCGCAAGCTGTCTTTCAGCGGGGCCACCCACACCCCCGAGTCGGTGGAAGAGGAGCACGACTGGGTCGAGAAGTACAACTGGAAGGAAGACCACTACTGGGACAACCCGATGTACCAGGCGGGTCTCACGGAGGCCGGTTGCATCAAGTGCCACCGGGACCAGGTCTTCGTCCCGCGGGCCGAGGATCTCAACCAGAGCCGGATGACCTTCGAACTCGCCGGCTGCTGGGGTTGTCACAACACGACCGGCTACGAGGACTTGCGGAACCGCGGTCCCTCGCTGAAGCGGATCGCCGACAAGACCGATCGTGATTTCGTGGCGCGCTGGGTGCGCGACCCGAAGGCGTTCCGGCCTTCGACCTGGATGCCCCGCTTCTGGAACCTCGACAACAACCCCGACTCCGAACTCAAGAGCCGCAACGACACCGAAGTGGCCGCGATCGTGGAGTACGTCTTCGAGAATTCGAGCGATGAAGCCGACTACAGCGCGCCCCCGCGGGGGAACACCGCCCGCGGTGAAGTGCTCGTGAGCGAAGTCGGCTGCCTCGGCTGCCACCTCATCGACGAGAACGGGTACGACCAGATGAGCATCTACCGCCGTCGCGGTCCGGCCCTGACCGGCACGGCTACCAAACTGGACGCCGGCTTCGTCTACGAATGGGTGAAGAACCCCCGGCACTACTGGGAAGAGACCTTCATGCCGGACCTCCGCCTCACCGATCAGGAGGCGGCCGACATCACTGCCTGGCTCATGGGGCGGGAAGCGACGGATTTCGGCGCCGCGGAGGTGCCCGCGGCGAACGCCGGGCAGCTCGATGAGATCACTCGCGAGTTCCTGAAGACCGGGCTGCCCGACGCCATGGCCGCCGAGCGTCTCGCCGGGATGTCGGAGCAGGAGAAGCTCCTCTATTCGGGAGAACGGCTGATCCGCCGCTATGGCTGTTTCGGGTGCCACGAGATCGGCGGTTTCGAGGATGCTCAGAAGATTGGCGTGGACCTCTCCACCTGGGGATCCAAGATGGTCACCCGGCTCGACTTCGGCTACGTGGACATTCCGCACGCCCGTCAGTCGTGGCTGGAGCAGAAGCTCTCCGCCCCTCGCACCTACGACCGGGGGAAGGTGAAGAGTCCGGGCGAGAAGCTCCGCATGCCGCAGTTCGGCTTCACGGACAGCGACCGGCAGCACGTCGTCCGGAACGTTCTCGGCCAGGTGCGGGATGAGTTCCCCCAGGAAGGGGTCAAGACCCTCACGGCGGCGGAAGCCATCGCCGAGGACGCCCGCCATCTCATCCACGACTACAACTGTCGCGGCTGCCATCTCATCGACGGAGTCGGGGGTGGGATCTACGAAACGATCGAGGACACCGGATTGCGTCCTCCCAACCTGAATACCCAAGGAAAGAGAACGCAGGCGGACTGGCTCTACCACTTCCTTCAGGACCCCAGCGAGGTGCGGTTCTGGCTGAACGCCCGGATGCCCAGCTTCAACTTCACCAACGAGGAAGCGAACACCCTGATCTCCGGATTCCTGGCGATGGACGGCGCCCAGCCGTTCGACGACGAACAGGATCGGATGTACGACCGGGAGGAACTTCGGGTCGGCGCGCAGCTCCTCGACCAGCTCCAGTGCGAGCGTTGTCACATCGCCGCGGCTGCCGGCATCATGGAGGCCTCGCAGCTTGCGCCGTCCTTCCGTCTTTCGGGAGAACGGCTCACCCACGACTGGATCGTGGACTGGCTGCTCGATCCGCAGTCCGTTACCCCGGGGACCCAGATGCCGCAGTTCTGGCCGACGGATCAGGAAGGCAACCGGCTGACGGCTCTCCCGGACATTCTGGATGGAGACCCGATGGCGCAGATGCGCGCGGTCGCCTCCTATCTGATGAACTACGACCGTTAGTCCTGCTTCCATGAGCCGTAGTTGCCAGCGCGGTCAGGATCGCCAAGGGAGCCGTGCCGGAGCGCCTTCGCCAGCAGGCTTCCGCCAGCAAACCTCAGGAGAAACGTCCAATGGCTGATGAACCGAAGGCGCGCACCGGTGGTCTCGAGGGGATCGCCATGGCGGTCGCCATCTGGGCGATCGTCCTGGTCTCGTCGCTCTACTTCCTGCGTTACGACGTGCCCGAGCTGGCGTCCGACCGCGGCTACCTGGACAACCTCTACTACGTGATCCTGGGGATCACCGGCGCCGCCTACGTTCTGTTTCAGGTCGCCCTCGGGTACTTCATCTACCGCTATCGCGGGGACCGGCCGGGCGCCGAATCGAGCTACTGGCACGAGAGCCACAAGCTGGAACTCACCTGGACGATCGGCACCGCGGTCATCCTCATCCCGATCGTCTTCACCGGCCTGATCTATTGGGATCGGGTCAGGTCTCCGGCGCCGGAGGATGCGGTGACCGTCATGGCGGTCGGGGCGCAGTTCCAGTGGGATTTCCACTATCCGGGCGCCGACGGTCAGTTCGGCCGTTTCGATCCGACCCTCTACGCCATCGACAACCAGGTCGGCCTCGACGAGGCGGACTCCGCGGCCGCCGATGACTGGGTGCTGACCAACCAGCTCGTCCTCCCGGTGGACCGCCCGGCCCGGATCCTGCTGCGTTCGAAGGATGTCCAGCACGCATTCTTCCTC
Organism: Vicinamibacteria bacterium; assembly: GCA_963668695.2. GTDB lineage: Bacteria > Acidobacteriota > Vicinamibacteria > Marinacidobacterales > Marinacidobacteraceae > Marinacidobacterium. Next base: position 1,331,962 of record CAXXLQ010000004.1, read on the forward strand.
CCGAACTTCCGGGTCAAGCAGGATCTGCTCCCGGGAATGGCCACCGAGGTCTGGTTCACCCCGATCAAGGCCGGCAGTTACGAGGTGGCCTGCGCCGAACTCTGCGGGCTCGGCCACTACCGAATGCGGGCTTTCCTCGAAGTGATGGAAGAGCCCGACTACCAGCAGTGGCTGGCAGAGAACGCGCCGGCGACCGACGTGGCCGCGGCGGTTCCGGCGGCGAGCGATCCGGCGCCGGCGGCGCAGTAGCGGCGCAAATCAGAGCAATCGAAGCAGCGGACCCCACCAACGGACTGGAGAAAAGCGATGGAGCACGGCAAGCAAGGCTTGGTGAGCAAGTACATCTTCAGCTTCGATCACAAGACGATCGGCAAGCAGTACTTCACGCTCGCGATGACCATGGGGTTCATCGGCGGCATCCTGGCGGTGCTGATCCGGCTCCAGCTCGGTTTCCCCTCGAAGCCCTGGCCTTTCCTTGAGAACCTGTTCCCGGTCGGCATGGCCGGCGGGATCATGGCCCCCGAGTTCTACGTCTCGCTGTTCACCATGCACGGGACGATCATGGTGTTCTTCCTGCTTTCGCTGCTGCCGGTCAGCGGCTTCGGGAACTTCCTGATTCCCCTGCAGATCGGGGCGCGGGACATGGCGTTCCCGTTCCTGAACATGCTGTCCTTCTGGACCGTGGTTCCCGGGGCGATCATTATCATCATCTCGTTCTTCGTCGAGGGCGGCGCCGCGGCTTCGGGCTGGACGGCGTATCCACCGCTCTCGGCCATCCGAAGCGCCATACCCGGTTCCGATGCCGGTCAGACGCTATGGCTCGTCGGGATGATCTTCTTCGTGGCGTCCTTCACCATGGGCGGTCTGAACTTCGTGGTGACCATCCTGAACCTCAGGACGAAGGGGCTCCGGATGATGCGCATGCCGCTCACCACCTGGGCCCAGTTTGTGGTCGGCATCCTGGGACTGCTGTCCTTCCCGGCCCTCGCCGCCGGCGCCCTGCTGCTGACCTTCGACCGCTCCCTGGGAACCAGCTTCTTCCTGCCTGCGGGCATCTTCATCGGCGACACCCTGATGCCGCACGAAGGCGGCACGCCCCTGCTCTGGCAGCACCTGTTCTGGTTCCTCGGCCACCCCGAGGTCTACATCATCATGCTGCCGGCGATGGGGTTCACCTCGGACATCCTGGCCACGTTCTGCCGCCGGCCCATCTTCGGCTACCGCTCGATGGTGTACGCCATCATGGCGATCGGCACGCTGAGCTTCCTGGTCTGGGGACACCACATGTTCGTGAGCGGGATGAGCCCGTTCCTCGGCAGCGTGTTCGTGGTGACGACCCTCGCGATCGCCATTCCTTCGGCGGTCAAGGCGTTCAACTGGCTGTTCACCATCGCGCGGGCCCGAATCCAGTTTACGAGTGCGTCCCTGTTTGCGTTAGGCGTGGTCTCGCTGTTCGTGACCGGCGGTCTGACCGGGATTTTCCTGGGGACGAACGCTGTAGACATCCAGTTGCACGACACCTACTTCGTCGTCGGGCACTTCCACTTCATCATGGCGGGCGCCGGGCTCTTCGGCGCCTTCGGGGCGGTCTACTACTGGTACCCGAAGATGTTCGGCAAGATGCTGAGCGAGCGTCTCGGGAAGATCCATTTCTGGATCACTTTCATCGCCTACTACGCGGTCTTTTTCCCGATGCACTACCTGGGCATTTCGGGAATGATGCGCCGCATCTACGACCCGAACGTCTATGAGTACCTGCAACCGCTCCAGCCGGTCAACGTGTTCATCACGATCTCCGCGTTCGTGTTGTTCACCGGGCAGTTGATCTTCCTCTACAACTATTTCACCAGCATGCGCTGGGGGGCGCCGGCGACCGAGAACCCGTGGAATGCCGCGGGTCTCGAATGGTCCACGCCGCCGCAACCGGGGCACGGCAATTGGGAGGGCGAGATTCCCGAAGCCCACCGCTGGCCCTACGACTACTCCGTGCCTGGCAAGAAACGCGACTTCACGCCGCAGTGGGAGGCTGAGTAGCCTGCCCGGCATGACGAAGGTGATTTCCAGATGAGCGGCCAGATGAGCGAATTGACGAGCGGAATAGCGGCGCCGATCGACGCGGCGCGGTCCTGGTCCGACCGCCGCCAGATCAATCGCCTTGGCCTGCTGGTGGGTCTCGGCGGGATCACGATGCTGTTCGCCGCCTTCACCTCGGCATACATCGTGCGGAGTGGTGGGGGGGATTGGGCGACCCTCGAACTCCCGCCGGTGCTCTGGCTGAGCACGGCCCTGATCGCGGCCAGTTCCCTCACCCTCGAGCTGGCTCGCCGCGCCTTCCGCGACGGCAACCTGGTGTCTTTCCGCTCGTGGAGCGCCGCTACCGCAGCACTCGGAACCGGCTTTCTCGCGAGCCAGTACGCCGCCTGGCTGACGCTCAACGAGGCCGGGATCTATCTCCAGAGCCACCCGAAGAGTTCGTTCTTCTTCGTGCTCACCGGAGTCCACGGCGTCCATCTGTTGGCTGGCGTTCTCGCGCTGCTCGCGGTGTTCGGGCTCGCCGCCGCCGGCCGGCTCGTTCCGGGGCGCTCGGATGCGCCTACCCTGACCGCCATCTACTGGCATTTCGTAGGCGGCCTGTGGATTTATCTGCTGGCCGTACTGTCTCTTCTCGGCTGATGTTTGCGCCACTGATTTCGACGCTGACAGGGAGCCGACCCGGAGAGGAGGAGGCATGAGCCAGACCGCGATTGCCCAGGCAGACTGGGGGGGCGCAGCGAGCCCCTTCGGCGTGACCTGGCAAAAGATGATGATGTGGTTCTTCATCGTCACCGACGCGCTGCTGTTCGCCGGCCTGCTGGTGAGCTACGGGGTGGTGCGGATCGCCACCGGCGACTGGCCGACGCAGAGCGAGGTCTTCAGCCTGCCCTACATCGCGGCCATGACGTTCGTTCTCATCAGTTCGTCCGCAACCATGGCCTGCGCGGTGACCGCCGCGGAACTCGAACGACGGAAGACAGTCACCCTCTGCTTGTGGCTGACCATCCTGGGCGGCTTCGGCTTCCTGGGGATGCAGGCTTACGAATGGACCCACTTCATCCATGACGGCGGCGGGATCACCGGGAACCCCTGGGGTCCGCCCACCTTCAGCCAGTTCTTCTTCATCATCACCGGATTCCACGGTTTCCACGTCCTCACCGGGGTGACCGTGCTGCTGATTGTCGCCATCCGCTCGGCGCTCGGGAAGCACTCGGCGGCCGGGGTGGAAAACGCCGGCCTCTACTGGCACTTCGTGGACCTCGTCTGGGTCTTCGTCTTTGCCCTCTTCTACCTGGTTTAGGAAACTCTGGGAGGCCCGCTCATGTCCGCCGACGCAGCTCACCCCTACCGGGGCTACTGGATTCTCTGGGCGGTATTGCTGACCGTCACCCTGCTCATGCTCTCGATCGAGGGGGCCGGGCTGCCCGCCGCCCTGGCGGTCGTGGTGCTTCTGTTCGGGTCGGCGATCAAGGCGACACTCATCATCTTCTACTACATGCATCTGAAGTTCGAGCACCTGGGCCTGATCCTCACCGTGCTGGTCGGGCTGTTCGTTACCGCCATTCTGATGTTCGTGGTGCCCGCCTACGATGGAAGCCAAATCCTCGCGAGCCGCACCCTCGGCTGACCCCATGTCCCGCTCCAGCCTGCTCACGCTGATTGCTGCCGCCATCGCGTTCATCACGCTCGTGCCAGCGGATGCGCTGGCGCAGTGCTCGATGTGCCGGACGGCGCTCGAGCAGAACCCGGAGGCCGCCGCGGGCTTCAACCGGGCGATCCTGTTCCTCTTGGCGATGCCCTACACGGTGTTCGGCTCCCTGGCCGGCTACGTGCTGGTTTCGCGCCGGAGACGCGTGCGCAAGGCGGCCGCAGCGATGGCCCCGGTGACCTACGCCGCCACCCCGGTTCGCGGCGAGGACGTCGTTAGCAGCCGGTGGTGAAACCCGGGTGAGCGCCGAGGTTGGCCAGTTCTCCCGGTGGGGGCGAGGCGCCCGGCTGACAAGGCGCGTGAGGGAGGAGCCCCCACCGGGAGAACTGGCCCGGGTGTATTTCGACCGAAACGCAACGATGAGCGGCGCGCAGCGACGCGGTTCAGCCGGGATGGATCGCCGGCCGAACGCCGCGTGGGTTCCACCACCGGCTGCTAACGCCGCCTCCTGACCGCGCGAAGCTACTCGCCGCTCGGGATGGCGTAGTACCCGTTCCGGGTCCGTGTCGTGAGGTCCCGCCGTCCGCGGACCTGAATCTCGATCTCACGCCACTCGCCGTCCCGCTCCGCCTTCCTCGGGACGTAAGCGAGGCGGTACTGCGCGTGCAAGTCGGCCTCAATCCGCGAAAAACTTCCGATGAGATCTCCGGTCCGTTCGGGGAAGAGCGCCTGACCCCCAGTTTCCTCTGTCAGCCGGCGGAGGAATCGCTTGTTGACCCGGGCCCCGTTTCCTTCGAATCCGATGGCGTACACCGCGGCGTCGGTGAGCCGGGCCGCTTCGATGGCGTCGCCGGCGCTCGCCTCGCTTCCAAAGCCCATGCTCCGCGAGTCGTCACCGTCCGTGAAGATCAAGAGCGCCTTGCGATCTCCGTCGGCGAAGTAGAGCCGCTCGAGCGACAGGATCGAGGCGTCGTAGAGCGCGGTCGGGCCCATTGGGTTGAGCGCCATGATGTTTCCGATGAGCCGGTACCGGTCGTCCGTGAACTCTCCCCCGAAACGGACCCGGTCGTTGAACTCACCGATCATGGCGCGGTCGCCTTCCCAGAGCCGGTCCACGAAGGTGGCGGCTGCTTCCTTCACATAGTCGAGATTCGCCCGCATGCTGAGGGAGGCGTCGAGGAGAACCAGGATGGTGAGTGGCGCCGCCTCTGCTCCGAAGAAGGTGACCTGTTGAGGCACCCCGTCCTCGCGCACTACGAAGTCATCGGCGGTCAGACCGGAGACGAAGCGGCCGCGCTCATCACTGACAGCCACCCCCAGGTTGACCGCCTCCACCTGGACCTGGATTCTGAAGGGATCCTGCTGGCCCTGTTGGGCGGCCGCGGTCACCAGGGTTGCGGCCAGCGAGATCGCCGCGGCGAGCGCAAACGCGCAACGAACCAGTAGCCTCCGGATCCGGACGGACATGGCAAACCTCCCGTGGGGTCCGTCTATTCTGGCGCGTGAGACGGACAAAGGGGCGCTCCACGAGGCAGAAGTGCCTCCGAGCCGCGTCTTCGATCCGAATCGGGATGCGGCGTTAACAGCCTGTGGTGAAACCCAAGCGGCGTTCGAGCGGCGATCCATCCCGTCTGAACCACGCCGCTTTGCGGCGCTCTGCGTTGCGTTTCGGTCGAAATACACCCGGGCCAGTTCTCCCGGTGGGGGCTCCTCCCTCACGCGCCTTGTCAGCCGGGCCCCCACCGGGAGGACTGGCCCCACCGGGAGAACTGGGCCTCGCCGCTCTCGGCGCTCACCCGGGTTCCACCACAGGCTGTTAACAGCCTGTGGCAAAACCCACGCGGCATTCCCGAGCCAGAAGGGATGGGGGCCGGGTAGCCCCGCCCCCCGTCCCTCCCGCTCCGGGGTCTCCGCGGTGCTCGCGCCCCGCTCCGGAAGCGACCGGCGATGCATCCCGGCCAAACAGCCTGTGATGAAACCCACGCGGCGTTCGGCCGGCGATCCATCCCGGCCAAACAGCCTGTGATGAAACCCACGCGGCGTTCGGCCGGCGATCCATCCCGGCTGAACCGCGTCGCTGCGCGCCGCTCATCGTTGCGTTTCGGTGGGAATACACCCGGGCCAGTTCTCCCGGTGGGGGCTCCTCCCTCGCGCGCCTTGTCAGCCGGGCGCCTCGCCCGTCTCGGTGCTCACGTGGGTTCCACCACCGGCTGTTCACCGCCCCGCTTCGCGGTGCTCTGCGTTGCGCTTCGGTCGAAATACACCCGGGCCAGTTCTCCCGGTGGGGGCTCCTCCCTCGCGCGCCTTGTCAGCCGGGCGCCTCGCCCGTCTCGGTGCTCACGTGGGTTTCCCCGCAGGCTGTAACGGGCTGCTACAATTCATCGCTCAATTCAGGGGCGACTTCGCCCCTCTGAGTCGGTTTCTCGACTGTCAGGTGCGGCCCGAGTCTGTCAGGCCCACCGGTTGCGGACCGTATTTCATCCCCCCTGCCCATGGAACGGAGGTTCCCCGTAAGATGCTTCATAGAGCCCCTCGCACGCTCGTTCTGCTCGCGATTCCCCTCGCCCTCGCCCTCGCCCTGCTGGTCGGCTGCGGCGGTGGTGGCGGTGAATCTGACACCGCGATGGAGGCCATCCCGGTCGCCACCGTGGATCCGGCGACCGCCGGCATCATCAGCGGCAAGGTCATGCTCGACGGTGACGCCCCGCCGGCGGACACCATCCAGATGGCTGCCGACCCGAACTGCGCCCGCATGCACGACGGCCCGGTGATGACCGAGTTCGTGATCACCGACATGGAGGGCGGACTGCAGAACGCCTTCGTGTACATCAAGGGCGGTATCGAGGGCATGAGTTTCCCGACGCCGACCGAGTCGGTCACCCTGAACCAGGAGGGGTGCCTCTATGTGCCCCACGTGCTCGGGCTCCAGGTGGGCCAGCCGCTGAACATCCTGAACAGCGACTCAACGCTCCACAACATCCACGCCAGTCCCTCCGCGAACCGGGAGTTCAACATCGGCCAGCCGGTGGCAAACATGAGCACCACCCGGACCTTCGACAGCGTGGAGGTCATGGTTCCCTTCAGGTGCGACGTGCACCGCTGGATGAACAGCTACGCGGGCGTCCTCGACCACCCCTACTTCGCGGTCAGCAGCATGGACGGCTCCTTCACCATCGGCAACGTGCCGCCGGGCCCCTACACCGTCGGCGTCTGGCACGAGCGTCTCGGTGAGATGGAGATGATGGTCACCGTCGGCGAATCGGCCACCGCGGAAGCCAGCTTCACCTACAGCGCCGCCGAATAGGACCAACTCCCTGGCGGGCCCGACCCGTCCGGGCCAGGACGCGGGAATCGCCGCCTTCGGGGCGGCGATTCACCGCTAATGTGGCCGGGACCCCTCCGGGTGTGGCCGGGACCCCTCCGGGGCGTTCGCGGGCCAGAGCCTCTTGCGCAGGTCCTTTGCCCAGCCTTCGACCACTTTGTCCCCGCCGATTTGCCGTACCCGGTTGTAGTCGAAAAGCGCCCTCTGCCGCTGACCCATGCCGTCGCGGGCATTGCCGCGGCGGAAGTGCAGCATCACGCAGATGTCGGAAGGCGGAGAGGACTCGAGACCCCGTGAGAAGGCCGCCTCCGCTTCTTCCCACTTTTCTTCGAACAGCCAGGACTCGCCCAGCCTGAGTTCCGGGAGGCCGCCCGGGGTCAGATGGTAGTTCCCGAAACCGGCATCCCGCTGCTCGATGAAGGCAAGTACCTCGTCGCGTGCCTCGGCGGTCTCTCCGTGGTGCAGGTGGACCCCTAACAGCCTGTGGTGAAACCCACGTGAGCGCCGAGACCGGTGAGGCGCCCGGCTGACAAGGCGCGTGAGGGAGGAATACCCGGTGTATTTCGACCGAAACGCAACGCAGAACGGAGCGAAGCGGAGTGGTTCAGCCGGGATGCATCGCCGGTCGAACGCCGCGTGGGTTTTGCCACAGGCTGCTAACTCTTCAAGGGCGTAGTCGGGATTCTTCGGGAACTGCTCCCGGAGCGTTCGGATGGCAACGAGGGCTTCTTCGAGCCGGTCCTCCCGCTGCATGAAGAGCACCTGGGCCCAGAGTGCGCCCCAGCGCGAGCGCTCTCCTTCTTGTGCGGTCCGGGCGAGCCAATCCAGCCCCCGCTCCTTGTCGCCCCGAACGCCGGAGAGGAACGCGAGCATGCGGAGAGCGCGCGGCAGGGTTGCGATCCCGTAGTCGTAGACGCCCGGGACCTGGTAGGCGTCGGTGAAGTCGGGATCCCTCTTCCAGGATGCTGCGGTGGTGCCCAACCGCTCTGCTCATCGCGCGAGTTCCGGAGAAATAGGAGCGGGCCACCGTGACATCCCAGGCGGATTTCAAGCCTTCGGTGGCGCCCAGGTAATAGCGGTTCGGCAGATCCGCAGGATGGTGCTCGCTTACCCGCTCGCAGCGCGTGCGTGCTTCCGCAAGTTGGCTCTCGAAGAGTCCTGTTTCTTCATCGCTTACTTCCGGGGTTCCGGTTTGTTCCCAATACCGGTCGCCCCGGTGGGAGGATCCCCGCATTCCCCCGCTGCGCTGGGCCGCCTTCTTCCAGATGATGCTGGCGCGGCCGTAGGGCCCGGCGGCGTAGTCGGGAAACTGATCTCCGAGGCGCCGAAACACCTGATCGGCTTCTTCGAATTCGTAGTTGAACAGATGCTGATACCCCTCTCTTTCGAGGGGTAGCGCTTCGTCTCCGATGTCCGTTGGCTGTCCCTGGACGAGGCCGGGCGCGAGCAGAATCACCCCGGCGAGGACCGCAAGTCGAGAGGTCATGGTTGGCGAAGACTCCAACATCTCGCCCATTTTCCCACGCTGGCCACCTTTACACTGCATGCCTTGATGCCCGATCACTCCACCCCCGTTTCCGCCCGACTGATCGACCGCAGTGTCCCGTTTTCCGGGCGCCTGCTGCGCCTGGAGCTCGATCAGGCACAAGAACCCGTGGGGCCGCACGGATACGGTCCGGTGGTGCACCGTGAGGTCGTCCGCCATCCCGGAGCGGTAGCGATCGTTGCCGTGACCCCGCAACGCGAGCTCGTCATGGTCCGGCAGTACCGCTATGCGGCCGGCAGATTTCTCCTTGAGATCCCCGCCGGAACGCTCGAACCCGGGGAAAAACCGGAAGACACGGCCCGCCGCGAGCTTCGCGAAGAAACGGGCTACACCGCGGAGAATCTGCGCCCGCTCGGATCGTTCTTCAGCGCCCCCGGCTTCTGCGACGAGGTGATCTACCTTTTCCAGGCGGACGGCCTCACCCCGGGCGAGCAGGACACGGACTTCGGGGAAGAAATCGACCTGGTCGAGATCCCCGTCGATGAGGGACGCCGTCGGCTCGCGGCTGGCGCCTTTGAGGACGCCAAGACGCTCGTCGGGCTGTCACTCTTTTTCCTGGAGGAACCCGGTCCTTCCTGAGCCGTTCCGATCTGCGATGGGTCTCCACGGTGATGCCGGCAATCGGTCGGCCAGGTGTCGCGGGGCGCTGGCGTTGCCACTTCTGGTGGCGGCGCTCATCGGCGCCGCCTGCGCCGAGAAGCCGGATCCCCCGACGCCGGATGCCGCGGCGCCGCCCTTCGAGCTGCTGGACCTCGAGGGGCGCCCCCACCGCCTCTCGGATTTCGCCGGCCAGGTCGTGGTGCTCAACTTCTGGGCCACCTGGTGCCCGCCCTGCGTGGAGGAAATGCCGTCCTTGCAGCGGCTTCAGGATCTGTTAGGCGATGACGGGCTGACCGTAATCGCGGTATCAGTGGACGAGCGCTATTCGGACATTCCGCCGTTCGTCACCGAGCACGAGCTGCGCTTTCTGGTGCTCCACGACCTCGGCAAGCGCGTTTCCCGCCGCTACGAAGTGTTCCAGTTTCCCGAGACCTGGATCATCCGGCGTGACGGAACGCTCGCCTCGCACATCGTCGGAGCCCGGGACTGGGCGGTGCCCGGCTCCCTCGAGATCTTCCGCGGGTTACTCGACTAGGCTGCGTTCCGAGTAACGCGGCGTTGTGGACGGTCAGCATGCTGCGTTTCGCCCGCCGGTGGCAGGCAATGCCGGCCTGAAGGCCGGCGTCCCCAGGGACCGCGCTAGAATCCGCCGCTCGACCGGAGGGGATGCCGGTGTCTGTGAGCGGAGGCGATCCACTTGAAGATTGAAGAAGCGAGTCCGTTCCTGCAGGCGAATGCCGTAGCGCAGCGGGTACGTCAACTGATCCTCGGGGCGGTGCCGAAGGTGAAGACTTCGTCGCGCCGGCCGACCGCGATTGCCCTCGCGGAATTGAAGGCCGGCAGGCTCGAGGTCTATGACCCGAGAGAGGCAGCGGAAATGCTGACGGAAGACAGCGAGGATCTCAGTGAGGAGGAGCGGGCGGCCGCCGAGGCGGCGCGCGCCAGCTTCGAGCAGATGTTCGCCGAGGCGGCTGGGGGTGTGGATCTCCACGCCGCTGCCGAGCAGTTCGACGCGCCAGGGCGGGAACCGGAGGCCGGCCTTGGGGGGACGACGGCCGTAGCGGGGAGCGGGACCGAAGCGTCCACGGAAGCGCCGACCGAATAGCCCCGCCCGGCGTCCCGCGGCGAACCGGGACAACTCGCTGGCGCACGCGCGCCTCTCGCGTACCCTTCGCGTGGGAGGAATTGTATGAACTCCGGTTTTCTCCGAGGGGCCGCCGCTGCGGTTCTCGTTTGCTCGCTCGTCCCGGCCGCGGCCGAGGCCAAGACTGAAGCCCGCATCCGCTGGGAGCGGATGTGTCAGATCCGAGCTGACAAGTTCGATCTCGTTCTGCCCGAGGCAATGCGCGGGAACGGAATCGACATGTGGATCACGGTGATGAAGGAGGGACACCGGGATCCCCTCTGGGAGGATCTCGGCCGCGGCTACGTCGGCAGCACCGGCTACATCATCTTTAGCGACCGGGGCGGTGACCGCATCGAGCGGGTCGCCATCGGGATCACCGGCTACAAGATCGAGCGTTGCGGGGTCTACGACCAGGTGGTCGGCAGCGCCGATCTCGCGGAGTTCGTGCGGGAGCGCGACCCGCAGCGCATCGGCGTGAACATGTCCCGCAGCATCGGGGCGGCCGACGGCCTTTCCCACACGAGTTGGCTGCACCTGCGGGAGACGCTCGGCGAGGCGTACGCGGATCGCATGGTCTCGGCCGAGAAATTGATTTCGGACTTTCGTTCCCGGCGGGTGGCGAGCGAGATCGTCGCCTTCGGAGAGGCTGGTGAGTGGTCGCGGAAGATCGCCGAGCGCGCCTTCTCGAACGAGGTGATTACCCCCGGGATTACGGCGCTCGAGGACGTCGCCTGGTGGGTCGAGCAGCAACTGCTCGAGAACGGTCTCGACACCTCCTTCGGGATGCCCTCCATCTACATCACCGGTCCAACCGGCATCGAGGCCACCTCGAACGAACGGATCATCCAGCGGGGCGACCTGTTGATGATTGATTGGGGAGTCGGGTATCTGAACTTCTACACGGACATGAAGCGGATCGCCTACGTCCTCCGGGAAGGCGAAGTGGCTGTGCCTCCGGGCATCCAGAACGCCTTCGATCGCGGGCGCGCCGCCCGGGACGTGATTCGCCGTACCATCAAGCCGGGGCCCACGGCGGGGGCCATGCTGGAGCGGCTCGGCGAGGCGCTGACCGAGGCCGGTTTCCAGGTGATCGAATTCAACCAGCCGACCGGCCAGGACACGACGGACGTGGTGATCGGCTGTCATTCGGTGGGCAACCTCGGCCACGGGATCGGTCCCTCGATCGCCTGGTTCAACCCGACCCGTCTGGAATACGAAATCGTGCCCTCGAATATGTTTTCCATCGAGCTCTTCGCCTACACCAAGGCGGATGAGTTCGGCGGGGCCAAGATCCGCATCCCGCTCGAAGATGACGCCATCGTCACCGCGCGGGGCGTGGAGTGGTTTTATCCCGCGAACGACCGGATCCTGCTGATCCGCTAAGGAGGCCGACATGCGGCCAATTCTCGTCATTCCCACCGCAGCCCTCTTCCTCATCCTGCCCGCGTTGGCGAGCGCCCAGCTCCGCTCCCAGTCGGAGTTGAACGCCCGGGACGCCGATCCGGGCTTCCGACTGACCCTGGATCATCTCGGGGGAGGCGATCGCGTTTTCGGCCTGGCGCCGCGCGACCTGAGTTGGTCACCCGACGGCAAGGAGGTCTATTTCCGCTGGCGCGAGGATCCGAAGCCCGGACAGCTACCGGATGACGATCCCTGGTTTTCGGTCGATGGCGACGGCCGGGACCTCAGGCAACTGGACGACGCCGAGATCCGCCTCGTTCCGGGGACGAACATGGTGCGCACGGTCTCGGGGGACACGGCCGCCTGGAGTTCGGAAGGCTCCCTGTACGTGTGGACTGCGGACGGCGGAACACGCGCGGTGTACGCGGTCGCCGGGCGGCTCGGCCAGCTCCGCCTGCGCCCGGACGGGAGCCCAAACGGGAAGAGGGTCCTCTTCGCTACCAAGGGACTCTCGGCGAACTCCGAGGAGAGCGGCGACCTCTGGGAACATGACCTCGCGTCCGGAACCACCCGCCAGATTGCGGCGGTGGTCCCTGAGAAGGAGAAGGACACCAAGCAGCAGGAATGGCTGAAGGCCCAGCAGAACGAACTGGTCCGGGTGGTGCGCGAACGAAAGGAGCGGGAGGAACGCCGCGACCAGCTTCGCCGCGACCACAACGATCTGTTGCCGCAGGAGATCCCGGTCCCCAAGGGCGAGAAAGCGGTGGACATCCGGATGTCCACCGACGGCAAATACCTCGTTTTCCGGTCGCGGAAGGACCCCTCGGAACCGAAGCGCACGAGCTTCATGGAGTTCGTGAACGAGAGCGGGCAGGCCACCGAGAAGGACGCCCGCCCGAAGGTCGGAGAAGCACTCCCCTCATCGCGCCTCGGCATCGTGGCGGTGGACCAGACCGTCCGCACGGAGGACATCGAGATCCGTTGGGTGGAGGATGGAATCGAGAAGGACACCGTCATGCACGGCCCCTGGTGGAGCCCTGATGGGAAACAGGCGGCGGTTCAGGTGCTCTCCATGGACCATAAGGAGCGTTGGATCGCGCTGCTGGACATCGAGGCCGGGACCCTGCGCCACCTCGACCACCAGCAGGAGGAGGCCTGGGTCGGCGGACCGCTGGTGGTCGGCCGCTGGTCGCCGGGCTATCTCGAATGGCTCCCGGACAGCCAGGCCTTCGCCTTCGGCTCCACGGCGAGCGGCTGGGCGATGCTGCTGCTCGCGAATCTCGAAGGCGAGGTGACGGCCCTGACCGAAGGGCAATTCGAGGTGCGGCGGGCGGAACTCGCCCCCGGAGGGGACTCCTTCCTCGTCACCACCAGCCAGGAGCATCCCGGTGAGGAACACCTCTACCGGTTGCCGGCTCGCGGCGGCGCGCTGGAACAGGTTACGAGCGGCGAGGGGATGCACTCCTGGGCGGTGTCCCCGGACGGGAGCCGGGTCGCTGCGGTCAGTCAGTCGCTCACTGAGTTCGGCGACCTCTATCTGATGGATGCGGTAGCCGCGGCCGAGCCCATGCGGATCACGAAGAGCGGGACCGATGCGTTCTACCGGACTGCCTGGGCGGGCAGCGAGATCGTGGAGTACGACCTGCCCGACGGGACGACTGCGTGGGCGCGGATCTGGGATGCACCTGCGGGTGCGACCCCCGGAGCGACGCCGGCGGTGGTCTATGCCCACGGCTGCGGCGAATGCGCCCAGGCGGTCGTGAAGGGTTGGGCCCGAGCCGGGAGCATCGTCTACGCCAACTACCTGCTCCAAAACGGCTACGCCGCAGCGTCGGTGGACTACCGGGGCAGCTCGGGTTACGGACACCGGAACCGCACCTACGCCTACCGGCAGATGGGGATCTCGGACATCGACAGCGCGCTGCCGCTGCTCGACATCCTGGTGGACCAGTACGGGGTGGCGCGCGACCGGATCGGAGTCTACGGCGGCTCCTACGGGGGCTTCTTCACCCTCATGTCCCTCTTCCGGAACCCGGGGAAATACGCCGCCGGGGTGGCGCTCTACCCGGTTACCGACTGGGTCCACTACAACCAGGGATACACGAGCCGGATCCTGAACGGCAGCCAGCTCGACGACGAGGAGGCCTACCGGGTCTCGAGTCCGGTGTACTACGCCGATGGGCTACAGGACGCGCTGCAGATTCAGCACGGGCTGGTGGACAACAACGTCCAGATTCAGGACTCCTTCCGGCTGGCGCAGATCCTCATCGAGAAGCAGAAGGACTTCGATCTGGTCGTCTACCCCGTCGAGGACCACGGCTGGGACGAGATCCCCACCCGCCGCGACAGCTACCGCCGCATGACGGACTTCTTCGACCGGCACCTGGGTGGCGGATCGGGTGGGATAAACCCGACCACGGATCCGCGTTAAGGAGCGCTTAGGAACGGGACCGCCGGCCAGTTCTCCCGGTGGGGGCCTCCAGACCGGCATCGCTCCCCGCAGGGGAGCGAAACCGCACCCCGCCGACGAGAAGAATGCTCGGCAATGACCGGGACTGCCGGCCTCCGGCCGGTATCGCGGCCCGCAGGGCGGCGATACCGGGGACCGCTGATCGGGGTGACGGTGCGCTAGGGCAACGCGGGGGTGGCCGCCTGCGCATCCCGGCAGGCATTCGTCCGCCGGTAGCCGATCCACGCAGAGATCGCGGCCGCCGCCGAAGCCAACTGCCGTCGATCTGATCGTCCCGCTCGTCATAGGTCATCGTCACCGCGAGGGCCCACAGCATGAAACCCAGGTCCACGAGGGGCCACATCCGGCTGCTTGTGCACGGGACGCCGCCCGGGTAGACGCCGGTAGCGTCGTAGTCGGATTCGCTTGGCTTCGGTGGACCTTGCGTCAGGACGATCGAGCAGCCTCCGGCCAGGATCGTGAAGAACGGGGCCTACCGCCGGAAGGCGACGCAGTTGAGCGTTTCTGGTGCGCACGGCGGGCTGCTTCAGCTTTCAGGTCGACCTGCGGAGCACGCGACCCGGGAGCGCGCCGGTGAAGCGGCCGTCCCGGCTCACGGGCTGGCCGTTCACGAAGGTGGCGCGGATTCCGGTGGCCCGGGCCCGGGGATTCTCGAGGGTGGCGTGGTCGGCGATCTCCTCTTTGTCGAACAGAACGAGATCGGCGGGAAAGCCGTTCGCGATCCGGCCGCGGTGCCTCAGTCCGACGATGTCGGCCGGCAGCGAGGTCATGCGCCGGACGGCCTCTTCCAGTGACAGGAGCCCTTCCTCCCGCACGTAGCGGCCGAGCACCCGCGGGAACGCACCGTAGGCGGCCGGGTGAGAGGAGCCCTTCCCGTAATCGTTCGCGTCGGTGATGAACGCGACCTCGGGATCGGAGACGAGCGTCCTGAGTCCGTCTTCGCCGCTGATGTCCAGCACGAACTGCCCCACTGCGCCGTCCTCCTCCAGCATGAGGTCGGAAATCGCCTCGAAGGGGAGTGTGGTGCGCCGATTCCCGAGTTCGGCGAGAGACAGACCCACGTCGCCGCGCGAGCCGGCGCTTTCCACGCTCGAAACCTGAATGCCGTCCCAACCGACCGCCGACACGAGGTTGTGGGGCCAGCCTCCCGGCTCCCAGGGAGGCCACTCGGGAGTTCGCTCCTCGATGTCCCTCCCGATCCGAGCCCGGACTTCCGGATCACGGAGCCGTGCGAGAAGCTCGCCCGGGCCGCCTTCGAGCGCCCAGGGGGGGTAGATGGCGTACATCATGGTCGCCGCCACCGGATAGGGGAACATGTCCGCCGAGACGCGCACACCTTCCGCCCGGGCTTCACGCTCGATCTCGAGAAAGGTCGCGAGCTTCGACCAGTGATCCCGACCCACCGCTTCGGCGTGGCTGTGGTGCACCCGGATCTCGGCACCCCGCCCGATCTCGATGAGCTCTCCGACCGCCGGGAGCAGGGTTTCGCTCGAACCCCGGACGTGGGCAGTGAACACCCCGTCCGATTCCCGCAGCGAGCGGGCGAGTCCGAGGAGTTCTTCGGTGGCGCTGAACATTCCCGGCGGGTAGATGAGCCCGCAGGAAAGACCGTAGGCGCCTTCTTCCAGGCTTTGTTCGAGGGCCCGCGCCATCGCGGCCCGCTCCCCGCCCTCCGGAGCCCCCGGCCGAAGTCCCATCGCCCCGAGGCGCAGGAGGCCGTGGGGAACGAGCGCCGCCACGTTGACCGGCAGACCCCGGGTTTCCAGCGTCGAGAAGTAGTCGGCAAGCGACGACCATCGCCAGGAAGCGCCCTCCGGTGTCATCCAGGCGTGCACCGCCGGGGCGAGGTCCCGGGCTTCCCCGAAGAGCGGCGCCGCTCCGAGCCCGCAGTTTCCGATCACCTCGGTGGTGATGCCTTGGGCCAACCGGCCCGCGAGAAGCGTGTCCCGATCCGGTCGGCCGCTCGCGAGCAGCAGATCGCCATGGGAATGGATGTCTACGAAACCGGGAGCGGCGACGAGGCCATCAGCATCTACTTCGCGAAGCGCCTCTCCCTCGGGAGAGACAAAGCGGCCGTTACGGATTCCGAGGTCCCCGTGCCGCGCGGGCGCCCCGGTACCGTCCACGACCAGTGCGTTCCGGATCCGGTAGTCGAGCGTGGCGGGGTGCGCCGGGCGCGCCTGGCCGCAAGCCGCGCCGAAAAGACCGGCGGCGAGGGCGCCGCCGAACTCCCGCCGGTTCATTTCACCCATCGGACGGTTCCGGTATATCGGGCGCCCGCCTTGCGAGGGCCGACGCGGGGGGTCCAAAAGCGACCGAATCGTCACCATCGCCCATATGATGCACCCTGTGCTGAAAATCGGGTGGGTCGCTGGCGCCATCGACGTGATGCTCCAGAGACACGCGGCGGGCGGCGCAGACGAGGCGCGACCGTGACATCCCTGGGCAATCGACTTCGCGTCGCGACGGTCTGGTTGGACAGTTGGGCGTACACGCCTGACCCCAACAAGGACGCCATGCGCGTCGACTGGGCCCGGGTGGCGCCCTTCATCGGCATCCACCTGATGTGCCTGGGCCCGATCTGGGTGGGATGGAGCTGGACGGCGGTGGGCGTGGCGGTGGCGCTCTACTGGATCCGCGCGTTCGCCATCACCGCCTTCTATCACCGGTATTTCTCGCACCGCACGTTCCGCACGTCGCGATTCCTGCAGTTTCTCTACGCAGTGCTTGGCGCGTCGGCCGTGCAGCGGGGCCCGTTGTGGTGGGCGGCGCACCACCGGCTGCACCACCGCAACTCGGACGGCCCGAAGGATGTCCACTCACCCCACCAGCACGGCTTCTGGTGGAGCCATATGGGTTGGATCACCGCCCCGGCCAACTTTCCCACGCGGCTCGACGCGGTGCCCGACCTCGTGCGCTACCCGGAGTTGCGGCTGCTGGATCGGTTCGACCTGGTGGTGCCCGCGTTCCTGGCCACCGGACTCTTCCTCCTCGGCGCGGTCCTCGAGGGTGCCGGGGTGAACACCAGCGGCGCGCAGTTGCTCGTGTGGGGTTTCTTCATCTCCACGGTGGCCCTCTTTCACGGCACCAGCACGATCAACTCGCTGGCGCATCAGATGGGGCGGCGCCGGTACGCGACCCGCGACGACAGCCGCAACAGCCTGCTGCTGGCCCTGCTGACGATGGGCGAGGGCTGGCACAACAATCACCATCGCTACCCCGCCGCCACGCGGCAGGGCTTCTTCTGGTGGGAGATCGACATGACCTACTACCTGCTGGTCGTCATGTCGTGGCTCGGGCTCGTCCGGAATCTGCACCCCGTACCGGCGCGCGTGAAGCTCGGCGCCACCGACGCGGCGAGCGGCGGGAGCCGTCTTGGCGGTCAGGGGCCGGCCGCGCCGGGATAAAGCCGCCACCGGGCGAAACGCACGCGATCGAAACCGAAGGGGCACGCCCGGGGTTCCCGCGCGGAGCCTTCGAACCGGTTGGGGCGAACCGGTTGCGGGCTGCCCCCGACGGACGGCGGGAGGACCGGTGCGGGCGGAAGGATCTCACTTGGTGCTCACTACCTCGTCGAGCGGGAGGCGCCGGATATCCGGCACCTCCGCCCCGGGTTTCGGGTAGCCGACCACGAGGAGCAGGAACGGAACCTCGTTCGCGGGGCGGTCGAGCAACTCGTTCAGGAATCGCATCGGGCTCGGGGTGTGGGTGAGCGTCGCGAGTCCGGCGTGGTGGAGCGCCGCGATCAGGAACCCGGTGGCGATTCCCACCGATTCGGAGTGGTAGTAGTTCCGGATCCGGTTCCCGTCCGCGCCGACGGTGTAGCGCTGCATGAAAATGGCGATCAGCACCGGAGCTTCGGTGAGGAACGGTTTGCTGGCGTCGGTGCCCAGGGGTTCGAGGGCCGCAAGCCACTCCGGCGGCGCCCTGCCGCCGTAGAACGCCCGCTCCTCGGCCTCCGCCGCCTCGCGGAGCCGCGCCTTGATCGCGGCGTCCTGCACCACCACGAATCGCCAGGGCTGCAGGTTGGCCCCGCTCGGAGCCGAGGCCGCGGTGCGGAGCGCCGCCTCGATCACACCGTGGGGCACCGGACGGGAGTCGAACTCCCGGACCGTGCGCCGCCGGACCATGTGCTCGAGGAACCGCCGGGCCCGCTCGACCATCTCCTCCGGAGGGAAGGCGGGGAAGTCAAGCTCCACGGCGCCCCGCGGGTTTTCCGACACGGTTAGCAGCCTGTGGACAAAGTCACGCGGCATTCCCGAGCCAGAAGAGATGGGGGTCGGGTGCCCCGTCCCCCGCCTCTTCCGCTCCGGGGTCTCCGCGGTGCTGGCGCCCCGCTCCGGAAGCGACCGGGCGATGCATCCCGGCTGAACCGCCCCCCCACCGGGAGAACTGGCGCTTCGCGTCGCTCATCGTTGCGCTTCGGTCGAAATACACTCGGTATTCCTCCCTCGCGGGCCTCGTCAGCCGGCCGCCTCACCGGCCAGTTCTCCCGGTGGGGGCCTCGGTCCTCACGTCACTCTGTCCACAGGCTGCTAGCTCGCCCGTCGTTTGCGCGCGTTGGGGCTGGCGTGCACGAGAGATGGCTGGGGCCCTCGCGCCTCAGCGCGCCCGGCAGATGTGGCGGATGATGGCCTCACCGTGGAAGCGGCCGTTCTCGATGAACACCATGTTGGTGCGGCGGCCGGCCACCACCCCGCCGGCGAGGTAGAGCCCGGGCACCTCGGTAGCGAGGGTTTCGGGATCGGTGACCGGCCTCCCGTCCGGGCCTTCGCTGCGGACGCCCAGCGATTCGAGGAACCCGTAGTTCGGCCGGTAACCGAGGAGCGCCAACACGAAGTCGTTCGGAAGCTCGTGCCTCCCGCCCTGGCGGTCCCGCAGGGTCAGGGAGTCCATTCGGATCTCCTCGACCACCGAACCGAGAAAGCCGGTGATCTCGCGCCGCGCCAGACGGTTCTGAATGTCCGGCCGTACCCAGTACTTGAGGTGCGACGAGAGAGTCTCGCCGCGATGGATCAGGGTGACCTCGACGCCCGCCCGGAAAAGCTCGAGCGCGGCCTCGGCCGCCGAGTTTCCCCCGCCGATCACCGCGACCCGCGATCCGAAATAGGGGTGGGTTTCGACGTACCGGTAGGAGACCTTGTCGAGTTCCGCCCCCGGAACGTCGAGACGGTTCGGATTGTCGTAATAGCCAATCGCCATGACCACGTTCCGGGCCCGCACCGGTTCCGGATCGGGGATACCCTGCCGCTCGCTCTTCAGGTGGAGCGTGAAGATGTCCCCATTCGCCCTACTGTCGCGCGCGACTCGCACGACCTTCGTGAAAAGCCGCGGATGTAGGTCGTAGCGCTGGGCGACCTTCCGGTAGTAGACGAGCGCTTCGTAGCGCGACGGCTTCTCGCGGTGGCAGACGAGAGGAAGTCCGCCGATCTCAAGCAACTCCGGGGTGGTGAAGAACACCATGTTGATCGGGAAACGGCGGATGGCGTCCACGAGGCCGCCCTTTTCGATGACCTCGTAGGAGAGTCCCGCGCGCTGACACTCGATTGCCGTCGCGAGCCCCGAGGGCCCGCCCCCGACGATCGCTACATCGAGGACGCCGTCAGTCTTCATTCAATCCGCTCTACCCGGGCCCGAACGATCTCGACGCGCTCGAGCGGGGCTTCGTCGGCGCCGGCAGGCAGCGCTTCAATCGCTTCGACGATTTCGTATCCGGAGATCACCCTCCCGAACACCGAGTACTGGCCGTCGAGAGCGGAAGCCCGTCCGGTCACGATGAAGAAACTGGTCATGGCGCTGTCGAGCGCCTCCAGCCGGGCCATCGAGATGATGCCGGGTTCGTGGGGAATGTCACTGAACTCCGGCGCCAGGTTCGTGATGTGTTTTTCGATGCTCTCGGGAACCGGCGGTACGCGGGTGTCCATCCAACCGGTCTGGACGACGAACCCGGGGACGACCCGGTGGAACGCGGTTCCGTCGTAAGCCCCGATCTCGGCCAATCGGAGGAAGTTCCGAACGTGGTTGGGAGCCGTTTCCGGAAGTAGCTCGATCTGGACTTCCCCGAACCGCGTCTCCAGAATCACGCGGAACTCCGCCAGCTCCGCATCGGTTTCCTCGGAAAACGGCGGGGGACGCTCCGGAGGACGGTCGCGGACGGTGGCGCGGAGCACCTCTACGCGCTCGAGCGGCATTCCCCTTTCGTCGGCCGGAAGCTCCGAGATCACGGTGACCTCGTGGATCCCCTCCACGACCCGCGCGAACACGGTGTACGCCCCGTCGAGCGGAGGCTGATCGGTGACGACAATGAAGAACTGGGAGCCGGCGCTGTCCGGTTGGCCGGGAACCTGGACGGCGGAGACGGCGCCCCGCACATGGAGCTCGTCGTTCGCCTCGCGGGCGAGTCGCAGTAGACCCCCGGTCCCGTACGCGTCCGTCGCTTCCGGATCCTGCGAAAGCGGATCCCCGCCCTGAACGATTCCGCGCGCGATAACCCGGTGGAACGCCGTCCCGTCGTAGTTGCCCGCTTCAGCCTGCTGCAGGAAGAAGGCGGCGTGGTTCGGAGCCTCTTCGGGGAGGACTTCGATGATGAAGTTCCCTTGGGTGGTTTCAAAGACCACCTGCTTGCCGATCATCGCTTCGACCGGCTGGTCGGCGGTGAAGAGGCCCTCGGTCTGGGTGCTCGCCATCGCCACGGGAAGAAGGCTGAGAACGAAGAGCGCAAACGCCCCCATCATCCGGGGGTTTAGGAAGAACACTCGACCGGCTATCTGCAAGGACTGGGAGAAAGGTCGCGCCAAACGGAGGGGCAGTATATTCCCGGGCCTTGTTGCCTGAATCACCTCCCTCTGCTGTTTCCGGCGGGCCCGCTGCTGCCGAAATGGCCCCCGAAATCTCGGTCCCCGTCAAGGTCCGGACCCTGGGCAACGGCCTCCGGGTGCTGCTCCACGAGGACCGCCGTCTCCCCGTCGTGCACGTGGCGCTTTGGTACCACGTCGGTTCAAAGAACGAGCAGCCGTGGCGCACCGGGTTCGCCCACCTCTTCGAGCACCTCATGTTCGAGGGCTC
This sequence comes from Vicinamibacteria bacterium, assembly GCA_963668695.2. Taxonomy (GTDB): domain Bacteria; phylum Acidobacteriota; class Vicinamibacteria; order Marinacidobacterales; family Marinacidobacteraceae; genus Marinacidobacterium. The sequence goes on from CAXXLQ010000004.1 coordinate 1,353,174, forward strand.
CCGCCACAACAGCAGCCACTTCATCCGGCTGATGGAGCGGGCCGGCGCGAGCCTGTCGGCCGGCGGGGTGAACGGGACGACGAGCCACGACCGGACGAACTACTACGAGACCGTGCCGAAGGAGGCTCTCGGGCTCGCGCTCTGGGCCGAATCGGACCGGATGGCGTATCTCCTCGATGTCCTCGACCAGACCAAACTGGACACCCAGCGCGAGGTCGTGAGAAACGAGCGCTTGCAGCGCATGGACAACGTGCCCTACGGAACGGCGTGGGAAAAGATGTTCCACGCGCTCTTTCCCCCGGGTCATCCGTATTCGTGGGACGTCATCGGGGACATGGCCCACCTGGCCGCCGCCGACCTCTCCGAGGTCCACGAGTTCTTCCGCACCTGGTACGCACCGAACAACGCAGTGCTGGTAGTCGCCGGCGACTACGACGAGCGACGGGCGCTGGAGTTGGTCCGGCGCTACTTCGGGTCGATTCCGCCGGGCCGGGTTCCCGGCCGTCCGGTGTTCCCCCCCGTGAACCGGGCTGTCCATCGCCGCATCGTGGTGCCCGAAGAGGTGCCCCACGCGCGGCTCTACTGCGGGTGGTCCACGGTGCCGTTCTTCCACCAAGACGAGCCCGCGCTCGACATGCTGTCCGATGTCCTCTCGGACGGGCTGAACTCTCGGCTCTATCGCCGGATGGTCTATGAGGACCGGACCGCGTCCGATGTCAGCGCGTTTCATTACTCGCTCGAATCGGGCGGACTCACGGGCGTGGTGGCCACCGCCCGCCCGGAAGTGTCGCTCTCGCGCCTTCGCGATCAAATGGACGAGGAACTCACCCGGATGGCGGACGAGGGACCGACCGAGGACGAGTTGCTGCGGGTGAAGGCGGCGACCCAGGTGGCCTTTGTGGGCGCCCTGGAGCGGCTCGCGACCAAGGCGGACCTTCTCGCCCGCTACGCGACCTTCGCCGGCGACCCCGGCAAGCTATCGGAGCACTGGGTCCGCTACCGGGAAGTCAGCCGGGAAGATCTGCAGCGCGCCGCGCGCAAGTATCTGCTCGGCCCCCGGGTGGAATTGCTCTACGGAGAGTCGGAAGCGGAAGGCGAGCCGCCGGTCGTTCCCGTAGCCATCGGACCCGGCGAGTGGCAAACCCCCGCCGCGTCGCCCGCGCCCCGGGATCCGAAGCTCCGGGCCGAGCCGGACCGTTCTCGAGCTCCCCGCCGCGGACGACGGGGACACGTCGAGCCTCCTTGTCCCGCGACTCGCGAGCTCGGGAATGGCATCCGCCTGTCCGTCGCGCCGCGCCACAATCTTCCCAAGATCATCGGAACGATCATGATCCCCGCGGGGAAGCGCGACGAGCCCCGGAGGCTCGCTGGACTGGCGAGTCTCACCGCGGCGATGCTGAGTCGCGGAACGAAAAACCGCACCGCCAGCGAGTTTGAAGCCGAGGCGGACCGGGTCGGCGCCGAAGTCGGAGCGGGGGCCGGCACGGAGTTCGTGTCCGTTTCCTTCTCTTGCCTTTCCGAGCATCTGCGGGCGACGCTCGATCTGACCGCCGATCTCCTCCTGAATCCGGCATTCCCCGATGTGGAGCTGGAACGAATCGTTCCGCTCCGGCTCGACGACCTGAAGCAATCCCGCGCCGATCCGACCTCGGTGCTCCGCCGCATCGTTCGCCGCACGGCGTTTTCCGACGGGCATCCCTATGGCTGGCGCGGGGACGAGGCGACGCTGCCAGGCATTTCCACCGCCGATCTGGCGACCTTCCACGAAACGCATTTCCTGCCCGGTGGCGCGCAGGCCGTGGTGTGCGGGGATCTGGATCCGGATCGCGCGGCGGCAATCTTCGAGGAATTCTTCGGCGACTGGGCAGCGGCTCGTGCGGCTGAGCGGGAAGCGCCAACCGATCCTCCCGACGCGGAGACCGGGGTCCTGCTCCACCCGACCGGAAAGGAGAGTCCGCAGGCGGTGGTCGCCTGGCGGAAGCAGGGGCCGGGCCGGGACTCCGAAGACCGCCACGCGCTGCGGCTGGCGCTGCACATCCTGGGGGGCGGTTTTTCCAGCCGCCTCAATCTGAACCTGCGGGAACGGATGGGCGCCACCTACGGGGCCTTCACGGGAGCGCGGCAGCTCCTCCGTCGGTCCCTTCTCACGGCTTCCGCCTCCCTGAATATCGAGCAGGCGGCGCCCGCCATCCGGGAACTCCTGTCCGAGGTGGACGGCCTCGCTTCCGGGAAGCGGCCGATAAGGATGTGGGAGTTGCGGGAAGCGAAGCTGGCCGTCACGCGCACCTACGCGCAGCGGTTCGAGACCCTGGGAGGAGTGTGCGGCGTCATCGCCGCGATCCTCCAACGGGGTGCTGCGCTCTCCGATATCCGGGACTTCCCGGCCCGGGTCGAGGCCGTTACCCGTGGCGAGGTTGCCGAAGCCGCCTTCCGCTACCTCGGAAGCGACGGGAGCGCTCTGGTGGCGGTCGGTGACGAAGAGCGGCTGGGGCCGGCGCTCGAAGGTCTCGGCGCCGTGCGCCGGGTGGACGCCGAGGGAGCGCCCCTATCTGGAGCGCCCCTATCTGGAGCGCCCCTGTCTGGAGCGCCCCTGTCTGGAGCGCCCCTGTCTGCCGACTAGCTAGTGGCCGGCGGCGGCGTAGTTCGATTTACCGGAGCCCGCGGCGCGGAGCGCCGCGGGGGAGGGGTGCGGAGAGGGGTTTCCCCTCCCCGCGAAAGAAGGTGGAGCGAATCGCTCCACCACCCCGGGGAGTGAGCGCCCCCATCCGGAGGAGCCGGCGGACTGTGCCTGTTCGCGATTGTCGGCGGGCACGCCGCTCTCTCCCCGGGAGGTCAGTTCCGGTCTTTTCCGAAGAGGCTGCGCGCGCGGTCGGGTTCCGGAACCGGTAGCGGGTAGTTGCCCGAGAAGCACGCCGTGCAGTAACGGTCCCGGTCCTCTTCCACCGAGTCTTCGAGGGCCTCGAGGGGCAAGTAGGCGAGGCTGTCCGCGTCCAGGTACTGCCGGATCTCTTCCACCGACTGCTGGGCCGCGATCAGCTCCGAGCGGAGCGGGGTGTCGATGCCGTAGTGGCAGGGCCCGGTGGTCGGGGGCGAGGAGACCCGGAAATGGACCTCGGTGGCGCCGGCGTTCCGCGCCATCTGCACCAGCTTGCGGCTCGTGGTGCCCCGTACGATGGAATCGTCGACGAGGATGACCCGGCGGCCGTTGAGGACCGCCGGGACCGGGTTCAACTTCACCCTCACCCCGAAGTTCCGGATGGACTGCCGCGGCTCGATGAAGGTCCGTCCGACGTAGTGGTTGCGGATGAGCCCCATCTCCAGGGGAATCCCGGTGGCTTGCGAGTAGCCGATCGCCGCGATCAGCCCCGAGTCCGGAACCGGGACCACGACGTCGGCGTCCACTCCGGTGTGTTTCGCGAGGCTCTCGCCCAGCTTGATCCGGGTCTTGTAGACGTCCCGGCCGAACACCCGGCTGTCGGGGCGGGCGAAATAGACGTGCTCGAAGATGCACTGGGAAATCGGCGCCTCGTCGAAGACCTTCAGCGAGTGGACGCCGTCTCCGTCGATCCGGATCATCTCCCCGGCGTCGATATCCCGGATGTACTCCCCGTCCACCAGGTCGAGCGCGCAGGTTTCCGAGCAGACCACGTACCCGTCACCCGCTTTGCCGAGCAGCAGCGGCCGGAACCCCCGGGGGTCTCTAACCGCGTAGAGCGCGTCTTCGGTCAGGAACAGGAGTGAAAAGGCGCCCTCGGCCTGGCGAACCGCCTCGGCTACCGCTTCGATCTCCTCGGTCTGCCCGGACTTGGCGAACAGGTGAACGAGCACTTCGGTGTCGCTCGTCGTGCGGAAGATGGAGCCGCGCTGGACCAGCGCGTGCCGGAGGATGTGGGCGTTCACCAGGTTGCCGTTGTGACAGACCGCGAGGTGACCGAACTTGCACTCGATCTGGATGGGCTGGATGTTCTTGGGGCTGCTGTCACCGGACGTCGAGTAGCGCGTGTGCCCGATCGCCGCCCGCCCGACGAGGGTGTCGAGCGCTTCCATGTCGAAGACATCCGCCACAAGCCCCGGGCCGTTCACTCCGACGAGGCCATTCCGGTCCGGGGATGCGGCCACGATCCCCGCGGCTTCCTGCCCGCGGTGTTGGAGCGCGTAGAGCCCCAGATAGGCGAGGCGCGCGGCCTCCGGGTGGTTCCAGACCCCCACCACCCCGCACTCTTCGTGGAACCGGTCCGAAGAATCCCTGCCGGGAGGACCGGGGTGATCTACTACCGGGAGTTCGATCTGGCTCACCCGCGCATCCTACCCGGACGTGACTTTGTCCACCGGCTGCTACGCGGTGGCCAGCCGGCCGAGGCTGTTCCGGAACGTGTCGGCAAGACTCTGGATCTCCAGATCCACCGTGCGCACCCCGTTCACCCGCGTCCGGAGCGAGCCGCCGCCGACCACCCCGATCGGCGCGAGAGGGACGCCCTCGCGGGAGGCGAGCGCCGCGAGAGCGTCCGCGTCCCGCGGTCGGACGCTGACGAGCGCCCGGGCCGGCGATTCTCCGAACAGGACTCCCTCCAGCCGCTGAGCGCATTCGATCTCAAGTTCCGCGCCAAGGACCGAGCTGTCCGGGGCGAAGAGACTCTCCACCACGGCCGCAGCGAGCCCCCCCTCGGAGAGATCGCGCGCGGAGGCGGCCAACCCCTCCGCTCCGGCCGCCCGCAGGAAGGCCCCGAGCCGGACTTCCGCGTCCAGGTCGGGTTTCGGCGGCCGTCCGTCGGTGCGGCCGTGGCGTACTTTCAGGTAGGCGCTCGCACCGAGCGAGTCCGTTCCCTCGGGTCCCGCCAGGAAGATTCGGTCTCCCGGCTCGGCAAAGTGCTGGGGGATCCGTTTCGCCACGTCGGGAAGCACTCCCACCACTCCGACCACCGGCGTGGAAAAAATGCCCTTTCCCTCGGTCTCGTTGTAGAAGCTGACGTTGCCTCCGGTAATGGGAACGCCCAGCGCCCTGAGGGCTTCGCCCATCCCGGCGATGGCCTCGGTGAACTCCCACATGATCTCGGGCCGCTCGGGGTTCCCGAAGTTGAGGCAGTTGGTCGCCCCCACCGGGGTGGCGCCCACCGCGGCCAGATTCCGGCACGCCTCGGCAACCGCAAGCGCTCCGCCCCGCCGGGGGTCCCGGGCGGTGTAGCGGCCGTTCCCGTCGAGGGTCATGGCGAGGCCCAGCGGCAATCCCTTGATCCGCACCACCCCGGCGTCGCCCCCCGGGCGGACGATGGTGTCGCTGCGGACCATGTGGTCGTACTGCTCGTAGACGAACCGGCGGCTCGCGAGTTCCGCCGATCCGGCCATCTCCCGAACCGCGCCGTTCCAGTCGGAGGGCTCGGGGAGATCCTTCGGGGTGACCTCGGGGGTGGGCCACCATGCCGGCTGCTCGACCGGGCGGTCGAGCGCCGGGGCGTCCTCGGTCAGCGCCCGGCAGGGAACTTCCGCGGCGACCTTCCCCTGGTGCCGCACCCGGAGCAGACCGTCGCCACTCACCGTTCCAATGGCGGCCGCGTCGAGGTCCCACTTGTCGAACGCCCGCTCCACCTCCGCCTCGTGGCCGTCGCGGACCACCAGGAGCATCCGCTCCTGGGATTCCGAGAGCATGATCTCGTAGGCGTTCATGCCGGTCTCGCGCTGGGCGACCATGTCGAGATCGATATCCGCTCCCGCGCCGCCCCGCGCCGCCACTTCCGCGGTTGAGCAGGTGAGTCCCGCCGCTCCCATGTCCTGGACGGCGATCAACGCGTCGCCCCGCATGAGCTCGAGGCACGCCTCCATGAGCAGTTTTTCGAGGAACGGATCGCCCACCTGCACCGTCGGCCGTTTCGCCTCGGCCTCCTCGTCGAAGGCCGCCGACGCCATGGACGCGCCGTGGATGCCGTCGCGTCCCGTCTTGCTGCCCACGCACCAGATCGGGCTGCCCGGTGAGTCGGCGCGAGCCCGGAAGATCCGGTCCGCGGGCGCGATTCCGAGCGCGAAGGCGTTGACCAGGGGATTCAGGGAGTAGCAGTCCTCGAAGAAGACCTCCCCGCCCACCGTCGGGATCCCCATGCTGTTCCCGTAGTTGGCGATCCCGGCGACGGCGCCGGTGAAAAGGGCGCGGTTCTTCGGAACCGTCAGCGGTCCGAAGCGGAGGGAGTTCATCAGGGCCACGGGACGGGCGCCCATCGTGAAGATGTCGCGCAGGATGCCGCCGACGCCGGTGGCGGCGCCCTGGAACGGTTCGATGAAGGTCGGATGGTTGTGCGATTCGACCTTGAACACGGCCGCGAGTCCCTCGCCGATAGCGACCGCGCCCGCGTTTTCTCCCGGCCCCTCGAGGACCTGCGGCGACTCGGTAGGGAAGCGTGCGAGGTGGCGCCGCGAGGACTTGTAGGAGCAGTGCTCCGACCACATCGCGGAGAACATGCCGAGTTCCGTGACGTTGGGGGTGCGTCCCAGTCGTTCGGAGATCTGCTCGAACTCCCCGGCGGACAGTCCGGAGGCGAGCGCCGCCTCGACGGTCGCGGGTGCGCTCATCCTTGGGTGAACCGCTGCAGGCTCTCGAAGAGATAGCGTCCGTCGGCGCCGCCGAGCGCCGTTTCGTAGGCCCGGTCCGGATGGGGCATGAGCGCGGCGACGTTCCCCCGGCGGTTCCGCACCCCGGCGATGTTGTTTCTCGATCCGTTGGGGTTCGCGGCTTCGGTGATCTCCCCGTCCTGCTCGCAGTAGCGGAAGATCACCTGCTCCCCGGCTTCCAGCGTGTCGAGGACATCGTCGTCGGCGCGGAAGTTCCCCTCCGCGTGTCCTACCGGGAGGCGGAGCGTGGCGCCGGGTTCCAGCCCGCAGGTGAGCGCGGACGGGCCGCCTTCGACCCGGACCTCCACGTCGCGGCATACGTAGGTGAGCGAGCGGTTGCGCAGCATCGCCCCCGGGAGCAGTCCGGCTTCCTGGAGGATCTGGAAGCCGTTGCAAATCCCTACCACCGCCCGTCCGCTCTCCGCCATCCGCGCGAGCGGCTCCATCACCGGTGAGAAGCGGGCGAGACCGCCTGCCCGCAGGTAGTCGCCGTGGGCGAAGCCGCCGGGAACCACTGCGGCGTCGAAGCCGTCGAGCGAGCCCTCCTTGTGCCAGACGAGTTCGGCTGGCTGGCCGGTCACCGTCCGGAGCCCGTGGAGTACGTCGCCTTCGCAGTTCGTCCCGGGGAAGACGAGGACCGCGAAGCGCGCCATCAGTCGAGCAGGACCCGGACGCTGAAGTCCTCGAGCACCGGGTTCGCGAGCACCTTCGAGGCGATCTCCTCCGCGCGGGTTCTCGCTTCGGTGGCCGAATCGGCGGTCACTTCCAAGTCGAACATCTTCCCCTGGCGCACCGAATCCGCGCTGAGGCGCGGGTCCGTGGCGATCGCCCGGCGGATCGCTTCGCCCTGCGGGTCATAAACCGAGGGGCGCAGGCGCACCAGTACCCGGATCCGGAACTTCATCCGTCGTTCTCCGCGAAGACCCGCTCGAACACCAGGTCGAGGTGCCTGAGGTGCACGTCCAGATCGAACGCCGCATCGAGTTCCTCCGGTTTGAGGATCTTCGTGATCCGCTCGTCCTCGTCGAGCCGTTCGCGCAGCGAACCGCCGCCCTCCCAGAGGCGCATCGCCGCTCCCTGCACCATCCGGTAGGCGTCCTCGCGGGAGATCCCCCGGGCGGCGAGGTCGAGCAGCACCTGGCCGCTGAAGACCATGCCGTTCATCCGGTTCAGGTTATCGAGCATGGATTCGGCGCGGACCACCAGCCCGTCGAGGATCCGGGTCATCCGCAGCAGGATGTGATCGGCGAGCAGGAAGCTCTGGGGAATCGCCATCCGTTCCGCCGAGGAGTGGGAGATGTCCCGCTCGTTCCAGAGCGCGATGTTCTCGAGCGCCGGAAGCACATTCGCGCGGATGATCCGGGCCAGGCCGCAGACCTGTTCGCAGCCGACCGGGTTGCGCTTGTGGGGCATCGCCGAGGAACCTTTCTGGCCCCGGCCGAAGGGCTCCTCCAGTTCCCGGATCTCGGTGCGCTGGAGATTCCGGACCTCGGTGGCGATCTTCTCGAGCGTGCCGGCGAGGATGGCCAGCGCGGCCGCGAGTTCGGCGTGCCGGTCGCGCTGGATGACCTGGGTGGAGATGGGGGCGGGACGAATTCCCAGGGAGTCACAGACTCTTTTTTCTACGCTCGGGGGCAGGTGGGCGAAGGTGCCCACGGCGCCGCTCAGCTTTCCCACCGCTACCGCTTCGCGCGCCGCCGAGAGACGGCGGTGGTTCCGTCCCATCTCCGCCCACCAGAGCGCGAGCTTCATCCCGAACGTCATCGGCTCGGCGTGGACCCCGTGGGTGCGCCCGACCATGACCGTGTGGCGGTGCTCCGCCGCCCGGCGCTTCAGGACCTCGCGCAGGTTCTCGATGCGGCTCAGGATCAGGTCCGCGGAGCGGGAGAGGCGGGTGGCCAGCGCGGTGTCCACCACGTCGGAGCTGGTGAGTCCGAAGTGGATCCAGCGTCCCTCGGCGCCCACGTGTTCGGCCATGGACTGGGTGAAGGCGACCACGTCGTGCTGGACCGTCTTCTCGATCTCGTGGATGCGGGCGATGTCGAAACCGGCCCGCTCCCGGATCGCGGCGGCGGCCGCAGCGGGGACGATCCCTTCGGCCGCCATCGCCTGGGCGGCGGCGATCTCAACCTCCATCCAGGATGTGAACTGGGCTTCGTCGGTCCAGATCGCCCCCATCTCGGGGCGAACGTAGCGGTCGGTCAGCACCGACTCAGACGGGGCGGAACAGGGGGGCCGCGTATCCGACCCACGCCCGAGGGGTGGTGCCGGAATCGTCGTCCCGCCGGGCGCGAATCTCGTCGGTGAGCGCGTGCCGGCTGGCGGCAAGGAGGCGCACTTCCTCGCGGCCGCCGGCGTCCAGCGCGACACGGGCCGTCTCGAGCGCCAGCTCGGGCGAGTTCGTGTTCTCCGAGAGATGGGCGAGCACCACGGTCTTCACCGAGGACGGGAGCTGTCTCCGCAGGTACAGAGCCAGGGCGCCGTTCGACAGGTGACCCCGCGTCGAGGCGATCCGTTGCCGAATGGAGAAGGGGTAGCGGCTCTCGAAGAGCTGCTGCTCGTCGTAGTTCGACTCGATCAGCAACACTGAGGCGCCCTCGATGGCGTCTTCCATGTCCCGCGAGATGTGGCCGAAATCCGTGACGTGCACGAGCGCCGCGCCGCCGCGTTCGAACCGGAAGCCGATCGGCTCCCGGGCGTCGTGGGGCGTCCGGAACGGGCTGACGGTTACGGTGCCGATGCGTCGCGGTTCGCCGGAGACAAGCGGGATCCAGGAAGGGGGCTCGGCTCCGTTCCTGGTCTCGAGGCAACTCCAGGTCCCCTCGGTGCAGGCCACCGGAAGGCCGTGGCGGGTGGCGAACATCACCGCGCTCCGGGAGTGGTCCCCGTGCTCGTGCGAGACGAGCACCGCAGCGATTTCCGAGGGTGTGCGTCCGGCCGCCGCGATCCGCTTCTCCAGTTCCCGGCAGGAAAGCCCGGCCTCGACCAGCAGGGTGGTGGGTCCCGACGAGATCAGCCCCGCGTTGCCGGAACTCCCGGAGCCGAGGACGCGCAGGCTGATTTCCATGGGAAGGAGCCTCAGAAAAGAGCGGAGAACAGGGGTTTCGGAGGCGGGCAGACTACCACCCGTACGCGCGACCCGTCAACGCCCGGACCCCAACATATTGGGGTCCTGTTCCGAGCCAACCACAACCGGTTGTGGAAAGCAGGGAACGCCGTCTCCCGTTGTGGCGTCAAGGCTGGGAACGCCGATCTTCAGACCGGCACCGCGGCCCGCAGGGCCGCGAGACCGCGTACTGCCGATCTGCGTCAAGGACGATCCGCAAGGGAACGCCGACCTCCGGCCGGCACGCGCTGGCCGGAGGCCAGCGCACGGCGCATCGCCGCTCCCTCTCGCGGGATGCAGGCAAGGGAAGGCCGACCTCCGGCCCGCACAGCCAGCCGAAGGCTGGCGAACTGCGTACAGCCACCCTACCCGAGGCGCGCACAAAAGCGTGCACCCCCACCCGGCGTTATCGTGGCCCCCAATGGAGAACCTCTACGGCCGCTCCCGCGCCGAGCTGGTCCAACTCGCCGAGGATCTCGGTCTCCCGCCCTACCGCGGCCGCCAGCTCTTCCGCCATCTCTACCTGCACGGTCAGACGGACTTCCAGGAGATGACGGATCTCTCCGCCTCGCTCCGCACCGAACTCGCCGCCCGCTTCCGGGTGACCCATCCCCGGCTGGTCGACTCCTCGGAGTCCGGCGACGGCGCGGTGAAGCTGCTCGTGGAACTGGAAGACGGTCTGCTGGTCGAAACGGTGGCGATCGGAAGCCGGCGTGACGCGGCCGGTGGCAGATCTGGCAGGGCGCAAGGCGCCGGCGGAGATCCTTCCGACCTGACGGTCTGCGTGTCCACCCAGGTCGGCTGCCCCCTCGCCTGCACCTTCTGCCGCTCCGGCGCGATCGAGTTCCGCCGCAATCTCACGCCCGGCGAGATCGCGGCCCAGGTTCTGATGGCGGAGCGCGCCAACCCCTCCGCCGCAAAGGGACGGCGGAACGTCGTCTACATGGGGATGGGGGAGCCCCTCCTCAACACCGACGGGGTGATTGCTTCGCTCGATCTGCTAACGGACCTGGACGGCTTCGGTATTCCGCCGCGCCGGATCACGGTGTCCACCGTCGGGCTGCCGGAGGAGATGGGAAAACTGGGGAGCGCCGCCCCGCAGGTCGGAATCGCCATCAGCCTCCACGCCGGCGACGACGAGACACGGGAGAAGTTCATGCCGATCGGCCGGCGCCACCGGATGCCCGAGATCTTCGCGGCGCTCGAGAATCTGCCACCTTCGAACCGCCGAATCACGATCGAGTACGTGCTCCTCGGCGGTGAAAACGATCGCCCGGAAGACGCCCGCGCGTTGATCCGTCAGCTACAGCGCCTGGTGGCTTCGAGCATCCGCCCCCACGTAAACCTGATCGCCTTTAACCCGTGGGACGACCCGGCTCCCGGTCCGCCCCATCGGCCGGGGACAGAGGAGGACGCGGAACGCTTTCTCGGGATGGTTTCAGCCGCGGGCTTCGTTGCCACTCTCCGCCGCAGTCGTGGACGGGACGTTCTGGCCGCCTGCGGCCAACTCGCAGCGACCCCGATCCGGGGAGAACGTGCCTCGATCCGAGACCTGCCCCTCTCGCAGAGTGGTGCCACTAGTTCCGATCCGCCTCCGGCCAGTCGCCGTCGATGAGTTTCGGAAGCCCATGGACCGGTACTACTGACAGCCGTTCGTCCAGCGTGTACGGGACGTCACCCGGATAGACCACCCAGAGGTGTTCCAGCTGTAGGTCCTCCAGCGCGATCCGCATCGAGCGCGTCGAACGCGGGGCGTCCGAGTACTTGAACTCGAACCCGTACCGCCGGCCGTGGCGGGTGACCAGCAGGTCCAGTTCCGCACCGCTGTGAGACCGCCAGAAAAAGGCGTTGCGGGTGTCCAGGCACGAGAGGGCCTGCTCTATCGCAAACCCCTCGAAGGACGCTCCTACTTTGGTGTGTCCCGCCAGCGTCCGTGCAGTCGTGACTTCGAGCAGCGAGTGGAGGATCCCCGAGTCGCGCACGTAGATCCGGGGCGCGCGGACCTGCCGCTTCTTCAGGTTCTCGTACCACGCCGGCAGGATGCGCACCATGTAGGCGCCAGCGAGTAGTTCGAGGTAACGCCGTGCGGTGGCTTCGCTGCTCCCCATCGAACGGGCGAATTCGGCGGAGTTCCAGATCTGGCCGTGGTAGTGAGCCACCATCTCCCAGAAGCGGCGGAGCGCTACGGCGGAGATGTTGAAGCCGAGTTGCGGCACGTCGCGCTCCAGAAAGGTTCTCACCTGGTTCTCGCGCCAGCGTGCCGAACCCGCATCGTTAGGGGCCAAGTAGCTGGGGGGCAGGCCGCCCCGAAGCCATAGCCGGCGCCAATCCGCAGGGGCCTCGGCCACGTCGTCGAGATCGAATCCACCGAGGTCCACGAATCCGACGCGACCGGCGAGGCTCTCGGATACACCCCGAACCACGGTCGGGGAAGCGCTGCCGAGCAGCAGCCAGCGCGTTTCCGACCCGGGCCGGTCCATCAGCGGACGAAGGGTGGTGAACAGGCCCGGCATCCGCTGGATCTCGTCAATCACCACGAGGCCGGTCAGCGGCGCCAGGGTCGTCTCGGCCGCTTCCAGACTGCGGCGGTCCACCGCGCGCTCGAGGTCGAAATAGGTGTGGTCCGGCTCCGCGGCGATGAACGCTCGCGCCAGTGTGGTCTTGCCGCACTGGCGGGGACCGAGCAGCGCGACTCCGCGATGGAGGGCGAAGGTCTCCCGGACGCGGCGGAGCGGGCGGCGGCGCTCAACGATCATGAGTTGTTATTCCTGAAAATCAGTATATTCCATGGCGGATCTTCAGGGTTATTGCCGCGGGGTAACCCTCGCGTTTCGCCCGCCTCCGGCGGGTATGCCGACCTGGGGGTCGGCGGTCCAAGCCGTACCCGCGCTCTTCCTCGGTCGGTAGTACGTGGTTTCGCGAGCCTGCGGCTCGCGGTGCCGGTCTGAACACCGGCGTTCCCAGCCTGCGCGCCACGATCCCGGCCGGAAGGCCCCCACCGGGAGAACTGGCCGGCGGGCCCTGGCCTCCGCGCCCCCCGTCAGTCTTCGGCTTCGAGTTCGTCCGACGCGGCTTCGGCGGCGGCCGCCTTGGCGCGGCGCCAGGTGTTGATGTTCTCGGCGACCGCGGGATCGCTGAGCGCCACGATCTGCGCTGCGAAATGGGCAGCGTTTTGGGCGCCCGCTTTTCCGACCGCGACGGTTCCCACCGGGAACCCCGGAGGCATCTGGACGGTGGCAAGCAATGCGTCGAGCCCGCTGAGCGACGCTGCCAGTGGAACGCCGATCACCGGGAGGATGGTCCGTGCAGCCATCGCCCCCGCGAGATGGGCGGCCATGCCGGCCCCGGCAATGATCGCTACAACTCCGTTGTCGCGGGCGCTCTCTGCGAGGCGTGCGGCGCGTTCCGGCGTGCGGTGGGCGGAATAGATGCCCATCCGGCAGGAGACGCCCAATGACTGCAGAACCTTCTTGGCCTCGCGCATGACCTCGGTGTCCGAGGGGCTGCCCATCACGATGAGGACCTTGGGGTTGGTGGCGGAACTCATGTTGACTCCTTCTAACAGTCTGTGGTGGAACTCGCGTGAGCGCCGAGAGTGGCGAGGCGCCCGGCTGACAAGGCGCGCGAGGGAGGAATACCGAGTGTATTTCGACCGAAGCGCAACGCAGAGCGCCGCAAAGCGGCGCGGTTCAGCCGGGATGCATCGCCGCTCGAACGCCGCGTGAGTTTCACCACAGGCTGTTAAGTGCCGATGGCTGCAATGTCCCGGCGGTATGCCTTCTTTTCCCAGGTGATCGAATCGGCGCAGCGATAGGCGGTGCTTCGCGCGCTCCCCCAGTCCGCGCCCAGTCCCGTGACCGCGATCACCCGCCCGCCCGCGGTCTCGATCCCGTCCGCGCCGACGCGCGTCCCGGCGTGGAACACGTAGGCCGAACCGTCCGTCTCGACCGCATCAGGCAGCCCTTCGATCGGAACGCCCTTCTGGTAGGCCCCCGGATATCCGTCCGAGGCGAGGATCACGGTGACGGCGCGTTCGGGCCGGAAACGCACCTTATCCCCGGGGAGACGGCCGTTGGCGGCCCCGAAGAGGAACGGGAGCAGGTCGCAGTCCAGTTGCGGCATGAGGGTTTGCGCCTCGGGATCGCCGAACCGGACGTTGAACTCCAGCACCTTGGGACCATCGGGCGTGAGCATCAGGCCCGCGTAGAGCACGCCCCGATACTCGCGCCCCTCGGCGCGCAGTCCCGCGATGGTTGGCTCCACGATCTCCTGACGCACCCGCACCATGGTCGCATCGTCGGCGCCGAGCCCCGGGCTCAGGCTCCCCATGCCACCGGTGTTCGGACCCTGGTCGTTCTCGAAGCGGCGCTTGTAGTCCTGGGCCGTACCGCAGGCAACGACCCGGGTCCCGTCGCTGATGGCGAAGACGCTCAACTCCGGGCCCTCGAGCCGTTCCTCGATGACAACGGCCTTGCCCGCCTCGCCGAATCGCCCTTCAAGCAACGACGCCGCGTCGCGTTCGGCAGCCTCCAGGTCCCCTGGAAGAAAGACGCCTTTCCCCGCGGCGAGTCCGCTCGCCTTGACCACCGGCTGCCGGCCGTATTTCCCGGAGCGAAGCGCTCTCCGCGCCGAATCCGCGTCGCGGACCACCGTGTGGCGGGCCGTCGGAATCCCGTGACGGTTGCAGAAGTCCTTCGAGAACTCCTTGGATGCCTCGAGGAGCGCGGCATTTTGCCGGGGCCCGAAGCACGGGATATCCCGCTCGGCGAGCCGGTCGGCGAGCCCCGCGGCCAGCGGCGCCTCCGGTCCGGCGACCACCAGATCCACGCCCTCCGCGGACGCGAGATCCGCCAACTCCGCGACATCCTCCGCTCCTACCGGAGCGAGCCGGGCCAGCCGGCCGATCCCGGGGTTCCCGGGAGCAGCGATCAGCTCCGTTAACTCAGGACTCCGCGAAATCACCCACGCCAGCGCGTGTTCGCGGCCGCCGCCGCCGACCAGCAGAACCCGCACAGCGGCGTGCTGCTAGGTGGGGCGGGGGGTACGACGCCGACGCTTGCGAGCCCGCTTGCGTGCCGCGGCCCGTTTGGCGCGCAGCTTGTCGCCGGGCTTCACATAGAAGGAGTGGCGCTTGATTTCCTTGATGATGTCTTCGGCCTGAACCCGCCGCTTGAAGCGACGGAGCGCCACATCAATCGCTTCGCCTTCCTGGACGACAATTTCCGCCAAGAGATTCTCTATGTGACTTCCGCTAGTGCTTTATGAAAAGGGTAAACCCCGGGCCACTGTGGCCCGGGGAGGAGCGGGAACGCTATTCCCCGCGGCCCTCCATGTCAAGGAGGGCCGCCGAGCCCGGGATGCGAGGCCGCGTCAGGGCGAGTCGTCCAGGAGCCCGGCGTACGAATAGAGCACGGTCGCCACCGACTTCTCGCCGCCGGCCATCCCGTACACCTCGCCCGCCCCCTCGATGACCCAGAACTCGTTGGCCGCATGGGCGCCGCCGCCGTGTCCGACGGCTCCGCCCACGATCGGCATCGCGAGGTCCGTCCCGTCGGGAAGCGAACCATCCCGGCCGCTGAACAGGTAGGCCGGCCAGTAGCCGCCACCCAGGATGGAGTCTTCCGCGATCGGGTCGCGGTAGCGAACTCCGAAGATGTCGAACATCTGGGTGACCGACTCCGCCAGCGGGTTGTTGTAGTTGCTCTTCGACCAGGGCACATCCCCGATGATCGTCATCTCGACATCCTCATAGCCCTGCGCGTCGAGGTAGTCGCGGATCTTCTGGACCATATCCAGCCCGTCCATGGTCGGGACGTAGCGAATGTTGTGTTTCGACGTGACCCGGTTCGGCAGGATCGCGCCAGCGCCGCCGGGATACATGTTGCCGGACCAGATGCCGTCCATGTTGAAGGAGATTCCGTAGCGGGCGTTCATCAGGTGCTGTAGCGGATCGTCCGTCATGAAGCGGGCTACCCCGAGGTTCTCGGCGGCAATCGCCAGATCGAGGTTCTCTGCCGAAGTGCGGAACATCTCCTCCTCCGCCGGCGAGAGTGGTGCGGCCCCGTCGTAGAAGCCGGGTACCAGAACCCGGTTCCCGTCGTCGGTGATCAGGGTGTCCAGCATTTTCATGTGGCGAAGGAGGGGGGCATCCGTCGATCGTTTGTGGATGCCGTGGATGTTCGACGCGACCGGTCCACGCCCCCAGCTCTCACCGCTGGTGGTCAGCTCGATGTAAACGCAGCCCTCGGATCCTCCGGAAAAGCCTGCCGCCCCGCTACGCGCCTGGCGGCCGGTGCGGTACATCGCCTCGGCGTCGCGGAAGAGTTCCGGGTTCTCCCGGACGAACTGGCGGAGGCCGATGGACATCCGCTCCTCGTCGCCTTCCGCGATGAAGATCAGGTTCACCGGCATGGACCCGGTCACTTCGTAAATGGAGTGCAAACCGTTCCACATGGTCATCTGGGGACCCTTGGAGTTCGTGGTGCCCCGTCCGATCATCACCTTCTTGAAGGGGCCGAACTCGGTGAACTCGCCATCGAACGGCGGGAAGACCCAGGCCTCCGGCTGGGTGATCGGCATGGTGTCGTACATCCAATAGATGAGCAGGGTCTGCTCCCTGCCGTAGTCGCAGTTGGCGTACACCACCGGGTTGCCGGGCTGCCCCCACTCGGTCATCGGGACCTCGTACACCTGTGAGTGCTGGCAGCCGAGCTGGTCGAAAAAGCCCTTCACCATCTGGGCGGATTCGGGGATCCCCTCGCCGGAGTTGGAGATGCTCGGCTGCTGGATCCAGCGGCGGAGGTTCATCGTGTGCCGGTCCACGTTGTCGTCGATGTGCTGGAACACCTGCTGGAGTTCCTCGGGAATCCGGGACATGTCCGGACTCAACTCGGTATCCCCCTGAGGCCGGACTCCGAGTTCCGTGGTGGTCGGGGCGGGCTCCGCATCCATATCGGGGCCGCCGCCGCAGTCAGTCAGCAGGAGTCCTGCCATCAGCAACGGGAACAAGGTCCAGACTCTCCGGTTACGCATCATCTTCGTCTCCTCCGCCGTCGCCCGGGCCGTTGGCGCACCAACCCCGTCGGGACAGCACTTCGGAACATACGCGCGCGGCTCGGGGGCTGTCAAAGGGAGGCTCCGGGAGGGTCGGCTGAACGCTACGACGACGCTCGATTCCGTGCCGCCCGCGCCGTCAGCCGTGCCAGTCGGATGATGTCCGGGACGCTCGCCCCTCGCGAGAGATCGTTCACGGGGGCCGCGAGCCCCTGGAGGATCGGTCCCGTTGCGGTGGCTCCCGCGAGCCGCTCGACAAGCTTGTAGGCAATGTTCCCGGAGGCCAGGTCGGGGAAGATGAGTACGTTCGCCCGCCCCGCTACCGGACTCCCGGGCGCCTTGCTCTCCGCTACCGAGCGGACCAGAGCCGCGTCCACTTGAAGCTCGCCGTCCACGGCCAGGTCGGGGCGGAGTTCCTGGACCCGCTCCGCCGCATCCGCCATCCGCCGTGCGTCCGGGTCATCGGCGCTGCCCTTCGTCGAAAACGACAAGAAGGCCAGGCGGGGCTCCATTTCGAGCAGTTCCCGCGCGGTCTCCGCGGACAAGAGCGCAATCTCCACCAGCTCCGACAGGTCGGGCCGCGGAATCACGGCGCCGTCCGCAAACAGCAGAGGGGGACGACCGTCGGGGAATTCCATCACGAAGGCCCCCGATACGCGGGAGACGCCCGGCCGGGTTCCCACGGCGAGCAGTCCCGCGCGGATCACGTCAGCGGTGGTCGTGGCCGCGCCCGCCACCGAGCCGTGCGCCTCCCCGGCGGCCACCAGCAGATTGGCGAATACCAGGGGGTTCTGCGCAGCCTTCAGAGCATCGGACATCGCCATCCCCCGGTCGCGGCGCCGGGACCAGAGCAGATCGGCAGCACGCCGCAGGGCGGCGCCCCGGGGCTCCACGATCCGGAGCGCGGAGAGTTCCCCGGCGGATATTCCTTTCTCACCCGGGCCGCCTTGACCCGGAGTTGGGTGGCCGACGAGCAGCGGTTCCACGTCCGTGTCCCGTCCCAGACGGACCGCCGCCTCGATCACGCGTGGATCGCCCGATTCCGGGAAAACGATCGTCGCTCGCTTTGCCCGCTGCCGCGTCAAAATGATGGTCCGAGTAGGTCGAACACGATAGGATACCGGTGATAGTGACGCTCGCAGTACTCAGGCTCTGCCACCCCGGAGAAGGGAGACGCGGCAGGCTTCGGAACGAGCGTCGGGACGGTTTCTGCTAGAGACCCGAATCCGGTCGAATCGGTGATTCGTCAGCGCCAAACGAAGGCGCTCTTGACAAGGGGACGGCGGCAACCACAGAAGACCCGAAAGAGGGAGGAAGCAAATGCAAATAACGGAACGTAGCAACAACGGTGTCACTGTGCTGGATCTGAACGGCAAGATCCTGCTCGGCGAGGGCGACGATGTCGTCCGGGACCAAGTGCGTGGCGTGATCGCGGCCGGCGGCCGCAAGCTTCTGCTGAATCTGGCGAATGTCCCCTACGTGGACAGCGCCGGGCTCGGCGAACTGGTCCGCTGCCACACGCGTATGGTGCAGGCCGGGGGAAGCGTCAAGCTGCTCAACCTGACGGCCCGCCTGCAGGATCTGCTTCAGATCACGAAGCTGGTCACCGTATTCGAAACCTTCGAGTCGGAAGACTCCGCAGTCGGGAGCTTCTGAGGGGCGACGCGGGAGGCTTTCGCGCAGGTGAGAGGACGGCCGATCTCTACGGCCGTTTCCTTCTGAAATCGCCTGACGGGGCCTGCCCGCGCGCTCCGGCTCTTCGTATGCGCTGCTCCTGGCAGCGTCATCGTGGAAGGGATCGGCTTCTGGTGAAGGTAAGCGTGCGACGCCACTTGGTTCTCGGGTGAGTTATGCCCGAGGCATCCCCGACCGACTTCCGGTCGGGGATCCTGTACCGCCGAATCTGCTGATTCCCTCTGCGCTCAACAAAGTCCCGCCACTCGGGCGGGCGCGAAGGAGACACATGGCGATTTCCATGGCCAACGAAAACGAAACAGCCGGAAAGGGGGCCTCCGAGAAGGTCCTGTCCGGCGCCAAACCCGATGTTGAAAAGATCATGGGCGACATCCGCAGAGTTGCCCGCGAACGGACGGAAGAGGGGACGAAGAGCGAACGCGACTTCAAGGCGGACGTGAAGAAACGGATGCTGATGCCGTTGAGTTCGCGCGGCTTCACCGAGGAGTTCGCGGAGCGGATCCGTTCCCGCGATACCGCCCGCTGGAACATCCAGCTGACGAAAAAGGCGTTTCGCGGATCCTCCTTCGCGCTGGTGAGGATCCTGCGCTGGTTCTTGACGCCCCTCACCCGCTTGCTCGTCAACCTTCAACCCGCCGTGGAACAGGCTGCCCGGCAGGCCGAGATCAACGAGTACCACCGCCGGCTCCTGTGGGCGACGAATCGGGACCTTGAACTCACGCGTCTCGAAATCAATCTGATCAAATCCGAACTCCGCCGGCTTGGAGTCAACGCCGAGTTCTCCTTCAGTCCGGGATCAGCGAGCGCCGACGCGCCGCAGCGGAGTGGCCAGTCCGGACGCGGGCGGTCTGACAGCCGGGGTGGCCGTTCGGATCGGGGCCGTGGCGACCGGCGCCGGAGTGATGCCGGGCGTTCGGATCGGGACGGCGGTCGTCGGGACCGGGACAGCGGTCGTCGGGACCGGGACAGCGGTCGTCGGGACCGGCAAGGCTCCGGGCAGGGGTCCCGCCAGACGGGAGATCAGCCCGCCCGTCAGACCTCGCAACAGGGAACTCGCCCGAATCGCAGCGGGAGCCGCCGACCTACGAATGGCGGCGCCTCGGGAGACAAGTGAAGTGCGGCTCGTATTCGTAACCCCCCGCTTTCGGGCGAGGGACGCGACCTTGCCGGAATTGCTCGCGGCCGAGTTGGCCGACCGGGCGCCGGGTGGTTGGCGGACCACCGTCCTTACAACCACGGCGGCCGGCAATTCCCGGGAACCCTTTCGCGACGGAGAAATCCAGGAGAAGGGAGTCCGGGTGGTGCGCTTCCCGGCGGAGATTCCTTCGCCGTCCGGATCCGACGGCCAAGCCGCGCCCGACCTGCTGAGGTCTTCCGACCTCGTCGAGCATCTGCGGGATCGATCGAACGACTACGACCTGGTGGTGTTGTTCGGGTCGTCGCTCGTTTGCCTGGAAGCGGCGAAGGTCGATCCCGGACGTACGGTCCTGCTGCCGTTTATCGACGAGGAGGCGGTCGCCTCCAGCGATTCGCAGATCTTCCGCCATCCCGCCGCGTTCGTCTTCGGCAGCGAAGCGGAGGAAGTCCTGATTCTGAAGCGCTACCAGGTCCACCGTCGTATGCGGGAAACCATCGCGGGGGCCCTCCTGCTCCCGCGTACTGCCGATGGGTCGGCGTTCCGTCAGCGGACCGGTCTGACCGGGCACTATCTGTTGTCGGCTGGCCCGCTCGAGCCGGGCCGTGGCGTAGAGGAACTGCTGCGGTTCTTCTCCACGTTCAGAGACCGCCATCCGGATTCAGCTCTGGAACTCGTGTTACTGGGACCCGCGGCGTTGCGCATTCCGAAACGCCCGGACATCCGGGTGGTAAGCCCCAAAAACACGCCGGAACGTCTGGATGTTGTCGGCGGGGCCCTCGTGGCCGTGATCCCGGAGCGGCTTGCCGCATTTTCTACGACGGCAGCCGAGCCATTTTCCCTCGGCGTACCGATCCTGGTGAACGCGTCCGCGACGGGGCTTGCCGAGGATTGCCGGGCCTCGGGCGGCGGTCTCTACTACCAGAACTACGACGAGTTCGAGCTCATTCTCGAGCTCGGTCTGCGGGATCCGTCCCTGTTTGCCCGGATGGGCAAGGCCGGCCGCGGGTTCCTGCAATCCCGGCACGATTGGGATCTGGTGCTGGCGCGCTACGACGGGGCTTTCCGCAGCTTCGCCCGGCCCTCGCGCACGTCCGTGGACGCGTCGTCAGGCGAGCCGATCCCCGTCCGGGCAACACCGGACACCCGGGTCCCGGAGCAGGAGGTGGAAGCGCCGGCCCCGACCTCTTTCTTCGAGGCCAGCGCCCGGCGGCCACACCCCGCGGGGCGCGCCTTCCTGGTTTCGGAGGGAGAATCGGCCGAGGGGGACTCGGACGAGAGCCCACCGCAGCCCGGATCGGGCAGCGAATCGGAGCCGGCCACCGAGCCGTCCGAGGGATCACGAGCAGAGGCTTCGCCTCCCGATGAATCCGCGGAAACTTCCGAGCTGCAGGCGGCGCCGGAGGTCGAGTCGGAGACGGAAGAGCCTGCGGCTTCCGATCAGGACCCGGGACTGTCCGCATCTGAGGATGCTGACGCCGAGCACGAAACCCGAACCGGAGACGCCTCCCTTCCCAATTTCTTCCGTAGTTCCCTCCGGGACTGAGGGTCCGCCTCCGCGCGGACTCAGCAGCCGGTAGTGAAACCCACGCGGCCCAGTTCTCCCGGTGGGGGCTCGAGCGGCGATTCAGCCGGGCGCCTCCCCGCTCTCGGCGCTCACCCGGGTTCCACCACAGGCTGCTAGGGAGCGAGAGAACGGGACGCTCTCCGGAGCGCCGTTACCGCGCCCTGAAAGAGCTTCCGGGCCGTTCCGACGCCTTCTGGCCGATTCGTCCGTAACCACAGGTGGCGGAACCGCCTGGCGAGCTCGAGTTGCCGCTCCGCGAGCGAGGTCAACTCTTCTGCCAGTCGGCGGTCTTCCGGCGTTCCCCCCCGTGCGGCCTGACGGAGGCGGATGGTGGCGAGCCCGCGTTCGGCGCCGAGCAGCGAGGCGTCCAGTGCGAATCGCCATTCCGCGCCCGATGGGCCCGAGGGCAGACCGTGCGCATTTGCCTCCTCCGCCAGGCGGTGCAGTTCCTCCAGGGTCTTTTCCAGCGCTTCCCGGGTAGGAGCGCGGGAGCTCCTCGTGAGCCGGGTTTCAAAGAAGACCGTCTTCAACGGCGAATGATTGAAATGCCGGAACCCCGCGTTGTGGAGCCGTCCGAGCCGCGCGGCGAAATCACCGGAGAACCCGGACGCATCCCCCGCGACGTGCTCCGAGAACGCGGCGGCGAGTTCGCTCTCGGGCCGGTCCTCGTCGCCCCAGGCGGCTTGGGCGCCGGCCGCGATCGGGAAGAGTGAGCCGCCAAACAGGTTGAAGTGGCCGCCGTCTCCCCAGTCGGTAACGATGAGCCCCGAAGCCCCGAAGCGTTTCGCGGCACGCGCGTGTCCCCGGATGTTGGGCAAAGAGGTATCGAATCTCGGGAACAGACTGCTCCAGGAAGAAGTTCCGGCCACCGTCAGGAAGTCGCGGCCCGCGTCCCGGAAGCGCTCCACCCGGTCGAACTCGTGGTCCGGTTCGTACCACCAGTCGGCGAGCGTGATGTCCGGATCGAGGAGGTCCAGGGCTTCCGGATGATCCGCGAGCACGTCCGCCCAGATCATCGGGCGCTTCCCGAGGTCGCGCGCCATTCCCGCGACGCGGTTCACGTGTCCCGCGAATACCGCCGCGGGTCCCTCGCGCTCGGCGCGCTCCCGCGAGAGCCCCTTCCCGAGGTCCACCGGTTCGTCGCAGTTGATGTGAGCCCACTGCGAGGCAAAGTTGGGGAGGTATTCCTCCAGCAGGTCGCGGAGCAGCGGGTAGGTTCCCGCGGCCTCCGGCGAAACGGACCAGAGCCGGTCCGATTCCGCGAGGTGGCGATAGCGAGCTTTCTCCAGGATCCGCCGGAAATGGCCGAACGTCTGAAGACAGGGGACGAGGTCTACGCCCCAGCGGCGGGCGTAAGCGTCGAGCTCCCGGATTTCGGGTGCCGAATAGCCCCCCGATCCCGCGCCGATCTCGGGGTGCTTCTCGAACTGGAAGGTGTGCTCGGTGTAGAGCAGGAGTTCGTTGTAGCGGAGGCGGGCGAGGACTTCGATGAGCCAGCGGATGGTTTCCGGGCGGGGGACCTTCCCCCGGGAGATGTCGAGCAGGAAACCGCGCCGCCGGAGGGCGGGAGCGTCCTGGATGAGGACGGCCGGAATCCTGCCGTCCGGGCAGGCGAGCTGCGCGAGCGCCTCCGCCCCGTAGCGGAGTCCGGCAGAATCTCCCTGGAGCAGGACGCCCGCCGCATCCACCCGGAGCTCGAAGCTCTCCGGCGCCGAGTCCCGGCTGGTTTCGGACAGAATGAGGTTTCCGGCGGGCCCTGGCGCCCCTTGCGAAGCGGCGAGGCGCGCATGAAATCCGGCGCGTTGCCCGAGCCGTTCTGCCAGGAACGCCGCCGCCGCCCCCTCCGCCGGGGACCCGGCGTCAAGAACCAACCGGCAGCGGCGGTCCAGGCGAAAGGACCCCGGCAGGTGCTCGATCCGGCGCGGCGCGGGCAGCAGCCGCGCGGCAGGATGGTCCGGACGGGTCATTCATCCCACTCTACCGTTGGTATCTTTTCCAGCGAGTTGAACACTTGGGAAATCGCGGTGCGGGCCGCCTCGTGGGCGAAACCCGGCATGGTGATCGGTCTCGGGACCGGCCGGGCGGCGGCCGGATTTGTGCGCGTTCTCGGAGAACGCGTGCGTGCCGGCTTGGAAGTGCGGGGGATCCCAACCTCCCGAGCCACCGAAGCGCTGGCCCGCTCGCTCGGGATCCCGTTGGTGGGGTTCGCGGAAGTTGCCGCGCTGGATCTCGCGGTGGACGGCGCCGACGAGGTGGATCCCGACCACAATCTCATCAAGGGGCATGGCGGGGCGCTCGTGCGGGAGCGGGTCGTCGCCGCGGCGGCCACCCGATTCGTGGTGCTGGTGGGTCCCGAGAAGCTCTCGCACCGGTTGGGCGCCAAGCGATCCGTCCCGGTGGAGGCGATCCCGTTTGCCGCGCCGCAGGTGCGAAGGGCGCTCGAGCGGATGGGCGCCGAGGCCCAAATCCGAATGGAATCCGATGAGAGCCCCTTCGTAACCGACAACGGGAATCTGCTGGTGAACGCCTCCTTCGGCGAAATCTCCGATCCCGCGACGCTGCACGCGAAGATCCTGGGGATTCCCGGGGTCCTCGATTCCGGCCTCTTTGCGGGGATGGCGGACGACGTGCTGGTCGAGGGACGGCCGGCAAGCGCCCTGCCGCCTTGCGGCTCCTCCGCCGCGTGAAGGGTGTCGCAATCTCGTTTCGCGAGATCGTAAAGAGCTTCGACGAAAAGCTCGTTCTGGACCGGGTATCGCTTGAGGTGTCT
The DNA here is from genome assembly GCA_963668695.2 of Vicinamibacteria bacterium. GTDB lineage: Bacteria > Acidobacteriota > Vicinamibacteria > Marinacidobacterales > Marinacidobacteraceae > Marinacidobacterium. The sequence continues at coordinate 1,377,097 of CAXXLQ010000004.1, forward strand.
CCCGGGGAGGTTCTGGTCCTGCTCGGCAGGAGCGGTTGCGGCAAAACGACCCTGCTCCGTCTCGTGAACCGGCTGGTCAGCGCCGACTCGGGAGAGGTGTACGTGGGTGGCCGCGAAGTCACGGACTGGGATCCGGTCGCACTGAGGCGGGGCATCGGGTATGCCATCCAGGGGGTGGGACTGCTGCCCCATCTCAGCGTGGGCGACAACGTTTCCCTCGTGCCCCGGTTGCTCGGCTGGAACCCGGAGCGCCGCCGCGAGCGGGCCGCGGAGATGCTGCGACTCGTCGGCCTCGACCCCCGGGAGCACGGGGGTCGCCGTCCGGATCAGCTCTCGGGCGGACAGCGCCAGCGCGTCGGCGTCGCCCGCGCGCTGGCCGCCGATCCGGGGGCGCTCCTCATGGACGAGCCCTTCGGCGCGGTGGATCCGATCGGCCGACGAAGTCTCCAGGAGGAGTTCCGGTCCCTTTCCCGCGAACTCGGGAAGACCGTTCTCTTCGTTACCCACGACGTGACCGAGGCGTTCCGGCTGGCGGATCGGATCGCGGTGGTGGCTGACGGCGGAATCCGCCAGTTGGGCACTCCGCGAGAAATCCGGGACACACCGGCCGACGAGTTGGTCCAGGGCCTCATCGAGGGCGCCGCGATCCCGAGCAGCCTGTGAATAAAGTCACGCGGCATTCCCGAGCCAGAAGAGATGGTGGTCGGGTGACCCCGCCCCCCGTCCCTTCCGCTCCGGGGTCTCCGCGGTGCTTGGGCCCCGCTCCGGAAGCCCGAGCCAGAAGAGATGGTGGTCGGGTGACCCCGCCCCCCGTCCCTTCCGCTCCGGGGTCTCCGCGGTGCTTGGGCCCCGCTCCGGAAGCCCGAGCCAGAAGGGATGGTGGTCGGGTGACCCCGCCCCCCGTCCCTTCCGCTCCGGGGTCTCCGCGGTGCTTGGGCCCCGCTCCGGAAGCCCGAGCCAGAAGGGATGGTGGTCGGGTGACCCCGCCCCCCGTCCCTTCCGCTCCGGGGTCTCCGCGGTGCTTGGGGCTCCGGAAGCCCGAGCCAGAAGGGATGGTGGTCGGGTGACCCCGCCCCCCGTCCCTTCCGCTCCGGGGTCTCCGCGGTGCTTGGGCCCCGCTCCGGAAGCGACCGGCGATGCATCCCGGCTGAACCGCTACGCTCGGCGTTCCGATTGGGTCGGAATACACCCGGTATTCCTCCCGAATCGCGCCTTGTCAGCCGGGCGCCTCACCGCCAGTTCTCCCGGTGGGGGCCTCGGTGCTCACGTCACTTTACCCACAGGCTGCTAACGGCGGATGAGTTTTCTCGAGTTTGTGGCCGGGCGCTGGACCGAGATCCTGACCCTCACGCTCGAACACGTGGTGCTGGTCGTGATCTCCACGGTAGCCGGGGTGCTGATCGCGGTGCCGCTCGGGCTCGCCATCACCCGGGTACCCGCGCTCAGTCGGCCGGTACTGGGATTTGCCGGAGTCATCCAGACCGTGCCGTCCCTCGCGCTTTTCGGCCTGCTGATCCCGCTGCCCTTCATCGGGGGCATCGGCAGCCGGACCGCCATCATCGCGCTCGTTCTCTACGCGCTGCTGCCGATCCTCCGCAATACGGTGACCGGCGTGCGGCAGGTCGATCCGGCGATTCTGGATGCCGCGAACGGGATGGGAATGACCGACTGGCAACGGCTGACCCTCGTGGAGGTTCCCCTCGCGCTGCCCTCCATCTTCTCGGGCATCCGGATCGCGACGGTGGTCGGGATAGGCCTCGTGACGATTGCGGCCGCGGTCGGCGCTGGCGGTCTCGGATCGCTGATCTTCCGCGGGCTGGCGATGCTTGATTCCCGGCTGCTCTTCGCCGGAGCGATACCCTCCGCGATCCTGGCGTTGATCGCGGACGGCGGGCTCGCGCTGCTCGAATCCCGTCTGGTTGCCTCGCGCGGTCCGTGACAAATCGAACTTCCGTGAACGAAGCCATCCGGCGCCGCAGTTTCCTTCGGCGTCTCGGGGCCACGGGCGCCCTGCTTGCGCCCGGACTCTTCGGAACGCGTTGCGGTCCCGGGGGTCCGTCGGCGGTGCTCGGGGCGAAGACGTATTCGGAACAGATCATCCTCGGCGAGCTGCTTTCGCGGTTTCTCCGGGCGGCCGGGCTCGCGGTTACCGAGCGGTTCCAGATGCAGACGTTCGTCCTTCACACAGCAATTGCCAACGGGGATCTCGACTGCTACATCGAATACACCGGAACGTCCTATTCCGCGATCATGCACGAGACCTTCGTCGCCGGGCAGACCGCCGAGGAGATCTACCAGCGGGTGAAGGAGCTCTACCGGGAGCGCTTCGACCTTCGTCTCGGCCCGCCGATCGGTTTTTCGAACGACTACGTCCTTGCCGTTCCCCGGGACTTTGCGAGGGAGCGGGGCCTGCGGACGATTTCCGACCTGGCCCGTATTTCGGGGTATCTCTTCGTCGCTGGCTACGCGTTCTTCGAGAGGGCCGATGGCCTCCGCGGGATGATGGACCACTACGGATTCGCCGAGATGCCGGAGTCCATCGAGGTCGAGGTGGACATGGTCTTCCAGGTGATGGAGGCGGGTCAGGCCGACGTGGCGGTGGGTAACTCCACCGACGGCCGGGTTGCCAAGCTCGACCTGCTCGTCCTCGAGGATGACCTCGGCTGGTTCCCGCCCTACGAATCCGCCCTGGTCTACCGCCCGGACGCCCATCCCGCCGTGGCCGAGCTGGCCGAGCGCCTCGGCGGCGCCATCAGCACCGAGACGATGCGTGCGCTCAACCGCCGGGTGGACGTGGACGGCGAACAGCCGGCGGAGGTCGCCGCCGAGTTCTTCGAGACGCTGACCGGCTGAGAGCCGCCCGCCCGCTTTCCGGGTTCGGGAGCGTCATCTCCTGGAGATCGTCTGGGTCGGCCGCGGCTTCCCTCGTCCGGCGTCCGACCTCCAATCGTCCGGCGGGGGCCGATCACGCTAAAATGGCTATATGGAAAGCGCCAGTATTAGCGAAGCGAGGAACAAGTTGAGCGGCCTGCTCCGACGGGTCCGGCTCGGCGAGACGGTTCTGATTACGGATCGCGGTAAGCCGGTGGCCAGGATCGAGCCCTGCCTTTCTACGGGCGCCGAGGACCCCCAAGTCGCGGCGCTGCTCGCCCGGCCGGGGGTCGCCACGCCCGCGCGGGAGACGCTGGATCTCGCTGCCTTCTTGAAAACTCCCCTGCCGCGTCTGCCGGAGGGGGTCCGGGCCAGCGATGCGGTCTCGGCGGATCGGGACGAAGGCTGGTGAGGTACTGGGATTCGTCGGCGCTCGTCGCGCTGTTGGTTGCCGAACCGGCGACGCCGAACCGCCAGTCCTTGCTGGACGACGATCCACAGATCGCCACATGGTGGGGAAGTTCGCTGGAATGCGCCTCGGCGCTCCATCGGCTTGACCGGCAGTATGGGTCCGGCGAATCCCGGATTCTCCGGTCCATCGGGCTACTCGGGAAGCTCGAAGCCTCTTGGCACGAGGTCGAGCCCTCCGAGCGGCTCCGCCGCCGGGCGCGGCGGCTGCTGGGGGTTCACGCGCTGCGGGCGGCCGACGCCCTGCAACTGGCTGCCGCGCTCGTCGCCGCAGACGAGGATCCGACCACCCTGGACTTCGCCTCGAGTGACATCCGACTCTCCGAAGCTGCCCGGCGCGAGGGCTTCACCGTCCGTTAGCTCGCAGGGGCCGAGCGCGGCCTTCGCGTCACGCCCGCCTGAGGCGCCGTCGCCCCTCAAGCACCAAGAGTGCCAGACCGATCGTCACGATGCCGACCGCGATCAGCGCGCTCCGCAGCACGATGCGCGTGGTGGCGGCGAAGACGCTCGTTCCTTCCGTTCGGATCTGGAGTTCAAGCCCCTCGCCGAGGAACTGGTCGAGAGGACGGACCCAGGAGAGCACGTTTCCCCGCTGCAGCGGGCCGTCGCTGTTGTGTGCGGTGATCCTCCCCTCGGGCCGCACCCGGATCTCGGCGCCTTCCTGGGGTCGCGGGCTCGCGCTCGACCGCGGCCCGATCGTCATGGCGAAGTCGAACCCTCCGTCGCCGGTCGGCCGGTAGCTGCATTCGCGCCGGAGAAGTGGTGCGTCGCAGAGCGCCGCAACCGAGTCGAACGTCACATCCGCCTCAATCCGTCCGCCGCGCGGCGACCGGGTGCTCGCGACGGTCAGGCCCGGCCCGGAAAGCCCTGCGCGGAGCATCCCGGAAGCGTCTCCTCCCGGATCCCCGGCGAGAAGCTCGGGCGCTAGCCGGATCGTGGACTGGCCGGATCCGTCGAGTGCGAGCCGGTGTTGCTCTTCCCATGCCGCTGGCGCGCACGCGGGCCCGGCTCCGAAGATGAGGGTGGCGGCGGTCGCTGCGTAGAATCCAGCCGTTCTTTCTCGATGGCCGACGCGACGCTCCTGCTGGTGGACGGCAACAACCTGCTGTTCCGTTCGTTCTTCGCCATGCCCCGGCTGACCCGTTCGGACGGCCTGCCGAACGGCGCCCTGCACGGCTTCGTCGCCACCCTCCGGAAGATCCTGCGCGAGGAGGCGCCTGAGTTCGCGGCGGTGGCCTTCGACGCGCCGGGCCCCACCTTCCGTCACGAGGCCTACCCGAAATACAAGGCCAACCGGCCGGAAATGCCCGTCGAACTGGCGCAGCAGGTTCCGTTCACGCGGGATCTTGCGCGGGTGCTGGGAGTGACGGTGGTCGAGGTCACCGGGGTCGAAGCGGACGATGTGATCGGGACTCTGGCGCGGGCCGGGAGCGGCAGAGGGTATCGGGTGTTGGTTGTTTCCGGCGACAAGGACCTGCTCCAGCTCGTGGACGACCGGGTCAGCGTCGTGCTGCCGGGCGATACCGCAAAGCGGCTCGATGCCGCCGGCGTCGAAGCAAAGTTGAAAGTCCCTCCGGACCGGGTGCCCGACTATCTCGGACTCGTCGGGGACTCGGTCGACAACATTCCCGGCGTTCCCGGCATCGGCCCCAAGACCGCGGCATCTCTGATCGCCTCGTTTGGCGGAGTCGACGAAATTCTCGCCCACACCGGGGAGATCACACGCAAACGCACCGCTTCCCTCCTGGAGGAGCACGCCGCCGCGGCGCGCCTCTCGCGGGAACTCGCCCGCCTCCGTCTGGATGTCCCGGTCCCGGAGGCGGGCGAGACTCTGGAGGGGCTTCGCTACCAGGGACCCCGGATGGAAGACGCTCGCGAGTTGCTCGAGGAGCTCGAACTGCGGACCCACGCCCGGGACCTGGCGCCGGCCGCTCCCTCGCGGGTGCCTCCCGTGAAGACGGCCTCCGGGATTCCCGACGTCGTCCGCGTTCTGGAACGCGCTCGAGAATCGGGACGGCTCTCGGTGCATGCGATGTTCGGACCCTCGCGAGACCGGAACCCCGCGCCGCTCGCCGCGCTCGGGGTCGCCTCCTCGGCCGGGGACGGGCTGCTGGTAGCGGTCGGCCCCCGTCTTGGTGAAAAGGACCTTGCCGAGACGTTCCGGCCGGCGCTGTCGAACGGGGTAGCGCTGATCGGACACGAGGTGCAGCCGTTCGTTCGGTGGTGGCTCGAACAAGGCGGCAAGCTACCCGAGGTCGCCCATGACTCGCAGGTGGCGGCCTGGCTGCTCAACACCACCCGCCGAGCCCAGGGGTTTGGCGACGTGCTCCGGGACTATGTGGGCCTCGCGCTCCCGGAGCCGCGCCCCGCGCAGACGAGCCTTTTCGGCAGCGCTGCGCCCGACGAGCGACTGGCGATCGCGGCGGCCTGGCAGCACCGGCTCGCGGAAAAGCTGGAAGGCCTTCTCGATGCCGAGGGGCTTTCCAGTGTCTTCCGGGACATCGAGATGCCACTCCTGCCGGTGCTGGCCCGCATCGAAACCCGCGGCATCTGCCTCGACAGCGAGACCCTGCGCGAACTCGGCAAAGATCTCGAGGCGCGGCTCGAGGAGTTGACCGGGCAGATCCACGAACTGGCGGGAATCACGTTCGATATCCAGAGCCCCAAACAGCTCGGAGAGGTCCTTTTCGACAAACTGAACCTCCCGCAGACCGCGAAGACCCAAAAACTCAAGCGCGCCTCCACCCGCGCGGACGTACTCGAGGAACTGGGGCTCTACCACGAGGTGCCGCGTCTCGTTCTCGAGTACCGCGAGGTCGCCAAGCTGAAGAGCACCTATGTGGATCCGCTGCCGGAACTCGTTGCTCCGGGGACCGGGAGGCTCCACACCCGACTGCACCAGGCGGTGGCGGCGACCGGACGGCTCTCGAGTTCGGATCCCAATCTGCAGAACATCCCGGTCCGCTCCGACCTCGGCCGCCAGGTCCGGAAGACCTTTGTCGCCGCCCCCGGGAAGCGCCTGTTGTCGGCGGACTACTCCCAGATCGAGCTCCGCATCCTGGCCCACCTGAGCGGCGATCCGGTGCTCATCGAGGCGTTCCGGTCGGGGGAAGACGTCCACGCCCGCACCGCGGAGGAAGTCTTCGGCGGGGTGGGACTGAGTCCCGCGGAGGCGCGCCGGCGGGCCAAGATCGTGAACTTCTCGATCATCTACGGCAAGACAGCGTTCACCCTGGCGAAGGAAATCGGTGTTTCCACAGGGGACGCGAAGGCCTTCATCGACGCCTACTTCAACCGCTACGCCCGGGTGCGGGATCTGATCGAAGCGATCCGCGAGGAAGCTCGCGCGACGGGTCGCGTTACCACCCTGTTCGGCCGGCAGCGACACATCCCCGAGATCCGCACCACCCAGCGCGCCCGGCGGGAGGCTGCCGAGCGGATGGCCGTGAATGCTCCGATACAGGGGACCGCCGCCGATCTGATCAAGATCGCGATGCTCGGCGTGGACCGGGCGCTCGAGCCCACTTCGGGAGTCTTGTTGCTGCAGGTCCACGACGAACTGCTGATCGAGGTGGATTCCGCCGAGGCGGAAGCGGTCGGCGAATTGGTCCGCCACGAAATGGAATCGGTCGCAGAACTCCAGGTCCCCCTGGTGGCCGACGTCACTATCGCGGATTCCTGGGAACACTGACGGGGTTCCCGAACCGAACGCTCCGCTACCTGTACATCGCTCGGATGACCTCCAGGATGTCCGGCGCCTCCCGCAGGATTTCGGTCTCGGCGAACGAGATGAAGTCGGCAGGAATGCCGTGGAGCGCCTCGGCGACGGGTCCCGCGATCGCCGCGAGGGTGTCGGCGTCCCCGCCGAGGGAAACAGCGTTCCGGATGGCCTGCTCGAAGTCCTGCGCCTCGAGAGCGCATACCAGCGCTTCGGGCACGGTGCGCTGACACGTCTCGTTGTACTCGTAGGTCTCGCGGATGGTCGCGACGTCCCGGGAAAGGTCGTACCCGTAGGTCCTGGTAATCGCGGTCGTTATCGATCGCGGGACCTCTCCCTGAAATGCCAGCCAGATCGCGTGGGTCGCGGCGCGGGCGCCCTTCATCCCCTCCGGGTGATCGTGGGTGATCCTCGTGACCCGATCGGCGGCGGCGAGGGCCTTGGCCAGCGGCCGTTCGCGATTCAGGAACGCGGCCGGTGAAACCCGCATCGCCGCCCCGTTGCCGTAGCTGCCGTAGGGGGTTGGCGTTTCCTCGTGGATCCAGCCGCCGAAGCGCGCGCCCCAACTGCAGTCCGGGTAGCGGCGGCACCACGCCTGCATCGTCTCGGCGGGGCGTCGCCCTTTCAGCAGGATGTCCGCTACGGCGGCGGTGCAGACGGTGTCGTCGGTGAAATTGCACCCGGGGCCGAAGAACTCGAACCGGGTGGAGCGGAAACCCCCGAACTCGTGGCGCGAACCCACGTAGTCGCCGATGACCGCGCCGTACATCAGCCCTTCAGGTAGATCCGATCCGGATCGAGTTCCTCCCGCAGCAGGCGGAGCACCGCGGCGTCCGGCACCTCGGTGGCGCCAAGCGGGGAGGACACCTTGAGATCCCAGCCCGTCGCTTCCAACACCTGATCCAGGCTCACGCCGGGATGGACCGATTCGAGGGTCATCTCTCGTGTCTCCCCGTCGAAGCCATAGACCCCGAGATCGGTGATCACTCGGGAGGGACCGCCTCCCCGCGCGCCCAGTGCCGCGCGACTCTCGCCGCCTTCGGCCCAACCGACGGTGGTGCGGAAGTCGAGTTCCTCGACGAACCTCCTGGGGTCCTGGCGGGCGATGATCACGGTCCGGTGCGCGTTCAAGGCGATGTCGGGGGCGCCCCCGGCCCCCGGAAGGCGCACTTTGGGTTTGTGGTAGTCGCGCCCCACCACCGTCGTGTTGAGGTTCCCGTAGCGGTCAATCTGCGCGGCGCCCAGAAAACCCAGATCGGTGCGTCCGCCTTGCAGGAAGTACAGGAACGTCTCCGCCATGGGGAGCACCTGCGCCGCCCCGCTCACGAGGCAGGGGTCTCCGATCGAGATCGGCAGCCGGACGGGACGGGCCCCGAACACGCCGGACTCGTAGATGAGGTGGCAGCGCGGCGCATGGAGCCGGAGCGCGAGCTGCACCGCGAGGTTGGGAAGCCCTACCCCAACGAACACGGAATCGCGGTCCCGCACCTCGCGGCACGCGGCGAAGACCATGATTTCCGATCGCGTCGGCGCCCCCGGCTGCTTCGTCACCGATAGTCCCCGTAGTCCACCGGTCCGGCGAGACGCGGCCCCGGTCGCAGGCGGTTCGTTGTCGCTTCGCCGAGGTGGGCGAGATAGGCGGCGCGGTCCGGGAGGCCACGCACCCACTCGTCCAGATACCGCTCGAGTTCCGCCGGGTCGCGGGTGATCCGGTCCCACGCGAGATAGGCGGCGTTGTCGCGGTCGTAGTACCCCTGAGCGAAGCTCGGATGGGCGCTCCACGGCTCCTCCACGACGGCGTCCACCACGACGGAAGGAATCTGGGTGCGGTTCGGGTCGGCTCGCACCACGTCCTCCGGAACCACCTCCTCGACCACCACGATCACCCGGCGGGCGGCGAAGGCGGCTTCCCGCTGAGCGCCGACCAGGCCCCAGATCTGGGTGTTGCCCTCTGCATCGGCGCGTTGCGCGTTCAGGATGGCGACGTCGGGGTGAAGCGCCGAGACGGCGTCGAGCGTTTCGCCGGTGAAGGGGCAGGTGACCTGCTTCAGGTTGGGATTCACCCGGGGCAGGTCGGTTCCCCGGTAGCCGCGGAGCGGAAAGAAGGGGAGGCCCGACGCGGCGGCCTTGTAGCGGCACAAGAGCCCGAAGTGCGAGTACTCCTCGATTTCGAGCGGCGCCGGGTAGCCGCGCTCCACCGCGCGCCGGATCGCGTGGAGTGAACCCACGCCCGGGTTGCCGAGCCAGCCGAAGATCAGCTTCCGGGCGGTTCCCGCGGCGACCATTTGGTCCATCAGAAGGTCCGGCGTCAGGCGGACGAGCGTGAGGTCCCGCCGCCGCTGGCGGATGATTTCGTGGCCAGCCGCAAAAGGGATCAGGTGGGTGAACCCCTCGAGCACCACGGTGTCCCCGTCCCGCACGAAGCGGGACACCGCCTCGCGCATAGTGAGAACCTTGGACTCGGACAGGATGGGGGCGCCTCCGGGAAGGATTATCAGCCCGGGTGGTTGGTCGTTTCCCGCCGTTCGCCGCGGCGAGTGCGCCATGTCGGGGAATCGCGTTGCGCCGGCTGCCGCTCTGTCGGGCGGCAATGCCGACCAGAGGTTGGCGTTCCCTTCCCCGCCGCAAAAGGGATCAGGTGGGTGAACCCCTCGAGCACCACGGTGTCCCCGTCCCGCACGAAGCGGGACACCGCCTCGCGCATGGTGAGAACCTTGGACTCGGACAGGATGGGGGATGCTTCTCCGGACGGATTATCCGTTCCCCTCGCGGAGTCCCTGCGGGCGGCGCACCTCGTGCCGCTCGAGCCATTCACGCAGTTGAGCGGACACTTCGGCGCCGGTGGGGTCGAGTTCCGTCTGCCAGAGCCGCGTCTGGACCACAAAGCGGTCGAAGTCGCTCGGGGTTGTGTCCCGTTCGACGATCTCCCCGATCTTGCGCTGAAAGATGCTGCCCCAATCGGGCCGGCGTCCGTCGAGGTCGGTGAAGCCGTACTCCTTCGCCAGCCCCCAGCTCGAAAACAATCGGCCGCTCTTCTCGTTGACGTTGGGATCCGCGGCCAGCGACGCCACCGCGAGGCCGAGGAAACAGGGGGTTTCAGATTCGGCGAAATACGGATCCTTCTCGATGGCGTCCCGCCAGTTCGCCTCGGCCACTCCGAAGTGGTCGAGGACTGCTTCGGAGCGGAGGAATCCGGGCGTGATCGCGAGCGCCGTTACCTGATGGGCCTTCAGGTCGGCCGCCATGGCGTAGGCGAGCCGGATGACGGCGTTCTTGGCCAGGTCGTAGAACAGATTGCCGCGGTACCCGAGGGTGTCGCCGTCGGTGACCTCGACAATCAATCCGGCGTCTTGTTTGACCATGAGCGGTGCTCCGTGCCGGCTGGTGATGATGTGGCTGTGGACCGCCCGCTCGAGCAGCTCGAACCCCTGGGCGCTGGAGAGCTCCCAAAAGGGCGATCCCCACTCGGTGAGTGCGTCGCCACCCCAGATGTCGTTCACCAGGATGTCCAGCCGGCCGTGGTCCGAGCGGATGCGCGCGAAAAGTCCCTCGACCTCCGGTTCCTTTGTGTGGTCGGTGCGGACCGCGATGCCGCGGCCGCCCGCCGCGGTGACCATCTCCGCGGTTTCCTCGATCGTTTCGGGCCGTCCGGCGGTGGCGGGACGCCCGCGCACGCTCCGGCCCGTGCAGTAGACGGTGGCGCCAGCGGCCCCCAGCATACGGGCGATCCCGCGGCCGGCGCCGCGGGTGGCCCCCGCGACCACGGCCACCTGGCGGCGCAGCGGCCTGTTCGACATGGTGATTGGACTCCCTCAGCCGAACGCGGCGATCAGGCGACGGCCGATCTCGGCGAGTTCCTCGCTGGTTACGGTCAGCGGCGGGGCGAGCAGAACCATGTCGCCCTGTCCCTCCGGTCCCCGGACCGGGTACACGAGCAGGCCCTCGTCCCAGGCTGCGGCGGCGAACTCCCGGGCGGAGCGTCCCCCGCCGTCCGGTGGATGGAACGCGATTCCCGCGAGCAAGCCGCGGACCCACGAACCCTCGACCGCCGAATTCCCGGCGACGGGCTCGAGTGCGGCCCGGAGTTCTTTCTCCAGGGACGCCGCGCGGCCGACCAGGCCTTCGTCGCGAATCACCCGCAGAACCTCCCGGACCACCGCGGCGACGACGGGATGGTGCGAAAAGGTGAATCCGTGCCGGAAGTCGGGCGCTACCGCCTCGACCACCTCAGGCTTCGCGACGACCGCCCCGCCCGGAACGAAGCCGGAGGTCAGCCCCTTGCCGAGGACCACGATGTCCGCGTCCACGCCGGCGTGTTCGGAAGCGAGGAAGCGCCCGGTCCGGCCGCAGCCGCTGAGCACTTCGTCCGCGATGAGCAAAACGCCCCGTTCGGCGGTGGTGCGGCGGACGGATCGCAGATAGTCCTCGGGAGGTGCGAATCCACCCGCGGAGGCGCCGAGCACCGGCTCCACCAGGACCGCCGCGATGCTTCCCTTCGCGTCCTCGACCGCCTGGTCTATCTCGCCCGCGCAGGCGACCTCGCACCTCGGATAGTGGAGGTTCAGCGGGCAGCGCGGACACCAGGGCGCGGCCACGAGCGGCATTTCTGCAAGCAGTGGGAGATAGGGAGCCCGGAGGGCGTCCCGCCCCGAGACCGCGAGCGCTCCGAGGGTGTTGCCGTGGTAGCCCGGCCGCTGGGAGACGATCTGCCACCGCTCGGGGTGGCCGAGCGCGACCGCGTACGCGCGGGCCAGTTTGATCGCGGTTTCCACGGCCTCGGCGCCTCCGGGGGTGAGGTACACCTTGGCGTTTTTGAAACCGGAGGGAAGCGATTCCACGAGAAGCGCCGCGGCCTCTTCCATCGCCCGGGTGGTGAACTGCGCGCCGTGCACGTAGTCGGCCGATTCGAGCTGGCGGGTCGCGGCGCGGACGACTTCCTTCCGGCCGTGCCCGACGCTGATCGTGAGGGCGCCGCCGCAGGCATCCAGCCAGCGGGTCCCGTCTTCCGCCTCGATCCAGGCGCCGGTCGCGCGCGTCGCGATGCGGTAGGTGCGCTCGAGGTCCCGGTAGAAGACCGGACTCTCCGGATACCTGCGCGGTTCGGTCGACCGGTCCTGGAACCGGCTCATGGTTCCGCAGCAGTTCCCAGGAGCGCGCCGGGAAGATCGCCGAGCGCGTCGAGCAGGAGATCCGGCTCCGCCGCCCGGAGCATCTCCTCGCTGCTGAAATTGCTCACGAGGGCGGCAGTAAGGGTGCCGGCCCTTTTCCCCATGGCGATGTCTTCCGGCCGGTCTCCCACGTAGAGCGCGTCCCGCGGTTCAACGCCGAGGCGGGAAAGGGCGAGCAGGAGCCCCTCGGGGTGGGGTTTCTTGTTCCGGGCGTCCTCGAACGCCACGAGGGCCTCGAAGCGATCAGCAAGTGCAAGCCGGTCCAGGTCGTCGAGCAATCGCAGCCGATCGGCGCTCGTAACCACGCCGAGCCGCAGTTCCCGGTCAGAGAGCGCGCTGAGCGCGCCGAGGACATCCGGGAACAGGTTCACCGCGTGGCTACGCTCGAGGTATTTCTCCCGCCAGATGGTTCCGGCCTCGTCCCAGCGGGTCTCGGGAATGCCGAGCTGCCGGTAGGTCTCGTGCCAATCGGGCCGGTAGGTGGCCTGGTACCGCGCCTCGTTCATCCGGATTCCGAAGTGCCCGAACACCGAAAGCGAGGCATAACGGGTGGTGGCGAAGCTGTCCGCCAGGGTTCCGTCCCAGTCAAAGAGGACGGCGGAGACGGAAGGCACACAACGCAAGAGGCGGTGGCAGCCTACCTGAGCAGCCGGTGGACAAAGTCACGCGGCCCAGTTCTCCGGTGGGGGCTCGAGCGGCGATCCATCCCGGCTGAAACAGTCCGCTTCGCGTCGTTCATCGTTGCGCTTCGGCCGAAATGCGCTCGGGCCAGTTCTCCCGGTGGGGGCTCCTCCCTCGCGCGCCTTGTCAGCCGGGCCCCCACCGGGAGGACTGGCCCCACCGGGAGAACTGGGCCTCCCCGCTCTCGGCGCTCACGCCACTTTGTCCACCGGCTGCACCTGCCGAGCCCGCAATTGCCACTTCCGGACGGATAGAATTCCGGGGATGTTGATGTGTCGATCCTCCTTCATGGAGACCGGAATTCCCGAGATCGGTCGCCTGGAATTGCTCAGTACCGATCAGGGTCTGGCCGCCATCCTGTTCTGTGATGAGCGGCGTTCCCGGGCTTCCGCCGCCTGGCGCGCAAGGAACGTGGGGTCCGTAGTCCCGGCGTCGCCTGGAGAGCACGATGTCTACGCGCGCCAGATTCGGGAGTTTCTGACCGGTGACCGCCGCGAATTCACGATTCCGCTGCAGCGGACCGGTACTCCCTTCCAGCGGGCCGTTCTCGATGCGGTGGCGGGAGTGCCGTACGGCGCCCGGGTCAGCTACCAGGACATCGCCCGCTCAGTCGGGAACCCAGCGGCCTGCCGGGCGGTCGGTGCGGCGAACGGCGCGAATCCCCTGCCGCTCGTCATCCCCTGTCACCGGATCGTAGGCGCCTCGAAGAAACTGACCGGATACGGCGGCGGCCTCGACGCCAAGCGCTGGCTGCTCTCCCTTGAATCCCCGGCCCTGCTCGCGTTGGCATCTTGAGCGAGCGGCTCCCTCTTTTCTCAGGCAAACCGACATGACATCCCCAGGAATTTCCCGCGCTCCGGCACGCTGGCCGTATTGGTGCGCGACCCTTCTGCTCGCCGCTTGGCTCCCGTCCTGCGGGGGTGGCGACGATTCGGATTCGGCCGGTTCCGAATCCGCCGCTGGCGAGACCTCTCCCGCCGAAACCGAGACGAGTTCCATGGAAACCGAAACATCCGTTCCCGAAAGCCCATCCGATCTGGCCACGCCCGGCGCGCCGGTGGTGCTGATGCGCACCAGCGTGGGGGACATCCAGATCGAGTTCTACCCGCAGGAGGCCCCCGAGAGCGTCGATAACTTCATCCGCTACGTGGAGGATGGCCACTTCGACGGCACCATCTTCCACCGGGTCGTCCGCGGTTTCGTGATCCAGGGTGGCGGCTTCACCGCTGAAATGGAAGAAAAGGACACGCGCGAGCCGATCCCGAACGAGGCTCAGAACGGTCTGCGGAACATGAGAGGCACGCTCTCGATGGCCCGCACCAGCGATCCCCACAGCGCGACGTCGCAGTTTTTCGTCAACACCAAGGACAACGCGATTCTCGACCACACCGGGACCACGATGGACGGTTGGGGTTACGCCGTCTTCGGCAAAGTCATCTCGGGGATGGATGCCGTGGACCGGATCGAAGCCAGTCCGGTGGTCAGCCGCGCCGGCCACAACGACGTGCCGGAGACTCCGATCGTCGTTGAGTCGGCGGCCGTCGTTTCGCGCTGAGCTCCTAACCGATCGGTCCGCAGACCGCGATCAGGACTTCGGGCCAGCCGCTGGCGCCCCGAAGCGGATAAGGGGCATGGCGCGTTTCGCCTTCACGGGGAAGACGGAGAATGTTGCGCACCTGATGCAGTTTGCGGGCCGCCAGCGGAGACATCCCGGCGAGCGCTTCGAGCCGCCGTTTGTGCCGATCGGAAGCGGGCGTCTGCCCGTACCACTCCAGACGATCGAACCCGGTCCGGAGCAGGGTCTCGAACTCGGAGCGCGAGTATTCCCGGACGTGGAAAGGATTGTCCGGTCGGGCCTCCAGCGTCCGCCCGGGGCTGATCACTTCCCGTTCCGGTGTCGAACAGATGAAGACGCCCCCGGGCGCGAGGATCCGCCGCGCCTCCCGAACCACGGCGTGGTCGTCGGCAACGTGTTCGATCGTCTCGAACGACACGTAAAGATCGAAGCTTCTGTCCCCGAAGGGAAGGCGCGAAGCGTCGGCGAGCACCCCCCGGAGCGCGCCGGCTCCGGAAGCAGGAAGCTCGGCCTCCTGGAACGCTTCCGGAGAGAGGTCGGCGGACACAACCCAGCGTGCGTCCCGGGCCTTGAGGATCTCCGATCCGTACCCGGCCCCGGAGGCGAGGTCGAGCACCCGCTTGCCGGCTGCGTAGCCCGCGGCCCAGCGGTAGCGCGCCACGTGTTGGTTCCGGAGCCAGGGCGAGGCGAATCGGTGCAGCGCGAGTCGTTCCATGGAAGATAGGAATAGGCCAGACCGATCTGGCGTTTCCTGTTCTATCTTCGCCCAGACGGCGATGTTCCCGGTGGCCCAGTGATTCCTCGCGAATCCGGGGTGAGTGCCTGTTTCCCCGCCTTCAACGACGCCGGGTCCATCGGCTGGGTGGCTCATCGGGCACGCGAGGCCTTGCGGGGTACCGGTCGTGACTTCGAGATTCTGATCCTGAATGATGGAAGCGCTGACCGGACCGCCGAGGTCCTGGAGGTGCTCAGGGCCGAGATCCCGGAACTCAGGACGCTCCGGCACGCACAAAACCGGGGCTACGGAGCCACCCTTCGGGATCTCTTCGCCGCGGCCCGGTTCCCGCTCGTCGCCTACACCGATGGCGATGGGCAGTTCGATCCCTTCGAACTCATCCGCCTGCTGGATGCTCTGAGTCCGGAAATCCAGTTGGTGAACGGCTACCGGGGGAGCCGCGCGGACGGCATGCTGCGGCGGTTTCTCGGCCCCCGCTTCCATCGGGTGGTGGCGGGGACCTTCGGGCTTCCGGATCTGCGCGATTGGGACTGCGACTTCCGGCTCTTCCGCCGGGACCTGCGCCTCGACGCTTCCATGACCTTCGATGACGGGACCGCGGTGGTGGAATTCCTAGCCACGCTCGGCGATTCTGGTGTCCGCTACGCCGAGGTTGAAGTGAGCCACCGTGAACGCCGGGCGGGCGATAGCCAATACTTCCGGCCCCGCTCCGTCGTTTCCGGCCACCGCAACCTCTTCCGGTTGTGGCGCAGGCGGGGATCCCCTCCGATCCGCTGGCGGGCATGGTTCCGAAGAAGCCGGCGCCGACCCGCTTAACAGCCTGTGGTGAAACCCGCGTGAGCGCCGAGAGCGGTGAGGCGCCCGGCTGACAAGGCGCGTGAGGGAGGAATACCGGGTGTATTTCGACCGAAACGCAACGCAGAGCGCCGCGAAGCGCCAGTTCTCCCGGTGGGGGGGCGGTTCAGCCGGGATGCATCGCCGGTCGAACGCCGCGTGGGTTTTGCCACAGGCTGTTTACCTACGGGCGCGGACTGACCACGCCCACGCCCTCGCGAACGACGACGACCCCACCTCCCGCGTCGAGGTCTCCGACGCGCTGCTCCTCCCCACCCGGCCAGCGGATCACCACGTCCCGGATCTTGCCCGCGCCGGCTCCGAGATGGACCCGGACGTCGTTCGAGGACAAAAAGCTGCCACTGCGGTGCGCTTCGCGCACCCGCCGCACGCCGTCGGCCGTCGAAAAGAGCACCCTTGACCCGCTCCCGTCCCGCGGTGCCCGGGTTCCCACGAGCTGCAGGGTGACGCTGCGACCGTCGCTGCGGTTGCGGAACAGCGCCGCCTCGTCGTCCACGTTCACCACCACCAGATCGGGAAGCGCGTCGCCGTCGAGGTCCCCGAACGCCACCCCGCGGCTGGAGCGCTCGGGACTATCCCAGGATTCCTCGACGAAAGCGCCACCGCCAGTGTTTCTGAAGATCTGGTTTTTCATCCGGTAGCGCGTCGCGCTCCCGGCCGCTTCCGCGTCGGGATACACGTGTCCGTTGGCGACGAAGAGGTCCAGCCAACCGTCGGCGTCCAGATCGACGAACCGGGTCCCCCAGCCCAGATAGAACCATCCCGGCATCCGTAGTTCGTTCCGGGTGGTGCTGTCCTCGAAAAAGCCGCTCCCGGCGTTCCGGTAGGCGGTGTTCGTGTCGTGCGAGAAGTTCGTCACGAAGAGATCGAGCGCGCCGTCCTCGTCGAAGTCGCCGGCGTCCACCCCCATGCCCGCCTGGGCCAACCCGTCCACGTTGTAGGCGGTTCCGGCCAGGAGCGCCTGCTCGCTGAACCTCCCCTGGCCGTCGTTGACGAAGAGGTGGTTCGGGACCGAATCGTTCGCGACGTAGAAGTCGGTGTCTCCGTCGCCGTCGAGGTCCCCGGTGACCACCCCGAGCCCGTACCCGGGATCGACGCCCGTCAGGCCAGCGGCTTCGGTGGCGTCCTCGAAGGTGCCATTCCCCCGGTTCCGGAAGAAACCGTCCGCCGCCGGGATCAGACCCGACGGGCCGCAGAAGACCGGGAGCCCGAACCAGACGCAGCTTGCCCCGGCCCCCGGGGGTGGTAGGGAATCGATGGAGTCGGCGGTATAGCCGAGTACCACCAGGTCGGGGTCACCGTCGTTTTCCGCGTCGAGGAAAGCCGCGGAAGTTGAGTGTCCGGGATGGGAGGCGCCGCCGGCCGCCGCCACCCGCTCGAACGTGCCGTCTCCGCGGTTCCGGTAGAGGACGTTCTCTCCGCGATTCGTGACGTAGAGGTCCGGGAAGCCGTCGTTTTCGATATCGGCCACCGCGACCCCGAAGCCCCAACCGGTGTCACCGACGCCCGCGGCTTTCGTCTGATCGGTGAACTGGAGCTCCCCTTCGTTGCGGAAGAGCTGGTTCGGGAGGCCCGGGCCGGGAGTCCGGTCTTCGAGGGGCGCCCCGTTGACGAAGTAGATGTCCAGATCGCCGTCCTGGTCGTAGTCGAGCAGACCCACACCCGCGCCGAGCGAGGAGACGATGAATCTCTTTTCCGGCTCCCCGCTTACGTTCCGGTAGTGGATTCCGCTCGCCTCCGTCACCTCTTCGAGGCGGATGTGCTGCGCGCCGGCCACGGGGGAGACCCCGGGCCCCGGCAGGAAGGACAGGACCGCGAGCGCGATGGGGATCGCCGCCGAGGCGGCGCCTGGTCGGCCGAACGTCACCGGCTCCGGCCGAGGCGCGTCGCGGCCTCCTGGAGTTCGGCGTTGGCCGGCCAGTTGGAGAGCGCCGCTTCGAGTGCGCCGAGCGCCTCTTCCACGCGGCCGGCGGCCGCCAGCGACTCGGCGTAGAGCAGGTGGTGCATGGGCTCCGCGGAAGCGAGGGTCAGCAGCCGCCCGGATTCCTGGAGCGCCTGGCCCGGGTCGCCGCCGCCGATGAGGTGAGCGATCAGGGCCATCTTGGGCTCGCTGGCGCCGGGATTCGCATTGACCGCCGCCTTGAGTTCGTTCGTCCGGTCCGAAAAGCGCTTGAGTTCGGCGAAGCGTTGAAGGTGTCCGCGTCCCTTTTCCACCTGTGCAGAGTCGCCGCTTCGCACGAGGAGGTTGCCGAGGTGCAGGTGCGGTTCCGGCAGAGTGGGAGCGGCCGTGATCGCCGCTTCCAATCTCCGGGCGGCTTCGCTCGGATCGGACGTGGCCGCGAGAGCCTGCCCGAGCGTCGTCAGGCCTCCGGCGAGTTGTTCGGCGCTCACGCCCGCCCCGTCACCGTCCACTGCTGGCGTCAGGACGGGGATCGCCTCGTCGCTCCGACCGGCCTCGAAGAGCAGGAGGGCTAGCCGAAAACGGGCGCGCGAATGGTCCGAATCCAGTCGGATGGCCTCCCGGTACGCCCGTTCGGCTGCCTCTTCTTTCTGGAGAACGTGAAGCACGTCGCCGTTTGTGTATTGGGCTTCGGCGTTTCCGGGAGCGGCGGTGGCCGCCCGCGCGCACGCTTCCCGGGCGTCCTCGAGTCTCTCTTCGCGGGACCGCAGGAGGCAGATTTCGAATAGGGTTTCGGCGTCCTCCGGGCGGAGCGCCAGCGCTGCCTCGAGGCGCCGCGCGGCCGGTTCGAACTGTCCGAGGTCGGAGTAGAGGGCGCCCAGATGATGCTGTGCCTCGAAGGAAGCTGGATCCGCCTGCGCCGCAGCGACCAGCGCCGCCAGTCCGTCGGCTCCCTGCCCCTGCTGCACGTAGAGGACGCCCAGAGGAGCCAGCACCTCGGGTCGCCCCGGATATTCGGCGCCGAGAGCCTCGAGGCGGGCGATCGCCTCGTCCCGCTCCCCCATCCGCCCGAGCAGGATGGCGAGATCCCGCCGGGCCTCGGGATGACCGGGCTCCCGCCGGAGCGCTTCCCGCAGCGCAGCCGCGGCTCCATCGAGGCGGCCGAGGGCGGTGAGTGCGCTCGCCTGGAGCAAGGGGCCGTTCGCGCTCTCCGGAACGCGGCGTCCGAACTCTTCAGCCAGCGCCATGGCCTCGGGGAAATCGGCGAGTCGCAGCCGGGCTACCGCAAGCATCCAGAGCGGTTCCGGATCGCCTGGGTCGGCGCTCCGGGCGCCCTCGAGATAGGGAATCGCCTCCTCAAGCCGTCCGGCTGCGATCAGTTGCCGTGCGGATTCGATGGGGTCGGTCTGGGCATCCGCCGCGCTGCTGAGGACGGACGCAAGCAGCAGCGCGCCAGTGACGAGGCGGCGGGGAGGGCAGCCCTCAGGGGGTTGGCGAATTGCTTCCCGTCCGTCCGTCATGGGCTGAGGATCGGGAGTATCGCAAGATCGGCGGCGCGCGGTGGAGTTCCACGAACGCCGTCGACCGCGTTGACCATGCCGGCCTGGTGTTTGCTCGGCCAGTTTTGCGCGGCGGTTTCGCGGGGACTACCATCATCCGGCCATGTCTTCGAGCTTTTTTCGGGTTCAGCCGATCCTCTTGGCCGTCTTTGTCTCGGCATTGCTCGGCACCGGCCCGGCGGCGTCCCAGGACGAGCCGAGCGAAAAGGAACGCATCGAAGCGCTTCCCGAGCGCCACCGGATCTGGCTCACCGAAGAGGTGCCTTACCTCATCACTGATCGAGAGAAGCGGGTCTTTCTGACCCTGACTTCCGAGCGGCAGCGCAAAGCGTTCGTGGATGCCTTCTGGCGTAAACGGGATCTCAACCCATCGACACCGGAGAACGAATTCAAGGACGAGCACTACGCCCGGTTCGACTACGTGAACAAGTGGTTCGGGCGCTCCACCTTTCGTGAGGGGTGGCAGACCGACCGGGGCCGCTACTACATCCTGGTCGGACCGCCTCGCTCCATCCAGAACTACGAGGCCCGGGACGAGATCTACCCCACCGAACTCTGGTTCTACAACAATTCAGAGCTGAAGCGCTTCGGGCTGCCGGCCTTCTTCTACCTGCTCTTCTGGCGGCGTCACGGCATCGGTGAACTACAGCTCTACGACCCCATTTCGGACGGCCCGCAGGCGCTGCTGACCGGCTACCAGCCCGAACGGCAGGACTTCCGCGACGAGGTCGAGCGCGCGTACGAATTCCTCTACGAGTTCGACCCCGAAATCGCCAACGCGGCCATGTCGTTCCGGACCGACGAGCAGGACATCACGCGCTTCCAGGCGGTGCCCTTCGGAAGCCTGGCTCTGCTGGCGGACATCCACGAGGTGCCTTTCCGGGGCCTCGACGACAGCTACGCGGACCGCCTCGACTTCGAGCGGGGCGCCATCGAAGCCGACTACCTCTTTACCTACGTCCCGGGCCACGGCGCAGTGGCTGTGTTGCCGGGGCCGGAGGGCGCTTCGTTTCTGCACTGGGTCCTTCAGGTGGACGCCCAATACATCGCCTTCATCCGTAACGAGGACCGCGCCACCTTCGACACCTCCTTCACCGGCAGCGTCGAGGTCGTGCTCCGCGACGACCCGGAGCAGGTCGTCACCGAATTCCGGAAGGAATCCTTCGTCTCGCTGACCGAAGCACAGTCGCGCGGCACGCTCCAGCGCCCGTTCTCCTGGTCTGGCATCCTGCCCCTCATCCCGGGGGACCACACGGTCAGGATCGTGCTCCGGAACCGCGCTTGCGGTTCACGCTCCGAAGAAGACTGCGCGAAGAGCTACACGCTCGTCGAATCGGACGTCAGCGTGCCCTTCCGCGACGGGACCCCGCGCCTCAGCGACCTGGTGCTCGGGCGGCGCATCGAAGCGCAGCGGCCGTTGTACCGGCCTTTCTTGATCGCTTCCGCGGGAGTGGTTCCCAACCCCCAGGCGGTGTACGCGATCGGCGACCACTTCGTCGCCGCGGTGGCGCCGGACAGCGCCCCCGAGGGAGCCTCGGTCCGGTTCCGGATTCTGAGCCGGGAACCGCTCACCGACGGGGAGTTGACCTACGAGAGCGAGATGCCCGCGGTGGCGGATGCGGGGAGCGGTTTCGTGGCGCTCGACTTCTCCCTTCTGGACATCGGGGCGGGTCGTTATGAACTCCAGGCCGACCTCCTCGACCGCGCCGGTGGCGCTCTCTCTGCACGACGCGCCGAGTTCTCGGTGTCGCCTCGCGGGAACTTACTCGAAGCCGGTTTCCACGGCACCATGCTCCCCTTCGGGCCGGAGAATGCCGGGTTCACGAGCCTCGCCCTCGGCGAGCAGTTGATGGCGCTCGACCGGAAGGAGGAAGCCCGGCCGGTGGTCGAAAACGCGGTGGCGATGGCGCCGCGCCTCGGACGGGCGCGGGAACTCCTCGCGCGGCTCGAAATCGAAGCGGGCAACCCGGCCAAAGTCGTGGACCTGCTGGAGCCGGTCTATGCCGAGGTTCAGGACCGGTACGACCTGATCCGCGTTCTCGGAGAGGCGTACTTCCATCTGGGACGCTACGAAGACGCCGAGGAACTGCTTGCGAGGGCCATCCTGCTCGAAAACCCGGACACCCAAGGCCTCAACCTGCTGGGGCTCGCGCGGTTCCAGGTTTCTGACTTTGAAGGAGCCCGGGAGGCGTTCCAGCGGTCGCTCACGCTTGACGCGGAGCAACCGCAGGTCGAAGAGGCGCTGACCCGGATCACGGAAGCGGAACGCGGCGCCCAGCCGCGCCCCCAGCAGGAACGGCAACACTGAGAGGCGCGGCCAGTCGCCCCGGCCCATCCCGGCGGGGCGTCGGCCGTTGATCGGCAATCGGCCCCGGCGACTCGCTGAGTTTGGTTTGATCGGTTTGGTGCTTTGGTCGGGGGGCCACGGCTACATCTGGATTCAGTGGCGGCTCGAGCGCATCTTCGCCCGGAATGACCCCTCCGGCCTGACCACCCCGCTCATCCCGTTCCCGCCTGACTGACGTCGGGAGCGCGACGAATACGCCGATCGGGCGTTACTCCGAACCCAGCGCGACGATCGGGTCGAGGCGGGCTGCCCGGCGGGCCGGGCTCACCCCGGCGATCACTCCGGTGAGCAAGGCCACGAGGAACGAGATCAGGCCGGCCACCACCGACACCTCGACCGCCAGTCCGAACGAACTCTCGACCACCACGGCGGCCGCCACGCCGATCAGGACGCCCAAAACTCCGCCGGCGGCGCCGAGCAGCACCGATTCGGTAAGGAACTGGTTGCCGATGTCCGCGGCTTGCGCCCCTACCGCCATCCGGAGTCCGATCTCGCGGATCCGCTCGCGCACCGAGAGCAACATGACGTTCGAGATCCCGATCGCGCCCACGATCAGCGAAACGAGCGCGATGGCGAGCAACAGCGCGGACATGGTCCGACTGGATCGTTCAAGCGTCGCCGCGAGTTGCCGCAGGGTCGTGCGTTCGAGGTTCGGGATGTTGCCGGCGAGGGTTTCGGCCACCTTCGGGTGAAGGCCCTTCCCGAGCACTTCCGATGCCTGGGTGGTGACGGTGAAATCGTCGGCCTGGGTTTCGCCGATCCCGTGCCGCGTGCGGAGCAGGTCGGAGATTTCCCGGGCCACCTCGGTGACTCTCCCGGACGAGGCCGCGGTCACGGTGATGGTGTTCAGATTCGTGGCGTTGAGCAGCCGGTGGACGGTGGTGAACGGTGTGTACACCGCGTCGAACTCGTCATCGCCGAGGGAGCCGGGGTTCATCCAGTTGGAGCTCACCACCACTCCGACCACTTCGAAGGTCTGGTTCCAGATCGTGACCTCCCGGCCCACCGGGTCCTCGTCCTGGCCGAAGAGCTGATCCCGCGCCACCCTGCCGAGCACCACCACCTGTGAGGCGCGCCGGAGTTCCCCGGAACTGAAGAACCGGCCGTGTTGCATCGCGAAGGAACGGCGGATTTGAACGAGATCCACATCGGTGCCGTGGAGACGAGTGAACCACCGCCGCTGGTCCGCGAAGACCCGGACGCTCTCGTGAATCCCGGAGGCGACGTGGGCCACCCCGGGCAATCCCCCGATCGCGCCGGCGTCGTCGCTGGTCAGGGTCGCCGCCGCACCCACTCCCGCCGCCGAGTCTCCGAGCCGCTCGGCTGCCGTCGGATGGTCGTGCTTCTCCATGGGGTCGTTTTCCGGATGCGCGAGCGCGACCGGCTCGATCTTCCGCAGGAACCGCTCGAAAACGCCGGGAGGCAGCATTTCGGGGGACAGCCTTTCCGGGGACGACAGCCCTTCCGGGGACAACAGCCCTTCCGGGAACAAGGCCGCCCCGTGCCGGGCGGGCGCCTCGGTGCCCCCGATGGGCCTCTCCCCGCGGGTCCGGTAGTTGCCCGCGGTTATCTGGATGACGTTGAGACCCGCTGCGCGCACCTGGTCGCGGATCGCCCCCTGGGCGCCGCGCCCGAGCGCGATGGTGGCCATGAGGGCGGCCACGCCGAAAGCGAGTCCGAGCAGGGTCAGCACCGTGCGGAGCGGATAGCGCCGGAGGCTCTGGAGGGCGGTCTCCACCGCGGTGCGCCACTCCGCGGGAAGTTCGCGGAGCAGCCGCTGGATTCGCGCGCCGTTTCCGTGCGTTTGCTCAGGCATCGGGGCTTGCTCCATTGGTCGAGATTGCTTCGTCGGTGAGGATCCGCCCGTCCCGCAGTTCGACGCTCCGGGACGCGTATTGCGCCACCTGGCGATCGTGGGTGATCATGATCACGGTCAGTCCACGTTCGGAATTCAGCCGGGCGAAGGTGTCGAGGATTTCGCGTCCGGTTCGGGTATCGAGGTTTCCCGTGGGTTCATCGGCGAGCAGGAGCCGGGGCCGGTTGGCCAGGGCCCGGGCGATCGCCACCCGCTGCTGCTGTCCTCCCGAGAGCTGGCTGGGAGCATGGGTCGCGCGATCCGAGAGCCCGACGGCAGCCAGCGCCTCGGAAGCTTGTTGCCGCCGCTCTTCCCGTCCGGGGCGCTTCGCTCCGTAGAGCATGGGGAGCTCCACGTTTTCGAGGGCGCTGGCCCGTGCGAGCAGATGGAAGCTCTGGAAGACGAAGCCGATCTCCTCGTTGCGAATGCGCGCCCGTTCGTCGTTCCCGAGCCGGGACACGTCGCGCCCCATGAGCTGGTATTCCCCGGAGGTCGGTTGGTCAAGGCAACCGAGAATGTGCATCAGCGTGCTCTTCCCGGAACCCGACGGGCCGAGAACCGACAGGAATTCGCCCTTGTCGACCGAAAGAGTGAGCCCCCGGAGAGCCTCGACCCGGTGGGTCTCGCTCAGGACATAGGTCTTGACGAGATCATGGACCTCGATGGCAGCCAAAGGCAATTCCTCCGGGATGTCGTTGTCTTGCTTCAGGGGTCGGTGGATCGTCCCACCGGCGGCTCCGGCGCGGACGAGCCGCGCTGGATCCCCCGGTGGGACGAACGCGGGCTGTCAGTCCTGGTCCATCTCCGTTGCGGCAGGGGCGTCCGGCAACAGTCCGGCGTACGCATAGAGGAAGGTCGCCACGGTCTTCTCGCCGCCGGCCATCCCGTAGACCTCGCCGGCGCCCTCGATCACCCAGAACTCGTTGGCCGCGTGGGCGCCGCCCCCGTGACCGCCGGCTCCGCCGACGATCGGCATCGCCAGGTCGGTCCCGTCCGGCAGCGCGGCGTCGCGGCCGCTGAACAGGTAAGCCGGCCAGTAGCCGCCGAGGATGGACTCCTCTTCAAGGGGCTGGCGGTAGCGGATGCCGAAAATGTCATAGGCGCGCAGCAGGGAGTGCGCCGCCCGGTTGTCGTAGCTGGACTTCGACCACGGCACATCGCCGACAATCGTCATCTCGACATCCTCGTAGCCCTGCTCGTCCAGGTAGTCGCGGATCTTCTGAACCATCTCAAGCCCATCCATGCTCGGGACGTAGCGCATGTTGTGCTTGGACGTGATGCGGTTCGGCAGGATCGCGCCGGCTCCGCCGGGATACATGTTCCCGGCCCACACGCCGTCCATGTTGAAGGAAATCCCGTAGCGCGCGCTCTTCAGGTACGTGAGGGGGTCGTCGCTGATGAAGCGGGCCACGCCGATGTTCTCGGCGGCGACGGCCATGTCGATGTTCTCGGCGGCGGTTCGAAACATCGCCTCTTCCTCTTCGCTCAAGGGGTCGGCGCCGTCATAGAAGCCGGGAACCAGCGCCCGGTTGCCGTCATCGGAGACCAACGAGGCGAGCATCTTCACGTGCCGAAGCGCGGGAGCGTCGGTAGAGCGCTTGTTCGCGCCGTGGATGTTGGAGGCCACCGGGCCCCGCCCCCAGCTCGCTCCGCTGGTGGTGAGCTCGATGTAGACGCATCCTTCGGAGCCGCCGCCAATGCCGGCGGCGCCGGAGCGGGACTGGGAGCCGAAGCGGTACATCGCCTCCGCGTCGCGGAAGAGTTCCGGGTTCTCCCGGACGAACTGCCGGAGGCCGATGGACATCCGCTCCTCGTCGCCTTCGGCGACGAAGATCAGGTTCACCGGCATGGAGCCGGTCTCCTCGTAGATGGAGTGGAAGGCGTTCCACTGGGTCATCTGGGGACCCTTGGAGTTGGTCGCGCCCCGGCCGATCATCACCTTCTTGAAGGGGCCGAACTCGGTGAACTCGCCGTCGAACGGCGGGAGCACCCACGCCTCGGGCTGGGTGATCGGCATCGTGTCGTACATCCAATAGATGAGGATCGTGTGCTCCTTGCCGTAGTCACAGTTCGCATACACGACCGGGTTGCCGGGCTGGCCCCATTCGGTCATCGGGATTTCGTACACCTGGCTCTGTTGGCAGCCGAGCTGATCGAAGAAGCCCTTGACCATCTGGGCGGATTCGGGGATCCCTTCCCCGGAGTTCGAGATGCTCGGCTGTTGGATCCAACGGCGGAGGTTCATCGTGTGCCGATCGACGTTGTCGTCGATGTGCTGGAACACCCGCTGGAGTTCCTCGGGAATCTGGGCCATGTCCGGAGCGATTTCGGTATCGCCGGCAGCGCGGATACCGAGCGCCTCGGTTGCCGGGGCCGTCTGGTCCTCCATCTCGGGGGCACCGCAAGCCAGCAAGCCGAGTCCGGAAATGAGCAGCAGGAACAGGCCGCATCGGATTGCGTTTCGCGTCATCAGGATCTCCTTCTTGAATCGAACGGGGTGCTGGCCGCACCGACGTTTTCGGGGAACGGCCAACTCCAGAAGATATGCCCCGGCCCTCCGGCCTGTCAAAGGGCGAGGAGTGCCGCTCTGCAGGGCGGGATCGTTGGCCGCGGCCCAGCGCAACTCCCAGACCCTGCCTGCGGCGCCAACGAAGAGCAACAACGGCGGGGACCCGACCCTGATGCTCTCGTCCTACACCTCCAACGTTCCCCGCATACGCTTCCCGACACCGCCCTTCCCGCATCTGCTCCCGCCTTCCGCCGCTGGTTTCGGCGGCCCTCATCTCCTGGGCGACCTGTACTCTGACAGCGCCGCCCGCGGCGCGGACTCAACCGCGCCGGATCCGTGGGACGGACGAAACGCTCTCTTTATTCCTCGTCCATGCCGGTGTCGGCCGGGGCATCCGGGAGCAGTCCGGCGTAGGCGTAGAGGAAGGTCGCCACCGTCTTCTCGCCGCCGGCCATCCCATAGACGTCGCCGGCGCCCTCGATCACCCAGAACTCGTTGGCCGCGTGGGAGCCGCCTCCGTGACCGCCTGCCCCGCCGACGATCGGCATCGCGAGGTCGGTTCCGTCCGTGAAGTCTCCGTCCCGGCCGCTGAAGAGATAGGCGGGCCAGTAGCCGCCGAGGATGGTTTCCCCTTCGATGGGGTCCCGGTAGGGGATCCCGAAAATGTCATAGGTGCGCAGCAGGGAGTGCGCCGCCCGGTTGTCGTAGCTGGACTTCGACCACGGGACGTCCCCGATGATCGTCATCTCGACGTCTTCATAGCCCTGCTCATCCAGGTAGTCCCGGATCTTCTGGACCATGTCCAACCCGTCCATGCTGGGGACGTAGCGCATGTTGTGCTTGGAGGTAATCCGGTTCGGCAGAATGGCGCCGGCGCCGCCCGGATACATGTTGCCGGCCCAGACGCCGTCCATGTTGAAGGAAATCCCGTAGCGGGCGCTCTTCAGATACGTCAGGGGATCGTCGCTGATGAAGCGGGCCACGCCGATGTTCTCGGCGGCGACGGCCAAGTCGATGTTCTCGGCGGCGGTTCGAAACATCGCCTCTTCCTCCTCGCTCAAGGCGTCGGCGCCGTCGTAGAAGCCGGGAACCAGCGCCCGGTTGCCGTCATCGGAGACCAACGAAGCGAGCATCTTCACGTGCCGAAGCGCCGGGGCGTCGACGGAACGCTTTCTGGACCCGTGGATGTTGGAGGCCACCGGGCCCCGTCCCCAGCTCGCTCCGCTGGTGGTGAGTTCAATGTAGACGCAGCCTTCCGACCCGCCCCCAATGCCCGCGGCGCCGGAGCGTGACTGCCGCCCGAAGCGGTACATCGCCTCGGCCTCACGGAATAGATCCGGGTTTTCCCGGACGAACTGGCGAAGGCCGATGGACATCCGCTCCTCGTCGCCCTCGGCGATGAAGATCAGGTTCACCGGCATGGAGCCGGTCTCCTCGTAGATGGAGTGGAAGGCGTTCCACTGGGTCATCTGAGGGCCCTTCGAGTTGGTCGCGCCGCGACCGATCATCACCTTCTTGAAGGGGCCGAATTCGCTGAACTCGCCGTCGAACGGCGGAAGCACCCAGGCCTCGGGCTGGGTGATGGGCATGGTGTCGTACATCCAGTAGATGAGCAGGGTGCGTTCCGCGCCGTAGTTGCAGTTCGCGTACACCACCGGGTTACCGGGCTGGCCCCATTCGGTCATCGGGATTTCGTAGACCTGGGACTGCTGGCAACCGAGCTGATCGAAAAAGCCCTTCACCATCTGGGCTGACTCGGGGATGCCCTCCCCGGAGTTCGAGATGCTCGGCTGCTGGATCCAGCGGCGGAGGTTCGTGGTGTGCCGGTCCACGTTGTCGTCGATGTGCTGGAAGACCTGCTGGAGTTCCTCGGGTATCTGGGCCATGTCCGGAGCGATTTCGGTATCGCCGGCAGCGCGGATACCGAGCGCCTCGGTTGCCGGGGCCGTCTGGTCCTCCATCTCGGGGGCACCGCAAGCCAGCAAGCCGAGTCCGGAAATGAGCAGCAGGAACAGGCCGCATCGGATTGCGTTTCGCGTCATCAGGATCTCCTTCTCGAATCGAACGGAGCGCTGGCCGCACCGACGTTTTCGGGGAACGGCCAACTTCGGAAGATATGCCCGGATGCTCCGACCTGTCAAAGGGCGAGGAGCGCCGCTCTTCGTCGAGCGGTTCGGAAACGGGGCGCTCCCAGGGCAACATCCGAAATCCGAGGTCACTCGGCGAAAGAGCCCCGCGTCCGAACCGCCCGGCGCTTCGCGCCGCGAACCGAAACTCCCTGGCGCGCCTGCGGCGCGCGGCGGCGAGTTCCGGCTCGTTGTTTCTTTTTTGTGAACGGGGGGCAGTGGCCCCCCTTTCACACTTTCCCCCCGGTTACGCGGGCAACGAACCGGAGGTTCGCTGCCACTGTTTTCGCTGGCTCAGGGCAGCGCCCGAGGGGCCGGAGCGCCAGGTCGGCGGCGAACGACAACCGTAACGTCAACCTCACGCCCAGCCTCTCGTCCTGCATCTCCAACTTGCCCCGCATACGCTTCCCCGATCTGCCGCTCCCGCGTTCGTTCCCGCCTCCCGCAGCTTGTCCGGGCGGTGCCCATCCTATGGGGCGCCTGTAGCCCGGCCCCGCCGGCGGCGGAGGAGTCTGTCCAGCCGCCGGCGGAGGAGTCTGTCCCCCGGACGGCCGATGAGCTCGCCAGCCGCTACGTGCGGCTCGCCTTCGCCCTCCACGAACGCGATCCGCTGTTCCTGGATCTGGTGTTCACGGATGGGAGTCCGGAGTCCGCGGGCCTCGAGCTCCCGGAAATCGCCGAAGAGGCCGCGCGCCTTGCCGATAGCGCCCGCGCGATGGCGCGCACCGGGGAAGAATTCCGGGTCCTCCGCATCGAAGCGTCGGTGCGCGCGCTGGCCTTCCGCGCCCGGTCGCTGCTCGGGGAACGCCAGCCTGTCGCAGAGGAACTTCGCGTGGTCTTCGGGCTTTCCTGGGGCGATCCCGAGGCGGATCTCGAGCGTCTTCATTTTCGGGTCGATCGCGCTCTGTCCGGAGTGGCTCCTCTCAAGGTCCGGGTGCGGCGCCACTACGAGCGCTCCGACGTGCCCGGGGAATCGGCGGAGGTCCGTTTGCGGGAGGCATTCGCCGCCTGTCGCGGACTGGCGCCCACTGAGGCTGCGGGTGTCGCCCTCGAACCGCTGGGTGTTCGCTGGATGGAACCCGCGGAAGCGCTCAGTCTCCCCACCGGCCCCTCGCCCTTCTATCGATACGCCGGGGACGGGCGCGGGGCGCTGTGGCTCCCGTTGGGCCTCCCGTTGCGATCTACCGAATTGAACCGTCTCGCCTGTCACGAAGGAGTCCCCGGCCATCATTTGCAGGCAGTGGTCGCCGATCAGGAATTCCGTGCGACCGGATGGCCGGAACTCGGAATCGTTCCGCTCTACGGTCCCCGGACCGCGGTGTTCGAGGGGCTCGCGGCAACGCTTGAGGATCTCGCACCCGCCACTCCCGCCGACGAGTCACTCCGCGCTCTGGAGCCTGTCGTGTCGCGCATCCTCGCCGGATACCTGGATGGGGACCTGAGTCGCCTGGAGGCGTTGCGCGCTCTCGATTTCGAGGCCCTGGTTCCCGACCCTCACGGCCTCCTCGCACACGCCGACCGCTTCGGCGGATACGCTCTTGTCCGCCCTTCCGTAGATCCCGCGTTCCGCGCCGCCCTGGAGAACCTCATCGATCCACGAATCTCTCCGGACGACCGGCTCTCCAGAATCCTGCGAGCGATCCGCGAAGCCATGAGTCCGACCGAACTCGTTTGCCTCTTTGCAGCCTGTGGATAAAGTGGCGTGAGCGCCGAGGCTGGCGAGGCGCCCGGCTGACAAGGCGCGCGAGGGAGGAATACCTGGTGTATTTCGAGCGAAGCGCAACGATGAGCGCCTCACAGAGGCGCGGTTCAGCCGGGATGCATCGCCAGCCGAGCCCCCACCGGGAGAACTGGGCCGCGTGACTTTGTCCGCAGGCTGCTAACGCCTTCTCTTCATAATTGATCACCGATTGAGGTCTTGATGATTCGCCCGTCGCACCTCCTGGTGTTCGCAACGTTCGTCCTCGTCGGCTGCGGGGCTCCCGAGGCGGAGCCGCCCTCCGAGGAAATGGACGGAATGGATGGGATGGCGGGGACGATGATGGCGCACGGCGACCACTCTGCCCGCTACGGGGGCTATGTCTTCATGCACGGCGATCTGCACTTTGAGGTCGTACTCACCGCCGGGGGCGAGCATCGGCTGTACTTCTCGGACGCCACGCGGAGTGAACTTCCCGCCGCGGTTGCGGAGGACGTGCGGATGACCATCCGGCGCGTCGGGGACGCGGGAGAAGAGCTCGAACCCCTTGAGCCCCGGATCGACGAGTTCGGCGAAGCGTGGATGGCGAGCGGTCGTCCCATCGACAGCGAGGACACGGTGGCGATCGTGTACTTCCGGTTCGAGGGTTTTCCTTACGAAATTGAGGTTCCCTTCATCATGGAACCACCGGCGGTGGATCCCCACACCGGCATGCCGCTTCCCGGTGCGCAGCCCGAGGCGGAAGAGCCCCGAAGCTAGGAGACGCAGCGTTGGGGCGCCGGCCTCCGGCCGGCATCGCCCGCCGCTATTCGGGCCCGCTGCTATTCGGAGCGAAGCGCGACGATCGGGTCGAGTTTCGACGCCTGCCGCGCGGGATACCAGCCGAAGAAGACCCCGACTCCCATCGCCAGAATGCCTGCGGCGACGATGGCGGCGGCCGGAATCAGCGTTCGCCACCCGAACAGTTGTTCGACGACCGCCGACGACAGCCCGCCCAGCGCGACTCCGAAGAGCCCGCCAAGCGCGGCCAGACCCACCGCCTCGGCGAGGAATTGCCACATCACGTCGCGACGCCGCGCCCCGACCGCCAGCCGCAGCCCGATCTCCCGGGTGCGCTCGGTAACCGCGAGCAGCATGACGTTCATGATCCCGACGCCGCCCACGATGAGGGAGACCCCGGCGAGCGCTCCGAGCAGGAGGGTCATCGTCGAGGTTGCGCGGGTCAGCGTGCCCACCATCTCCTCGGAGGTGACCTCGTCCAATTTGGGCATGGAAGCGAGTACGAACGCGGCCGCTGTCGTGTAGAGCCCCTGCGTCAGCGCCGCCGCCGCCTGGGTGCGCACGACGAAATCATCCGGCAGGCGCGACCCCCGCCGGAACGCGTGCGGAGCGCCTGACAGTGCGGGCGGCGTAGCGCGGGTCAGTTCGTGTCGCTCGCGGAGCAGGTTGGCCACGTTGCGACCCACCCGGGAGGCGTCGCCGGCCCGTTCGGTGGCGATGGCAACCGCCTGCAGATAGGTGCGCCCGACGATATCGACGAGAACGGTGTGAGGGACCATCGCGGCCTCGGCGAGCTTCCGGTCGGAAGATTGGTAGATCCCGACCACCTCAAACTCCCGTTCCCGGATCACCACCGTCCGGCCCACCCCGGAGCGTCCGGGGAAGAGCTCAGCTTCCACTGGTGAGGAGAGGAGCACGACCGCGCGTCGATCCCGGACGTCGGCGGCGGTGAAGTTCTCCCCGTCCTGGAACCGCACCTGGTAGATCCGAGGCCCCTCGGCGGAAGCCCCGTGAATCTGGGCGAACGAATCTCCGGTATCGGAAACGAGTCCCGTCCGCTCCTCCACTACCGGACTCACCATCGCCACATCCGCAATGTTCCGGATCGCTTCCGCGTCTTCCGCAGTCAAGGTGTCGGCCCGGCCGAAACCCGATGGAATGTTTACCGCGTCACCCCCGCGAATGTAATTGCCGGCCCGCACGATGATGATGTTGGTGCCGGCGGAACGCACATCGTCGGCGACGGCAGCGCGCGCTCCCGACGCGAGCGCGGCCATGGTGATGACCGAGGCGACGCCGATCACCAGCCCGATCAGAGCGAGCGCGGTCCGCAGCGGATTGGCGGCGAGGGCTGCCCCGGCGGTCCGAAGAGGGAGAGGCGCTTCCACGAGATGCGGAGTCTAAGCGTGCTCGGGACCTGGGCCTGTCGCGGTGTGACCATCACCTGAAATCGTGGTGGTCCATTCGGCGTGCCGACCGTCTTCCTCGAACGGTCCGGATCGTCTAAAGGGACATCTCTCCAGTCCTTTTGGGCCCGCCGCGGTAGTTTCGAGAGTCTCGTGGGTTGACAGGAGGCTACGAGATTCAAGAGAATTGGCCGTTCGCCTCCAATAAATCGAATCTGGAGGCGGGTTTTCTGAATGCCGCTACCCTCAGGTGCGAACGTAAGGAACCCACATAGAACGACTTAGACAGAGAAAAGCTTCGATCGGCGCCTCTGGTCCGACCGTTGCGCTTCTTAACTGACATCTTTTCCCTTATCCATGCTTCCGAGCTCCAAGGAGGACCAAGCAGCATGAGGAAACTCATTCTCTTTACGCTGCTGGTGGCGTGGCCGACTTCGGCCCTGTCCCAGCAGATCTACGGACGCCTTGAGGGCGCCGCGAACGACGCCCAAGGCCTCGTCCTTCCCGGAGCGACGGTCACCCTCGAGTCCACAGAACTCGTTGCGGCCCGGACGGCCACGACCGACGTGGACGGCTCCTATCGGTTCGCGCAGCTCGTCGCCGGCAGCTACACCATGACCTTCGAATTGGGCGGTTTCCAGACCGTTATCTTCGAAGAGATCACTGTGGTTGGCGGTTCGACCTTCGAAATCAACTCCACGATGGACATCGCGACGGTCGCCGAGACCGTGACTGTGACCGGTGAATCTCCGGTCGTGGATGTGAAGTCCACCGGTGTGTCGGCCACCTTCGACACCACCCAGCTCGAGGATGTCCCGTCGGCCACCGACATGTGGGCGGTCCTCCAGCAGAGTCCGGGCGTGCGGATGCGCGGTTACGATGTGGGCGGTTCCCACAAGAGCCAGCAGTCCGGCTACGAGACCTTCGGTGTCCGCGGCCAGAACCGCATCATCAACGACGGGGTGAACTCCACCGAGGGCACCGGCGGCGCCGGCGGGTACTACGACTTCTACGCGATCGGCGAGTTCCAGGTGTCCGCGCAGGGCGCGGATGTGGAGATGTCCACGCCGGGCGCCCAGGTGAACGCGGTCTGGAAGAGCGGCGGTAACGATTTCTCCGGGACCGAGCACTTCGCCTACGAGCCGACCGACTGGATCGCCGACAACATCACCTCCGACCTCTCGGGTCGCGGCGGCACGTCCGCCCCGGTGGTCGAGTTCTACGAGGCCCACATTGACGTCGGGGGACCCATCGTCCGCGACAAGGCCTGGTTCTACGCCTCCTATAACCGGTTCGTCATTGACCGGGTGATTTCCGGCGTGGACCGCAACGAAGCGACCGATCTCGGCGACTTCGACATGTTCACGGTAAAGATGAACTACCAGATGACCGAACGGGATCAGTTCATCACCATGCACCACTGGTCACTCAAACAGAAGCCTTTTCGGGGACTCTCCTCGAACGTTCCGGCGGGATCCATCCTCGCGCAGGATTCGTGGAGTTGGCTCCACAAGTTCGAGTGGCAGCGGGTCTGGAGTGATCGCCTCTACAGCAACATCCAGGTGAACCACTTCGGATTCGGCTGGCCGATGACCCCGAACTCGGATCCGGCGACGGCCCCGCCCCGCGTCGATGTCGGAACCGGGAACCGGGCCGGGGCTGGTTGGCGGCCGTTCACCTTCAACCGGTGGAAGCCGCATACCACCGGCCAGTTCAACTACTACCTGCCGACCGAGTCCGGGAGCCACGACCTCAAGTTCGGCTGGGATTGGCAGATTGATGAAGAGCAGTTCGGCTGGAACGCCAACTCGGGCGCCGTGCGCTATCTCGACAACAGCTCCCAGGATCCGGCTCGTCCGCACAATGTGGATGAGATCCACTTCGCGGGCGTTCCGAACTTCAACTACGACCGAAACACCCACCTTGATCTCTATGTTCAGGATGTGTGGACCCTCAGCGACCGGTTGACGGTCAACATCGGCCTGCGCATCGGAAGTCAGGCCCACGGCTACCTCGGGTCCAACAACGTCCCCGGCGGTCCTTGTGACGCTGCGCTCGGTTGCATCCACGAGATCGCCGACATCGACGCAAATGTCGCTGGCGCGTTGCCGCTTCTGTTCGGATCAGGCGCGGAGATTCCCGCCGGCGATGTGACTAGCTGGTGGAACTTCGCCCCACGCGTCGGATTCACCTACGATCTTACCGGCGAGGGCCGCTCGGTCCTGAAGGGCTACTACGGCCGCTACTACCACAACATGAACAGCGCGCTGGATAGCGCAAACCCCGGGGGCAACAAGAGTGTGAACTATGCGTTCCTTGATCAGAACCAGAACGGTCTCTTCGACGGTGTTTCGGAACTGGGCGAGCGCCTGGGCGGTAGCACTGGCGCTGGGCTCGGCGTAGAGCGGGGGACGCCCGTCGGCGATCCTGTGGACCCCAATCTGTGGATTCCTTATGTCGACGAAATCAGCGTCTCGGGTGAGCACCAGATCGGCAACGACCTCGGCCTGCGGGTTTCGCTGGTTCACAAGCGGCAGACCGGCGGCTGGGGCCAGGCCCTCAACATCGCCCGGATCGGAACGCTTTCGAACGTGCAGCAGATTCCGTGTCCGGCGGCCTGCGAATCGGCCGGATTTGGTGGCACCACGATTACCGTCAACGGCTTGCCAGACGGCGCGTCGACGAGCGAGAACCTCTCCACGAACTGGCCGAACGAGGACTCCGCATTCAACTGGACGACGGTCTCCCTGGGCGTCAACCGCCGGTTCCGCAACAACTTCTTCTGGAACGCCTACTTCGACTACCAGTGGCGACATGAAGGCCGGCGGCCACGCAGCGTAAGTACAAGCCCGCTAACCACGGATCCGATCGGTGTCGGTCCGGACTACAAGTACGGTGCGATCCCGCTCATTCAGGATGTGACGAACTGGCAGTTCAAGGCGGCCGGGCGGTATGTCATGGGGTACGACATCGGCACGGCAGCGACACTCCGCTTCGTCAGCGGTTTCCCATGGGCTCCTCGGCTTCCGGTCGCCGTTCCGAATGTCGGAACACAGATGATCTTCCTCGACAACATGAACAACCGGCGCTCGGACACCGTAACGATCCTCGACTTCCGCGTGGACAAGGAAGTGGCCCTCGGCAACAGTGCGAACATCCAGTTCATCTTCGACCTCTACAACGCCCTGAACAATGCGTCGGAGACAAACTTCACAATGGTCGCCGGAAGCAACTTCCGCAACACCATCGAGTGGATCCAGGGCCGCACCATCGGTCTTAGCGCCCGCCTGTCCTTCTAGGATCTCCTAGCTAAAGCACCTTCGAGGCCCGCCGCCCTTCGGGGCGGCGGGCCTTTCGCTTTGGTGGCGGGTGTAGGAGCCGGGCACACACGAGAGGACCGGCCGCTTGTGGTCCGGCTCGGAGGCCACTCCTCGACGCACCTGAAGTCGGCAAGGGTCCAACCCGCCTGAGTCCGGACCATCCCAACCGGTTAAACTCACCGGTAGGAGTCAGTGAAATGCGAACCATGTCCGTAACCGAACTGCGGTCCGACTGGGGACGGGTTTCGCGCGAGGTGGAGTTTGGCGCCGTCGTGCGGATCACTCGTCGGGGGCGCCCCATCGCCCGATTGTCATCGGCGACGGCGGTAAACGACGAGGAAGCCGGCGAGCGTGGTCGATCGGTCTCGGCTCCTTCCGACTCCGGTTCGAAGCGCCGAGCGGGCGAGAAGTGACACGTCAGATCGGGTCCACTGAATTCCAGGCCCGAATCGCCGAGGTGTTGCGCTGGGTCGAAGCCGGCGAGACAGTTCTCATCACCAGACACGGCCGCGTCGCGTTACGCCTCGTCCCGGAAGAGGACGCCGAGCACGAAGTCCGCTCGCGAGCGATGGACCGATTCGAACAATACCTGTCCCGGAAGAAACGAATTCGCATGACCCTGCCTGAAATGCTCGCCGCTCGGCGCGAGGGCCTCTCGTGAGGCCGCTGGTGCTCGATGCTTCGATCGTTTGCGCCTGGTTCCTGGAAGACGAGGTGGGGGTGGCCGGAGTGCGCGAACGTCTCCGGCGCGAGAGCGGGATCGTGCCGCCTATCTTCCACCTGGAAGTTCGGAACGCTCTGTTGGTGGCGCACCGGCGCGGACGCATCGACCGCCAGGATTTGAGGGATCACATCGGGTCGGTTGCCGCACTGCCCCTGCTGACCGACGACGGCCTCGATCTCGGGGGCGTGCTGGAACTGGCGCTGCAGCGCCAGCTGAGTCTCTACGACGCCGTATATCTGGAACTGGCGAAACGCCGCGCAGCAACGCTCGCCACGCTCGACCGAGCGTTGCTCCGCGCCGCCGCAGAAGAGCAGATCGCGGTGGTTGAAGTCCCGTCAGCTCTCGCGTGAGCGGACTCTCATGGGCTCGGAAACGCGTGTCTCTCGATGGGGCGGGATCCTTGCAGTCCGGATTCCAAGGCAGATTGCCCAAAAAATAGGGATGTTCGCGGAGGCGCCGTGGTCGAGCTGGAGATCCGCAACGACGAGGTGATTCTCCGGAAGCGGCGCCACGAGCTTAAGGAACTCGTGGCCGGCATCACCGCGGAGCGGAATGGGGACTCTCCTGGGGGCGCTCGTACTTGGTGTCAATGGGCTTCGAAAAGTGGACAGAAATGGGATTTGAAAACTTGACACTTTTGGGATTTGGGGCGGGCTTTCCCGAGGGGTTCTGAAACGACCCGCGAGCGCGTTTGGCGCGGAGGGAGCGACCGGAGCGAGCGGAGTTCCGCGCCAAACGCGCTCGGCGCCTCACGGGGTGACCTCCTCGTCCTCACCGGATCGTGGGGCGGGGTTCTTTCTCGCCGGGGCCTGATGCAGTGCCCGCGCCAGGTCGCCGCGCTGCCGCATCCGGTAACTGTTCCCCCGGATGTTCACGATGTGGCAGTGGTGGAGCAGCCGATCCAGCAGCGCCGCCGCCATCACCTCGTCCCCGAGGATCGTCCCCCACTCCTCGAACCCCTTGTTCGAAGTCAGCACCGTGGACGCCCGCTCGTAACAGCCTGTGGTGAAACCCACGTGAGCGCCGAGACCGGTGAGGCCCAGTTCTCCCGGTGGGGGTCCGGCTGACAAGGCGCGTGAGGGAGGAATACCAGGTGTATTTCGACCGAAACGCAACGATGAGCGGCGCGAAGCGACGCGGTTCAGCCGGGAGGGATCGCCGGTCGAACGCCGTGTGGGTTTTGCCACAGGCTGTTAACCGCTCGTTGATGAGCTGGAAGAACAACGTCGCCCCGTTCCGGGTCACCGGCAGGTAGCCGATCTCGTCCACCACCAGCAGCGCGGGGTGGGTGAGGACCCGCAGCCGGCGCCGCAACTGCCCCTTCGTCTCCGCCTCCTGGAGGGACCCGACCAGATCCCTCAGGGACCCGTAGTACACCCGCCGGCCCCTCTCCGCCGCCCGGATCGCCAGGCTGATCGCCAGGTGGGTCTTCCCCACCCCCGGAGGACCAAGGAACACCACGTTCTCCTTTCGCCGGAGGAAGTCCAGCTCGTGGAGCGAGTCGATCTGCTCCCGGCGCAGGGAGGGCTGGAACGTGAAGTCGAAGTCCGCCAGCCTCTTCACCGCCGGAAGCCGGCTCGAACGCATCGCCGCCTCCAGACGACGGTTGTTCCGCAGCGCGATCTGTGCTCCCAGCAACTGCTCGATCGCTTCACTCCCACTGAGCGAACCGCTGGCTACCCTCCGGATCACCTCGTCCAGCGCTTCCAGAGCCCCCGGCATCTTCAGGTCCACCAACTGGCCGCTGATGCGTTCGTGGCGCGATACCGACGTCATCCCCGCGCCTCCCCGAGCCGCCCATACTCCGCCAAGCTGCGGCGCTCCACCACCACCCGCGGCGTCGATAGCACCTCCGCCGCGGGTTCCGAAGGCACCGACAGCACACCCGAATAGGGACGCTCGGCCAACGGCCCCAACAAAAAGCGCTCCCGCTCGAACCGATCCAGCGGAACCTCCTTCAAGGTGCCGCGCACCCAGACGTTGGCCACCGTCTCCAGCCAGTGCAGCGCCTGATCGTTCAGGTCCTCGTCCGACACGAACTCCCGCCCATAGAAAAACCCGTCCCGGATATAGCGGATCGGACGCTCCACCTTCCCCTTCGTCTGCGCCCGATACGGCCGGCACGCCCGGATCACGAAGTCGCAGTGCCGCGAGAACCGCGAGAACTCCGCGTTCTTCAGCAACTCCCCCGCCGACGCCCGCCGATCCTCGATGATCACCGCCTTCAACTGATCGAACAACAACTCCCAAGGCACCCCGCCGAAATACGCGAACGCCGCCTCCAACCCCCGCATCAGAACTTCCATCGTCTGGCGCTCGTAGAACTGGAACCACAACAGCCGGGAATAGCCCAAAACCACCAGCAGCGCATACCGCTTCCCCCACGGCAGCCGAAACTCCGCGAAGTCCACCTGACCCTGCCGACCCGGAGCCGTCTCGAACCGAACCACCGGTTCCTTCCCAGGCTGCGGGCGAACCTGCCGCACATACCGCTTCACCACGTCATAGCCCCCTTGGTAGCCCGACCCCCGTAACTCCCGGAACAGGCGCTCCGACGACAAATCCGGATACTCCGACAATCGGAGCCGCACGATCTCCTGGTACGGGTCCAGGATCGAGGGCACCCCCGCTCGCGGGCCGTAGGTCAAAGCCCCGGAGCCCCTACCAGCACCATCAGCCGCCGCCCAACGCGTCGCCGTCCGACGGCTGATCCCAAGATCCCGGCTGATTGCCGCCTTGCTCATCCCCCCCTTCAACAAGGCGCGGAACAGCACCCGTTTCGATATCTCGTGCATCACTTCTCCCCTCTCTGGGGAGCAGCGCCTTGCTCTGGACCCGGCCCGTCGATCAGTCCAAGGCGCACCCTTGGACAAGCTCCGCGCTGCCCGTTCTTCCAAAGCCGAGTGGGACATTTTGGCCGCCCAAAAGTGGGACTTTTTCAAAGCCCGCCAACACCCGACCGCGAACGCGGACCATAGATCCCCGGCTCCTGACCCGAGGTCGAGCCTCCTCCAACCGATGCCTTCCAGTTGTAGGCCGTCTGACGACTGATCCCCAACTCCCGGCAGATCGCCGCCGTGCTCACTCCCGCCTGAACCAGGTGGCGGAAAACCCCGCGTATCGCTTCCCCGTACACAGCCTCTTCTCCGTGCAAAGAGCAGCGACCAACCCCAGGCCCGACTCCAGCTCCCGGAACCCCGCCACCTCGTCCCGGGCGCCCCGCTAACTCAATCCGAAGAGCCGAAGACACCATCTTCGCCGACGCGAAGTGTCCACTTCTGCAATCCCACAAATGTCCATTATTCGAGTCCCGCCGACACTTGGTGAGGCCGTCCGTGGCGCGCGCGTTGTAGCCGGCCGTAGCGGTCTGCTAGGTGGCCTCGGAGCTGCGAATCACAGGGCGTTGATCCGGATGAGGTCTTCCAGGCCGGAGAAATCGGCGGGGTTCCGCGTAAATAACGGCAGGCCGTGGGCCAGGGCAGTCGCGGCGATGAGCAGGTCGGCGAACCGGCGGCGGCTCGCGCGACCGCTGCCTGGCATCGTCGCATAGAGACGACCGTAGGCCCGGGCGACTTCCCCATCGAGCGGAAGCGGCTCCCAGCTCGAGGCGGCCCACTGCA
Source organism: Vicinamibacteria bacterium (assembly GCA_963668695.2). GTDB lineage: Bacteria > Acidobacteriota > Vicinamibacteria > Marinacidobacterales > Marinacidobacteraceae > Marinacidobacterium. The sequence continues at coordinate 1,417,015 of CAXXLQ010000004.1, forward strand.
AACGGTCCCGTCGGCGGCCGCGCTCCTGCTGCCAGGCGACACCTAAGACTGGGCCACCTGGCGACATCTAAAACTGGGCCATCCCCAGTGGTCCGGAAGGGGGCCGAGGGATGAGTGGAGGGGCGTGTACTTCCGTTCTGACGCCGGAGCAGGGCGTCGGGAGGGAAGAGATGCGGACTCTGGAGGACGAATTCTTACTGGTAAGATTGCGCCATGAACGATGTCATCACTACGAGGCTGTCTTCCAAGGGGCAGGTCGTAATCCCCGAGCCAATCCGTCAGCGGATGAGTCTCAAACCGGGTGTGCGGTTTGTTGTCGTGGGTGATGCCGACGCCATTGTGCTGAAGCCGATCACCGCGCCTTCTCTGGATGAATTCAATTCCCTCATCGCCAAAGCTCGCCGGGCCGCACGTGAAGCGGGTCTCCGCAGATCGGACATTACCGCCGCCATAAAGGCGGTCCGCTCGCGGTGAGAGTCGTTCTCGACACCAATGTCCTCGTTTCGGCCGTGTTCTTCGGAGGGACGCCAGGTCAGGTGCTCTCGCACTGGCGAGATCGGGCGTTTGAAATTGCGGTGTCCCGGGAGGTTCTTGAAGAATACGTGCGCGTTGGCGAGCGGCTTGCGGTGCGGGCACCCGGTGTTGATCTTGGTCCTGCGCTGGACTTGATTGCGGCGCATGCAACCTTCGTCACCTCCGCGCCCCTCCCGGAACCGGTCTGTCGAGATCCTGATGATGACAAATTCCTTGCCTGTGCCCTGGCTGCCGAGGCCAAGTACATCGTCAGCGGAGATCGGGACCTTCTTGCTCTCTCCCCCTACCGGGGTGTCATCGTCCTGAGTCCGCGTGCTTTCGTCAAACAGTTGCCGCACCGCCCTTCCTGACGACTGCGCCAAGCAGAAACGGTCGCGCTCAGCGGCAGGGCGGCTTGATGGCCGGGCGTGCGAAACCGGCCGGGCGATCAGTCCTGGGCGCGCTCGTACTTCGTGAGGCCGCCCACCGCGAACGGGCGGGAAGCCGGTCCTTCCGCGACGAACACGTTGCCGTCCTCGTCCACCGCAACCCCCTCACCGGCGAGTCCCTGGAGGACCCTCCCTTCGGTCGGGTAGTGCGGCGGAATGAAACCCGTCACCTTGTCCTCACTGGCGTTCCCGATCCGGACGCCGTTCAACCAGCCGAAGTGGTTGGTCTCGGTGGACTCCGAGTCGATCGCATAGAGCGTGTCGTCGTCGGTGATGAAGAGCCCGCTGACCCGGCTGAACTGGTAGTAGGTGTCGAGCAGATTGCCGTCCTGATCGAAGATCTGGAGGCGGTGGTTGCCGCGGTCGGCGACGAAGAGCCGGCCCTGGGAATCGAATTCCAGCGCGTGCGGAGTACGGAACTGGCTCGGACGGAACCCGATGATGCCCCACTCCTTGATGAAGTTGCCCTCGGCATCGAACTTCAGGATGCGCCCGGTCCTCCCTTCGGGTGGATCCGGACTCTGGCCGCTGTGACCGTCGGACACGAAGATGTCACCGTTCGGGGCGGTGATGACGTCGCACGGCTCGTAGAGCTGGCCGGGCCCGCTGCCCGGCCGACCGGCGGTTCCGAGACGCATCAGCACTTCGCCCTCGGGGCTGAACTTGATCACCTGGTGTCCCTTGGTTCCGGCCTCGTTGCCCTGGGAATCGGTGACCCAAACGTTCCCCTCGTCGTCGACGTGAAGTCCGTGGGGGAGCACGAAGAGTCCGGCGCCGAACTCGGCGAGGACTTCGCCGGTGTGACGATCGAACTTCAGAACCGGATTCACCGTGGGGTTCTCCTCGCAACCGCCGGCCAGCGCGTTCGCTCCGCATCGGTCATAGACCCAGACGTGGCCGTCGGGTCCTATGTCCACACCGGCGGTGGAACCCCAGCTGCGGCCGTCCGGGAGATCCGCCCACTGGGTGATGACAACCGGGTTCGGATTCGGCAGGTTCCGTTGGACGAGATCGGCGTTCCCGGACGGCTCTTCCATTTCGGCGGGCATCTCGCCGCCACAGCCAAAGATGGCGAACGCCAGGCCGCCCGCTAGCAAGAGGATCTTCACATCGCGCATGGTGTCGCTCCTTCGAAGGGTCTGAGACCAGTCAAACCGAGACTGGCCGGACCGCAGTGTACCCGCGAGTCGCGGCTCCGGGCCGTTCGAGGATACGCGGGCCCGAACGTCAGGGCCGGGCGGCCCCGGCGGGCAGTGGGCCCACGTAGGGACGTCCGGCGCGGTAGAGATCGAGGCGCTGGCGGATGGCCGCCGCCAGATCGGCTGTACCCCCGCTCCCGGCGAGAGCGGCAGCGCGCTCTGCTGCCTGGATTGCGTTCCGGTAGTCACCCGCGGCTGCGTAGGCAGCACCGAAGAGATCCAGCGACCGGGGTTCCTGGAAAGAGAATTGTCCAGCAAGGCGCTCGGCGAGCCGAACCGCTTCCGCGGGATCGCGCAGGTCGCGCCGCGGATGGGCGGCAAGGATTCCGGCGAGTGGGCCGAGCGCGGCCGGCATTGCGGGTTCGATTTCCAGCGCGTCCCGGAATGCGGCGACGGCTTCCGCGGGTCGGTCGGCGCCCAATAGAGCCGCACCGAGGGCCGCGTGCACACCCGCGGAGTCGGGACTCAGTTCCGCGGCGGTGGCAAGCGGCGCCACCGCCCCGCTGTAGTCGCCCGTGTCGAGCAACAGGTCCCCGAGTTCGTAGAAGGCGTGGGGCGTTTGAGGTCGTTCGGCGGAGGCGTCCCGAAAGATGGTGAGCGCCTCGGCGGTTCGTCCGCCGTCGCGGAGGAGCGCCCCGGCCTTCAGCCGCGTCTGGTAGTCGGCACCTAGGGCCAGCGCTTCCCGGAGCAGTACCTGTGCCTCGCTCCGCGCGCCACGGATATGCAGGAGTTCCGCGAGCCCCGTCCAGAGCCGCGCGGTCTTTGCCGGTGGGTTCTCCTCCGGCATCCGCCGCTTGTACAACTCCTCGAGCCAGGCAAGCTCCCGGCGGCCGGCGGCTGATCCGGGAGTTGGCGGGGTTCCGGGAAGTCGGATCCAGTGGTCCGTGAACGGGGTGCCATGGAACGCCTCGCTCTCGGTCGGCAAATGGCAGGCGGCGCAGTCCGCTTCGGCCGCCACTGGGGTCTGCCGGTGCAATGACGGGGCATCCTCGTGACACCGCGAGCAGACGGCGCGGGTCCGCTCTGGACCGGCCAGTTCCGGCCGATGCGGGTCATGGCATTCGGTGCAGGTGATCGTGCTTTCCGGACGCGATTCCCGGAAGCACGCGCTCATCATCAGGCTCGCCCCAGCGTGCCGGGCCAGCAGCGGGTCGCGGGCGAGGATGTCCCGCGGCTCGAAGTCGGTCGGCTGGCGGTGGCACTGTCCACAGAAGGCGACCTGCTCTGCGGGCGAAAGCCGCCCGGGATGGAAGATGGGACCGGGATCGCCCCCGCCGGACTGGGCCTCCACATGCGCGATCCCCGAGCCGTGGCAACGTTCGCAGGAGACGCCCAGCACCGCCCGATGGGGGTCGAAGCGTTCGTCCCCGTCCCAGGCGACGGCGGTGGCGTGACAGCCGATGCAGTTCGCGCTCTCTTCGGTCGTGTCGAGGTTTCCGAGGGGATCCTCGTCGTCTTCCCCCCCGGGAGTCGGGATCCAGCCGTCCCGCGCGTGGGAGAACGAGAGCCGCAATTCGCGGAGCCGGGCACCGGGCGCGAAAGAAACCGGAGTCAGACCCCGCAGGCCGGATCCAAAGACGGCGTCCACGGGGACGGAGCGAGGGTTGGCGTCCGGCGCTGCGAACCGGACTCCTCCGTCGGCTTCGATTTCATAGGCCGGTTGCTGTCCGATCCCTGCCGGCCAGGAAACCACCCGCGCGAGCATCTCGTCCGAGAACCAGCGATCGCGCGCCTCCCCGGTCACCGCGCCGGCGGTTTGGGCCATCGGATGCCCGGCTTGCGTGGCCGCGATGTCCGCGTGGCAGGCGCCGCACACCGCGGCGCCCACACCCTCGTCCGGGTCGGCGAGGGGTTCTCTTGGCGCTGTCACTCGCTCAGGCGGAGACTCCGTGCGATCGGAACGATCTCCACAGCCCCAAGTGGTTCCCAGCAGGAGCGCCGCCGCAATCGTGGCGCTTCGGGGCGGGAGCACGCTGCGATCTTGGCCGAAGTCACGCCCAAAAGGAAAGGCCCGCCGGCTCCTTCCGGAGCCGACGGACCCTTTTTGGTGGAAGACCCCGAAGGATCAGAAGGTAAGTCGTACGGACAAACCGATGGTTCGTCCCTTCAGGTACTCCACAATTCGTTGATACGGAACTACGGAATCGAGCAACTGGGCGTTCACAACCGTGTTTGCGTTCATCGCGTTGAAGATGTCGAAAATGAACTGTGCGGTCATGCGATCGCCCATCGCGAAGGACTTGTCGAGTCGCAAGTCCACGATTGTCACATTCGGCGAGCGGTCCTCACTCATGGGGGCGAGCCAGGAGATGACCGTCACCCGTCCGTCATACACCGTGTTCCGGTGGGTCGGCGCGAAGTTGTACCCACTCACGAACCGATACGTTCCCGCCAAACCGATCTCGTACGGCAAGACATATCGCGCGGAAGTCTTCAACTGATAAGTGGTCGTATCCTGAACGGTGGGAATGTCCTGATCGTAGTTGAGGAACCAACCCTGTGCCGTGGGGTCGGAAGACAGCGGCGAGCTTGTTGCCCCGCCGCTGGACGACCCGGCCGCGCTCCGCGGTTCAGAGCGCCACTGGTAGTCGAAGTACACGTTGTAGAAGAAGTTGTTCCGGAACCGCTTGTTCAGCGCCAGGGACATGGTGTGGAAGTCCATGTCGCTCTCGCCCGCCGGGTGGTTCGTGGTCAGCCTGTCGGTCGTGCCGACCAGTTCCTCGGGGTAGAGGAGCAGGTTGAAGGAGCGGTTGTAGCCCGCCGGACAATTGTCGCAGGTCGGAATCGTGATCGGGGTGTTCAGGCCCAGGTCGGCCTGGTCGTAGCTGCCCCAGGTGTTGCGCATCCGTTTGTACACATACGACGCCCGCGCACCGAGGTCGGCGGTCACCTCGTGCTCGACCGAGGCGCTCAACTCGTCCGCCCAGGGGAGCGTCCAATTGCTGTCGATGGGCGTCGTCGAACCGGATCCGGCGCCCGCGGTGAACGAGAGCTGCTGTCCGAGTTCCGAGGAATCGTCGAGGATTCCGTTCATGTTCTGGTCGAGGAACACGTAGCGGGCGGAAGGCTGGCCACCCGGGTTCGCTGACAGCAGGCCTGTACCGATGTTGGAGAAGTAGCGCCCGAAGTAGGTCTTGAAGACCGTGGAACCCTCACCGGTCAGGTCGTAGGTCAGCCCGACGCGGGGAGCGATGTTCCAGTGGCTGAACACATCGTCACCCGGGGTGACGCCGCCGGTACCAAAGGCGTCCATGAGGATCTGGCTCTGATTGGCCGGAAGTTCGAACTGGCACTGCAAAACATCCTGACACGCGCTTCCGGGGGAGTTGTCCGCCTCGAGGTAAGTGAGGATCTGGCTGCCTACCCGGACGCCGGCCAGCAGGGTCAGGCGGTCGTTCACGGTCCACACGTCCTGCACGAAGAAGTCCGCGTGCATGTTGGGGTTTTCCACCAGGTTGGGAACTCCCACGAGGTCGATCTGGTGCACGTTGTGCGGGCGGCCCTGGCCCGGATCGTCGCGGTACCGGAAGGCGCCGGAGTTCGTGTTGAACCCGCGGAGTTCACTGTCAATCTGCCAGTCCCAGCCGAACTTGAAGTCGTGGCTGCCGCTGCCGATCGGGACGTAGTAGTTGAACTGGGCCGTGCTCTGCGGCTTCCAGCGGTTCCTGGTGAACGGCTGCCAGCCCGCTCCCGACACATGGCTGTTAGCGAGGTTGAGGCGTGGCTCGTTCCCGTTGATCGGATCCGCTTTGGGGACCATTGGCCACGTCGTTCCCATGTGGCCGATCATGATGTTGCTGAAGAACCGGTCGCTCCAGACCCGCTGCCACTCGGCCTTGTGCAGCCAGATCCAGTAGTCCTGGGCGAGGATGGAATCGGCGGGACGCGTCGCGGAGAGTCCGCGGTTGGGCTTGCGCTTCCAGGACCACGTCGAAAAACCGATGAACTGGTCGCGCTCGGTGATCTGGTAGTTCACCTTCGCGGTGAAGATGTCGAAGTCGCCGATGTCGGTCGCGAGGTTCTGATCCACGCCCGAGATCGCGGTGTCGATATAGAAGTTGTTGTAGGCGGCATAGAACCACGCCTTGTCCCGGACGATGGGACCGCCGAGGTCCAGGTGAAACTCGTAGAACTTGAGCACCGGTGACGGGGAGCCGTCCCGCGCCCCCAATTCGGAGTTGAAGTTGTCGGCGATCAGATTCGGCGGATTGTACGCCCCGCTCTGGAGGCCCGAGAAGTCGTTGCCGCCGGTCTTGACGGTCGTCTGGATCTGCGCTCCGGGAGTGGACATTTCCACGTCCGCGCCCTGCGCCGAGACCTGGAACTCCTCCATCGCGTAGTAGTCGTAGTAGCCGCCGGCGCTGCCGGTGCCCTCCGTGGTGTTCACGCCCTCGTAGAGGACCCGGTTCTGGCTCCGCACGCCGAAGGTCTCGTACCTGGACTGCTGGCTCTTGTGCGAGCCGCCCACGTCATAACCCTGCACCCGGATGCCCGGGCTCAGGTGCAGCACCGCCCACATGTCGGTCGCGGTGGGGACCTCGTCCAACTGGGTCTTGTCGAAGGTGGCTGCCACGCCGGTGGACTTCACGTCCACCACCGGCGACTCACCGGTGACGGTGACCGTCTCGGCCACCGTGGCGATCTGCATGTCGGCGTTCACGCTGAAGGTGGCGCCGGTGACGACGCGCACTTCCTCGAACACTATGGTCTGGAAGCCGCTCAGCTCGAACTGGAGGGTGTAGTCGCCCGGGGGCAACGCCTGGAACCGGTAGGAGCCGTTCACGTCGGTGGTGGCGTTCCTGCCGCCGATGATGGACTCACCCGAGAGGGTCACCGACACTCCGGGGAGGGCGAGTCCCTGGGCGTCGCGCGCCGCGCCTTCGAGGCGTCCGTACTGCTGCTGGGCGAGTGCCGGGACGGCAAGCGTCAAGAACAGAAAAGCGAGAAATACTCGTCTCATGGGCCCCTCCGGAGTGGGGAAGGCAAAAAAAACGGGGTGCAAACCCGGCAACAGGTGCGCCAGAGCCCCGGGACGCCGGAGCGCCCGGAACAAAGCTATCGGATTCCGGGGGTTGGATGCGAACGCCAGACGTCGAGACCGCCTGAAGGCGATGCTGGTGTCCAAATTCCCGACCCCGGCGATCCGAAAATCCGGAACTCTGGAATCGGCCCGCGTGGCGCTTCCCGGCGATCGCTCTCGGCGCCGCAGCCCCAGGTCGTTACCAGCAGTACCGCCACTGGGACGGCGGCGCTTCGGGACGGGAGCACGCAGCGATCTTGGCCCAAGTTGCGCCCAAAAGGAAAGGCCCGCCGACCCCTTGCGGGGCCGACGGGCCTTGGTGGTGGGTGACCCTACCGGGTCAGAAGGTAAGTCGCGCCGAGAACCCGATGGTTCTGCCTTTCAGATAGTCCACGACTCTCTGATAGGGCACGACGGAATCCAGGATCTGGAAGTTGGTGATCGTGTTCGCGTTCAGGGCGTTGAAGAAATCCAGAATGATCTGCACCCGCGTCTGGTCCCCCAAGGGGAATGACTTGTCCATTCTGAAGTCCACGACTGTCACATTGTCGGATCGCTCAGAATTCGCTGCGGCCAGCCATGAGTAAACAGTCAGCTTACCGCCGTAGAGAGTATTCCGGTGCGTCGGTGAGTAGTTGAACCCGCTGATGTAGCGCATGGTGCCGGCCAAGCCGATCTCATACGGCAGAACGTAGCGCGCCGAAGACTTCAACTGGAACGTGGTCGTCTTCTGGACGGTCGCAATGTCCTGGTCGTAGTTAATGAACCAGCCCTGTGCCGTCGGATCCGCCGAGAGCGGATTGCGGGCCGCCCACGAAGTGGACGAAGTTCCGGGGCTCCGGGGCTCCGAGCGCCACTGGTAGTCGAAGTAGACGTTGTAGAAGAAATTGTTCCGGAACCGTTTGTTCAGTGCGAGCGACAGGTTGTGGAAGTCCATGTTGCTCTCTCCGGCTGGGTGGTTCATCGTCAGGTTGTCCGATTTGCCCGCGAGTTCTTCCGGCATCACCAGGTAGTTGAACGACCGGCTGTAGCCGGCCGGGCAGCCTTCGCAGGCCGAAAGCGTGATGGGCGTGTTCCGGCTGTTGAGTTGAATCTGGTTCAGCCCACTCGACCAGGTATTCCGCATGCGTTTGTACACATAGGAAAGTCGGGTTCCGAGATCGGCGGTCAACTCATGTTCCACCGAAGCACTGACTTCGTCGGCATAGGGAAGCGACCAGTTCGAGTCAATCGGAGTACCTGATCCTGCGCCGGCGCTGAAGGAGAGCTCGTCACCCAGTTCCGCGGTGGAATCGAGCACCGCATTTCCATTCAGGTCGTTGAAGAGGTACCGAGCGGATGCCTGTCCTCCTGGGTTTGCCGAGCTGAGTCCCGTGCCGACATTCGAGTAGTACCGTCCGAAGTACGCCTTGAAGACCGAGGATCCCTCGCCCGTCAGGTCATAGGTGAAGCCCACGCGCGGTGCGACATTCCAGTGCGTGTATGCGGTGGCTCCGGGGACGGCGACGCCGGATCCGAAAACCTCGGTCAGGATCTGACTCTGGTCGCCTGGTAGTTCGAACTGGCAATTGAGCACATCCTGGCAGGCGGTTCCTGGGGAGTTGTCAGAAGACAGGTAACTCAGGGCCTGACTCCCGACGCGGAATCCAAGAGTTACCGTCAATCTGTCGTTGACGGTCCAGGTGTCCTGGGCGAACAAGTCCCAATGCGTGTTCCGATTGTCGACGAGGTTTGGAACTCCGACAAGATTGACCTGATAGACGCCGTTGGGGTTGCCCTGGGTTGGGTCGTCGCGATACTGGAAGGCTCCCGAGTTCGTGTTCCAGCCCGAAAGCTCGCTGTCAATCTGCCAGTCCCAGCCGAACTTGAAGTCATGGCTTCCATCACCGATCGGGACGTAGTAGTTGAACTGACCGGTGCTCTGCGGCTTCCAGCGGTTGCGAGTGAACGGCTGCCAGCCGGCGCCCGAACGGACGCTGTTCGTCAGATTGATTCGGGGTTCGTTGCCGTTGATCGGGTCCGCCTTCGGCGTCATCGGCCAGGTCGTGCCCATGTGGCCGACCATCATGTTGCTGTAGAGCCGGTCACTCCAAACGCGCTGCCATTCGGCCTTGTGGAGCCAGATCCAGTAATCCTGGGCGAGCACCGATGCGGCCGGAATCGTGCTTGAAATGCTCCGATTGGGCTTGCGCTTCCAGGACCAGGTGGAAAAGCCGATGAACTGGTCGCGCTCGGTGATCTGATAGTTCAGCTTGGTGGTGAAGATGTCGAAATCGCCGATGTCGGTGCCGGTGTCGATCGGCTGCCCGGACACGGCGGTGTCAATGAAGAAGTTGTTGTACGCCACGTAGAACCACGCCTTGTCCCGGACGATCGGGCCGCCGAGGTCCAGATGGAACTCGTAGAACTTGAGCACCGGAGCCGCCGAGGCGCCGCGGGCGTCCAGCTCGCTGTCGAAGTTGTCGGCGATCATGTCCTCGGGGTTCCAGGCGCCGCTCTGGAGGCCGGAGAAGTCGTTGCCACCGGTCTTGACGGTGGTCTGGATCTGCGCTCCCGGGGTGGACATTTCCACATCGGCGCCCTGGGCAGAGACCTGGAACTCCTCCATGGCGTAGTAGTCGTAGTAGCCGCCAGCGGAGCCGGAGCCCTCGGTGGTGTTCACGCCCTCGTAGAGGACCCGGTTCTGGCTGCGCACCCCGAAGGTCTCGTACATGGACTGCTGGCTCTTGTGGGAGCCGCCAACGTCGTAGCCCTGGACCCGAATTCCCGGGCTCTGGTGCAGCACCGCCCACATGTCGGTGGCCGTTGGCACTTCGTCGAGCTGGGTCTTGTCGAAGGTCGCCGCCACTCCGGTGGACTTCACGTCCACTACCGGCGATTCGCCGGTCACCGTGACCGTCTCGGCCACCGTGGCGATCTGCATGTCGGCGTTCACGCTGAACGTGGCGCCGGTGACGACCCGGATGTCTTCGAACAAAATGGTCTGGAAACCGCTCAGTTCGAACTGGATGTTGTAGTCGCCTGGGGGCAGCGCCGGGAACCGGTACGAACCGTCCACGTCGGTGGTCGCGTTCCGGCCGCCGATGATGGCCTCACCCGAGAGGGTGACGGACACTCCGGGGAGGGCGAGTCCCTGGGCATCGCGCGCCGCACCTTCAAGGCGTCCGTACTGCTGCTGGGCAAGTGCCGGGACGGCAAACGCCACGAGCAGAAGAGCGAGAAGAATCTTTCTCATGGTCCCTCCTTCAGGGGAGCGTATAAGGAACAGGAAACTAATTGGGCAAGAAGCGTGCCATGGAACGGGCCGTGCCGCGAACGTCGGAAAGCGCCTTTTTTCAACACGATGTAGTGAGTTGTGGCGGCCCCTTTCACGGCTCGATCCAAAATTTTAGATCCAGCGGTGCCGGTGGGGAACCGCGCCCCAACGAGGATGTTCGCGGCTCCGGATGCTCGGTCTCGGACTGCCGTCCGGAGGTGCCGTCCCGCCCCCTCGATCGGCGGCAAACAAAAAAGGCCCGCCGGCTTCCGGAGAAGCCGACGGGCCTCGGGGTCCTGGTGGGATCCCTCTCAGCAGGTTAGAAGGTAAGCCTCACCGAGATCCCGACGGTGCGTCCCTTGAGGTAATCCACGATCCTCTGATACGGGACCACCGAGTCAAGCATCTGGAAGTTCGTGATCGTGGCCGCATTCAGGGCGTTGTACAGATCAAAGATCGCCTGCACCCGCATTGTGTCTCCGAGCGCGAATGACTTGTCCACTCGCAAGTCAATCACGGTCACGTTGGCCGAGCGATTCTCGTTCATGTATCCGAGCCACATATATGGCTTCAGGGCGCCGTCGTACAGATTGAGCCGATGGGTTGGAGCGAAGTTGAAACCGCTGATGTAGCGGTAGGTGCCGGCCAGCCCAATCTCATACGGGAGCATGTAGCGCGCCGACGACTTCAACTGGTAGGTGCTCGTTTTCTGAATCGTCGGGATGTCCTGGTCGTAGTTGATGAACCACCCCTGCGCGGTCGGATCCGAGGAAAGGGGGTTTAGCGCCCCCCACGAGGTCGAGGAAGTTCCCGGGCTTCGGGGCTCGGTGCGCCACTGATAGTCGAAGTAGATGTTGTAGAAGAAGTTGTTTCGGAACCGCTTGTTCAGCGCCAGCGACAGGGTGTGGAAGTCCATGTCGCTCTCCCCCGCCGGGTGATTCGTCGTCAGGTTGTCGGACTTGCCCACGAGATGTTCAGGGGGCACCATCAGGTTGAACGACCGGCTGTACCCGGCGGGGCACCCGTCGCAGGTCGCAACGGTGGCTGCCGTGTTCCGGTTGTTGAGCTCAATCAGGTTGACGCCGCTCCAGGTGTTCCGCATCCTCTTGTACACATAGGAAACCCGCGCCCCGAGATCGGCGGTCACCTCGTGCTCCAGGGAGGCGCTCAACTCGTCGGCGTAAGGCAACGACCAGTCCGAATCGATGGGAGTTCCGGAGCCGGCCCCGGCCGCGAACGCAAGCTCTTCGCCCAGTTCGGAAATGTCGTCCAGCACCGCGTTCTGGTTCTGGTCAAGGAACCGGTAGGTGCCGGATGCCTGACCGCCCGGATTCGCCGAGGACAGCCCGGTCCCGACGTTCGAGTAGTAGCGCCCGAAGTACGCCTTGAACACCGAGGAACCCTCACCGGTCAAGTCGTAGGTGATGCCGACCCTCGGCGCGAGGTTCCGGTGGGTGTACACAGTACCGCCGGGAATCGTTCCACCCTCGCCGAACACGCCCCGCAGAACTTCGCTCTGGTTGGCTGGGAGTTCAAACTGGCAGAGCAGCGCTTCGTGACAGGCGCCACCCGGTGAGTTGTCGGATTCCAGGTAGGAGAGCTGCTGGCTGCCGAAACGGACCCCGAACAGGACCGTGAGCCGGTCGTTCACCGTCCAGACGTCCTGAGCGAACAGGTCCAGATGCATGTTCCGGTCGTCGGTCAAGTTGGGGACGCCGATGACCGCGACGCGGTCTACATTGTGCGGCCGCCCCTCCGAGGCGTCGTCGAAATACCGGAATGCGCCGGAGTTGGAGTTCCACCCGAAGAATTCGGAGTCAATCTGCCAATCCCACCCGAACTTGAAGTCGTGACTTCCGGAGCCGATCGGTATGTAGTAGTTGAACTGCCCGGTGCTCTGCGGCTTCCAGCGCTTGCTCGTGAACGGCTGCCATCCGGCGCCCGACCGAACGCTCGTCGTGGCCTCGATCCGCGGCTCGTTTCCGTTGATCGGGTCGCCCTTCGGGACCATCGGCCAGACGGTGCCCATGTGGCCGATCATCATGTTGCTGTAGAGCCGGTCGCTCCAGACACGCTGCCACTCGGCCTTGTGCAGCCAGATCCAGTAGTCCTGCCCAAGAACCGATGCGGCCGGAATCGTGCTGGAAATGTTCCGATTGGGCTTGCGCTTCCAGGACCAGGTGGAGAACCCGATGAACTGGTCGCGCTCCGTGATCTGGTAGTTCAACTTGGTCGTGAAGATGTCGAAGTCCCCGATGTCGGTGCCGAGGCTCTGGTCCTGCCCGGAAACCGCGGTGTCGATGAAGTAGTTGTTGTAGGCAACGTAGAACCACGCCTTGTCCCGGACGATGGGGCCGCCGAGATCGAGGTGGAACTCGTAGAACTTGAGCACTGGCGCCGGGGAGCCGCCGCGGGCCTCGAGTTCGCTCGAAAAGTTGTCGCCGATCCAGTCCGCCGGGTTCACGTGGCCGCTCTGGAGGCCGGAGAAGTCGTTGCCGCCGGTCTTGACGGTGGTCTGGATCTGAGCCCCCGGGGTGGACATCTCCACGTCGGCGCCCTGAGCCGAGACCTGGAATTCTTCCATCGCGTAGTAGTCGTAGTACCCGCCGGCGCTGCCGGAACCCTCGGTGGTGTTCACTCCCTCGTAGAGGACCCGGTTCTGGCTGCGCACGCCGAAGGTCTCGTACATGGACTGCTGGCTCTTGTGCGAACCGCCCACGTCGTAGCCCTGGACCCGGATTCCCGGGCTCTGGTGCAGCACCGCCCACATGTCGGTGGCCGTCGGCACTTCGTCGAGCTGGGTCTTGTCGAAGGTCGCCGCCACTCCGGTGGACTTCACGTCCACTACCGGCGATTCGCCGGTCACCGTGACCGTCTCGGCCACCGTGGCGATCTGCATGTCGGCGTTCACGCTGAACGTGGCGCCGGTGACGACCCGGATGTCTTCGAACAAAATGGTCTGGAAACCGCTCAGTTCGAACTGGAGCAGGTAGTCGCCCGGGGGCAGCGCCGGGAACCGGTACGAACCGTCCACGTCGGTGGTCGCGTTCCGGCCGCCGATGATGGCCTCACCCGAGAGGGTGACGGACACTCCGGGGAGGGCGAGTCCCTGGGCATCGCGCGCCGCACCTTCAAGGCGTCCGTACTGCTGCTGCGCGAGCGCCGGGACGGCGAACGCCACGAACAGAAGAGCGAGAAGAATCTTTCTCATGGTCCCTCCTTCAACGGGATGAGGCAAGGGATGTGAACTCGGAATCCGAAACGGATACGCCATCATGGTTTCTTGCCGCGCGTCCTCTGTTCCAAGGTTTTCCAGCAGGTTGAAGCTGCGGACGGCAAATCGGATCAGCCAACGGTTCCGGAATCCAAATTCGGGGACCGATCATACGACTGAGCGTTGGCCGAAGTCCAGCGAGTCTCGATCCGCGCCGCCTCCGCGCCTCGCGGCTCAGCGGAAGGCGGGTTCCGGCATCGCCTGGCGCAGCATCCCCAGGAAGTCCGGTCGCAGTTCGGCGCCCAGCCGACGACCTTCGTGGGCCACCTCCCAGGCGCCCTCGAAATTCCCGGTGGAGGCGAGCGTCGCGGCGAGCCCCAGGCGGTAATCCCCACGGAACGGCTCCTTGCCGACCGCGATCCGGAAATGCCGGATCGCCTCGCCGAACTGGCGGTTCGCCGCGAGCACCTGGGCGATCGAGTCGTGCGTTCCCGCCCGCTCCGGTTCCTGTTCGAGGGCCCTCCGAAACCAGCGGAGCGCTTCAGGCCTCCTGCCGTCGAGCGCCGCGATGCTGCCGAGGCTGGAGAGCGCTCCCGGGTGGTTCGGCTGGACTTCGAGCGCGTGCAGGCAGCGCCGCTCCGCCTCGTCCAGGTTCCCCGCCTGCGCGAGGACGATGCTCGAGTTGATCAGCGCCGAGACGTGGTCGGGATTCTTCTCGAGCGCCGTGGTCCAGGCGGCGAGCGCCTCTTCGTTTTTTCCCTGCCGGGAGAGGTTGTTCCCGAGGTTGTAGTAAAGATCGGCGGCGTCCGGACGTGACCGGATCATTTCCCTGAGCAGGCGCTCCGCGACTTCCGGACGACCGGCCCCCTCGGCGGCGAAGGCGCGCCGCTCCTTTCCGATGACCGAGACGGCCACCTGGTTCACGGCGTCGATGAGCGGATCGCTGATCAAGAGGTCGTGGTCGAGACCACGCGCCCGTTCCGCGGCCGCCCGCGCCCTCTCGGCGTCACCGGTGCGGCGGTACACCCGGGCGAGCGCCGCGGCCACCGCGCCGGATTCCGGAGCGAGCGCCTCCGCCTGCTCCAGCAGGGGCAGCGCCTCCTCGAGGTTTTCGTCCCCCGCGAGCAACCGTCCCAGCCGGAAGCTGGCGGCCGCGGTGTTCGCCGGGGCAGCGCGGGTTCCGCCCATCCGGTCGAGCGCCTCTCGATAGTGCGCCTTCGCGGTCTCGGGGTCGCCGCGATCCTCGGCAATCTGTCCGGCGAGCAGGTAGGCGGGCGCGTAGTCCGGGTTCAATCCGATCGCGTCCAGGGCAGAATTCTCGGCGGCCTCCGGATCCAGCCGCCAAAGCGACCTGGCGCGCAGGTAAGGGAATCGGTAGTCCTCTTCCGCCAGTGCGGCGGCGGCGCTGTAGGCCGCGGCCGCTTCCCCCTGGAGTTCGTGCGCGAGGAAGACCGTTCCGAGTGCCGCCCAGCGGTCCGGGGAATCGGGTTCCTCGAGCAGTGCGCTCCTTGTCCGGCGGATCACCTCGGCGACCTCGGGTTCCATCCGGGAAAGATCAGGGTCCGGAGGTTCGGGAAGGTCCGGGCCCGCGCGCAGAACGAAAAGGAGGGCGATTGCCACGATGACGGCGAAAGCCCCGAGCCACCGGGAGAGCGGTTTTCTGCCGCTCGACGCGTCCTGAACCGCTTCGCGAGATCCCGTCTCCCGCCCGTGGGTCCGACTTGCGGTCTCGCGAGCCTGCCTTGGTTGCGGTCGACCCGCTCGCGCCTTCTCCGGTCGCTGTCTCCGAGGCTGCCGGGATCGGGCCATCGTCTTCAGCGGGGCTGGCCTTTTCAGCGGGGCTGGCCTTTTCAGCGGGGCTGGCCTTTTCAGCGGGGCTGGCCTTCGCCCTTCCGCAGGCTGACGGTATCGCTCTCGGTCCCGAGGAAGGTTTCGCGGTTCCCATCCGGCCAGACGACCTCGAATTCGATCACCTTGTCGTTCGGCGGGACGGCGAAGAACGCGCGGGGATCGCCGCTCGCCAGGTAGCCTCCGCCCGGGTCGGCCCGGCGGACGGCCCGCCGGCCGCCTTCGAAGACTGCAGTGACCACCGTGGGGAAGGCCGCCGTCCCCGCCGCGTCGAGCGTGCTGACGCGGAGCGGCGCTCCCTGCTTCGCGAAATCGTTCCGGTAGAGCCGGGCCGGCCCCTCGGCGTTGGCAAGCAGCAGGTCGAGGTCGCCGTCTTCGTCGTAGTCAGCGAGTGCGAGGCCCCGGCTCACCTCGATGACCGTGGAGAAATCGCCGGAACCGTCGAAGGCGGTGAACAGGGCGTCGGTTCCCTGGGTTCCGCCGTTGCGGAAGACCTGGTTCGGCTCGCCGAACACCTTCCAGAAGGCGTCGCCGAGCGCCCCCGGAAGGGCGGACTTTTGTTGTACCCGTCCGTTCGCCACCACGAGATCCAGGGCCCCGTCGAGGTCGAGATCCGAAAAGCCCACGCCGAAACCGGTCATCGCCATGCTCGCCGGCCCGAGACCCGAGGGGCCGGTGCGGTCGGCGAAGGAGAGGCCGAGGTCGGCTCCGTCGCTCCGATAGAGGGTGTTCGTCTCGTCGGCGACGTGGGTGATGAAGAGGTCGAGGTCGAGATCGGCATCCACGTCGCCGAGCGCGATGCCCATCCCGGCTTCGGGCCGTCCGGCGTCGTTCAGGGCGACTCCCGCGAGGAAGGCGTCATCGGCGAAGCCGTCTGCTCCCTGGTTCAGCCAGAGCTGGTTCGCTTCCCCGTCGTTCGCCACGTAGAAGTCGAGGCGGCCGTCCCCGTCGAAGTCGTGGCAGACCACTCCGAGGCCGGGGGCGTGGACCGTGCGCAGTCCCGCGGCGAGGGACACGTCTTCGAAACGCCCGCCGCCGAGGTTCCGGTAGAGGTAGTCATGGGAGCCGGGGAAGACCTGGGGGCTGCAGTAGTCCTGACTGCCGTCCTGTTGGGTGCAGTGCTTGGCCGGGTCGTTCCGCACGTAGCGGGCTACGTAGAGGTCGAGCCGTCCGTCGGCGTCGTAGTCGCAAAACGCCGCCGAGGAGGACCATCCCTGGCCGGCGACGCCCGCGGATGCGGTCGCGTCTTCGAAGCGGCCGTCGCCCAGACTCCGGTACAAGACGTCCGGACCGTAGTTCGTGACGAACAGATCGGTCCGGCCGTCGCCGTCGAAATCCGCGGCCGCGAGTCCCATGCCGTACCCGGTATCCGCCGTGCCCGAAGAGTTGCTCGCATCCACAAAGCGTCCCGGAGTCTCCTGTAGGTAGAGGGCGTTCCCCGGAGCTCCGGCCCGCGGACCGGCCGGATCCGCCGGACGGCCGCCCTGGAGCAGATAGATGTCGAGATCCCCGTCTCCGTCGGCGTCGAAGAACCCGGCTCCCGCGCCGGTGATCTCGGGCAGTGAGAAGTTGCCTTCGTCGCCCGCGTCGTGGACGAAACGGATGCCCGCTTCTTCGGTGACCTCGGTGAATCCCTGCGCGCTCGCGAAGCCGGAGCCCCAAAGGACGATGCCGAGCGCCGCCATGAAGTGTGTTCCCGCGCGGCGGCTCAAAGCCCGTTCAGTATAGGGAGGCAGGATATGGAGGCAGGTCAAGATATTCGCCGGAACCGACCTCCCCGACCAGACGTTAGATCGGTGCAAGGGCAATGGGGCGCCGCGGCGCGGCCCGGCGTTCCGCAAGGGAGAGCACTCGATGACGAAAAAGGCACAGACGACAATCTGGCTCGTGGCGGCGGTTCTCGTCGCGCCGGCGGCGTTCGCGCAGGACCGGGGGCGCTGTGAATTCCAGGACATCCGGGAGTTGAGCGGTCCGGCTGCCGGGACCCTGGCAGTGAAGAGCGGGGCCGGCGCCGTCGAGATTCGGGGTGAGCCCGGGCTTGACGAGTTTCGGGTTGTCGCCACGCTCTGCGCTTCCGATCAGGAGCGGCTCGACGGCCTTTCCGTATCCCTTGAAGGGGGCCGGCTTGACACCAGGTACCCGAAACAGCGCTGGGGATGGGGAAGGAACTACGCGAGCATTGCTCTGACGGTCCGGGTTCCGGCCGCCACCGCCATCGAGCTGGAAGACGGGTCGGGATCGGTCAAGGTCTCGGACGTGGGATGGGTCTCGGTGGATGACGGGTCCGGAAGCCTTGAAATTCGTGGCGCCCGGGGTGATGTCCGGGTGGAAGACGGATCCGGCAGCCTCAGGATCGAGGACATCACCGGGGATGTCGCCGTGGACGATGGCTCCGGGAGCCTCACGATTCGCAACGTCTCGGGCAATGTCTCGGTGGACGACGGGTCCGGCGGTCTCGACGTGCGTGCGGTCACCGGAAACGTGCTGGTGAGCGACGACGGATCGGGCAGTATTGAGATCGAGGAAGTCGGCGGGGGGGTGCGAATCAGCGATCCCGGTTCGGGGGGAATCTCGGTTCGTGATGTCGAAGGCGATCTGACGGTTCGTGGAACGCGGAGGTCGCGGATCGACTACCACGACATCCGGGGCGAACTGGATCTGCCCCCGGAGCGCCGTCGGGGCAGAGACCGGCGCTAACTCGCCCTCATCCAGCCAAGGGCTGCGGAGCGCGCGACGCCATCCGTTTCCGGCGGCCGAGTTCCGCCACCAACGCGCTCTACCGACGCAAAGCGGCGCGGCCGCGAACCAGATCTTCCAGATCGTCGAGCTGGTGCGAGGCCTCGCTGCCGGTGCCGCTGGATGCCGCCTGGATCGGAAACAGCAGCGTCAGGTCGCCGTCTTCCCCCCGTGAGAGGGGCATCTTGCCTTCGGGTCCCCCGAGGACCGAGGGCAGGCGTCCGCGGGTGCCCCGCAGGAAGACCACAGTTTCCTCGCCCACCCGGAAGTGCGGCATCTCGGAGACCATGACGGTGGTTTCTCCGACGGTGCCGCCCGGGATACGGAACACGATCTGCCTGCCAGCCTGACCGGACAGCACCCGCTCGACCCGCATCGTGACCCGGGTGTAGATGCGCGAATGGTCGTGGTTCCAGGTTGACTCCATCTTCTCGATGGTGCCCGCGACCACCTGGGTGGCCAGTTCGGACATCTTTGCGATTCCGAGTGGTGCGAACGGTGACGGAATGAGCCCTTGCCGCTGCGCTGCGACAGCCGCGGGAATGACGAGCATGGTCAGCACCACGGCGGCCGCTGTCGCTCCAGGCCCCACCGCGCCCCGAGGAGCGTCGAGTTCCGGGGATGAGGTGGATGGGTGGGTGGTCATCGGCGTTCCTCAGTGGACGTTGCAGGTCGGAGTCTCGCACTCCGTGCGGACGCGGAGCGAGTGCCATCCCCGAGGATGACAGCCAGGATCGCGACGACTGCAGCTTGGACGCGCGGACTGCCTTCACGCTGGTTGATGCTCGTTGGACATCGCATTGGTCGCACTCGCACTCAATCCCGTTCCGCCCGATAGGGCAGGGTACGGGAGCAAGACAACTCCGTGCCAGGGGAGCGGGGGACTGGGTGGCTCTTGCTGCAACCGCGGTGCGCTTTTTGGGGGACGCGGGTGGTGCGGGTTTGACCTACCTCCGGGGCTCCCGTCCGGGCGGAGCTGTCCGGCACGGATGGCGGCCCCGGGGAACAGTTGCTGCGCGGCTCGATCCCGCTGCCGCGGGGCCGGGTGGCCGGCGAGGAATCGCCAGCCACCCCGCAGGGTGCTTAACAGCCTGTGGCAAAACCCACGCGGCGTTCGACCGGCGATGCATCCCGGCTGAACCGCGTCGCTTCGCGCCGCTCATCGTTGCGTTTCGGTCGAAATACGCCCGGTATTCCTCCCTCACGCGCCTCGTCAGCCGGGCGCCTCGCCGGTCTCGGCGCTCACGTGGGTTTCACCACCGGCTGTTAGAAAGTCAGGCGGAGACCGATCTTGGCCGCGCGCGGGTCGAGCGCGGCAATCACGTCGTTGTAGCTGGAGCCGGTACGGAGGTTGAAGTTCGTGACCGCGTTGGAGTTCAGGGCGTTGTACACGTCCACCATCGCGGTGAGGAGCTGTCCGTTTCCGAGCTCGAACGCCTTTTCGATACGGAAGTCCGCGAGCGTGACCGCTTCCGAGCGGTTTTCATCGAGGTTCGAGAGGAAGATCGCCTGAGTACCGGATCCCGGGATCGAGACCCGCTGGATCGGGGCCCAGGGCCAGCCGCTCTGGTAGCGCACGTTGCCGGACAACGCCACACCGTAGGGCAGTGTGTAGCGGGCGAGCAGCCGTCCGTTCCAGTTCGTGGTCTCCTGGCGGAAGGGCACGTCGAGGCTGTGGTTTTGCCAGATCGTGCCGTGGCCGTCGGATCCGACGTCGATCGGGTCTGCCGTCAGCGGGCTGCGCGATTCGCCTGACGCGGCGCGGTACTCGTCACGCCACTGGTAGTCGAAACTCGCCTGCACGAAGAAGCCGCCGGTGAACCGCCGGTTCGCGGCGATCTGGAACGTGTCGTAACTGGCCGTCATGTCCGGGAAGGTGTCGGTCTGGATGTCAACCGCATCTGCGACATCGTTCGGCACGCGCTGCACGTTGATCGGCGCCCCGGTCAGGGCGTTGGTCGGGCACTCGAAGTCCGTGCCGCAGGAGATGCCGCGGCCGTCGAGCAGGGCGGTCTGCTGCGGGACGTTCCACTGGCCGCTGTCCGCATTGAGCTGCTTGCGCACGAAGGACGCCCGGAACGCGGTGTCGGCGACGAGTTCGTGTTCGAAGGAGACGCTGAACTCGTCCACGTATTCCTTTTGGAGGTCCGGGTTCACCGGGGTCCCCACCGTGCGGAGCGTGGTGCCGGTGGCGCCGCTGGTGGCCCGGATGGTGCCGAGTTCCTGCGCGCTGTCATAGAGCCCGTTCGCGTTCTGGTCGAGGAAATCGAACCGGACCCAGGCCACGTTCGCCGGGTCGGCGCGACGGTGCCCGTCAGCCAGGTTCATGTAGTACCGGCCGTAATGGCCTTTCAGCACCGTTCCCGGGGCGATCTCATAGGTCGCGCCCAGGCGCGGCGCCCAGGTGTTCCAGGTGACGACGGTCTGCCCCTCGGTCACGCCGGTCGGGAAGAAGTCGGCGAACAGCGGGTTCGACTCCGAGTCCAGGAAGTGGGTCCGCTGCTGCCCGAAGCGCACTCCGATGTTCAGCGTGAGGCGGGCATGCGGCCGCCAGGTGTCCTGCGCGAACAAATCGTGGTGAGTGTTCCGCGAATCGGCGTTGATCTGGCCGTCGGCGGGCATGCTGAACAGCGCGATCTGATCCACATCGTTTGGTCGTCCCTGGGTGCTGTCGTCAATGTAACGAACATGGCCGGAGTTCGAGTTGGCCCCGAACTTCCGGCTGTCGATCTGGAAGTCGTAGCCGACCTTGAAGTCGTGGCTGCCCAGGAACTCGGGAACGTAGTGGTCGGCTGTCGCGGTCACCTGCGGCTTCCAGCGCTCGAAGGTGAACGGCGGCGTGCCGGTGACGTTGGTGTTCCAGCCCGCTCCGGTGTGGATGCCGGTCGCCTGATCGAAGCGGGGCGGGTTCGACTCCGGGTCCACCGCCGGCACCATCGGCCAGCCGAACCCGAAGTGCTTGACGGCCAGGGTTGTGAAGGTGCGGTCGTCCCAAACGCGCTGCCACTCGCCCTTGTGCGCCCAACTCCAGCTTGCCTGGGCCAGAATCGAGTCCGGGCCGATCGTGTTCGAAAGGCTGCGCTGGGGCTTTTCCTTCAGTTGGTAGTTCGAGTAGGCGATGAGCTGATCCCGGCTCGTCAACTGGGCAGTCACCTTGCCGCCGAATTGATCGAAGTCGCCCAGATCGGTGGCCAAGTTCGGATCCACTCCCGAAACCTGCTTGTCGATCCGGAAATGGTTGTAGAACCCGTAGAACCACGCTCGATCTTCGACGATCGGTCCGCCGAGGTCGGCGTGCGCTTCCCAGAAGAGCAGGTTCGGATTGCCGGTGAAGTTGCGGGCTTCGAGCTCGCTGTCCACGTTGTTGCCGACGAAGCTCGCGTGCTCGTAGTCACCGTGGATCAGGCTGCTGAACTCGTTGCCGCCGCTCTTCATGGTCATGATGACCATCGAACCGGGCCCGGTCATCTCGACATCCGATCCGGCGGCCGAAGTGGTGAATTCCTCGATGGAGTAGTAGTCGAAATAGAAGCCGGTGCCGCTCTCGCCCTCGGTGGTGTCCACGCCGTCGGCGAGGATCCGGTTCTGACGGCGGATACCGAAGCTCTCGTAACCCGTCTGCTGGCTCTTGTGGCTGCCGCCGACGTCATAGCCGCGCATCCGGACGCCCGGAGTCTGGGCGAGCACCGCCCAGACATCGGTCGCCGAGGGCACCTCGTGGAGGGCCTCGGTTCCGAAGTGCGTGGAGAGCGCCGTGGTGCGGACGTCCACGACCGGCGCCTCACCGGTGACCGTCACGGTTTCGGCGACGGTGGCTACGTCGAGCGTCGCCGGGACGGTGATGGTGCGGTTGCCTTCGACGATGATGCCCTCGCGCAGGAGGGTCTGGAATCCAGCGATCTCGAACCTGAGGTCATAGGCGCCGCGGCGGAGCGAACGGAACCGGTAGGAGCCGTCGCTCAAGGTAACGGCCGTCTGTCCGGTGATGAGAGCCTCACCGGAGAGGGTGACGGCCGCTCCCGGTATCGCGAGGCCCTGTGAGTCGGTGACCCGGCCCTCGATTTCTCCGGCGGTCTGGCCGAAGGCAGTGAAGCCGGCCATGACCGTGAAGGCGAGTGCCAGCAGGATGAGTCGTTTCATTGGGAAGTTTTCTCCTTGGTTTGTTGGAAAAGCGGCCTCGCGCCTCGCGTCTGGGGTGGAACCGGTGTTTCTTGAATTCGCGTGGTTTCCGGGGCCCGGGGCGGTCGCGGCGCATTGCCGTGCATGTCCTAAAGAAGGCGCAAGGGATGCGCCCGGGTCCTGGGCGTCCGGCCAACAGCCGTGCGGAGTGGGGATCCCCTGGTACCGGTCATAAACCCCTCCGAACGGCGCCGACTCGGACGCTCCGGTGTTCCGAATCCCGTATCCAGCGCGCCGGTCCGATTCAGGAATCCCCGCCGCGATTCATCGCCCCGGAGCGCACCGCACCTGTTTTCTGAACACCCGGACGCCCTAACAGCCGGTGGTGGAACCCAGGCGGCGTTCGACCGGCGATGCATCCCGGCCAAACAGCCTGTGATGAAACCCGCGCGGCCCAGTTTTCCCGGTGGGGGCTCGGCCGGCGATTCATCCCGGCTGAACCGCGTCGCTTCGCGCCGCTCATCGTTGCGTTTCGGTCGGAATACACCCGGGCCAGTTCTCCCGGTGGGGGCTCCTCCCTCACGCGCCTTGTCAGCCGGGCCCCCACCGGGAGGACTGGCCCCACCGGGAGAACTGGGCCTCACCGGCCTCGGCGCTCACGTGGGTTCCACCACCGGCTGTTCACCGCGTCGCTTCGCGCCGCTCATCGTTGCGTTTCGGTCGGAATACACCCGGGCCAGTTCTCCCGGTGGGGGCTCCTCCCTCGCGCGCCTTGTCAGCCGGGCCCCCACCGGGAGGACTGGCCCCACCGGGAGAACTGGGCCTCGCCGCTCTCGGCGCTCACCCGGGTTCCACCACCGGCTGTTGCGTCGCCGGTGCTCGATACCGCCGGTCCCTGGCTCGTTTACAGGCTGCTAGGCTTCTGCCATGCCTCTTCCGCCGCCCGCTCCAGCCATCCGCATCCGGGCCGAGCCGCGCGACAATTCCACCTGCCGTTTTGTGATGGACCGCCCGGTCCTTCCCGGCGGCTCGGTCTATTTCGATTCCCCTGCCGATGCCATTCGTTCGCCGATGGCGCGGGAGATTCTTGGGATTCCCGGGGTTTCGGGCGTTGTGATCCAGGAGAACCTGATTACGGTCACTGCCGAAACCGAGGGCAATTGGATGCCCGTCGCCCGCGAGGTCGGAAAAAGGATCCGGAGCGTTCTCGAAGGTCAGGACCTGGCCGTGGACCCCACTGTGCTTGAGAACCTTCCGGCGCCGGAGGCCATCCGGGACCGGGTTGAGGCGGTGCTGCGGGAGGAAATCAACCCGGCCGTAGCCTCACATGGCGGCTACATCGATCTGGTGGGCGTCGAACAGAACCAGGTCTTCCTTCGCATGGGAGGAGGCTGCCAGGGATGCGGGATGGCTACCGCCACCCTGCGCCAGGGAGTCGAAAAGATTCTGCGCCGGGCGGTTCCGGAGATTGGCGCCATCCTGGACACTACCGACCACGCTGCCGGAACGAACCCGTACTACGAAGCGGCGCGGTAGGAAACCCCGCGTTCCGTCTGTGGGCGGGCGCCGGGACGAGAATCCCACCGTGACTCCCCGAATACGACCTGCGGTTCGCGCGGATCACCGCCGGTTGCACGCAGGAAGCGCACTCCTTCTATGCACTCTGGGGTTATCCGCTGTGTCTGAGGGCGGCCCTCTCCGATTCGGGCAGCAGCGCAACCGGCAAGAAAGGGAGCAGCCTCCGGTGGCCTGGAGCCACGACCCACCGCCCGCGGGGACCATGATCACGCGCGCGGAGCACGTCACTCGTGAGGGTTCGCGGGTCGTGCTTGACGGCTATGCCCAGGTGGCCTACGCAGGACTTCGGATCCAGGCCGACCGCATCGAGATCGACGAGGAAGAACTGCGGGTTCGGGCGGAAGGCAACGTCGTATTCGAACGCCGCGACGAAAAGGTGGTGGCGGAATCCATGGAGGGAAGCCTCGCAGACGGCACCGCGATCTTTCGCAATGCCCGGGGGATCCTGGGGCAGGACTTTCACTTCGTCGCCGAGACTCTCGAAGAGCTGGAAGACGGAGCGTTCGCGATCGAACGGGGAGCGTTCACCACCTGCGCCCAGCCGAATCCCCGCTGGAACTTCACCGCCAGCCGCGCCGTCGTACGGCCCCAAAAACACGTCTGGTTGCGCAACGTGTCGTTCCGCGTCAAGAACGTGCCGGTGACCTATTTCCCGGTGCTCTATTACCCCCTCGAGGAAGACGGCCGGCAGACCGGTCTTCTCATTCCGCGCTACAGCCGTTCCGACCTCCGGGGCCACCTCATCAGCCAGGGGTTTTACTGGGCCCTCAACCGCTCGATGGACGCGACATTCAGCGTGGACCATTTCACGGTGTCCGGAACCGGTCTCGGCATGGACTACCGCTACCGCGGGGACAGCGGTTCCCGCGGCGAGGCGGAGGGGTTCATCATCAACGACAAGACCACCGAAAACCGCGAGTACTCGCTCAGCTTCAACGTGGCGCAGCGCCTGCCGGCCCGGTTCCGGCTGAGCGCGGCCGGCGACATGTTCTCCAGTTTCGACTTCAGCCGGCGCTTCCAGGATTCTTTTTCGCGTTCCACGCGCCGGTACCAGCGGGCCAAAGTCGACCTGAACGGTCAGCTCTTCGGCCACCGTCTCAAGTTCAAGATCGACCGCAAGGACACGCAGTATTCGACGAGGAATAGCCGCCGCCAGACGATGCCGCAGCTTTCGATTAGGCGGCGCAGCCTGAATCTGCTGGGCAACTTCGTGCAGCTTGGCTACGAAGCCGACTACGTGCGGGTCGGCCGGTCGCGCCGGGACGACTTCGAGGAATGGAACCGGCTCTTCGTCGGACCCACTCTCGGGATTTCGATGCCGGAAGTGCCGTTCCTCGAACTGCGCGCCGAAGTTGACGCGGGGTACCTGCGGTACGGCGGATCGAAGGACCCCGAGACCGACGAGTTCAATCCGGAGCTGGGATTGTCGCGGCGGTTCTACGGAACCACCGTGCAGATGGCCGGACCCAAGCTGGAACGGATCTTCGAAACCCCCGGGGGCTTCTACGCCGCCCGCTACAAGCACCTCGTCGAGCCCGAGGCGTCCTGGGACTACCGCAAGAGCGACGACAAGTTCGATCTGGTGAATCGTTTCGACCGCTACGACAGCTCGGCGCAGGACAACCAGATCAGCTTTGGCCTGGTGAACCGTTTGCTGGCGAAGCGCTACCGGGACGGAGTCGAGGAGTCGTCGGCGACGGATGTCATCACCTGGCGCATTCAGCAGACGTGGTACTTCGATCCGACTTCCGGGTCGTTCGATTCCCGTTACGTTTCCTCCTCGTTCGAGGACAGCGAGGTGGAGGTGCGGAAGTCCCCGATCCGCTCGGACTTCCGCTTCACTCCGGACCAGAGCGTGAATGGCGACTGGACCATGGAGTGGGACCCGGACGAACGGCTGTTCACCTCGATTCGGGCAGGCGTCCGGGTTGGTGGCCGTCTGTCGAACCGCCGGTTCAACTTCAACTGGTCCCGCCGTGCCCGCCGGATTGGCGGCGAGGACAGCGAAGAGGTGAGGGTGAAGAGCTATCTCCGGGCCGGAACCGACTTCTTCCCCACCGAGGTGATTCGTACCGGCCTCGACATCAACTACGACATCACCGAGCGGCGCATGTCCAACATTCGCCTGCGCGCCGATTTCCTGCTCCAGTGCTGCGGGCTGAACGTCGAATGGATCCGCTACAACCTCACGCGCCGGAACGAGAACATCTTCCACTTCGGCATCACGCTGGGCGGGATCACGAGTTTCGGGTTCGGGACCGGCGGCGCTAACGACCGCTACTATTGAGAAATTCGCCCTCAATCGGAGAGACATCGCCCAATGAACTACTGGGTGAATGAAGACAAGCCTGACACCAAAGTCACGGTTCACAAGGACTCGTGCCCGCACGGAGTAAACCTGCCCAAGCAACCCAAGGATGGTTGCTGGCACGGACCCTTCGACACGAAGGAGGAGGCGACATCGGTGGCAAGGGCGATCGGTCTCAACTATCACGAATGCAAGAAGTGCTTCGGCCTACCAAAGCGATAAACGGAAGCCGCGTGAGAACGAGGGCGGCGGACAGCGCGGAGGCGCGTTCTTGCTCCTTCTCCTGATCCTGAACGCGGCCCTCGCGCTCGCCGGTTGGCGGCTCCGAACAGTGAACGGGTCGGGAGCAATCGCGGGGTTCGTGGTCGGCGGCACGGTTGCTGTGAGCCTGGGCTGGTCCGGCTACCTGGTGCTGCTCCTTTACTTTGCTTTGGGCGCCTTGGCGACGCGCATCGGTTGGAGCCGCAAGCGGGCCCTTGGAATCGCGGAAGCCCGGGGCGGCGCCCGAGGGCCCAGGCAGGTGATCGCGAATGGTGGACCGCCGGTGCTCTTCTGCACGCTGGCGGGCCTGCTGCCCGTCAGCTGGATCCTGCCGGCCGCCGCCGCGTTCGTCGGCTCGCTCGCCACCGCGGCAGCGGACACGGTGTCTTCCGAAGTCGGGAAAACCCTGGGGGGACCGGTGCGGCGGCTTCCGGATCTCTCACGAGCGCCCGTTGGCACGCCGGGCGGAATCAGCATCGCGGGTTCGGTCGCTGGGCTCTTCGCCTCTCTGGTGATCTGTGCCGTTGCCGCGGGCGGCGATCTCATTTCGCCGGCATGGCTCCTTCCCGTGGCGGGGGCTGGCTTCATCGCCGCCCTGCTCGAGGGTCTGCTCTCCCCGCTCGAGGCGCGCGGGACACTCGACAATGACGGAGTGAACGCCGTTTCCGTGCTGGCGGGCGGACTCCTGGCGTTCGGATGGGGTTGGCTGGTGTCCGGATGATCCGATCCGTTGCACAGCGGCTCGCGCTCTACTGCGAGTTCTCGCGGCCATTCACCCTCCTTCCGCCCCTGATCGGCTTCCTGAGCGGCAGCGCTACGGCGTTCGGAGCGCCTCCGGCACTCGAGATCGTCCCCTGGATCTATCCCGTCCTCGGAGCGGTGATGGCTGCCACTCTGAACGCGGCGAGTAACGCCCTCAACCAGATCTGCGACCTCGAGATCGACCGGATCACCAAGCCGGGCCGGCCCCTCCCTTCCGGCCGGTTGGGACTCGCCGAAGCGTGGTGGTTCACGGCCGTCTGCTGGGCCCTGGCGCTCGCCGCCGCCTGGTTCGTGAGTCCCGGTGGCCGTCGCGAGTGTTTCTTGATCGTGGTGGCGGCGAGCGTCTTCGTCTGGATGTACTCCGCGTTGCCGTTCAGGACGAAGCGGCTCGGGATGCTTGCCAACCTCACGGTCGCGATCCCCCGCGGCCTGCTGCTCAAGGTTGCCGGCTGGTCGGCTCTCAAGACGGTGCTTGACCCCGAACCCTGGTTCATCGGCCTCATCTTCGGCCTGTTCCTTTTGGGCGCCACCACGACCAAGGACTTCTCGGACATAGCCGGAGATCGCGCCGGAGGCTGCCGGACGCTTCCGGTGGTGCATGGCTCGCGGGGCGCGGCCTGGCGGATCGCACCCTTCTTCGTTTTGCCCTTCATCCTCATTCCGCTAGGCGTGCGAATGGACCTGTTGACCGGGAACCCGGTGCTGCTGGACGCGCTCGGCGCCGCATTGGTGCTCTACGGGATCTTCACGGCGTGGCTCATGCTGCGCCGTCCGGACGAACTGGCGACCGACAGCAACCATGTGTCGTGGCGCCACATGTACCTCATGATGATGGTGGCCCAACTCGGGTTCGCGGCCGCGTACGTCATGTGATCCGGGCGCTCTGCCTGCCCAAGGGCCGCCGCCGGTCCTATACTGGCGTTCCCGTGAATAGTTCCTTTGCCCGCCGCAATTTCGGTCCGAGCCTCGCCGAACGGGACCCCGAAATCGCCGCCGCCATCCGGGCCGAAGAGATCCGCCAGTCACAGGGTCTCGAACTGATCGCGTCCGAGAACTTCGCGAGCGACGCGATCATGGAAGCCACCGGCTCCGTGATGACCAACAAGTATGCGGAAGGCTACCCGGGCCGGCGCTACTACGGAGGCTGCGTCCATGTGGACGAGGCGGAACGGCTGGCCAGAAACCGCGCCAAGGAACTCTTCGGCTGCCACTACGCGAACGTCCAGCCGCACAGTGGTTCCCAGGCCAACATGGTCGCCTACCAAGCACTTCTGGAACCCGGCGACGCCTTCCTGGGCATGGCCCTCGACCAGGGGGGGCACCTGACCCACGGCCATCCGCTGAACTTCTCCGGGCAGTTCTACCGGCCGGTGGCTTATGGGGTGCGCCGGGAGGACGAGCGAATCGATCTCGACGAGTTGCAGCGGCTCGCCCGGGAGCACCGGCCGAAGATGATCATCGTGGGTGCGAGTGCGTATCCACGCCTCTACCCCAGCGAGGAAATCCGCCAGATCGCGGACGAGGTCGGGGCGAAAGTGGTCACCGACATTGCCCACGTCGCCGGCCTGATCGCCGGCCGCGCAATCCCGAATCCGGTGCCCCACTCGGACATCGTCACCGCTACGACCCACAAAACGCTCCGGGGTCCGCGCGGGGGGCTCATCCTCTGGAATGAGAAGAGCTACGGGAAGGCCATCAACCGGATCACTTTCCCGGGGATCCAGGGCGGGCCGATGATGCACACGATCGCCGCGAAGGCGGTGTGTTTCCGGGAGGCGCTGGCACCGGCCTTCGCTGAATACGCGCACCAGATCGTCCGAAACGCCAAGGCGCTTGCCGAAGCACTCGTGGGGTTTGGATTCCGGCTGGTTTCCGGTGGCACCGACAACCACCTGGTGCTGGTGGACGTGGGCGCCCGTGGCACCACTGGTCGCGATGCCGAGGTGGCAATGGAGGCTGCCGGAATCACCGCGAACAAGAACACCATCCCCTTCGATCCCCAAAAGCCGATGATCGCGAGTGGTATCCGGTTGGGTACGGCGGCGCTCACCACCCGGGGAATGCGGGAAGCCGAGATGGTCGAGGTCGCGCGCCTGATGGATGCGGCGCTCCGCTCGGCGGGCGACGAGGCAGGACTCGCCCGGATCGCCGGCGAGGTTGCCGAACTTGCCTCGGGATTCCCGCTCTACGTATCACCAGCGGCGTGAACGCGGCGGGTACGAGGAGCGCCGGTCTTCGGACCGGCATCGCCGCCGAAGGCGGCGAAACTCCCACGGCTGATCACCCTGACGGTGCGCATCCCGGTGCACCAAGCGGGGCCCAACCCCGGGAGCACCCACTCGCGCGGAGGCAGCGGGGATGAGTCGGTCGGCCGATTTTCTCGGTCCCCGCGGGGCACTCTCCGAATCGCTCCCCGGCTTCGAGCACCGCGCCGGCCAGGTGGAGATGGCCGCGCGGGTCGAAGAGGCGTTGAACGGCGACGGCGCGCTGATGATCGAGGCGGGAACCGGTATCGGCAAATCGTTCGCTTACCTCATCCCGGCTCTGCTGTGCGGGGAGCGGGTCGTGATTTCCACCGCAACCAAGAACCTTCAGGATCAGCTCTTCGAGAAGGATTTGCCCCAACTGCAGCGCATTCTGGGAAGCCGGGTTCCCGTGGCCCGCATGAAGGGACGCGAAAACTACCTGTGCCGGCTGGAATGGCAGAAATTCCAGACGGAGCCGGATCTGAAACTCGACTCCCGGCCAAAAGCGGATCTCAGGCGGATCGCTGCCTGGGCGGAAAAAACCAGGACGGGAGACCGCGATGAGATCCGCGGACTCCAGGGGCCGATCGATTTCTGGCGTGGAATCTCCACCGTTTCCGAGAACTGCATTGGTCGCCGCTGCCCTCATTACGAGGAGTGCCACCTGACGACCCTGCGGAAACAGGCTCACGCCAGTCAGATCCTGATCGTGAACCATCACCTGCTCATTGCGGATCTGATCGTGCGCCAGACCGATTTCGGCGAGGTGCTGCCCGAATACGACCACCTGATAGTGGACGAAGCCCACCGGCTCGAAGATGCCGCCACGCACGGTTTTTCGAGCACGCTCGCTTCAACGGCGGCCGACCGGCTTGCCGCCGATCTCACCCGTTTCCTCAGGAGGGCGGCCCCCAGCCTCGCATCCCCCCCGGCTCTCAGGAAGCTCAAGCGTTCTTACCGCGAACTCTTCGAAATACTCGCTCCCGAACACGATGACCGGCCGCGCCTGTTCGATCCGGACACCCTTCCGGCTGAGGCGAAGGATCACGAAGAGTCGGCGTCTTTACAACTCGGGGAACTCGAGAGCCATCTTCAGAAGGTCCGGGAGGCTTTCAGAGAGAACCCACCGCCCGATGGAAGCGACGGCGAGACCGGCGCCGATCGGTTCCTGAAGCGCGTCACCGAGTTCCGTTCCGAGTTGGGGGCGCTGCTCGCGCCGCGCTCCGACTACGTCCACTGGAGCGTTTTCCGTGGAGACGGCGAGCGTTGGGAGAGCGGGAAGGGAAGGTCCGCGAACCGGGGCGGGCGTACCTGCTTCGCGAGTGCGGCCCCGGTGCATCCCGGCGGCGAACTGCGACAGGGGTTGTTCCGCCCCCTGAAATCCTGCGTCCTGACTTCCGCGACGCTGGCGCTCGACGGTGGCTTCGACTATGCCGCCGATGCCCTCGGCGTGACGAAGACGGCGGGGAGCGTCGTTCCTTCACCCTTCCGGTTTGAGGATCAGGCGCGGCTCTACGTCCCGCGCGATCTGGTGGATCCCCGCCATCCGGGGTTTCAGGATGCCGCTGCCGAGCGGATTCTCCATTTGATAGGCGCCAGTCGGGGTCGGGCCCTCATCCTGTTCACGAGTTGGGGCAACCTCGAGCGGGTCGGCCGAGTGCTCAGCGGAGCCTGTCCCTTCCCCGTGTTGCGGCAACAGCGGGGCGGCGGACACGCTGGCTTGGTGGACACCTTCCGGAAGACACCGAATGCGGTGCTGCTGGGGGTACGCTCGCTTTGGGAGGGGGTGGATATCCCGGGAGAAGCACTCACCCTGCTCGTGATCGACAAGTTGCCATTCCCCGTTCCGTCGGATCCGCTGCAAAAGGCGCGCGCCGACCGGGCCGAAGCGGCCACCGGCGACGGATTCACCAATTATTCGGTGCCACAGGCGGCGCTCACCCTGAAGCAGGGGCTCGGCCGGCTCATCCGGACGCAACAGGATGTTGGGCTCGCCGCCGTGCTGGACTCCCGCCTGCTGCGCATGGGCTACGGTCGCCGCCTGCTGCGGAGCCTGCCCCCCTTCCCGTTAACGACGAGTCTCGAAGAAGCGACCGCTTTCCTGGAGTCCCTGCCGTGAATCTTCCCCCGCTCGCCGAGCGCATTGCCGCGGTGCGCGACCGGATGTCCGAGAGTTGCCGCCGGGCCGGTCGGGATCCGGCGGGTGTCCGACTGGTAGCCGTCTCGAAGACGCGGCCGGCTTCGGACATCGAAGCGGCGGCTGCACTCGGAATTGCCGACTTTGGAGAGAATCGGATTCAGGAGGCGGCCTCCAAACTGCCGACCCTCCAGGTTTCGATTACCCCACACCTGATCGGGCATCTCCAGCGCAACAAGGCGCGGCAGGCGGCGGGACTGTTTCCCGTAATCCAGTCCGTGGACAGCGTCTCCCTGGCCACCCGGTTGAGCGGAATGGTGGCCCAGGGGGTCGTGCCGCCTGGAGGCCCCCCGATTCGTGTTCTGGCTCAGGTGGATCTCGCCAAGGAGTCCACCAAATCCGGAATCCCGGAGCCGGACCTGCCTCGCTCTCTGGAGGCGCTGTCCGGATTGGCGGGACTTCGGCTCGCCGGGCTCATGTTGATTCCCCCGTACGATCCCGACCCGGATGCCGCTCGCCCGTGGTTTGTCCGCCTTCGGGAACTCGGGCGGCGGTTTGCGGAGGCGGGGCTGTTACCTCGCGACCCCGAGCTTTCGATGGGTATGAGTCACGACTACGAGGCGGCAATCGCCGAGGGCGCCACCACGATCCGCGTCGGGACAGCGATCTTCGGCCCCCGGAACACCTGAATCGCGGGCGCCGCCTACCGGCGGGTTCAACAGCCTGTGGTGAAACCCACGCGGCCCAGTTCTCCCGGTGGGGGCTCGGCCAGCGATCCATCCCGGCCAAACAACCGGTAGCGAAACCCACGCGGCGTTTGGCCGGCGATCCATCCCGGCCAAACAGCCTGTGATGAAACCCACGCGGCGTTCGGCCGGCGATCCATCCCGGCTGAACCGCGTCGCTGCGCGCCGCTCATCGTTGCGTTTCGGTCGAAATACGCTCGGGCCAGTTCTCCCGGTGGGGGCTCCTCCCTCACGCGCCTTGTCAGCCGGACCCCCACCGGGAGAACTGGGCCTCGCCGGCCTCGGCGCTCACGCGGGTTCCACCACAGGCTGTTAACAGCCCGCCTACCGGACCGGGGTGAAGAAACGGTCCCAGCGGGTCCGGGAGAAGAACCTCACCGGCAGCAGGAGCAGATCCACAAACCGCTGGGAGAGTCTGGTCTCGAGGTATTCCTCGCGCGGCGCCCCGTAGGACCAGTAGATGAAGAGACCCTTGCCCTTGACGTTCTCGGCGGGGAGTGCGCCCCAGTAGCGGCTGTCGTGGCTGTTGTCCCGATTGTCTCCCATCATGAAATAGTGCCCTTCCGGGACTCGGTACTCGCGCATTGCCGGCTGGCCGCCGTGAACGAACCTCGTGTAGTCCTCGGGCAGGGGATCCCCGTCGACGAGAACTTGCCGCCTTCCGATCTGGAGTGTCTCGCCCGGGAGTCCCACGACCCGCTTGATGAAATCCCGATCCGGTTCCTCGGGGAACTTGAACACGACCACATCGCCCCGTTCTATGTCGCGCGACGGCAGCAGTCTGGTGCCGCCGTCGTGGTACAGCATCTTGTTGACCATCAGGTGATCGCCGATCAGCAGGTTGTCCTGCATGGAGCCGGTTGGGATCTTGAACGCCTGGAAAACGAACGTGCGGACAAACAGCGCGAGGATCACCGCGGCGCAGATCGACTCGAAGTACTCGCGGGTTGACGAACGCTGGCGGGCGGCAGCAGGATCGGACATGACTGCCTGGTCAGCTTCCGTCCGGGCAGCCTGTGGGCGAGGTGGCGTGAGCGCCGAGAGCGGTGAGGCCCAGTTCTCCCGGTGGGGGTCCGGCTGACGAGGCGCGCGAGGGAGGAGCCCCCACCGGGAGAACTGGCCCGGGTGTATTTCGACCGAAGCGCAACGCTGAGCGACGCGAAGCGGCGCGGCTCAGCCGGGATGAATCGCCGCTCGAGCCCCCACCGGGAGAACTGGGCCGCGCGACTTCGTCCATAGGCTGCCACGACGGAGTCGTCGTCTCTTCCGGGGAACCGACCACCGTGGTAACCGTCTCGGGGTCGAAGGAAACGAGGCCGATCGCAGCGTCCGGAGCCTCCGGGAAGAGCAACTGGGGAACGATTTCGTAGATGCCGGCCTCTAGCCCCGCGCAGGAAACTACGGCGAAGAGATTGGATTCGTTCACCTGGCCCAACATGCTCTCGGGGATGCGCACGGTGGCGGCGATTTCACTGATGCTCGGTTGGCAGGCCGGCTCTTCGGTTACGCCCGGCGCGAGCCAGACGGCAAGGCGCAAATCACGCGGCTCCCTCGCTTCGCCGATGACGAGGCGAACGTCCACGCGCCGGACGCTGGGCCGAAGGGCGGGGTCGAGTTCGATCTGCAGCCGCTGCCCGTAGGTCTCCCGAAGCCCCTGGGCGGATATCGGCTCGGTCGTGATCTGCGCCGTGTCGAGGAGCAGCGATTCCGGCCCTTCCACGGCGAGTTCAAGCGGGTCGATTTCGACGCTATGGATCTCGAAACCGGTCGCGGGCTGACCGAGTACGCGCGGACTCACCCGCACGGTACTGGTCAAGGTGCGGTCAAGGCGCAAGACGACCTGGGAAGGATCCACGCGCATGACCTGCACGCCTGAAGGGGCTTCGACCGCCTCCGTTCCGAGAAACCAGGTGCGCTCGCCCGGGGCTTCTCCCGTGAGATCCAGCCGCGCACGGAGTCCCTGGAGGGGTGCGTCGCGCAGTTGGCCGGACGCCCCGCGAAGTCGCACGTCCACCTCCTGGACCGATTGGTCCACGACCTCGAGTCCGGAAGGGACGTTGACGAGCTCGAGGGGTGTCGAAACGAGAACTTCGGTGCCCTGCTCGTCCGCGACAAAGAACCAAAGACCGAAGGCGAGCCCGAGCGCCGCGATTCCCCGCAACATTTCGACCGCACGAAAGGGTCCGGGTCCGGTAACGGACTTGCTCATCGGACTATTTCCGGACTCGAAAGGCGCTGGGCGGGCGCGGGTGGGGAGGCGCCCCCCGACGAGGCCGGACGCGACCTCGTCAGCTCCGCCTCCAGATCGGCGCGATCGGCAACGGGAACGATCCGGCCGCTGGACACCACGCTTGCCTGTCCGGTCTCCTCGGACACAACGAGCACCGTGGCGTCCGCCTCTTCGGTGAGGCCGAGGGCGGCGCGGTGGCGGGTGCCGCCCACGCTTTCTTCGGCGTCGTGCCGCGAAAGGGGCAGGACGCAGCGGGCTGCGACGATCCGGCCGCCACTCACGATGGCGGCCCCGTCGTGAAGCGGGGAGGTGGGCTGAAAGAGCGAGACGAGCAATTCCGAACTGAGCTTCGCATCAAGCGGCATGCCGGAATCGGCGTAGCTCTTGAGGCCGATATTTCCCTGCCAAACGACGATGGCCCCGACCCGATGACGAGACAGTTCGGTGGCTGCTTCGACCAGTGTTGCGATGGTTGCGCGCTGTGGGTCCAGGTCCCGGCGCCGCCCACGCAGGAAACCGCCGCCACCGACCTGGGCCAGACCGGTTCTGATTTCTGCCTGGTAGAGGACGATGATCGCGATTCCCAGGTAGGGGAGTGTGTTGCGCACGATCCATTGGACGGTGGTGAGCCCGAGCTGGTTCGACCCGGTGAGTAGCAGCAGGCCGCCAACAATCACGGTGCCGAAGGCCATCTGAGAAGCGCGCCGGCCCTCGATGAGCTTCAGTAACACGTAGATTGCGCCGGCCACCAGGACGATGTCCAGGACATCGGTCCAGGACATGCGCGCCGCGAGCGTCTCGGCCAGGTCGAGGATCGTCTCGGTCAATCTGGGGAACTACCGGCGCCAGGAGCCCGCCGTTAGCAGCCGGTGGTGGAATCCGGGTGAGCGCCGAGGCCGGTGAGGCCCAGTTCTCCCGGTGGGGCCAGTTCTCCCGGTGGGGGCCCGGCTGACAAGGCGCGTGAGGGAGGAGCCCCCACCGGGAGAACTGGCCCGGGTGTATTCCGACCGAAACGCAACGATGAGCGGCGCGCAGCGACGCGGTTCAGCCGGGATGGATCGCCGGCCGAGCCCCCACCGGGAGAACTGGGCCGCGCGGGTTTCACCACAGGCTGTTAGCACCTAGGTTGCGCCGCCGGGTTCAGGCACCAGCGGAGGAGTGATGGCAACCCGTCCGGGTACTGTCTTCGGGGCGGGACTCGGGGACTCCACGTCGGGCGCCGCCGGAGCGGGCGCGGGTTCGGGAAGGGTTTTTCCTTCGAGGACGAGCTGGACTTCCGTGGAATTCAACACTTCGCGCTCAAGGAGCGCCTCGGCCACCGCCGCCAGCCGGTCGCGGTTTTTCTCGAGAAGTTCCTTCGCGCGGTGGTAGGCGTCGTCCACGATGCGGTGCACTTCCGCATCGATCGCCTTGGCCGTGCTCTCGCTGTAGTCCTTTCGGGCTGCAAGGTCGCGACCCAGGAACACTTCGTGGCCCGTTCGGTCAAACGAAACTGGTCCGAGGACTTCGCTCATGCCCCACTCGCAGACCATGCGTCGCGCCAGGTCGGTTGCCTTCTGGATATCGTCAGACGCTCCGGTCGTGACCTGGCCCAGGAAGATCTCCTCGGCCAGTCGGCCACCCATCTTCACCGCGATCATTGCCTCGACGTAATCCCGGTCGTGGGTGCGCCGATCACCCTCGGGCAGCAGCATCGTGACTCCCATCGCCATCCCGCGCGGAATGATGCTCACCTTGTGCACGGGGTCGGCTTTTTCGAGCAGCGCCGCCACTACCGCGTGTCCGGCCTCGTGATACGCAGTGGTGCGCT
This sequence comes from Vicinamibacteria bacterium, assembly GCA_963668695.2. Taxonomy (GTDB): domain Bacteria; phylum Acidobacteriota; class Vicinamibacteria; order Marinacidobacterales; family Marinacidobacteraceae; genus Marinacidobacterium. Next base: position 1,453,447 of record CAXXLQ010000004.1, read on the forward strand.
TTTCGTCCGGAGTCATGATGACCGACCGGCGTTCCGCTCCCATGAGGACCTTGTCCTTCGCCTGCTCAAAATCCTCCATGCGCACGTTTTTCTGGGAATGGCGCGCGGCGCTCAGGGCTGCCTCGTTCACCAGGTTGGCGAGGTCCGCTCCGGAGAAACCGGGAGTGCCGCGGGCGATGATGCTGAGGTCAACATCGGATGCGAAGGGAACGCGGGCGCTGTGGACTTTGAGAATTCCCTCGCGACCCCTGACGTCGGGGAGGGACACCACGATCCGTCGATCGAATCGCCCCGGGCGCAGCAGCGCCGGATCGAGAACGTCCGGCCGGTTCGTGGAAGCGATCAGGATGACGCCCTCGTTGGACGCGAAGCCGTCCATCTCGACCAGCAACTGGTTCAGAGTCTGCTCGCGCTCGTCGTGTCCACCACCGAGACCCGCCCCCCGCTGGCGCCCGACGGCGTCGATCTCGTCGATGAAAACGATGCAGGGGGCGTTCTTCTTGCCCTGTTCGAACAGGTCGCGAACCCGACTCGCCCCAACTCCCACGAACATCTCGACGAAATCCGAGCCGCTGATCGTGAAGAAGGGGACACTGGCCTCCCCGGAGATGGCGCGGGCCAGGAGTGTCTTCCCGGTCCCGGGAGGCCCCATGAGCAGTACACCCTTGGGAATCCGCCCACCGAGTCGCTGGAATTTCTGAGGTTCCTTCAGGAAATCGATGATCTCCTGCAGCTCTTCTTTCGGCTCGTCGACGCCGGCCACATCCTTGAAGGTGACCTTCTTCTGCTGGTTGGAAGTCAGCTTGGCGCGACTGCGCCCGAACGACATGGCGCGGTTTCCCGGCGCCTGCATCTGGCGGATGAGGAAGAAGAACAGGCCGACGATAAGCAGGATCGGCAGCCAACTCAGCAGCGTCACGATCCATGGGGTGCGGCTGCCGTCATCGGCCTCCACATTGATTCCGCGTTCCAGCAGGGTAGAGACCAGGCCCTCCATTTCGGGCGCGAAGGTCCGAAACGATTTGCCGTCGACGCCGGTTCCGGTGATCTCGCTCCCGGCGCCGGTGCCGCTGATCCGAACATCGGCGATCTTGTCCTCCTCCACCCGCTGCATGAACTGGGTGAAGGAGAGTTCGTTCTCCTGCTCGGAGATACGGCTCGAGACGTTCCAGAACAGGATCAGAACGAGCGAGGCCGTCAGCCAGAACATGAGGTTCTTCATCGTCGAACTCATCCCGATCTCAGCGCCCCGGCATTAACAGCCTGTGGTGAAACCCACGTGAGCGCCGAGACGGGCGAGGCGCCCGGCTGACAAGGCGCGCGAGGGAGGAATACCGGGTGTATTTCGACCGAAACGCAACGGGGAGCCCCGCGAAGCGGGGCGGTTCAGCCGGGATGCATCGCCGCTCGAACGCCGCCTGGGTTTCACCACCGGCTGTTTGTTCTGGTCTGTCATACGAAGGAAGTCCGGGCAAATTATAGGTTGCGCCCGGCCCCGGACCGGTACCGTGCCCCAGACGCGGATCGCGATCCGCGGCCACGCCGTCAAATCGGCGTGGCTCAAGCTGCTTCGGGGCCACTCGTGCTCGTGGTTTCGGCCGGGGAAACGGTCAACACCCGGTGTTTCAAACGCACGACCACCCCCGGCAGATCCAGCGAGGATCCTCCGCGCCCGGCGCGGACCAGGCGCAGCACCGCTTCGATGTGGACGGCGCCGATGCGGCGCAGGTTCCCCCGGGCGATCCGAAGTCCTTCGCGAACGAGGCGGCGCGCCAGCGCCGGATGGGCTGCCGCAAGTTCGGCGATCGGAAACCGCACCTCGGCGGATCTCCCGCGCCTCACGACGTCGGCGACGTCGGTGAAACGGCGGGAGGTGATTTCGCTCAGCCATTCTTCGTCCTCCCTGAGGAGCGAGGCCGTCCGGCCCAGCGCGGCTTCCACCTGTGGGTTCACGGAGTCCTTGAGGACTGGGAGGACCTGGTGCCGGATTCGGTTCCTCGCGAATTCGTCAAACTCGTTCGATGGATCGGTATAGAACGGCCAACCTTCCTCCCGCACGACCTTGGCGATCATCGTCCGGGAGACCGAAAGCAGCGGCCGGACGATCGCGAGGCCTCTTTCGTCCCCGCGGATGGGCGCCATGGCGCCGAGTCCCAGAGTCCCGGCGCCCCGCACCAGTTGCAGCAGTACGGTTTCGGCCTGGTCGGTAAGCGTGTGCCCGAGGAGGACCGCGCATACCTCCCGTTCCCGGCCGATTTCAGCGAAGAAGTCAAGCCTTTCGAGCCTGCCGGCTTCTTCGAGTGAGCGGCCCTCCCGTTTTGCGCGGGCGCCGACATCCCGCCGGGCGCTGCAGAAGTCCATCCCGAGCGAGGCCGCCACGGTTCTTGCGAACTCGGCCTGTTCCGCGGAGTCCGGCCGCAGCGAGTGGTCGAGGTGTGCCACAACAAGCTGCGGTCCGCCGGTTCTACCGCAGAGGCCGCCAGGCGCCCCGAGCAGATGGAGGAGTGCCGTTGAGTCCACACCTCCGGAAAACCCAACGAGGACGGACCGGTTCCCGGCGTCGTCCGGAAACCAATCCAGAGCGGCGTCGAGCGCATCCCGGAGGGACCGCAGAACACGGTCGCGCGACCCTCGCGCCCCCGAAGGGGACTTCCCGGCGACCCCGGGATCAGGATTCGCTGGAGCCTCCATCCTTTTTCTCTTTTGGCTCCTGCGGCTCTGGAGGAAGCGGTTCGATGCGCAGGCGGGTAATCCGGTGGCGCTCCACGGCCATTACCCGGAGTGCGGCCCCGGGGATCGGGACGGTCTCCCCCTCCTTCGGAATCCGGCCGGTGTGCGCGAGAACGAATCCCGCCACCGTGTCGTAGTCGTCCCCCTGCGGGATCTCGATCCTTTCGTGCAAGCCGTCCGGACCAGCTCCATGACCAGCTCCATGCTGGGCGAGCTCGGCGTTGGCCTCGGAAACGGTCAGGGTGCCGTCGAACACGAAGCTGCCTCCCGGGCCCGGCGCGTTCTCTCCGGGCCACGGGCCACGGATGGCTTCAAGGAGTGAGCTCGAAGTAACCAGCCCCTCGACGCCCCCATGTTCATCCACCACGATCAGCATGCGGCAGGATTGTTCGCGCATCTGGACGAGCGCCTGGGCGAGGGTCGCGGTCCCGGGAGAGAAGCGGGCCGCCGCCAGATGATTCTCCACCCGGAAGTCAGCCCCGGCCTCGAGAGCCGGGAGAACTTCACGAAGATCCATGACGCCCCGAATATCGTCGAGGGTGTTTCCTACTACCGGAAGCCGGGTGTGCCCATGCTGGCGAAAGAGCCGCATGGTGTCCGAAACGCCCGCATCGGAGGAGACTGCCACGATGGCCCGCCTGGGTGTCATGACCTCGGTGAGCCGCCGTCCGGTGGCATCGGCAAGTCGCACCAATACCTGCTTTTCCACGACATCGGTGTCCGGGGGCCCGAAACGAAGGCTCTCTCGCATCTCGGCTGCGCTGATGGTTGCTTCCCGCGCTGGCCGCGAGATGCCGAAGACCCCCAGGAGCTTCGTTACCAGCCAGGACAGCGCGGCAGCAATGGGGCCGAGAAGCCATAGCAGCCCCTGCACCGGGCGAACCATGCTCAGCGACCACCTCTCGGAGTGGCGGGAGGCGATGCTCTTCGGCAACATCTCGCCGAAAACGAGGAGTGCGGCTCCGACGAGGAGTGTCGCGAGGGTTGCCGCGCGAGCCCGCTCCTCGTTCGTTTCTGCTCCCGCGGAAAGAACCACCGTGGCCAGCACTCCTGCGAGCACGTTGGCGAAGACGTTGCCCGTCAGAACCGCTCCCAAAAACCGCTCTGGATGCTCGGCAACCCGAATCACGGCGGCTGCCTTCCGGTTTCGCACTGCCATGACGCGCAGTCGGTGCAACCGCACCGCCATGAAGGCGGTTTCCGATCCCGAAAAGAAGGCCGAAAGGACCAGTACTCCGAGGAGCGCCGCCGCGAGGGCCCAGGTCACGAGCGGCTAGCAGCTTGTGGTGAAACCCACGTGAGCGCCGAGACCGGCGAGGCGCGCGGCTGACAAGGCGCGTGAGGGAGGAGCCCCCACCGGGAGAACTGGCCCGGGTGTATTCCGACTGAAACGCAACGATGAGCGGCGCGCAGCGACGCGGTGAACAGCCTGTGGATGGATCGCCGGCCGAGCCCCCACCGGGAGAACTGGGCCGCGTGGGTTTCATCACCGGTTGTTTGGCCGGGATGGATCGCCGGTCGAACGCCGTGTGGGTTTTGCCACAGGCTGCTAGGTCCCGTGATCCTGACAGGCCAGGCTACTCAAGTGGGAGCCCCGGCCGTCTCTCCCGGCCGCAAGACGCGGTACCTGGTGTCCCGTTGAACCGGAGTAAAACCGGCCTCCCTGATCAGAACCTGCACTTCGTCAATGCTCGTCCGGTTGATGAAACCGGTGCAAGCGTGGACGTTTTCTTCGAGCAGGGTGCCCCCGAAGTCGTCGGCGCCCCAGTGAAGGCCGACCTGGCCGGCTTTTTTGCCCTCGCTGAACCAGGATGCCTGGATGTGATCGAAGTTGTCCAGCACGAGGCGTGCGACCCCGAGGATCCGGAGGTAGTCGTTCGGTCCCGCGTAGTGGGGAATCTTCCGGACCAGGGGAGTATTTCCGGGTTTGAAGCTCCAGGGCACGAACGCCGTGAATCCATGGAACTCATCCTGCAACTCGCGGATGCTCAACAGGTGCGTGACGATGTCTTCGTTCGTCTCTACGTGGCCGTACATCATGGTTGCAGTGCTCACGAACCCGACGGCGTGAGCCTCCCGATGGACGTCGAGCCAGGCGCCGGCTCTTCCCTTCTTGTGCGACACCTTCCGCCGAACCCGGTCGCTCAGAATCTCGGCGCCTCCCCCCGGCAGCGTGTCCTGGCCCGCCTCCTTGAGCCTGGTCAGAACTTCACGAATGCTGAGGCCGCTGACTTTCGCCATGCCTTCGATTTCAACAGCCGACCAGTAGTGCGGCGTCACGCCCGGAAACCGATCTCGCGTTCCGCGGACAAGGTCCAGGTAGTAGTCGAGCGGCAAAGACTCGTTCACCCCGCCCTGGAGGAGCACCGTCGTGGCTCCCCGCTCGACGGACGTGCCGATTCGATCCAGCATCTCCTCGACGGAGTATGTATAGGCCTCCGCATGCCCTGGGGGTCGGTAGAAGGCGCAGAACGTGCAATCCACTTCACAGACATTCGTGTAGTTGGGATTCGTATCCACCACGAAGGTAACTTCGCGCTCAGAGTGCCGGCGAAAGCGGTCGTGATTCGCAAGTTCTCCGAGAAAGAGAAGAGGAGCCTCGTCCATCAACCAGATGGCATCGGTTTCCGAGAGGCGCTCGCGGCATTCGGTCTTGCGCCGGATCCGGTCCATCGCACTGTTCAACATGATGCGCCGTTTGTCTCCTTGGCAGCCTGTGGATAGGGTGAGGTGGGCCGCGTCACTTTGTTCACCGGCTGCTATGCCTCCGAAGAGGGAATCAGATTGCTTTCACTTACAAGTCGCCGGAAGGTTTCGAAACCTCGACGTTCCGATTCACCAAACCGGTAGGTGAAATCGGAGAGATACCGGGCGATGGCCGCCCGATCGCCCAGCGGCCCCGCCGCCTCGACGGCAATTTCCGGGATCCTCTCGATGCCCCGCCCGAGGGATTTGGCGATCGTTTCGTAGAGCTGCGACCGCTTGGCCGAAGTCAATGACTTTCTGGCGCTCCAGATCGCGAACACGAAGGGAAGACCGGTCCATTCCTGCCAGCAGGACGCAAGGTCGAAACGGAAGGGGAATCTTGGGTCGGGCTGTTCCCGCTCCCGAAGCGCCGCGTCACCGATCAGAAGCAGGGCGTCGTGCTCCCGAGTTACCCCCGAGCGGTACTCGGGTAGCTCGATGGCAAGTCGTTCCTCCAACCAGAGGCGGAGAAGCAATACCGAAGTCGAAGTCTCCTTTGTGATTTCGACGACCTTTCCCCCGAGCTGCTCTGGCGGACACCGGGAGAGCAGGAACACGCTTCCCGCCTGCTTGCGGCAAGCGATCCCGAAGGCGCCCCGCGCGTCCCCGAGCGGCGAATACTGCTTTTCATTGCGGAGCAGATCCCCTACCGAAAGCAGTCCGGCGTCGAGCTCGGAGGCTGTCGCCAGGCGCCCGATCTCCGACGGAGAGGCCCGGAAGACACGAAGGCCCGGAAAGGGCTCAAAGGGCTGGGTGTTCAGGTAGGCGAGTTGCCCGAGCAGCAGGCGCACTACGGAGCGGATGACGGGGGACTTTGTCCGAACCGGCCCGCAGTCGGATACCGCGTGGTTCCGGGTCGGTATCCAGCGCCAGAGTGCGGCGTAGGCTGGCGGGACACGGCGGATCGGATTGCCACCGCTGTCAGGCAGCCTCCCAGACTTGCACCACGTTGTACAGGGCGTCGCGCTCCACGGGAGTCTTCCCGGCGTCTCGAATCATCCGGACCAATCGCTCACGGGCCAGGCCAACGGGACTCGTCGCCTGCGCGAAGTGGGCGATCTTTTCTTCGCCGATCGTCCCATCGAGGTCACTCGCTCCGAAGTTCAGCGCCATTCCCGCCGAGTCCTCACCCAGCATCACCCAGTAGGCCTTGATGTGGGGGAAGTTGTCGAGGAGCAGGCGGGAGCACGCGACGGTTCGGAGATCCTCGAGTACCGACGCCTGACGCTCGGCGAGCCCCGTGTTCCCCGGTTGGAGCGCGAGCGGGATAAACGATTGAAAACCGGCATCGGACGGGCCGCGGTCGTCCTGTGCTTCCCGGAGCTGGATCATGTGATCCACGCGCTCCCCGAGCGTCTCGATGTGCCCGTACAGCAGGGTCGCGTTCGTCATGATCCCCAAACGATGAGCGGCCCGGTGGACTTCGAACCACTTTCCCCGACCGATCTTGGTCTTGAACGTTTCCTTGCGGACCCGGTCTGAGAACACCTCGGCCCCCCCACCGGGAAGGGCGTTGAGGCCCGCCTCCTGCAGCCGGATCAGGATGTCCTCGATGGTGGTTTTCTCCAATCGGGCGAACCAGTCGATTTCCACGGCTGTCCACGCCTTGATCTGGACCCTCGGAAACTGACGGTGAATCTCGCTAACGATCTCGAGATACCGGGCGAAGGGCCACTTGGGGTGCAGGCCGCCGACGATATGAACCTCCGAGAGCTCCTCGGACACTTGGGCGAGGACTTCCTCGAGGGACTGCTCGTAGGCGTGCGCATCGCCCGGTTTCGCGGCGAAATCACAGAAGACGCAGGACAGTACGCACAGGTTGGTCGGGTTGATCTGCCGGTTCACGACAAACTGGACCCGGTCGCCATTGCGCGCTCTGGCGGCATGGTCGGCCATCCGCGCCAGCGCCGGCAGATCAACGGTCTGGAGCAGTGTGATTCCGTCGTCGAAGGCGAGGCGGTCGCCGGCGAGCACCTTCTCCCAGATGGGGACCAGGGCTCGGTCGCGAAACGCGACGCCTTCGGCAAGCAACACAGGAGATCTCCAAAGCGAAACGCTCGGGAAAGAGGCCGGGTGCCTTGGGCATCCCGGGCTCAAACGGGCCTCAATGGCGGACAGAAAATCGTAGCACGCGAGGTCGAGCGGTCCGGAAGCGGGGGCACATTGCTGGACCTGTCCGGGTTTTCAAGTGGGAAGGGTGTTGCCCCCCCTCCCGAACCGCCCGGCGCTCCGCGCCGGCAATCGAAACTTCCTCGCCCGCCTCCGGCGGGCTGCGGCAAGTTCCGATTGGTCGTTGTTGATTGTGAAAGGAGGGCGAGCCCCCCTTTCACACTTTCCCCCCGGACACGCAGACGGCGAACCTCCGGTTCGCCGCCATTTCTCTGGCCCGGTCAGCTATGCGCCGCCACACGTTTTTACGGCACACGGGCAAGGGAACGCCGGACCTCCGGTCGGCACAGCGGCCCGCAGGGCCGCGGCGGCAGAGACCCCAACCGTCGGAAAGGCTCCCTTCTCGGCCCGTACCCCTCAAGGGCCGGATGGCGCGCGACAGCGGAGCGCCGGTCTCTGACCGGCATCGCGCGGGAGCGCGAAACCTGCGGCTATGACGCCGGGCCCGACCAGCGTCAGTGCCACACCACCTTTTTGATGCGGGCGGGGTGAACGGGCCGACCCGATCATGTGGGTTTCTCCCGGTGGGGCCCGGCACAGCGGCCCGCAGGGCCGCGGGCGGTTCATTGCCGTCCGCCTTCACGGGGTGCAGGCACGGGGCCCGCTGCGCTGCGAACGGTGTCTGCCACTCCAATGTACGGATCACGCCGAACGCTGGGATTCCCGCCGAGAAGGGATCACCTCGGAACTAGCGGCCTGTGGTGGAACCCGGGTGAGCGCCGAGAGCGGTGAGGCCCAGTTCTCCCGGTGGGGGTCCGCCTGACAAGGCGCGTGAGGGAGGAATACCGAGTGTATTTCGACCGAAACGCAACGCAGAGCGCCGCAAAGCGCCAGTTCTCCCGGTGGGGGGGCGGCTCAGGCGGGATGGATCGCCGCTCGAACGCCGCGTGGGTTTCACCACAGGCTGCTAGGGGTCCTTCCCGCCGCCCGCCTCCGGCGGGCTGTGCCGACCGCAGGTCGGCGTTCCCGTGCGGCCGTCACCACCTTGCACCTCCGGCGTTCCGCGTCTGCGCCTTTTCATCACGGGCGGGGGTGTGCAGGAGGACCCCATCATGAGGGTTTCTCCCGGTGGGGCCCGGCACAGCTCGCCGGAGGGGGGCGGCACGCGTACCGCCGACCGAGAAGAAGTGGGGCTCGGCTTTCCGACTTTGCCCCGGTGCGGCCTAGCGGGTTTCTTCCTCGCGCCACCCGGGGGCGTCGCCGAGCCCGAGCACGCCGAGCACCTTGTCACAAAAGCCGTCCACGACCTCAGACATCGTGCCTGGATTTCGATACCAGGGCGGCGCCACCGGCATCACGATTCCCCCCGCTTCAGAGACCGCGAGCGCGTTGCGCAACGTGATGGTGGACCAAGGGGTTTCGCGCACGCAGAGCACAAGGCGCATGCGTTCCTTGAGGGCGACCTGGGCCGCACGAGTAATCAGGGTGTCGGCGATGCCGTTCGCCACTTTGCCGAGCGTCGAGAGGCTGCATGGGATGAGGACCAGTGCGTCGTAGCGGTTGGAACCCGACGACCACGGCGCCGCGAGATCGGAGTCCCGATGGACACGTCGCACATCTCCTTTCAGGTCGTTCAATGTGAGGCCCATCTCGAGCCGCAGTACCTCCTCACCCCATTGGGAGACGATCAGGTGTTTTTCTCCGGGGCAGCGCTTCAGGAAGCGAACGCCGTACACCGCCCCCGAGGAGCCCGAGATTCCTACGACAATTCTCATGATCCGGCAATGGGAGGACGAGAGAACAGTACGCCCAGAAAGACGACGCCCCCGAGAATCGAGTTCGCCTGAAAGAACGCGAAATTCACGTGGTTCCGGAGCCGATGCTGCGCGACGAAGAGAATCCCGGCGAGGACAAAGAAAATACCTGACAAGACGCCGTGAAGCGACGTGGAGAAGAGAATGATGAGGGTGCAGAAGGCAAAGGCGTGCAGCCCGGCGGCAACCCGCAGGGCGCGGCGACTTCCGATGGCCGCCGGCAGGGAGAAGACGCCGGTCTTCCGGTCAGAGTCTTCGTCCAGAGTCGCATACAGAATGTCGAAACCGGCAGACCAGAATGCGGTAAAGGCAGCCAGCGCCACGATCGGAAAGAGGCCCCGCCATTCGAGGGCCACGGCGTAAAAGCCGCAGAGCGGGCCCAGCGTGAGCGTGAGGCCGAGACCAAGATGCGCCCACTTGGTGAAACGCTTCAGCAGTGGATAACCAAAGAAAGCCAACAGCGGAACGGGGCTGATCAGGAGACAGCGCGGGGAAATGGCCCATGCGGCCGCGAGGGACACGGCAAACGAAAGGGCGGCGACCAGCACCGCGCCCCCGAGCGTGATCTTTCCGGTCGGCAGCGCTCGCGTCGCGGTGCGCGGATTCTGCGCATCAAGGTGGCGATCCAGAATTCGATTGAGCCCCATCGCCGTTGTGCGCGCCCCGGTGGCGGCCACCAGAATCAACACCGCGGTACGAAGGGTCAGTGGGGGTTCAGCCAACAGTGCGCCAGCGTAAATGAGAGGTACCGAAAACAGCGTATGTTCGATCTTGAGATAGTCGGCCCATACCCTGATCCGGTTCACGGTGGCGTCTCGCAGGTTATCCGGAGCGCTCGACACGAGTTTGTTCCTGATACTGGCTGAAAGATGAGCGAAGTGGTCAGACAGACTAACAGCCGGTGGTGGAACCCGGGTGAGCGCCGAGGCCGGGGAGGCCCAGTTCTCCCGGTGGGGGTCCGGCTGACAAGGCGCGTGAGGGAGGAATACCGGGTGTATTGCGACCGAAACGCAACGATGAGCGGCGCAAAGCGACGCGGTTCAGCCAGGATGGATCGCTGGCCGAGCCCCCACCGGGAGAACTGGGCCGCCTGGGTTTCGCCACCGGCTGTTGACAGCCGGTGGACAAAGTGGCGTGAGCGCCTGGGCCCCCAGCGGGAGAACGGGGCCGCGTGAATTCGTCCATAGGCTGCCAGCAGGTCATTCGTCCCATCTCTTGATGCTGCGTTGTGTCCTCTACAACGGCTATCGGTAAGGTTGACCGAGATTCGGAGGTAGTGCTACGCTGCGTTTGCGGGATGCGCAGCGGCGGCGTCTCGCCGCCTTGTTTCCATCCGTTGGAATTCTCGCGAAAGGTGAATAGGCCCGTAATGAAGAAAAAGACCAGGCGGTCAGCAAAGAAAGCTACGCGCAAGAAAGCGGCGGTGCGTGTGACGTCGCGCAGCAAAGCCACGCGGAAGAAGGTCGCCCGGAAGAAGGTCGCCCGGAAGAAGACTGCCGCGCGCGGGAGTGCCTCACGGCTGTCGGCAGTGAGGAAGGCGACACGCAAGAAAGCAACACGGAAACGACTGACCGGCAAGGCGCCAGCGCGCAAGAAAGCCACGCGCAAGAAGGTGACCCGTAAGGCGGCCACCCGGAAGAAGGTGACGCGCAAGAAAGTCGCCCGGAAGAAGACAACCCGGAAGAAGACGACCCGGAAGGTGGCGACCCGGAAGAAGGTGACGCGCAAGAAGGCCGCTCGGAAGAAGACGACCCGTAAGGCGGCCACCCGGAAGAAGGTGACGCGCAAGAAAGTCGCCCGGAAGAAGACGACCCGTAGGGTGGCCACCCGGAAGAAGGTGACGCGGAAGAAGACAACCCGGAAGAAGACAACCCGGAAGAAGACGACCCGTAAGGCAGCCACCCGGAAGAAGGTGACGCGCAAGAAAGTCGCCCGGAAGAAGACGACCCGTAGGGTGGCCACCCGGAAGAAGGTGACGCGGAAGAAGACAACCCGGAAGAAGACGACCCGTAGGGTGGCCACCCGGAAGAAGGTGACGCGCAAGAAGGTCGCCCGGAAGAAGACGACCCGTAAGGTGGCGACCCGGAAGAAGGTGACGCGCAAGAAGGTTGCCCGGAAGAAGACGACCCGTAAGGTGGCGACCCGGAAGAAGGTGACGCGCAAGAAGGTTGCCCGGAAGAAGACGACCCGGAAGGTGGCGACCCGGAAAAAGGTGACGCGCAAGAAGGTGACGCGGAAGAAGGCGACCCGGAAGGTGGCGACCCGGAAGAAGGTGACGCGCAAGAAGGTCGCCCGAAAGAAGGCGACGCGAAAGAAGGCGACCCGATCCGCGGAAGCGCCTTCTCCGCCTCCGGCGGAAGCGCCTTCTCCGCCTCCGGCGGAAGCGCCTTCTCCGCCTCCGGCGGAAGCGCCTTCTCCGCCTCCGGCGGAAGCGCCTTCTCCACCTCCGGCGGAAGCGCCTTCTCCGCCTCCGGCGGAAGCGCCTTCTCCACCTCCGGCGGAAGCGCCTTCTCCGCCTCCGGCGGAAGCGCCTTCTCCACCTCCGGCGGAAGCGCCTTCTCCGCCTCCGGCGGAAGCGCCTTCTCCACCTCCGGCGGAAGCGCCTTCTCCGCCTCCGGCGGAAGCGCCTTCTCCGCCTCCGGCGGAAGCGCCGCCCGCCGAACCCAAGGCGCCTGCTTCGCCATAGCGGACCTTTCCATCACGGGCCGCGGCGCGCCCCGCGACAGTCGGTCCCCCAGACAGCCGATGGAAACCGCGGTGTGAGAGTCAGGGTTCCAGGGAGCCAAACGGAGAACCGCCGGCCGAACCCCGCGCCTTCTTACCGGCTGCCTGCCCTTGGCCTTCTTCCGAAGCGGGTTTCGCTCCGGAGGCTCTTCCGGCTGCCCGCTTCGGTCAGGATGCGGGGAGTCGTGCGCGGGGCGCCGCCGGATTCTCCGCCTTCCCGGGATCGTTCCGACCCCGGTCCCTATGTTAAATTCCCCGGTCCGCCTTACGCGATTCCCATAACTTCCACTGCTTTGGGGAGGAGACTTCCGCCGTGCGCTTCCATTGTCCGCCATCCGCCAAGGGCGCCAGCCGCTGGCGTCGCCGCTTCTTCGCCACTGGACTCTCCCTGGCCCTTTTCGCCGGTGCCTGCGGCGGGACGGACATTGGTGTCACGGGGGATGAGATCCGATTGGGCAGTTTTGCTCCCCTGACGGGTCCCTATGCGGCGCTTGGCAATGTCGGCCGCTCGATGGCTGCTTACTTTGAGTGGCTCAACGATCAGGGGGGCGTCCACGGCCGCATGGTCCGTTTGAGCCTCAAGGACGATCAGGGAGATCCGGAGAAGACTCCTGCCCTCGTTGATCAACTGCTGCGCGAGGAGCAGGTCTTCGCGATGGTGGGCGGGATGAGCAGCGCCAACAGCCTCGCGGTCAGGGACGCGGTGGGGTTGCGACTGGTGCCCTGGGTGAATCCCGGTTCCAGCGCGCGGGAATGGACGGAACCGCTCGACGCCTACATCTTTTCCATTCTTCCCACTTCCATTACCGCGGCGCAGGTCCTAGCGCGCTACGCGCTTTCCGAACTCGGCGTCGATCGGATTGCTTCGCTCGCCGAGGACACCCCCTTTGGGATTCAGGGGCAGGAGGGCTACCGGCTCGGCGTCCGGCGCTTTTACGAGCAGGTGGCAGCCGCTCTTCCGGAAGGCGTGGACGTTCGCTACGCGCGGATTTCCAGCCGTCCCCGGCGCCCGCGGACCGATGACCCCACCAGTGAGGGATGGCACGAGTACCCGACCGGAGGCGAGGGGGTTTTGTGGCGGGTCCAGCGGGTTGATGGCGGCAGTTGGGGCCGGCCCGAGGCTGCTCCCGAAGACGTCGGAATGCGGCGCAGCCCCAAGGACGGAGCCGACCTCGAAGTGGCCCTTGCGGAGTTCAAGGAGAAACAGGCGGGCGCGATTCTCATTTGGGGAGTTGCTGAGTACGGAGCCGAGGTAGCGAAGGCGATCGCCGCTGATCCTGACTGGAATCCGATCCTGCTCGGTGGGTTTGCGATGGCGGATCCGCTGATGATCGATCTTGCCGGTGATGCCGTCGAAGGCATGATCGTGGCGTCAACAACTCCTGACCTTTCCATTGACTCGGACGCCACCCGCTTGGTGAAAGAAATTCTCAGCGACTACGCGCCCGAAGTGCCGTTCGGGGACTACGCGATGCTGGGAATGGCCTGGGCTCAGCTCGCTGCCGAGGGGATGGAGCGTGCGGGACCCGATCTCAGGCGGATCAACCTAATCCGCGGGCTCGAAACCATCGACAACTGGCAGGGCCTGATGGGTCATCCCGTGACGTTCTCCGAGCAGAGTCACCTTGGTTTCGACGCCGTGACGCTGAAGCACGTCGAGAACGGCGAGTTCGTCGCCATCACCGGCTGGCTCTCGGAGTAGTCTCCGATAGCTGCTGCGGTCGGCCTGCCCGGCCAACCGACGGCCGACCGACGGGGGCGGGGAGCCGGCCCCGCTCAGGCGCCGGGATTCCCGCTGTCTGCGGTTCTTCCGAGATAGGCCCGTCGCACCTCGGGATCGTCGAGGAGTTCCGCTCCGCTTCCCTGACGGACGACTTTCCCGCCTTCGAGCACGTAGCCGCGCTCCGCGATCTCGAGCGCTCGCATCACGTTCTGCTCTACGAGCAGCACCGCGACTCCCTCCTTGCGGATGGCCTGGATCGTGTCGAACACAGTGTCCACCACGCGGGGCGAGAGCCCCAGCGATGGTTCGTCCATGAGCAGCAGTGCCGGAGAAGCCATCAGCGCCCGCCCGATCGCGGCCATTTGGCGCTCTCCTCCGGAAAGAGTGCCTGCCAACTGCCCCGCACGTTCGGCGAGCCGAGGCAAGAGCTCGAGAATGGCCTCCAACCGTCGGGCTACCGAGCCCTTCCGCCGAACGGCGTAGGCGCCGAGCCTCAGATTCTCGAGCACCGTCATTTCGGGCCAGATACGGCTTCCTTCAGGCACGTGCGCAATGCCGGCCTCGACTACGCGGGCTGATCCGATGCCCACGATGGAACGTCCCTCGAACCGGATCTCTCCCGCTTCGGGTTTGGAGAGGTCGCTGATCGCCCGCAGCGTGGTTGTCTTGCCGGCGCCGTTCGCTCCCAAAAGAGCCACCACCTCCCGCCGGCCCACCTCGAGGGTCACGCCGCGGAGCGCAGGTATGCCGCCCCGGCGTACCTGCAGATCCCGAATCTCGAGAAGACTCATCGACATTCTCCTCTAGCAGCCGGTGGTGGAACCCGGGTGAGCGCCGAGCCCGGTGGGGGCCCGGCTGACAAGGCGCGTGAGGGAGGAGCCCCCACCGGGAGAACTGGCCCGAGTGTATTTCGACCGAAACGCAACGCAGAACGGAGCGAAGCGGAGTGGTTCAGCCGGGATGGATCGCCGGCCGAGCCCCCACCGGGAGAACTGGGCCGCGTGGGTTTCACCACCGGCTGCTCGGGGCGCGGATCCCGGCGGATGGGAAAAGCCGTGGAGGAGACGCCTGGCTGGCGGCTCTTCGGCGGACCGTCATGGTCTTCGACACGCTTCCTCAGGATCCGGCCGACCGGCCGAGATACGCCTCGATCACGGCGGGATTCCGCGTTATTTCTTCGGGGGTTCCGATCGCGATCGTGGCGCCGTGGTCGAGCACGTGAACACGATGGGAGATATCCAGCACCGCTTCCATCACATGTTCGACGTAGATGATGCCGATACCGCTCGCGTGGACCTCCCTCAAGATCCCCACGGTTTCGCGCACTTCGGTGGGATTGAGGCCCGCTGCCACCTCGTCGACCAGGAGAACCCGGGGTCTGGTCGCGAGGGCACGCGCGAGGTCGAGTCGCTTCCGTTCGGCCAGATTCAAGAAATGGACGGGCGCCTCGCGACGGGATCCGAGCCGGGTCAGGGAAAGGCATGCCTCCGCCGTGTCAGAAGGGGAAACTCCCGAGACGCGCCGGCCGAACTGCGCGCCGACCAGGACGCTTTCGAACACCGTCATGGCCAGGAAGGGGCGCGGGACCTGAAAGGTGCGCGCGAGCCCCAGCCGGCAGATCCGGTGGGACGGAAGGTGCTGGATTTCCCGGCCAAGCAAGCGGATCTGTCCGGCGTCGGGGGGGAATTGGCCGCTCAGCAGGTTGAAGAGAGTTGTCTTGCCCGCGCCATTCGGGCCGATGAGGCCCAAGATCTCGCCTTCCCGAAGGGTCAGATCAAGGCGGTGCACGGCCGTGAGGCCACCGAAGCGCTTCACGACTCCTCTCGCTTCGACCAGGGCGGATCCGGCGGCCGGACGGCTCATCCCGTTCTCCTGCGTATCAGCGCCACGAGTTGGGCGAGGCGCGGCGCGACTCCGCGAGGCTCCAGCAGGATGATGAAAATCAGCAGCGCTCCGAACGCCGCGAGGTGTACGTTCGGGAGGCTTACCAGCACGAACTGCTCGAGGAAGAGGAAGATCGCCGCCCCCAGGATCGGTCCCATCACCGTGCCGATTCCCCCCACCAGCACCATGAGCACGAGGCTGATTGAGAGATCGAAGCCGAACACCTTCTCGGGAACCACGTAGAGGGTGAACAGGGCGTAGTAGCCGCCCCCGAGCCCGGTTAGCGCGGCGGCGATGGCGAAAACGGTGACCTGTTGCCGGGCAATGTCCACGCCGGAGGCAGCGGCCGCCCGCGCGTCCTCCCGGAGTGCGATCAATCCCAGGCCGAGGCGCGAACGCCTCACCGCGGAACTCAGGAGCACCGCGGTCACCGCGAGGGCGGCGCCCAGACCGTAAAGCAACACCGGTCCCAGATCCTCCTCGAGTGGAAGCGTCAAGCCCGAGGCCCCGCCAGCGGCTTCGACCTGATTCACCACGATCCGTGTCGCCTCCGCTACGCCGATCGTGGCGATCGCGAAGTAGGGCCCGCGGAGTCGAAGGCAGGGCCATCCCCAGGCCACTCCGAACAGGGCTGCGAGCAGGGCGGCCACGGGCATGGTCAGGAAGGGATGAACACCGGCAAGCCACAGCATGGAGGTGGCGTAGGCGCCGACACCGAAGAGCGAGGAATTGCCGAACGAAATCTGTCCGGCGAAACCCCCCACCAGATTCCAGGCGCTCGCCAGCAGAATGTTGAGAAACAGAAGCTGAGCGAGTCGGGAGGCGTACGGGTTGGCGATCAGTAGCGGACCGACTGCCGCTACCGCGGCCACCGAGGCAGCGCCAAGCAGGAGGCGCCGGCGCTGGGAAGAAGGCTCCACGGCTAGCAGCCTCTGGCGAACGCTGCCCATCGTGACTCCGCGGCGCGGAGCGCCGTGGGGGTGGGGTGTGGGGAGGGGTGTCCCCTCCCCACGAAGAACGGTGGAGGGAATCGCGTAGCGATTCCCTCCACCATCCCGTGGAGAAGGCGCCCCGCATCGGAAAGACTTCGTGGCGTGCATGCGGATCGTGCGGTGGGCGCGATGCGGGGTGCTTTTTCCACGGGCTGCTAGTTGTCCGCGTCGGCGCGGCGCGCCACGAGAGCGGCGGTCAGGACCAGGAAGCTCACCACGTCCCGGTAGCCGGTGTGCACATAGAAGGCGGTCAGGTCCTCGGCGATTCCGAGCCCGATGCCGGCGATGAGGATTCCGCCGATGTTGGTGAGTCCTCCCAGCACGACGACGCAAAAGCTCTTCAGGAGGAACCGGGCGCCAAATTCGGGAGTCACGGAGTAAAACAGCGACATCAGGCTTCCCGCGGACATCGCCAGTGCGGAGCCGATTCCGAAGGCGATCGCCCATACCCGGTTTACCGGCACTCCGGAGAGAGCGGCGGCCTCGCGATCCTGGGCGACGGCGCGCAGCGCCAGGCCCGCCCAGCTTCGTTTCAGCAACAGGGCCAGGACCACGAAACCGAGCAACGAAAAGCCGGCCACGATGAGCCGCGAGATGCTGATTGTCAGAGGCCCAACGGCCACCGACTCGAGGGAATAGGACGTCAGGAGCGCCCGGTCGGCTCCGCCAAATATCAGATACAGCAAGTTGCGGACGATCAGCCACACTCCAAACAGCAGGAGCAGCGTGGTGACCGGGGGGCTGTCCCGGAGGCGAAACACCAGCGTCCGCTCCACGGTGGCCCCCAGCGCAAAGCCGAGGGGAACCGTGATCAGGATGGAAACGAGCGGATCGATTCCGAACGTGGTGTTGAGCCACCAGGTCACGTACACGCCGAGGGTCAGGAAGGCCCCGTGCGCGAGATTGACGACCCGCAGGACACCGTAGATGAGGCCGAGCCCGTACGCCATGTAGGCGTACACCGTGCCCACCAGAATCCCGGAGGCCAGGATCGAGAAGAGATCAACCACGGCCCGGCCCGCCTGACATTTCTAGCAGCCTGCCCGCGAGACTTAGGTCGCAGCCTCGCCCCATCGCAAATCGGCTCGGGGCGCCACGCGGAGCGACTACCCCGCGAACTCGGGGCAGAGACCAGCTGTTGAAGTCTTTCGCATGGGCTGCAGGACGGATCCGCCTCAGCTTCCCAAAAAGGAGGGTCCCTCCGCCGCTTCGGGCGGGTAGATGATGCGGACTCCCCCGTCTGGCTGGTTCTGCACGATGACGCAGCGGTTCTGGATTTGGTACCGGCTTTCCGCCGGGAAGTAGAGGCGCCCTCCGGGAAGGAGCGAGTCAGTGAGTTCGAGAGACTGGAGTGCGTCGCGAATTGCTTCGGGTTCCGTAGCCCCCGCGTTCCCGATGGCGGTAATAAGGGCCCTTGCCGCTTCGTAAGCGACCGCCGGGTAGTACTCGGTCACCGGTCCCCCGAACTGCGACTCGTACTGTTCGATGAAGCTGTGGGATCTCGCGTAGGGCAGCGCCCGGGTCCACCACTGCGCCGAAACGAGGTGGGAAACTGCTTCGCCGAGACCCGCGCGAACCGAGCGCTCCGGGCCCCGGGCTCCGTAGCTCACCGCGATGTGCCCAAGTCCCTGCTCCACGTAGGCGCGATGTTGCAGGAGGAAATCGGGCTCGTGGGCGTCCGAAAGAAAGACATCTGCAGCGACCGAACGCACCTTGACGATTAGCGAGGTGTGATCGCTCGACAGGTGCTCGAACGATTCGTCAAGGACCAGTTCGAATCGGTCCGGATTCGCTTCGACAGTGTTCCCAACACCCGTCCGGTACTCGCGGCCGTGGTCCGTGTTCTGCCACACCATCGCCACCCGAAGCGGTTGGCGAAGGCGATCCTGGTCCTGTTCCCACATCAGCCATTCGAGCGTCGTGCTGGCGAGCGCCTCCACGGGACTGAGCGCGCCGAAAACCCACTGGTTGCCTTCGCGGAAAATCGATTTCGAGGCTCCGCCGGCATTCACGAATGGAATTCCGCGACGCATCGGCACGATGACCTGCGCCTGAACCAGCGGGGTCGAATAGCCCGAAAGGAGTGCGACGGCGCCGTCAACGGCGATCAGCCGTTCCAACAGGCTCGGGGAGATGGAGGCGTCGCTCTTGTCGTCGTAGACGCGCAACTCAATCGGGCGCCGAACGCCGTCGATTTCCACGCCGCCCTGAGCATTGGCCTCCTGGACGGCCAGTTGGTATCCGTCCCGGAAGAACCCGCCAACGTTTGCGTGTTTCCCACTCAGCGGGAGAGCGGCTCCGATCCGGATTGCGTTGCTGTCTCCACCCGAGCACGCCGGAAGGCCGACGAACAGCCCAAGAACGAGCGAGAGGAGCCAGCGGGTGCGGTGGTCAGTGGACATAGGGAGAAGCCGCAGTGGGCAACCCGAAATTCTACCAAGACCACGCTGGGACAGAGCAGCAACTTGCCGGACTCTTCCGATCGGCGTTCCCGGCCGTGCAGGGCCATCTCACGTACTGCGGAACGACCGAAACTGATGGCGGCGAACCTTGTTCGCCACCTGCGTGATCGGGGGGAAAGTGTGAAAGGGGGGCTCCCGCCCCCCTTTCACAAGAATGTACGACGAATCGGAACTCGCCGAAGCGCGCGGAGGCGCGCGACGGAGTTGCGATTCCCGAGCCAGGAGCGGCTGGGAGTCGGGTTCCCCGACCCCAGCCACTCCCGCTCCGGGGTCTCCGTGCGGCTCTCGCCGCACTTCGGAAGCCCGAGCCAGGAGCGGCTGGGAGTCGGGTTCCCCGACCCCACCCACTCCCGCTCCGGGGTCTCCGTGCGGCTCTCGCCGCACTTCGGAAGCCCGGCGCGAAGCGCCGGGCGGTTCGGAAGGGAGGCGCACCGTTGGACAAGCCAACGACGAGTTACGCCCTGACCCGGCGCCCCCTTCTGGACCGCTCGATGTCCGGAAGCGACTCTACAATCGCGGCCCCGTGTCCAGTCTTGGCGAACAACTCCCGGAAACCGGGATTCCGGTTATGGAAGTCCTGCCGGTCAGGGATATCCGCTTTCACGAAGAAGTCGATCTGGCCAGGGTCGCGGCCCTGATCGAACGCCTCGGCACCGACGGCGTCCTCCGGAATCCGCCGATCGTCGCGCGATTGCCCGGACGAACTCGGCTGCTGCTGGACGGAGCGAATCGTATTGAGGCTCTGTCGCGCATGGGAATCCGGCACGCGTTGGTGCAGACGGAGGAATTCGGAGACCCCGCACTGGATCTATCGCACTGGAACCACGTGATCCGCGCCCGCGAGGCTGCCGCCATCGTCAAAGATCCCCCGGCCAACACCCGGATTCAGCTCCCGGCGCCCCGGCAGGAGACACCGGGCGGTGGCCCCATCTGCCGTCTGGTGCTTCCGGGCGGTGACGAAACGGTGTTTCTGGCTCCGTCCGAGCCATCGAAGCGCGCGGCGGCGCTCCGGGACCTTTGTGCCCGATACACCCACCCGCGCGCCAGGCTCGCGCGTATTCCCCACGGCGACCTCGATCAGGTGCGATCTGCGTATCCCGGTTTCGGGGGCATGCTCGAGTACGCCGGCATCTCGAAGGAAGAGGTGCTCGCAATTGCCGAGGCGGGCGAACGGCTGCCGTCCGGGATTACGAGATTTCTGGTTCCCCGGCGCGTCCTGGGCTTCAACCTGCCGCTTTCGTTTCTTGAAATGAACCTCCCTCTCGACGAAAAGCGAAGGCGCCTCGAAGACCTCGTTGCCGACCGCTTCGACTCCGGCCGCGTTCGCTACTACGCGGAACCGGCGTTCGTGTTCGACGACTAGTCGCCCGTGGGGAAGGGTCCCCCAGGCGCAGAGCGCCGGGGACGGACGCCGGCAGAGTTTCGCCACCACCGGCCAGGCGGAGCGAACTGGGGCGGTGGGACGCCAGCTTCGGGTGTCCGGCGCCGGGATGGCCGAGGCCCTGCCGGACGGAGCGCTCGCCGCCGGTTGGGTTACGATTTTCGGAGGCCTGCTCGGCGGCAGCGCTCGCCGGAGTCTCTCGGTGACGGACGTTCGGGAGCGAGGATCGGACCGGAAGGGGCCAATAGGAGAAACGGTCGTTGTCGGGACACAGCAAATGGCACTCGATCCGCCACAAGAAGGCGATCGTGGACGCGAAGCGCGGCAAGGCGTTCACCCGGCTCCTCAAGGAGGTCACGATGGCCGCCCGCATCGGCGGTGGCGGCCAGCAGTTCAATCCACGGCTGCGGTTGGCCGTCGACAAGGCGAAGGCCGGAAATGTCCCGCGCGACAACATTGATCGCGCGATCAAGAAGGGCACCGGCGACCTCCCCGGTTTTCGGATCGAAGAAGCGAGCTATGAGGGCTATGCCGCCGGCGGAGTGGCGGTCTTCGTTCAGGTGGCGACTGACAACCGAAACCGCACGGTCAGCGACGTTCGCCACCTGTTCTCCAAGTACGGGGGGAACCTCGGAGAAAACGGATCGGTCAACTGGATGTTCGAAAAGGCCGGACAGTTCCTGGTGCCCAGGGATCAGGCTTCCGAAGACGATCTGATTGACATCGTCCTGTCGAGCGGCGGCAGTGACGTGCTCGAGGACGGCGAGCATTGGGACCTGCGCTGCCCTCCGGAGGTCTTCGCCGCCGTAAGGGACGCGCTGGGATCGAGCGGGATCCGGTGTGACAGCGAAGAGATCGCAATGCTCGCCACTCAGCATGTACGGGTCGTCGGGGGTGAGGCCCAGCGAGTCCTCAAGCTCATGGACGCGCTTGAGGATCACGAGGACGTAATTGGCGTCTGGGCGAACTTCGACATGGACGACGAAGAGCTGGACGTCGCGGCGTCCTGACGGCCAAGCAGCCTGTGGACAAAGTTACGCGGTATTCCCGAGCCAGAAGGGATGGTGGTCGGGTGACCCCGCCCCCCGTCCCTTCCGCTCCGGGGTCTCCGCGGTGCTGGCGCCCCGCTCCGGAAGCCCGAGCCAGAAGGGATGGTGGTCGGGTGACCCCGCCCCCCGTCCCTTCCGCTCCGGGGTCTCCGCGGTGCTGGCGCCCCGCTCCGGAAGCCCGAGCCAGAAGGGATGGTGGTCGGGTGACCCCGCCCCCCGTCCCTTCCGCTCCGGGGTCTCCGCGGTGCTGGCGCCCCGCTCCGGAAGCCCGAGCCAGAAGGGATGGTGGTCGGGTGACGACGCCCCCCGTCCCTTCCGCTCCGGGGTCTCCGCGGTGCTCGCGCCCCGCTCCGGAAGCGACCGGCGATGCATCCCGGCTGAACCGTGACGCTTCGCGTCGCTCATCGTTGCGCTTCGGTCGAAATACGCTCGGGCCAGTTCTCCCGGTGGGGGCTCCTCCCTCGCGCGCCTTGTCAGCCGGGCCCCCACCGGGAGGACTGGCCCCACCGGGAGAACTGGGCCTCACCGGTCTCGGTACTCACGTCCCCTTATCCACAGGCTGCTGACCCTCTTGCATCCGTCGAAGGCCGCTGGCGAGCCCGGGATTCCGCCTGGGATTCGGCCTGGGATTCGGGTCGTCGGGCTCGATCCCGGCTCGCGGATCACCGGCTGGGGAGCGGTGGAGGAGACGGAGGGCAGGCTCCGGGTCGTGGACTACGGGACCGTGCGGTGCTCACCCCGTGCCCCGCTTGTGCTGCGCCTCCAAACGCTCCATCGGGAAATCGGGGAAGTCATCAGGCGGCTTCATCCCGATGAAGTCGCCGTGGAGACGGTCTTCAGCGCGGTGAGCGCCGGCGCGGCTCTCACCCTCGGACACGCCCGTGGCGCTGTCCTGGTGACTGCGGCGGATCTGCCCGTCGCCGAATACAGCCCGCGCTCTGTCAAACAGGCGCTTACCGGATACGGAGCGGCCGGCAAGGGTTCGGTGGCCAGCATGGTGGCCCGGCGACTCGGGATGGCCGACCCGCCGGCCTCGGAGGACGCGGCGGACGCGCTCGCCGTCGCCATTTGCCATCTGGACGCCCGGCGGGCCAAGGCCCGTCTGGCCCGTGCCACCCAGGGACGATCCGGGTGATCGAGCGCCTCGCCGGCAGGCTGCTTGCGACTGGCGAAGGCCATGTCGTGCTTGACGTCCATGGGATCGGTTTCCGGCTGCAGGTATCGACGGGCACCGCGTCGCGCCTTGGAGTTCCGGGAGACGAGATATCGCTCACCGTCCGGATGTTGCTGCATCGCGAGGAGACCGTTCAGCTCTACGGATTCCGAGAGACTGAAGAAGCGGTCCTCTTCGACCAGCTCCGGGGAGTCAGTGGGGTGGGCCCTTCCGTGGCCCTGAATCTCCTGTCGCTGTCCGTTCCGCGGCTGCGCCAGGCCATCCGGGACAAGGAAGTGAAGCTGCTCCAGGCAGCTCCGGGAGTGGGCGCAAAACTGGCGCGCCGCCTCATTACGGAACTTGCGGAGGCGCTGCCGGAGGAGGAAAGCCCGGCAGCGCCGGCGGTCGAGGCGCGAGATCCGGTGCGCGAGGCGTTGGTCACCGCCTTCACCAACCTGCAGTTCACCGACCGGCGCCGCATCGAGGAAGTCGTGCAATCCGTCCGGGCCGAAAAGCCCGACGCCGACCTGCAGGATCTCTTCAAGGTGGCTCTCAGTCGCCTGTCCGCTCGAGGATCCTGAGCAGCCTGTGAACAAAGTCACGCGGCCCAGTTCTCCCGGTGGGGGCTCGAGCGGCGATCCATCCCGGCTGAACCGCCCCCCCACCGGGAGAACTGGCGCTTCGCTTCGCTTATCGTTGCGCTTCGGTCGAAATACACTCGGGCCAGTTCTCCCGGTGCGGGCTCCTCCCTCGCGCGCCTTGTCAGCCGGGCCCCCACCGGGAGAACTGGCCCCACCGGGAGAACTGGGCCTCGCAGCTCTCGGCGCTCACGCCACTTTGTCCACCGGCTGCCAATGATCGCCCCTTCGCCCGCAGATACCAACGAGTTCTGGGACCGCGCCCACGCCCGGCTGAGAGAGGCATCCACGCTGCTCGGGCGGGTCCGCCGGATCTCGACGGGTCGATTGGCAGTCGTCGTGGTAGCACTCGCTTTGGCGCTTGGAGCCGGTGAGGCCGGGCTCTGGTCCCATTGGTGGATCGTCATCCCCTGCGGGTCGTTCGTCTGGCTGGCGTTCGTGCACGAGCGCCTCTGGAACCGGGCGCGCGGAGCGCAACACATCGCCCAGCTTTACCATCGGGCTGCGCTCCGGGTAGATCGCGATACCGAAGGAGAACCGGGCAGTCCCGACACGCCGGCGGCGGCCATCCGAAGGGGCGGGCCCCCGGCTCATCGAAATACGGTCGACGAAGACCACCGCCTGGCGCATCGGCGCCACCGGATCTCGGAGCTTGCGGACGGCCAACTGGGAGACCATCTCGACCTCTTCGGATCCGGCGGGCTCTTCGAACGGCTCGCCGATTGGCGGACCGATGCCGGTGGAGAAACGCTGGCCGGATGGTTACTCCAACCCGCTCCTCCCGCGGAGGTGGCGTCCCGTCAGATTGCCATCCGGGAGCTCGCATCCCGAATCGAGATCCAGGAAACCCTGGCGGCTTCCGGCTGCCTCGAACCGTGGCCGAACGCTCGATCATCGGTGGTGCTGGATTGGTTGGGGCCGGGCGGTGCCGCCCGCGACGGGACACGACCGCCTCCGGCGGAAGAGGGTGAGGAAGGCTCCGAACCTGCCGGCCGCAAGACGGAAGTACTGCTCGGAGGTTTGGCAGTCCTCCTCAGCGTGGTCAACATGTTGGGGTTGTTCCGGTGGATGTACGTGGGCGATGCGTCCTTGTTCCTGGGCGCGGTGGCCCTGTCCGCGGCGCTGGGTCTGTGGCTCCGAGTGCGGGTTCGGGAACTAGAAGCCGCTCTGAGCCTGATGGAATCGGAGATCGCGGGCATCCGGCAGATCGCCCTGTCGGTGACCTCGGAGGGTTTCGATTCCCCGCTTCTTAGGGCACTTTCAAAGCGGCTCGCGCGCGCCCACGCGGCGCTCGGGAAGCTCGAACGACTGCAGCTTCGGCTGCGAGCCCGTCGCAACCTGCTCTTTGCGCCGGTAGCCGCGCTCTTGTTCTGGGGGACGCATCACACCTGGGCCATCGACCGTTGGCGTCGTCGGTACCAGCGGGAGGCGCGGGAGTGGATCCGAGCCGCAGGCGAGTTCGACGCACTCCTGGCGCTGGCGCAGTACGCCATCGAGCGTCCCGGGCACGTGTTCCCCGAGTTCGACGCCCTGCCGGGGTTCGAAGCAAAAGGTCTCGGCCATCCGTTGATCCCGGAAGTCCGTCTCCAGCGCAATGACGTTCGCCTCGGACGCGGAGAAGCGGATGTGCTGATCGTCACGGGTTCCAACATGTCCGGCAAGAGCACTCTGCTTCGGACCATCGGCGCCAATTTCGTCCTCGCGCGCATGGGTGCGCCGGTCACCGCTACCACCCTTCGGCTCGGGCCGCTCGCACTCGGCGCCTCGATCGCCGTCCATGACTCACTCCAGGACGGGGTCTCCCGCTTCCTGGCCGAACTCCTGGCGTTGAAGGCGGTACTGGATACCGGCTCAGCCGAGGAACCGCTGGTCTTCCTGCTGGACGAAGTGCTGCAGGGGACGAACTCGGATGACCGTAGAGCGGCCGCGGCTGCCTTGCTGCGCGAACTCGGCAGGCGTTCCGCCATCGGCGTGATGACCACCCACGATCTTTCGCTCACGGAGCTGGCCCACGAACTCCCGGGTCGGGTCCGTAACATGCATTTCACCGAACGGGTGGTGGACGGCGCCATGGAGTTCGACTATCAGCTTCGGGACGGCGTCCTCGCGCGCGGCAACGCCCTCGATCTGATGCGCATGCTCAATTTGCCCGTGCCCGAGGGGGAAGTGGCCGAGTTCACTTCACTTCCTGCCCCGGGTCCGGGGAGAGAGCACTGAATGGGTGCGCCGAAGGCTCCGCCCGGCTACCCGGACGAAGAGTTCCACCAGAGCCTGCGGCCCCGGGACTTTGGGGAGTACGTGGGCCAGGGCGCGGTGCTCGAACAACTCGAGATCAGCGTCAGCGCCGCCCGGGCCCGGGGCGAGCCCCTCGATCACGTGCTCCTGCACGGGCCTCCGGGACTTGGCAAGACGTCGCTGGCCGCGGTGCTCGCCCGGGAACTCGATGTTCCCATGCACACTTCATCAGGACCGCTCGTACCCCGTACCGGCGACATGGTCGCGCTGCTCAGCTCGCTGGCGCGCAACGAGATCCTGTTCATTGACGAGATCCATCGTCTCGCTCCCGCCGTCGCCGAAGTCCTCTACCCGGCGATGGAGGACCACTACGTGGACATCATGGTCGGCGAGAAGATGGGAGCTCACAGCCTCCGAATCGATTTGCGGCCCTTCACGCTGATTGGGGCTACTACCCGCGCCGACCTGTTGACCGGCCCCCTCCGGGATCGATTTCCGCTCGTCCACCAGCTCGAGTTTTATTCCATCGCGGAGGTGGAGAGGGTTCTGGCGCGCGCCGCGCTGGTTCTGGGGGTACACCTGGAGCCGGACGCCGGACGGGACATCGCATCCCGGGCGCGTGGAACGCCCCGGGTCGCCAACAACCTGCTGCGCCGCGTGCGGGATTACGTCGAGGTGCGCAGCGATGGAACGATTCGCCGGGATACGGCGCTCGCGCTACTCGAGATTGCCCAGGTGGACGAGGAGGGGCTGGACCGCTTCGACCGCAAGATTTTGGCGAGCCTGCTCGACAACTTTTCCGGCGGGCCGGTGGGAGTGGCCAACCTCGCCGCCACGCTCGGCATGGACAACCGAACCCTGGAAGAGGTGCATGAGCCGTATCTCATCTACCGCGGCTTCCTGAGGCGGACAGGAAAAGGACGCATGATCACCGATCGGGGCGCGCGGCATCTGAGACGCGCGGCATCGGGAACGCTCTTTCCCGGTTCGCCGGCCGTCAAACAATGAGGGACCCCGGCGGCGGGTGACACCCCGGGTCTCCCGGACCTGATTTAGCAGCCTGTGGTGAAACCTGCGCGGCCCAGTTCTCCCGGTGGGGGCTCGGCCGGCGATCCATCCCAGCCAAACAGCCTGTGATGAAACCCACGCGGCCCAGTTCTCCCGGTGGGGGCTCGGCCGGCGATCCATCCCGGCTGATCGCGTCGCGTCGCGTCGCTCATCGTTGCGTTTCGGTCGAAATACACCAGGTATTCCTCCCTCACGCGCCTTGTCAGCCGGGCCCCCACCGGGAGGACTGGCCCCACCGGGAGAACTGGGCCTTACCGGCCTCGGCGCTCACGCGGGTTCCACCACCGGCTGTTCACCGCGTCGCTGCGCGGCGCTCATCGTTGCGTTTCGGTCGAAATACACCAGGTATTCCTCCCTCACGCGCCTTGTCAGCCGGGCCCCCACCGGGAGAACTGGCCCCACCGGGAGAACTGGGCCTCACCGGCCTCGGCGCTCACCCGGGTTCCACTACCGGCTGCTAGTGCGGACATCCGACTTCGCGTTCGACCTGCCCGCGGAACTCGTCGCCCAGGAACCGCCCACCGCGCGAAGCGACGCCCGCCTGCTGCACCTCGGCGCAGGTGGCCGGGCGGCGCACCGGAGATTTCCGGACCTTCCGGCGCTGCTACGGCCGGGGGACCTCCTGGTCCGGAACGTCACGCGGGTGATTCCCGCGCGCGTTCCGGCCCACAAAGAGGTTGGCGGCGGGGGCGTCGAAGTGCTGATCCTTCCGGAGGAGGCAGCTCCGCGCGACCTTTTTCGCGCCCTGACCCGGCCGGCGCTCCGCCCGGGCGTGCGGCTCGTTGCTGGCGAAGGGGAAACCGTGCGTCTCGAGGTCGGTGAGGACCTTGGGGGCGGGCAGCGCCGGATCCGGATTCTTTCGGGGGCGAAAGACCTGTTCGAGCTCGCCGGCAAGGTGGGCCGTACTCCGCTGCCGCCCTACATCCGCCGGGATCCACCGGGTTCGGAAGCACCGGGCGGCACCGACCGGGAGCGGTATCAGACGGTGTACGCTCGTTCCCCCGGTTCGGTCGCCGCTCCGACCGCCGGACTTCATTTCGATCTGCCCATGTTCGGGCGGCTGCAGGAGCGCGGGATAGCGGTGGCGGACCTCGTGCTGCATGTGGGGTACGGCACGTTCGCACCGGTGCGCGTGGAGGATCCTCGGGAACACGTATTGGCGGCCGAACGATTCTCGGTTCCGCCGGAGACCAGCCACGCCGTCCTTTCCCAACTGGCTGAGGGGCGGCGCGTCGTCGCAGTGGGGACCACGACGGTGCGGGTGCTGGAGACGCCCGGGGTGCTCGAGCGCGGCGCGGGCGCCGGCGAGACCTCCCTGCTCATCCTTCCGGGTCACCGCTTCCGCGTGGTGTCCGCGATGCTGACCAACTTCCATCTGCCCGAGAGTTCGCTTCTCATGCTGGTCGCCGCGTTCGGCGGGACCGAAGCGGTGCTCGACGCCTATCGCGAGGCGGTCCGGGAGCGGTACCGCTTTTACTCCTACGGCGATGCCATGTTCGTGGAGAAGGGCGCGGCCGGGCCCCCGTAGAATTTGGCCGAGCATCATTGCCCGGGGAACGTCGCCAGGTCTCGGAGCGCCCCTGGGCCCAGCCGGGACGAGGGCCTTCCAATGAAACGTTTACGAGTCGGCAGTGGGGTCTCGTGGGAGACCGAATTCGGCTACTCCCGGGCGACCAGGGTGGGCGACCGCATCCTCGTTTCGGGAACGACCGCGACCGGACCCGATGGGCCGGTGGCAATCGGCGACCCGGAGGCCCAGACGCGATTCGCGCTGGAGAAGGTCCGCACCGCGGTCGAGGCGCTCGGCGGCAGTCTCGATGAGGTGGTGCGAACCCGGATCCATGTGAAACCGGGGGTCGATTGGGAAGCCGTGGCCAAAGTCCACGGGGAGTTCTTCGCGGCCGTCCGTCCGGCTTGCACGCTCACCTACGCGGATCTGGTCGGGGAGGAATACCTTGTCGAAATCGAGGTGGAAGCGGTGGTCGGCTGCGCCGCTCCGGAGGACGTATGACGCTCGCGTGTCCGGAAGCGTCGCCGGGGCGGCCGGCGGCGCGATGCCGCCCGGTTCACCTCGCGCCGGGCATCCTGGTTTTGTTGGCGATGGCGGCGGCCTCCGCCGCGGCGCAGGGGCCGGTGCGCAGAGCGGAGGTTCCCGAGGGATTTGGGGTGCCCGCCCAGGTTCTCGAGGACATTGATTTCCGGATGGTGGGGCCCGCGCGCGGCGGGCGAGTGACGACGGTCACCGGGATCCCGGACGAGCCCCACGTGTTCTACCTGGGCTCGACCGGTGGCGGGGTGTGGAAGACGGTGAACGCCGGAGTCTCGTGGACGAACCTTTCCGATGACGACTTCGCGGTCGGCTCCATCGGCGCGGTGGCTGTTGCGCCTTCCGATTCCAACGTCATCTACGTCGGGACCGGCTCCGCCTGCCCGCGGGGCAACATCTCGGTCGGCAACGGCGTCTACCGCAGCACCGACGGCGGAAGGTCCTGGGCCCATGCGGGGCTTGAGGCCGCCGGACTCATCGGCCGGATCGTGGTGGACCCGGACGATCCGGATCGGGCCTTCGTGGCTGTTCTCGGTCAGATTTTCGGCCGTTCACCGGAGCGGGGGGTCTATCGCACCGAGGATGGAGGGAGCACCTGGTCCGCGGTGCTCCAGATTTCCGATGCGACGGGAGCGGTGGAGCTTGCGATGAACCCGGCGAATCCGCGGGAGTTGTTCGCCGCCATGTGGCAAGCCGAGCGGAAACCGTGGACCCTCATTGACGGCGGCGCGGAGGGCGGCCTCTACCGAACCCGGGACGGCGGAGATTCGTGGGAACTGGTTGGAGGCGGGCTTCCGGAGGCTTCCGAGGACACCCCGGTGGGCCGCATCGGAGTGTCCATCGCCGCTTCGGACCCCCGTCGCGTGTACGCGCTCGTCACCGCCGCGGAGGAGCGGGGCGGTCTCTACCGGAGCGACGACGGCGGGGACACCTGGACGCGGGTGAACGGGGACCGCCGCTTCCGGGCGCGCGGCTGGTACTACAGCCACGTGGTCGCCGACCCCACGGATCCGGACACGGTGTACGTCCTCAACGCTCCGTTCCTGAAGTCGGTGGACGCGGGCAAGTCTTTCGAGTCCGTCCGCGTTCCGCACGGGGACAACCACGACCTGTGGATCAATCCGAACGACTCCCGGATCATGGTGGAGGCGAACGACGGGGGCGCGGTGGTCACGCTCGACGGGGGTGAGAACTGGTCCTCCATCCGCAACCAGCCCACCGCCGAGTTCTATCGCCTCACCGTGGATGAGGAGTTCCCCCGGCGGCTCTACGGAGCTCAGCAGGACAACTCGACCATCAGCGTGCCCGCGTGGAGCGACAGCGGTCTCTCACCCGAGGCCCACTGGCTGGACGTGGCCGGAGGCGAGAGCGGGCACATCGCCGTGACCCCGGGCAGACCCGAGCTGACCTACGCCGGGAACTACATCGGGCAGATCGACCGGCAGGACCGTGAGGAGGCCGGGGCCCGGAACGTGATCGTTTATCCCGAGATGGCCGACGGGGTGGCCCCGCGGGACCTGAACTACCGTTTCCAGTGGAACGCTCCCATTCTGGTGTCCCGGCACGACCCCGAGGTCGTGTTCCACACCTCCAACTACGTCCATCGAACCAGTGATGGCGGCCTGTCGTGGGTGACCGTTTCGCCCGACCTGACCGTGGGCGATCCCGAAAAGGGGGCGCTGCCGGGGGGGCCGGTGCAGCATGACCACACCGGCGTCGAGGTGTACGGGACGGTCTTCGCGCTAGCCGAATCTCCCCGAGTGGCCGGAGTGCTGTGGGCCGGAACCGACGACGGCCGGGTCCACCTCTCCGGGAACGGAGGCGACGCCTGGACCGAAGTGACTCCGCCCGAGATGCCCGAGGGCGGCACGGTGAACAGTGTGGACGCCTCTATGCACCACGACGGCGGCGCGCTGCTCGCCGTCCAGCGATACCGGGAGAACGACTTCGAGCCGTACGTCTTCCGCACCACGGATCTGGGGGCGACGTGGACGCGCCTTGGAGGCGACGGTGGGATACCGGCTGGTCACTCGGTGCGCGTCGTCCGGGAGGATCCCCAGAGCGAGAGCATCCTCTATCTGGGCACCGAATTCGGGCTCTTCCTGAGTCTGGACGGGGGCGCCCGCTTCGTCCCTTTCGGGGACCTGCCGGCGACCCCCATCACGGACCTGCAAGTGGCCGGTGACGAGTTGCTGGTCGCCACGCAGGGCCGCTCCTTCTGGGTGCTCGACGACCTCACGCCGGTGCGGGCGCTGGCGGGCCGCTCCTGGGACGCCTCCGCGCTACTACCGGCAGGAACGGCGGTACGACTGGCTACCGGCGGGGGTCGGCCCTTTCGCGGTCCGGGGGCTCCGGAGAACCGTCCGTCGGGGGCGCTCCTTCACTATTTCCTGCCCGACGATCTTGAAGACGGCGACGAGCTCCGCGTCACGGTTCGGGACGCGGGCGGCCACGTGGTCCGGGAGTTGGTGCGGAAGCCGGCGCCGGGCGCGGAGCGCGACAGGTCCCCGGATGAGCGTCCGACTCCCGACGCCGTACTGGAAGGCGAATCCGGGCTTCACCGGATCGCCTGGGATCTGAAGTACCGGCGTCCCGAGCTGCTGAAGGGCGCGGTCATGTCCATTTCCTATACGGGTGGCGCGTTCGTCCAGCCGGGGACCTACACCGCCTCGCTGTCCTTCCAGAAGGACGGCGGCGACGTTGCCGGCGGCGAAGTGGCCGGCGGCGATCCCGTCCGGTTCGAGGTGCTGAAGGACCCCCGCGTGACCGCCACGGACGACGATCTTCGCCAACAGCACGATCTCGTGCGTCAGGCGCAAGCGCTTCTCGAACGGGTGCACGAGCGCATCGGCGCGCTCCGGGATGCCCGCGACCAGTTGGAAGCGGTCGAAAAACGGGCGCGGCAGCCGGACCTCTGGACCGATGCTCTGGAGGAGCAGGCCGAGGCCCTGAGCAAAGGTCTGACCGAGGTCGAGGAGGAACTGATCCAGCCGAAGAACGAGTCCGGTCAGGACCCCATCAACTTCCCCCCGAAGCTGGACAACCAGATCGCCTATCTCTACGGGCACGTCGCGCGGAACTACGGCCGCCCCACCGGAGGCTCATTCGAGCGCTTCCGGGACCTGGAAGAGGAAGCGGCACCGCATCTCGAACGGCTCGCGTCCCTCCTCGGCGCGGGGGTGGCCGACCTGAACCGGGCGCTTGAAGAAGCGGGAGTGACGGGGGCGATTCTCGCCGCGCCACCCCGTTGACCTGGGCGAACGCGGGGCAAGGGACCGCCGACCTCCAGGTCGGCACCGCGGCCCGCGGGGCCGCGAGACGGCGCAGTGCCGTAATCCTGGATGGTTCCCGTGTCGGCGTGCTCTCAGTGGGCGGGGTGGCGCGCAGGCCAGGGACCGCCGGTCTCCGACCGGCATCGCGCGGGAGCGCGAAACCAGCGCCGATGACACTGCGCCATACCAACGTGAGTGCCGCACCCTCTCCAATGACCATGGTTGTGGGCGCAATGACCATGGCTTCCCAATTGACCATGGCTCCGAGCCGAAATGACCATGGCTCGTGGCCGCAGGGACCGGATTTCCGCCCGCAGGCAACAGATCGGCCACCTTCGGACCAGAGGCGCAGATAGGTCACTCACGGCGCTCCACCCTTCCCCCACGGGCCATGACTTTCGCCGCCCTAGCCTAGCGGGCGGCGGTGCCGGTCTGAAGACCGGCGGTCCCTGTCCGGCGGGTCATTCGTCCGTCGGATCCGGCAGGTCCTCCAGCAAGCCCTCGCGGTAGGGGAAGAGGGCCGGGGTGCCGCCGGTGTGGAGGAAGACGACGGTGTCGTCAGCGCTGAAACGGCCGCTCTCAATGAGGTCCAGGAGTCCGGTCATCGCCTTCCCGGTATAGACCGGATCGAGCAGGATGCCCTCGGTGCGGGCGGTCAGCGCGATGGCTTCCACGACTCCCGGGTTCAGGATTCCGTACCCCTCGCCGAAGTACTCGTCGTGGACCACCACGTCCCCGGGCCCGATCTCCACGTCGAGTCCCATCGCCTGGACCGTCTCCCGGGCGATGGCAAGGACGTTCTCTTCTCCGACGGCCTTGCTGCGGCCGGTGCTGATCCCGATGATCCGGACCTCGGGGGCGAGCGCCTTGGCTCCGACCACGAGTCCGGCCTGGGTGCTGCCCGAGCCGGAGGCGTGAACGACATGGGTGATCGTCACGCCGGCTTCGCGAGCCTGTGCCAGCAACTCCCGGAAACCGTCGGCGTAGGCGATGGATCCCAGCGGAAGTCCCATGGAGCCCCCGGTATGGGAGCCGCCGACCGAGACCACGTAG
The DNA here is from genome assembly GCA_963668695.2 of Vicinamibacteria bacterium. Taxonomy (GTDB): domain Bacteria; phylum Acidobacteriota; class Vicinamibacteria; order Marinacidobacterales; family Marinacidobacteraceae; genus Marinacidobacterium. The sequence continues at coordinate 1,486,526 of CAXXLQ010000004.1, forward strand.
GGATTCCGCCCGGACTCACGTTCCGCGGCGGCGATCTCCGCGACCATCGCTTCCTGGTCTTCGTCCGGTTCGATGATGCGCACGTCCGCGCCCAGGATCCGGTCGAGCAGCAGATTCCCGTCCGCCGGTGCGATCGACTGATCCTCTCGCCGCTGCAGGACGAGGATGGGATCCATTCCCAGCCGCCGGGAGCCGGCGGCGGTCATCCGCGCCCAGTTGGACTGCACTCCCGCCCAGGTGATGACGCTGTCGCTGCCCTTGGCGACCGCGTCGGCGAGGATGAAGTCGAGTTTTCGCGCTTTGTTGCCGCCGAAGGCGAGCCCCGTCTGGTCGTCCCGCTTGACGAAGAGGCGGGGCCCGCCGAGTTCGGCGGCGAGGGTCGGCATCTCCTCGAACGGAGTCGGCAGGTGGGCGAGCGGCTGCCGCTCGAACTGGCTCAGTGCCTCGTCGAAGACGGTCATGGGGTCGGTCGTGTCTCCTTCCAGGTCGCCGGCGCCGCCGCATGATGCGAGGACGACAGCTGAGAGTGCGGCAACGGCGGCAAGAACGGAAAAACGGAGTGCGTTCATGGGCGAGCCTCCAGAACGGGCGAGTTTATGGCCGGGAGCCGGCGACGGCCGCGGGATTGTTGCTAGTAGCAATAACCGGGTCTGCCCCTGCGAACTGGGGGCGATCCGCCGGTTTTCGGACTGCTACTAGGTGCTCTGGCCGGGTCGGTGGGACTGCTACTAGTAGCAGTAACCGGGTCTGCTGCTCCGGAACTGGGTGCGATAACCGGCTCGGCTGGCCGGAACTGGGTGCGATAACCGGCTCGGCTGGCCGGAACTGGGTGCGATAACCGGCTCGGCTGGCCGGAACTGGGTGCGATAACCGGCTCGGCTGGCCGGAACTGGGTGCGATAACCGGCTCGGCTGGCCGGAACTGGGTGCGATAACCGGCTCGGCTGGCCGGAACTGGGTGCGATAACCGGCTCGGCTGGCCGGAACTGGGTGCGATAACCGGCTCGGCTGGCCGGAACTGGGTGCGATAACCGGCTCGGCTGGCCGGAACTGGGTGCGATAACCGGCTCGGCTGGCCGGAACTGGGTGCGATAACCGGTTCGGCTGGCCGGAACTGGGTGCGATAACCGGCTCGGCTGGCCGGAACTGGGTGCGCTAACGGAGTCTGCTGGAGTCGTCGTGTCGCTCGCGGCGGTCGGCGCTCGAGCCCTCACTAGAATCATGCCGTTTCAGGAACCTCTGTTTGGCCCGGCTCAAATCCCACATCTCGACGGAATCCGACGAATTCCGGGCCAACGAGGCCCACAACCGCCAGCTCTCAGAGACCCTGCAGGCCCGGATGGCCGAAGCCCGCAAGGGTGGCAGCGGCCGGGCGCGGACGCGCCATGCGGAACAGGGAAAGCTCTTTGTCCGCGAGCGAATCGAACGGCTCTCCGATCCGGATTCACCGTTCCTCGAGATCGGGCCGCTCGCCGCCCACGAATGCTACGACGCCCCCACCCCGGCCGCCGGTCTGGTGGCGGGAGTGGCTTCGATTTCGGGACGGCTCGCCATGGTGGTCGCGAACGATGCCACCGTGAAGGGTGGGACCTACTACCCGCTCACGGTCAAAAAACACCTCCGCGCCCAGGAAATCGCGGCCCGCTGCGAACTCCCGTGCGTGTATCTGGTGGATAGCGGCGGGGCGTTCCTGCCCCTCCAGGCCGAGGTCTTCCCCGACCGGGATCACTTCGGGCGGATCTTTCGCAACCAGGCGGTGATGAGCGCCCGGGGCATTCCGCAGTTCGCGGCAGTCATGGGCATGTGCACGGCGGGCGGTGCCTACGTCCCGGCGATGAGCGACGAAGCGGTGATCGTCTCGGGAACGGGGACCATCTACCTTGGAGGTCCGCCGCTCGTGAAGGCCGCGACCGGCGAGGAGGTGAGCCCCGAGGAACTCGGAGGCGCCCGGATCCACACCGAACGCTCCGGGGTGGCCGACCATCTTGCGGAGGATGATCACGCGGCGATCCGGCTTCTCCGCGAATCGGTCGGGCGACTGCCCATCGGGTCCCAAGAGCCGATCCGCGACGCCGATCCCGAACTACCCGACTACCCGGAAGAGGAAATCCTGGGCATCTGGCCCCGGGACCGCCGGGTCCGGGTGGACATTCGCGAAACCCTCGCCCGGCTGCTCGATGGCAGCCGCCTCGATGAGTTCAAGGCGCGCTACGGCACGACGCTGGTGACGGGGTTCGGCCGGATCGAAGGCATCACCGTAGGGGTCGTGGCCAGTAACGGTGTCCTCTTCAGCGAGAGCGGCCTGAAGGGCGCCCACTTCGTTCAGCTCTGCGCTCGCGAGGGCTTGCCGCTGCTCTTCGTCCAGGACATCACCGGGTTCATGGTCGGGGCGCGCTATGAGCAGGGTGGGATCGCCAAGGACGGGGCCAAGATGGTGAACGCGGTGGCGACCGCGGAGGTCCCGAAGATCACCCTGATCGCCGGTGGAAGCTTCGGGGCGGGCAACTACGCCATGTGCGGGCGCGCCTACGATCCGACCTTCGTCTGGTCGTGGCCATCGAGCCGCATTTCGGTGATGGGCGGCGAACAGGCCGCGTCCGTCCTGGTCCAGGTCAAGCGCGACCAGCGCGAGCGCGCCGGGGAGCAGTTGACAAGCGCCGAGGCCGAGGAGATTGCCGCCCCCGTGCGCGAAAAGTACGAGCGCGAGGGCAGCCCCTACTACGCGACGGCGCGCCTTTGGGACGACGGCTTGGTGGACATGCGGAACACGCGCCGGACGCTCGCTCTGAGCCTGGCGGCCGCCGCGAATGCGCCCGTGCCGCAATCCCGGCACGGCATCTTCCGGATGTAGGCGTCCGGGAACGCGTGGCACCGGCATCGTGAAGCCGCCAATGCGGAAGAGAAACGTTCGGGTCGGCAACGCCGGCGGGTACTGGGGAGACGACCCGCGGGCGCTCCGGTCTCAGGTGCTCGGTCCGGAACCGCCCGAATTCGTGACCGCGGACTTTCTGGCCGAGATCACGATGAGCATTCTGCAAAAGCAGCGCTCCCGGGATCCCTCCGCCGGATACGCCCGGGATTTCGTGGACCAGATCGCCCCCCTGCTTCCGGCCATCCGGGAACGCGGGATCACGGTGATCACGAACGCGGGAGGGGTGAACCCCACGGGCTGCGCGCAGGCGGTGCTCCGGGCGGCGGTTCGGGCAGGAGTCGGGTTGACGGTCGCGGTGGTCGAGGGCGATGACCTGCTGGATCGGCTCGACCCCTTGTTGGCCGAAGGGGTCCGCTTCGACAACCTGGAAACCGGGGCCGCGTTCGCACCGCGCCGCGCGGATGTCCTGTCGGCGAACGCCTATTTCGGGGCCGAGCCGATCGTCCGGGCCCTCGCCCACCGGCCGGACGTGGTGGTCACCGGACGCGTCACGGACACCGGAATCACGCTCGCGCCCATTCGGCACGCCTTCGGCTGGGATCCCGACGACTGGGACCGGGTCGCGGGCGGAATCGTGGCCGGGCACCTGATCGAGTGCGGCGTGCAGGCCACCGGGGGGAACTTCACCGACTGGGAGCGGGTCCCGGGACTGGGCAGGGAGGGTTTTCCGGTCGTCGAGGTGGAAGAGGACGGCCGTTTCGTGCTCACGAAGCAGTCGGGATCCGGAGGGCTGGTGTCTCCTGCGGTGGCTCGGGAGCAACTGCTCTATGAAATTGGAGATCCGGAGTGCTATCTCTGCCCGGACGCGACCGTGGACTTTTCGGGACTCGGCGTCGTCGCCGTCGGAGAGGACCGGGTGCTTGTCGAGGGGGCGCGCGGCGGGCCGCCTCCGCCCGACCTCAAGGTAAGCGCTTCGGTCCGGGGCGGCTTCAGCGTGCGGGGCAGCCTGGTGGTCGGTGGCCCGGATGTCCGAAAGAAGGCGGGGGCGCTCGAGACTGCGTTCCGGGAGCGGCTCGGGGTCGACTGCGAAGCGGCGGGCGTTCCTTTTCCGGTGGAACTGCGGGTAGACCTCGCGGGTGCCGACGCGGCGCAGCGCGGCCTTGCCGATGCATCGCGCCTCGATCCCTCGGAGGGACTCGTCCGGTTCGCCGCCTGGAGCCCGGCCCGGGAGCCGCTGCAGGTCTTCCGCAAGCTGCTCCCGAGCTTCATCCTGAGCGGGCCGGCGGGCCTCGCCGTCACAGGGGGCGCGCCCGCGATTTCCGAAGTGGTCGGCTATTGGCCGGCGCTCGTCCCGCGGGACCGGGTTGTGGCCACGGTTTCGGTGATCCGGATGGCCGCCGACGGAACGGAGGAACTGGTCGCCGAAGAGCGCGTGCCCTTCGAGGGCCCGACCTCCCCCGCGGCCGGCAACCGGCCGCCGCGCGCCGAACGGCGTCCGGCTCCCGACTCTCCCGGGTCCGGCCCCGTCGTCGAGGCGCCCCTCGGGGCGGTGGCGCACGCGCGGAGCGGGGACAAGGGAGACGCCGCCAACATCGGGATCATCGGGCGGAGCGCCGCCTGCTATGAGTGGCTCCGGGAGCACCTCTCGGGTCCGGTCGTCGCGCAGTGGGTTCGGGAGGTGACCGACGGGCCCGTTACGCGCTACGAGGTGCCGGGCCTCTGGGCGCTCAACTTCATTCTGGAGCGGGCGCTCGGGGGCGGCGGAACCCGCAGCCTGCTGCTCGATCCGCAGGGGAAGACACTCGCGCAGGGGCTGCTCCGCCAGCGGGTGCGGGTCCCGGCCGCCCTCCTTTCTACTATTCCTCCCGAGAATCGACCGCTCTCCGCAGCGTTCGCTTCCCCCTCGCCCGCACCATGAGTTCCCCGCATCTCCAGCTCGATTTCGAGGCGCACGGCGTGGTCCGTCTCACGCTCCGGCGACCCGAGGCGCGAAATGCCCTGACCCCGGAGATGGTCGCGGGAATTCCGGCGCTGCTGGCGGAGCTATCCGCTTCGCCGGCGGAGGAGTGCCGGGTGGTGGTGTTGCAGGGGGAGGGGAGGGTTTTCTGCGCGGGGGCCGATCTGAAAGCGATGCGGGAGTCGGGACAGGCGAGCGAGGAAGAAAACCGCCACGACGCGCGGCGCTTTGCGACTCTTTTCCGATCGGTTGCCGCGTTCCCGGCGCCGGTCATTGCGGCGGTGCAGGGAGCGGCGCTCGGAGGCGGCTTCGGACTCGCGGTGTGTGCCGATCACGTCCTCGCCGAGGAAGCCGCCCGCTTCGGAACCCCCGAGGCGCGCCTCGGGCTCGTTCCGGCGGTCATCTCCCCCTACGTGGTGCGGCGCCTCGGCCCCGGCCGCGCCGGTCCCTTCCTGCTCGGGGGGGCGGTGGCAAGGGGGCAGGCTGCCCTTGCCGCCGGCATCGTGCACGAGCTGACTCCGGTCGGCGGCCTCTCCGATGTGCTCGGGGTGACGCTCGCGCGTTTCCTCGAGAGCGCTCCGCGGGCGGTGCGCCAGGCGAAGGCGCTCATGCTGCGGGAGGCTCCACTGCCCCCGCCGGACATCGAGGAGCTGACCATTCGTACGATCGCTGCCGCCCGGGCCTCCGACGAAGGGCAGGCGGGCACGGCCGCCTTCTTCACCAAATCGCCGCCGCCGTGGGCCCCCGGGTCAAAGTCCTCGGGTGGCGCGACCCGCTAACGGTCCTTCGTGTCCTCTGCGCCGCCGCGGCTGCTGATCGCCAACCGGGGCGAGATCGCGCGGCGGATCCTCCGCTCGGCGCGTGGGCGCGGCTCCCCGGTTGCGGTGGTTTCGACTTCCGCCGACCGCGGGGCGCCGGTTCGGGCGGAGGCTGACCAGGTCTTCGAAGTTCCGGACTTTCTGGATGGGCCGGCCGTGATCGCGGCGGCGGAGCGCTTTCGGGCGGATCTGCTGCACCCGGGATACGGCTTTTTGTCGGAGAGTCCCTCGTTTGCCGCTGCGGTAGAAGCTGCCGGTATCGGTTTCGTGGGACCGACCGCCGAGGCGATGCGCCGACTCGGTGACAAGGAATCCGCGCGGCAAACCGCGATCGCGGCGGGCGTTGAGGTGCTCCCCTCGCTGTCTTCGGAGGGGCTCGCCGCCACCGGGGACGGCGTGCGGGAGGCGAAGCGGGCAGGGCTCGACTTCCCCTGTGCGGTCAAGGCGGCGGCGGGCGGTGGGGGCATCGGGATCCGCGTCGTCCGCCGCCCGGAGGATCTGGCCGGCGCCCTGGCGTCGGCGTCCGCCGAAGCCCAAGCGGCCTTCGGCGATGGCCGGGTGTTTCTCGAACGCTGGCTCGACCGGCCGCGGCACGTCGAGATTCAGGTCTTCGGCGACGGACGGGGCGGCGGGGTCCACCTCGGCGAGCGGGAGTGTTCGGTCCAGCGTCGCCGGCAGAAGCTCGTGGAGTGGTCTCCCGGATTCGGAATCTCGGAGGATCTCCGCGCGCGGATGGGGCAGGCGGCGCTGCGGCTGGTGATCGAAAGCCGCTACCGGGGTGCGGGGACGGTGGAGTTCCTCCTGGACCCGGATGGGGGTTTCTTCTTTCTTGAAGTGAACACCCGGCTGCAGGTCGAGCACCCGGTGACGGAGGAGGTGTACGGGGTGGACCTGGTGGATGCGCAGTTGTCGCTCGCCGCCGGCGTTTGGCCCGATTCCCTGCCGCCGCCCGTATCCCGGCCCGGGACGTTTCGGCCGCTCACGCCCCGGGGAGCGGCGATGGAGGCGCGGGTCCTCGCCGAATCGCCCCGGAACGCGTTCGCCCCGAGCCCCGGGCGGCTCCGCCGCTACCGCGAGCCGCAGGGAGAAGACATCCGGGTGGACTCCGGAGTGGTCGAGGGCGCTGCCGTTCCTCCGGGTTTCGATTCCCTGCTCGCCAAGGTCATCGCCCGGGCCGAGACTCCGGCGGCGGCGGCCGCCCGGCTCGTCGCGGCGCTCGAGGACACGGTCATTCACGGAGTGGAGACCAACGTGTCCCTATTGATCTCGATTCTCCAGCATCCGGAGTTCCTCGCGGGGAACCCCCACACCGGCTGGGTCGAGGAGCGGGTCGAAGAACTGGTGGTGTCGCGACTGCCGGGCCCACTCGAGACGCTCCTCCGCCGCGAGCGGGTTGCCGAAGCGCTCTCGGCGGCGGCGCTGCGGCCGCGGCGAGCGGCGACCGCCGACATATTCCGATCGCTCGGGAGCGAGGCGGACTTTCCCCGACTGGATCCAGGGAGCCGGCCGGGGGAAGTTCTACTCTCCGGCGACGCCGTCAGAGACGCGGGAGTCCCGGAGCCGCTGCGGGCGACGGCGACTCCCCTCCCGGGCGGTCGCGAGGTGGCCGTCACCGTAGCCGGGGAAACTCTCGTCCTCGGGCTTTCCGGAGGCGGAGAGAAAGCCGGAGTCGCGAGCCGGGAGGGCGAGGTCCAGGCGCCCCTCGCCGGTGTGGTGGTGAGCGTGGTGGACTCCGGCAGCAGCGTGGCGGAGGGCGAGGTCGTCGCGGTGATCGAGTCCATGAAGATGCACTGGGAAATCCGCGCTCCGGTGGGCGGATCTGTCGCAGACGTCGCCGCGGGAGTCGGAGACGCCGTCGCCGCCGGGGCCCTCCTGTTCCGGATTGTCGCTCCGACCGCCGGGGATCCCGGACCTTCTCTGCGAGCGGGTTCTAACAGTGCTAGTGTGTGCTCATAGGGGATGCTGCCCATGACACCCGTCGAGCACTACCTGACCTCCCGAGGTCTCCGGGAATCCGACCCGGAGGTCTTGAACCGCGCCCTGGTCGCGGTGCTGGATCGGATGGAGCCCCTGGCGTACGGCGATGCCGCGGACGGCCTGCCGGCAGCCGAGCAGGCCGTGCTGCGCACCGGTGGCCTCGATCTGGAGCCGCATCCCGGCCCCGACCCTCTCGCGATGACCGCCGTCAAGTACGCCGCCATCGTGCACCGGAGCCTCACTTCAAGGGAGGTGAGCGAGCGGCTGGGACTCGCCGGCAGCCGGGTCCGCCAATTGGTCGCCGAGCGGTCGCTCTACAGCTTCCTGCTGGACGGCAAGCGCCGGATCCCGGGATTTCAGTTTCTGCCCGACGGCGGGTTGGTCCCGAACCTTTCGTGCGTGAACCGGGCGCTGAGCCCCGCGCTGCATCCCGTCGAGGTCTCCAACTGGCTGCACGGTCGAAATCCCGATCTGCTCGTGGACGAGGACATAGGTACCACGGTGTCCCCGCTTGACTGGCTCAAGGCCGGACACGATGCGGCGCCGGTAGCCCTGCTGGCGAATCGCTTATAGGGCTCGGTGCCGAAACTCCCGAACACCCCCGATCTCGATCGCCTGCGGGCGCGGGAGCCTGTCCTCATTTCGATTCCTCGCGGCTCGGTCGTCCACCGCGTGTACCGGCGGGGTGGGGCTTACCCCACGCTTTGGAACGCGTTTCGTTTCTTCGGCCCCACCTCGGCGAGGTTCGATCACCAGCTTCCGGACGAAGGCGGAGGTCCGTCAGCGCAGCAGCGCGGCGTGCTGTATGCGGCGACCGACATCGTCACCGCCCTTGCCGAGGCCTTTCAACAAGGACGGACCGTCAACCGACTCGCGAATCGGCCGTGGCTCGTGTCGTTCGCCTTGGCCAGTGAACTCACGCTGCTCGATCTGACCGGTACCTTCCCTATCAGCGTCGGAGCCTCCATGAAGCTGGCCAGTGGCCCCACCCTCTATTCGCAGAACTGGTCTCGCGGCTTCTACGAGTGTTCCCCCGGGGTCCACGGGCTCTACTACTTTGGTTCGCTGACGAATCGCCCGGTAATGGCGCTCTACGAACGGGCGCTCGACGAACGGGCGCTCGACGCGGGTGTGTTTCCGGCGACTCCAAGTGTGCACCGGTCGCTGGACGACCCCCTGCTGATCGAACCGCTCCGCAATGCCTGTCGGACGGTCGGCTACGACTTCCTCTGACGGTTTCCGGCGCGGCAGCCCTCCGCAGTCGGCCGCCCGGACTGCCACCAGTCTCCGCGTCCGCCGGCATCTTCGGGCTCATGGCATTCGTTACCGGTGCTCGCCGCGGCGGCGATCCTGGTTCCCGCGCTCCGGGGGGCGCGGGTCAGCCCGACCGAGGTACTGCGCATCCAGCAGGGCGCGGGATCGCTCGGCAGCAGGCCGGGGCGCACCTGGCGATCTGGACGCCCGCATTGCCGGGTTCCGTGAATTAGACTAGTCGAACCAGCTAGTCGGAGAGCTGCCCACATGAAGACCATTGGCGCCTACGAGGCGAAGACCTTCCTGCCTCGGCTTCTCGACCGCGTGCAGCGCGGCGAGAGCCTCACGATCACCCGGCACGGCCGGCCCGTGGCTCGACTTGTCCCGGTGGACGTGGACGACCGGGAGCGCGCCGCGGAGGCCGCTCGACGTATCGTGGAGCGTCGCGCTCGTCTGAAGAGAGCTGGCAAGACTGCTTCCATTGATGACCTGATCGCCACGATCCATGAAGGGCACCGCTATTGACCTCGTTCGTCCTCGACAATTCGGTTGTCCTCGCCTGGTGCCTCGAGGACGAGGCCCAGCCGCTGGCCGACCGCGCGATGCGCCGCGTGACTGAGGAAGGGGCCGTTGCGCCCGGAATTTGGTGGTACGAGCTGCGCAATGCGCTGATCAGCAACGAACGCCGAGGCCGTCTTTCGGCGGCAGACACTCGGGATAATCTCGTTGATCTCGCGAAAATGCACATCCTGTTAGATTCGAACCACGACGAGGCGACGATTCTTGATCTCGCCCGCCGGCACCGGTTGAGCGCGTACGACGCTGCCTATCTCGAAGTGGCCATGCGCCGGGGGCTTCCCCTGGCGTCGCTCGACCGGCGCCTCCGCGAGGCGGCAGCCGCGAATGGAATCGAAGTGCTGAACGAGAACGACTCCTGAGGCGCCGCCCCGGGGTGCGCTCCCGACACATGCTCCGCACCAAACTGTCGTAGGCGGGGCGTTTTCTCCGAAGCCAGAAGCGGGAGTTCGCCATACCCTTGCGAGATGGCGCAGGCGACGGAACGTCCGGCGGACGGCCGCCGCGGCCTCGACATCTACATCGTCCTCTCCGCTCTGATCGCGGTAGCGGCGCTCCTTACCTGGATCATCCCGGCCGGCCGCTACGAGCGGACGGTCCTTCCCGACGGGCGGGAGGCGGTGGTGCCGGGGTCCTACCAGGTGATCGAACGGTCGCCGGCGGGGCTCATGGACGTGATCACAGCCATCCCGGACGGGCTCGTCGACGCGGCGAGCGTGGTCTTCCTCGTGTTTCTCGTCGCGGGCTCGGTGGGGGTGATCCGCCGCGCCGGAGTCCTGGATCTCGGGGTGAAGCGGCTGACCGCCGCTACCGGGCGGCGGGTCGAACTCCTGATCCCGGCGCTCATGTTCGCCTTCGCTTCGGTCTCGGCGGTGGTGGGGATGCCGGAGCTCTCCATCGCCTACCTCCCGATCGTGCTGCCCCTGCTGCAGCGCTTCGGCTGCGGGCGGGTCACCGGAACCGCGGTGGCGCTGCTGCCGACGACCCTCGGCGCGGCGTTCGGGGTGACGGTGCCGTCGACGGTGGGGATCGGGCACCTGCTGGCGGGCCTGCCGATGTATTCGGGGGCCTCCTACCGGTTCGTCTTCTTCCTCATCGTGCAGACTGTGGCGGCGGTCTTCGTGGTGCGGCGGGCGCGCCGCGAGATCCGCCGGCGAAACGGGATCGGGGAAGTTCGAGAGCCAGTTCCCGCGGTGTCTGACGGATCCGCCTCCGTTTCGTTCAGCAAGCGCCAGAAGGTGGCTGGAATCGTGGCGCTCGGCCTGTTTGCGGCGGTTGTCGTTTCGGTTCTCGTTCTGCGCCTCGGGTTCGAGGAGATTGGGGGCGCCTTCGTCGCCATGGCGGTGGTCGTCTCGTTGTTGGCGGGCCGTGGGCCGAACCAGATCTGTTCCGACTTCAACGATTCGTTCCGGGAGATTCTCGTCGGCGCTCTGGTCTGCGGCGTCGCCCGCGGCGTTTCCGTGGTGATGACCGAGGGCGCGGTGATGGACACCGTGGTCTATAGGGCCGCCCTGATGGTGTCGTCCCTGCCGCCCGCGCTCACGGCCGTCGGGGTCTTGTTCGGCCAGACCGTTTTCAACTTCCTCGTCCCTTCGGGAAGCGGACAGGCGCTCATCACCCTGCCGATCCTGGTGCCGGTCGCCGATCTCGCCGGGGTCACGCGGCAGGTCGTGGTGCTCGCCACCCAATGGGGGGACGGGATCACGAACGTCATTTTTCCCACCTCCGGGTATTTCATGGCGACGCTCGTGATGGCGCGGGTCGGGCTGCTGCGATGGATCCGCTACTACCTGCCGCTCTTTGGGATCATTCTCCTGATCGCGACCGGCGGGCTGGTGATTGCCCAATACATCGAGCTCGGCCCGTTCTAGGGAGGCGGTCTGGAGAACACTCATGCAAATCGTCAAACTCCCCATCGCGCGGATGACCGCCGAGTCCTTCGCCCCCTACGGCGAGGTCATGGAAGCGCGGGAACGACCCGCGGACGAGCGGCGGTTCTTCCCGATCGACTTCCAGATCGACGGTCGGACGACCGTGGATGTCATCTGGCAGCCGTTTGAGGGACGGCGCTTCCGGCTCCTCGAGCGCCACTTCGCGGTGACGCAGGCGTTCATCCCGCTCGAAGGTTCTCCCGCGGTCGTCGCAGTGGCGGCGCCGACCGATCTCGAGGATCCCGACGCGATTCCACGACCCGAGGTCGTGCGCGCCTTCCTGATCGATCCGGGCAAGGGCTTCGCCTACAAGACCGGGACGTGGCATTCGCTCGACCGCTACCTGCTGAGGCCGCCGGGCGCGAGCTTCGTGATCCTGAACGTGGACCCGAACCCGACCCAGTTCGTGGACTACGCGGAACGGTTCGGGGTGGAGTTCGAGGTGGGCGGGTAGGAGGGGCCCGTGGCCATGCGCCCTTGAGGACGGTGGGCCATTCGCGGGTTTCGCGCCCTGCGGGGGAGCGATGCCGGTGTGAACGCCCCGATCAGGACACCTGGCCAGCGTTCTCGCTGCCGCGCGCTTCACGCGGGTCGGCCGTACGCAGTTCCGCCCGCCTACGGCGGGCTGTGCCGACCGGAGGTCTAGACCCTTCGGACTTCGTTTTCTGGGCCCTCCGGTGTGAGAGGCACCGAAGGGCCCGGCGTTCCCTGACCTGCGGCGCCATCCGGGTGAGGGGCGCTCCTCAACGCAGAATCCGGCGTTCGGCGGCGAGGGCTTCGAGCTCCTGATTGAGTTCTTCCTGTTCGGCGCGGAGCCGGGGCGTGTCGAGCGCGCTCTGGAAGCGAGTCGGGTTGCGAGGGGCGTAGGGGAGGCCGCTGGCTCCGACGGCGGCGAGGGACGCCTCGATATCCAACAGGCGTTCCCTGATTTCGTTTTCCCGCTCGGCGATTTCGCGCCGCCGGGCCTCCAGGTTGGCGCGAACCTCTTCGTCACCCGCGCTTGCGGTGTCCTCGCCGGGGTCCCGCAGCGGAAGGTCCTCGCCGGTGATCGGGGGGTCGCGGAGCGCCTCCGTCTCGAGGGGAGCGGTCGCGCGGTCCGGCCCCGCCAAGCGCACGCCGGCGAGGTCGGCGTCGGTAAAGCGGGGCGCGGCGCCGCGCTGCTCCCGGCTCGCCTCGATCCGGGCGCGGTGCCGCCGCGCGGCTTCCGCCAGTGACGGTGGATCCTCCTGCACCGGCGTTAGCGGAAATCCGGGGCTCGCGGTGAGCAGCCCGACAACGATCGCCGCTGCCGGAACGGCGGCTCGGTGTTCAGGCCTTGATCGGATTACCAAAGCGGTCGCGGAGGACGTACGCCGGCAGGCGGTACTCCTCGTGGAACATCTGGGTGCGGACAGAACCCGTGACATGGGACGCGATGTCTCTCCCGGTGAGCAAATAAACGACGGTGGGGCAAAGGTCGCGCCGCATCACCTGCTCGGGAAACACCGCACCCTTCCGGAAGTCGGGGCCGACCCCGAGCGTCCAGACGTTGTGTGCGTAGTAGTTCCCTTGCGAATGATGGAGCTGTCCGTACACGTTGACCTCATCGTCGCGTCCGCATTCGGGTCGAAGCAGGATCGCGGTGGTGTCGCGCAGGTACGGGTCGTTCTGAATGAAATCGTGCAGGTTGCCGATGAGCTCGTCGGTGGCCGCGATGTGCCGCCGGTACTGCTCGTAGTCGGTGTCGTAGTCCCAAAAGCCCGCGTCGCCGTGGGCATCGTCGAGAGCGAGCATCTGGATGGTGATCAGCTTCGGGCGGAAATCCCGAAGCAGATGCTTGGCGATCTCGAAGCACTGTCCGTCGCCGAGCGGCACTTCCCGGTCCACGAGCGAGGTCTTCGTCGACGCCGGAACGTCGGTTCGCCGGGATGCCGCGTCGGCGAGCCAGTCCTCGAGATCCTTCCGGGTTTGGCGGGTGTGACCAAGCCCCGGTTCGATGTTGGCCTTCACCAATTGCGCTGCCGACGCTTCCTGGTCGTCGTGGAACAGCTTGTTCATGGTCAGCGAATTCGCGCCGAACGGGAGCCCCCCGTCCGGGTGCGCGCTCCAGTGCTTCCGGTCGAAAACCCACGACCGGTAGTAGCTGACTCCCTGCAGCATCCAGTAGTCGTTCACCGAGCCGCCGAGTTCCTTCCGGACGGTCTCGGTCCAGGTCGGATAGAGCGGATGCTCCGAAACGGTTTCCCGGCCGGTCAGCATCTCGGTGTACATGTAGCCGTGGAGGTTCGCGGTCTCGCCAAAGTCTTCGGTGAAGACGCTCCCGGCTTCCATCATCCGCGCCATGTGCGGTGCATGCGCGGGGTCCTCGACGGTGTCCTTCTTCCGGCAACCGTTGCCGTAGAGGATGACAACCAGGTGCTTCGTTTTCAGGCTCTGGTCGGGAACGACGGGGGCGCGCTCAGGGGTGGCGGCCAGCAGCCGGTCTGCCGCGCCGCTCAAACCGAGGGCCGCGGCGCCCGCGGCGCCCAGAAAGTGACGGCGATTCATGCTCATTGTCGAGGCTTCTCCTTTGCCGTCGTTGCCTTTTTCTTCTCGGGGAGGAACAAGACCTCCAGGCCGCGGATCTCCTCGTCGCGCACCGGGTTGAGGTTCAGGTAGTTCTGTGCCCGGTCGGAAATGTTCACCCGGGACACCGTATAGGCGCCGCGCTCCTGCCACTCCTTGATCTTCAGGGTTCCGCGAAAGACGTTCGGTTGCGGCACCAGCGAGGGCCGGTTCAGCGGCGGGTTCTTGCTTTCGAGTTCGACCCGGACCAGATCCGCCCCGCTCGGGCTCCGGAAGGACACGTAGACCTTGTCCACCCCACTGAGGTTGTCTTCCACGAGCGCCGCGACGGGAATGGACTCGCTGGCGAGAGCCTCCCGTTGGGGAAGTTCGACGGCGAGCAACACCGGTGCTTCGTCGTCCCGCTTTTCCGGGTTCTCCGTTACGAGAACGTTCACATCCCGAAGCACCGGAGCGGTCGCGGCGAAGATCAGTGCGCCGTTTCGCGCCGCGTCGTAAAGCTCGACCTTCTGGATCCGCCACCTCCCGCCTTCGTACCACTCGGGAATCGAGAAGGCACCGAGGAAACGCCCCGGGCGCCGGGAATCGCCGATGAGATCCGCCCGTACCGCCCGCCTCCCGGACGGGCTGACGAACACCGCCCGCGCCTGCGCCGGCCCCGCGAGATTGTCCTCCGCAAAGGCCTCGACCCGGATGGCCTGCCCGACGTCAACCTCCGGGGTCAGGATCTCGACGGAGCGGAGGGTGGGTGGCGTCACGTCCGCCTCCGGGTTCTTTGAGACCACGAAGTAGGCGGGACTGCCGTCCGCGGCCCGCATGACCGGGTTGAACTCGGTGGAATACGCCTTCTTGTGCCCGTGCTCGTCGGTGATCATGGTGGAGCCGACGTTGTAGCGGCCCCCGGGGTGGTGGCGGTCCACCTTGCCGCGCCCGAGGTAGAGGTTCTTGTCCTTCTCGTGCGGCTTGAAGTTCACGTAGATGACCGAGGCCCGGCCGTATTGCTGACTCCAGAACTCGGCTACGAAACGCCGTCCCTTCTCGAAGGCCGGCTCCACCTTGGCGATCGCCCGCACCGTATCTCCGGGGTCCACCTCCAGATCAATGACCCGGAACTCCGTCAGGGCGGTCGAGCGATGGTCCCCGCTGAGGTTCCGCTGGGACGGCTGGGCGCCGCGCCGGCGGTACTGGAAGACCTCCGGGATGTAATCCTCATCGGAGACTCCGAGTTGGCCGGTAACGTCGGCGCTCGCCGGTTCGGTTCCCAGGGTTACATCCTCGACGATCTCGAAGGGGTAGGCAGCCGGATCGGGGTGTTTCTCGTGGCCCTTCTCTTCTTCGGGGGTGTTCTTGCCGGGGGTCTTCTGGCCGGAAACAGCCTGTTGTTCGGCAGACGGCGACCCGGTTCCTGGAGCCATCGCCTGAGCGAACGCGGGAGACAGACCGAGCGCCGCAGCGAACAGGACGGGGAACAGGACGGGGAACAGAATGGGCCAAGCCGCCCTGCCGACGACCCGGGGGGCTGTTAACCGCAGCATCGAAACACCCGCACCTGAAGAACCCGAACCTGAAGAACCCGAATGGGGCCGCGCCAGTCAGACTCCTTGGGAGAGACGATCATCGCGGACACCCGAGAACGCGACGGGCCAATATATCATCCGCCCCCCGACGCGCCGTCCGGCCCAGGAAGGGCGATCTCCCCGGCGCTTGCCTGAAGAAAACATGCCTCTTTTTGCCCGGCGTTTCGGCCACATGGGTACCGAAAACGCGTTCAAGATCGGGGAAGACGTGGCCCGCGCCCGCGCCCGCGGCGTGGATGTCATTCCCTTCACCATCGGCGAACCCGACTTCGACAGCGCCCCGCACATCAACGAAGCCGGGATCGCCGCCATCCGCGCCGGGGACACCCACTACACGGACCCCGCCGGGATCGCTCCGCTCCGGGAAGCCCTGGCCAGCTACGTGTCCCGGACGCGCGGCATCGAGGTGACCGCGGATCGGATCATCGTCCTCCCGGGGGCGAAGCCGGCCATCGGCTACACGATGATGGCCTACGTGGACCCCGGCGACGAGGTCATCTATCCGAGCCCGGGGTTCCCGATTTACGAATCGTGGGTGACCTATCTCGGGGGCGTGCCGAAACCGCTCGTTCTCCGCGAAGAGCGCGGCTTCTCCTTCACGGTGGAGGATCTCGACCGGTTGCTCACGGAAAAGACGAAGGTCCTGATGCTGTGCTCCCCCTCGAATCCCACGGGCGGGGTACTTCCGAAGAGCCTGCTCGAGGAGGTTGCCGCATTGGTGCGCGAGCGCGGCCGTCCGGACATCCGCATCTATTCGGATGAGATCTACGAGCACATCACCTTCGATGGCTTCGAACATACATCGATGGCTTCCCTTCCGGGAATGGAGGGGAACACGATCATCGCGAGCGGACACTCGAAGGGCTACGCGATGACCGGCTGGCGGCTCGGGTGGTGCGTGCTGCCCACCGTGGAGGAGGCCATCCGGTTCAAGCAGATCAACATCAACACGGTGAGCTGCGTTCCGCCCTTCATTCAGCAGGCGGCCCGCGAGGCGCTCGAGAACCCCAAGACCCTTGAGGTGGTGGGTTCGATGGTGGCGGAGTTCAAGCGGCGCCGCGACTACGTGGTGCCGGCGCTCAACGCCGTCCACGGGATCCGCTGCGCGAATCCGCTTGGCGCCTTCTACGTGTTTCCGAACATCTCGGGCGTCTGTGAATCCCTGGGCGCCACGGCGCACTTCGATTCGCTGCCGGATTCCCGGAAGGCGGGGACCAGTCCCGCAACCCTGGTGTCCCGTTTCCTCCTCTACTACCACGGGGTCGCCCTGGTGGACCGCCGCAGCTTTGGCGTCATCGGCAGCGAGGGACAGGACTTCCTCCGCCTCTCCTACGCGGCGGACATGGATTCGCTCCGGGAGGGAATCCGCCGGATCGCTGCCGGCGCGGCCGACCACGACGGGTTCCCCCGCTTCCTCGACGATCACATTGCCCTGGGAATCGCCGCATGAGCCGCATCTTCGTTACCCGCCCCATTCCGGAAGCCGGTCTCGCCGTCCTGCGCGCCGCGGCTGAGGTCGAGGTGGCGCCTACTGCCGACGGTGATTCGACCCCGCGGGACCAGGTGCTGGCCGGCGCCCGCAGCGCCGATGTTCATGTCTCCTTGTTGACCGAAGCGGTGGACCGGGAACTCATGGAATCGGCCCCGCAGTTGCTGGGGGTCGCCAACTACGCCGTCGGTTTCAACAACGTGGACGTGCCGGCGGCTACCGAACTCGGGCTACCCATCACCAACACCCCGGGCGTCCTCACCGACACCACGGCCGACCTCGCCTGGGCGCTCCTTATGGCGGTGGCCCGACAGATCGTTCCCGCCGACGCCTACATGCGACAGGGTCGCTACCGGATCTGGGGGCCGTCGCTCATGCTGGGCGCCGACGTGAGCCCCGGGGGCGATGAGCGCCGGAAAGTTCTGGGGGTCGTCGGCTTCGGGCGGATCGGCCAGACGATGCACAAGCGGGCGCAGGGTTTCGACATGGACGTGCTCGCCTTCGATCCACCCATGAAGGCGATCATCGAGGCCCGCCCGGATGTGGAGTACGCGGAGTTCGATGAACTGCTCGCTCGCAGCGACTTCGTCACGATCCACACGGATCTCAACCCCTCGACGCATCATCTGTTCAATGCGGACGCCTTTGCCCGGATGAAGAAGACCGCGATCCTGATCAACACCGCGCGCGGCCCGGTAGTGGATGAAGCGGCGCTCGTGGACGCCCTCAAGTCGGGTCAGATCGGTGGGGCCGGCCTCGACGTGTTCGAGCACGAGCCGGCCTTCCATCCGGGACTCGCCGAGTGTGACCAGGTGGTGATGCTTCCGCACGTCGCCAGCGGCAGCGTGGCTACCCGGGACCGGATGGCCACGATGTGCGCCGAGAACGCGGTCGCTCACCTGACCCGGAAGCGCGCGCCGAACTGCGTGAACCCGGAGGTCTACGAAACCGAAGCGTACCGGCGGCGCATCGATCGTTAGCGTCCCGTGGAGAAAGTGCCGCGCCTTTCCCGCGCGCCAGCCAGTCCCCGGATTTACGGATCGTTGAGGAAGCGCGGCGCTTTCTCCACGGGGAGGTTCCGCGAATCGCTGCGCGATTCACTCCACCTTTTCCTGCGGGGAGGGAACACCCCTCCCCGCACCCCACCCCGGCGGCGCTCCGCGCCGCATGGTACGTGTCTACTCGCAGTCACTCCAGACTGAGAAGACACGAGGCCGCGCGATGACCCAGACGTTCGTCATCGTCACGGTCGCCGCCTACCTGCTGGGACTCCTGTTCCTGGGCGCCGTCGCCTCCACCCGCATCCGGAACGTCACCGATTTCGTCGTCGCGGGCCGCCGGCTCGGCCTGGGACTCTGCACCTTCACCCTCTTTGCCACCTGGTTCGGGGGCGGAACGATGATTGGAGCGGCCGGGGCCGCCTACGCGGGCGGCTTGAACGCGGTGGTCGCCGATCCCTTTGGCGCTGCGCTCTGCCTGCTCCTCGCCGGCGCGTTCTACGTAAGGCTCCTGCGGCGCATGCGCCTGCTCACCGTTCCCGACTTCTTCCGCCGCCGGTTCGGCAGGCCGGCGGAGATCCTTTCCGCGCTCTCCATTCTCCCTGCCTACATCGGCTGGGTGGGCTCACAGCTCCTGGCGGTCGGCACCGTGCTCTCGGCAATGGCGGGCCTTCCCTTCATCGCCAGCATCCTCATTGCCGCTGCCATCGTGCTCATCTACACGGTGCTCGGCGGGATGTGGGGGGTGACCCTCACCGACTTCTTCCAGGCGCTGGTCCTGATCGCGGCGATCGTGCTCCTGCTTCCCATCGTTCTCGGGGAAGCCGGCGGCATTGCCGCGGTGCTCGACCGTCTACCGGAGGGGCGCACGCGCTTCCTGCCCACCGGCGGGCTGCTGGAATGGCTCTTCTTCGTACAGGCCTGGCTGGTGATCGGGCTCGGCAACCTCCCCGGCCAGGACCTGATGCAGCGGGCGTTCAGTTCCAAGAGCGAAAGGGTGGCGCAGTGGGCCGCCTACTTCGGGGGTTCGCTCTACCTGGTGGTCGGCCTCATCCCGGTGGCGCTCGGGCTGATCGGTTCGGTGCTCATGCCGGGGCTTCAGAACCCGGAAGAGATCGTGCCGCGTCTCGCCATGGCGTACCTGCCGCCAGTGGGTCTCGCCCTCTTCCTGGGCGCGCTCTTTTCGGCGCTCATGAGTTCGGCGGACAGCGGACTGCTCGCCCCGGCAAGCATCTTCGGGCAGAACATCATGCGGAACGTGGCGCCCGACCTGAAGCCCAAGGAGGTGCTCCTCGCCGTTCGGGTGGGCGTCGTCATCTTCTGCGGACTGGCGCTGGCGGTAGCCCTCTGGTTCCAGAGCGTCTATTCGCTGATGGTCGAGTCCTGGACCGTCATGATGGTGGGGCTGTTTGGCCCGCTCACCCTGGGGATGTACTGGAAACGGACGAACGGTCCGGGAGCCGTGTGCGGCATCGTCGCCGGACTGGCGACCTGGCTGGGGCTCATCGGGGTGGAAATGGTCTGGGGCGCCGTGTCGCCCGGAAACGTGACGGAGCTTCCCAACGCTCTGATCGCCACCCCCGTTTCCCTGCTGGCGACCGTAGTGGTGTCCCTGCTGACCGCGAAGAGCCATCCCCCGCGGGTGCTCACCGATGCCTCGGGGCGGCCGATCGAGGAACAGGGTCGTCTCGGGACCCTGGGTCTCCGCCGCCCGGCGTCCGCTTGACGATCGCGAATCCAAAGGTGTCCACGCCTCGCTGGAGAATCGCGCCCACCGCGGCTCAACACGCGGAGGCGCTGGCCGAGCTCCAGCGCATCGTCTTTCCGACTCTGGACCCGTCGGAGCGCTTCGGTGCCGACCACTACCGCCGGCACGTCGAAATCTTTCCCGGGGGTCAGTTCGTGGCCCTCGACGACGGGCGGCCGGAGACCCCGATTGCGGCGACCACGACCCTCCGGCTGAATCTCGATCTTGAGCATCCGCAGCACCGCTTCCCGGAGTTCCTGGGAGGGTTGTCGCTCAGTGCTCATGATCCGGCCGGGGAGTGGCTCTACGGGGCCGATCTCGGGGTCCACCCGGCCTGGAGGAGGCGAGGTATTGCCCGGGCGCTCTACGCGGCCCGGCAATCCGCCGCCGTTCAGCTCGGCCTGCGCGGCCAGCTCACCGTCGGCATGCTCAACGGCTACGGGGCGGTCGCCGATCGGATGAGCGCCGAGGAGTACTACGAGCAACTGGTGGCGGGGGTCCTCGAGGACCCCACGGTTTCCGCCCAGCTGCGGATCGGGTTTCGGCCGGGAGGACTGATTCCGGACTACGTTCAGGACCCGCGTTGCGGGGGCTACGGCGTCCTGCTCACCCTTCCGGTCGATCGTTGGCAGCCTGTGGTGGAACCCGCGTGAGCGCCGAGGCCGGTGAGGCGCTTGGCTGACAAGGCGCGTGAGGGAGGAATACCGGGTGTATTCCGACCGAAACGCAACGATGAGCGGCGCGCAGCGACGCGGTCAGCCGGGATGGATCGCCGGCCGAACGCCGCGCGGGTTTCATCACCGGCTGTTTGGCCGGGATGGATCGCCGGGCGAACGCCGCCGGGGTTTCACCACAGGCTGTTAGGTCCCCGCTCGGGAACCGAGTGCCTAGCGCCAGTCACGGGCCCATCTGTAACATTCGCGGGTCACGCGCGTAGCGATAGCAAAGGCATTCCTTGATCCGCCCGCAAGGCGGTTGCCGGGTTCCCGGCAGGGGTCTGGAACCTTTGGGGAACGCGCCTCGTAGCGTCTGATGACTCCGCATGACTCCCGCCAAACCCGCCGACCGGCTCGCCGAACTGAAGATCGGTGACGAACAGCGCGGTTCGCGTCCGTTTGCGCTCGTCACCGCGATCATCGGCGGGATCCTGGTTATCGGGGGTGGGGTATCGGCGGTCTTCCTCCTCGGGTCGGAACCGGAGGTGCTCGCTGTCCGCACGGCGCGGGTGCGCTCGGTCTCGGTAGACGCCGGGACCACGGTCCTCAACGCGAGCGGCTACGTGACCGCGCGCCGGCAAGCCACCGTCTCATCCAAGACGGCGGGGCAGATCATCGAGATCGCCATCGAGGAAGGCATGGAGGTGATCGCCGGGCAGGTGCTCGCACGGCTCGACTCCTCGAACCTGGAGCGGAGTTTCGAGTTGGCGGAAGCGCAGACGGCGGTGGCCCGGAAGGCGGTTCTCGAAGTGGAGGCCCAGCTTGCCGAGGCGCGTCTTCGCCAGGAGCGGACCAGACGCCTCGTGGAAGAGCGGGTAGCCGGACAGGCGGACCTTGACCGGGTCAATGGAGAGGTAGCGACCCTGGAAGCGCGGTTCGAGCGCCAGCAGGAGGACATCCGGGTTTCGGAGCGGCGGGCGGACGTCATCGGCCAGCAGATCGAGGACATGGTGATCCGGGCGCCCTTCGACGGCGTCATCACCGCCAAAAACGCCCAGCCGGGCGAGATGATGTCCCCAATCGCCGGAGGCGCCGGCTTCACCCGTACCGGCATCGGCACCATCGTGGACATGACCTCGCTGGAGATCGAGGTGGATGTCAACGAGGCATACATCAACCGGGTATCGCCCGGGCAGCCGGTGGATGCGGTCCTCGACTCCTACGACGACTGGACGATCCCGGCGCGGGTGATCGCGATCATTCCGACGGCCGACCGCGACCGGGCCACGGTCCGGGTGCGGATCGGCTTCGACGAACTGGACCCCCGGATCCTGCCGGACATGGGGGTCAAGGTGAGTTTCCGCTCCGCGGAAGCGGAACCGGAAGAGGCCCCGGAGGGTCTGCTGGTCGAAGCCGCGGCGGTCTTTCAGGACACTGGGCGGGACCTGGTCTATCTGGTGCGCGACGGACGGGTCCAGCGCCGGGCGGTCCGGCTGGGCGACCGCCGCGGATCCGATGTGTTTGTGCTCTCCGGGCTCGTGGAGGGTGACCGGGTCGTCGTGGAGGGGCCCCCCGGCCTCGCGGACGGCGCGGAAGTCGTGGAAGCGGCCACGGCCCCGTGATTTCGGGGCAAGGAGAACTCTCAGATGAGTGAAACAGGGATTTCGGAAGGGATTTCGGAAACGGACGGCGGAAACGGAGCCGCGGCGGAAGCGATGGTGGATGTGCGGAACGTCACCCGGACCTTCCGCCGCGGCCGGACGCCGGTTCCGGTGTTGCGGGGCTTCACCCTGCGCATGGAAAAGGGAGATTTCCTCGCGCTCATGGGCCCCTCGGGCTCCGGGAAGTCCACGCTCTTGAACCTCGTTGCCGGGCTCGACCGGCCGACCAGCGGCGAAGTGATCGTGGGCGGTTCCCCGATTCACAGCCTCTCCGAGCGGCGCCTGGCCGGCTGGAGGGCCCGCAACATCGGGTTCATCTTCCAGTTCTCGAACCTCCTCGGGGCGCTGAACGCCGAACGGAACGTCGCGGTGCCACTGCTGCTGACCTCGTTTTCCGCCCGCGAGCGACGCCGCCGGGTTGCCATCGCCCTCGAAATCGTCGGCCTTTCCGATCGGGCCAAACACCGTCCCCGGGAACTCTCGGGCGGTGAGCAGCAACGGGTCGGCATTGCTCGCGCTCTGGTGAACGATCCGGCGCTCCTGGTGTGCGACGAGCCGACCGGGGATCTCGACCGGGGGACGAGCAACGAGATTCTCGATCTGCTGGTGGCTCTCAACCGCGACCAGGGGAAGACCATCCTGATGGTGACGCACGACCCGGTCGCTGCGGAGCGTGCCTCCCGGGTGCTCCATCTCGAGGACGGCCGGCTGGCCGACTGCGGACACGACGGGACGATCGTGATGCCCGTCCACGAACCGGCCGGGGCGGCGGTATGACTTCCTTCACGCTGATCAGCGCGGCGCTTCGGCGGAAGAAGACCAGGACCTTCCTGACCTTCTCATCGGTGGTCTTCGCGTTCCTGATCTTTGGCGTTTTGTCCATGCTGCAGGCGGCCTTTTCGATGGGGGCCGATATCGCCAACGAGGACCGGCTGGTGGTGCGTCACCGGGTTTCGCTCTTCCAGCTTCTCCCGCAGTCCTATGAAGCCGACATGGAGGAGGTCCCCGGCGTCATCGACGCCATGCACATGACCTGGTTCGGCGGCGTGTACCAGGATCAGCACAACTTCTTCATGCAGTCTCCGGTGGAACCCGCGGAATACCTCGACATGTATCCGGAGGTCTCGGTCCCGGAGGAGGCGAAGCTTCGCTGGATCGAAACCCGGAACGGCGCCATCGCCGGCCGCGCGCTCGTGGAGCGCTTCGGCTGGGAGGTCGGCGACCGGATCCCGCTTCAGCCCACCATCTGGCAGCAGCAGGGGAGGGGCGATGAGGCCTGGGAGTTCGAGCTGGTCGGCGTCTACGAGAGCGACGTCGATGGCTTCGACGAGACCCAGTTCCTCTTCCGCTACGACTTCTTCGACGAGGCCCGTTCCTTCGGTCGGGGGCAGGTAGGGTGGTTCGCGGTGCGGATCGCAGATCCGGATCGCGCCGCGGAGGTTGCCGCCGCGATCGACGATGCGTTCCGGAATTCCGCCGCCGAGACCAAGAGCGAGTCCGAGGGCGCGTTCGCGGCCGGGTTCGCGAACCAGGTCGGCAACCTGGGGCTGATCGTGACCTCGATCCTCGGTGCCGTCTTCTTCACCATCCTGCTGGTCGCCGGCAACACCATGGCGCAGTCGGTGCGCGAGCGGATCGGCGAGATCGGGCTGCTGAAGGCGCTCGGCTTCACGGCCACCCGGGTGCAGCGTCTCGTTCTCATGGAGTCGGTGACGCTGGTGACCACCGCGGGATTTTTGGGAATGGTCCTCGCGGTCGGGCTCGAGAAAGTTCTCCGGTCGGCGCTTTCGGCGTATTTCCCGGGCCTCTTCCTGCGGCCCGCGGATCTGTTGTTGGGGCTCGGTCTCGCGGTCGTGACCGGCCTCATCGTCGGGATCTTTCCGGCGCGGCGGGCGATGCGGCTGGAGACGGCGTTCGCGCTGCGCCGCCTGTAAGGGGTACGGAAAATGGGCGTCCTTTCTCTCCTGCGGCAGTGCCAGGCGATCACCCGTTACAACCTCGAAACCATCTGGGAGCGCCGCGCGGTTTCGGTGGTCGCGATCTTCGGAATCGCCGGGGTTGTCGGGGTCCTCGTCGCCGTGCTCTCGATGGCCGCCGGATTCCGTGCGGTGGTGACCGGACAGGCCCGGGACGATGTGGCGGTGGTGCTCCGGAGCGGTTCCATCGGTGAATCGGCGAGCATCCTGAACCATCAGGACATCCAGGTTCTCTGGGAGGCTCCGGGGGTGGCGAGGGGCCCGGACGGTCCGCTGGTTTCGCCGGAACTCTTCGTCATCATCGACCGCAAGAAGATAGGGGTGGGAACCGACGCGAACGTCCCGCTCCGGGGCGTGGAAGCCGCGGCCTTCGTGTTGCGCGACCAGATCGAAATCGTGGAGGGGCGGAACTTCGAGCCGGGCCGGAACGAGGTCATCGTCGGCGACGGCGCCGCGGGCGCCTTCGAGGGTCTGCTCGTCGGCGACCGGATTGATGTGGGGCGGGCCTCCTGGGAGGTGGTTGGTCGGTTCACTGCGGGAGGCGGCGTCGCCGAATCGGAGATCTGGACGGACACCCGCGTGCTCCAGCAGATGTACCGGCGCGGCAACTCCTGGAACGTGGCCCTCGTGCGTCTCACCGACGCCGACGCTTTCGAGGGGTTCGAGCAGGCGCTGACCGACGATCCGCGCGTGAGCCTCGGCGCCCAGCGGCAGACCACCTACATGGCCGCGCAATCCAGGCCGATCGAGGCCTTCATCTCGGTAGTCGGTTGGATCATCGTCGCCATGATGTCGGCGGGCGCGGTCTTCGCCGCGCTGAACACCATGTACGCGGCGGTGTCGTCGCGGTCCCGAGAGATTGCGACCCTACGCGCCCTCGGGTTCTCCCGGCTGCCGATCGTGATCTCGGTGATGATCGAGTCGCTCGTCTTCGGGCTGATCGGCGCGGCGGCAGGCGGCGCGGCGTCCTGGTTCCTGTTCGACGGGTTCCGGGCGGCGACGATCAACTGGGCCTCGTTCAGCCAGGTGGCCTTCGCCTTCGCGGTGACACCGGAGCTCCTCGTTCAGGGGATCGTTCTTGCCCTCGTCATCAGCGCCATCGGCGGTTTCCTGCCCGCGGTGGGCGCCGCCCGCCGCAGCGTGATCGGGGCCCTGCGGGAACAGTAAGGCCCGCCACCCGGCCGGGGCCGCCCCCGATCGGCGTGGGTGGCTCAGTTAACAGCCGGTGGTGAAACCCACGTGAGCGCCGAGACCGGCCAGTTCTCCCGGTGGGGGCGAGGCGCCCGGCTGACAAGGCGCGTGAGGGAGGAGCCCCCACCGGGAGAACTGGCCCGGGTGTATTTCGACCGAAACGCAACGATGAGCGGCGCGAAGCGACGCGGGTAACAGCCTGTGGTGGGACCCGGGTGAGCGCCGAGGCCGGCCAGTTCTCCCGGTGGGGGCGAGGCGCCCGGCTGACAAGGCGCGTGAGAGAGGAGCCCCCACCGGGAGAACTGGCCCGGGTGTATTTCGACCGAAACGCAACGATGAGCGGCGCGAAGCGACGCGGTTCAGCCGGGATGGATCGCCGGCCGAACGCCGCGCGGGTTCCATTGCAGGCTGTTTGGCCGGGATGGTTCGCCGCTCGAGCCCCGGGAGAACTGGGCCGCGTGACTTTGTCTACCGGCTGTTGAGCCCGCGCCGCCGGAGCAGCGGCTCCACGTCCGCGTCCCGCCCGCGGAACGTGCGGAAGAGATCCATCGCCTCGACGCTGCCACCCTTCGAGAGCAGCGTTTGCCGGAAGTGGTCGCCGTTTTCGCGCTTCAGGCCGTCGTTCTCCTTGAACCATTCGACTGAATCGGCGTCCAGGACCTCGCTCCAGATGTACGAGTAGTAACCGGCTGAATAGCCGCTGCTCCAGATGTGCGAGAAATAGGTGCTCCGGTAGCGGGGCGGCACCGGAGCAAAGGCGACCCCCGCCGCTTCCAGCGCGGACTCTTCGAACGCGAGGACGCCGTCGGCTTCCGGAACGTCGGAAGCGTCGAGTTGATGCCAGGCCAGATCCAGCAGCGTGGCCGCCAGGTATTCGGTGGTGGCGAAACCCTGGTTGAAAGTGCGCGCCGACAGCACCCGGTCGAGGAGGTCCGCCGGAATCGGCTCCCCGGTTTCGTAGTGGACCGCGTAGTTCCGGAGCACCTCCGGCCAGGTGGCCCACATCTCGTTCACCTGCGAGGGGTATTCGACGAAATCCCGCGGCACCGAGGTTCCCGCGAAGTAGGGGTAGCGGACGCTCGAAAACAGGCCGTGGAGCGCGTGTCCGAACTCGTGGAACATCGTGATGACTTCGTCGAAGGTCAGCAGCGTCGCTTCCCCCTCGGGAGGTTTCGGGATGTTCAGATGGTTCGCGACGACCGGTTTCGTTCCCAGGAGGTTTGACTGGGAGACGTAGGCGTTCATCCAGGCGCCGCCCCGCTTCGACGGCCGGGCGTAGAAGTCGCCGATGAAGAGTCCGAGCGGGGAGCCGTCCTCCTCGAAGACCTCCCAGATGCGCACATCCGGGTGATAGACCGGCAGTTCGGGCCGTTCTTCGAAGCGGAGGCCGAAGAGCTGGTTTGCGGCGTGGAAGACGCCGTTTACCAGGACGCCGTTCATCTCGAAGTAGGGCTTGAGTTGCGAGGCGTCAAATGAGAACCGTTGGGCTCGGAGCTTTTCGGAGTAGTACGACCAGTCCCAGGCGGCGATCTCGATATCGGCGCCCTCGGATCGGGCGAGCGCCGCCAGGTCGTCGGCTTCCCGGCGCGCGTTGGCCACTGCCGCCGGGGCAAGCCCCGCGAGGCGCCCGTTCACGGCCTCGATGGTCTGCGCCGTCTGCTCCTCAAGGACATAGGCGGCGTGGTGCGGGTATCCGAGCAGCCCGGCGCGCTCGGCGCGGAGCGCCGCGATCTTCACGATCACCTCGCGGTTGTCGTGTTCCCCCCCGCGACTGCCCCGCGTGAGCGAGGTATTCGCGATCTGCTCCCGCAGTGCGCGATCTTCGAGCGATGAGAGGGCCGGCTGGCCGCTGGTGTTCAGGAGGGCGATCACGTACTTGCCATCGAGGTCGCGCGCCTTCGCCGCCTCGGCCGCGGCGGCGATTTCCCCTTCGGAAAGTCCGGCGAGTTCCTCGGCGGTATCCACCACCACTGCCGAGGCGTTCACCTCGTTCAGGGTGTTGTCGCTGAAGGCGGCCGAAAGGGAAGCGACTTCGGCGTTGATCTCCCGCATGCGCTCCTTCTCGGGTTCCGAGAGCTGGGCGCCGGCGCGGGTGAAGTCGCGCCGGTACTGCTCCACCAGCCGCACTTCCTCGGGCGAGAGTCCGGCGGCCTCGCGCCCCTCGAAAAGCGCCTCCACCCGGGCGAAGAGGTCGGCGTTCAGCAGGATCTGGTCCGAGTGGGCCGCCAGCTTGGGCGCCATCTCGGCGCGGATGGCATTGATCTCGTCGTTCGTATCGGCGGACGACAAGCTGAAGAAGACCCGCGCCACCTGGTCGAGCAGACGCCCCGACCGCTCCATGGCGACGAGGGTGTTCTCGAGGGTGGCCGGCTCCGAGGACGACGCGATCGCCTCCACCTCCTCGATCTGCTCGGCCATCCCGCGCTCGAACGCTCCCCGGTAGTGACCGTCCTCGATGAGGTCGAAGGCGGGCAGCCCGTAAGGGAGGCTGCTCTCGGCAAAGAAGGGGTTGTCGTCCATCTCTGGCTCAGGCGTCCCGCCGCAGCCGGCGGCGAGGATCAGCGTCAGGACCGGGGCCGCCGCGGCGGCCGGGAGGTGGCGGCTGTACATATCTGTTGCTCCTGTTTCTGGGTGGGGTCTGCCCGACGATGTCCGCAGGGCGCCGATCGTGCGCTGCGGGAGGGTCCGTCATGAAGCGCTCCACCGGCGCAGCAGGGGAACCCCGCAGCCGGCGAACTCCCGGACGTTGACGATGATCACGGGGAGAAGTTCTCGGAGCTGAAATCCGGCGGTTCCCGCATCGGCTCGCGCGGCGGCAGCTGAGTTCCACACCGCCAATGGGCTCGACGAGCCTTCGGATTGCGTCGTACAGGTTTTCTCGCGGGCCGGGATCAGCGTCCACAACGGTTGTCAGGATGGTGCGCGCTTCCGCTTCCATGGACCTCCCGTTCTCGGCCGCACGGATGCGAAGACGCTTCTTCGTGGTTTCGTCGAGGTTGCGGATCGAAAGATTGGCCGTAACCGGGACCTCCCCGAGGACCGGGATTCTACGTTTGGCCCATACCCGCATGGTTCCGGCCGGTTCCGTATCGTGCCCCACGGACGTCCGGGGGCGGGGTTCAGTAGCCGGGGTTTTCCACATCGACTTCGACGATGCGGTTGCGCCTGGGGTTGTGGCGCTCGTTGCGGTAACCACGAGGGTTGGCGACGAACCAGACATCCGCCCCGGATGTCCGGTCCCGGAAGAACGCCGGGTGGTGAGTGTGCCCGAAGCACCAGACCCGCATCTTGGCGAGGAGCCCGCGCCCGGCGTTTCTCACTTCCTCGAACAGCCCGTTGTAGTACGAGCCGTTCGACGCCGGCTCATAGCCATCCCGGAGACCGCCGGAATGGGGAACCGAGTGCGTCACGACGACGACATGCTCGACGGCTGGATCGTCGCGAGCGCATTCGAGCTGGCGGAACAGGGTGCGCCTCGATTCTTCCCACCGTTCCAGCGCCTGCTGCGGGTCGCCCCCCGGGAAGACGAGCCGCGCGTCATTGGAGCGCGAGCTCCACCACTCCGATTGCGCCCGAAACGAACCGGAAGACGGCTCCCGGAATTGGTACCAGCCGTTTGCGCCGGCGAAAGCCGTGTTGCCGAGACAAAACGGCCCTTTCCGGTCGAGATAGTGGATATTCGCGGAGAACGCTTCCTGGAGCCGATCCCGCGTCCGGTCGATTTCGCCTCCTGACGAATAGAACTCGTGGTTCCCGTCCACGAACACGACTTGCCCGTACTCCCGCGCCAGCGCGGTCACCGCCGCCGCCGTCACCTCCACCCCGTTGCCCACATCGCCGGCGATCACCAGCGTCTCTGAATCACCGGTGCGGAGAGGCCGGCCGCGCCAGCCGGTGTCCTCATGGACATCCGAAACCAGATCGAACCGCAATCGGTTTCTCCTAGCCGCCGGTGGTGAAACTCACGTGAGCGCCGAGACCGGTGAGGCCCAGTTCTCCCGGTGGGGCCAGTCCTCCCGGTGGGGGCCCGGCTGACAAGGCGCGTGAGGGAGGAGCCCCCACCGGGAGAACTGGCCCGGGTGTATTTCGACCGAAACGCAACGCAGAACGCAGCGAAGCGGAGTGGTTCAGCCGGGGCCCCCACCGGGAGAACTGGGGATCGCCGGTCGAGCCCCCACCGGGAGAACTGGGCCGCGTGGGTTTTGCCACCGGCTGCTACGCCCCTTGCAGAGCCGACTATCTCCGGTAGGACTGAGCGCGACGAACCTCGCGTTCGGCCTCGGCGGTTCGGCCCTGGCGGTTGTAGATGTCCGCCAGCACCAAGTGCCCGAGGGGCGCCATTTCCGGCTCGGGCTCGAGGGCCAGACCGCGGAGCGCGGTCTCTTCGGCTTCTGGTAGTTCTCCGCGGTCGAGAAGCGCCTTGGCGAGATACAGGTGGCCGACCGCGAACTCGTCGTTGTGCCCGATGGCGGCCCGGTAGGATGCCTCCATCCGGTCCTGGTCGCCCAGCGCGCCGTAGAGCTTCGCGACGTTGAAGTGGGACCGGAAATCCTTCGGAGCCATCTCGAGGCGGGTCTCGTAGGCCTTGATCGCGCGGGAACCGTCGCCGCGTTCCTCGAACAGCAGCGCCAGGTTGAACCAGGCGTCCGAGAGCAGGTCGTCCATCTCGAGCGCGAGGCGGAACTCGGCCTCGGCCTCGTCGAGCCGTCCGAGGCTCAGGAGGCACTCCCCCTTCAGGTTGTGGGCCGGCGCCCGCTCCTCGCCCGTCGCCTCGAGCCCGGCGAGGACCTCGAGCGCCGCCTCGTACTCCTCGCGGGCGGCGTGGATCTCGGCGAGGTGATAAAAGGCCTGGTTGTCGTTCGGGTCCAGCTCAAGCAGCCGCCGGTAGCCGGCCGCCGCTTCGTCGAGCCGGTCCGCCAGCCGGTAGGCGTCGGCGAGACCCAGGATCGCGGACTTGTATTCGGGGTCAAGGGACAGCGCTTCCCGGTAGGCCACGATGGCCTCGTCCCAGTCTTCCTGCTTCACGAAAAGGTTCCCGAGGATGAAGTGCGCCTCAAGAATGCCGGAGTCTTCGGCAAGCACCCGCCGCACCTTGGTCATCGCTTCCTCGACCCGCTCCTCGGTGGAGTCGGTACCCGCCGCCTTCAGCAGGTTGTAGAGAACGATCTTGTCCTTGGGATCGGCGAGCGGTTCGTCTTCGTTCACCCGGACTCGGGAAGACCCTCCCAGATATCCCAGGGCGGCCAGTTGCGCGCGGGTGTCCTCATCCAGCGTTTCGGGCGCCTGTTCCTCTGCTCCTTCGTTCCCCAGCTCGGCCACCAACTGGTCGAGCCGCGCCTGGAGTTGCCGCGCCTGGCCGGGCCGGTCCGGGGCGAGGTTGCGTGCTTCGCCCGGATCGTCGAGCACTTCGAAGAGTTCCGGCCGCGGCGCCGAAATGAAATGGAGCAGGCCGTTCCGGAGCGAGCGGAGCGGGGACCAGCCGTAGTGGTTCCGGGGATAGAGACTTTCCGAATACGCCCAGAGTCCCAGGTCGCTCTCGGATCCGTCCGCCAGCGGCGCGAGGCTCACGCCCTGCACGGGCTCCGGAACCGGCACTCCCACCAGGCTGAGCACCGTGGGCATGAGATCGATCCCGCGCACCTGGGCCGGGACCCGCAGCCCGCGTCCGATCTGCCGGTAGGGCGCCCGCAGCAGAAAAGGCACCTGCATCGAGGCGTCGTAGATGAAGAATCCGTGGGCTCCCTCCCGGTGCCGGCCGAGACTCTCGCCGTGGTCGCCGATCAGGACGAGGAGGGTGTCGTCGGCGAGCGCGCTTTCGTCCAGCCAGTCGAGGAGCCGGCCGACCAGGGAGTCGGTGAACAGGACTTCCGCGTCGTAGCTGGCTTCCGAGTAGCCGCTCACCCGGGAGGCCCAGGGTTCCGGCGCCTCGTAGGGCCAGTGCGGGTCGTAGAGGTGGATCCAGGAGAAAAACCGCTCCTCCTTCACCTCGTCCATCCAGGCGAGCGCTGCGTCCATTACTTCATCTCCCGGACGCTGCACGCTGTCGAGGCTGATGCGCTCGAACTCGCGGAAGTTGAAGTCGTCGTAGTAGCGCTCGAATCCCTGGTCGAGCCCCCAGCGCGAGTCCACCACGAAGGCGGCCACGAATCCGCCGGTGCGGTATCCGGCATCGCGCAGCACTTCGGCGAGCGTCTCCGAGTCTTCTGGAACGTAGTAGCCGCCGTTGTCCCGGACCCCGTGGAACATCGGGTAGGTCCCGGTGAACATGGAGGTGTGGGAGGGCAGGGTGAGCGGAACCGTGGCGGTGGCCTGCTCGAAGAGCACGCCTTCGGCAGCTACTCGTCCGAAAGCGGGCGTTTCGATGCGGTTACTGCCGTACTGGCTGAGGTGCCGCGCCGACAGGGTGTCGAGCGTGACCACCACCACGTTCAGCGGGCGGACGGGGTCCGTCCCGCCCGGAAGTTCCGCGCACCCCGCGCTCAGGAGCGCGGTCAGGCCGATGCCGACCGCGCCGAACCGGACGAGCCGTAGCGGGAACATGTCGGCCGGATTATCGCCGAGACCCGAACCGGCGTCGGTCCGGTGTCGGTAAGCATGTGGATTGATGCCCACATATCACTGCGGTAATATGCCACCATGAAGGCAGTACAGATCAATTTCTCCGAGGAGCTGCTGGTACGGCTCGACGCCGACGAGATCGTGCGCCGGCTGGGCCGTTCCGAAGTGGTCCGGCGCATTGCAGAGGCCTATCTCCACCGCCGGGAAGAGCAGCGGATCGAGGCCGA
The DNA here is from genome assembly GCA_963668695.2 of Vicinamibacteria bacterium. GTDB lineage: Bacteria > Acidobacteriota > Vicinamibacteria > Marinacidobacterales > Marinacidobacteraceae > Marinacidobacterium. The sequence continues at coordinate 1,518,534 of CAXXLQ010000004.1, forward strand.
ATACGTGCGGGGCTACGGGCCGGACTTCCCGCCGATCGAAGAGGAATTGAAAGGCTGGACCGAGGCGGCTGCTCCATGGCCGGAATAGTCCGGCGCGGAGATCTCTGGCTCCATCGGTTCGGCACGCCGGATCGGCGGCGCCCGGTTCTGGTGTTGACCCGCGATGAAGTGGCGAACAGGCTCGGCACGGTCGCCGTGGCGCCCGTCATGTCCACGATCCGCGGGATTCGCAGCGAGGTCAGGGTCGGAGTGGCCGAAGGACTGAAGCAGGACTCCGTCGTGAACCTCGACCATGTTCACACGGTGTCACGAGCCGCGCTCCATCAATGGATTGGCCGCCTCGGTCCAGCCCGGATGTTCGACGTCTGCCGGGCGTTGAACGCGGCCTTCGGATGTGAGGCGACCATGGTCCGTGAGCAGCCGTGGGTGTTGTGATGGCGCCGCATGATCGTTGCCCATATAGCCCATAGTCGATGATATGGGTAATATGGGTCCATGAAGACGACCGTAGAGATCCACGACGCGTTGCTCCTGCGTGCAAAGGATCACGCCCGGCAAAACGGAACCACGCTCCGGTCGGTGATCGAGGAGGGACTCCGCCGAACACTGGACGAGCCGCAGCCTCAGGAGCCGTACCGCCTGCCCGACCGGAGTGTCGGAGACCCGGAGGACCCCTGGCCGCTCGACGACTACACCTGGCTCGAACTCCGGGAAATCATCTACGGAGACCGCGGTTAGCCGTGCTCGCCGTGGACACGAACGTCCTGGTTCAGGCACATCGGCGAGACGCGCCACAACATGCGGTGGCTCGCCGATGCCTTACCGGGCTCGCAGAGGGCAGCCGGATCTGGGCAATCCCGTGGCCCTGCTGCCATGAGTTCCTGAATGTGGTTACGAACCCCAGGATCTGGAAGACGACTGCCAGTCCCATGGCGGACGCGTGGCAGCAGCTCCGCGATTGGGCGGCTTCGCCTGCAAACCGCCTGATCGGCGAAACGGACGGCCATCTGTCGTTGCTCGGCGATCTTGTCAAGCGCCCCCGCGTGCGGGGACCCGTCGTCCACGATGCCCGGATCGCCGCGATCTGCGTTGCCCACGGGGTGGACGTGCTCTTCACCTGCGATCGCGATTTCTCACTCTTCCCCGAACTGCGCACCCACAATCCGCTTCGGGGTTCGGCAGGAGCGCCGTGAGGACGCCGCCGGCGCGGGACGCCAACTCGGGAAGCGTCACCGCCGGCCAGGGAACGCCGACCTCTGTTTTCGGTTGCGAGGCGACCATGGTTCGCGAAGAGCCGTGGTCGCTCTGAGGGGAGAATTCCGCGTCTGGTAAGGAACCGGCTGACCACGCGAACCCAGGCAACCGGGCTCCCATTCGCCCCGCGCGACGGCGCTTGACACAGGAGCGTCGCAACCCGTACGGTGTTGTCGATTCAATCCCGTCTCGCGGACCCCTGCGGGACCGATCAGATTTCCTTAGGAGTTGTCTGATGATGAAGACTCGGAAGCTACTTGGAGGCCTGCTGGCGCTCGGACTCGTCCTTGCTGCCGGCTCGGCGTTCGGCCAGATCACCGGCACGATCCTGGGCACGGTGTCGGACGACCAGGGACTGGTTCTTCCCGGCACGTCGGTGTCCGTCTCCTCGGATCAGCTTCCCGGAGGGCCGCGCTCGGCGGTAACGAACGCTTCCGGGCAGTACCGCTTCCCGAACCTGCCTCCCGGCGAGTACACCCTCACGGTGGAACTCTCCGGCTTCGGGACCTATATCGAGGAAGGGATGCAGGTCCTGGTGGGAGGCACCGTAGAGCGGGGCGTTTCGCTCGGTCTCGCCACCGTCGCCGAGACCGTGACTGTCACCGGCGAGACGCCGGTGGTGGACACCCGCAAGTCCGGGGTTTCGACGAACTACACGAGCGAGTACATGGAAAACACCCCGCTCCGCCGGTTCAGCTTCTTCGACTTCACCAAGTCCGCTCCCGGCATGTCGGCCACCAACCCGACGAGCGGGACCAGCAGCCGGGTGTCCGCGTTCGGGTCCGGGGTGGACGAGAACAAATACATGATGGACGGCGTGGACTTCACCGCTCCGGTTTCCGGCGCCGCCTGGCCCTGGCCGGCCACCGACCTGATCGAGGAAATGGAGATCGTTTCCCTCGGCGCGTCAGCGGAACACGGCAGCGCGGCGGGCGCCGTCTTCAATGTCGTGACCAAGCAGGGAACGAACAGGTTCACTTTTACCGGTGCCGCGTACAAGCAGTCCCAGTCCCTCACCACGCAGCCGATCAAGCTGAACGCGGACGGCGAAGACGACCCGAACGGCTGGGGCTACAACCGGGACCGCTACGACGACTACACGGTCCACGGCGGCGGCCCGATCATCCGGGACCGGGCGTGGTTGTATGCCAACTACCAGTACCTGCAGGACTGGGACACCCAGCCGGGGGCGGATCCGCAGTTCCCCCGCAAGTTCGGCGCCCACCGCATGTTCTGGAAGCTGACGGCGGATATCACCCCGAACGTCAAGTTCATGCATACGTACCACGATGACATCTGGGTCATCCCCGCGACCCCGTCGGTGTCCCGCCCCTTTTCCACCATCGCCACCTTCAGTGGGAAGAACCCTTCGTTGACGTTCGGGCGCATCACCCACATCCTCAGCCCCGAGACCTTCTATGAGGTCGGAGTATCGGGTTTTTACTCCCCGCGCGACCTCAGCGAGTCGAACAACCCAGGAGTCCCTGGGACCGTTGACATCGACAACGGGATCCGGTACGGCGGCAATCCCTATTACGACATCTTCAAGCAGGCGCGCACGGATGTGAAGGGAAAGATCAGTCACTACGCGAGCGACTGGCTGGGCGCCGACCATGACTTCAAGTTCGGCGTCCAGTACACGGACGGCTCCCACAGCTCGCACGGCGGCTACGTGCCCGGCCCCAACTACCCTGGCGGGGTCTACTACTACATCAACGGCGACGGCACTCCCTACGGGATCCTTACTTCGACGACCTACAACACCGGAGGGCAGTTCAAGGAGACCGCAGCCTACGTGGAGGATGTCATCAACGTCGGCAACCGCGTCACCGTTTCCGCCGGGGTGCGGCTGGATCGGGTGCGCGGGATCAGCCAGGACGTGGACGACCTGCTGGTGAACGACCTCGTGGCGCTCACCTTCGACAAGCAGGGGACCGTTTCCGGCGCCGCGGAGCAGTTCAGTTGGACCAACTTCGGGCCGAGGCTCGGCTTCAACATGCGGCTCGACGACGACGGGAAGACCGTCCTTCGCGGCAACTGGGGACGCTTCTACCGGACCGCCATCACCGGCGAATTGAGCAACATCCACCCCGGGCAGGGAAGCCAGCAGGAGTTCTACTGGAATGAGGACACCGGGAGGTACGACATTGAGGGACCGAAGTACGAGGCGAGCACCGACGTCGGCTACGACTCCAGTTCCCGGTCTCCCGTGACCGATCAGATGTCCATCGGCTTCGATCGGGAACTCGGAACCAGCCTCGCCTTCAGCTTCACCTACGTCCGGAAGGATCAAAACGACCTGCTGGGCTGGAACGTGGAAAACGCCACCTACACCACGGCCTCCCACGCCTTCGGCAACGGCCAGACCATCGAGGTCTATCCCATCACCTCGGATCCCGACGTCCGTTTCTACCGCCTGACCAACGTGGACTGCCAGGGCATTTCCTACCGTTGCGATCCGATGTACATGGACTACAACGGATTCGTATTCGGCCTCGAAAAGAGGATGTCCGACAACTGGCAGGCGCAGGCCTCTTATGTCTGGTCGAAGGCCTACGGGATCCTGCCCTCCAGCGGGTTCGGCGCGGCGTCGAGCCAGACCACGCGGGTGTACGGAAGTTCGCTGGCCCGGGACCCGAACCAGTTCATCAACGCGGAGGGACACTTGCTGAACGACCGGACCCACACGTTCCGGGTTACCGGGACGGTTATCCTGCCGTTCGACATCCTGTTCGGCTGGAACTACGCCTACTTCAACGGCAAGCCTTGGGCGCAGCGTGGCCGGATTCCGAGGGAGGTCCTGCCGCAGAGCGGACTAAGCGTCAATCTCGAAAGCCCCGGATCGAGACGGCTGGATGATCAGAACCTGCTGGACTTCCGGATCTCGAAGTCCGCGTTCCTCGCGGAAACGACCCGGTTCGAGGTGTTCGTGGACGCCCTCAACCTGATGAACGCGACATCTCCGGAGGACGTGGCGTCTCAGACCTGGGACTCCAGTCTGTACGGCGTCGGTGAGCGCTTTGTGGATCCTCGGCGGCTCATGATTGGCGTCAAGATCACCTACTGACCGCGCGCGTACCCGATTTCGGGGCGGGGGCCGGAGGGCCCCCGCCCCTTCTCATATCCTCGCCCCAGCGTGAACCGACCAGGCCCGAAACCGCTGGCGCTCGCGCTGTTGCTCCTGGCACTGTCCCCGATTCTGCTGTCGGGGCAGGACGGCGCTCCCGACATCCGCAAACAGGAAGCCGAGGAACACTTCCAACACGGCCTCCGGATGGTGGGCCTCCGGAACAACGATCGGGCCATCGAGCTCTTCCAGTACGCGATCGCGCTGGATCCTGACCACCCCGGGGCCCATTTCTACGTGGGGCTCGCGTACATCCAGCGCGGCTACACGAGCCTTCGGCTGGCCGAGCATCATCTCTCCCGCGCCATCACGCTCGACGGCACGAATCCGCGGCAGTACCACTGGCGAGGCATCGCCCGGCTGCGGCTCGGCGATTACCCCGCCGCCACCGCCGACTTCGAAGTAGTTCTCCGGGAGACGCCGGACAGCCCCACCACGCTTCGCGCCCTGGGGGCGACGCTCCTCCGGATGGGGGCTCCCGGTCCCGCCTCGGCGGCGCTGCGCCAAGCGGTGGATCTCGAGCCCGAGATGCTCGAGCCGCGCTGGAACTTGATGGTTGCCGCGGAGCGGGCCGCCGGCGATTCGTCATCGCTTCCCGAGCGCTACCGCCTCGAGATTCCGGATCGCGGCGCGGAGTCGCCCGTTCGCTTCGAGGAGGTCTCGGCCGACATCGGGATCGAGCGCTGGTCGCGGGCTCGGGCCAGCGGCTGGGCCGACTTCGACGGGGACGGAGATCTGGATCTGTTCGCCCTCGGAATCCGGGACCCGCACGCGCTCTACCGAAACCGCCTGCGCGAGGACGGCGCCGCGACCTTCGCGTCCGCGGCTCTCGATGCCGGGCTCTTCGATCCGCGCGGCGGGTGGTCCGCGCTCTTTTTCGACTACGACCGCGACGGCGATCCGGACCTCTACGTGACCCGCGACGGCTGGGACGGCGAGGATGACAACAGCCTCTATCGCAACGACGGCGGCCGCTTCGTGGATGTCGCGGCGGCCGCGGGAATCCTGAGCGGCGCCGACAGCTTCACGGCGGCGGTGGCGGATGTGAACCGCGACGGCCTCCTCGACGTGTACGTGGCGAACGGGGTGGCCACCCGGGGAGGAGCTTCCAACGAACTCTTCCTCGGGCTTCCCGAAGGGCGGTTCGTAGAGCGGGCGGAGGCCATGGGGGTGGCGGACCACGGCCGCTCCATCGGCTCAGCCTTCGGCGACTATGACAACGACGGCTGGCCCGACCTGCTGGTCGTCAACTTCTTCGACCGTCCGGTGCTCTACCGCAACCTCGAGGGCGGAGGATTCGAGGATGTTTCCGACGCGGCCGGCATCGCCGCCCCGCACGAAGGTTTCGTCGGGTTCTTTTTCGACTACGACAACGACGCGCGCCTCGACATTCTGGTGGTGGGCTTCACCTCCGACATGGAGGTGGCGCTCCAGAGCCGCATCGCCGGGAAGGCCGTTGCCGAGGGCAGCCGCCTGGCGCTTTACCGGAACCAGGGCGACGGCACCTTCAACGACGTGACCGCGGAAGCCGGGCTCTCCTGGAACCTCGGCGCCATGGCGGCCACCTTCGGTGACTACGACAACGACGGCTGGCTCGACATCTTCATCGGGGTAGGCGCGCCACCCATGGAGCGATTCGAGGCAAATCGGCTGTTTCGCAACCTCGGGGACGGCACCTTCGCCGACGTGAGCGCTTCGGCCGGGGTGGACGACCTGGGGAAAGGGCACGGCGCGACGTTCGCGGACCCCGACCACGACGGCGATCTGGATCTTTTCGTTCCCATCGGTGGGGCATTCCCCGGGGATCGCCAGCGGAGCCGCTTCTACCGGAATCCGGCCTCGCAGATGCCGCATCCGAATGGCTGGCTCCACATCCTGCTCCGCGCCTCGAGCCTCCATCCCGATGCCGTGGGCGCCCAGGTGGCGCTGCGGGTCACCGATGCGCCGGATGCGCCCGTGCAGTTGCAGGAAGTTGCGATTGGTGGAGGCTTCGGAGTGACGCCCAGTCCCATTCTGGAGTTCGGCCTCGGGCAGCACCACACGGTTGCCGAAGTCGCCATCCGGTGGCCGGGCGGCGGCCACCGGGTGCTGCGGAACATTCCCGCGAACCAGCGGATCCTGGTCGTCGAGAACGAACCCGGTTACCAGGTCCTGCAGTGAGCCGCCGCCGACCCCCGTTGGCGGTGTGTCATGACTGGTTGGCTCGGGTCTCCGCAATTCTGGCCTGTGCGATGATCCAATCGAATCCAGGAGCATCGCCCAGAATCATCTCCTGCATGGCGCGGTAGTCCCGTTCGACAACGGCCATCAAGTCCGGTTGTGGCAGGAGCCGTACCTTCCCGGGGACCGCTTCGTCAAAGCGCTTCCAGCGTTGCGGGAAGGCCATCAGGCTGTGGCGCCGAACGTCGTCGAGCAGTTCGTGGTCCTGGAGGGCCTTGGCTCCCAGTTCCGTCGCGGTGATCATGGCCGCGTCGTAGTAGTGACGCGAGAGCCGATGTTGGTCCTTCGGGAGTCGGCCTTCGTCACGGAAACCGCAATGCCAACCGTGGAGGATCAGTAGCTTCTCCCAATACGTGCGGGTGGGAGAAATCGCTGCAATGTTCTCGACCGCGAGGGACCACTCGGTGAGTTCATCCGCGATGAACGGCGTAACCGTGGAGTTCTGCCGGGGGCCGAGTGCTGATCGCGACCCGCACTCGATCCGTACTCCTGGTGTGACGTAGGAAAGTTCCGGGTGCGGGAAGAGGGTTGGATACTTGATCAGCAGGGTGGGGTCGGAATGCTCGTCGTCCCGAACGACGCGTCCGCCGCCGAAGCCGTCATTGAGTGCTGCGAGTTCGGTGTGGAGGCTGTTGAAGACGTAGCTACGGCAAGCATCATCCTTGAGTCTTGCGAACGGAGTCTTGCGAACGCCCTCTCTCGGGCCTTCGGTGACAGGCCAATGGCCGTCGGGTCAGAGCCCCCGCTGAAACCGAGGTCTCTCCGATCCACGACAATGTCAATGTCTTCCGAGAAGCGCGGGACCAGTTGGAATGCCTTCGATAACGAGGTGCCGCCCTTGAAGAGCAATCTCGGGTGACCGTCCGGTAATCCGTTGTAGAGCAGATCGAGGGTAAGACAGACCCAAAAGTCCTTTTCGACATAGGCTGGCGGCGTATCGAGCCGACGGGACGTTTCCTCGAATACATCTGCCCGGTCACGGTCAGGAAGGTTGAGGAATCGGCGGAACGCGTCGTTCATTCGGCCGGGCATTCGGCCGGGCATTCGGCCGGGTTCTCCGGTGTTTCGAGATCCCGTGTCAGATCCGCGACCCAGCCGGGCAGGTACCGCCGGTGGCGGACGATGTCTTTCTTCACGACATCCGGAAGCCGGGAGGCGAGGGTTGTGACGATCCCGGTGTCCTTGAGGTTGTCTTTTCCCAGCCACCGCAGAGCTTGGACGACGGGTCCCGCCGGTCGGTGAGCCCAGCTCATTACTCGCGGTCCCGCATGTCGCAGGCGAATCGTTCGCCCGTCAACGGTGATGACGCGGCTTGGCCCATCGGTCAGATAGCCGGCTTTGGCCGGCACCGCGTTCGTGAGGCCGAGTTGGTTCGCGGCTGCGGCGCCATCGCGCACGATGCGCACATTGTCTCGTCGAGCGATAGCGGCAATGACTGCGTCCATATCGGCGCGGGCAGGTCCATTCAGCACCCGGCTGATTCGGGGCCGATCGTAGAGACCGGGTCCAATCCGTCGGAGGCCTCCCTTCTTCGCGAGCCGTGACAACGCCTGGTCAACAGCGGGCCGTTTGCCGATGTCCAGAAAATCGGTGGCGCCGAAGACCCACTTCCCCCTGCCTCGGACGCGCACACGCTTCATGATGCGGGTGGCTGTTCCGGTCATGCGTTATCTCCTTCGAATATATGTGTCAGAAATATATCCGATGTTTCTGACATTTCAGAACCCATCACAACCCCGCCGCCCTTGCGGAACCGGGTTCACGGCCGATTGTGGAAGAGAGGCGAGAAGGGGCCGCACCTGGCTTTGGCGCCTCTCCGTTTGGTGTTGCACCGAATGGTTGACGCTGCGCGTGTCGCCCGCCTCGGGCGGACGATGCCGGTCTGAAGACCGGCGTCCCCTGTCGGGCAACGCCAAGTCCTGGTTGGAGGTCGCTGCTCCCGCTGTCGCCTCCCTTTACGATACCGGCGGCATGCACACCGTTCTGGATCGATTGGGACTCGGGGAAGGCGCTCCCGGCGCCTGCACCGGCCCGGAGGGTTGGATCCTCACCGGGGAGGAGCCTCTCGTCTCGCTGAACCCTTCGACGGGCGAGCCCATCGCCGCCGTCGTCCCCGCCGATCGTCGCGCCGCCGAGCAGGTGGTTGCCGAAGCGACGGAGGCCTTCCGTTCGTTCCGCGAGCTTCCGGCGCCGAAGCGCGGCGACCTGGTGCGCGATCTGGGGAGCGCGCTCCGCGACGACAAGGAACCGTTGGGAGATCTGATCGCCCTCGAAGCCGGAAAGATCCGGGCCGAGGGACACGGCGAAGTCCAGGAGATGATCGACGTCTGCGACTTCGCGGTGGGTCTGTCGCGCCAGCTCTACGGGCTCACCATGGCATCGGAGCGGCCCGGCCACCGGATGTTCGAGCAGTGGCACCCGCTCGGACCGATCGGAGTGATCACCGCCTTCAACTTCCCGATGGCGGTCTGGTCGTGGAACGCGGCGATCGCCGCGGTGTGCGGCGACCCGGTGATCTGGAAGCCGTCGGAACACACTCCGCTCTGCGCGGTCGCGGTGCAGAACGTCGCGAACCGGGTGATGGATGACCACGGCGTCTCCGGGGTCTTCAACCTGCTCGTGGGAGGCGGTGACCTCGGCGCCGCCCTCGCGGCCGACCGGCGGCTCCCGCTGATCTCCTTCACCGGCTCCACCGGGGTGGGCCGGAAGGTCGCCACCGAGGTCGCGGGCCGGCTGGGCCGCTGCCTGCTGGAGCTCGGAGGCAACAACGCGGTGGTCGTCAGCCGCAACGCCGATCTCGATCTGGCGGTGCGGGCCATCGTCTTCGGCTCGGTGGGCACCACCGGCCAGCGCTGCACCACCACCCGCCGGGTGATCGCCGATCGGGAGGTCGCCGGGCCGCTGGTGGAGCGGCTTGCCGACGCCTACCGGCAGGTCCCCATCGGAGACCCGCTCGATCCCGCCACGCTCATGGGGCCGCTGATTTCGGCCGGCGCGGTCGAGGCGATGCAGGGGGCGCTGGAGCGGGTGGTTGCTGAGGGCGGAACCATCGTCTGCGGCGGTGCACGCCGGCCCGACGTGGGCCCGAATCATGTGGAGCCGGCCATCGTCAGGATGTCCGCCCAGACCTCGCTGGTGGCCGAGGAAACCTTCGCTCCCATCCTCTACATCCTGGAGACCGATTCGCTGGAGCAGGCGATCGTCCTCCACAACGACGTGCCGCAGGGCCTCTCCTCGGCGATCTTCACCGACAGCCTGCGGGAAGCCGAGACCTTTCTCTCGGCGCGGGGCTCCGACTGCGGCATCGCCAACGTGAACATCGGCACCTCCGGGGCGGAGATCGGGGGAGCCTTCGGTGGCGAGAAGGACACCGGCGGCGGCCGGGAATCCGGGTCCGACGCCTGGAAGGCTTATATGCGCCGCCAGACGAACACCATCAACTGGTCGAAGGATCTGCCGCTCGCCCAGGGAATCGAGTTTGGCGGGTAGCCCGCCAGCCAAGGAGGTACGTGATGCCGAGAAACTGCCTGACCATTCTGTTGGTTGGAGTCCTCGGGGGCTGCGGTGGGGAACCAGCGGCCCCCGAGGCGCCGGTTCCCGAAGTTTCGGCTTCCGAGGCGCTCATTGCGAAGTCCATCGCCTACCACGATCCGGACGGGCGGTGGGACACCGGCGAGATCGCGCTCCGGATCATGGAGTCCCGGCCGAACGGCGTTGCGCGAGCCGTCGAAGTAGGGATGGCGCCGGGAGCCGGCGCGATGGAGGTGAGCCGGGAGACCGACTCCGAGACGGTCACCTTCGCGGTGGTCGGAGAAGCGATTCTCATGCGGGCGGTAGACGCCGAGGAGAGCCTTGATGAGGAAGCGCTCGCCGAGCACGGACTCGATTCCGAACGCGTGATGTGGCTCCGGAACTACTACCTGTTCGTCTGGGGACTCCCGATGAAGCTGCGGGATCCGGGGACCATCGTGGACCCCGAGCCGGTCGCCGATTCGTATAACGGCCAGGACGCCCTCAAGGTCCGGGTCACCTACGACCCCGAGGTCGGCGGCGACACCTGGTACTTCTATTTCCACCCGGACACCGCCCGACTGATCGGTTACCGCTTCTATCACGACGAATCGGCGAACGACGGCGAGTACATCCACCTCGACGGAGAAATCGAGAACGGCGGGCTGCGGCTCCCGGCGAAGCGGAGCTGGTTCTTCCACTCGAACGACGAGTTCCTGGGCGAGGACGAAGCCGTTTCGCTGACCGTGACGCCCTGATTCAGCAGTCGGTTAAGGTAGTGGATCGGCAACCATGATGGCCCTTGCGCTCGCCGTCCTGTTCCTGGCGGTGTCCGGTACCGTCCAGCCGGATGCGCGGGTCTTGGCCCAGGCCCGCAGTCTCCTGGAACAACAGGAATTCGCCTCGGTGCTGGACGTGCTGGACGCGGCTGGCCCGAACGGAGCCCATCCGGACTTGCTTCGGCTCCGGGCCGAGGCGTACGTCGGACTGCTCGACTATCCGACAGCGGTCGCTGTGCTCGAGCGTGCCGGTCGTGAGCCAGAAAACCTGGCGCTTCGCATTCGGCTCCTCGCCATGTTGAGCCGCGACGACGAGGCGCGCGAGGTCCTGGCCGAACTGTTGGCCCTTGATCGGCGCCCTCCCGACCGGCCCCGACTGGAACTGGCGGGGCAGCTCCGCAAGTCGGGTCTCGTCCCCGAGTCTCGCCGGGTGCTGGGTACTCCGACTGCTGCGGATTCGCCAGCCCTGACGCTCGAACATGGGAGGCTCCGGCTCGCCGAAGACGACTACCCGGGCGCCCTGCCTCTCTTGGCGTCTGCTGCCTCTGTCGAAGAGCCACCGGTGGGAGCCGCGTACGAGTTCGGCCGCTGCCTTGCACTCCTCGGACGGCGCGAGGAGGCCATTGCCTGGCTCCGGAGAGCCGTCTCCGAATCACGTGACGATTCCCTGGCCCGTTTCCGACTCGGCCAGTTGCTCGTCCAGGATCCCGATCCCACTCTGGTCGCCGAGGGCCGGCGGCTTCTCTCCGGTCACGAGGAGAGTCGGTTGCGGGCCCGTCGTCGGGACCTGCTGCTCACCAGGCTCAACGAGCATACGGTCATCAGCGGATCCCCGACGGACCGCGTCCCCGGGCTCGTGACCTCAAGTCGGGACGGCTGGGTAGAACTGGTGGGATTGCTGCTCGACAGGGGCGATGTCGTGGAGGCAATCCGCATCGTGCGGGCGGCTTCGGCTCGCTACCCGGGGGATCCGGCCTTCGACATCGGCAGGGCGCGGGCGCATCTGCAATCGGGCAAGCTCGCGGCCGCCGCCGAGGTCCTCGCGCCCCTGGTCCCGGCGCCCGGCGAGCCGCTCGAGGGCGCCTCGCTGAGCGCCGCTCGTTGGCTGGCCGACGTGAGGCTGCGGGGTGGCGATCCGGCCGCTGCGGCGGCGCTCTTCGACCGTGTTCTGGAGGCGGGCGGTGACGGGATCTCGCCCGGGATTCGCGCCGCCGCCGCCACCGCCTTCGCGATGAAGGGCGATCCGGCCCGGGCGTTAATGCTCTTTGGTCAAGTACTCGACCGCACCGCGGGCCCCGCCCGCGCCGGACCGCTCGCCGACAGCGCGCTGGTATTGGAGATGCTCGCGCGTCCTGCCGAAGCCGAGACTCGCTACCGCGCGTCGCTGGCAGCCGACCCGGCCCACACCTCCGCCTCCCTGGGCCTTGCCGAGTTGCTGCTGCGCACCGGCCGGACCGATGAGGCGGTGGTGGTGATTCGTTCGGCCCTTGAACAGGCTCCTGACGACCCCGCCCTGCGAGATCTGCTCTCCCGGGCCACGCCCGGTGATGCTCAGGATTCTTCCGGGGGTTCTCGGGCAGCGGTCAACAGATCGGTGATCTCCTTCCAGGCTTCTCCCGAGAGCACGAGCGTCCTCTCGTCTCCGGCCCGGAGCGCCTGTACCTCGCCGGCTGCGGAGACTCTGAGATGGACGGTCTCCGGTTCGCTCGCTCCGGAGTCCCCGCTCGCTTCGGTAACGGCGAGCGTCCAGGCGGCGTCGTCGCCGGGGAGCTGCTCCGCACCCAGGTCGTCCGCCTCGGTGGAGTTCAGCTTGTAGAGCAGATCCTCAACGGCCACCGTATCGACGACGCGCGGCAGTGAGCCGCCGGTTTCCATCGTCCATTCCCGGCCTTCCTCTCCCTCGCGGCGCTGGAAGACCGCGTCCCCGCCGGGGCCCCGGACCACCAACGTCACGGCCTGGAAGCCGGCGAACCGGAAGAGGGCCAGGGACCGCAGGCTTGCCAGTTCGGTCTCGGCGCCCTCCCGGAGCGCGTCGAAGAGCGGCTTGCCGACCACAAAGACCAAAGGGTCCGATTCCACCCGGGCGAAGACTCCGGGCGGGGTGCGGCTCTCCCCTCCGAATTGAATGGTCCGGGAGATCTCCTCCTCCTGCGGCCCGACCGCCAGGCTCAGTTCGGCGCGCAAGCGGGGCGCGCCCAGTCCGAATGAGCCTTGAGGTTCCTCCGCGGCGCCGGGCGCCAGGCCCGCCATCTCGGCGTCCAGCAGCCGTGATGCGAACTGCGACGCCTCGTAGGGGTCGGCGGCGAACTGGTAGGGGTGCACGATGCGCCATATGCCTTTGTCCCGCGCCAGCTCTGCTGCGGTCCCTTCGCCGGTCGTAAGCCGGAGGCGCCGCGCCGCCGGAGCTTCCAACTGGAACACCCGTTTGTCCCGGAGGTCCCAGGCGCTTTTGTCGAAGTTGTCCCGGACGAAGGCGGAAGTCACGAGGACCCGGTCGCCGAGACGGAGATAGCGGTTTCCGGATGCCGGAGTCTCATCGCCGAAACCGGCGGTGAGCGGTTGGGCGTCCGGCGCATCTCCTGCTGGGAACACCCGGATCGCGAGTCCGGGTGGAGCGAGGCCGAACTCGGGGAAGTCCTCTTCCCGGATCCCTTCGAGTTCCCGCTCGAAGCGCAGTGATCCGACGTTTTGCAGCAGGAGGTCAACCTCGCCCGAGTCCGCGGACGATTCGGGGCCTTCGCCCTCGGCGACGACGAATCCGCCGTCATCCCGGGTCACGCGGACGGTGGGTTCGCCCGGACGTTCTATCTCGACGGCGAGGATTTCAGCCTCGTCCAGACCAAATACCGGCTGGCCATCGTCGGAGGCGTTCTCGTCCCGCTCGAAGAGCGTGATCCAGCCGGCGACCGCCACGGCCGCCAGCAACGCGACGAGGGTCGTCCGGCGCATCCCGCCCGCGCTATCGCCGCGAAGTGCGGCAGGGAGTCTCCCCCGCCTGCGGCGGCGATGCCGGCCTGAAGGCCGGCGCTCCTGGTGTCACCGGCGCGACCACCAGACCGTGACGCCCCAGATGAGGAAGAACCCGGGCAGGAACACCAGGCTCAGGAGGACGACGTTCCGCACCTGGGCGGAGGTCATGGTGATCCGTCGATCCTCGGCGGAGCGGGGGCGGATCGCGATCAGATCCTCGTCTTCGGTGAGCCAGTTCACCATGTTGAGGAAGAGATCGGCGTTACCGAGCGGGGCGAGGGCGAGGTTGTTCCCGATGAAGTCGGAATCCCCGACGATCACCAGGCGGCCCTCCGGGGATTCAGGAGACTCCCCTTCCGATTCCGCTGCTTCCGCGGGACCGGATTGCCCGGGACCGGATTGCCCGACCACCGGAGAATCCGTGGCCGCCAACTCCCCAATTCCATCCTCTGCTTCTTCGTCATTGCCGGTTTCCACGTGGACCGCGTAGGCGAGCCTCAGGGGTCCGGTCCGGTCGTCTTCTCCGGCGTTCACCTCGCCGGTCTCCAGTTCGTCCGCGTCCCGCTCGCCCCAACTGGCGTCGGAACTCAGGACGAGTTCCGAAAGACGCATCCCGGCGGGAAGTTCCGCGGGCGGTGTCGCGATCAGGCTCTGCGCGAGGGGGAAGACGGTGGCCGCGTTCACGAAACCGCGGGTGATCGGATGGAACCCGTAGGACGCGGCGAGGGGAACCTCCACCCCGAAGCCGAAGAGTTGACCCACTCCGCTCGCGTCGATCACCACGTCCCCCGCGGGCGCCGCCCCGAATTCCTGGGCCAGTCCGGTGAGCTCAAGCCGCTCATCCGGGGTTCCCGGTGGATCCGGAGGGTCGAGCAGCAGCATGGCCTTCCCGCCTGCGCGGATATGGGCGGCGAGAGCGGCGGACTCGGCTTCCAGCAGATCGAGCCGGGGTCCGGCGACGATCACGACGGCGGCATCCTCAGGGATTCGGACTTCCCCCTCCTCGACCCTCTCGAGCAGCGCCAACTCGGCAACTTCGTAGTTCGACTCTTCGAGTCGCGACCCGATTGCGGAGAGGCCGCCCGCGCCCGTCTCGGCGAGCGAGCGCTCCTGGTGCCCGGTCGTGAAATAGACCTTCTTGGTCTCACCCTTGAGGAGCTTCACGATGGCGTTCGTGATGTCCTGCTCCTGGGGCGCCGCGACCCGTTCCTGCCGCTGTCCGGCTTCCACCACTACCGCGCCGAAGGGAATCCCGGCTTCGGCGGTGGCCTGGTAGGCGCGAGCCCGCGCGGGCTGCGCCTCCTGATCGATGACTTCCCATTCGATCCGGTCGCTGCGGTCGGCGTAGCGTTCGAAGAGCTCGATGGTGCGTCCGGCGGCGCGGGGCTGATCCAGCACGACGAGACGTACGTCGCGGTCGAGCTCTGCGAGAATGCGGATCGTCTGTGGGGAAAGGCTGAACTGGCCGCCGGTGGTGGTGTCCCAAGTCGCGTTACGGCGGTTCGCCACGTAGTTGACGCCGACCAGGGCGGCGAGGAGGAGCAGGGCCGTCACGCCGAGGTTGACCCCCTCCCGGGCGCTCCGGCGGCCAAGCGCCGCGCGGAGACGCGCGAACCCGGCGCTCATCCGCGCCACCTGCGGGAGCGCACCGACTCCCGGGCGAGGTACAGCCAGAACCCGGCAAAGGACAGGTAGAACACGAGATCGCGGGTCGTGATCACCCCGCGCGCGAATCCCTCCAGGTGGCCGGTCACCGAGAGGTAGGCAAGGACGCGTCCCAGGTCTCCCCCGCGCGCTCCCGCGAACTCCAGCAGCCAGAGGACGAGCAGCGCTCCGAAGGTCAGGAGTCCCGCCACGATCTGGTTCCCGGTCAGACTCGAGAAGAAGAGGCCCAACGCGAGGAGTCCGGCTCCCAGCAACGCCAGGCCGAGGTAGGCGGCGAGGACCGGCGGAACCTCCGGCTGGGAAAACCAGAACAGGACGCCCAGGTGGAGCCCGGTCAGCGCCAGCATCCCGCCGTAGAGGGTGAATGCGGCGAGGAACTTGCCGAGAACGATCTCCCCATCGGTGATCGGCGCCGTCAGCAGCAGTTCCATGGTCCCCGACCGGATCTCCTCGGAAACCGTGCGCATCGAGAGCAGGGGCATCAGGAACAGCGCCAGGATGGCGGTGCTCGCCATGAGCCAGCGGATCAGGTCGGTGTTCACGTTCAAAGTGCCGCCGCTGAAGCCGCCCATCTGGCTCATCCGCATGCCGGCCTCCACGAAGCTTTGGAGGTAGTCGGCGAAGAAGTACCCGTAGAGGAATGCGAACGCTCCGAAGAGGACGTAGGCCACCGGCGACGCGAGGGCGGCGCCTATCTCGCGCCGGGCGATGGTCAGCGCGTTCCTCATGAGTCCTTTCCCGGCGCTTCCGGGCCGCCCGTCCTGTCCGGGGCATCTGCGCCCGGTTCGTCCGCGCCGGCGCCGTCCGCTTCCATCTCCTCGGTGGTGAGCGCCAGGAAGACGTCCTCGAGGCTCGCGCCGCCCCGGCGAAGGCCGTAGAGCGGGGCGCCGGCGTCGAGAAGTACCCGCGCCAGTTCGGTCGAAACGCCGCGGTCGCCGGCCGCTTCCACCTGCAGGATCGAGGTCCGTTCCGCGGTCTCGGGACCGGCCTCCACCCGGGCTACGCCGGGAACCGAGCGGAGAGCGGCAACCGCCGTTTCCGCCGGGGCTGACGTCTCGATTTCCCAGCTTCCGCGGCCGCGCTGCGCGGCGCCCAACCGCGCCACCAGTCCGTCGGGAGTGTCTTCGGCGCGCAGCCGTCCACCGGCGATGATGACCACCCGGTCGCAGGTGACCGCCACTTCCGGGAGGATGTGCGTCGAGAGCACGACGGTGCGGTCACCCGCCAGGGCGCGGATGAGTTCGCGCGTCTCGTGGATCTGCTTCGGATCGAGGCCGGCGGTCGGCTCGTCAAGGACCAGCAGATCGGGTTCGTGGACGAGCGCCTGCGCGAGCCCCACCCGTTGGCGGTATCCGCGGCTCAGCTTCCCGATGATGCTTTCCCGGGCCTCTCCGAGGGCGCAGCGCTCGATCGCGCGAGCTACCGCTTGCTGAATCCGGCTTCTTGGGACTCCCCGGAGCCGCGCCGCGAATTCCAGGAAGGCGGCGACCTCCATCTCGGGGTACAGCGGTGGATTCTCGGGCAGATACCCGATACGCCGCTTGACGTCGAGTGGCGCCTCCGAGATGTCCAGACCGGCGACCAGCACCCGTCCTTCGGTGGGCGGCATGAAGCCGGTGATGACCCGCATGGTGGTCGTCTTCCCGGCGCCGTTCGGCCCCAGGAACCCGAGGACCTCTCCCTTCGCGACGCCGAAGCTGAGATCCGCTACCGCCAGTGTCCTCCCGTAACGCTTGGAGACGCGGTCCACCAGGACGAGGGGTTCCACGGCTGTTCCGAGGGGAGGTGTCTCGATGGCGTTCAGTCCTGGCGGTCTCCCGCTCCCGAGTCAGCGGTTGCGGCCGGCCCGGCAGTCTATACTGGCTTCCGGCGCTTCCGGTTCCACGTTTCCATGAGTCTTCGCCGCTTGTTTCTCTCGTCCGGTGTTGGCCTTGCGGCCGGATTGTTCCTCGCCCTCACCACCTCGATCGGGGCTCCGGGGTGCGTCAACACCGAGGACAACGAGACCGCGGCGAGGATGGAACTGCCCGAACTCGTCGCCTATTGGGCCGTTCGCGGCCGGGATTCCGAGGGCAACAACTACATCCGGCCGGCGGTGCGTTTCCGGGTGCAGAACACGAGTCCGGAACCGGTCCAGTACGTCCAGGTGATGTCGGTCTTCCGTCGCGAGTCGTCGCCGGAAGAGGCCTGGGGTACGGGATACCTGCACACGGTCTTCGAAGGACCCCTCGCGCCGGGAGAAGCGACCGGGGAACACACCCTGCGCGCGGACTCCAACTACCTCTCGCAGGGCGCCCCCGAGCGCATGTTCGAGAACGAACTCTGGGAAGACGTCGAGGTCGAGATGTTCGTCCGGGTCGGCGCGTCCTCGTGGGTTTCGCGGGGAACGACCATCGCGCTTCGTCGGCTCGGACCGCCGGGTGTCGAGAAGTACCTCGAGCCCATCGAGGGCGAACCCCTCTACGGCGCAGCTCCGGGACCGGAAACCCCGCCCGCGGAAGATCCCGAACCCGAGACTCGTCCCGAGCGCTAGCGGCCTCTGGATAACCCGGCGGAAGCGCCGGGGTGACGCGTGGCTACGCGATCATCGCGAGAGGCGATTACGCCCGACGCGGCGTCGCTTTCCGCTACCAGCCGGTGGTGGAACCCGGGTGAGCGCCGAGAGCGGCCAGTTCTCCCGGTGGGGGCGAGGCCCAGTTCTCCCGGTGGGGGTCCGGCTGACAAGGCGCGTGAGGGAGGAGCCCCCACCGGGAGAACTGGCCCGGGTGTATTCCGACCGAAACGCAACGATGAGCGGCGCGCAGCGACGCGGTTCAGCCGGGATGGATCGCCGGCCGAGCCCCCACCGGGAGAACTGGGCCGCGTGGGTTTCATCAGCGGTTGTTCAGCCGGGATGGATCGCCGGCCGAGCCCCCACCGGGAGAACTGGGCCGCGTGGGTTTCATCACCGGCTGTTCAGCCGGGATGGATCGCCGGCCGAGCCCCCACCGGGAGAACTGGGCCGCGTGGGTTTCATCACCGGCTGTTCAGCCGGGATGGATCGCCGGCCGAGCCCCCACCGGGAGAACTGGGCCGCGTGGGTTCCACCACCGGCTGTTTGGCGGGATGGATCGCCGCTCGAGCCCCCACCGGGAGAACTGGGCCGCGTGGGTTTCACCACAGGCTGCTAGCCCACCAGGTCGCGCACTTTTCGCTGCACCGCTTCTTGGGGGCGACCAGCCCGGATTTCCATGGGCGTCCGGTTACCCTGGCTCCCAGGCGCCGGTAGTACGCGCTGCTGGACGGTGCGCGGAAAAGGGGTAATGAAGAATGCGGAAAAGAGGTAGTCGCACGTGCGGATATTGGGTATCATGACTCGCGATGGATGTTTATCGCCCGCGTTTTCTGGATCGGATTCTCCCCGGGTTGCTTGCCGACCATCCGGCGGTCATGGTCACTGGCGCGCGTGCCACCGGCAAGACCACCACCGCGATGCGGCATGCGGCGACGGTCGTTCGACTCGATCGGGAGGCAGAAGCGTTCGCATTCCGGGCCGACCCCGACGCGGCGCTCCGCGACCGGCCGGAACCGGTACTGCTCGACGAGTGGCAGGCGGTCCCGGAAGTGCTCGGTGCGGTGAAGCGCCTGGTGGACTCCGACCCGCGTCCGGGGCGTTTCTTGCTGACTGGCTCGGTCCGGGCCGAGGGGGACGCCCAAAGCTGGCCGGGCGTTGGGCGGGTGATCCGGGCGGAGATGCACCCCTTGACGGTGGCGGAGCGCCTGGGGTGCTCTCCTCGACCGCTCGTGGACCGGATCGTTGCCGGCGAGCCACTTCGCCCGCCGGATGATGTTCCCGACCTCCGCGGGTATCTCGAACTCGCGCTGGCGGGAGGGTTCCCCGAACCGGCGTTCGCTCGTTCGGCCGAAGCGTCCCGGCGGTGGTACCGCAGCTACGCAGATCACCTCGTGACCCGGGATCCGGCCGGGGCGGCGAACGGTCGGGATCCGGCGCGCCTACGGAGGTTTCTCAGTGCCGTTGCCCTCAACTCCGCCGGGATCGCTACCGAACGGACGCTGCACGAGGCTGCGGGAATCAACAAGCGCACCGGAATCGCCTACTGGCGCTTTCTCGAAACGCTCGGGGTGGTCGATGCAGTTCCCGCCTGGGCGTCGAACCGGTTGAAACGCCTGACCGGCGCGCCGAAGCGATACCTGGCCGACTCCGGACTGCTCGCCGCAGTGGCGCGCGCGAATCTCGATGCCGTGCTGGCGGACGGGGACCTGCTGGGTCGGATGCTGGATACGCTGGTCGCCGCGCAGTTGCGCGCGGAGGCAACCGTCGCGGTCAGCGAGCCGCTGCTCTACCACCTGCGGCAGGAACAGGGCCGGCGGGAGGTCGACATCGTTGCGGAAATTGGCACGGGTCCGGTGGTCGGATTCGAGATCAAGGCAAGGGCGGCCCCGGGTCCGGGTGATGCGCGCCACCTGCGTTGGCTGCGGGATGAACTCGGAGACCGGTTCCTCGGTGGGGTGGTGTTGCACACCGGGCCCCACAGCTACCCGCTCGCCGAGCGGATCGTGGCCGCTCCCATCGGCACGCTGTGGGCGTGAGGCTGCGGAGGTGGACGCCGTGACCGCGTCGGCCGGAGGAGCAGCCTTCGCACGTCGTCGCCTTGGCGGCAGCAACGTACTGCCGGCCGGAGATCCGGTAGTCCCTGGTCCACCACCGCTCGTAGGGGCCGGCTGGTAGGGGCTGGCTGGTAGGGGCTGGTTGGGCGGGCTATCCGTAGCGCCGCTGGTGGTCCCAGGTCGCGAAGCGGTCCGTCATGCCGGCGATGTAATCGCAGACCACCCGTTCCCGGGACGATGGCCCGATCCGCAGCTGGAAGTGGGCCGGCAGGTCCCCCGGCGTTTCCAGGTAGTAGCGAAAGAGACCAGGCAGCCGCCGCGTCTCGGCCTCGGTAGTTGCCGCGACGCGCGGATGGCGGTACAGCCGTTCGTGGAGGACCGTCTTGAGTTCCCGCAGTTCGCTGTCCTGGCGTGCGGGAAGCTCGACAACGGGTGACACGGACTCGGGCGCTCCCGGGCCGCTGCTTCCGGGTTTCTCGATTCCGGATTCCCGGATCCGGCGTTCGGTTTCCTCGATGAGCGCGACCACGAGGTCTGCGATGACTCCGCGAAGCAGGGTACGGACGTTCACTCGCCCGTAGTTCTGCCCGCCTCCCGGAGACCCGGGCCAGTGCCGCCGGAACAGCGCCGCCTCCTCCAGGTCGGAAACTCCGATCAGGCCCGAGGCGAGGCCGTCTTCCATATCGTGCGCGCTGTAAGCGATCTCGTCGGCCACGTCCGCAATCTGCGCCTCGAGGGGCGGCGGCCCCAGGCCCCGAAGGTCATCCGGAACGAATCCTGTCCGGCTCGAATGGGCGAAGATCCCGTGCCGCGATTCGCGCGTCAAGTTGAGGCCCGGAAAGCCCGGATAGGCGCGTTCGAGTTCGTCCACGATGCGGAAGGACTGGATGTTGTGCTCGAACCCTCCGTGATTCCGCATCAGGCCGTCGAGAACCTCTTCCCCCGCGTGGCCGAAGGGGGTGTGCCCGAGGTCGTGCGCGAGCGCCACTGCTTCGGTGAGGTCTTCGTTGAGGCGGAGCGCCCGGGCGATCGTGCGCGCGATTTGCGCGACCTCGAGGGTATGGGTGAGCCGGGTCCGGTAGTGGTCGCCTTCGTGGTTGATGAAGACCTGCGTCTTGTACTGAAGCCGGCGGAAGGCGCTCGAATGGATGATCCGGTCCCGGTCCCGCTGATACGCCGTCCGCAACGATTCGGACGCTTCCGGCCAGCGGCGGCCCGCCGTGCGCGAACTGCGGCAGGCCGCAGGACGCAGGCCCACCTCCTCTACCTCCACGTGAGCAACCTGTGAACAAGGTGGCGCGGCCCAGTTCTCCCGTGGGGGCTCGACCGGCGATCCATCCCGGCTGAACCGCTCCGCTTCGCTTCGCTCATCGTTGTGCTTCAGTCGAAATACGCACGGGCCAGTTCTCCCGGTGGGGGCTCCCCCCTCGCACGCCTCGTCAGCCGGGCCCCCACCGGGAGAACTGGCCCCACCGGGAGAACTGGGCCTCGCCGCTCTCGGCGCTCACGCCACCTTGTCCACAGGCTGCTAACCCAGCTAACCCGGCGCGTAATAGCCGAGTTTGGTCCGCACCCGGAGATCCGGGAGGTTCGTCTGCACCACGATGCGCCGCCAGGCGCCGTCCTGCCGCGGATTGTTGGAGATGTAGCCGACGTTGTACTGGCTCTTCAGTTCCTCGGCGATCCGGTCGTATACCGATTCCAATTCCGCCAGCTCGGCAGGGAAGAACCATTGGCCACCGGTTTCTTCGGCCAGGTTCTTGAGGACGTGCTCGGCCTCGGAGAAGCGCCGTCCCCGCCGGCGCGCGGTGTTCTGGAGCGAGATGGAGTAGATGACGACGTCGGTGTCCTTGGTCAGGTCGAGTACCTGTTCGAAGGTGACGAGCGAGCTGGTGTCCCGGCCGTCGGACAGCAGGATGATGGCTTGCCGGTGGGCTTCCATACGCTGGCGCTCGAGCGAGCGCAGCGAGATGTACATCGCGTTGTGCAGTTTCGTCGTCCCGCCCGCCTGGGTCATCCGGATGGCCTGTTCGAGATCTCCATGGCTGTTGGTGAACTTCTGCAAGACGTTGGCGTGGCTGCCGAACTCGACCACCTCCGCCACGTCCTCAATGCGCAGGGTCCTGGTGAACCGGACCGCCGCCTCCTGGGCGAAGTGCATCTTGTCCACCATGCTGGCCGAGGTGTCGAGCAGCAGCACCATGCGGATTGGCAGGTCCTCCCGCGAGAAGGCCTCGATTTCCTGGAGGATGCCGTCCTCGTAGACCGAAAAATCTTCCTCGATCAAGTCGGTGATGAACCGCTCACGGCCGTCGGTGACCGTGACGTTGAGCGAGATCAGGTCCACCGTCACCCGGAACTGGTAGGCCTGCTGGAGGAGAGGGCCGGCCAGCGCCGTCAATCCGCTGAGGGCCAGCGCCAGCGTTCCTGCCACCACAATCCCCCGCCAACTCCGGAGAGCCTTGCGGGAGGGGTGCGTTTGCATCGGAATGGCTATTCTGACGCAAAGCCCAAGCTGGCCCCGGGCCGCCTCCGCCGTGGCGAAACGGGCTGCCAGCCCCGATTCCGAATGATTCCCGCCGAATCGCCGCCGCCGAGCGAACAGGACACCCGGAATGCGAAGACCGCCGCGGTCCTGACGGCGAGCGACGGTTGCGCCGCGGGAGTGGTGCCGGATCGCTCCGGGACCATCGCTCGCGGGATCCTCCAGGAACTCGGGTTCCGTATTGCCGACTCGGCGATCGTGCCCGATGACGTGGAAGCCATCCGGGAGAGAGTCAAGGCGTGGGCGGCGTCGGGCATCCGGCTGGTACTGACTACCGGCGGAACCGGCCTCGGTCCTCGGGACCGCACGCCCGAAGCGATTACGCCTCTACTCGATCGGGAACTACCGGGTTACGGCGAACTGCTGCGGTCCGAGGGTCTCCGGGATACACCGATGGCCGTGCTTTCCCGGAGCCTTGCGGGGAGCATCGGCGGCACCCTGGTGATCGTGCTGCCAGGGAGCCCCCGAGCCGTCAAGAGCGGCCTCCGGACCCTCGCCCCGACGATCCCCCACGCCCTCCAACTGCTCGCCGGAGACACTGCCCATCGCCCTCCCGGAAATACTCATAACGGTTGATATACTTGGCTAATTCTCCCTTGCCGCCCGCGGCATGAACCGGTAGGCAGACTCCGAAAATGACACCCGAAGAACTGCAACTGCACGAAGCGAATCTTCTCGCCAAAAAAGCCGCCATCGAAAAACTCGTCCACACCCGCGTCTTCTCCCGGACCCCGCCGCACGGAGATGACGGCGACCGGTCCATGGTGGCCAACGACGACGAGATCGCGATCCAGCTTCAGCAAAACGACGCGAAGCTGCTCCGCGCGATCGACAAGGCGCTCGCCCGCATCCAGGCCGGCGAATTCGGCATCTGTTCCGACTGCGAGGAGGAGATCCCGCGCGTTCGGCTGGAGGCGGTGCCCTGGACGCGCGTCTGCGTCCCCTGCAAGGAACGGCAGTATTCCTGAACGTCGCATAGCGGCCTCGGAACACGCCCCGGATGGATCTCGGCATCGCCGGGCGGGTCGCCGTCGTCGCCGCGGGAAGTCAGGGGCTCGGCCGCGCGGTTGCCGAAGCGCTGGCCGCTGAGGGTGCCCAGGTCGCGATCGGGGCGCGCGGCCGGGACGCGCTCGAGCGGACCGCCGCGGAGATCCGCGACCGCCACGGGGTGGAGGTTCTTGCCCATCGGGTAGACGTCGGGGATCCGGATGCCGCGTTCGGATTCGTCCGCGCCGCGGAGGAGCGGTTCGGGCAAGTGGACATCCTGGTCACGAACGCCGGCGGGCCGCCCCCGACCCGCCTGCGGGACACCACACCCGAGCAGTGGCGCGATGCGCTCGCACAGAACCTGCTCTCCTGCGTGAACCTGGTGCGCGCGGCCCTCCCCGGGATGATCTCGCGCCGCTGGGGGCGGATCCTCGCCATCGCCTCTGTCTCGGTGAAGCAGCCCGTGCCGGACATCATCCTGTCCAACACCGCGCGGTCGGGGATCGCCGGTTTCATGAAATCGCTCGCGAACGAGGCCGCGCCCCACGGGGTGCTCGCCAACGTGCTTTGCCCGGGATATACGCGAACCGCGCGGCTCGTGGAGCTGGCGGACCACCTCGCGGAAGCGCGTGGTTGTTCGGTCGACGAGGTCTACGCCGAATGGTCGGCGGACATCCCGCTCGGACGGGTGGGGGAGCCGGAAGAGTTCGCCGCCGCCGCGGCATTCCTCGCCTCCGAGCGGGCCAGCTATATCACCGGAACCGTGCTGGCGGTGGACGGCGGCCACATCAAGAGCGTGACGTGACATTGGGCGGCGGGCCGGACCGGGATATCTACCGGTCTCTGCTGGCGTACGAGAACCTTGGACTCCTCTTGGAGTTGGCGGTCGAAGCGTTCAACGCGACGGTCTCAGAGTTCACCGCAGCTGGTTGCATCGCCCCCGTGCCTCCGCGCGACCGCCGCCGTATTGAGGACTTCGCCGACCTCCACGACATGCTCCGCAGTCGCTTCATCTTGGAGACCAAAGGTGACGTGTCGTTCCAGTGGCTTGCCGACACTTTCAAGCGCGACGTCAAAGGCCGTTCCGACTATGACTCCCTCTCTCGGACGTGTCACGAACTCTCGCCCACGTTCCGGTTCATTCAGAGCCACCGGAATCGCCAGCAACACAGCCGGGCACGCGGGACCCCCGCCCAGATCAGGGCCTTGGCCAGTGCCATCCAACAGGTTCTTGAACTTGCGACTCCCATGTTTCGCGAGACCCGAGCGGAAGAACTCGCGGCTCTTCACAATCACTGCCATCGCGCGATCAACGTCCAGCTCCGGGAATCGGATGCGTCGTCGGAGGCTCCTCACGTCCCGAAAGGTCCGCCACTGGCCGCAAGATCAGTGCGCCTGGAGCTCACTTCCGGGTCTGGCGGCGAGCCGGTTTCTGAATGGATCGCACGCCGAGGAGATGTGCTGCCCCGAGAGGGCCAATGTGTGCTCCAGATCGGCGGACTTCAGGAGCCGGGCGGTGACGTCCTTCTCCGGCTGGCCCTGTGGATGACGAGCTTCCATGACCCAGCGAGCGGAGTCCTCCTCGAAAAGGTGGTGCTCCGGAATGCCGCCGTCCGGCAGGCCGTAGTTGCGGGGACCTTGGAGCTCCGCTGTGATTTCGGAATTAGCGCGGAGGGCTGGCTTGACCTCAACGTTTCAACATCGGGGTCGCCGCCAGTGAGGATCGCCACACGCCGGTTTCCTTATCCGCAGCGCCCGGAGCAGTTCGCAAAGATCTGCGGGACGCGGTTAGATCTCGCGCGAGACGCCGTTTGGCAGCACGTTGATGCCTGGAGCACGGAGTTGGGCCGCGATGACGAGCCCGGCTCTGAAAAAGGGATCGAGGAGGCTGAGAAACTTCAGTATCGCCTACTGCGCGCTCTCGTGGACCTACACGATTGCATCCAAGGCTGCCTTGGCGTAGAGGGGCGGTACTTACCGGGCGAGGAGATTCTCGACGACGATCTCAATGACCTGGTGCGCAACTGCACAGAGGGGTTTTCCGGGGGCTGGTCGGTGTGATCTAGCGTGCTGCAGCCGGGTGGTACTGGCGCACCAGCAGGTCGGCCGGAAGGTTCCATTTGGCCGAGAGGGCCCGGATCATCGGCAGTGTCAACGGGCGCCAGCGACTGAGCACTTCCGAGGTGCGTGGCTGGGAGCCGATCAGGGCAGCGAGATCCTTCTGCCGTAGGCCGCGGGCTTTCATGGACTGCTGGATCGCCGAGACGGGATCGGGGGCCTCCACGGGCCAACCCGCGGCTTCGTAGGCTTCGACCAGCGTCACGAGGATCTCGAGTTCGTCGCTTTTGGTGTCTCAGGTGGCGCGCTCATGAGGCGGTCGATGGCAGCCAACGCCGCGCCGTCGTCGCTTTCGTTCTTGATCGGCTTGGATGTCCATCGTGAACCCCTCATCAGATTGTGGACGCCTCGACCGCGTCGCAATGAACGTGCGCTCCAACAAAGCGTACGAATCCGATGCGGTTCGGATGATCCAAACGCATGATGAGTTCGCCCGTGATCCGGTCCTCCTGCAAACTCCGCCGGGGATGATGAGGCGCCGCCCGGGGCAGGGGGGTGGCGGGACTGGGGTTGGGAGCCGGCGCCGCGCTGACGTTGGCATGGCCGAGCGTCATCGGCGGTGGTTTCGCGCTCTCGCGCGATGCCGACCAGAGGTCCGGCGTTCCAAGCCGTCCCCGCGCTTTTTCGCGGTGAGCAGTGCGCGGTGCTGGCTGGACGTCGGTGTTCCCGGGCCGGCGGCGCCCTCCGGGGTCGCTGGATCGGTCCTTGCATACGTTGACCTCACGCCGCCGATCCGGTACCTTCCGCGCGCCGTTTATTCCTGTACTTCAGGAGTGCTCAGTAAGCCGTTTTGAACTCCCTGCTCTGGCTCATCCCGGTAATTCCCGGGTTGGGTGCGGCAATTAATGGACTCTTCGGGAAACGCCTCGGCCAGCGGCTGAGCGGCGCGCTCGCCTGCGGTTCGGTCGCAGCGTCGTTCCTGATCGCGCTCGGCTTCTTCTTCACGGTGTTCCTCGCCGAGGGCGGGGCGTCCGCCAGGGTCGAGCAGTCCCTGTTCTCCTGGATCCCGAGCATGGGGGTGGACTGGGCCTACCGCCTGGACTCGCTCTCGATGGTGATGATCCTGGTGGTCACCGGCATCGGCCTGCTGATCCACATCTACTCGCTCGGCTACATGAGCCACGACGGCGGCTTCAGCCGGTTCTTCGCCTACCTGAACCTGTTCATGTTTTTCATGCTGAACCTGGTTCTCGGGGCGAACATGCTGCTCATGTTCATCGGTTGGGAGGGGGTCGGACTCTGCTCCTACCTGCTGATCGGGTTCTGGTTCGAGCGGCCGGCGGCGGCGCAGGCGGGGAAGAAGGCGTTCATCGTGAACCGGATCGGAGACGCCGGTTTCATCCTCGCGGTGATGCTCACCTTCGTCACCTTCGGGACCCTGGACTTTTATGGGGTCATGGGCGAGATCGGCGCTTCCGACATGCACGGCGGGGTGCTCACCGCGATCGGGATGCTGCTCTTCGTCGGCGCCGCCGGCAAGTCGGCGCAGATCCCGCTCTATGTGTGGCTGCCCGATGCGATGGAGGGGCCGACTCCGGTTTCCGCCCTGATCCACGCGGCGACCATGGTGACCGCCGGGGTCTACATGGTGGCCCGCAGCGGTGTGCTCTTCTCGCACGCCCCGGCGGCGATGGCGCTGGTGGCCACCGTGGGGGCCGTAACCGCCCTCTTCGCGGCCTCCATCGCACTCTTCCAGAACGACATCAAGAAGGTACTTGCCTACTCCACCGTCTCCCAGCTCGGCTACATGTTCCTAGGCGCCGGCGTGGGAGCCTTTGGTGCGGCGATCTTCCACCTGATGACCCACGCCTTCTTCAAGGCGTGCCTCTTCCTTGGTTCCGGAAGCGTGATCCACGCCATGGAGCACGCCGAACACGCCTCCGGCGGGAAGCGCCACTACACCGAGATGCAGGACATGCGGAACATGGGCGGCCTCGCGCGCCACCTGCCCAGGACCGCGTACACCTTCATGATCGCCACCGTGGCGATCACCGGCATTCCGCCGCTCGCCGGGTTCTTCAGCAAGGACGAAATCCTCTGGAAGACCATCGACGGTGGCCACTCCGCGTTGTGGGTGCTCGCCGCGGCGGCGGCAGCGATGACCGCCTTCTACATGACCCGGCAGGTCATCATGACCTTCTGGGGCGACTTCCGCGGCGGCGCGAAGATGGAGAAGCACCTCCACGAGTCGGCGCCTTCGATGACCGTGCCCCTCGTCATCCTCGCGGGCGGTTCGGTGCTCGCCGGTTTCGTCGGGGTCCCGGCGGCTCTCGGAGGCGCGAACCGCATCGAACACTTCCTCGAGCCCGCCATCTTCGCCGGCGGCCACGGGCCGGCCGCGGCGCACCACGCTTCGAACGCCGTGGAGTACGCTTTCATGGCGATTTCGGTGGCGCTCGCCGCCGGCGGCATCTGGTTCGCCTACCGGCGCTACTGGAAGGGGCCGACCCGGGACGCCTCGCTCGCCGGCAGCCGCGTCTACCAGACGCTGCTCAACAAGTACTACGTGGACGAGGCCTACGATGCGACCGCGGTGAACGGAACGCTGCGCGGCGGCGAGGGCCTCTACCGCTTCGATCAGCGGGTCGTGGACGGGGCCGTCAACGGCGCCGCGTCGGTCACGCGGCTCGCCGGTGATCTTTCCGATCTGAGCGATCAGAACCTCGTGGACCGTGCGGTCAACCTGATTGGCGAGATTCTGGGAGCCGCGTCCACGCGGTTCCGGCGGCTCCAGACCGGGCTCTTCCAGAACTACGCCCTTCTCATGTTGTTCGCCGTGGTCCTGCTCGCCGGGGCCCTAACCCTTTGGAGTTAGCAGTCCGTGGACAGAGTGAACCGGCATTCGAGCGGCGATCCATCCCGGCTGAATCGCTTTGCTCTGCGTTGCGATCCAGTCGGAATACGGCTCCGGTATGCCTCCCGAATCGCGCCTTGTCAGCCGGGCGCCTCGCCCCCACCGGGAGAACTGGCCGCTCTCGGTGCTCGCCCCACCCTGCCCATGGACTGCTGAGCTGATGGCTGACGCCGACCGCGGTTAGCCCTTCCAGCCTCAGCTCCGGAAAAGCCGAATGTTCGAGAACAACCCCTTCAACTTCCCGATCCTCTCGCTGGTGGTCTTCTTTCCAGCGATTGCGGCGCTCTTCATCCTGTTCTTCGTCAAGGAGACCGAAGAGAACCGGATTCGCTGGCTCGCCAACGGCGCGGCGTTTGTCGGGTTCCTGATCTCGCTGCCCCTCTGGTTCGCCTTCGACGCCTCCGGGCCGCAGTTCCAGTTCCGGGAACGCTACGAGTGGATCCCGAGTATCGGGGTCGAATACAACCTGGGCCTCGACGGGATCAGCCTGCTGCTGGTCCTGATGACCACGCTGCTGGGTTTCATCGCGATCCTGTCTTCCTGGAAGGGCGTCACCGAGCGCATCAAGCAGTACTACATCTTCCTGTTGTTTCTCCAGACCGGGATGCTCGGCGTCTTTGTCTCGCTCGACTTCTTCCTGTTCTACGTGTTCTGGGAAGTGATGCTGGTCCCGATGTACTTCCTGATCGGCGTCTGGGGCGGCCCGCGAAAGCTCTACGCGGCCATCAAGTTCTTCCTCTACACCCTGGTGGGCAGCGTCCTGATGCTGCTCGGCATCC
Organism: Vicinamibacteria bacterium; assembly: GCA_963668695.2. Taxonomy (GTDB): domain Bacteria; phylum Acidobacteriota; class Vicinamibacteria; order Marinacidobacterales; family Marinacidobacteraceae; genus Marinacidobacterium. The sequence goes on from CAXXLQ010000004.1 coordinate 1,547,950, forward strand.
TGGCGCTCTACTTCGCCCACTTCGGCGCGACCGGCGAATACACCTTCGACCTGCTCCGGTTGATGGAGACCTCGTACGCCTCGGGTCTTCAGTTCTGGGTTTTCCTGGCGTTCTTCGTCGGGTTCGCCATCAAGGTTCCGATGTTCCCCTTCCACACCTGGCTGCCGGACGCCCACGTGGAAGCGCCTACCGCCGGTTCGGTCATCCTGGCCGGGGTGCTCCTGAAGATGGGGACCTACGGGTTCGTCCGCTTCTCGATTCCGCTCCTGCCGGAAGCCAGCCGCGACGCCGTGTGGTGGGTGGCAACGCTCGCCATCATCGGGATCATCTACGGCGCGCTCGTGGCCCTCGTTCAGAAGGATTGGAAGAGCCTCGTCGCCTACAGCTCGGTGAGCCACCTCGGCTTCGTGGTGCTCGGGATCTTCGCGCTCAACACCCTGGGCCTCGAGGGCGGCATCCTCCAGATGATCAACCACGGGCTCTCTACCGGGGGACTCTTCCTGCTCGTCGGCATCATGTACGAGCAGCGCCACACCCGTGAGATCGCTGCCTACGGCGGGATCGCCAAGGTGGTGCCGAAGTACGCGGCGCTTTTCCTGATCATCGCGCTCGCCTCCATGGGTCTTCCCATGCTGAACGGCTTCATCGGCGAGTTCCTGATCCTGCAGGGGATCTTCCAGGTGAACTGGGTGTACGCCGCGTTCGCCGTCTCCGGAATCGTCCTTGGCGCCGCCTACCTCCTGTGGCTCTACCAGCGGCTCATGTTCGGCAAGCTGGACAAGGACGAGAACCGCTCCCTCGCTGACCTGACGAGCCGTGAGAACGCGACGCTCCTCCCGATCGTCGTGCTCTGCATCTTCATCGGGGTCTATCCGAAGCCGTTCCTCGAGAAGCTTGCGGTTCCGGTGGCTGCCATCGTGGAGCGCGTCTCTCCTGACCGCGCGCAGACGGCTGAGGCGCCGCCCCTGCCAGCGGAGCTGCTGGAGCTCGAGAGCGACAGCGGGGGGCCCTCCCCCGTCCTTGAGCGGCCCGTGAACTAGGCATCTCGGCATTTGAGCGGCGATGCATCCCGGCTGACCGCTTCGCTCTGCGTTGCGATTCGGTCGGAATACGCCCGGTATGCCTCCCGAATCGCGCCTTGTCAGCCGGGCGCCTCGCCCCCACCGGGAGAACTGGCCGCTCTCGGCGCTCGACCTGCCTAGCAGCCTGTGGTGAAACCCAGGCGGCGTTCGAGCGGCGATGCATCCCGCCTGAACCGCGGCGCTTTGCGGCGCTTTGCGTTGCGTTTCGGTCGAAATACACCCGGTATTCCTCCCTCACGCGCCTTGTCAGCCGGGCGCCTCGCCCCCACCGGGAGAACTGGCTGCTCTCGGCGCTCACCCGGGTTCCACCACAGGCTGCTAGTCCACGGGCCGCTGGCGACGACTGAGATCGCCGCACTCCGCTCCCCGCGGGCGGCGGAGCGTTACCGGTGACCCAGGAGCCCTCACGCGCTCCGCAAGTCGCGCCCCGCGCCCGGATGCTGACTCTGCTCAGCCTCGGCTTTTCGGTGCCGATGGCGATCGTGATCGGTGGCGCGGCCGGCTGGCTGGCGGACCGCTGGCTCGGAACCGCGCCCTGGCTCTTCCTGGTATTCCTCGGCTTCGGAATCGTCGCCGGCCTCCGGAACGTAGTCCGCGCCGCTTTGGCGGTCGCGGGGGATGACCCGCCGGGTAACGACTCCGGGAGCGAGGACTCATGACAGAGTCGGCAACACCGCCTGATGGCGCCCGCGAGGTGCGCCTGACGCGCCGGGCTCTCGCCTTCGGAGCCGCCGCCGGGCTGATCGGGCTCGCGTTCGGCCCCCGGATCGGGCTTTCGGTGCTCGGCGGAGCGACGGTCTCGGTCCTGAACATCGTCGCCCTCCGCCGGACGGCTGCGGGCCTGACCGCCGCTGCTTCGGCCCGCTCGGCAATCGCGCTCGCGGCGCTCACCGGAGTGCGCTATCTCTTGCTCGGGGGGGCGCTGTTTGCGATAATTGCTCTCTGGGGCGCCGACGTGATCGGCGTCGTGTGCGGGTTGGGCGCGCCGCTGCTGGCCGTCCTGCTGGAGTTTGGAAGCGGGGGCTTCGCGGCCCTTCGTACACCGGCACCCCTTCCTCCACCGGATCGACCGGAGGGCAGGGAGGAGCCCCCATCCGACGTCCGCTGACCGTTCCTCTTTCTTTCGGCCCCCATTCTTCGCGCGACCATGGAAATCCACCATTCCTCAGCCCTCACCCACTGGATCGAGGAGTGGTTCCATGCCCATCCGCCCGACCATGTGGTGATGGCGGTTTTCGTGGCGGTCGTTCTCTCCGCCTTCGCGATCTTCTTCCGCCGCCGGATCTCGGTCGAAAACCCCGGCCGGCTCCAACTGCTCCTCGAAGGGCTGGTCGGCGGGCTGCTCTCGCTGCTCCGGGACAATGTGGGAGCGAAGGGACGCCCCTTCCTGGGTCTCGTCGGCACCCTCGCTCTCTTCATCCTGGTGAGCAACCTGTTCGGGCTGGTGCCGTATTTCTCTTCGCCCACGGTCAACATCAACATGCCGGTGGGCTGCGCGCTGGTGGCCTTTTTTTACTACAACTTCCAGGGCATCCGGGCGCACGGCGCGAGGAAGTACTTCGCGCACTTCCTCGGCCCGAGCCCGTATCTCGCCGTGTTGATGCTGCCGATCGAGATCATCAGCCACCTGAGCCGCATCCTTTCGCTCTCGGTCCGGCTCTTCGGAAACATCTTCGGCGAAGAGCTGGTGGTCATCGTGTTCGCCTTTCTGATCCCGTTCGTGGTGCCGGTCCCGATGATGGCCTTCGGGGTCTTCGGGAGCACCCTCCAGGCGTTCGTGTTCACCATGCTCACCGTCATCTACCTCGGCGGCGCGGTCGCCGCCGAGGAACACTGATTCCAATCCCAACAGATCAAGGAGAAAACAACCGTGTCCAACAAGTTTCGGACAACCCTGCTGGCCGTCTTCGGCGTTCTCGCCGCTTCCCCGGTCTTCGCCCAGGGAACCTGGGATCCGGTGGTGACCCAGTGGGCGATGATTTCGGCGGCCGGGGCGATCGCCATCGCCGCCGCCTTTGGCGCCACGGCCCAGGGACGCGCGGTTGCCGGCGCCTGTGAGGCCCTCGCCCGAAACCCCGGCGCCGCCGCGCAGATCCGCTTCTCGCTGCTCCTCGGTCTGGTGCTGATCGAGTCGCTCGTCATCTACGCCTTCGTCACCGCGCTCATCATCTTCTTCGTCCGCTGGAACACCTGAGTCCGGCTGGCGCGGACCGGGCTCTTGCGCCCGGTCCGCGCCGATCGAACTCATTGGGAACGCCGGCCAGTCCTCCCGGTGGGGACTTCAGACCGGCATAGCCGTTCGCGTCCGGCAGCCATGGACCCGGGCGGTAAGCCTGGTCCATGGTTACCGGCGCGCACGGCGCACCCGCCCAACGCCCCGACGGCGCGCCCGAACCAGCACCTCTGTCACGGACTGCTAGCAGCCGGTGGTCGAACCCGCGTGAGCGCCGAGGCTGGCCAGTTCTCCCGGTGGGGGCGAGGCCCAGTTCTCCCGGTGGGGGTCCGGCTGACAAGGCGCGTGAGGGAGGAATACCGGGTGTATTGCGACCGAAACGCAACGATGAGCGGCGCGCAGCGACGCGGTTCAGCCGGGATGGATCGCCGGCCGAACGCCGCGTGGGTTTCATCACCGGTTGTTCAGCCGGGATGGATCGCCGGGCGAACGCCGCCTGGGTTTCACTACAGGCTGCTAGGGTGTTTCCATGGTTCGCCCGTTCCGGTGGGACTCCGAGCGCCGGGTTCTCTGTCTGCTGGACCAGCGCCGGCTCCCCTCGAAAGAGGTCTGGATCGAGTGCGCCGAACCCGGCCAGGTTGGGGAGGCCATCCGCGAAATGGTCATTCGCGGTGCTCCGGCGATCGGGGTTGCTGCCGCCTACGCGGTGGTCCTCGGGTTTGCCCGGAACCTGGCCAGCGGAACCGCCGCCGCCCGCTTCGAGGACCTGGCGGCGGCGCTCCTGAACACCCGTCCCACCGCGGTCAACCTGGAGAGCGCCCTCGACCGGATGCGGGTCCGACTGGGATCGCTGCTCCCCGGTCCCCGCGCTGATCTCGTCGCCGGTCTCGAGGACGAGGCGAACCGGATCGCCGCGGAGGATCTGGAAGCGAACCGCCGCCTCGGCGCGCTCGGCGCCGGCCTGTTGCCCCCCGGCGGCGGGCCGGCCCGCGTCCTGACTCACTGCAATGCGGGCAGCCTTGCCACTTCCGGTTACGGCACCGCTCTCGGGATCGTCCGGGCGGCGGTGGAATCCGGCCGCCGGGTCGAGGTCTTCGCACCCGAGACCCGGCCGTACCTTCAGGGCGCTCGCCTCACCGCCTGGGAACTCATGGCCGAGAAGATTCCGGTGACCTTGATCACCGATGGGATGGTCGGCGCCCTGCTCGCCAGGGGAGGGGTCGATGCGGTCGTCGTGGGCGCCGACCGGATCGCCGCGAACGGCGACATCGCCAACAAGATCGGCACCTATCAGGCCGCCGTGCTCGCGAAGGAACACGGCGTCCCGTTCCTGGTGGCGGCGCCCTTTTCGAGCGTGGATCTGAAAACGCCCACCGGGCGGGACATCCCCATCGAAGAGCGCCCCCCGGAGGAAGTCGCCGAGATCGCCGGACGGCGGGTGGCGCCCGAGGGCGTCCGGGTATGGAACCCGGCCTTTGACGTAACCCCGGCGAGGTACATCACCGCCATCGTCACGGAGCGAGGGATCGCCCACCCGCCCCTGGCCGCCTCCCTTGCCCGTCTCGCGGCCTCGCACGGAAAAGCTCCCGCAGCTAGGTGAGGGCGATTTGCTAACATCGTGCCATCACGACGCCATGGAGGTGCAATCATGGGTAGCCTCACCATCCGAAATCTGGATGACCACGTCATTCAGGCGCTTAAGGCGGAGGCCAAGGCGAACCAGCGTTCGATGGAGGCTGAAGCGCGCCACGCTCTACGGGAGCGATTCAACCGGCGTCTTCGCATGGTGCGGCTGCGGGAGCGTTCCGATGCGCTCTCCAGGCTCACCACGGACGTTCCTCAGACGGACAGTGTCCTGCTGCTGCGCGAAGACCGGGACCGGTGAGGCTTACGGTTGACGCCAGTGTGGTCGTCAAGTGGTACGTGCCCGAGGATCTGGCGGACAACGCGCGCTTGTTGCGCGCCCACCGTCTCGAACTCCATGCGCCGGACTTCCTTCTTGCCGAGTTCGCAAATGTCATCTGGAAGAAGTCTCGCCGAAAGGAAATCTCGGATGTGGCTGGTCACCTGGATGAGATTTCGCGTCTTCCGGAGAACATCAGCCTGCGTTCCATGTCCAGCTTGATCGGCCGGGCCAGTCGGATTTCGCTGGCGCTCGATCAAACGGTTTACGACTGCCTCTATCTGGCCTGCGCGGAGGAAACGTCATCGCCGCTGGTCACGGCAGACCAGACGCTTGCCAACAAGGTCAGTGACAGCGCTCTGGACATCACCGTCCGCCACGTGGGCTCGGCCGACTTCGCGGACGACATTGGTGCGGCCGGCACCGCACCAGTCATCACGCGGGAGACGGTTGCGAACCTGGTCGAGGCCTACCGCCTCCTTGAAGCGACCCGTGAAGCGTTACGCCGCGAGACAAAAGATGGGTTCGAGGTATTGGACATCGGTGCGCTTGAAATGCATCGTGACTCCGCGGCGCGTCGCCGCCTCGTCACGCTCTTGCGGGGGCTCTCGGAAGAGGAACGTATTGATCTCCTCGCGCTCGGGTGGCTGGGCCGGCCGGATGGTTGGGATTGGAAGTCCTGCTTTGAATACGCATGCGGCGAGATCGACACCGCCCACGAGAATTACCTGATCCGCAACGGCCAGTTCTGGCAGCGGGGATACGAGCGATTGTTTGACGTCGCTCTTTGAAGACCATGCTCGTCCTGGGGATCGAGACCTCCTGCGACGAAACCTCGGCGGCGGTGGTCGAGGATGGTCGTCGCATCCTCTCGAACGTCGTTTCGTCGCAGGTCGCCGAGCACGCGGCCTTCGGCGGGGTGGTGCCCGAGATCGCCTCCCGGCAGCACCTCGTGAACCTTTCGCCGGTGGTGCGGCAAGCGCTGAGCGAGGCGCGCGTGGGACTCGCGGACATCGAGGCCGTTGCGGTAACCAGTGGCCCGGGACTCATCGGAGCGCTGCTTACGGGGGTCTCTTTCGCCAAGGCCTTCGCGTTCGCCCGCGGCATTCCGCTGGTGGGGGTGGATCACATCGAGGGGCATATCCGGGCCTGCTATCTGGAAGGTGGCGACGTCCCCCACCCGGCGCTGGCGCTGGTGGTCTCCGGGGGGCACACGAGTCTTTTCCTGCTCGCAGGCGAGAGTTCCTACCGGCTGCTCGGCAAGACCCGCGACGATGCGGCCGGCGAGGCGTACGACAAGCTCGCCAAACGGCTCGGCCTCGGCTATCCGGGCGGTCCGGTGCTGGACCGGCTGGCGCAGCGCGGCGACGCGAACCGCCACCTGCTGTCGCTCCCGCACTTTTCGGACGGCGCCAAACTCGACTTCAGCTTTTCGGGCCTCAAGACCCAGGTCCTGCGGCTCATCGAGAAGGAAGGAATCGCGCCTTTGGCCGGCGGCGAGGATCCCGCCAGCCGACCCGATCTCTGCGACCTGGCGGCCAGCTTTCAGTCGGCGGTGGTGCGGGCGCTCCGCCGCTCGGTGGACCGCGCGCTTGACATGTTTGAAGTGAGGGCGGTCCTGCTGTCCGGCGGCGTCGCCGCCAACTCGGCGCTCCGTGCCCGCTTCCGCGCTCTCGGTGAGGAGCGCGGCCTGCCCGTGTTCTACCCGAGCATCGCCCTCTCCACCGACAACGCGGCCATGATCGCCGCCGCCGGTCACCTGGCACTCCTGCGGGGCGAAACGGCAGGTTCCGACCTTACCGCCGACACCGAGTTGCGGCTTGGGGAGTCGGGACCGCGAAGGTCCCGGCGCCACCGGTGAACCCGAACGTGCGGGAGGCGCCGCCCGATCCCGATCGCGTAACCGCCGTCTACCGACTTCAGGCGAGCTCCGGGGACCCGGAGGAGTTCGCCCGCGCCATCGCCATCGAGCAGACGGTAGAGATTCCGCAGTCGCTCATTCCACCCGGACGGATTCAGGACGAAATCGTCGGGAAGGTCGAGTCGGTGGCGCCCGATCCGGACGCTTCGGGCGCCTCCCGAATCACCATCAGCTACGCGGCGGATCTCGCGACGGATCTCTTCGGCCTGCTGAGCGTGGCTATCGGCAACGCCTCGATGTACGGCGGAGTGCGACTCGTCGATCTGCAGCCACCCCGGGCGCTCCTCGAGAGCCTCCCGGGACCGAACCACGGCGTCGAAGGGGTGCGGCGGCTTTGCGGTGTGCTCGGGCGTCCGCTGCTGGCCACGGCGGTAAAGCCCCGGGGCTCGAGCGTCCCCGAGTTGGCCGCGATCGCGGGCGCCTTCGCGCGGGCTGGTGGAGATCTGGTCAAGGACGATCAGAACCTGACCGACGACTTCCCTGCTTTTCGATCCCGGGTGCTCGCCTGCGGCGAGGCGGTGGACCGGGCCAACCAGACCACGGGTCGGCGGTGCCTCTACCTCCCCCACGCCGGCGCCCGGGCGGAGGAACTCGAACGTTTCGTCGAGTTCGTCGCCGAGGCCGGTCTCCCCGGTGTCTTGATCTGCCCGATGATCGCCGGCCTCGACACGGTGCGGGCGTTGGCGGAGCGCTATCCGCTGATCTTCATGGCGCACCCCTCGCTGACCGGGGCCTACACGCACGCTCCCACCCAGGGAGTGGCCCACGGGGTCCTGCTCGGGACCCTCTTCCGGCTGGCCGGAGCGGACATTTCGGTGTTTCCGGATGCGGGCGGCCGCTTTGCGTATTCGGCAGCCGAGTGTGCGGAGATCACCGGGCGGCTCCGGGAGCCGCTCGGCGCGCTCCGTCCGGCGTGGCCGGCCCCCGCCGGCGGGATGGGCCTCGCCGACGTAGGGCGCATCTGCGAGACCTACGGCCCCGATACGGTCCTGCTGATCGGCGGGGCGCTCCTCGGCCACACCGGCGGCGTGGAGGCGGGAACCCGGGAGATCCTCGCGAGGATCCGCGAATCCCACCCCGAGGTGGCCATGGAACCGGCGGATCTGCCGCGCCCCGCGCTCCCCGAGCCGCGCCGGTTGGCCTTCAGCCGCGACTGGAACTGGGAGGGGCGCGACAGCTCGCCCTACAAGGACGCTCGAGATCTCGCGTTCCGGGGCGTGCGGCGGGTGGAACTCGTCGGGAAATTCGGGGAGCGAACGCGCTCGGACCTGCGCTACTTCGAGGTCGAACCGGGTGGCCACACGAGCCTCGAGCGGCACGTCCACACCCACGTGGTCATCGGGGCCCGCGGGGAGGGCGTCCTCCTGCTCGGGGATCGGCGGCTGCCGCTGCGGCACCTCGACGTCGCCTGCGTCGGCCCGCTGGAGGCCCACCAGTTGCGGAACGAGACCGCCGAGCCGTTCGGTTTCTTCTGCGTGGTGGACCACGACCGCGACCGCCCGATGAGGGCGGAGTAGGCGAGGGACGGTCCTTGGAATTGATGGACCCTCCCCAAACGGTTACTTTGTAGAGAGGCGGCGGGCCTAGGGAGACCCACCCATCTCCGGCATGGCCTGTCCTTCGAGGACCTTGTACCACGTGTACGTCGTCATGTCGCCCGTCGCTGAACATTTTGCCCGGACGGCGCCGCAGGGAAGGAACCGCCCCAGTTTCTCGGTGGGGGTCCTCCAGCAGCCTGTGGACAAAGTGACGTGAGCACCGAGGCCGGTGAGGCGCCCGGCTGACAAGGCGCGCGAGGGAGGAGCCCCCACCGGGAGAACTGGCCCGAGTGTATTTCGACCGATGTGCAACGCAGAGCGTCGCGAAGCGGCGCGGTTCAGCCGGGATGCATCGCCGGTCGCTTCCGGAGCGGGGCGCGAGCACCGCGGAGACCCCGGAGCGGAAGGGACGGGAGGCGGGGCTACCCGACCCCCATCCCTTCTGGCTCGGGCTTCCGGAGCGGGGCGCGAGCACCGCGGAGACCCCGGAGCGGAAGGGACGGGAGGCGGGGCTACCCGACCCCCATCCCTTCTGGCTCGGGCTTCCGGAGCGGGGCGCGAGCACCGCGGAGACCCCGGAGCGGAAGGGACGGGAGGCGGGGCTACCCGACCCCCATCCCTTCTGGCTCGGGAATGCCGCCTGACTTTGTCCACAGGCTGCTAGGTCGGGATCGTCCCCCGAGAGGCGGGCGAAATGCGTATGGCCGACCCGCGTGAAGCGCGGCCGGGTCAGGGGCCCCCACCGGGAGAAACTGGCGCCGCCTCTGGCCGGCAGCGCGCCGGAGCGCGAAACGAGCGCCGATGCCGCTGCGCCATGCCGACGTCAGGGCCGCACTCCCGGGGAGTCCTCAGCTCCGGGGCGCCGCCACGCTGGCGTCGCAGCCGGGACGCGCCCTCGTTCCTCTGCTCGGCGCCCCGGCGAGCCGGTGGCGTCTCGAACCCGGCGTGGGATGTTCCGGCGATCAGCACCTCAGTCGCAGTGGTGCGGGGTCACACCGCTCAGGATCGATCCAACGCACTCATGAACCGTCCAAACCGCTCAAGGTCGCGCGTCACCAGCGGATGAGCCTGGCGCAGCTTGCCCACGAGAAAGTCCAGGCGATCCCAGTCATATTCCAACTCGAAGTAGTTACGCTTGAAGTGGCGGAACTGGAGCAGTTGCAAGAGCGGGGGGAAGGCAGCCTCTGATACCGCCGCCACCCGCACGCCCTTGATCTCCAGAGTCATCTTCTGCAGCAAGTCCGTGTGCCAGCGGTCGGAGCCGAGACGGTTTTCGAAGTGCTGCGAGATTCGCAGGAGGATCGTCTCCAGGCAGGTGTAGTAGTTCTCCAGCAGGCCAGCGATGATGAGCGCCGACACCGGCGTCTTGCCGAGCCTGGTGATCTCGTCGGTGAGCGCCCTCTCGAGGGTTCCGTGAACCGCCTCCAGCCGCCGCCGATGCAATTCGACGAGGGCTGTGAGTTCACGGATCGCTGCGTTCATGGACCACTGCACCCCGGGCGCGAATGCGCTCGGCGATCTCCGCTGGGACCTTCTCCAGCTCGATCACGTCGACCGGTAGGGTCGTTCCCTCCATCGCGATGCCGAGTGTCCGAAAGAACTCGGCCGGCCCGTGCAGCCCCTCGATTGCGAAGTCGATGTCCGAGATTTCACTGAATCGCGACCGATCGAGCAGCGACCCCCACTGGTAGATGCGGCGCGGGTTTACTTGTTCCGCGATTGCCGCGACGATCGCGCTCGCGTCCCGGGTGGCCTGCTCGAAGCGTGCATCAATCCGCGCACGCCGCCGCCTTTCCTTTTCGGTCTGGAATGCCCGGGCCCGATCGAGATCGATGCCGAACTCGTTTGCCACCGCGTGCCAGTATAAGCGGCGGCGGCGCACCCTCCGGACGACCGGTTCCCGGTGGTCCGAAGCGCCGGGGGCGTTCTGTCCGTCTGCCGAGTGCGCTACCGGACCACGTCGGCCAGCTCACGAAACCGGCAGAAGGCGTTGGCGAGCCGCATCTGGTGCGGGGTCTTGCACTCCGGAAAGAACAGTTCCGGACTTGCCACCACGACCGCGAGGCAGCGGGCTCGCGACGTCGCCACATTGAGCCGGTTCAGCGAATAGAGGAAGTCCATCCCGCGTGGGGCCGCCTCGGGAGTGGAGGTCGCCAGCGAATAGAAGACCACTGGAGCCTCCTGTCCCTGGAACTTGTCCACGGTTCCGACTCGGGCTCGGCCGTCGAGTGCACGAGTGAGGAGGTTGACCTGGGCGTTGTAGGGAGCGACGATCAGGATGTCCTTGGGGGTGATCCTGTGGCTCACGCCGTCGGCGCCGGTCCAGGAGCCGGCATCGAGCAGGCCGTCGACGAGAGACGCGATGCGGTCGGCCTCCTCCGGCGACTCCCGCTGGTTGCCCTCGTGATCGACGGGGACGAACCGAAGGCCGGCCCCGGGCAGGGGGCCGCCCCGGACCGCCTGGCGTTCCAGGCCCGGCCGGACCTGCAAGCGATCCTCGTAGAACTGTTCCGAGGTGAACCGGCAGATCTCCGGATGCATCCGCCAGGTCTGCCCGAGGAAGAGACCGCGGTCTGGCGGGATCGTTTTCTCCCCGCCGAGGAGGTGGCCGAGCGCCGAGGCGGCCGAGCCCTCCGGGTGCACCCCTTGCGTCACCTGGTCGAGCTGCCGTGGGTCGCCGAGCAGCACCAGGCTCTTCGTGGACTGAGCCGAGGCAAGCGTATTGGCGAGCGAGAACTGTCCCGCCTCGTCCACCACCAGCACGTCCACGGAGCCCTGCATTCCCTGTCGGGCCCAGACCCAGGCGGTCCCGGCGATCAGGCGGACTTCGAGGTCAGCGGCAGCGGTTACGGCATTGGCGGAGCCGGTCTCTACCTGGACCCGGGCGTCCCTGCAACCCTCATACGGCGTGATCTGGGTTCCCCGGAACTCGACGCCCTCTTGGTCCGCCGCCGAACAGACGTGATCCAGCAGGTTGGTGATGACCTGGTGGCTCTGGGCGGTCACCCCCACCCGCCGCCCGGCGGCCAGTAGCGCGGTGATGATCCGGGCGCCGGTGTACGTTTTTCCGCTCCCCGGAGGCCCCTGAATCGGCAGCACCGACCGGTCGAGGCCGAGCGCGAGGCGCCGGGCGGCGGGGAGGAGGTCCTCCCCGGGCCGAACCAGCGGCGCCCCGGACGAGCCGGAACGGGGCCGGACCCGCCGGAGCAGATCGAAAGCGGCCCGCCGCGTACTCCCTTCCGCAAATCCCTCTTCGGCCACCCGCTCGCCGAGCCGGAAGAGCGAATCACGCAGCGCCTGAGCGCCCAGAATGCCGAGAGGGACCAGCGCCAGCGGATGGGGCCGCCGCGCGATCTGCGGGCCGCGTTTCAGGATGAGAGCGCCGCTCCGGACCTCCACCACGGTTCCCGGCGACTCTTTCGTCGCGGGGTCACGGACGTCTTGTCCGACCTCGATCCCGTGTTCCTGCGGCGGAAACCGGTAGCGACAGAGCGTGGATCGCTTTTCCTTGCCCACCTCTCCCTCGAACTCGAGACCGCCCAGTGTCGTCCGCTCCTCGACCAATTCCTGGGCGTCCAGCCCCAAGAGGTGGAAGTACTCCCACCACTGGGATTTGTCTTCCCGCCGGTAGTAGTCGAGGAGATATCCGAGCAGACGACGTGCCGGGGCTTCCTCCTCCGCACCTTCGGCGAGCAGCCGTTCGACAAGTTCGGAGACTCGCAGAGCGGCCTCCATCTGGGCCTGCTCCTTCTCCGGAGGGATTTCGACTACCGGTCGATCCACGGGGCCGATGTGGTCGGTCAGATCCCGACGCTGCTCTTCGAGCCAGCCATGGAGGACGAGGGTGGACAGACAGTCTTCGCGGTTGTAGCGCCGGATGACTTCCAGATCGGCCGGTTCCCCGGCGCCGCCGGAATCCAGCGCGGCGTCCATCCTGGCGCGCGCCCGGATCGCCTCGACGAGATCCTGTTCCCGGACGAACCCGTAGAAGGGTTCCATCTCCTTGATGGAGTAGCTCTCCACCGATGCGACGACCCCCTGGCGAACGACCTGCAGCAAATCAACGAAGACCTGACGGCGGAGGAGGCCGTCCATCGTGTCCTCGCGGGTGGCGTAGCGGCTCATCAGCCGCTTCAGCGCACCGGTCTCGTAGCCGCCGTAGTGGTAGATGTGGAGTTCGGGAAAACGCTCGATCCGCTCCTCCACCATGTCCATGAAGTCTTCGAACGTGCGGCGCTCGCGGTCGCGGTCGAAAGCCCAGTGGTCGTCGTAGCGGCCGTCGCGATTCACGAAACCGAACAGGTACTCAAGCGCGTGGTCTGCGCCCGGCCGGGAGCTCTCAATGTCGAAGAACAGGTCCCCGCCGGAGGGCTCGGGAAGCGCCAATAGGCCGCGTCCAGCTTCTGGCGGGTCGGTCAGGTCGTGGAATGGCCGCCCCTGTTCACGCCCGGTGAGCTGCGCTTTCGCCTGGCGATGGATGCGCTCGAGTGAAGCCGCCTGAACTCCGGCGAGCGGCGGGTCCATCGGCAGGGGTAGCCGCGCAAGGCCCGCGAGCGTTCTGATGCCGCGTCTTTCGAGCCGTTCGCGCTGGTGGCGCGTCGCACCAGCGACGAGGGAGAGGTGATCATCCTCGTGCCGCCGGTCCTTGCAGACGTGGTTCCAGTCGCAGCGCGGGCAAAGCTCCACCGGTTCCGGATAGGGTTCCGCGGGCTCGGTGCAGTGCTCCTCGAACCGTTTTCTGAGCGCCCGCTCGAACGCCGCGAAGTCCGGGACGCGAAAGCGCTCGACCTCGCCGTCCCCCAGCGCGAGAACCATCGCTTCCGGCGCCGCGCCCTGAGCCTGCTCGAGAAGTCGGGAATAGACGGCGATCTGGAGCACCGCATCCGCCTTCGCCGCCGCGGCCAGCTTGGCGTCCACTACCTCGTAGGACCAATCCCCGAGGTCGCTGCGGCCTGGAACCCGCACCAGGAAGTCGGGGTAGCCGCTCCAGCTTCCGTTGCCGAGTCGCCCTTGGTAGATGACCTCCACCCCGCGCCTCATCGCGGTGAGTGTTCGTTCCCCTCGCGGGGCGAAACCCCCGCCAGAATCGATGGTTTCGACCGTGCGGCCCTCGGCCCGATACCGCTCGAGGATGGCTCCTTCGTGTACCCGTCCGGCTTCGGCGAGTGCCTCCCGCCGGGGGTCCTCAAAGACGTGGGGCGGGGAGAGCTCGCCGAGGGCGACGCCCCGGGAGAGAGTCGTCAGGCGCCGGCAGGCGAGAAACCGGCTGAGATCCGTGGGGGCAAAGAAGAGCTGCCCGTTTCTTTGGTGCATCGGCGGGCGAAGTCTATGGATTGGCCAGCAAGGACGGGGCTGGCTATGGACCGACGCGGTCCGGGTGGGCATCTCGTGCCGGAGACCGCGGAAACCGCACGACTCCTCCGGATGGCTGTGGGTTCCGACCAGCCCGCCCCGGCAGAGCGGACCTCACGACCGGTCCAAGGTCCCCGGCGCCTCCCACAGCCGGCGGATCGGCACCGCGTACAGCCGCTCACCGAACCGGGCGCTGGTTTCCCCGTCGAAGAGCACCACTCCGGCCGCGAATCGATCCCCGGTGGCATTCGCCAGTTTGCGTAGTCCCCGAAAGTCGCGACCCCTTACGGTGGAGGATGCCTTGACCTCCAATCCGGCGACGGCTCCGCCGGCTCGCTCGATCACCAGATCCACCTCGACACCGTCACGGTTGCGGAAATGGAAGAAAGTCGTCGCGGCGTCACTCCAGTCCGCCTGCCGTCTCAACTCCTGGAACACGAAGGTCTCCAGTAGTTGGCCCAGCAGCGTTCGGTTCCGGGCCAGTTCCTCGGCATTCGCGCCCAGCAGGGCGCACGCCAGACCGGTGTCGCCGAAGTGGAGTTTCGATGTCTTGATCAGACGGCTCACGCGATTGCTCCGCCAAGCGGGCAGGCGTTCCAGAAGGAACATCCGTTCGAGGAGAGTCAGGTAGCTGCGGATCGTGGGGCGCGTGAGCTGAAAGGGCGAGGCCAAATCGTTCACGTTGAAGAGCCCGGCGGTTTGGGCGGCCGAGACGCCGAGCAGGCGGGGCAGGGCTTCGAGGGCTCCGATCCGGGCTAGGTCCCGCACGTCGCGCTCGACCAGCGATGTTGCGTAATCGCGCAGCCAACGGGCGCAGCGCCGCTCCGTCGGCAGCGCGAGCGCCGCCGGATATCCCCCGGCGACGATCTGTTCGGCCAGTTGCTTTCCAAGTCTCTCACTTGGCGCCATCGGAAAACCGTCGCCGAAGACGGTGTCCAGGAAGTCGGGAATCCGGCCCGCGAGTTCTGCCTGCGACAGCGGATGGAGCCGCACGATCTGCAGGCGACCCGCCAACGAGTCGGACAATCGCGGGAGGAGCAGCACCTGGGTCGAGCCCGCCATCAGGAAGCGCCCCGGGGAGCGCCTCCGGTCAATCTCGGTCTTCAGGGCCCGGAACAGCGAAGGGGTGCGCTGCACTTCGTCCAGAATGACGCGTTCGGGTAAATCGGCGGCAAAGCCGATCGGATCCGCCTCGGCGGCGTCCCGCAGGGTGTCGTCATCCAGATTGACGTAGGCGTATCCGCGGCCTTGCCCGAACCGGCGCGCGAGGGTGGTTTTCCCGGATTGGCGGGGACCGTGGATCAGGACGGCCGGCGAGTCTTCGAGCGCTTCCGCGAGACGCGGCTCGACGAAGCGGGGGTACATGGTGTCCCGAGCCATCGGCAGATTGTAAAGTTATCTTCGCCAAAATGAAAACTCAGTGTTCGGCAGAATGAAAACATCAATCCGTCCAAACGAAAATGAAACAACTGCCAAAGGAGGGACCGCCGACCTCCAGGTCGGCATCGCAGCCCGGGAGGGCTGCGAAACGCGCAATGCCAATTCCGGAGGGCCGCGAAACGGGGAGCGCCGCCTCCCTTCGGTGATATAACGCCGAATCGGCCCATCCCTCGTTCCAAGGAGGCGTCATGGCGAACTCATCCGGCAGTTCCCGCGAGTTCACGCTCCGGGCTGTTCTCCTCGGCCTGTTCATGGCCGTGGTGCTAGGGGCGGCGAACGCCTATCTCGGCATCCGCGCCGGCCAGACGGTCGCCGCGACCTTCCCGGCCGCGGTGGTCTCCATGGTCGTTATCCGGGGGCTCTTCAAGGGGGGCACCCTCCTCGAAGAGAACATCGCCCGGACCACCGCCTCGGTGGGAGAGGCGCTGGCCGCCGGGGCCATCTTCACGCTTCCGGCGTTCCTGATGGCGGGGGCGTGGGAGGAGTTCCACTACCTCGAGAGCACCCTGCTGATGCTGGTCGGCGGGCTGCTCGGCATCCTCTTCGTCGTCATCCTCCGGCGGAGCATGGTCAACGACCCCGAGCTGCCGTTCCCCGAGTCGGTCGCCGCCGCCGAGATCCACCGCGCCGGCAAGGGAGCGAGCGGCGGGCGGCTGCTCTTCCAGATGATGGGGGTCGGCGCCCTGATCGAGGTGTTCAAGAACTCGAAGGGGATCCAGCTCTTCACCGACCGGATCGCCGGGGCCTTCGGCTACGGCACCTTCCAGGGGTCGGTCTCGGTCGGCGGCCAGTCCTTCGGTGCCGCGGCGCAGCCCGGAGTGCTCCCCTTTTCCACTCCGTCGGCTTCGCCCGCCTACCTGGGCGTGGGCTACATCATCGGCTTCCGGCTGGCGGCGCTCACCTTCTCGGGAGGGGTCTTCGCCTGGTGGTTCATGATCCCGGCGGTCCTCTTCTTCAATCCCGAGTTCGCAGATGCGAACCGGTTGGCGGCGGCGGGAGCCGATTGGAGCGCGGTCAGCAGCGTCATCTGGGCGGAGCTCGTGCGGCCGATCGCGGTGGGGGCGATGATCGCCGGTGCGGTCTGGACCCTGCTCCGGATGCGGAAGTCGCTCGGCGAGGGGCTCCGCCGCTCCTTCGTCGAAATCCGGACCGGCCACCCGGCCGGCTCGGGCGATGAGAAGGACCGCGACATTCCCTTCAGTTGGACCACCGCGGGCGTGGTCGCCCTCGTCATCCCGACCTTCTTCCTCTACAACTACTACACGGGCCAGGCGCTCGGAGCGCTCGGCTCCGCGATCGTGATGATCATCGCCGGGTTCTTCTTCTCGGCGGTCGCCGGCTATCTGGTCGGCGTGATCGGGAGTTCCTCGAACCCGGTCTCCGGCCTGACCATCTCGACGCTGCTGCTGGCCGCCTTGTTGATGACCTTCCTCGGCGTCACCGGCATGCAGGGGGTGACGGCGGTGCTCGGGGTGGCCGCGGTGGTCTGCTGCGCCTGCGCGGTCGCCGGGGACATGCTCCAGGATCTCAAAGTGGGTCAGATCCTCGGGGGCACCCCGTTCCGCATGGAATGGGCCGAGATCATCGGGGTGATCTTCGCCTCGTTCTTCCTCGTCCTCCCCATGATGCTCCTCCACCAGGGAGACATCGCGTCGGGCGGAATCGGGATTGGAGGCGAAGAGCTGCCCGCGCCCCAGGCGGGCCTGATGGCGCTCCTGTCCCAGGGCATCGTGGGCGGCGACATGCGCTGGCCGCTCGTGGTCTTCGGGATCGCGCTCTGTTTCTTCCTGATCCTGATTCAGGCGCCCTCCCCGATGCTCATCGCGGTGGGGATGTACCTGCCTCTCCAAACCACCTTCGCCATCTTCGTGGGTGGCTTCTTCCGCTGGGTGACCGATCAGCGGATGGCGTCGCTGCCGGCGGAACGGCGGTCCCTTGGGGAGAGTGCCGGGACGCTGATCGCGTCCGGACTCATCGCCGGGGAGGCGCTGATGGGGGTGGCGCTAGCCGGATTCGCGGTATGGGACTTCCAGCTTCCGGTGCTGGTGCCCGCGCCGTCCGGGGTGCCGGGATTCCTGGTGTTCGTGGTTCTCGGCTGGTTCCTGATCCGGATTCCGCTGCGCCACGCCCGGGGGTAGAGCAACAGTGGCCAAGGCCCCAAGGGCATGATCTGACGCGACGATCGGAACCCAAGAGTAGTGTCCGTTGCCAGGGTCCGTTGTGTGCCCCTGACCTTCATCTCAGGGCGATAGCGGTATCGCCTCCATCTCCAGCACAAAGGGAACAAGACCAAATGAAAGTAAGTATCAAACAGTTCAATGTAGAAATGGATGTCAAGACAAAGGGGATCGAATTCGAGGTAAGAACCCCAAAAGGGGAGCACTTGGGGGATTTGGTGCTGACCAAGACCCGATTGGAGTGGCACACCGGGAAGGCACAGAGCGGCCCTCAAGTTGACTGGAAAGACTTCATTGGATGGATGGAACAAGCTGACGCGGAATCCAAGAAGTGAGTAGCGCGGCACGCGTCCCGGGCGGATGGGCCTTGCGGTCGGGTTACAAGGGGGCCGGAACGCGGCGCGACCCGCCGCCGATTGTGGACTCCCGGCGGCGGTACGCACCACGATTGCCGCGATGCGGCGGGCGGTGTCCGTGAAGCGTTGGAGCTCTTCGGGGTCGATGGGCCGTTTGAGGACCGAACTCCCGCGATAGGAGAGCCACTTCTTTAGGACCTGGTAGTCACGTTTGTCCTCGATGGGATTGGCTCACGGTTCCGATTCCCATACGGTACGCGCCCGACCAGATGAGAACCGTGTCCCCGACGACAAATCGCGCCGTTCCTCCCGCGCTTACCCACATTCGGACATGGGTCGGTCGCCCGTGAAACTACTGTGAAGATTTCAGACATTCTCTCAAGCATTGACGTTGGCACGTTGACTCTGCCGCAGTTCCAGCGCGGGTTCGTGTGGAACCGGGATCAGGTCCGCGCTCTCTTTTCATCGCTTTACCGCCGCCATCCGGTGGGTGGCATGCTCGTGTGGGTCACCGGACCGGAGACGGCAGCCCATCGCGGGGGTCAGGAGCTTCCGCCCGGAGCCGTCAAGCTGCTCCTTGATGGGCAGCAGCGCCTTACGACGCTCTACGGCGTTCTGCGGGGCAAGCCGCCGCCGTTTTTTGATGGGGATGAACGGACGTTCACCGGACTCATGTTCCATCTTGGAGATGAGGTCTTTCAGTTCCGCCAGCCGGTCAAGATGCGCGATGACCCCCGTTGGGTCGACGTGACAGCGCTTATGACCGCTGGGGTCGAAGGCCTCTACCCACTTCTCCAACGTGCGGTTCCCGACGTGTCCCAGTGGGGGGACGCGCACCCGAAGCTCACCCGTCTTCTGGGCATCACCGAGATCGAGTTGCCGCAACAGGACCTCGTTGGAGAGGTCATGACGCTGGAGATTGTGGTGGACATCTTCAATCGAGTGAACACCGGCGGCACGAAGCTGTCCAAGGGTGACCTCGCGCTCTCCCGCATCTGCGCCGACTGGCCGGATGCCCGCGACGTGATGAAGCAGCATCTGGCCGAATGGGGGAAGCACGGCTACGACTTCAGCTTGGACTGGTTGCTCCGGTGCGTGAACACGGTCCTTACTGGCGAGGCTGAGTTCCGCTTTCTGCACGACGTGGAATCCGACGACATCCGAGGAGGGTTGACGCGAGCGTCGAAGCAGATCGAGAAGGCCCTGAACCTGATCGCCGCCAAGACGGGACTGGATCACGCGCGGGTCCTGTTCGGCGGTTTCGCTTTCCCGGTGATCGCGCGCTACCTCGACAGCAACGGCGGTGCGCTCTCGCCCCGCGATGAGGGCAAACTGCTCTTCTGGTACCTGCAGGCGGGAATGTGGGGACGCTTTTCCGGCTCGACCGAGACGAGGATCAACGAAGACATCCACGCCGTCGAAAACGGCGGGCTCGACGGTCTCCTCGAGAAGCTGCGGGTATGGCGGGGAGGGTTTGAGGTCGAGCCTGAGCACTTCGACGCTTCTACGATTGGGGCCCGGTTCTATCCGGTGCTCTACTTCCTGACGCGGATGGGTGAGGCGCGAGACCTCTGCAGCGGGCTGCCGCTCAAGAAGGGAATGCTCGGCAAGATGGCGAGCCTCGAAGTCCACCACATCTTTCCGAAGAAGGTGCTCCGGGAGGCGGACTACGATCGACGGCAGATCAACGCCCTCGCGAACTTCTGCTTCCTTACGAAGGACTGCAATCTCCACTTGGCGGCACAAGCGCCCGAGGACTACTTCCCCCGCATCGCCGCCGAACAACCCGGCGCTCTCGAATCGCAGTGGATCCCGATGGACCGTCGGCTCTGGACGGTGGACCGCTTCCCGGAGTTCCTCGCGGCACGGCGGAAGCTGCTGGCCGAGGCGGCGAACGTTCATCTCGCGAGCTTTGTGGAGGGAGATGACCGCTGGGGAGCGGCGCAGATCGCGCGAGCCCCTGCGCCAGTACCCCCACCGCCGGGCGGGATCACGTCCGAAGATGAGCGGGAAGCACTCGACGAATTGCGAGCGTGGATGCGACTCCAGAAGCTCCCCGAGGGCGAGCTTTCTTGGGATCTCGCCGACGAGACAACCGGAGAACAGCTCGCGGTTGTGGATCTCGCGTGGCCTCGCGGGATTCAGGAAGGACTTAGCGGCAAGGTGGCTGTGCTCATCGACGAAGACGCCGCCACGCATCGAGCCGTGGCCGACGCCGGGTTCCGCTGTTTCGACACGGTGGAGCGGTTCCGGGAGCACGTAAGCCGAGAAGTCCTCGGAGACCGCACCGACTAGGGCGCTTGGCCGATATGCCGAAGTTGTCGCCCGCGTCGGGACTAGCTATCTGCACGACCCTCGCAGGTCGCCCTGAAGGTCACGCTGTTGAGGCTCTACCGCTGGATGAGGCACCAGTGCAATGAGCAGACGGATCGCTCCAGCGGCGATCCAGGCGCTAAAGGAGGCCTTGACACTAATCTATTGGTACAAGGGCGACCTCAGAAGTTTCGTATCTCAGTGCCTATCTGCACCGGACGTGTTGGCGCGGCTAGATTGGCAGGGATACAAGCGAGACGTCGTGGGGACTCTAGTCGACTACCTCGCCACCAACGAAGAGCTGTATCAAAAAGAACTCATTGGACTGATGTCGGCCGTGTGCCAGGTTGAGGACTTTTCTCATCTCCGCAGACTCGAGGACGGAAATGACAAGGCCAAAAAAGCAAGAGCTGCAGTAAATGCTCTGCGAGTGCATATGACGGGGCATCAAGATCTGCAGAGTGATAAAAAAGAAGTTGAGACTAGAAGAAGGGAGGCACGCAGTAGAGCGGTTCAGGCTAGTGCTGTTCGCCAGAAGCTAGAGGAGATCAAAGTAACCTATTCTGACTTGGCGGTATCGACTAACCCCCAGCGTCGGGGGTTCTTGTTGGAGAAGGTTCTGACGCGCCTGTTCGATGTAGTCGACCTCGACCCTAAGGCTTCCTTCAGAATAGATGGCGAACAGATTGACGGAGCATTCAGTTTCGAAGGTACTGACTACTTGTTGGAAGCCAAGTGGCAGAAGGACCCGGTTAGCGCTACGGCACTAGACAGTCTGGCCGGGAAAATACGACGAAGCTCGACAATACTCTGGGTCTCTTCTTGTCCATCAACGGTTACTCCGACGACGCGATAGGAGCAGTCGCATCGGGGAGGCGCACTGTGATTCTGATGGATGGTGCTGATCTCATGGCCGTACTTGAAGGCCGAATAGATCTAGTTCAACTGTTGCTGCGCAAGCGTCGTCACGCGGCTCAAACGGGCGGGATCTACCTTCGCGTGGAGGCGATCCTGTAAGGGAGTGACCGCAGCCGATCGGAGTCAGGGGGACGCGGTGGAGGTGACTTGCAGGATCGCGGCGATGCGGCGGGCGGTGTCGGTGAAGTGTTGGACTTCTTCGGGGTGGAGAGGGCGTTTCAGCACAGAACGCTCGCGATAGGAGAGCCATTTCTTCAGGACCTGGTAGCCGCCGAGGCGGTAGTTCCAGACGGCGGCCGGGACGTTTCGCCAGAAGGCGCGCTCGTTCAGCCAGATGTCGAAGGTGGAGTCGCCGAGCGTTGGGATGGCGTGGGCGAGCGCGCTGTGTTCGTCAGGGGCGAATGCGCGCTGACGGGCTCGGCCCGTTCCGGGCATCACGACGTCCCCCACTCCGAAGTGTCCCCAGCCGGCGGTGACGCCGAAGTCGCTCCCGGCCATGTTGTTCCCATCCGCTGTGGCAGGGACGGCTAGCACGGCGAGTTCCGGGCGAAGCGTGCCGTCCGACACTCCGGCGGCAGGAGTGTCCGGATCCAATAGCCGAGCCAGTTCCCTTCCTAGCGCCGCCGACTGAAGCAGGTCCTGCCGCGCGTCTTTCTCTTGGCCGTCGGGCCACCCCGGCACCGGAATCCGCGGCCACCCTACGGTGAGTGCTCCAGCGTTGGCCTGCCGGTATGCCGGGTCATGAAGCTTGGACAGCACGTGGTGAAACAGATCCTCGACGGTTGCGTCGAGCCTTTCCAGATATTGCTCGGCAGCGGCGGACAGATTCGGGCGACACGGCAGACCAGCGCCACCCATTCGCAACGAGCCGCCCCGGAGCCACGCCGGGAAGAACTGAATCCCCCAATATCCGTACTTGAGATTGCCGAGATGAGAGGTGTACGTCCCTTGTGAGAAATCGGACTGGACTTCCCGCTCATTGGCGCAGAGCCACTTGTTCCCTTCGAAGACGTGTGGCCGGTATTCGGCGCGCTTCCGGTCCAGCAGGGTGGTTTCCGCTTCCCAGTAAAGCCACCGTACGTCGAACGGGCGATAGGCGAAGCGGACGAAGCCAGATTCGGTCGGCCCGCCGCGAGCCACGAGCACTTCGCGGACGGCGCGCGCCGGGAATCCCCCTGTCGTCTCCATCGCGTTGGGATAGCGCCGCGTGATTTCTTCATGGGTCAGGTCTTTGTCGAAGTAGTCTGCGATGCGCGCCTTGAGACGGTCGAGGTCTACATCAATGAGAAAGCCGTCGCGGCTTGTCTTGACCCCGGGAAAGGAGGCCGGAAAGAGTTCGGGAAGCGAGGGCCACAAGAACCAATCCTCACTGACCGCTACCGGCTTGAAGGGGAGACCGAGTCGCACGTTCGGACGGAGCGCTGCGTAGCCGGCGTCCGGTGTCGCGGTGTCGAGGCTATCGAGCAGCGCGCGTCGGCGGTTGTCAGCCTTCGCTTCGATGAAGTCTCTATAGAGCACGCGAGCGCCGTCTCCACCGCTGGAGCGTGGACCAGAGCGGCACAGGAGAGTGATGCTCGTACCGATCTTGATTCCGGGTGACTGTCCGGGCAGTGCGAAGATGGTTTCACTAGTTTGGCCGTCGGGGGCATATTCCGAAATGATCCGGTCGCCGTGCAGGTTGTCGATCCGGACAGAGTCGAACGCGTCGACGTAGCGCTCGCGCATTCCCGTGAAGGACAGTCCGTCTAGCCATGAGTAGTTGGAGATGAAGCAGACGACACCGCGTCCGGTCTTCTCGACGATGCGGCGCTCCGCCATTCGAAAGAAACGGACGTAGAGATCGTTCAGCCCCCGACCCTTCGGCCGGCGCACGCGCTTTGTGGTCCGGTAGGCATCCGTGAGTTCGCGCTCCTCGTCCACCGCCATTCCGGCGAACCCGTTGTACGGGGGGTTGCCCAGGATCACGAGGATCGGCGTCTCCTGCTTCACCCTCTCCGCCCGGTCGCGCTCCTCCTCCAGTTCTGGAAAGAGAAGGTGCTTCCGCTCCTTCTGTTCCCATCCCGTGAGCGCATTTGTCAGGAAGACCTGCGCTCGCTCGGCCCCATCGTCGGACAGCGGCGCGTCAAGGCCCTGCATCGTCAGGCCGACCTGCAGATGGGCCACCACGAAGGGCGCCGGCATGATCTCGAAGCCGAAGACCCGCTTGGTCGCGGCCTCCTTCACCCGGGCGCCGACGAGAGCTCCCAGGCCCTTGACTTCGAGATTGGCAGCAATCCGGCGGAGGACCTCCGCCAGGTAGGCTCCGGTGCCGCAACACGGGTCGAGCACATAGACGTTCTCGGCGGCCAGCCCGTCCGCGATCCCGAGATCGTCCTTCAGCGCCCGGTCCACCCGGGCGACCATGTAGCGGACGATCTCGTTCGGCGTGTACCAGACGCCGAGCTGCTTCCGGAGTTCCGGGTCGAAGGCGGCGAGGAACGGCTCGTAGAAGTACGGGACCGCCTCACCCTCCCGGAAGCGCGCGAAGAACGCCTTCCGGTCCACCCGATCGAGTGTCGCGGCGGTCCAGTCCAGCACCTCAACGAGGCCGAGGGGTTGGAGGCGGCCCGGATCGGAAATCTGCTGGAAGAGGGCTCGGAGCACGGGAGCGCGGAGATGCCAGACCGCGGTCTTCCAATCGAAGCGGTCCTGCTTCGATGGGTGGGAGCGGGCCCAGAGCACCCACGCCGAGAACACCCCGTAGAACAGCGTTTGCACGAGCGTGGAGTGGAAGAAGCGTTTCCCGCGATCCCCCTCGAACCGGATCCCGAGCGCCTCTTCGAGCGCCGTGCGGAGCGACTCGAAGGCCGCGGCTTCGTCGGCCGCCTCGACCCGCGCGAGCCCGTCGCGCGCGTAGGAGGCGAGGAGCCAGGCGAGATCCTTCGGCTCGGTGAGCGCGGCGCTGTAGGACAGCACACGGGCGAGGTACTCGACGAGGCGACCGCCCACTTCCTGTGCGAAAGCGCGGGGTTTCTCCAGCTTCCGATGGAACTCCGCCGCAGTCTCTGCGAGGCGGAACGCCTCAAGGGTCGTCTGCCCTCGTGTCGCATCGGGGCCGACCAACCGAAACTCGCGCAGGTTGGTGACCAGCACCAGGCGGTAGCGAGCCCAGTAGCGGGCCACCTGCTCCCCGGCCGCGACCTCCGCCACGTCATCTGCGTCGGGCTTGACTTCCACCACGCCGCGTTCCGGTATCTGTCCCGGACGGGGCCGCCTCCGTTGCAGTTGCTTGGCCGAATAGAGCCCGACGTCCGGATGCCCCGCGCCCTGATCGGCGAGTTCGGAGACGCAGAAGACCTTGGGTTTCAAGCCGCTGCCGACGGTGTTCAGCAGGTTCACGAGCGGGGGGTAGGTGGACCGCTCGACAGTCGCGCCGCCCGAAGCGCGCTGGCGGGCGAGATCACTCAGGTAGTGCTCGACCGCGGTGGTGAGTCGGGGGTTTGCTCGGGTCATCCGGAAATGTGCTCGGCGGACGGAACTCGCCGTACGGAGGCCGGTGCATTCTCCGGCATAGCCGCGGGTTTCTCCTACCTCGGATCATCCGGGGCGTTGCGGCAGTCGGCGCCGGGGCCGTAGGCATCGCGCGTGTTGCCCGCCGCCGGCGGGCCATGCTGATCAGGAGGTCGGCTTCCCTCGCCAGCGCGCCATCAGGCTCGCAGCGCTCCGTGCCTCACGCGGAACCGCTGCCCAGCGTTCCCGAGAACTCCTGCCGCGGGGCCGCGACGGGGTGCGCGTTCGAGAAGCGCGGGCTTACGGGAGTAGCTTGATGAGGGCCACTACCAGAGCCACTTGGGCCATCACCGCCCCGAACATCCACTTGATCAGGTCGGCACGCAATTCGGCGACGCGTTTCTCCACATCGGCCCGGATCATCGCCCGGGTGTGCTCCAGATCCTTCCGGATCATCGCCTGGGTGTTCTCCGAATCCTTCCGGATCATGGCCACGTCCGCCTTCGTAGCTACGTCTCGCCGGATATTCGCTTCGGCGTCCTCCAGATCCTTCCGGATCATCGCCTGGGTGTTCTCCGAATCCTTCCGGATCATGGCCACGTCCGCCTTCGTGGCTACGTCTCGCCGGATATTCGCTTCGGCGTCCTCCAGATCCTTCCGGATCATCGCCTGGGTGTTCTCCGAATCCTTCCGGATCATCGCCACGTCCGTCTTCGTGGCGACGTCTCGCCGGATGTTCGCCTCGGCGTTCTCCAGATCCTTCCGGATCATCGCCACGTCCGTCTTCGTGGCGGCGTCCTTCCGGATGTTCGCCTCGGCGTTCTCCAGATCCTTCCGGATCATCGCCACGTCCGTCTTCGTGGCGGCGTCCTTCCGGATGTTCGCCTCGGCGTTCTCCAGATCCTTCCGGATCATCGCCACGTCCGTCTTCGTGGCGGCGTCCTTCCGGATATTCGCTTCGGCGTTCGCCAGGTCCGTCTTCGTGGCGACGTTCCTGATCCATGGACCCATGTGCTCTTCGGCCAGAACCTCGGCCAGCCCTTCCTCCATGCCGGCCTCCGTGAGCCGCTTCACGAACCGGTGGCTGTCGAACACTGCTTCTGCAACCTGTGCTGGAGTCATGCTACCAGCCGGCGGCACGCGACCGGAGATCGCTCGACGGTCTCGGCGGCGATGTTCTCCCGGCGAGGAGAATCTGCGAGGCGGGCGGTGGGGCGGCCCTCCAGAGTGGGTTGGCGGTGAGCGTCGGTGGGGTGTGGTCGGTATCCAGCATCGGGAGTTCCTTCCTGGAGCGCGGTGACGGAAACGCGACGTCTCCGTCCTACCCACTTAGACGGAATCCCGCCCCGATTCTTCCCGCGTCAAGGCGGCGATGTGGAAAAGTCGAGTTGGAGATTCCCGCCTGTCACGGCGCTACGCCGCTGCCCAGACACGCCGTTCCAGACGAGTCGGCCGGGTGAACATGTCGCAGTAGCCCGATCTGCGGCGCGAACATGTCGCAGTAGCGGGGTCGGCTGGGCGCGAACATGTCGCAGTAGCGGGGTCGGCTGGGCGCGAACATGTCGCAGTAGCGGGCAGTCGGGGTCGGCTGGGCGCGAACATGTCGCAGTAGCGGGGTCGGCTGGGCGCGAACATGTCGCAGTAGCGGGGTCGGCTGGGCGCGAACATGTCGCAGTAGCGGGGTCGGCTGGGCGCGAACATGTCGCAGTAGCGGGATCTGCCGGGTGAACATGTCGCAGTAGCCCGATCTGTGGGGTGAACATGTCGCAGTAGCGGGGTCGGCTGGGCGCGAACATGTCGCAGTAGCCCGATCTGCCGGGTGGACATGTCGCAGTAGCGGGGTCGGCTGGGCGCGAACATGTCGCAGTAGCCCGATCTGCGGGGTGAACATGTCGCAGTAGCGGGGTCGGCTGGGCGCGAACATGTCGCAGTAGCCCGATCTGCGGGGTGAACATGTCGCAGTAGCGGAGTCGGTTGGACGAGAACATGTCGCAGTAGCGGGATCTGCGGGGTGAACATGTCGCAGTAGCGGGATCTGCGGGGTGAACATGTCGCAGTAGCGGGGTCGGCTGGGTGCGAACATGTCGCAGTAGCCCGATCTGCCGGGTGAACATGTCGCAGTAACGGGGTCGGCGGGGCGCGAACATGTCGCAGTAGCGGGATCTGCGGGGTGAACATGTCGCAGTAGCGGGGTCGGCTGGGCGCGAACATGTCGCAGTAGCCCGACCTGCCGGGTGAACATGTCGCAGTAGCGGAGTCGGTTGGACGGGAACATGTCGCACTAGCCCGATCTGCGGGGCGAACATGTCGCAGTAGCCCGATCTGCGGGGTGAACATGTCGCAGTAGCGGGGTCGGCTGGGTGCGGACATGTCGCAGTAGCCCGATCTGCGGGGTGAACATGTCGCAGTAGCGGGGTCGGCTGGGCGCGAACATGTCGCAGTAGCGGGGTCGGCTGGGCGCGAACATGTCGCAGTAGCGGGATCTGCGGGGTGAACATGTCGCAGTAGCGGGGTCGGCTGGGCGCGAACATGTCGCAGTAGCCCGATCTGCGGGGTGAACATGTCGCAGTAGCGGGGTCGGCTGGGCGCGAACATGTCGCAGTAGCGGGATCTGGCGGGGGAACATGTCGCTCTAGCGGGGTCGGCTGGGGTCGAACATGTCGCAATAGCGGGATCTGGCGGGGGAACATGTCGCTCTAGCGGGGTCTGCTGGGGTCGAACATGTCGCAGTAGCCCGATCTGCGGGCACCAGCTCGGAACTGGAGGTTCTTGCCGCCGCCCGCCTGCGGCGGGCTGTGCCGGCCTGGAGGCCGGCGGCCAGTTCTCCCGGTGGGGGCCCCTTGCCGGCGCGCCATGCCGGCTGTCGGCGTTCCGGTGCGACGGCGAGGCTACGGACTCGTTCGCGGCGCCTCACTCGGCGGCGCAGGTCGGCTCGGAACCGATGCGGCTCCGGTTGCGCGCGACGAGGTCGTACGCCGCCTGGCCGACGCGGTCGAAGACGGGAAAGAAGAACCCGATCATGCCGAGGATCGCGACGTTGCGCGCCCACGCGGGTCCCCAGTGCAAGCTCAGGAGAACGCCGAGCATGACCAAATGGGTGACCGGGTTGTAGAGCAGCATCAACTTGACCGCGTGGAAGCCTTGAGCGATGTGCTTGCCGCCGGTGACGATGTGCAAACGCTTCGCGAGGGCGTCCGGGGCGATACCAAAGCGGTCGCCGATTCCACTCTGGAACGCGGTCCAGCGAAAGGCGCCGTCGAAATCGAAGGTCTCGAACCACCGTTTCGTCTTCGCGCAGATTCCGCAATCGCCGTCGTAGATGACCTCCGTCGTCGATTCGGGCCAGCGGGCGAACGCGAGATAGGCGGCGGGTGCTACGTAGAGAAACAGAACGAACGTGATTCCGGTGAAGACCGTCATCGACGCGTGAAACAGGATGCCGAGCCAAATCGCGAGAGGCCACCAGCGCGGCACGATGAAGCCGACGAAGAGGCTCAGTTCGGTCGCGATCGTCGCCCAGCCCATGAACTTGGACAGAGCCATCGGTGGCAGGAGAGCCGCGACGCGCGTGTAGAGGTCGTGCTCGATGTTGACGACGGTCCAGTGCTCGAAGAACTGACCGGAAAGCCAGTCGGGATCGAGCGCCTTGTTGAGTCCGGCGCCGAGGTAGATCAGCGCGATCTGTGCCCGCACGAGCCAGACCGACCGCTTCGACGCGTAGAGCCCGATGAGGGTGAGAATCGCCCCGCAGAAGAACGTGTTGTTGGCCCAGTAGATCCTCGACGAGGCGATCCCGACGAGTACCGTCGCACCGACCACGAAGGAAGCCAGCCGCACCCCGCGGTTGAAGATCAAACTGGCGGAGCCGACGAGGAACAGGATCTGCAGCGCGGTTCGGAACCGCACGGGATCCCCGATCCGGTCGAACACGGACACAAAGGGAAGGAACGGATCCGGGAGCGTCCACACGTGGCCGGTCGCGAGCATCGTGACAACGATGAGCTTGGCCGACAGCAGCAACGGTACGGGGAGCGGCGTGTCGCCGAGCCGCAGCGGATTCCACGACGGTTTCATCGTGGTGGCCATGTCCACGTCTCCTCCGGACGTCCGTTGACGGTGAAAGCGACGACGACTCGGGCGCTGTCGTCCCGGCCGTAGGTCTGCTCGTATTGCCGGACTTTGTCGAGCACGTGCTGGACGGCCTGCCAGTTGCCGCCCTTCGCCGGCTGCCGATAGCGCGCCTCGATCGCTTCGGGGTCGAGCTCGCGCCCGTCGATGACGACCGTGATCGAGTAGAGGTTCTGAGAGTCCATCGGCGCCCAGCAGAAGTAGCGAGACGGGACGAAGCGCGCATAGCCGATCATGGCGATCTGGAAGCCGAGAAGTCCGATGGCGGCGAGCGTGCGTGTCATGCGCTTTGGACCAACCCCTAAGAATCGAGGATACGCGACGCACGGCGCCCAAACACGGCGCTTGCTGCCAAGCCGACGACGACCTGAACCACGAGCGCCACCGGAGCAATCCACTGGAAGCTCACCGGGTCGCCTCCGGTCTCGGGATGGGCTCCGAAGATGGGTCCGGAGAACGCGACGAGCACGGCCGCGGCGATACCTGCCGCGGTGCCCACGTAGGCGCCGACGGGACGCACTTGGGGAAGGAACAGCGCGAAGAGGAAGAGACCGAAAATCGGCGCGGTCAGGAGGTTCGACGTCTTGGACGTCACCTCGGTGATGTTGCCGGGGACGAGGTACATGAGGGAGCTTCCGAGCACGATGACTCCGCCGGTCGCCGCGGCGAGCCAGCGGGCCAGCCCGAGCTTGCTCGCGTCGTCGCGCGGATGCGCACGGAAGCGTCCCAGGAAGTCCGTGAGCACCACCGCTGAGATCGAGTTCACGCCGGAGTCGACGCTGGACATGGCGGCGGCGAACATGGCGGCGACGACGAGGCCCGCGATGCCGGTCGGAAGCTGGTGGCCGATGAAGAACGGGAACACCTGGTCCGCGTCGCCGCGAAGCGACATCGCCTCGCCGAGCCGCTCGGGATGGGCCTCGAAGTAAGCGAGAAGAGCGAAGCCGACGAGCGCCAGCACGAGCGTGACCACGGTGATGGCCGCCAACTGGGTGCGGTAGGCCCGCCGGGCCGCGCGCAGCCCGGTCGTTGCCATGAATCGCTGCACCGAAACCTGGTCGCCGCCCGCGGTGGCCGTGTACCAGACGAGCGTCGACATCAGCGTTCCGAACACGGTCACGCGCGTCGCCGGGTTCGTGCTGAACAGCGGCTGAGAGTCCCAGTTGGCATGCCACGTCGTCGGAAACCATTCGAAACCACCGAGCTCCAGGGTCACGATGCCGACAACCACCAGCGCCGCCGCGAGTAGCAGCGTGGACTGGATGCAGTCGGTGACGACGACGGCTCGCAGTCCTCCGAGGGACGTGTAGACGACCGCCACGACCGCCGTGCACAGGGCGATGAGGGGTACCGCGGATGGGCCGGCGCCGATCATCACCGTCATCGCCACCGCTGCCGCGTATACGAGAAGCGACATCCACGCGAGACGAAGAACGATGAACATCGACGCCCCGAGGAGCCGCGCCCCGGCGCCGAGGCGCACTTCGAGGAGCTCGTAGGCGCTCGTCACGCGGTGCTTCATATAGACCGGAAGCAGGCCGTAAGCGACGACGAAATAGACGACGGGGAGCGCCAGGAGCTGAACGAGAAGGACGGGCCCCCGCCCGAGTGTTTCGCCGGGTACGGAAAGGTAGGACACCGTGCTGACGAGCGTCGCGAACAGCGAGACGCCCACGGCGACGGGGTGAAGCCGTCCGCCCCCGACGAAGTACTCGCTCGTCGACGATTGACGTCTTCCGTAGAACCAGCCGAGCCAGAGAGTGAGACCCGCGTAGCCCGCGAGAACGAGCCAGTCGACAGCGGCCAAGCCTTGATTCATGCGCGCGGTGGCGTATAACACACTCGCGCGGAAAGGAGACTCGAACCATGACACCGGCGGACGCCAAAAGAACCATTTGTGGACCGTTGATTCCGGTCATCACTCACTACCACGATGACCTCAGCGTCGATCACGATGCCGTCCGAGAGAACGTTCGCTACGTGGTGGAACGAGGCGTCCGGACCGGAAGCGGGGTGCTCCTGGCCGCCGGCGCCGGGGGCGACTTCCCGATGCTGACCCTCGACGAGAGGAAGGCAGTGAGCGAGACCGTCGTGCGGGCGGCCGACGGCCGGACGCCCGTGCTCATCGGAGCACAGGACACGAACCCCGCTGCGTCGGTCGAGCTCGCGCGCTTCGCCGAGGATATCGGCGCCTGGGGCATCCAGCTCGCGCCCGGCTATTACTACGCCTCGTCTCCCGACGACTGCTACCGGGTGTTCGAAGCGGTGCACGAAGCCACGAGCACGCTGGGAATCATGATCTACAACACGTACTGGGAGGGCTACGACATGTCGCTCGACGAGGTCGAACGGCTCGCCGAGCTGCCTCGCTGCGCCGCCCTCAAGTGGTCGACCGCGCGCGGCGTCGGCGATTACCAGCGCGGGGTCGAGCGGTTCCGGGAGCGCCTCGCCGTCATCGACAACTACGGCCTCCAGGTCATGACCCACCTGCTCGGAGGGCGGGGATACATCACCCACCTGTGCACCGTCTGGCCCGAGCACGACCTCGAGGTGTTTCGTCTGCTGGAAGCGGGCGACTACGTCGCGGCGCAGCAGCGACTGAGCGCCGTTAACTGGCCGTGGTACGACTTCCGGGTGCGGATGTGGCGCCGCACTGGAGCGGAGAGCCCCGTCATCAACGCGGCGCTCGAGTTGACGGGCAGGAAAGGCGGCCCGAGCCGGCTCCCCACGCGCCGCCTCGACGAGTCCGAGCGCGAGGAGCTGAGAACGCTCCTCATCGACATCGGTGTGCCCGGCGTTCAGCCGGGTCCGTAGTTACCGGATCTTTGGCCGGCGGATCTTCCAGGTCCTGGCGCCGGGCAGATTACGTAAACGAGGACGTTCAGATCGACGGCGGGCACTTCCCAGCGTCCAACTTGCGTGCGGTTTCTTCGTCTTCCAGGGCTGCGGCGGTTCGAAACGAATGGTCCAGGTTTACGAGCGGCTCTCCGAGGTCGAAGACCCGTTGCCGATAGCGACGCGGGGCCTGTGCGCGCGTCTCTTGGGCGAGTCCGGCTCGCAGGGTGTCGTTCGCGATGCGGGTGAGCGAGAGCTTCCGGGAGCGGGCGAGCCGCTCCAGTTCCTGGAGGACATCATCGTCGATCGCGAGCGTGGTACGCATGAACGCATCATGGCATCACTGTCTACGTATCCACGCATCACCCGTCGGTAGTCCGCGTTCTGCCCGCCAGCGGCGGGCGATGCCGGTCGGAGACCGGCGGTCCCTTCCAGCCCGCACCGTCGGAGTGAAGGAGGGAGGAATTATTTACGGTTTGACGTATATTCACGTGATATACGATATTGCGTATCACAAACGAAAGACCATGGATCCCATCGCGACGAGTCCGCGCGCCCTCGGTCAGGCGATTCGGTCGCTCCGCCGGCAGCGGGGCATGACGCAGGCCGAACTGGCGGAGGCGTGCGTGCTGCGGCAAGCCACCGTCTCGGCCGCCGAGAACGGTGCGCCCGGGACCCGGATGGCGACGGTTTTCCGGCTTCTCGCGGTGCTCGGCCGGGAGATCGTGCTCCGGGACCGCGAGTGGGTGCTCGTCGAACGAGACCATCTCGAATGAACATCGGGCGTGCGGCATGAGGTTTCCCGGTCGGACTCTCCACCTCTTCGAGAACGGGAGGCGTCTCGGGACGCTGACGCGCACGCCGTCCGGGCTCGCCCTCCAATACGCCCCCGATTGGCTCGCCTGGGAAGGCGCCACGCCGGTCTCGCTCTCCCTGCCGCTGGACCCGGCCGGCCACCGGGGGGAGCGGGTATTCCGATTCCTCGACAACCTGTTGCCGGACTCCGGAGGCATGCGCGCTCGGCTGGCCGCTCGCGTGGACGCTCCGGACACCCACCCGTACACCCTGCTCGCGTACCTCGGCCGCTGTTCGGCGGGCGCGCTGACCTTTGTCCCGGAAGGCGAGGATCCCGGCCTACCCGGCGCCGTCCGGGGGACGCCGATTTCGGATGCCGAGGTGGCCCGACTGGTTGCGGAGCTGGACCGGCGTCCCCTTGGAGTCGGCCCGCGCTTTCGTATCTCGCTCGCGGGGGCGCAGCGCAAGACGGCCCTGCTGTTCTCGGATGGGGTCTGGCAACTCCCGCACGGATTCACGCCGACGACCCACATCCTGAAGCCCCAGATCGGCTCGCTGATGGGGGTGGACTTCAGCCGCAGCGTCGAAAACGAGTTCCTCTGCCTGAGCCTGGCGTCGGCGTTCGGGCTGGAGGTGGCCCCTGCCCGCATTGAAGACTTCGGTGAGGCTCGGGTCCTGGTGGTCGAGCGCTTCGACCGGCGCTGGACGGACGACGGCCGGCTCCTGCGGGTCCCCCACGAGGACCTCGCCCAGGCGCTCGGGGTCGCGGCAGGCCGAAAGTACGAGATGGACGGGGGACCCGGGATGATTCGGCTCCTCGGACTGCTCGAAGGTTCGGTCGCTTCGGAGAAGGACCGCCGCAGCTTCCTCCGGGCGCAGATCGTCTTCTGGCTCCTCGCCGCGATTGACGGCCATGCCAAGAACTACAGCCTGCGGCTGCTCCCCGGGAGCAGGTTCCGCCTCGCGCCGCTCTACGACATCGTCTCGGTGCAGCCGGCGCTCACCGGCGGGGGACTTCCGGCCGACGAAGCAGTGGTGTCGCTTGCGGTCGGAGACGCCGGTTTGCGGGTGGTGGATCGCATCGGACCGCAGCATTTCGTCGAGACCGCGAGAGCCGCCGGCGTTCCCGCGCGAGTCCTTCGAAGCCTCTTTGCAGAGCTGATCGAAACGCGCGCCAGGGCCTTCGAGGCCGTGCGTGAAGGCCTGCCTGACGATTTCCCGCACACCATGGAGGTTGCCATCTTCGACGCCATCACGGTCCGGCTGCAGGAGACCGCGGGCTATCTGAAGGGGTGAGCCGGCGGCCGGTCCCACCTCGCGGGGTTTCGGCCATTCCCACTGGTCCGATAAGGCGGGGCAAGCTCAGCCTGCGCGCAGCGATGCCGGTCTTCATGAAGACCGGCGTTCCCTCCCTTTCCCGCCGGGCTCCTACCCCCGCGTGGCGTGGCGGGCGATCACGGTGGCAACGGCCTCGGTGAGGCGCTTCGCGTAGGCGATCTCCAGGAACTCGTTCGGGCCGTGGGCGTTGGAGCCCGGGCCGAGGACGCCGGTGATGACGAACTGCGCCTCCGGGAAGCGCTCGCCGAGCATCCCCATGAACGGGATGGAGCCGCCCTCCCCCATGTGCATGGCGGGTTTCCCATAGGCGCCCATCGAGGCCTCGTCGAGCGCGGCGCCAAGCCAGGGGGCGAGCGCGGGCGCCGACCAACCCTGCGCCGGTTCGTGGAAGTGCAGGGTTACCTTGGCGCCGAACGGCGGATCGCGCTCCACGATCTCCCGGATCGCGGCCTGGGCTGCCGCCGGATCCACGGTGGGCGGAATCCGGATCGAAAGGTTCAGGGTGACCTGGGGCAGGAGGACGTTTCCGGCCTTTGCCAGCGAGGGCAATCCATCCTGTCCGGTCACCGCGAGGTTCGGGCGCCAGGTGCGGTTCAGGATGAGCTCGCTGGTGGGGACGCCCGGCCTGCCGGTGTTCCCGGCCCAGGGAAACCGGGTGAAAGTGTCCGGGCCCAGGGTCTCGGCTGCCGCTTCCGCCTGCGCGATCCGCTCGGCGGGGATGTCGGCGTGGAGCGCGTCGGGGACGATGCGGTCCGTTCCCGGTTCCTCGAGCCGGTCGAGCAGCTTCCGCAGCACCAGGAAGGGCGCCGGGACGACCCCGCCGGCGTCGCCCGAGTGGACGCCCTCGGTGAGGACCTCAGCCTTCAGCGTGCCGCCGACCATCCCGCGGAGCGAGGTGGTGGACCAGAGTTGATCGTAGTTACCGGCACCCGAGTCGAGACAGATCACCAGGTCGGGGGTGCCGATCACGTCGGCGAAGGACTCCATGTAGGCGGGGAGGTCCGGCGAGCCGCTCTCTTCGGAGAACTCGACGAGCAGGACCACCCGGGCCCGCTTCTTCCCCTCGCGCGCGACCGCCTTGAGCGCCGCGAGCGCGCAGTAGAGCGCGTAGCCGTCGTCGGCGCCGCCGCGACCGTAAAGCTTGTCGCCCTCGCGGACCGGACTCCACGGTCCGAGTCCTTGGCGCCAGCCGACCATCTCGGGCTGTTTGTCCAGATGGCCGTACATCAGGATCGTCCCGTCCGCCTCGCCGGGGCAGTCGAGCAGCAGCAGCGGCGTGCGTCCGGGGATGCGCCCGACGTGGAGGACGGCATCGTCCGGCGCGTGCTTCGCCATGAACCTTTTGCCCATCTGGAGCGCCGCTTCCATGTGGCCGTGCGCCTCCCAGTCGGGGTCGAAGAGCACGGAGACGTTCGGCACGGCGACGTATTCGGTGAGGGAGGGGAGGATCTCGTCCTCCCAGAAACGGTCCAGGAAGTCGCGGGTGTCGCTCATGGGCGGCGATTCTAGGGCGCGAGGACGCCCGGCCGCGTCGAGCACCCTGTGGTGAAACCCAGGCGGCCCAGTTCTCCCGGTGGGGGCTCGCCCGGCGATCCATCCCGGCCAAACAACCGGTAGCGAAACCCACGCGGCCCAGTTCTCCCGGTGGGGGCTCGGCCGGCGATCCATCCCGGCCAAACAGCCGGTAGTGAAACCCGCGCGGCCCAGTTCTCCCGGTGGGGGCTCGGCCGGCGATCCATCCCGGCCAAACAACCGGTGATGAAACCCACGCGGCGTTCGGCCGGCGATCCATCCCGGCTGACCGCGTCGCTTCGCGCCGCTCATCGTTGCGTTTCAGTCGGAATACACCCGGTATTCCTCCCTCACGCGCCTTGTCATCCGGGCGCCTCCCCGGCCTCGGCGCTCACCCGGGTTCCACCACCGGCTGTTAACCGCGTCGCTGCGCGCCGCTCATCGTTGCGTTTCGGTCGAAATACACGCGGGCCAGTTCTCCCGGTGGGGGCTCCTCCCTCGCGCGCCTTGTCAGCCGGGCCCCCACCGGGAGGACTGGCCCCACCGGGAGAACTGGGCCTCCCCGGCCTCGGCGCTCACGTGGGTTCCACCACCGGCTGTTCACCACTGCGCTTCGCTCCGTTCTGCGTTGCGTTTCGGTCGAAATACACCCGGGCCAGTTCTCCCGGTGGCGGGCTCGGGCATTTCTCCCTCACGCTCCTCCCTCGCGCGCCTTGTCAGCCGGGCCCCCACCGGGAGGACTGGCCCCACCGGGAGAACTGGGCCTCCCCGGCCTCGGCGCTCACGTGGGTTCCACCACCGGCTGTTCACCACTGCGCTTCGCTCCGTTCTGCGTTGCGTTTCGGTCGAAATACACCCGGTATTCCTCCCTCACGCGCCTTGTCAGCCGGACCCCCACCGGGCTCGGCGCTCACCCGGGTTCCACCACAGGCTGCTAGCGGACGCAGCGAAGCGTCCGATACAGTGGCGAGCGTCGCGATGGCATGAACGGCCTCCTGAGACGCCTCTGGCGAACGCTCGAAACCGGCGCTGCACTGACCCTCGGCCTCATGGCCGCTCTCGTGATCTACCAGGTGGGCGCCCGCTACCTGTTCGGAAGCCCACCGAGCTGGACCGAGGAGCTCGCCCGCTTCCTGCAGGTCTGGCTCGTGCTGCTGGCGTCGCCGGTATGTCTCCGGCGCGGGATGCACCTCGCCGTGGACTACGTATCGCCCCGGCTCCCGCCGGGCGCCCGGGTGGCCCTCCGAACCGGGGTGCTCCTGATTTCGGCTGTCTTCTGCCTGACGTTCGCCGTCTACGGAACGCGCCTCCTGGCCGTCGCGGACCTCCAGACCTCCCCGGCCCTCGGGATCTCGATGGTCTGGCCCTATCTGGCGGTTCCGGTCAGCGGGGTGCTGATGGCGGTGGCGGCGGCGGTCCTCATCGTTTCCGAAATCCGGGGACGGGCAGTCGGGGAGTCAGACGGGGAATCAGACGGGCAATCCGACTGGCAATCCGACCGGGAATCCGACCGGGAATCCGACCGGGAAGGTGACGAGCCGTGATCGCCGCCCTGCTGGTCACGCTCGCGGTCCTGCTCCTGCTCGGGGTGCCGGTCGCCTTTGCGATCGGCCTGAGCGGCATGGCGGCGCTCCTCGCCGACGGCCAGATCCCCTTCGAACTCATCCCCCAGCGCGCCTTCGCCGCGCTCAACTCCTGGGCGCTGATGGCGGTGCCGCTCTTCATCTTCGCCGGGGAACTCATGAACGCCTGCGGGATCTCCCGGCGCATGGTCGAGGTCGTGGGACGGCTGCGGGGCGGACTGCCGATCGTGTCGGTGGTCTCCTCCATGTTCTTTGCGAGCATTTCGGGCAGCTCCAGCGCGAGCACCGCCGCCGTCGGCTCCATGATGATCCCGGCCATGAAGGAACGCGGATATCCGGCCGGCTTCGCCACCGCGCTCCAGGCGGCGGGCGGCGCCCTCGGGCCGATCATCCCGCCGAGCATCATCATGATCGTGATGGGCTACGTGACGGAGACCTCCATCGCGGCGCTCTTCGTGGGCGGCATCGTGCCCGGGTTTCTCATGGCGGGCGCGCTGATCGCGATCAACCACCGGAGGTCGCGCCGCTACGAGGCGGCGGCCGCCGCCGCGGGGAAGGGACCCCCGCCCGCGGAAGGCTCGCTCGGCCGGGCGATCCTGGGCGCCCTCCCGGCGCTCGGGATGCCGGTGGTGGTGCTCGGGGGAATCCTGGCTGGGATCTTCACCGCCACCGAGGCCGCCGGGGTGGCGGTCGCCTACGGCCTCGCGGTGGGGTTTTTCGTCTATCGCGAACTTCGCGTCCGCGATCTGCGCCCGTTGCTCGTGAGCGCGGCGCTCCGCTCGTGCGTCGTCCTCTTTGTCGCCACCAGCGCGTTCCTCCTCGCCTGGATCATTGCGGTGGGCCGGGTGCCCGACCAGGTCGGCGCCCAGGTGGAAGCCCTGGCCGGCGGCCAGCTCTCCTTCCTGATCGCCTGCAACGTGATCCTCATCGTGGTGGGCATGTTCATGGAGAGCATCTCGGCCATCATCGTCATCATGCCCATCCTGTTCCCGCTGGCGCTGCAACTCGGGATCGATCCGATCCACTTCGGGGTGTTGGCCTCGGTGAACCTGTGCATCGGCATGGTGACGCCGCCCTACGGGGCGACCCTCTTCGTTGCCTGCACGATCGCGAAGAAGAGCATCAGCGAGGTGGCGATCTGGACCGTCCGTCCGGTGCTCGCCATGGTGGCGGTGCTGGTGGCGATCACGGTGTTCCCGGACGCCGTGACGATCCTGCCGCGCTGGCTGGGCATGCTGTGATGTTCCGGCGAGCTTCCGTTCTGCCCGTTCTGCCCGTCCTGCCCGTCCTGCCCGTCCTGCCCGTTCTGCCCGTTCTGCCCGTCCTGCCCGTTCTGCCCGTTCTGCCCGTTCTGCCCGTTCTGGCCGTCCTGATCCTGTTCGCGGGGTGCCGGCCGCCGGAAGGACGCCGCATCACGATCAAGGCCAGCACGAGCACCGCGGCAAATGAGCCCGCCGTCAAGGGGCTCGAGGTCTTCGCGCGCGAGGTCGCCGCGGCGACCGGCGGCCGTATCGCGGTCGAGATCTACCCGAACAACGTGCTCGGGAACGAACGGGACGTCATCGAACTCGCGATCATCGGGGCCGTGGAACTGACGACCCCCTCGAATGCCCCGCTCGCCACCTTCGCGCCCGAGCTGCTGGTGTTCGACCTGCCCTACCTGTTCCGCGACCGGCCGCACATGTACGAGGTGCTCGACGGCCCCATCGGCCGGAGTTTCGAAGCGCCGCTCCGGGAGCGGGGACTCGTCCTCCTCGGCTACTTCGAAGCCGGACTCCGGCACCTCATGACCCGGGACCGGGCGATCGAGCGCCCGGAGGATCTGTCGGGACTCAAGATCCGGACGATGGAGAACCCGCTCCACCTCCGGGCCTTCGAAGCCTTCGGAGCGAGCCCGCTCCCCATGGCCTACGGAGAGGTCTATACCGCCCTGGAGCAGGGGGTGATCGACGGCGCGGAGGCCGCCCGCTCGAACTACTTCTCGAAACGCTTCTTCGAGGTGGCTCCCAACTGGTCGGAGATCGGCTGGATGTACCTCGTGCAGCCGCTGGTGATGAGCGAGCGCTTCTTCTCGTCGCTCTCCGCCGAGGATCAGGCCGCCGTGCGGGCGGCGGCAGGGATGGCGGTCGCAGCAGAGCGCGAGGAGTACCAAAAGCAGGACGAGGAAGCGCTCGCGAAGCTGCGGGCCGCCGGGGTCCGCTTCACGCATCCCGATACCGACGCGCTGCTGGAGCTGGCGCGCGAGGTGTGGCGCGGCGCCGAACACATCGTGGATCCCGCTCTCGTCGAGGCCATCACCGGGTACCGCCTGCGCGACCCCGCGCCGTAGTCGCAGCATGGACCGCCATCGCGCGCTGACGCTGGCGGAGGGCGCCCGCGGCGAACTGCTCGCGCTCCTCGAGGCGCTGATCGCGGCGCCGAGCCCGTACGGCAGTTCCGCCGGAGAGGCGCAGACCCGCCTGGAGGGGTACCTGGAGCAGAACGGCTTCGCGGTCGAGACCACGGAAGATTCCGCCGAAGCGCAGCGCGCTCATCCGGAGTTCAGCCCGCCCCCGCCGGCGGCCGAAGCTCCCGTGAACCTGGTCGCCACGCCCGCGGACCCCGCGGGCCTCACGTTCTTCGCGCACGTGGATACCGAGGCCGTCACGGACGGTTGGTCCTCGCCGCCCTGCGAGGCAACCTTGTGGAACGGACGCGTTCATGGGCTCGGAGCCGCGGACGACAAGGGGGGTCTCGCGGCGGCGGCGGTGGCGGCGGCGCTCCTGCGGCGGCACTGCGGCCGGGCGCCGCTGCTTGCCAGCGTTCACGGAAAGGGGGGCGGGGCGCGCGGCACCCTTCCGGTCCTTGCCCGGATGTTGGCCCGGATGCTGGCCCGGATGCCGGAGGCGGGAGACTGCCTCTACGTGCATCCGCCCGAGAACGGCGCGGGCCTTGCCATCCTGAAGAACGCGAGCCGGGGCGTGCTCGATGTGGCCCTCCGGGTCACCGGCTGGTCCGGGCGGCCCCGGGAGATCGGAACCCCACAAAGCGTCCCGTTCGGGGAAGGCGGCAGCGCGCTCGATGGCTGCCTGCGGTTGGTCGAGACCCTCCGCCAGGGGGAACTCGCGGACTGCGAACTCAACCTCGGACGAGTGGTCGCCGGGGAGGCCGCCGGCCTGACGCCCGTGCGCTGCGATGCCGGGCTGCGGGTGCTGTTCCGCGGCGACCGCAGGGCCGCGGACGTGCTGGCCGCCATCCATCGTGCCGCCGCGAATCCCGCGCGTCCCGCGGCCGGCTCCGGCGAAGCGTTTCGCTTCGAGATCGCAGCGCCGGGGATTCGCGCGAATCCCGCCGAGACCCG
Source organism: Vicinamibacteria bacterium (assembly GCA_963668695.2). Taxonomy (GTDB): domain Bacteria; phylum Acidobacteriota; class Vicinamibacteria; order Marinacidobacterales; family Marinacidobacteraceae; genus Marinacidobacterium. Next base: position 1,588,143 of record CAXXLQ010000004.1, read on the forward strand.
CTGGAAGAGCGGTTTCGCAGTCCAGCTCCAGACGGCGGTCGCCGAGATCACCGGGCAGGAACCGGTCGCCTACGCCGAGCACCTGGCGAGCGACATCCGCTTCCCGATCCGCATCGGCGGGGTGTCCTCGGTCGGGGTCGGCTCCCTCGCCGGGAATTTCTACGGCCCCGACGAATGGGTGGATCTCGACGACCTGGTGCGCCTGGTGGCGGTGCTGGTGCTCTTTGGCGCGCACTGGACGGAAAGCGGCACCTAACAGCCTGTGGCAAAACCCACGCGGCGTTCGAGCGGCGATCCATCCCGCCAAACAGCCTGTGGTGGAACCCAGGCGGCGTTCGGCCGGCGATCCATCCCGGCTGAACCGCGTCGCTGCGCGCCGCTCATCGTTGCGTTTCGGTCGAAATACACCCGGGCCAGTTCTCCCGGTGGGGGCTCCTCCCTCACGCGCCTTGTCAGCCGGACCCCCACCGGGAGAACTGGGCCTCGCCCCCACCGGGAGAACTGGCCGCTCTCGGCGCTCACCCGGGTTCCACCACAGGCTGTTAATCCCGACGCGTCGCCACCAGGAAGAGACGCCGGAACGGATAGACGGTGTAGCCGTCGGCGCGGCGCGGGTACGCCGCGCGCAAGCGCTCGCGGTACACCTCGAGGAAGCGCTCGAGGTCGGCGCCGTCCAGTCCGTTCAGGACCGGCCGGAGCCCCGTCGCCCGGACCCATTCGAGCACGGCGTCTTCGCCTTCGAGCCGGTGGAAGTACTCGGTCTCCCAGATGTCGAGCGTCGCCGCCTGGGGCGCGAGCAGGTCGTAGTACGCACCCCAATCGAGTACCCACTCGCGCGCGGCGGCAGCCGCGAGTGCCTCGTCGCCCAGCGGCGAGCCGCCTACGCCGCCGTTCGCCAGGGTCTCGCACATCAACACGTGGGACGGTTGGGAGTGACTGAGCGGCATCTGCACCGCGAGGCAACCGCGGGGGGCGAGATAGCCGAGCAGCCTGGGAAATAGCGTCGGGTGATGCTGGAGCCAGTGCAGGACGGCATTGGAGTAGATGAGTTGCGGTGCGTACTCGGGTTCCCAGTCCGCGATGTCGGCCCGGACCCACTCGCTGCGGCCCGGTTCTGCGGAGGCTTTGGCCAGCATCTCCGGGGAACTGTCGAGACCGATCACGCGGGCGGTGGGGAACCGTTCCGCGATGATCCGGGTGACGGCCCCGGTGCCGCATCCGAGGTCGTAGACGAGCGACGCATCGGTGACCGGCACCCGGTGCAGGAGCTCAAGCGCCGGGCGAAACCGGTGGTCGCCGAACCTCTGGTACTGGTCCGGGTCCCAGGCGGCGCCCCTGGGTCGGAAGCGCCGGGACTCGCGCGTCGGGTCCATCGGCCCCATCGGCCGAGAACACTCCCCGGCCGGCGAGCCTCGGCGGCGGAACGGTTGTGCGTACCCCGCTCGGTCGAACACCACGTAGAGCGCCCCGCTCCCGCCGTCCTCGCGGCGCGCCTCGCCCCAAGTGGCGACCAGTTCGGGCTTCCAACCGGCGAGCCATTCGGGGACCCGCGGCGCCAACACCGCCCGGCCCTCGGGGGAGCGGTATCCCTTGCCGTGGATCACCATCACGAAACGGTCTCCCGCCGCCCGGCGCGCCCTCAGGAAGCTCTCCAGCAGATGGCGCGCTTCCTCCTGCGTCCTCTGGCGCAGCGAGACGGTGGAGTCGTCGCGCACCCGCCGCTTGCCGCTCTGGAGTTCCCGGAGCAGGGTGAACGGCGACGGGAGTCCGGAAGCCGAGGGCAGGTCCCGGACGGCGCCGAGGAGTTCCGGCGGCGTCTCGGCGACCGCCTGGGTGAACTCGGCCCGATCCCGCTCCGTCAGTCGGGGAGCCTCGGGCATCCTGAGCTGGGGTGGCTTCCGGCTACGGGACGGATCAGGCATGAAGGTTTCTGGTGAGCAGCCTGTTTGTGGGGGCGGAACACGCCGCATACACTCGGGTTCGGCCGCTCTTGAGGGAGGTACCCCCGATGACGATACCGAAGACCCCTGCATTCCGCACGGGCTGTTTGCTGGCTCTCCTCTTCACTTTGGGCGGCTGTATTGCGAGTAGTCCGAGGACACCCTGCCCGAACAATCCGGTTCCCATGATGACGGAGGCACCCCCCCGATGACGATACCGAAGACCCCTGCATTCCGCACGGGCTGTTGGCTGGCGCTCGCTTTCGCCCTGAGCGGTTGCACGATGGATTCCGGATCGTCGGACCCAGCGGCTCCGGATGCTGCCGACTACGGGATCCCGGACTCCAGGGAGCGGTTCGCAATCCAGCGCGACGCCATCGCCGAGAAGCTCCAGACAGTGCTCCTCCCCGCGATGCGCAACCACGGGATCGACATGTGGATCGTCCTGGACCGGGAGAACAACGAAGAGCCGCTCCACGTCGAACTCGGGGGCGGGTTCGCGGGAGTGCGCGGCGCGTTCATCTTCCATGACAACGGCTCGGATACCGTCGAGAAGCTCTACTACAGCTCCCACGAACAACCGGCGAACTCGGTCATCAGCCAGGTCTATGACGAGACGATCTACTACGGATACAGCCGGGAAGGGCTCACCCCGCACATCCGGAAGGCCATCGAGGACCGGGACCCGCAGACGATCGGGGTCAACACCTCGCACACCCTTCCCGAAGCGGACGGGCTGACGGTCGGCCTCCGAAAGTTCCTGGTGGATGCGATCGGGCCCGAGTACGCGAGCCGGATCGTCTCGGCCGAGCTGTTGGTGCGCGACTTCCGGCTCCAGCGCACACCCGCCGAAACCGCCATCTACACCGACCTGCTCGCTTGGTCGGCCCGCTGGATGGAGGAGGCGCTCTCCACCGAAAACATCGTCACCGGCGTCACCACCGCGGAAGACGTCTCCTGGTGGCTGCTGGACCGGGCACTCGAGTTGGGGCTCACCGGCGGGGGCACCGTCCGGGTGGTACGGGAAGGAGAACTGCTCCCCATCCACGATCCGGACATCGCGCTCGAACCCGGAGACATCGTGGGGATCGACGGCGGGCTCCGCTATCTCCACTACGCGATCGACATCAAGCGCACCGCCTACATCCTGAAGCCCGGCGAGACCGCGATGCCGGAGAGCCTTCAGGAAGTCTGGCGGACCACTCACGAGGTCGGCGATTTCTACGCGAGCATGATGGTGCCGGGCGCCGTCGGTTTCGAAACCTGGTCGGCCATCAATGCCGAGATGGAAAAGCGCGGCTACCGCGCGACCGGCCCTGACGCGGGCGGCGATGCGACCACCACCAGCGAGCCGGAAGTGGGGGTGTACGGCCACTCGGTCGGCAACGTGGCCCATGACATCGGCGCGCGGATTGCGGCCGACATCCCGTTCGCCTACGGGGACCGGGTCCGCTTCCCGCTCCAGGCGAACGAGTGGGTCTCCATCGAGTTCCACGCGAGCATCCCGGTTCCCGAATGGGACGGCAAGACCTGGTACGCGCGGTTCGAGGAGACGGCGCAGATCACCGAGGAGGGGGTGAAGTGGCTCATTCCGACGCAGAAGGAACTGTTCCTGATCGAACCCGCGCCCTGATCGCGGGAACGACCGCCGTTTGGGGCCTGGTGCTCCTGCTCCCGGGCTGTGCCGCGCCCCCACCCGCCGAGATGAATCCGTATGGGGTTCCTTCGGAGCGGGAACAGTGGGAACTCAAGCGCACGATCGTGCAGAAGAAACTCGACGAAGCGCTGCCACCGGCCATGCGGGCCCACGACATCGACATGTGGATCGTGATGGACCGGGAGAACAACGAGGAGCCGCTCCACGACGAGGTGGGGGGTGGATATCCGGGGGTCCGCGGCGTGTATCTCTTCTTCGACCGGGGAGAGGAAGGCATCGAGAAGCTCTTCTTCGGATCCCACGTGCAGCCGAACACGGCCATCGTTCCCTGGCTCTACGACGCTACGACCTACTACGGCTACCACCCGGAGGGGGTGGCGCCGCTCCTCCGGGACGCCGTGGCCGAGCGCGATCCGCAGCGGATCGGGGTGAACCGCTCCTACACGCTGCCCGAAGCCGACGGGCTCACCGTGGGTCTCCTGGAGTACATCGAGAACGCGATCGGTCTCGAGTATTCGTCCCGGATCGTCTCCGCGGAGCTGCTGGTGCGCGATTTCCGGCTGCACAAGGTGCCGGAAGAGGTCGAGGTGTTCACCCAGCTACTGGAGTGGAGCGACCGCTGGATGAAGGAGGGTTTCGACATGGTCGTGCCCGGCGAGACCACTGCTGCCGATCTCTTCTGGTGGATGGAGCAGCGGGCCAGGGACGTGGGGCTCGAAACCGGCCAGAGCGGATCCAACGTCGCCCGGATCGTCCGCGAGGGAGAGCAACTGCCGCTCGCCAGCGCCCACGCGATCGGGCCCGGCGACATCGTCGGCATCGACAGCGGGCTCAAGTATCTCGGCTACGAGACCGACATGAAGCGCACCATCTACGTCCTGCGCGAGGGAGAGACCGAGCCGCCGCAAAGCGTCCGGGACGCCTGGCAGGAGACGCTCGGGGTGGCCGACATCTACGTCGAGGAAATGATCCCGGGCCGTACCGGGACCGAAGTTTGGGCCGCCATCGTCGAGCGGGTTCAGGACCGCGGTTACCGGGTTGTGGGGCCGGACGCCGGCGGGGTCGCCGCCACCGACACCCGGCCGGAGATCGGCATCTACGGCCACTCGGTCGGCAACAACTCGCACGACATCGGGGCGCGGGTCGCGGAGGACTTCCCGCTCGCCTACGGGCAGCGGGTGCGGTTTCCCCTCGTTGAGGGCGAGTTCGTCTCGGTGGAGTTCCATCTGAGCACGCCGATCGCCGAGTGGGGCGGCACGACCTGGTACTCCCGTTTCGAGGAAAACGCCCAGCAGGCCGCGGCCGGCGTGAACTGGCTGATTCCCCGCCAGGAGAGCCTGCTGCTGGTGGCCCCCGAGGGCGGACTTCGGTAAGGGAATCGACCTCGCGCCAGCATCATCCCAGTCGACAGGTGAGAGCCTTGGGACGCGGAACAGCGCTCTTCGCGGGGATGGTGCCGCCGGCAAAAGAACGCCGACCGCTGGTCGGCATTGCCCGCCGTAGGCGGGCGAAGCGCGTGGAGCCGGTGCCCGTTACGGTGCCTGCCCCATCCCTACGAAACGCGATTCTTGTGAGACATGAGGATAGCCTTGCTCATCCGGGACAGGAGACGGCCGTAGAGTGGCGGTTGGGTGACACCAACGCTTACGCACCAGGATGGGCACCAAGCCACGCCCGCTGTTCATCGCGCGCATCGTGATGGATACTCGCGACGCCGCGCAACAGCGGCGCGGTCGGGCGATCAGTGGATCCTGCAGAGGACCGGCTGCCTCGCCGAGGGCGGGATGCTCAACAGCGGTCGCAGCGCCGACGGCATCCCGCCGGGCGGGTCCAGCCACAGCGGACTGTCCTCGGTATCCCAGCAGCCGGGGATATCGTGCCCGTAGTAATCGTCCCGACCGAAGTCAATCTCGATGCCAGGCATGCAGTAGCTCATGAGGTCGGGACCGTCACAGACATGAGGGCCAGAGGCTCGGTGGGGCGCACAATCCAGAACGGCGCCGAGATTGTGGAACAACTCGTGCGCAATTAGGAGAGGGTCGCCAATTCCAAAATTCTTGGGGCCGAGAAGCAGAACCGTAGACCTGCCAGGCGCGTCGGCTCCGCCCACCTCCGCGTACCCCGCACCCGACCCGAAGTCGGTTGACTCGTCCTCGATGCTATGACCAAAGAAGACGACGTACACCTTGTCTCCCGCAATGTCGATGCCGACGTCGAGGCTGGGACCGCATCTTGTTACGTGGTTGCATCGCCGAAACCACTCTTCGGTATGTTCGCTTCGTACGAAAGTTACGTCTGGTTCGCCGTCGTAGGTGTCCACCCGCAGCCGCCGACCTGTTTGTGCGGCTATCAGGTCAACCGTCATTTGCATCGTGTCGGCGATCCAACCGTTGATGTCCAGTTCCTGGTCCACCCCGTCACTGGCAACCATATAGATCGGATGGAATTGCCAGCCTGACACCTCGTCGGGACGATCCACCAGCGACCGTTCTTGACGAATTCCACGCTCCTTCACGATCAAGTCCAGTGCCGCTGTGCGTCCGTCGTAGCTGGCGGTAATCCTTGTTTTCCCCTCGGCGAGCGCCTCCACCAGCAGGAACCACCTCTCCGAACGGGAGGAATGGATATCCATAGATCGGGCCACTCCTTGATCAGATACCGTCCACTGCGCTTCAACGGATCCGCCTGAGCCGTCGATTCGGGCCTCAAGCTCAAAAGTGTCGCCCACCCACATTTCTTCCTCGTCCGCCGCGCGCACGGTCGAGCCGAAGCTGGTGGTATTGGCCAAAGTCCTGAAGATCACGATTTCCGGCGGCGGAGGTCGGGCCATCGGAGCCTCCGGGACGGTCGGAGCCTCCGGGACGGTCGGAGCCTCACTTCCGCCGCACGCTACGTACGCGACCGCGGCGACCGTGCCAAGGGCCGCTCGGGCCCTACCAGCAGCCTGGGCAAGAAGTCGCTTTGGACGATTGCCGTCAATGATCTGAGCTCGCAGCATGGTGTTTATGGCCATAGGGAGAAGGATGGTGCTCGGTTCTTCGTGGCCAGTCTGTTGTTTGGGGTGGTCGGACAACTATGACTGAGCCATGAAATGCGTCGGTCACGATTCGACGAAGTAGGGTCAAGTGGCGGAGGGCTTCGACCTCAGTCGTGGGAGCGGATGAGCAGGAGTTCCGTCTGCCTCGGGATCAGTTCTTCGAGTTCCTTCGCTAAGGACTGTCAGGAATTCCGTGTGTAGGACGGAGACTTTGAAAACTGCGTTGGTTTTGGCTTCCCGGGATTGCCCTTCCACCAGCGGAAACCGCACCCGATCGGATCTGGTCAGCCAGAGGCTGCGTGGTGGGAGCCCGGACGGATATCGAGCTCTTCTGAGGTAGCCGTGTCGTGGATCCGCTCCGGCGAGTGCTCGCGCGAGCCCGGGACAACGCGGAAGATCTACTAGTCGCGGACCTCGACGCGGAATCTTTGAGCCGCGCGCGTCCAACCTCCCGACAATTCTCCGTGAGACGACCCGAGCTCTGCACCGCCATCGCAGATCCGATTCCGTTTCCCTGAGGCGCTCTTGAGTTGTCTCAAGTGCTCCCGAAGTCGGTTGATCGAGTAAGAGTTCAAGAGAGCGGTTCGGATACTCGATGGCCCCGGGCACATTGCCCAGCTCGGCCTCGTAGGAAGCGAGAAGGTTGAAGACGTGGTGCTCGGCTCCGCGGAGTCGAAGCACCTGCTCGAGAATCTCAACGGCTCGCGCGGGCTCGCCCATCCGATGGTACGCCCCGCCGAGGAGCGCCGAGTGCGGAGGTTGCGGAAGTCCCGGATCAGGAGTTCGGCGGATGCCAGTCCGCGCCTTTCGGGCCCCTATACTCGGAGGCGATGGAGCGTGCGAAGCCTTCCTGTGGTCCACGCGGGCCATCGCGCTGGCCGGGACGGGAGCCGCCACGATGACGGCCACTGCGCTTTCGCGCGTCCGGGCGCTGGCATTCGACGTGTTCGGCACGGTGGTGGACTGGCGCTCCACGGTGATCCGGGAAGGCGAGGCTCTGGGCCGCGCCAAGGGCCTGCGAGTCGACTGGGCCGCCTTCGCGGACGACTGGCGAGACGGCTACGGCCCGGCCATGAACCGCGTGCGGAAAGGCGAGCTTCCCTGGAAGACCATCGACGAGCTGCACCGGCTGAATCTGGACGACCTGCTGGCCCGTTTCGGCATCGAGGGCCTCAGCGAACCCGAGAAGCACGGCTTCAACCGCGTCTGGCACCGGCTCGACCCGTGGCCCGACTCGGTGGCGGGCCTTTTGAAACTGAAGGAGAAGTTCACCGTGGCCACCCTGTCGAACGGGAACGTGGCTCTGCTCGTGAACATGGCCAACCACGCCGGGCTTCCCTGGGACGCCGTGCTGTCGTCCGAGCTTGCCGGCCACTACAAACCGGACCGGGAGGTTTACCTGAAGGCGGCCAGCCTGCTCGGGCTGCCGCCGGGCGAGGTCATGATGGTCGCTGCTCACAAGGAAGACCTGAGGGGGGCCGCCGGAGCGGGTCTCTCGACCGCCTTCGTGACGCGGCCGCAGGAGAGGCCCAACCGCCGGATCGACCTCTCGTACGAGGACTCGTTCGACGTCAACGCCAAGGATTTCCTGGACCTGGCCGCGCAGCTCGGCGCGTAGCGGGCGAACTCGCTCGCTAACAGCCTGTGGTGAAACCCACGTGAGCGCCGAGACGGGCGAGGCCCAGTTCTCCCGGTGGGGCCAGTCCTCCCGGTGGGGGCCCGGCTGACAAGGCGCGCGAGGGAGGAGCCCCCACCGGGAGGACTGGCCCGGGTGTATTTCGACCGAAGCGCAACGCAGAGCCCCGCGAAGCGGGGCGGTGAACAGCCGGCGGTGGAACCCGCGTGAGCGCCGAGGCCGGCGAGGCGCCCGCCTGACAAGGCGCGTGAGGGAGGAGCCCCCACCGGGAGAACTGGCCCGAGTGTATTTCGACCGAAACGCAACGATGAGCGGCGCGAAGCGGCGCGGTTCAGGCGGGATGGATCGCCGCTCGAACGCCGCGTGGGTTTCACCACAGGCTGTTAAGGCCCGACGCCAACTCCGTGAGGCGAAGCGGCTGGAATCAGTCCGATTCGCCAGCCGACCAGTCGTCCAGTTCCAGACCGTTGATTCGGGAGAAGTGTCGGATGTTGAGGGTGGCGAGCCGCGCCGGGAGGCAGACGGCGACCGAGGCGATCGCCAGATCCATGTCCTCGATTGGCGTTCCCCGTTGCTGGAGCACGGACTTCCAACGACCGAATGCGAGCGATGCGGGCTCGCTCCAGTCCACCCAGCGCACCGAAGCGCGGAACCTCTCGAACTCGTGTTCGAGCAGACGCCTCCTCTGGGAACCGGATTCCAAACGCGCCAGTCCGAAGCGGATTTCCGCCGCGACGGGCGTACACAAGTAAACGCTGGCCGGATCCTCATCGCGCAGGCGGCGGAGGGCGGCAGGACGGCGATGCATGAACGCCGAGACGGCGCTCGTGTCGAGGAGCAGCATCAGAGCGGCGGATGGGTGCGACTACGGCGAGCGGATTCGAGGGCCTGCTGGAAGTCCCGTTCGCCCCGGCGCAGCAGCTTGACCTCGGAGTCGCTCAGGTGATCGTTGAGGAAGAGCCCCTCAGGCCAGCGGGCCCGTTCCTCGGCAGTCCGCCGGCACGATTCCACGATCACGCGGTTCCGGCTGATTCCCCGCTCCGCGGCAATCCGGTTCAGGCTGGCAAGCAGCGACTCCGGGAAGTGAACGCTCGTGTTTGGCATGGAACGAATATAGCCTAACATGTTAGGCCTGCCAGCCATCAAGATCGGCCTCGTCCGCCACCAGAAGGATGGGGCCGACCGGTGCGGGACCGCTCCGTCGCGGGCTACCGGATGAGCAGGAGTTGTGTCTGTCTCGGGATCAGTTCTTCGAGTCCTTCGCTGCCGACAACCGCGTTCTCCTCGTAACGGGCCGACCACTTCTTTCCGTTCCATTCGGAGATGGGCACGCCGACGTGGAACTCCATGGCGACGAACTCCCCTTCCACCAGCGGAAACCGCACCCGATCGCCGTAGGCGAACGGTAGATCCGGGGCCACCCGGGCGCCGATGTCGTGAAGGTTGTTGCCGAGAGAGTGTCCATAGAGCGCGATCTCGCGCTCGGGTCCGATGTTGGAGACGCTCGGGTCCGTGCGGGTGTCCAGGACATAGCCGTCGCGCTGCGCCTCCGCAATGATCTCCTCGTAGATCTCGTGCCCGACGGCGCCCGGGCGCATCTTGCTCGCGTAGAGCCGTGAGGTCTGGACCACCTCCGCCCAGGCGTCGCGGATGCTTTCGGGCGGCTCGGTCTCTCCCGGGGCCAGCACATAGGCGGTTCGCTTCATGTCGGTGGCGAACTGCACGTAGAAGAGTCCCGCGTCCACCGCCACGATGTCGCCGGGCTGGATGGCGATATCCGGGTCGTGGCGCGGCATCAAGTCGCCGCCCCGAACCACCCGAACGGTCTGGAAGCTGGTCACGCCGAGTTCGCGGGCGCGGTCCTCGAACCAGCCGGCCATCTCGAGCGCGGTCGTTTGGCCGGGGACCACGTGAGGTCCGGTGAGGCCCTCGGTCTCCCAGCGGGCGGTCCACGCGACCAGATCCCGGTAGAGCTCCCGCTCCCGCGGCGTGCGGAGGTTGCGGAAGTCCCGGACCAGGAGTTCGGCGGATACCAGCCGATCGGAATACGGGCTCCCCACCGCCTCCACCAGGAAGTCCTTGAGGGCGACCGTGAGTCCGTCGGCCTCCGGGAGCGTTCTCGAGGTATTGATCCCGATGCGTTCGGGGTCCCGGGCGTGGACCGCTTCCCGAAGGTGCGGAGTCAGGCCCTCCCGGCTGTAGCCGTAGTAGATCTTCTCGTCGTAGACCTGCTCGATCACCGAATCTCCCGGCTGGACGTGGGAGCCGAGGTAGATCTTCTCGGGCGCCTCCCCTCCGGAGTCGAAGAAGATGTAGGCGGAGCGCACTCCCGCGAAACCACCGCCGATCTCCTCGTGGAGCGGGTCCGGATGGTTCTCCCGATCGAGAACGATCCACATGTCGATGCCGTGGGCCCGCATCGCCGGCAGCAGCGCGGTCCGGAGTTTCTCCTCGACGATCGCGCTCTTCACCCGAGCCCGTTCGAGAGCGCCGGGAATTCCGTACCCGGAGTCGTCCGGAGCGGCTGGCGACGAGGGCGGTGCCGGGGTGCAGTTGGCGGCCAGGAAGCCGAATAGAACGACAGCAGGGAAGCGCACGCAATTCACCTCGCGGAAAGGGCCGGGGGGCGCCGACAAAGCGCCACCCCAGCCACTGGCAATCAGATCAGACGATCAGAAGCGCAGTTTCGCGCCGAGGCGGAAGATCCGCGGGGGGACGAAGGCCAGCACCCGCCCGAAGGCGCCGCCGGACAGGCTCTGCGTGTTGGTGATCGTGTTGATGTTGAGCGCGTTGAAGATGTCGAACTGGAGCGAGACCGTGCCCAGCGAACTGAGGCCCAGGTCGTAGGCGGCCCGCAGGTCCAGCACGTTGGCCGCCTCCCAGTGCTCCGCGTTGCGCTCGCCGGCGAACGCCCGGACGTTGCCCTGGTTCAGGCTTCGGCCGAGGGCGGCCCTCGAGTTGACCGTGCGGGTGAAGTGGTTGCCGCTGATGTACTGATAGAACCCGCTGAGCGTCAGCCCGAAGTCGGCCTGGTAGGTTCCGAGCAGCTTGAACAAGTATGGGGTGGAGTTCGCGACGCGGGTGCCGTCCACGAGTTCCGGATTGTTCAGGGGGAACTGCGGTTGGCGCCCCAGGCGCCCGCGATCGTCGGGGACGGCGCGGTCCAGGTTTTCGAAGGAGCCGGGCCCGTAGTTCTCCGACTGCTCGCCGGCGGTGAACGAGCCCATGAACTGCCAGTTGGAGGTCAGTCGGCGGTGCAGGGTGAACTCGAAGCCGAAGTACTGGTGCTCGAACCCGTCGCGGGTGGTGAGGAAGTTCGGCGACAGACCGGTCTTCGACGCGTCGAGTTCGTAGAAGGTGATCCCGCCGCCGTCGTCGCCGGTCCCGAGCGTCCCGTCGGGGCCCGGGTCGGTTCCGGTCACCGCGGTGTAGTCGACCGGGGAGATGTCGGGATGGGTGAGCTGGGTGATGTCCCGGTCCCGCCGCCACATGAAGGTGGCGCTCGCGGAGACGTTCGCGGCGACCTCGCGGGTGAGCCCGATGGTGAACTCGTCCGTGTAGGACGGGTCGAGGTTCCCGTCAATGGTCACCCGATTGGTTCCCGGGTCCAGCGCGCTCAGGACCGCCCCGAGTTCGTCCACGGTGAAGTTCCGGTCGCCGTTCAGATCGTTCCACGCGTGCTTTCGGTTCCGGTCGCCGGCGACGCTCGCCTGCTGCACCCGATCGAGCCAGAGAACCCAGTAGTAGCGGCCGTAGCTCGACTTGAGGAGCGTCCTCGCGTCGCCGGTCAGGTCGAAGACCATCCCGAGGCGCGGCGAGATCGTGTTCCAGATGATCAGGTTGCCGGTCCCTTCCTGCGAGACGGAGTCGAGGTACTCGCTGTTCGGCGCGGTGACCTGGTCGAGGGCGTTCGCCTGCCAGTCCCAACGGGCGCCGAGGTTCAGCCGGAGCTTGTTGTTGACCGCCCAGGAGTCCTGGAGGAAGGCGGAGCGCTGCGGACCGGTCGCGGCGACCGCGCCGGAGGCCCAGAGGACGACCTCCGAAGGCTCGCCGTTGAAGAAGTGGAGGCGATGGTCGGCCGGATAGGTGTTCCGGGCCACCCCGCCGCCCTGGTTGCCGAAGGCCCGGATCTGCCCGATCTCGAAGCCTGCCTTGAAGTCGTGGTCGCCTCCCCAGTCGCTCCGGTACCAGGAAACGGTGGTGGCCGCGTTCCGGAGGGTCTTGTGCACGCCGAGCTCGTTGGGCGGGGCGTCCGACCACTGGCCGGTGGCCAGGTCGAGCCGGGCGGGAGTGTTCGCGACATCCACTTCGGGCTGGGCTCTCAGCTCGAAGCCCTGGTCCATGACGTTGGCCTTGAAGGCGACCAGCACGTTCGGACTCGGGGTCCAGTCATCCCGGAAGGTGAAGAGCCGCGCGATGGGCGCGCCCTGCTGGTTCCAGGTGGTCGCCAACGGCCGCAGCGAACTGAGCGAGCGGTTGAACCGCTTCTTCTGGGCCATGTTGAAGTAGACGGAGAAGTTGTGGTCCTGGTTGATCGCCCAGTTGATCTTTGCCGACGGGTACCAGAGCACCGTCTCGTCGATCGGGAAGCTCCCGTCCGGATTCTGGGTGCCGGTCACGAACTTCTGGACGACCTGGTGGCGATGGCCGGCCCACCACCAGAGCTTGTCCTCGATGATCGGACCGCCGACTTCGAAGCCCAGGTCGAGGTACTGGTTCAGGTTGCTCGCCCGGTCCACTCCGAGGCCCATCAGGTGGCTGTCCACGTTGTTGGACTGCATTCCCTCGTTCCCGAAGTAGAGACTGGTGGTCCCCCCGAGATTGTTCGATCCGGACTTCGGCACGATGTTCATCACCATGCCGGGCGTCTGCACTTCGGCGCTGTGGGAGCTGACCTCTACCTGCATCTCCTCGAAGGAGTCCACGTCGAAGTAGAACTGCGAACCGCCGTTCGACTGGTTGTCGGTGACGTTCGCCCCGTTCAGCACGTAGATGTTTTGTCCGGGGAACACCCCGTGGCCCCGGAACGAGAGTTGGTTTCCGGTCTCGGTGCCCCCGACGTTGATCCGGTTCGTCGTCACCCCCGGGACCTGGGAAATCATCGCCCACGGGTCCCGCGCGTTCGGAACGTTCTCCATCACCTCCTCGGTGAAGTTGAACGCCACGTCCGTCGCCTGGGTCTCGATGACGGGCGCCGCGCCGGTCACCGTGACCGTCTCCTCGATGCTCGCGACGGTGAGCTCCGCGTTCAGGGTGAACGTGGTGTCCGTCGAGACCCGGACTCCTTCAAACACTTGCTCGCCGAAGCCGCTGAGCGCGAAGGAGATCTGGTACACCCCGGGCGGAATGTTCCCGAGGCGAAAGGAGCCGTTTCCGGTGGTCACCGCGGAACGGGAACCCCCGAGGATGTTGGGCCCGGCGATCGTCACCGCGACCCCCGGAAGGACGCCCGCCGAGGCGTCCGTCACCCGGCCCTGCAGGGCTCCCGTCTGTTCCTGGGCCAGAACTGAGGAAGAAAGGAGAACAAGGCCGATACCCAAGAACAAACGCCGCATGGAGAACCCCCGCACACTTCGGTGCCGAAACCGAGAGCCCAGTGGCCCCGGTGCTATCGCTCCGGACCTACGCACGCCGCGGCCACCCTTGGGTGGGCTGGCGGTGTTGCCGGAAACGCATGGATGGCGGGAGCCGCCAAGTCGGACTCCTTCGGTCGGGTATATCAGATCGGAAGGATGGGCTTCAAATGGGCAAACGTGGCAACCTGACATCTGAACGGGTTAGCAGCCTGTGGCAAAACCCACGCGGCCCAGTTCTCCCGGTGGGGGCTCGGCCGGCGATCCATCCCGGCCAAACAACCGGTGATGAAACCCACGCGGCCCAGTTCTCCCGGTGGGGGCTCGGCCGGCGATCCATCCCGGCTGACCGCGTCGCTGCGCGCCGCTCATCGTTGCGTTTCGGTCGAAATACACCCGGGCCAGTTCTCCCGGTGGGGGCTCCTCCCTCACGCGCCTTGTCAGCCGGGCCCCCACCGGGAGGACTGGCCCCACCGGGAGAACTGGGCCTCGCCCCCACCGGGAGAACTGGCCAACCTCGGCGCTCACCCGGGTTTCACCACAGGCTGCAGGGAACCCGTTCAGCCGATCTCGCCCCCTCCCGAGGTGAATCGTTACGCTGTCTCGATTGTGGCTGACCCGGTGAGGAACATCGCGACGACTCAACCCGCTGCGGCCGACCCGGAGCCTCGCCTGGAGTTTTTCGGCGGATTGACCGGAGCCTTCCTCCCGCTTCTGCTCTTCGGAGTCGCGGTGGTGGCGGTGACCCTGACGGGGATGATCACCATTCAGGCGTACCTCGGGCCCCTGGTCGTCATCGTCGGGCTGGTCATCGTGCTCGCGAAAGATCGGTCCGCCGCGTGCGAAGCCATGATCGCCGGAGTGCGGGACCGCACGCTCATCGTGATGATCTTCGCGTTCTTCGGGGCGGGCGTTTTGGGCCAGTTGCTGGTCGCCTCCGGCCTGGTCGAGGCGCTGGTGTGGCTCGGGAATTTCGCGGGCGTTCAGGGAACACTCTTCGTTTTGCTCGTTTTCCTGATCACGGCACTCATCTCCACCGCCATCGGCACCTCGACCGGCACCGTCGTCACCGCCGTTCCCGTTCTCTTTCCGGTCGGGATCGTCCTCGGCGCCCACCCGGCGCTGCTGCTGGGCGCCATTTACAGCGGGGCCCGGTTCGGAGACAACCTCTCGCCCATCTCGGACACGACCATCGCGTCGGCATTCACGCAGGGCGCCGAGGTCGGCGAAGTGGTCGCGAGCCGGGTCAAGTACGCGCTCGTCGCGGGAGGCTTCTCGCTCGCTCTGTATGCGATCGCCGGTGCCGGGCTCGGAAGCGGCAACTACCAGATCAGCGGCGCCCTGGCGGCGCCGGCCGCTGAGTTTGCGCAACCGAAGGCGCTCTGGATGCTCCTGGCTCCGGCGATGACGATCGTCCTCTGCGTTCGGGGACGGTCCCTCATCCACGCGCTCTGGTACGGGATTTTCGGCGCGATCCTGATCGGCCTTACCACCGGAACCTTGTCCTTGGCGGCGCTTTATTCGGTCACGCCGCCGCGAGGGGTCGGGGGGGCGATCACCGAGGGACTCGTCGGCATGCGGGACGTCATCTTCCTGACCATCCTGATCATGGCCATATTGGGTGCGCTGCGGCGAGCCGGAGCACTGGAGGAAGCGACTCGCCGCATCTCGGCATTCGCGACCACGGCCCGGCGGGCGGAACTCTCCATTTTCGGACTCGTGTCGGTGGCATGTCCGCTCTGCGCCTCGAACACCCCTGCCATGCTGTTCAGCGGTCCGGTGGTCCGAGAGATCGGGGAGCGTTTTCGCCTGCACCGCACCCGACGCGCCAACCTGATGGATCTTGCCGGCAACGGCGTCACCGAGAACCTGCCCCACATCAACACCATGCTGGCCCTGGCCGGGGTGATGGTTGCCGCTCACGAAGCCACCGGCGCGCCGCTCGTGCCCCTCACGACCGTCGGGCTGCTCTCCTTTCACCCGCTGATGCTCTCTATCGTCGCGCTGGTGGCGATCGGTACCGGATGGGGATCCAGGACCACCGCGTGACGTGGTCCACCGGCCGTCAATGACCGGGCGGCGCGGGCGAGAGCACCCGCAGCGGCCACCTCGGCCACATCGGCCACATCGAACCGACGCGTTCGGCAACGTCATCGATCCCGTCGTCGGATACGCCCGCGGCGCCATCCTCTCGAGCTCCCACGAAGAGACGCTGAGGAACGAACGCGCACATGCGCTCATCCGGGCGCGGGTCGAGAAGCTCGGCCCGGAAAGCATCTACGTCTTCACCGGCATGGCCGGTGAGCTATCCCTGGCCGAGGAGGACCTGGCGACCCTCGCGCGAGAGTCCATCGGGCGGGTGCTCTTTGGCCGGGCGCTCAGGGAGCGGGCCCTTGCTCACTTGGGCGGCGCCGCGAACGACGGCGTGGCCGTCCTGAATCGAACCTCCGGCGGGATCATTGCCGCCGCCCTGGCGTTTTGCGCGCCTGGCGAGACGCTCATTTCTCTCGTTCCCGGCGCGATTTCCCACCCGAGCCTGACCCGGGGCGCGGAGCTGGCCGGCGCCTCGCTGCTCGAAGTGAGCGACTTGCGCGGCCTCCAGCGGGGCCTCGAGGAGACCGAGGGCCGGCTGGTGATCGTTACCGGCGTCACGAGCGAACAGGTCGTCATGCCGGAGGCCGACCTGGTGGAATCCCTGCGCTTGATACGGCGGGCCGGCCGTATATCTCTCGTGGACGATGCGTACGGCGCCAGGGTCAGAACCGTGCTGTTCGGCCAGCCGGCGGCGAGGTCCGCCGGGGCGGATCTGGCGATCACCAGCAATCAGAAAGCCGGCCTGACCGGGCCGACCGCGGGCTTGCTGGTAGGGGATCCTTCCCTCGTGCGGAGGGTATTGTCGGTGGCCGCCCAGCACGGGCTGGAAGCCCGCGCCGCCATCGCGCTTGGCGTTTTGCGGTCCCTCGAGCGATATACGCCGGCGCGGCTGCTGGCCGACGCCGCGGTCGGCAAGGAATTGCACGCCGCGATGTCCGCGGCGTTCGGCGCGGATCGGGTTTCACTCACCGCCCTCGGACCCATCATCGAAGAGGACGACATCCTTGGCATTGCGCTCGCCCGAACCCGAGCCCCGGAGACGTCCGTGTCCATCGTGCCGTCCGAGGCCTCGGCCGGGCTCGGGATGCTGCTGCTGGAACACCACGGGATCCTCACCGTGAACGCCGCGGGAACGCCCGGTTCGCGCGTATCCCTGCGGTTGAAGGCGTCGAGCGCTGAAATGGAGCGCGTCGGGAACCCCGGAGCGGTCGTCGCCGCCGTCCAGGACGCGTTCGAGCGAATCGCTCGGGTCGTTGCGGATGCGGACGCCATGCGGCGTCTCATCCTTCCCGCTGGTTAGCGCGGCCGCGGAAAGGCGGACTGGAGCGTCAGTAAGAAACTCGGGGAAGGTGGGGCGCCGAACTTCTCGGCCGACTCCACGTGTGCCCAGGCGGCGGCGAACTCCCCCTCGGCCGCGAGCACGATCGCCAGGTCCCGATGCACGGCGCCGTCCTGTGGACTGCGGTCGAGCACCGCCCGGTAGTGGCGGATGGCTCGGTCGTTGTCGCCCCGGTAGGCGAAGAGCCCGGCGAGGGTGCGGTGCGCGTCGGCGTCGGCCGGGGCGTGTTCCAGTGCGACCTCAAGCTGGGCTGAGGCCTCGTCCCGTCTCCCCAGCATGAGGAGCGCATTCCCGAGGTTCACGCGGGCTGCAACATGCCCGGGACGCGCCCCGATCGCCGCTTCATAACGCTCGACGGCCTCTTCGAATTGGCGCGTCCGCACGTAGAGGTTGCCGGAGTTGTAGAGAAGGTCGGGATCCCCCGGACTGAGGGCCAGCAGGCGTTCGTATACCGCTTCGGCTTCGGTGATGTCCCCGGCCGCTTCGGCGCGGAGCGCCTGCTGTTCGTAGCCGCGGTTGGAGACCGCCTCGCTCCAGACCTCGGCGAGGAGCGGGTCGCCCGCCGGGACCGTACCTGGCAACTCGCGGGCGGCCGCCGCCGCCCGCCGCGCCGCTTCATCGTCCCCCTGCCGGGTGTAGAGGCGCGCGAGCGCCGCCTGGACCGGCCCGGCCCGCGGTTCGAGCGCGGCGGCCCGCTCAAGATGTCCACGGGCCGCAGCAAGTTCGCCGCGCTGCGTGAGGAGTTGCCCGATTCCGAGCTCGGCGGCGGCCGAGTCCGGGGCGGCGTCGAGGGCTCGGCGGTAGCGGTCGAGAGCCAGGTCGGGGCTTCCGGAGCGTTCGAGGAGTTCGGCCGCCAGCAGATGGGCCGGCGGGTAGTCGGGATGGAGATGCAGGACACGGTCAACTGCCTCCAGGGCATCGTCCGGACGAACGTTCTTCAGGGCGGTGGCGCGCAGGTACGGCCAGCGGAAGTCCGTCGGGTCGAGTTCTTCAGCCTGGGAGTAACTTGCCTCCGCCTCTTCTTCCAGGCCGTGCGCCTGAAACGTCTTCCCGAGGGAGCCCCAGGACTCCGCGGAGCCAGGATCCTCCGCGACCAGCAGGCGATGCCGGGAGATCTTCTCCTGAACCTGTGGCTCCATGGCCGCGGTCTCCGGGTCCGGAATGCGGACCGGAGATGGCGGCTGGGCGAGCGCCCAGGAGGCCGCCAGGACGCTCAGGGCGGCGGCCGCAAGTCGGCTCTTCAGCGCGGCGCGCCCCCGTCCGTCGAACCGATGGTGATCGTGCGCTGGTGCCGGCCGGCCCGTTTCGCCCAGGCGTCCACGGTGACCTCCATCAGGCCCTCTCCCCGGACCGTCCAGGAGATCGTCTTTCGGGATTCGTCGGCGCCCGATCCCCAGCGGCGGATGTAGGCGAGCTTGCCGAGGATGTGTCCGGCGTCCACCTTGGCCGGTCCGCTCGTCACCTCGCCGCCCTCCACCCGAATCTCGGCGAGGATGGGGTAGTCGAGGCGGATTTCGAGCGCTTTCCGGGTGACGTAGGTGGACAGGTAGCCCTCGTTCTGCAGCACCGCGGTGACCCGGTGTTCGCCCGGAGAGACCTGTTCGGCGTCGAGTTCGATGATCCTGAGCAGCGGCGACCGGTCGGCGATTTGCATCAGATACTGGTAGTGGATCCCGCTTTCGAACTCGAGGCGGTCGTCAATTCCCTGGGGTAGTCCCCGGTAGCCGCCGATTTCGACTTCGCCGAGTTCGGGATGCTGGTAGGGGGTCCAGGGTGCGAAATAGACGCCGTCCTTCTCCTCGTCCACCCAGCGCAGGATTTCGTACTGCGTCACATAGCCGTCCTGATCGTAGTCCCGGCCCGCCCCCGAGATTTCGGGCAGCAGGCTGTGGATTCCGACCTGCATGTAGGCCCAGTCGTTCGAAAACCCGTGCATCGTCTCGCCGTAGCGGCCGGCCTTCACCTCCTGGGCGTAGTAGTTGTTGTTCATCACCCCGCCCTGCGAAAGCCACGACCAGATGGCCCCCAGGCGGGTATAGAAGTCGTTGTCCTCCGGGGGCATGTATTCGAACGGATGGCTCATCGGCGGGCGGACGATGTAGTTCCGCGCGCCGCCCCCGGAGTGGATCGTGTAGGTGAAGTAGATGTTGGGATGGGAAGTGACGAACTCGGCGACGGCGCGCACCTCGGGCAGGAAGAAGGGGTAGGGACCGGCGCCGGGCTCGTTCCGCTGCCATTCGGCGGACCAGTTCCGGTTGAAGTTGGGCTCCTCGCGCTCGTCGGTCACCTCCCGCGTAAGGCTTGCGCCTTCGCGGTACACCCGGTAGCGCCGCTCGGGCGGCGCAAGTCTCTCGAAGTCCTCGGGTTCTTCCAGTGCGGTC
This sequence comes from Vicinamibacteria bacterium, assembly GCA_963668695.2. GTDB lineage: Bacteria > Acidobacteriota > Vicinamibacteria > Marinacidobacterales > Marinacidobacteraceae > Marinacidobacterium. The sequence continues at coordinate 1,607,800 of CAXXLQ010000004.1, forward strand.
GGGACGAAGCTCCAGCGGCCTCCGGTGCGGTCTCGGACCTGGAGCATGAGCCGTTCATCGATCCCGCTCGGGTAGTGGGTCCCCTCGGGATCGCGGACCCGCATCTGGGTGAGGTAGCCGTCGCCGTCGAGATCCTTCCCGTTGTGCTCCTCCGGTTTGTGCTCCGGCCAGGTGGGATGCCGGGTGAGGGCGGCCTCCCCGCCGTCGGCATCGAAGATGGGCAGCACGTAGAAGGTGCGGGTATCCAGGAGGCGGGTGGCGATCGGATCCTTCCCGTAGCTCGCGATGGCCGCCTCTGCGAAGTACCACATCAACTGGCGGCCGGTGACTTCACCGGCGTGGATGTTCCCGTCGAGCCAGAGCGCCGGCTTCTCCTCGCCCGGGCCGGTCTCGATGTTCGTGATTTCGAGGACGACGAGATCCCGTCCCTGCCGGCTCTTGCCGATGACGTGGGTGCGGGCGAGGTTCGGGTACATCTCCGCCAGCTCGTGCAGCCGGTCCGACACCTCCTGGTGCAGGGGATACGGCCAACGCTCGAAGTCGAAGTCGACGTCTTCGGGGATGCTCGCGAACTGGCCCGCCTGGGCCGGTAGGGCAAGGAGCAGCAAGGCAGCGAAGAGAAGGTTGCGCATGATCGTCCTCCTTGGAGAGGCTCTCGGGTCGTTCGGGTGTACCACACCGGCGCCTGGACCCGCGAATTGCAGACCCTGCTAGGATGCGAGCCGCCTCCGTTTCCCCGTGTCCGACCGCTTTCCGCCGCTGGCCAAGGCAGCGATCTGCTGCGTGACTGCCGGCCTCCTCGCCTCTTCGGCGGACGCCCAGTACGGCTACTTCCCGGATCAACCCGAGGCGGTTGAGGTGGCGGATCTTTCGCGGCGGCCCAGTTTCTTCCACGAAAAGGCGGTGCTCACCCGCGGCAAGCTGGGTTTTTCCTTCGGGATCGACCAGAGGGTGATGGTGCTCGAAGATCCGGAATTCCTCGCCGAGGAGATCCTGATCGCCCAGCCCTACATGAGCAGCAACGACCTCCCCTTCATGGGCGGTGGGGAAGTGGAGATCGAGGGGTGGTTCTTCGACACCAGCCAATTCCAATACATGCGTGTCGAAATGCATCCCATCCTTCGGAACTACCCGGTGGATCCTTCCTGGGGCGAGAACTCCATGGACATGCGGACCCGGGGTTTCCTCGCCATCGTTGCCGTGACCCCGATCCGCGCCACCGAGGATCTTTCATCGAAGCGCGAGCGGGAAGCGAAGGCGGAAATGGCGGTCGGCGATGCGATCAAGATCGAGGCCGGGAGCGTGGCCGCGGTCGATATCGCCGAACTGGTTGACGACCCGGATCCCTGGCTGAGCCGCCGCATCGAAGTGATCGGCAAATTCCGCGGCAACAACCTGTTCGGCGATCTCTCCATCAAGGACAAGAAGACGCCGCGCGACTTCGTGATCAAGACCGCGGAGGACGCGATCTGGATCACCGGGATGCGGCCGGCCGGCAATGGCTTCCGGTTCGATCCGAAACGCCGCCGCGACACCGGCAAATGGTTGCGCGTATACGGGAGGCCCTGGACCGACGACGGGATGGTCTATCTCCGCGCCGAACGGATCGAACTCACCGATCCGCCGGATGACGAATCCCTCGAGCCGGTGGACATCCGAGTCGCCGAGAAGGAGGCCCGGGAGGCGGAGATCACGTCGCCGCGGGTCGTCTTTTCGCTGCCCCTTGACGGAGAACGGGAGATTCCGCTCGACAGCGAGTTCCGGGTGCAGTTCTCGAACCGGATGGCCGCGACCAGCTTCCACGCCGCAGTGGACCTCCTCTACGCGGACGATCCCTACTACGACGATCCGTTTCCGGATCTCGAGTTGACCTACGACGACGGCAGCCGGACGCTGCTCGTCGTTCCTCACGCCAGCCTGGATCCGGGGCGCGAGGTCCACCTCATCCTCTATGGGGAGATCGCGGACGAGCACGGCCAGCATCTGGAGTCGCAGCCACTCGCCGCCGAGTGGGACGAGAACGCGGTCTGGGTGCTGTCCTTTCGCACTGCCTCCCCGTGAGTGGCGCTCCCGCCCGGCGCGCTGACGACGCGCTGGCGGCGCCGGCGGTGGCCCTCACCATCGCCGGGTCGGATTCCGGGGGCGGCGCCGGCATCCAGGCCGACCTCAAGACCTTTGCGGCGCACGGGGTGTACGGCCTTTCCGCGATCACGGCGGTTACCGCCCAGAACACGGTGGCGGTGACCGGGGTCCAGGAAATCGAGCCCGCGATGGTCTCCGCCCAGATCGCGGCGGTCGTTTCCGATTTCCCGGTGGGCGCCGCGAAGACCGGGATGCTCTCCTCGGCGGCCATCATCCAGGCGGTGGCGAAGGCGGTGGATCGCCACGGTCTCCGGGTCGTCGTGGACCCGGTGATGGTCGCGAAGAGCGGCGACCGGCTCCTGCGGCCTGACGCCGTGGAGGCGCTCCGGGAAGAACTGTTGCCGCGGGGAGTGCTGCTCACCCCGAACCTTCCCGAGGCGTCCGACCTCACCGGCCTTCCGGTAGCGGACGAAACGCAGATGCGCGCGGCCGGCGAAAAGCTGCTCGGCATGGGCGCGCGGGCGGTATTGATGAAGGGAGGCCACCTTCCGGGGGACGACATCGTGGACCTGTTCCTCGACGGCTGCCGTGTCGTTTCCTTCCGTGGACGACGGATCAGGACCCGCGCCACGCACGGAACCGGCTGCACCCTCTCGGCCGCGGTGGCGGCGAACCTCGCCCTCGGCCGGGAGATGCTCGAGGCAGTGAAGCGGGCGCGGGAATACCTGCGGACAGCGATGCTGCGGGCCGTTCCGCTCGGTTCGGGCCACGGGCCGCTCGGGCACCTTCCGGCTGCTGACGTGATGGAACGGTTCCGCATTACCTCTCAGCCGGGGAACGCCGCCAGTTCTCCCGGCGGGGGCCTTCAGACCGGCATCGCCGTCTCCCTTGGTCGGAGCAGGCCGAACCCCAGCCTCGGAACCAATGGCCGGATTTCTCGCTCGTAGGTTTCGCCTGTGATGAAGAGCCGGTTCCGCATCACCGCGGATCCACTGGATCACCAGGCCATAGCCCAAGGGCTCTCGACGGCCGACGACGGCGCGGTCGTCGTTTTTTCCGGGATCGTCCGCGCCCGCAACAAGGGGAGGAATGTGCTCCATCTCGAGTACGAGGCGTACGAGGCGATGGTGTACCCCGTGCTCGAGCGGGTGGCAGAGGACGTGCGGGAACGCTTCGGGGTGGAGCGGCTCCGGGTCCACCACCGGATCGGCCGGGTCGAGATCGGGGAGTCGAGCGTGCTGGTCGCCGCCGCCGCTCCGCACCGAGGCAGCGCCTTCGAGTCCGCGCGGCACGCCATGAACGAGATCAAGCGGATCGTGCCGATCTGGAAGCGCGAGTTCTTCGAAGACGGGGATGTCTGGGTGGAGGGGCCGAAGGAGCCGGTGACCGTGTGACCGAAGCCCCCGCCGTCACCGTGCTGCTGTTTGCCGCCGCCCGCGAAGCGGCCGGGCGCGGGCGCCTGGAGGTCCCTTACCGGGAAGGCCTCACCGCCGCCGGCGTCTGGGAGAGTCTCGTGAGCGCGAACCCCGCCCTCGCGCCCCTCGCCGCCTCGATCAGCGTCGCCCTGAACCACCGCTTCGTCCCGAAGGACACGGCCCTCACCGCCGGCGACGAACTGGCCTTCCTCCCTCCCGTCAGCGGCGGCTGAAGAATCGGAGCCCTCGGGCGCTGACCCGGGTCAGCGTCCGAACGAGACGGTCGCCGTCATCGAGATCGTCCGCGGCGCGCCGAGCCAGGCGGCGTTTTCGGTGATCGCGGAGAGGTAGGGCTTGTCGAACAGGTTGTTCGCCACGATCGAGAACTCCGTCGACTGGAGCAGCTCGCTCAGCGCTTCGCCCGAGAAACTGACGTAGGCGTCCGCCAGCCAGTAGGCGTCGGCGTACCAGTCCGCGGTGAGGCTGACGCGCCGCGCCGACGTGTATTTCGCCGTCAGCCCCACGCCGAGGGGGCCGCTCCGGTCCAGCGAGAGCACGAGCAGCCGGTCGGGAACGCCGGTCACGTCGGTCCCCGCGACGATTCCCTGGTTCGCGTCAACGAGCGGATCGCCGCTCCCGACGTAGGTCGAGTCGTTGAACGTCAACGCGGTATAGAAGGACGTCTGGCTCGGCAACTGCACGGTAGCGGAGAGCTCGATACCGCTCGTCTCGATCCCGCCCGCGTTGAAGTAGGCGCCCCCTCCGGGGATGAGGTAGTTGGGACCCGCGGGCGTCTGCGGCCCCAGGTAGAAGATCCGGTTCTCGAAATCAATGGCGTACCAGGTGGCTCCCAGCGCCACCCGGTCCCCGGTGTATTGCAGCCCGACATCGACGTTCGAGGCGGTCTCCGGCTCGAGGAGGTCGAGGCTCCGCCCCGGCACCTCGAGGAGCGTGCTGGGGATCGCCTTGAAATTCTCGGCATAGCCGGCGAAGAGACTCAGGCCGGTGACCGGCGTTTCGTAGGTGACGCCCCCGGAAAGAAGCAGATCCGAATCGGACTCGAACTCCAGGTTCGGGTCCGCTCCGAAGACATCCTCGCGTGACACGCCGACCAGGAACTGCTTCACGCCGCCGCTCAGGGCGAAGGGGCCGGCGTAGAGCGTCTCCTCCACGTACCACTTGAAGACGCGCTGCGGGAAGTCCCACTCGTACTGGTGCCAATAGGCGCCCTCGTCCCACTTGAAGCTGAGCTTCGGATCCAGCATCCGGTGCCAGTCGCGGCCCAGGTCCCGCCGCGAGTCCTCGTACCAGATGCCGGCGCGCAGCGTGCTGCCGGCGCTGCCGATGGTGGTGAACCACTCCTCGTCGAGGGTCACGCCGACGCGGTCCTTCCCGTAGTGGCTGTGGCGGTAGGACTGCACCGCGGTGGCGCCCGGGTGGCACGCGGGGTCCACCGCCGCACCGCCCGACCCGTAGTAGTTGAAGATGTAGGTGGAGGCGCATCCGGGGGTCGGCCCGACCGCGACGCCGTTCCCGTTCACGAAGCGGATCACCCCGAGTTGCGCGCCGCCCCGCACTGCCGCGCCGCCCGTCAGCTCCGATTCCGGTCCGCCGGCGTCGTCGGTGATGTCCACGATGTAGGGGGGCAGCCAGTCGCCGCGTCCCCGGTTCCGGTGGAAGTAGGCGCCCACGCTCAACGTGGTCACATCGCTGAGCGACCAGTCCGCCTTCAGGTAGGCGAACAGGTTGTTCCGCCGGGTCTGCCAGCCGGGCCGGTAGAACTGGTTCAGGTAGGGGACGCCGGGCCAGTCGCCGACCAGGCGGTCCCAGCGCGGGTTGGCCCGGAAGTCGGCATCGCTGTAGAGGCGCTGGTAGGTGTCCTCGTGGATGCTGTCGAATGAGAAGTAGCCGGTGAGATCAACGCTCTCGTGCGACGAAACCAGCTTGGCCGCGACGTGCTCCCGCTCGTTCCGCGCCGAACCCTGCACCCAGTCGGTCGCCTCCTGGCGGACCGCCGCGATCCAGGCGCGGGTCCCGCTGCCGAAGAGCGGCCCGGTGTCGAGCCGCATGTAGAAGCGCTTGCCGTCGTTCTCGCCGAGGGTGCTCGACGCGGTGTAGGTGCGTTCGGCCGCCGGATCGTCCGTCAGGTAGTTGAAGGTGCCGCCCAGCGCCTCGACGGATCGGGAAGCGATGTCGGCCGTCCCCTGGGACACTTCGACGCCGCCGAGGTTCATCGGGTCGATGAAACGGTTCGCCTTGGTGCCGCTCCAGTAGTCGGAGGTACCGTTCGGGAATCCGTCGATGGTCGTTCCGATCTGCGCCTCGTTGATGGTTACCTGGAAGCCGCGCACCGTGACGTTGCTCGACCAGTCGTCGAAACCGTAGGCGTCCCCCTCCTGGATGGACACCCCGGGGAGGTTGTCCACCACCGAAGTTACGCTCGCGATGCTCGACTGCTGCCGCATCATCGGTTCGGCGACGATGTTGCGCGCGAAGGGCCGGGGCTCCTCGGCGACGACGCTGACCGTTTCGAGCAGCCGCGAGATCTGCAACTGGATCGGGACCGCTTCGGCGGCACCCGCCCCGACGGAAACAGGGATCTCGAAGGTCTCGAAACCCGGGAGCGTGGCGGTGACGACGTAGTCGCCCGGCGCCAGGCCGGCGGCTTGGTAGGCGCCGTCGGCGCCGGTGACATGTTCCTGGCGCACGCCGTCGCCGGTCACCGCAACCACGACGCCGGGCAACGGACTGCCGGTCACATCGACGACAACGCCTTCGATCGATCCGGCGGTCTGGGTGCCCGCCAGCGCCGCGGCCGCCGACGTAGCGGTTGGCAACGTCGCGGCCAGAACGGCGATGACGAACCACTTGGGAATGGAAAGGCTCGATCTCATAGTGACTCCCCTGAGGTAGCCGCGAAGGTCGGCCGAGCGGCCCACCACGGCGCCGACAGTAGTGGGACGGTACCGGAGAGGTCGGCTCCGGTCGGCGCACTTGGAGGAAACGGGGGGTACCCCACCGCGTTCGACGGCAAGTGTTCGCCCTCTTGGACTCCTCTCAGGCACCAGGGAGTTGTCCGACCTTTGGGGGCAACTCCAGCCTCTTTCCGCCGTCGCCGGACAGAGGCGGTAGTGAAAGGCAAGCTTAGCAACCTGTGGTGAAACCCAGGCGGCGTTCGAGCGGCGATGCATCCCGGCTGAACCGCCCCCCCACCGGGAGAACTGGCGCTTTGCGGCGCTCGGCGTTGCGTTTCGGTCGAAATACACTCGGGCCAGTTCTCCCGGTGGGGGCTCCTCCCTCACGCGCCTTGTCAGCCGGACCCCCACCGGGAGAACTGGGCCTCGCCGCTCTCGGCGCTCACCCGGGTTCCACCACCGGCTGCTCGGCCGCCGGCCCGGAAATGGGCCTTCGGCGGGATCCGCGGTAAGGCCCAGCGCTCCAGTCGCAGACCCTCGAACCTGCGGTAGTCGCTCCGGCTCAAGGTGACGAGAGTCAGGTCATTTGTCCGGGTGATAGCTGCGATCCACCCGCCGGCGACCCGTCATGTACGTTAATGGCCTGCCCTGCCGGGAAAAGGATCGCCATGCCCCTTCATCGCCTTCTCGCCTTCTTCGCCGCTCTGGCCGTGGGCGCCACCGCCGCCGCTCAGCCGCTCCCCGCCGGGATCACTCCGGAACTCGTGGATCGCGCTCGGGAAATACTGCGGAGCGTCCCCTTCGCCGACGGGCATAACGACCTGCCGAGTTCGCTGCTGGATGTGGTCCGCGGTGACCTCGACGCGCCCGGCGCCGACCTGAACCGGGTCCAGCTCGAATTGCCCGCCGACATCCCGCGGCTCCGCGAGGGCGGGGTCGGAATGCAGTTCTGGTCGGCCTTTGTGGATACGGCCTTCATCGCGACCGGGGACTCTCTCCGGCAGGCGATCCGCGAGATCGACGTCATCCACCGGTTCGTGGATCGCTATGAGGACTTCGAGTTCGCCCGCACCGCGGACGACATCGAGCGCGCCCACGCCGCGGGGCGTATCGCGTCGATGATCGGTCTCGAGGGCGGCCACGCCATCGAAGGCTCCACCGCCACGCTGCGGATGCTCTACGAACTGGGTGTCCGCTACCTGACGCTGACCCACTTCCGCACCCACGACTGGGCGGACTCGGCGACCGACATCCCCCTCCACCGGGGACTTTCCCCGTTTGGGGAGGAGGTGGTCCGGGAGATGAACCGCCTGGGCATGTTCGTGGACCTCTCCCACGTCAGCGCGGAGACGATGCGTGACGCGCTCCGGATCAGCGAGGCGCCCGTGCTCTACTCCCATTCGGGCGCCCGCGGCGTGAACGCCCACCCGCGGAACGTGCCCGATGACGTGCTGCGGCTGCTGCCGGCGAACGGCGGCGTGGTGATGGTGGACTTCATTCCCGGCTACGTGGTTCCCACCCCGCGCGAGTGGCTCGCCCGCGAGGGCATCGAGGCGGAAGAGGACCGGGCGGCGATGGGGATGGGCTCCGCCGAGCCGGTCTGGGGAGCGATGCGGAACCGCGAACGCGAACGCCTCCGCGCCGAACTGGACGACGAGGATGAGGTCGCGCGACGCCTGGCCCGTTGGGAAGCCGACAACCCGATGCCGCGCGGCACGGTCTCGGACGTGGCCGCCCACATCGAGCACATCCGCGACGTGGCCGGGCTCGCTCACATCGGGATCGGCTCGGACTACTACGACCCCGGCGGTCCCTCGATGGTTGAAGGTCTCGAGCATGTGGACCGGTTCCCGGTGCTCTTCGCCGAACTCCTGCGCCGCGGTTGGTCCGAGGACGACCTCCGTCAGGTCGCCGCCGGCAACGTCCTCAGGGCGCTCCGCGAGGTCGAGCGGGTCGCGGCCGAGCTCCGGCAGACCCGACCGCCATCAACGGCCGACCTGCGGGGCGTCGGGGCGCGGTAGGGCAGTGGGCTGCCAAACGGTTCCCACAGTCCGACGGATCACTCATGCACTAGGATGATGTAAGATGAAGTCAATGACTTCGTCAGACATCAACCGATCGGCGAACCAGATCACTGCCCGCTTGCCGACTCCCGTCCTGGAACTACTGGACAACGCCGCCCGCCAGTTGAAGCGCAGCCGGGCGGAAATCGTCCGCCAGGCCATCGAGTACTACCTTGAAGACTTCGACGACCTCACGGTCGCGGTAGAGCGACTCCGCGACCCGGGAGATCCGGTGCTCGACTGGGACGAGGTAAAGCGTGATCTATTCGGTTCGGATCAAGCGTAGCGCCGCCAGGGATCTGCAACGCGTCCCTGTTGCCGACCGGCGCAAGGTTGCGGCGGCGATTGACCACTTGGCCCAGCGGCCTCTGCAAGGCAGGATTCTGAAGGGAGGGCTACGTGGACTGCGCCGTGTGCGGGTCGGACGCTATCGAGTCATCTACGAAGTACAGGACGAAGCGCTGATCGTTCTCGTGGTTCGGGTCGCTTCGCGGGATATGGCGTATCGCGGCCCGGTCACGGGCTGATGGCCGGAGCCATCGCGCGATTCGCCCGCCCGGATCAGCCCAGATTCCTCTGCAGTCGGGTGGCGCGTTTTTCGAGTTCCTTTCGGTAGCGTCCGGTCGTCTCCCGACCCATTTCCACCCGGGGGAGCCGTTCGAGGGCGTCCTCGACGTGTTCGAGGGCCCGCGCCGGATCCTTCCGCTGGTGCTCCTCGTGCTTGGCGAACCACACGAGTACGTCCAGCCGCTCCCGGGAATCCAGGGGGCTGACCTGGCGCCAAAGGTCGATCGCGCCCTCCCAGTCGCCGAGCTGCTTCCGCCGCTCCCCGAGATCGAGCAGGCACCGATCGCGGTTCTTGCCCGAGAGTCCGGCGGACAGGGCGCGTTCCAGCAGCGGGATGGCCACTTCGGACTCCCCGCGCCGCCAGAAGTGGTGTCCCGCTCCGTGAAGGTCCGCGGGATCGTCGCTGTACCAGTCGTCGGCCATCCGCTCGAGTGCACGCAGAGCGAGCGCCGCCAGGGTGACGATGTCGTAGCGGTTGTGCGCCAGCACCGACTCCATCGCGGGGTGGCGCCCGTGACGAAGGAAATCGAAGAAGACCTGTGGGATGCGGTCCCCCGGGATGTCGTCGTCACGCTCGACTTCGAGGACTTCCCGTTCGAGGGTCGAGAGCCGGGCGTTTTCGTGCCGCGGCTTGAACAGCCGGCGCGCCGGGTGGAGAAGGTCCAGATGACGGCGGTCGCGGAAGGGGGAAGGAAGGCCGTTCAACGCGAAGCGGGTTTCGAGCAGGGGAAGGTCGAAGCTGCCCCCGTTGTAGGTGACGAGATCGCGGCGGCCGGCTGCCAACACTGCCAGTTCCTCGAGCATGGCGGCTTCCCCCCGGGGGTCGCGCATGAGGAACTGCGTCACCCGGAAACGGTCTTCTTCCACGTAGCCGATCCCGATCAGAAAGGCGAAGGTGCCCGTGCCGCCCGCGAGTCCGCTCGTTTCGGTGTCGAGAAAAAGGGCGCGCGCGAGGTCCACGCCGGCCTCTCCCGAACGGATCTGGAGACGCGCGGTCTCCTGCTCCGAGACCTCGGTGAGCCGGAGCAGGTCGGCGCCGCCGTAACGGGAGGCCAGCGGGAAGTCGTGGTCTTCCCGGGAAAAGGGCTCCTCCGCTTCGGAGGTCGCCGGCCCGTCTGGCGCTCCGACCAACGGTTGCTCCTCACCGGTCCAGGAAATGAGGGCCTCCGGGCTCCCGAGAGAGGCCGCCGGGGTTGCCAGCCGGGCCTCCCCCGCGGCGGTTTCGGCGGTTTCGGCCCCGGCTACCCGGAGCTCCTTCCAACCACGCTCGGTTCTCCGAATGAGCTCCCGGGCCCGCGCCAGCCGGGCCGCCTTTTGGTTCTGGGCGACTGGTTCCGGGGCGGCTGGTGGGCCGGGACGGGGCGCAGGATCTTCGGGGGGCGGCTCCGAGATTCGAGCGGGGTCCGGAGAGGCGGGAGGCGTGATGACCGTCCGGGCCCGGCTTCTGGCAATCCGCTCGGTGAGGGAGGTCCGACCGGACGTCATGCGAGGCGTCAGGAAGCGGCGGCCCCGGCGGGCGCCGTCACCAGTTCTTCGCGGTTCCGGATTCCCCGGAGAATCGCTACTGCGGCCGCCTTGCCGTGGCGTCCGATCTCTCCCACGGGCCCGACGCACGACGGGCATCCTGCCTGGCAGGGGCAGCGTTCGATCAATCCGAGCGTTTCTCGAAGCAGCGTGGCCCGGGACTCCCAGAGCGGTTCCGAGAAACCGATGCCGCCGGGATAGTTGTCGTAGATGAAGATCCGGGTCGTCGCATCCGCTTCTCCGGGGATCGCTTCGGCAAAAGTCCCGGGCGCTGCCCGAGGTCCCGCATCCTCAGCGGATGCGGTTCCGATGGCAGACCCGATGTCGTGGGACTCGCACATCAGGAAGGTGGTCGCCACCGCCCGCATCGCATTCCGGATTCCCCGGATCCCGTCTCGCCGGTCCTCGGGGCCGAAAGGAACCGTGCTCAGTACTTCGGGCGGCGCCTCCAGCCAGAACGCGGTGGTGTGCATCTCCACGGCCGGCATGTCGAGTTCACCGGAACCGACGTTCTCGTTCGTGAAGAACTTGATTTTCTTGAAGCCGACGACCTGTTTGACGACGTGAACCTCGCCGTGGGCGGCAGGAGAGGACGGCTCCGGCGCCGTCTCGAAGGTGTCGAGGACACTCACCTTCGTGTGGGTGACCGCGTCCGTGTAGTAGTCGCTTTCGATGGGACGGACCTCGGCGCGGCGCTCCCGGTGATCCAACTGCTCGACGTAGTAGGTGTCGCTCTCGAGCATGTAGATCGCCTTTTCGTGGAGGGTCGAGTGCGCGCTCACGAAGTCCACTTCCGCGATGACCCGTCCGCTCTCGCGGTCGTGCACCACGAAGTTGTCCGAGCTGATGGAGCGCAGGCTCACACTGTTGGCCGGATAGGAATCGGCGGTCCAGAACCACCGGTCGCCGGCCCGGTAGAGGATCCGTTCTTCCTCGAGCACTCCGAGTAGTTCCTCAAGGTCTTCGCCGCCGAAGCTCTCGCCTTTTCGGAAAGGCAGCTCGAAGGCGGCGCACTTGAGGTGTTCGATCAGGATGGAGAGGTTGTCCGGGTTGATCAAGCCGCGCTCCGGTGTCCCTTCGAAGAAATAGTCCGGGTGCTGGATGACGAACTGGTTGATCGGCGTCGAGTTCGCAACCAGCACCGCGGCCGCGGTCCCGCCGCGGCGTCCGGCCCGGCCCGCCTGCTGCCAGGTGGACGCGATGGTCCCCGGATATCCGGAGATCACCGCGACATCGAGGCCGCCGATGTCGATTCCCAACTCCAGTGCGTTCGTGGAGACGACGCCGAGGACGCTCCCGTTCTTGATGCCGTCCTCGATCTCGCGGCGCTTCTTCGGCAGATACCCGCCGCGATATCCGCGGATCCGGTCGCTCCGGTCGGGACGGGTCTCGATGTCCCGCTTCAGGTACTTGACGAGCACCTCGGTCTGCGTCCGCGAGCGGGCGAACACGATCGTCTGCAGGTTGCCCTTCAGGAAACCGCCCGCGATCCGGCGCGTCTCGTCGAGCACCGAGCGGCGAATCCCGAGTTCCGGGTTTACCACCGGGGGGTTGTAGAACAGGAAGAACCGTTCCGGCCGCGGCGCGCCGCTCCGGTCCACCAGGGAGATCGGGCGTTCGGTGAGACCTTCCGCCAGCTCCCGGGGATTCGCGATGGTGGCGGAACTGAGAATGAACTGGGGATTCGCGCCGTAGTGACCGCACACGCGGCGGAGTCGCCGCAGCAGATTGGCCAGATGGCTGCCGAAAACGCCCCGGTAGGTGTGCATTTCGTCGATGACGACGAAGCGCAGGTTCTCGAACAGCTTGGCCCACTTCGTGTGGTGGGGCAGGATGCCGGAATGGAGCATGTCCGGATTCGTGACGACGATGTGCGCCCGAGTCCGGATGCTGCGGCGGGCGTCGCCCGGCGTGTCCCCGTCGTAGACGTCGGCCCGAATGTCCTCACCGAGCAGATCCTTCTTCTTGACAAGCCTGAGCAGTTCCAGAACTTCCTTTTTCTGGTCCTGCGACAGAGCCTTGGTGGGGAACAGGTAGAGCGCGCGGGCGTCGGGTTCCCGGAGGATCCGGTTCAGGACCGGCGCGTTGTAGCAGACCGTCTTGCCGGACGCCGTCGGGGTGACTGCCGCGACGCTCTCGCCCGCTTCGACCCTGTCGAGCACCTCCCGCTGGTGCGAGTAGAGCTGTTCGACACCGCGGTGCCGGAAGGCATCGCGGAGGCGCTCGTCGATGTAATTCGGAAAGTCCCGATAGTCGCCGGGCGCCGCCGGAAAGTGGCGAAGGGCGGTGACTCCCGGGAGTGCCGCGCTGGCGTCGAGTTCGGCCACCAGCGATCGGATGGCGGCGCGACGCTCCGGCGAGGTGAGCGCCGTCCCTGACGTACGGGCAACTCGCCCGGGGCCGTCCTGCAGTTCAGCCGGTTTCATGGTCTGGGTTCGGGCGCCGGAGGAGTCTGATGAGTGGGGGAATCCCACGGCTGAAAGACACTGTATCCGGCCCCGGTGACAAATCACGCCACCTCTGGAGGGGTGGGTGGCGGAGGTCCACCCGGACCGAGGGTCAGAATCCCCGGGAGGACTTCCGCGAAACCGGCACGGTGCGTATTGCGCGTTTCGCTGCCGTCCGGGCAGCGGTGCCGGTCAGAGGCCCCACCGGGAGAACTGGCCGGCGCTCCTTGGCGGAAGCGTGTGGGAATCGAACCCACCATCCCGGGGACTAACCCGGAATCAACGGATTTGAAGTCCGCGGAGGCCGCCAGACCCCATGCGCTTCCCCTGAAGCGTTCCGGGTCGCCCCGGCGCGCTGAGACCCTGGTGGAGCTGACGGGGATCGAACCCGTGACCTCGTGAATGCCATTCACGCGCGCTCCCAGTTGCGCCACAGCCCCAACTCAGGTCCAGAAAGGAAAAGATGCCGCTCTGCCCTCCCGAGGAGCGCCGATTTTAGCAGCCAACCCCGGTTCAGCCTCCGGCTCCGCCCGTCGGGCCGGCCGGCATACGCGGTTCGGGATACCTTGACACAAGTGTTACTGTATAGCTCTCTATCTACACATCAGGAATCCTCATGGCTCTGAACATCCGCAACCCCGAGGCGGAGCAGCTCGCCACCGAGCTTGCGCGGATTACCGGGGAGACGAAGACGGCGGCGGTGACGAAAGCCCTGCGAGACCGGCTGGGGCGAGTACGGCGCGACCGCGACACGAGGAGCCTCGCCGACCGGCTGGTGGCGATCGGAAGGGAGTGCGCCGCCCTCCCGATTCTGGATAAGCGTTCCGCCGATGAGATCCTGGGCTACGGTGAGGACGGGCTTCCGGACTGATGGTTGTAGACGCTTCCGCGCTGCTCGCCATACTGCAGGCGGAACCGGAGGCCCGGCGCTTTGCCGAGGTAATCGAGGCGGCCTCGCGGCCAACGCTTTCCGTCGTTTCGTTCGTGGAAGCGTCCATGGTGCTGGATTCCCGTTACGGCCCTGCGGGAAGAGACCGATTGGACCGCCTGCTCCGAGAGAGCCGCATGGAGTTGGCGCCCGTGGACATCGAGCAGGCCCAGATCGCCCGTGACGCGTTCCGGGACTTCGGAAGGGGCCGCCATGCGGCGCGTTTGAATTTCGGCGACTGTTTCTCGTACGCGCTGGCGAAACAGCGGAGCGAGGCGCTGCTCTTCAAGGGCGCCGACTTCGTCCACACGGACATCCGCCCGGCCGTCGCACCGTAGGCCGTTTTGGGGCGATCTGTTCGCCCCCCCGGGGTTAGCAGCCTGTGGTGAAACCCAGGCGGCCCAGTTCTCCCGGTGGGGGCTCGAGCGGCGATCCATCCCGGCTGAACCACTCCGCTTCGCTCCGTTCTGCGTTGCGTTTCGGTCGAAATACACCCGGGCCAGTTCTCCCGGTGGGGGCTCCTCCCTCACGCGCCTTGTCAGCCGGGCGCCTCGCCCCCACCGGGAGAACTGGCCGCTCTCGGCGCTCACCCGGGTTCCACCACAGGCTGTCAGGGTCCGGCTCTCCCAAGAACCAGGTCCGGAAGGAAGAGGGCCGCCTCCGGCCAGAAGGTGACGATTCCCAGCACCACCAGCAGCGCCGCGATGAAGAACACGTTGACCCGCATCACCGCCGATATCTCGGTCTTGGCGATCGAGCAGGTGGTGATGAGCACCGAGGCGACGGGCGGTGTCTGCTGCCCTACCGCGAGGCTCACGGTCACCATCATCCCGAAATGCACGGTGCCAATCCCCGCCGATTCGGCGAGCGGCAGCAGGATGGGCACGAGGAGAACGATGGCCGCGGCGCTGTGCAGGATGGTTCCGGCGAGCAGCAGCACGCCGTTCAGGATCAGGGCGACCGCCCAGGGGGAGTCCGCGAGTGAGAGCACCCACCCGGTCAGCCGCTCGGGCGCCTGCTGGTTCGCCAGGTACCAACCGAGGACCGCCGATCCCGCGACCAGCAGCATGACGACCGCCGTCTGCCGGGCCGATTCCGTGAAGGCGTCGCGGATGGCCGTGAAACCAACGGTCCGGTACCCGGCGACTCCCATCAGCAGCGCGAGCAACACCGCGACTGCCGCCGCTTCGGTGGCGGTGAACCAGCCGAGGAAGATGCCGCCGAGGATCACGGCCGGGATGAGCAGCGGCCAGGCGGCGGCCCGGGCGGCGGTGACGGCCCGCGACCAGCGAAAGGGCTCCGAGTCCCCGAACCCGCCCCGGCGGGCGAGCATCCGGCTCACCACCATGATCAAGGCCCCGGCGAGCACCCCGGGAACTACTCCGGCGAGGAACAGGCGGGCGATCGAGGCCCCCGTCACGGCGCCGTAGAGGATCATCGGGATGGACGGAGGGATGAGGATCGCAATGGTCGCCGAGGAGGAGAGCACCGCTGCGGCGAAAGCGGCGGGATAGCCGCGCTCCTTCATCGCGGGTATCAGCACGCTCCCGAGGGCGGCCGCGTCGGCCACCGCCGAGCCCGACATCTCGGAGAACAGCATGCTCGAGGCGGTGGTGGTCATCGCCAGTCCCCCGCGCATCCAGCCGACGATCGAGGAGGCAAAATCGGTGAGGCGACGGGAGATGCCCGCGTGGTTCATCAGCGAACCAGCGAGGATGAAGAGCGGAATCGCGACCAGCGGGAAGGAATCGGTCCCGTTGAACAGCCGAAGGGGAACGACCACCAGTGGAGTTGAGGTGGTAAGCCAGATGGCGAGAACGGATGCGGCGATCAGGACGTACCCGATCGGAATCCCGACCAGGATGAGCGCCGCCGCCGCGATCAGCGCGGTGAGGATCTCCACTGTCTCAACAGCCGGTGGTGGAACCCGGGTGAGCGCCGAGCCCGGTGAGGCCCAGTTCTCCCGGTGGGGCCAGTTCTCCCGGTGGGGGCCCGGCTGACAAGGCGCGTGAGGGAGGAGCCCCCACCGGGAGAACTGGCCCGGGTGTATTTCGACCGAAACGCAACGCAGAACGAAGCGAAGCAGAGTGGTTCATCCGGGATGGATCGCCGGGCGAGCTCCCACCGGGAGAACTGGACCGCTTGGGTTTCAGCACAGGCTGTTGAGATCGGCTCAGTCTTCCGGGTGGCGGAGGACCGCGACGAGGCGCCGGGTCTCGAGCACCGCGGTCAGCACTGCAAAGAGCGGCAGCACCAGATAAAAGGCTCCCATCGGAATCGGCATGGTGATGGCGCGCTCGGTCAGGAACCGCAGCACCAGCACCGTGCCGAACCAGGCGATGACGAGGTGGAGGGCGAGCACCGCGGCGTGTTCCAGGATCCGGGCGATCCGCCGCGGGCGGGGCCCCAGACGGCTCACCAGGTCCCGGATCCCGATGTGGGCTCCGTCCCGCCGCGCGAGCACCGCCCCCAGGAAGGTGAGCCAGACGAGCGCGAACCCCGCCAGCTCGTCGTAAAAGCCGAGCCCGGCCCCGAAGCCGTAACGGAGTGTCACCTCGACGAGGCAGAGCGCCGCGATGGCTCCCAGCAGGAGCGAACAGGCGACGGCCAGGGGGTCCCGCCGCCGCGGGGGCGTCGTCAGTGCGCCAGTCCCCGTGCCGTTTCGATCCACTCGCTGCCGAACCGCATCTCGTAGTGCTCGAAGACGGGCGCCGCCGCCGCGGCGAAGGCCGGGCGGTCCACCTCGTTCACCGCGAGCTGGTCTTCGAGAGTTGCGAGCAGGCGGGTGTCTTCCTCCGTCAGGAAGTCCCGGAGCCAATCGCCGGTCTCGCGCGCCGCTTGCCGGAGGCCGGCCTGCAGGTTCTCGGGAAGACTCTCGAACCAGGCGGTCCGCATGACCGGATAGGCCGGGGTGTAGACGTGGTTCGAGAGCGAAAGGTATTCCTGCACTTCGTGGAACCGCGCCGCCGTCAACTGCGCGAGCGGGTTCTCCTGTCCGTCCACCACCCCCTGGCGGAGCGCCGAAAACACCTCGCCGAAGCTCATGGAGGCGGGGTTCGCGCCGAGGGTCTGGAAGAGGCGAACGCGCTCGGGGTCCTTGGGCGTCCGGAGGCGGATGCCCTGAAGGTCGGCGGGGGTCACTATGGGGCGGACGTTGTTCGTGATCACCCGGAATCCGTTTTCCCAAAACGCGAGCAGCGTCAGGCCGTGATCCCGCTGGAGGGTCGCTTCGAGACTCTCGCCGATGGAGCTGGCCGCGATCCTCTCGAAGTGGTCCCGGTCGGCGATGAGGAACGGGAGATCGAAGATCCCGAATTCGGGAGCGACCGAGTGCATGACCGAGGACGGAACGTGCATCTCGAGGGTGCCCAGGCGGAGCCCCTCGAGCATTTCCTTGTCCTCGCCGAGCTGGCCGGTGCCGAAGATCCGGATCTCGACCTCGCCCGGGAATCGGGCCTCGACCAGCTCCTTGAAATGCCTCGCCCCGTGGTCGAAGGGGGAGCCGGGAAAGCCGATATGACCGAGCCGGATCACCCGGGGCCCGTCGGCGTCGCCTCTGCCCCCGCATCCCGCTGCGCCGGCGGCGAGTCCCGCGGCGAGGAGCGCGAGGAGCGGTCGGGTCATCCGGGCTCGGGCGATTGAGCGCAGGCAGCCGCCGGGCGTCGCTCTGCCGTTCACGGTCTTCGCCTGGGTGCGGCTGCGGGAACCTGCGAGATCAGGGTTGCGAATCGGTCGTCCCGGTTTCCCCGGTGACGTGCTCCCATAGCTCGAGGGCGTGACGGGTAAGGGCAGGCAGATCCTCACCGAGGAGATATCCGGCATCGATCAACTCGAGCGCCGCTTCGGTGAACCGCCCCAGGTAGTCCTCCCTGCTTGCGTAGCGGTCGCTGACGGACGCCCGCGGATCGCCGGCAGTTTGCGCCTCGGCGGCGGTCTTCGGGAACGGCACGAAAGAACCGACCATGCTGGAGACCTCGTCCGGCGGGCCGGACTCGGCGTTGAAGAGGTTCCAGCCGGTGTAGGTTGCGAGGGGTACCGCAACTTCGGGCATCCGGATGCCGGCGACCTCGTTCCCGTCCTCGTCCACCGCGGACACCCGAATCGGGAAGCGCTTGCCGATGATTGGCGGCTCCTGGGTCACGACCCCCGTGGTCGCGAAATCCGGGCCGTAGTCGGCGCGATAGGCGTAGTGGACCCGGTCCGAGGTCGCCACCCCGGGAATGTCCGGGAATCCGAGGTTCTCGGCGGCGACCGCCGTGCCCTCCTCGATGCTCGGATACCGGCTCGGTGGGGGAGAGTCACCGCCCCGGGTCCAACCGTCCATCGCCAGCAGCAGGGCGCGCTGTCCCCAGCGGAAGTTGTTGGGATTGGCGCGCTGCTGGCCGATGGTGACGCTGGGAGGGAAACCCGCGGGTCCGTGCTGGGAACTGGCGTACATGTAGACGCGCACATGGTCCGGGATGCGGGCGTCTTCGGTGGCGTCCAACGTGGTGTGGATGAGGCTCGCGGCGCGACCCCAGTATTCGTAGGAGGAGTTCGTGTAGAAGACCCGGGGGTAGAACGTCTCGCGCTGCCGGGTGAGGAGTCCCGCGGTCAATCCGGTTTCCGGATCGGTCTGTTCCACGTCGGTGAAGGGGAAGATGTCCGTGGGGTGGAACATGTTCATGTAGGGGTGGGCATCCCTCGATGCCTGGGCGAAGCGGTGGTTGAAGCTGCCACGGCCGCCGCCCGCCACGTCGGCGATCACCGCGTCGAGCACCCGGCGCCCCTTCTCGTCTCCGTTGAACCCGTAGTACATGAACGTCCGCAGGAAGCGCCCGCTCTGTGAAACCCCGAAGCTGATGGCGCTCGTGATGTCGCCCGCGGCGATTCCGAGTTCTTCGGATCCGTCGTGCCGCAGCAGGGTGACGAAGTCACGGATGCCGGCGGGGCCGAGGCCCACCAGCGGCGGGTTGTGCGAGCGGTAGACGACCTCGTAGATGCGGTGCGGCTGGAAACCGCCCTTCAAGTACACCGCGCCGTCGTCGGGCACCACGGAGCCGTTGTCAACCCGACCGAAGCCCCACTGTTCAGGGGGAATGACTTCTCGTTCGTCTTCCACCCGGTGGCGTACCGTCAGGACGTTCACTGCGTCCTCCGGATCCTTCACCCGGTAGGGCCGGTGGTTGCGGTCGGCGAGCGTGTGGTGATCGGTGGCGCTTCGGACCACGAAGTCGGCCCGCACCAGACCCTCGATGGCGGAGCCGTCCGGGTTCGTCGCGATCGGTGGGTGCATCCGCATCCGGAGCGGGTCGTCGTCCGGTACGTCCCACTGCCAGCCGAGCCAGAGCAGCGTGAACCCGTGGCGCATCAGGAAGCCGTCGCCGAAGTGCGCTTCGGTCGTCGGCGCGAGGCTACCCTGCGCCATGTTGAAGTAACCGAGCATTCCCTTCCGCCCGCGGTTGTTCACCTCGTGCAGCAGGGTGCCCCGGCTTTTTTCCATCACCTTGGGGCGGACCAGGTGGAAATCGGCGGACATCTCCACCTTTCCATCGGCGTTTTGCGGAGCGAGCGCGATGTCGGTGATGATGCGGTTGGCGTCGTTTTCGGGATCGAAGGCGAAATGGACGACCCCGATGATCTGCTCGTAGGGACCTGCCAGGCCGAAGCTCTTGCCCCCGAGCACATCCGAACGCTCGCGGATTTCGAACCCCACGACCTCGGCGGTGGCGGGAACCGCAAGCGCGGTCAGCAGCAAACACAGGAAGGCGACTGCGGTTCGCCCGTTTCCTCTCGTCATACCTGAATCCTCCTAAGAGATTAAGGATGGCGAAGATACCGCAGGCCGGCAGCCGGTAGTGGAGCCCGGGTGAGCGCCGAGGCCGGCCAGTCCTCCCGGTGGGGGCGAGGCGCCCGGCTGACAAGGCGCGTGAGGGAGGAATACCGGGTGTATTTCGACCGAAACGCAACGATGAGCGGCGCGCAGCGACGCGGGTAACAGCCGGTGGTGGAACCCACGTGAGCGCCGAGGCCGGCGAGGCCCAGTTCTCCCGGTGGGGCCAGTTCTCCCGGTGGGGGCCCGGCTGACGAGGCGCGTGAGGGAGGAATACCGAGTGTATTTCGACCGAAGCGCAACGATGAGCGGCGCGCAGCGACGCGGTTCAACCGGGATGGATCGCCGGCCGAACGCCGCGCGGGTTTCATCACCGGCTGTTCAACCGGGATGGATCGCCGGCCGAACGCCGCGCGGGTTTCATCACCGGCTGTTTGGCCGGGATGGATCGCCGGCCGAACGGCGCGCGGGTTTCATTACCGGCTGTTTGGCCGGGATGGATCGCCGGCCGAGCCCCCACCGGGAGAACTGGGCCGCGCGGGTTCCACTACCGGCTGCTAGCCGGCCCCGGGTGGTCAGACCTCACAGGTAGCGCGCGAGCGAGGCGCGGCGCGAGCGGCGGTTGCTGCCGCCGAGTCGCTTGGAGAGATACACCTTGGAATCGCCGTTGTAGATTGGATGCGGCTCGTACTTGACGACGTCGAAATGCAGGTGGGTGAGGGTGCTGCGCATCTCGTAGTAGCGGTTCTTGGTCTTCACCACGATTTCCCGGAATCCCTTCTCGATGGCCCACTCTTCCTGGAACTCGTCCAACGCGCGGAAATGGCCCTGGCCGCGCCAGTCGCTTCTCGTGCCTCCGAGCCAGGCATAGAGAACGCGCTGCCCCGAAAAGCGCACCGCCTGCCGGAGCCGTTCCACCAGATCCGCGAGTTCCGGATCCGTCTCCTCGCTCCGGATTTCGTGGGCTACCCGGTAGGACACCGGCGCGAACCGCGTCGGCTCCTCGGGAAGGCTCGCCTCCACCATGAAGATTCCGTGCTCCCGGCCTTCGAGACGTTCCTGGATCTGCGCCGCCGTCTTCTTGCGGTCGAACTCCCCAAAG
This sequence comes from Vicinamibacteria bacterium, assembly GCA_963668695.2. Lineage (GTDB taxonomy): Bacteria > Acidobacteriota > Vicinamibacteria > Marinacidobacterales > Marinacidobacteraceae > Marinacidobacterium. The sequence goes on from CAXXLQ010000004.1 coordinate 1,628,655, forward strand.
AACTCCTCGATGAACTGGATTTCGAGCGAACCGATCTCCAGCGGGTACTGCCGGATACGGAAGGGCTGGTCCACGCTAGCAGCCGGTGGGCAAGGTCACGTACGCACCGAGGCCCCCACCGGGAGAACTGGCGGTGAGGCGCCCGGCTGACAAGGCGCGCGAGGGAGGAGCCCCCACCGGGAGAACTGGCCCGAGTGTATTTCGACCGAAGCGCAACGACGAGCAACGCGAAGCGCCAGTTCTCCCGGTGGGGGGGCGGTTCAGCCGGGATGCATCGCCGGTCGCTTCCGGAGCGGGGCGGGAGCACCGCGGAGACCCCGGAGCGGAAGGGACGGGGGACGGGGAGACCCGGCTCCGATCCCTCTTGGCTCGGGCTTCCGGAGCGGGGCGGGAGCACCGCGGAGACCCCGGAGCGGAAGGGACGGGGGGCGGGGCCACCCGGCTCCGATCCCTCTTGGCTCGGGCTTCCGGAGCGGGGCGGGAGCACCGCGGAGACCCCGGAGCGGAAGGGACGGGGGGCGGGGCCACCCGACCCCGATCCCTCTTGGCTCGGGCTTCCGGAGCGGGGCGGGAGCACCGCGGAGACCCCGGAGCGGAAGGGACGGGGGGCGGGGCCACCCGACCCCGATCCCTCTTGGCTCGGGCTTCCGGAGCGGGGCGGGAGCACCGCGGAGACCCCGGAGCGGAAGGGACGGGGGGCGGGGCCACCCGACCCCGATCCCTCTTGGCTCGGGCTTCCGGAGCGGGGCGGGAGCACCGCGGAGACCCCGGAGCGGAAGGGACGGGGGGCGGGGCCACCCGACCACCATCCCTTCTGGCTCGGGAATGCCTCGTGACTTTGTTCACGGGCTGCTTCCTTCAGGGAGCGGCGGGATGCGGCCACAGGCGTCCGCGGCCCCCGAGTTCTTCCTCGATCCGGAGGAGTTCGTTGTACTTGGCGACGCGCTCGCCGCGGCACGGCGCACCGGCCTTGATCTGGCCGGCGCCCGTTGCGACGACAAGGTGGGAAATCGCGGTGTCCGGAGTTTCACCGGACCGGTGGCTCAACATCGCTCCGAGGCCCGCCCGGAGTGCGCCCTGGACGACCTGTACCGTCTCGGTCAGCGTGCCCACCTGATTGGGCTTGATCAGGATGGCGTTCGCGGCTCCTTCTGCGATGCCGCGCTGCAGTCGGCTGTCCTGGGTCACGAAAAGGTCGTCGCCCACCAGTTGGACGCGATCGCCCAGGGTCCGGGTCAACGCGGTCCAACCCTCCCAATCGTCTTCGGCAAGGCCGTCCTCAATGGAAACCAGCGCCGGAAAACGGTCGAGCCAACCCGCGTAGAGCTCGATCATCGCCTCGGCGGGGCTCGGCGGCGCGTCCGGGTGGAAGTGGTAGCCGTTCTCATCGCTGAATTCGTTCGCCGCGACGTCGAGGGCGAGCCCCATTTGCTCGCCGGGCGCAAAGCCGGCCCCCTCGATCGCTTCCACCAACAGGTCCAGCGCCTCACCCGCATCGGAGAGCGCGGGGGCGAACCCTCCTTCGTCTCCCACCGCGGTTGAGTGCCCGCGCTTCCCGAGCACGTCACGCAACTCGTGGTACACGCCAACTCCCGCCCGCAGTGCGTCCGAGAACCCGGAAAATCCGAGCGGAACCACCATGAACTCCTGTACCAGCAGGGCGTTGTCGGCGTGGGCGCCGCCGTTCAGCACGTTGAAATAGGGAACCGGAAGCGTGTCGGCGATCGCGCCGCCGAGCGCCCGGTAGAGCGGCAGTCCGGCGGCCTCGGCGGCGGCTCGGGCGCTCGCTAGCGAGACCGCGAGAATCGCATTCGCCCCCAGCCCGGAGCGATCCTCCGAACCGTCGAGTTCGATCATGAGCCGGTCGACCGTCGCCTGGTCGGCGGCGTCTTCGCCGGCGAGTTCGGGGCCGATCTGTTCCTCAATGGCCGTGATCGCTCCCAGCACGCCGCGGCCGCGGTAGCGGTCCGGGTCCTGGTCTCGGCGCTCGACGGCTTCGTGACGGCCGGTGGAGGCTCCGGACGGCACCGCGGCGCGCCCCCGGGCGCCGCCCACGAGCCAGACCTCGGCTTCCACCGTCGGATTCCCTCGCGAATCGAGGATCTCCCGGGCCGCAATCCGATCGATCCAGGTGTCGCTCTCGTCCATTCGCCGGGTCATGGGTCGTATTTCGACCGTCTCAGGCGGTTCCGCCGTCTAATAGCCTGTGGATAAGGTGGCGTGAGCGCCGAGACTGGCCAGTCCTCCCGGTGGGGGCGAGGCGCCCGGCTGACAAGGCGGGCGAGGGAGGAATACGGCGTTCGCCGAGCAACCCCATGACGCCGCCGAACCTTAGCAGCCTGTGGTGAAACCCATGCGGCGTTCGCCCGGCGATGCATCCCGGCTGAACCACTCCGCTTTGCTCCGTTCTGCGTTGCGTTTCGGTCGAAATACACCCGGTATTCCTCCCTCACGCGCCTTGTCAGCCGGGCGCCTCACCGGGCTCGGCGCTCACCTGGGTTCCACCACCGGCTACTAGCAGCCTATGGACAAGATGACGCGGCGTTCGACTGGCGCTCGGCCTCCCATTGCCAACAGCGTAAGGCCCCCGGGTCAGTTCGTCTTTCGGGGCCGCTGACACCGGTTGCCGTTTGACAAAAAGGGGGTGGCGCGCTTGACTACCGGCATATGGGTTCCCGGAGTATCGGCGGAAATAACCGCCGGGCCGTGTACTTGGCGCTCGGGACGCTGCTGGTGGCCGGCCCCGGAGCCGCGGCCTCGGTTTCCTGGGAACCGCCGGTCGGCTGGGAGGCCAACGAGGGGGGCTCGGTGGGCGCCGTGTCCGCCGGTGTCGTGGTCCTTTCCCAGATTTCCGGAATGGTGGCGAGCGAGGCCGGAAACCCGCTGCCAGGCGCCCTGGTTTCGGTATTCGCTACCGACAGCGAAGACGGAGCCGCCCGCTTTGCGGTAACCGACGAGGAGGGCCGGTTCGAAGTCGGCGAGGCGTCCCCGGGGCTTTACAGCCTGCGCGCCTATCTGGCCGGATTCCTTCCCTCGCCGCGGGCGCAGGTGCTTGTTCGCAGTGGCGCCTCCCTCGCGGACACCCTGCTGATCCAGATGGCGGCCATCGGATCGGAACATGGGTCCGGCACGCTTTCGGAACTCCGCTGGCTGCTCCAGCGGGGACGGCGGAACGTGCTGAAGGATCGCCGCGCCGGGCTCGATTTCCAGAACATCTGGGAGGGGCCGTGGACGGGTGGACCTCGTTTCCCGGCACTGGCTTCGCTCGAGGGCGAGTTCGGTTTCTTCGCGGCGTCGGGTAGCTCGCTCGGGCTCCCGGAGAGCCGGGCCGTGGATTCGAGTATTGCCTACACCCGCTTCGAACTTCCCTCTACGGCCCGTGGAAACTGGGAGGCTGAGGCCCGCTTGATGGAGTCGGCCTTTGCCTCCTGGGCGGCGAATCTCTCGTACAACATGGAGGAATTCGACGGCCACCAGTTCGCTGCCGGGATTGCCTACCAGCGACACGTCTACGGCGATGCGCCGGCCTACCGGCCGCCGGCGGCGCCCATCCTGAACCCGGCTCTGCTCCAGGAACCGCAAGCCGAGTGGGATGGCGCGGCGTTCGTCGCCGATGACTTCACGCTCGGGCGCGCCAGTCTGAGCACCGGTCTGACCTATCGACGCTTCTCCTATCTGACCGGGCACCGGGGCCTCGCGCCTCGCGCGGTCCTCGAAGTCAAGGCCGGACAAGACTGGACGTTGATGGGCGGAATGGCGTCCCGGGTGGACGGCCCGATCGGAGAAGACGCGGCACTTCTTTCCCGGGTGGCGCACGGAGATCTGCTGGCGCTTGATCCCTCGTGGTTCGGTTCGGAGGCTGCTCAGCGGAACACCCGGTATCAGGCCGGAGTCCGATACGAGGCGTCCCCGAACCATGTCCTGGCAGCTCGGCTGTTCCGGGAAATCACCACCGACCAGCTCCTCAGGACGTTCGAATCCGGACCGATTTCGGGGGGGCGTTTCGATGTCGTGAACGCTGGCAACTACTCCTCGACGGGTTTCGCTTTCGACTGGATCCGGGACATGGGACCGGTCACCCGGCGGCTTGATCTCGGGGGCCGGGTCTCGTGGCTGACGGCAGTCGTCCGGAATCCGGGCGGCGAGGCCGGGCTCGAAACGCCCCGGGACCCGATTGGCTTCGTGGGTCCAGGCGGTCCCGGGCTGGCAGATCCCACCCGTCTCCTGCTACCGGTCGGTGAGAGTGCCGTTGTTCACGACCTTTCGGCCGAAGTCATAGCGCGGCTCCGCCCCTCGGGAACCCGACTGAGCGCCGCGTACCGGGTGATCCGCCATCCCGGTCTCGCGCCGACGCATCCCGCGCTGGGAGCAGCAGACGAGCACACGGCCCGCTTCGACGTGGAGTTGGTCCAGCTCATTCCGTTTGCCGACTGGAGCGGAACCGAGTGGGAGCTTTCCCTGGCAGTTCGCGACCTCTTCTTCCGGGAGATGATCGGACGGTCCCTGCTGGACGAGATCGCGGTGGCCCACGCTCCCAAGCGCGTCGTGGGCGGACTCGCGGTCAGGTTCTGAGGAGCGCCGGCCGGTTCTCCCGGTAGGGGCCTTCAGACCGGCATCGCGGCCGAAGGCCGCGAAACTCACGTCCTATTCACCCCTATTGCACTGACCTGGTCGGGGACGGCGAAACCCACGGCTGGCCATCCCCCGCAGGGGAGCGAAAGCCTCGCCATCGAGCCTCACGGTTAGCGACAGCGGAAGCGCGCAGTCCCACCACCCTCACGTTGCCGGGCGGGCCGACGCCCGCTTCTCTCTATCCAATTTGTTGAATCTTCCCGACGCCGATCCGTCACATTGGATAAGATGGTGGATCCCGTTGGTGCTCGCGCCGACCGGGATCAACCAGCCCGTGAACAAAGTGAACCGGCATTCCCGAGCCAAGAGGGAGAGGGGCCGGGTGTCCCCGTCCCCGATCCCTCTCGCTCCGGGGTCTGCGCGGTGCTGGCGCCCCGCTCCGGAAGCCCGAGCCAGAAGGGATGGGGGTCGGCTTGCCCCGCCCCCCGTCCCTCTCGCTCCGGGGTCTGCGCGGTGCTGGCGCCCCGCTCCGGAAGCCCGAGTCAAGAGGGAGAGGGGCCGGGTGTCCCCGTCCTCCATCCCTCGTGCTCCGGGGTCTGCGCGGTGCTGGCGCCCCGCTCCGGAAGCCCGAGCCAGAAGGGATGGGGGTCGGCTATCGCCGCTCTCCATCCCTCGTGCTCCGGGGTCTGCGCGGTGCTGGCGCCCCGCTCCGGAAGCCCGAGCCAGAAGGGATGGGGGTCGGCTATCGCCGCTCTCCATCCCTCGTGCTCCGGGGTCTGCGCGGTGCTGGCGCCCCGCTCCGGAAGCCCGAGTCAAGAGGGAGAGGGGCCGGGTGTCCCCGTCCCCGATCCCTCTCGCTCCGGGGTCTGCGCGGTGCTGGCGCCCCGCTCCGGAAGCCCGAGCCAGAAGGGAGAGGGGCCGGGTGTCCCCGTCCCCGATCCCTCTCGCTCCGGGGTCTGCGCGGTGCTGGCGCCCCGCTCCGGAAGCCCGAGCCAAGAGGGAGAGGGGCCGGGTGTCCCCGTCCCCGATCCCTCTCGCTCCGGGGTCTGCGCGGTGCTGGCGCCCCGCTCCGGAAGCCCGAGCCAGAAGGGATGGGGGTCGGCTTGCCCCGCCCCCCGTCCCTTCCGCTCCGGGGTCTCCGCGGTGCTGGCGCCCCGCTCCGGAAGCGAGCGGCGATGCATCCCGGCTGAACCGCTCTGCTTCGCATCGCTCATCGTTGCGCTTCGGTCGAAATACGTCCGGGCCAGTTCTCCCGGTGGGGGCTCCTCCCTCACGCGCCTTGTCAGCCGGGCGCCTCACCGCTCTCGGTGCTCGCCCCACCTTGTCCACGGACTGGTGACGGCATGCCTCCTCTCCTCCGCGGCGTCACCCGCTCCACCCTCGCAGTAGCCGCCACCGCGTTGCTGCTTGCGCTGGCTGCGACGAATGTCGCCCGTCAGGTGGTTTCCGGGGTCATGGACGACGGCGTTCTCTGGGGCGACGAACTCGGCCGGGTGGTCGCCATGCGGGTGGAAGAAGGCGGGGCGGGGGACCAGGCCGGAATCGAAGTGGGCGACTCTCTGCAGGTCATCACCGACCGGACCAGCGGGGCGACGATCGAGGTGGACAGCGCTACCGACGTGCGGACGGTGCTCGATGCCGCTTCGCCGGGCTCGCGGCTCCGCTACGTGCTGATTCGGGAGGGAGAGCGTCGAGGCATGACTCTCTCCGTCGTTCCTCTCCCGACGGGCAACGTTTCTCTCTATCTGTTCCTGGCGGCGGTGGGCATCTTCGCCGGCGGAGTCGGCACGTTCGTGTACGCCTTCCGCCGCGGCGCCTCGGCCTCCGCCCACTTCTACGGGCTCTGTCTCCTCTGGCTGCTCGCCTTCTCTTTCTCGTTCACCGGCGAATTGGATCTATTCGACCACCTCTACTTCTGGCTGGACCGGATCGGGGTGTTGTTCTTCCCGCCGGTCTTCCTTCACTTCGCGCTCACCTTCCCGGGCCGCAGCCGGTTCCTCGAGAAGTGGCCCAAAGTGCTGCATTGGGCCTACGCGCCGTCCTTCGCCCTGATGGGGCTGTCGGTGGGCTCCCGCATCCTCTATTTCTCCCCGTTCAGTCCGGGTGGCTCCGCTATCACCGGCAGCGAGTTTGTCGTCGACCGGCTCGAACCGGTCCTCTGGGCCGTGTACTCCCTCGCCGCGTTCGTGGCCTTCGTGGACGCCTATCGCAACGCCGAAAGCGTCACCGTCTCGAAGCAACTCAAGTGGATCGTTTGGGGCACCGGGGTCGGAATGCTGCCCTTTGCGCTGATCTATGCGGTTCCCTACCTGGGCGGTCTTCCCACGACCCCGGAAATGGAACTCTCTCTCGTCCCGGTGGTCCTGGTGCCGCTGTCCTTCGCGTACGCCATCGTCAAGTACCGGCTCATGGACGTGGAGGTCCTGTTCAAGCGCGGAATCCTGCTCGCCTCGCTGATGGTCGGTGTCGCCGCCATCTTTCTCGCGGCCTTTCTGGTGGGAACCTCCTGGTTCGGGGGCGACGAGCACTCGCTGGTCATCGCCGTCCTGTCGGCCATCGTTGCGGCTCTTGCGGTTCCCGCCTTCCGCTCCCGGACCGAGCGTTTCATCGACCGGCTGTTCTACCGCGAGCACTACGACTTCCGGCGCGCGCTGGCCCGGCTGGCCGGCGAGATGAATTCCCAACTCGACCTGGTGCCGCTGGCGAACCGGCTCGTGGAGCGCATCAGCGAAACCTTCCGGATGCAGCGGGTCGCGCTGCTTACCGCGGTGCAGGACACCACCGTTCCGGAACTGAAGGTCGTCGCCGCGCACGGCCTCGACGATTCGGAAATGGAGGCTGCGGAGAGGTTCATCAGTTCGGCATCGGTGAGAAAGCGCCTGAGCGCGGGCGCCATTGCGCGTGCCAGCCACATGCCGGCCCCGGTTCGCGAGGGAGTGTGGGTGCTGAACGCCGTTCCCTGCTTTGCCCGGGGTGAGGTAGTTGGCGCCTTCCTTCTTGGGGCCACGGTCGACGGCGAGGATCTGTCCTCCGAGGACCTGGACCTGCTACGCACCGTGGCGGCGCAGGCAGCCACCGCTCTCGTAAACGCTCGCCTCTACAGCTCGCTCCAGGCCAAGCACGAAGAGGTGGTCGCGCTCCGGGAACAGAGCGAGGACACGATCGAATCGCTCGCCGCCGGCGTCGTGGTGTTCGACCTCAAGGGCCGCGTCGTCCGCTGGAACCGGTCCATGGAGATCATCTATGGGCGGAGCCGCCACGAGGTTGCTCATTCCTCTTACGCGGCCGTCTTCCCCAAGAGCCTCCGGCACGCACTCGACGCCGGCCTCGGCGAGGGTTGGCTGGTGCGCAACGAGGGCGGCGGGATCTCACGCCTCAACCTGAGGGCCGCCGACGGGCGGGACCGGGTAGTGAACGTCAAGGCCGCGCCGTTCATGTCGGGAGGAGGCCAGCGCCACGGAGCGCTCCTCATCTTTGAGGACATCACCGAGCGGGTGGGGATGGAAAACGAGATGCAGCTCCGGGAGAAGATGAGTTCTCTCGGAGTCTTGGCGGCCGGTGTTGCCCATGAGGTCAACACGCCGCTCACCGGCATCTCCAGCTTCACGCAGATGCTCCAGGATCAGACCGACCCGAACGACCCCCGGCAGCCGCTCCTCGACAAGATCGAAAAACAGACGGAGCGCGCTTCAAAGATCGTGAATGGTTTGCTCAACTTCGCGCGCCATAGCCAAACGAACTTTCAGATCGTGAATCTCAACCGCGTTCTCGGCGACGTGCTGTCACTCCTGGACCACCAGTTGAAGAGTTCGCACATCCGGATCCGCAAGGAGTTTGATCCGGCGCTTCCGCCGCTCCGAGGCGACGAAAACAAGCTGCAACAGGTTTTCGTGAACCTGGCGGTGAACGCCTTTGACGCCATGCCGGCGGGAGGCTGGCTGACGATCACCACCCGGAGCGAGGGAGAGCAGGTGGTTGCCGAAGTGGCCGACACCGGCGAAGGAATCGCCCCCGAAGACATCCGGCGGATCTACGACCCGTTCTTTTCGACCAGGAAAAAAAGCGGCGGGAATGGCCTGGGCCTTTCGATCAGCTACGGAATCGTCCAGGAGCACGGCGGCGCCATGGAGGTTGAGAGCGATGTCAGCAGCGGCACCCGCTTCCTGATCCGCTTCCCCGCGGCGGCCTCCGCGTCTGAACGTCCCGCCGGGGAGGATTCTTCCACGCTGGTTCCGAGAGCTACCGGTTCGCGCGGAGCGGAGATCGGACGATGAGCCGAAACCGCGGGACCGTCCTCGTGGTGGACGACGAGCAGGTGATGCGGGAAATCCTCGAGGCGCTCCTTCGCCAGGCCGGATACTCGGTGCGCCTGGCGGAAACCGGCGAAGAGGGGATCCGGATTGTGGACCGCGAGCCCATCGATCTGGCAGTCGTGGATGTGATGCTGCCGGACATCTCCGGGCTGAAGGTGCTCGAACGGCTCCGGGAGATCGATCCGGAGATCAGCGTAGTGATGCTCACCGCCTTCGCCTCGGTGGAAACCGCCGTGACCGCAATCAAGTGCGGGGCCTTCGACTACCTGACGAAGCCGTTCAAGAACGACGAAGTTCTCAACCTCGTCGGCAACGGAGTAAGGCAGCGGCGTCTTGCGCGCGAGAACCGTTCCCTCCGGGAGCAACTGGTTCGCCGCGAACGCTTCGAGGAGCTGATCGGAAAGTCGCCATGCATGCAGGAGGTGTACGCCCTCATCGAGCAGGTCGCCGGATCCCGAGCCAACATTCTGGTTACCGGCGAGAGCGGCACCGGCAAGGAACTCGTCGCGAAGGCGATCCATCGCCTCAGTCCGCGCAAGAAGCGGCCGTTCGTCACCGTCCATTCCGGGAGCCTCCCGCCCGAACTTCTCGAGAGCAACCTCTTCGGCCATCTCAAGGGCGCGTTCACCGGTGCGGTGGCGCCCAAGAAGGGTCTTTTCGAGATTGCCGATGGCGGCAGCATCTTCTTCGACGAGATCGGCACCGTGCATGTGGATACCCAGGCGAAGTTGCTGCGGGTGATCCAGGAAAAGGAGTTCATGAATCTGGGAGGGGTGGAGACCATCAGGGTGGACGTCCGGGTCATCGCCGCCACCAACACGGACCTGAAACGGCTCGCCGAACAGGGCAAGTTCCGTGAGGATCTCTACTTCCGGCTCGACGTCATCAACATTCACATCCCGCCGCTTCGGGATCGCCGCGAGGACATCCCGGCGCTCGCCAATCACTTCCTTCGCAAGTACGGGGGAGAAAACGGGAAGACCCAGCTTGCGTTCTCGTCCGACGCCATGCAGGTGTTTCTCGACTGCCCGTGGCCGGGGAATGTGAGGCAGCTCGAGAACGCCGTGGAGCGCGCGGTGGTGCTGACGCCCGGCAACGATATCGACGCTTCACTCCTGCCGGACGCCGTGAGGACCCGGGTTTCCCGGGCTTCGGTCTCTTCGGTCCCGCCGCTCGAGGACGGGGTGACCCTCCGCGAGTACATTTCCGAGGTGGAACGGCAGTTGCTCCTCCAAACCCTCGACCGGGTCGGCGGGATTCAGAAGCGCGCCGCCGAGGTTCTGGGTCTGAAGCCAACCACGCTCAACGAGATGCTCAAGCGCCACGGCATTCGGTTCAGCCGGCGCGCTCCGGAGACCCACGGGTCCGTTCTTCGGCAGGTCTAGCAGCCTGTGGACAAAGTCACGCGGCCCAGTTCTCCCGGTGGGGGCTCGACCGGCGATGCATCCCGGCTGAACCGCGCCGCTTCGCGACGCTCTGCGTTGCACGTCGGTCGGAATACACTCGGGCCAGTTCTCCCGGTGGGGGCTCCTCCCTCGCGCGCCTTGTCAGCCGGGCGCCTCACCGCCAGTTCTCCCGGTGGGGGCCTCGGCGCTCACGTCACTTCATCCACAGGCTACTAACCCATGTTCCCGACCGCAAGAAGGACTGCCGCGGCCCTAACAGCCTGTGGAGAAGGTCTGTCCGTGTCCGTCCGCGGCGCAGAGCGCCGCGGGGGAGGGGCGTGGGGAGGGGTTTCCCCTCCCCACCGAAAACGATGGCGCGGGCCCCCACCGGGAGAACTGGCGCGGAGCGATCCGGGACATCACCCCGTGGGGAAAGCGCCCCGCACGCACGAGAACCGGCAGATTCGGCGCGCCTCTCGCCTTGGACACCGTGCGGGGTGCTTTTTCTGCGGGCTGCTGCTGCTGGCGAGCCTGCCGGTGATGGCCAGGGCCGCGCAGGAGGAACTCAGCCGCAACGAGCAGATCGAACGTCTGCGGGAAGACCACCGCAAGTGGCTCGAACAAGACGTGGCGTACATCATCACCGACCGCGAGGAGGACGTATTCCTCAGCCTCGAGACCCTCGAAGAGCGGACTCGATTCATCGAGGTCTTCTGGGAAAAACGCGATCCTTACCCGGCGACCCCCGAGAACGAGTTCAAGGACGAGCACTACAGCCGGATCGAATACGCAAACAAGTACCTCGGCAGGGACACCTTCCGCGAAGGCTGGCGGACGGACCGGGGCCGCTACTACATCCTGCTCGGCGAGCCCCGCGAGCGGCATGCCTTCGACGGCTACAACGAAGTGGTCTCGAGCGAACTCTGGTTCTACCAGGGCGACGTGTCGAAAGGATTGCCGTCCTTTTTCTATCTCGTCTTCTTCAAGCGCCACGACATCGGGGAGTACCGCCTCTATCACCCGGTGGTGGACGGGCCGCAGTCGCTGGTTCGAGGCCAGTACACCCAGGGAGGCGGGCCGCAGGGCAATGTCCAGGCCTACAAGACCCTGCAACGGATTGACGCCGAACTCGCGAACGCCTCCCTCTCCCTGGATCCTTCGGAACCGGGGGACTGGACGAGCGGCAGGGCCTCGCTGGCGAGCGACCTGCTGATCGCGCGGGTCGAAGATTCGCCCCGGCGCGCCATCCGCACCGACTACGCGGACGCGTGGCTCCGTTACCGCGATCGGGTCTCGGCCGACTATTCGTTCAACTTTGTCCCAAGTCGCGGGGTGTTCGGAATCACCGGGGGACCTCTCGGTACTCCCTTTGTTCACTACAGCGTCGAGATCGATCCTCAGAACTTCACTCTCGAGACCGACGAGGACCGGACGAAGTTCTACACGACCCTCGATATTTCGGTCGAAGCGGTGAACGAGGACGATGTGACGGTGCTGGCGATCGACCGCCCGGCCTATCTGGAGCTCACCAGGACTCAGGTCGAAGGCATTCAGGGTTCGCCGTTCGCGTACCAGGACAGCGTGCCGCTACTACCCGGCACGTACGACCTGAGTGTGATCGTTCGAAACCGCGCCGCGGCCCAGTTCACGGTTGCCGAGACCACGATTGACACCACGCGTCTGGGCGCCGCGGCTGGTTCGTCCCGAATTGCCGGCATCATCGCCGGGTTCGACGGCACCGATCTGGTGCAGGCGCCGAGCCCCGAAGCGATTCGCACGTTTCAGGTCGGAAACGTCCGGATTCAGCCGGCCGCGGACGGCCTCTTCGCCCTCGGGAACACCCTCTACGCCTTCGCGCACGTGATGGAAGCCGGGGACGGTCAGCAAATGCGCTTCCAGGTGCTTGCCGATCTCTCCGGAAGTCCGGACGGAGAACCCCTCACCGAGCTGGTGGTGGCGGTTCCCGGCCCGGGAGCCGTCCTCGGCCGTTTGCCGCTGGATCTTGGGGTCGGCGGAAGCTACTGGCTGCGCGGGCGGCTCGAGGATGAAGCGGGGACCCTGCTCGATCAGCATGATCGGCGGATCCAGGTTTCCCCCCGGGCGGGTGTCCCGCGCGCCGGCTTCGTTTTGCGGCGCGGTTTCAACCCGGAAACACCAGGGCTGCTGGCGCTCGTTCGCGGCGATCAGTACCTGACGCTTTCCCGCTTCGAGGAGGCGCTCCGCGAGTACGAACTCGCGGTGGCCTCCGGGAATCCGCAGTTGCCGGCCGCCCGTTGGAAGCTCGCCCACGGCTACGTGCGAACCAGTCGGGTGGCCGAAGCAGCAGCCCTGCTCGAGCCTATGGTGGACCAGTTCCCCGAGGTCTTCGAGGTAGCCAGCGGGATGGGTTTCGTTCGCTACTTCCAGGGCCGCTACGAGGAGAGCGTGGCTCATCTGGAGCACGCCCTCGCACTGCGCACCCCGGGATTCGGGTTGTTGAACGTCCTCGGAGACGCCTACGCTGAGGTCGGACGGCTCGAGGAGGCGCGCGCCACCTTCGGGCGCTCTCTGGAGTTGAATCCGGAGCAGCCGTTCCTTCGGGAGCGCCTCGCCGAGATCAGCGCGCCGTCTCCACCTGGCGAGTAGCGGATAGTTCGCGTCACCGCCTCCCGCCCTTCCGGCGGGTCACGTCATTCGTCCGCTGGCGGCATCCGCGGCTGCATCAGAACCGCAGCCTCACCCCCACCCGCGCCACCCGCGGGGGAAGAATCCCGACCACCGCGCCGAAGGAATCGTCGCGGGATCCCTCGCCCACCACGTTGTTCAGGTTCAGCGCGTTGAACACATCGAGATACGTCGAGAACTCGGCCGCTCCCGGCAGGTCCAGGCGGTGGTCCAGGCGGAGATCCAGCAGCGGCACTGCCGGCGACCGGGCGGTACCTGGGGGTTCGACGATGACCTCGGTGCTGCCCTGGGGAAGCGGTTCTCCCTCCAGCGTTTCGGTGAAGATCACCGACCGGTAGTTGGGCCAGCCCGAGTGCGCCCGGAAGGAACCCGCTACCGCGAAGCCCCAGGGAAGTCGGTAGCTGCCGGATATCCGGGCGATGAAAGGGCGATCCCAAAAGGTGCGGCCTTCGTGCAGGTCGCCGTGGTTGGGGTTGTTGAGGAGCGAACCGGGGAATCCGGTGCCCTCGTCGATCTGGTCGCCGGGCCCCGGCAGCCAGCCGATCGAGCGGCTTACGGTGACGGAGGCGAGAAGTTGCCAACCCGCAGCGTAGCGCTTCCGGGCCTCCAGGATGAGCCCCCGATAGCTGGACCCGATGCCCGGGTTGTACAACCGGAAGCGGCTCTGCCCGAGGGTGGCGGGATCCTGGAGCCAGAGGTTGATCGGGACGTCATCGCCGCTACCCCGGACGAAATCGCGGCCCGGATCGAGGTGGGGAATCGGATGCCAGGCGCTCTCCGGGACGCCGATGTCGGTGTCTTCGATGAGGTCGCGCTCACGGCGCAGGATGCCGGTGAGGCCAAGGGTGATCTCGTAGGGAATCTCGCGATGGATCCCCAGGGTCAGTTCGTCGGTGACGGGTTGTCGGAGGTCGGGATCGACTTCGTTCCGCACGGGGATGAAGACGCTGAGGGGTCGGGTGAAGTCCACCTCGCCTTCGTCCACCAGGGCATTGAAGTTCCGGTCGTTGAAGCGGAATTTCGCGGACGCCCGAGCGTTGGGGTTTCCGTACGCAGGAACGCTCAGACCCAGTTGGTGAAGGTAACGCCCGGCGCTCAGCCGGATCTGAGTGCGGCCGTCGTCGGTGAGCTGGTAGTTGACGCCGAAGCGCGGAGCTACCCCCACCCATGAGACGAGGGACGATTCGCCGGTCGTCTGCCGGGGGATCCCGAAGTTTCGGAAGGCCTCGCTCCACGGTCCCGGTTCGTTCTCCTGGTCCGGGTATCCGGCCCCCCACCAGTCGGCGCGCAGTCCGAACTCCAGGACCATTCGTCCGCGGACGAGGCTGTCCTGGGCGAAGAGTCCGACGTTCCGGGTGAAGTTCCGGACGGCCACCGGATCGCTGTAGAGCGTGACCTCGATGGGCCGCACGCGGTCGTGGATATAGACGATCCCGCCGTGCAGGTCATGGGTGGTGCGTCCCGGGTTCACGGTGGTCTCGAAGCCCACCTTGAACTCGTTGGTGCCGCCGAAGAGGCCGTCCCGGAAGAGGGTGGCGGTAGCGCTCCCCTGCCACCGGTCGCGTTCGTAGATGGTGTTGGTGCCCGAACCTCCGTACCAGATGCCGGTGTTCAACTCCCAGCGTGAGACTTCGGGTTCCCGGTCGGGCTGCTGTCCGTACGGGAAGTAGAGATCCAGGCGGCTGGCGCGGGCCTCCACGAGCAGCGATTCGCCGAATACGCCGGACCAGGAGATCTGTCCCAGTGCGGTGACCGAGTCCTGGTGGAATGTTGTTTGCGGTCGGGGACGGAAAAGACTCGCCCCCCGGTAGGGCCGGTACTTTCCGTTTCGGTAGAAGAAAACCCCGATCTCGTGTCCCTCGGCCACCCGCACGCTGCCCCTGGCCAGCAGGTTGTCGAGTTCCGTGAGGTCCACACCAGGTTCCCCATCCTCGAAGAAGAACCCCGGGAGGAAGGGTTCCACCCGGAACCGGGAATAGTTGAAGTAGAACCAGGCGCGGTCACGCCGCAGGGGACCGCCGAGTTCCGCGCTCCCGTCGAAGAGCGCCTTGAGGCGGTTGGCCTGTCCGACCCCCCGGGCGCGGAGCGCGTCGTCGAGGTTCTGCGCCTGGAAGCGTTCGTGCTCATAGAAGAAGCTGCCGCTACCGGCGAACCGGTTGGTGCCTCTCCGGGTGACGATGTTCAAGAACACGCCCGGGGTCTGGATTTCGGCGCGGTGCCCCGCCGTCGAAACCTCTACTTCTTCGAAGCTGTCGAAGGAGTAGTAGGCGATGCTCGCTCCCATCGCCGCGGGGTCTGTCACGTTGACGCCGTTCAGGTAGTACTGGTTCTGCGTCCATGCCGAGCCCGCCGCCGAAAAGAGGGACTGCTGGCCGCTCTCGGCTCCCCCCACGTTGATCTTGGACATCATGATGCCCGGGGTCTGTTCCAGAACGCTCCAGATGTCTCTGGTGTTGGGCAGATCCTCGAGCACTGGCCGGTCGACCGTTTCCCGGACTCCGCTGCCGCGACGGTCGAGGGGCCGCCGGGAGACCGCCGCGACGCGCTCGGTGATGCCGGCGAGCCCCAGTTGGAGTCGGACCTCGATGATGGAACCGGCGTCCACCACCACTTCGGCGGGTGGCGAGTCCTCGAATCCGGGGTGCCTCGCCGTGATGCTCCAGGCGCCGGGTTGGAGGCCGGCGAAGCCGAACCGCCCCGATGGCCCCGCGGCCTGTTCGCGCCGTATCCCACGTCCGACGAGTACCAGCGATACCCGGGCGCCGGGCAGGACACCTCCGGTAGCGTCGAGCACGACGCCGTCCACTCCGCCGGTCGGTTGCGCGACACCGGGCGCGGGAAAGGCCACGAGCAACGCGCTGAGGGCAGCCGCCAAAAAATGGATGCGCCAGGCCGGCGGCGCGGCGGAGAGAGAGGGATTCGAACCCTCGGCGCGGTATCCCGCGCAACTGCTTAGCAGGCAGCCCTGTTCAGCCACTCCAGCACCTCTCCAGCGCCCTCCCAAGGCGAAGGTTTCACCGCCGGGACAGGGATGGTACACCGGAGCTGTGGCGCGCGCGCCACAGCGGCGTACGGCCCCGAATCCTGCTATCCTCATGCATTCCCGCGACCACTGGGAAGTCGTCCAATGGCAGGACACACGGCTCTGGACCGTGGAATCGGGGTTCGAGTCCCTGCTTCCCAGCCAGCCGGGTGTGGGCGGACGGGGCGCTGGCTCGAAGGGGGCCTCAAGCCCACAGGCGAAGGAGATCTCCCATGAGAAACAACACCACTCGCAAGGCCGGACTCGTTGCGCTCGGCCTGCTGTTCGTCGCGCAAACGGCAATGGCTCAGATGGGTACCGGTCGTGTCTCCGGGACCGTGAAGGATCAGGACGAAAACCCGATCGAGGGAGCCACCGTCACTGCGAATGCCGGCGATTCGGCGCGGCTCCTCGAAGCCACCACGGATGCGCGCGGCCGCTGGGCAATCCTCGGTTTCCGGTCCCGGGCCTACGATTTCTCGGTCCAGGCGCCGGGGTTCATGCCCTACAACTATCAGGTGCCGATGAAGCAGGCGGGCAAGAACCCCGACATGGACCTCGTCCTCGAGCGAGCCCAGATGGGCCGGTCAGCGGGAACGGGTGGGGGCCTTATTGCGGAGGCTCAGGAACTCCACCAAGCCGGGCGGTACGACGAAGCGCTCGCGATGTACGACGAGGTGCTCAGCGCCGATCCGACGGTGTACCAGATCAACCTGAACCGGGCCGCAGTGCTCCGCGAGCTGGACCGTCCAGACGAAGCCAGGGCGGCATACCAGGCCGTGTTGGAACAGGATGCCCAGAACGCGGCGGCGCTCGTGTCGCTAGGCGAAATGGAGATGGCCGATGACGACATGAATGGGGCGCTCGAGTACTGGGAAGCCGCCGTGGACTCCACCGCGGATGAGGTCATCCCTTACAACGTGGCGCAGATCTCCTTCCAGAACGGTGAGACGGACAAGGCGATCGAGTACTACATGATCGCCGCCGACCGCCGGGCGGACTGGGCGGAGCCGTTTGTCCAGATGGGCATCGTCTATCTGAACAAGGGTGATTTCCCCGCGGCCTCCGAACAGTTCGAGATGGCGATCGAGGTAGAGCCGGACAGCGCCGCTGCCGCGCAGGCGCAGGCGATGCTGGACGCCCTGCCGAAACCGGAGTAACAGCGCGCCCCAAGCGGGGCGTGGTCCGGCGGCACGATCCCGTCCACGGAGGGATGGCCGAGCGGCTTAAGGCGGTGGTCTTGAAAACCACTGACCCGAAAGGGTCCGGGGGTTCGAATCCCTCTCCCTCCGCTCGGTCGAGGGGTCCGCTGACGGGGCCTCCAACCGGCACTACGTCGCACCGTGGGTTTCATTTGTGGCATGAGGCCCCGTTAGCGGACCCCCCGGCGCTTCGCGCCGGAATCGCAAATCCCTCCGGGATTTGCGATTCGAGCTGTCTTTTTGTGAAAGGGGGGGTGCCCCCCTTTCACACTTTCCCCCCGGTCAGGCGGGCAGCGAACGGAGTTCGCTGCCATCTGTTTCTTCGCGTTTGGCAGTACGCGTGTGATGACGCAAAGGCAAGGGAACGCCGACCTCCTGGTCGGCACAGCCCGCCGAAGGCGGGCGGGAGCGCGTACGGCTGATCAGGCAGATGGCGCGTAGACGGGGAAGAACGCGTAGTGCCGATCGGGAAAAAGCGCGGGGACGGCTTGGAACGCCGACCTCCGGGCAGTTCTCCCGGTGGGGCCCGGCATCGCGCGGGAGCGCGAAACCAGCGCGGATTACGCGGCGCTCTACCGACGTGAGCGTCGCACCCTCTCACAATCCCGAATAGTGCGACCGCTCACCGCCTTCAACAGAGGATCTACGCCGTGCTGTGGTTGTGCTGGGCGCACGCCTCCGTTGAGCAGAACGTGGCCGGGGAAGGAATCGAGGGCGCGCTGCCGGCCATGCCGGCCGTCAAGGCGCACTTCCGGGCGCTGCCGTACCAGGAAGTAGCGGCGGCGCTTGAAACCGTGGATGGGTCGAAGGCGAGCAAAGCGGCCAAGCTTTGCCTCCGGTTCCTGATCCTGACGGCGGCGCGATCCGGCGAGGCGCGGGAATGGCGTATCCCCGGCGAGCGCATGAAGGGAGGTGCGGGTCATCGCGTCCCGCTGAGCGATGCGGCGCTGGTCGTTCTTGAGCGGGCGCGGGCACTGGACGACGGGAGCGGACTGATCTTCCCGTCGCCGCTGAGGCCGGGCCGGCCCCTCTCCCCGATGACCCTGACGAAGATCCTCCGGGACCGGGGACTCGCCGAGTGGGCAACGGTTCACGGCTTCCGGAGCGCGTTTCGGGACTGGTGCGCCGAAACTGGGAAGCCGCGGGAGGTTGCGGAGGCCGCGTTGGCTCACACCGTGGCCGGGATTGAGGGGGCCTACTTCCGGAGTGACCTATTCGCCCGCCGGCGCGCGCTCATGGACCAGTGGGCCGCGTTCCTCGCGGGAACCGATGCGAACGTGGTAAGGCTGTATGGATAGTCAACGCGAGGCCGCATGGAAAGCGGCGATCGCTACATCCGTTCGGGGCGAACATGTGTCTTCGGAGGAACACAAAGCCCTGCACGCGGGCGCTGCGGCCGTCAGTGCTGCGGACCATCGGCCGGGAGCTGATTCGCCGGGGCGAGTGCCTGTTCGTGATCGAGGTTGCAGACAACGGGCTCCGGCTACTCCCGGCCGGGACGTGGAACGTGACGGGCTCGGCTGCGTCCTGGCGCTACCAGGTGTCCCTTGCCGGGCCATCGACCACGGCCACGCGCGAGCTGGCGGCGAGTTCCATTCTCCACTTCCGGTACGCGGTGGATCCGGCGCGGCCGTGGCACGGGCTAGGTCCGATTCAGTTCGCCAGCATCGCCGGCCGGCTGAACGCGGAGACGGACAACACGCTCGCAAGCGAGTCGGGCGGGCCGATGGCGAACCTGCTACCGATCCCGGTGGACGGGCAGGATCCGACCGTTACAGCACTCCGGGAGGACATCGCGAAGGCGAAGGGGAAGGCGCTCACGGTGGAGAGCACTACGGGCGATTGGAACGACCCGAAGGGCGGGCGGAGTGCGGTCCGCTTCGACTGGCGGGCGGAACGTCTCGGCGCGGCTCCCCCGGCTGCGCTGGTAGAGCTGGCGCGCAATGCGGAGCGGAGCGTCCTGGCGACGTGCGGCGTCCCGGTAGAGCTGGCGGAGGCTGGCGACGGGACGGGCCAGCGCGAGGCGTGGCGGCGGTTCCTGTTCGGCTCCGTGGCTCCCCTGGCGAAGATCGTCACCGAGGAGCTGGCGGCGAAACTTTCTCCCGAAATCGGGATGGACTTCGAGGAGCTGCGGGCCTCCGACCTGGCGGGCCGGGCGCGGGCCTACAAGCAGCTCACGGAGGCGGGGATGGACGCGGGCGCTGCGGCGCGGATCGCGGGCTTCGAGTCCTGAGTGGGCCGGCGCGACCCGGGCGGCGCGGCTGCGGGAAGCGCGCCGCCGGGTCGGCCGACTGGTTTCGGCAGAGGTTTGGAATCGCTAGCTGAGGGGGCCGTTCCGGGATAGAGTCACCCGGCATGGAGCGCGAAAGAAAAGCACTCGTGGCGGCGGGTCCCGCAGCTGCGACGGTGCTCACCGTCCTAGGGGCGGTAGCCGAGGCCAAGCAGCTCCCCGATGATCTGGAGCGAGCGGTTCAAGTCCCATGCCAATACAACCTGACGGACGGCTCGCAGGAGCCGCCAGACGAGGATAGTGCGCCGCCGCGAGACCACCGGGTGAATGCTGGCCCCGCTCGCTGGTCGTTCACGACTTCGCAGCCGTCCGTAACACTGACACCGGCTCGCGCCTAACGAGAGGCGTGGGGAAGGATGTGGGGTAACATCCGGTTTCCGATCCCGGTCAGTTCCTAAAACCAAGGAGTTAGGGGGTCCGTTCTACTCCCCCTCCCTCCGCGTTCCAGGGGTGGCGGTAATGTTCCTTCCTATTCGCTAGGAACCGTTGTAAAACGTTGTATGACAACGTCTTGCAGTCTTGACACGTTCCAATCCATTGCCCTGGGATGCCGTGAGCCTGTCAGATATTCCGTGCGTAGGACGTGCGTAAGGCGGCGCACTTTGTGATCGGGGTGATCCCTCTTGGTCGGAAGGAGATCTTGGGGATGTGGACGGCGTCGCAGTAGGGGGCGAAAGCTCTGGCTTGGGGTGATGAACGAGTTGAAGGCGCGGGGGGTAGGGGACGTTCTGATCGTGGTCGTGGACGGGCTGAAGGGGCTTCCCGAAGCCATCACGACGGTGTTTCCCGGCTGTGTGGTGTAAAACCTGCCTCGTTTATCTCATGCGCTACTCGCTGCAGTTCGCCTCAAGAACGGCTCAGCACGCGAAATTGCTTGAGGCCCCGAGACGGGGCCCGTGCCTTGGCTACCTTCTTACGAGGGCCAAGTTGTACGGATCGTTTCCTACGCCGGTCACCGTGCCCACGACGCTGCGCGATCGAAGATCGATCACATATACGTGACCGGGCTCCTCGGAGAACGGCTCCGCCGCTGCGCCCCCGCTGATCACCGCGTAGCGGCCATCGGAAGTGACCGCCGAGCCCTTCGGGCGGGCGGGCCGTCCATCCGCCCTAGCCAGCGGAATGCGCGCGACTTCGGCGTCGGGATCGCCGGCCAGCGCCAGATCGAGGTTCACGATCGACACGTTGTCGGCACGATAATTCGGGACGATCACCTCCCTCCCATCCGGGGTGACGGACGGTATGAACGGATGTGTCTGCTCCTGGGGATCATTTGTCCCTACCAGGACGCGCGCGACTTCGGCGTCTCCGACGCCAGCGCTCGCCCGGTCGACATCGATAATTGAAATCACGTTACCCGTCAGGTTCTCCCGTTGACTTCTTCCGTTGGCTACGATGATGTGGCGCCCGTCGCGGGTGGCCGTGATGCCCCAAGGGCCGACCTGCGTCGGGACCCGGCCGATCTCCGCAAGCCGATCCCCTTCGAGAGCACGGGTGAGGGAAATCACCGACACATCGTTCGTGCCGCCATTGGCGGAAAACACGTACGCGCTTCCATCGCTGGAACGACCCAGCGCCAACCCGTTCGGGTCGGGGAAACATCCCCAGCCGGGATCCGGGGAGAGTACGGCCAGATGCCTGGGCGGCCCATAGGGGGAGACGTGGGGTACCGGGTACTCCGCGCAGGCGAACCCGGGCGAGCCGAGCGCCAACTCCACCGTACCGCGCAGACTTCCAGTCCGTCGATCAATGAACGTGATGCGATTGCCGCCGTCTTCGGTCAGATGGTTCTCGGCGTTGGCAACGATGAGTATGTCCGGCAGCAGTAGTACGCCGAGCGCCCCGAAGGCGCCGGAGTCCAAGTGCCGCCGGAGTGCGTTGGCCGTTGTGTCGTTCCCTGGATCGAGGACATCGTCCACGTCCAGGACCGCGATCTGTCCGCGGCCACCGTGTTGTCTGAACTCCGCGTTATCGATGGCGCCGTGGTGATTGACCACATAGACAGTGCCACCATCCTCACTCACGATCAGATTGGCAGGATCACCGAGTAGCTGACCGTCCAGTCGGTCCAACGCCACTTTGGCGCGACTGACGATCGCATTCGGTGTGTTGTTGTTCGCCGGAGCGACGGCGCCATCAAGAGAAATGGCGTACAAGTACGGCAGTCGCCGCCCCGTCACGAGGATGTACGTGCTCTGACTGACGGCTTCGTGGGTACCGCACACTGTCGCCAAGAGGACGGCAATCACGAGCGTCATACGGGGGAGCAACGATGTTGAGGCAGCCACGCCACTAGCTCCTTATGGGGTAATGGGTATGCGGAGGTCGAATCACCGGCGCTTAGCGTACCCAGGCGTCGATCGAGCCGGCAAAGAGGTGAGCGGCGCGTACTGCCCAGGTTCAAGTGGTCGTCGCAACACTACTCTCGGGGCTGACGCGATGCGATGGCTGCCTCTAGGGCCACCACCGCGAGCCGCGTATCGATCGAGCGACTGATGGCCCCACCCACGATACGCCGCGACCGGGCGTCTCACATCCCTTGGCGACGGACATGCCGAGGGGCCGCCGCTGGCCGATCAGATCAATCCGCCCGCGGGGGACAGCAGTCGGGCAATGAGAAACACGGTCATTCGCAGGCGTGGCCGTCCCCGTCGCCGTCCCGGGCCGTGTTCAGCGCGTACGTCTGTCGCTCCGCTTCGTCCCACGCATCCGGGTAGGTGCCACCATCGCGGTTCACGCCGCGGATCCAGCCTGCTTCGCGCATGGCGTTGCAGTTGGGAAATGTCCGGACCGGTGGAGGCTCTGTCGCTGGGGGAGGCCTTGTGAGGTCGCAGGAGATCGCCGTTGACTGGCAGCTGGCGAGGATCCGGTCGAGCGAATCGGCCTCGGCTTGATCAATGGTCAAGCCATATCGCAGACGAACGCCCACGATGGTTTGGGCGAACCAGCACCGGTTCTGGTCCGGTAGCCATTCCGTCGCGTCACGGTCACTCTTTTGCGAGCGGTTCAGGGCAGGTGACGCCAACGTCAGATTGAGCAGGTCCCGCGCGAATCGGGTTCGGGTGTCGGCGTCGGCCGCGCACAGACCCGAATCGTGCGCCTCGGATCGCGCCACGATGTGTTCGATGTCGGTTTCCCGGATCGAGTCGAAGCTCTCGCAGGTGTACGGGCTGTAGACACCCCCCAACTCGCGCACGATGTCGTTCTCGACGGACTGCGGGTAGCGGTAGTCGTCAGCGTCGTACCGCGAACAACGTTCCTCTGGTGCGACCGTCAGCCCTCGCCAAGTCTCTGTGGGCGCCGGAGGCGTTGGCTCGGGGGCAGGCGTCATCCCGTTCACGGGCGTGGACCACGCGCTATGGATCAAGTCTTCGCCCATCCCGCTGGAGGATCGGACGCGCAGGTAGGCGGTCGTCTCGGCAGGAATGTCCTCCCGGCGATATGAGGTCTCGTCCGCGGTTCGGCCAATCAGCTCATCGCCTTCAGTGAACGCGTCGTCCAGGCGGTACTGGACTTGGTAACCGCTCACCTCCGATAGGAGGTTCCAACTCCATTCAATGAAATCAGCGCCTGTTGCCGAGACGCGAAGTCCGGCGGGTGTCTCGGGAGGTTCCGGAGCAGGTGGCGGTGTTGGTGGAGGCGGCGTCGTCGGCGTTGGTGTCGGAGGTGGCGGAGCGGCGGGTGCACCATCGCCGCCACAGCCAGCGAGAGCGCAAAGGCAGATCAATACGACCGCAATTCGGCTCATTGTCGAAGCTCTCCCTCCTGAGTGCGGCCAGTTCCGGGAGGAA
Source organism: Vicinamibacteria bacterium (assembly GCA_963668695.2). Classification (GTDB taxonomy): domain Bacteria; phylum Acidobacteriota; class Vicinamibacteria; order Marinacidobacterales; family Marinacidobacteraceae; genus Marinacidobacterium. Next base: position 1,651,894 of record CAXXLQ010000004.1, read on the forward strand.
GCGCCAGTCGCGAAGATCCTGTTTCTCAGGTGTCAATTACACGAGATTACACCCCGAAAGGGCGAATTTGGCCCGAGTCGCCGGGATCCCGGTCGCTGCGGAAATCGGGATCGCTGAGGAGCGCGCGGAAGGGAGAGGGCCGACCTGTCTGGCGCCCTCTGGAATCGCGACGCGTTAGTGGGGCCGTGCAGCGGCGCTCACGAGGGTGGCCGCGAGCCTCTCCCCCATCCGGCTCGGGAGGTCGCTCACCGGGTCGGCTGATACCGTCCCGCGCATCTCACTCTTGTCTGCCCGGCATGGCGCGGCGCTTCCTGCGGAGGGAGTGGGATGAGTCGATCGCGGCACACCGCCGGGCGAGGAAACATCCGGCGGTTCGGACTCGACATCAACGGGCCGGTCTTCCTGAGTTCGGCCGCGGTGATCGTCCTGTTTGTCGCCGGCGCGCTGGCGTTTAGGGAACAGGCGGGGGCTGCGTTCGGGGATCTTCACGCCTATGTCACCGCCAGTTTCGACTGGCTTTTCTTCGGGAGCGCCAACTTCGCGCTTCTGATCTGCCTGTTCCTCATCGTCTCGCCGCTCGGGCGGGTGCGGATCGGTGGACCAGACGCCCGGCCCTCGTACTCGCGGCTCACCTGGGGCGCGATGCTCTTCTCGGCCGGCATCGGGATCGGCCTCCTCTTCTTCGGGGTGGCCGAACCGGTGCAGCACTTCCTCCATCCTCCGCTCGGCATCGAGCCCCCGAGCGCCGCGGTCGCCATTGCGGCCACCACCTTCCACTGGGGGCTACACGGCTGGGCGACCTACGGGATCGCGGCGGTCGCCCTCGCGTTCTTCACCTACAACCGAGGCTTCCCCCTGGCGCTCCGTTCCGCGTTCCACCCGCTGCTGGGAGACCGGGTGTGGGGCTTCCCCGGCCACGTCATCGACTTCCTGACGGTCTTCGCCACCATTTTCGGACTGGCTACGTCCCTCGGGCTCGGCGCCCGGCAGATCTCCGCCGGCCTGGAATACCTGTTCGGAATCCCCGCCACCGACCTCACCGGCACCCTCATCGTCTCGGTGATCACGCTCATCGCGCTGGCGTCGGTGGTGTCCGGACTCGATGTCGGGGTGCGCCGCCTGAGTGAACTGAACATCCTGCTGGCCCTGGCTCTGATGCTTGCGGTGGTAATCGTGGGTCCGGCCGGCGCGGTAGCCGGAGCCTTCCTCCGCGGCCTCGGCGCCTACGCTGTGCACATTGCGCCGCTGAGCAACTGGGTGGGCCGGAGCGACACTGCCTTCCTTCAGGACTGGAGCACCTTCTATTTCGCTTGGTGGTTTGCGTGGACCCCGGTGATCGGGATCTTCATCGCCCGCATCTCGCGCGGGCGCACCGTCCGGGAGATGCTCAGCTTCCTCCTCGTCGTGCCAACCCTGTTCACCCTCGTCTGGATGAGCGTCTTCGGCGGCGTTGCGCTCCATCAGCTCGCGGTCGACGGCTATACCGGGGCGGCGGATGCGGTGCGGGCGCTCCAGCCGGAACTGGCCCTCTTCCGCATGTTCGAAGCGCTCCCGCTCGCCGTCCCGCTGGCGAGCGTCGCCATCGTTCTCACCGTCATTTTCTTCGTCACCTCGTCCGACTCCGGATCGCTGGTCGTGGACTCCATCACCGCCGGCGGCAAGCTGGACGCACCGGTGGTCCAACGCGTCTTCTGGTGCCTGGTCGAGGGGTTGATCGCGGTAGTTCTCCTCCTCGGCGGCAGCCTCGAATCCCTGCAGGCGGCGGCGGTGACGACCGGCCTCCCGATCGCTGTCGCGGTAGCCGTGATCGGTATCGGCCTGTGCTTCGAACTCCGCCGCGAGTCCCGGCGATCGCCGTAATCGAGCGCGACCCTGGCCGCAAACGGTCAGGGAAACCCTGTTGGCAGCCGGTGGTGGAACCCGGGTGAGCGCCGAGGCCGGCGAGGCGCCCGGCTGACAAGGCGCGTGAGGGAGGAGCCCCCACCGGGAGGACTGGCCCGGGTGTATTTCGACCGAAACGCAACGAAGAGCGGAGCGAAGCGGAGTGGTTCAGCCGGGATGGATCGCCGGTCGAACGCCGCCTGGGTTTCACCACCGGCTGCTAAGGTTGGCCGGTTGCTCGGACGGAGGCGATGATGGACAGACGGACGCTGCTGAGAGTGGGCGGAGGGGGTCTGCTCGGGATGGGCCTCGGGGGCTGTTCGGCCCGATCCGACATCCTGCCGCAGCCACCGTTTCGCTTGCCCATCGTGAACGTGGCGTGGAACCGGATCATCCGGACCACCGTGGGGCTCCGGCCGCATCGCCCGTCGGGGTTCGTCCTGCGTGCCGATCGGCTCGACCGCACCACGGTGCTTCACAACTACGGCCACGGGGGCTCGGGTATCTCCCTTTCCTGGGGTACGGGGCGCAAGGTGGCCGAGATGGCGCTCGAGCACCAGAGTCGGCAAGTCGCCGTGCTTGGCTGTGGAGCGGTCGGACTCGCCACCGCGCGCCAGCTCCAGCGCCGTGGATTCGAGGTCACCATCTACGCCATGTCGGTGCCCCCGAACACGACTTCGAACATGGCTTGGGCCGGGTTCACCCCGGCCTCCTGGCTGGTGGACGACAACCTCCGGACCCCCGAGTTTGACGCGCAGTTCCGGGACGCCGTCGAAACCTCCTTTCGTGAGTTCCAGTGGCTGGTTGGCAGGGGGTACGGGGTGGACTGGCTCGACCGCTACACGGCCACCGACATCGAACCGCGTGATCCCGCGGCCAGCCGGAGACCCGGGCGGCGCGAGCCGCTACTCCCTGACCATCTGATTAGCGGCCGGTTCCGCCTGGGCCCCGGGGAGCACCCCTTCCCCACCCGATACGCAACCCGGCGCAGCTACATGCGCATTGAGCCGGCCACCTACCTGGACGCGCTGGTGCGGGACTTTCGGGACTTCGGTGGGCAGATCGTGATCCGCAAGTTCGCGGATGCCCAGGAACTTGTCGCACTCGATGAGTCGCTCGTGGTCAACTGCACCGGACTCGGATCTGGCGAGCTGTTTCCCGATCCGGAACTGATGCCGCTCAAGGGACAGCTCACGGTGCTCATTCCGCAGCGCGAAGTGAACTATGCGGTGTCCGGGAATGCTCCCGGAGCACCCCCCGGAGTGGGCGGCTTCAGCATGCAGCCGCGGAGCTCAGGCATCATCCTCGGGGGCACCGCGGAAAAGGGCGAATCGTCGCTCGAGCCGAATGCCGCGGCCCGGGAGTACCTCGTGAACTCGAACATGAAGTTCTTTGCGGCGATGCGCCGCGTCTGAGGCATTCTCCACCCGCTCGCGGTGGCGGCGCACTCGCCTGGCGCGGGCTAGACGCGCAAATTGTCGTCGCGGACACCAATTCTCCCGTCAAATCGACGGGAGCACCATAAATTCTCCTCTGGCCGAGGAATCACCCCTCGGGGTTGGAAGGGCGCGCGGCCCTCACGTCGGCAGATCGCAGCGTCGTCGACGCTGGTTTCGCGCTCCCGCGCGTGCCGGCCCCCACCGGGAGAACTGGCCAGAGGTCTGGCGTTCCCTTGCCTGCGCGCCATTCCGGCGGCGCGCGCCCGGCTCAGGCGGGGCGCCAGGTTTCCAGGCCGTCGAGATAGGGGCGGAGAACTTCCGGTATGCGGACGCTGCCGTCCGCCTGCTGGTAGTTCTCGAGGATCGCGAGCCAGGTGCGACCCACGGCGAGGCCCGAACCGTTCAGCGTGTGACAGAAACGGGCCTTTTCTCCGGTGGCGCGGCGATAGCGAATCCGGGCGCGGCGCGCCTGGTAGTCGCCGCAGTTACTGCAGGAGCTGATCTCCCGGTAGGTTCCCTGCGACGGTAGCCACACCTCGATGTCGTAGGTCTTGGTGGCCGCTGCCCCCATGTCTCCGGTCGAAAGGAGAACCAGCCGGTAGGGCAGTTCCAGAAGCTCGAGGATTCGCTCGGCGTCCCGGGTGAGTCCCTCGAGTTCTTCGAACGAGGTCTCCTCGTCCGTGACCTTGACGAGTTCCACCTTGTCGAACTGGTGCTGGCGGATCAGTCCCTGCGTGTCCTTGCCGTGCGCGCCGGCCTCGCTCCGGAAACACGGGGTGTACGCGACGAAGCGTTTCGGCAGTTCGTCGGCGGACAGCGTTTCCCCGGCGTGCAGGTTGGTCAGGGGGACTTCGGCCGTGGGGATCAGATAGAGGTCGCGTCCTTCGGCCTTGAACAGATCGTCCCGGAACTTGGGGAGCTGACCGGTGCCGAGAAGGGATCTGGATGCGACGAGGAAGGGGAGCCAGAACTCTTCGTATCCATGCTCTTTCGTCTGGACATCCAGCATGAACTGGATGAGCGCCCGCTCGAGTCGCGCGCCGGCGCCGGTCAGGACCGAAAAACGGGATCCGCTGAGCTTCGCCGCGCGCGGCAGATCGAGCATTCCGAGCGCCGTTCCAAGTTCGTGATGGGCCTTCGGCTCGAAGTCGAAGGCGGGAGGAACTCCGCTGCGGCGAACTTCGAGGTTTGCGCTTTCATCGAACCCCACCGGCACGCTCTCGTGGGCGAGATTGGGAAGCTCCAGCAGGCTCTTCTCGAGTTCCTGCTCGGCGGAGCGCATCCGCTCTTCCTTTTCCGAGACCGCGTCGGGAGTCCGCGCCAACTCCTCGCGCAACCGGTCGGCAGCTTCCTTCTTCCCGGCCCGGTAGAGCGCGCCGATTTCCCGATTTTGCGCCTTCAGCTTTGCTCGCTGTTCGCTGATCGCCGCCTGCAGTCCGCGCCGCTGTTCGAAGAGATCGAGGATGTCTGAGAGATCCCCGTGGTGCCCCCGCTCCCGGAGGCGCTGGGCGGTCCCCTCCGGGTCCCGCCGGATCTGGTCGGGTTCGAGCATCGGGCTCAGCAGCCTGTAAACAAAGTCACGCGGCGTTCCCGAGCCAGAAGGGATGGGGGTCGGGTGACCCCGCCCCCCGTCTCTTCCGCTCCGGGGTCTCCGCGGTGCTGGCGCCCCGCTCCGGAAACGGCCAGCGATGCATCCCCGCTGAACCGCCCCCCCACCGGGAGAACTGGCGCTTCGCGTCGCTCATCGTTGCGCTTCAGTCGAAATACCCCAGGTATTCCTCCCTCGCGCGCCTTGGCAGCCGGGCGCCTCGCTGGGCTCGGCGCTCGCGTCACTTTGTCCACAGGCTGCTAGGGTAATCCGATCCCCACCCCGACCGGGAGAATGAGGGCTCGCCGGGGGCGGGGTTCCGGTTCCGATCCATGCCAGAAACCCTTCCGATTCCTGATTTCTTCGACTCCGAGCGCGTGAGCCAGCTCTATCGGGTTCCTTACGAGACCCGCGCCACCGAGGCTCGGGAATGGGCCCGGCGTCACGACCTGAGCCCGGCGGCCGGCGATGCGCCACGCGTCGGTCTGCTGCTCGTGGACTGCCAGAACACCTTCTGTCTGCCGGGGGGCGAACTCTTCGTCGCGGGCCGCTCAGGACTCGGCGCGGTGAAGGACTCCTGGCGGGTCTGTCAGTTTCTGTACAAACATCTGGACCGGATCAGCGAAGTCGTCCTGACTCTCGATACCCACACCGCCATCCAGGTGTTCCACGCGCATTTCTTCCTGGACGAAAACGGGAGTCCTCCCGCCGCGTACACCCAGATCACCTCCGAGGATCTTGAAACGGGCCGTTACCGCGTGAATCCGGACGCGGCCGCGGGGGCCGGTCTCGACCAGGAGGAACTCTCCCGCCACGCGCTCCATTACTGCCGCCGGCTCGAAGCGCAGGGAAAGTACGTGCTCGTCATCTGGCCCTACCACGCCATGCTCGGAGGGGCCGGGCACGCGCTGGTTCCGGCGATCGAAGAAGCCGTGTTCTTTCATTCGATCGCGCGTTCCGCGCAGCCGGTATTCGAGTCCAAGGGCCGGAATCCGCTCACCGAGAACTACTCGGTCCTGCGCCCCGAGGTGCTCGAAGACGCCGATGGAAACCCGATCGCGGAACCGAACCGGCAGTTGCTCGACCGCTTGCTCGAATATGACGCCCTGATAGTCGCCGGGCAGGCCAAGAGCCACTGTGTGGCCTGGACGGTCTCCGACCTGCGGGACGAAATCAAACGGCGCGATCCGGATGGATCGCAAGGCCTCGCGCGCCGGGTTTTCCTGTTGGAAGACGCCACCTCGCCGGTAGTGGTCCCGGGCGCCGATTTCACCGACGCCGCCGCCGCGGCCTATGCCGATTTCGAGCGCGCGGGAATGGTCCGGGTGCAGAGCACCGACCCGCTTGAGGAGTGGCCCGGCTTTCCGACCTGACGGCCGCTCCTCCGGTCGCCTCGCTCCTCGACGTGGACTTCTACAAGTTCACGATGGGTCAGTTTGTCTTCCGGCTGCACCGTGAGGTTCGCGTCCGCTACCGGCTTCTCTGCCGGACGCCGAATGTCCGTCTCGCGGATCTGGTTCCGGAGGACGTTCTGCGGGATGTCCTCGATTCCATTCGCGAGCTGTCGTTTACTCCCGCCGAGATTGCCTACCTCCGGGGTCTCGAGCCGCGGGGGCTCTTCGGCGACGACTACCTGGACTTCCTCGGACAACTCCGCCTGCCGCCGGTCGAACTCGAAGTCAGGGGCGGTGATTTCCGGATAGAGGTTGAATCCTCCTGGTCCGGGATGATCCTGTGGGAAACGCTCATCCTGTCCGCGTTAAGCGAACTCCTCTCGCGGGCTGCGATTGCCGCGGGAGGTGCGGGGGCCGGGAAAGCAGCCGCAGAAGCCGGCCGGGAGCGGCTCGAGGAGAAGATCGCCAGGCTTCGGGAACACCCCGGACTCCGCTTCGCTTCATTCGGGACCCGTCGCCGGTTTTCACGCGTCTGGCAGTTCGAGTTGGAAGAACGCCTCGCCCGGGCACTGCCGGACCAGTTCGTCGGCACCTCGTGCGTCGCATCGGCCTACCAGCACGGGTTGGTTCCCGTGGGGACGATCGCCCACGAGATCTTCATGGTCGGCGCCGCGTTGGGGAACGGGTCCGACGGGTCAATCCGTGGGTCTCAGTGCCGGATGCTGGACTCATGGTGGGCCATGTACGACGAGCCTCTCTCGCTTTTTCTCACGGATACCTGGGGTTCCGAGTTCTACTTCGGCGATGTCGACGAAGCGCGGGCCCGGGAGTACCGAGGAGTCCGGCAGGACTCCGGCGATCCGGCCGCGTTCGGGGAGCGGTTGGTCCGTTGGTACGAGGATTTCGGTGTGGATCCCCGGCAAAAGTCACTCGTGTTCAGCGACGGGCTGGAACTCCCCGAGATCCTCGATCTCGAATCGCGTTTCGCCGGAAGGATCGCGGTGTCCTACGGCTGGGGCACGAACCTGACGAACGACTGCGGATTTCCCAACTATTCGCTCGTGGTGAAGCCGGTCGCCGCAAATGGCCGGCCGCTCGTCAAGCTCAGTGACAATCCGGCAAAGAGCACGGGAATTCCGTCGGAGATTTCCCGGTACCGGCGGATATTCGACGCCCCGGCGGGGCCCTTGCGGATACCGCGCTACTGATCGGTAGCCGCCGACTCTTCGGCGGACCGGGGAATTTCTGGCGGGGGAATCTGGCGGGGGAGTTTCTGACGGGGGCGGCTGACGGGGGGGGTGACGGGGGGTGACGCGTAACCGCTCGCGCACTGAGCCGCGCTTCAGCCGGCTTCTTTGGGAGCGTTCGTTCCCCGTGGGTGGGTCTTTGAATACACCTCGAAGATCTTCGCCGTCGAGACGTGTGTGTACTTCTGGGTGGTGGCCAGACTCGCGTGACCCAGCAGCTCCTGGATGGAACGCAAGTCGGCTCCCCGGTCGAGCAGATGGGTCGCGAATGCGTGGCGCAGGGTGTGCGGTGAAACCGCCCCGGCGAGCCGTACCAGACCGGCTTCTCCCAGGTAGCGCTGCACTACGGTGCGCACGGACCGGTCGGAAAGGCGTCCACCCCGGGAGTTCAGGAAAACGGCCTCCGCGTCCCCGTCGGTCCCCTGGATGCCGGCCCGGACCCGGAGCCAGGGGCCCAGCGCGTCGGCTGCGACCTCACCGAAAGGGACCACCCGCTCCTTGCGACCCTTTCCGAGGACCCGGAGGATCCGGTGGTTCGGGTTGAGGTCGGCGAGGTTGAGACTGACCAGTTCCGACACCCGCAGTCCCGTTCCGTACAGGAGTTCGAGAATGGCGAGATCGCGGCAGCCGAGCGCCGTGGTTGGATCCGGGGCGTTCAGCAAGGCCTCGACCTCGTCCATTTCCATGCGCGTCGGAATCCTCCCGGGAATCCGTGGCGCCTTGAGGGCCCGCGCCGGGTCCGTTTCCACCGCTCCCGAACGGATGAGATACCGGTAGAGGGAACGCAGAGCCGCCAGCTTCCGCGCTACCGTCGTGCTGGACAGACCGCGCTCGTGAAGCGAGCCGAGGTAGGCGCGCAGCAAACCGGTGTCAACCTGTGACGCACCGGGGGTTCTATCCCCCGATCCGCGTTCCGCTTCGAGAAACTCGGTGAAGTGGGCGAGATCGCTTCCGTAGCTCCTGACCGTGTTGGGAGAGGCGCCGCGGCGCTCCTCCAGATCTTCCAGAAAATCCTGAATCAGCGCCCGCAGCGGAGCCGGCGACGACGCCGTGGGCTCTTCCGATCCGGGACTCACGAACTAGCGACTCGCGAGCGGGTGCCGCGTTTTGCCGCGGTCTTGCGGGACGTCGCTCTTTTGCCTTTCTTCGAGGGATCGGGCTGAATGTAGCGGCATTTCGGAAAACTGCTGCAGCCGACAAAGGGGCCGCGGCGGCTCTGCCTCTGGACGAGCTGTTCCCCGCACTCCGGACACGTCCCCTCCACCGGCACGGGCGCCGCGCGGGCGACGAGTCTGCCATTGCGGATCTGGATGATCTTCGTGCATTCGGGGTAGCGGGTGCAGCCGAGGAAAGCCCCGAAGCGTCCGCGCTTTTCGGACATGGGAGCCCCGCATTCCGGGCATACGGGCGCCTCTTCGTCGCTCGCTTCATCCCCTGGGTCCGTCAGCGACCGGCTGCCCCGGCAATCCGGGAAGCCTTCGCATCCGAGGAACTTCTCGCCGCCCGACCAGCGGAGAACAAGCGGACGTCCGCAGCGATCGCAAGGTTCGGCGGTCGGCAACCCCTTCACCCGTGGCATCTCGACGATGGCCTTTTCGAGGTCGCGGGAGAAATCTGCGTAAAACGCCTCCAGGGTGCCCTCGAAGCCGGCCTCTCCCTGCTCGATGCGGTCGAGGTTTTCCTCCATGTCCGCCGTGTAGCGGACGTTGAACAGGTTGTCGAAGCTCCCGGCAAGCAACTCGCTCACCAGCATGCCCACCTCGGTGGGAACGAAGACCCGCTGCCTGGTCCGCACGTACTCCCGATCCTTGATCTTGCGCAGGGTCGGCACGTAGGTGCTGGGCCTCCCGATCCCGTTTTGCTCGAGCTTGCGGATCAGGCTCGCCTCGCTGTACCGCTTGGGCGGCGCCGTGAAGTGCTGGATCGGAAGAATCTGGTCAAGAGTGAGCGGCTGTCCGGCCCGCAGGGGCGGGATCACCGCTTTTCCCTCGGATTCCGCGGACGGCCCCGGGTCTTCCACTGCCTCGCGATAGAGCACCCGATACCCGCGTTCGATCAGCACGGACCCGGTCGCCACGAGTCGCTCCGGAGCCTGGCCGAAGCCGGGGATCTCGGGCATACCGCCGCCGCCCGGGGGTTCGGCGAGGATCGTGGCCTTGGTGTCATGCCATACGGCCGGGGTCATCTGGGAGGCGATGAACCGCTCCCAGATCATCCGATACAGCTTCCGCTGGTCCTCGCTGAGAAAGGCTGCCACCTGATCGGGGGACCGCTCGATCGAGGTAGGCCGGATGGCTTCGTGAGCGTCCTGCGCTCCCTTCAGTTTCCGGAAGTAGTTGGGCCGCTCCGGAAGGAAGTCACCGCCGAATCGCTGCCCGATGAACCTGCGCACATCCTGAAGCGCCTGATCCGAGACTCGGGTCGAATCCGTCCGCAGGTAGGTGATCAATCCCACTCGATCGCCCGACCCGAGATCCACGCCCTCGTAGAGCCCCTGAGCGGCGCGCATCGTTCGGGCGGCAGGGAAGCGGAACAGGGAGGCCGCCTGCCGCTGCATGGTGCTCGTGATGAACGGGGGAGGCGCCTTCTCGTGACGATCCTTGGCCTCGACATCGCTCACCCGGAATTGGCACTGCCCGAGCGCATGCTGGATCTGGCGCGCTGTGGCCTCCTCCCGAACCGCCGGCTCCCGGGGGAGGCTCTTCGGCACTTCGGCGGTCGCACGGAGCGACGCCCCGTCGCTGGTGGCCAATTGGGCGTCGATCGTCCAGTACTCCTCGATGTTGAAAGCCCGAATCTCGCGTTCCCGGGTGCAGATGAGGCGCAGCGCGACCGACTGCACGCGGCCGGCGGAAAGACGCGGAGCAACTTTCCGGGAAAGGAGGGGCGAGATCTTGTAGCCGACGATCCGGTCCAACACCCGCCGCGTCTGCTGGGCCTTCACCTTGTTCGCATCCACCTCACCAGCCTGCTCGAGCGCTCTCCGGACCGCCGGCGGGGTGATCTCGTGGAAGGTGATCCGCTGGATTGGAACCCGGTGGCCGGGCCCCAGCGCGTCGAGAAACTCCTCCGCGAGGTCGTGGCTGATCGCTTCCCCTTCCCGGTCGGGGTCCGTTGCGAGATAGATGTGGGACGCCTTGCGGGCGGCGCGCTTCAGGCTGTCGAGGATCTTGGCCCGGTCCGGAACGACCTCGAATTGCGGGCGAAATCCGTTGGCTATGTCCACCGAAAGGCCGCGCTGCGGCAGGTCCCGAACGTGCCCGCCGGAGGCCATCACCCGGAAGGAGCCCCCCAGAAATCGCTCGATGGTTTTGGCCTTGGCGGCAGATTCGACGACGACGAGTGCGTTCCCCATGGTTCGCGTTCAGTGTAACGACAGCCTCTTGGCGATCATTCGGCTGCCTAACAGCCGGTGGCGAAACCCGGGCGGCGTTCGCCCGGCGATCCATCCCGGCAAAACAGCCTGTAGTGGAACCCGCACGGCGTTCGGCCGGCGATCCATCCCGGCTGAACCGCGTCGCTTCGCGCCGCTCATCGTTACGTTTCGGTCGAAATACACGCGGGCCAGTTCTCCCGGTGGGGGCTCCTCCCTCACGCGCCTTGTCAGCCGGGCGCCTCACCGGGCTCGGCGCTCACCCGGGTTCCACCACAGGCTATTAAGAAATCGCCGAGGAACCGGCGTACCAGGCCCCGCCGCTCCAGCTCCGAAACGGCGGCCAGCGCCGCTGGCACCGACAGGTTCGCGGAGTCGAGGAGCGTGTCCAGATCCATCCCCGAAGGCCGCCGCCGCAGCATGTCCAGCAGGTGGGCCGCGTCGGTTCCGGAGGCCGGTCCAGCGGTTTTGCCGCCGCTTCCGGATTCCTCGAGGGTGGCGGTGTCCGGGCACGGCGCGGCGATTCGTAGGGCGAGCCCGAGTTCTTCCAAAATCTCCGGCACCGAGGTCGTCAGGGTGGCCCCCTGCCGGATCAGAGCGTGGCAGCCCACGCTGGTTTCCGACCCGATCGGACCCGGTACCGCGAAGACTTCGCGTCCGGAGTCCACCGCGTGACGCGCGGTAGCCAGGGAGCCGCTCCGCTCCGCGGCTTCCACCACCAGCGTCCCCAACGTGAGGCCGGCGATTACCCGGTTCCGACGGGGGAAGTGGTGCGGAAGCGGACGCGTCCCGGGGGGAAACTCGGTCAGCACCGCGCCGGAGGCGCTGCAGGCCCGGCTCAGTTCGCGGTGCTCAGGGGGATACAGGCAGTCATGCGCGGAGCCGAGGACGGCGACGGTTCTCCCGCCGGCCCGGAGCGCGGCCCGGTGGGCGGCCGCATCCACCCCGCGGGCAAGCCCGCTGACGACAGTGAGCCCGGCTTCGGCCAACCCGGCCGCGAATCGTTCCGCGACGGCGATCCCGTAGGGGCTAGCTCGCCTGGACCCCACAACCGCTACCGACGGTGCGGCAAGGTCAGTCTCGCCCGCTGCCTCAAGGGCGATAGGGGGCACCGCGAGTTCGGCGAGCCGCGCCGGATAGCCCGGCTGCCCCAGGATCAGCAAGCGTCGTCCGGCGGCCGCGGCCGCCTCGCGCCAACTCCGGGCCTGTTCGAGCCGCGCGCGCGGCAGATCGCCGAAGTTGCGGCGGAAGACCGAGATCGCGGTTTCGAGATTGCTGCCCTCGAAGCAGCGGGCGCGCTCCCGCGGCGAGGGCCGCTCGGCCAGCGCGATCGCCAGCGCGGCGCTTTCGAGACCGATCTGCGGGGGTTGCTTGTCGGGCGTCGAGGTGTGGTTCGTCATGGGTTTTTCTCCAGGAGTCCTTGCCGCCCGCCCGGGGGACGGGGCGGGCCGCGGCCTCTCCAAAGGTCTTGACGAAATTCGTGTTGTCTTTGTCTCACCGCGCTGCCGTTTTCGCCCACTTCTGGCACGCGCTACTATCGGTGGCCGTTCGGATTTGCATCCGGAGTCTTCTCCAGGGCCGTCGCCCGGGAAACAGCGAGAAATGGCCTGTTCATTGCATTCAACCGCAACGATGCTCCGGTCGCCGCTCTTGCGCCCCGTGGTGTCTACTACCGCGCTGCTCTTCGTTGCGATCCTGGCGGTGGGAGGATCCGCCGCGGCCCAACCCGGCCCCGGCCGGGGGGCGACGGACCCCGCCGATGGCGAGCGGTCCGGCGAAGAGAACTCCTTCGGCGTCGAAGTCGCCAGCAAGGGCCTCTGGAAGGAAGCGGCCTACCGGTGGGAAAAGGCGGTACGGCTCGATCCGCAGAACGCGAAGGCTCGCAACAATCTCGCGGTTGCCTACGAGCGTTCCGGCAAGTTCGAGGAAGCGCTCGCCGCCTATGAGACCGCGCTTGGATTGCTTCCCAGCAACGAACAGATCCGTCAGAACTACGAGTTGTTCCGCGAAGCCTACGAGCGCAAGAAGCGCAAGGACCGGGACGCCGCCCGCTCCCAGAGGCGTTAGCAACCGGTGGGTCTCTCGCGCTACCGCCAGTTCGCCTCGGGAGTCGCGCTCTTCCTGCTCGGCATCACCGCTTGCGCGTCCGGGCGCTACGTTGAGGTGCCCATCGAGATTCCGATCGATGCCAAATTGGACCTTTCGGAATACGGTCGGGTTCTCGTAGGCAGCTTCGTCAGCCAGACCAACGAAAACCTCGATCTCGATTCGGAGACCTGGCGCCTGTTGCGGAACCAGCTCCGCCTGAACTCGCGGTTGGCCGTGATCGAGGCCGAGGTCGAGCCGCTGGGTGATTTTTCGGACGCGGCACTTGAGGCAAGCGGCCTCGCCGAGCAGTTCGATGACATGTCTGCCGAAGCGGTGGCGGTCGGCGACGGGGAGATTTCGCGTCAGGAGTGGATCGACCTGGAACAGGACAAGATCCTCGAGGACGAGGAGTACTGGCGGCGGCTCGGTGAGGAGTTCGAAGAACCCCTGATCATCAGCGGCCGGCTCCGGTTTGCCGCGGAGGAGCGCTCCGGATTCTCGCGTCGCGACCGGTACATCCGCGACAACTTCAACCGGCCCCGGCTGGTGCGCAGCACCCAGTTCCAGGAGCGAAGCGCCTATACCCTCACTGCCGAGTTCTATTTCATTGACGGCGCCAGCGGCCGCACGATCCATCGGGAGCGCTTCACCGAGGAGGTCATCTTCGGTCGGGACGAGGAGAGTTCGGCGCTCTCCTCCTATTTCGAGCTGATGGACCGCATCCTCCCGAATTTTCTGAGCGTGGTCACGCCGCAGACCTTCCGCGGCACCCGCATCCTGTTGCGCTGAACGCCCCACTTTGTCCACGGACTGCCAAAGGAGAAGGCTCGTGACTCGCGACTCTTCGAAAGCCGGCCCCCCGGTCCGGACGCGGCTGGTCGTCGCCGCCCTGTGTGCGGTGCTCGGGATCGCCAGTACGGCCCCGGCGCAGTACTTCATCCCGTTCTTCGGAAAGAACAAAGTCAAGTACGACAAGCACGACTGGCAGGTGTATCGGTCGCCGCACTTCGACGTCTACTACTACCCCGAGATGGAGCAGGAGCTGGGCCGGCTGGTCAGCTACGCGGAGAGCGCCTACGAGACGATTTCCGACGAGTTGAAGCACGAGATCCCCTTTGCCATTCCGCTGATCCTCTACAAGACGTTTTCCGAGTTCGCGCAGACCAACCTCTCCCCTTCCGAGATCCCGGAAGGCGTCGGGGCGTTCGCGGAGTCCACGCGCGACCGGATGGTCATCCCGATCGACAATCCGCCCGACGAGCTCCAGGAACTCTTCCTCCACGAGCTGACCCACATCTTCGAGTTCGACATCGTGCCGCGGTCGCTCTTCCGGCAGACGGTGCCGCTCTGGATCGACGAGGGACTCGCCACGTACATGGAAAACGAGTGGGACCCGCTCGATCTGATGGTGATTCGGGACGCCGCCGTCTCCGACGAGATTCCCACGTTCGAGGCGCTGAACCAGGCCTTCGCCCGCACGCCGTATTCCTTCGGGGCGTCCATTTTCGACTTCATGGAGGAGCGTTTCGGAAAGGAGGGCGTCCGGCAGTTCGTGTTCTCGCTGCGCCGGGCCGTCACCGGCGGGGTCAGCGAGGAAGTATTCGAGCAGGCCTTCCGGATGCCGCGCGAGGAGTTCTACCGCGAGTACAAGCGCTGGATGAAGGAGCGGTTCAAGCCGTATCGGGACAAGGAGATTCCCGAGGACTACAGCGCGGACCTCTCACCGCGCGAGGGGCGCTACATCGGAGCGATTTCGGCGGCGCAGTCACCGTCCGGTGAAGTCATCGCGGTACTCGCGGGCAATCGCCGGGAGTCGGAATACGACGTGGTGCTGTTGTCCGCGAGAGACGGTGAGGTCATCCGGAACCTGACGCCCGGCTACGCCGGCGAGTTCATCAACGTGGTCGGGCTTACCGGCGAGGATCAGCTCATCGGGAGGAACCTCAGCTGGACACCGGACGGATCTCAGGTCGCCTTCTTCGGGCGGTTCCAGAAGCGCCGCGCTCTGTTGTTCGCGGATGTCATCAAATCCGACATCGTTCGGCGCATCGAGATTCCCCTCGATCGCGCCAAGTTCCCGCACGTGGGACCGGATGGCCAGTGGGTGTACTTCACCGCGCTCCGGGACGCAATTTCAGACGTCTATCGGGTGAACATCGCTACCGAAGAAATCGAGAACCTGACCCGCGACGACTTTCACGACAAGTTCCCCACCGTAAGCCCGGATGGCGAATGGGTCTATTACAGCCGGCGGATCAGCGGTTACGACAAGCTCTACCGCCTCCGGATCGCCACCGGCGAGAAGGAGCAGGTCACTTTCGGCACCTTCAACGATGTGGCCCCGATCTTCGCGCCCAACGGGCGCGACCTCGTCTATTCCTCGAATGAAGACGACGGGATCTTCAACATCCGCGCCCTGGACACCGAGACCGGCGACATCCTCCAGTACACCGATGTTCTCGGTGGGAATTTCGCGCCCAGCGTGATCGTCGATCCCGAGAGCGGCGAGGAGACGCTGTTGTTTACCAGCTACTACAAGGGGAACTGGGGCCTGCATACGCTGAGCATGGACGAGCCGGTGAAGGAGATCTTCGCCGACACCATCGTCCGGACGCCGGGGCCGGTCATCGATTTCGTGCCGACCGTGAACCATCAGATCATCAGCGAAAACAAACGGGAAAAGGGTCGTTTCGAGAAGCTGTTCCTGGATGGGCCGCCTCCGATCACGGCCGGATTCACGAGTGATTTCGACTTCCTCGGCGGCACGGCAATTTCACTTTCGGACGTGTTGGGGGACGACCGGCTTTCGTTCACCGCCTATTCCGTCCGTTCCTACCGCGTCTATAACGCTCAGTACGCCAACCTCTCGGGGCGGTTGCAGTACGCCTTTGAGGCGCACGATCAGACGTCCTTCTTCTATCCCTACCTTCCCTACTACATCACGAGCTTCTGGTCGCGGGCGGACAGTATCGGCACGATTCGCTCCTCCGGCGCGTCGGCGCGGGCCCTTTACCCGTTGAGCCGATTCCGCCGGTTCGAGATGGGGATCGGCTATGACCACCAGAGTGCCGGCTTCGAGAACATCTATCTCCAACCGGGCGAGGATCCGCTGTTTCCCGATCAGTTCATCGACCAGTACAACGACTTCTACACGCGGATCTTCCCGAGTGGCCATCTCCTGCCGGCGCGTTTCTCGTTCGTGCAGGACACCATCCGCTTCCGTCAGCTCGGCCCGGCGGTGTTCCCGCAGGCCGGAAGCACGGTGTACGCGGGCATCGAGTGGTCCCCCGGTGGCGCCTTTCTTTCCCGCACCACGTTCAACCTCGACGCCCGCAAGTACCTCCAGGTCACGACCGCCAGCGTGCTGGCGGCGCGCCTCAAGTGGTTCCACAGTGCTGGCGACGCCCCCGGCTTCTTCTGGTTCGGCGGGAACGGCGAGCTCCGCGGCTACCCGCTCTATTCGTTCGTTGGGAACCGGGGCGGCCACGCCACCGTGGAGTTCCGCTTCCCGATCATCGACGCTGCCATCACCCCCTTGGGCCTCGTCGGACCGCTGCGCGGGAGTTTCTTTGTGGATGCGGGCGGCGCGGCGTACGCGGGGGAGGAACTCAGTCTCTATTCTTCGGAGCGGAGGGAGTCCCGGCTGGGCCAGCTCTGCGGCCCGCGTCAGAATGTCCTGTGTGTCTCCGAAGGGTTCGGCCTGGATGACTTCGTAGCTTCCTATGGATTTAACGCGCGCGTCTACTTCCTTGGGTTGCCCCTGAACTTCGCCTGGTCCAAGCGCACCGATTTCGCGACGACGCTCGACGGTTGGAAGTTCGACTTCTGGATGGGCTGGCCGTTTTAACCCCAAGCGGTTCGGCGGCGGGGCCCGCGGCTGATTTCCTTGTCAGCCGTCCGTCAACCAGCCGCGGGCCCCGCCGCCGAACCGCCCGGCACTTCGTGCCGCGCTTCCGAAGTGCGGCGAGAGCCGCGCGGAGACCCCGGAGCAGGAGGGGTTGGGGTCGGGGGACCCGACTCCCAGCCGCTCCTGGCTCGGGAATCGCAACTTCCTTGCGCGCCTGCGGCGCGCTGCGGCAAGTTCCGATTCGTAGTTGTTGTTTTGTGAAGGGGGGGGGCCCCTTTCACACTTTCCCCCCGGACACGCGGGCAGCGAACGAAGTTCGCTGCCGTTGGTTTTTTTCGTTCGGCAATGCGCCGCTTGCTTTCACGGTACGCGCGCAAGGGAACGCCGACCTCCGGGCTTGCTGTGAAAATGCAGTTGCGCCGAGCCCTCGACAGAGCAGATGGCGCACAGGCCCGGGAACGCCGGTGTTCACACCGGCACAGCGGCCCGCAGGGCCGCGGCGGCAGAGACCCCAACCGTCGGGATGGCGCCCGTCTCGGCGCGTACCTCTCGAGGGCAGGATGGCGCGCGACAGCGGAACCCCCACCGGGAGAACTGGGCTGGCCTCCGGCCGGCATCGCGCGGGAGCGCGAAACCTGTGGCGCTCGCGCCAGGCCCCGCCACGTGAGTGCCACGCCACCTTTTTCAGCTCCGCCCGCCTACGGCGAGCTACAGCGGTCTTGCTCTCCCGGTAGGGGCTTTCGGATCAGACCGCCAGCGCTGCCCGGAGGGCAGCCAAGACCGACGTCGCCGGAGCAGATCCCGGCCTACCCCAGCTCCTGGATCCACGACACCGCCTCGGGCGCGAGGCCTGGTCCGTCGTGTTTTACGTAGAGGTAGAGCGTTTCTACCTGGTCCCGGAGCCGGTTGAGCATCCCCGAAATCACCTTCCGCTCCTCCGGGCCGTATGGCGGGTCGCGGCGGAGGCGGACATAGGCGAAATCCGCGGTCACCGGGATTTCCGGATCCTCTTCGAGATCCGAGATCCCTGCGACAAGGGCTGCTCCGGCACAGCGGCACAGGGTGCGGACCGCGTCGCACTGCCACGAGTCGTGCCGGAACTCGAGCGCGAAGCGGCCTCCCTTGGGAAGGCTTCCGAGGAAGCTCTCAAGCCGATCGTCGTCCCGGCGAAACCACGGCGGGCACTGAAAGAGGACCGGCCCGAGCCGGTCTCCGAGCGGCTCGAGTGCCTTGAGAAAGTGAATCACGGATTCCTCGGTGTCCGCGAGCCGGGCCCGGTGGGTGATTCCCTGGTGCGCCTTGATCGCGAAGCGGAACGCGTCCGGCGTGCTCGCCGCCCACGAGGCCGCGAGTTCCGGTTTCGGGAAGCGCCGGAAGGTGTGATTCACCTCGACGCTCCGGAAGACGGAAGAGTAGTACGAAAGGAAATCGGCGGGTTTCGTCTTCTCGGGATAGAAGGTTCCCACCCACTCCCGGAAGCCGTAGCCGGACGTGCCGGCGAACAGTTTCAACTGCTCTCGAAGAGGCTTTCGAAGGCGGCCTTCGCGTCGCGGGCGGTGTCGAGCTTCCTGCCGGTCACATCGAGCATTTCCGTAGGGCGGAAGTGGAGACACTCGTTACCGGCCCACTTGTTCACGATGCGCTCGGGTATGTCGGCCCGGCACTCGTACCGTTCCACTGGATCGAACAGCGCACAGTGCAGGCATGACCGAAGCGCCGTGTTGCAGGTGGGACAGGTCGAGCCGACGACGATGGAAACCTCGCCCGTGGACCACTGATATCCGCAGCGGGCGCATCGAGTCACGATGGTGGCGCGGCGATCGCCGGCGAGTCGGAGCGTCCGCAGTTGTTCCGTGTTGCCGAGATCAGCGAGCCGCTCGTTGACCTCCCGCTGGAACCTGCGTTGCTCCTCGTCATCGCGTGGTTTGCGCTGTCCGCGGCGGCGGTACTTCATTCGGAAGAAAGATCTACGTTGGATTCGGGGGATGGCTGGGTGGCCATCCGAAGCAATCGCGCAACGGGTGCGCGACACGTTGGCCAATCGGGATGCCCGGGACGACTCAACGGCGCTGAATCGCCGACAAAAAGAGCAGATCGAGGAGCGCTAGGGACGCGGGCATCGGCCCCGACTGCTGTTCCCGAAGCCTAACATGTCGAGAACATTCGCCGTCAAGTCTGGCACCGGGAGCAATAGAAGGACGAGCGGCCGGCAATCGGTATGCGGGCGATGACGCCCCGTCGGCAGTGGGAACAGGTGGCCCCTTCGCGTCCGTAGACGAAAAAACGGGCCGAGGTGCTCCGGCGCCCGGCCTCGCCGTCGCTCAGGTAGAGGATTTCGGGAGTCCGGGTGTTCTCGATCGACCGCCGCAGCGTCCAGCGGATCGCGCGGTGGAGTTTTGCCGCTTCCCGATCTCCAAGCTCGACAGAGCTCCGAGCGGGGTGGATTCCCGCGCGCCAGAGAGCTTCGGCTGCCTGGATGTTGCCGATCCCGGCGATCCGGTCCTGGTCCATGAGGAGGGCCTTGACGGGGCGACGCGTGGCGCGGAGCAAGGCGGCCAGCCGCCTCGTGGTGAAAGCCGGCCCGAGTGGCTCCGGCCCGAGCCGGGCGAGTCTCTCCTCATCCCGGGGAAGGCACACCGAGAAGTGGCCGAAGCGCCGCTTGTCCGAAAAGACCACCCGGCGGTCGCGGGCGATCCCGAGCACCGCGCGGACGGCCGGTGGGTCCGCCTCACCGGATTGACGCAGCGCCCACTTGCCGCTCATGCCGAGATGGCTCAGCAGTGCGGGGCCCCCACGGGCGAACTCGATGCGCAGGAACTTGCCGCGCCTCCGGACCGCCGAGACGATCTGACCCTCGGCCGCCGCCCGAATGGCACTCTCCGTCTGACCCCGCCGGGTGAGCGGATCGGGAACCGCGACCTCGAGCAGGTGCTCCCCGGCGAGCCAGGAGGTCAGGTTTTCCCGGTTGGCTTCGGCTTCCGGCAGCTCAGGCACGCGGTATATCGCGGGACTTGCCGGGACCCTGGACTATCCGCCGTTCACGATTTCGCTGACGGCGCGGTGGGCTTCATCGATGGCGGCCTGCGTGTACGCGTAGGCCCCGGCATCGGAGTTTGCGATGTGGACCCGCCCGAAGGGCTTCCGGCCAATCTCGTTCGGGGCCTCCCCGGGGGCGAACGGCGGATCCCAGAGGGAGTTGTATTCGAACGCGTACCCGTGCGGCCAGCGGTTCACGGTTAGCCCGAGGATGTCGCGGGCCGGGTCGAAACCCCCGGGAGCGAGAGCCCGGGCGAGCTGGCTGCGGGTTTCGCGTTCGAAGGTCTCGAAGCTCATCTGCAACAGGTCGTGCTGTCCGGCCTGATGCTGGACGCGGGCGCTCGCCCCCGGCAGACACGGTGTGCGCACCGCGTGCAGCACGACGAGGTCCTCGGGGCCGCTCGAGAAGGCATAACCCCCGATGCTCACCGGGAAATCGAGCGACACGCTGGCGTGGAATCCTGCCGGGAAGTAGATGCCCGAAGCACCGGCGGCGACGAAGGAAGTCCAATTGCGGATCAGCACGTTCGAATAGACGAGAGGCACCTTCGGCGGGTAGGCGAGCGCTTCACGCTGCTCCTCGGGGAGTTCCGGCAACAGGTAGGGAATCACCCGGTTGTAACAAGCGAGCACGATGTGGCGGGCGCCGACCCGGACCTCGTTTCCGTCCTGGACGTAGGTCACGCTTCCCTCACCGCCCGCTCCGTTGCGCACCCGCACCGCGGTGCTGTTCAGCCGGATCCGGCACGGCGAGTCCGGACGGTCCAGCGCACCGTAGTCGAGACGCGCCAACACGATGTCCTCCCCGGTGTTGCCGGCCGCTGCCGCCGGCACCAGCTTTCGCACCAGCAGGCGGGCGATGGTGGCGCTTCCGTCCGGGAAGTGGAAGATGTAAGGATCCGGACTTGCGTTCGGTTTCGCGGTGAGGCTGAGGCGAGGGTGGTCTTCCCTGGCGAGACCCAGGTCCTGAAAGCCTGGGTAGCCGAGCGACCAGAGGTCGAGAGCGGGAACCCCGTCCGGGCCCATCCCGAACAATCCGTGGGTCCGCTGGCGGTAGAGCGCCTGGATTTCGGCGCCCATTCCGAGCGCCTCGAGGAAGGCCTCGTAGCTGGCGGCTGCCAACCGTTCCTTTTTGGCCGCTTCACCGAGTTCGGGCCAGGGATCGCCGGGCGCCTCGTTCAGGCGAACGAAATCCGACCGCCCGGCTTCGCTCAGCGGCGCCTCGGCGGCGAACTCCCCGGCGGGACGCCGGCCCATACCGGTCACCAGACGGTCCTCCCCGAAATCCTCGCTTCCGAAGAAGACCGCGTTCTGCAACCCGTGCGATCGGTAGAGCTCGCGGTCGAAGGCGGTGGAAAAAAGATCGAGATCGACACCCAGATCGTCCAGCAGACCGTGGACCGCCGGGCTGAAGGTAGAGGGCGAGTCGAGCGACTGGGTTCCGCCGTAGCCGAGCACGGTGCGGCCCTCGTGGGTGAACTCGTTCCGCTTCGCGTGTCCTCCGAAGTCGTCGTGGTTGTCGAGCACCAGGATGCGGGCATTGGGGCCGAAGGCCTTTCGGTAGAACCAGGCAGCGCTCAAGCCGCTGATGCCGCCACCGACCACCACCAGATCGAACTGCCCACCGTCCACCGCGCCCGAGTCGTCCCAGGGACCGGTATTCGCGACGCGGTCGCGCAGTTCATGGGCCACCTCGAAGGAACCGGGGTGGCTGCCCCGCAGTCCGGTCAGCGCCGGTGGATAGGGGCCACTCGGCCCGGGCGTCGTGCAGGCTCCCAGCAGCCATCCGGAAGCTCCGGGAAGCGTGAGCGCACCGAGGCCCAACGGAATCCCGTTCAGGAAGTCCCTCCGGCTGATTCCTCGCTCCATCCCGAGCTCGCGGTCACGGTTCCGGGTCTCGCCGGCTGAATGCGTGGAGTCTCGATTCCTTGGCATCTCGCTGCCAATCTTCCCACGCCCGGACGAGGTGCAAGACGAGGTGAAACTCGCCACCCTCCGGATTGTCCGGTAAATTGGGCGTTCCCTTTAGCCTTACCGGAGGCTTGTTCCATGCACACTTCGAAGTCCCGACGCGAGACGCTGCGCGTCCTTTCCGCACTCGCCGCCGCCGCGGCCCTCCCGAAGGGCGTCTTTGCCGGCTTCCCCGGCCTGCAGGACGAAGAGGTCATCCCCTTCACCGACATCGGCGAGGAGTTCGCGACGATGCGCGGTGAACACCCGTTCCGCCTCGATCTGCGGGAGTTGCGCACCTTCATCACCCCGAATGACGACTTCTTCTCCGTCGCCCACTACAACCGGCCGGAGATCAACGCCGCCGGCTGGTCGCTGCGGCTTGACGGCCTCGTGGAACGCCCCGCTACCTACGCCCTCGATCAGTTGCGCGCCATGCCCCGCGTGGAGAAAACGGTCACCTTCGAGTGTTCCGGAAACCAGGCGATCCGGCACCACGGCATGGTCGGGAATGCGGTCTGGGCGGGAACGCCGCTGATGCCGCTCATCGAGGCCGCGGGACCGCACCAGACGGCGATCGAGACGGTCTTTTGGGCCGCCGACGAGGGGACCGAGACGATCCGCAACAACGAATATCCCCAGCACTTCGGCCGGGCCATGTCCCTCGCGGACACCAAGGCCTCCGGCGCGATCCTCGCGTACGAGATGAACGGCGAAGCACTGCCCGCCAAGAACGGCTTCCCGCTCCGGCTCATCGTGCCCGGTTGGTACGGCATCAGTCACGTGAAGTGGCTTACCCGCATCCAGCTCGCCGACCGGCGCCTGATGAACCGCTTCATGGGCCGCGACTACGTGACCATCATCGGCGAAGAGATGGACGGCGAAACCGTGTGGTTCGAACGCTCGGTGACGACCCAGCGCATCAAGTCGGTGGTTGCGCGGGTCGCGCGCACCGCGGGTGGCGGCACCCGGGTCTTCGGGGTGGCGTGGAACGACGGAACGCCGATCCGCGAGGTCAAGGTGCAGATTGACGGCGGGGACTGGATGCCGGCGACGCTCGAACGTTCGGGCAACCCCTACGCCTGGACCTTCTGGAACCTGGAGACCGGCGCGCTCGGCCCGGGCGAGCACAAGCTGGTCTCGAACGCGGTGGACGAACTGGGCCGCGAGCAGCCCGCCGACCTCAGCCTCAAGAAGACCTACTGGGAGGACAACGCTCAGTTCACCCGCTCGGTCATGGTGACCGGGTAGGTCGGTCGTGCGGCGGCGGCGGTTCCTGACTTCGGCCGCGGGGGTCGCGGTGGCTTCGGGCTATCGGGGGGTGTCTGCGGCCCGGCGCCTGAACGGCCGGATCGGAGTGGTCGGCGGGGGCATCCTCGGGTCGTCCATCGCTCTCCATCTTGCCCGGCGGGGGGCCGAAGTCACGGTGTTCGAACGCGAGGGGCCCGCGGCGGGCGCCACCGGAAACTCCTTCGCGTGGATGAACGCCAGTTTCTCCAAACGCCCCCACTCGTACCACGAGTTGAACTGGCGCGGCATGCAGGGTTGGCGGCGGCTCGAGGCCGAACTCGGCGGCGCCCTCAAGGTGAGCTGGGGCGGCAGCCTGGAGTACCGCATCGAAGCTGATCGCGTACGGCTCCTTCACGAGCAGCTCGCCCGGAGCCAGCGCTGGGGGTATCCCATCCATCAGGTGGATGAAGCGCGGTTTCATGAACTCGAACCGGGGTTGACTCCCGAGGCGCCGGTCCTCGGAGCGATCTGGGCAAGCGCCGAAGGCTCCATCGAGCCGCGTTCGGCGACGCGCGCCCTGTGGGCCGCTGCCGAAGCCGCCGGGGTGAAATTCCTGATCGCCGAGGTTGCATCCCTGGACATCGGCTACGGAGTCCTGCGAGGTATCCGGACCTCTGCCGGCGATCACGAACTCGACACGCTGGTCCTCGCCGCCGGCGTTCAGGCGCCCGAGCTCGCGCGGCAGGCGGGGGTCGAGGTTCCGCTCATCGAGTCCCCCGGAATCCTCGCCCATTCGAAACCTGCGACGTCCATGGTCAACCGGATCGTGCTCGCCCCGAACATCCACGCGAAGCAGACTGCTGACGGGAAGGTGGTGGCCGGCGTCGGCTTCGCGGGCGCGGGCTCCACGGACCACTCCCGGGCGGTGGGACAGGGGATCTTCGAGGAGGCCGCCAAAGTTCTCCCGGCGGCGAGCGGGTTGGAGGTCGACGAGGTCAGCCTCGGTTACCGGGTGCTTCCCAAGGATGGGCACCCGATCGTTGGTTTCGATCCCGCGGCTCCGGGGATCTATTTCGCCTCGATGCACAGCGGCGTGACGATGGCCCCCGTCATGGGGACGTTCGCCGCCATGGAAATCCTCGACGACGTCGAGGTCGCCCTGCTCTCAGAGTATCGTCTCGCGCGCTTCGGGACGTCCTGACGTCCTAGCCAGCTCGCCACCGGGAGAGGCCGCGGACACAGACAACCCTCCGACGCGGGAGGTGGAAATCAAAGGCGGCTATTGAGGGCGCCTATTGAGCCGTCCCCCTTCGGGCCGCCGCTTGGGGATGGGTGGGTCTTCGCGCGACAGCCCCCGGCTACGCCGGACGCCGGAGGTAAGGAGGTGAACTTTCCAGCGCAATGAAAATATACCACAGCAGAGCCCCCGTAAATCACTGAATTACCGGGTGTCATAGGCCCGGAAAATGGTTTCCAGATCGCGTCGCGCGGTTTCGAAGTTGGAACGCGGAGGGAGATCGGGATCCCGCACCGACCGGAGGAAATCTTTGGCCATTGCCGCGAAACCCATGAGGTCCTCAAAGGGGCCCAAACGAAACCGAATTCCCCAACCGGCGCGTAGCGCCAGGTACAGCCCGTTGCTCTCGAAGACGATGCGGCCGCGCTCGCCTTCCACGAAGGAGTGCTGGAGGATCCCTCCCGGGAGCGAGGGGGTGTTCCACGAGTAGCGGATCTCACCGCGGACTCCGGACGGGTAGTCGAGTTCGAGGAAGGAGTGCCGCTCCGGTTCCTCGCCGCCCGGGAGGGTAGCCCGCACCGCTGTCGGTTCCTCCCGGACCAGCGCGCCCATGAGCGCGACGAAGTGGACGCCGCCCTCGAGGAGGGCGCCATGCTGGACCCGCCAGTCCGAGGGCTGCTGCCGCGTGAGCTTCGACACCCGGACGCGGCGCAGGGGCCCGATTTCCGGGAGCCAGGCCCGGAGCCGGCGGAGGGACGGCTTGTAGAGGTAGTTCTCGGCGACCATCAGCGATCCGGCCGGGCGCCCGGCCAGCGCGCGGCCGATCGCCTCGACCTCGGCGCGTGATTGGGCCATCGGTTTTTCGACGAGGACGGACTTGCCGGCCGCGAGAGCGGCGACGGTCTGGGATGCGTGGTACCCGAGCGGGGAACAGATCGCTACCGCCGCGACATCGGGGCGCTCGAGGGCCTGCTCGAAACTGGGGAGGGTCTCACCCCGAAAGCGTGCGGCGAGCGCCTCCGCGGACTGCGGACTCCGGCTCGTGAACAGGAGGCGGGCGTGCGGCGCGAGATTGGCTGCGTGCACCCGGGCGATCCGGCCGCACCCGACGATGGCGATCGTCGGCGCCTCCGGAGCTCCGGCGGCGGGTCCGCTCTTCAAGACAGCCTCCCGTTCACGATCCCCTCAGCGATCCGGAGGGCTCCCGCGGCAATTGTGAGACTCGGATTCACCCCGCCGGACGCGGGGAAGGCGCTTCCGTCGGTAACGAACAGATTGTCGAGTCCCCGCACCCGGCCCGTCGGCTCGAGGGCCGCCTCGTCGGCCTGCTCCCCCATCCGGAGCGTCCCCACCGCGTGGGAGAACGAAGAAATCGGCCAGACGTGGGTGGCGAGCGCTCCCGCGGTGCGGAGAATCTTCCGTGCTCTTCGCACGAGGAGCGCCAGCCGGTCCTCGTCGGCCCTCCGGTAGCGGTGCTCGACCCGGATGCGCTCCATACCCAGGGCGTCCATCTCCCCCGAGAGGAAAACCCGGTTGCCCGGTTCCGCCGCGTCCTCGGCTACGCAGAGCAGGTTCTGGAGTCGGCGCACCAGTGGCTTCGCGAGGAAGGCGCCCGCGAATTTCCCGGCGGCGCGCCGGACGACGCCGGCGTCCGGGGTGTAGATGTCCTGGATGATTCCCACGGCTAGACCGTCGCGAGCCCGCTGTTCCTCGTAAGAGTCGATGAAGCAGACCTGCTTGTGGAAGACCTGCTCCGGGTTGGTCTCGAAAGGGAAGAGTCCGGCGACCACCGCGTTGCAGTGACGCATGAGGAATCGTCCTATCGGGGGTGCGCCCTCGTCCTTCCCGTTCTTCCCGGCAAGACCCGAGCGCAGCAGGATCGCCGGGCTTCCGAGTGCGCCGGCCGCGAGCACGAAGAGGGGTGCCTCGAAGGACACCGCCTCGCCGGATTCCTGATCCACGCCGTGGGCACGGGCCACCCGGTCTCCGCGAATCTGGAGGGCTCGCACCGCGATCCCCGCCCTGACCGTCAGCCCCTTCCGTTCGGCGCGGCGCAGGAGGCCGGTGGCGTCGTTCTTGGCTTCGATGGCGCATGGGAAGCCGTCGCAGGTGTTGCAACGCACGCAGCGCGGTCCGTCCTGTCCGGAGAAGTTGAGGGCGAGCGGGATCGGGAACGGCCGGAAGCCGAGTGCTTCCCCCGCCTTCCGGATGCGCTCCGCCGGCGCCGAATACGGGATCGGCGGGAAGGGATAGGCGGCAGATCGGGGAGGTTCCAGGGGGTCGGCGCCGGCGGCGCCGTGGACCCCGAGCAGCCGTTCCGCCTCGCTGTAGAAAGGCTCGAGATCCTGGTAGTCGAAGGGCCAGCGAGCGAAGTCCGCAGGCCGGAGCCTGAGAGACGCGCCTCCGTAGAACACCGACATCCCGCCCACGGTCTCGTTCATCGGGAGCGGGCGGAACCGGCGGTCGTCCCGCTGCCGCACCGAGAGCGGTGTCTTCCCCCGGTACCGGAGGTCGTTCAGGATCGCCTGGGGGTTCCAGTCGCCCTCGTCCCGGTGCGGCCAGCGTCCCCGTTCGAGGACCACCACCCGGGCTCCCGCTTCGACGAGCCGATGGGCGGCGAGCGCTCCGCCGAGCCCGGAGCCGATAACGACTGCGTCCGCGCCGGATCCGTTCTGGGAGCGGGACACGGCCCCGGTGGATCGTGCGCTAGCCGGCTCCGCCGGCTTCGAGGTAGGCGACCACCGCGACCGCCACGATCAGCACCCAGGCGCCGTAGTGGAACCCCTCGCGCCGGAAGGACTCGAGCCGCGGCAGATCGGGGCGGAATTTCCCCGACATGTTCCGCTGGATGTAGGTCTTGTAGTACTCCACCAGGAACCGCTCGAGCCCGCCGTTCATATACACGAGGATTCCGAGAGCGACGGGATCTCCGGGGGTGCGGAGCCAGTAGAAGATCGGTGAGGCGATCGCGAGCGTAAGCCCGGAGCGGAAGAACTTCAGGGTGTGGAACCCCTCGAAGGGGGCGTCCTTCCAGGCGCCGCCTCCGGAGACGAGGAGACCGGTGAGGTACGCGACGGCGAGATAGGCCCAAAAGCCGGTCACCGGAGTCCCGATGAAGAGCACTGCGATCACTCCGGCAACGAGAACCACCCCGGCGGCGATCCGGAGCGCGCGGCTCCTTACCGGGCGTCCCAGAATCGTCAGCGCCGAAGGTACGAAGTACTTCTCCTGCGGTTCTTCGCGGAAGCAGCCCTTGTGGAGTTCGGTGAGGAACCGTTCAAGTCCCATCACCAGAAAGAAGAGCTGCACCAGCCCGAGGGCGGCGACGCGTTCCGAGAGCGCGGGGACGGTGAGCAGGAACGCGAAGATCGCGACCGAGAACAGGATGCTCCGCGGGAAGGTGCGCGGCTTGAAGCCTTCCCAGGGTGAATCCTTGAACCCGCCCCAGAGCGAGGTGTAGAGCCCGGAGAGCGCGGAAACCAGCAGCCCGCCGAAGACCCCGGCGCTCATCGCGTACTACCGGCCACTACCGGCCGGTCAGCGGAGAATGTCGAACTGGCGGGTGTATTTGACCGTCAGGCTGCGATTCTGGGGACCGATCAGAACGTTGCCGAGCCCCTCGGTGTCGTTATAGACGATGAACAGGCCGGTGCCGGCGGTGTTCAACCAGTTGAGGCGAACGTTCGACGACCAGACATCCGAATCGTCGTTGTACTGGACGAGCGCCTGGAGGTAGATCAGGGGGGTGAAGTTGAGGGCCATCCGGACCTGGGTGAGGTTCGCTATGAAGCTGCCTTCGGCGAGCTCGATGTCGTTGTGGAGCCAGGCCACCGAAGTGATCAGCCGCGTGCCCCAGCGGTAGTTGATCGTGGTGTCCACCGACCGCTGGTTCCCTGAAAGGAAACCGCCGTAGTCGAGGGCCCCGGAATAGGAGAACGGCGCGGCGCGGTTCGTGTTCCAGCGCCAGCCGAGCTGCCAGTGCTCGTAGGCGCCGGGAGGGACCACGATGCCCTCCCGAATCTCGAAGGGCTCCTGGAGCCCTTCCGCAACGCGGTTCATCGCCGGGCTGAGGTGAGCGCCGTTCTCGAAATCAATATGGCTGTCGACGTGCAGCCGGCTCGTCTCCAGGAATCCGTCGAGGGTGCGGAAACCGGTGTAGGTGACGTGCGGCCGCAGTTCCCGGAGAGGGATGGGAAACCTCTTGAGGAAAGCCGGGCGGTAGTAGCCGAAGTAGCCGTAGTCGTAGTTGCGGTAGGCATTCCGGCGCAGGAAGCCGACCTCGGGGTTGAAGTTGGCGGCCACCTCGGTCATCCCGAACCAGAGGCGGAGATCCCGGCGGAAGTACTCGCCCCGGCCCATGTAGGCGTACTCCCCGCCGTCCAGAAGCTCGTAGCCCGGTGTCTCAGTGCGGGCCGCGAACCCGGTGAAAGTGAGCGTTTCTCCGATGCCGAGCCGGCCTTCCACGCCCCAGGTCCGGTTCCAGTCGTCGTCGAGAGCGGAACTCCCGGTTCCCATTCGGTTCACGAACATGGTGCCGAGGGAGGAGCGTTGGCCGAACTCGCGGCTCAGGCTCATCACCGTGTAGTTGTTGGCGGGGATCACCCCGGCGACTTGCTGGGTCTGCATGTTCAAGAAGCCCAGGTTGTAGTCCCCGGCCTTCCCCGAGAGCCGAGCGCCGCCGAGAATCGGTACCGGGACCCCGCCGGGTCCGATCCCGATCCGGCGGCTGAAGAAGAGATCCACCGAACTCCCCTGGCCCATGGAGAAATTGCCGGCGTTTTCGAGGAAGAACGGCCGCTTCTCGGGGAAGAAGAGGTTGAAGCGAGTCAGGTTGATCTGCTGATCGTCCACCTCCACCTGGGCGAAGTCGGTGTTGTAGGTGAGGTCCACGTTCAGGCTCGGGGTCAGGCCTACCTTGGCGTCCACTCCGAAGTCAGTGTTCGTGTTTGTCTCGACTTCGACCGCATAGTCGCGGCCGGCGGCGCCCAGCGCATAGGGGGTGATCTTGAAATTCCGGGGGCTTCTCAGTTCGAGCCCGTGGAGTTCGCCCGCGGAGGAAAGCCGGTAGAGGTCGTAGATGCGGGATACCGGGGACCAGTAGTCGTCCTCGCGTTTCCTGCGGATGTTGCGGTGGAAGTTGATCCCCCAGGTCTGGGGGCTCCCGGCGTAGCGGAGGGTGCGCAGCGGAATTGCAAACTCGGCGGACCAGCCCTCGTCGGTCATCGCAGTCGCCACCCTCCAGCTCGCGTCCCAGTTCACGTTGAAACCGCCCCCGGAGCCGGTGCCGGCGCGCCGCATCCCTGGACCGCCGCCGCCACCGCCACTGCCGCCGCCGGCGTTGCTCAACTGGCCGTCGTACTCGAGCCCGGCCGGGGTGGTCCCGAAGACGAAGCCGTTCTGGAGGTCGTGATAGGTGTCGAAGACGACCCGGAACGAATCCGAGTCGGTCAGGCCGGAATCGCGCCGGGCGTCGCTGGCGATGATCCCGTCCGGGTCGCTGTCGTAGAGCATGGCCCCGATGTAGACCGCATCGTCGTCGAAAAGGATCCTGACTTCGGTCCGTTCGGTGGCGGGCTGCCCCTCGAAGGGATCCGCCTGGACGAAGTCCGTCAGCGCTTCCGCGGCCGCCCAGACGTCCTCGTCCAGGCGGCCGTCGATGGCCGGTGCCTCGAGCGTTGGCGAGGCCCGTCCGATGCGGACTCCGCTGGCGGATTCATCTTCGGCCCCCGTGCCGGACCCGGCCGCGAGGAGCAGGGCGCCGAGGGCGAACAAGGGTAGAACCGGATACCGCATAAGCGCGCAAATTTACTTCGCTGGAGCGCCCGGCGCACCTTTAACAGCCGGTGGTGAAACCCACGTGAGCGCCGAGGCCGGTGAGGCGCCCGGCTGACAAGGCGCGTGAGGGAGGAATACCGGGTGTATTTCGACCGAAACGCAACGCAGAACGCAGCGAAGCGGAGTGGTGAACAGCTTGTGGTGGAACCCCCGTGAGCGCCGAGGCCGGCGAGGCCCAGTTCTCCCGGTGGGGCCAGTCCTCCCGGTGGGGGCCCGGTTGACAAGGCGCGTGAGGGAGGAGCCCCCACCGGGAGAACTGGCCCGGGTGTATTCCGACCGAAACGCAACGATGAGCGGCGCGAAGCGACGCGGTGAACAGCCGGTGGTGGAACCCCCGTGAGCGCCGAGGCCAGTGAGGCCCAGTTCTCCCGGTGGGGCCAGTCCTCCCGGTGGGGGCCCGGCTGACAAGGCGGGTGAGGGAGGAGCCCCCACCGGGAGAACTGGCCCGGGTGTATTCCGACCGAAACGCAACGATGAGCGGCGCGAAGCGACGCGGTTCAGCCGGGATGGATCGCCGGCCGAGCCCCCACCGGGAGAACTGGGCCGCGTGGGTTTCATCACCGGTTGTTTGGCCGGGATGGATCGCCGGCCGAGCCCCCACCGGGAGAACTGGGCCGCGTGGGTTTCATCACCGGTTGTTTGGCCGGGATGGATCGCCGGCCGAGCCCCCACCGGGAGAACTGGGCCGCGTGGGTTTCATCACCGGTTGTTGGGCCGGGATGGATCGCCGGTCGAGCCCCCACCGGGAGAACTGGGCCGCGTGGGTTTTGCCACAGGCTGTTCAGGAATGTGGGGCGTTTCCACCCGTGAGAACGCCGCGAAGCGACCAGCAAAAGGCGATGGAAATCGCGCCGGAGCGGCGCCCCGCAGCCGAAAATGGCGGGTGCTCCATGGCATAGTTCGCGCGCCGCCGGCTCTGGCCCGGAGGGAGAGGAGATTCTTCAGGATATGAACGACAGGGCACCGGCCAGCACCCGCGAACTGCTTGACTTCGCCACCGAGATCGCCTGGGAGGCCGGGCGTCTCATCATGCGCCACTTTCAGGTCGGAGTGGGCGTTTCCACGAAGCCGGACCGCACTCCGGTCACCGAGGCGGACATTGCCGGCGAAAGGCTGCTCCGGAAGCGGATCGAGGCGAAGTTTCCCGGCCACCGCATCCTCGGGGAGGAGGACGGCGAGTCCGGTTCCGATCCGACGCACCGCTGGATTCTCGATCCCATCGACGGCACGACGTCGTTCGTTCATGGCGTGCCCCTGTTCGGCATGCTGATCGGCCTCGAGATCGCGGGCGAGGCGGTGGTGGGGGTCTGCAACATCGCCGGACTCGGCGAAATGGTCACCGGCGCCCGCGGCGAGGGAGCCTTCTGGAACGGGCGGCCGGCACGCGTCTCCAGCGTGACCGAAATCGGAAACGCCCTTGCCACCACCACCGACCCGGCGACGATCGGTCCCATCTGGGAGGCGGTCGGCGCGAAGGGTGCGGTCCGCCGCACCTGGGGTGACGCCTTCGGCCACGCGCTGGTCTGTACGGGCCGTTCCGAGATCGGCCTCGATCCGGAGATGAAACCCTGGGATTCGAGCCCCTTCCTGCCCATCCTCGAGGAGGCTGGCGGCCGCTTCACCGACTGGGACGGTAACCGCACGATCCACGGGCCGAACGCGCTGAGCACGAACGGCGCCCTCCACGACGAGGTCCTGGAGTTACTCGCTGAAGTCCACGGGACGTAGTAGGGACCGCCGGCCAGTTCTCCCGGTGGGGGCCTTCAGACCGGCACCGCCCGCCAGCGGCGGGCGAATGCGCTGCTCCTGAACCCGCGACTTGCAGCAGCGAGATCGCGTACTGCCATCGGTCCTGACCGCGGAGCTGCGCTATCACGCGGCGATGCATTGCATGATCCTCTTGGTTTCGACGCGAAGCAGCAGTTCGTCGTTCTGCGTGATCGGCCTTCCATGAATCGTGTCGAGGCGGACTGGTTGCAAGCGCTGGAACGACTCGCGGACACTCTCCGGACGGCCAAAGAACGATCTGAACACCTGTTCCCAGTTGTCTCGCTCACATACGACTAGCGCGCAGTCATTGACGTCGGCATAGGCAATCAGGGGGCACGAACGCCCAGCGAACCGACCTGCCGCCTCCTGCTTCGATGTCCACTCGTCATACTTGTGATCGGGAAGCTGGTGCTGTGGCCAGTCTGGGCCAAACGCTCGGTTCATTTTGCTGTCGATGAAGCGACGCACTTGGCTCTCGAGGCCCTGAAGCCATTCGTGGGCCTCGCGGGTGCGGGAGAGGACTTCTGCCTCGTGGGCGGGTTGCGCCGCGGATTGCGGCGGCTCGTAGGTGTCGACCAGGGAAGGAGGTTCGGATTGAATCGTGGTCGCTGCGGCCTCGCGAAAGGCCGGGGCGGGCATGTCGGTGAGATCCATGTCGAAACCGAGGTCGGCGTAGAACTCTGCGCGAGCACTGAGGTCGGTCCAGATTTCGTCTGGCCACGCGATTGCATCGCGCCAATCGCCGAGGCTTGTACGGAGAGTGTTTGCAACGGCAGGCTCGAAGCCCGCCTCATGGGCGATGAGTTCGCCGATACTTTGCAAGCTCAACAAACGCTGGACGGAGCCGAGTTCGTTGCCGACGTTGAGCCAAGGGCTCTTGATGGACTCGATGACGCGTTCCAGTTCGGTGGTTCCGCCCCATAGCTGGGTAGTGGTCTGCAACTCCGCAATCAGCCTCGAAATCTCCGCCGAGGCCGGAAGGCGGAACTGTTCGTTGTAGTTGGCCAGCCACTGCTGGGTGAGGCTGAGTTCGTGGCAGAAGCTGGTATCGAAGACCCCCGCACGCTGGAGCTCGTCGAGCGGACTCTCGAGTGCGCGCAGGAGCTGGCGATTGCTGCCAAGGACGCGGAGAGATCGTTCGGCGGTTCGGAGTTGATCGCAAAGAGCCACGTTGTGTTCGATGATCCGGAACGCCCAAGCAGCGCTGGCGGAGATGTTCTGCATTTCTCTGGCCGTGCGGGCAGCTTCCCGAATTACTTCGACTTGGTGTGGGGTGATCTGCTCTATGCGCGATGCTGCGTCGATCTCAGCCTGGCGGATCTGCCAGGTCTGCTGCAGGTTGAGCCAAAACTGTGCGGTTGTGTCGAAATAGCGACCTAGGCGAAGGGCGGTGTCGGCGGTAATGCCGCGGTCGCCGTTCAGGATCGCGGTAACTCGATTAGCTGGTACACCAATCGCTTTCGCCAACGCCCTGGCCGAGAGACCGAGGTCGTTGAGTTCCTCGCGAAGGATCTCGCCCGGATGAACGG
Organism: Vicinamibacteria bacterium; assembly: GCA_963668695.2. Taxonomy (GTDB): domain Bacteria; phylum Acidobacteriota; class Vicinamibacteria; order Marinacidobacterales; family Marinacidobacteraceae; genus Marinacidobacterium. The sequence continues at coordinate 1,685,338 of CAXXLQ010000004.1, forward strand.
GGGCCATGCCGCTCTTGATGGTCATGTTCGCTGGGCCTCCCTCAATGGTAGTCGGCGATCTCTACGTCAAATGGACCGTCGTCGGCCCATTTGAAACAGATGCGCCATTGGGCGTTGATCCTGATGCTGTACTGCCCGGTACGATCTCCGCTGAGCCCCTCCAGCCGGTTGCCTGACAGGCCGGCCAGATCGCGCAAAGCGTCCGCGCTGTTGAGGATGGTCAGCCGACGTGTGGCTTGCCTTTCGAACGCCTGAAACCGCGCCACACCGGTACCCTCGAAGAATCGCCTAGTGTCCTTGTCCTTGAAGCTTCGGATCATGCAGGTCGCGGAGCACAGGAGTTATGCGTTACGTAAAGCATAACATATCTCGTGACGATGGTTGACTCGATGCCGGTGCATGGTGTCTCTTCATGCGCCGAATTGGACCCTTCGCTCTACTTATCATCCCCAATTGATCCCTCGCGGAGGCTTCTCTCACCCGTCCACTGGCCGGGACGTGGCACCCGAGTGAGTCTTCCGTTCGCGGCTGGTCGTCAGCGCGCCGCTCTAACAGCCTGTGGTGAAACCCATGTGAGCGCCGAGGCCGGTGAGGCGCCCGGCTGACAAGGCGCGTGAGGGAGGAATACCGGGTGTATTTCGACCGAAACGCAACGCAGAACGCAGCGAAGCGGAGTGGTTCAGCCGGGATGGATCGCCGGTCGAACGCCGCGTGGGTTTTGCCACAGGCTGTTAACCCGCGCCACCACGTCCCGGACCTGATCCGCGAATCCCCGCGCGTTTCTCCATCACCTCCGCCTCGTCGAGTGTGGTGATCTCGCCGTCGCGCACCACGGTCCGTCCGTTCACCAGCACCGTCCGGATATCGCTGCCAGGGTCACGTACACGAGGTGGGAATACGGACGGTTGAGCGGGGTCATTCCGGCCCGTCGGGTCTCCACCAGCACGATGTCGGCCATCTTGCGCACTTCGAGGGAGCCGATGTGGTCCTGCTGGTTGAGCACCCGGGCGCCGCTGATGGTGGCCATCCGGAACGCGGGACTTTACGTTCCAGCGGGAACGTCTCAGCCGCCCGGCCGGTTGGCGACGATCGCGATCCGGGCGCCGTCCGGACTCACGGCGAGACGGGTGATGCCCTGGACGCCGCGGTCCGAGAAGTCGGCGATCTCCGCCCAGTGCGAGCCCTCCGACCAGGAGAACAGGCGCGAGCCGTCGCCCATCAGGATCTCGCCCTCCGGCGTCCACGCGTAGTCCTCGCGGCCCGGCAGGGTTCGCGTGATCCGCACCGCGGTTATCGCGGCGGGGTCGAGGCGTTCGATCCACCACTCCTCGTCCGAAACCTTGCGCACGAAGGAGATCTCCTCCGTCCCCGGAATCCGGTGGATGGACCGGCCCGGGCGCTCGGCGACGATCCGGATCTCCCCGCTCAGCGCGTCCCCGACCTGGAGGGTGGGCGGACTGCCGAGGATGAACATCGCGACGACATGTTCGTTGGCCCACGCGTGGTACCCCACCGGCTCGGCGGTGGCGAAGACCGGCCCCACCGCTTCGCCGGAAAGGTCGTAGCGCCACAGGTACTGCTTGCCGCGGATTTCGTGGATCGCGGAGAAGGCCTCCTGTCCGGGGATCTGGAGCGCCGAGAACTCGCTCGCCTCCTCCGTGTGCGTCACCTGCTCAGAGGCTCCGGGGCCGGCGCCGGATCCCGTCCGGGAGGTCACCCCAAGGCGCATGATTTCGGTCTGGCGCCGGTCCAGCGCCGCCGTGTGGAGGATGGCCGAGCCGTCGAGGAGGAAGCTGGGCTGGTTGTCGTAGGCGTCGCGGTCGGTCGCCTGCTCCAGGTCGGAGATCGAGAGCGCGCCGCCGTCGCGGACGAGGGTCCCCAGCCAGATGTCGGTGGCGGGTGCCCCCGCGGCCGTCGGCGTGTAATCCTCGGGCGCCGGTCCGATCTCGGGCATCGGCCCGTCCGGGGGCTCGGCCGGGAAGGAGAGCGCTGAACCCGCCTCCGCGGTCGCCCGCTTCTCGCCGGCTCCCGCCCCCGTCTCGTCACGGTCACCCGTAGCGCAGCCCGCCAGAGCCACCGTTGCGCATCCACCGAGCAGCAGGGCCGTCGCCAGGCGCGCCGCCCACCGCAGTCTCCGCTGGGTCATTCGTTCCGTCCTTCTTCGTCTTGTGTCGCGGATCCCGTGACCCGCACATTGTCTCCCAAGCGAACCCCGCGGTAGAGCCGCACCGGTGGCGTTAACAGCCTGTGGTGAAACTCACGTGAGCGCCGAGGCCCCCACCGGGAGAACTGGCGGCGAGGCGCCCGGCTGACAAGGCGCGCGAGGGAGAAATACCGAGTGTATTTCGACCGAAGCGCAACGATGAGCGACGCATAGCGGCGCGGTTCAGCCGGGATGGATCGCTGGCCGAGCCCCCACCGGGAGAACTGGGCCGCGTCACTCCGTTCGCGGACTGTTAACCCGCGCCACGACCTCGCGCACCTGATCGGCGAAGCCCCGCGCCTTCTCCATCACTTCCGCCTCGTCGAGCGTCGTGATCTCGCCGTCGCGCACCACGATCCGGCCGTTCACGAGGACCGTTCGAACGTCGCTGCCGCGGGTCACGTACACGAGGTGGGAGTAGGGGCGGTAGAGCGGGGTCATCCCGGCGCGACGGGTCTCGACGAGCACGATGTCCGCCTTCTTGCCGACTTCGAGAGATCCGATGCGGTCGTGCAGATTGAGCACCCGCGCGCCGCCCATGGTGGCCATTTCGAACACTGTCTCGGCAGGTAGCGAAGTCGGGTCCCCGTTCGCGAACTTGTGGAGCTTGGCCGCGGTATCCATCTCTCCGAACATGTCGAGGTCGTTGTTGCTCGCCGGGCCGTCGGTTCCGAGTCCCACCGGGACGCCGGCGGCGAGGAGCGCCTCGACCGGCGCCGCCCGGTCCGCCCCGAGCTTCATATTGCTCTCCGGGTTGTGGGCCACCCCCGCGCCGCCCGCTGCGATCCGGGCGATGTCCTCGTCCGAGAGATAGGTGCCGTGGGCAAGCACGGTCCCGGGACGAAGGGCCCCGATGGAATCGAGCGCCTCGATCGTGCGCATGCCGATCGCCGCCTCGATCCGCTCGTCCTCGTCGCGCGCTTCGACGACGTGGATCTGGAAAGGCGCGTTGTAACGGTCCGCGATCTCGAAGGCGGCGCGGGTGGGCTCCAGCGGGGTGGTGTAGAGGGCGTGCGCCGCGGTTCCCGGGATGAGGAGCGGATGGTCCCGATACTTCTCGAAGAAGGCGTCCGCCTCGGCGAGCGATTCCTCCGGGGTCGCGAAATCGGGGGTCGGAAAGCCGATCACGTGCGGGCCGACCACTGCCCGGATTCCGGCCTCGATGGTGGCGCGGGCGACCTCGTCCCGGAAGTAGTACATGTCGGTGAAGGTGGTGGTTCCGCTCTTCAGCATCTCGATGGAGGAGAGGAGCGTTCCCCAGTAGACGAAATCGGGGGCCACGAGTTCGGCTTCGGCGGGAAAGATGTTCTGCTCCAGCCAGTCCATCAGCGGCAGGTCGTCGGCGAGGCCCCGGAGCAGCGACATGGCGGCGTGCCCGTGGGTGTTGATCAGGCCGGGGATGACCAGTTGGCCGGTCGCATCCAGGGTGGGGATCCCGGCCGGCCGGGGCGCCACCCGGTCGAAAAGACCAACGATCCGGTCGCCCTCGACCAGCACTGCTCCGCCTTCCAGGATCGTCCCCGCCTCGTCCATGACCACCACCGTGCCCCCGTCGATCAGGAGGCGCTCCGCGGCCTGAACCTCCGGCGCTTCGGAGCCCGTGCAGGCGGCGCCGGCGAGCGGAACGGCGAGGAGCAGGCTGTGGGTCGGGATCGGAGTCATGGAGCGGTCCTTCGGCGGGTGGCGGGAAACCCTACCGGAAGGGAAGCTGCGTGCGCTTCAGGCGGGTTCACTGCGAAAGCGGCCCTTCCGGAGCCGGTTCATCGCCGCGGCGATCTCGTAGCGGCGGGGACGGGCCAGCCAGCCGGGATGAGTGCCGGCGCGACCCTCGGCGGTGAGCGATTCGAGGCCTGCCTCGTCGAGCCGGGCTTCGAGGGCGTCGAGCAGTTCGCCGACCGAGAGCCCTGCGAATTGCCGAACGGCGACGGCCACGGCGTACCCGGCGGCCCGGGTCTGGCTCTCGTCGAAAAGCTGTTCTACCGCCCGGAGGTCCACCTCCTCCTCTCCGTAGAGGAGGAGATCGCGCCGCGTTGCCCGGATGCGCGGCGTTCCCTTACGGCCGGCCGGGTCAAAGCTCTCGGGCTCCGGATGCCGTACCCGGCCGCCGAAGCTCGCCGCGGCGGCCTCGGGAGACCGCCGGGTCGGATATTGAGCCCCCACTTCGCGCGCCAGGGCCGTGACCTCGCGCGGCCGGTAGTCCGCCAACTGGATCACGGTGTCGGCGGCGTCGAAGTAGTCCCCGGAGCCGCCCATCACCAGAATGGTCGAGACCCGGTGGCTCTCGTAGAGCTCCCGCACCCGGTCGAGGAGGGCGACGATCGGCTCCGCGTCGCGCTCCACCAGCGCCTGCATCCGGGCATCGCGGATCATGAGGTTGGTGGCCGAGGTGTCTTCGTCCATCAGCAGCAGCCGGGAACCCGCCTCCAGCGCCTCGACGATCGAAGCCGCCTGACTGGTGCTGCCGCTCGCGTTCTCGGTGGTGAACGCCGTGGTCGGCCGTCCTCCGGGCAACTCGCGGATAAACGGACTCACGTCCACGGAGGACACCGCGCGTCCTTCTTCGGCGCGGATCGTCGTGGCGTCGGTCCGGGTCACGACCCGCTCCCGTCCGTCTCCGGGAATGTGTGGGACCACCGAGCGGGCCAGCGCCTGGAGCAGGGTGGACTTTCCGTGGAAACCGCCGCCCACGATCAGGGTGACGCCTTCGGGAATTCCCATGCCGGAGATCTCCGGGGGGCCGCTGCCGGAGTGGAGCAGCGGGAGGCTCACCCGCAGCGAGGCCGGGCTCTCGAAAGCGACGACCCCGTCGCGAAGCGGGCGTTCGCTCGCACCGTGCGCGCGCGGGAGCACCGCGCCGTCGGCGACGAAGGCCGCCAAGCCCCGGGCACCGAGTTGGGAGCGGAGGTGTTCCTGGTCTTCGACGATGTCCACGAAGGACGGTGCGCCTCCGTCGGGCAGGTTCCGGAAAACGAGCGCCTCCCGGGCGATCCGGGGGAGCTCGCCGGCCAGCAGGTCGGCGGCCCGCTGTCCCAGGATGCGGCGGCCGGCCGCCGGCAGACCAACCTCGAGACGGGCCTCTACGGAAGCAGGTTCGGTTCCGTCGCCGAAGATGTGGACCGCAGTGCGCTCCAGCACCTCCTGTCTGCCCGCGTCGACCCGGACTACCCCGCTGTTCCCCGACCCGGAGCGATTCCCGGAGCGCGGGATCGCCTGGTCCACGCGGCGCGCCAGGTAGTCGGAGAGCCCGATCCGCCGGACCCGATTCCGGAAGAGCTCCGGCGGGAACCCCGCCACCCCTCCGTCCACCCGGAGCCGGACGCGCGACGGGGGAGCGAAAGGGTCGCGGGCTACCCGGTCCACGAAAACGGTGATCCCGTCCCCGAGGGACCATTGCCCTTCGAGGTCCCGGTAGGCCGGGTATCCGCGTCCGTCGAGACGGCAGCACGCGGCGGCGAGATCGGACCCGTTCCGGCCGGCGCCGCCGCGCTCTCCGCCGCGGGGGAACGGGCCGGCTCGATACGCGGTGATGGGTTTCTCCTCGGGTGCCGGCCCGACGCCACGAGACGGGCGGCGCCCCGGATCGGGCGCGATCATAGTGCGGCACCGGAAGCCGGCAGGACCGCGGCGCGGGAAGTACCATGACCGGCAAGCATGGGATCCGCTGGCGGAGGGCGTTCGTACTGGGCCGATCAGACCGGGGAGCTGCGTTCCCGGCTGGCCGCCGCGGTGCCGCCTGCCGAGTTGCGGCGGCTCCACCGGCGTCGGCCGTTCCTTCACTTCCTCGTTCTGGGTTGGCAGTTCCTGCTGCTCTTCGGGGCCGGCGCGGTCGCCTGGAGGGCTTCCGAATGGTGGATCTGGATTCCGGCCGCCGTGGTTGTCGGGTTTACGGTCTTCAACTTCACCGTGATGCTCCACGAGGTGGTGCACCTGCTGGTCTTTGGCGGCAGCGGACGCTCCGGCTACCGGGTGCTCCGCCATCTCTACGCGTTCCCGAGCGGGATCTCGGCGACCCAGTTCACCCGCTGGCACCTCGATCACCACGCCCAGCTGGGAGACGCCGAGGCGGACCCGAAACGGCACTGGCTCTCCCCGAAACGGAACGCGCGCTGGTTCAAGGCGCTCTACCTGACGCCGGCGCTCATCGCCATCTATTTCCGGGCCGCCCGCCGTGAGTCAGCGGGTTACCCGGAAGAGATCCGGCGCGCCATCGCGCGGGAGCGCACCCTGACGATGGTGGGACACCTGTTGATCCTGGCCGGACTGATTGCCGCCGGCGGATTCTTCGCGGCCTCCAAGGCCTACCTGATCCCGGTATTCCTCGTGTTTCCGGTGGCCTTCACCGTGAACCGGCTCGGCCAGCACTACGACATCGTGCCCGAGAACCCGGCGCTCTGGGGCAGCGTGCTGCGGCCGTCACGGTTCTGGGACGTGGCGTTCCTGTGGTCGGGATACCACCTCGAGCACCACTATTTCCCGCGCGTGCCCTTCTACAACCTCCGGGAACTCCATTTCCAGCTCCGGCCGTTCTTCGACGAAATCGGAGCGCAGCCCACGAGCTACGGGAGACTCCTCTGGCAGTGGTTCGTCCACAACCGCGCGCCCCACACCGACTGGAGGAGGCCCGCGGAATCGGCCTCCTAGCAGCCCGTGGTGAAAGCACCCCGCACGAGCCCCAGGACGTCCCGCGCGCCGAATCTGGCGGTTTGGGTGCGTGCGGGGCGCTTTCCCCACGGGCAAGCAGCCTGTAGACAGAGTCTCGTGGCGTTCGAGCGGCGTTGCATCCCGGCTGAACCGCCCCGCTTCGCGTGGCTCATCGTTGCGCTTCGGTCGAAATACACCCGGTATTCCTCCCTCGCGCGCCTTGTCAGCCGGGCGCCTCGCCCCCACCGGGAGGACTGGCCGCTCTCGGCGCTCACGCCACTCTGTCCACAGGCTGCTGGTGGTGCGAATCGCTGCACGATTCGCTCCACCGTCTCTTGTGGGGAGGGGAAACCCCTCCCCACACCCCACCTCCGCGCCGCTACGCGCCGCGAATGGATGCCTTCAGGGTTTCACCACAGGCTGTTAGCGGGTGAGGGCCCGGTTCTCCCGGTGAGGGCGCCCGGCCATGGCAGAATGGGTGTCATGGCCGAGGGAGTCGTGAAGTGGTACGACCGCAACCGGGGCGAAGGATTCATCCAGCGCTTCGACGGGCCGGACGTCCACGTGCCGAGCAGCGCCCTGCTGGACCCGGAGCCGGGGTTCCTGATCGAGGGTCAGGCGGTGGAGTTCGAGCTGCTCAAGATTCCCGGAGGTTTCCGTGCTCGCGGGGTGCGGGTGGTGGCGTCGGGGTTCCGCCGGGGTCCGAAAGCGTCGGCTTCGCAGTAGGTTCGCCAAGCCCTTTGGGCATGCCGCGCTCAGTTCGTCGGGCGCTGTGGTTTTTCCGTTAACAGCCTGTGGTGGAACCCGGGTGAGCGCCGAGAGCGGTCAGTCCTCCCGGTGGGGGCGAGGCGCCCGGCTGACAAGGCGCGTGAGGGAGGAGCCCCCACCGGGAGAACTGGCCCGAGTGTATTTCGACCGAAACGCAACGCCGAGCGCCGCAAAGCGCCAGTTCTCCCGGTGGGGGGGCGGTTCAGGCGGGATGGATCGCCGCTCGAACGCCGCCTGGGTTTCACCACAGGTTGTTAAGCCCTGGTGCCGCCCCCGCCCGGGACGCCGGGCTAGAACTTCTTGAGAGCCTCGTCTTCGGAGTCCGTAATCGTCAGGATCTGATTGAAACCGCTGATCTTGAAGACCTCGAGGATGTGCTCCTTCATCTTGCAGAGAACCAGCTTGCCCTTCACCCCGGCCAGCCTCTTGGCGAGAATCAGCAACACTCGCATTCCCGTCGAGTTGATGTAGTCCAACCCTCCGAAATTCATCACTACCTGCGTGGCGCCGTCCGGCCCGATGGCGTGCGCCATCACCGCTTGCTCGAACTCGCCGCTCGTGCGGGTGTCGATGCGCCCCTGGGGCGAGAGCACGAGAACACCGTTCTTCGTCTCATCTGTCAGGTTCATTAGGCTTCCTCCTGATCGCCGGCTGAAAGCGACCGGGTTAGGCTGAGTCGGTTTCGATCTTTGATCCGTTCGTAGTGCGTCGAGGTCATCAGCGACTGAACGAGAAAAACACCGAGTCCTCCGATCGGCCTGTCTTCGAGAGGCAGGCTCGTGTCGGGGACCGGCGCTTCGTGAAACGGGTCGAATGGTATCCCGTGATCTTCGATCTCGAGTTGAAAGACGTTTTCGGCGATCGTCGCCCATACGTGAATGTGGGCGTGTTCGCTTCCCCGCGTTCCATACTTGATGATGTTGGTGACGAGTTCGTCCACGGAAAGGGTGATTCGCTGAGTGTCCATGGGCGGCACATTGTGCGCTTCCGCGAACTCCTCAAGCTCTACGAGCATCTGGCTCAGCTCTCCCAAATCCTTCTCCAGCTTGAAGGAGAAGGTCGGTCCTCCTGCCTTCCCGCCTGAGTCGCGCTTGCGTGCCATCGGGGGGGCAACTCTATCTTGACCGTGCTGCGGCGTGCATGTTTCCCGGGCCCGCCGGGGCGCCGGAGGGCTCGGTATCCACGGCCTTGATGTTGACCTCCACCTCGAGCTGCTGCCAGGCGGCTCCCCGAAAGGTACCGCGGGTCGGCGGAACGTCGCGGTAGTCCCGTCCGGTGGCCACCCGGATGTGATGCTTCGGGGACACCGTGTTGTTCGTGGGGTCCGCCCCGACCCAGCCGAGGCCGGGCAACAGGCATTCGATCCACGCGTGGCTGGCTTCCGCCATGGTCTGTTCCCGTCCCTCCCGGACGGGAAAGAGGTACCCGGAGGTGTACTGGGCCGGGATACCCCAGCCGCGCACGATCGCCAGCATGATGTGGGAAAAGTCCTGGCAGACGCCGCTCTCGGCCAGCAGGGCGTCGTCGATCGGCGAGTCCACGCGGGTTCGTCCGCGCTCGAACGCGAGCGCTTCGTGAATCCGGGCCGTCAGTTCCCGAAGCGAAGTGAGGGGGGTCTCGCGGCGCGCGATGCCGTGCCGGTCGACGAAGGCGGCGAGCGCCGCCGTCGGTCGGGTCAGCGCGGTCGGGTGCAGGAGGTGCCACATTGAGTGCGTCTGCACCTCCTTCAGAGCGTCCCAGCCCGAGCCGGCCGCCTCTTCGGGTTCGCTGGCGTGGAGGGCGACCAGCGATTTCGAGGTGACCGTCATTTGGTCGTGTTCGCCCGGAACGTCGAAGAAATGCACCGCATTGCCGAAGCAGTCCTCGTAATTGCCGAGTTCGGCCCCGGGATCGGTCAGGATCCGGAACGACTCCAGGTGCTGGGAGGCGTCGTTTCGGGGCTGCAGATAGAGGGTGACGACGGACTCGCGGACCGGTTCCGAATACTGGAAACGCGTGACGTGCTCTACGCGATAGAGCGCCGATGGCCGGGACACGTTATCTCCCCGGCAGGGCCCGATCTGCCGGATAGAAGATGAAGCGGCGGTAGATCTCGCTGTGGAGGCCGCGGGAAAGCCGGCGCACTTCAACGAGCGTGGACGCCAGATCGTCGGGTTTCTGGGAGCCGTAGGCCAGCAGCGCGCGAAGTTGGCCGGCGATCCGGTGGGCCGCCTGCAGCGGATGCCGGGCGCCTCCGGCCGGATCGATCCGGCCGAGCCCGTTGCGAATCTCCTCGGCGGCGAACCGGAGGGTGTGGGGCGACTCCGGTTCGTGGATCAGGAAGGTCATCACCTTCCACGGATCGATCGCGGGCGTGTAGTGGCGGCAATAGGGCTCGAAGCTCGCGCAATTCCTGAGGAGCAGCGACCAGTCCAGATCGGTGTCCGCGTCGTCGAGGCTCGGAAGATAGTTCTCGAGGATCTGGGTGGTGACCTGGATACGCTCCATGAAGCGGCCGAGCCGGATGAAATCCCAGGCGAGCCCGTGCCGGAGGCCGTTGTCGGTCACTCCCCGGAAGAGGTAGATCTGGGCGGAGGTCTCCTTGTAGAAGTTCTCCGGCTCCTTGTTCCAGAAGAAATGCAGCTTGGTCTCCCGCAGCGAGAGATAGGTTCGATTGAGCTGTCCCCACATCTCCTGGGTGATCTCCTGCCGGGCCTGCCGGGCGTTCTCCCGTGACATGCCCCACAGGAACACCATCGAGCCGGGGTTGTCCCGCTCGAAGCTCATGAAGTCCGCCAGCGTGTAGGCATCGGCAAGCAGGAAGGCGTCCTCGTCGCCGTAGAGCGGATCGCCGCCCGGAGGCTGGATTTTCAGGCTGCGGAAGAGCCGCGTCCACCCGGCTGCCACCTGCTCGGAAGTGTTGTCGGCCACGGAACGGACCTGGACTCCCAGCAGCCGGATGGTCTGGTCCGCGCGCTCCAGATAGCGGCTCATCCAGTAGAGGTTGTCGGCGACGCGGGCGAGCATGATCAGCCCTCCGTCGGGGCGTGGCTCCCCGGCGCTTCCGGGGTGTCCACGATCCAGGCGTCCTTCGAGCCGCCTCCCTGGCTGGAGTTCACCACCAGGCTGCCTTTCTTGAGCGCGACGCGGCAGAGGCCTCCGGGAACGATCTCGGTCCGTTCCGCCTGCAGAATGAACGGCCGGAGGTCCACGTGCCGCGGCTCGATGTGCGCCCCGATGAGGCACGGGGCCCGCGACAGGGCGAGCGTCGGTTGAGAGATGTAGTTGGCCGGGTTCTCCCGGAGCGCTCTCGCAAACTCGGTCCGCTCCGCCTGCGATGCGTGGGGCCCCACCAGCATCCCGTAACCCCCGGACTCCCCGACCATCTTCACCACCAGCTTGTCCAGGTTGGCGAGGGTGTAGGAAAGTCCGTCGCGCTCGCGGCAGAGCGTGGTCGGGATGGGATTGATCAACGGCTCCTCGCCCAGGTAGTACTTGATGATGCGCGGCACGAAGGCGTAGACCGCCTTGTCGTCGGCGACGCCGGTCCCGGGGGCGTTCGCGATCACGACCCGGCCCGCCCGGTAGGCGTGGAACAGTCCCGGCACGCCGAGGACCGAGTCTTCGCGGAAGGTGACCGGGTCGATGAAGTCGTCGTCGATACGGCGATAGATCACGTCCACCTGCCGCAGCCCGGCCGTGGTCCGCATGAACACGCGCCGGTTGTGCACCAGCAGGTCGCGTCCCTCGACCAGGTCGATGCCCATCTGACGGGCCAGGAAGGCGTGCTCGTAGTAGGCCGAGTTGTAGACGCCGGGGGTGAGCAGGACGATGTTCGGATCGTTCACCTGCGGCGGCGCGAGTGACCGGAGCGTGTCGAGCAGCAGCCGGCTGTACTGCTCCACGTCCCGCACCCGTGAACGCCGGAAGAGTCGCGGCATGCTGCGCTTGAGCGCATCGCGGCAGGCGAGCATGTAGCTGACGCCGGAAGGCACCCGGAGGTTGTCTTCAAGGACCGCGAACCCGTCGTGGGTCCGCACCAGATCGGTTCCGCAGACCGAGACGTAGGCCCCGTGCGGGACCTCGATGCCCCGCATTTCGATCCGGTAGTGCTTGTTGCCGTACACCAGTTCGGCGGGAATCACGCCGTCCCGGATGATGAGACCCCCGTGGTAGATGTCGTGCAGGAACAGGTTAAGCGCCCGGAGACGCTGTTCCAGCCCGCGGGCGACCGCGTCCCAGTCGTCCCCCCGCACGATGCGCGGCAGGCAGTCGATCGGGAAGACCCGCTCGATGGTCTGCTCGTCGCCGTAGACGGTGAAAGTGATTCCCTCGTGGAGGAACGAGCGGGTGACGCGCTCCTGGATCTGCCGCAGCTCCTCGGGTGGGGTCTGCCGGATCGTCTCGAAGAAGTCCGCGCAGTGGCTCCGCGGGGACCCGTCGGTCTCGAGCATCTCGTCATAGAACGCCGGGTTGTGGTCGTACTGACGAAACGCCGGGGTAGCGGCATGGGGCGCCGCAGTTCGGGTCATTTAGTAGCCCGTGGGTAAAGTGACGTGAGCACCGAGGCTGGCCAGTCTCCCGGTGGGGGCGAGGCGCGCGGCTGACAAGGCGCGCGAGGGAGGAGCCCCCACCGGGAGAACTGGCCCGTGTGTATTTCGACCGAAGCGCAACGATGAGCGACGCGAAGCGACGCGGTGAACAGCCGGTGGTGGATCGCCGGCCGAGCCCCCACCGGGAGAACTGGGCCGCGTGGGTTTCGTCACCGGTTGTTTGGCCGGGATGGATCGCCAGCCGAGCCCCCACCGGGAGAACTGGGCCGCGTGGGTTTCGTCACCGGCTGTTTGGCCGGGATGCATCGCCGGCCGCTTCCGGAGCGGGGCGTGAGCACCGCGGAGACCCCGGAGCGAGACGGAAGGGGGACGGGGACACCCGACTCCCATCCCTCTTGGCTCGGGCTTCCGGAGCGGGGCGTAAGCACCGTGGAGACCCCGGAGCGGAAGGGACCGGGGGCGGGGGTCACCCGACCCCCATCCCTCTTGGCTCGGGCTTCCGGAGCGGGGCGTGAGCACCGCGGAGACCCCGGAGCGGAAGGGACGGGGGGCGGGGTCACCCGACCCCCATCCCTTCTGGCTCGGGCTTCCGGAGCGGGGCGTGAGCACCGCGGAGACCCCGGAGCGGAAGGGACGGGGGGCGGGGTCACCCGACCACCATCCCTTCTGGCTCGGGCTTCCGGAGCGGGGCGTGAGCACCGCGGAGACCCCGGAGCGGAAGGGACGGGGGGCGGGGTCACCCGACCACCATCCCTTCTGGCTCGGGAATGCCGCGTGACTTTACGCACGGGGTGCTGGGCCGGGCGTCAGGTCCCGGGACGTTCGACCGGACGGCTCTTCATGCGGGCTGCTAGGCCGACTTCGGCAAGCCGTTCTTCGCGACGTGCTCGTACACCTCGCAGAAGTAGTCGAGTTCGGCCATGGTCGTGTAGAGGTTCGGCGTGATCCGGAGTCCCTGAAACTCCTCGTGCATGATCGGGGTCACGATGATGTGGTGCTTGTCCCAGAAGTAGTCCCGGAGCCGAGGGGCCTCGATCGTTTTCAGGTTGATGTTGCCGATGGCGCAACTCATCTTCGGGTCGCGCGAGGTGTGCAGTTCGGTGTCCGGAAGCGCGGACAGGCGGTCGGCCCAGGTGTTTTTCAAGTAGCGGAGCCGCGCCTCCTTGTTCTTCGCGCCCACCGTGTTGTGGAAGGTGATCGCCTCGCCGATCGCCACGAAGTTGGCGGCGGGATGGGTGCCGATCTCCTCGTACTTGCGGATGTCGGCGTCCATGCGCTCGGGGGCCGGCATCATGGGCCAGATCTTCGGGATCTTGTCCTTCTTCACGTAGAGCATCCCGGTTCCCTTGGGGGCCAGGAGCCACTTGTGGAGGCTCGTGCCGAAGTAGTCGCAGCCGATGTCCTCGTGTTTGAAATCGAACTGGGCGAAGGAGTGGGCGCCGTCCACCATGACCTCGACGCCCCGCTCGCGGGCGACGTCGCAGACCGCCTTCACCGGCAGGATCTGCCCGGTGAGGTTGATCTGATGGGACATCAGGATGATTTTCGTCCGGTCGGTGATGGCGTTCCTGAACCCTTCCACGACCTCTTCATCGGTCTCTGCCGGAGTCGGGATCTGGATGAACTTGAGGTCGATCCCCTCGCGGCGTATCCGTTGGCGGATGGTGGTGAGCATCCGCCCATAGTCCTGGGTGGTGGTGAGGATCTCGTCGCCGGATTGGAGATCCATGCCAAGTAGCAGGATTTCCATGGCTTCCGAGGTGTTCCGGACGAGCGCGACCTCCTCGGGGTCACATCCGAAGACCGTCGCGAGCCGCTGCCGCACGTTCTCCTTGCGGGGCTCCAGGATCTCCCACATCGTGTACACGGGGGCTTCCTCCTGCTGCCAGGTGTAGCGGACGAACGCTTCGGTGACCATCCGGGGTGACGGGCAGACCCCGCCGTTGTTCAGGTTGATGATCGAGCGCGAAACGCTGAACGCCTGCTGGACTTCGCTCCAGTAGTTCTCGTCGCCGGCCAGATCGTCAGCGCTCCGCCCGGACGCTCGCTGCGCCGCCGCTTCGACGTTGTGGATCGTCTCCGGTCCAAAAAGCGTGGTGACGAACGCAGCGCTGCCCGCTTCGCCCATCGAACTGAGAAACCGCCTGCGTCGCATCGCTTTTCCACTCCTTAAAGGGAACTCGGGGCCGCAGCCGAGTCGTCGGACGGAGCCCTGAATTCAGGGCAATGTACCACTTCGGTCGGCGCCGGAAGCCTGGCTCGTGTCCTGGCTGGAAGGCCCCCGCCGGTGGGCCGAATCCGCATTCACTACCATCCCGCCATGCTCGACACTCTCTCCGATCTGCTGCGCCGGATACCGCCGATCTTCGATTCGACCGTGGGTCACCTCGTGATCGCGCTGGGCGTCCTGGTGGCCGCCTTCGGTTTCGCGCTGGCGGTGGTCATCCTGCTCCGCCGGGCTCTGTTCCGCCTGGGTCTGAGGGAAAAGGTGGCCGCGCGGGTCGCCGGCGGGGTGCGCCTCGTGCTGGGGCCGGAACGGGCCGCCCGCCAGGATGTGGATGCCCTCGCGGGCCGGATCGTTTTCTGGGGTCTCCTGGTTCTGGTCGGCGCCGGAGTGGCCTCGGTGGTGGATTTGTCGAGCATCGGCGGCATCGGTGGAACGATGCTCGGGCGGATCATGGCGATGGCGGCCCAGTTGGGGCGGGCTCTCGTGGTGTTCCTCGCGGCCTGGTTCCTGGCCGCGGTGCTCCGCCGCGCCGTGCGGGTGGCGCTCGAGGCGGCCGGCGTGGACGAGCGGCTCGATCGGGGGGACGACCGGCCGCCAGGACGGATCTCGCATGCGGTCCCCGAGGTCGTCTACTGGATCGTGCTGCTGCTGTTCCTTCCACCGATCCTGAAGGCGCTCGAACTCGAGGGCGTGCTGCTTCCGATCGAGACGATCTTGAATCAGGTGATCACCTTCCTTCCGAACGTCCTCGGCGCGATCATCATCTTTCTCGTCGGCTGGTTCATCGCCCGGATTGCGAAGGCGCTGGTGACGAATCTGCTCGCCGCGGTGGGACTCGACAGCGCCGCGGAAAGGCTCGGCCTGCGGCGGGTTCTGGGTTCGAGGACGCCTTCCGCGCTCCTCGGCGGGATCGCCTATCTGTTGGTGCTCTTCCCCGTGATCCTGACCGGTCTCGACCGCCTGAGCCTCGACGTGATCACCGGACCGGCGAGCGAGATGCTGGGTCGGGTCTTTGCCGCCCTGCCGCTCCTCCTGGTGGCGGTGGCGCTGCTCGTGACGGCCTACGTGGTGGGTTGGATCATCTCGAACCTGGCGCGCGATCTCCTGCGGGAAGCCGGTTTCGACCACGTGCTCACCCGGATCGGGCTGACCAGCACGACAACCGGCGACGAGTTCGCGGCTTCGAACGTCGTGCGGGTGGTGGTGCTGGCTCTCATCATGCTGTTTGCGAGCATCGAGGCGGCGAGCCTCGTCGGGTTCGAGAACGCGGCGGACCTCCTGGCGCTGCTGCTCCAGTTCGCCGGCCACTTCCTGCTGGGAGTGGTGTTCCTGGGATTCGGGGTCTTCCTCGCCAACCTCTCGGCGCGCGGGATTCTGGCGGGTTCGATCCCGCAGGCGCGGCTGCTGGCGCTCGCGGCGCGGGTAGGCATCCTCCTGTTCACCACCGCGGTCGGGCTAAGCCTGATGGGAATCGCCAACGAGATCATCGAGCTGGCCTTCGGCATCGTGCTCGGAGCGATCGCGGTGTCTTTCGCGGTGGCCTTCGGTCTTGGCGGCCGCGACGCCGCGGCCAGGCAGATTGAGCGCTGGCAATCGCGGATGTCCGACGAAGATCGCTGATCGGCCGGGCATGGAAGGCAAGCTCGCCGGCTATTCCTGGCAGGGGCGCGCGATCCGCCGCGCCGCGGTCATCGGCTCGGGTCAGATCGGGCCGGATATCGCCCTCCACCTGGTCAAGACGCTCGCGCCGCACGGGGTGGAGACCGCGGTCCTGGACATTTCGGAGGCGGCGCTCGAGTCCGGCCGGCGGAAGATGTTCGGGAAGATCGAGAAGGGTCGCCAGTCGGGGGCGTTCAAGGACGCCCAGGCCGAGCGGATGCGGTCAGCGGTCGATTTCACGAGCGACTACGGCCGGCTCGCCGGCGTGGACCTGGTCATCGAGGCGGCTTCCGAGGATCTCGCGATCAAACGGCGCATCTTCGCCTCGGTCGAGGAGCTCGCGGCCCCCGGGGCGGTCCTCCTGTCGAATTCGTCGCACATCGAGCCGTCCCGCATCTTTGCCGAGCTATCCCGGCCGGGACGCGCCGCCGTCGCCCACTACTTCTTCCCGGCGGAGCGGAACCCGGTCGTCGAGATCGTTGCCGCCGAGTCCGCCCGGGGGCTCGTCCCCTGGCTCCTCGGTTTTTACGAGGAGATCGGCAAGGTGCCGGTCGCGGTCGCGAGCCGTTTCGGCCACGCCCTGAACCCCATCTTCGAAGGGCTCTTTCTGGCGGCCGCACTCGCGGTGGAGGAAGGGCTCGGAACCTCGAAGGAGGTGGACGACGTCGCCCGCCGGGCGCTCCGACTCGGGATCGGGCCCTTCACCGCCATGAACCTCACCGGCGGGAACCCGATAGGCCACGAGGGGTTCGCCGCGATGCACGAGCGCCTCCACCCCTGGTTCCGGGTTCCCCGCCTCCTCGACGAAGCGATGGCCGAGGGCGGGCCCACCGGCCGGGTCTGGGAGGTGCCGGCGCGGGGCGAGAAAGTGCCCGTTCCGGAGCAGCGGAAGCGGGCCATCGAGGAACGGATTACCGCCGCCTACCTCGGACTCGCGGCCTGGACCGCCGCCGAAGGGGCGATCTCGGTTCCCGATCTGGACATGTCCTGCCACCTCGCGCTGGCGGTCGTCCACCCGTTCGGCCTCATGCGGAAGCTGGGGGCGGCACGGGTTTCGGACCTTCTCGCGTCCTACCGGGAACGGGAGCCCGATTTCTTCGACCCCGCGGACTTCGCTTCGCAGCTTCCCGATTGGACGTCCCGCCCGGTGCCCCGGGTGGGGAGGAGCGACGTTCCGGCAGGGACCGGCGCGGTGGCGGTGCTGACCATCCGCCGGCCGGAAGTGCTGGGGGCGCTCGACGAGGAGGTCTTCGCCGAGTTCGATGCGCGTCTCGACGAGGTGGCGGCGGATGACGCTGTCCTCGGAGTCGTCTTCACCGGGTTCGGAGTCAAGGCCTTTGTGTCGGGAGCCGACATTCGCATGCTGGCCCGCATCGGGTCACCCGGCGACGGGGAGCGGCTCTCGCGGGCCTCCCACCGGATCCTTGACCGGATCGCGGGGTTCCAGAAGCCGGTGGTCTGCGCGCTGAACGGGATGGCCGTCGGGGGCGGGAACGAGCTGGCCATGGCCTGCCACGCCCGGATCGCGCGCGAGGGACTCCGGGTTCTCGCCAGCCAGCCCGAGCCGAACATCGGCATCATTCCGGGCGCCGGGGGGACGCAGCGGCTGCCCCGTCTCATCGGGGTGGAGGCGGCGTGGGAGATCCTCCGGACCGGGCGGGCCGTTTCGGCGAAGGAGGCGCTCGCGCTGGGCCTCGTCAGCGAGCTGGTCCCGGGGGAGCGGCTGCGGGAGCGGGCGGTTCAGGTGGTCGCCGAGGCCGCGTCGGACGGCGGGTCCCTGCCGGAGATGCCGGACGGCCCCATCCCCGTTCCGGACGAGTTGCCCGAAGTGGACATCGGCCATCTTTCCCGGCCCGTGGACGCCCTCATCCAGAGGGCCGTCCGGGAGGGGGCCGCCACGGATCTCGCTTCCGGCCTGGACCTCGAAATCCGCCTCTTCGGCGAGGGCTGCGCCCTTGAGGACATGGGGATCGGGGTCCGGAACTTCATCGAGAACGGTCCGCGGACCAGAGCAGCGTTCGCCCACCGCTGATCGCGCGGACACCGAGCGGCGAGAACTGCGCCGCCATCCACCGGGGGGCGCCGGCGAAGAAACCCCGCCGCGGCGCCCGCGACTACTTGCCCAGGCTGTCCCAGATGTCGTTCATGCCGAGTTGGTAAGCCATCTGCTGGAGCGAATCGGCGGTCTTCCTTTCGAGGGGGATTCCGCGGGTACGGTGCTGTTCTTCGACGGCGGCGGCCTCCTGGCCCGGATAGTCGATCCGGGCCCGGCGCAGTGGGGCGAGCCGCTCCACCATCCGGTTCCGGAAGCCGGCCCAGGGGGCGAAGGCGCGGATCCGAAAGGCGAGGAAGAAGTGACCGGTGCCGCGGTGGGTGGGGTCGGGGTGGGGTTCCGCGGCGAGTTCCTCGGGGAGCGCCGCCCCCCCGAGCGTCATGAGGAACTCGAGCGCGAGGCCGAGGGCGACAGCGCGCTCATCGCCCTCCGGGGGAAGGTTCAGGCTCAGGACCATTGGAGCGGCGGTTTCTGCGGTGGGGACCGCGATTCCGAGCGCCACCGGGTCGCTGGCGGGTAGCCGCTCCCCGTCGCCGGGGCGGACGGGTTCGCTCGCCATCGCGATTCCCGCCATCTGGTGAGAGAGGGCGATCGCCGCGAAATATCCCGGCGACCCCATCCGGTTGCTCCGGCGCACGGCGGTGCTGCCGATGCCGTGGCGGTTCGCACCGCTGATGGCCTCGATCATCGCGCGCCAGGCGATCGCCGGGCCGGGCCCGTTGTCCCCGTCGAGCACCGCGGTCCCCCCCGAGGAGGAGACAACTTGCATGTCCGGGGCCGGATTCACATGCCGCGTGGAGAGCCCGGTGACGAGTCCCGGCAGCCACGCCACCCCGTCCTGGTCTTCGCCCATCAGATTGGCGCCCACCATGGCGTCCGCGGTGTGGGAGGCCAGCTCGGGCGCGAGCCGGACCCGTTTCAGCGTCTCCCGGATAAAGAAATGGAGCTGTCCGTGCCGGACTCGTAGCGGGGAGCCGTCTCCGGTCACCAAAGAAGAAGTCATGAGAACAGATCCCGGAGCGTGCCGCTCCAACCCCAGAAGAGAACCACCACGATGGCCGCGGGGATCACCCAGCGGATCCAGAAGAGCCAGAGGCCGCCCGGAGGCTTCGTCGAGCCCCGGCCCGCCTCGGCGAGCGCCCGGCCCCGCGAGACGAAGAACCCTAGACCGATCAGGGTGAGCGCCGAACCGATCGGCTGCATCGTGGAGCCCCAGATGAGGTCGCTCCACCCCAGGTAGTCGGCGCTCACCATGGACGGTAGCGCGACCGGGATCTGGAGGGCCACCACCGCCGCGATCACCTGCGGCCGGCTCCAGCCGGTCCAGGGGACGACCGAGTTCACGATCACCTCGAGCGCGGCGAGCGCCGACAGGAAGGCGGCGAGGAAGAGTGCGAGGAAGAACACCGGACCGAAGAACTCGCCGCCCGGCATGGCGGCGAAGACCCGGGGCAGGGTGAAGAACACGAGCGGCGGACCCGAGGCCGGCTCCACCCCGAGGGCGAAGGCGGCCGGGAGCACGGCGAGCCCACCCAGGATGGCGGCGCCCGTGTCGCCCAAGATCGTCGAGGCGGCGAGGCGGCGCAGGTTGGCGGTCGAGGGCAGATAGCTGCCGTAGGCGAGGAAGAAGGTGCCTCCGAGCGAGAGGCTGAAGAACGCCTGCCCGAGCGCCGCCAGGAAGGTCTCGGCGTTGACCCGGTCGAAGTCGGGCCAGAGCAGGTAGCGGACGCCCTCGGAGGCGCCCGGAAGGGTGACGGAACGGACCGCCACGACGACGAGTCCGATCCCCACGAGCGGCATCGCGATTCGTGACAGCCGCTCGACGCCGCGCCGCACCCCGAAGGCCGCCACCAGCCCCATGGCCCCGAAGACCAGGACGGTGAGGCTGAGGTTGAGCCCCGTGATGCCGCCGAAGTTTTCGGCGTAGAACGCCTCGGGTTCGGGGACCACGCCGCCGAGTGCCGCATAAAAGAGGACCTGGGCCACCACCACCGTGTAGTAGGAGCAGGCCATGAACACGGTAAGGACGAGCAGGCCCCCCACGAAGCGGCCGCCGGGCATCCCGATCTTCGTGAAGGCGCCGCCCGGGCCGGCGCGGGTCAGGCGTCCGAGACTCCATTCGGCCATGAGCGCCGGAGCGCCGAGGAGGAGCACGAACGCGAGATAGATCGCGACGAACGCTCCGCCTCCGTACCGGCCCGCCAGGTAGGGAAACCGCCAGATGTTGGCAAGCCCCACCGCGACCCCGATGAGGGTCATCGCGGTCCCGAAACGGGTCCCGAAGCGTTCGTCGCTCACGCGATCCTTACCTTGCGCGCAGGTAGTCGCGGGCGTTCAGCGCCTGGCCCGTGGTAGCGGCCGATTCGGGCGACGCGAGAACCACGAAGACTTCGGCGATCTCTTCCGGAGTGGGCAGGGTCAGGGGGTCCTCCGCGGGGTAGGCGGCGGCGCGCATCGGGGTGCGGGTCGCTCCCGGATTGACGCTGTTCACCTGGACTCCGGTGTCTTTGAGCTCCGCGGCGAGGGTCTGGGTGAACCCCTCGAGGCCGAACTTGGACACCGCGTAGGGTCCCCAGTTGGGCTTGCCGATGCGGCCGACCGTCGAGCTGACGTTGATGATCGAGGCGGACTCCCGCTCCAGGAAAGCCGGGAGCAGGGGCTTCGTGACGTAGAGGAGGCTCGCGGTGTTGATCCGGAGGGTGTCCGCCCAGACCTTCGGGTCCTGCTCGATGATCGGCGCCCGCACTCCCAGGATCGAGGCGTTGTTCACCAGCACCGAGAGGTCGGGGAAGCGGACGAGCGCCGCGTGCGCCATGGCCTCCGCTGAATCCGCGTCCCCGACGTCGGAGGCAGCGAAGCCGGTTCGTCCGGGGTGCAGAGCTTCCAGTTCGTCCGCGGTTTCCCGGAGTCGCTCCTCCCCGCGCGCAGTGAGGAACACCCGCGCTCCCTCCTGGAGGAAGATGCGCGCGAGCCCACGCCCGATCCCGGACGAAGAGCCGGTGATCAGCGCCGCGACGCCTTCGAGCCGTCTCATGATTCGTCCCTGGGCGCCTCCGACGCAGTCAGACGCTCCCGTTCGCGCCGGAGGCCCCGTTCGAGCAGTGTGAGCCGGATCAGGTAGCCCGCGAGCAGCACGAAGAAGGCGATGTAGCCGGCGGCCAGCCAGTCGTTCATGAGGCCTCCGCGAGACGGCGCTGGCGGAGCGCCTCGACGGAACGGGCCTCGCGCTCGAGATCCATCCGCCAGCCGAAGAGCCACCAGAAGAGCAGCGTGAAGGCGGCGAGACAGATGAGGAGCGCGATCCACATGTCAGGATGCAGACCCGAGTCCGGGCCCCCCATGATCACCGGCGCCGGATGCTGGGTGCGCCACCAGCGGATCGAGAAGTACACGATGGGGACGTCGGCGCCGCCCAGGATTCCAAGCACCGCCGCCAGGTTGGCGCGCCGCGTCGGGTCGTCCACGTAGCTGCGGAGCAGGAGATAGCCGAGGTAGATCAGCCAGAGGACGAATGCGGTGGTGAGCCGGGCGTCCCAGGTCCACCAGATCCCCCACGCCGGCTTTGCCCAGATGGTTCCCATCGCGAGTCCGGCGGTGGTGAAGAGCGTCCCGATCTCGGCTGCGGCGAGCGCCGCGATGTCGTAGCGCGGATTCCGGGTGCGCAGCCAGCCGATGCTCGCTCCGGCCACCAGCAGGAAGGCGGCGAACGCCAGCCACCACGACGCCAGGTGGAAGTAGAAGATCCGCTGCAGGTTGCCCATCGTGAGTTCGGTGGGCGCGTAGAAGAAGACCGCCCAGAGGGCGACGACCAGCGCTACTCCGGCAGCGGCGGCCCGCCAGCCGTGTCGCCGAGACGCGCTGCGAGGCATGGTCTGGCTGGGTTCGGCGGTGCTTTCGGCGGGGTTTTTGGCAGCGCTCCGGCGCTCTATCCAGCGCGGGAAGCGGCGCGATGCGCCATGACTATACTCGGGCCATGCGCCTCAATCTCCGCTCTTCCCGTCCTCTTGCGCTCGCTCTGGGCGCGCTTCTTGCCGGCGGTGCGCTTGCCGCCGGCCAGCTCCTCCCGGGGTCCGATGACACCGCCCGCGACCGGCTGAACACGTCGGCCCGGCACGGCGAGTGGGTCTCGGTGCCCGCTCCCGGCGGGGATACGGTCGAGTCCTGGATCGTCTATCCGGAGCGGTCGGACACCGCGCCGGTGGTGGTGGTTATCCACGAGATCTACGGCCTCACCGACTGGATCCGGGGGGTTGCCGACGAGTTCGCCGCGCAGGGGTTCATCGCGGTCGCTCCCGACATGCTGACCGGGAAGGGCCCGGACGGCGGCAGGACGGATTCGGTGGACCGGGACGGCGCGGTGGCGCTGGTCCGGGGGCTCGACGCCGATGAGGTGCACACCCGGCTGAAAGCGGTCGCGGACTGGGCGACCGCGCTTCCTGCGGCCGAAGACGCGTACGGCGTGGTCGGCTTCTGCTGGGGCGGGCGCACCAGCTTCAGCTTCGCCACTTACGATCCGGAACTCGGCGCCGCCGTCGTGTACTACGGCACCTCACCGGATAACGAGGCGCTCGCTGCGGTCGAGGCGCCGGTACTCGGCCTCTACGGCGGCGACGACGCCCGGGTGAACGAGACGATTCCGCCGGCGCAGGCGCGGATGGAGGAACTCGGCAAGGTCTTCCAGGTGGAGATCTTCGACGGCGCGGGACACGGGTTCCTGCGGGCGCAGGAAGGCCGCGAGGGACGGAACCTGGCGGCCTCCTCCCAGGCGTGGCCGCTCACGGTTCGTTTCTTCCGGGAACATCTGGGTTCCTGAGTTCCTGAACGGGGTTACCAAGGAGGGTTTCGATGCCTGTTGCGCGACTGCTGTCTGCGGCCCTGGTGTTCAGCCTTGCTGCCGCCGGGCCCGCCCGTGCCCAGGAGGTCGAGGCGTTGAGCTTCGTGCTGATCGGCAAGCGGGACTACACGACGATCCAGCATCCGGGCAAGACGGTGATCGCGGGATCGCTCCACGGAGTCATGAGGGTCACCGACGCCCCGGAGGGCAACGCCCTCGCCCCGGGGGCCACCCTGCACGGGACCTGCGCCATCTTCATTTCGCGGTCGGAAGCCGAACTGGATATCCACAGCGAGTGCACCTTCGAGGACGGCGATAGAGACGAGGTGTACACGACCGCGTGGCGTCAGGAAGGCGACGCCGCCGGCGGGGGCGGCGGTGACGGTGGCTTCGAGTTTGCCGGCGGCACCGGGAAGTACGACGGCATGCAGTCGCAGGGTCAGTGCCCCTATACGGTGAACTACCTGGAGGACGATGACGTCGTCATCGTCTCCGACTGCGTGCGGTAGGGACGACGATCTGCCGATCTTCGGCCGCTACCTGCACTGCCCTGTCCGGGAGCCGGGCCACGCAGGTGTCCGGATTTCTCCTGGTCTTGACGTTGGTTTCGTTCGGATTGGCTTGGTTTGGCGTTCTGCGCAGGGGCTGAATAGAGTTCGGTTCCGGTCGATGAGAACGTCCGAAGGGTAGACAACCTGGAACCGGTCAAGAACAACGGTCGAGCGTCGGACGGCATTCCGCCCGATGGGCTCCGGATGGCGCCGGAACGCATGCTGGAACTGGCCCGCCACGCGGCCGAGCTGCTCGTGGAACGCTTCGAGAACCTGCCGCAGACGGAGGCGTGGGACGGAGATTTCCGGACCGCCCTCGCCGACCGGCTGGTGGAGGAACCCCCGGAGGAAGGACGGGCGGCGGAAGAGGTCATCGACCGGGCGGCGCGCGAGATCCTGCCGTTCGCGACCCGGCTCGATCATCCCCGCTCCTTTGCCTTCGTGCCGTCTTCGCCCACCTGGCCCGGGGTGCTCGCCGATTTCTTGGCGTCCGGGTACCACATCAATGCCTGCACCTGGCTGGTGGCGAGCGGCCCGGGCCAGCTCGAACTGGTCGTCATCGACTGGTTCCGGCAGTGGGTCGGCTACCCCGAGGGAGCCGGCGGCCTCTTCACGAGCGGGGGTTCGGCGGCCACCCTGAACGCGTTCGTGGCGGCGCGGGAAGCGGCGGGCAATCCCGAGCGCGGCGTGGTGTACCTGAGCAACCAGAGCCACAGCGTGCTCGACCGCGCCGCCATGATCATCGGGATTCCCCGAGACCGGGTTCGGCGGCTTCCGGCCGACGGACGCACCGGCCTCGACCTCGACGCCCTGCGCCAGGCTGTCCGCGAGGACCGCGCCGCCGGGCTTCACCCTCTGGTGGTGTGCGCGAACGCCGGGGCGGCCAGTACCGGAACCATCGATTCCCTTCCCGAGATCGCCGATTTCTGCGCCGCGGAAGAAATCTGGATGCACGTGGACGCCGCCTACGGCGGCTTCGCCGCGGTGACCGAACGAGGGAAGGCTCTGCTACGCGGAATGGAACGCGCCGATTCCATCGGGCTGGACGCGCACAAGTGGTTCTTCCAGCCGTACGAGGCGGGATGTCTGCTGGTGAAGGACGCCCGCACTCTGGAGACCCCGTTCGGGCTTCACCACGACGTGCTCCAGGACACCCTCTGGGGGAAGAACCACCCGAATTTCGCCGACCGCGGGCTGCAGCTCAGCCGCTCGTTCCGCGCGCTCAAGGTCTGGATGACGATCCAGACCTTCGGGATGGCGGCGCTCCGGAAGGCGATCGCGGGCGGGATGGAGTTGGCCGCGAGAGCCGACGACCATGTTCGCGAGAGCTCGGATCTCGAGCTGCTGAACCCCGCTTCGCTCGGGATTCTCTGTTTCCGGGCTCGCCCTCGCGGTGCGCCGGACGACGAAGATTCACTCCAGGCGATCAACCGGAAAGTGCTCGCCCGGGTGTTCTGGGGCGGCGAAGCGATGCTTTCGTCCACGCAGGTCCGCGAGACGTTCTCGCTCCGGCTCTGCATCATCAACCACACGACGACCTGGGACGACGTCCGTGGGACGCTCGAATCGGTGGCGCGGTTCGGAAGGGAGGTCGCGGCAGAGACGGAGTCCTGAGAGTGCGCTCTCCAGATGGATCGCCGCCCGCAGGGCAGCCGAGGCAGGGCAGCCGAGAACGAGCGCCGTCAGCGGACCAGCGTGAACGCCTTCTGGGTCTCGTAGACCTGATCGCCGTAGAGGACCCGGATCCCGAGCTCGTAGCGCCCCGGAGCAAAGCCGCGTAGCTCGATCTCCGCATTCGCGGCCGCCTGGCGGGTGCTGGTCGGCAGCGCCTCCGGACGGACGAAACCGGTGTCGCGCCCTTCCCGGCTCAGGGTGTACTCGGCCACGATCTCGGGCAGCTCTCCGTCGTCAATGCGTTCGCCCGGATAGAAGAAATAGAAGGCGCCGAGCGTCTCCTCCTGACGGAACACTCCGGTCGAGCGGGGTTTGAAGTGCGTGCGGCCGAACTGGAAGGCGCGTCCCGGGGCCGTGCCGCTGTACTGCTGGGTGGTGGTGTCGCTGTAGAGGACCACCGAAGAGAACCCGGGCTCGGTCTCGGGGAAGACCGGCGCCTCGATCTCCACCTGTGCGGCGCCGTAGGCGTCGGACTGCTCGTCCACCACGCCGACGAGCAGGCGATGGGCCCCGGGCGGCAGCACCAGGGACGCCTCGAACCGAGCGGGACCGTCCGCTGCCTGGATCGAGGTATGCGCGGTTTGGAGCCGGTAGGTCGCGGCCCCGGGACCTTCTTGCTGGGCGGATGCGGTCCTCGCGAAGACGGAGGCCGCCAGTTGGCCATCGGTCCCCGGAGCGAGCGCGCCGGCGGGCGTTTCGAAGAGCAGGGCCACGTACGTCGCCCGATCGCCTCTCCGGAAATAGGCGGGGGTCACCCGGAACGAAAAGGTGCTCTCGGCCGCAGCGCCGGCCTCCAGGCCCGCGAGGACCTGGCGGGCGCGTTCGGAGCCCCCGGTGGGGAGGTTCGGAATGACCAACCGGTTAGCTTCATCGCGTTCGAAGCCGATCTCGGGGCGGGCGATCAGACGCCGGCGCATCTCTTCGAGGTTCTCGTCCACGACGGTGCGGTTCTCAAGAAAGAGCTGGCCTTCCTCGTCGCGGTAGTAGAGGGCTGCGAGCGTGTCCGCGAGGCCGTGTTCCGGGTCGGGCGGGAACACCCAAAGGAGGCCTTCCGGGGTTTTGTCGGTGGCCGGCTGGAGCAAGGCCTGCACCGGCATGCCGAGCAGCACGAACACCCGCGCCCGGTCGCCCCCGCCGTAGCCGCCGTCCTCCGAGAAGCTCGAGTCGGCGAGGCGCACCCGCGCCAGATAGAGGTTGAGGGTCTCGTTCTGCGGCGTGGACGGGTCCGGATCGCGCCGCATCCAGAAGAGACGCCGGAAGGCCTCGCGGTCCCCGTAGGTCATCGCCTGGATGGACGCGCGCCGCTCTTCCTGGGTCATCAGGAAGGATTCCACCCAGCCGAGTTCGGTGACCGTGGGCCGGCCTCCCTGCGCGAGCGCGGCCGCCGGGACGGTCAGCAGCAGGGCGATCAGAAGGACGAGGGGCACAGAGGAAACCTAGCAGCCTGTGAACAAGGTCGCGCGGCGTTCGAGCGGCGATTCATCCCGGCTGAAACGCGCCGCTTCGCGTCGCTCATCGTTGCGCTTCGGTCGAAATACGCTCGGGCCAGTTCTCCCGGTGGGGGCTCCTCCCTCGCGCGCCTTGTCAGCCGGGCGCCTCGCCACTCTCGGCGCTCACGCCACTTTGCCCACAGGCTGCTAGCGCGGGGAGGGGGCGTGATCCGGCCCCACGCAGGCAGGAAGCGGGGCGCTGGCAAACCGACGGTCCATCCGGTCAGCGCGCGGATGACATCCTGATGTTCAATCTATGTGATGCTATGATGCTCCAGTGATGCGAACCACCCTGACCCTCGATGAGGACACGGGCCGAGCCCTGCGGGAAGCGGCCCGGAACAGCGGGAGATCCTTCAAAGCCGTCGTGAATGAGGTGCTCCGGCGCGGTCTTGCGGTCGGGGAAAAACCGGTGGGGTCGCGGGAGCCGTTCCGGGTCATTTCTGCGCGGCGGGGATTCGTCCCTGGGGTGGACCCGCTCAAGCTGAACCAGCTCGTGGATGAATTGGAGGTGGATCGGTTTCTCCGGCGAAACCGCGGGGAGACGTCCGGTTCGTGATCGTCCCCGACATCAATCTGCTGGTCTACGCGTACAACGAGGACGCCCCGTTTCACGACGCGGCGAAAGCCTGGTGGGAGCGGTGTCTGTCAGGAAATGAGCCGGTCGGTCTTCCTTGGATCGTGATCGTGGGCTTTGCCCGGGTGATGTCGAACCGGAGAGTGCTGGTGGCCCCGATGGCAGTCGAGGAGACGATGGAGCACTGTAGGGCTTGGCTTCGGCAACCCAACGTGCAGATTCTGAATCCCGGTCCGTCCCACCTGGACGTGCTTTCCAGCCTGGTGCACGGACCGGCGATCGGCTCCTCGCTCGTTACCGATGCTCATCTCGCGGCGCTCGCCATCGAACACCAGGCGGAATTGCATTCGAATGATGCGGACTTCGCGCGTTTTTCGGGATTGCGCTGGCGGAACCCGGTCGCCTGACTGGCGCCGGGCTGGCGGGACTCAGTCCAGTGACTTTCATCGGGTTGATCTTGCCGTGGCCCGGAAGTCGGACTACGCCCTGCTTGACGAGGACGTCAACGCTTCGTTCGGGGAGTGCAAGGACCGCGAGGACGGGTTGGGACTCATCCCAGCGGGCGTCGACGCGGAAGCGTTGGTGGGCCGACGCGATGTCCGCGGCAGCTCCCGACGTCGGTTCACCGCGCTTGCACCGGATAGCGGCGTCGGTCGAACGGCGCCAGGCCGTCGGCCGGGGAATTCGCCGAGACTGAGGTGGCCCCGGTTACGTAGACGCGTTGGCCCGCGTACCCGATAACCTTTCCATCGCCTCCAGAGGTGGCTCTTTGCCATGCTGACGTTCTCGGAAGAAGTGTTGCTACTCCTGCTCGATGAGGACGAGGGCATTTTTCTTTCCGTCGGCAAGAACACCCTCGAACTTGCGATGGCGGGCGCCGCGATGCTGGAGCTTGCGTTCGCCCGTCGCATCGAAACCGATCTGCAGCGCCTCATGATTCAGGATCGGGCGCCGACCGGCGATCCGTTGCTCGACGATGTGCTGGAGCTGATGGCGGATCGCCGTGAGATCGACCAGACCCGGCAGTGGATCGAGATCCTTGCCGCTGAGAAAACGGCCTCGATCCAGGAACATGCGCTCGCCAAACTGGTCGAGCGCGGGATTCTGAGACGCGAGGAGAGGCGGCTGTTTCAGGAGACGATCAAGCACCTCTGGATCTTCCGCTCGCCGCGGTACTTCCTCGTCGATCGGAAGGCGCGCTACAACGCCAGGACGCGGTTTGCGGACGTCCTGATGGAGGGCGAGATTCCGGATCCCCGAGATGTCGCGTTGATCTGTCTCGCGGACGCCTGCGGGGTCCTGCACGCGCATTTCGGGGGAGACCTGGAGCGGGTCGCAGCACGGCTGCAGTTGATCCGCCGGATGGACCTGATCGGTCGGGAGATCGCGAACGCGATCAGGGCCATTGACCCCTCGGTCATCCAGTCGATGGCTCACCCGCTCGCCCGATGATCCCGACCTCGGGGCCGGCGCCCCGGGCCAAGGGCGGCACGGCTGTCCCCTCGACGGCGCCACGCGGGTAGGAGCCAGCCATGCCAGCGGACTCCCCGGTCGTCGGTATGGATCCGGTGCAGGTCCTTGCCGACAGCCCGCTTATGCGGGGCGCCGGCCACTCGAGCCTGGATGGTTTGCGCGCCGAACTGGAATCCGTTGCTCTCGACGAAGACGCGCTCCTCCGACTCGACGGAACCGGAGGCGGTGCGCTCTACTTCGTCGCGTCCGGCCGCCTGGAGATCGTCCAGTCCCTGACGGACGGCGGCGCGGTTGGCGACCAGCGGGTACTGGCCACGATCGTCCCCGGCGATGTCGTGAGCGAAATGCGGGCGCCCACCGGCGACGAGGGCGCGGCCGTCCTCAGGGCCGCTACCGAGGCGCATCTCGTCACGCTCTCCAAGGAACGGTTCGATCGCCACCTCGGCAGGCATCCCGAAATCTCGGGGAGGTTGCGGACGATCCTGTCGCCCCGGTTCTACCACCGGGAACTGGTGCGCGTACTGGGGGAGATGTTCGGCGACCTGACGGAAGAACTGCTGGGGGACATCGAGCAGCGATTGGCCTGGCGGCACGTCGCCCGCGAGGACGTCCTGGTGCGGCAAGGCGAGCCCGCGGAGGGATTGTTCGTCATTGTCAGCGGGCGCCTCCGGGAACTGGCGGAAACGGGTGGCGGGACCAAGGTGGTCCTCGAAAGCGCTGCGGGTCAGGTTGTCGGGTCGACAAGCGTCTTCAGCGACACGGTGCAAAGCACCACCGTCGTTGCCGCGCGCGACTCGATGCTGCTCGAGTTTTCGCGCGAGGGCTTTCGCGAACTGGCGGGTCGCTATCCGAAGCTCCACGAATGGCTGGCGCGGCTGTTGTCCATTCGCCTGCACGGCGTTCTGCACGAGACCCGGCCCCGGCAACCGGGCACCAACATCCTCCTCGTTCCGGCCAGCGACGGCGCGCCGCTGGAGGAATTCGCCCGCCAGCTTGCGGAGGCGCTGTCGCGTGGTGCGGCCTGCGCCCTCGTCACCAGCGCGCGGCTGGATGCGCTGCTTGGCGTTGCCGGCATTGCGCAGGCGCCGGAGGGGAGCCCCGAGGACCTTCGCCTCCGCGCCTGGCTGCAGGGGCAGGAGACGCATCACCGGTACACGATCTACGTGCCCGATCCGACGCTGACGAATTGGACCAGGCTCTGCAACCGGCAGGCCGACGAGGTGGTTGCCGTCGGGGTGGCCACCGCCGCACCGGGCTTGACCGAGGTGGAAGCGGAGACGCTGCGCTCAGAGGGTCAAAGGCGGGCGAAGTCCCGGATGACGCTCGTTCTGCTGCACCCGCCCTCGACCGTGAGACCTCGGGGGACGGAGCGATGGCTGAAGGAACGACGCGTTGACCGCCATTTCCACCTGCGCGAGAGCGACCGCGGCGATCTTGAGCGTTTTGTCCGGTACGTGTCCGGGAGTGAAGTCGGGCTGGTCCTCAGCGGGGGCGGTTCACGCGGCTTTGCGCATGCCGGGGTCATCAGGGCTATTGGTGAAGCCGGACTGCCCATCGACATGATTGCCGGGGTGAGCATGGGCGCCATCATCGGCGCCGCGTTTGCCTTAACCGAGGACTTCGACGCCAGGGTGCGGTCCCTGAAGGAGCGGTTCAAGAAGGCATTCGGCGACTACACCCTGCCGTTTGTGTCCCTCACCCGGGGGCGGCGGTTCGACCGGATGCTGCAGTCCGTTTTCGGCGATGCGAACATCGAAGACTTGTGGATCCCTTATTTCTGCGTATCCAGCAACATCACCCGCGCCGATATCGTCGTGCACCGGGCCGGACCGGTGTGGTGGTCGCTGCGGGCTACCAGCAGCCTGCCGGGGCTGGTGCCTCCGGTGGTTCACAACGGCGAACTGCTCTACGACGGCTGTTTGTTGAACAATCTGCCGATGGACGTGATGCGAGAGGAGATCAAGGGCGGACGGCTGGTTGCCGTGGATGTCGTACCGCCCCTGGACGCCGATCTTGGCGCCGTGGGGGAGCCGAGCCCCTCCGGCTGGAGGACTGCCTGGAACCGGATCAACCCCTGGGGTCCGGCGATCCGGATGCCCGGCATCGTTTCGGTTCTGCAACGCGCCAGCACGCTGGGCAGCATCTACAACCGGCAGCGGATGATCAGCGAGGACATCGCCGACCTCTACATCAGACCGCCCGTGGAGCAGCTCAAGATCCTGGACACCAGCGTCGCCGACGAGGCTGATCGCCTCGGTTATGCCCACGGTGTAACCGAGCTGGCCGCCTGGGCGAGGCATGAGCGGTAGCCCGTCCTTCACGACGCGACGGCGCAACAACAGCGCCACCGCCCAAATACTCGTTCCACTGCGCGAAGAGGGCGGCAAACCGCCACTCTTTCACATCCCCGCGGGTTACGGCGACATGCGTTTCTTCAAGCACGCCGCGGAAGGGCTCGATGAGGGGCGGCCGGTCTACGGCTTGCAGCCCCCGGGGTCGTCAACGGCGTCCGTGAAAAGCCGCTCGACTGGCTGATATCCGAATACATCAAGCAGATCAAGAGAGTTCAGAAGACCGGACCCTATTGCTTGTCAGGGTTCTCCGGCGGCGGGTTGCTTGCCGTCGAGACGGCGAAGACGCTGATCGAGGCCGGAGACCGCGTTGCCTTTCTCGCGGTCATCGACCCGCCTCTCCGGGTGTCGCGCTGTTTGACGCTGTTCTACGTGAGCCTCTACAAGCTCTGCAAGCTGACGCCGACCGCCGACAGAATCCGGTGGCGGATCATCCGCCGCTCAG
Source organism: Vicinamibacteria bacterium (assembly GCA_963668695.2). Lineage (GTDB taxonomy): Bacteria > Acidobacteriota > Vicinamibacteria > Marinacidobacterales > Marinacidobacteraceae > Marinacidobacterium. The sequence continues at coordinate 1,716,816 of CAXXLQ010000004.1, forward strand.
GCAACCGCCTCTTGCGCTGGGTGTCGGACGAGGGCATGCGGACGCACATGGCGATCTTCCGGGATCTCGAGGTCAGGTCCTATCCCGGCTGCCTGATCTACATCGGCCCCGAAAGGTCGTGGATACGAGGGCTGAACCGGACCCAGATCGGCAGATCCTGGCTCAAGGTCGCGCGGGACGGGACGGAGGTCCATTGGACTCCCGGCACCCATCATTCGATGCTGTTGCCAGGACATGTGGAACGTGTCAGCGCCATCCTTCGAGATTGCCTCGTGCGCAGCGACGCCGCCGATTCGGCAACCCGTTCCGGGCTTCCTCGTGACCCTGCCGTAGCGGATCGCGGGTCGCTGACCTGAGCGGAGCCTGTCGAGGGGTAGCGCGAATCGCCGCTGCGGCTGCCGCCAGCGGCGCTGCCCGTTAGTCCGTCGAGGGCCGGGCGGGGCGCTCTTTGAACTCGAACTCCTGCTGGCAGCACCAGCAGGGCCCCGGCAGGTGCGAGGTGATGTTGCAGGTGAAGCAGAAGTAGTAGGGCTCGATCGCCTCGCCGTTTTGGATCGTGTGGAGGCGGATGATCTTTCCGAGGCCGTCCTCCTGCCAGAGGGCGACCTCCAGCGGATGCATGTTCACCCGTTCGTCGGTGAGGATCTCCACCCGCAGGTCCGCCGGGTCCAGCCGGTGGATCGTGCCGTCGGGGGATTCGATCCCGAATTCCTCGCCGAAAGAGCACTCGGCGACCGGTCCCGGGGCGCCGTCCTTCAGGCAGATCGCGCGTCCGGAAACGATGACCTCACGGCCTTCCCGGGCGGCTTTCGCCACGGCGGGTGCGGCAAACAGGAGGAGCGTTGCCCGCAGCGCCTCGCGTCTCTGCATCGTCCGCGAAGGCTAGCAGGGTTGGGGCCGTTGGCGTTCCCTTTGACAGCGGCGCTGAGGGCGGGTGAAGTGGTAGCCGGGGCTCTTGCTTCAAGGCAGACGCCCCGCCCGAATCCACGAAGAATCAGGAGGCACGAATGAAGTCCAACCCTGCACGTTTCCTGGCCCTCTTGCTGTTGGGGGCTACGTCGGGAGCCGCGCCCGAAGCACCGCAGTCCTCCGGCGCGGAGAACGTCATCTTCGACCTCGCCGCCTACCAAGCCCTCAAGTACCGCATGATCGGGCCGCACAAGGGGTCCCGGGTCACCGCCGTGACCGGAATCGCCGAACAACCCTGGACCTACTTCATGGGGACGAACGGCGGCGGTCTGTGGAAAACGACGGACGCCGGGGAGAGCTGGGTGAACGTCTCGGACGGCTACTACACCTCGAGTTCCATCGGCGCGATCGACGTGGCCGACTCTGACCCTGCCGTCGTCTATGTCGGCACCGGCTCGGCCTGCATCCGGGGGAACGTCTCCCCGGGGGACGGCATCTACAAGTCCACGGACGGCGGGGATAGCTGGACCCATCTCGGTCTCCGCGACGCCGGGCAGATCGGCCGCCTGGTCGTCCATCCCGAGAACCCGGACGTTGCCTACGCGGCGGTCCTCGGCCATGCCTTCGGGCCGAGCGAGATGCGCGGCGTCTTCCGGACCACCGACGGCGGCGCGAGCTGGGAGAAGGTGCTCTACGTCAGCGAACGGACCGGCGCGAACGACATCGCGATGGACCCCTCGGACCCGAACGTCCTCTACGCCACCATGTGGACCGGGGAGCGAAAGCCCTGGACCATGATTTCAGGCAGCGAAGAGGGGGGCATTTACAAGACCACGGACGGCGGGGATACCTGGGCGCAGCTCGAAAACGGACTCCCCACCGGGATGATCGGGCGGACGGGCATCAGCGTCTCCGCCGCGAACCCGAACCGGGTCTGGGCGCTCGTGGAAGCGCGGGACGGCGGCGTCTATCGCTCGGACGACGCCGGCGCGTCCTTCATGCTCGTCAATGACGACCGTGAACTTCAGAACCGGCCCTGGTACTACATGCACATCGTCGCGGACCCGGTGGACGAGGACCGGGTGTACGTGGTGAGCCGCTTTTTCCACCGCTCCGACGATGCGGGGGAGACCTTCGATCTCATCGCCACCCCGCACGGCGACAACCACGACCTCTGGATCAACCCCGAGAACAACGCGGTCCTGATCGAGGGGAACGACGGGGGCGCGAATATCTCCTGGAACGCCGGCAGCACCTGGTCGAGCCAGTTGAACCAGCCGACCTCCGAGATGTACCGCGTGAGCGTGGACAACCAGTTCCCCTACCGGGTGTACGGCTCGGCGCAGGACAACTGGGAGGTGCTCTCGGTGCCCAGTCGCTCGGGTCACTACGGAATGCGGCTCCAGCTCCAGCACTGGGACGGCGTCGGCGGCATGGAGGGCGGGGTTGCGGTGATCCGGCCCGACAACCCGGACATCGTCTACGCCGGGAGCACGAGCGGCGCCATCACCCGTTACGACCGCTCCACCGGCCAGATCCGCCCGATCAAGGCCTACCCCGAGGTCGGCGGGTTGCCCGCGAAGCATCTTCGCTACCGCTTCCAGCGGACCGCGCCCATCGTCCTCTCACCGCATGACCCGAACGTCCTCTACCACGCCTCGCACGTGGTCCACCGTTCCACGAACGAGGGGCAGAGCTGGGAGGTCATCAGCCCCGACCTGACCACCGGTGATCCCGAGAGGATCAACACCTGGGGCGGCCCCATCACCCGGGAGGTCTCGAGCGAGGAGGTCTACTGCACGATCTTCGCGCTGGCGGAATCGAAGCATTTGCCGGGGGTGCTCTGGGCGGGCACCGACGACGGTCTCGTCCACCTCTCGCGGGACGCCGGGGAGAACTGGAAGAACATCACCCCGGCGGCTATGCCGGACTCGGGGACGGTGAACATCCTGGAGGTCTCGCCGCACGCGGCGGGCCGGGCCTTCATCTCGGTGGTCCGCTTCCGGCTCGACGACTTCCGGCCCTACGTGTTCCGTACCGACGACTTCGGCGAAAGCTGGGAACTCCTCACCGACGGGACGAACGGGATCCCGGCCGACCAGTTCGTGCGGGTGGTCCGCGAGGATCCAGACCGGAAGGGACTTCTCTACGCCGGGACCGAGTACGGGGTGTTCGTCTCTTTCGACGACGGGGCGCACTGGCAGTCGCTGCAACTCAACTTCCCGGTGGCGCCGGTCACCGACCTGGTGGTCCACGAGAAGGATCTGGTCCTGTCCACCAAGGGCCGTTCCTTCTGGATCCTGGACGACCTGTCGCCGCTCCACCAGTTGACGGACGAGGTGGCGGCGTCGGCGGCGCACCTCTTCGCGCCGCGAGCGATCCACCGGGTGCGAACTGCGGAAGAGGAAGCGGTGGATGAGTACGTGGGCGGCTGGCGGTCGGTCGCGAACCCCCGCGACCTCTACGGCGGCGCCCGCATCACCCGGGACCGCCAGGGCACGGACTCCCCGAACGGCGCGACGATCTACACCTGGTTCGCGGAGGCTCCCGAAGGCGAAGTGACCCTCGAGATCCTGGATGCGGCCGGGGAAGTCGTCCGCCGATTCTCCAATCAGGACGATCCGCCGGATCCTTCCGTGATCGCGCGGCCGGAGGCGCCCTTCTTCAAGGAGGAGAGCGCCTTCTCCCGGGCGGGGCTGAACCGTTTCGTCTGGGATGTGAGGCACGCCTCGGCGTACGGCGGCTCGCCGCTCGGGCCGCTGGTGGTGCCGGGCGCTTATCAGGTTCGCGTTTCGACTGAGGGTTGGAGCGGAACCCAGCCCATTGAGGTGTTGCCCGATCCGCGGGTCACGACCACCTCCGAGGAGTTCCAGAGCCAGTTCGATTTGTTGCTGAAGCTGCGCGACCGGATCAGCGACCTCCACCGGGCGGTGGCGGAGATCCGCGAAATGCGGGAGGGGGCGTCCGCGTCCGTCGCGGACCGGCTCACCATGATCGAGCGCGAGCTGGTGCCGCTCCCCGAGGACTACGACCGCGAGGATCAGGACTACGCCCCGAAGCTGATCCAGCAGCTCGACCTCCTCTACGGCTACGTGGAGGGCGCCGACTCGCAGCCGACGGACGCCGCCTTCGAGCGATTCGACGACCTGGACCCGGTCCTCAGCGGCCTGCTGGAGGAACTCCGGCGGGTCGTGGAGAGCGCCGACTTGGGGCAGGGGTCCTGACTCAGGATGTCGCCGCCGGTAGGGGAACGCCGCCAGTCCTCCCGGTGGGGACCTTCAGACCGGCATCGTCCGCCGCCGGCGGGCCAAACCGCGTAGTGCCCACAGCCCTCGAGGTGCCGACGCAAACTCGCAAAGGAGTTCGCTATGAATAGGAAGTCCACCGCGTGGGTCCTCGGAAGCCTCGCCGCCCTCGCCCTCCTCTACTCGGCCTCCGCCGGGAAGGCCCAACCGGACAGTTCCTCGGGCGGCTCCCTGGCCGGCCTCGAAGACGTCTTCGCCCCCGGCGTCTTCCTCGAGGACCGGAACGGGGATGGAGTGGTGGACTTCATCAACGCCCGGATCGTGCTGCCGGCCGACGCGGTGCCCGAGGAGGTGGCCGCGGCCGCCAACATCGCGGCCCGGCTCGGCTTCGAGTCCTCCGCCTTCACTCCGGGGCTGGCGGTTCTCGATTCCGACATCGCTCCCGGAGCGGACAGCCCGCCGCTCTTCCTGGTTGGCAGGTCGAACCGCTGGGTGAGCCGTCTCGAGGAGGAAGGGCGCATCGACCTGTCCCGCCTGACCCCGGGGCAGGGGCTCTTCGCCATCGTCTCCGCGCCCTTTGGGGGCGCGGACGCGGTGGTGGTGGCCGGCGCGGACCCGGCGGGAACCCTGTATGCGGCGAGTTCGGCCTCGGCGCGGCTTCCCTACCTCTGGCAACTCCGGAGCGACACGCTCTCTTCGGTGATGGAAGACGTCGAGTCCTTCCTCTCCGAGAGCCGCGTCGAGGTGAACGACGTGCAGCCCACCGAGGCGATGTACGAGAAGGGTCGGGAGGAGGTAGGCCGTCTCGTCCTCAGTCTCGACGTCGTGAACCCCCCGGACGCGGCCGAAGTGCTCGACGAACTCGCCGCCGACCACCGGGTGGGACAGGCGAGCTTCACGGACCGGCGGGCGGTGCGGCTCAACTACTACGGCGCGGGAGCCCTCGATTTCCAGCTTCCCGACGGCACCGGCGTCATCCTGGACCGGTTCGGCCCGCCCTACAAGAGCGGGTTCCCCGACAATCCGTGGAGGCCGAAGGTCAAACCGCTGGACCTGACCCGGCTCTACTCGACCGCGGGACTCCTCGGCGACTCGCGCGGAGACGATCAGATCCCGGATGAGTCGGAGACGGTGCTCATCATCGGTTCCGGGGTGGGGCCCGTACTGGGCGCGGTGGACCTCGCCGCGCGGATCGGAGTCGAGACCACCGGCCTGACCCTGCCGCTGGCGCACGTGGAAGACGACATCGGCGACCCTTCGCTCCTCCCGAACCCGTGCTGATCGGCCCGGGGGATCTGGTCTCGTCGCTGCCGCGCGGAGCGGATCTCCCGGCCGGGGAGGGTGTCGTGGAAGTCGTTCCCGGCGCCTTCGGGGAGTTTCCGGCGGTGGTCGTCCGCGGGGGTGACGCCGCGGGGCTCGACGCCGCGACGGCGTATCTGGCCGGCAGGCTTCCCGCGCTCTGGGAGACCCGCCGCGGCGAGGTGGACTTCGAGTCCATCGAGGAGGACGCGCGGGCCTTCTTGCGATCGCGGTCCAGCGCCGGGCAGGCGGCGCGGGCGCTCGTGCACCTCGACGACCTGAGCGGCATGTGGGCCGGCGGCAACGTCGAGTCGCTCGAAGTGGACGTCTACCTCGAAGAGGCGGATGCGGACGTCGGCGCTTTTCTCGAGCAGCGCCTCAAAGAGCGGACCGGCGTGCCACAGGTTTCGGTGACGGCAGCTTCTCGCTATGGGCCGGTCACGGTGTTCGACGAGCAACTCGACCTCGGCTGGGAGGTGGACGAGCTCCGCGAGCGTTTCGCGGCGGAGGTGGTTTCGAGAGTGGGCGCCGGGGACCGCGTGGACGTCGAGATCCTGGTGAGCGAGCCGCCGGAGCTTCGGATGAGGCTCCAGTCGGAATTCGAAGCCGCACTCCGGGAAGCCGGCGCGGCGGAGACCCGGGTCCGGGTCATCAGCGCCTACAAGCAGGGGTTCAGTTGGCTTGCCGACTACGTGATGCCGGCGGTCCGGGGCCAGGACGTCGGCCGGATCACGGTGCGGTTCCCCACCGCTCACTATCCGGAGAACGAGCGCTGGTACGGGCAGGACATCCGCTGGCTCCAGGAGATCTTCCCGATCGACTGGATCCTGGCCCGGGAACTCGGCATCGAGGTGGACGACACCGAGTTCGTGAAGGTGGATGAGGGACCGATCGAATACCAGGTGGAGGTCACGGACGAGCTGGGGCGGGTGCTCCTTGTGGACCGCTTCGCCCCGCGTTTCACGACCCGCGAGTACTTCCCCTACCGCCCGACGGCGAAGGTCCACTACACGACGGGCGGGTTCCGGGCGCTCGTGAACGGGGAGGAGGTCGCCGAGGTCCACGTCCGCACCGACCCCGAACGGCTTTGGGACTACTACCAGCAGGACGCGCAGCCCCGGATGTTCGACTTTGCGCGGGAGTACACGAGGGGGGACCTGAGCCTCAAGAACCAGCCCTTCTTCCGCGATTTCATCGTGGACATCAAGATGAGTGAGCCGGACGCCCGGCTGGACCTCGACGAGGAGCGGATCTCTTCGCTCGACTCGCTGCACGAGGATCTCACCTTCACGACGATCGATTTCTGGAGCATCTTCAGCGGACAGGAATCGGGGAGCCGGGAAGTCGCCCCCGGGCGGCTCATGCCCATGATCCATCCCCCCCGGGAGGGCCCGCCGGAGGTGCGCGTCACCTTCGTCGGGAACGCGGTGCCGCACCCCGAGCTCGCGGTGAAGTGGACGACACGGAGCGGAGCGGTCGGCGAGCGCCGGATCGGGCTGACCGAGCTGGACGTTTCACCGCCCCGCATCACCTCGGTGAGGGTCCGGGCGGGGGCCGAGGGCGCCGCCAGCCTCACGGCGAGCGTCGAGGCGGAGCACTTCGAGGCTGCCCGGACCCTCGGCCGGATGGTCGAGGGTCTCGGCGAGATGCAAGCTGCTGGGGGGCTCCCGACCGCGCTCGGCTACGCGCGCCTCGAGGAGCTCGTGCTTTCCGCTCGGATCGGAAACGCGGCGATCGAGGCGGCGGTGCGGCCGCCGGACCCGGGCCTCCTGCCGCGGCCCGGGGACTTCCCCACCATCGAACCGACGCCCGGCGAACGGTTCGTCACCTGGGATCACGTGATCGGTCCGGACGAGTTGGAGGAGGAACTCATCCCCCGTCTCCAGACGTTCCCCGAGATCAACGCCTACGCCGCCGGCCGCACCTACCGGGGCCGGAACGTTTGGGCAATCGACGCGATGCTGCCGCACGAGGCGGCACTCTTTTCGCAGGCGAAGGCCAGCGCCCTGAAGCCGGTCCTCTTCCTCACCACCCGCCAGCACTCGAACGAAGTGTCGGCGACCAGTTCGGCCTTGCGGTTCATGGAACTGGTGGCGACCGACCCGGATTACCGGAAGTACCTGGAGCGGATGAACATCGTCTACAACCCGATGGAGAACCCGGACGGCGCCGCGAACCACCACGAGTTCTACAAGCTCCGGCCGACCTACATCCTGCACGGCGGCTACTGGAGTTCAGTGGCGCGCGACGTTGGTGCCTACATCTGGGACGACGATCCGCTGCTTCCGGAGGCGTTGGTGCGGCGCCAGCTCTACTACCGCTGGCTGCCGGACGTGTACATGAACCCCCACGGCTACCCGAGCCACGAGTGGGTCCACCAGTTCGCCGGCTACAAGGTGCCCTGGTTCCTCGCGTTCTGGATCCCGCGCGGCTATCACATCAACCTCCACCACATCGACGACCCGAACTACCCCGACCACAAGGCGGTGGGCAGCGAGCTGCGCGAGCGCATCATCGAGGAGGTCCAGGGGGTGGACGACATCCGCGCCGCGAACTCGCGGTTCGTCCACCGCTTCGAGAAGTACGCCCGGCGCTACCAGCCCGACCCCTTCCGCCTCGAGATCTACCAAGGCATGAACATCCTGTTCGACTACAGCTATTCCTTCCGGGAGGGCGGTTCGTTCAGCGACGAGATCTACGTGAGCTCCATGTGGAAGCGGCCCGACCCGAACGGCCGGAGCTTTCTCGAGCGCTACCCCCAGATCACCGTGCTCGATCTCGGCTGCGACATGCCCGACGAGACGGCGGGCCCAGAGTGGATGGAAAAGGTCGCCGCCAGGGGCCAGTTCGGCTACCTGATGTCGGTAGTGAAGCTGCTCTACGAGAGCGACTGGGAAGTCCAGCGCTTCGAGGAGGACTTCACCGACGGCGTCCGGCTATCCCTCTTCCGCCCCCGCCCGATCAAGGCGGACCGGCGAGCCCAGTTCACGCAGTAGGGGGACCGGCGGGGCCGCCAATCAAGCAAGGCGGCACCGCCGGCCAGGGACCGCCGACCTCCGGTCGGCATCGCCGCGCGACAGCCCCGCGCAACGTCCATCCGCGACCTCCGTGAAGCGCACGCACGCGGGGTCACCGCCTGTGCGATCACCCGCGTCCAAGCGGGCGGGGCGACGCGGCGGTCAGCCTCACCTGCAGGGACGAAGCGACCGGCTCCACCAGATCCTCCTTTCCCGGGATGACGAGTGTTACGGAGGCCGACGCCCGCCGCGCCGGTAAGCTATTCGACGCACCATGAGGATCCCCGTCCACGCCGAGGAGCAACTGGCGGCGCTCCAGGCGATGCCGAAGCGGGTTATCAATCCTCGAGCAAAATGGACAGAGAAGCCCACCGTTGCGCCGGCGTACCGCCAGCGCTCCTTCAAGGCGCGTGCTGAATCTGACGAGAAGATCCGCTTCGAGATCTACCAACGCGAGCACCTTGAGGATGCGACTGATTTCTCATCCGGAATCGCAGCCATCCTTCGCGACGGATCGCGGCTCATGCTCGCCCGTTACAACGGGTCCTCCCACGAACACGAGGACATTGCGTATGAGCCACACATCCACAGGGCGACCGAAAAAGCCATGACAGAGGGCAAGAAGCCGGAGTTCTATGCCGAGCCCACCGATCGGTACCGAACGGTGCATGGCGCATTGGCGTGCCTTCTAGACGACTTCGAAGTACCCCGTGACCCGAACAGAATTCCGCATGACCAGAGGCCGTTGCTCTGATGTCCCTTGATCTCAACGCTATTCAGCGGCAGCTCTGCGAGAGACTGTGTGCCGATGTCCGCTTCGTGACGCGCCCTGATGGTGCGCTGATGCTCCGTACCGGCTTCGAGTTCCCGGACGGCGACCGGTTCCCCATCCATGTCAGGGAGCTCGCTTCCGGTGGACTACAACTGTCCGATCGCGGGCACACCCTAATGCACCTCAGCTACGACCACGATATTGACGCTTTCCTCAAGGGGACACGCGGGGCACTCCTCGACCAGATCGTGGTCGAAGCGAACCTGAATAGGGAAGGCGCCGTGTTGAGTGTGAATACTCCGATCGAGGGTCTGCCCGAAGCGATCTTCCGCTACGGCCAGACCTTGACGCGCATCTACGACCTCAGCTTCCTCTCGCGGTCCGGAGTGCGATCCACGTTCTACGACGATCTCGCCGATGTCGTGACCGGGCTGATCACTGACGACCGACTGCAGGCCGACTACATTCCGGAAGAGGTTCCGAATGCGGATGCATACCCCGTTGACTATCGGATCAAGGCAAACGGCGCACATCCGCTGTTCTTGTATGGAATTCCGAACCGCGACAAGGCACGGTTGACGACGATCATGCTGTCGCATTTCCATCGGCATCACCTGCAGTTTGAATCCCTTCTTGTTTTCCACGACCAGGAAGAGATTCCCCGGCCAGACCTAGCGCGGCTCTCCGATGTTGGCGGCGAGATGATCTCTTCGCTCAACGCGCAGGACGATTTCGCACGCAAACTCTTGCGGCGCGTCGGATAGCAACCATCGTCTAGATCAACGCTAGCAGGCCGAATCAGGTCCCCACCGCGATCCCGGTGCGGCGTCGCGTGAGATTCGGCGTGGTGAGGATCTAATCCGATCGGCGCAATTCCCGCCTCTCGAATCTTGGAACCCGGGTTCCGGTGTCTCCGGCGAGATCAGAAGACGGGGACGCACGAATTTCTGGGCCGCGCCCAAGTATGCTGCCGATGGCACAAAGAACCCTCCACATGCCTGCTAAGCAGACGATCACTTTCAAGAAGCCGACGTGGATCCTGGCCTGGCTGGATACCGCCCTGAAGAAGGAAAAGGAGAAATACGAGAGATGTCCGCCAAAGCCGGACATGGTTCCCGGGCATGAAGCGGCGCAGGGATGGGGGTACGTTGTCGCTGGCTATTCCCTGTTGGAAGCTGCGTTCAAGGCCATTCTCTTCTTGCGCGGCAAGCGAGTACCGACGAAGCATGCGCTGCTACCTCTATTAACAGTGCTCGATCAGAATGACAAGGACATCCTCCGTGAGTTTATGCGGACTATCGAGGCAGCCTCGGAGGGCATATAGCTGCGTTTCCATTTGCGACCCTAGACGACTTTCTTGCGAATCTAGATGGTGACGAGAACGCAAAGGGAGACCGCATCGGCTCGTTTGACTGGCGGTATTACCTCATCGAGGAAAAACGGAGCCAGAAGATGCCATTGGTGAGCGTCGACTATATGCATGAGATTGCCTATGGATGCATCCGCATAGTCGAGCACTTGACCTACGGTCGCTCCGAGCCGTCCAAATGCACTCATAGCTGGCGAATGCGATGGGAGCGCGAGAGGAAACTGCGAGAGTGGTTGATGGTTCGGATGAACTCCGAAGGTTGGCGCGATCTTGTCGACAGATTGGAAATCGTGTGGGGCCCGGACTACCGGGAGCGCTACGACCTGTGCGTATTCCGTGGCAAAGAGATGAAGGGCTGCTTCGCGGACATTCCAGAGGACTTCGGGCTGCCAATCATTGACAAGAGGCAAGAGTTCGCTACGTTCGATGCAAAGGAGGGACTCCGAAACATCGGGTGACCGGTATTTCGGTCTCGGGTAAGCAGTTGTCGGCTCACGCCGATTACGCCAGACCTGGGCTTGGCGAATCCTGCGGGGGGCAGGGGGAGAGCGCTCTTCGCGCCTCTCGGCGCCGTTGCCGGCCGGAGGTCCCTCTCCAGTCGCGCTATCCGGGGGCGGAAAGGCGCCCTTCCGGACGTCAGCCCGGTTCCGAGACGCGGCGGCGCGCCATCCCCGGACCGCCGGCCCTTAGTTAGCCGCGTCGATCGCCTGGTAGATCAGTGCCCGGAACCTGGCGTGGTCGTCCAGGTTCCCGGCGGGGATCAGTTGCGCGAGGTACACGACGACCAGCTCCTCCTGCGGGTCGACCCAATAGCTCGAGTGATAGGCCCCTCCCCACCCGTATTCGCCGGCCGAGCCGAGCTCGCCGCGCGCGCCGAGGTCGTCCACGATCCGGAAGCCGAGCCCGAATCCGACGCCCGATTCCTCGCCGAAGAGGGCGCCGGTGTCGTTCACGTTCCTGACCAGCAGCCCGCCGAGGTGATCCACGGTCATGAGCTCGACGCTCTTCGGTGAAAGGATGCGCGCGTCGCCGAGCTTGCCGCCGTTCAGCATCATCTGCAGCAACCGCGCATAGTCGGCGGCCGTCGACAGGATGCCGGCGCCCCCGGAGAAGCTCACCCGCGGCCCGTCGAGATAGGCCCCCTGTCCCACCATGCCGCCGGGATCGGGAGCGCGGGTGAGGCCGCCGTCGCCGGCCGAATACACGACGGTCAGGCGATCCTGCTTTTCGGGCGGGAGATAGAAGTGGGTGTCCGCCATCCCGAGCGGTTCGAAGATGCGGGTCCGGAGAAACTCGTCGAGCGGGACTCCCGAGGCGACCTCGACGACCGCCCCCAGGATGTCGGTCGCGTAGCCGTAGACCCAGCGTTCGCCGGGCTGGGCGTCGAAGGGAAGCGAAGCCATGCGCCGCACCGTTTCGCGAATCGGCTCTTCCCGGTGGGCGAAGTACCAGCCGGTGATCTCCGCTTCGGCCCATTCCTCGGTGGCCGGCCCCTGGCCGTAGCCGATCCCCGCGGTATGGGTGAGCAGGTGCCGGATGGTGATCGGCCGCCGCGCCGGCACGACGTCGTACGTCCCATCGGGGTTGGCGCTGGCGACTGTGGTCTCCCCGTATTCCGGGAGATGGCGGCCGACCGGATCCGAGATCAGCAGCCGTCCCTCCTCCTGCAGGATCATGATGGCCACGCTCACGATCGCCTTGGTCTGGGAAGCGATCCGAAAGATGTCATCGGCTTCGAGTGGGTCGCCGGCTTCCCGGTCGCGGTAACCGAAGGCTTTGAGGTAGACGGTCTCCCCGCGACTGGCAACGAGCGCTACCGCGCCGGGAAGGGTCCCAGACTCGACATAGCTCTCGAGAGCGGCGTCGAGCCGGGCCAGCCGTTCCGGATCCAGTCCGGCTGAGCCGCTTGGGGGCGGTGCGACCGCGCACGAGCCCGCGACGCCGCCAGCGAGGACGGTGAGGATCCCACAGGTTACGAGAGCCGAAAGCACTCCTCCGAGCCGCTTCGCGGGTTTGTCTCTGATGACTCTCATGGCGTTCTCCCGAGTGGCCGGACCATCGCACCGCGGCGCCAGCTTGGCCGGTTCGCGGCGGCACGCGGCCGAACGCACCCGGCCGGGGAGGATACCCGGCGGATTTCGCCGCGCCCCGAGGGGAGGCGCGAGCGAGGAGGGTGTGCGATGGCAGGGATCCACAAGCTGAGCATCGAGCTGATGGACCTGATTGCGTTCTACCGCGAGCGCGGTTGAGCCGGCAGGGGTTCGAGGGGCGCTGACACCCGGGTTAACAGCCTGTGGCAAAACCCACCCGGCCCAGTTCTCCCGGTGGGGGCTCGACGGGCGATCCATCCCGGCTGAACCGCCCCGCTTCGCGGTGCTCTGCGTTGCGCTTCGGTCGAAATACACTCGGGCCAGTTCTCCCGGTGGGGGCTCCTCCCTTGCGCGCCTTGTCAGCCCGGCGCCTCGCCCGTCTCGGCGCTCACGTGGGTTTCACCACAGGCTGTTAAGCGCGGTTCGGAGCGTCTTCTACCGTCGCTGCATCCGAGCGTTCTACCAGTTCGATCCGGAGATCCTTGCCGAGGGCCGCGGCTGCGCGGCTCATGGAAAGAAGGGTTGCCGATCGGTTGTCGGGATTGAGGAGCCGGTCGAGCGCCGCGCGGCTGGTTCTCATCCGGGACGCCATTTCGGAGTTCGTAATGCCCTGTTGCTCGATGGCCTGTCGCATCTGAAACGCGAGGACTCGTTTGACGGCGGCGGCCCGCGTCTCAGCGAGGGCGCCATCCTCTTCAAGCAGTTCATCGAGGGAAGAGCCGATGTGTGGATTCGGGAGGGACACTGACGAAGAGATGTATCATAAATGATACATCCCGCGAGGATGGACATCTCTTGGGCCGGCGCACTCGGCCTCGCTGTAGTCAGTAGTAAAGGATTCCTTTACTACTGCCGCGGACGGGAAAAGGCATCTGACGCGCTTCTCCAAGCTCCGTCCATAGCGATTCAAGTTAGTACTAACTTGAACTCACTAAGGCCGATCTCTGCCGTCGCACGTCAAAGATGGAACTATCCAAGGAATCCAATATCACTTTATACGCGGTATTTTATAAAGTATACCTATGGCCATGCCGCTGCTACGTTCGTTCTGGATCAACCGGATCGAGCGCGCCTGGGACTCCCGAAGCATCGTCTGGCTCTCAGGGGCGCGGCGCCTCGGGAAGACCGTGCTGAGCCGGCAGGTTCCGAATGCGCGTTACTTCAACTGCGACTTGCCCTCGGTGAGGGATCGCCTGGCGGATCCCGAGTCCTTCTTCGCCCACCTTCCGCCCGACTCCCGGATCGTGCTGGACGAGGTGCATCGAGCCGAGGATCCGGCCGGTCTGCTGAAGATCGCGGCGGACGCCTGGCCAAGCATTCGCGTGCTGGCCACCGGTTCCGCCACCCTTCACGCGAGCCGGCGGTTCAGTGACTCGCTCGTGGGGCGCAAGTGGCCGATCCGCTTCGCTCCGGTACTGTGGCGCGAGTCTCCGGACTGGACCGGCGCGGCGGATCTGGAGCGCCGACTTCTGAACGGAGGGTTCCCGGACCAACTGCTGCTCCCCGCGCCGGACCCACTCTGGTTCGAGGAGTGGATGGATAGTTTCTTCGCCCGGGACATCCTGCCGCTCTTTGACATCCGGGGCCGGGGCGGCTTCCTGCGCGTGGTTGCCGCGGTGTTCGTTCGGAACGCTGACCTGCTGGACATTTCGTCCGTCGCCCGGGACGCCGGGGTGAGCCGGCCGACTGCGGTCCACCACCTCGACATCCTCGACGGCTGCCAACTCACGGTGCGCGTGCCGCCTTTCCATGGCGGTGGACGCAGAGAACTCGTCCGCCGTCCCCGGGTGTATGCGCTGGATACCGGCCTGGTCTGTCATTTGCGCGGCTGGACGAGCCTCCGCCCGGCGGACCGCGGCCCTCTCTGGGAGAATCTGGTGCTGGACGAACTACTGACGGCCATCCCGCAGAGTCGGATTCACTATTGGCGGGACGGGGCAGGCCACGAGGTGGATTTCGCCATCGTTGCGGGACGGGACCGGGTGGCCGCGGTGGAGGCGAAGATCTCCCCGGACGCCTTCAATCCCAAGGCGCTCGCGAGGTTTCGCCGGGCGTATCCCGATGGCGCGAACCTGCTCTGCTGTCCGTTTGTGGACGAGCCGATCCCGCGGCGACTGGGAGGATTCGAGGTCACCGTGTGCGCCCCGTCGCAGGTGGCTGAACTGATCCGGGCGTAGAAGGCGTTGGTCCGCCGGCGGCAGGCGATGCCGGTGTGAGCACCGGCTCTGCAACGAGGCCGGGGCGTAAACCCCGCCTGCAGCGCGCCGGGGGTTCAGGGGGAGTCCTTCGCCTCGACTTCCCGGATGACGCTCATGAGGAGGCCCGGCCTGACGTGCAGGGAGGAGCGGTGCGGCACGTCAGCGGAGAATCCCGGCGATCTCCCGCCGCGACCGCTGACCGCGGCGGATGGCGCGCACCAGCAACCCGAGAGTCCCGTGGACGCGAATCCCGAGACTGCGGGCGGCAAGACGCGCGGCCGTGTCGTCCGTCAGCAGCATGGCGCCCGGCTGACCCATCGCGATCTGGATCGCAGCCGTTTCGCCGACATGCAATGCGAGCAGTCGGACAAGGGCACGGAGTTCGGCCGATGGAGGTGCACCGGGGGCAGCGGGTGCCAAGCGGTTTGCGGCCGGTCGAGGGCTTCCGGACGATGACGTTGAACTTCGCGCCGAACTGCGACCGGCACGATCACCTCGGGAAAATCCCGCAGCAGGTCTAGACAGTCCAACTCATCCAGATGAATGATCGGACCGGCATCGCAGATGACCGGCCCGCGGGGCGGTTCAGCCGTCTCCACGGAGTCCCCATCGGACGTCCTCCTTCATGAACGCTTCGGTCAGCTCGGAGGAATGGGACTCGAGAAAACGGCGAAGGGCTTCAGCGAGCAAGTCGTCCATGCCGCTCGCGCATCCTTCGGCGACGAACGCCTGAGCCTGGGCGGCGAGTTCGGCTGGCAACTCGGCCTCGATGCGGACTTTCTCCATACGGCGAAAGTAGCGCGCCGTGCCTGGATGGGGCGAACGAAATAGGGCACAGCCGGGCACTCAAGGGATCGGGACCGGCCGCTTTCGACGGTGCGCGCTGGGTGCCGGGGCGAGCCGAAGTTCAGCCGGGTGCCGGTACTCTCGCGATTTGTGGGGTGGCCCTCACGCGGGCGGGGCGCAGCGCCATCGGCGCTGGTTTCGCGCTCCCGCGCGGTGCCGGGCCCCACCGGGAGAACTGCCCAGAGGTCGGCGTTCCAAGCCGTCCCCGCGCCTTTTCCTGGTCGGCGGTCCGCGGTTTCGCTGGCCTGCGGCCAGCGGTGCCGGTCTGAGAAGACCGGCGTTCCCTGCCCGGCGCGCCATCTGGACTGGCCGGGGTTTCCGCACCACTCAGTACCCGAACAGGTTGGGGAGGAACAACACCACGCCCGGCAGGAACCCGATGACCAGGGTGAGCTTCCGGGGGGACGCGGTCAGGTGACGAGTCGCCTGGGCAGCGTTGGATTGAGGTGCATGATCAAGTCGTAGACGGACGCACCGGAAGCCGCGCTCGCGTCCTCGGGCCTCGAACCGTCCTGCCAGTCGAAATAGGTGGCGATGTCACCCACCTGCACGGTCTTTTGCGGCCCGATCTCGATGATCGTGTGGCTTGAAGACACGCTCGCGATGATGGGGTACCGAGTTCCACCGATTCGTACCCAGCCACCTTTGGCCGCCGCCCTGGGCACACCGTCGACGTGACCAGCGGGGATGGTTGCTATCCAGACATCCCGATCGGCTTTGTAGGCCGCCTCGTACCCGGCGGTGTCACCCTTCTGCAGCTCTTTCACGAGTACCACTCGAGCCTTCAAGCTCATGGACGGCTGCAGATCGAGCAGGCCCATTTCGCGAAACCCCGGCATCGAGTACTGACCAAAGAGCGCCATGCCGGGCCGCACCACATCAAGGTACGCCGGTGGGTTGTCAAACAGGGCGAAGCTCGCAGCCGCGTGCCGCCGGCCCATGGAAATTCCCCTCGCGGCCAGGGTTTCTTCGACCTCCCGGAATCGCTGCAACTGCAGCTTCTCGAATTCGGGATCCTCGTTCAGCGTGGTCATCGTAGCGACGAGGTTCACACCTTCTCGCCCGGCGAGATCGGCGATCAGCCCGGCCGCGTCCCGGTACGGAACGCCCACCCGGCCCATCCCGGTATCCACGCACACCTGCACCGGGATCGGCGACTGCCGCCTGGTTGCCAATCGGGCCAACGCGTCGCCCACCTCTGTGTAGACCATCGGCATGACGTCGCGCATCACCGCCGCCTCCAGGTCGGCGTCATCGAAAGGGCCCATCAGGAGAATCGGTTTGGTGATTCCGGCGTCGCGCAGCTCGATGGCCTCGTTCAGTCTTACGACCGCCATGCCGGTCACGCTGGCCTCTGACTCGAGAATCCGGGCCATGTTGATGAGGCCCATGCCATAGGCGTTGTTCTTGATGACCGCCAGGATGGGACGACCTGCTACGAGGCGGCTGACTTCCCTGACGTTGTGGCGAACGTGCTCGGGTCGAACCTCAACCCACGGGTCGAAACTGGAATACCGGGCGGCGGTCTGAGCCTCGGCGCGCGCGGCCGGGGCCCATCCGAGCGCCACGGGCGCCAGCGCCGACCGCAACGCCGTGCGTCGGGAAATTCTCATGACCGCAACTCTAAGGACTTGCGGATGGACCAACCAGCACCCCGCGACTGGGGAGCATGGTGGAAGCCTTCGTAACCCGGCACCCGGATAATCCGCCCCACCGGATCGATGACTGGTGGACGTGACCATTGCCTGACACATCCCTGAGCGAGCGTTCGCGACTCAAGCCGGTCCTCGCGCCGCTTCAGGTCGTGTCGCTGGCGCTCGGCTGTGTCATCGGCTTCGGCTGTTTCATCCTCGCCGGCGACTTCCTTGAGACGGCCGGACCGGTCGGCGCGGCGGCGGGCATTGTGCTCGGCGGGCTGGCGATGATCGTGATCGCCAGGAGCTACGGACTCATGGTCCGTACCTTTCCGGTGGCGGGGGCTGAGTTCGCTTATGCCTACCGGGCCGCCGGCCGGCACCATGCGGTGATCTGCGGCTGGTTTCTCACCCTCGGCTATCTGAGCATCGTTCCGCTCAACGCGACCGCGCTCGCCATCCTCGGCAAGTTCCTTGCGCCGGAGCTGTTCGCCCGGGGTTACCTCTACACGGTTGCCGGATTCGACGTGTTTGCCGGGGAGGTCGGCCTCGCGGCGTTCGCGGTGGTTCTCGTCGGGTTTCTTCACTCCCGGGGCGTGCAAGGCGTCGGGAGGACGCAGGTGGTCATGACCGGCCTCCTGGTTGCGGCGGTGGCGCTGGTGGGCATAGGCGCGCTCACCGGACCCGGCGCCAGCGTGGCCAACTGGGAGCCCTACTTCGCGCCCGGCCGGTCCGCCTGGACTGGCGTTTTGGCGATGCTCGCGATCTCGCCCTGGCTCTACGTCGGCTTCGACACTCTGCCGCAGGCCGCCGAGGAGTTCGCGTTCCCGGCCGGCAGGGCGTTTCGGCTGATGGCGGCGGCGATCCTGGCCGGCGCCGGGATGTATGTGGTGGTGGTGCTGGCGACTGGGGTGGTCCTGCCCTGGCGCGAGCTGGTGGCCGGCGAGTCCGTCTGGGCGACCGGCGCCGCGGTGCGGGCGAGCCTGGGAACGGTGGGAGTGGCCATCCTGAGCGTTGCCGTCGTCCTGGCGATCTTCACCGGAATCAACGGCTTCTTCATGGCGAGCAGCCGCCTCATGTTCAGCATGGGACGGGCGCGGTTACTGCCGGCCTGGTTCGGGAGCATCGACCGCGCCCGCGGCACGCCTCGAAACGCCCTGCTGTTCACCGGGGCGGTTTCGCTGCTCGCACCCTGGTTCGGCCGCGAGGTCATCGTTTGGGTGGTGGACATGGCCGCGGTCGGCACCGCCTGCGCCTACCTGTACACCTGCCTCGCGGCGTTCTCGCTGGCGCGCCGCCGACGGGCGCGGATGGAAGCGGTGCTCGGCGCCATCCTGTCCGCCGGGTTCTTGATCCTCCTGTGCGTTCCCGGGATGCCCGGCTTCATGGCATTGCCCTCCTGGATCGCCCTGGCCGGCTGGATCGCGCTCGGCGCGCTCTTCTACTTGGGACGCGCCCGGGAGTACGCGGCGATTCCCGACGCCGAGTTGGACACGCTGATCCTCGGAGCCTCGCGGGGTAGTCCGTAAGGGCGTCGCGAGTCAGTTGGTCGTGTCGATCGCCTGGTAGACCAGTGCCCGGAACTTGGCGTGGTCGTCCAGGTTCCCGGCGGGGATCAGCTGCGCCAAGTACACGACGACCAGCTCCTCCTGCGGGTCCACCCAGTAGCTCGAGTGATAGGCCCCTCCCCATCCGTACTCGGCCGAGCCGAGCGCGCCGCGCGCACCCAGGTCGTCCACCACCCGGAAGCCGAGTCCGAATCCGACGCCCGGTTCCGCACCGAACAGGGCGCCGGTGTCGTTCACGTTCCTGACCAGCAGCCCGCCGACGTGATCCACGGTCATGAGCTCGACGCTCTTCGGTGAAAGGACGCGCGCGTCGCCGAGCTTGCCGCCGTTCAGCATCATCTGGAGGAACCGCGCGTAGTCGGCGGCCGTCGACAGGATGCCGGCGCCCCCCGAGAAGCTCATCCGCGGTCCGTCGAGGTAGGCCCCCTGTCCGACCATGCCGCCGGGATCCGGAGCGCGGGTGAGGCCGCCATCGCCAGCCGAATACACGACGGTGAGGCGATCGCCCTTTTCAGACGGGAGATAGAAGTGGGTGTCCGCCATCCCCAGCGGCTCGAAGATGCGGGTCCGGAGGAACTCGTCGAGCGGGACTCACCTGCGCGGCTGGATGGACCTTCGCCCGGCCGACCGCGGCCCCCTCTGGGAGAACCTGGTGGTGGACGAACTACTGACCGCCATCCCGCAGAGCCGGATTCACTACTGGCGGGACGGGGCGGGACACGAGGTGGATTTCGCCATCGTTGCGGGTCGGGACCGGGTGGCCGCGGTGGAGGCGAAGACCTCCCCGGACGGCTTCGATGCGAAAGCGCTCGCGAGATTTCGCCGGGCGTATCCCGATGGTCCGAACGTGCTCTGCTGTCCGTTCGTGGACGAGCCCATCCCGCGGCGACTCGGAGGATTCGAGGTTACCGTGTGCGCCCCGTCGCAAGTGGCTGAACTGATCCGGGCGTAGAAGGCGTCTGGCTCCCCGGTGGTGGGCTATGCCGGTGGGAACAGTGGTCCAGTTTGCCCCTGGGGCGTCGTCCGGGGAGCGATGGGTTTGCTGTCTGTGCCCGTGCCGCAGTCCGCCGCGGTGATCAGCAGAGGGCGAGAGGCCGGAGCATCCAACTCATCCGCCCTGCGGGAAGACGCACCGCAGCAGGTCGATGTCGGCCCACAGCACCGCCTCGGCGTCCGGCGCCTGCGCGCCCCGCAGCGTGAGGGACATCGGGACACCCACGGTGGTGGTGTCGGGGTCGTAATCCTCGGTATGTATGTAGCCGAGAACATGGAAGATTTCGTGGTGGGTCACACCGTCGACGAAATGGTTGTACGGCGGCGGCGTGCGG
The DNA here is from genome assembly GCA_963668695.2 of Vicinamibacteria bacterium. Classification (GTDB taxonomy): domain Bacteria; phylum Acidobacteriota; class Vicinamibacteria; order Marinacidobacterales; family Marinacidobacteraceae; genus Marinacidobacterium. Next base: position 1,737,091 of record CAXXLQ010000004.1, read on the forward strand.
TCGTCTTCGCATCCTCGACACGGCCAGTACGTCAGAAAGGGCTGGAGGTAGCTGAAGGAGGATCCACAATTCGCTTGTGCGTCAGCCTCCGGCGACCCGTGGTTCACGTCGTCCATGTAGAAGCCGTGGATCTGTCCTCGGTCCCGCGGAAGCGGGCAGGTGCGCCGGAATCTTTGCTCGTCCTCGTTCCAACCCGGCCGCATCCCCTCGGGAACCGGGATCACGTCACCCATTTCCAGAATCCGGTATCCAAGCTGGTCCTCGATCTTGTCGGCCAGGAGTCCGACGGCATCGAGCAGTTCGACAAGGTCGGCTTCGTTTGCGACGTCCGGGAAGTTGCGGATCATGTCCACGCGGAACGGCGTCCCGTCCCACTCCCGGACGAAGCTCGAAAAGTTCAGCGCAAACTGGCGCTCGTTGGTGCATGCCCGCGGTTGCGGCGTCCCCATCACCCGATGGGTGTCCAGGGCCTCCCCGGGATTGACGGGATCGGGTGAGTCCCGTATCGGGGCGACGGCGTAGATTTCAACCTCGATCTCCACGTCCGCCTGGTTCCGGAACGCACCCTCGGAGAAGTCGAAGGCGTCGGCCGAGACGCTGATTCCGTCCCTGTCCGCGTCGTCGGGGGCGACTTCGTACTCGAACCGTTGATTGAAGGACGGCCGTTCCGGGGGCCAGTCGTCCTCGATCCAGGGCGAGAAGGTGGCGAGCCGGACGTGCTCGCCGATCTCGATGGCGAGCCGGGGCGAACCCGTCACGCTGACCGGCTCCGCGAACACTGCGATCAGCACGATCTTTTCGCCCGCGTGGTAGCCAGCCGGGGCCGAGGGCGCCGAAAATCCCCACACCAGCGCCTGAAGGGTCTGTGGCTCGGGCGGGGGCGCCGGCGCGGTTGGGGTTGGCGCCGGCGTGGGAGCGGGCACGACGGGTGTGCCGTCCGTGCCTCCGCCGCAGCCCGCCGCGACAATCAGGAGCGCGATGAGAGCCCAAGCTGTTCTGTACACGGGAACGGGCCAGTTCTATCACACTCCACAGATCGCACGAGGCAGGCAGAACGAACAACGCATCGATTTCATTGGGAGCGATTCCACGCAGATCGGGGAGGAGAGTCTCGACCCGCAGAACATCAGGAATGGATGCCTTGTAGCGGCATGAATGGCAACGCCACAGGACAGGGCCGGCGCTCCTTTGTGTGGCCGAGCAGCTTCGGGGCCTCCAGGAATTGCTCGTCCGGAATGACCGGGCGGAAGGGGTCGTTCCCGAGGAACGAGCCCTGCCTCACCTCGCCAGCGGATCGGGCCGTAGCTGGAACTTGACGACTTTGCTGGGCGTGCCCTTGCCGCCTTCCATGTGGAAAGGCGCACGAGTGCTCACCGTCGCCCACAGGCCCCTCCCCTTCCAGCCCCCGTTCGGGTCGTCGATGCGGCCGTCCATCCACTTGGTGTAGAAGCCGAGCGGATAGGGCACCCGCATAACGATCCAGTCTCCGTCCACGAGGGCCAATAGCCCTTCGGATGCGTTGCCGGTGTTGATGGGCACGTTCTCGCCGAGCCCCAGGACGTTGAACTGATCGACCCACGTGTAGTAACTCGCCTCGGCGCTTCCGGGGGTGGTTACGCCCTGGATCTGTGGCAGTGGCTCTGGGTAGAAGGTCCAGCCCTCGGGGCAGTGCTGGCCCGTCGCCGTCGGACCGTTGAGCGGTCCCGTGCATTTGCTCCGGTCGAAGCTGGCCAGGTGCCCACTGGCGAGCGCCGCCCACATCACCCCGTGCCGGTCGATGTCCCCGCCGCGCGGCGAAAACCCTTCGATGGGCGCGCCCGATGGGTCGAGCGGCAGCTCGTACAGCTCGGCGAGTGCCGTCGCCGGGGGGTTCGGGCCCGGATCCAGCCGGACAACTGCGCCCGGGTAGCCCAGTGACGTTGCCCATACCGCCCCGTCCGGGGCGGGCGCCACCGAGTAGAAGCCGGCCGCGATCCTCTTGTCCTTCGTGGGATCGACCGGCTGGTTGGGCTCGACGGTTTCGTCCCGCCTGCCGTTGCCGTTGGTATCGAGGACGAGCGCCGTCCAGCCCTGCGAGCTCTCCTCGTCGCCGGTCTCTTCGAACATCCGCGTGTTCAGCCAGCCCACGACCTGTCCGCCGCCGCTCGTCCAGAGCGTGTTGTCCTCGTCCTCTGCGAACATGAGGTGGTGCGTGCTGAAACAGGTGCTGATGTGCGTGAGCTCTTCCGTCTCCGGGTCGTACATCGCCAGGTGGCGGCGGGCGCGAGCCGTCGGGAAGAGCCTTGCCGACGGGTGGTCCGACCCCTCGCGGCAGAAGTCCGGATTGTCCGGGGGGCGCACCGTGGACGTGAGCCAGAGCCGACCCCGATCGTCCAACATCGGGTTGTGGACGTTGTTCTTGCTCGTCCAGATGGGCTCGTCACCCCAATAGGGCGACGGCTCGGGCATGCCCGGACCCGAGGCCGGCCGGGTGCTCGGATCGCGGACCGTCAGCGGGACTTGGCTCGCCGCGTGGCTCACCGGATCCAGCACTGGCACGTAGTCCGCGCTTGCCTCTAGCGCCCCGAAGATGGGTCCGTTGGCGTTGACCGTGGGATTGCGCCTATCGGTGGAAACCTCGTCGTGGAGGTACGCCTTCGGATCGGCCCAATCCCACAACGTGACGACCACGTTGCGCTCTACGCCCTCGGGCCGCGGAGGCTCCGGAGGCACCTCGCCCGCCGCGATGCGGTCGGTCCAGTCCGCGAACATCTCCAGCATTGCCTGGCGGCCCATGCGGTCGAAGCCGGCGCTCATCCCCGCCCCGGCCTGGCCCGACTTGATCCGCCGGTCCCACGCGTCCACCGAGGACTCGAAGTCGCCCAGTGCCGCCGGGATCTTCCGGATGCCGAGGCTGCCGAGCTGATGGCAGGCCGTGCAATTGCCCGACTTCACGAGCCGGAGGAGCTGAGCCTGGTTCTCGATGTTCGGCGAGATCCCGTTTCCCTCATCACCGGACCCCGGAAACTCGTGCCCTTCCGGCATGTGGAGCAGCGACGTCCAGTAACCCGCCGGGTAATAGTCCGCCGCTGCCCGTGCGTCGGGCGCCGGCACCGCGGTCAGGTTCAGAGCTGCGCCGGGCGAGGCGCGAAGCTTGTCCGAATCGACCAGGCCGTAGCCTCGCACCCACACGTCGTAGCTCGCCTCGGGCAGGTCGGGGATCAGATACCGACCCTGATCGTCGGTCACGACGATCCTGGCGAAGCGCGTCGGAAGGTCGGCCGTCTCCGCGATCACCCAGACGCCGGCCTCCGGTCCGCCCGCTCCGGTCACGACACCCCCGATGTCGTCGGCGTCGACAGTGGGCGCCTCGGCAGCGGGTTCACACGCCGTGAGTGCGGAGGCCGCGACCGCACCCAACCACAAGTGGCCGGCGGCGCGGAAGATCTGCGATAACGTCCAATTCCTCATGTCCTTCCTCCCGCTCAGGCGTTCCCGAGCCTTGGAACTCTGGTGTTCTGATTGATAGTGCGGAGCCTACCGCCTGCCCGCTGCCGAGCATTCGGCGCTGTGGCCGGGAGCGCCCGGATCACGCCGGCCCGCGGACTCCACACACCTGAAAGTTGCAGGTGGTCATCCGCGAGGAGGCGGTGAGGAAGATGCCGTCAATGCCCGCCTGGTCGCGAAGACGGTTCCTCGAGAGCGGATCGGCGGCGGCTGCGATCGCCGCGGTCTGGGGCTGCACGCCGGACGAGCGGACGCGGGCGGACGGATCCAGGCCGCTGCTGGACGAGAGCCGGACCAGCCCGCCGCCGCCGCTCACCGGCCCTCGCCGCTCGCTGGCGGCGCCGGGCCCGATGATCCCGCCCTGCCCGGCGATCCTGCTCACCGTGAACGGCCGACCCGGCGACCCTGACGAGATCTCGGTGCTATGGACGTTCGTCGTGAACGGCGACCCGCCCCAGATCGGGGTGAGCGCGGGCTTCGAGCATCAAGCGAGGGAACTCCTGGAGCTCCACGACGAGTTCGTGCTGAACGTCCCGCTTGCCTCGATGATCGAGGCGTTCGACACCGTCGATATGAACTCGGGAAGCGTTGCCGACAAGTTCGAGCTCTCAGGTCTGACACGAGGCGCGGCGACCGTGGTCGATGCGCCCACCGTGGAGGAGTCCCCGATCCATTGCGAGTGCCGCATCATCGAATCACTTGCGGTACCGCCCGTGCGAAAGCTCTTCATCGCGGAGGTCGTGGCGACAACCGCCATCGAGGGCGCAGTCGACGACGGCGGTCGCCTGATCGTGCCCAATGTGGACTTCTTCGGAATGACTGCCGGGAGTGGCGAGCACTACACGATGGGTCGCCGGGTCGGCAACATCGGGATGACGGTCGGGCGGAGCGACATCAAGTACTGACGGCCCACCCGGTCGGGGGCGCGACGGGCTTGCCGTTCGTACCGCCGCCGCCGCCGCCGCCCGCCGCGGCGATCAGCAGGGCGAGGATCGCCCGGCGCATCCGATTCACCGCCAGCTCCCGCTCGTCTGCTAGCGGCGCGGAAGCTCGGTCGTAAGCCGGCTTCGGCCGCCTGTGATGCGAGCCCAGTATTTGAGCATACCGTCGAGGAACAGCGCGTGGAATCTCAACTGGTCCTGATCGGGCGCCTGCCCCGGCTCCAGCAGGTAGACGAAGCCAATGTTGAACACCTTCTGCGACCGCTCGGGCGGCGGGTCTCGCGGCCCCAGCGCGGCCAAGACCTGTTCCATCGTTACGATTTCCTTCTCGGCCGTGTGGGGTCCGCGCCAACCATCCCCCGTCTCCTGGAGGTTCCGCAGGAAGAACGTGTCCGGCACTTCGTCTGCGGTCGCCAAGCCCGACAGGTAGAGATCGAGCCAGGAGAGTCCTTCTTCCGACTCCGTCTCGGACACGACGCGGGTGAACGTCCCGTCCGCGTTCTCGCGCCAGAAATCCCCGCCCATGATGGACCCGGTCCTGGCGAAAGCAGCGGGGGTGTGCAGCCCCGGAAGCCAGTGGCCTCCTTCCCCCCAAAGCGGCTCGATCTCTCCATCACGAACGTAGGACGCGCTAGCGGTCCAGGTGTGGGTGAACTCGTGGGCCAAATGCGATGTCCCCGCGGAACTGGGCGCAAGTCCGCCAGAGTCGTCCAGGACGGCCACGAAATCGGATTTCGTCCAGATAGTGAAATTCCACTGGCCGCGCAGCCGGGTTCCGCAGGGCGACTTCCTCTCGTCCAGGCGCTCGGGGAATCCGATTCCCCGGATGGGCACGTTCCCGGGGTAGTAGCCCCACCAGGAGCCGGAGAACTGAATGTCGTAGCGGAACTGGCTGTGGAGGAATATGGCATCGAACTCGTCCCCCAGAGTCTCGATGACGCGGCAGCCGAGGGGAACGAGGTAATCCTTTACCCCGGTGTGGTGGAACACCTCGCGCGCCGCCGCCGAGGACCCCGGCTCCGACAGGTCGGTTGGCGCAGACGCTATTACCTCAGGGAAGCTGATAACCGCCGAGTGTTCTCCATATGGACCCCAAGATCCGGTTACCTGATTCCTTGACCGAGCGAAAGCGCGGACAGACGTGGAGTGACCTGAGAACTCACCTGGATCGAACAGCAGGCCGATCCGGTTGTCATCGACATCGCGGTCGTACGCTGCTTCGGCGTCCCACGCGGCCGTTCGGCTGCCGTCCGGCTGCAGGGCGACTCCAGCGAAAAAATCCCAGTCGTCGATCGCCACGATGTAGAAGATCTCCTGATTTGGGATGGGACGGATGGGACCTCTTGTCGTGAACTCGACCAACACGCGATCGGGCTCGGCGGTCGCGTAGAGCGCGGTTTCCACAAGATCAAGGTGCGCGGGAACGGAGCCGTCCACAGAGTCGGGGATGCTCCCGAGCAGGCCGGTCTTTACAGCTCCCGGGAACAGGCCGACGATGCCGTCGCGGATCGCTTCGTCGGAATCGTCTGGCTCAGGCGCGTAGTGGAACGCGATGCCGCCGTCGGCGTGCAGGGTCATCTGGAACCGGGTTTTCTCCTGCGGCGGGACTCCGTGGACGTGAAAGGCGGCGTCCGTGGTGATCCAGGTGACGACCACTCGATCGGGTCGGCGGGAGACGTGCTGCGTGTTGCCGAACTGCTCGGCGTCGTACGTGCCCCACCCGCCGAGCCGAGGCTTGTACAGCGCGGCAATGACCGGCGGCGCCCCCAGGTGTTCGGCGATCTCCGCCATCGTCCCCCACCTGTCGGGGCCAAGCTGCGAAAAGGGATACGGCTCACCGAACGTGACCAGTCCGTAGCGACTGACGAAGAAGGACTCCCACTCCCGGCCCGCGAAGTCGAACTGGAAGACGATCTCGGCGTTGTCATCGACCGGGTCGCCCAGGTCCTCGTCCCAGTCGAGCGCCCGCACCTCGCGCGAGTAGCCGCCGCCGGCCCGAGTGAACATCAGGGTGCGGCCGGCCAGGTCCAGCGGGTTCGCGGAGACGACGTCCTCAGACATCAACTCCATGAGGATCTGGTTCTCCGAAGTGACCGAGATCCCGCGGCCGACCGGAGTGATCTCGATGGGCGGATCCGGAGGCGGGGCCGGTTCAGGCGCCGGCGGTGGTGTGGGCGTCGGCGCGGTCGGGGGCGCCACGGGTGTGCCGTCCGGGCCCCCGCCGCAGCCGGCCCCGACGATGAGGAGGGCGGCGAGCGCCCAGACAGTTCGACTCATCGGCCCTTTCCCGCTCGACTTCTAGCGGCCCGGAATCTCGTTCGAGAGCTGGCCCCGCCCGCCGGTGACGTGGCGCCAGTGCTCCAACGCCCGGTCGCGGTAGCGCACGAGCTCGCGCAGCAGCTCGGGGTCGGGCTCCTGCCCGGGCAGCAGGAAGTACACGAACCCGATGTTGAACACCTTGGGCGCCCGCTCCGGCGGCGGGTTCCGCGGCCCTATCGCGGCGACGATCTGTTCCATGGTCACGATCTCCTTCTTCTCCGCCGTGTAGGGCCCGTCCCACCGTTCACCCGCCTGCTTGACGTTGTGCAGCACGAACATGTCCGGCACTTCGTCGGGGGTTGCCAGGCCCATCAGGTAAAGGTCGAGCCAGGAGAAGCCGCCCCCTTTGGTCGACCAGCCGCGCGTGGGAGTGAACGTCCCGTCGCTGTTCTCGCGCCAGTAGGACCCGCCCATGACCGAGCCGTTCTCGGTTCCCCACCAGGGAAACGGCGCGGGCGCATGCAACTCGAACGCCCAGTGGCCACCCCCTCCCGCAGTCATCAACCTCCGCTCGCCATCCTTCATGTATTGCGCGGCGGCGAGCCAGGTATGGCCCATCTCGTGGGCGAAAACCGTCAGGCCCGGATCGTAGGGAGTCTGGCCGGGGAACTCCGCGTGGCTCTCGTCCACGACGGTACTGGCCTTCATCCAGACGGGATACCCCCAACTGTTCTTCAGCCGGGTCTCGCACGGGGTCGCGTAGTCCCCCCCGGGCGGCCCGATGCCCGTAACCTCGGCCTGGATGTTCCTGTGATAAAAGCCCGCAAACCCATGCGCAGGACCGGTCGACTGCTGGTCCACGCGGAACTCGCTGTTGAAGGCGAACAAGTCGAAATGGTCGCCCAGGACCTCGATGATCCGGCAGGAGACGTGGCCGACGCCCTCCCTGCCGTCGCGGATCATCGGGTACCGGAACACCTCGTACTGTGCGGCGGAAGGTCGGGGATCCGGATGCGACAGGTCGATCGGCGCGGAATCTGCCGCCTCCGGGAAGCTGATGACCGCCGAGTGTTCTCCATAACGTGGACCCCAAGATCCGGTTACCTGATTCCTTGACCGAGCGACAGCGCGGACAGACGTGGAGTGACCCGAGAACTCGCCTGAATCGAACAGCAGGCCGATCCGGTTGTCATCGACATCGCGGTCGTACGCTGCTTCGGCGTCCCACCGGGCCGTTCGGCTGCCGTCCGGCTGCAGGGCGACTCCAGCGAGAAAATCCCAGTCGTCGATCACCACCATGTAGAAGATCTCCTGGTTCGGGATCGGACGGATGGGGCCTCTTGTCGTGAACTCGACCAACACGCGATCGGGTTCGGCGGTTGCGTACAGCGCGGTTTTCACAAGATCGAGATGCGCGGGAACGGAGCCGTCCACCGGATCGGGGATGCTACCGAGCAGGCCGGTCTTGACGACTCCCGGGAGCAGGCCGACGATGCCGTCGCCGAACGCCTCGTCGGGATCCTGGGGCTCGGGCCCGTAGTTGAGGGCGATCCGTCCATCGGAGTGCAGAACGATCTGGAAGTCGAAGGTTTCCTTCGGCTCCCTTCCGTACACGAGGAACTCCTGGTCGACGACGAAGAAGGTGACGATCATGCGATCGGGCAGGTTGGAGACGTACACGTTGCCGCCCAGGTACGGCTTGTACAACGCACTGATCGTCGGCGCGATCACGAAGAGGTCGAACATCTGAGGCATCGTGCCGAACCGCTTCGGCCAGTACGATCACTCGGAATCGGCTCGCCGAAAGAGATCAACCCCGGCCGGGTGTAGAAGAAGGAGTCCCACTCCCGGCCCGCGAAGGGGAACCGGAAGTGCTCCAGCTCGACCTCGGCAGGCCCGCGCATTCGCTCGGCGTCGTCCGCCTCCTCCTCCCAGTCGAGCGCCCGCACCTCGCGCGAGTAGCCGCCGCGGCCGTCCGGAGTGAACATCAGGGTGCGGCCGGCCAGGTCCAGCGGGTTCGCGGGCGCCAGGTCCTCGGACATCAACTCCATGAGGATCTGGTTCTCCGTTGTGATCGAGATTCCGCGGCCTGACCGGAGTGATCTCGATGGGCGGATCCGGAGGCGGGGCCGGTTCAGGCGCCGGCGGTGGCGTGGGCGTCGGCGCGGTCGGGGGTGCGACGGGTGTGCCGTCCGGGCCACCGCCGCAGCCGGCCCCGACGATGAGCAGGGCGATGAAAGGCCAGGGCATCCGGTTCACCTGCGCCGCCATTTGTGGGGAATGGGGCAGTTCTACCACACCCCACAGATATTGCGGGTGAGTCAGAACCGGAAACATGTAGTCCCCAAACGTATCCCGTTGATTTCGATGCTGCTAGCGCGGGGGTGGAGTCGTGAATCTACGGACGACTGACCAACTACCAACCGCCACCACTCAATTCGGATCCCTCATTACCCCAGCAGATTGGGCAGGAGCAGGAGCACGCCCGGCAGGAACGCGATGATCAGCGTGAGCGCCAGCATGACCGCCAGGTAGGCCGGAGCGGGCGGGCGACTTCCGCCGGCTCAACCCATCCCACCGAGCAGGCCACCAGGAGGCTCACCCCCACGGGTGGCAGGAACACGGAGATCCCCTGATTCGCCACGATGACGGCGCCGTAGCGCACCTCAGCATGCCGTCCGCCGACACGCCCGAGAATGGCGCTGAGCGGCAGGAATGGCCTTCTCCCGAGTACTTGTTTCGGTTCGGATCTTGGGGCGTATGCGAGATCGAAACCCCGAAGGTTCCGATCTGACCTTCACTCCCTCCAGGGGTTTACGAGCGGGAGTTCCAGGTCCTGGAAGTCCTCCGTGTTCCGGGTAGCCAGAACCAGGTTGTGGCGCAGTGCGACCGCCGCGATCTGGGCATCCAGGGCTGGCCGCGCGGTCGCCCGGACTTGTCGGCGGAGCCCATGATTTCGCCGCAGATGACGGCGGCCCGATCATCGAACGCCAGGATGCGTCCGCCGAACTGACGGGTCAGGTCCCGAGTGATCCACTGCTGGTAGCGCAGGGATCGGGCCGGATCACCCACGCTCAGGGCTCCCCGGACCAATTCTCCGAGAGTCACCGCGGAAAGGAAGAGGTCTCTTGGCGTCCGCTCACGAAACCAGCTCAGTACCCGTGGCTCGGGCCGCGGCCGAACTGTCTCGCTGATGACGTTCGTGTCCAGGAGAAAGGCGCTCACTCGAAATCGACCGGCCGTCCGAAAGAGCGGTCACGCTCGAGCTCAAGGTCCCCTTCGCGGAGCGGCGAAGCGAGAAGGAAGTCGACGAGTTCGACTCCGGTCGCTGCCGGAGCGCGCACGACCTCGGTTTCGAGCAGTTGCCGTAGTCCCGTGGCCCTCGCTCCCTCCTCGCGGAGCGTCTGAGCAAGCGAGCGCAGCAGGGGAGCGTCCCGCAGCGGAACCGAGATCTCAACGCGCGTGGTGCCGCGTGCCGTTGCCCGGAGGCGGTGACGAGCGACGCGAGGTGTCGACTTGCGGTCTTCGGAGTCGTTGGTCATGTTTCCGGGAACGTTGCCGGAAGAATGGGTCATGCGAGGTGCGACGACAAGGGGCGTTCCATCGCGGGCCATTGTCGGCGGTCGCGTGCCTGGGCGCGCTTCACGCAGATTGGCGATGGGAGTTTCGCCCCGCTTCGCGGGTCGATGCTGGCCAGTTCTCCCGGTGGGGGCCTGAAGACCGGCGTTCCCTGCGCAGCGCGCCATTCGGACTGTTGGCGGTCCCTTTCCCCCTTCAGTAACCGAGCAGGTTGGGGAGGAACAGCACCACGCCCGGGAGGAACGCGATGACCAGCGTGAGCGCCAGCATGAGCGCCAGGTAGGGCCAGAGCGGGCGGGCGACCTCCGCCGGCTTGACCCCTCCCACCGAGCAGGCCACCAGCAGGCTCACCCCCACCGGCGGCAGGAACACGGAGATTCCCTGGGTCGCCACGATGACGGCGCCGTAGTGCACGGGGTCGATCCCGAGTTGCCTCGCCAGGGGCAGCAGGATCGGCGTCAGCAGGACGACCGCGGGCACGCCCTCGAGAATGGCGCCGAGCGGCAGGAAGACGAGGATCGTGAGGATCAGGAAGCCGGCCTGGCCGCCTCCCATCCCCACGACCGATGACGCGAGTGTCTGGGGCACTTCCATGACCGCCAGGACCCAGCCCAGGAGGCGCGCGGCGCCCACCACGAACAGCACCATTCCCGACACCATGGCCGTCTGGACGACCTTGCTCCACAGGTCGGAAGCGGAGAGGGACCGGTACACCGGCCCGGCGAGGAGCAGCGCGTAGGCGACGGCGACCGCAGCGGCCTCCGTGGGCGTGAAGAGACCGAAGCGGATGCCGCCCAGGATGACCACGATCATGAAGAGGGGGAGCAGGGCGTCGAAGCCCGCGTGCCGGACGTCCGCGAAGGATGCGCGCGGCTCGGCCGGCCATCCTTCCCTCCGCGCCTGCCACCCGATCTGCGTCATCAAGCCCACGGCGATCAGGAGCGCGGGTGCGATGGAGGCGACGAACAGGGCGCCGATGGAGACGTTGCCGATGACGCCGTAGACGACCATCACGATGGCCGGCGGAATGAGAATCCCCATCCCGCAGGCGGCCGAGACGATCGCGGTGGAGCGCTCCCGGCTGTATCCGTTCGCGGTGAGCTGAGGCACCATGATGCCCCCGATGGCGGCCGCGTCCGCGGACGTGGAGCCCGACACTCCTGAGAAGAAGATCTCGGCCAGGATGACCACCTGCCCGAGCCCCCCGGGGAGGTGTCCCACCAGCGACCGCGCAAGCGTCACCAGGCGGCGGCTGATCCCGCCGACGTCCATGAGGAAGCCGGCCAGGATGAAGAGCGGCACCGCGAGCATGGGGAAGGAATCCATCCCGGCGACGATCTGCTGCGGGATGACGACGAGCGGGAGATCCGCCGCCACGATGGCGATCGCGGCCGCGGTCGCGAGCGCGAAGCCGATGGGCACGGCGGCCAGCACCAGGGCGCCGAAGGCGCCGAGCAGGAGGCCGCCCATCAGCCGGTCCCCCCGGCCGAGCGATCCCCTTCGGCCGAGGAATGCCCTTTGGCCGAGGAATCCTCATTCCGCCCCGCCAGCAGGTGGATGACCATCAGCATCCCGGAGACCGGAACCGCGGCATAAACAAGAGCGATCGGCAGGTTCAACGCCGCGGAGCGCTCGCCCATGGTGAGGTGCATGAGGGCGATGCCCGTGCCGATGAGGACGAGCGCGAAGATCAGCACGACGCCCCCGGCGAACGTCTCCACCGCCCGCTGCGCGCGCGGGGTCAGCTTCTGGGTGACCTGATCGAACCCGAAGTGAGCCCGATGCTCCACCGCCAGCGAGGCCCCGAGCAGCGAGACCCAGATGAAGGCGAAGCGCGAGACCTCCTCGCTCCAGGGATTCGGCTGGGCGACGAGGTAACGCATCAGGACCTGGAGGAGGACCACCACACAGACCGTGACCACCAGGCCGCCCGCGGCGTAGGTCTCGAGCGCTACCAGGACGCGGTTGAGCCGCTTCATTCGTTGCGCCGTCCCCGGCGGGGTGGGGGCGATGAGGGTGATTGCGTTGGTGAGTTTCGCGTCGCTCCGCTCTGCGATGCCGGTCTGGAGGCCGGCGCTCCTCCGCCGGGCGCCGTGCGCTCCACCTCCGCCACCAACCGCGCGATCAGCGCCTCGCCGTCCGGCAGCCGGGCGGCCAGTTCGTCCCAGACGCGCGGTTTCACGGCGGGAGCGAACGGCGCCAGGTTCGGGCGCGAGATCTGGACGTCATTGGCGCGCATTTGCTTCAGGGCGTCCGCCTCCATCCGGCGCGCGACGTCGCTCTGGTAGGCGAGCGCGTCAGCCACGGAGCGGTCGACGGTCTCCCTGATGTCCCGGGGAAGGCCCGCGTAGAACGGCTCGTTCACCAGCAGCGTGATCGGGTTGTAGGTGATCGAGGTGAAGCTGTAGAACCTGGCCACCTCGTAGAGCCGGCTGCTCACGAATCCGATGGCGTTCGCCTCCCCGCCGTCGATCACGCCCTGCTGGAGCGCGGAGTAGACCTCGCCGTAGTTCATCGGGGTTGCCTGGACGCCCAGCGCGGAATAGGCCGCCAGGTAGGTCGCGTTCTGGAGGACCCGGAGCTTGAGGCCGGCGAGATCCTCGGGCGTTTCGACGGGCCGCCGCTTGTTGTAGACGTGGCGGAACCCGTAGTCGAGGAAACCGAGCGAGCGGACTCCGGTGCGCTCGAGGAGAAGATCGCGCCACCAATCTCCCATGGGGCCGTTCATCACCGAGAGCCCGTGGTCCCGGGTCTCGAAGAGGAACGGGAGGTCGAACATCTGCCCTTCGGGCACCCAGCCCGAAAGCACCGGGGTGCCCGTGATGGCCAGGTGAACCGCGCCGGCCTGGATCTGTTCGAAGGCCACGCGCTCGCCCCCGAGCTGTCCCGACGGATAGATGACGACCCGGAACCGCCCGTCGGTGCGCTCGCGCATGAGGTCCCGGAAGCGCTCCGCCATGAGGTGGAACTCCGAGCTGCTCGAGAGCACGTGGGAGAAGCGGACGTCCCAGGTGGGAGGGTGGGAACGTTCGTCGCCGGGGCCACCGCAGGACAGCGTAAGAAGCGTCGCCAGCAGCGCCATGGCGAAGCCGGGCGAGCGGGAGGCGGTCATGCCATCCGGGATGGGACGCGGTGGGGAATTCACGTTGGCAAGGCGCAGCGTCATCAACGCTGGTTTCGCGCTCCCGCGCGATGCCGGTCGGAGACCGGCGCTCCAAGCCGTCCCCGCGCTCCTTCTCGTTCGGCAATACGCGGTTTCGCGGCCCGGTGGGCCGCGGTGCCGGGGTGAAGACCGGCGTTCCCTGGCCGGCGCGCCTCCGCTCACCGCTGATCCTCGCCCTGCGAGAGGCAGTTCACCCACGGCCTGTCAGCAGCCCCGCTCAGGTGAGCAGCGGGTCGGTCATGACTTCGACCAGGGCCGGGCCGTTGCTGGCCAGCGCCGTCTTGAAGGCCTCGGTCAATTGCTCCGCCCGGTCCACGCGGATGCCGACGCCGCCGCAGAGTGTGGCGTAGTCGGCGAACGAAGGGTTGTGCAGCGAGGTCTGCCAGACCTTCCATTCGCCGTCGCGCTGCTCCTTGGAGATCTTGCCGAGCTCGCCGTTATGCAGCAGCACGTGGGTGATGTCCATGCCGTACTTCACGGCGGTGGTGAACTCGGCCAGGTATTGGCCGAACCCGCCGTCGCCGCTGATGGAAAGGACCTTACGGCCGGTGTCCGCAGCCCAGGCGCCCATGGCGGCGGGGAAGCCGAAGCCGATCGAGCCGAGATAACCGGACATCAGCACCGACTGCGCCTGGCACTCGAAGTAGCGGCCGAAGGAATAGGTGTTGTTGCCGACATCGACGCTGATGATGGCGTCCGCGGGCACGATTTCGGCCAGGCGCTGGAACAGGATCGCCGAGTTGAGGCCCCGGCCGCTGTCTTTGGCGGCGCGGGAGTCCTTCTCCTTGCGCCAGGCGCGCCAGCGCTCGGCCAGTTCGGGCCGCTGGTCCCGGCAGGCGGTCGCTGGCGGCAAGCGGTCGCAGAGGAGCGTGGCGGTTACGCCGATGTCGCCCCAGATCGGCTCGTCAACGCCGTGGAACTTGCCGAGCGCCATGCGGTCGAAGTCCACCTGGATGGTCGGCTTGCGCGCGTCGATGCCGGTGTGGTGCGAGAACGAGGCGCCGAACACGATCAGGAGGTCGGACTCATTCATGAACCAGCTCGCGACCGGCGTGCCGCTGCGCCCAAGCACGCCGCCGCCGAGCGGATGGCGGTCGCTGATCAGGCCCTTGGCCTTGAAGGTGGTAATGACCGGGCAGTTCAGCGCCTCGGCCAGGGCCGTCACCTCGGCCATGCCGTCGCGAGCACCGTATCCCGCGATGATCAGCGGCCGCCGGGCCCAGGCGATGCGGGCGATCGCCAGGTCGAGCGAGCGCCGCGGCGGCGTGATGGCCGTCGGCGACACGCGGCCGTCGGCGCGCCCCGGACCGGCCTTGCCGGCGTCGAGCACCTGGACCTCGTCGGGCAGGATGAGGTGCGCGACGTCGCGTTCGACCAGCGCGTTCTTCATGGCCAGGGAGGCGAGTTCGGCGGGGTTGCTGCCGGGCAGCACCGTCTGGCTGAAGCGGGCCACGGCCTCGAAGGCGGAGGCCAGATCGATGTCCTGGAAGGCGCCGGGGCCCAACACCTGGGTCTGCACCTGACCGGTCAGCGCGACGACCGGTGCGCGGTCCACCTTGGCGTCCCACAGACCGGTCAGAAGATTCGTCGCGCCCGGACCGGCGATGGAGAGGCAGGCGGCCGGCCGGCCGGTCAGCTTGGCGTAGCCCGAGCAGGCGAAGGCGGCCGCACCCTCGTGGCGAATGCCGAAGAAACGCAGCTTGCCGCGGTCTTCCTGGATGCGCAGCGCTTCGGCCATGCCCAGGTTGGAATGACCGACCATGCCGAAGACGGTATCCACGCCCCACTCCACCAGCGTCTCGGCGATGACGTGGCTGACCGTCCAGTTCGAGCGCTTCGGTCTGGGCAGCGCGATCTCGACCTGGCCGTTCTCCTCGCGCACCTTCAGGGCCTCGACCGCGTGCTCGTTGCCCCGGCCCTTGCCGGTCTTGAGCTCGAAGTCGTAGCCGTGCCAGGGACAGCGCAGCGCGCCCTCGCAGACGTTGCCCTCGCCCAGCGGGCCGCCCTGGTGCGGACAGCGGCCGTCGAGGGCGAAGAGCGCGCCGCCCTCGCGGACCAGGGCCACCTGCTTCTCGCCGACCGCGAGGGCGTTGACCTTGCCCTCGGCGAAGTCCGACGCCTTGCCGACCGGAATCCAGGTCTCCCCCGTGGCTTCGCTCGCCTTGGCCGCCTTGGAGATCGTCAGGGCCTCGTCGTCGTGGAAGCCGGCGTACCAGTGGCTGCCATCGCAGAAAGGCTTGTTCCTGGACGCGCCGCAGCGGCAGAGCACGTAGTGCTCGCGGCTGGCGCCTTCGCCGAACTCGCAGTCCTTCAGCTCGACCCCGCCGCGGACGACGTAAGGGCCGTCGCGCGATACCTGGATCTCGGCCGCCTCGTGGAAATCGGTACGAAGCTGTCCATCTTCCAGGTAGCTGAGCGCGCCGGAGGGACACTTGCGGATGATCTCGACGATGGCCGCCTTGTCCGCGCCGTCGGGATCGATCCAGGGTTCGGCTGCCGAGCGCCAGACCGCAGGCAGGCCGGCGGTGCAGTAGCCGGCGTGGGAGCAGATTCCGCGGTTGTCGAGGATGGTGACCTCGCGGCCTTTGAAGCGTTCGAGCTTGTCGGGCACGCGGTCGTCCGACCTGGCACCCGTGAAGCCTGTCTGGACGTGGGTGCCGTCGCAAAAAGGCCGGTTGCGCGAATCGCCGCAGCGGCAGAGGAAGACGGTCTTCCTGGCGGTGATCGCTTCGCCGCGCGAGTTGTAAAAGGCGGTCAGACCGGAGACCTTGAGCGGTCCGTCCTTTTGCACCTCGACCGTGACGTGGCCGGTGCCGGATGCGTCGGCGTTCTTTTCTGCCATGGTCTGAGCTCCCTGGGCG
Organism: Vicinamibacteria bacterium; assembly: GCA_963668695.2. Lineage (GTDB taxonomy): Bacteria > Acidobacteriota > Vicinamibacteria > Marinacidobacterales > Marinacidobacteraceae > Marinacidobacterium. The sequence goes on from CAXXLQ010000004.1 coordinate 1,753,380, forward strand.
CGCCGGCTATCGGTAGCTACCGGTAGTCAGGGTTCGGGTAGTCGAAACGGCAGCCGGCATCCCACGCCGAGCGCTGGTTGCCGTGCGCCGGAACGCCGCCCGCGTCCTTCAGCAGGCGCGCCAGGTGCATGAGGTTCCAGGTCATGAAGGTGGTGTTGCGGTTGGTGAAGTCGTTCTCCGGCCCGCCGGAGCCCGGATCGAGATAGGACGGCCCCGGCCCGACGGTGCCGAGCCAGCCCGAGTCCGCCTGGGGCGGGATGACGTAGCCGAGATGCTGCAGCGAATAGAGCATGTTCATGGCGCAGTGCTTGACGCCGTCCTCGTTGCCCGTCACCAGGCAGCCGCCGACCCGGCCGTAATAGGCGTACTGCCCGTGCTCGTTGAGGATGTGCGAGTTGGCGTAGAGCCGCTCGATGACGTGGGTGCAGATCGAAGACTTCTCGCCCAGCCAGATCGGCGTGGTGAGCACCAGGAGGTTGGCCGCTTCCACCTTTTCGTAGAGCTGCGGCCAGTCGTCCTTCGCCGCGCCATGCTCTGTCATGTCGGGATAGACGCCGATCGCGATGTCATGATCGATGGGACGGAGCGCCTCTACGGCGACGCCGTTTTTTTCCATGATGGCGCGCGCGATGCGGATCAGACCGTCGGTGTGCGACATCTCCGGCGAGCGCTTCAGCGTGCAGTTGAGAAACAGCGCCTTGAGGTCCGAGAAGTCCCATCTGCTTTCGCTGCACCAGCGCTCCTGCAGTTCGTTGAGCATGATCTCTCCCTATCGGTTTTCCTGATGAGCCAAGCGGGGGCCGAGGTTACCCGGATCGGCTCGGTCCGGATGCGAAGCCGGCCTGGGTCGGCATCCCGCTGGCTGCTAGGCGCCCCAGATCGTCTGGCCGGCGTCGATGAACAGGGTGGCGCCGGTCACGAGGCGCGCCTCGTCGTTCGACGCGAGGTACACCACGGACCCCACCAGGTCGTCAGGGGTGCCGATCTCCCCGAGCGGGATGCGGGCGAGGCGGCGCTCACGGAAGTCGTCCCGTGCGATGTCGGCCCGGTTCATGTCGGTCTCGATCAGACCCGGGGCGATGGCGTTCACCCGGATCCGGTGGGGCGCGAGCTCCAGCGCCATCTGCTTGGTGAGCATCTCGACCCCTGCCTTCGACACGCAGTAGTGGGTGAGGTTCGGGGCGGCCACCGCCTGCCCGGCGGACGACACGTTGACGATCGCACCCGGCGCCCCGTTCTCGACCATGCGGCGCGCTACCGCCTGGCCGACCAGGAAGTAACCCTTGAGGTTGACGTTCAAAATGGCGTCCCACTCCTCCTCGCTGATCTCGAGGAGGGGCGTGCGCTTCAGGATCCCGGCGTTGTTCACCAGGATGTCGAGGCCGCCCAGGAAGTCGTGCGCTTCGGCGACGAAGCGCTCGACGTCCGATCGGGAGTCCGTGGAGCCCTGCACGGCGACCGCCCGTCGCCCCGTCGCCTCGATCTGACGAACGGCGCTCTCGGCATCCTCGCGGCTACTGCGGTAGCCCACCGCCACGTCCGCACCCTCACGGGCGAGTCCGACGGCGATGCCCCGACCGATGCTCCGTGAACCGCCGGTGACCAGAGCACGTTTGCCTGTGAGACGCATGGGGAATCGGGGTCCGAGCCGAAAAAGACCGGACCGGTAAAGTAAGTGCAGGGGCAGATATTTGCAATGCGGCGCTCGGCTCGAGTCGTAATCGCCTTGGCATTCCTCGGTGGCCTGACGGCTTCCGTCGAGCCGGCGGAGGCCCAAGAGGAGGCGGCCGCCCCGTCCTTTCCTTCTGACGACCCGGTGATCCGGGCGATCTGGGAGGAGGGCGTCGAGCGCTCACGGGTCATGGAGCTCGGCCGGGTGATGATGGACGCGATCGGGCCGCGGCTGACCGGCTCGCCCGCCATGGCCCGCGCCAACGACTGGGCGGTGGAGAAATACAAGGAGTGGGGCATCGAGGCGAGGAAGGAGCAGTACGGCACCTGGCGGGGGTGGGAGCGCGGGATCAGCCACATCGATCTCGTCGCACCGCGGGTGCGGTCGCTGGAGGGCATGGCGGCCGCCTGGAGCCCGGCCACCGACGGGCCCGTCGAGGCGGGCGTGGTGATCCTGGCGGACGCGGACAGCCCCGAAGCGTTCGAAGCGTGGCTGCCGGAGGTCGTCGGCAAGTTCGTCCTGATCTCGCGGCCGGAGTCGAGCTGCCGCCCGCGGGACAACCTGGAATGGTTCGCCCGGCCCGAGACGCTGGCCCGCATGACCGAGGAGCGCGAGCGCGCGGTCGAGGCGTGGAGCAAACGCGAGGAGAGCGCGGGTATCGAGCGGCGTGAGCTGCCGGCAGCGCTGGACGTTGCCGGGGCCGCCGGGATCATCCGGTCGCAGTGGTCGGAAGGGTGGGGCGTGAACAAGATCTTCGGCACCGGAACGGAGCGGACGCCGCTGTTGGACCTGAGCTGTGAGGCTTACGGCCTCGTCTACCGGCTGGCCGAGAACGGTCAGGAGCCGGTGCTGCGCGTCGACGCCCAGGCCCGCTTCCTCGGGGAGGTGCCGGTCTTCAACGCCATCGCCGAGATCCCGGGCGCAGCCGAACCACCAGGCGCAGCCGAACTTGAGTATGTGATCCTCGGCGGCCACTACGACTCCTGGGACGGCTCGTCCGGCGCGCTGGACAACGGCACGGGCGCGGTCGCCATCATGGAAGCGATGCGCATCCTGAAGAAGGCGGTCCCGAACCCCCGCCGCACCATCATCGGCGCCCTCTGGAACGGCGAGGAGCAGGGTCTGAACGGGTCCCGCGCCTTCGTGGAGGACCACCCCGAAATCCTCGAGAACACCCACACGGTGTTCAACGTGGATCACGGGGCCGGGCCGGTCACCTTCATCCCGATGCAGGGATTCGCTGCGGCCGGCGGGCGCTTCGGTGAGTGGCTGGCGAAGATCCCGAGCGAGCTGTCGGATCTGGTCACTCTTGAGATTCCCGGGATGCCCGAAGCCGGCGGGACGGACCACGCGTCCTTCCTGTGCGCGGGGGTGCCGGCCTTCAGCTTCCACGTGGGAGCCGGCCGGAGCGGCGACATCTCCATGGGCGACAACCGCTGGGACACGACCGTCTACACCTGGCACACCAACCGGGACAGCTTCGACAAGATCATCTTCGAGGACCTCAGAGACGACGCGGTGATGACCGCGATGCTCGTCTATCTGGCGTCCGAGGATCCGGAGCCGATGCCGCGCGACCGGCGGGCGATGCCGGAGGACGAGGATGGCGAGGAATGGCCGGAGTGCCGCCCGCCGGCGCGGAGCACCGGAGAACCCAACCCGTAAGGAGCTGTAATGAGAGCCCTGCTTGTCCTCATCTTCGCCGGCGCGTGGGCGGGCTCGCCCGCGCTCGCCGCCCAAGTCCCCTCCGGACCGCTTGAGATCCAGGAGCACGTGCTCGACAACGGCTTTCGGGTCCTGCTCGTCGAAGACCACCGGATGCCCCGGGTGGCCGCCAATCTGTGGGTCCGGGTCGGCTCCATGGCGGAGCCGGTGGGGCTCCACGGCGTCACGCACTTCCTCGAGCACGTCATCCACCAGGGGACCACCACCGTCGGCACCAGCGATCTGGCCGCCGAGCTGCCCATCCTCCAGGCGATCCACGATACGGAGCAGGAACTCATCGCGGTGAGGAACCGCGAGCGCAACCGGCTCCGGGAGCGGGCCGTCTTCTACGACGAGCTCGGTTGGCCGGTCACGCCCGAGATACAGGCGCTCCGGGACCGGCTCTACGAACTCGAGGATCTGGACAACGAGTACCGGGACTTCTGGACTTCCTACAAGTGGTACATGCAGCACGGCGGATACGTGCGCCACACGGATCCGGTGCCGGCGAGCACCGAGCAGGACTACATGGAGATGAACATGGCGCTCCCGAAGGAGCACCTGGAACTCTTCTTCCGGCTGGAGGCAGACCGCTTGGTCAACGCGATCCTGAGGGGTTGGGAGGCGCAGCGCTTCACCGTCCTGGAGCAGATCCTCGGGGGAAAGAGTCGGCCGCAGACCCGCTTCAACGAGGCGATCGACGGCGTCACCGCCCAGGTCCACCCGGTCTACGTCCCCGACGGCGGGCACGTCCGCGACTTCGGGAACTTCACGCGGGCCGCGATGCGGCGCATCTACGACGACTACTTCGTGCCCAACAACGCGGCGTTGGTGCTGGTCGGCGACACCACTCTCCAGGAAGTCGTGCCACTAGCTGAGCGCTACTTCGGGGTGCTGCCCCGCGGGCCCGAACCCCCGCTCGATCTCGATGTCGAGGCCGAGCCCGTGCCTGGCGGATCGATCCGGCTGGACTGGACGGAGCCGCTCTCGCCGCAGGTCCACCTGCGCTACCGCATCCCCGGGATGGGACACCCCGACCGGCCGGTGTTCGACCTGATCGCCGCCCTCCTGAGCGGGCCGCACGGCATGGCCGGCCAGGCGCTGGCGGCGAGCGGCGCATCGGCCTCGGTCTCCGCCGACTTCCGGGTGATCCACACCTACCGCTTCGGGTCGCCCGGGGCGTTCAACCTGGTGGCGCACGCGGAGACGGACGATGACCTGGCGGCCGTCGAGCGGGGGCTGTTGGCAGCCGTCGCCGATCTCCGCGAGGGGCGGATCGACTCCGCGGCGCTTGAGCGGGCGCATAAGCGGCTCCGCGTCGAGTGGGCGGAGTTCCTCGACAACCCCCAGGAACTCGCTTTCCTGGTCGGCCACCATCACACGATGAACCACTGGAGCGTGCTGCCCGACCTCATCGAGGCGCGGGACGCGGCAACGGCGGCCGACGTACAGCGGGTCGCAGCGAGGTACTTCGTGCCCTCTAACCGGGTGATTGCCGTGGCTCGGGCCGAGCCCCCCGAGGGGAGCGGACCAAGCTGGCTCGATTTCGTGTGGTCGGAGCTGCGGGGAGATGGGCGATGAGGGTCCGCATGGCGCGCTGGCACGGGACCGCAGGCCGTCCGAATGGGGTCGGCTACAAGGGAGCGCCGGTCTTCAGACCGGCATCGCGCGGGAGCGCGAAACCAGCCCGGATGGTGCGACGGTCCGCCAGCGTGAGTGCTGCGCCCTCTCCCGACCCCGGATGGCGGGCACGTCACCTTGTCCAAAGGCTGATAAGGAAACCCGTTGCCCGAGTGGTCTTGGCCTCCGCCGCGCTCGCCTTCGCCGGATGCGGTGCCGAAGACACCCTCCCCGGCCGCTCGCGGCCGATCTTCGAACACGACTGGCCGGACCCGGGCGAGCTCGCGTCCGGGCCTACCGCGTTCACCCCGCCCGATCCGGGTCAGGCCCTCTTCGAGGCGTCGAGCGGCGTCCGGGCCTACATCGTGCCCGCAGCCTCGGACCCGCTGGTGCGCATCACGGCCGCCTTGCCTCTGGGCCGGCTGCACGAGGCCGAAGGCGAGGCCGGCGCGGCTGCCCTCCTGACCCACCTGTTGACGACGCGAGGCTCCGTGGGCGCGCGCGGTCCGCTCTCGCTGCGCCTCGCCGAACTGGGCACGTCGCTGAGCGTCGTGGAGACTCTCGACGCCGCCCACGTCTCCCTGGGCGTCCTTCCGGAGGACTGGCGCGAGGGACTCGAGTTGCTCGTGGAGCTCATCCGCAATCCCGACCTGGACGCCGCTGCGGTGCGCGCGTACCGGGCGGGCCCCGGCTACAGCATGCCGATGGCCGGCATCGACGGGGACGGTTATCGCCCCAAGGTCGAGCTTGAGCGCCGGTTGCACGGATATCCGCTGGCGCCGCCGGACCGGGGGACGACGGTCTCGTTGGCCGCGGTGACCGCGCTGGCCGGGAGAAGCCTGGCAGCCGACCGCGTGGTCTTCGGGATTGGGGGCGCCGTTTCCCGGGACGAGGTGGAACAGGTTGTCGAGTCGGCGACCCGCGGCTGGGCGCCCGGCGGCGAGCAGACACCGGTAACCGACGTGACCCCGCCTGGGGAAAGTTCGGGCCGCTTCCACGCCGTCGACGTCCCGAGCCTGGAGGGTTGGATCGCCATCGGCCGGGCGGTCGGCGCAGTTCCCGAATCGGATGGGGCCGCACTCGCCGTTCTTCGCTTCATCCTCGCCGAGCGCCTCAACATCGCCGCGCGCGAGATGCGAGGCTTGGCCAACCGGGACGACTTCGAGATCCCGGTGACGGCGTCGGGAGCGGGTCTTCTCCTCGTGCGCACGGGCGGGCGCCCGGAGGCGGTGGCGCCCCTCGTCCGCTACAGCCTGGACGAGTTGGAGCGCATCCACGATCCGGACGAGCCGGTGACCGAAGCCGAGGTCACCCGCGCCCAGGGCTGGCTGCTCGGGGCGGTATGGCAGCGGTCGCTCGAACTCGCGACCAGTGCGAGCGAGACCTTCGCCGTCGAGCATGTGCGTCGCGGCGGCACGGACCGCCTGATGGGATGGCCCGAGGCCGTGCTGGCCGTCACGGCCGGGGACGTCAAAAGGGTCGCGCAGGAGTACCTGGATCCGGCAGCCTTCGTGACCGTGGTGGCGGGACCAATGGAACGGATCCGGGCCGCGCGCCACCCGCGGTGGCCGGTCGCGCTGGACGAACTGGAGGCGGAGCTGTCCGGCGCGAGGTAGTCCGCGCCCTGGCGCGACCCAGACTGGAGGCGGAAATCAGGCGATCACCATGCAAATACGGATATAGATTATGCTATCTGCATGGATTATGTCCCGCGACGCCTGACCGGAGAGGTCGAAGCGGCGCTCCTCCGACAAGCGGCGGTGGCGCTGCTGGGGCCACGCCAATCCGGCAAGACGACCCTCGCGCGGCGGATCGCTGCGAGCCGCGACGCCGTTTACCTGGATCTCGAGTTGGCCGAGGACCGGCGGCGCCTGGACGATGTGCCCGGTTTCGTCCGCGCCAACGAGGATCGGCTGGTGGTGCTCGACGAGATCCATCGGGCGCCCGACCTCTTTCCCGAGCTACGGGGGCACATTGACGAGGGGCGGCGAAAGGGGAAGGGGACCGGGCGGTTTCTGGTGCTGGGTTCGGCTTCGCCCGCACTGCTTCGGCAGTCGGAGAGTCTGGCCGGGCGGATCGCATACCTCGATCTCGGCCCGCTCGACGTGCTTGAGATCGAGCCCGATGCAGACTCCGTGGCGCTGCTCTGGGTGCGCGGCGGGTTGCCTCCCAGCTTCCTCGCGGCAAGCTCGGAGGAGAGCCTGTGGTTCCGGCGCGACCTGATCCGCGCCTACCTCGAGCGCGATTTCCTGCAGTTCCGCCCGCGGGCGCCGGCGCTGCTACTGGAGCGTCTCTGGACCATGCTCGCGCACGCTCAGGGCGGGATGCTGAACCTCTCCCGGCTCGCCGGGAACCTGATGCTGAGCGCGAGGACGGTCGGCGCCTACCTCGACCTGCTGGAGGGGATGCTGCTGGTGCGGCGGCTCCGCCCGCGGTATGCGAACGTGAAGAAGCGCCTCGTGCGGGCGCCCAAGATCTACATCCGGGACAGCGGATTGACGCACGCCCTGCTCGGGATCGCCGACTTCCACGCGCTGGCGGCACATCCGGTCGTGGGGGCGAGTTGGGAGGGGTTCGTCATCGAGACGTTGCTGGCCGTGGCGCCGTGGCTGGCGCTGCCTTCGTTCTACCGGACCTCGAACGGGGCGGAGGTGGACTTGGTACTCGACCTGCCCGGTCGCAGCCGCCCGTGGGCCATCGAGATCAAGCGCGGCTCCGCGCCGAAGGTGTCCCGCGGGTTCGCCATTGCCCGCGCCGACCTCGACGCCGAGCGGGCTTTCGTCGTGCACGGCGGCCGGCACCGGTACCCGATGGGCGACGGCGTGGAAGCGATCGGCCTCCCGGAGATGGCGGCCTTGCTGCGGGACTGGTGATCGCTCATCGCGGCCGCGGAGCGGCCGAGGGTGCGGCACTCACCACCGGGCGCAGCGCAATCCGGGCGGGTTTCGCGCTCCCGCGCGATGCCGGTCGGAGACCGGCGCTCCAGGCCGTCCGAGCCGCCTCATCTGTTGGGGGTACGTGCCGAGACGGGAGCCATCCCGACGGTTGGGGTCTTCGCCGCCGCGGCCCTGCGGGCCGCTGTGCCGGTGTGAACACCGGCGTTCCAGTGCTTGGCCGCGCTTCACGCGGGTCGGCGGTACGACGTTTCCGCTGTCGCGCGCCATCTGGGCGGTCGGCGGTACGCGGTTTCGCGGCCCTGCGGGCCGCGCGTGCCGGGCCCCACCGGGAGGACTGCCCAGAGGTCGGCGCTCCAAGCCGTCCCCGCGCTTCTTTCAATCCAGCGATTCGCGACTCTGCCCGCCTTCGGCGGGCTATGCCAAACGGAGGCCGGCGGACCTAGCCGCCGGCCTCCTGGGGGGGGCGCCTGCCGACCCTAGAACTCCAGTCGGAGAGCGAACTGCGCTGCCCGCGGACCGTACGCGGTGGAAGTCACCTGCCGCGCAGAGCCGAAGCCGCTGGAGTCGATGGTCCCGTTGTAGTTGCCGAAGTTCCCGTGGTTGAGCAGGTTGAAGACCTCGGCGATCGCAGAGGCTCTCACCGGTCCCAAGTTGAAGACCTTCGAGAGGCGAACGTCAACCTTGTGAAGCGCCTCGCCCAGCAGCGCATGCCTCGGCGCCTCGTTGCCGGGGCCGGTCCCGATCGTGGAGGGTCCATCGAAGCGATCCAGAATATCCGGATTCACCTGGATCGGATCTCCGAGATTCAGGCGATTCGTGCTCGCGCTCTTTCCGTACGGCCGGCCCCCGATTGACGTCCGGTAGCGGTTTCCGGAGCCGAAGAAGTACGCGCCCGAGACCGAGAAGTCGTACGGGAGCTGGTAGATCCCGTTGAGACGGAACGTGTTCCGCTGAAAGTCGAGCGCGGGGCCCCACTCGGCGTCCGGGTCGAACGTGTTGTTGGGGAAGTCACCCCAGCCACGGGTGTCGTCATTCTTGTAGAAGATGAAGGTGTGCGTCACGTTGACCTGGAGGTTGTCCCGGAACCGACGCCGCAGTCCGCTGGAAACCGCCAGGTAGTCCTGCTTGCCCGTGCTCTCGATGTAGCGGATCCGGGTGAAGTTGGGATCCAACCGGCCGCGGATGTTGTAGCCCGTCACCGGATCGTAGATCTGGTTCGGGTCCGTGGCGCGCGGAGTGTTGGTTTCCTTCCAGTAGAGCAGATCCGACTCGAATCCCCACAGAGTGCCGAGCTGCTTCTGGAAACCGACCGAGGTTTGCCAGGTGTACGGCAAGGCGAAATTGTGGGCGATCGTCCGCGGGGCCTGCGGGGGAACCGGCACTTCACCGTTCAGGATCTGTTGCGGCGTCACTCCCCGGGTGGGATCCTGCAAGAAGCCGGGCATCCCGTCGTTCGGGAACGAGTTCACCAGGATGCGCTGGCCGTTGAAGGACTGCTGGCTGAACGTCACGTTCGACGAGCTGATCGTGTGATAGATGCCCGACCCGCCGCGAATGACCAGATCGCCGCTGCCGCCGACGTCATAGGCGAATCCGGCGCGGGGCGCAATGTTGTTCGTGTCGCGGATGTCCCACTTGTAAAGGGAGTCTCCCGCTGACCGGCCGGCGCTTGCTCCGGCGAACGGCGTCATGATGTCGTTGCCCGGTGGCGCGAGAGCACCCCAGTCCAGGTCGTAGCGGAGCCCGAAGTTCAGGACCAGGTTGTCGTTCACCCGCCAGGTGTCGGCCACCCAGGCGGCCCAGGTCGGCCGGGGGATATCGATAATCCAGTTGCCGACGTTTTGGCTGAACCGGGCTACCGTGTGGTCGAGCCCGCTCACATCCCAGCAGCCCGGATTGGTGGCGCACTCGATAGGGAAGCGGCGTTCGAGGTCGGCGGGACGCTCGTTGAAGATGAACTCGCCCCTCTCGAGGAGGTGCCACTCGCCGCCGTCCTTCCAACTCAGGAACTCGCCGCCGACCTTCACGTCGTGTTCCGTCTTGTCCCAGTTCAACTGGAAACGGGCGGAGAACACATCCTGGGTAAACAACTGCGGGTAGTTCCGCGGTCCACCGAAGGTGATCCCCGGAAAGACGTAGTTTGGTTGACAACTGGCTTGATCCTGCTGTGGCTGGCCGAAGGTCTGGTCACAACCGCCGACCGAAGTGTCGGCCAGCTTGTTCGACCACTCGAAGCCGTTGTAGCCGAGCTTCAGCTCGGTAAAGACCTCCGTGCTCCACAGATGACTCCAGGTGGCGAGCACGTTCGTCGAATCCTGCGTGCGCGCCCGGGCGTTCGACGGGTGCGCTGAACTCGACAGGCTGTATGCGGTTTCGAAGTCCCAGTAGGAGACCCGGTAGGAGAGCTGATCGTTGTCGGAGGCGGTGTGATCGACGCGGGCGGTGAAGCTGTTCTGCGTTTCCGGCGTCTCGAACACCCACTCCTGGTTCGGGAGGCGAGCCGGTTGGACGAAAACGCTGCCCGGCTGCCCCTCGTACTCGTAAGAGAGGAAGTAGTGAACCTTGTCGGTGACGATGGGGCCACCGAAGACGCCACCTATTTGCTGGTTCTCGAACGGCAGCACTTCTTCGGCGACGTGATCCTCGGCGTTGAAGCGGTCGTCACGGAAGTACCCGTAAATGCTGCCGGTGAAGTCGTTCGTGCCGGAGCGGGTGATGGCGTTCACCTGCCCTCCGGAGGAGCGGCCCTGCGTAACGTCGAATTGACTCGTGACGATCTGGAACTCGGCGATGGCCTCGCGGCTGAACTTGGGTTGACCAAAGCCGGAACTCGCCACCTGCTGGGTGATCTGCTGGCCATCCAGATTGAGCTGGAAGCTTTCGTCGCGAGCGATTCCCGGACGATTGTTGTTGGTGTCGTTGGCGGTGATGCCCTTCACCAACAGGGCGAGCTCCATCCAGTTGCGTCCCTGCACCGGCAGATCGTCCATCATGCGGCGATCCACGTTGCCGGCCACTTCCGACGACACCAGATCCACGAGGGGTGCTTCAGCGGTGACGGTGATCGTCTCCTCGACCCCCGCGAGCGCCATCTGGATCGTGATGTCGGCGTTTTGCCCTACCAGGAGCTCGATCTCCGGCAGGATCATGGTGGCGAAGCCGGACAGCGCCGCTTCCACCCGGTAGGTGCCCGGTGGCAACGCCGACGCCCGGAATCCACCCGTGGCACCGGTCACGGCCGACTGCTGTCGTCCGGTGTTGTTTTCCACCACCAGGACCGTCACGCCGGGTAGCGCACCGCCGGAGGTGTCTTCCACCGTTCCGGAGAGCGTCGCGGATGTCTGTGCAACCACGGCGACAGGTAGCAATAGAAAGCCCGCCAAGGCGAGCACCGACCAACGGCCCATCAAATTCTGCATGGAATTCTCCTTCTCAAGATCCTACATGGATCACAAGCGAAGCCACAACGATAGGTCTTTCCGCTTCCGTTTGTCAAACAGCAATCAACCCACGCTAAATCAATGATTTACGGCGGTCTTGTTCCCCCAGGTCGCTCACTCGAAGGGTCGCTCGAATGCCTGATCCCCGCCATGGAACTCCCGGGTTCCAGCGGCCTATGGTGGAACCCAGCGGCCCAGTTCTCCCGGTGGGGGCCCGGTGGGGGCTCGAGTGGCGATGCATCCCGCCTGAACCGCCCAAACCTCCATGATCGGGTCCTCCTGCACACCCTCGCCCGTCATGAAAGTGCATTTCCCAATTGAATTTCCTGGTCTGCGGGGTCGCCTCTACGTTTGGGGTCCGCGCCGAGAACCGTCCCTCCGTTGGGCTTCTCCACGCCGCGGCCCTCCGGGCCGCTGTGCCGACCCGAGGTCGGCGTTCCCTTGCCGCAGTGCCATCTCGATGGTTGGCATTCGGGCGCGGCTGCATTTTCACAGCAGCCGGGCGCCTCCCCACTCTCGGCGCTCACCCGGGTTCCACCACCGGCTGCTACCGCCGACCCCAAAACTCCAACCCGCGCGCCCCGCTTCCCTTCATCGGGCTCCCGCCCCGTCCGTCCATCCGGCCCATTTCCTGGATCGGGGGTCAACCCATCCCCTTTGCGACTCTCGTCCGGTCTCTGCTAGTTTGCGGGCGGGGAATGCAGACGAGATCCGTGCCGATGCGCAATCTGGCGCTCGTCCTGCTGCTATCGGCTGCCGCGCCATCGAGCGCCGCTCCCGCGCAGGAGTTCACTCCGGAACACCGCCGGTGGCTGGAGGAAGAGGTCACCTACATCATCACCGAAAGGGAAACGGACGTTTTCCGCTTGCTCGGCACGGTGGAGGAGCGAGACGGATTCATCGAGGCGTTCTGGCGAAGACGCGATCCGGTCCCGGGCACTCCCGTCAACGAGTTCCGGGAGGAGCACTACCGCCGTTTCGAGTACGCCAACAGCGAGCTCCGGGGCGAAGCCTTCTCGCCCGGGTGGAAGACGGATCGGGGCCGGATGCACATCATCCTGGGCCCGCCCCGTAGCATCGAGACTTTCGATAACTACAACAATCTCTATACGAGCCAGCTTTGGTTCTATCAGGGCGACCAGGGCAAGAACGTGCCGTCCTTCTTCTATCTGCTCTTCTCCAAGAAGCTGGATGCGGTTCAATATCGCCTGTTCATTCCGGGTGCGGACGTTCCGGGAGATTTGATTCGCGGCTCGACGCGCTCGTTTCCCGAGCGGAACATGGAGCAACTCCTCCGGATTTCGCCGGAGCTGGCGCGGGCCGCCCTCGCCGTGGACGCGGCGGAGCCGGTCGACATCCGGGGGGGCACCGTCGGTCTCGGGTCCCAGGTCGCCATGGCGCGAATCGAGGCTTCGCCGAGGCACGCAGTCCGCACCGACTACCTCGACACCTGGGAGCGCTACGGCAGCCGGGTGTCGTCGGAGTACTCGTTCAACTTCGTGCCCAGCGAGGACAGCTTCGCGGTGCTGGTCGGTCCGGATCGCACCCCCTACCTCCATTTCAGCATCGAGCTCGGACTGGAGAACCTCCCGATGGATACGAACCGCGATGGATCGCGTTCGTTCACGACGCTCGACGCCAGTCTGGAGGTGCGGGACCCGAACGGCCGCCTGGTTCTCGCGGACGAGAAGGAGGCCTTCGTCCAACTGACGAAGGCGCAGTTGGGCGCGATCCAGGGCTCGACGTTCGCCTACCAGGACGGCGTCCCGCTGGTGCCGGGCGACTACGAGGTGATGCTGATTCTTCGCAATCGCGTGTCGCGTCAATACACGGTGGCGGAGCAGTCGGTTCGCGTCAGCGATCCTCCTCGCGGCCAGCCGGCGCTGAGCGACGTCGTGCTCGGTTTTCGCACGGAGGTGATGCCGGACGGCCCCGACGCGTTCAAGACGTTTCAGGCCGGTTCGGCGCGGGTCCATCCGGCCGCCGGCGGCGACTTCGCGACCGGCGAAACCGTGCACTGCGTTTTCCAGTTGTTCTCCGCCGATCCGTCGCACGAACTGAACTTCGCTGTGCTCCGGGAGGGAGAAGTGGTGGCGGAACGCGCCCGCGCCGTTGTCGAGACCGAGCCGGCCCTCATCGAGGAGCAGTTCAGCCTCGACGGCGCGATCGCTGATCGGTATGAGCTCCGGGTGCGGCTCCAGGACGCCGGCGGGAGCGTGCTGGCCGAAAAGACGGCGCCGTTTCAGGTCTCGCCGCGGGCCAGCATTCCCCGGGCCGCCCTTTTCGCCCGCCGGAGCTTTGACGTCGAGAGGCGCGCCCTCTTGTCGGTGGTCCTCGGCGACCAGCACTGGGCGATGGAGAATTTCGCCGCCGCGGAGCGGCTTTTCGAGAGCGCCGCGTCGGAAGGGGACCCGGAAGTCCCGCAGGCGCAGTGGAAGCTCGCCGCTTCCTACCTTCGCTCGGGGAAGGCCGAATCGGCCTTGCGCCTTCTCCTACCCTTGCAGTACGAGCATGCCGACCGCTACGAGGTGGTCGTCGGTCTCGGTCTCGGCTTCTATATGAAGGGCAATTTCAAGGAGGCGGTTTCTCATCTCGGAAAGGCCGTCTCGCTTAAGCCGCCGCAACCCGGCATGCTGAACACGCTGGGCGATGCCTATATTCGGTTGGGAGATCGAAAAGAGGCGCGCGAGGCTTTTGAGCGTTCCCTCGAAATCAACCCCGAGCAGCCCAACATTCACCAGCGCCTCGCTGAGCTGGGCCCTGGCAATTCGCCCTGACAAATCGCCTGACGCGATTCTGGAGTAACCCCTGATGTATCGAAATCCTTACCGGCGCCTGGCGCTGATTCTCGCCGGCGCGATGGTTCTGGCTTCCGGAGCTGTGGCGCAGCCGGGGGGAACCACCTACCCGGCGTCGCAGCAGGGCGGGAACTACATGCACAACTTCTACTTCCCGCCGGCGCCGAGCTCGACCCCCTGGGCTCCCGACTGGTCGCCGGACGGGGAGTGGATCGCGGTGGCGATGAGCGGGTCGATCTGGAAGGTCGAACCGAAAACGGGACGGGCCTGGGAACTCACCTACAACGAGAAGTACCACTCGCTGCCCGACATCTCCCCCGACGGGCAGTGGCTGGTTTACACGGCCGACGACGGAGGGACGACGATCCAGCTCGAGATCCTGAACCTGGAGACGGGTGAGAGCCACGCCCTCACCGACGACGATCAGATCTACGTGGACCCCGTTTTCTCCCCGGATGGCAGCCGGCTCGCCTACGTGTCCACGAAGCCGAACGGCAACTTCAACGTCTACGTGCGCGCGCTTGAAAACGGGCAGTGGGCGGGAGAAGAGGTCCCGATCACCAAGGACAACAACTACGGCAACAACCGGCTCTACTTCGGCCCCTGGGACATGGCGATCACCCCGACCTGGCTTCCGGGAAGCGGTGAACTCCTCGTCATCTCCAACCGCGGCGTGCCGCTCGGCTCCGGCAACGTGCTTCGAATTCCGGCCGAGGAAGACGGACTCCTGCAGGCGACGACGGTTCTTTCCGAGCAGACGCTCTACCGGACCCGGCCGGACGTTTCTCTGGACGGGAAGCGATTCATCTATTCGTCCACTGGCGGAACGTCGGATCAGTTCAGCAACCTCTATGTACAGCCGACGATCGGTGGCGAGCCCTACAAGATGACCTTCCTGGATCACGACGCGTTCCACCCCCGCTTTTCGCCGGACGGCGAGTGGATCGCTTACATCTCGAACCGGGAGGGACTCCCCCAACTGGCGCTGCTGGAGACCTACGGCGGCGAGCAGATCACCGTGCACATCACCGATCGGCGCTGGCGGCGCCCGATGGGGGTGCTGTCGGTCCGGACCACGGTGGCGGGCTCGAACGAAACCACCGGCTCACGGGTGCACCTGACGGCGTCGGACGGCAAGTTGTACGCCCCCTCGGACGCGTATGCGCGGGCGAGCGGCGTGGACGACCCGATGTTCCACCACCCGGGCGAGTTTCGGGTGGAACTCCCCGCCGGCGCCGTGAAGCTGGTGGTGGTGAAGGGCTTCGAGTTCTGGCCGGTAGAGGAGGAAGTCGAGATCGAGGCCGGAGAGGTACACCAACTCACGGTCGAGCTGCGGCCGATGACGGACATGGCGGCCAAGGGCTGGTACAGCGGTTCCACCCACGTCCACATGAACTACGCCGGGAACCTGCACAACACCCTTGAGAACCTGATGATGATGTCGGACGCCGAGGACCAGGACATCGTGCTGGAGCAGGTCGCCAACAAGGACAACCGGATTCTCGACTACCAGCACTTCGTCCCCGGCGGCGGCGCGCATCCGCTGTCGACGGAGGACCGCGTGGTCGTCGTCGGCCAGGAGTACCGGCCACCGTTTTACGGGCACGTGTTCATGTTCGGCCTGAGGGACCATCTGATCTCCCCCTTCACGACGGGCTACGAAGGCACCGCCATCGAGAGTCTGTATCCCAGCAATACGGACATGTTCCGGAAGGCGAAGGCGCAGGGCGCCACCGTCGGTTACGTGCACGCGTTCGGCGGCGAGGCGGATCCGCTCGAGGGGAGCCTGGGTGGCGCCAAGGGCTACATGGTCGATGCCGCGCTCGGGACGACGGACGCGGTGGAGTGGGCCCAGGCGAGCCGCGCGGGCTTTCATCCGTGGTACGCGACGCTGAACAACGGTCTGACGGCCACCGCAGTCGGCGGGGAAGACTCGATCAGCAATCTCCAGCGGAGCAAGCTCGTCGGCTCGGTCCGGACCTACGTGTATACGGGTGGCAAGGGTCTGACGATGGAGGCGTGGCTCGAAGGGCTTCGCAACGGCAATGCGTTCGTCAGCACCGGGCCGCTGGTCGAGCTCACCGTGAACGGCCGGATCCCGGGCGAGACAGTGGAACTCGCCGCGAGCGGCACGGTCGAGCTCCAGGGAAGAGTGCGAAGCATCACCCCGCTCGACAAGGCCTACATCGTCTTCAATGGTGAAGTCGTCGAGGAGATTCCGTTTACCGGCGACCGCATGGAACTCGACCTGTCCAAGTCCTACCCGGTCAGCGGGAGCGGCTGGTTCCACCTGCGCGTCGAAGGCAAGAACGAGGAGCGCTTTCCCCTGGACGCGAACTTCGCGCTCGGGTTCACCAACCCGGTCTGGGTGACGGTGGCGGGGCAACCGGTGCGCAACCGGGCCTCGGCCGAGTACTCCATCCGGTGGATCGACAAGCTCCGGGCGATGGCGGAGGAATGGCCCGGGTGGCGCTCGGACAAGGAGCGGGAGCACGTATTCGCGCAGTTCGACGAAGCCCGCCGGATCTATCAGGGTTTTCTCGATGAGGCCTCAGGCGGCGGGGGGTCCAACTGAGAGGGCTCCAACTGACCTGACGGGCGCGCGGCGCCCTTCTCCGCACCTCGGCGGGGAAGGGCCCGCCGGCGGGTTGCTGTGTTTCGCCGTCCCCGACCAGGTCCGTGCAAATAGGAGTGATTAGGACGTGAGTTTCGCGGCCTGCGGCCGCGATGCTGGCCAGTTCTCCCGGTGGGGGCCTGAAGACCGGCGCTCCTGGCCGGAGGCTCGCGAAACCCGCAGAGCGCTGCTCGCGTATACGACCCGCGACAGCGCCCGTCGGAGTGGTGTGTTATAACGACGATCTGTATATACAAACCTGATGGAGTTCGAATGGGACGACACGAAGAATCGCGCCAACATCCGCAAGCGCGGTGTGAGCTTCGAAATCGCCCGGAGAGTCTTCGAGGGGTCCTATCTGACGCGCCTCGACGAGCGCAGGGACTACGGCGAGGCTCGTTACATCAGCGTTGGCGAGGTGGACGGGGTGGCGATCATTGTCGTCGCGCATGCGAAGCGCGGTGGGTGAATCCGGCTGATTTCCGCCCGTCCGGCGTCCCGAACGGAAAGACAGGCCTGGTATGAGCACCTTCGATAGCGCACTCAACCCCGAACAGATCGGGGCCGTAAAGGATGAGGATCTCGATTTCAGTGAGATTCCCGAGCTTGACGAGACCTTCTGGCAGCAGGCGAGGCTCGTCGAACCAGACCGTACCGAGCAGATTTCACTCCGGATCAGGCGCTCGGTGATTCAGTGGTTCAAGCGTCCGGGCAAGGGCTATCAGACACGGATCAACCGCGTGCTCGAAACCTACGTGCAGGCGCAGCGCGACGCGGAACGGCGAAGACTCAAGTAACTCCGTTCCAGGCCATCACGGGGGTCGTTGGCCAGGCGGTGGCGCTGACGCGGCGCCGGACGTCAGCGGCTGAGCAGGATCCGAACCCCGAGCGCGCCGAGGTCGATCCGGGTCTTGGCCCGCAGGTAGCGCGCGGTGACGGCTTCCGTGTTCAGGCAGAAGGCGAGCGCCGCGTAGAACGAGAGTTCGATCAGCAGGTGATTGACGGCGATCACCAGACTGTTCGCAGCGCCCAGCCCGCCCGGGAAGATCGCAATGAGCACGGCCGCCGCGAAGAGAACCGCCTTCGGATTGAAGAGGTTGATGAAGAGGCCCTGGCGGAAGGCGTGGCGTGCCGGTTCGGTACGCTGGCGGCATGACGCACGAAGAACTGACCGTCCTGCTCGACTACCACTACTGGGCTCGCGACCGCCTGCTCGACGCGGTCGATCGACTCGGCGCCGAGGAGTTCCACCGGGACCTCGGGAACAGCTTCGGCTCCATCCGCGACACCCTCGTCCACCTCGTGTCGGCCGAGTGGATCTGGTGCTCGCGCTGGGAGGGGCAGGGGCCGGGTGCGCACCTGGCGGTGGAGGGCTTCGGCGCGGTCCCGGACATCCGGGCCCGCTGGAGCGAGGAAGAGCGGCGGGTGCGGGAGTTTGTGGCCCGGCTCGGTGCGGACGGGGTGGACGACGTGATCGAATACGCGCACGGCGGTCGCTCGCTGCGCGGGGTGTTCTGGCAGATGCTCCAGCACGTCGTGAACCACGCGAGCTATCACCGCGGGCAGGTGACGACGATGCTGCGCCAGCTCGGGGCGGAGCCGCCGCCGAGTCAGGATCTGATCACGTTCTATCGGCGGCTCAACTGACCGGTAGTGCTCCTGGAAATCTGGGCCTTGCGGGGCGTCAAGATAGTGCTATCTTGAAGAACAATAACCAAAAATACGCTTAGAGAGTCAAAGATAGTGCTATGTTGATCTTGTGAGTCAACGCCTCTCTCTAAGCGAAATTCCGGATCAGCTGTCGGCCAAGGAATTCCGCAGGCTCTTCGGGCGCGTTGAGCACGAGACGCTTGACTTCAAGCGAGGTGTGCCCGGGGATCTCCTCGACACCATCTCGGCGATGGCAATGACACATGGCGGGCTAATCATCCATGGTGTGGACGATGCCAAGAACATCACAGGGTGTCCCCGGTCGCAAAACACATTGGACCGGATTAACCGGTTCGCCATGGAGTGCGGGGTCGAGGTTCAGGTGCGCGCCGTCCGGGTCGACGGGCTCGAACTGACCGTCACTGAGGTTCCTGAGGTTCGGGGACGAATCGTGACCACTCCCAACGGCCGGCTCCTCCGGCGGGTGGGCGGGGACAGCCAACCACTGCGTGGGGACGCCATGGTCCGTTTCGTCCGTGACCGTGCAGAACATCCTGGCGAAGAAGAGCAGGTGGCTGGGTTTGCGGACTCCGATGTTGATCTTGCGGCGCTTGGGCGGGTACTCGAGGCTGACGGGCGCGCGCCGGCGGCACGCGGACAGGCGCTTCGGGCTCTCGTTGATCTCGGTGTTGCGCTTCCTCGCGAGCCGTCGTCGGACCCGCACGTCTTGCGCGCTGCCGCTGTTTTGTTTGCCAAGGACCCGGCCAAATTCGTCCAAGGTGCGGTCGTACAACTAGTTCGTAGAGTAGGAACCGGTCCCGGTCCGGGACCTTCTATCCACCGGGAGGAGTATTCCGGACCGCTCAGCGACGTTGTAGACCGCTGCGAGAAGTTCGTGGCTCGCCACACGAATCGATACGAAGCGGTCACTGGTTCCCGTCGTGTGATCCTTCCGGAGTACCCCGCTGCCGCCGTGCGAGAGGCCATCCTCAACGCGCTAGCCCACCGCGACTATGGACTGCCAGGGGCGACCGTGGACATCACGGTCTGGGATGATCGCCTCGAAGTCCAAAGTCCCGGCCCGCTTCCCGGCCACATTACGGTCAAGAACATGCGGGAGGAGCACTACAGTCGAAATCGCCGGATTATGCGAGTGCTGAAGACGATGGGGCTCGTCGAGGAATACGGCGAGGGAGTGGACCGGATGTTCGAGGAGATGGAATCTCGTCTGATGGAGCCGCCGATCTTCAATGCAACACCAAGCTCGGTCACGGTAACCCTGCGAAATCGGTTCCGGGTCAGGGTGGAAGACCAGATGTGGCTGTCCCTGCTCGGTCGCGCTGAGTTGACGGTAGCGGAACGCCACGTCTTGGTGGCCGTCCACCGGGAACGAAGTGCGAGCCCGCGGCGATTGCGATCAATGCTGCCGTGGTACGACATCAAAAGCACCATCCGTGGCGCTGTCGCCAAAGGCCTGCTGGTTCGCGTCGGCGAGCGAGGAGGCTCTCGTTACGAACTCTCCGATGAAGTCCTGCTTCGGGTGGGCAGCAGGGGCATCGAGGCGCACAGCCGCAAGCGCCAGTTGCTGCTTGACGCGATGGACTCTCGCGGGAGCATTTCCACCGTAGAAGGCGCGGCGATTTTGCGAGAGGGCGTCCCGGCGGTTCGACAGTTGCTACACGACCTCATCCGATCCGGATTGGTGCGTTCCAGAGGCCGAACCCGGGGCACCCGCTACTTCCGGACCTGAGCGGTCCGGGGTTGGGGGCGGCAGCAAAGTCGCCGCCGAACCGTTCAATGGACCCATGATAGTTCTATCTTGAGCGATCTAAATCCGTTTTGTTCCATTTCAAGTCAAAGTGATGATGATCCAGCGATGGTCCAGTACGGTGTCTGATAGCGCCTGATTGGGCATTCTCGTCGTCGAACCGCCGATCAAACTGCATTTGTTCGAGGCGCGGTGAGGGCGATGAGCACCTCGCGTTTCGCTCCGGCGAGCGATTGACGCCGGAGTTCCCGCCGTCGCAAGACATACACCGGGTCAGCGCCCCCGCTATCGTTCGCGCCGCTTCAGCATGGTGAACGATTCGGGCGCAGTGGACATGCGGTGGCGGCACCGCTTCACCGTCCTGACCGGCGCCGCGACGCTGCTCCTCATGGGCTGGGGCGCCTTCGTGACGAGCATCGAAGCGGGGCTGGCGGTTCCCGACTGGCCGTCGTCCTACGACTCCTACGACCCGTTCAACCCCTGGCCGGGGTGGTGGCGGGTCACGCCGCTCCTGGCCGAACACGGCCACCGGTTGCTGGGCATGCTCACCGGCCTGCTCACCACCGTGCTGGCGATCTGGACCTGGTTCGCGGAGCGCCGGCGCTGGCTGCGGTGGCTCGCGCTCGGGGCGCTGGCCCTCGTGTCCTTCCAGGGCCTTCTGGGCGGACTCCGGGTCGTGTGGCTCTCGCTGGATCTGGCCGTGGTCCACGCCTCCGTCGCGCAGCTCTTCCTCGGCCTGGTCGTCGCGATGGCGCTCTTCACTTCGAGAGGGTGGTTGACGGCAAACGCCTTGACGGACGAAACCCGGGACGACCGCCTGTGGCGGCTCGCGCTCGCGGTCCCCGGCGCCGTCTGGCTCCAGATCATCCTCGGCGCCCTGCTCCGCCATCCGGGCACCGGCATCCATCCCGTGCTCGCGGGGTTCCACATCGGCGGGGCGATTCTCGTCGCGGTCGCGGTGGCGGCGTTCCTCTACCGGGTCTGGAACGACTTTCAGGAGGTGCGCGTGCTCTACCGAACCGCCTGGCTCCTCGCGATCCTGGTGGACGTCCAACTGATTCTCGGGCTGACCGCCTACTTCGTCACTCTCGATGATGCCGGGATGCTCCAGCCGAGCAACCTGCAGGTGGGGGTGAACACCTCGCACGCGGTCATCGGCGCGCTGCTCATGGCCGGCTCCGTGCTTGCCGTTCTCGCCACCCACCGCTGGGGCCGGAGAGCCACGACGTGACCCTTACTCCCTACCTCGAACTCACGAAGCCCGAGATCGCGCTGGTCGTCGCACTGTCGTCGGCCGGAGGATTCCTGCTGGCGCCCGCGGAGTTCTTCGGCTGGGGCCGGCTCCTCCTCCTGCTCGTCGGCATCACGCTGGCCAGCGGCGGCGCCGGCGCCCTGAACCACTGGGTCGAACGGGATCACGATGCCGGCATGCGCCGGACGAGGGGGCGCCCGCTGCCGTCGGGACGCCTCTCACCACCGGCGGCGTTTGTCTGCGGAATCGGGCTCGCGGCGGCGGGTACCGGGGTGCTCACCCTGTTCGTCAACGCCCTGACCGGGGGGCTGACGCTCCTTACCGTCCTCCTCTACGTGTTCGTTTACACGCCCCTCAAGCGCCGTACCCACTGGAACACGCTGGTCGGGACGGTTCCGGGCGCGCTCCCGGCGCTTTGCGGCTGGACCGCGGCCACCGGGTCCGTCGGCTGGGGCGGCATCGCGATCTTCTCCATTCTCGCGGCCTGGCAGATGGCGCACTTCCTGCCGCTCGCCTGGATGTACCGCGAGGACTACGGGCAGGGGGGCTTCGTGATGCTCCCGGCGGTGGATCCCTCGGGACGCTCGACGGTGCGGCAGACCCTGTTCTTCACCGTGCTGCTCGCCGGCCTGAGCCTCTGGCCGGTCGCGCTGTCGCTGGTGGGATGGCCCTACTTCGTCGGCGCCGCCGCCCTCGCGGTCTGGTTCATGACCGCGGCCGCCGAGTTCTGCTGGAGCCGGGCGGTCCCCGACGCGCGGCGGGTGTTGCGGGTGTCCATCGGCTACGTACCGGCGCTGATCCTGGTGCTGGCGGTGGACCGGGTGGTGCTGGGCGGGCTTTTCTGAAGGGCCGTCCCCTCGCTCCAGAACCAGGCTGATTCAAGATTCAACCTTGAATCAGCCTACAAGCGCCGTGAGGGTGAGAGGCAGGGCGCCTTTCACCGCCCTGCGGGCAGTGGTGCCGACCTGGAGGTCGGCCCAGTTCTCCCGGTGGGGGCTCCCGTGCCTGCGCGCCATTCTGCGGAGCGGCACTGCGCCATCCCCGCCGGTGCGCCACCTGCTTCCGTAGCGATTTGCGGTTTCGCTGGCCTGCGGCGAGCGGTGCCGGTGTGAAGCCCCCACCGGGAGAACTGGCCGGCGCTCCCTGACCTACGCCAGCTCCGCCGTCACCGCTTCCGCCATTTCGCCCAGGGTGAAGAAGGTGAAGTCGATCTTCGGCATCGCCTCCACCCGCGCGGTCGCGCCCCAGCTCCCGCCTTCCGAGAGCCGCTGGCGGTCGATCCAGGCGCTCGCGAGCCCGAACCGGTTCGCCGGGACGTGGTCGTGGTGGAGGCTCTGCGCGGTGTGGAGGACGTCGGACCGGTCGAGCCCGAAGTCGGACTTCAGATGCGCGAGCAGGTACCTGAAGTTCGCGTTCGCCGGCTTGTAGGAGCCGATGTCCTCGGCGGTGTAGCAGGCGTCGAACTCCACCCCGAGCTTCCCCGCCGACGCCGCGATGCCGGCCTGGTGCACGTTCGAGAGGATGACGAGCCGGAAGCGGCGCTTCAGGACTCCGAGCGCCGCGGCGCTGTCGGCAAATGCCGGCCAGTCCGGCACCGACTCGCCGAAGGCCGCATCCAGTGCGGGATCCGTCCTCAGGCCAAGACTCGCCGCGACGTCACTATGCACGCGGGCGAGGAGATCCGGGTAACGGAGCCCCGGCATGGCGCGCTCGCGCTCCCCCTCGAAGCGCGCGAAGGCGCGGAGCGCGTCGCCCGGGGGTACTCCCATGGCGCCGTTCTCCACCAGCAGCGGCTGGAACGCCCGCCAGATCCCGGCCTCCCAGTCGATCAGGGTGCCGTAGCAGTCGAAGGTCAGGACCCGGTAGTCGGTCAGACGCTTCATCTCGTCGGCCGGCGACCGTATCGGAAGTCCCACAGACTGTTAACCCGGGACCCAGTACCAGGTGAGCTTCCCGAGGAGCTCCCGGTAGGCCGGCTCCGAGCTTTCCATCCCGAAGGGCCGGCGCTCGTTGTAGACCACGTAGACGTCGCTGCCCGGGCGGTAGTTCCAGCGGAGCTGGACGTTCCCGGAGAAGTTGTTGTCGTCGTCGTTCCATTGCAGGAGCCCGCGCACGAAGGCGTCCGGCGACAGCGCCAGCAGCCCCCGCAGCACCACCAGGTTCGTGTTGAAGTCGCCGTTCTCCTGGGGGAGACGGATCTCGCTCCGCGAGTAGTTCACCTGGAGCCGCACCCGGGGATGCGGCTTGACCGCCACCCCCGGCGAGTACACCCGGAGCCGGCCGTCGAAGAACCCGTTGTTCAGGTGGAACATCTGGAACGAGAGCGGGCGGCTCTCCGAGGTGTTGACCATCCCCATGAAGTCGTTCGTCGTGTACTGGCCTTCGTCGATTTCCACCCCGTCGCGAAGTTCGAACGACTCGCTCAGGCCTTCGGTATTCCGCGAGACCGCGAAGAAGAGATGGCTGCCGTCGTTGAAGAGGAAGAACGGCCCGAAGCCGATGTTCTCGGTCTGGATCGAGCCGTCGGGCTCGGTGATGCGAATCAGGTTGGGGCCCATGAAGATCTGCCGGATCCCGAAGCGGCCGATCCGCGGGCTCCACATCCCGTCCACCCGGAGCTTCTTCACCCCGGTCCGCGGCACGAACCCCATCTCCGAACGGAATCCCTCGCCGATGTCGGTGTAGTTCGTGAAGAGGTTCCAGCGGTCGTTCCCCACCTGCCCGTTCAGCCCGAACGCCGAGTCGCGCCCCTCGACGCCCGGCGTCGAACTCCGGGCCGCGAATCCGCCAATCGTCAGCGCCCCGGTAGGCGCCCAGGAGAAGTCGGCGGCGCCCAGCCGGTGCGAGTCGCCGCCGGCCTCGGTCCGATCGAGCGCCATTACGCCCACCGAACTCCGCCCCAGCACGTCGCGCCGGAGGCGCACCGCCGAGAACCCGGTGGCGGGCGACACCCCGTCGAACTCCTGCTGGCGGATGTGGAAGGCGCCGACATCGGTCCGCCCCAGCTTGCCGGTGATGCGCGCCCCGCCGACGATGGGAATGATCTCGCCGTCTTCGGAGAGCCCGATCCGGCGGCTGAAGAACAGGAAGGTCTCCGGCGGTTCGAACGGCCGGCTGGCTTCGCCCACCTGGAAGAGCCCGGCGTTTTCGAGGAAGAACTCGCGCTGCTCGGGGAAGAAGAGCTCGAAGCGGGTCAGGTTCACCTGCTGCTCGTCGGCCTCCACCTGCGCGAAGTCGGTGTTCACCGTCACGTCCAGGTTCAGGTTGGACCCGAGCCCCACCTTGGCGTCGAGCCCGAGGTCGGCGGTCCCCGCGCGGTCCTCGCCCTCGCCGGTGACCCCGGCAACTCCGAAGGGCTTCAGCTTGATGCGGCCGCCGGGGTCGGCGCTGTCGATCCCGCGGAGCACCCCGTAGGCGGAGATCCGCCACATCGCGTTGAATCCCCAGTCGTTGTCGATCGCGGCCCAGTAGCTCTGCTCGCGGCTGCGCGCCACCTGGCGGCCGAAGTTGACCCCGAACTCGGGGGTGCCGCTCGGGAACCGGAGCGTCTCGAAGGGGATGATCATCTCGGTGACCCAGCCGCCCTCGGTCCGCCGCGATCCCACCCGCCAGACGCCGTCCCACTCGAGGTTGAGCACCGCGCCCTCGCCCTGGATGAGTCCGTCCTGGCGGGTCCCCACCGCGTTGGTGGTGAAGAAGAAGGCGCTCCGGTGGTCGTGGTAGGTGTCGAGCACCACCATGAAGTTGTCGTCGCTCTCCAGGTTGGCGTCGCGCCGGTATTCGCGGGCGACCACCGCGTCCGGGTCGTCGTCCTCGAGGCGGGCGCCGATCAGCAGCGCGTCCCGCGTGTAGGCGACGAGCACCTCGGTGGCGAAGGTGGGCTCCGCACCCTCCACCGGTTCGCTCTGGATGAATCCGCCGGCCACCGCCGCGTTCGCCCAGACTTCCTCGTCAAGCCAGCCGTCGGCCACCGGCAGCTCGTCCACGAGCGGCGCGTCGAGCACCCGTTCGTGCCCCTCCTGGGCGGAGGCGTGGCCCGCCGCGAGGACGAGTGCTAGCAGTCCGCAGACCAAGTGGCGTGAGCGCCGAGAGCGGCCAGTCTCCCGGTGGGGGCGAGGCGCCCGGCTGACAAGGCGCGCGAGGGAGGAATACCGTGTGTCTTTCGACCGAAGCGCAACGATGAGCGAAGCGTAGCGCCGTTTCTCCCGGTGGGGGGGCGGTTCAGGCGGGATGGATCGCCGCTCGAACGCCGCGCGACTTGGTCCGCGGGCTGCTCGGATTGCTACTCCTCGAGCGCGAACTCGAAAACCATCCATGAGACGGAAACGAAGGCGACCGCGGACAGGATCAGGAAGCGCGCCGCGTCCCAGACCGGCTCGCCCGCCATCGCCGCCCGCATGCCGGACACGCCGGCGATCAGCAGCGGCGCCGAGAGGGGGAAGAGCAGCAGCGGCAGCAGCACCTCGCGCACCGGGGTCGCGGCGCAGATGGCTGCCACCGTGACGCCGAGAGCCATGAATCCGAGAGAGCCGCACAGAAGAATCGCACCGAGGGTTAGCAGACCATTTACGGTCTGGCCCCCCAAAAGGTTCGCCCGGAAAAAGAACTGGTAGAGCGCCACCACCGGGATCTCGACCGCGAGCAGGAGGAGCGTCCCCGAGCCCAGCTTCCCGAAGTAGATGGCCGACCGGTCCACGGGTCCGAGCATCAGCCCGTGGATCGCCATCGATTCGGTTTCGGGGGCGAAGCTGCGGTAGAGGCCGAGGGTGCCGGCGAAGAGGAAGGCGGCCTGGAGCACCCCGGGGGCAAGGTCGTGCCGGTCCGCCGAATCGAGCCCGATGGCGAAGTGCATGACGAGCAGCACGAGCGCCGCGAAGAGGAACATGGCCGGCAGCCGTTCGCGCGAGCGGGCTTCGCTCAGCAGGTCCTTCCCCGCGATGGCCATCCCCGCGCGGAACGTGGTCACGAGGCGGACCTCTTGTTTCGGCCGGCGGCCTGGGTGTTTCGGCCGGCGGCTTGGGTATTCCGCCCCTCGGCTGCGGCGTCCCGGCCGGCGGCCGCGGCGTCGTAGGTCCGCCGGACGGCCTGCGGGTCGGCCGCCGGATCATCGAGGACCACCCGGCCGCGCTGGAGGACCAGCGCCCGGTCGGCGAGCGCGACCGCCCGGCCCACGCCGTGGGTGGCGAAGAGCACCGCCGCCCCGCGCTCGCGGGCCGCGCGCACCATCCCGGTGAGCCGGTCCCGCGCCGCGCCGTCGAGCCCGGCGAACGGTTCGTCGAGAAGCAGCAGGTCCGGTTCGTGGAGAAGGGCGCGGGCGAGCGTCGCCCGCTGCGCCGTCCCCCGCGAGAGGTGGCGCGCCGGGACGTCGGCGACCGCGGCGAGGCCGTGCGTCTCCAGCAGGGCGCCGATGTCCGTCCGGGCCCCGTGGAGCCGGCGGTGGAAGCGCAGGTTCTCCCGGACCGTCAGTTCCGGGTAGAGGAGCGACTGGTGGGAGGCGAACCCGATCCAGCCGCGCGCCGCCGGGACCGCGTGCTTCAGTTCCACCCCGCGGTAGCGGAGGGTTCCCGACGACGGGCGTGCCAGGGTGGCGGCCATCCGGATCAGCGTGGTCTTCCCCGCGCCGTTCGGCCCGAGGAGAGCGACGATCTCCCCGGCGGCCACCGTGAGGCTCACCTCGTCCACCACCGGGACCTCCCGGTAGCGCCGGGTGACGCGGTCGGCCTCGAAGAGGGGGGCGGACACGGCGTCTTCCGGCCTAGCAGCCTGTGGATAAAGTGGCGTGAGCGCCGAGAGCGGCCAGTCTCCCGGTGGGGGCGAGGCCCAGTTCTCCCGGTGGGGGTCCGGCTGACAAGGCGCGCGAGGGAGGAGCCCCTACCGGGAGAACTGGCCCGGGTGTATTTCGCCCGAAGCGCAACGATGAACGACGCGAAGCGGAGTGTTTCAGCCGGGGCCCCCACCGGGAGAACTGGGGATCGCCGCTCGCGCCCCCACCGGGAGAACTGGGCCGCGAGACTTTGTCCACAGGCTGCTAGGCGGACCCGCCCCCGCCGAAGGCGCGGTGCAGGAGCCCGAAGCCCAGGGCGGCGGCCATCAGCAGCGCGAGCGCCCATTTCGAGGCGATCGTCGGGTCCGGAAGCAGGCCGATGGTGCCCGCGGCGGACCGCCCCGCCTCGGACTGGGCCACCAGGCCGGGGAGCGGCCGCCCGCCCGGGGTACCGCCCGGGGTACCGCCGGGCGTACCGGCCGCGGCCGGGGGCGGCGTCCCGCCGCTGAAGAGCATCCCCACCGCTTCCCCGGCGGCGATATCGAACTTCCGGGCCGCGTTGATCCCGGCGCTCTCGTCGGCGCCGAGGAGCTCCCACCCGGGGGACGCTCCGGCGGGGATTTCGAGGTCCATGTCGAGCGGCGAGGCGAGGAGCAGCACCTCCGGGCTCGCCCGGGGGGCGACGAGCGCCGCTTCGTGGCGCTCACCCTCGTAGGAGACGGCGTAGGAGAGGACGATTTCGGTCTCGCCCGGCTTGAAGGCGGTGCGGATGGCGTAATCGCCTTCGTCGCCCACCGCGAAGCTGCTCTGCGGGACCGGCATCCCGGTCTCGCCGGTGGAACTGATCGTCGGGAGCTCGAGCAGCGTGCCTTCGGGGGGCAGCCGGAACCGCAGGGTCTCGTCGTCGCTGGTGAAGGTGCGGGGCGGGTCGGTGCGGTTGTCCACCACGAAGATCTGGTCCACCCGGAGCGCGTCCCGCTCGCCGGGCATCCGGCGGTAGAGCGCGCGCCAGGTGGAGAGCCGAATGTCGGTGTCGTTCCATTCCTCGAAGGGGTCGTAGACGACGATGGCGGCCTCGGTCGTTTCGCCGGGGGTGAGCCGCACCGGGGCGTTGTAGTTGACCCCCCGGTAGCTGGCCTGGAGGAGGAAGGGGCGCATGCCGCCGGCGGGAGATCCGTCGGCGGGGGATCCCCCATCCGAAGTCTGGTCCGGCGCCTCGAGCGTCACCTGCTCGGCCGGGTTTTCGACCGAGTCCACCGGCTCCATCCCCTGGCCGAGGCGGTAGAGGGTGACGAGGTCCACGGACGCCGGCTCCTGGGTGGTGCCGTTCACGAGGGTGACCCGCACGGGCTGGGCGGCCGCGGTGAGCGGGAGCGCGAGGAGGGCGAGGGCGGCGAGGAGGGCCAGGGGGAGGAGAGGCCTCATTTCTTCGTCCGTCCCGGCTTGGGTTTCGGCCGCCTGCGCGGAGTGGCGTCGGGAGTTACGTCCCCCTGCGGGGGCGATGCTGGCCGGTTCTCCCGGTGGGGGCCTGAAGACCGGCGCTCCAGTACGTCCAGTTGGGCAGTCACTTCCGCGGCTTGAACCAGCACCGCCGCCCGGCTGGCGGCGTGCTCCGCGGGCGCGATCTTCCCGGCGTCCTTCTCGAAGTCGAGTTCCGCCAGGGTGAGCAGGAGCTGGTCCCGCTTCTCCCGGAGCCGCAGCACGGTGCGGTCGGTCTCCTGGCGCGGGGCCGTCTCCGGCCCGGAGAAGACCGGCTGCAGCACGAAGGCGGTGGCGGCGGCCGCCAGCACCGCGAGCAGGACCAATGTCACCCGGAGGTCACGCGGTTAGCAGCCTGTGGACAGAGTCGCGTGAGCGCCGAGGCGGGCGAGGCGCCCGGCTGAGAAGGCGCGCGAGGGAGGAGCCCCCACCGGGAGAACTGGCCCGGGTGGTTTTCGACCGAAGCGCAACGATGAGCGCCGCAATGCGGCGCGGTTCAGCCGGGATGCATCGCCCGCCGTTTCCGGAGCGGGGCGTCAGCACCGCGGAGACCCCGGAGCGGAAGGGACGGGGGGCGGGGCTACCCGACCCCCATCCCTTCTGGCTCGGGAACTCCGCGTGACTCTGTTCACAGGTTGTTAGGTCAGCGAATCCGGTCCACGTCGCGTTCGATGCGGGCGAGCACCTCGGGCGAAACCCCGACGGTGGCGGCAGCGGGCGCCGGAGCGTTCTGCCGCCAGCGGCGCAGCACGGTGACCGCGAACACCCCGCCCCCGAGCAGGAAGACCCCCGGGAGGATCCAGACCGAGAGGTGGAAGCCGGTGGCCGGCGGCGCCGCGAGGATGACCAGGCCGTAGCGCTCGGCGAACATGTCGATGAGGTCGTCGGCGTCCTCTCCCGCCTGGAGCCGCTCGGCGATCTCCTCGCGGAGGGGGTTCGAGGAGGGGCAGCGGTCCATGGCGCACTCGCTGATCAGCGCGTTGCAGCCGCCGCACTGGCAGGTGAGCGCGTGCGCCACCCGCTGGTAGTCGGCCGAGTTGTAGCGGTCCTGACCGGCCAGCGAATGAGCCAAGGGGCCGGCGAGCAGCGCGGTGGCGGCGGCGGCGGCGAGCAGCGTTCGGGCGAGTCGCATCAGATTCATCGGATCAGGCTTCATCGGGTTTGGCTTCATCGGATCAGGCTTCATTGGATCAGACGGCCTCCAGGGCGGCCCCCTGCGGGGCGGCGGAGGTGGCGGCTGCCCGGCGGGTGGGCGAGCGGTTCGGGATCAGGGTGAGCACGGTGCCGAGGAACATCACGAACCCGCCGAGCCACACCCAGCGGACCAGCGGGTTCCGGTACACATGGACGGTAGCCCGCCCGTCCTCGATCATGCCGGAGAAGACGAGGTAGATGTCCTCCTGGAAGGTGGCGTGGCGGCGCACCTCGGAGGTGGCCTGGCCGGTGGCCTTGTCGAACTGGCGGCGCGGCTGGAAGATGCCGACCGGCTCGTCGTGCTTCGAGAGCAGGAGCTGCGCCCCGAGCCAGTCATAGACCGGGGTCGAGCCGCTGGGGAGGTCCTGGAGGGTGACCGACCAGGGACCGATGCGGGTGCTCTCGCCGCGGTTGAGGTCGGCGATGACGTCCTTGTTGAACGCGTTTCCGGCGAAGCCGATGAAGAGCAGCACGATCCCGATGTGGACGATGTAACCCCCGTAGCGGCGGGTGTTCCGCTGCACGAGGTCCACCAGCGCGGTCGGGTAGCTGCCGCCGCGGTGGGCCCGCCGGGCGCGGACGCCCCGGTGGAACTCGTATCCGATCGTCACGAAGACGAAGGCCCCCATCGCGAAGCAGAGGATCGCGTAGGGGTGGCGCATGCCGAGGAGCACCAGCAGCACGCCGGTCCCGATGCCGGCGATGGTGGGCAACGTGAAGTTCCGGCGCAGGCTGTCCATTGAGGAGCGGCGCCAGGCGAGGAGCGGCCCCACGCCGGTCATCAGCAGGAGCCCGAGGCCGAGCGGGACGTTCACCCGGTTGAAGAAGGGCGCGCCGACGGTGATCTGCTCGCCCTGCACCGCCTCGGAGAGGACCGGAAACAGCGTGCCCCAGAGCACCGCGAAGCAGGCGGCGAGCAGCAGCAGGTTGTTGAACAGGAAGCCCGCCTCGCGGGAGACCACCGCTTCGAGTTCGTTCTCGGAGCGGAGATCCTTGACCCGCGTGATCAGCAGCGCTGCGGAGAGGACGGTGGCGGCGATGATGAAGACCAGGAAGCGCCAGGCGAACTCGGAGGACGCGAAGGCGTGCACCGAGGAGACGATCCCGCTCCGGGTGAGGAAGGTGCCGAAGACGCAGAGCAGGTAGGTCGTCATCACCAATCCGGCGTTCCAGATCTTTAGCATCCCCTTCCGTTCCTGGATCATCGCGGAGTGCAGGAAGGCGGTGCCGGTGAGCCAGGGCATGAGCGCGGCGTTTTCGACCGGGTCCCAGCCCCAGTAGCCGCCCCAGCCGAGCTCCACGTAGGCCCAGCGGCCGCCGAGCAGGATGCCGCTGCCGAGGAAGAACCACGCGATGAGCGTCCAGCGCCGGGTGCTCGCGATCCAGGCGGCGTCGAGCCGCCGGGTCCACAGCGCCGCCACGCAGAACGCGAACGGGATCACGAAGCCCACGTAGCCGGTGTAGAGGATCGGCGGGTGGATCGCCATGATCGGGTGCTGGAGCAGCGGGTTCAGCCCGTTCCCGTCGCCGGGGGTGAAGGGGATGGGCCCGGCGGCGGTGATCTCGGCGAGCTGCCCGAACGGGTTGCACACCCAGTAGTTCATGTAGGCGAAGAACAGGATCACCCCGGCGAGGGTGGTGACCACCTGCGGGATGAGCTCGTCGTCCTTCCGGCGGATCACGCACGCCGCCGCGAAGACCAACATCAGGAAGGTCCAAAAGACCAGCGACCCGTCGTTCCCGGCCCAGAGCGCCGAGACCTTGTAGTACCAGGGGAGCGCCGCCGCCGAGTAGCTCGCGACGTACTGGAAGCGGAAGTCGTCCGCGAGGAAGAGCGCGAGGAGCGCGGCGATCGAGAGCGCCGAGAAGCCGAAAGCGGCGACGATGGCCCGCCGGGCGCTCGTGACGAGCTGGGCGGAGCGCTTCTTCGCCCCGATCAGCGAGGCGGCGATGGCGTAGACGCACATCACGACCACGCCCATCAGCGCGAAGTTGCCGAGGTGATGCACTTGTTATCCCTGGCGCCGGCTCCGCCTCTAGCGGCTCACCGGGTGCGGGCTAGAGGCCGTCGGTCGCCTGCCGTCCCGCGGGGGTGGCGGGAGCGGGTTCGGTCTTTGTTTCTTCGTAGGCGGAGTCGTACTTGGAGGCGCACTTCGCCTGCACGTGGTTCGCCTCGAAGGAGCCGTCCGCGAGGAGGTGTCCCTCCGCGACGGCCTGCGCCCGGTCCACCAGGGTGTCCGGAAGCGGCTCCCGGCCGGTGTAGAGCACCGCGAGGGTTGCGCCCTCGTGCTCGATCTCGAACCGGACCCGGCCTTCGCCCTCGGAAGTGATCGTCCCGGGGACTACGTCGCCGGCTACCCGGACCCGCCGGCCTTCAGCCCGCGGCCCCATCGCCTGTAGTTCGCCGACGGTCTGGTAGTAGGCCTTCCCCTCTTCGAACCCGGTGATCAGGAGCCCGGTCAGCGCGGCCAGGAACAGTCCCCCACCCACGAAAAACTTGGCCTGCCGAACTGCCATAACGAGAGGATGTTACCACCGGGACTGCCGGTCCACCGGATGGCCCCGCGGGCAGGGAACGCCGGTCCACTGAGGCGGCGCCGCAGGCTGGGAACGCCCGCCTTCAGACCGGCACCGCGGCCCGCAGGGCACGGCGGTGAATCGGAGCGCCGGTCTTCAGGCCCCCACCGGGAGAACTGGCCAGCATCGCGGCCAAAGACCGCGAAACTCCCATCGTCGCTCCCCGCATGGCACGGAGGTGAATCGGAACGGCCGGTCTGAACCCGACTTCGCCAAAACGTGACGTTCGGTTTCCGTAAGTCGCAGACAATACGGCCATTACAAAACAGGGTGCCAGCAGACTGGCACTACGTTTGTGTGTTTGGGTCCGGCCTTCGGCGGGTGCGCCGGCGGTAGTGGTGGGGCTCGACGCCCACCGCCCGCGCGATCTGGGCCACCTGCGCCGGGGGGCGGACATCCTGCCGATTCACGATCAGCCGTCCGTTCGTCTCCCGGATCGTGGTGGTCATCCGCACCCACGGCCGTAGCCGGGTGCGGATCGAGTCCCACGACAGGGGGATGGCGCGCGCCTTCAGCCGGGTGCGGATCAGGTGCACCGCGTGATAGGCGAGCACCGCCAGGAAGAGGTGCGCCGCGATCCGGCGGTGCTTCACATGCCAGATCGGCCGCAGCCCCAGCTCCGTCTTGAGCGACCGGAACGTCGCCTCGATCTCCGTCAGCCGCCAGTAGGTCCGCACGATCTGCTCTGTGCCCCAGCCCGTCTGGCTTGACCGCAGCAGATACGAACCCGCCCCCGCGTCCCGCGCCCCATAGCGCTTCGTCCGGCTCCACACCACCGCCGTCGCGTTGGGTCCCGCACCCTTCTCCACCTCCACCTCATACTGCGCCGACACCTGCCGATACCGCTCCCGGAGCCGGCCCACCGTGTCCATCACCTTCTCATACTGCTTCCGGCGGTGCGGGATCGTCAGCCCCTCGTGGAGGTGCCGCAGCGCCGTCTCATACTGCTCCCGGTGCCGCCCCAGCATCGCCTCCTCGGTGGCCCGCTTCCCCTCGCTCACCGCAACCAGCCGCACCTCCCCCTCGTCCTCCTCCAGCCTCCACGCCAAAACCTCCTGCTGCGCGCTCGTCGTCAATGTGACGTCCGCCTCCCCCTCCGGCGGCGCCGGCCGCGTCTCCCGACTCACGCAGATCCAGCCGTAGCCCCGCTCCCGAAGCCAGGCGATGTTCTCCTCCGTCGCGATCCCCGCGTCCAGGATCACCGTCGGCTTCTTCCCACCGTGCCCGCCCCCGGCATCCACCTCCGCCTCGAACCGCCCCAACGCCGCCGCCAGCGTCGCCGGCTCCGACACGTCTCCCGCCAGAACCTCGCAACCCCGCGGGAACCCCGCCCCCTCCAGCGCCAGCGCCAGCGTCACCAGCGGGTGCTTCCGCCCCTCCTTCGAGCGCCCGAACCGCAACAGCTCCTTGTCCGAACGCCCCGTATACCAAGTGTTCGTCAGATCGTAGAAAACAATCGTGTCCGGCAACTCCAACAGCTTCCGCTCCCGGCGGAACAGCCCCGCCTGCAACTCCCGCCGCAGCCGCCACAACACGTCTCCCGTCCGGTAGAGCTTCTGGAGCGACAGCGCCTTCCCCCGATCCAGGTCCAAAAGCTCCAGCGCCGCGCTGTCCTCCCGCAACCAGCGCAACGCCTCCCGTTCGCTGCTCGGATGCAGCATCTTCGCCACCACCAGCGCGGTGGCGATCCGCGCATCCCGGCCCCGCACCCCCTGCGCGTGCAGCAAGTCCCGAAAGCCCAGCTCCGCAAGCCCCGCCAGGCAGACGCGCTCCCCGCCTGCCGAACGGGAGTCCTCATGCTCCAGACTGTCGAGGTCCACCGTGGCCACCGCACCATCCCGGCCCGGCGTCTCCGCCCGCGGCGGCGCCAGCCCCTGGGTGCGCAGCCGGCGCACCAGGTCCTCGGCCGCCGCCTCGATGTCCGGGGGCACCGCCAACATCGGCCGTTGGCCCGCCAGCAGCACCTCGGTCACCAGAACCACATCCCGCCACTGCTCCTTCGGAACCGGATAGTCCACGCCCAGGTTCAACAGAGACTCCTGGCGGACCTTGTCGCCGATTCGCACCGAGCGGGACAAGCGATAACTGTGCGCGGGTTCGCCGTGCTTGGTGTGGGTCTTGGTGGCGCGGATGTACACGGCGGGGCGGCGAGAGAGGCTGGGAGGGATGCCGGCGGATGGCAGAGCCAAAGTCAAGGCCTGAAACGCCATTTACAAAAGAACCTGGCACTACACGCCTCTCCCCCTCCTCCAAACCGCCGTCCGCCCACCGAGAGCCCGTTTTTGGCCCGTTTCGGACCTCCAATGGCCACTCTGGGCCCACTTTGGAGGCCGATTCGAACTTCCCTCAGCTCTGCATGCCGGCCCGACCCTCTAAAAGTGGCGAAGTCGGGTTCAGACCGGCGCTCCCTTTCCTGCCGGACCGCCGGACCCAAATGACGTTCCCTTCCGGGACTCCTAGCCCCGCCCGAACCCGCACCACCGGACTCCGCAGGGAACCCTCTCGATACGGGGATTGTGTAGGTGACTCAGCAGGTGGCTGGTCAGTCCGGCCGGAACTAGAACCTCTGGATCAGGTCCACCCCGGTCGGGAGCTATGGCCGAAAGTGGGTGACGACATGATCAGGCGGCGGCGCGGGTTTCGGTTTCGTCGGCCTGAATGCCGTCGGTGAATTTGACGCCCTGGAGGACCCGGGGCAACTTCTCGTAGCCGTTGAGGCGGCGCCAGGTCTTGCTGGCGGCAGTCACCAGCTTGAAGACCATCGCCAGCGCCGTCTGGTGGGAGAGGCAGCCCTTGCTGCGAACGGTGCGATGCCGGACCGTCGCGAACACGCTCTCGATGGGGTTGGTGGTTCGGAGGTGCTGCCAGTGCTCGGCCGGGAAGTCGTAGAACGCGAGCAGCTCCTCCCGGTCCTTGGTCAGGCAGGGGACCGCCTTCGGATACTTGGCCTGGTATTGGGCGGCGAAGGTGTCCAACGCCTTCTCCGCCGCGGCGCGGCCGGCCGCCATCCAGATCTGGTGCAGGTCCTGCTTCGCGTTCCGCTGCCGGGCCTTCGGCAACGCGTTCAGCACGTTGGCGGTCTTGTGCACCCAGCAGCGCTGGCGGCGCGTCTTGGGGAAGCTCGCGTCCAGCGCCTTCCAGAAGCCGAGAGCCCCGTCCCCGATCGCCAGTTCCGGGCGGATCGTGAGGCCACGCCCCTTCAGATCCTCCAGGAGTTCCCGCCAGCTCTGAGCGCTCTCCCGGAACCCCGCCTGGAACCCC
Source organism: Vicinamibacteria bacterium (assembly GCA_963668695.2). Taxonomy (GTDB): domain Bacteria; phylum Acidobacteriota; class Vicinamibacteria; order Marinacidobacterales; family Marinacidobacteraceae; genus Marinacidobacterium. The sequence goes on from CAXXLQ010000004.1 coordinate 1,789,070, forward strand.
AGCAGTTCCTTCCGGCCCTCCGGCGTCGCCCCGATCAACACCAAAACGCACTGCTTCTCGTCTTCCAGCCGACCCTGAAGGTAGATCCCGTCCGCCCAGACATAGACATACCGTCGGTTCGAGAGATCCCGGAGCCGCCAACGCTCGTGCTCCGCCTCCCATGCCGATTTGAGACGACCGATCACACCCGGCGACAGCCCCGACGCCCCCGGACCCACCAGCTCCGACAGCGCCTCCCCGAAGTCCCCGCTCGACACTCCCAGCAGATACAGCGTCGGCAGCGCCGCGTCCAAGGAGCGCGTCCGGCGCGCGAACCGCGGCAGGATCGTCGAGGAAAACCGGATCCGATCCTCCCCCCCGCCTCCCCGGTCCCGTACTTTCGGCCGCCGCACCGGAACCGGCCCGATCCCCGTCAGGATTTCCCGCTCCGGGCCATGCCCGTGACGCACCAGTCGCCGACGGCCGGTCTCGGTCCGATGATCGGCGGAGGCCGCCAGCAGCGCGGCCACCTCCGCTTCCACGGCGTGCCTCACCAACTGCCGGGCCCCCGCTCGCAGAACCTCCGTCAGCGGGTCCTCAACTCCCTCTGCTGAGGGAAGGAAAACAACGGTACTCTCCGTCATGGCGTATCACTCCTCTTTGGAGATGTGGAAGGTTGGTTACTCCCACGATACGCCACCCCCTTCTCTCGCCGTCACCCACTTTCGGTCATAGCTCCTCAACAATTGGGGGACACCCCAAATTGTCGATCCTTGCCGTCGTCGCTGTGGCGGCGACACTTTTTGTTTCTGCTCCAACTGCTCGAATTGACCGAAATCACGCGCCGATTCGTCGTGAACGGGTTGACGCTCTGCGCACTTCTCGTTATGTCCGCCGCTTGTGGTGGGGGCGCAGACGGGAAACCCGTGGCACAGCCCACCAGCCCCGTTCCATCACCACCGCCACCCCCTAATCAAGAGGACCTGGTCGGACCGCCCGCCGAAGCCGGGAAGGTCGCGGCCGGCAGAATCGCTGTCACTGTCACTTCTTCGGCGGGCGAGCCGCTCCCCGAAGCCCCCTACAAATGGACCACGGATGAGCATTCCGGATGGGTGTTCCCGGCCGAGGGCAAGGCGGACGAAGAGGGGAGGATTTCCGGCGCCTGGATCCCCGGGTTTCCCGGATTGGGAAAGCTGATTCTGGGTTTCTCGGACGGAGAGGAGGAAAGGACGATCGAGTACCAGACGTTCAGTATTGCCCCTTCCCGGCCGCCAAGTTCCGCCATCAATCTGGCCATCCAAGACAGCCCCGGGGCGACGGGTTACTCCATCGACATGACCCCACTGACGGAACCTCGCAAGACCTACTACGCCGCCCTCGCGTGGGACGGCGGGTATGCCGGGCTACAGCGAGCCGGAAGCCACTATGACCGGCAACTGCAGTTCTCCCTATGGAATGTCCCGCAAGGCTTGGCGACGCTTGAGGATGCTGCTGATGGCGTGAACTGTCGCTCCTTCGGTGGCGAGGGAACCGGGGTGCAATGTGAAGCGGAGTATCCGTGGGTTGTGGGTGGGACCTATCGCTTCGAGATGACCGAAGAGATCTCCAACGGGGTCAGTGTGATTTCCCTCCAGGTAACGGATCTGGAGTCTGGCGTCAGCCGGTATATCGGAACGCTTCGTTTCGGCCGGAAAGCGAATCTAACCGGTTTTGGGGTGTTCGTGGAGGATTTTGACCGCCTCCGACCAACGTGCCTCGAGCAGCCGGTTAGGAGCGCTGCCTTCCATCGGGCCATGGCCCGGACTGCCAATGGAGGGTGGATTCCGCTTGTGAGTGCCATCTTGCAGCCACATGCCGAGGATGCCGGGAACCCCGGAACCCCGGCCTGCGCGAACTTCGACGCCCGCGAACACTCTGCGGGACTCGAAATCGTCATGGGCGGCACAAACGTACGGGACCCGCACGCGACAGTCAGGGTCACGATCCCACGGTAGCGGTTACTCCTTCCTCCCGCGCCGTAGTCAGCAAGGACGACCGACGGTACCCCGCTCGCCGCCGAATCGGTCCTCCCTCAGATCACGTTGCCCTCGGGAACCCCGGTCCCTCCCGCAAACCGCGCGACCGAAAACGCGCTGATGTCCAGCGTCCTCGACTCCCCGTCCGCGATCACCTCGGAAATCGCCTTTCCCACCGCCGGGGCGTGCTGCATCCCGTGCCCCGAGAACCCGTTCGCCAGCACGAATCGCGGAACCTCCGGCACCGGCCCCAGGATCGCGTTGTGGTCGGGCGACACCTCGTAGAGGCCGGCATTCAGCGTCTTCATCGATGCCTCCTCCACCCGCGGCAACCGCCGCGCCGCGTCCTCCCACACTCCGGCCAGATAGTCCAGATCCGGGGTCTGAGAGAACCCCGGCGGCTCGTCCGGGTCGGAGTTGCCGATCAGCATCCCGCCGCTGTGGACGTGCATGTAGACCCCCGTCCCCCAGTCGATGGTCAGCGGCATCTTCTTCGGCACCCAAGAGAGCGGCTCCGTCGTGAAGAACTGCCGCCGCATCGGCGAAACCGGGACTTCCACCCCGAGGAGCGCACCCACCTGACCCGCCCACGGCCCGGCGGCGTTCACGAGCCAGTCGCACTCCCACCGCTCGCCGTCGGCAACAAAGGCAAAACCACCCCCCGCCACGACAGAAACCGACGTCACTTCGCAGCCGCGCCGCAGCTCCACCCCCGCCCGCCGGGCGAGCGCCGCGTACCCCGCCACCAGCGCCGCCGGCGTCGCGACCCCGTCTTCCCCGCAAAACGTCGCCCCCACCAGATCGTCCGTCACGATCCCCGGCAGGATCCGCTCGGCCTCCTCGGGTGTGATCACCTCCACCGGCGCCCCCAAGGCCCGCTGCACCACCGCGGTCTCCGAAAACCGGCGCAGATCCTCCTCCGAGTTCAGCAGGAACAGATACCCGTCCTGCGCGAAATCCGCGTCCACGCCGGTTCTCTCCCGAAAGTTCCGGATCTCCTCCATCGAATACCGCGACAGCGCCACGTTCGCCGCCGTGGTGAACTGCAACCGCACCCCGCCGGCGGCCTTGGCAGTCGAACCCGTCCCCAAAGCGTCCTCCCGCTCGAAGACCACCACCCGGCCGACCTTCCGCTCCGCCAGGTGCGCGGCGATCGAGGCGCCGATCACCCCGCCGCCGACGATGGCTACCTCCGCAAACCGTTCCCCACCCATCACGCTCCGCCCCCCGGGATTTCTTGAATCATCGCTAATTCCGGCATCGGTTTTGGGGCGTCCTCCCGGTAAATTACGCTCCCTTGATCGAGAACAACGGAAGCGACGGCGAAGGCCCCCTTGAGAAGGGGGCTCTGACCCTCACCGACAGCCGCACCGGGGCGGACTATCGCCTCGACATCGAGCACGGAGCGATCCGGGCCGCCGGGCTCGGACAGGTGCGCGCGAACGCCGATGACCCCGGACTCGCCGCCTACGACCCGGCGTTCAAGAACACCGCCGCCTGCATCAGCCGGATCACCTACATCGACGGCGACCAGGGGATCCTCCGCTACCGCGGCTACCCCATCGACCAGCTTGCCGAAGGCTCGACCTACCTCGACATCGCCTGGCTGATCCTGAACGGCGAACTGCCGACTCCCGCGGAGAGCGCGAGCTGGCGGGCCGAGGTCAGGGCGCTCCAGCGCGTCTTCGATCCGCTGCCCCGGCTACTCGACGGATTCGCGCCCGACGGCCACCCGATGGCGATGTTCATCTCGCTCCTCTCCGGGCTGGGCGCGATGCACCCCGACTCGAAGAACGTGACCGACCCCGAGTGCCGGGCGTTCCACATCCGCCGCCTGATCGCCGCCGCGCCGACGCTGGCCGCGATGACCTACCGGCATGGCAAGGGCCTCGCGCCGGTCCCTCCTGACGAAAGTCTGAGCCTCCCCGCGAACTTCCTGCGCATGGTGTTCGGCGAAGACGCCGAGATCGACCCCGCGCTCGAGCGGGCGATGGACGTGCTCTTCATCCTGCACGTCGACCACGAGCAGAACTGCTCCACCTCCGCGATGCGCGGGGTGGGGAGTTCGCACGCCGATCCCTACTCTTCGGCCGCCGCCGCCTCCGCGGCGCTCTACGGCCCGCTCCACGGCGGCGCCAACGAGGCCGTGCTGAAGATGCTCGCCGAGATCGGAAGCCTCGACAACGTCCCCGGCTTTTTGGAGGAGGTCAAGGGCGGCAGCCGGCGCCTCATGGGCTTCGGCCACCGGGTCTACAAAAGCTACGACCCCCGCGCCAAGATCATCAAGCGGACCGCCTACGAGGTCTTCGAGATCACCGGCAAGAACCCGAAGATCGACATCGCGCTCGAACTCGAGCGGGTGGCGCTTCAGGAGGACTACTTCGTCCGGCGCCGGCTCTACCCGAACGTGGACTTCTATTCCGGGATCATCTACGAGGCGCTCGGCTTCCCGGTGGGCCTCTTCCCGGTGCTCTTCGCGGTCCCGCGGATGTCCGGCTGGCTCGCCCAGTGGCAGGAGATGCTGCAGGATCCGGAGCAGAAGATCGCGCGGCCGAAGCAGTTGTATTTGGGGTACGGCGAGCGGCCGGTTCCGGCGGGCTGAGGTCGGGCGGCCGAGCCATCTGAGCGAGCGGCGCCGCGCGCTTTGTGGCCCTGCCATCCACTGAGATCGGAAGTCCCGCACGGTCGAGACGGGGCGTTCCGGGTTTGGGACGGAGTGAGAGAGATCGTGCCGATGGGACCGGCAGCCCGACGCCCGATGGAGGTGGGGGACGTTATCGGCGCGAATCTGTTCATTAACCAATAAGTGTTGGTTTTCGGATCAACACAACGATAATGTTGTGTCTGTGATCGTCGAGTTCGACCCGAAGACCGACTACCTCCCACCAGGCGTCCACGATGCCGAGTGGTGCGACGTTGCCGGTCGCTTCGCTGGCAACAGCCACCGCGCGCGGCTCATCGGAGGTCTGCTTGCTGCAGGCCGCAACCTGGCAGCGGCCGGATGTGGGGAGTTGCTGCTGGACGGCAGCTTCGTTGCGGCGAAGTCGCTGCCGGCGGACTACGACGGCGCCTGGGAAACAGCGGGAGTCGACCCGGACCGGCTGGACCCGGTTCTTCTCGACTTCAGCAACCGCCGTGCGGCGATGAAGGCGAAGTACTTGGGAGACCTATTCCCGGCGTCGGCGTTTGCTACGCCGGGAGTGCTTTACCGTGACTTCTTTAGGACGGACCGAAACGGCGTCGAAAAGGGCGTCGTCCTGATCGATCTGGGGAGCTTGCCATGATTACCAACGAGAGGCAGTACAAGATCACGCGGAAGAGGGCGGTCGGCTTTGCCCGCGCGATCGAGCAGTTCGACACGAGGTCGCACGAGTGCACCGACGTGCATCCGCGGCTGCTGCGGGCCGAACTGGAGGCCCTGAAGAGCCAACTGGCGGATTTGCGCACAGAGCTTGAGGAGTACGAGCAGTTGAAGTCGGCCGATCTGCCGGCTATTTCGGTGGCGTCGTTCGACGAACTCGCGAACGGCCTGATCAAGGCCAGGATCGCGGCGGGTCTGAGCCAGCGGGCGCTCGCGCAACGGCTGAATCTGAAGGAGCAGCAGATCCAGCGGTACGAAGCGGAGCGCTATGCGTCTGCCAGCTATCGGCGACTGTGCGAGGTCGCGCACGCCTCGGGGGTTCGGGTCGAAAACGAGATGCTCCTTCGAGTAGTGCCGGTCAGTCTTGAGGGGCTGTGAGGTGGACCCGATCGTTTGGCCCGATCGTTTGGACAGCCGTCCCCACGCCTTGGCTCTATCGGCGAGACGCGCTTTGCGGCCCTGCGGGCCGCGTGCCGGCCCCCACCGGGAGAACTGGCCGGAGGTCTGGCGTTCCAAGCCGTCCCCGCGCTTATTGCTGGGCGGCGCTCCCCAGCCCCTACGCGTGGACGAGCGTCTCCTCGGCGACCTCGGCGAGGGTCTCGCTGATGATCCCGAGGCTCTCGGTCACTACCTCGGGCTCGGCGCCGAAGCCGATCCGCAGGAAGCCTTCGAGTTCGAAGTGGTGCGCCGGCACCACCAGCAGGCTCCGCTCGATCCGCAGGCGCTCGATGAGGTCCTCGGACCGGATCGGGTGGTCGTAGCGCACCGCGGCGATCGCGCCCGCGAGCGGCGGCGTCCAGCTCAGCCGCACCGGGTGGTTCTCATGGGACTCCACCCAGTCGTACACCATCGGCAACTGCCGGCGGATGATGCCCCGGGTCCGCTCCAGGATGGCCGGCCGCTTGTCGAGGGCGATCTGCGCCAGCCGGTCGGCCAGCCCATTCACCGCGAGGCTGCTGTAGTCCCGGTGGGCCCAAAGCTCGGCCGCCTTCTCCTCGGTGGTGACCGTCCACCCGACCCGGAGGCCGGGCAGCCCGAAAGCCTTCGAGAGCCCCGCGTTCAGCAGGATCTTCTCGGTGCGGCCCCAGAAGCTCGGGCAATCCTCGCCGCTCAGTTCGGCGCCCCGATACACCTCGTCGGCGAGCAGCCAGGCGCCCGACCACTCCGCGATCTCCACGATCCGGTCCATCTCGGCCTCGGTCAGCACCGCGCCGCTCGGGTTGTTCGGGTTGCAGATCGCGATCATCCGCGTCCGCTCGCTGACCGCCGCTTCGAGGGCTTCGAGGTCGGGCCGCCAGCCGTTCTCTTCGACCAGCGGGAACGGCACGATCCGCGCGCCGAACGAGCGGCAGGCCCCGATGAGCTGCATGTAGTTCGGGATCATCGCCACCACCTCGTCGCCGGGCGACAAGGTCGTCAGCGCGGAGAGGAAGTTGGCCTCGGCGGTCCCCGTGGTCACGATGATCTGGTCCACGTTCGACCCGGGGTAGAGCGCCGCGATGCGCTCCCGGAGCGGGATCGTCCCGTTCGACTGCGGATAGCCGAGCAGCGTGTCCCCGAGGTCCACCTCCCCGGCGAGTTCGGCGAGCGTCAGGGGGTGCACTCCGCTCTCCGAGATGTTCAGCCGGACGGTGTTTTCCCACCGGCAAAGGCATCGTTCCATCACGAACGGTTCGAACTTCATGGGGCGCGGCTCCTCGGGTTGCTGCTGCCGAACCCTCCGGCGGCTGAACCCGCAATCCTAAGCCCACCCGCGTAACATTCCGCCGTGATGGAGCGGAACCCCACCCGCCGGGTCGAAATCGGGAACGTCGCCGTGGGCGGCGGCAATCCGATCGTCGTCCAGAGCATGTGCGCCACCCACACCCAGAACGTGGAGGCCACCTCCGCCCAGGCCGAGGCGCTCCGCGAGGCCGGCGCCGGGATCGTGCGCATCGCGGTGGACAGCAAGAAGGACGTCGACGCGCTCGCCGAAGTCCGGAAGCGCACGACCGCCAATCTGGCCGTGGACCTCCAGGAAAGCTACCGGCTCGCCGAGAGCGTCGCCCCGCACGTGGACAAGATCCGCTACAACCCGGGCCACCTCTGGCACCACGAGACCTCGCTGCCGGTGGCGGACAAGGTGAAGTACCTCGCCGGCGTCGCCGGGGAGCACGACTGCGCCATCCGCGTCGGGGTCAACTGCGGCTCGATGGATCCGGCGCACCAGGGCCGCTTCCACGGCGACCCGGTGGGCGCGATGGTGGCCTCGGCCGCCGAGCACTGCGAGCTGCTCGACTCGTTCGGGTTCACCCGCTACGTGGTCTCGCTCAAGGACTCCGACCCCGCGAACGTGATCGAGGGGAACCGCCGCTTCGCGGCCGAACGGCCCGACGTGCCGCTCCACCTCGGCGTCACCGAGGCCGGCATGCCCCCCGAGGGCATCATCAAGACCCGGATCGCCTTCGAGCAGCTCGTCAGCCGCGGCATCGGCGACACCGTCCGCGTGTCGCTCACCCTGCCGAACCCCCGGAAACCGGAAGAAGTGAAGGCCGGCCACGAGATCCTCACCGACATCGCGAACGGCCGTTTCCGCTCGGTCCCGGAGTTCCCGAAGGACAAGCTGAACATCATCTCCTGCCCGTCCTGCTCACGGGTCGAGAACGAGAAGTTCATCGAGCTGGCGGAGGATGTCCGGGAGATGACCCGCTACGCCGAGCGTCACGCGATCACCATCGCCGTCATGGGCTGCCGGGTGAACGGCCCGGGAGAAACGGACGACGCCGACCTCGGGCTCTGGTGCGGCCCGGCGTTCGTGAACCTGAAGAAGGGCCCGCAGTCGCTCGGCGCCTACCCCTACGACCAGATCCTCCCCCGGCTGAAGGCCGAGGTGGACCGCCTGATCGCCGACCGGGTCTGAGCGGTCGATAGACAGAGTCACGCGGCCCAGTCCTCCCGGTGGGGGCTCGGCCAGCGATGCATCCCGGCTGACCGCTTCGCTCTGCGTTGCGATCCGGTCGGAATACGGTCTGTATGCCTTCCGAATCGCGCCTTGTCAGCCGGGCGCCTCCCCGACCTCGGCGCTCACATCACTCTGTCTACCGGCCGCTTAGCCGGCGTCCGGCGAGTCGGCCGGATCCCGCCGCGCGGCCATGTCCTGCTGGCGGGCGGCGAAAGAAAGCTGGTGGTTGGCCAGCTGCCGCCGCCGGGTAAAGAGCCACTCGTTCAGCTCGGGAGCCGCGATTTCCGGCGCCTCCCGCACCTCTTTCTCCACGAACCCGAGGATGGTCTCGAGGAAGAAATCCTCTTCGCCCGGATAGCCCTCGTCCGTCGGGACGACGCGCCAATCGGAACGGCCCACGGCCAGTTCCGAAAAACCCGACCCCGGGAGGCGGACCTCCCCGAGCAGCCGTTCCCCGGCGATGGGGTCCCCGCCGCGGTCTCCGGCCATGCTGGCGTGGTAGCACACCAGGAGCCGCCGGTCGAGCTCGTGCGGCGGTCCGAAGCGGGTCACTCCGGCGAAGGTGAGCGTGGCGTAGAAGATGCCGCCCGCAGCCAGCAGCCGCCGGCCGAGCGATAGCGCCGTGCCCCGCCCGAGGAGGTCCCAAAAGGACTGGGCGAGCAGCAAGTCGAAGGCCCCGTCCTCCCGCGGGTCGAACCCCCGCGGTATGGCGGCTTCGCGAAACCGCACGTCGAAGGCCCGCCCGCCGCCCCCGAAGCGGAGCCGGTTCGCGTCCTCTTCCTCCATCCGGAATCCCGCCGCGTCGGCCCACGCGTGGACTTCCTGCCGGTAGACGGCGAGCGGGACGGGGTCGCGGTCCACTACGGTGAACTCCACCTGCGGAAACGGCGCGAACAATCGGGTCCATTGCCGGAACGCGCCCCCGGCGCCACCTCCGCACTCGAGGACCCGGAGCGGCCGGTCCGCCGGCATCCGCGCGAGGGCCTGCGCAACCGCGTTGCGCACCGCGAGATTGACGCCGCGCGCATCCACTGAGGCCTTCGCCCGCAGATAGCGGACGCCACCCCCCCCGTGGGGCACGGTCCTTACTTCTTGCGCTGCTTCGGCCGTTTTTTCCCGGTGGTGCCCTGGAAGATCTTGCCGCGTTTGGTGCGCCGGTCGCCTTTACCCATAAGACGCGGGATTGTATCGATGTTGTGAGGAGCGCCGGGGGTGCGTTGCGCAGCCCGTGGCTAGGTGGGGGCGACGAGGGTGATTGGGTTTGGGAGTTTCGCGGCCCTGCGGGCCGCGATGCCGGTCTGAAGACCGGCGCTCCTACGCTCCTGCGCCATCCCCGGTTAGTCCAGCGCGAGGCGGGTGATTGGGTTTGGGAGTTTCGCCTCCCTGCGGTCTGCGATGCTGGCCAGTTCTCCCGGTGGGGGCCTGAAGACCGGCGCTCCGATGGTCCCAGGGGCTTGCGTGCTGTTCCTTACAATCAGCGCATGCGTATCGACCTCAACTGCGACATGGGCGAAAGCTTCGGCAACTACGAACTCGGGTGCGACGAGGAGATCCTCGAGATCGTCACTTCGGCGAACGTCGCCTGCGGTTTCCACGCCGGCGATCCGGTCATCATGGACCGGACGGTGGGGCTCGCGATGGAACGCGGGGTCGCGATCGGGGCCCACCCCGGCCACCACGATCTCCGGGGCTTCGGCCGGCGCCCGATCCAGGCCCCGGCGGACGAGGTCGAGGCGGACGTTCTCTACCAGGTGGGCGCCCTCGCCGCCTTCGTCCGCTCCCACAACGGACGGATGGTCCACGTGAAGCCGCACGGAGCCCTTTACAACCAGGCGGTGGCCGACCCGAAGCTTTCCGCCGCGCTCGCCCGGGCGGTGGCGCGGGCCGACAAGGGCCTCGTCTTCGTGGGGCTCGCCACCTCGAGCGCGATGCGCGAGGCCGCCGAGGCCGAGGGCCTCCGCTTCGCGGGCGAGGCGTTCGCCGACCGGGTCTACAACCCCGACGGGACGCTCCAGTCGCGCCGGATCCCGGGTTCCGTCATCCACGATCCCGAGAAAGCCGCGGCGCAGGCGGTCGCGATCGCCCACGGAACGGTGATCGCCCACGACGGCACCGAGGTTCCGGTGGCCGCCGAGACGCTCTGCCTCCACGGCGACAACCCGGCGGCGCTCGAAAACGCCCGCACCGTCCGGCGCCGGCTCGAAGCGTCCGGCGTCGCCGTCCGCCCCCTCGGCTGACCACGCCCCCTCGGCTGACCACGCCCCCTCGGGAGCCCGCGCAGGTGTCCAGCCCGGGCGAGCCGTACCTGCCGAACAGCCCGTGAATCAAGTAGCCCGGCATTCGACCGGCGATGCATCCCGGCTGAACCGCTGCGCTCTGCGTTGCAAATCAGTCGGAATACACTCGGTATGCCTCCCGATTTGCGTCTTGTCAGCCGGGCGCCTCGCCACTCTCGGTGCTCGACCTGCTCTATCCACGGACTGTTAACGCGGGCGAAGCGGCCTTCGCGGTCGAGTTCGGGAACGAAATCTCGCTTGAGCTGAACCGGAAGGCCACCGCGCTGGCGGCGCTGCTCGAACGGGAGCCCTTCCAGGGATACCGGGAAGCGGTCCCCACCTTCCGCTCGGTGCTCGTCTTCCACGATCCGGAGGCGGACCCGGACGCCATCCGCGCCCACGCGCTCGAACTCGCGCGCCGCGCCGGCGGGGAACCCGAGCCGGAACCGCGCCTGCTGGAGATCCCGTGCGTCTATGACGGCGAGGACCTTCGGGACGTGGCGGCGCAGATCGGGGTGTCCGTGGAGGAGCTGATCCGGATCCATTCCGGACGCGACTACCGCGTCTACATCATCGGCTTCACGCCGGGGTTCCCGTACCTCGGGATGGCCGACCCGCGCCTCGACATCCCGCGCCGCCCGGTCCCGCGGGTGCGCGTCCCGGCGGGGGCGGTCGCCATGGCCCGCGCGCAGACCGGCATCTACCCGTGGGTGACGCCCGGCGGCTGGCACCTCCTCGGGCGGATGGACCCGGCGCTGCTCTTCGATCCCGGGAAGAGTCCGCCGAGCGGCTGCGTGCCGGGCGATCAGGTGCGGTTCCTGCCGGTCACCGAACTGCCGGAACGCCCGGCGGCGGAAACGCCCGCGCCTCCGCCCCCCGAGGGGCCGCCGGCCTGCGAGGTGGAACGCGGCGGGCTCCTCACCACCGTCCAGGACCTCGGCCGTCCCGGGTACCAGCGCTACGGCGTCCCCTGGTCGGGGGCGGCCGATCCGGCGTCCCTGATCTTCGCGAACCGGGCGGTCGGGAACCCGGACGGCGCCGCCGGGCTCGAATGCACCCTGCTGGGCCCCGTGCTCCGCTTTCTGCAGCCGGTGCTCGCGGCGCTCGGCGGCGCCGACCACCGCGCGGTCCTGCACCTGCCGGGGGGCGGGCGCTGGCAGGTTCCCGTGGGGACTTCCTTCCTGGCCCCGGCGGGAAGCGCCCTCCGCTTCGCGGGGCCCCCGGGCGGGATGCGGGCCTACCTCGCCTTCGCCGGCGGCATTGCAGTTCCCGAAGTGCTGGGATCGCGCGCCACCTACCTCACCGCCGCTCTCGGGGGCTTCGAGGGCCGCGCGCTCCGCCCCGGCGACCGGCTCCACGTCGGACCGGCCCCGGCCGGCGCCCGGGAAAACCGCTACGAACCGGGCGCCCGCCGCACGGCCGAGACCGGGCCCCTCCGGCTCCGGATCAGCCTCGGACCGCAGGAGGACTGCTTCACCGAGCAGTGCCTGGGGACGCTGGCCGAGCTGCGCTTCACGGTCTCGAACGACTCGAACCGGATGGGCGTCCGGCTCGACGGCCCCATCCTCGAACACCGCGAGGGGATGAAGGAGATCGTCTCGGACGCCAACCCGCACGGGACGATCCAGGTGCCCCCGGGCGGCCACCCCATCGTCATGGGCGCCGATCAGGGCATCACCGGCGGCTACCCGAAGATCGGGAACGTGGTCGCCCCCGATCTCGCCCGCCTGGCCCAGGCGCTCCCGGGCGCCGGGGTGGGTCTGGACATCGTCTCGCTGGACGAGGCCCGCGAGATCACGCTCGCGGATCTGGCCCGATTGCGGGAGGTTTGAGGGGGAGGCTTGAGGGGAGGTTTGAGCCTCACCGAGTGAGAACTCAGCCTTGAAAATTGGAAGCCGGACATCCAATTTTCAAGGATTTTCGGGCTGAGCGTCAGACGTTCCGGGCCGGCCCGACCTCCGCCGAGACGCCGAACAGATCCGCGATCTTCTCCGCGAGCAGGTCCCGCGTCTCCCGGAACCGGAGCAGCATCTCCTCCTCGCCCCAGGCCTCGGCCGGATCCTCGAGCGGCCAGTGGAGACGCCGCACCGCAGCCGGCACCACCGGGCAGACCTCCTCGGCGCAGAGGGTGACCACCAGGTCGGCGCGCTCGAGGTGGATTTCGGCCATCCCCTTCGAGCGCGCCCCGCTGATGTCGATCCCGACCTCGGCCAGCACCCGTATCGCCATGGGATGGACCCGCCAGGGGTTCGACCCGGCGCTCAGCACCATCGTCCCCCGGGGGGCGATCCGGCGGGCGAGCGCCTCGGCGAGCTGACTCCGCGCCGAGTTGGCGACGCAGAGGAACACAATGGTTCGGGGAGCGTTCTCTTCCGGAGTGGCCACGGTCGCCCGGATTCTACGGACGCCATCCCGGATTTCTCATAGCGGCGATCCCGGCGGTGGTGCGCGAGGAGCAAGCCCCGATCCGGGCTATTCTTCTGGCCCCCCGAACCGTTCTCCGGCGCGTTCCGGAACCCCGGTTCCGCGGGGCCGATTCGGAGCCTCCGAATCCTGAATCGCCCCGACTCGTTCCCCTCGTGATGCCCTGTTCGTGATGCCCTGTTCGTGATGCCCCGTAGCGCGCCCCCTGCCGCGACGCAGCGCGCCCGGACTCCCACCACCGTGAGGAACCTCCTGCGGACGATGCTCGCCCTCGGCCTGGTTCCCCTCCTCGCCTTCGCCGCCTGCGGCGATGCGGAGGTGGCGGAACAGATTTCCGAAGCCCGCGAGATCGCCGTCCCCCCCGCGCCCACCCCGGCGGACGAGACCGATTCCCGCCCGGCGCTGATCGCCTTCGGGGACAGCCTCACCGCCGGCTACGGGATCGAGCCGACGGAGGCCTGGCCCGCCCGGCTTCAGGAACTCCTCGATGCCGAGGATCTCGGCTACCGGGTCGTGAGCGCCGGGGTGTCCGGGGAGACGACCTCCGGCGGACTCCGCCGCCTCCCCTGGGTGCTCGACCGGAACCCGTCCGCGGAAGTGGTGGTCATCGCCCTCGGCGGCAACGACGGGCTTCGCGGCATTCCGGTGGACGTGATGATGGACAACCTGCGGGGCATGATCCGGGAGGCGGAAGGACGCGGCCTCACGGTGCTGCTGGCCGGGGTCCCCACGCCCCCCGAACTCGGGCGGGACTACGAGGAGGGCTTCGCGGAGACCTTCCGCGAGGTCGCGGTCGACACCGGCGTTCCCCTGCTGCCAAGTCTGCTCGCAGGGGTGGCGGGCGTCGCCGAGCTCAACCAGCGGGACGGAATCCATCCGAACGCCGAAGGGGCGCGACTGCTGGCGGAGACCGCCTTCGAGGCCCTGAAACCCCTGCTCACGGAACCTTCCGGGGCGGCCGGCGTTCGCTGAGGGGGCGTTAGGCAACCCATGGACAAAGTCACGCGGCGTTCGAGCGGCGATGCATCCCGGCTGAAACACTCCGCTGCGCGTCGCTCATCGTTGCGCTTCGGTCGAAATACACCAGGTATTCCTCCCTCGCGCGCCTTGTCAGCCGGGCGCCTCGCCCCCACCGGGAGAACTGGCGCTCTCGGCGCTCACGTCACCTTGTCCATAGGCTGCCAGGCAATCGATCCGCTCATGAAGCAGCGAAAGGACCCCTGCCAGTCGTGATGATGATCCAGGCCTCCGGCCTCACCAAGACCGTCAAGAGCGGCGATCGGGACCTCACCATCCTCAGCGGGCTCGACCTCGAAGTTCCGGCGGGGGAGATCGTCTGCGTCCGGGGACCCTCGGGCAGCGGCAAGTCCACGCTCTTCGGCCTGCTGGCGGGTCTCGACCACCCGACCACCGGGACCGTGGAGGTGGCCGGCACCGATCTCACCGGCCTCGACGAGGAGAGCCTGGCGCTCTTCCGTTCCCGGAACGTCGGCTTCGTCTTCCAGTCGTTCCACCTCCTGCCGAACCTCACCGCGCTGGAAAACGTCGCGGTACCGCTCGAGATCGCGGGAGCCCGCGACGCGCTCGATCGCGCCCGGGAACTTCTCGATTCCTTCGGGATCGGCGAGCGGGGGCATCACCTGCCATCGCAGATGTCCGGCGGCGAGCAGCAGCGGGTCGCCATCGCCCGGGCCGTCTCCAACGAGCCGCGCGTGGTGTTCGCCGACGAGCCCACCGGCAACCTCGACGAGGAGACGGGGGCCCGGATCGCCGAACTGCTCGTCGGAGTGCGCGACCGCACCGGCGCCACCGTGCTGGTCGCCACCCACGACACCGAGCTGGCCGCCCGCGCCGACCGCCGGCTGCTGCTCCGCGGCGGCCGGCTCCACGAAGACGCGCCCGTCCCGGCGCTCGAGCCGGTGCTGGCCGCCGTCTAACAGCCCGTGGACAAACCGCCCCGCATCGAGTCCGCGGGAACGAACACGCGCGAGGCGCCGTCTTCGCTGGATGCGGGGCGCTTCCCCCACGGGGTGACGGTGCGCATCGCTACGCGCGGCGCATCGTCCTCTTTCGCGGGGCGGGGAAACTCTTTCGCGGGGCGGGGAAACTCTTTCGCGGGGCGGGAAAACCCCTCCCCGCACCCCTCCCCTGCGACGCTTCGCGCCGCAATCGGAACCTGGCGGACTCTCGCCACCGCGCCTTAAGGCGGACACGGGCAGGCAACTCGTAGTGCGGTTCGCGCTCCGGATGGCGTTCCGGGAACTTCGTTCGTCCGCCCGCCGGCTCTCGCTCTTCTTCGTCGCGGTGGGCATCGGCGTCGCGGCGATCGTGGTGCTCCGCTCGGCGGCCGACAGCCTGCAGTCGGCGCTTACCAACGAGTCGCGCTTCCTGATGGCCGCCGACGTGACCGTTTCCACCGGGGAGGGCTTCGACGACGAAATCGAGGCCATCGTCGACGACGTCGCCTCCGGACACCCCCTCACCGGGGTGGCGCGCTCGGCCCAGATCGCGACCCTCGCGCGCTCGGCCGACGACCCCCTGCGGGGCGCGATGGTGGAGCTCAAGGCCGTGGACGGCGCGTTCCCGCTCTACGGCGAGATGGAGATCGCGGGGGCCCGCTTCGGGCCGGAGCTGCTCGCCGGACGGGGGGCGCTGGTCCGGCCCGAGGTGCGGGTCCGGCTGGGCCTCGAGATCGGGGATCCGATCCTCCTCGGCGGGGAGCCCTTCGAAGTGCGCGGCGACCTGCTCAAGGAACCGGGCGCCGGGATCGATTTCTTCCGGCGCGGGCCGCGGGTGCTGGTCGGGCTCTCCGATCTGCTCGAAACCGGCCTCTTGGACGTCCCGGAACGCGCCCGCTGGGAGGTCCTGTTCTCCGTGGACAGCGAGGCGGCGGTCGGCGGGCTCTCCGCGGGACTCCAGGCCGCGCTCGAGGACCATCCGGTCCGGGTGCGGACCTACCGCCAGACCGGCGACCGGATCGCCCGCCGGATACGCCGGGGCGAGGACTACCTGAGCCTCGCGGGATTCGTGATCCTGCTGCTCGGGGGGATCGGCGTCTTCAGCGTGGCGCGGGCCTTCACCCGCCAGAGCCTGCCGTCGGCGGCCATCGAGCGCTGCCTCGGGGTTCCCTCGCGCACGATCCTGCTGATCGCGCTGCTGCAGATGGCGGTCCTCGCCGGGTTGGCGAGCGCTTTCGGCATCGCCGCCGGAGCAGTGGCGCTGCAACTCTTCATCCCCGAGGTGGAAGTGGGCGGCCTCCAGATCGCGGCGCGCCTCACCCCCGCGGCCGCGATGCAGGGTGCGTTTACCGGAGGGTTGGTCTCGCTGTTGTCCGCCGTGTTCCCGCTGCTGCCGCTCCGCCGGGTCCGGCCGCTCGGGCTGCTCCGGAGCGGGGACATGCTGGACGAGCGGGGGTCTCCGGGCGCGCGGCGGCTCGAAGGAGCGGTGGCGGCCGGGGCCGTCTTGCTGTTCTTCGGGCTGGCGGGCTGGCAGTCAGGGTCGCTCCGCATCACGCTGGCGGTCACCGGCGGGTTCGTGGTCGTCGCGGTGACGCTCTGGATCCTGGGCGGCCTGATCCTCCGCGCCCTGGCCCCGCTCGCGACGGCCCGCGCGTTTGCGGTCCGCCACGCGGTGCGCACCGTGCTCCGGGGCGCCCGGCAGGTGCGGGTGGTGCTCGTCGCCCTCGGCGTCGGGGTGTTCCTGGTGCTCGCCACGGTGGGCATCGAACGCAACGTGCAGCGCGAGTTCTCCTTCCAGGAGAGCAGCGACGACCCCGATCTGTTCTTCCTGGACATTCAGGCCGACCAGGTGGACGGGGTCCGCGCGAACGCGGCGGCCCGGGGGGTGCCCGACATCGCGCTGATTCCGGTGCTGCAGGCGCGGATCCAGGGGATCTTCGGCCGCGACGTCCACCTCGAGGACCGGGCCGCGGTGCGGCGCGCCGGCGGGCTCTCGCGGGAATACACGGTGAGCGCGCGCGACTCGCTCGAAGACAACGAGATCGTCACCGAGGGCGAGTTCTGGGGCGACCGTCCGGCGGAAGGCGTCGAGGTCTCCATCGAGAACTGGGTGCAGGAGGACCGCGGCGTCCAGCTCGGGGACACGATGCGTTTCGAGATCCTGGGCGAGATGCTCGACGCCCGGGTCACCTCCATCCGCGACGTGGAGTGGCGAAACGCGCGAAACGGCGGCTTCACCTTCCTCTTCCACCCGGACAACGTCCAGGACTTCCCGATGTCCTACGCGGGGTTCGTGCGGGGTCCCGACGACGTGGTGGAGCGGGCCCGCTTCCAGGGCGCGGTGGTGGGGGAATTCCCGAACGTCTCGGTGGTGGATCTCCGCGACGTGCTGGACACGATGCAGCAGGTGGCCGACAGCGTCGCGCTCGCGATTCGCATCGTGGGCCTCATCGCCCTCGTGGGCGGCCTGCTCATCCTGATCGGCACCGTGGCGGTGCACATCGGCGCCCGCCGCCGCGAGACCGCGGTGCTCCGCGTCTTCGGAGCGGGGCGCAACCGGGTGCTCGCGATCACCCTGCTGGAACACGGCGTCATCGGCGCGGTCGCAGGGGCCGCCGCCGCCGTGGGCGCTTCCGCGACGGCCTTCTTCGTGGTGCGGCAGATCATGCTGCTCCCCTTCGAGGCGGACCCGATGCTCCTGCTGCTCGCGATCGTCCTCCCGGCGCTCGGCGCGGCCGCGGTCGGTGGCCTCGCCGCGGTGGACATCCTCCGCAAGAAACCCCTCGCCGTCCTCGCGGACTGATCAGGGAGACCGCGTACCGCCGAGCGCGCAGAAGCGCGGGGACACCCAGTGCTAGGAGCGCCGGTCTTCAGGCCCCCACCGGGAGAACTGGCCAGCATCGCCCGCGTAGCGGGCGAAACTCCCATCGCCGAGCGCGCAGAACGGGGACGGCTAGAAGCGCCGACCTCCAGGTCGGCACAGCCCGCCGCAGGCGGGCGGAGTCGCGTATCGCTGAATTGCGTCGAGCGCGGCCGAGCACGGGACCGCCGACCTCCAGTCCCCCATTGTTGACCTTGTTGATTCACTCGGAATGGGCAGCGGCGATCTATTCAGGTATCTTCCGTTCTTCTATCTTCTGTTCTTCGGGGGCCTTATCTTGCCGCTGCTTCTGACTATCGTCCGCTGTTCTCGAAGGGCGGGCGCCTGAAGGTACTGAGCGTGGGCACGGTTTTGTGGTTGTGGTTCGCCCTGATGGGGCAGCCCTCGGGAGACAGTGCGTCCCGCACGGCGCCCACAGCGCCCTTCCCGGAGCACGATGCCCCTGTCCTCGCCCCTGTCCTCGCAAACGCGGCGGACCTCACCGGCGTGGTCCAGCGCTACTGCGTCCGCTGCCACAACGAGCGTCTCCTGCGCGGGAATCTCACGCTGAAGGAGTTCGTCGTGGACGCGGCGCATGAGCGGGCCCCGACAGCCGAGAAGATGATCCGGAAGCTGCGGGCCGGGATGATGCCGCCGCCGGGCCAGCGCCGCCCGCCGCCCGACACGCTGCTCGCCCTGGTCGAGACGCTCGAGACCGTGGTCGACCGCGAGGCCGCCCGCGACCAGAACCCCGGCTCGCGGCGCTTCCAGCGGCTGAACCAGGCCGAGTACGAGCGCGTAATCCGCGATCTCCTCGATCTCGAAATCGAGGCCGGTCGCTGGCTGCCGGCGGACACCTACCTCGGCGCCTTCGACAACATGTCGGACGCGCAGGGTCTCTCGCCTACCCTCCTCGAGGCCTACCTGAGGGCCGCCACGGAGGTTAGCCGGATCGCCGTTGGCAACCCGGACGCGCTCTCCAAGACGGCCAAGTACACGAATCCGATCGACGTCTCGCAGCACGCCTGGGATCACATCGAGGGCACGCCGTACGGGACGCGCGGCGGGATGGTCGTCACCCACGACTTCCCGGTGGACGGGGAGTACGTGATCTCGATCGAGACCCTCTTCGGCCAGGGGACCGGCTTTCAGGATGTCGACATCTCCATCGACGGGGAGGGCGTCGCCCTCCTCGGCCTCGAGCACGGCGGCCGCTCGACGGTGCCGATCCGCACCGAATCGATCTTCGTGCGGGCGGGCCAGCGCCAGGTCGCGGTGGCCTTCGTGCGCACGATCGAGGGGCCGTACGAGGACCGCCTGAAGACGCCGGGCTGGTCCTTCGTCGGAGGCGAGGACTCCCAGGCGTGGGCGAACTACGGGATCACGGCGCTGCCACACCTGAGCGAACTGATGATCACCGGCCCGCGCCGCAGTGCGGGGCTTTCGGAGACGGCGAGCCGCCGAAAGATCTTCAACTGCCATCCGGGATGGGGTGGGGCGACGGTGGCGGACGTTCCCGAGGAGGCCTGGGCCTGCGCGGAGTCGATCGTGATCCGGCTCGCACGCGAGGCGTACCGGCGTCCGGTCACGGACGACGATCTCGCCGGGCCGATGGCCTTCTACGGTCGCGCCGCAGCGGAGGAGGGATTCGAGATCGGCGTTCGGACCGCGCTCCAGGCGATCCTCGCCAGCCCGTCCTTCATCTTCCGTCTCGAGCAGGCTCCGCCGGAGGTCCTGCCCGGTGAGAGCTACCGGATCGCGGACGTGGACCTCGCGTCGCGGCTCTCGTTCTTCCTCTGGGCGGCAGGCCCGGATGACGAACTAGTGACGCTGGCCGCGGAGGGACGGCTCTCGGATCCGGCGGTTCTCGAGTCGCAGGTGCGGCGGATGCTGGCGGACCCGCGGGCCGAGGCGCTTTCAACGCGCTTCGCCTCGCAGTGGCTGCGGCTTCAGGACGCGGAGGATAACCAGCCCGAGCCCTTTCTCTATCCGGACTTCACCGGCCAGCTCCGCGAGGACCTGGTCCGTGAAACGCAGCTCTTCTTCGACCACCTCGTGCGCGAGGACGGAAGTCTGCTCGAACTCTTCACGGCGGACTACACCTTCCTGAACGAGCGCCTCGCGGCGCACTACGGGATTCCCGGGGTCTCGGGGCCCGAGTTCCGGCGCGTGAGCTACCCGTACGACAGCCACAGCCGGCGCGGCGTGCTGGGGCACGGAAGCGTGCTGCTGCTCACGTCGATGTCCGCGCGCACGTCGCCGGTCCTGCGCGGGAAGTGGGTGATGGAGGTGCTGATGGGCACGCCGCCTCCGCCCCCGCCGCCCGACATCCCCGCCTTCGACGAAACCGAATCGGCCCGGGACGGGCGGCTGCTCACAACGCGCGAACGGCTCGAGATGCATCGGGCGAATCCGACGTGCCGCGCGTGCCACCGGTTCATGGACCCGATCGGACTCGCGCTCGACAACTACGACGTGACGGGGCGGGTGCGGGTTCGCGAGAACGGCGTCGCGCTCGACACGCGGGGAACCTTCTACGACGGGACCGAGGTGAGCACGCCTGCCGAACTCGTCGACGTCCTCATGAAGCGGCCGATCCCCCTGGTCCGGAACTTCACGACGCACCTGCTCGCGTACGCGATCGGACGCCGCGTGGAGTACTTCGACCAACCCGGGATCCGGGCCATCGCCCGCGAGGCGGAGGCCAACGACTACCGAATGTCCTCGTTCATCCTCGGCGTCGTGAACAGCGACCCGTTCCGGATGGCGCGTCCCGCGCCCGCCGTGGACGAGCAGGAAGAAGAGCAGGAAGAATCAGAAGAATCCGAAAATCGGACAAGAAACGGAGCGGGCTCATGAACTTCATCACCGGAACACACCTCTCGCGCCGCACCTTCCTGCGGGGGGCCGGCGCCAGCGTGGCGCTGCCCCTGCTCGACGCGATGGTTCCCGCCGGACGGCTGTGGGCCAACCCGAGGAGGGCGGCGGGATTTACGCGGCTCGTCTGCATCGAGGAGTCGATGGGCGTGGCCGGCTCGAGCGACTGGGGCGATGTCCGCCACCTCTTCGCGCCGGCGACGACCGGACGCGGCTTCGAGCTGGTCGCGGACAGCCAGCTCAAACCGCTGGAGGCGTTCCGCGAGTACATGACGATCGTGAGCAACACGGACTGTCGATCGGCGGAAGCGTTTCGGGCGGAGGAGATCGGCGGCGACCACGACCGATCGACGGCGGTGTTCCTGACCCAGGCCCATCCGAAGCAGACGCAGGGGTCCGACCTCTTCCTCGGCACTTCGCTCGACCAGCTGCATGCGCAGCGCTTCGGGCGGGAGACGGTGCTCCCGTCGCTCGAACTCTGCATCGAGGGCATCGATCGCGGCGGCGGCTGCGCGTACAACTACCACTGCGCGTACACGACCTCGCTCGCGTGGGCCTCGCCCAACCAGCCGCTTCCGGCGATCCGCGAGCCGCGCGTCGTGTTCGAGCGGCTGTTCGGCGCCGGGGACACGGCCGAGGACCGAGCGGCGCGGCGCCGCACGGACCGCAGCATGATCGACTGGATCGCGACCGAGGTCACTCGGCTCAAGAGAACTCTGGGCGCGGCGGACCGGGTCGCGCTGGACGAGTACGTCGAGCACATCCGCGAGATCGAACGGAGGATCCAGCTCGTCGAGGCGCGCAATACGAGCGGGGAGGAACGGGAGATGCCGGAGGCCCCCTCCGGGGTCCCGGATTCCTTCGAGGAGCACATGCAGTTGATGTTCGACCTGCAACTGCTCGCGCTGCAGACCGACCTCACGCGCGTCATCACCTTCAAGACGGGCTTCGATCAGTCGAACCGGACGTTCCCCGACTGCGGGACGACGAAGTCCGTCCACGGGGCCTCGCACCACGGCAACGTCCCCGAGGACATCATGGACTTCAACCGGATCAACACCTACCGGCTCGGCCAGCTCGCCTACTTCCTCGAGAAGATGCGCGACACGGTGGAAGGCGACGCCTCGCTCCTCGACAAGACGGCGATCATCTGGGGCTCTCCGATGGCGGACGGGAACCTCCACAACCACCGGCGAGCGCCGCTGCTCGTTCTGGGCGGGGCGAACGGGGCGCTGGAGGGCGGCCTCCATCTGCGGGCTCCGGACGGGACCCCAATGGCGAACGCCTTCGTGAGCCTGATGCGGAAGATCGGACACCCGGAGATGGCCACTTTCGGCGACAGCGACGGCGTGTTCCCGCTCGACCTCACGGGCGAAGCGGCCTCCGGCGGGAGCGGCTCGGCATGAGGGGCGCCGCGGTGTCGCTCAACAGCCTGTGGATGAAGTGGCGTGAGCGCCGAGGCGGGCGAGGCGCCCGGCTGACAAGGCGCATGAGGGAGGAGCCCCCACCGGGAGAACTGGCCCGAGTGTATTTCGACCGAAATGCAACGCAGAGCGGAACGAAGTGGAGCGGTTCAGCCGGGATGCATCGCTCGCCGAGCCCCCACCGGGAGAACTGGGCCGCGTCACTTCATCTGCAGGCTGTTTTGGTCGCGGCAATCCTCCCCGCGGCCCTGGCGGCGCAGGACACGTCGCCCGGCGCGGACGAGCGGCTGCTCGCGGCCGCCCGCGACGGGCAAGTCGAAGTCGTACGGTCCCTCCTGCGGGAGGGGGCGGACGTGAACGCGGCGCGCGGCGACGGGTTGACCGCGCTGCACCTGGCCGCCGAGGGCGGGCATCGGGCCGTGGCCGATGCGCTGGTCGCGGCTGGCGCCGCGGTCGACGCCGGCACGCGCATCGGTCGCTATACGCCGCTCCAGGTGGCCGCCGAGGGCGGGCATGGCGCCGTCGTCGCGCGCCTGCTCGAAGCCGGGGCGGACCCGAACGCTCGGACGACGAACAGCGGCGTGACCGCGCTGCACCTCGCCGCCGGCGCCATCGATGGCCGGTCGGCCGTGGCCGCGCTGCTCGACCACGGCGCGGATCCGAACGCCCGGGAGGGGTCGGCGGGGCAGACGCCCCTGATCTTCGCGGCGGTCGCGAACCGGGCCGCTGCCGTGACCGCGTTGCTCGCCGCCGACGCCGACCCCGGCATCACGACCGCCGTGGTCGACGTCCTGCCCGCTCTGGCGCTGGACCGGGAAGCCAACCGCCGCTTCCGCGACATAATCGGCGCGCCGCCGGAAACGCTCGGACCGTACGGGCCCGAGGTGGACCCGGAAGCCGAATCGCCGGGCGAGCCCAGCCCGGCCCATGTCCAGGCGGCCGTCCGCGCGCAACGCGACTTTCTCCGCTCCGGCTACGACGTCGGTGACGTGAGCCCGCACTCGCTCGGCCGCGTGGGGCCCGACTACCCGGGCGGTCCCGACCTCGTGCGCCCGCCCTACCGCGAGGTCCTCGTCGGCCGGACCGGCGCACTGACCGCGCTATTGCACGCCGCCCGCGAGGGCCATATCGAAGCCGCGACGGCCCTCGCGGGCGGCGGCGCGGACCTGGATCAGGTGAGCGCGGACGGCACCAGCCCACTCCTGATGGCGACGCTCAACGGCCAGTTCGACCTGGCGCTCGTCCTCATCGAGCGCGGAGCCGATCCCGATCTTGCCGCTTCGACGGACGGCGCCACGCCGCTCTTCGCCGTCCTCCAGACCCAGTGGGCGCCAAAGTCCAACTATCCGCAGCCGCGCGCGCAGGACTTGCAGGAGGCCGAACACCTGGACGTGCTCCGCGCGCTGCTCGAAGCCGGGGCCGATCCCAACCCCCGCCTGAACACGCACGCTTGGTACTGGGAATACGGTCTCACCAAGTTGGGGATCGACCTCACCGGGGCGACGCCGTTCTGGCGGGCCGTCTTCGCCCAGGATCTCGAGGCGATGAGACTGCTCGTCGCGCACGGAGCGGATCCCCACATTCCCACCCGCTGGCCCGAGGTCGGGATGCGGGAGCGCCGGCAGCAGGACGGCCGCCAGCAGGAGGACTCCGCGCTGCCCTGGATCCCGGAGGGGGCGCCGAACGCCTGGCCGATCCATGCCGCGGCGGGGGGCGGATATCTGGGACTGGGCGCGTTCAGCGTTCGGAACCGACCCGATCAGTTCATTCCCGCCGTGAAGTACCTGATCGAGGAACTGGGCGCGGACGTGAACCAGCGAGACTCCTGGCTCTACACCCCGATGCACTACGCGGCTTCCCGGGGCGACAACGAACTCATCGAGTACCTCGTGTCGCAGGGCGGGGACGTCACCGCGATCACCCGCCTCGGACAGTCCACCGCCGACATGGCGCGCGGAGGCCGGGCCGGGTTCTTCACCCGCGTCCCGTACCCGGAGACGGTCGAGTTGCTGACCAGTCTCGGCGCGACGCTCGAGTGTCTCCACACGCACTTCCTGGATACCGGAGACTTCTGCCCCGCCGCGGGCGTCAACGACCCGTGGGCGCCGGCCGCGACGGATGAGGAGCAAAAGCGGTCCGATTCCGGGAAGACGGGGTCGCGCTGACCGACGCCCGCTGACCGACACCCGCTGACCGACACCGAGGCCCCGAGCAGCAGTTTGGAGCGCCGGCCGGGCCGATCAACGGAGAGAGCATGAAGATCCAGTCGCTTTGCCTGACCTTCGGGTTCGCCGCGGCTCTAGCCGTCTCGGCGTGCGAGGACGGCGACCGCGCGGCCGTCGCAGAGATGGGGGGAGCGAACGGCGGCGTCGCTAACAGCCGGTGGCAAAACCCACGCGGCGTTCGACCGGCGATGCATCCCGGCTGAACCACTCCGCTTCGCTCCGTTCTGCGTTGCGTTTCGGTCGAAATACACTCGGTATTCCTCCCTCACGCGCCTTGTCAGCCGGGCGCCTCGCCCCCACCGGGAGAACTGGCCGGTCTCGGCGCTCACGCGGGTTTCACCACAGGCTGTTAAGGGAGGAGACGACCGCACCGGGCCCTACGATCCGGTGCCCGGCTGGTGGAAGGTCGCACCTGACCACGACAACGAGTGGGGCTGGGGGCAGGTGGCCGGCGTGGCGGTGGACCACGCGGACCGCATCATCGTCGTCACGCGCGGCGACTGGCCCGCGGATGGCTCGGTCCCGCGCGAGGGGCGGTTGCGGCGCACGAACTTCGTTGTCGTCGCGAACGCGAACGGCGAGATCGTCGAACAGTGGGCGCAGTGGGACTCGATCTTCACGCTCCCGCACCAGGTGTACATCAGTCCCTACGACCCCGACCGGCACGTGTGGGTGATCGACAGCGGCGGCGGCGAGGGGCACATGCAGGTCGTCAAGTTCACGAACGACGGCAGCGAGATTGTCATGCGCCTCGGAGAGCGCGACCACCCGAAGACCCGCGAAGCGGCGCGTGCACGATCCGACTGGGGACCACACACTTACGGCTGGCCATCGAAGCTGGCGTTCCTTCCTGACGGGAGCTTCCTGCTGGCGGACGGGTATTGGAACTCTCGCATCATCAAGTATTCCGAGGACGGAGAGTTCATCATGCAGTGGGGCGCGCTCGGTACCGGGCCCGGCGAGTTCGATCTCCTGCACGGACTCGCCGTGGACGAGGATCGGGTGTACGTCGCCGACCGCCAGAACGAGCGGCTTCAGTTGTTCACGCACGACGGGGAGTTCATCGAGGAATGGCCCGACATCTTCGACCCCGTGAACATCTGGCTCGATGAGAACGGCGCCGTGTGGGTCCTGGACGCGACGCTGAACCGCGTGCTGAAGTACAACCGGGAGGGCGTCTTGCAGGACTACTGGGGCGCATACGGAGCGGCCGGCGCCCTCGGCCGCGGCGTGTGGCCGGGAGGCCTGTCGCTCCCGCACCAGTTGGATATGGACAAGGATGGCAACGTTTATATTGCGTCCTACAGTGGCGGCTGGATCAACAAGTTCACCCCAAAGCCGGGCGCGGACCCGGACAGACTTCTGGGTCCCCGGCTGCTCCTGGCGAACTGAGGATTGAGGAAAGTCCTGCAGCGATGATGCCCGCGCGTCCGCGCGACGCGCCGTAGCCCTCCTCGCCCTGTTGGTGGTCGCATGCGGCGAAAGCCCCGTGGAGTCAGACCCGTGGAGCCGGAACCGCCGGATCCTGTCGAGCCGCCCGAACTCCCGGCTCCGCCTCTCCCAACCGTGACGGCACAGATCGTCCCCTGCGAGGGAGGTTAGGCCGATGGGTTCCCCTGCGACCCGGTCGACCTCGTCGGCAAGCTTTCCAGGCAGAAGTTGCGGCCGGGGAAGGATGTCGCCTCCCTGAACGACGTCTGGGGGTGGACGGACCCGCAGACCGGTGTGGAATACGCCCTCGTCGGTCGCCACGACGGACTCTCCATCGTCGATCTCTCGACTCCCGTGGAACCGCGGCCCATCGCGTTCCTGCCGTCCGCGATCTCGCACACCATTTGGCGGGACATGAAGGTGGTTGCGGATCACGTGTACGTCGTCTCGGAAAGCACCGGGCACGGGATGCAGGTGCTCGACCTCACGCGCCTTCGCGGGTTGACGGAGTTCACAGAGTTGAACGCGGATGCGCGCTACCAGGAGGTGAGCGCCGTTCACAACCTCGCGATCAACGAGGAGACGGGCTTCGCGTACGCCGTCGGCAGCAACTCCGGCGGCGAGACCTGCTCGGGCGGCCTCCACCTGATCGATCTCTCGGACCCGAAGAATCCGGTCTCGGCACGCCCTGGAACCAAGAAACGCCGACCTCCGGCCAGTTCTCCCGGTGGGAGCCGGCATCGCAGCCCGAGAGGGCTGCGAAACCGCGTAATGCGGAACCGCGAAGAAGCGCGGGGACGGCTTGGAACGCCGACCTCCGGCCAGTTCTCCCGGTGGGGGCCGGCACCGCTACGCGAAGCGCAGCGAGACCGCGTCCTGCTGATCTGTGGGATGGCTCAGACCCGGAACCCGAGTTCCGCGGCCACGGCGCGTTGTCTCTCATCCAGAGTCACGAATGCCATCTCGCGCGGATCCGGAACAGCCGAGAGGGCGGTGGCTACATGCCACAAGTCGGCGCCCTTCAGATAGCCGACTTCCAAGACCGTGTCCATCTCAGCCCCGAGCGGCCGATCCGGAAAGATCCAATCGATTTGTTCCACATAGGAAGGCGAGTAGGCCGCATCTTCCCGTGCCAATGCGGCGCGCAGTTCCGCTTCCAGGAGATTTGACGACAGAACCCGCCTGAAGGCCCCAAGGCGCCGGGCCATCTCTTCGGCTGCGTTCTCTCCGAAAACGATGGCGGCCAGCGCAGACGTGTCCACGTACGCCGTTCTCATTCGCGTTCGTCAAGAAAGCGCTGGAGCGCGCCCGGTCTGCGGACCACGGGCCCAGGTCGGAAAGGACCCGGCTTGGCGGCGGGCACGATAACCCCCCGCCGCTCCAATTCATCGAGGTGCTCTTCGAGCGTCTTCTTTTTCCCCTCGATGGGGCGGATCTCGGCTACCGGTTTCCCGTGGTAGGAGATATGCACGGTGCGTCCCTCGCGGACCAGTCGGATGACTTCCGAGAAGCGGGCCTTGGCCTCGTAGGTCGAAAAGGTCAAGTTCATATGTCTGATCCAGACTAGTCACACTAGTCTAACACCGTCGACATAGCGGCGTTGCAACTGTCGCTGCCCCCGGGCTGCGTTGCCGGCAGCGCCAACGTTGAGTAGCAGCGCCGAACGTTGAGCAGCCGCGCCGACGCTTCAGCCCGCCGCCCCGCCCGCCGCCAGACTCTCGAGCCACGCCTCCGGGATCCGCACCGCGACCACCTCCCCCTCGGCGGTGACCACCCCGTTCGCCTCCAGACGAACCCGCACCCGCACCTTCCGGTCGGTGATCTCGGTCGCCCGCGCGCGCAGCACCAGCTCCACCCCGAGCGGCGTCGGCTTCCGGTAGTCCACGTGCAGCGAACCCGTCACGAAGCGCAGCGGTGGGTCGCTGTCCATCGGCCGTCCGGCGGCCCGGTAGGCCTCCCACGCCGCGGTCCCGGTCCCGTGGCAGTCGATCAGCGACGCGATCAGCCCGCCGTACACCGCCCCCGGCACCGCCGTGTGGAAGGGCTCCGGCGTGAAGTGGCAGACCGCCTCGTCCCCATCCGCGAAGCTCCGGATCCGGTAGCCATCCGGATTGCGGGCTCCGCACCCGTAGCAGTGCTTGGTGGATTCCGGGTAGTAGTCCTGAAAGGCCCGCGGCTCGTCCGCCGCGCTCATGTCTGGCGCACGAGGGCGACAAAGAGGCACCCCCAGGCCGCGATGAGGCACAACCCACCCAGCGGTGTCACCGGACCCAACCAGGACGGGCCGCCGAGCGCCAGCCAGTAGAGGCTTCCGGAAAACAGCACGATGCCGGCGGTCATCAGGGCCCCGGCCAGCCAGCCGGGAGAGCCGCCCACCAGCGCCCCGACCGCGAGCAGCCCCAGCCCGTGGATCAGGTGATAACGGACCGCGGTTTCGAAGGTCTGGAGCGAGCGGGCGTCAAGCTGGGACGAGAGCGCGTGCGCGCCGAAGGCGCCGGCGACCACCCCGAGCAGCATCGCGGCGGCGCCGACCGCAAGCCAGGGCATCTGGATCCGGGGTCAGCGGGCCGTCTGGCCCATCCGCAGCGGCTTCTGCGGCGTCATCGGCTCGTCCGCATAGAGCGCCGCGACCTGGTCCCCGTAGCCGTTGAAGAGCGGGGTCGGGAAGGGATCCCGGTTGTCCAGCCAGTAGGACTCGGCCTGGCTCCAGCGCGGGTGCGGGATGTTCGGGTTGATGTTCGACAAGAACCCGTACTCGTGCTTCTGCATCTCCCAGAAGAAGCGAGGCCGCTTCGAAGTCAGCTCGATCTTCACCACCGCCTTCGGTCCCTTGTAGCCGTACTTCCAGGGGAACGCCATCCGGATCGGCGCGCCGTGCTGGCGGACCAGCGGATCGCCATAGACGCCGGTGACCACGAACGCCACCGGGTTCATGGCCTCGTTCATCCGGAGTCCCTCGTGGTAAGGCCAGGGGTACCAGTTGCTTGACGCGAGACCGGGCATCTGCTCGGGCCGGTTGAGGCAGGTGAAGGAAACGAAGCCGGCATTGCTCGTCGGCTCCACCGCATTCAGCAGCGCGGACAGCGGGAATCCGGTCCACGGCACGTTCATCGCCCAGCGCTCGACGCAGCGGAAGTGGTAGATGCGCTCCTCGTGCTCGAATTTCAGGAGGTCGTCGAGATCGAAGGTGCGCGGCTTGTTGCACTCGCCCGTCACCTCGACGGCCCAGGGCAGCGGCTGGTAGTCGCCGGCGAGCTTCCAGACCGCGCCGCCGCGCCCCGCCAGGAACTCGTAGAAGTTGTTGTGCGAACCCGCGACCTCGCGCGCCGTCAACTCCTTCCGCTCGACCATGCCCGGGACCTGGTAGGCCTCGTTCCGCGTCGCGGGGAATACGTCGGGCCGCGAATACGGGATCTCCAGCATCTCCGCGGCGTCGGCGTTCGTTCCGCAGGCGGCGGCATACGGACCCACCAGGGCGGCGCTCCCGAGAGCCTTCAGGATGGCCCGGCGGTTGAAGAAGACCTTCGGGTCGGTGATGGCGCCCCCGACCGGGCTTTTTTCGTAACGGATCCGCTTCGAGGTCTTGACGAGATGGCTCATTGGTACGCTCCCCCAGTTCCCGGCCGCCGGCGCGGAAGTCGGCACTCGAATGGTAGCCCGATGCCGGCTGCCGGTGCGGGTCGCTGGGATCACGAAACGCCCCGGTCTCGGCCAGACCTGTTTCTTCGACTTTCACACCGGCAAACACCATGACCTGGAGCCTCTGGAACGTACGCGGCGCGGACGTGTCGGTGCGCCCGCTGCAGGCCTTGCCGGACAGCGAAGCCGATCCCTGGACCGACCGGGCGCCCCCGGGCCGGCTCGGGGCGACCGGCGCCCGAAGCGACGACGATCGGCTCGGCTGGGTGGACCTGCCGCTGACGGCCGCCAGGCAACTCCCCGAGTACCTCCGGCTCCGCGACGAACTGCTCGCCGAGGGTTTCGAGCGCCTCGTGGTGCTGGCGATGGGTGGGTCCGCGCTCTGCCCCCAGGCGCTCGTTTCCGGGCTTCCCCGGGGGCGCGGCCTGGACGTGCAGTTCCTCGACACCCTCGCGCCGGAAGCGGTGCGGGAAGCGATCCGGCCCGACCGTCTCGAAAAGACCGTCTTCCTGGTCGCCTCGAAATCAGGGACGACGATGGAGACCCGAATCCTCGAGTCGGTCATCTCCCGGAAGCTCCAGGTTGCGGGAGTCGCTCCCGGCGGGCAGTTCCTCGCCATCAGCGACCCGGGGTCGCCGCTCTACCGGTGGGCCGACCTGGCCGACTACCGGGCGCGGTTCCTCGGGAAACCGAATGTGGGGGGACGATTCTCGGCGCTCAGCGCCTTTGGACTTCTGCCGGCGGCCCTTGCCGGATGCGAGTTGGACGAAGAACTGGCCGCTGTCCGCCGGGAGCGCGAGGCGCTCGACCTGAACGGCGCGGCGGCCGATCCGGCCATCCGGCTGGGCGCGCTGCTCGCCCGCATCCGGGGGGAGGGGCGGTTGCGCGCGCACCTCTCCGCCTCGTCCGAACGGAAGGGAATGCTCCCCTGGCTGGAACAGCTCTTCTCGGAGACCACCGGGAAGGGGGGTACCGGGATCGTGCCGGTGATCCTTCCTCCGTCGGGCGCGAAGAGCCGGGGGGACGCGACGCTCTGCATCCACCTCGGCGCCGTGGAAGGGGACGACCGGGAGCGGCTCGAAGCCGCTACGCGCGGAGGGGTCCCGGTCATCCACTGCCCGGCGGGATCCGGACTGCTTCCGGATATCTACCGCTGGCAGGTCGCGATTGCGGTGGCGGCCTTCCGGATGGGGGTGGATCCCTACGACCAGCCGGATGTCGAGGGAACGAAAGCGGCCACCCGCCGATTGGCGGAGGATCCCGCTTCCGCACCCACTCCGTCCGCCGTATCCGACGCCGACCTCTCGGACTTCCTGGTGCAATGCACCGAGGGCAGCCTCGTCATCAATGCTTTCGGTCACCGGAGCCCCAGGGCCTTGGCGATGATCGAGGCGTTGCGGCGGAACTGTGCCGTCCGCCACGGATCGCCTCCCGCGGTCGGCTTCGGATCGGCGCTCCTCCACTCGCTTGGCCAGATCGAGAAGGGCGGTCCTCCGGACCTCTCCGTATTGATGCTGACCTGGAGTGCGCGGGTGGACATTCCCATTCCGCCGGCCCGTGATCTTCCGTCCGCGATCAACGGGTTTGGCACCGGCGCCTTCGCGCGGCTCCAGGCCGCTGCGGACTACGACGAACTACGGCGGCGCGGCCGCCATGTCCTCTGGCTCGACGGGGCGGTTCCCGGCCCGGCGGGGCTTGCGGAGATGGTGGTGCGACTGATTTCGTTGTGACGCAGACAATGCCCTCCGACTACCGGGCGATCCACCGGGAGAACGAACGCCGCTACGGGACGGGGGTCCGGGACTACGGAGACAAGCTGCTGCCGCACCGCTACGGCGACCGCACCCACTTCATCTACGAACTCCTGCAGAACGCGGAGGACGCGCTCGCGCGGCGGCAGGCCTGGACCGGTCCTCGCTCCGTCCAGTTCCACCTCAGCCCGGGGAACGCCGCCAGTTCTCCCGGTGGGGGCCTCCAGACCGGCACCGCGGGCCACCGGCCCGCGAAACGGGCAGCGCCGTCCGGCAGGATGATGCCGGCTGCAGCCGAGCTGCGGGTCCGCCATTTCGGCCTTCCGTTCGACGAAGCCGACGTGCGGAGCATCTGCGGCATTGGAGAGAGCACCAAGGATCCGGGGTTCACCGAGATCGGTCGCTTCGGCATTGGCTTCAAGTCGGTGTACGCCTTCACCGACCGGCCCGAAGTGCATTCCGGCGGGGAGAATTTCGCCATCGAGCACTACGTGCTGCCGGTGGCGGCGCCCGCGCTGGTCCCCCGCGCCGCGGACGAGACTGTTTTCCTGCTCCCGCTCCGGGGACTCGCCGACGCCGGCGAGATCCGGCAGGCGGTGCGGCGCCTCGCGCCCCGCGCTCTCCTTTTCCTTCGCGAGATCGAGGAGATCGAGTGGCGGGTCGCGGACGGCGCCTCGGGCCTCTACCTGCGCGAGACGTCCTCGGCGGACGACGGAGTGCGGCGAGTGAAGCTCGTGGGGGAGGCCGAAGGCCACCGGGAGACCGAACAGACCTGGCTGGTGTTCGCACGGGCGGTGCCGGGCCCGCCGCGAGGCGTCGAGCGCCACGTGGAAGTGGCCTTCCGCCTCGGCGAGGAAGGCCGTCCGGAGCCAGTGCCGGAGCGGGATACGCCGCTCTTCGCGTTTTTCCCCACGACCCTCCCGACGGGTCTTCGATTTCGGGTGCAGGGCCCGTTCCGAACCACTCTGGCGCGGGACAACGTGCCTCTCGGCGACCCGTGGAACGAAGGCCTCGTCGCGGCGACCGCCGAAGTCCTGACGGGTGCGCTTCGCTGGCTGCGCGATCACAACCTTCTCGACGCCACGACGCTCCGGTCGCTGCCGCTCGGCCGCGACCGGTTGCTCGACGGCGCGCTGTTCGCGCCCCTCCGTGAGGCGGTCTCGGCGGCGCTCCGCCGGGAGCCGCTCCTGCCGCGCTTCGACGGCGGCTTCGTGCCGGGGGAGCGCGCCCGTCTGGCAAGCCCCCGGTGGCTCCGCGACCTCTTCGGGCCGGAACAGTTGGCCGCGCTCTTCAGGGACGCCGGTGGCGCCGAGTGGCTCACCGACGAGGTGTCGGCAGGGCGCACCGACGAGCTGAGCCGCGTTCTCCAGGATGAGGTGGGGGTGAGGCCCCTCCGGCTCGACGGCGTTCTCCGCCGTCTGGACGCCGATTTCCTGGAGGCGCAGAGCGAAAGCTGGATTCGGGGGCTCTACGAAGCCTTCGGCGAGCACGGCGTGCGGGGCGCCCGGGTCGCCGATCTCCCACTGGTCCGGCTACAGGACGGCGTCCACGTCCCGGCCTTCGTGGAAGGCCGCCCCGCCGCGTTTCTGCCGGGTCCGCCGGGCGGGGCGCCCACCGATCTGCCCCTCGTCCACGACGACGTCCTCGATTCGCCGGAGGCCGGTAAGTACCTGCGCGACCTCGGGCTCCAGGCGCTCGATCCGGTGGAACTGGCGCTCCGCCGGGCGCTCTCGAAGTACCGGTCGGGCCCGGCCGTCTCGGACGAAGCCGACTACGCCCGGGACATCGGTGAACTGGCCCGGGCGTATCGGGCCGGTTCGCTGCCCGGGCGCCGCCGGCTCGAAAAGGAGCTGCGGCGGCTGCGCTTCGTGAGGACGGTGGACGCGAGGGGTGGCCGCCGCCGGCTTTCCCGGCCGGGAGACGCCTTCTACGCGACCGGCCCTCAAAAGGACCTCTTCGGAGGCCTGCCGGCGGTGCGGTTCGTGGACGACGGTTGTCCGGCGCTCGACGAGGAAGGCGCCCGTCATTTGATGTACGCGTGCGGCGCCCGCCCGCTGCTCGAACCTTTCGAGGAAAGGCCGACGCTCGCGGACGAAGACCGGGAGGAGATCCGCAGCCGGACGCGGCGTGCCGACCCGGAGGGCGGCATCGCCTGCATCGAAGACTGGAACCTCCGGGGACTCGACCCGCTGCTCGCGGGGGTCGTCCGAATGTCACCCGACGAACAGGCGCGGCGCCGGGAGATGCTCCGGCGGGAGTTGGAGGAGCTTTCCGGCATTCACGACCTCGCGGTCCGTTCGGGGAAGTACCAATGCGACGCGCGCGACGGGTCGCAGGTCTCCGTGCAGGTCCCGGCCGCCTGGATGCGCCGCCTCACGCGCAGCGCCTGGGCTCCCGAGGCGCGGCCGCTGGTCCAGATCGGCCCGTCCGAGCCTGGCCGCCGGGGTCGGGGCCCGGCGCCGGTCGAAGTGCGTCCCGGCGCCGGCGGCGGAGTGGACCGCCCCGATGAGGAGGAACGAGAGCGTCGCCTCGCGGTGGAGAGTCAGGCGATCGCCCTCATCCTGGAACGGGAACGCTGGGTCCGCGCCGCGGAGGACAACCCGGGTTTCGACCTCTACCGTGAGGATGCGACCGGGCAGAAGACCCTGCTCTGCGAAGTGAAGGCGCTCAGCGGCACGCTCGAAGAGCACCCGGCCCGACTCACCCCGAACGAACTCCGCCGCGCGCTCGAATACGGCGAGAACTACTGGCTGTACATCGTGGAGGACCTGGCCGGCGACAACCCGCGCATCCTGCGCATCCGGAATCCGGCGGGCGCCGCGGCCCGCTTCGCCTTCGGTCCGGAGTGGCGGGATAGGACACAGCCACCGCCGTAGCCGCCGGGAGAACAAGGTCCATCAATGCCGCTATCGCCGGGAACGCCGCCAGTTCTCCCGGTGGGGGCCTTCAGACCGTCATCGCCGCCGCAGGCGGCGCAACCACGCCCGTCCGATCTCTGCGCCACTCCGGCGACCGAACTCGCCCGCCGCATCGCCGGCCGCGAGGTCTCGGCGGTCGAGGTGATGAAGGCGCACCTCGCCCGGATTCATGACGTCAACCCGCGCCTGAATGCGATCGTCACGCTCCTCCCGGAGGAGGGGCTGCTCGCGGAAGCGGAGAATGCCGACCGGGCGGTGGCGGCGGGCGACCCGCTCGGGCCGCTCCACGGGCTCCCCGTCGCCCACAAGGACCTGACCCTCACCCGCGGGATCCGGACGACCTTCGGGTCCCCGATCTTTGCCGACTTCGTCCCCGAGGAGGACGCGCTGATCGTGGAGCGCCTGCGCGCGGCGGGCGCGATCACCATCGGCAAGACGAACACCCCGGAGTTCGGTGCCGGCTCGCAGACTTTCAACCCTGTCTTCGGCCCCACCAGGAACCCCTGGGACGAGACGAAGACCTGCGGGGGGAGCAGCGGGGGCGCCGCGGTGGCGCTCGCGACCGGGATGGTCCCGATCGCCGACGGCAGCGACTACGGCGGCTCGCTCCGCAACCCGGCGAGCTTCTGCGGGGTCGTTGGCCTCAGGCCCTCGCCCGGCCGGGTTCCGGTGTGGCCCAACGAGACCCCCTGGTACCCGGTCCCGGTGCAGGGGCCGATGGCGCGGAGCGCCGCCGACGCCGCCCTCATGCTGAGCGCCATCGCGGGGCCGGATCCCCGGGCGCCGCTTTCGTTGCCGGATCCGGGCGAGGTCTTCCGGCGCCCGCTCGACCGGGACTTTCGGGATGTCCGGGTGGCGTGGAGCGCGGATTTCGGCGGTGTCCCCTTCGACCCGCGCGTCCCGGCGGCGCTCGCCCCGGCGCGCAGCGCCCTCGAAGCGATTGGCTGCGCGGTGGAGGATGCCGACCCGGACCTGAGCGGCGCCGCCGAGGCGTTCGACCGCTGGCGGGCGTGGTACTTCGAACTGAACTGGGGTCCGCTACTCGACCGCCACCGGGACGAAATGAAGGACACGGTGATCTGGAACATCGAGCAGGGCAGGGGGCTCAGCGCCTCGGCGCTGGCCGAGGCCTCCCGCCGCTGGACGGCGCTGCTCCGGCGGGTGCGCGCTTTCTTCGAGCGCTACGAGTTCTTCGTGCTGCCGGTGTCGCAGGTCCCGCCGTTCGACGTCACGGTCCCGTATCCCACCGAAGTCGCCGGGGTGCCGATGAAGACCTATACCGAGTGGATGGCGTCCTGCGCCTGGGTCTCACTTTTCGGCGCTCCCGCGGTCTCGGTTCCGGTCGGCGCCACCCCCGAAGGGCTCCCGGTCGGCCTCCAGGTCGTCGGCCGCCCCCGCGACGACTTCGGCGTCCTGCAGCTCGCGCACGCCCTGGAGCAGGAGCCTCGGGTCGTCGCAGTGGCGGCCTCCGCGCGTCTCCGGCATCCTTCCGGCAGCAAATCCTCGGGGAGGACCGGCGCATGACGTATCGGAATTTCAATCGGCTGGCTCCGGCCGCACTCTTTGCCTTCACTGCCTGCGGCGCCCCGCCGCCCGCGGAGGATCCGGCGCCGCCCGGCGCCATGGCCCACGAAGGCGCGGCCTTCGAGATCACCGAGGTGCGCCCCGGGATCTGGCACGCGGTCGGCACCGGAGCCATGAACGTGGGAGCGAACGCCGCGATCGTGGACCTCGGCGAATCGCTGTTGCTGGTGGATTCCCACATCACTCCGGCGGCGGCGTGGGTGCTGCTCGAGGAGCTTTCGCCGCTGACCCCGAAGCCGGTGCGTTACGTGGTGAACACCCATTTCCACTTCGACCACATCCACGGGAACCAGGTCTTCGGGGACGACGTGGAGATCCTCGGTCACGAGACCACCTACGACGTGGTCGCCAGCGGCGGTTCGGTATCCGGGACCGCCTGGAACGCATTCGTCGGCACCATTCCGGAGCAGATCGCGACGCTCGAGAGCCGGCTGGAGGCGGCGGCGGAGGCCGACCGCGTCGAGATCGCCGACGCCCTGGCGAGGACCCGGGCGTATCAGGAAGCTCTCGAAAGCATCACCCCGGTGGCGCCCACCATCACCCTCGACCGCCGGATGACTCTCCACCGGGGCGGCCAGGAGATCCAGCTCCTCTTCATGGGGTACGGGCACACCGCGGGGGACGTGGTGGTGTTCATGCCCGAGCAGAAGGTGCTGATGACCGGCGATCTGATCCCCGCCGGGCTGCCCTTCATGGGGGATGGATATCCGGAGTGGGGCGAGACGATTCGGGCCTTCGCCGAACTGGACTTCGATCTGGTGCTCCCCGGCCATGGCCCGCCCTTCGAGGACAAGGCGAAGCTCGAGTACCTGGCCGCCTATCTGGATGACTTCTGGGCGCAGGCGGAAGCGGCCCACGGGGAAGGGGTCCCGGCCGCGGACGCCGCCGCCCGCATGGACCTCACCGCCCACGCGGAGCACTTCCCGTCCATGAGCGGACCGGGCGCACCCCAGATCGCCGTGGAACGCGCCTACCGCCTCTTCGACGCTCGCGCCCTCAACCCCGCTCCCTAGCTAGCCCGGCATCGCGGCCGCAGGCCGCGAAACTCTCATCGCCGAGCGCGCAGAAGCGCGGGGACGGCTTGGAACGCCGGTGTTCACACCGGCATCGCGGCCCGGAAGGCCGCGAAACTCCCAGCGCCAATCTGCCTGGATCGCGCGCCAGCACGGGAACCCCCGCCGGAGAAACGCTCGAGATCCAGACCGCCTGCAGCCCGCGGTTGGCCCGAGCTAGGAGTCTGCGCCGCAGGAAGTTCTTGCGGCTGAGTGGTTGAGGGATTGTCAAGTTGTAGGAGGTCTGTTCTGGTACGGGTAGGAGGTTGAGGATGCCGACGAGATTTCGTGCGTATCAGCCGGATCAGATTCTGCTGATGCCGCCGAAGGTGAGGGACTGGGTTCCGGAGGGGCACTTGGCGCACCAAGTGAGCGATGTGGTGGATTCGCTGGATCTTTCGGCGTTTTACGCTCCCTATGAGGGGGACGGTCGTCGGAACGCGCCGTATTCGCCGACGATGATGGTGAAGGTGTTGATCTACGGGTATGCGACAGGGGTTTTCTCGTCGCGGGGGATAGCGCGGAAGCTGGAAGAGGACGTGGCGTTTCGGATGCTGGCGGCGGGGAACTTTCCCAAGCACCGGACGATCTGCGAGTTCCGGCATCGTCATCTGTCGGACTTCCGGGCGATGTTTTTGGAGGTGGTTCGGGTGTCGCGGGAGATGGGGCTGGTTCGCTTCGGGACACTCTCGATCGACGGGACGAAGGTGCGTGCGAACGCGAGCAAGCGGAAGGCGATGAGCTACGACCGGATGTTGCAGGAGGAGGCGCGCTTGGAGGAGGAGATCGCGGGGTTGTTGTCGGCGGCGACGCAGACGGATGAGGAGGAGGATCGACGCTTCGGGAAGGGGGATCGGGGGGACGAACTGCCGGAGGAGTTGCGGCGTCGGGAGCAGCGTCTGTTGGCGATACGGGAGGCGAAGGAGCGTCTGGAAGCGGCGCAGCGGCGGGCCGATGACGACCGGGGGCGGACGCCGGGCTCGGGTCGTTCTTCGGGGGGCAGGAAGCCTTACAAGCGGAGCTACGGCGAGCCGGACGCGAAGGCGCAGAGCAACTTCACGGATCCGGAGAGCCGGATCATGAAGACGAGCGCGGAGGGGTTCCAGCAGTGCTACAACGCCCAGACGGTGGTGGACGACGCGAAGCAGATGGTGGTGGCGACGGCGGTCGGATCGGGAGCGAGCGACCAGGGGCAGATGCTTCCTTTGCTGGACGCGGTGGCGGCGGGCTTCGGCGCGACGCCGGAGGAGGTGCTGGCGGATGCGGGCTACTGCAGCGAGGGGGACCTCTTGGCACTTGAGGAGCGGGGCATTGCGGGGTATGTGGCGCTGGGGCGCGAGGGGAAGGAGCGGGCTGCGGTGGATCCGGCGAGACGGCCGGCGACGCATCGGATGGGGCAAAAACTGATGACGCCGGCGGGCCGGACTCGTTACGCGCGGCGCAAGTGGCTTTCGGAGGCGCCGAACGGCTGGATCAAGGAGGTGCTTGGTTTTCGTCGTTTCAGCTTCCGAGGTCTGGAGAAAGTGCAGGCGGAGTGGGACCTGGTCTGCCTGGCGCTAAACATCCGACGGATGGGCGCCTTGGCAGCCTGCTGATGGAAGCCCCGAAGACCCGTTGCGGAGGACGCCGCCGGGAGATGCACCTAGGTAGCGCGCGAAAGCGACCGCTTGAGCCGAAATCACCTCCCATTTCGGTCGGATGTCCGCCAACCAACGCCGCCCGTACTCCGCGCGAAAACTCCTGCGGCCCAGGCTGCTAGGGCGCAGCGAATCCCGCGTCGCGGTGCGAGCCGTCGCAGAAGGGCTTGTCCTTCGAACATCCGCACCGGCAGAGTGCTCCCCGGTCGAGCGTGACCCTCGCGCCCCCGCGACCGGCGATGGTGAGGGGGCCGCGGAAGAGCAGCGGTCCGTTCGGCTGGGGGGTGAACCGCACCGGAGCCATCTCGTCGCTGACCGGCGGCGTCGCCCCGGCGCGGGGCGAGACCTCGGCCCCGCAGCGGAATCCGACGCGCGCGTGCGACTGGTCGCAGAGGGGCTTGTTCTCCGAAGCCCCGCACCGGCAGAAACCGACCCGCGTGTCCCGCAGGATCTCGGCGCCCGGCGTCTCTTCGATTTCGAGGTTGCCGCGCGCGTAGAGCGGCCCATCCGGCACGACGGAGAGCGAGTTCTTGTTTCGCGGCGTTTCGGGAAGGATGGTCGCGGCCGCTTCGGCGCCCGGCGCTACTCGTTCGTCCGTGGCCGCCGCCATGCGGAGCGCCCCGGTAGGACAGCCCAGCACGACTCTTTCGAGCCGTTTCGGATCGCCCTCGTCCGGCAGGATCCAGGGGCGGCGCGAGACATCGAATACCTGAGGCAGCCCCCGGACGCAAACCTCCGCGTGGATGCAGCGGTGCGTGTCGAAGGTGACCGAGGCCTCGTTGCCCCGGTAGTGGCGAACCCGACTCTTCATTTCTGGAACTCTAGGTCAGCCCTTCGCCCGCTCCGCCCTCAGCGCGTGGATGTGCTCGTACATGTACCAAACGCCGATGCTCCGGAACGGCCGCCAACCGTCGCTGATCCGCTCGTACTCCTCGGCCCCCGCGTCGTCCGCCAGCCCGTAGAGATCCCGCATCGCCGCGAGCACCGCGGCGTCCCCCGGCGCGAAGACGTCCGGCCGGTTCTGGGTGAAGATGAGGTGCATGTCGGCGGTCCAGTTGCCGATCCCCTTCACCGCGGTGAGCGCCGCGCGGACGCCGTCATCCTCCATGGACTCCAGGGCCGCGAGGTCCAGCTCCCCGCTCTCCACCCGCGACGCCAGATTGCGCAGGTAGGCAATCTTCTGCCGCGATAGCCCCACCCGTCGGAGCGTCGCCTCCCGCCGCCGGAGGATGTCCCGCGGCTCGGGAGCCTCGTCCCGGGTGAGCGCCCAGAGCCGTTTGTGGATCGTCCGGGCCGCCGCCGCCGAGATCTGCTGCGCCACGATCGCGCCCACCAGGGTCCCGAACGAGTTCGGGCGGGGGGCGAGCGTGCAGGGCCCGATCCGGCGGATCAGCGCGCCGAGAACCGGGTCGCGCCGCGACAGTTGGCTGGTCGCCTCGGACCAGTCCGGCTGGCTGTCAGCCGAGGAGCTCCACGGTCCCTCATCCGGCGTCATGGGCGGCGAAGTCTAAGGGTGGGGCAGTGCAATACTGCGGAACCATGCGCCTCCGCTGGACCGAGATCCTCTGGAACGGGATCCTCCTGACCATCGTCGCGGCGGCACTACTGGCCACGCCGGCAGACGGCTACCGGTTCTTCGCGCGCCACGGCGGGCTCCACCGGATTGCGTCGGTGGCCGGCGCGATCCGCTGGGACGCCTCGGCGTTTCCGCTGCGGTTCCGGCTCCTCGAAAACGGCAACCTGCCGGACTTCGAGGGTCTCGACGCCGCGCTCTGGCGCGAGAGCGTGGAACGCGGCCTCCGCGCCTGGGCCGAAATCGGGACGGCCGACCTGGAACTGGTCCTGGATGAAGAAACGGTCGCCGACGACCAGGGCCGGGCGGGCGATGCGATCAACACCAT
This sequence comes from Vicinamibacteria bacterium, assembly GCA_963668695.2. Taxonomy (GTDB): domain Bacteria; phylum Acidobacteriota; class Vicinamibacteria; order Marinacidobacterales; family Marinacidobacteraceae; genus Marinacidobacterium. The sequence continues at coordinate 1,829,323 of CAXXLQ010000004.1, forward strand.
CGGGTTTTCTTCGGCGGAGCGCGTCGCGGGCGGGCCCTTCGCCACCGCCGATGTGCAGTACACCGGAGGACGGGTGACCGGCTGCGACGTTCACTTCAGTCCGGGATATCTCGATGGGTGGCCCGACGACGACGCGGCCGCGCGTGCGCAGGCGGCGGACCATCTGGCCCGGACCGTGATGCACGAGGTGGGGCACTGCCTCGGGCTCGCCCACAGCGCGATGAATCCCACCTGGCTCGCCCGCCCCGAAACGATGGAACACCCCGAGGGGGATTTCCCGGAAGGCGTCACGAGCCTTCAGCCCCACCCGCGCATGTCCTACGGCACGATCCGCACGGTCACCCTGGAGCCCGATGACGCGGTCGGGGCGTCGCTCCTCTACCCGGCGCCGGGCTTTCTCGATTCCCGGGGGTCGCTCACCGGCCGGGTGGTGCTCGCGAGCGGCGAACCGGCTCCGTTCGTGTACGTGACGAGTGTCATGTACACCGCCGACGGCGCGTTGTTCGGCCCGGGGGCGTTCACCGACTCCTGGGGGCAGTTCCTCCTCGAGGGTCTGGAGCCCGGCTTCCGCCACTTCTGGATCCGCCCGCTGCACCAACTGCTCGCCCACTCGTTCATCGGCGAGGCGGCGGGCGCCGGCACCCTCGAACTCCAGCACGAGCAGCGCTGGTTCGAGATTCGTGCTGGAGAAACCACCCGGGCGCCGGACATCACGGTCCACCCCGCCCGCGACCGACGACGGGAGACGAGTCCGTGAAGCGGCTCGTCGCGGGGCTCCTCCTCGCGTTCCTCGCCCTTGCCGGATGCGGTGACGATGCGGTGGTCACTCCTACCCCGCTCCCCCCGCCACCGCCTCCGCCCGGACCGTCGCCCCCGCCGCAGCCGGATCCCGACGCCATTCCGGTCGGTTTCGGCGGCGTGCTGCCCGCGCCGGGAACGGCGCTGACCCTCCACCCGGGGACCGAGTTCCTGATTCCGGTGATGGCGGACGCCGATCTGAGCGACTACGTGCGGCGTTCCGGCTGGACCGGCATTCCGGTACGGGTCGTGACCGACGCGCCGGCGGATGTCCTTTCCGTCTCCGGCGAGGTATCGGCCCAGGGCTGGGAGGACCCCGCGCTGCTGGCGATCCGGGCGCTGGAACCTGTGGAACCGGCCGGCTTCGACGAGACCTATGAGGTCCGCCTCGAACCTCCGCCGGAGGGCTTTCCCGAGCTGTTCGGGCTGTCCTTCCGGCTGGAAGCGGAACCCGTCCAGGTCCGGATCGCGGACCCGGGGCCGGACGGAGGTGGACTGCGACGGTCTTTCCCTCGCGGTTACGGGGGCCGTTCGCCGCGGCGATGGGGGTGCGGTCGGTGTCTCGTGGTTCGGGGACATCGGCAGCGACTACCGATCCGCCGACTTGACCCTGCGCTCTCCCATCGCAGGGGCCGAACTCCGCCTCGTGTCGGACTACCAGCCACTCCCGTACCGCGACTTCGGGGATGCCTACAACCTGTTCCCGGTCATGTTCGCCTTCGACCTCGATCTCGAGGAGACCCCGGCCGGTTTCGAGCAGACCCTCTCCGTCGCCTGGTTCGACGAGCTGCAAGCTGCGCGCCGCAGCTCCGGGCTGCGCCCCGATCGAGCTCCAATGCACCGCCCGCGGCCGCTGCCGAACGCGCTGAGGGGTGCCGTGCAGGGAACGCCGGTCTTCAGACCGGGATTTGTCGCCCGACAGGGCGACAAATCCCGCGCACTACGATTGCCGTCGGTAACGCCTTACGGCGGGTGGCGACTGATTTCCGGCAATTGCGCAGCCGCGATAGCTGTCTCCTTGAAGTTGCGCTACAGGACCTAATAGACTGCTTTAAGTCTAGGTCTTCAACTCTAGTCTAATCCTATGTTTTACACTTCATTACGGCTTGGATCGGCAGTCGCGTCCACTCGGTGCCTCCTCTCTTAGGTCATGGCCACCACCACCGAAATCGAGTGGACCGACTCGACATGGAACCCGGTCACGGGTTGTACCCAGGTCGGCCCTGGATGCGACAACTGCTACGCGCTCAGGTTTGCGGAGCGGTGGCGCGGAATCGCCGATCATCCCTACGAGCAGGGGTTCGACTTACGGCTCTGGCCATCACGACTGACCCACCCGCTGGGGTGGCGGCGGCCAAAGAGAATCTTCGTCAACTCGATGAGCGATCTGTTTCACAAGAACGTGCCGGGAGAGTTCGTCGATGCCATCTTCGAAGTCATGGAAAAGGCCGACTGGCACACCTACCAGATTCTCACCAAGCGGAGCTCGCTCATGCGGAACTATGTTCGGCAGAGATATGCCTCGGACACTGTGCCTAGTCACATTTGGCCCGGTGTGTCGGTCGAGGATGCGGCGCACAAGGTCCGAATTGAGCACCTGCAGCAGATCAATTCGCCTGCGCGCTTTGTTTTTCCTTCGAACCACTGTTAGGCCCTATTGGTTCAGTGAATCTCTCTGGGATTGCATGGGCTATCGTGGGCGGTGAGAGCGGGCCTGGTGCTCGGCGGATGGACGAGAACTGGGCTACCGAACTGCGGGACAGGTGTCAGGAGGAGAAGGTGGCCTTCTTCTTCAAGCAGTGGGGGGGCGTAAGGCCCAAATCAGGGGGCCGCCTCCTAGTTGGCGAAGAATGGAACGAATTCCCCGACATGTCATAGATCGTCGCAGCACCAAGTACAGCTCATCGCAATGACGGCCGCCCCTGGACAGTACCTCGGCAAAGAACAGTCCTATATCAAACACTGTTTCTTGACTAGGTACCTCAAGATCGCAGCCTACAAGATTCTCCAGGGCCGTTCTCGTATCTTCAATTATGTGGACGCTTTCGCGGGCCCTTGGCGGACCGCCGATAAAGATGATTACTCTGATGCATCGTTTCATCAGGCGGTACAGACCCTCGAGTCCGTGAGGGCGGACTTAGGCATCAGAGGCTTGGAAGGTCTACGAGTCCGCTCCTTCTTCTGTGAGAAGCGTCCGGACGCGGCTCGCGTGCTTCAGGGGTACGCCAAGCGGCACAGGAGACTCAATATTCACGTCTTCCAAGGGTCCTATGAGGACCACCTTCAACAGATTGAAGAGGCCTGTTCCGATGGATTCACGTTCACGTTTATTGATCCGACTGGCTGGAATATCGATTCAGGTGCCATTCTCAATCATTTGGCCCGACTGAAAGGTGAGTACTTGCTCAACTTCATGGCTGAGGACATCAACCGCTACGCAGAGTACTCTGCTGTCACCGCATCATTTGGACGGTTTCTAGCAGATCCAGACTGGCAGAGTGACTACGAACGACTCCCGTCAGACTGGACCAACGAGGCGAATAATGTTCCTGCTGCAGCGAAGGATGAAGGAGACGGAAGCCGCCACTTACCTTCCAGCAATCACCATCAAGAGACCAAGAATGAACCGCATCAAGATGCGCCTGATGCTTGGTACTCACTCAACGTTCGGTGTCGATGTGTTCCGCGATGTGCAATTTCGTTGAAAAGGAGGAAATGGCGATTCGAACATCGCTTGCGACAGGAGAGGGCCGAGCGGCCACGTCTCTTCCACGGATGTGTATCTGGCCGAAGTGCAGCAGGAGCTGCGGGGTGTAGGGTGTCCGCCTCAGACGACTGCCAGTAGGGTGATGACATGGCGGCTTGGTGAGTGCAAAGACATGTCCTTTCGTGATTAGCCGTGCGTACACTCGAGGCTGTTCCTATTCGAAAAACGCAGATCAAGACCGCTATTGCTCGCGAGCTGAAAGTGCAGCGGGTAGTAGATTTCGATCTACCCGAGAGGAAGAGAGTTCCGCAGGAGGATACGCGCATTAGATTGAGTGATCGCGACACGTAGGCCCTATCAGTTTCCTCACCGGAGACGGCGGTCGTCGGGCCGCAGCCTGGTTGTGGGGACGAAATGAAGGTCGTGGCGCTGCAGTACACCGGCGAGAACTGGAAAAATTGGCGTCTCACTCCGTCGTAGACTCGGCGGCCCGACCCGGAGATGGTGCGAGTTTCGCGGCCCTCCGGGCCGCGATGCCGGTCTGAAGACCGGCGGTCCCTAGCCAACCCGCCGCCCGGCCCGGTCGGAGTTCCGGCCCCACTTTCCCCCCTTCTCGGATCGCCCACCTCCGTGCTAGAATATGCGACCTAATTAGTCGGATTTAGGCTGCCTGTTTGACCTCACGGTCTGATCCTTCCGGGCGTCAGCCCGTGGCGGAGCGAGCCCGCCGGCGCCGATCCGACCCCCCAACACCATGATCCGACTCTCCAAGAGCACCGACTACGCCCTGATGGCGTTGGCCGATCTCGCCCTTTTGCCTGGGCGAGAGACCCTGAGCGCCCGGCGCGTCGCCGAAAGCCACAACCTGCCGCCGGAACTCGCCGCCAAGGTGCTCCAGGGGCTCAAGAAGAGCGGCATCGTGGAGACGCGGCAGGGAATCCACGGCGGCTACCGGCTCGCGCGTCCGCCTGAACAGATTCGGATCACCGAGGTGATCGAGTCCATCGAGGGGCCGCTGGCGCTCGTCGAGTGCATCCTTGATGACAACACCTGCATCCTCACCCCCACCTGCTCGGTGCGCACCCCGCTGACCCGGGTTCACGAGCGGGTGCTCGCCACCCTCGCCGAACTGACCCTCGTGCAAATCCTTGCCGACTCCGACCTTTCCGGCCCGCGCGCCAGCGGGCCGGAACTCTCCGTCCTCCAGTAGGAAACCAATCCATGCCCGAACAGCAACGAACCCTCGGCGCCGCCGAAGTCGAACAACTTGTCGGACGCGAGTACGCCTACGGCTTCGTCACCGACATCGAGACCGAACGCGTGCCTCCCGGACTGTCCGAAGACGTGATCCGGCTCATCTCCGAAAAGAAGGAAGAGCCGCAGTGGCTCCTCGACTGGCGCCTGAAGGCCTACGAGGTCTGGCAGGGCATGACCGAGCCCACCTGGGCCAAGGTCTCCTACTCGAAGATCAACTACGACGAGATCTGCTACTACGCGGCGCCGAAGAGCGCCGTGACGGACGGGCCGCAGAGCCTCGACGACATCGATCCGGAACTCCGGCGCACCTACGAAAAGCTCGGTATCCCGCTCGTGGAGCAACAGCGCCTCTCCGGCGTCGCCGTGGATGCGGTGTTCGACAGCGTCTCCGTGGCCACCACCTTCAAGGAGAAGCTCTCCGAACTCGGCGTGATCTTCGGCAGCTTCTCGGACGCGGTGAAGGAACACCCCGAACTGGTCCGCAAGTACCTCGGCACGGTGGTGCCGCACACCGACAACTTCTTCGCGAGCCTCAACGCGGCGGTCTTCTCCGACGGTTCCTTCGTCTACGTCCCGAAGGGTGTCCGCTGCCCGATGGAGCTCTCCACCTACTTCCGGATCAACGCCGCCGAGACCGGGCAGTTCGAGCGCACCCTGATCATCGCCGACGAGGGCAGCTACGTCAGCTATCTCGAAGGCTGCACCGCGCCGATGCGCGACCAGAACCAGCTCCACGCCGCGGTGGTGGAGCTCGTCGCCCTCGACGACGCCCGCATCAAGTACTCGACGATCCAGAACTGGTACCCCGGCGACAAGAACGGGGTCGGCGGCATCTACAACTTCGTCACGAAGCGCGGCAAGTGCGCCGGCGCCCGCTCCCACATCTCCTGGACCCAGGTCGAGACCGGCTCGGCGATCACCTGGAAGTACCCGAGCTGCATCCTGATCGGGGACGACTCGATCGGCGAGTTCTACTCGGTGGCGGTCACCGCGAACCACCAGCAGGCCGACACCGGTACCAAGATGATCCACATCGGCAAGAACACGAAGAGCACGATCATCTCGAAGGGCATCTCGGCCGGATACGGCCAGAACACCTACCGCGGCCAGGTGAAGGTGCTCCCGGGCGCCTCGAACGCCCGGAACTTCTCGCAGTGCGACTCGCTGCTCATCGGGCCCGATGCCGGGGCGCACACCGTCCCCTACATCGACGTGGCGAATCCGGAGGCCCAACTCGAGCACGAAGCCTCGACCTCGCGCATCGGCGAGGACCAGCTCTTTTACTGCCGCCAGCGCGGCATCGACCCGGAGGAAGCCGTGTCCCTGATCGTCAACGGGTTCGCCCGCGACGTGCTTTCGGAACTCCCCATGGAGTTCGCCGTGGAAGCCCAGAAGCTGCTCGGCGTGAGTCTCGAAGGAGCCGTGGGATGACGAATCTCCTCGAAATCTGCGGCTTGCACGTCGAGGTCGGGGGCCGCGAAATCCTGCGCGGCCTCGACCTCCAGATTCCGGTGGGCGAGACCCACGCGGTGATGGGGCCGAACGGCTCCGGGAAGAGCACCCTCGCGTACGTCATCGCGGGCCGCGAGGGCTACGACATCACGGCGGGAGTCCTCCGCTACCGCGGTGAGGACATCGCCGAGATGGAGCCCGAGGTTCGCGCCCGGAAGGGCGTCTTCCTCGCCTTTCAGTACCCCGTGGAGATCCCCGGGGTGAACAACACCTACTTCCTGAAGGCGGCGATCAACGAGATTCGGAGGCACCGCGGGCAGAGCGAACTCGACGCGGTGGACTTCCTGAGCCTGATAAAGGAACGGGCGAAGCTTCTGGACTTCGACGTGGATCTCATCAGGCGGCCGGTGAACGAGGGCTTCTCGGGCGGCGAGAAGAAGCGCAACGAGATCCTCCAGATGACCATCCTCGAGCCCACCCTGGCGGTTCTTGACGAAACGGACTCCGGGCTCGATATCGACGCGCTCCGCATCGTCGCCGAGGGCGTGAACCGGATGCGCTCGCCCGAGCGGTCCTTCCTGGTCATCACCCACTATCAGCGCCTCCTGGACTACATCGTTCCCGACCGGGTGCACGTGCTCCAGGACGGCCGGATCGTCGAGTCGGGAGGGCGGGAACTCGCGCTCCGGCTCGAGGCCGAGGGCTACACCAAGCTGGCGGCCGTTCCGGCCTGAGGTCATGTTGGAAACGGCTGTCGCGACCGCCGAGACGCACTATCGCGACGAGATTCCGGTCTGGATCGGCGACCGGTACTCCCTTCGGCGAAGGGAAGCGGTCGAGGAGTTCTTCAAGGCCGGTGGGTTCCCCACGGCGCGGCTTGAGGACTGGCGGTTTTCGGATCTGGACGCACTCGGGCGCATCGCCTACCGGCGCTATCCCGGGGCCCCGATCCTGATGACTCCCGAGCCCCACGAGCTGCCGAAGTGGACCGCGGAATTCGAGCACCGGGTTCTGCTCGCCGACGGAATATCGCTGAACCCTGAGGATGCCCGCTCCGGGGCCGCATTGACCTTCGGGCGCCTCCCCACCGTCCCGCCCGACGACGAGGACGACGACTGGGGGTTTGTCGTGCCTCGGGCCGAGACGAACGGCGCCGGGGTGGACCTCGACGCCGCTCTCCGTCATCCCCTCGAACTGCTGAACGCCGGGCTCTTCGACTGCGGGTTCCGGGTCCGGGTCGGGCGCGACGAGGACGCCGGTCCGATCCTTCTCTATTCGCTGCGGCGCGACACCGGCCACCCGACCATGCTCCATCCACGCTCGGTCATCGATGTCGGTTCCGGTAGCCGGCTGACGGTCATCGAAGCCCACGACGGTGCGTCCTCCACTCCTGGCTGGACGAACCCGACCACCCTCTGCCGGCTCGGCGAGAACGCCCAACTGCGCTACGTCCGCGTCGAACTGGAGACCGGGAGCATCGCCCACACCGGCCGCGTGACGTTCCAGCTCGAGCGGAACGCCCGGGTCCACTCGACGGTGCTCTCCCTCACCGGCGGGAAGTCCCGGACCGATTCGACCGCCATCCTCAGCGCCGAAGGCACCGAGGTGGAACTCGACGGCCTCTTTCTGGGCGTGGAGCAGGCGAAGGCCGACCAGCACGCCCTCGTCATCCACGCCGCCCGGCACACCACGAGCCGCCAGCTTTTCAAGAACGTGCTCTCCGACGAGTCGAGCGCCGTGTTCGACGGCAAGGTGGTGGTGGCGCCGGGCGCGAACGGGACCGACGCGACCCAGGCGAACCGCAACCTGCTCCTTTCGAGGAAGGCCGTGGTCCACACCCGCCCCCGGCTCGAGATCAACGCCGACGACGTGAAGTGCGCCCACGGGGTGGCCATCGGCAAGCTGGACGAGGACGCACTCTTCTACCTCCGCTCCCGGGGACTCGGCCGCATGGATTCCCGGGAGATGCTGGTCCGGGGCTTCGCCGGCGAAGTCGTCGAGAAGATTCCGGTAGAGGCGGTCCGCCGCCTCGCCGCCGCGGGGCTCCAGCGCCTCCGCGAATGCGCGAGTTTCGGCAGATGACCACTACCACCACCTACGACCTCGACAAGGTCCGCGCCGACTTCCCGATCCTCCGGGAGGAGGTCCGGGGCCAGCCGATCGCCTACCTCGACAACGCCGCGAGCTCCCAGAAGCCGCGGGCGGTGCTTGACGCGGTGAATCACGTCTACGAGACCGGCTACGCGAACATCCACCGGGGCGTCCACGTCCTCTCGGAGCGGGCTACCGAGCACTACGAGCGCTCCCGCCGGCGGATGGCGAGGTTCATCGGCGCGGGGTCCGCGGACGAGGTGGTCTTCGTCCGCGGCACCACCGAGGGTCTGAACCTGGTGGCTTCCTCGCTCGGCCGCTACGCGCTCCGCGAAGGGGACGAAGTGCTCCTGACGGAGATGGAGCACCATTCGAACATCGTGCCCTGGCAGATGGTCGCCGAGCTGACCGGCGCCCGCGTGGTCGCCGCGCCCGTCACCGATTCCGGCGAACTGGACATGGACGCTTTCGCCGCGCTCCTGAACGACCGCACCCGGATCGTCTCGGTGGTCCACATCTCGAACGCGCTCGGCACCGTGAACCCCGTGGAGGAGATCGCCCGGCTCGCCAAGGAACGCGGCGCCTACCTGGTGCTCGACGGCGCCCAGGCCGCTCCGCACCTGAAGATCGACGTGCGCAGCCTCGGGTGCGACTTCTATGCCCTCTCCGGCCACAAGATGTACGGGCCCTCGGGGATCGGGCTGCTCTGGGGCAAGAAGCGCCTGCTGGAAGCCATCCCTCCCTATCAGGGCGGCGGCGAGATGATCCGGACGGTGAGCTTCGAGCGGACCACCTACGCGGAACCGCCGGCGAAGTTCGAGGCCGGAACCCCCAACATCGCGGGTCCGGTGGGGCTCGCCGCGGCGGCGGACTACCTCGAGAACCTCGGGATCGCCGAGGTGGCGAGCCACGAGGGCAGGGTCCGGGAGTACGCCGAAGCGCGGCTTTCGGAGATCCCCGGCCTGCGGGTCATCGGGACCGCGCGGGAGAAGGCGGCGGTGGTCTCCTTCGTGGTGGACGGCGTCCATCCGCACGATCTCGGCACCGTGCTTGACCAGGAAGGGGTCGCGGTGCGCACCGGACACCACTGCACCCAGCCGCTGATGGCGCGATTCGGGGTGCCCGCGACCGCGCGCGCCTCCTTCGGGCTCTACAACACCGAAGCGGAAGTGGACCGGCTGGCCGCCGGGCTCCATACGGCGCTGGAGGTCTTCCGGCCGTGAGCGAGGCGGGCGATGCGCTGCGCGACCTCTACCGCGAGGTCATTCTCGACCACAGCCGGCGGCCCCGGAATTACGGGGCGATGGACGCCGCCAACCGGCAGTCCGACGGCTTCAACCCCCTCTGCGGGGATCGTCTGCGGCTGTTCCTCAGGGTCGAGGACGGCGCGGTGAAGCAGGCGTCTTTCATCGGCGACGGCTGCGCGATCTCCACCGCCTCGGCGTCCCTCCTGACGGAGGCCCTTCGGGATCTTCCCGAAGAGGAAGCCCTGCAGCTCATGGAGAAGTTCCGGAGCATGGTCTCCGGGGAGTCCGAGCCCGACGACGAGTACCTCGGCAAGCTCACGGTGTTCGCCGGGGTGCGCGACTACCCGACGCGGATCAAGTGCGCGACGCTCGCCTGGCACACCCTGCGGGCGGCCATCGAGCAGAGCCAGGACACCGTCCGGACCGAATAACGCCGCCAGCGGCGAGGGAAGCACCATGACCGAAGAAGCCACGAACGGAGCGACGCTCCACGATCAGGTCCTGGATGTACTGAAGACCTGCTACGACCCCGAGATCCCGGTGGACATCTACGAGCTCGGCCTCGTCTACAAGGTGGACGTGGACGACGCCGGCAAGGTCTGTGTGGACATGACGCTGACCTCGCCGGCTTGTCCGGTCGCCGGCAGCCTCCCTCCCGAGGTGGAGCAGAAGATCAGCCGCGTCGAAGGCGTCTCGAACGTCCGGGTGGACCTGGTCTGGGATCCCCCCTGGAACCCCGACCGCATGTCCGAAGCCGCCAAACTCAAACTCGGATTCCTCTAGGGTAGGGAACGCCGGTCTCCAGACCGGCATCGCGGCCGAAGGCCGCGAAACTCCCATCGCTAACCGCGAAGAAGCGCGCGGACGGCTTGGAGCGCCGACCTCCGGTCGGCACAGCGGCCCGTAGGGCTGCGGCGGTGAAGAAGCCCAACTCCCGGAACGGTTCCCATCTCGGCCCGTACCCCACTTGGCGCGATGGCCCGGCAGGCCAGGGAACGCCGGTGTTCAGACCGGCACGGCGGCCCGCAGGGCCGCGGCGGTGAAGAAGCCCAACTCCTGGAACGGTTCTCATCTCGGCGCCTACCCCAACGGACAGGTGGCGCCGCGCCCGGGAACGCCGGTGTTCACACCGGCACCGCCCCGCGCAGCGGGGCGAGACGGCGTACCTCCCCGTTCCGTGATGGGGCACGTCTCGGTCCGGACCCCGACCCATCCCTCGGCCCGGCAAACTGGGAACTTCAGGCAGTTTTTCCCATCGAACCCTTCAGACCCCCATCGCGTCAGTCCTCCTCGCCGCGGAGCCGCCGGATGTGCGCCCAGCGTTCTCTCAACCACTTCGATTGTCCCGGCAGCAGCTCGCACCGCCCCATGTCGTCCTCCTGCGCTTGGCTCCAGATCATCGAGTTGCCCATCCACCGCCAGCCGCCGCAGCGTTCGCACGTACGGCTGACACAGTTGTAGGGAAGGCTCATTGCCGTTCCGTGGCACCGGGGGCAATCCGGGCACACGGGTTCCGCGTCTTTAACAGCCTGTGGTGAAACCCACGTGAGCGCCGAGACCGGCCAGTTCTCCCGGTGGGGGCGAGGCGCCCGGCTGACAAGGCGCGTGAGGGAGGAATACCGCGTGTATTTCGACCGAAACGCAACGATGAGCGGCGCGAAGCGGCGCGGTTCAGCCGGGATGGATCGCCGGTCGAACGCCGTGTGGGTTTTGCCACAGGCTGTTAAGGTCAACCCTTGGCAGGTCCACGGGGTCATGGGTGCCGCTCGGAAGGAGTGCGTACCAGCTTCGGCCCGGTCCCTCCGCGTCGAGCTTGACGAGCAACCCGGCCCCGGCGGCGCCAAGATCGGCGATCCCGGCCACCTTATCGAATCTGATGGGACGGATCCTGGTCACTTCAAACTCCTCCGTCAGCAAGACCGACCGCTCCGCGGCGCGGCGCCGGCCGGAGCGCAGTCGGCCAGCAGCCCGTCGACGGCGGTAGTCGCCCTGTCGAGCGCCCAGCGGACGGCTTCCAGCCGCGCCGCCAGCAGCGCTGCTGCCCTCTGCCGCTCCGGAGTGGCGGTTCGTCGCTCGGCGACCTGAAGCGCCAGCCGGCGATCCCGGAGCAACTCTCCGAGATCGGCGAAGGCGGCGCCGCAGGCGACGAAGCTCACCGAGGTAGCGGAGACCGACTCGGCGAGCACGTCGTCCGGCGACTCGTGCGGCGGGCGGGGGAGGCCGGCGGCCGCGGCAGGAAGGGTGTGGTGTTGGGGCATGGCGTTTCTCCTTGGATTGCATCCGAGGAGGGCGGAAGCCCCGTAGGTCCGCTTGGTTGCCTTGCGGCCACATCTCCGGTTTCGGACGCCACCTTGCCCGGACCGGGCAGGTTGGCGGGGTACGCGATTGCGTAGCCCCCTCTGGATGCTGACCCGCAGCCTAGCCGGGATCGCGCTTCGACGCTACTGGTGGCTCGCTGTACGTGATGAACGAAAGTGGCGCTTTACATCATCATGATGAGGTAAAGCGGCGGTTTCACTGATCAGTGAATGCCGTGTCCCACCGCAATCGCTACCAGAGCCGCCGGACGCCGTATCGGTCGAACACCGACTCGTTCGAGACGAGAACGAGATCGTGGATGAGCGCCTGGGCGATCAGCATTCTGTCGAACGGATCACGGAGCGGCCCCGATAGACCGCCCGCCCGACTCGCATCGCGAACCGTGATGCCTAGTTCGGCGAAGCCCTGTCCCGCAATCCCGGACCGAACATCCTGCGCGATCAGTTCGCCCCCCGACAGTTTGCCGAGGCGGTGTTTCGTCGTGATCTCCCAAGCCGAAGCGGCGCTAACAAGAATCTCGTTCGTTTCATTGGCTATGGCGCGGCGGGCTGGCGTGGACAGCCGTTCGCTGCCGCTCAACCACCACAGGAAAGTGTGCGTATCGAGGAGCAGCCGCACCGGCTACCTCTCCCAGGCTTCCAGCTCGGTTTCCGGGAGCGGTTCGAAGAAGCTGTCGGGCACGACGAGCCGTCCCTCCATCGCACCGAACTGCCGCTTTCCGCGCTCTTTGCACGGAACGAGCCGAGCCACGGGAGTGCCGTTGCGGGCGATGACCACCTCTTCTCCCGCTTCAACCTGAGCCAGCAGGCGGGAGAGATGCGTCTTGGCCTGATGGACATTCACCGTAGCCATAGGGAGCCTCCGTTCACGACTTTAGTCAATAGTATGACTAAGCATCACTTCCGTGTCAAACCAGCTTCCTGTTCAACGCCGCAGGCGCCCCGCGCTGCCCTCCGGAGCCCTTTTCCGGGTGGCGCCAGCCTCTGGCTGGCGATGCCGGCCTGAAGGCCGGCGCCAGTTCTCCCGGTGGGGGCCCCTAGTCCCCGTTCTCGCCGCGCTCGGCGGCCGTCCGGACCAACTCGTCGAAGATGCGTTGGTCCAGGCCGTTCCCCATTCGCTCCGGGTGCCACTGCACCGCCAGGCAGGGCCACCCGCCGCCGGCTGACGCCCCGTTGTATTCGACGCCCTCGATGATGCCGTCCGGGGCGTGCGCGACGGGCACGAGCCCCTCTCCCAACCGGTCCACCGCTTGGTGGTGGATGCTGTTCACGCCGCGCTCGGTGACCCCGAGGATCCGGCCGAGCCGGCTCTCCGCCTGAATCGTCACCGGATGACGGAACGCCACCGCCTCCGCCGGCACTCCCGGGACGGGCGGGTGGTTCGCACGGTCGCTGATGTCCTGATAGAGCGTCCCGCCGAGCGCGATGTTGAGCGCCTGCATGCCCCGGCAGATGCCGAAGAACGGCAGCCGCGCCTCCTTGGCCGCGAGCGTCAGCGCGACGTCCCAGGCATCCTCCTGCAGGTCGATCTCGCTGCTGACTCCCTCATCGCGGCCGCTGTAGGTGGAAGGCGAAAAGTCGCCGCCGCCGGTGAGCACCAGCGCGTCCACCGAGGCGACCGCGTCGGCCGCGGCGTTCAGCGGCGCCGGGGGCAGGATGATCGGGATGCCGCCCGACTTGCGGACGCTCTCCACGTATTCCTCGGCAAGCGTGAAGAGCTGTTCCGGGTCCCCGACGATGGTGTGAACGCCGCGTTTCCAGGCGGTGAGCCCGATCCGGGGACGGCGGCGTTTGGGGCCGCTCATCGCGCCGCCGCCCGCGGGGCGCGAATCCCCCGGAACTCCCAGTCGCCGCCGAGCGCGGTCGAACGAACCTCTTCGGACTCGGTCGGCTGCGCGCCGTAGCCGGCGGGGATCGACATCTCGCCCGCGACCACCGGGTTCACCAGTCGCCCGAGCCCGTCCACCTCCACCGCCACCTCGTCGCCCGGCTCCACGGGCCGCGAACCCGCGGGGGTGCCGGTGAAGACCAAGTCGCCTGGGAGCAGGGTGTGGGTCCGGGACAGATCGGCCACGAGGTAGTGCGGGTCCCACGCCATCTCGTCGGTGTTGCCGGACTGGCGCACCTCGCCGTTCACCAGCGTGCGGATGTTCCGTCCCCGGAAGTCCCACCCGGAAACCACCTCGTCCACCACCGGACACATTGTGTCCGCCCCTTTCACGCGCAGCATGGAGCCGGCGTCGGTGTCCCGGAAGTCGTGAAGCCCGAAGTCGTTCCCGATCGTGTACCCGGCCACGAACCGTCCGGCATCTTCCGGCTCGATTCCCCGGCACCGGGCTCCAATCACCGCCACGATTTCCCCCTCGAAGTTCAGGTAACGGCAGCCCTGCGGGCGGACCACCGGTTCACCGCTCCGGATGAGGGCGGAGGGAGGCTTCAGGAAGTAGGTGGGCGCCTTCGGAAGCCGCGCCCCGAACTCCTCAACCCGGCTGCGGTAGTTGAGATGAACACAAACGATCTTGCTCGGATCCATCGGAACGGGAGAGGTTACAGCAGGTGGTGAAAGCGCCCCGCACCGTTTCCGCGATGGTAAGTGCGCCACTCTTGGCGGTCTGTAGGTGCGGGGCGCTTTCCCCACATGAGATGGCGCGAATCGCTGCGCGACCCGCGCCATCGTTCTTCGTGGGGAGGGAAACCCCTCCCCACACCCCTCCCCAGCGGCGCTCCGCGCCGCGCACGAACGGCTCCGGTGTCCTCCACGGTCTTCCTCGGATACCGGTCCGCTTCCCGGCATACCATCCGGGCAGTGACGACGAACGGACGGACGAAAGCCGCAACCGGCTTCGAGGCGATCGTTTCCCACGACACCTACACGTTGGGGGTGCCCTGGGACCTCTTCAAGCGGATGCGGGAGCGGGGAGCCCCCTGCTGGGTCGAGGAGGAAGACGGGGCCGGCTTCTGGGCGCTCACCCGGCACGCGCATGTTTTCCAGGCCAGTTCGACGCCGCGCGACTTCTCCTGCGCCCGCGGCATCCGCCTCGAGGAACTCGACGACGACGAACTGGCCGCCCGCCGCACGATGATGGAGTACGACGGCGCCGAGCACGCCCGGCTTCGCCGGCTGGTTGGGCCCGGCTTTTCCCGAAAATCCATCGCCGCCTGCGAAGAATCGGTGCGTGAACTCGCCGCCAGCGTGCTCGACCGGGCCCTCGAGCTGGGCGAGCTGGACTTCGTCGAGGAGGTCTCCCGCGAGCTGCCCATCCGGATGCTCTGCCGCATCCTGGGCGTTCCCGAGGAGGACGCCGGCGAACTCGTGGAGTGGGGGGACGCGTTGATCTCGAACGCCGACCCCGAGTTCTCGATGGCGGTCATCGATCAGGAGGACACCGAAGCCTTCCGCCTGCTGCCGTTCCGGAGCCCGGCGGCGCGCTCCGTCTTCGAATACGCGAGCCGGATCCGCGAGGAGCGGCTCCGCCGTCCGACCGAAGACATCATCTCCGCGATGCTCGCCGAGGATGCCGCCGGCCGGCCGCTCACCGAGCTGGAGTTCCAGAACTTCTTCCTGCTGCTCATCGTGGCGGGGAACGAAACCACCCGCCACACCATTTCCCACGGCCTCCTGGCGCTGCTCGATCACCCGCAGGCCTGCGAGGCCCTGGGCGGAGCGATCGGCGACCGGGCGCTCTTCGAGTCGGCGACCGAGGAGATCCTCCGCTGGACCTCGGTGACCATGCACTTCCGGCGCACCCTCACCCGGGATCTCGACCTTGACGGCGCTCCGATGCGCCGGGGCGACAAGACCGCCCTTTGGTACATCGCGGCGAACCGCGACCCGGACGCCTTCCCGGAGCCCGACCGATTCGACATCCGCCGGGACCCGAACCCCCACCTGGCCTTCGGCGCCGGCCGGCACGTCTGCCTCGGCGCCTGGCTCGCGCGCCTGGAAGTCCGGGTCACTTTTGAGGAGTTCTTCCGCCGGATCCGTGCGGTGGAGCTCACCGGTCCGCCCGACCGGCTCCGCTCCAACTTCATTCACGGGGTGAAGCACCTGCCGGTGCGCCTCGTCCCCCGCTGATTCCGGAGGCTCCCATGCTCCACCGCCCGCCGTCCCCGCTCGCGCCGCTCGCCGTCCCGCTGGCGCTTGCCGCCCTCCTGCTCGCTCCGGCTCCCGCTCCGGCCCAGGGCCCGTTCACCCTCGAACAGGTGATGTCCGCGCCGTTCCCGACCGCGCTCACCGCGGCTCCCGACGGGTCCCGGGTCGCCTGGGTGTTTGACGAGCAGGGCGCCCGGAACGTCTGGGCGGCTGCCGCTCCGGATTTCGGGGGACTCCGCTTCACCTCCTTCGAGGGCGACGACGGGACCACCATCCACAGCCTCGCGTTCAGCCGCGACGGACTTCACATCGCCTTCATCCGCGGCGACGGCCCCAACCGGGCGGGCGAACTCCCGAACCCGACGAGCGATCCGGCGGGAGTGGAGCAGGCGCTCTGGGTCATCGAGGGGGGTGGGGAACCCCGCCGCATCACCGATCCGGCAGCCTCCCCCCTATTCACTGCGGACGGGCACTCGATTCTGTTCCTCCGACAGGGCCGGGTCTGGAAAGTCGGGCTCGAAGCGGACGCGGAGCCCGAACAGCTCGTCCACGGGCGGGGCTCCTTCGGAAATCTGCGCCTCTCCCCGGACGGCGGCCGCCTCGCTTTCGCGTCCTCCCGCGGGGCGCACTCCTTCGTTGGGGTCTACGACTTCGGCGCGAAAACCGTCCGCTACCTCGATCCGGCGGTGGACCGCGACCACTCGCCGGCCTTCTCGCCCGACGGGAGTTCGCTCGCGTTCGTCCGCGAGCCGCCGGTGCTGGCGCCCTATCTCTTCATCCCCCAGCGCGAGGGCCCGTCCTGGAGCATCCAGGTGGTGGACTTCGACGGTGACGGAATGCCGGGCCACGTCCGCGAGGTGTTCCGGGCGTCCGAGGGCAAGGGCAGCGTCTTTTCCGGCACCGCCTCCGCAAACCAGCTCCACTGGACCGGCGACGGCCGCATCCTCTTTCCCTGGGAGCGCGAGGGCTACCGGCACTTCTACGCCGTCTCCGCAGCCGGAGGCGACCCGGAAGCGCTGACCTCCGGCGTCTTCGAGATCGAGTACGCGGTCGCTGACGGGGAAGGGGGCCTCATCGCCGCCACCAACCAGGACGACATCGACCGCCGTCACCTCTGGCGCCTCACCGCGGGCTCATCCGCCGAGGCCCTGACCTCGGGCGGCGGTGTCGAAACCCTGCCGGTGGCCGTGCAGGGCGGCGTCGCCTACCTCGGCGGCGACGGGAAGCGTCCGCTGCAGCCGATGATCCAGCTCAACGGTCGGGACGCGCGGCAGGACGCGCGGGCGCTCGCCCCGGACGCCTTCCCGGCGGACTTCCCGCTGGAGCACCTGGTGGATCCGGAACCGGTGGTCTTCGCGGCCGCCGACGGCATGAAGATCCACGGCCAAATCTTCCGTCCGGCGGCCGGCTCCGGCTCACCCGGTCCCGGCGTGCTCTTCCTGCACGGCGGCTCCCGCCGGCAGATGCTGCTCGGCTGGCACTACATGGGCTACTACTCGAACTGCTACGCCTTCCACCAGTACCTCGCGAGCCGCGGCTTCACCGTGATCGCGGTGAACTACCGGAGCGGCACCGGCTACGGCATGGAGTTCCGGGAGGCGCTCAACTACGGCGCGAGCGGCGGGGCCGAGCACCAGGACGTGCTCGGGGCGGGCCGCCACCTCGCCGACATGTCCGGCGTGGACGGCGACCGCATCGGGCTCTGGGGCGGCTCTTACGGCGGCTACCTCACCGCGATGGGCCTTTCGCGGGCGTCAGACCTCTTCGCCGCGGGGGTGGACATCCACGGGGTCCACGACTGGAACCGCACCATCCAGGGGTTCATCCCGAGCTACGAGCCGGACCACTACGAGGAGCAGCAGCGGCTCGCCTTCGAGTCCTCACCCCTCTCGACGGTGGACGGCTGGCGCTCTCCGGTGCTGCTCGTCCACGGGGACGACGACCGGAACGTCCCCTTCAACGAGACCATCGAACTCGTGGAGAAGCTGCGGGAACTCGGCGTCGAGCACGAACTCCTCATCTTCCCGGACGAGATCCACGGATTCCTCCGTCACGAGAACTGGCTCGAGGTGTTCCGCCGCAGCGCCGACTTCTTCATGCGGCACCTCGGGAAGTGAGGTTCAACGTCCGGAAGCAAGGAGTACGCCGCACCTCAAGAGCCGTGTCCGCAGGGCGGAGGACCCGTCGCCTTGGGGCCCCGTCACGGAGGGGAGCCTGACACCGCACCCACCGCGAGATGGGCGGCCCAGGCCGGCGCTCTGCCCGTTATCTGACGGGCGATACATCGAAGTTCTGCTTGTCCAGGTATTCGAGACGATGGGGAATTCTGGATCGGATGGTGGTCGCCAGCCGGTCGGAAATCCGATGCTCTCGGTACCGGAGGGCTATCCAGACAGGGAACGTTTCAGCCATGTCCTCCCTGGTGGGGTGGTCGCGGGCATACTCGGAAATGAAGTCCATGTCGTTTCGTTGTGCATCGAGCCAACCGGGAGAGGCGCTGTGGGTGGAATCGAGGCTCGTGTGCCCAGCTTCGTGAATTAAGGCCTCCTCCAGGATGCCATCGGACTCATATTCCCCCTCCGCCATGCCCGTGTGAATGAGGACGTTGTTGTTGCCTCCACCAAAGAGTTCGACTCCCCTGTGGATCCAGACCGTCTGGAACTCCGGTCCCCTAAGGGCTTTGGGAAGCTGGCCGATCAGATGGCCGTACTTGTCGGCTTCCCGTTGCGCCTGACTGGACGTCTCGAACTCCGGGTTTACCTGAATCTCTATCCTGAATCCGTCCGAGTACGTCGCCTCGAAAAGGAAGGCGTTGCGGGTCACCCAGTCTGCCGGCCTCCTGTCGTACATGGTGCGCTCTCCGCGTCCCGTGTAGGTCGCTTTGAGGAAAGTACTCGGGTCCTCGGGCGTGAGGATGTCGGGGTCCACGAACAGGGTGCCGCCGATATCGAGGATGGGCAGGATGGTGACCCGCAGCGTCGCCCGTTGCCCGTCAGACGTAAACGTGATCGCAACGGACCCCGCGCGGACCGCCTTGAGGAGGACTGCCCCCTCCGGCGTTGTTTCGATAAGGCCTATCTCCGGGTCGCTGGATTGCCAAACGCCTTCGATTTTCTGTTCCCGGCCATCCGACAATGTTGCCGTTAACGCAGCGGTCTGTCCCACCGTGAATTGCTCGGTGTCGATCCGGATGACGATCGCCGGGGTCGGGGGTGGCGGGGGCGCCGGGGCGGGGGCAGTAGACGGGGACGACGCTGTTCCGGAGTCGTTGCACCCGACGGTTCCGACGAGCGCGGGCAGCCCCGCCAACAACGCAATGAGGATTCGTCTCTGGATCATTCGCTTTCTTCCCTTCGTTGGTTGGGAGCGCATACCCGACCCGCTGCCGAACGCAGTGTCATTCGGCGTTACAGGTGACCATCATACGGACATCGCCCCCCAATTCACGGACGGCGCCACGCGGCCCGGGCACCGGACCTCTGCGCTACGCCTAACCGCGCGATGGTTCACGTCTCGCCACTGTCCCAACGAGATGGCCCGTCCCGGTGTCAATGGGCTTCGAAAAATGAGCTGCCCGTTCTTCCAACGGCGGGTAAGACATTTTGGCCGCCTAGAAGTGCGACTTTTTCAAAGCTCGCCAACACTCGCGCGCGATGCCGGCCGGCGCTCCGCTGTCGCGCGACACCCGGGTGGTCAGCCGATCGGCTCTCCGTTCTCGAACGCGCGCTCGAGGTGCAGTTGCTGAAGCCGGAGGGTGAGCGGGCCGCGTGACCCGCTGCCGATCCGCCGCCCGTCCACCTCGAGCACCGGCGCCAGTCCTCCCATGGTGCCGGTCGTGAACATCTCGTCGGCGGTGTAGACGTCCGTCAGCGAGAGGTTCTTCTCCACCACCCGAAGGCCGTCCTCCCGGGCTGCCTCCATCACCGTCTCCCTGGTGACTCCGGGCAGGCAGTTGTCGGTGTGCGGCGTAAGCAGCGCCCCGTTTCGAATCACGAAGACATTCGTGGCGTTCGTTTCGGAGACGAAGCCGCCGAGGTCCAGCATGAGAGCGTCGTCCACGCCGGCGAGATTGGCCTGGATCTTGGCAAGGATGTTGTTGATCAGGTTGGCGTGGTGGATCTTCGAGTCGAGGGACTGCGGGCTGTTCCGACGAATCGAGGATGTGATCAGGCGGATGCCTTCGGGGTCGTAGACCAGCGGCTTCCACTCGGCCAAGACGATGAGCGTGCAGCCGGACCGGTTCCATTCGGGGCTCATTCCCGAGGTCACCTTCTCCCCGCGCGAAAGGGTGAGACGCACGTGAACGCTGTCCGTCATGCGGTTGGCTCGAAGGGTCTCGAAAAGGGCGGCCCTCACCGTTTCCCGGGCCGGCACACCCGAAAAAGCCATCGCGTGCGCAGACCCGAACAGCCGGTCCAGGTGCCGGTCGAGGTCTGCGATTCGCCCTCGATAGACGCGCAAGCCCTCCCAGACCGCGTCGCCGCCCTGTACCGAACTGTCGAATACGGACACCTTCGCCTCCGACCGGGGTTTCAACTCGCCGTTGATCGAGATCAGGATGCCGGCATTTCGCGGATCGGGGAGTTCCATGTTCGTCTCCAACAGGAAAAGGGGCGCGCTGCCCGGAAGACTGAAGGCAGGGCCGGACCGGATCAGCGCGCGGCGCCGATCAGCAGCAATTCCGTCTGCCGCGGCACGAAGTACTCCGCGCCGCTGTCCGTGAGCCGCGCGTTGACCACCCCGCGGAGCCTCACGCGGCCTCCAGCGGCGTGATGTCTGAGAGGTCGGCGGTCTTGCGGGCGCGTGCGAGGTCATATGCCCGCTGCAGATTCATCCAGAACTCCGCGGTGTTGCCGAAGAACTTCGAGAGCCTCATCGCGGTATCAACCGTCAACGCCGTTTCCCCCTTCACGAGTCGCTCGATCCGTGTCCTGGGCACTTTCAGCCGTCGCGCGAGTGCGATCGCACTCATGCCGAGCGGCTCGAGGTACAGCTCCACGAGCACTTCGCCCGGGTGACAGGGGTTCTCGATCAGCGTCATCTTCCGACTCCTCTTAGTGGTAGTCCACGGTTTCGACATCTGCCGGTCCCCGATCGGTCCACACAAAGCAGATGCGGCATTGGTCATGGACGCGGATCGAATACTGGCCGACTCGACCGCCTCCAAGTGCTTCCAGTCGGTTGCCCGGCGGAAACCTGAGATCGTCAAGGACCGTGGCGGCGTCCATCGCCGTGAGGAGGGCGCGTGTCCGTCGGACCAGGTCGCTTGGGAACCCTTTGCCATAGTGATCCCGAACCGCACCTGCCGCAAACCGGCCCCTCGTACTCACGACCATGACCAATATGTATCATAACGTGATACGCACGCCGGAGAAGCTGTCCGGAGAAGCTGCCCCGCGGTGCGAAACCGCGAGTCGCTCCCAGGGCAGATGGCGTTCCCTACTGCGCCCCCCCGATCAGCAGCAATTCCGTCTGCCGCGGGACGAAGTACTCCACCCCGCGGTCCGTGAGCCGGGCGTTCTCTTCGATCCGTACCGGCAGCACCAGGCCGTCCCACTCGGGGACCTTCGTGCTGACATGCAGCTCCACCGAGTACCAAGCCTCCGCGGCGAGCGGATACCGCACCCGGTCCCCGTACGCGAAGGGCCAGTCGACCGCGACCCGGGCCCCGATGTCGTGGGTGGAGTTCCCGACGGAATGCGAGTAGACGCCCACTTCGGGCTGGGTGGGGTCGGTTTCGACCACCCCGCCGGTCTTCGGCTGGCCGGCGTGGTAGCCGAGCGACCCGACGTCCTCCATGGTGGTGTCCCACACCTCGTGAGCGATCGCTCCCGGCTTCATGTTGTCCGTCAGGATGTCCGTCACCTCCATGGCCTTGGCGAAGGCGTTCCGGATGCTCTCGGGGGGCTCGGTCTCTCCGGGCCTGAGCACGTAGGCGGTGCGCTTGATGTCGGTCCGGTAGTCGAGATAGCCGAGACCCGCGTCCACCGACAGGACGTCACCCGGCTGCACCGGATGGTCCGGGCTGTTCGTCGGCAGGTTCTCTCCGTTCCGGCTGATCCGGACTCCCGGCAGGAACTCGACGAAGAGGCCCAGTTCCATCGCCCGCTGCCGCATCCACCAGTGGATGTCGTCCGCCGTGGTCTCGCCCACCTTCACCACCGCGTCGGAAAAAGCCTCTTCCTCCCAGGCGACCGTCCAGGCGGCGAGGCCGCGAAAGACCTCGAGCTCGTCGGCGATGTGGATCTGCCGGAAGTCGCGGACCAGGAGTTCCGCCGAAACCATCCGCGACGTGTATTCGGGCCCCAGGTTCTCCTCGAGAAACGTCCTGAGGGTCCACGTCAGCCCGTCCGCCATCGGTAGCGTCGGCGAGACATTGATTCCGATCCGCTTCGGGTCCCGTTCCTCGATGACCTGCCTCAAGTGCGGGATGACGCCTTCTTCGGTGTAGCCGTAGTAGATGAGTTCATCGTAGGCATCCCGGATGGTGGTGTCGCGCAGCTCGTGCGACCCGATGAAGATCTTCTCGGGTGTATCTCCGCCGCGGTCGAAGAAGAGATAGGCGTTTCGGACACCGCCCCAGCCCCCTCCGATCTCCGAGAGGATCGGATCGACGTGGTGTTCGCGGCTGAACACGAGCCAGAGATCGATGTCGTGCGCCCGCATCGCCGGGAGCAGGACGCTGTCGAGACGCTTCGCGACCAGATCCTTCCGGATCTCGAAGCGCGCCTGGGCGCCCGGGATCCGGAGCGACTCGGTGGGACGAGCAGCGTCGCTGGCCGCGCCGCCGTCCCCGGAGCCGCCGCAGGCGCCGGCGGCCAGCACCGCCAGCACCGTCGAGAAAAGCAGTGCGTTTTGGATCATCGCGTCACCTCACGATTCGGTTCGTGCGCCGTCCCGCGATCCGGTCGACAGCGGCACCGGACCCGCCCTCGCCGGCAAGCGGTGCGAGAGTGTCTCTCTGGGCTCCCACGATCGAAAAACGAACCTCCAAGCATCAGGAAGAACATATGACTCTTGATGTCATCATGACACCACGGTCGAATCGTCCTGTCCTCAACGACTTGACTTCCAGATTGACTCTTGCTAAGCCGCGTGCGAAGCTGTTTAATAGCGGGTCCGCGTCTGGGGTTGGTTTTGCACCCTGCAAATCCAGTCGCTGCGCTGGCCGTCTCACTTCAATTGGATTCTCCCTCGCAACCGTCCGTTGGCCGCTCAGCCAACGGCCGGCGAGTCTCCGGCCGCGCGAATTCCAATCCAATCAGTCTTTTTTCCCGGGAGGGGGTAGTTCCTGCCATGCGTTCAAGTCGACCACGACTTCGTACTCCGGCACTCGTCACACTTCTGTGTGCGGGAGCCATCGTTTTGGTCTCCGGTCCCGTCGCGGCTCAGGTCGTGGGCGGGAACATCTCCGGCACCGTCATGGATGGCTCGGGCGGCACCCTGCCCGGCGTGACTGTGACGGTCCTGAACACCGGGACCGGTTTCGCGCAGGTGCTCACCACCGGAACCGCAGGCGGTTTCCGGGCGGTCGCTCTCCAGCCGGGGGTCTACGTGGTCACGGTGGAACTCTCCGGCTTCGCGACCCAGCGGCGTGAGATCGAACTTCTCATCGGCTATGAACTCCAGGCGGATTTCACGCTTGATCTAGCCGGAGTCGAAGAAGTTGTCACCATTACGGCCGAAGCTCCGCTGGTGGAACTGACCAAGGCGCAGCCGTCTTCGGTAGTGACCAACGAGCAGGTGGAGAATCTTCCGGTGCTGAACCGGAACTTCCTCGCTCTCGCGACCATCATGCCGGGCGCCACGCCGCACTACCAGAAGTTTGCGGCGGTGAAGTTCGGCGGGGCGGCCGATCAGAGAAACGCCTACACGACGCTGATTGACGGCGGCGACATTGACGACGCCATCTGGGGAAATCCATCCATCAACATCGCCCAGGACGCGGTGCAGGAGTTCAAGGTCTATCGGAACCAGTTCGACGCGCAGTACGGCGCGGCGCTTACCGCGGTCGTGACCACGGCGACGAAGTCGGGGACCAACGATCTCAGTGGCACCGGCTATGTCTTCGCCCGCGACGAACGCTTTAGTTCCAAGAATGAGTTCGCCAACGAGAAGCCGCCCTTCGACGAGCAACGGATCGGCGCGACCGTGGGTGGCCCGCTGGTGCGCGACCGGACGCACTTCTTCGGCAGCGTCGAATACCACACTGTGGGCAACAGCCGGATCATTTCCCTCGCGCCCAGCAATCCCTTCGCGGCGCGCGAGAACGGAGTGTTCTCCGCCGGCACGACGAAACAGCTGGCTCTCGCGAAGCTGGATCACCGCTTCAATCAGGACAACGCGCTCTTCGTTCGATACGCCCTCGACAACTACAACGGCGAGCGGACGAACACCCCCAGTTCGGCTACGCAGTTCGTGGACGATCACACCAGAGCGCACAGCCTGGTCGTGGAAGACAACTGGATTCTCTCTCCCGACACCGTCAACACACTGCGGTTTCACTACCTGAACCACAATGTCGAGACCACGCCGCACAGCTTCGATCCGGGCATCAATCGTCCGTCGGTCACGACGGGACAGAACTTCACCCTGCCGCAGTTCTTCCCGCGCGAGCGGTTCTCGGTGTATCAAACGCTGTACGTGAACAAGGAGAACCACAACCTCAAGGTCGGCGGCGACTTTACGGTCGCGACGCACGAGTTCGAGGCCCACTTCAACGAGAGCGGGCAATGGCACTTCGATACCGACGACCCGTTCAACGCGGCCGATCCGGCCACGCACCCCTTCGCTTTCGTCAAGCAGACGCCCGGCTTCTACGACTACAAGTCGAACCAGATTGGGCTCTACCTGCAAGACGACTGGCAGGCGGCCGACAACATACAGATGAACCTCGGCGTTCGCTACGACATCGACACGAACATCCGCCTCAACGACGTGTACGCCGACATCAGCGCCAATCCGGCCTACGCCGGCATTGACAACTTCGTCCGTTCCGACCGCGGCACCGACATGAACAACCTGCAGCCGCGGATAGGGCTGACGTGGGACGTGGGCGGCCGCGGAAACCTGGTCGTGCGCGGTGGCGTCGGGTTCTACGTGACTCGCAACCGCCCCTGGTTCCAGCTCACCACCCAGGACCGGTTGGTCGGGACCGCCGTCCGGATCGGCGATCCGGCGCTGCTCGCGAACTATCCCGACCAAAACGGCGCACTCGGCGGGAAGAGTCTGGAGGAGTTCGTGTTGGGCGGCGCGCGGTCCGTGTTCCTCATCGAGGACGACTACCAGCTTCCCCAGTCGGTGACGGGGACGATTGGGTTCGGCTGGCAGATCAACCCGCAGACCTCTCTGGATGTCGATCTGGTTCACAGCTACGCCGACCAGCAACTCGGCGCGCTCGACTACAACCTGCCTGCTACCGGGCGCATCGGCGCCGACAACCCGAGGCCGGTCAGCGGGTTCAGTGAGGTCAAGGTCATGACCAACTTCACGGAGACCTGGTACGACGCGTTGGAGGTCCAGCTCCGCCGCAGAGTCCGCGGCGGCGACAGTCTGCAGGCGTCCTACACCCTGTCACGGAGCTACCGGAACGGGGTGGGCCACTACCAGTGGTATCCGGGGACGATGCGGGACTTCGTGAGCGGAGCGCGCGAGGAAGAGGGGTACAGCGACCTCGACAACCGTCACAACTTCACCGTCGCCGGTTCGACAGTCCTTCCCTGGGACATCCAATTGAGCGGCATCTTCCGGGTGTTGAGCGGCAACCCGGTGCGCGCCGAAGCGGGCTTCGACATCGACGGCGACAACCAACGCCAGCACGACAAACCGCCCGGCCTCGCGCATACGGTGGGGCGCACGGATGTCGACCAGGCCCTGGGGATCATCAACGACCTCCGGGCCAGCATCGGTCGGGATCCCATTGATCGTTCGCTGCTCGATCTCGACACCTTCTTCAACGTGGACCTGCGGGTAACGAAGATCATCCCGTTCGGCGCGGCCCAGCAGTTGGAACTCTTCCTCGAGGGTTACAACCTGACGAACCATGTGAACTACTACGGGTCGAATCGCAACATCAACTCGGCATCGTTCCTGGTCCGGAGGCGCGCCCGCGACGCCCGGCAGTTCCAGGGCGGAATCCGCTACCGGTTCTGACGCGCGACCCGATCGGCGACATCGTGGCCGCCGCCGCAGCGTTGGCGGCGGCCGCCGGTGATCCGGCTTCGGTCGCGCTCTGACCTACGGCGCCAATGGAGACATGAAATGAGTCAAATCGTCAGAGATTCCTGGCCCCGAAGGGCCGGCGTTCTCCGAAGGGTCGGCGTGCTGCTTGCCGCCGCCGTTTCTCTTGCCGCGCTGGCGGTCGGGGCGTCGGCGCAGCCCAACAAACTCGCCCTCGTGGGCGGGATGCTTCTGGATGGCTATGAAGTCCCGCCCCTCCATCACGCGGCCGTGCTCATCGAGGGGGAGCGCATCGTCCGGGTGGGGCCGGCGGCGGAGATCGAGATCCCGGCCGACTACCAGGTTGTCGACACCAGCGGCAGGACAATGTTGCCCGGGCTCATCGACCTTCACGCTCATCTGGTCATCCTGGGCCACGGTGACTA
Source organism: Vicinamibacteria bacterium (assembly GCA_963668695.2). Classification (GTDB taxonomy): domain Bacteria; phylum Acidobacteriota; class Vicinamibacteria; order Marinacidobacterales; family Marinacidobacteraceae; genus Marinacidobacterium. The sequence continues at coordinate 1,855,890 of CAXXLQ010000004.1, forward strand.
CGGTGAGTGGTTCCCGTGGGTGGAGGAGCGCGGCCGGGAAGAGACGATTGACGAGGTCATGGCCATCTCGGCCAGACAGTTGCTCATGGCCGGCGTCACGTCGGCGATGGATCTCGGCGGGCCGCTCCGCGGCAGCCTGAACGTTCGTGACCGCGTGAACGCGGGCGAGATCCCCGGACCGCGACTCTGGATGAGCGGGCCGTGGCTCGCGCGCCGGGTGGGCGTCTTCCCGCCGGACTACCAGATCGAGGTCACGAGCTCCGAAGGAGCGGCGCGGTCGGCGGAAGAACTCGCCGACGCCGGGGTGGATGTGATCAAGGCCCACTCGGGCCTCACCCTCGAGGACTACCGGGCCATCGTCGAGGCCGCGCACCGGCGTGACCTCCGGGTCCACGCCCACGTCTACGCCCCGGAGGACGTGCGGAACGCCTTGGAGGGCGGGGTAGATGTGCTGACCCACGCCGGCTCGGCAGGAACTCCGCCGTACCCTCCGGAGCTGTTGCGGGACATCGTGGTGCGCGGAACCCCGGTGGTGATCACCGGAGCGCACCGGGTGTGGGTCTTCCCGGCCACGGTGGCCTTTCCCGAAAGGCTCCAGGACTCCCGCCTGACGGCCGATTTCCCCGCGGACATGTACGCCGAGGTCCAACGCTCGTTCGAGAACTTCCACACCCTGCGCTACTTCCGGACCACTCCCCGCCAGATGTTCTTCGGCGACGCTTCGCTCGGACAGTTCATCGAGGCCGGTGCGGTCATGGGTATGGGTACCGACTCGGGGACGCCGATGAACTTCCACACCGAGGCGCTGTGGAGGGAGATCAAGTCGCACGTGGATCTCGGGATGTCGCCCCAGCGGGCGATTTCCGCGAGCACCCGCGTCAACGCGGGGATCCTGGGGCGGGGCGCTGACCTCGGTACGATTGAAGCCGGCAAGCTGGCCGACATCATCGTCGTCAAGGGAGATCCGCTCTTCAACATCACGGCCCTCGCCGATGTCGAAACCGTGGTCAAGGGCGGACGAATCTTCAAGGGCGGCCCGGCTCGCTGATGCGCCGCGAACGGAACTGGGGAGCACACATCGGTCCATGACTCGACGATTGCCATGACTCGACGATTACTGGTCCGCTGGGCCCTTTCCCTCCTCGCGGTCGCGCCGCTTGCGCGGGTCCGTCTCTTCGCCCAGGTGAGGAGCCTCGACGAGTCGGATGCGGAGACGCTCGGGGCGCTCGCGAAGGTGGCGCTCCCGAGTTCGCTCGGAGCCGAGGGGGCGGAGGGAGTGGCCCAGGACTTTCTCCGCTGGATCGGAGGCTACCGCGCGGGAGCCGAGATGAGTCCCGGCTACGGGATCCCCCGCGTCCGCAGGACTCCGGACCTGGACATCTCAAGCTACCGGCCCCAGCTTCAGGCTCTCCGGGACGGCATGGATGCCCGCGGTTCCGACGCCGCCGTGAAGCAGCGGATCCGCGCATCTCTCGAGGAAGCCGGTATCGAGTCGCTTCCCTCCCGACCCGACGGACGGCACGTGGTGGCCGATTTGCTCAGCTACTACCTGGGCAGCAGCGAGGCGCGCGACCTCTGCTACCAGGCCGAGATACGCCGCTACACCTGTCCCGGACTCTCCGGATTGGACGAGAAACCGGCGCCGCTGCGGCGGGCGTAGGAGAGTGGCGATGCAGACCTACGAGAGCGACGTTTGCGTCGTGGGCGGCGGCATCTCCGCGGCCCTGATCTCCCAGAAACTCTCCGAACTGGCGCCGGACGCCACGGTCACCGTTGTGGAAGCAGGGGACCGCTTCTTCGACCTCCGGGCCCGTAGCCGGAACCGGCGGCGCTGGCTCGACTATCGCGAGAACGCCTGGCCGGGAGACTTCATCGAAGACCAGGAGGCCGAGGGCATGATTTCCCGCACCATGGCGGTGGGCGGGTCGGCCCTTCATTGGGGAGCGGTGTGCAACCGTTTCTCGCGGGAAGACCTGGAGTTGCGCTCCCGTTACGGGCTGGCGGTGGACTGGCCCATCGAATGGGCGGAGTTCGAGCGGTTCACCTGCGAGGCGGAGCGGCGCCTGGGAGTGCAGGGCGAAGAGGCGCCGTATCCCGAAGATCGGCCTTCGGCGCCCTACCCGATGCCGCCGATGCCGCTCTCCTACAACCTGCAGCAACTGAAAGGCTGGGCGCAAAAGAGCGGCATCCGGTTCCAGGGCACGCCGGAGGCCAAGAACACGGTTCCCTATGACGGCCGGAGCGTGTGCATGCGCTGCAACACCTGCTCGGTGTGCCCCACCGGCGCGCGCTACTCGCCCGACTTCACCTTCAAGAGGCTGCTGGACGAGAACCGGCTCACCCTGCACGACCGCACGCTCATCCGGAAGCTGATCCCGGACGAATCCGGTTCCCGGATCGTTGCTGCCCGGGGGCTCCACCGCGACCGGCCCGACGAGGAGGTGGAGTACCGGGCGCCGCTCTTCGTGATTGCCTCGGGCTACGTCTGGAGTTCCCACCTCCTGCTGCTGTCGGCGAATTCCCGTTTCCCGGACGGTCTGGCGAATCGTTCCGGTCTCGTGGGCCGGTACATGACCGGCCACGCGTTCATCAGCGCCTTCATGGAAACCGACACCGAGCTCTATCCGGGCATGATGTCCCACAGCCTGGTCTCGCGCGAGTTCTTTCGCTGCCCGTCGGACAACCCGTTCGTGCGGCACGACCTGCGGGTATGGGAGAACGAGCACGGGCAGGGACCGCGACTCCGCGACGACGCGGGATCGGTCTTGCTGGGGGATGAACTGCTGGACGACTGGAGATCCAGAACGGGGCGCGGGATGGCGCGCGTTCGCGCCTACTACGACGTGCATCCCGACCGGGACAGCGCGCTCACTCTCGACCCGGCCCGGCAAAACCGCTACGGGGATCCGCTGCCCCGCGTCGAGCATCGGCTCGACGAGCCCACCCAGGCCCGTGAGGCCGCCACCAAGGAACAGATTCTGGGTATCTTCGGCCGGCTCGCTGGCGGCGGCAAACTCCTCGACACGCAGTACAGCACCTACCTCGATCATCCCTGCGGCGGCTGCCGGATGGGAACGGACCCCTCCGACAGCGTCTGCGACAGCTTCGGAAGGACTCACGACCACGAGAACCTGTTCGTGGTGGGAGCCCCGACGCTGCCGACCGGCGGCTGCACGAACGGCACATTGACGTTCTCCGCGCTCACCCTCCGCTCCGCGGAGGAGATCGGGCGCGACCTTGGCTGGACACCGGTGGAGACGGAGCCGCTTTCGGGGGCGCCGTGAACGCGGCGGGCGGGTCGCGGAGTCGGGACCGCCCCCCCTGGCAACATGTTTCTTGGCTGCCGGCGTCGACAGATCGCCGGGAGCCCCCAAATTGGAGGGTAGGCGTCATGGCGTTGCTTCGAACGAGGGCTGGCCGCCGTATCGGCCGGTTCGGTCTGATCGCGTTTCTCGCGCTCGCGGCGCCGGCGGCGGCGCAGAACAAACTCGCGCTGGTGGGGGGGATGCTCCTCGACGGCTACGAGGTGCCGCCGGTGCATCACGCCGCGGTGGTGATCGAGGGCAACCGGATCGTCGCGGTAGGCCCCGCCGCCCAGATCCAGATTCCGCCGGACGCCGAGGTCATCGACACCAGCGGGCGGGTGATGATGCCGGGGATGATCGACCTGCACGCCCATCTGGCGGTCCTTGGACACGGCTCCTACGGCCGCTGGTTTTCCTGGCTCGAGGAGGAGGGAATTTCCATTCAACAAGTAATGGAAATCTCGGCGAAGCAGCTCCTGCTCGCCGGAGTCACCACCGCCGTGGATCTTGCGGCGCCGCTCGAAGCCAGTATCTCCGTGCGGGACCGGATCGCCCGCGGGGAGATCCCCGGCGCCCGGATGCTGATGAGCGGCCCCTGGATCACCAGCTCTGTCAGGTTCTGGCCGGAGGAGTTCCAGATCGGCGTCTCGTCCCCCGAGGAGGCGTCGGCGGCAGTGGAGCGGCTCGCTGAGGCGGGGGTGGATGTGATCAAGGCGTGGGCCGGGCTCACCCGGGACGACTACCAGGCGATCGCGGACACCGCGCACGAACACGGCTTGCGGGTTCACGCTCATGTCTATGGGCCCGAAGAGGTCAGAAACGCCCTCGAGACCGGCATTGATGTGCTCACCCACGCCGGCTCGGCGGGGACCCCGCCGTACGAGCCGGAGCTGATCCGGGACATCGTGGTCGCCGGCCGCCCGGTGGTCATCACCGGCGCCCACCGGGTGTGGGTCTTCCCGGCCACTGTGCAGTTCCCCGAACGGCTCCAGGACCCGCGGCTCCGTCAGGACCTGCCCCCGGCCATGTACGACGAGTTCCAGCGGAGCTTCGAGAACTTTCACACGCTCGGCTATTTCCAGACGACCCCTCGGCAGATGTTCTTCGGCGACGCGTCGCTCGGACAGTGGATCGAGGCCGGCGCCGTGATGGGGATGGGCACCGACTCGGGGACGCCGATGAACTTTCACACCGAGGCGCTCTGGCGCGAGATCAAGGCCCACGTGGACCTCGGGATGGCGCCTCTCGACGCCATCGCCGCCGCGACCCGGATCAATGCGCGGATTCTCGGGATGGGTGACGACCTCGGAACCATCGAGGAAGGCAAGCTCGCGGACATAATCGTGCTCGATGGAGATCCGCGGTTCGACATCACGGCTCTCGATGACCCCGTACTCGTGGTCAAGGACGGCCGGCCGTACCGCCGCGGCGAGTGAGGGAGTGAGGACGATGAGGGGTGGAACGAAACGGCTGCGCATTGCGCTGGCGATGCTGTTGCTGCCGCTTCCCGGCGCCTATGGCCAGCAGGCGGACTGGGAGACCCACGGCGGAGATCCCGGAGGGATGAAGTACTCGTGGCTCGACGAGATCAACCGCGACAACGTCGGCCAGCTCGAGGCGGTCTGGACCTGGGAGACCGGGGAGCAACCGCTGCCGGCGGCGAGCACTCCCATTCGGGGCCAGCCGGTGGCGCCCGGCAAGTTCCAGGGGACTCCGGTCGTCCTGGACGGAGTCATGTACCTCAGCACCTCTTACAGCCGGGTGGTTGCGCTTGACGCGGTCACCGGGGAGGAGCTCTGGGCCTACGATCCCCGCGCTTACGAGTGGGGAAATCTCCCGCGGGGTTGCCGCTTCTGCCACCGCGGCGTCGCTGTCTGGACCGACGGTGAGGAGCGGCGCATCTTCATCAACAGCCGCTGGATGCTGGTCGCGCTCGATGCCGTGACCGGAGAGCCGATCGCGTCGTTCGGGAAGGGCGGGGTCGCGGATCTCACCGAGAACCTGGTGTGGGAGACGAACCGGCTCATGTACACGAACACCTCACCGCCGGTGATCTACCAGGACCTGGTCATCGTCGGCAGCGGCGTTCCCGACAACCGGATCTACCGAAAGAACCCTCCCGGCGACGTGCAGGCGTTCAACGTGCGCACCGGGGAGTTCGTGTGGAGCTTCCACACGATCCCGCAGAAGGGTGAGTACGGCAACGACACCTGGGAGGACGACTCCTGGTCCTACACCGGATCGGCCAATGTCTGGGCGCCGTTCACCGTGGACGCCGAGCGGGGGCTGGTGTATCTGCCCGTCAGCACCCCGAACAACGACTTCTACGGTGGCCATCGCAAGGGCGACAACCTCTTCGCCGAGTCCATCGTCTGTCTCGACGCCAATACCGGCAGGCGGGTCTGGCACTTCCAGACGGTGCGTCACGGAATCTGGGACTACGACCTCCCCGCGCCTCCGAACCTGATCACCATTCAGGTGGACGGCGAGACCATCGACGCGGTGGCGGTGGTGGGAAAGACCGGATTCGTCTACGTCTTCGATCGGGTCACCGGCGAACCGGTTTGGCCGATCGAAGACCGTCCGGTGCCGGGAAGCGACGTGCCCGGCGAGAGGGCCGCCCTGACCCAGCCCTACCCCACGAAGCCTCCGCCGTTCGGCCGTCAGGGGTTCAGCGAAGACGATCTGATGGACTTCACTCCCGAGCTGAAGGCGATGGCGCTCGAGGTCGTCAAGGAGTATCGGCTGGGCGCGCTGTTCACCCCGCCGTCCCTGGAGGGGACGCTCATGATGCCGGGGATCTGGGGCGCCGGGAACTGGGGAGGCGCGGCCTTCGATCCCGGCACCGGGACGCTGTACGTCAAGGCAACCAACTGGCCCTCGCTCTTCCGGGTGGGCAAGCCCGACCGGAACCTGGTGGATGCCGACTACAGCGGCTCGGGCTTCGGGGCCCGGCTGGAGATCGCAGAAGGCGTGCCCGTGCACAAGCCTCCCTACGCCACCCTCACCGCCATCGATCTGAACGCCGGCGAGCTGCTCTGGCAGATTCCCCTCGGCGATTCACCGGCCATCCGCAACCATCCGTTGCTGCAGGATCTGGATCTCCCCCAGCTCGGGGTGGGCCCGCCGCAGCACGGGCAATCCGCAGCGCTCGTCACCGAAGGAGGGCTGCTCCTCATCAGCGCGGCGAGCGATCATCTCTACATCTTCAACAAGGCGGACGGCACGCTGCTCCACGAGATCGCGCTGGGCGGCGGCGGTTTCGGCAATCCCGTCACCTATCTCGCGGGCGGACGCCAGCAGGTGTCCATCGCCACCTCGCAGTCGGACGGATCGGGCGCGAAGATCCTCACGTTCAGCCTGCCTCGATAGGACGCAGTGGTGGGCGCTTCGAGCCTCGCGCTCCTCGCGCTGGTTCTCGGGCCGGCCGCTTCGCAGGGCCCATCGTTCGAACTCCTGATCCGGGGCGGGACCGTCGTCGACGGTTCGGGATCGCCTCGGTTTCGGGCTGATGTCGGCATCCGCGACGGACGTGTCGCGCGAATCGCTCGGGATGGCATCAACGCCGACGAAGCGCGTGAAGTGCTCGACGCCGAGGGCCTCATCGTCACCCCGGGATTCATCGATAACCACGCCCATATTCAGTCCAGCATTCGCGAGCGTCCCCTCGCGGAGAATTTCCTGCGCCAGGGCATCACGACGATTCTGGCGAGCCTTCATAGCGGCGACCAGCCGTGGCCGCTCGATCAGTTCATGGCCAGTCTGGAGGTGGCCCCCAATGTGGGGTTCTTCGCCGGCCACACCTGGGTGCGGAAACAGGTTCTCGGACTTGAAGATCGGGAGCCGACCGCCGACGAACTCGAGGAGATGAAACGCCTCGTCGAGGAGACGATGCGGCAGGGCGCGCTCGGTCTCTCGACCGGGCTCCTGTATGTGCCGGCCAACTATGCGAGGACGGAAGAGGTTGTGGAACTCGCGAAGATCGCGGCGCGCTACGGCGGCATCTACGTGTCCCACATGAGAGACGAGGGGCGAGGGCTCGTCGAGTCGGCCGACGAACTCATCCGGGTCGCGCGCGAAGCAGGAATCCCCGCGCAGATCCAGCACCATAAGGCCATGGGCGTTGCCCAGTGGGGGCAGAGCACTGAGACCCTCCGCATGATCGACGAAGCGCGGGCGGCGGGGCTCGACATCAAACACGACCTATACCCGTACGCGGCGGCGAGCACGGGCTCGAGCGTTCTGTTCCCCCCGTGGGCGCTCGCGGGTGGCAGCGACGAACTCGCAGCGCGGCTGGAGGATCCCGGCACGCGGAGACGGATCGAGATTGGCATCGCGGATCGGATGGAGCAGGAGTGGACCGGAGACGATCTGTCGAGAATCCAGTTTCGGGTCATTCGGTCGATCCCGGACTACAACGGCAAGACGCTCGCCGATTTGGCGGCGGACCGCGGACTCCCGAACACGGTCGAAGCCGGGGTGCAGCTCGTCATCGAACTCCAGCTCGCCGGAGGGTTCAACGCCATCTACCATGTGATGTCGGAAGACGACCTCGAACGCATCATGCGGCATCCTCAAGCGATGTTCGAGACCGACGGCGATTCGGTCGGCCTCGGCCGTGGCTATCCGCATCCCAGAAGCTACGGAACATTTCCCCGCATCCTGTCTCGTTACGTACGCGAAAAGGGCGTGCTCACCTTGGAGGAGGCCGTTCACAAGATGACGTCCATGCCGGCGATGCAGTTCGGCCAGGACGATCGAGGTCTGGTTCAGGTCGGGAAGTTCGCCGACATCACGGTCTTCGACGCGGACACGGTGCAGGATCGCGCGACGTACACCGATCCTCATCACTACCCGGTGGGGATCGTTCATGTGTTGGTGAACGGGATTCCCGTCATCAAAGACGGCTCCCTGACCGGCGCGAAGCCAGGGACCGTCTTGCGGGGACCGGCGCGGCGGTAGCAGCCGGTGGTGGAACCCGCGTGAGCGCCGAGGCCGGCGAGGCGCCCGGCTGACAAGGCGCGTGAGGGAGGAGCCCCCACCGGGAGAACTGGCCCGAGTGTCTTTCGACCGAAACGCAACGATGAGCGGCGCGAAGCGACGCGGTTCAGCCGGGATGGATCGCCGGCCGAGCCCCCACCGGGAGAACTGGGCCGCGCGGGTCCCACCACCGGCTGCTAGCAGGCGGGTCACCATGAGCCAGCGAGCCGTCCTGTCCTGGGACCGGTTCAAAGAGGTCGCCCGCGTACAACGCTTTCGCTTTCTGGCCGGTTGCGCACTGGCAGGGGGTCTCGCCGGACCCGTCGCGGCGAGCGCGCAGGATGAACGGCTCGAGCGGCTCACGCCCGAGCACCGCACCTGGATCGAAGAAGAGGTCGTTTACATCAACACCGACGCGGAGAGGGACTTTTTTCTCGCGCTGGAGACGCTTGAGGAGCGCCGGCACTTCATCGAAGCGTTCTGGCGGAAGCGCGATCCGAACCCGGCGACGCTGGTGAACGAGGGCAGGGAAGAGCACTACCGGCGTCTCGGTTTCGCGACTGGCTCACTGGCCGACGACACCACCCGACCCGGCTGGAGGACCGACCGCGGCAGGATGTTCATCCTGCTCGGAGAGCCCCGGGAGCGCCAGCGCTTTGACGGCCTGAACGAGATCGTCTCGACCGAACTGTGGTTCTACCAGGGTGAGTCCGGGGTGGGGCTGCCGTCCTTCTTCTATCTCGTGTTCTTCAAGCCGCGCGACATCGGCGAATACCGGCTCTACCACCCGGCGCTCGACGGTCCGAGAAGCCTGCTGCGGGGCCGCTACGCCTCGCTGGAAACAAACGACCCGAGAGAGATCCTCCAGACTCTCAATGACGTCTCTCCCGAGCTCGGCCGGGCATCGCTTTCCTTCGACCCCAGCGACCCCGGAGACCTCCTCAACGGCCGGGCATCCCTGGGGACCGACATTCTGCTGGACCGCATTCTGGACGCTCCGGGCCGCCGCATCCGCACGGACTATCTCGATGCGGCCCGCCGCTACGGCGACCTGGTCACTGCCGACTATTCGTTCAACTTCGTCCCGAACCGCAGCGTTTTCCGGGTGCTGCTGGCACCCGATGCGAGTTCGCTCGTGCACTACTCGATCGAGCTCGATCCCCAGGACATGGCGCTCGAAAGCGATGAAGCGAGGTCGCGTTTCTACACCGTCGTGGACCTGACGCTCGATGTGCGGGACCGGGAGGGCAATCTCGTGTACACCGAGGACCGCGAACTCATCGTGGACCTGTCGGCGGCCCAGATGGAAGCGGTCCAGGCGTCGCCCTTTGCCTTCCAGGGCGCCTTTCCCCTCGTACCGGGCGACTTCGATGCCAGCGTCGTGCTCAGGAACCGCGTCATGAAGCGGTTCACGGTGGCCGAGGCGGCCATCACCGCTCCGGGATCAGGCCCGGGCGCTCCCATTGTGGGCGATCCCATCGTCGCCTTCGAAGTGGAAGCGCATCAAGAGGTGCAGACGGGGGCGTTCGCTGACGGGCGCCGTCGCTTCCGGCCGGCGGCGGACGATCTCTTCTCTTTGGGGGAGACGCTGCTGGTGGGCGTGCAGGTCGCGAGGGCCGAGCCCGGATCGACGCTGCGAATGACGCTCGGCAGCGGCGACGCGGCCCTGCGGGAAGTGGTGCTTGCGACCGACGACTTCCAGGACGGATCGGACTATGCGGAGATCGAGTTGGGGGACCTGGAGGCGGGCGCCTACCTTCTCGACCTCGAACTCCGGGATCCGGGCGGGACGGTGACGGCGCGCCGAACTGCCCCGGTTCAGATCATCCCCCGCCTGGTGGCGCGTGCGAGCTACGTCCACCGCGGTGGAGCGGAGGCGGCGACTCCGGGTCTGCTGGCCTTGACGCGCGGGAATCAATACCTGGCGCTGGGGCGGTTCGAGGAGGCGCGCGTGGAACTCGAGCGGGCGGTCGGCGCGGGGGGTCCCGATCTCCCCATGGCTCGCTGGAAGCTCGCCAACGTCTATCTGCGAAGCGAGGATGCCGATCGGGCGTTGGAACTACTGAAGCCGCTCGAGGCGGAGCACGACAGTCAGTACGAAGTGGTCGCCGGGTTGGGGTTCGCCCACTACTTCAAGCAGGAGTTTGCTGAAGCCGCGCGCCATCTGGGGCGGGCAGCCTCGCTCCGCCCGGCGGGCACGGCGTTGCTTAACGCCCTCGGCGAGGCCCGCGAACAGTCGGGCGACCTCGAAGCGGCCCGCGCTGCGTTCGAGCGCTCGCTCGCGCTGGAGCCGGATCAGAAGGTCATCGAAGAGCGGCTGGCGCTCATCCGGGCCAGACTGCCCTAACTTCCTTCACCACAGGCTGTTAGCGCCGGCGGTTGAGCCGCTCGATCGCCTCTGCTGCAGGAGCGAATCCGGGCAGCACCCGGAGGCTGTCCTCGAAGGCCCTTCGCGCCGCGGCCGGATCGCCGCTGGCTGCCAGGAAAACGCCCAGCCGGTAGTGGGCGTCCGCATCCGCTGGCCGTGCGCCAATGACTTGCCGCTGGTGCTCGATGGCGGCGCCGTGGTTCCCCGCAAGGTGATGAGTGCGGGCAACCTCGGAGAGGATTTCGATGTTTTCGGGATATTGGGCGAGCGCCCTTTCCAGGGTGGACAGTGCCTCGGCGAGTTCTCCGGTCTCCTGAAGAAGGAGCGCGAGGGTGTAGTGCGCCGTGCCGAGCAAATCGGCGTCGCCTGCCGCTTCGGCGAGGGCGATGGCTCGGCGTTCGTGGCCGATCGCCTCCGGGGTATCGCCGAGCCGGTGCAAAGCGACCGACAGGTAGTGATGCGCCTCCCCCGACTCGGGCTCCAGTTCGACGGCCGTCGAGAGATGGCCAAGCGCTTCCTCAAGCCTCGCGTCGCCGCCGAGCAGCGTTCCGAGCCGAACGTGCGCCCTCGCCATTCCGGGGTCGCGGGCCAGGGCGCCCTGGAACGCTGCGACCGCGTCCCGGCTACGGCCCTGTGCTTCGAACGCGACGCCCAGGGTGAAATGCGGTTCCGCCTGCCCCGGGTCGAGCCGAACCGCCGCTTCGAGGTGTTCGGTTGCCGCGTCGATCTCTCCGAGTCGGCCCAGGAGGGCGCCCAGGTTCCCTCGCGCCACCGCGAGGTCCGGCTCCAGCGCCACCGCCCGCTCGTAGTGAGCTCGCGCCTGCTCGAGATCCCGGGTTTGCTCGAACGCCGCCCCGAGGGCGTTGTGCGCATCGGCCGATCCGGGCTCCGCGGCCGCCGCCTCCCTCAAGGCAAGGAGGGCCTCGTCGTACTGGCCCCGCTCGAGCAGTTCCGTCCCCGTCGCCAGTGCGGCGCGCGCCCCCCGGCCGCGCAGGGCGAGGATCTCCGGCGGCGGTTCGATCGCGGGACGCCGGGCCGGGCCGCGCCGGGAAGCGGCCAGGTGCTCTTCGGCGCGTCCGGTCTCTCCCAGGCGCTCGAACGCGAGCGCCGCCGTGTAGTGCACGGTTGGATCGCCCGGGTCCACTGCGAGGGCCCGCTCCAGGAAACTCACGGCCTCGGCGAGATTCCCGCTACGCAACTCGAGCGTCGCCATTCCACGAAGGGCCGTGAAGTTGCCGGGTTCCCCTTCGAGCGCCGCCCGGAAGTGGGCGCGCGCTTCCTCCAAACGGGCGCGACGGAACTCGAGTTGCGCGAGCGTGGTGCGCGCCGGGACCGAGCCGGGATCGAGTTCGAGCGCCTGGAGCGCGTGTTCGAGCGCCTCGCCCTCTTCTCCGGCCTCGGCAGCCCGGTGTGCGTCCAGCCGGTGCCAGCGAGCTTCGAGGGGAGCAAGATCCTGGGCGCGCCCGTAGGAGGAAGAGGCCGCCTCCAGGAAACCCTGCGCGTGAAGCAGCAGCGCGAGCCGACCGTGGACTTCGGGATCGTGGGTGCCGCTACGGGCCGCCTGCTGGGCGGCTTCGAGATCGGTGCGGGCGGAAGGTTCGAGCGATTCGAGCTGCGCCGCCGTCAGGACCGGGACGCGGATTTCGTCCGGCTGGGCACGACAGGCCTGCCCAACGAGACAGGCCTGTCCGGCGAGACAACCCGTCAACGCGAGGAGAAGGCGCGTCGTCATCGCACCTCAGCCGGGGGAGCCGGCGCCCTCGACGAGCTCGTTCTCGCGGTCGACCAGGACATCGGAGAAGAATTCCGTTTCGCCGCCTGGCCACACAACCTCCACCCCGGAGACCTCCGTGTCGGCGTCGAGTCCGAAATGAACGCGGGGATCGCTCGCGCTTCCATAGCTTCCGTCGGTGCCCACCAGCTTCGCCAGCCGGTCTCCGCTGGTTCGGACGAGCGTGACCCGGGCGCCGAGCGCGGCCGATCCACCCCGCGATCCACCCCGCGATCCACTTTGGTCCGGTTTCAGCCTCAGCGAGATCCAGTGACGGCGTGCTCCCACCTGGTTGAGCAGGAGCCTCGCTGGCCCCTGGTTGTTGGAGACCAGGACATCCACGTCGCCATCGTTGTCCACGTCGCCGAACGCCGCCCCCCGGCTCACCTCGACGAGATCCTCCTCCGGGTTGGAACCGATGGGAACCAGTTCGAACCGGGCGCCGTCGCTGCGGAAGAGTTGGTTTGACTCGGCGTAAGGAGATCCCTTCCTCAGTTCCGGCCGGCCAAGCGCCACGGCCCCGTTCGCGACGAACAGGTCCGAGAGTCCGTCGTTGTCGAAGTCGAGCCACTGGACCCCGAACGCGGTCGCAGAGAGACTCGGATATCCGAGGCCGCGGGGAAAGGTCGTGTCCTCGAAGAGGCCTTCACCCTGGTTCTCGTACAGGGTGTTCGTCTCGTCGCGGAGGTGCGTGACGAAGATGTCGGAGTCGCCGTCACGGTCGAAGTCGTCCACGGCGATACCCATGCCGGCTTCGGCCGCCCCGTCGCCGTTGAGCGCGACGCCGCCGAAGAGCGCGACATCCTCGAACGTGCCGTTCCCGCGGTTCCACCAGAGCTGGTTCTCGTTCCCGTCGTTCGCGACGTACACATCGAGCCAGCCATCCTCGTCGAAGTCCAGGACCGCGACCCCGAGCCCGCTTCCGTAGGCCCGGTCAATGCCCGCCGCCCTGGTGACGTCGGCGAATGTCCCGTTGCCGCGATTGCGGTAGAGAACGTCCACCTGCGGCTCGAAGTTGCTGGGATGGCAGTAGTCCCGCACCCCCGTGGGACGGCAGATCGTGTTCTCACTGACTCGAAAGTCCACGTAGTTGACGACGAACAGGTCGAGATGACCATCGCGGTCGAAGTCGAAGAAAGCCGCGCTCGTTCCCCAACGGGCATCGTCCACGCCCGCCGCGCGACCAACCTCGGCAAAGGTGCCGTCGCCCTCGTTCCGGTAGAGAGCATTGCCGCCGAAGTTCGTCACGAACAGGTCAGAGAAGCCGTCGTTGTTGTAGTCGCCCGTGGCGACCCCCATCCCGTAGCCGCGGTCACCGACGCCGGCCTGATCGGTGACATCTTCGAATCTCGGCGCATTTCCCGCCCCGGCCGCGGAGAGAACATTCCGGTAGAGGCGGTTTTCCGTTGCCTCGCCTGACCCGAGCGAACCGCTCTGCACGAGATAGGCGTCGAGGTCACCGTCGTTGTCGTAGTCGAACAGGGCGCCGCCGCTTCCCATGATCTCGGGCAGGTAGAACTCGCCGGCGGCGCCGCTCCGGTGCACGAAGTCAAGCCCGGCCTCGGCCGAGACCTCACGAAAGATGGACGCGCTGTCGCGGTCGGACGGCTCGCCCTTGGGCGACGATGGCGGGCCGCAGCGCCAAACGGCGAGGGCCAGGCACCAGACGGCGACGGCGCGACCCAACCCGGCCCGTCTGCAACCCGCCCGGATCATTCCGCATATCGTAGTGATGGCGGAGTTCGTGCTGGTCCCGCTTGGCCTTTCCGGTGCGGAAGCGGGCGGATCGCCGAGGTGAGAGTCCCGAAACGGCGTTGTGGGCGCTCGTCTCCTCAGAGCTGGCCAGCAAATCCTTGCTGACCGAGCTGTCCAGTTTCGACGCCCACATATGTCCATTGTCCGAAGTCCATCAACACCGCGAAAACCAACGAGCGGGCGCCGGCAACGCTCGGCGTCCTCTCCGAGTGTGCGCGGTCTTTGGCTGCTGGCAGTGACCAGTTTTCGGTGGTCATTGGACAGGGCCACGTACACAGACTCACACTCGCCGCACTGAGGGGCAATCCCACGAGATGACGTGCGAAGGGAGTATGTGTTGGCAGCGCTACAGCCGTCATTGCTTCTCCGGCGGGCTCCTTTTGCTTGGCCTATGCCAGGCCTCAGGTTGTGGAGGCGGCGCATCGTCGGCGGGCCCGACTCCCCCGACTCCACCCGGGGTCGTCGCCAACCGCGCCCCTTCAGCCTCCGGAGCGATTCCCGAGCAGATACTGACCGTAGGAGGAAGCGTGGCGAGGGTGGGCGTGACGCCGTACTTTTCCGACCCGGATGGCGACACGCTTGCGTACGCAGTCGTCTCCAGCAATGTCGGGATCGTGGACGCCAGCGTTTCGGGCAGCACCCTGGTGCTCAGCCCCGTGAGTGCTGGGGCCGCGGTCGCCACGGTTACGGCCACGGACTCCGGCGGGCTATCCGCCACCCAACCGATCGCCGTCACGGTCCGCCAGGGCGACACCCCTGGCAGCCTCCCGGCCTGCAGGGTGGGCCTGGTGTTGCATATCGGCGAGTCGTGCACGGTTGACATTCCCAACATCAGCGGTGGAGACAATCGGTTTCACGTCACATCGGATGGCCGCGGCTGCTACGGAATCATCTGTGCCGGTGACGCCATGAACCTGAGCGGGTTCAGGGCCAGCAGACAGAATGACGGCACGTGGCGGATTGACGCACTTCCCGATGGCGGCGGAGCGGCGCCGGATCTGGTCGTTGAATCACCCGAGGTCAGCAGCAGTACGGTGGTTCCGGAGGGGTCCTTCACGCTGTCGGCCACCGTTCGGAACCAGGGCGCCGAACGGTCCGCGTTGACGACGTTGCGCTACTACCGTTCGTTGGACTCGGCGATTTCGACGGGCGATACGGAGATGGGCACGGACTCCGTTTTCGGGCTGTCCGGCGGCGCGAGCGGGTTGGAGTCGATTCGCCTGACGGCACCGGTTTCGCCCGGGACGTACTACTACGGCGCGTGCGTGGAGCCGGTGAGCGGGGAGAGCGACACCGGCAACAACTGTTCGGCCGGCGTGCCGCTCAGGGTGGAGTCGGGCGGCGGGGCGGCGCCGGACCTGGTCGTCGAGTCTCCCGAGGTCAGTAGCAGTACGGTGGTTCCGGAGGGGTCCTTCACGCTGTCGGCCACCGTCCGGAACCAGGGCGCTGGTCGGTCCGCGTTGACGACGTTGCGCTACTACCGTTCGTCGGACTCCACGATCTCGACGGGCGATACGGAGATGGGCACGGACTTCGTTTTCGGGCTGTCCGGCGGCGCGAGCGGGTTGGAGTCGATTCGCCTGACGGCGCCGGTTTCGCCCGGGACGTATTACTACGGCGCGTGCGTCGAGCCGGTGAGCGGGGAGAGCGACACCGGCAACAACTGTTCGGCCGGCGTGCCGCTCAGGGTGGAGTCGGGCGGCGGGGCGGCGCCGGATCTGGTCGTTGAGTCTCCCGAGGTGAGTAGCAGTACGGTGGTTCCGGAGGGGTCCTTCACGCTGTCGGCCACCGTCCGGAACCAGGGCGCTGGTCGGTCCGCGTCGACGACGTTGCGCTACTACCGTTCGTTGGACTCGGCGATTTCGACGGGCGATACGGAGATGGGCACGGACTCCGTTTTCGGGCTGTCCGGCGGCGCGAGCGGGTTGGAGTCGATTCGCCTGACGGCGCCGGTTTCGCCCGGGACGTATTACTACGGCGCGTGCGTCGAGCCGGTGAGCGGGGAGAGCGACACCGGCAACAACTGTTCGGCCGGCGTGCCGCTCAGGGTGGAGTCGGGCGGCGGGGCGGCGGCGGATCTGGTCGTTGAGTCTCCCGAGGTGAGCAGCAATACGGTGGTTCCGGAGGCGTCCTTCACGCTGTCGGCAACCGTCCGGAACCAGGGCGCCGAACGGTCCGCGTCGACGACGTTGCGCTACTACCGTTCGTCGGACTCCACGATCTCGACGAGCGACACGGAGGTCGGCACGGATTTCGTTTCGGGCTGGCAGGCGGCGCGAGCGGGTTGGAGTCGATTCGCCTGACGGCGCCGGTTTCGCCCGGGACGTACTACTACGGCGCGTGCGTGGAGTCGGTGAGCGGGGAGAGCGACACCGGGAACAACTGCTCGGTCGGCGTGCCGCTTGGGTGGAGTCGGGCGGCGGGGCGGCGTCGGATCTGGTCGTCGAATCTCCCGGGGTCAGCAGCAGCACGGTGGTTCCGGAGGCGTCCTTCACGCTGTCGGCCACCGTCCGGAACCAGGGCGCCGAACGGTCCGCGTCGACGACGTTGCGCTACTACCGTTCGTCGGACTCCACGATCTCGACGAGCGATACGGAGGTCGGTACGGATTTCGTTTCGCGGCTGTCAGGCTGGCGCGAGCGGGATGGAGTCGATTCGCCTGACGGCGCCGACCCTGGACGGGACGTACTACTACGGTGCGTGCGTGGAGTCGGTGAGCGGGGAGAGCGACACCGGGAACAACTGCTCGGGCGGCGTGCCGCTTGTCGTGCAGTCGGGCGGCGGGGCGGCGCCGGATCTGGTTGTCGAGTCTCCCGAGGTCAGCAGCAGTACGGTGGTTCCGGAGGCGTCCTTCACGCTGTCGGCTACCGTTCGGAACCAGGGCGGCGATCGGTCTGCGTCGACGACGTTGCGCTACTACCGTTCGGCGGACTCCACGATCTCGACGAGCGATACGGAGGTCGGCACGGATTTCGTTTCGCGGTTGTCAGCTGGCGAGAGCGGGATGGAGTCGATTCGCCTGACGGCCCCGACCCTGGACGGGACGTTCTACTACGGTGCATGCGTCGAGTCGGTGAGCCAGGAGAGCGACACCGGCAACAACTGCTCGGCGGGTGTACCGCTGGTCGTGGAGTCGGGCGGCGGGACAGCCCCGGATCTGGTCGTTGAGTCTCCCGCGATGAGCAGCAATACGGTGGTTCCGGAGGGGTCCTTCACGCTGTCGGCCACCGTTCGGAACCAGGGCGCTGGTCGGTCCGCGTCGACGACGTTGCGTTACTACCGTTCGTCGGACGCGACGATTTCGACGGGCGATACGGAGATGGGCACGGATTTCGTTTCCCGGCTGGTGGGCGGCGCGAGCGGGTTGGAGTCGATTCGCCTGACGGCGCCGAACTCGCCCGGGACCTACTACTACGGCGCGTGCGTGGAGCCGGTGAGCGAGGAGAGCGACACTGCCAACAACTGCTCAGCCGGCTTGCCGCTTACGGTGGAGTCGGGCGGCGGGGCGGCGGCGGATCTGGTCGTTGAGTCTCCCGAGGTGAGCAGCAATACGGTGGTTCCGGAGGCGTCCTTCACGCTGTCGGCAACCGTCCGGAACCAGGGCGCCGGTCGGTCCGACTCAACGACGTTGCGTTACTACCGTTCGTCGGACGCGACGATCTCGACGAGCGATCTGGAGGTGGGCACGGATTCCGTTTTCGGGCTGTCTGGCGGCGCGAGCGGGTTGGAGTCGATTCGCCTGACGGCGCCGGTTTCGCCCGGGACGCACTACTACGGTGCATGCGTGGAGCCGGTGAGCGGGGAGAGCGACCCCGGCAACAACTGCTCGGCCGCTGTGCCACTTACTGTGGAGGCGGTCGCCGGACCGGATCTCGTCGTTGAATCTCCCGAAGTGAGCACCAGTTCGGTGATTCCGGGGAAGGGCTTCACGCTGTCGGCCACCGTCCGGAACCAGGGCGGCAGTCGGTCGGCGTCGACGACGCTGCACTACTACCGTTCGTTGGACTCCACAATTTCGACGGGCGACATGGAGGAGGGCACGGATTCCGTTTTCGGGCTGTCAGCGGGCAGGAGCGGGTTGGAGTCGATTCGATTGACGGCGCCGAACTCGCCCGGGACGTACTACTACGGCGCGTGCGTGGAGCCGGTGAGCGAGGAGAGCGACACCGGCAACAACTGTTCGGCCGGCGTCTCGCTTACGGTGGAGTCGGGCGGCGGAGCGCCGGACCTCGTTGCTGAATCTCCCGAGGTCAGCCGGACGATGGTGGTTCCGGATGGTTTCTTCACGCTGTCGGCTACCGTCCGGAACCAGGGCATTGGTCCGTCCGGCTCGACGACGCTGCGCTACTACCGCTCGTCGGACTCGACGATCTCGACGAACGATACGGAGGTCAAGACGATTTCCCTCGAGGCGCTGACAGCCGGCGGCAGAGTGACGGCGTCAGTTCTCCTGAGGGCGCCGAGTTCGCGTGGAACGTATTACTACGGCGCTTGCGTCGATGCGGTCAGTGGGGAGAGCGACACCGGCAACAACTGCTCGGCCGGGGTGCGGGTCGAAGTCGGATCCACGGGACCCGCCTGCACGGTCGGCCAGTTGTTGAGTCCCGGTGAGTTCTGCACGGTCGTCATTCCCGGTTTCAGCCTCACTGACAATCGGTTTCGGGTTACCTCAGACGGGCGAGGCTGTTACGAAGTCTTGTGTGTCGATGGCAGCCTGAGCCTGAACGGGTTCGTGGCCACCAAACAGAGTGACGGCAGGTGGCGGATCGACGCACTGCCCTAACAGCCTGTGGATAAAGTGGTGTGAGCGCCGAGAGCGGCCAGTTCTCCCGGTGGGGGCGAGGCGCCCGGCTGACAAGGCGCGCGAGGGAGGAGCCCCCACCGGGAGAACTGGCCCGAGTGTATTTCGACCGAAGCGCAACGATGAGCGACGCGAAGCGGAGTGTTTCAGCCGGGATGCATCGCCGGTCGAACGCCGCATGACTTTGTCCACAGGCTGCTAAGGCGAGTAACCGGCTTCGGCGCCGAATCCGCCGCACCGGGGGCCGGCCGACAAGGCGCAGATCAGGATCCCGGAGTCAGGTCGAGCGCCTCGACCACGTCCTGCCAGGACACGAACTTGAAGTTCTGGTTGGCCTCGGAGCCGTCCGCGGCTACGTTGACGCCGTCCTGCACCACGAGCAGGCCCATTGGATAGCTCGGCCCGAGCGGCGCGGACACGACATCCAGCCCGTCCGTGTCCTCAGTCCCGTCGACCGTTCCGCTGCCGTCACCCACGCGGAATGTCCCGCGGTAGGCGTGCGGCGGCGCACGGTCGTAGACGACGTAGGTGTTGTTCCCCTGACTGGACGCCACCAGAAAACCATCGAGCGGGCCGCCGTCCGGCGAAGCGTGGAGGGTCAGGCCTTCGACCGAGGCCGCCAGGCGTGCCCCCGGGACCTCACCGACCCCGGTGCGGTCAACCAAGAAGCGCTCGGTTGCCGCGGCGTCGGGCTCGGCGCCATAGCGCCAGATGCCCACCTCTTCCTCGCCAACGAACAGCCAGCCGTTCGCGTCGTCGGCAACGCACCCCTCCGTCTTGCTGCCGATCGCCCAGGAGCGCACCCGCGTGCCGGTCAATCCGCGCCCCCCGTCGCGATCCAGCCGCCACTGTTCTACCGCGCCTCCGAAATCGATGGCGAAGACGTACAGGTCACCGCTCGCCGCGCTGCGGTACATGCACAGACCGTAGGGCTCTTCCCGGAAGCCCGGCGTGATCGGAGCACTCAGCAGCGGCGACAGGCTGCCCGTCGCGGGATCAAGCGCGAAGACGTTGACCGTCCGGGCGGTGCGGTTCGTAGCCGCGACGACAATTGCCTCCTCCGGGCCGGCACCGCCAACCGCAGCGCGTAGATCGACGTTGTTGACCGGACCGACGTCGTTCGTCGAGACGACTTCGCCGTCAAGCCCGTAGACGACCAACCCGCGTCGCTTGTTGGTCGCCACGATGAGACTCGCCTGCGGGTCCGCCGTGTTGACCCAGATCGCCGGGTCGTCCGCGGCGTCGCCGCCGTCCGCGACCGGTGGGGTTTCCGTGACCGCCACCACCGTCTGGGTATCAGCGGGTTGCGGAGGGGGTCCGGCGCGCAGGAATTCCCTCACCCGACGGCCCGCCGTCCCACCGCACCCGGCGAACGCGAGCGTAAACGTTGTGACCGCGGTCAGAAAAACCCGGATCTTCATGCCGCCTTCTCCTTCACACTTTCAGGTAGATCCGCCGCCGGTCCAGAACCACCGCGATCGCCGTCCACACCGCCACGTTCGCGAGGGCGAACCCGAGGGATCCGTTCAGCGGGCCGAGCCAAGACGCGAAGAGCGTATCGTAGGTCCAGGTGTAGGCCGAGCCGTCGCCCCGCTCGGGAAAGAGCAGCATGGTCTTGATGACCAGCCCGGAGCCCACGAAGGCCAGGATGGAGTTCTTCCCGAGCGCCTCCAGGGGAGCGGTCCAGCGCGGCGGCTTCCGGAGGTCCATGATCAGGAAGAAGCGAGGCAGCAGGCAAAGCGCGATGCCCGCGGTGAACAGCACGTAGGAACTCGTCCAGAGGTTCTTGTTGATCGGCAGCCAGAAGCTCCAGATCCAGCCCGCGGTCAGCAGCGTGAATCCGGCGGTCAGCATGCCGGTCGTCTTCTGGAAGGGGGGGCTGGCCGACCGGAGCCACTGTCCACAGAAAATCCCGAGCAGCGCGCTTGCGATCGCCGGGACCGTGGAGAGGACCCCCTCGGGGTCCCAGGTCCCCTGGTAGAGGGTCCCGGGCAGGAGGACGCGGTCCAGGAAGGCGGCGATGTTCGTTCCGGGGTCGAGGTCGCCCGCGACGCCGCCCGAAGCGGGGACGAACCGCATGACGGCGGCGAAGCCGATCAGGCAGGCGGCGGTGAACGCGGTGAGGCCCCGGCGGCCCAGCCACAGGAACGCCGCACCGACCACCAGATAGACCACCCCGATCCGCTGCAGCACGCCCGGCAGCCGGAGGCTCCCAAGGTCGACGAACGGCCAGGCCGCGAGCAGCAGGCCGAGCAGGATGAGGATCGAGCTGCGGCGCAGAACCCGGAGGAAGAGCGTCCCGCGCGGGTCTCCCGTTTCCATCCGCCGCCCCAGCGAGAACGGAATGGCCACGCCCACGATGAACAGGAAGAAGGGGAAGATCAGGTCCGTCGGCGTCCAGCCATGCCACGGCGCATGGAGCAGCGCCGGATACACGTGGTCCCAGCTCCCCGGGTTGTTCACCAGGATCATCCCGGCGATCGTTGCCCCGCGGAAGGCGTCCAGGGAACGGAGACGTTTCGGCACGAGTGCTATGGATCCCGGATCGCGCCGATCGCCAGTTCGAGCAGTTCCTGATCGTAGGTCTCGAAGTTGGCGCGCGTCAGGGGCACGTAGATATCGGGCACCACCGGATTGCCCTCCAGGATCTCCGTATTGGGCCGGAGCGTGTGCCCGATGTTCCACATGAACTCGGCCACCGGCCGATCGGTACCGGGGAACGTGAGAACCTCTTCGTGTTCCCAGGTGTTGCTGTAACCGCCTGCCGGCATCCCCACGACCGGCGCGAGATCGTTGTCGGCGAACATGGACACGAACTGGTCCAGATGCGAACCGCCGTGGGGTCCGGCGATGATCGCCACCCGCCCCCGGAAGTGCACCGGCGCCGGTTGCAGGATGCCGCCCGAGTCTCTCGGCAGGTGCGCGAGCTTGAAGGGCGTGGGCGGCGTGTAGTCGTCCCCCCGCAGGATCGCTTCCGCCGCATCGGTTCGCGCCCAGTCGCGGAGCCAACTGCGGCTGAGGTTCAGCCCGAAGATGTCCGGGGCGCTCTCGTCGATCTCCATGTTCTGGAACCGCTCGATCAACGCCTCTCCGGCGTCGCTCAGCCGGACATTCCCGTAGGTCGTGCGAAACGCCCGATCCACCAGGCGCTGGATCGCGTAGGCCCCGTGCGAGCCTCCACTGCTCCCCCTGACGTCGATGACCACGTCGAAGTCCAGCACTTCGTCCCGCTCCGCCAGTTCCATGAGATCCATGACGTCCTGGATGAGTGAGAATTCGAAATCAAACCACTGCAGGAGGACGATCCGCTCGTCTTCGTTCACGTGGACTCGGAAGTTCTCCCGTTCCAGGACCATCTCGAGGTCCGGGTATTCCGGCTCGGGTCCCACGGTGTGCGTGTCCGGGTCCCCGTAGGGGAGGGACACCTCGTAACGGTCGCCCGGAGTGCGCTCCAGCGTGAGGTTCAGGGTTTCCGAGTACAGGTCGAGCGGGACGCCCGGCACCAGCATGGGCAGCTCACGAGCCATGTGCCAGTAGAGCCCGGGCAACGAGGAGTGACGTATCCACGAGGTGAACTCCTCGACGTACTCCGCGATGCTCCGGCCGTTAACGGCGACGATGAGGTCCCCCGGTTCGGGGGAGGACAGGCCCATCCCCACCCTGGCGACAAAGAACGACGGGTTGTCGAGGTCGGAGTAGTCCGGCAGGACGTGGATCGGCGCGACGAGTTCCGGGGCGATGGGAACGTGCAGGCCGCCGTCCACCGGGTTTACCGACAGATGGCGGTCCCGCCGCGCGTTGCTGAGCTTGACCAGCGCGTAGTAGAGGTCCGCCTCGCTCTCCGCCGCGACGAACTCCGAGCGGAGAGCCTTCATGTCGGCCAGCGGGGAATAGGACAGGGCCTCCTCCTTGACTTCCGAAAAGGCCTCCCGCCGTTCGGTCTTTTCGATGATCTCGTCGAAGAGTTCCCCCAACTGGCCGGTGGACACCTCCAGCGGGATCTGGGGCACCTCCCGCATTGGAAGGCTCGTCTCGGGCATCCCGCAGCCTGCCGCCAATAACAGCCCGAGGAACAGACTGGGACAGACGGAACGCGGTCGGATCATGGCCGCTCCTAGCGTACCGGGTTGAAGGAGCGCCGGGCTGCGCGCGTTCCGGATCCTGTTCCGGAACCCGCGCCGCCGACAGATCCCGTCCCAGCTACCGCATCAACTGCGTAACCCGCCTCCGGCTCACGCGCTGTACGCTCGCCGGCGCACCGGCACCTGTGATGGATACGACTCCGCCCTTCCGCACGCTCCGCAGGACCGATTGATGCCGGCGTTTCCCGTTCTGGCCGGGTGGGTGGCTGGCGTGCTATCGCTGGCCGCGTTCGTCCCTTACATCGTGGCCATTCTGCGCGGCCAGACCCGTCCGAACCGGGCCACCTGGTGGATCTGGACGACCACCGGGCTGATCTTGGGCGCCAGTTACTACTTCTCCGGCGCCGAGACCACCATCTGGGTACCGGTGAGCTACATCGTCGGCCCCCTGGTGACCGCGGTACTCAGCATCCGCTACGGAGAGGGCGGATCGACTCCCCTGGACCGCGGCTGCCTCATGGGCGCCGGCAGCGGCCTCCTGCTCTGGTGGTGGTTCAACTCCCCGGTCGTCGCCCTGGTCATGACGCTCGGCGTTGATTTCCTGGGCGCGGTGCCGACCATCCGGAAGGCGTACCGCGCGCCGCACACCGAAGACCGCCTCGCCTGGGCACTCTTCATCGCCGGGAACACCTTCAATCTGCTCGCGGTGGAACGCTGGGATTTCGCCATCGCGGTCTACCCGGTGTACATGTTCCTGGCGAGCGGAACGATCACGGCGCTCGTGCTGCGGCCGAGATCTAGGAGCCTGTCCCGGTAATCGCACGGCATTTGACGGGCGATGCATCCCGGCTGAACCGCTTCGCTCTGCGTTGCAAATCGGTCGAAATACACCCGGTATTCCTCCCGATTCGCGCCTTGTCAGCCGGGCGCCTCGCCCGTCTCGGTGCTCGCACCATTACCGGGAAAGACTCCGAGTGATACAACCCCAGCCGTGACCCACCCCACCTTCCGTCGCATCCGCCCGCTCTGGCCCGACCACCTCGGCCTCGCCCGCGGCAAGGTCCTTCTTCCCAGCGCTGTCGCCACCGGGCACTGCCTCGCCACCTTCGCTCTCGGCTTCGACCGGGAGATGGACGCCTACCCGGGGTCCGGCCTCCTCGAGGGCCTCCCCGACATGCGCGCCGTCTTCGATCCGGCCGCGGTGCGGGAAGGCTGGACCGACGGCATCGGCGTGGTGGTTGCCGATCTGGAAGCGCACGGCAAGCCGCTCGAGCGTTCGCCCCGCCGCATCCTGAAGCGCGCGATCGCCGCGTACGAGGCCGACGGACGAGGCCCGGTGGTGGGCATCGAGCTGGAGGCGTTCCTGCTGCAACCTGACGGAGAGGGCGGCTTCAACCCGATCCACACTCCCGGCTCCCATGTCTACGGCTCGGGGCCGCTGATGGATCCCGACGGGATTCTGGAGGACGTGCTCGACGCCGCCGAGCGCGCCGGGATCGTGCTCGAGTCCTTCCACAGCGAGTACGAGGACGGGCAGTTCGAGCTGACCCTCGGCAAGAACGACGCCCTCACCGCCGCCGACGAGGCGTTCCTGTTCAAACTGCTGGCCCGCGAAGTAGCGGCGGAACGCGGCTACCACCTCACCTTCATCGGGAAGCCGTTCACCGACCGCGGCGGGTCGGGGCTTCACGTCAACCTGAGTCTGGAGACGAAAGGAAAGAACCTCTTCGACGACCCGAAGGGCGATGCCGGCCTTTCGAAGCTGGCCTGGTCGGCGGTCGCCGGTCTTCTCCGTCACCACCGGGGGCTCGCCGGGGCGGTCGCCCCCACCGTGAACTCCTACCGCCGGCTGCGCCCGGGGCAGATGAGCGGCTACTGGGCCAACTGGGGCCACGACCACCGCGGCTGCACCGTGCGGATCCCCCGTGAGCGGGGCGAAGGGGCGCGAGTCGAGCACCGCCTCGCCGACGGCGCCTGCGGCCCCCACCTCGCGGTGGCGGCCACCCTGCTGGCTGCCCAGCTGGGGATCCGGCAGGAACTCACCCCTCCTCCCGAAGAGACCAGCGACTGTCTGGAAGGCGCTTCCACGGACGTCGCCGTGGCCGACGACCTCGCCCGCGCGCTGGATGATCTCGAGGCCGACGAGGACCTCGTGGCTGCCTTCGGGGAGGAATTCGTGCGGATGCACGTCACGGTCAAGCGCCGCGAATGGGAGCGCTACCGCGCCCACACGAGTGACTGGGAGAAGCGCGAGTACCTTCCCTATCTCTGAGGACGCAGCCTAATGAGCATGATTGCCCCTCCTCGAATCACGTCACTGAAAGTGCAGAACTACCGTGCCTTGCGCAAAGTTGTGCTACCCGACTTGACGCCGCTTACGGTGCTACTTGGCCCGAACGGTAGCGGGAAGTCGACCGTCTTCGATGTGTTCGCTTTTCTCTCGGAGTGCTTTACGGACGGAATTCGAAGGGCTTGGGATCGGCGTGGGCGCTTTCGTGAGTTACGCAGCCGGGCGAGCGACGGCCCGTTGGTGTTTGAACTCAAATACCGCGAGCGACACCGGACGCCCCTCATCACGTATCACTTGGAAATCGATGAGGAAAAGGGCCGGCCCGTAGTTACCCACGAGTTTCTGCGCTGGAAGAGGGGACAGTGGGGCCAGCCGTTCAGATTCATGGAATACCGACGCGGTGAGGGAGAAGTGATTACGGGCGAGAGCCCGCAGCGCGACGACGTCCGAAGGCCACGCAGGTTGTCCGGCCCCGATGTTCTGGCCGTCAGCACGCTCGGAATGTTGGCGGAAAACCCTCGCGTGATCGCGTTCCGGGAATTCGTCACGAATTGGCATCTCTCCTATCTTTCCGCGGCCGCAGTGCGCGGAAACCCCGAGGCCGGGGGGCAGGAGCGGCTGTCGCCGACGGGCGACAATCTGGCCAATGTAATCCAGCACCTGCGCGAACAACATTCCGACCGACTTGACGAGATCTTTCGGATCCTCCGCCGACGGGTGCCTCGAATCGAGAGGGTCCAAGCGGAGGCCCTGGCGGACGGTCGCCTGCTTCTTCGGATCAAGGACGCCCCGTTTTCGACACCCGTGCTTTCGCGGTTCGCGTCGGATGGGACGTTGAAGATGTTGGCTTATCTAACGTTGCTGCACGATCCGGTCCCGCCGAAGCTGATCGGCATCGAGGAACCGGAGAACTTCTTGCACCCCAGGCTTCTGCCGGAACTGGCAGAAGAGTGTCGGGTCGCCTCGGAGAGCACCCAGTTGCTCATCACAAGCCATTCACCATTCTTCGTGGACGAACTACGGCCCACCGAAGTGCGTGTGCTTTGGCGCGACGAAGCGGGGTACACGCAAGTCCAGCGTGTCTCCGACAGCCGGGGTGTCAATGAATTCGTGGAAGAGGGCGCGCGTCTCGGCGACCTTTGGATGGAAGGCCATTTCGGCGCTGGCGATCCTCTCGTCAATCAAGGTGCACCGGCCAGAAGGCTGAGCGGTGGCGGTGAATGACCCCGCGCCACCTGGAATTCCTCGTGGAGGAGCCGTCCGTGGAGGAATTCCTGCGAGTGTTTCTTCCCCGTGCACTGCCCGAACAGGGTACGTTTGATGTCCACTCCTTCGGAAGCAAGAACGTCTTGCAGCGGGAACTCAAGAATCGTCTCCGCGGCTATGCGCGGTGGCTACCCGAGGACTGGCGCATCATCGTTGTGATGGACCGGGACAGCGACGATTGCCACGCGCTCAAGAAAGAACTGGAGATGGCGGCGTCGGCTGCGGGGCTGCGTACACGGTCTCAAGGTGGCAAGAGCCCCTGGCAGGTGGTCAACCGTATCGCCATTGAAGAGCTCGAGGCGTGGTATTTCGGCGATTGGGAGGCCGTGCGCGAGGCCTACCCTCGCGTTCCCGCTACCGTTCCTCAACGGGCGCCATTCCGCGACCCCGATGCGATTCTCGGAGGAACTTGGGAAGCGTTCGAGAGGATACTGAGGCGGCACGGGTACTTCAGGACCGGGTTACGGAAGAGGGAGGCAGCCCGGACAATCGCGGCTCAGATACGTCACGATAAAAGCCGCTCGCGAAGTTTCGAGGTGTTTGTTGAGGCCATTCTTGAAGCAGCAGCGTGATACTCCTGGTAGCTAGGGAACCGAACCGTTTCGGCGCTCACACCGGTGACCGGGACGAGCGACGATTCCCTTCCCTATGTGTCACGGCCTTTCCGTCGGATCCCGGTGTGCCGACTACCTTGCCATGAGCTTCGCCGCGACGGTCACCGCCGAAGAACTCGACCGGGACCCGGATCCCATCCTGGCCCGCCTGCGCGAGGAGGAGCCGGTCGCCTGGATTCCCGCGCTCCAGATGTGGTTCGTGACCCGTTGGGACGACGTCCGGACGATGGAGGCTCAGCCGGAGATCTTCAGCGCCGCCACCGAGCCGAGCTTCCTGGCCCGGACCCTCGGCGAGAACATGCTCACCCTGGATCCGCCGGCCTGCACCCGGCTCCAGAAGGCCTGCAAGCCGCCCTTCCTGCGGGCCGGACGGAGCGGCTCCTTCGCGGAGAGTGAGCTCCCCGCGCTTTGCGACCGTCTCATCGCCTCCATGCGGGACGACGGCGAGGCGGACATCATCGCCGGCTATGCGGCTCTCGTCAGCGCCGGGTCGCTCGCCACCGTCCTGGGCCTCGACGCCTACGACTTCCGCGAGGTCTGGGACTGGTGCGAGGGCCTTTGCGTCGGGGTTGCGAATTTCGAACTGGAACCCGAGGCCTTCGCGGTCGGCCAGCGCGCCGCCGAGTCCGTCGAGGAGGCGGTGCTGGCCAGGCTCGGGGAGCTCCGCGAGCGTCCCGAGGCGTGCGGCCTCCTCCACCTCCTGCGGGCCGACCAGGACCTCTCCGCCGCCGAAATCGTGAACAACGTGCGGCTGATGATCTCCGGGGGAATCAACGAACCCCGGGACGGAATCGGCCTCGTGGTCTGGACCATGCTCGCCGACGACGGACTCCGCGAGCAGGCGCTCGGCAGCCCGGCGGCGATGCGGCGCCTCGTGGACGAGGTGCTCCGCCGCTACACGCCGGTGGGCACGATCACCCGCACCACCACCCGCGAAACCGAACTCGCCGGGGTCCGGCTCCCCGAGGGCGTCCTCGTCTCCGGCATCCTCCGCGCTGCGAACCTCGACCCCGCCCGCTTCCGGGACCCGGAACGTCTCGACCCCACCCGCATTGAGGGCGGGAACGCGGCCTTCGCCCTCGGCGTTCACCGCTGCCTCGGGGAATGGCTCGGACGGCAGGAGATCCGGGTCGGGGCCGAGCGCCTGTTCCGGAACCTCCCCGGGTTGCGCCTCCATCCCGACGAGCAGGTCACGCTGCGTGGTTTCGAATTCCGGGGTCCGAAGAGCGTTAGGGTGGTCTGGGACGCCTGAGAACAAAGATGACGACCGGTTTCCTCTTCCCCCGCACGCCCGCCGGCGACGCCTCCCTGCTCCGCTCGCCGCCGTGGTTCTACTCGGGCGAGATGCTGACCATCGAGTACCTCGCGGAACCCGGTGCGGTGGCGGCGCTGCTACCGGCCCCGCTCGAACCCGTCGCTGATCGCCCCGATGCGGTGGCCGCCATCTGGGCCGAATGGCAGTGTTGCAGTAGCTCGGGCGACGAGCTGCTCGACCCCGTGCGCGCCCAGTACAAGGAATGCCTGTTGGTGGTTCGCTGCCGCTACCGGGGCCGGGACTGGTCGCGCTGCGTCTTCATCTGGGTGGACAGCGACAGTTCGCTGGTGCGCGGCCATTTCCAGGGCTACCCCAAGAAGCTGGGCGAGATCTGGATGACCCGGCCGGCGCTCATCGGCCGGGCGGGACCGCGGCTCGCTGCGGGTGGGCGCTTCGGCGCGACCGTTGCCGCCGGCTCCCGCCGCCTCATGGAGACGGAGTTCACGATCACCGGGGAGGCCGAGTCAGCGGGCTTCGTGAATGCCCACCCCATGCTGCACCATCGCCTCATGCCAGGTGTCGAGGCTGACGGCTCGGACGCCCTTCACCAGATCGTCAAGGTAGCCTCGTCGGACGTGGAACTCGGGACCACCTACACCGGAAGCGCCACCTTGCGGGTGTTTCCTTCGCCCACCGAGGAACTCCTGACGTTGGCCCCCAGGGAGATTCTGGGCGGTTTCTGGCGGCGGGTCGGATTCACCTTCCGCGGGGGAGAGACCCTCGCGGGTACCGGGAAATAACGAAGTGGCGGTCGTCGGCTTCGGCCTCCTCTCGCACGTTCCGACGATCATGCTGCCCGAGGAGGTTCGGCGGGAGCTGAACGAGGGCAAGGAGATCAGCCTGGTTCCCGGACTCCGCCGGCTCCGGGGCGAGGTGCTCGACGAGCTCGAGCCCGAGACGTTCGTCATCTTCGACACCCACTGGTTCAGCACCGTCGAACACCTGCTCACCGCGCAGGACCGCCGCCAGGGCCGTTACACCTCGGACGAACTGCCCCGGGGGATGCACGGCGTTCCCTACGACTATCCCGGCGATCCCGAACTGGCCCGCGCCGCCGAGGCCGCTGCCAAGCGGGCCGGGCAGCCGGCGCACGCGTCGGCGGACCCCTACCTCCCCGTCCACTACCCGACGATCAACCTGCTCCACTACCTCTGGCGCGGCGAGCGGGTGGTCTCGGTGAGCTTCTGCCAGACCGGAACCACCCCGGACTTCCTGGCGATGGGCCGGGCGATCGGCGAGGCCGTCGAGGAGACGGGCCGGCGGACGGTGCTGCTGGCTTCCGGAGGCATGAGCCACCGGTTCTGGCCGCTCCCGGTGATCGCGCAGCACGAGCCGTCCGACCCTGTGCACGTCCGCACGCCGGAGGCCCGCGCCGCCGACGAAGCGCGGATTGAATGGCTAGAGGCCGGCGACCACCGCCGGATCATCGAGGCGATGGACGACTACGCGCGCTTCGCTCCCGAGGGCCGCTTCGGCCACTACCTGATGGCGGTCGCGGCGGCCGGCGGCGCGGACTGCACCGCCCCGGGCCGGCTGTTCTCGGACTACGAGAACGCCGTCGGCACCGGGCAGGTCCACGTCTGGTTCGACCGCCCGGCGGCTGGCTGGACGGGGTGACCGGCGTACCGGAAGGGCCGACACACGGAGCCGTCGAACGCGCCGAATACCGGAATCGGTGAACGGGTTGCACGATAGGTATGCTGCGCTGAACGGGAGAGCATCCATGGACCGAAGAGCATTCCTACGCACAACCGCAGCCGGCGGCGCTGGCCTGACGGCGAACTTCGCGTGTTCCCCGTCCGCCTCCGAGTCGCCAGCGGCCGCAGGCGCGCAGGGCGAGATCCCGCCGTTCGAATTCGACGAGATCACCGCCGACGACCTCCAGCGCATGATGGAGTCGGGCGAACACACTGCCCGCTCCATCACCGAGACATACATCGAGCGCATCGAAGCGATGGACCGGCAGGGCCCCGAACTTCGCTCGATGATCGAGATCAACCCGGACGCGCTCGAAATCGCCGATGAACTCGACGCGGAGCGCCGCGCTGGCGGACTCCGCGGACCGCTCCACGGCATCCCGGTCGCGCTCAAGGACAATCTCGACACCCACGACCGCATGACCACCACGGCGGGATCGCTCGCGCTCGAGGGCTCCATCCCGCCGCGCGATTCCTTCGTGGCCGAGCGCCTGCGCGCCGCCGGCGCCATCATCCTGGGCAAGGCCAACCTGAGCGAATGGGCCTACTTCCGCGGGGAGCGGGCGACCAGCGGATGGAGCGCCCGGGGCGGCCAGTGCAAGAACCCCTACGCTCTCAACCGCAACCCGTGCGGGTCCAGTTCCGGCTCGGGAGTGGCGGCCTCCGCCAACCTGTGCGCGCTTACCGTGGGCACCGAAACGGGCGGCTCCATCATGTGCCCCTCATCCAGCAACGGCATCGTGGGCATCAAGCCCACGGTGGGGCTCTGGAGCCGCTCCGGCATTGTCCCCATCTCCCACTCCCAGGACACCGCCGGGCCCATGACCCGCACCGTGCGCGACGCGGCCATCCTGCTGGGTGGAGCCGTGGGCATCGACCCGCGCGACGAGGCCACGTCCTCGAGCGACGGTAACTTCCACGCCGACTACGCGCAGTTCCTCGATCCGGCAGGCCTCCAGGGAGCGCGCATCGGGGTGGCGCGCAGCTTCACCGGCTTCGATCCGCGGGTCATGGCGCTTTTCGAGGACGCGATCGCGGCGATGCGGGACGCGGGGGCCGTGATCGTGGATCCCGCGAACCTGCCTGAGTCAGCCTGGAACGACGAACTTCCCCTGCTCGTCCTCGAGTACGAGTTCAAGGCCGACCTGAATGCCTATCTGGCAACCCTGGGCCCCGACGCCCCCGTGCGCACGCTCGCGGAGATCATCGAGTTCAACGAGCAAAACGCCGAGTTGGAGATGCCCTACTTCGGCCAGGAGCGCATGATCGCGTCTCAGGCCCACGGCCCCCTGACCGACGAGGTCTACCTGAACGCGGTGCGTACGATCCAGCGAGCCAACCGGGAGGACGGAATCGACGCCCTCGTGAACGAGCACCAGTTGGACGCCATCGTCGCACCCACCCGCGACCTGCCCTGGACCACCGACCACATCAAGGGCGACCGCCTGGACGGCGGCAGCAGCGCCGGACCGGCTGCCATCGCGGGTTACCCGGATATCAGCGTGCCCATGGGGTTCGTCTCAGGGCTGCCGGCGGGCATCTCATTTTTCGGGCGTGCGTGGAGCGAGCCCACACTGATTCGCATCGCCTACGCCTTTGAGCAGGCGACCCAGCACCGCAAGGCCCCGACCTTTGCGCGAACGCTGGGCTAGCAGCCGGTGGATAAAGTGGCGAGAGCGCCGAGAGCGGCCAGTTCTCCCGGTGGGGGCGAGGCCCAGTTCTCCCGGTGGGGGTCCGGCTGACAAGGCGCGCGAGGGAGGAGCCCCCACCGGGAGAACTGGCCCGGGTGTATTTCGACCGAAGCGCAACGATGAACGACGCGAAGCGGAGTGTTTCAGCCGGGATGGATCGCCGCTCGAGCCCCCACCGGGAGAACTGGGCCGCGAGACTTTGTCCACAGGCTGCTAGCAGTCTGCGCCGCAGGAAGTTCTTGCGACTGAGTGGGTTGAGGGATTGTCAAGTTGTGGGAAGTGTGTTCTGGTACGGGTAGGAGGTTGAGGATGCCGACGAGATTTCGTGCGTATCAGCCGGGACAGATTCTGTTGAGGCCCCCCAATCTGAACGACTGGGTTGCAGAAATCCTCACTAACCCCACTGTCCAGGAATCGGGGTCCACCTCACTGGATCGCTTCTCATGAGATTGCGCGGAAACAACCTCTTTCGCCTGACGCTATTCGGGCACAAGGCAGTGGAAGCTGGCGGCGTCTGCCTGCTGCTGATGGTGCAGGGCAACCTGACCGGGCTCACCCTGGGGCATGTCGGAATCGCCAGCCAGACGGGCTTGCTCGCAGTCATCCCCCTGGTTGGGGTGACCCTCACCAGATACGCCCGGCATTTGGCCAACCGGTGGACCTCGTCAGGACTGATCGCGGTCTGCACGTTCGTCGCGGACGCAGCGATTCACGGATCGCACTATCCGGGCGCCTATACCGAAGCAGCGTTGACCGCCGCCGGCGCGTTCGTCTTTTCGGTCGTCGTCTCCTTCACACCGATTGGCAGGCGTATCGAAAGACTCGCCGAGACCCATCTGCGCCGGTAACGGACTGGTAGCCCTGGACTCGTCGGCGCCAGGTTTCGTCCGCCGTCAGGGTCGAGGACGACAGTGGCCGCGAGAGTCGGCTCCCTGCCGGGTGTGACTTGACGTGGTCATCCCCGACCGACGATGAGCGTGACCGCGAGGGCCGCGCACGCCACCCCGGTGACCTGCCAGCCATTGAGGCGCTCGCCGAGCACGACCCGCGCGAGGATCACGGTGCTCGCGGGGTACAGCGACAAGAGGGTGACGACGACGCTGAGCGGCCCGTAACGGGAGGCCAACAGGTACAGGGCGGTGGCGCCCACATCCACGGCGCCGCCGACGAGAGCGATCCTGGCGACGGGCGCCGCCAGGCGCAACGGCCGCCCGCTGACCAGTGCGATGACGGTGAACAGCGTCACCGAGGCGGCGCGCGCCGCCACCAGAGGCCACATACCTGCCCCGGCGTCCGTTTCGGCCAGGGCAAGAAAGAACAGGCCGATCGCCACGCCCGACACCAGCGCGAGGCCGACACCGGGCGGCAGCGCCCCGGCGCGGACCGAGACGGCCCCCGCCGCCGCCCGCTGCTGACTGACCAGCACGATGGCCACGATCGCCAGCGCGACCCCGAGCATGGTCAGCGATCCAAGCCGTTCCCCGCGCAAGACGCCGGTGGCGACCGCAATCAGCACGGCGCACACGGCCGTCGTCGGAGCCACGACCGCCATCCTCCCCACCGCAAGCGCCCGATACAGCAGCGCCAACCCGACGCCGCCGATGAGTCCGGCCGCGCCGCCCCAGACCAGATCGCGCGCCGCCGGTGTGGCCTCGGGCAACAGCGGCAGACTAAGGAGCAGCAGCGTCAGGCCGCAGCCCTGCGACGTCACGACGACGGCGAGGGTGTTCGCTCGACGCGCGGCGAGGCCGCCAAGGAAATCGGCGGTGCCGTACAGCGCCGCCGCACTGAGAGCGAGTAGATAGGCCATGGAGACTCTGTGGCGGATCCCGCGCGTAGCAGGCGAGTGCCGTTCGAGGGCGAGAGCACCGACGGGAACGCACCCCGCCGCGTGCCGGCGGCTCGTCCGTGCTCATCGAAGCCCCACCCACGCCGGCACGCGAGGGCCGGGAAGATACACCCACGACGACCTTGGATCGAGATGGAGGCAGCGCGGAATCGGCGACATTGGAGGGCGGGGCGAGCGCTTCTCGAGTATCAGCCGGCGCCCGAGGCCTCGAAATGACCGTGAGCGCACAACCTCCGATCGACTACAGCAGGTTTCGGCTCTCGCTAAAGCGCCTCCGGGAGCATGGCGGCTGCCCGCGGTTTCGCCGCGCTCTGCGCGGCGGTGCCGGTGTGAAGCCCCCACCGGGAGAACTGGCCGGCGGTCCCGGGGACGCCCCGTTCCTCCCTATGGCACTTCCTCATCCCCGTAGCTCATGCCGAGCTGCATCATCAGGAAGGCCGTCTCCATGGCCCGGTCGGGTACCCGGCTGCGGCCCCCGGCGTGGCCCGCGCGGGGCGCGTAGCGAAGGATCACCGGTAGCCCGGAGGAGGACGCGGCCTGGACCCGCGCCGCCATTCTACGGGCCTGGAGCGGCGGCACCCGGGTGTCGAGATCGCCCTGGGTGAACATCACCGCCGGGTAGTCGGTCCCGTCGCGCACCGCCTGGTAAGGCGAGTACTGGCGGAGGAACTCGAACTGCTCCGGGATCCCGGCGTTCCCGTACTCGAGCAGCGCCGGCATGTTGTTCGCGTGGGTGAACGTGTAGAACCGGACCATGTCGAGGTCGGGGAACCCGCAGAACACCGCGCGGTAGAGATCGGGCCGCTGGGTGAAGGAACTCGCCACCAGCAGGCCGCCGTTGCTCGTCCCCGTGATCGCGAGGCGATCCGGGTTCGTGTAGCCGTTTTCGATGAGCCATTCGGCGGCGGAGATGAAGTCGTCGAAAACGTTTTGCTTGTTCTCCAGCATTCCGCCGCGGTGCCAGTCCTCCCCGAACTCGCCGCCGCCCCGGAGGGTCGCCACCGCGAAGACGCCCCCCGCTTCCACCCAGACCGCCGCCTGCGCGCGGAAGGACGGCGCGAGGCTCGAGTTGAAGCCGCCGTAGCCGTGGAGCAGGGTGGGCAGGTTGCCGTCCGGTTCCACCCCGCGCTGCCGCATGAGGTACATCGGCGCCTCGGTGCCGTCCTTCGAGGTGTACCAGACCTGCTCGACGACGATGTCGCTGCCGTCGTATTCCGGCCGGGACGGCGCGATCTGCTCCCGTTCGAACGTCTCGAGGTCCAGCCGGTAGCGGGTCTGCGGCACCGCGAAGGAGGACAGGGTGAGCATCGCGCCGTCCTCGCCCAGCTTGCTCAGGGAGGCGGTGTGATGGGGGGGCAGGGGGACCTCGTCCACCGCCTGGAGCGGCGCGCCCGCCTCTCCGACTTCGAACACCAGGACACGGGAGGCGACGTCCGCGAGCAGATTCACGTAGGTCCGCTCGCCGATGGTGGTGTAGCCCTGGAGCAGGTGCTCCTGCTCGGGAATCCAATCCCTCCAGCGCGAGCGGTCCGACCAGCGCGACGGGTCCACGCCCTCGGTGGGGATCGCGACCACCCGGTAAAGCGGGGCGTCAAGGTTGGTCGTGAGGAGCAGCCGGTCCTCCTCGTAGCGGGCGGTGGCGTGGGCGCGTCCGCCTTCGAGCACGGGATGGACCTCCCCGCTCCGCTGGTCCATGACGAAGATCTCGTTCCGCATCCAGCCGTGCTGGACGCCGAGCAGCAGTAGGCGTCCGTCCTCGATTTCCTCCAACCGGAGGAAGGTCTCCGGTCCGTATCCTTCCCCGAAAATCTCTTGGTCTTCGCTCATCTCCGTCCCGAGGCGGTGGTAGCGCGCCCGCGGGCCGTCCTCCCGCGAGCGGTGGACGTAGAAGAAGCCCTCGCCCTTCCCGTCGAACGCGATGGTCCCGTAGAGCGCCTCCGGCAGCCGGTCGGGCCGCTCTTCGAGGGTTTCGAGATCGAGGAGGCGCACGCTGATCTCGTCGAGCCCCCCGTCCCGGATGCGGTAGAGCAGGAGCGATCCGTCGGGAGCGATGTCCACGATGTCGAGGCTCGCGAACTCGTCGAACCCGAGCTCCATGGCATCGAGGAGCAGTTCGTACTCGCCGCCGGGGTCCGGCCGCTCTCCGGTGTCTCCGTCCTCGCTCTTTTGCCGACGGTAGATGCGCGCCTGCGACTCCCCGGCGCGGCGTAGGGTGAAGATCTCGTGGTCGCCGGCTTCCCGCGGAGCCGAAACCGCCGGGACTTCCATGAGCTCCGCGAGGCGGGCCGCGATCCGGGCTTCGAGTCCGGTGTCGGACACGATCCGGCGCGCGTATTCGTTCTGGGCGTCGATCCACGCCCGCGTCTCCGGACTCTCCTGATCCTCGAGCCAGCGGTAGGGGTCAAGGATCTCGACGCCGTGGATCGTGTCGGTGACCACCTCCACCCGGGTTTCGGGCGGGGGCGGCCAGAGCCCCGAGCATCCGGAGGCCAGCAGGACCGCGGCCGATGCGGCCAACAGCCGCCATGGACGCAGGGAAAAAGGAATGGATGAACGCACGGCGATCCCCCCTCGGCGGTTCACCCTAACCGATCAATCCCGAGTCCCGGTGCCCTCCGCCGGAACCCGGCACCACGTTCACGTAATCTACCGGGTCACCGTCATGCCGTTCCGCCTGCCTTCCGATCTGGTTCTCGATCCCGAGCGGGGATTTCGCATCTACGAGGGCGTCGTCGTCCCCGACTGGACCGACCGGAACGGGCACATGAATGTCGTGTACTATCGGAGGGCTTTCGATCAGGCTACGCAACACATGCTGAGTCGTATTGGACTCTGGGATAACGACAACGATTACGGGTCCACTTTTGCACTTGAAGACCATGTGACTTACCAGCGCGAGTTACATCCGGGCCGCCCGTTTTTCGTCACCTACCAGCTTCTCGACTTCAGCGACAAACTGATCCACGCCTTTCTCCGTCTCTTCGGCGAGCCGGAGGGCGAGGGTGACGAACCGGTGCTGGCCGCCACCTGCGAGCACATCGGCGTCTATGTGGACATGCGAACCCGGCGGTCCGCCTCCATGCCGGCCGAGTACTACGAACTCCTTCAGGAGATCTCACGCCGCCTCGAGGGAACGCCGCAGCCCCCCGAGAAAGGCCGCGTCATCGGCATTCGCCACCGCGCTCCCGCGAAACCCATTCCCAGGCGCATCCCGGTGAGCGTCTGACCGTTGCCATGCGTTCAACCATCCAACCGGGAGTTTCCATGAAAACCCGCTCTCTGCGAGACCATCCTGATGGCGATGTTCACCGCCGGATAGACGGAGGGCCGCAAAGCCCCGACACTTTTTCGTTCCGGTCCGGTCACCTGACCGGGCCTCAGTCTGTCGCTTCCACAAGGAGGAACCCAGACATGGCCAGCAAGACCGCATTCAGCAGATTTGAGCGATTCCGGAGGTGTTCGGTCGCCCGGGTCTGTTCGGGGGCGGCGGTCCTGGTGGCCGCCCTCCTCTTCCTCGCGACGCCGGCCCTCGCCCAGTACGGGCAGATTGAGGGCCAGGTCATTGATGCGACGGGCGCCGTCCTTCCGGGCGCCACCGTCACCGCCGTGAACGAGGGCACCGGGGTTCCCCGGAGTTCGGTCTCCGACGCGGGCGGCGACTACCGCCTGCCGGGGCTGCAGCCGGGGACCTATACGGTCACCGCCGCACTCACCGGCTTCCAGACGGTACAGACGACCGGAGTCATCCTGACGATCCAGCAGACGATCGTCATGGACCAGTCACTGTCGCTCGCGCAGGTCGAGGAGACCGTCACGGTCACCGGGACGGCGCCGCTGCTCGACACGCGGCGTTCGGACATCTCGACATCGGTTTCCGATCTGCAGATCCAGGATCTCCCGGTGGCCTCCCGCCGCTGGGTGGACCTCGCGCTGCTCACTCCGGGGACGAGCCAGGACGCGATCCGCGGCTTCTACTACCGCGGCAACGTGAACATGGGCGCCGGGGGCCGCTACTACGCGAACGCCTTCATCGTGGACGGGGTGAACAACACCTGGGCCGAGATGGGCGAGGCGCGCCAGAACTTCCCGATGGACGCCATCGGCGAGTTCCAGGTCACCACCAGCAACTTCAAGGCGGAGTACGGGCTCGCCACCGGCGGCCTCATGACCGTGGTGACGAAGTCGGGCACCAACAACTTCGCGGGAAGCGCCTTCTGGTTCTTCCGCGACAAATCGTTGACCGAACTGACCTACCAGCAGAAGGAATTCGCGGAGAATGACCCGAGCTTCGAGAAGCCCGCGTACCGCCGGCACCAGTTCGGCGGCTCCTTCGGCGGCCCCATCGTGGAAGACCGCACCCACTTCTTCTTCGCCTACGAGCGAACGATTGAGGAACTCTTCTACGACATCAACACCAACGGAGTACACCCGCAGTTTGAGGGAAGCTTCCCGAAGGACGAGTGGCGCTACATGTGGCTGGGCCGGTTGAACCACCAGCTCAGCGAAGACCACTCCGTCTGGCTGCGGATCGCCTGGGAGAACGAGTACCGGCCGAACCT
The DNA here is from genome assembly GCA_963668695.2 of Vicinamibacteria bacterium. Lineage (GTDB taxonomy): Bacteria > Acidobacteriota > Vicinamibacteria > Marinacidobacterales > Marinacidobacteraceae > Marinacidobacterium. The sequence continues at coordinate 1,894,233 of CAXXLQ010000004.1, forward strand.
CACCGCCGGCGGCAGCCGGATCGACGGCTTCGACTTCGCGGTGCCGCGGAACGCCGAGGTGTTAGGGATCACGTCGGTGACCGGCGCCAACTCCCTGAACGAGTTCCGCTTCCAGCGGGCCTTCTCCAAGTACGAAGTGAGCGAGGCATTCAGCCACGGCTCTTGGGATCCCGGCGACTTCAACGCCGAGCGACTCGCGCTCTGTGAACAGGACATCCGCCGGCCCACCCTCCGGATGGGCTCCTGCAACGACCAGATGGGACCGGAGACCCGCTGGCAGTTCAAGGACGACTTCACCTGGTTCACCCAGGGGATGGGCGGCGATCACCAGGTCAAGTTCGGGGTGGACTACAACTGGATCGATTTCGCGGCGGACAGCGTCGGCGGATATTCCGGCCGGTTCAACTTCGACACCGACGAGCCCTTCGATCCCAACAACCCGGACACCCACCCGATCCAGTACACCCAGAGGCAACCGGTGTTTGACCGCGTTCCGGTGCACCACTTCTCGATCTACACCCAGGACGACTGGACCAGCGAGCGCCTTACCCTGAACCTGGGGCTCCGCTATGACCTCCAGGTGGGCCCCATGAACGAGGACATCGGGGACATCCAGTTCCCGCTGCCGATCCCCTGGCACGAGGGTGCTGACGCCCGGGGCGACAAGAACAACTTTGGTCCGCGGATCGGCTTCGTGTACGACCTCTCCAGGGACAACACCGGCCGAACCACCGTCAAAGGCGGCTACGGCAAGTTCTTCGAGAACATCCGGACACTCACGAACTTCGGGGAGCGCTGGTGGCACCAGGGGCAGTCGATCGTCATCAACAACCCCGACTTCCTGGATCCGCTCGGCGGGCGTTCCCGCGAGGAATACCTCTCCTCGGCGCCGCCGAACATCACGGTCCTCGACAACGACTACGAGCAGCCCTACGCCCACCACTTCAACCTGGGCGTCGCGCATCAATTCCGGGATGACATGGCGCTCTCGCTCGACTTGACCCGGGTGGCCACGAGAGCCGACGCGCAGCGGAACATCAACCTCAACTACGCGGTGGACGGCGTGCGCCCCTGGTCCCAGTTCCGGAATGTGAACGCCACGTATTCGCTCCTCGATCACGACTACCAGGCGTTCTACGCCAAGTTCGAGAAGCGCTATGCGGGCGGCTGGCAGTTCCTGGTCAGCTACACGCTGGCGAAGAGCGACACGACGGAGTTCTGGACCCGGAACGTCGATCCCTCGGGTTGGGACAGCCGTTTCCCTGGATACACGCGGGTGACGCATCCGGGCGGCACCGACCGCCGCCATCGGCTGGTGAGCAGCGCGATCCTGGTGCTGCCCGGCGACATTCGGGTCTCCGCGATCCTGGACTACCGCTCGCCGCTTCCCGTGCGGGTGACCTCCGGAACGAACCTGAACGGCGATGACTACTCCGGTGACCTGGCTCCGGGATTCAACGCGTCGAACACCTATGGGTGCCGCGGTCTGGATCTGGGTGTCGGGAACGCCTACCGCCAGTCCACGGGCCGGGCTCCGGTGACCGATTTCGCCTGCTCGAACTTCCTGAACTTTGACTTCCGTGCTTCGAAGAACTTCTACCTGAGCGGAACCCACGGGATCGAGCTGGTTTTCCAGGTGCTGAACGCCTTCGACCGGGCCAACTTGGGGAATGCGAACGCCAACCTGCGTTCCGGCGCCTTCGGCAAGAACGACAGCTCCCTGGCGGCGAACATCAACGCCCCCTCCCGCCAGATCGAGTTCGCCCTCCGCTACTCCTTCTAGCTACGCAACTTCCCTTCCGGGCAGGGACTCCGGTCCCTGCCCGGTCAGGGAATACGCAATGCGCAGGACTAACCTGCGTCAAGCGCGCGCGACAGCGGAGCGCCGGCCAGTTCTCCCGGTGGGGGCCTCCGACCGGCATCGCGGCCCACCGGGCCGCGAAACCGCGTACTGCTGCTCAGCCAGACGGTGTCGCCCGCAAGGGAACGCCGACCTCCGGTCGGCACAGCCCGCCGGCAGGCGGGCGGAACTGCGTACGGCCGATCCGCGTGAACCGCGCCTCCACCGGACCCATCCCCTACTCCGTCCGGAACCCCGCCGCCTTGTGACTCCCGTCGCAGAACGGCGTCGTTCTCCGAGTCGCCGCAGCGGCAAGACGCTACCCGTGTATCGCAAAGGGCGATCTCCTTTCCCTCGGCGACTTCGATCTCCCCCGCCACGTAAAGCGGCCCGTTCGCCTGGACGATCGCCGTGTTGATCGGCGGTGTCTTCTCCACCGCGCCGTCCTTTCGCTCGAAATGGAGCGACCCGGTGGGACATGCCACGACGGTCTTGGCCAGCTCGTCGACTCCTCCGGCCCGATCGGGCAGGATCCACGGCCGCCGCTCCGGGTCGCAGACCGCCGGAAGGCGCTTCACGCACTCGGCCGCGTGGATGCAGCGTGGGATGGTTCGATCCGATGGGAGGCGAGCCCCACTGACTTCCGCCCAGTGTCTGGGACCTCAGGAAGTCGACGCTCGGACTACCACCACCGTCGCGTTGTCCTGGTACGGATGCCCCAGCTCTTCGATCCGGCCGATGATGGCTCCAGCGATCCTCCCGGCGTGCCCGTCGCAGACGGACGCAATCCCGTCCTCGCCCAGCGTCTCGACCCCGTCGGTCGCCAGGATGACGAGATCGTCCGGTTGCAGCGGCAGGCTGCCTTCCGCCACTTCGTCGAGCGGGCCGCCCATGATTGCGCTGGTGATGATCGCCCGTCCCGGATCCTCGGCCGCCTCGTCGTGCGTGATCTCCCCGCGTCGCGCCATCTCGTCCAGCTCGGCCCCGAAGGTGTGGAGCGGGTTGATGCGTCGGATCCGGCCGCTCCGGTAGTGGAAAAGAAAGGAGTCGCCGACGCTCACCCAGTCGCAGCCACCGGAGTGGAAGAGGACCGCCACCAGCGTCGTGCCCATGTTGAAGAGTTCGGGATGGGCCAAGACTGCCGCGCGAACCTGACGGTTGGCCGCATCGAGAGCGTGACGAAGTCGCTTCCGGGGCGGCCCGGCGGCGGCGGTGCAGATCTCCACGAAGGCGCCGCAGGCAATCCGGCTCGCTTCGTCGCCGGCGGGATGTCCTCCCATCCCATCGGCGACCACCGCAAGGAGCCGCGCGCCGGGTTCGTCGGGCGGGAGAACCTGGGTCGCCCACGCGTCCTCCTGACGTAGTCGCGCACCGATGGTCGCCGCGCCGCCGAATTGGAGGTCCGCAGGCAACGGGGTCGGCCTAGAGCAACCGAGCGCCCGGAAGCGAGGCCATCCGGCGATCCAGCGTCAACACCTCAAGGCCGCCGCTCGCGTAGTCGTGGACGATCAGACGATCCATCAGACCGGGCGGGGTCGAAGCTTCGATCGAAGTCAGCACCTGCCGCCCGTTCAAGGGCGCGATCAGTCCGCTTTGCAGCACACTGAGCAGACCCGCGCGAGCGTCGGCCCGCGACACGCCGTAGTGGCGCTGCACAGCGGTGTACGCCTCGCCGATAACTTGATTTGAGGCCAGGATCAGCGCGTCCTCTGCCTTGATCAGGTGACCGAGAGCCTCCGCGCATCGGTCGAACTCTGCTGGCGGGTCGCCGGTCAGCAGCCGCAGGAGGACGGAAGTGTCAATCCCGAAGCGACGGATCATGGGTTTGTTCGCGAAAGGCGTCGATGTCGAAACTCCCCTGGCCGCGCCGAAGCTTGTGACGCAGTGGCGCCAGACGGTCGGGATCTATGCGCCGCGGGCAAAGGAGAAACCCTTCCGGAGTCTCTTCAAGCAGGAGTCGGTCTCCCGGCTTCGCGCCCAATGCGTCGAGCACGCGCGCCGGGAAGGTCACCTGACGCTTTGATGTGACTTTCACCAGCATTCGAAGTCGTATTCTCCTTACTCAAAGTCTATTAAAGTAAGGTTCATTCCGGATAGGGAGTCACGGGTCCGTTTCGCCCGCCGCTGACCGACGATGCTGTGCCCCTACCGCGACAGCGGACGCCGGCGCCAGTTCTCCCGGTGGGGCCCCTGCCTGCGGCGCTATCCGGGTTGGCTGGCGTTACCCGCCCCGCTTGATGACGACTCCCGCGAGCGCCCCGGTGGACTGGCCGTCCTCGATGGCGATCTGCCCGTTGATGAGCACCCAGGGTATCCCCTTCGGCGCGCCGTCCGGGTTCATGATCGTGGAGTTGTCTTCGACCTTGTCGTAGTCGAACGCCACGATGTCGGCCTTGCAGCCGACCCGCAGGCAGCCGCGGTCCGTCATCCCCACGATCGCCGCCGGCAGGCTGGACGAGGAGCGGACCATGAACGGCAGGCTGATGAGCCCCCGGTCCCTGGCGTAGTGGGCGATCTTGCGCGTATAGCTGCCCCAATAGCGCGGGTGCCGGCCGGGCGTCGCCTCGAGCGCGATGCCGGCATCGGTCGAGGTGGCGGTGAAGTCCTGCACCATGTAGGTCTCCACGTCGAACCGGTCCCCCGCGATCGGACGGATCAACACTCCGTGGAGTAGTTCCTCGTTGCCGGTGCGCGCGAAGTCGATCAGGGTCTCGGCGACGCTCTGGCCGCTGTCGCCCGCCACGGTGGCCACCGTCTGGCCGACCAAGGACGGATCCTCCGGGAAGAGCACGATGATCAGCCGGTCGGCGCCGCCGAAGAGGTCGATCTGCTGTTCGAGGTCGCGCATCAACTCGGCGCGGGTCGTGTCGTCAGCCAGGTTCGCCTCCAGGTTCTCGAGACTCAGGAGCCCGGGAGTCCGCCACATCGGATCGTCGAGCCCTCCGGAACGGTCGGTGCCCGGCGGTGCGAATCCCCAGATCGGGATCACCCCGACCGGCCCGCCGCCGAAGGTCTCGAAGGGGTACTGGTCCAGATAGACCTGAACCCCCCGCGCCCGGGCCTGGTTGATCGCGTGCACGTCCTTCGCCGAGTGCCCCCAGCTTGACGGCCCCTTCGCCTTGATGTGGGTTCCGACCACCCGGATCCCGGTCTCGCGGCCGATCCGGATCGTCTCCGCCATTCCGTCCGTCCCCGTCAGGGTCGGCCCGTCCACGATGCTCGGGACCTGCCAGCGCGGCATCGGGGACTGGCTGCGCTGGTGCGAGTAGTAGAAGCCGTCGTAGTCGGCGACCACGTGGGCCAGGGCAACGATCTCGCTGGTTTCCGAGAAGCGGGCCGGGCGGTATTCGGGACCGGCGCCGAGGCCCCAGGCTCCGTCCTCCATCCCCTCGCGCACCAGTTCGGCCATCCGGGCGACCTCATCTTCGGTGGCGGGCCGCTCATTGTCGTCTCCCATTACCTGGAGACGCACCGTCGAGTGGCCCACTACGGGCACCACGTTGAGTCCGACCCCGCGGCTCTCGTAGGCGGCGATCTCGTCGCGGATCGGCCAGACCGGGTTCCGCCCGTCCGCTCCCATCACCACGGTGGTGATCCCCTGGGCGACCAGGTTCAGGGCCTTCCGCTCTTCCATGTTGTCGCCGGCGAGCGACCGGTCGGCGTGCGAGTGGAGATCCACCCAGCCGGGCGCCAGGTACAAGCCGGCCACGTCGATCGTGCGGGCGGCATCGTGACCCTCCTTCCCGGCCAGACGTCCGATGGCGACCACCTCGTCACCGCGAATGCCGACATCCGCCCGAACGGCCGGGTTGCCACTCCCGTCGAACACCAGACCCCCGGCGAGCAACAGGTCGTAGGCGGGCTGCGCCAGACCCGGGACGGCCAGGAGGCAGGCCGCCGCCGTCAGGAGTGCTATTCCGGTGAATCTCTTCATGGCTTCCCTCCACCAGCGTGGTGTGCCCATCCTACCCGGAGGGGGGCCGGCCCCTTCGTTTCGCGACTTCCTCGACGGAGAAACGCGCGCCCGACACCGCTTGGGAGGCTGGGATCAAGTTCCATTGATGCGTTCCTCGACGGATCGGAGTTGATCCACGATCCATTCGAACTCAGGGGCGTCTCCGAAGAGCATGCTCTCCATTGCCCGATAGTCGCGTCCAATCACCGTCTGCAACTCCCCGTTCGGCACCAGCTTCAGCGACCCGGGGACCGCTTCCTCGAAGCGCTTCCATGCCTGACGGAATGCCGCCAGATTGTGATTTCGCACCAATTCCAGGATGTCCAGTCGCGCCAGCGCGGACCTGCCGACATCCGAAACGGTAAGCATCGCCGCATCGTAGTAGTGGCGTGAAATCCGATTTTTTTCCTTCGGGAGCCTCTCTTCGTCCCGGAAGCCGCAGTAGCGACCGTGAAGAATCAGAAGCTTCTCCCAGTACGTGCGCTCCGCGGAGATCACACGGATCTCACCCAATTCGGGGGCCATATCGCCGAGTTCGAGCGCGATGTAGGGAGCGACCGTGCGGAGGACACTCGGCTCTGTCGCTGAACGGGCTCCCCCCTCGATTTTCACTGTGGGAGACACGTAGGACTGCCCGGTTGGATACAGCGTTGGGTACGCGATCAGGAGCGTTTGCGAATCGGGGTCGTCTGGGTCCATGGAGACGGTGCAGCCCTCGGCCACTCCCGCAATGAGGTGGGCCAGTGCTGTCCGGAGCTCGCCCCCCATGTACGAGCTGCAACGGCTCCGCAGCTCCTTGAGAAGCGACTCCCGCTTTTTCTTCGTCATGCCCTCAGGCGGGAACGGATCCCGATCCCCGGTGAAATCCAGGTCACGACGGTCGACTACCAGATCGATGTCCTCGGACAGCCGGTCGATCAGACCGAAGGCCTTGGACAGAGACGTTCCACCCTTCAAGAAGAAACCGGGATGACCGTCCGGCAATCCCCCGAACACCAAGTCGAGAACGAGACAGACCCAGAAATCCTTTTCCACGTGGGACGGGAGGGTGTCGAGCCGACTCGCAGCGGCGCCGAAGACGTCACGGCGGTCCCGCTGCGGGAGTTGGAGGAAACCCCGGAAACTGCCAGTCACCGGGTCGGCGTCGAGTCCGCCGTGATGTGCCGCGCGATCGGGACCATCCAGCCCGGCAGATGCTGACGTTCCCGTGCAAGGCTACGCTTGACGGCGTCAGGGAGTCGGCGCATCAACGTAAGGGCCACGCGTGGGTCGCTTGCGGCATCCGGCCCGAGCCACTGCAGGGCCAGTACCACCGGTGCAGCGGGCTTCCCTGACCAACGCATCTTGCGCGGAGACGCGTGACGTAGCCGGACTGTATGACCGCCGATTCTCAGGGTCCTTGACGTCCCGTCCGTCAGGTAGTGCGGTCTGGCAGGAACGGCGTTGGTCAGACCGAGTTGATTCGCTGCAACACTTCCGTCGGGGACGACCTTCACACCGTCACGCCGGGCCAGTGCGGCGATCGCGACATCGAGATCAGCGGGTGCCGGTCGGTTCAGAATCCAGCTCCACCGGGGGAAATCGTAGAGCCCGTGCCCGACCCGCCGGAGCTGGCCCGCCTTGACGAGACGGCTCAGAGCCTGATTCACGGCGTCGGGGCTCCCTAGATCGACGAAGTCTCCGGGAATGCAGATCCACTGTCCCGCCTTCCGGCTTCGGACTCTTGCCATGATCCTGTCGGCGACGCTTTTCCCCTGGAGCATGGCGTCAGGAATTCTATCAGAAACACTGACTCGCGGTTGTCGGGCGCACTGCGCGGTACTGCGCCCCCGTTTCCTCATTCGCCGCCCTCGGCAGCGATCCCGGCCGAAGGCCGGCAGTCCCCTGGCAACGCCCTCCGGGTGGGTTGCCCCGCTATCCACTGGATCCTCGGGGCGGACGGATGGAGGTCTCTTCCAACTCCCGTCCGTGACGACTCGCTACGCTACGCGCCGTCGGTCGGCGCGCTGCTAACGTCCACCGGACATGCCGGATCGATACCCCACCCGTCTCGCTCTCTGGCTGGCCCTGGGCCTCCTGCCGCTGGTCCCGGAGGCCGTCCCCGCGCAGCCGGTTACCCCGGACCCCGCGCACCTGAGTGGTCTCCAGTGGCGCACCATCGGCCCCGACGGGAACCGGCTGAGCGCCGCCACCGGGGAATGGGGCAACCCCGATGTCATCTACTTCGGGGCGGCTTCGGGCGGCATCTGGAAGAGCAGCGACCGCGGGATCAACTGGGAGCCGGTCTTCGACGACCAGGATGCCGCCTCGATCAGCGCCCTGGCCGTGTCCCCTTCGCACTCCGGCCACGTGTGGGCCGGCACCGGGGAGACGTTCATCATCCGTCCGGCGCTCGCCATGGGGAACGGCGTCTACCGCTCCACCGACGGCGGCCGCTCCTTCCATCATCGGGGCCTCGAGGCCACCGGACGCATCGCCCGCATCCTGGTCCATCCGGAAGATCCGGATCTGGTGTACGCCTGCGCGCTCGGCCACTCCTACGCGCCGCAGCCGGAGCGCGGCGTCTATCGCACCCGGGACGGCGGGGCGAACTGGGAGTTGGTCCTTCACGTGGACGAGAACACCGGCTGTTCCGACCTGGCGATGGACCTCCGTCACCCCGAGCGGCTGCTCGCCGGGATGTGGCAGCTCCAGATCAACACCGGCGGCCTGCGAAGCGGCGGCCCGGGAAGCGGCGTGTACCGCTCCCGAGACGGCGGCGATACGTGGGAACGGCTCTCCGGCGCGAAATCGAACGAGGAGGGCGCCACTGGCGGGGGTAGGGCACTGCCGGGCGGAGAGGCGCACCCCGTCGGCAAGGTCGCGGTGGGGATCGCCCCGAGCGACCCCGACCGCTGGTACGCCCTGATCGAGGACGAGAGTCCCGGCTTCTACCGTTCCGATGACGGCGGCGACGCCTGGCGGCTCATGATCACCCACCACGACCTCGCCGAACGCGCTCCCTACTACGTCCGGCTCGCGGTGGACTCGGCGGACGCCGACCGCGTCTACTTCGCCTCTGTGCTCTTCAGCATCACGGTGGATGGGGGCCGCACCCTGGTCGAGACGTCATACCGCGCCGGCGGCGACAACCACGACGTCTGGGTGGATCCGTGGATGCCGGAGCGCATCCTGGTCGGCCACGATGGCGGCGGCAGCATCTCCGAGAACCGCGGGGAAAGCTGGCGCCGGGTGGTTCCGCCGGTCGCCCAGATGTACCACGTCACGGTCGATGACCGGATCCCCTACCGGGTGTACGGAAACCGCCAGGACGGCTACTCCTACCGGGGGCCGAGCCGCACGAGCGGCGGCGGGATCCCGCTTGGGCTCTGGGAGGGGGTCGGCGGCTGCGAGAGCGGTTGGGCTACCCCGGAACCCCACGACGACAACGTCGTCTGGTCCGGCTGCTACGACGGTGGGCTGGAGGTGTACGACGACCGCACCGGCCACGTCCGCGACGTGCGGGTGTGGCCGGAAGCCGGGTACGGCTGGGCGCCCGCGGACCTGAAAGTCCGCTGGCACTGGAACTTTCCGATGGTCCTCTCGCGCCACGAGCCCGGAACGACCTGGGTCGGAAGTCAGTTCGTGCACGAGAGCAGCAATCGCGGCCAGTCGTGGAACACCATCAGCCCCGATCTCACCACGAACGACAAGGCCCGCCAGCAGGACTCCGGCGGCGTCACCGTGGACAACCTGTACACCTTTGACGGTTCGGTGCTCTTCGCCCTCGCGGAGTCTCCCGGGCAGGCCGGTCGGCTCTGGGCCGGAAGCGTGGACGGGAAGGTTCACGTGACGACCGACGGAGGCGAGACCTGGCTCGACCGGAGCGGGAACGTGCCGGGGCTCGACCAGGACGGTTGGATCAAGTTCATCGAGCCCTCCCACCACGATCCGGAAAAGGCCTACGTGGCGGTGAGCTGGCACCAGTCCGGCGACTTCCGCCCGCACATCTTCCGCACCCGGGATCTCGGCGAGAGCTGGGAACGGATCAGCGGCGGGATCCCCGAGTCGCCCTTCTCGTTCGTCCACGTGGTCCGGGAGGACCGCGCACGGGCGGGTGTCTTGTTCGCCGGCACCGACAATCGGGTCTGGGCCAGCCTCGACGACGGAGCTTCCTGGTTCTCGCTCCAACTTGACATGCCTCCGGCCCCGATCTACGGAATCGTCATCCAGGAACGCTTCGACGACCTGGTGGTCGCGACCTACGGCCGGGGCTTTTTCATCCTCGACGGCATCGGGCCGCTCCGGGGCCTTGCCGAGGCCTCCGGCGAAAAGCTCCGGGTTTTCGATTCGCCGGTTGCGTGGAGGTTCCTGCCCCGTCAGTCCATCAAGTCCGAACCCGGCAGCCTGGTGACCGGCCGAAACCCTCCCTATGGCGCCGCGATTTCCTGGTGGCTCGATGAGGATGCCGCGGCGGCCAGCGCCGAGGTGGCCATTGTGGACGGCGAAGGCGAGGTGGTGCGCACCCTCCAGGGCCCCGGTGAAACCGGTCTCTCGCGGGTCACCTGGGATCTCCGCGGCGAGACTCCCGAACGAGCGGTGCTTCGTACCCGGCCCCCCGACCGGGATTGGGTGGAACTCGGCGAGGACGGCGAGCGCCGGATACGGACCTGGGACCTCGATATCTTCCCCGGCTACCGCGGGCTGCTGCTGCCCCCCGGGTCCTACACCGCCCGGGTCACGGCGGGGGACCACACGGCCGAAACCACGCTGCAGGTGGAAGCCGATCCGGCGTCCGCCGCGACCCCCGACGACATCCTGGCCAAGTACGAGTTTCTGGACGCCATCCACGCCCAGTTGAACGAACTGGCGGAGATGGTGGACGAACTCGAGTGGGTGCGCCGGGAGATCGAGGGACTCCAGGAGCGCCACGCCGGCGATGAACGGTTCCGGGCCGTGCTCGAGAGCGCCGGGGAGATCGCGGGAACGGCCATCGCCATCGAAGGGCGATTCTTCGACGTGGGGCTCACCGGGGCCCGCGAGGACGCCTTCCGGGCGCCGATGCGTCTCTTCGGGCGCCTCGGCGCCCTCGCGAACGACGCCGGCTGGGACGGCGCCGATTTCGCACCGACCGACCAGCAGCGGGAAGTCCACGAGATCCTCAGCGAGCGCTTCGAGACTGCCCGCGCGGAGTACCGCCGGTTGATGGCGACGCAACTGCCACCCTTCTGGCAGGCGCTTGCCGAGGCGCGGGGAAGCAGCCCGTGAACAAAGTCACGCGGCCCAGTTCTCCCGGTGGGGGCTCGAGCGGCGATCCATCCCGGCTGAACCGCCCCGCTTCGCGGGGCTCTGCGTTGCGCTTCGGTCGAAATACGCTCGGGCCAGTTCTCCCGGTGGGGGCTCCTCCCTCGCGCGCCTTGTCAGCCCGGCGCCTCGCCACTCTCGGCGCTCACGCGACTCTATCCACAGGCTGCAGAGGAGGCGCCTCGCGCTGAGTCCCGATGGCGGAAGAGCGCTCCCGTTTCGGGGTCTACAACCTGGCGGCGGCGGCCGCTCTTCTCGGTTACGGCTGGTTCGCCGCCGCCTACGGCCCCGATGGTTCCTTCCCCGGATCGGACTTCGGCTCGCTCGCCTACGGGCTCTCCCGGCAGGGACTCTGGCTGGTTCCGGTCGGGATCCTGATTCCCCTGGTTCTCCCCCGGGTGCGGAGCGTGATCACCGGGTTCTTCCTGGTCCTGCTCCCCTCGCTCGCGATCGGAGCCGTGCTGACCGCCCTGGTGGTGGCCGCACCGGACGCCGCTCCCTGGCGGGTGCTGGAGAGCTTCGTGGTTCCGGACCTGGCGGCGCTCCTCGCGCCGCTGACCGGGATGTTCGTCGGCGTGCTGTTCGGCGCCGTCGTCGCCCGGGGACTCGGTTCGGCGCTGCTGCTGATCCCGGCGCTCATCGCGATCGCCGCCGTCCTTCTCGCGAGTGTCGCCGTGCTGCTCCTGGTGCTCACCGATCGGGTCGCGGTGACGGACCCCATCGGGCCCCCGGGATCGCCGGACGGGCAGTACCAGGATGCGTTCGCCGACTTCTATCGGCAGGGAGCGCCCGGCGCCGAGGCGACCCTGGGCGCCGCCACCTTCGCGGCCGGTTTCCGATTGGCGCTCGCGGCCGTTGGGGTGGAACCCGGAATGCGGCTCCGGGCGGCGCCGGCCGGCGATTCGATGGAAATCTCCGGGTCCATTCCGGTTTCGGTTCCGGTGTTCGGCGAACGCTTCCTGAACATCGCGGCGACGGCTCAGCCCACCGTCCAGGACGGGGAGTTCCGGGCCGGTTTCCGTTCCCTGCGGATTGGGGGGATCGAAGCGCCGTCGGTGCTCGTCCGACCCTCTTCGCGGATCCTGTCGCACTGGCTTCGGCGTAGTGCCGCGGTGGCGGCCCTCCTCGCGCCCTTCGATGAGGTCCGGGTAGCGGATTCGACGATCGTCGTGCGCTGGAGCGAAGGGGCGGATACCACCGCGGGCGTCCAGTCCCGGGTGGGCAGCTACCTCACGCTGCTCGCCCGCGACGCTGACCTCCTGCGCAAACAGCCGGACCCGACGGCGGCGGTGTTGCGGCGCACGTTCGCCCTCGCCGCGGTCCGTTCGGTGGGAGGTAATGCGGCGGTCGAAAACCGTGCGGCGCTTCTCGCCCTCGGGGGTGCGTTCGGGCATCCCTCGCTGCTTGACCTCGCCCGGGTCCCCGGTGGCGGGGAAGAAGCCCGCGGGCTGTTGGACCGCCTCCCACTCAGCCTGCACGGGCGCCGGGACTGGGCGCGGCATTTCTTCCTGAGCGCCGGAATCGTGCAGGTGGCGCCCGACGGGGTTTCCGGTGGGGCCGGACTCCTGAAGGAGCAACTCGACGCCGCGGCCGGGGGCACCGGGTTCTCGTTCGCCGATCTGCTCATGGATGCGGCGGGGACCCGCTTCGGGCTCGCCGCCACCGGCGACGCGGCTGGCGCCCGCTGGATTCAGGTCCGGCTCGCCAACGGGGTCCGGGAAGACGACCTCGCGCCAGGCGACGCGGGCCTGCCCGAGGGGCTGAGCGCCGCCCGGCTGGAAGCCGAATTCGGCGGGGTAGGGGGAGAAGGCTTCCGGGTCGTCGAGGCGGAGATTTCCCGCCGGGTGGACGCGCTCCCGCTCTATCGAATGCGGCTTCCCGAGGCGGCGGACGGCGTAGGCATCCCATCGGGTACGCTGCCCGGGACTCCATGAGGCTGATCCGTCGAGCGCGCTGCCCGAACGAGAGTCGGGCGTATTCCCGTGCGGAGTAGGGTTGGGTGATGGCAGACAACACGGTGTCGCTGCTCGACAGTTGGGAGAGCGAAGTCCAGGCGGCGTGGCTCTACCTGGTTCTCGCTGAGGTCGAGACCGGCGAGAACAAGCGCCTCTTCCAAGCGCTCTCGGTGGACGCGCTCGAGCAGAGCAAGGCGTGGGTCAAGGCGATCGAGGAGGCGGGCGGTTCGCCCCCGGGCCCCTACGAGGCGACTTTCCGGGTGCGGCTCGTGGGAACGCTGATTCGGCGCATCGGTCCGCGGTCCCTGCTGCCGGCGCTCGCCGCTCTCAAGGTTCGCGGTCTCTCGGTGTATCGCTCTGCGCCGTCCAGCCTCGAGGTGCTGCTCGCGCGCGAAACCGGCTCACCCGGGCGGGCGGAGTCCCGCGACCACCTGCTCGGCGAGGAGCAGCGCCACCTTTACACGCGCGGGGCGGTGGCGCTCCACGCGGCGATCTTCGGGGTCAATGACGGGCTGGTCTCGAACACGGCGCTGATCCTGGCGGCCAGCGGGGCCGGCGCCGCTCCCGGGACCGCGTTGCTCATCGGCGCCGCCGGAATGCTGGCGGGGGCAGTGTCCATGGCGGCCGGGGAGTACCTGGGAGTCCGTTCCCGTATCGAGCTCTTTGAGCGCCAGATCGCCCTCGAGGAAGAGGAGCTGCGGCTCTACCCGGACGACGAGGCCGAGGAACTGGCCATGATCTTCGAGGCGCGCGGGCTTGAACGCGACACGGCGCGGGAGCTCGGGAAGCGTCTCATCAGCGAACCGGCGCGGGCGCTCGACCTCCTGACGCGCGAGGAGCTCGGGCTGAACCCGGATGACCTCGGCTCGCCCTGGGCGTCGGCGCTGGCCTCGCTCCTCAGCTTCGGGGGCGGAGCGCTGGTCCCGCTTCTCCCGCTTGCCCTGCTTCCGGCAGCCGGTCTGGGGAGCGGCGCTGCGCTGGCAGGCGCCGTGGCCCTGAGCGGGGTGGCGCTCTTCGTGTCGGGGGCCGCGACCAGTCTCTTCACCGGACGTTCCGGACTCCGCAGCGGGCTTCGGCTCGCATTGGTGGGTCTCGTGCTGTCGGGCGTTCTCTACGGCCTCGGGCTTGTCGCCAGGGCGAGCCTCGGCGCCTGACCCGGAGTCAGCCATGGTTCGCGGTTCGCGGCGCGATTTCGGCCGCGCGGCGCTGCGGTGCGGTCTGGCGCCTCTCCTCCTGCTTGCGGTGGCGGCGGGGTGCGGGTCGGACGCCGATCCGGCCCCCACCATCCCGCCGCCTCCAGAGCCACCTCCGGTCGGGCCACCGCCGGACACGCTGGACCTTCCCGATGACCCCGGAGTGTTTTTTCTCGAGATCTGGGAGGGTCCGGGTTTCGTCCCCATCGAGTACCGGTGGGGGCGGCCGCCCCGCTACGCGCTGACCGTCGGAGGCGATTTCTTCTACGAGAGGCCGACGATCGAGATCTTTCCCGGTCCGCTCCTCCCGAACATTCAGCGTGGACAACTGACCGACGAAGATCTCGGCTCGGTCATCGAAGCGACGGCAGCAACCGGGATTTCCGTGGTTGGGGAAGAGAACATTCAGCAACCCACCACCGGTCCCTTCATCGCCGATGCGCCGACCTACGAGATTCTGCTGCGCGACCGGCGGGGTTCGCACCTTCTGCGCATCGAGGCGCTCGGTTCCGAAGCGCACACCGATCCCCGGGTAGCTTCCGTCAAGGAACTGATGCAGCGGCTCGACCTCGCGACCGCGGAGACCGCCGCTGAGACCTATGACGGAGAGCGCCTGCAGGTGTACGCGAGCGCGACCCCGATGCTGCCCGACCCGTCAGTGCTCGACGAGCGACCCTGGCCGCTCCCGGATCCGCCTCCCGCCGACGATGTGGAAGATTTCGAGTGCCGGGTGTACGAGGGGCAGGTCGCCGCCGGTCTGCTCGAAACCTTCAGCGACGCCAACCACGGAACGCGGTGGGAGTTCCAGGGAACCCTCCGTCAGCTCCTCGCCCGCTCCCTCCTCCCGCGCGAAGAACCCTGCGTCCGCTAGCCACGGTCGAGCGGATCGGAGGCGGCGTGGCGCCGCCGACGCCGTCCATGCTCCTTGGCTCCCGGTTCACGATCACGGCGGGTGGCTCCTCTCATCGACCTCTACCAACTACTCGACCGCCTCGCCCAGCACGGAGAGAGCGAGCCCCACGCCGGCGAACGGATCGAGGTCTTCGTGGTGGGATATGCGGGCCCGCCGGCTCGGGGGGCCATACCTGCGACACTTACGAAGGCGAATCGGCTGCCAACCTGCGGTCGACTTTCGAAGAGGAGTTCAACAGCGCCCGATGGAACTACGAAGGAATCTGGTATCAGATCCTCGCGCGCTCGCTGTTGCCCGGGGAGGCGGGGTGCGGGCAGTGGTGACGTCCGGCGATCGCGTCCGGGTCTCAGCGGCGGTCCCGCTGCTCCTCGCGGCGGCCCTTTCCGCGGCGCCGCCCGTCTCGGGGGAGGAGACGTTCGACGCCGAAGCGTTCCACCGCTATGTCGAGCAGGCGGTCTCCGACTGGAAGGCCACGGGGCTGGCGGTCGCGGTAGTGCGGGGGCAGGAACTCCTCTTTGCGCGCGGCTACGGCGTTGTCGAACTCGGGGAACCGTCAGCCGTGGACGAGGACACCCTGTTCGCGATCGGCTCAACCACCAAGGCGATGACCGCGGCCGCGCTCGGCATCCTGGTGGACGAGGGGAAACTGGACTGGGACGACCCGGTGCGCCGGCACATTCCCGAGTTCGAAGTCGGAGATCCCTGGGTGAGCGAGGCGATGACGGTGCGGGATCTCCTGACCCACCGGGGCGGCCTGCCGAACACCGACGTCTTCTGGTACGGCCAGCAGACCGACGTGGACGAGATGCTGTCGCGGCTGCGTCACGTCGAGCCGGCCTACTCGATGCGGTCGGGTTTCATCTACCAAAACGTCATGTACGCGACCGCCGGCGAGGTGGTGAAGCGCGTGTCGGGGATGCCGTGGCACGACTTCGTGGACTCCCGCATCTTCGACCGGTTGGGGATGGATCGGACGGTGCCGCTGATTTCCCTTACCCGGGGCCGTGACAACGTCGCCTCGCCCCACCACGTCGTGGACGGTGAAACCGTAGTCATCGAGAACGCTCCGGTGGACTCGGTCGCCGCGGCGGGATCGGTATGGAGTTCGGTCCGCGAGATGTCCCTCTGGTTGCGGATGCTGCTCGCCTCGGGAGTGGCGGCCGACGGAACCCGGATCCTGAGCGAAGACGTCGTCGAGGAGATGTTCCGCCCGCAGTCGCTCGTGGACCGTGCCGGGTTCTATCCGACCCAGCGCCTCACGAAGCCCAAGTGGGTGACCTACGGATTCGGCTGGTTCCAGCAGGATTACGACGGACACGCCGTGGACTTCCACACCGGGAGCATTGACGGGATGGTGGCCATCGCCGGACTCATCCGCGACGAGGGGGTCGGGGTCTATGTCCTCGGGAACCGCGACCATGTGGAGGTTCGGCACGCGCTCATGCTGCGGGCCTTCGATGCGCTCCTCGGATCCCCGTCCCGCGATTGGAGCGCCGAACTTCGCGAGCTCTACGACGGCCTCGCCGCAGCCCAGCAGAAGGCCCTGGAGGGGCTGCGCGCGGCGCGGGTCGAGGGCACCCGTCCTCATCTCGATCCGGCGGGCTACGCCGGAACCTACCGCCACGAGGTCGGGGGCGAGATCGTCGTGAAGGCGGACGGTGAGGGTCTCCGGCTCGATTACGGCCCGGGCCTTCGGGGCCCGCTCACCCACTGGAGCCACGAGACGTTCCGGGTCGCCTGGGACGCCCGCTGGCGGGGCGAGGCGCTGATCACGTTTCATCTCGACCCCGCGGGAAACCCGGCGGCCCTTTCCCTCGGGGAAACGCGCTTCCGGCGGATAGCCGATGCGCCTTGATCGGGGTGCCACCTGGAAATAAGCTCCCGGGAAGAACATGGAATCCGATACCAGCTTTTGGCAGCGTTTGCCCGGCGCGGACAGCCGCATCGTGCAGCGATTGGCCGGCGCGGCCTTCTTCTTCTTCCTCATCAAGGGTCTGATCTGGCTCGGCATCGTGGCCGTCGCGGCATGGGCTGTCATCCGGTGAGCGTCATGGCGGACGGGCTGGCGGACGGGCTGGCGGACGGGTTGGCGGACCGGCTCAAGGCGGCCACCGCGGACCAGCACGCCGCGGCGGAAAACCACGTGTTCCAGCGCGGCTTGGTTCGCGGGCAGGTCTCCCGCACGGCGCTCGCCGAGCACCAGTGCGGGCTGCTCGGGCTCGTTCGCCTTATCCAGGCGCAGCTCCTCGCTCAGGGGCCCGACTGGCTCTGCTTCGCCGACGCGATGGGCGGCCACGCCGAAAGGCTGGCGCTCGATCTGAAGAGTCTCGGCGCCGGTCTCCCGCGGTCCCCCTCCCGGGCGGTTCTCCGCTTCGCGGAGGCGCTGGGCGCGTCCTGGAGTCCGGAAGCCGCCCTCGGCGCCTTCTACGTGATCGAAGGCTCGATGAACGGCAACCGTTTCATCGGGCGGGCGGTGGCCGAAGAGCGCCCGGACCTGGCGGAGAGTCTTCGCTACTTCGACCCCTACGGTAAGGACCAGCGGGCGCGCTGGCGCGAGTTCCGGAGCGCCATCGACCGCATCGGGCGCACGCTCCGCTTCCCGGACGAAGCCGTTCGTGCCGCCCGGCAGACTTTTATCGTGGCGGGAGAGCTGGCGGGCGAAGCCCAGGCCGCCGAGGTGGCGGCTGCCTGAGCCGGCGGGGAACTGCGGGCAGGCCGGCGATGGCCGATTGCTGGATTGCCCTGACAACGCTCGCGACCCGCGACGAGGGCGAACGTCTCGCCGCGATCCTCGTCGAGGAGTGCCTCGCTGCCTGCGTCAACGTGATCGGTCCGATGATCTCCATCTACCAGTGGGAAGGCAAGGTCGAACGGGACACGGAGGTCCTCCTCCTCATCAAGACCACCGCGGCGGGCGTCGAGCCTCTCAAAGAGCGGGTTCTCGATCTCCATCCCTACGACACCCCCGAATTCCTCGCTTTCGAGGTGGGCGCCGGATCGTCCGGCTACCTCGACTGGGTGGTGGATTCGGTGGCGCCGGCAGGCCCCGATGGAACCCCCGATGGAACCCCCGATGGAACCCCCGTCTGACTGCTCTCGCCGGATCTGATCGGCGAAACCCGTAGCCGGGCGGGCATCCGTCGTCGACGCCCGACAGCCGAGCCCGGTAGCGTCGGCCGGTTGCCGGACCACCTCAAAGGACCCTCGCCTCTCCGCGGCGCTCACCACCTTCAAGGTGGGCGACGTGCCGGTGGACAACATCGCGAAGGGCGTTATGGACCTTGAGCGCATCTTCATCCGCACGGTGGAGAAGCCCGATCTCTCCGCGGCTCGTTCTTCGGTCCACTTCTGCAACATGCCGGGCGAGGTGGACGGCCTCCTCCGGGCTATCCGCGACATCGCGGCCCACCAGTCCGACTACCTGTAGCCTGGGACCGCCGGCCTTCAGGCCGGCATCGCTCCCCGCAGGGGAGCGAGAAGCGTGTTTTGGCTACCCGTGTGAAGCGCGCGGCGTAAAGAAGGGCGTATCGCCGGTCTGCTCGAAGAGCGCAGCGGGCAGGGAACGCCGACCTCTGGGCAGTTCTCCCGGCGGGGCCCGGCATCGCTCCCCGCAGGGGAGCGAGAAGCGTGTTCTGCGGACCCGCGTGACGGGCGGATGCCCCCAGGGACACAGTTGCGGCAAACCGCCGCCCGCCCCCACAGTGTTGGCACTGGAGGCGATGGGAATGAAGCACAGGAACTGGTGCGCTCTTTTGTTGTTTTCCGCGGGTCTCGGTTGCGCGCTCTGGACGGCGCCTGGGTGCGCCCCGCCGGGCGACGGCCCGAGGACCCGGCTGCTCATGGACGAGGGGTGGCGCTTCTTCCGCGGCCGGGCGGAAGGGTTCATTCCGTTACCCCGCGGCAACACCATCGAAACCTGGCGCTGGAAGATGAGCGCGACCGGCGAGGAGGAAGCGGAAGCGATGGCGGCGCCCGGGCTCGACGTGTCCGGCTGGGAGGAGACGGCGGCGGGCAGGGACGTGTTCGATGGGCAGGCAGGACTGGCCTGGTTCCGTGCGGAACTCGGAGCTTTGCCGCCTGGTCCGACCGGGAGACCCCGGATCTACTTCCAGTCCGTGGATGACAACGCCACCGTCTTTCTCAACGGGACCAGGCTCGTGTACCACGAGGGAACTGACGTTCCGTTCGAGGTCTCTCTGGATTCGAGCGGCGCCTGGAACCTGGGCGGGCCGAACGCCCTGGCCGTGCTCGTGGAGAACACCGGCGGCCCCGGGGGAATCGCCGGTGCGTCCGTCTACAACCGGCCGGCACTCTGGCAAGACGATCCGGGAATGCGCTCCGTCGAGACGGCGGCGGTGGATTTCGACGACAGCGGCTGGGAGGAGATCCGGGTCCCCCACGACTTCGTGGTGGGGGGAGAGTTCGATCCCAAGGGAGCCGACAAGCCCGGTGGGAAGAGGCCCGGTTTCAACGAACTCTGGTACGACCGCGACCACGGCTACAAGCCCAAGGGCGTCGGCTGGTACCGCCGCACCTTCGAGCTTCCGGCCGCCGACCGGGGCAAACGGATCTGGCTGGAGTTCGACGGGGTCTACCGGAACAGCGACGTATGGATCAACGGTCAGTGGCTGGGGCACCACTGGAGTGGCTACACCGGCTTCCACTACGACATCACCGACGCTGCGAACTTCGGTGGAAGGAACGTGGTGACGGTGCGCGCCGACGCCGACTGGGACGAGGGCTGGTGGTACGAGGGAGGGGGCATCTACCGCCACGTCTGGCTCACGAAACTCGATTCCCCGCACGTCGGTCATTGGGGAACGTTCGTGACCACGCCCGAGGTCTCCGGGGAGGTGGCCGAGGTGAACGTTGAGACGACGGTCGTCAATGAAGGCGGGGAGCCGGCGGAGTGCACCCTGACGAGCGCCGTCATCGATCGGGAAGGGAACCGGGTCGCGGCCGCCGCCGCCACCGAGAGCATTCCGGCGGGTCAGGAATTCGCATTCAGCCAGAGCATCGAGATTTCGGCCCCGACCCTGTGGTCCCTGGAAGATCCTTATCTGTACACGGTGGAGACCATGGTCGAAACCGGCGGACGGGTTACCGACCGCTACGAGACGCCCTTCGGGGTGCGTTCCTTCCGCTTCGACGGGAGTGGGTTCTCGCTGAACGGGACGCGCGTGAAGATCAACGGGGCCAACCTCCATCACGATTTCGCCGGCGTGGGGGTGGCCCTTCCGGACCGGGTCAACACCTACCGGCTCGAAAAGCTCAAGGAGATGGGAGCGAACGCCATCCGCACCTCGCACAACCCACCCACGGCCGAGGTCCTGGACGCGGCGGACCGTCTCGGGATACTGGTTCTCGTCGAAAACCGCCACCTGGGCACCTCGCAAGACGTGCTCGGCACGGTCGAGAGCATGGTCCGGCGCGACCGCAACCATCCGAGCGTCATCGGGTGGAGCATGAACAACGAGGGGCTGCGGCAGGGTTACGAGGAGGCCGGCCGTCAGTTGCGCGCGATGCACAGCACGATCAAACGGCTGGACCCCGCCCGGCCCACGACCGGGAACGTGGGCCCGCTGACCGGCGCCACCTCTCCCGGCGAGATTTCCACGGTGCGGGATCTCATCACTCTGGCGGACGTGATCGACGTGAGGGGATTCGATCCCCGGAATTACGACGCGTATCACGCCGCAAATCCGGACCGGCCCATGCTGGCGCTCGAGACCGGCTACGACCTTACGACGCGCGGCGTCTATGTGGACGACGAGGAGAAGGGCTACCACAGCTCGTATGACACCTCGGCCGCGGAGACCTGGCGCCGGATCGCCGAAACCGACTATGTCGCGGGCGGCTTTGTCTGGAACGGAATCGACTACCGGGGTGAGCCGTTCCCCTTCGACTGGCCGGTCATCACCGCCCAGTACGGCTTCATGGATACCTGCGCCTTCCCCAAGGACAACTACTACTACTACCAGTCGAGCTGGAGCGACGAGACCGTGCTCCATCTGTTCCCGCACTGGAACGAGCCACCGCTCACCGAAGACGGGACGGTCGAGGTCCGGTCCTTTACCAACTGCGAGAGCGTGGAGCTGTTCCTGAACGGAGCAAGCCAGGGACGAAAGGATCGGGAGCCGTACGCCGGCCTTTCCTGGCAGGTTCCGTGGGAGCCGGGAGTCCTGGAAGCCAAGTGCCACCGCGACGGTGAGGTCGTTGCGGAGACCAGGCGAGAGACGACCGGAGTGCCGTCCGGCATCGCTTTGGCGCCGGATCGGTCGAGCGTCCACGCGGACGGGGAGGCCGTTTCCCTGGTCAGGGTGTCCATCGTGGACGCGGCGGGACGAACGGTACCCACCGCCACGAACGAGGTGCAGTTCCGCCTGGAGGGGCCGGGAGAGATCATCGGGGTGGGGAACGGCGATCCCTCGAGCCGCGAAGCGGACCACGGAGAGCGGCGCCGCGCCTTTGGAGGCTTGGCACTCGTCATCGTCCAGGCCGGGAAGCAGCCGGGTGCGATCACGCTGACCGCCGAGTCTCCGGGCCTCGCGACAGCCGTCGTGGAAATCACCGCCGAGCCGGCAGACATCCGGCCGCGAGTTCCCTGACGTCCGCGGAGCACACCTCCGCGGACGCCGGCCAGCGGGAGAGCGCCCTCTACTCGGCCACCCGTACCGCCGCCAGTTGGGCTCTCAACTCCTCGTTCCCGGGTGCCTCGATAAACGTGTCGAACTCCAGGAAGTAGTTGCCCGGGTCGTAACCGACGAAAACCTGTACCCGGTCGCTCTCGCTGACGATTTCGGTGCGCGAGCGATAGCCCTCGGATGCCTCGAGATGTTGGTACCACGGCTCCACGTCATCCACGAAGAAGCTCACCGTGACCGCCTTGTCCTCGGTGAAGGAGTGCATGCCGCGGGTCGAATCCACGAGGCCGACGAAGCCGGCGTACGAAGTGCGGAGGACCTTCACCCATCCCTGATCCAGGGTCTCGGGAAACCCGAACGTCGTCTGCCAGAAGTCGAGCATCTCCGGGATGTTGGGGTAGTAGAGCCAGACGATCATGGCCTCGAACCCCATCCCGGGCCCCGCCGCCGCATCATCCCCGCCGAGCGGCTCGGTGGTGTCCAGGATCGGCATGAGATCGACGTTCTCCGCGTGGGGCAGGAACCGTTCGAACTCCAGGATGTAGCCCCCGGGGTCGAAGACCGTGAAGCCGTGGTGGGGGGCTTCCGGATCGGCGGCGTCGGGATCGAAGCGACTCCGGAAGTTCGCGCCCGCCGCGTCGAGGCGCTCCTGCCAGGCGGCGAGGTGATCGGTGATCAGCGCGAAGGCGACCGTCTTCGGTTCGTCGGCGCTGTGCATCCCCTCGGCCTCGTCCACCAGGGTCAGATACGCCGACTCGGCGACCTGGAACATCTTGGCGAAACCGAAGTCGGCGGCGAGCGGCAGCCCGAGCGTGTCGGCGTAGAAGGTCTCCGCCTCGGCCAGATCGCTGTAGTACAGGAAGGCGTTCTGCGCCAGGATGGGTGGCAGGTCGCCGGCCGGTTCCGCCGCCATTTCCGGGGTCTCGGGAGGCGGCGAGCAGGCGGCGGCAAGCAACAGGGCGAGAACGGTGCGGCGCATGGACCGGAAGGTACCACCGCCGGAGAGCGGCGTCGGGAGCGCCGCGCCTCGAAGGTTCAGGACCCCTTCTCGTAGAGGACGCGGCCCCCCACGATCGTCATCTCCACTTCGACGCCCAGCAGCGCTGCCGGCGCGACCGTGCGGGGATCGTCCGAAAGGACCACCACGTCGGCGAGCATCCCGGGCGCAAGTGTCCCCTTGATTCCCTCCTCGCGGGTCACGAAGGCTCCGTTCCTCGTGTAGCCGACGAGCGCCTCCTCCATGGAGATGGCTTCCTCCGCCCCGTAGACCTCTCCGGACATCCCTTTCCGGGTGGTCGCGGCGTAGAGCCCCACGAACGGCCCGATGGGCAGGATGTCGCTCGAGAGGACGACGAATACCCCGCGGTCCATCGCCGAGCGGACCGGGTTGTTCCGCTCCACCCGGTAGCCGTCCAGGTATTCGCGGTAGCGGCCCTCGAGCGTGTAGGTGAAGTTCGGCTGCTGGATGACGAGGATCCCGAGTTCAGCCATCCGGTCCATGGTCTCGTCGGACGGTGGCACCGTGAAATGGTTCAGGGCGTGGCGGTGGTCCGGCCGGGGCTCCTCGGCCAGCGCTTCGGCGAAGGCGTCCACCGTGAGTTCGATCGCTGCGTCCCCGATGGCGTGGAAGGCGAACTGCCAGCCCATCCGGTGCGCCTCGCCGACGATGGCCCGGAACTCCTCCTCGGGACGGACCAGACTCCCGCGATAGGACTCTTCCCCCCGGTAGGGGGCTTTGGTGTAGGCCGCCGGCCCCGTGAACCCGCCGTCCACGAAAACCTTGAGCGGTCCCACCCGGAGGCGTTCGTCGCCCTCGCCGCTCAGGCGTCCGAACGCCTCCATGGCGTCCGTCCCCGCCCAGCGGATCTGCACCGCGGCGCGGGGCAGTTCCTCCCCGAACTCGGCATACACGGACTCCCATTCACCGAATCCATCCGGCGAAACGCCCGCGTGGACGATGCTCGTGATCCCGAGCCGCAGGAGATCCCGGAGGGCGATGACGAAACTCTCCCGCAGTTCTTCGCGCGTAGCGTCGGGGACCAGGCGCGAGACGAGATCCTGCCGTTCCCGGATGACCCCGTTCAGTTGCCCGTCCGGGCCGCGCTCGATCACCCCGCCGTCCGGTTGCGGCGTGTTCCGGTCCACCCCGGCGAGCGAGAGCGCGAGGCTCGAGGCCACCGCGCTGTGGCCGCCAGCCCGGGTGAGAATCACCGGGTTCTCGGGAGCGGCCGCGTCGAGATCGGCGCGGAGCGGTCGCCGCTCTTCCCGGACCTCGTCTTCGGACCACCCATAGCCGGTGATCCATTCCCCCGGGCCGAGTTCTTCCGCCTTCGCGGTCACCAGATCCTGGAGCTCCTCGATGGACGCGATGCCGGCCAGGGGGATGTGACGCCGCGCCCGGCCGCGGATGTGGATGTGGGCGTCGTTGAAGCCGGGCATCGCCGTCCGTCCGGCGAGGTCCACCTCCCGCTCCGCGGCGTAGCGATCCCGCAACTCGTCGCCGCCTACCGCAACCACCTTGCCCTCCCGAATCACGAGCGCGGTCCCGGTGGTTCCGGCTTCATCGAGCGCCAGGACGACGCCGGAGTGCAGCAGCAGGTCTACCGGTTCCGGGGTGCTGCAGGCGGCGGCCAGAGCGAATCCGGCGGCGACGCAGGCTAGACCGGAACGCCAGAGGGCGGCCCGGCCGGCCGGCGCGACCCGACTCATCGCTGTATTTCGACCTCGGCGGCCTCGCCGAGCCCGAGGTAGATCCGGACCCGGACGAGTTCGCCGCCCCGCACCCGCAAAAACGCGGCTCCCGGGATGTGCCAGCGGGTTTCGTCGTCGCGGCGCGTGCCCGCGATCGTGAACTGCACGGCGATAAGCGGCCCTCCCCAGGGCCCTTCTGCTTCCGTCCACACCGTCTCGGATACCTCGCCGGCGGTCGCCACCTCGGGAAAGACGGAGTGGTCCTTCCATTCGCCGAAAAGCCGGTCCAGGAGGAGCCCGACCTTCTCCCGCCCCCAGTAGGTCGCGGTTCCGCGCTGGTAGTCGCCCGTAGGCCCCTGGATGTGGAGCGCGTCCTCGGCGTAGAGGGCGAGGAACGCCGCCCGGCTCTCGTCGCTCCCGTCGAGATCGTCGAGCAGCCGGAACCACCTTTCCGCGATGTGCCGTCCTGTGACTTCCGCTTCGGCTTCCTGCGCGACTCCGGAACCGCTGGGGGCCGCCCACGCTGACCCGATGACGGCGAGCCCGATCGCCAGTACGAGGAACACGCGACGCCCGGGACTCACGGGTTCGGAGCATATCCCCGGAAGGATCATCCGCGTGCGAAAGCTCACAGCACTAGCGGCGATGGTCTCACGTCCCTACCGCGCTGCCGCACAACGGGCGATGAAGTGTTCCTGCTCGTCGCTGAGCGGCGCGTTTTCGGCGCAGCGCGCGAGGGCCACGGCAGCTTCGTCGAAACGGTCGAGGGCGGTGAGCGCCTCGGCGCGGTACCAGTGCGCCCGCGCCTCATGGGCCCGATGCGGACGTCCGACGCCGAGATTCTCGGGATAGGTGAGCGCCCGGTCGAGGTGGGTGAGAGCCGTTGCCGCATCACCCTCAGCCAGCGCCCTGCGGCCCAGTTCCACCTCGGCCCGCGAGAAGAGGCTCCATACCGTCGCGTCCCCCTCCCGGAAGTTGATTCGGGTGGCCTGCAGCATCGCGATGGTCTCATCGAAACGACCGGTGGCGTTGAGCGCCCGGGCCAGTTCGATCGTCACGTCGTGGCGCCGGCGAGCGTCGGCCGGAACCATCCCGAGCGCGTCCACGGCGTCTGCGGGCCGCCCCTCCGCGAGCAGCAACCGGGCAAGGTCGCGGTAGAGGGTCTGGTCGGCGGGCCGGGCCGCGATCGCCTGGCGCAGGCGGCTTTCAGCCTCCGCCGACCGGCCGGCGATCTTCCAGTGGACCATCGCGAGGGCCCGATGGGCGGTCGAGAGCTGGGGATCCAGTGCAGTCGCAGCCTCCCAGGTGGCGGTCGCCTCCTCGTAACGGCCGAGGCCCCCGAGCAGGTTGCCGAGGAGCAGGCGGGGGGCCGCCGACGCCGGGAGCATCTCGGCCGCCGACCGCAACACCGGTAGCGACTCGGGACGCGACGGGAACGCGTAGTCGAGCGGCGCCCCGAGCGCCTCATCCCGGTAGCGTGCGGCCCGCTCGCCGCGCGCCCACTCCGCCGCATGGAAGAGGAGCACCGGTCCGGGCTCGAACCCGCCGTCCGTTCGGAGTCCTTCGAGGACGTCGAGCGACACCTCGGACAGTCCGAGTTCCGCGAGCTTCACCAGCAGTTCGGTGAACGCGAACTCCGGCTCACCGGCGAGCGCCGTCATCGCCCGTGCAGCCTCGGCCCGTCCTTGGCCGTCCGCGGTATGGAGGCGGACCGCCCAGGGGATCAGCTCGACGGTCCCCCGTTCGATCATTCGATTGGCGAGCTCCGCGGCCCTCTCGGTGGCCCCCGCGCTGAGGAGGGCGAGCGGCAGCAGGTCGGGTCCGGCACGCCTGAGCGCCGCGATCGCCCTCCGGGCCTCGCCCTGCCGGACCTGCGCCCGGCCGATCAATCGCCAGGCCGGGGTGTCCACGCCGGCCAGCTTCGTGGCCAGGTAGGCCGAGTCGAGCGCGCCCTCATCGTCGCCCAGCCGATAGCGGGCGACCGCGTGGAGGAAACGGGCGAACCCGTGCTCGGGATCAGCGGCCGCGACCCCCGCGAGCCGGTCGGATGCCTCCTCGTCCAACCCGGCCTTCAGATCCAGCACCGCGAGTCCCATCGCGGCGTCCACATGACCCGGGGCGATCGCCAGGGCGCGCTCATAGAGCCGGCGCGCCACCGCCCGATTGAGATCCTTGTCGGCGCGCTCGGCGGCCTGAAACGCCTCCTCCGCGTTCGCCGGCTCAGTCGCCTCGGCGAGCGGCGGGGGCTCCTCGACAGGCACCTCGAGCGGAGACCGGTACGAAAGGACACGCCTCTCGCCAGCGGTCACCGCCACTTCGATCGATCCCTCCGGCGCGCCCGGCCATTCGACGGTTGCGACCGCTTCCGGGGTCAGGTCCAGCGTTTCGGAGTGTTCGGCCCCACTGCCGCTGAGCCGGACAGTCGCCCCGGGCAGCGCCCTGGTGGCGAGGAAGAGGAAACTGGTCCCGCCGTCATCCGCGATCCGTTCCGCGACCAGCTCGGGAGTTGCATATTCGAAGCCTTCCCCGAGCCCGAAGATCGGCGTCCACTGCTCGCGCCAGAAGACCTCCTGGCTCGGGTACACCCAGGCGTAGTCGGACTGGGTGGGCAGCGGCCCGCTCTGGACCTCGATGTAGGGGCCGTCCTCGTCGGTCAGCGCCCGCTGGTTCATCATTCCGTCGTCGCCCTGTCCCCAGGTCCAGCCCTTCTTGCCGGGAAGCTCCCGGTGGTCGGCGGTTTGCACAATTCCTCGGTCGTCCCCGGAGTCGTAGGCCCCGAAGAAGTCGTGGACCGCGCGGTAGGCGAAGATGGAAGTCGGCTCGGGATAGTTGGGGAGGCGGGTCATGTCCACCCCGTTGTCCTCCGGGAAGCGGTAGAAGGTGGTACCGAAGTGATCGGAGGCGAGCGACATCGGGTAGATGAAGCGCGTGCCGTCCCGCTGCGGGAAGGCGGTGTTGTTCCAGAAGTAGTAGGGGTAGGGGAGATCGGTCGGGTTGAAAATGCGGATCTCCTGGTCGAGCCGCGCCACCCCCGGCCTGAGCGTCAGGCGAACCTCCCAGCCGGTCCGGAAGGTCTGCTCCACCTCGCCGATCACCAGGGTTGCCGAACCGTCCTCGTTCTGAACGCCGGTGACGTTGACGGGGGAGTAGCTGGTGACGGTGTGTCCCTGGGGTCCCCGGTTCCACTCGATCCCGCCCGAGACCCAGGCGCCGCGAAGCGCGATCAGGCCGGGGCGGATGACCCGGTTGTTGTAGAACATCTGCTCGTTCTCGCGCTTGTCGAGGACCCACTGGATGCGTCCCCCGATCTCCGGGAGGCAGGCGACCTTGAGGTACTCGTTCTCGAGGAAGAAGGCGCGCCAGGTGTGGTCCGCCCGCTCCGAGCCGAGGTTGTCCTGCATCGTGTAGGGATAGACGATGGAATCGTCGGTCTCGCGGAACTGCGGGTTCGGGTCGTCGGGCAGGAGCGCGTAGCTCGGGAGCGTCAGTTCTCCTTCCCAGACACGAACCGCTTCCTGGGCCGCCGCGGGAACCGAAACGGCAAGCGAGAACAGGAGAACTGCGGTCCGCAGGGTCTTCGTCTTGCGGGGGAACATGGTGGTCACCTCACCTGGGTTGGGGGAGGCTACACGGCCTGGATCGACTCCCGGGCGAGGTTGCTCCGAAGGGACCGCCTGCCTCTGGCCGGCATCGTCCGCCGGAGGCTGGCGAAACGAGCGATGTTCCCGTTTCGGTGGCGCTACTGCGATGCTGCCAATCCCTCCCCAGGACCAGGAAGTACGGATTGGCGACGCGCCTGGCATCCCGGGCGGTAGGCTGAGGTGGCGATTGGACGCTCAGTTCAGCGTGTCGGCTAACCCCGAGGCGATGATGCGGTGGTCCTGGGTAAGGAGAGTGGCTCCGAGCACCCGTGCCGTCGCGACCAGAATCCTGTCCGCCGGGTCCCGATGAAAGGTGTCCGGCAGCGCCGCCAGTTCTGCTGCGATCGCCGGCGTGACACCCTGCCGCCGGACCAGGGGAGGAGCCACGGCTTTCTCCAGCCACTGCCGTAGAGGCATCGAGATGCGGATGCGTCCGAGGTCGTACAAGGTCGCCACTTCCCAGAGCGAGATGTCGGACACCAGGAGCGGTGCGTCGGCGCCGGCCGCCGTTACCACGTTCCGTTGCGCAGCGGATAGCCGACTCGGATCCGTCAGCCACCAGATGAGGACATGGGTATCGAGCAGCGCGTTCACCGTGCGAGGCTCTCCCAGTGATCCTCCGGAACGGCCGGCCCCAAGATGTCGCCGGTGACGGTAACCGTTCCCTTCAACTCCGACTGGGGATATCCAGCGCGATCCCGGGTCACGGGGCCGAGTTCGGCCACCGGCTGGCCACGCTTCAGAATGACGAGGCGCTCACCGGTCGCGCACACATGGTCCAGAATCGCCAGGCAACGGGCCTTGAAGTCGGAAGCACGGATAGTTTCCATATGACCAGTATTCACGACTGGTCACATATTGTCAAGGCATGAGCGTTCGCCACGGGAATGCGTTCGCTGGACCGCGCTCCGCGCGGAGCGCGCGATGCGTGGTTTCGCCAACGTTCGGCTGGCGACTCCGGCCAGAGGCCGGCGTCCCCTGACCGGCACCCTCACGGGCAGTCGGCTATCCGCGCTCTACGGAACGAATCGGAGGGGACGGAAGACCTCTGGTACGTGGAAGCTGGGGCTGCCGGTCGGGGACCAGGCGGCGAAGACGGCGCCTTCTTCCGGCGCTTCGGGGCCGCCGGGCCGCTTGATGCGGAAGATGTTGAAGGGGAATTCGGAACCTGGAGCCGGCGGACCGGGCAGGTCGAGCCCCTCCCAGGGGAAGAACAGCGTGCCGATCCAGGCCCCGTCCGCATCCGAAACCGCGGTCTGCATCCCGGTGACCGAGAACCCCCGGTCCATGCGCCCGATCGGGTCGGAAGCGACTTCCCCCGGCCCGAGCTTCCGCAGATCGCAGACCACGTTCGCCGGGTTCAGCTCCACCTCGACGTAGCGCCCGTCACTCAGCGGGTCGAGGAAGATTTCGACCACTTCCTCCTCCCAGAGCGGATCGTCGCGGTTCGTCATGGTGAACCACGGCCCGTCGTCCTCGGACTCGAATCGAAGGTGGAGTCCCCTCTCGCTCCAGAGCGCCCGGAACCGGGTGCGGTAGGGCGCGGCCCCCCAGACCACTTCCCGGGCGTCCTCCCATGCCGCAGCACCCGGGGACAGCAGGGCGGCCGGATCGGCCGAGGTCCGTTGGGCTTCGTAGGCGGGGGAGGTCTGCAACATGAGGGCGGCGAGGATCAGCGAAGGCATCGGTCCGGGGAATCCTTACGCACTTCCTGCGGGTCCTCATGATGGAGCAAGCGCCCGTCCGGGGCCCACGGCCTGCCCATCTTCTCCAGCGGACGTTTGCACCAGTCCATCTTGGCCGGAATCCTTGCGCCCGGTCGAGTTGGCGGCGAGGGACCACTTCCGACGGGCTCCGGCGCGGAGCGCCGCACGCGGTTTCCCGGGGAGGCCTCGGACCGGCGCTCCGCGGCTGTCCGTGCGCGGTGCGTATCATCCAAGAATCCGCCGGCCGCGCGACGACTGGCCGGCGCCTATCGACAGGAGGCGGATGGATGCGCAGGAAACGACTCTTCCTGACCCTGGCGGCTGCGGGGCTGGGACTCGAGCTGTTGCTCGGTCCAGCGCTCCGCGGACCGGCCGAAGGCGCTGGTATGAGCGTCAACGGCATGGTGGTGACTTCTCACCCGCTCGCCGCACAGGCCGGGCTCCGGATGCTGCAGGCGGGAGGCAACGCCTTCGACGCGGCGGTGGCGAGCGCGGCGGTGCTCGCCGTAGTGGAGCCGCTCATGTCCGGGCTGGGCGGCGTCGGCGGCTACGCGCTGATCTACGACGCCGAGAAAGCGGAAGTCCGGTCGGTGGATTTCATCGGCGCCGCGCCCGCCGCTGCGGACCCCGAAGCGTTCACGGCGGGAAGCCGCCTCTGGGATCGGAGCCACCCCGCCCGTGACAGCTTCATGGCGCCGCTCGTCCCCGGGAACCTCGCGGGTTGGGCGGCTCTGCTCGAGGAGTACGGCTCGATGTCCTGGGCGGAGGTGCTGGCGCCGGCGATCGAGTACGCCGAAGGGGGTTTCGCCGTCAGCCCGGCGGTCCATGGACCCTTCGGGACCAGCGGTTTCGGCGCCGATGTGGCCCGCTATCCCTATGGCGCGAGCATCTTCTTCAAGGGCGGGAAGCCCTGGCCGGTGGGCGAGGTGCTGAAGCAGCCCGACCTGGCGAAGACCTTCCAGGCCATCGCGGAGAGCGGACCCGAGGTCCTCTACGGCGGGGCGGTTGCGGAAACCGTGGTGGACTTCTTCCAAAGCAACGGCGGCATCCTCACCGTGGAGGACTTTGCGAACTACCGGGCGCGCTGGAGCGAGCCGCTCTCGATCACCTACCGCGGCTACACGGTGTACAGCCAGCCTCCGGGCGGTTCGGGACTGACCGTGCTGCAGACGCTCAAAATCCTCGAGCAGTTCGACGTGGCGGCGCTCGAACACAACTCCGAGGAGTTCATCCACCTGGTCGCCGAGGCGATGAAGCTCGCCTTCGTGGACGAGGACACCTACAACACCGGGAAGGACTACGCCGACATCCCGCTCGACCGGCTGCTCTCGAAGGAGTACGCGGCGCAGCAGGCGGAACGGATCGATCTGTCGCGGGCGCAGTTCCACGCGGCCGTACGCCCCGCGAGCGACGCGCCCACCGCAGTGGAGCACACCACCCACCACACCGTGGTGGACAAGGACCACAACGTGGTGACGATCACCCAGACACTGATGCTGCCTGCAGGCGTGGTGGTCCCGGAGACCGGCATCATCTTCAACAACGGCATGTCCTACTTCAGCCTCGATCCGGAGAGCGTGAACCTCATCGAGGGCGGCCAGCGACCGCGCTTCGTCATGAGCCCCACGATCGTGACCCGCTACGACAAGCCCTATTTCGCCCTCGGGTCGGCGGGCGGCTGGACGATTCCCCAGACCATTCTGCAGGTGCTGGTACGGGCGCTCGATTACGAGATGGACGCTCCGGCGGCAGTGACCGCTCCGCGTTTCGTGGTGCGCTACCTCGCGAACTCGATTCCCTATATGGACGGAACGGACCTCGTACTCGAGAAGGACTTCTCTGACGAGGTGAGGGAAGCCCTGAATGCGAAAGGGCATCGCCTCCGGGAACCCCCGAGCCGCATCGGGATGCTGAACGCGATCAAGATCTATCCGGGTTCCGGAGTCCTTTCGGGGGGCCCGGACAAGCGCCGCGAGGGGCACGCGGCCGGCTGGTGAACCTGCGTTTTCTCGTCGTCGCCGGTTTCCTCGGGTTCGCCGCCTGCGCTCCGGAGGTGCCCGAAACCCGCATCGAGGTCTCCTTCCCTGCCGAACTCCACGAAGGGCGGATCACCGGCCGCGCCTATGTGGTTATCGGCACCGAGCCCGACATCGCAGCGATCCGGCAGCGGAGCCTGGGACACCAGCCGGTTTCGAACGCGGGCGGGGTTCCCTTCTTCGCTGTGGATGTGGAGGGACTTGAGCCGGGAGAACCCGCGGTCCTTGACGCCTCCACGCTCGGATACCCGGTAGAAAGCCTCGCCGAGCTCCCTGCCGGCGACTACTACCTCCAGGCGCTCCTCGCCGTCTATACCGAGTTTCGCCGCGCCGACGGCCACGTGATCCGGGCTCATCGGGACGAGTGGGAGGGGCAGCACTTCAACTGGGCCCCCGGCACCCTGCTCAGCGATGCGCAGCGAGTGCGGCTCGACGCCGCGAGCGGATTTTCGGTCCGGCTGCGACTCGTCGAAGAGTTGCCGGCGGTGGTGGTCCCGCCCGATGACGAATGGGTGCGGCGGGTGAAGATCGAGAGCCCGCTGCTGAGTGAGTTCTGGGGCCAGCCGGTCTTTTTGGGCGCGACGGTGCTGCTCCCCGACGGCTACGACGCCCACCCGGAAACCTTCTACCCCACGGTGTACCAACAGGGCCACTTCAGCCTGGCGCCGGCCTTCGGTTTTGCGACCGAGCCGGTGGAGGAATCGTCTGCCGCGCGCGCCGCGCGGCAAGCGCGCGGGGTCGAAAACGGCTTCGAGTTCTTCGAGTCATGGCGCTCACCGGGCTTCCCGCGGATGATCGGCGTCACTTTCCAGCACCCGACCCCTTACTTCGACGACTCCTACGCGGTGAACTCGGCGAACAACGGGCCGTACCAGGACGCCCTCATGACCGAGCTGATCCCGCATCTCGAGGAGCAGTTCCGCATGATTCCCAAAGGGTGGGCGCGCCTGCTGACCGGAGGTTCGACCGGGGGATACGAGGCGCTCGCGCTGCAGGCCCACCGACCCACCGATTTCGGCGGCGCCTGGGTCTTCTACCCGGACCCCATCGATTTCCGGCGGCTCTTCCTGGTCAACATCTACGAGGACGAAAACGCGTTCCACGCTCCCGGCTGGAGTGAAGGCCAGCTTGCTCCGGAGCGCACCGCGTTCCGGTCGGACGAGGGGCAACCCCTCCAGAGCATCCGCGAACTGAGCCTGCTGGCGGCGGTGCTCGGCAGCCGGGGCAGGTCCACCGACTACCTGGAAGCCTGGGAGGCGTCCTTCGGGCCGGTGGGCGAGGACGGCTATCCGCGGCCGCTCTGGAACAAACGGACCGGCGCCATCGACCACGAGGTCGCACGTTACTGGCGGGAAAACGGGTACGACCTGCGTTACTACCTGGAGGCGAACTGGACGGAGATCGGCCCCGACCTGGTGGGCAAGCTGCACTTCCTCTGCGGGGACATGGACAACTACTACTTCAACCACCCCGTAAACCTCATGGAGGAGTTTCTCGAGGCCACCGACAACCCCGCCTACGGAGGTTCTTTCCGCTACGGCCGGCCGAACAAGGGACACGGTTGGACGCCGATCACGAACGCCGAACTCCTGCGGGAGATGGCGGCGCACGTCACGGAGAACGTGCCGGCCGGCGCCGACACCCGCAGGTGGAAGTACTGATCGGCCCTGCCAGGTTGATTTGTTGCTAACGCCGCGGGCGGCGCCGGAATCGGCTCGGAAACGTGCCTGACACGGAGGCACTCCGCGGCTTCCACCGACAGCGGCTGCTGCTGACGGCGCTCCTTTTCGTCGGCTACGCCGGCTACTACCTCGGCCGGGTAACCGTTCCGGTGGCGTTGCCGGCGATCGGCGACGCCTTCGACTATTCGAACACCCAGACCGGCCTGATCCTGTCCGTGTACTTCGCGGCGTACGCGGCTTCGAAGCTCCTGAACGGCTTCCTCGGCGACCGGGTCGGCGGGAAGGCGATGTTCTTCGTCGGCGTTTTCGGCTCCGCCCTGATGAACGCGGTGTTCGGGTTCGGCCAGGAACTCCTGTTCTTCGTGGTGATCTGGGGGATCAACGCGTACTTCCAGACCATGGGCTGGCTGGCCATCATGCCCATCCTGGCCCGCTGGTACCCCAGCCGCGAGAGCGGCCGGGTGACTGGATTCATGTCGATCAGCTACCAGCTCGGGGACTTCCTGGCCCGCGCGTCCGCTGCGGTCGTGATCGTGGCGCTTGGCTGGTCCGGACTCTTCTGGGCGCACGCCGCGCTACTGGCGCTCCTTGGGGTGGCGCTCTACCGTTTCGTGAGGCCGCAGCCGCCGGCCGCGTCCCGGCACAAGGCGCCGGTGACGACGGCGCCGGCTCCTTCCGAAAACGCGGGGGCCGGATGGTGGCGCCGCCGGATGCTCTCCAGCCCTGCGTTCTGGATCATGTGCACGAGCTACCTGTTCCTCTCCATCATCCGCTACAGCTTCTGGGGCTGGTCGGTGGGCTATCTCGTCCAGGCTGGCGCCGGCATCGGCGCGGCGGCAGCCGCCTCCGCGGTCTTCCCGCTACTCGGCTCGGCCGGGTCGATCACCGCCGGGTGGGTTTCGGACCGTCTCGGCGCCCGGCGAGGTCCCGTCCTCGCGGTCCTGTGCGCCGCCCTGACTCTTTCGATCTACGGGTTCAGCCGCTTGCCGGCCGACGAGACACTGTGGATTGCGGCGGCGCTCGGCCTCGTCGGCTTCACGCTCTATGGCCCGTATTCGCTGATGTCCGGAGCGATGGTGATGGACTTCGGGGGGAAGGAAGCCGCGGCTTCCGCTTCCGGGATCGTGGACATGATCGGGGCGGCGGGCGCCATCTTCACGGGGGTTGGAATGGGGTACATGATCGAGACCTACGGTTGGAACGGCGCGTTTGGCATCATCGTGGCGATGGCTGCCGTCGCAACCTTCCTGAGCTTCTTGCTCTGGAACCACAAACCGCTGCGCGCCGACGGCGGCTGATCCGGAGGGGCAACAGCCTGTGGACAAGGTCATGCGGCCCAGTTCTCCCGGTGGGGGCTCGAGCGGCGATCCATCCCGGCTGAAGCACTTCGCTTCGCTTCGTTCGTCGTTGCGCTTCGGTCGAAATACACTCGGTATTCCTCCCTCGCGCGCCTTGTCACCCGGGCGCCTCGCCGCTCTCGGCGCTCACGTCACCTTGTCCACAGGCTGTTAACGATGCACGCGTCACGCTGGCTAAATACGGTGGACACCCATACGGAGGGGGAGCCCACCCGGATCATTACCGGCGGGATCGGCCATCTGGCCGGCGAAACAATCTCCGAAAAGCGGGATTCCTTCCGTCGCCAGCTGGATCATCTCCGCACCGCGCTGGTCGCGGAACCCCGGGGGCACAAGGACATGTTCGGCTGCGTGTTGACCGAACCGGCGGGGCCGGATGCCCAGTTCGGCATGTTCTTCATGGACAACGGCGGCTACCTGGACATGTGCGGGCACGCCACCATCGGAGTCTCGACGGTGCTGGTCGAGCTGGGAATGGCGCCCGGCGAGGGATCCCGCCGCCGCATCCGGCTCGAGACGCCGGCCGGCATGGTGGAATCGGTGGTGCAGGTGAAAGACGGACGCGCAGTGTCGGTCACCTTCCGCGGCGTGCCTTCCTTCGTAGAGCACCTGGATGCAACGCTTCCCGTACCCGGGATCGGCGAGTTGAAGGTTGACGTCGCATACGGGGGCAACTGGTTCGTCTACGTGGATGCCGATGCGCTGGGAATCGAAGTGTCGCTGCGCAACATCCGGGAGGTGGTGGACCTCGGGATGCGGGCGCGGGAGGCGGCGAACCGGCATCTGCCTGTCCGCCATCCCGAGATCCCGGGAAGCGACCACATCAATATCGCCACCGTGCTGGCGCGGGCCGAAGATCCCGCCGCAACGTATCGGAACGTGCATGTGTTCGGCCCGGGTCAGTTCGACCGCTCCCCGGGCGGGACGGGAAACTGCGCGCGCCTTGCGGTGCTGCACCGGAAGGGAGCGTTGGGCCCGGACGCCACGGTGCGAATCGAGAGCGTGACCGGCGGAATGTTCCGCGCGCGGGTCGTCGAAGAAACCGAGGTTGGCGGCCGGAAAGCCATCGTTCCGGAGATCACCGGTTCCGCGCACATCACCGGGTTCCACCAGTTCCCGCTTGATCCCCATGACCGGCTGGGTCACGGGTTCTCAACCGAGTGGGCGTGACTGCGCGGTCTACTGGCGGCCCGCGTTCTCCCTCGACGTCTTTGTTGTGCCCGATGCCGTAGTTGTCCGGGAACTGATCGAGCCAAAGGACTGATGGCAGCGAACTCTGTTCGCTGCCCGCGAGTTCGGGGGAAAGTGTGAAAGGGGGGATTCTCCCCTTTCACAAGACGGTAACGACGAATCGGAACTCGCCGCCGTGCGCCGGAGGCGCGCAAGGGAGTTTCGATTCGCGGCGCGAAGCGCCGGGCGGTTTCTGGGCGGGGCCAGGGCGATCAGCGCCGATGATCCGGATCTGCTACAACTCTTACGGCCCCGCCCAGGAACCGCTCACCGAATTAGGAACGCGAGTTCTCCCACCGCAGAGCGGTTCTGGCTGTCGTCGGTGACCCGGATGACTGCCGTGTAGCGCCCGGCTCGCAGGGCCGCGGTCTGCAGCGACAGCATGATGGGTGTGCCGTCCGGCCGCCGCGGGTCGAGATCCAAACGTCCCGGCCGCTCCGCTTCCACGGCGATCTCCCCCGCGGCGTTCCGGATCTCGTAGGCAACCCGTACCTGGGCAACCGGATCCTCGCGTCCCGGGAAGATGAAGAAGGCGACGCGTGCGTCCTCCGCCCGCGAGAAGGCGGCTACCGGCCTCACCGGCGGCCCGGCCGCTTCCGGTCCGTGTTCCTCGCTGACGAACGGGAAGACGCTGGACAGCGAAAAGGTTTCCCCGAATCCGGTGGGAATGACCAATGCCGATGACCCGGCGTGGATCTGCCTCCCGCCCCGCTCGACGACCAACTCGAGCTGGAGTGCTCCCGAGGGCAGCTCGGCCGGCGTCGAGATCCAGAAACGCCGGATGTCCACCGGGCCCGACGCCTCGGTCAGCACCGTCCCCCCGGGGCCCACCACCCGTAGCCGCAGTTCGGCCGGCTCTTCCAGCGACGATTCGGGAAGCGCCGCGGCGAGCACTCCGAAAGCGCCGTGAGGACGGGGATTCAGGAGGTAGGCGTAGGTGTTCACGTCCTCCGGGAACGCGTACCCATAGTCGCCGCGAGCGGCTGCTTCGATGACCTCGCCACGACGCCGTGCGAAATAGCCGGGCCGGGCGATGACCCGGAGGTCCGGCCGGTCGCGGACCCGCACCGCGATCTGCCGATACTCGCCGTCCAGTTCCGTCTTGGTGGGAGAGAAGGACAGGAGGTAGTAGAGCTGGTTCTGGATGCCGATGCGGTTCAGCGCAACCGCGAAGTTCGTCTGGTTCGGGAAGTACGTTCCTCCGGTGGCGATCGCCAGGGACGCGGCGCCGCCTTCGGCGGGGATGTTGGCCGCGATCTCCATCCGGGTGAGTGGGTGATCGTTGGGCTCGACGGGCAGCGGGTTCCCGAGGACGTCGAAGGCGTTCAGGCTGGGGTTCAGGATGTTGTTCTCGTTGCCGTACACGCCTGTCAGGTCAACCATGTAGAGGGTGGCGTTCGCGTGATTCAACTGGAGGATCGCCTCCCGGAGACTTCGCGTCATGTCAAGCGCCTTCCGCCCGGGGAATTGGTCCACCTCGGTGCCGGCGATCTCGCCGACGAGCTGCCGGGGGTCGGCGAAGGTCTGGAGGTTCATGGAGAGGAAGACGACGATCTTGCGCCCCTCCACCGACTCGAGCGCGTCCGCGAGCGCAAAGAGCATCTCGTAGGAGTCGCGGGCGTCGATCTCCGGCCCGACGGGGCTCTGGTAGGTTCCGGGCACGATCCGGCGGATGTTCGCGAGCGTCTGCTCCTTGCCCGAGTAGAACTCCTGGAGCACCCGGACGGTGTGGGCGAACTCCAGGATCATGGTTTCGTCCCCGTCCACCATGTGCTCGATCACGAACTCCTCGAGCCCGCGCTTGCCGCGCCGGAGGTTCACCGGGTCGGCGCCGCGACGGTTGAACACGATCACGAACCGGCGGGGAGAAGTGTTGCCCGTGGCGGCGGCCTCCGGATCGGGTAGTGCCAGGGCTTCTTCCGGGACGGACTCTCCCAGTTCATAGCGCTGCC
This sequence comes from Vicinamibacteria bacterium, assembly GCA_963668695.2. Lineage (GTDB taxonomy): Bacteria > Acidobacteriota > Vicinamibacteria > Marinacidobacterales > Marinacidobacteraceae > Marinacidobacterium. The sequence continues at coordinate 1,932,312 of CAXXLQ010000004.1, forward strand.
AATCCACCACGTCGAGGCTCGCCACCCGCTGGGGCTCCTCATCCTCGAATAGTTCGAAGTCGTCGGCGGTGAGACCTGGGATCGGGTTTCCGTCGTCGTCGAGCACCAGCACGTCCACGATGACCCGGGTGGCGGCGGCGCGGAACCGGAACGTCTGGCCGGCGGCCAGAGCGGCGATTCCGACCGCCGAAAGCGCGAGGGCGGTCAGTGCCAAGGCGAGTGGGGTTCGTGAGAAGCGGCGCGGCGGACGGGGATCCTTGAGCATGAAGTCCCTTCCCGCGCCCTCATTCCGGGTTTGTTGCCGGCAGTACCGTGCAGTCGCTACACCCCGGAACGCGAACCTGCGGGACACCGGATTGTCTCTCGGCCGCAGCGTCTTCTCCAACAAGACTTAGTCGGTACCAGCGTTCGTTCCGGGCCGCGATGCGATCGAGCGGCTTCCGGAACCCTTGGCGCGGGCGAAGTAAGCTGGACAGGATGTCGTCCGCACTGCGGGGTGAGACCGCACGCTGACGACCCTCGCGGGTGGTTGAGGAAAAGATGGTTCCATGAACGCCGGCTTCGTCGACGCTCAGCTCGCCGCGGTTCGCGGTCAGGATCCTCTCCTCGAGTTCCTGCACGCCGGCAAGATGGAGAACGTGAACCGTCGCTTGCGCGGCGCCGAGCCGCTGGGTGATCGGCGCCAGCCCGGCATCCAGCTGGCCGCGTGGGTCGGAACGGATTCGCGGGAGGTCGGCCTTCCGGATCGTGCCCGGCTGCTCGGCAGTCCACGAAAAGCTGCTGAGGCTGCCCGAGAACGGGATCACCATTTTCCGCCCGGGAACCTCGACGAGCCGCTCGGCCAGAGCATGGAGCATGAAGGCCGCGTCGGCGGCATCCTGGGCGGCCCCGACCGGACTCCGGAAACCCATCGGGGTGATGTTGTGGACCTCCGGAAGAGCCTCGCCCGATCCCGTCCGCCACCCGCGGGTGATCCGTGGCACCTCGGCGAAGTCCACGAAGAGCGCCTCGTCAAGATCCCCGAAGCGAGAAGACACGAACTCCGCGAGACCACGCTGCGCCCGCTTGAGTTGCGCCGGGAGCGCGCCCCTCCGGTTGAAGACGAAGACGAAGCGGCGCGGCGCGGTTTCGGCCGCAACCATTCGTACCCCGGCGACCGGACGGATGCGGTCGCCGACGATGACCTCGAAATCGCCTCGGTTCAGTCCGGCGACCGGATTCCCCGCGTGGTCGAGCACCAGGGCGTCCACCATGACTCCGGTGTCTTCGCCCGGAGTGACGGCGGGGGCGGCCGAAGCGGTGAGCAACACCGCCGCCAGGGAACTGAGCGCCAGCAGTTTCTTCGGCATGGGAGGAACCTCCATCCGGATCGTGATGCGAAGAGCACGTCCAGACCTGGAGTCCGGGCGTAATGCAATGTCACATCCTGCAATTTCGTTGCCAGCACCTGGCAGCCTGTGGATAAAGTGGTGTGAGCGCCGAGAGCGGCCAGTCCTCCCGGTGGGGGCGAGGCCCAGTTCTCCCGGTGGGGGTCCGGCTGACAAGGCGCGCGAGGGAGGAGCCCCCACCGGGAGAACTGGCCCGGGTGTATTTCGACCGAAGCGCAACGATGAGTGACGCGAAGCGGCGCGGTGAACAGCCGGTGGTGGAACCCGGGTGAGCGCCGAGGCCGGCGAGGCCCAGTTCTCCCGGTGGGGCCAGTTCTCCCGGTGGGGGCCCGGCTGGCAAGGCGCGTGAGGGAGGAGCCCCCACCGGGAGAACTGGCCCGGGTGTATTTCGACCGAAACGCAACGATGAGCGGCGCGCAGCGACGCGGGCAGCCGGGATGGCTCGCCGGCCGAGCCCCCACCGGGAGAACTGGGCCGCGCGGGTTTCATCACAGGCTGTTTGGCCGGGATGGATCGCCGCTCGAGCCCCCACCGGGAGAACTGGGCCGCGTGACTTTGTCCACAGGCTGCTAGGGCGGAATTGCATGGTGCGGGTTTCCCTACGCCGCGGTGCCGGTTCCCACCGGGATAGCCGGGCAGGTGAGAGGCGAATGGCCCAGGGAGAAGAAAACTGACGGCAGCGAACGCTGTTCGCTGCCCGCGAGATCGGGGGAAAGTGTGAAAGGGGGGCATCCCCGGGGCATCCCCCTTTCACCAGAAGAAAGGATCGATGCATCGCAACTCGCCGCCGCGCTAGCCGAACAGCGCGGTGTGATCCAAGCGTACTGATTTGCGCGTTTCGCCCGCCTCCGGCGGGCGATGCCGGTCTGGAGACCGGCGCTCCCAGGCGCGCAAGGGAATTTCGATGCCCGGCGCGAAGCGCCGGGCGGTCCGGAAGGGGGGCTTGTCTTCCGGAGGCATGGCAGCTCGACGTTATTCCGGCGGAGTGCCCCCCTGCCGGACCGCTCAGATTCGGAAGAGGTAGTTGAGTTTGACCGAGAGGCTGCGGTTCCGGACGAAGAACAGGTCCGACCACTCGTCGAGTTCGGTATAGACGAGGAAGAAGTCGGTACCCGGTTTCGGGATCCAGTTGAAACGGATGTTCGAGGCCAGGTCGCCGGTTGCGTTGTTGTACTGGAAAAGACCCAGGAGAATGAGATCGTTCCGGAAGGCGAGCTGCATCCGGGTGGAGACCAGGTGCGTGTCCAGATCTCCCCCGGGGAGACGAATCCGGTTGTAGGCGTAGTTGCCGCGCAGCCCGAAGTTCTTGTTGATCCGGTAGTTCGTCCCGACCGTCCAGAGGTCGCGGGTGCCGCCCCAGAAACCGCCGAATTCGTAGCTGGCGCGGATCGAGGCGTAACGGCGGCGGTAGGTGTTCAGGGAAACCTGGGCCCGCCGGAAGGGATACTCGCCCGCCGGGATCAGCACGCCGCTGATCGAATAGTCGGCGGTGGTCAACTCGTACTGGTCGGTGAGCTCGAAGGAGATTTGATCCCCGCTCTCGAAGGCGGCGCGGCCGGTCAAAGTGCCGCTCCGTGTCTCCAGCACGTTCTCGAGGTTCAGGGTGTTGTTCAGGCTCGCCTGCAGGTGAACCTGCCGGAGCCATGAAGAATCGGGACGTGGCGAGACCCGCGCCTGCAGGTAGGTCTTGCGCATGCCGGTGCGCTGCACGAAACCGATTCCCGGATGGAAGTTCTCGCCGATCTCGATGAACTTCACCGTCCCGCCGAGCAGGTCGTCCTCGTACATCAACCGCCCGCTGGCGAGACCCGTGCTGCTTTGCCCGGTTTCCTCGAACACCCGGGCCCAGATGCCCTCGAAGCTCCACGCGTCACGGAAGTGCAGGTTGGTATCCAGACCCGCCACCCGGTTGAACGTCCCGTCGCTGCTCCGGTCGGTGAAGACGGCGCCGATCGAGGAGCGGGAGAACAGGTCGCGGCGCACCCTGGCCACCGCGAGTTGTTCCCCCGCCGCGTTGTCGGTGGCCGCGGTTGCCATCCCCATGAGGCCCACGGTGTAAGCGCCCTGCCGCCCGGAGAGTCGGCCTCCACCCAAAATGGGGACGGCGCGGCCCTCGTCCGAGAGCCCGATACGCCGGGTGAAGACGATGTCGGCGTCCCGGCGCTCGCCGAACTGGAAATTGCTCTGCCCCTCCAGGAAGATCTGCCGCTTTTCGGGAAACCGCAACGAGAAACGGGTGAAGTTGATCTGGAGATCGTCCACCTCCTCCTGGGCGAAGTCGGTGTTCCAGGTGAAGTCCGCGGTGAGTCCCGGGGTGACGCCCCATTTGACGTCGAGGCCGCCGTCGGCCTGTCCCCGATCGCCCGTCCATTCGCCGCCCCCGTTTACCTGACCGAGTGCGTAGGGCCGGATCTCCAGGTTGCGGCCGGGCTGGATGCCCTCGAGTCCGCGCAACTTGCCGAGCTCTGCGGGGCGATACCAGGTCGAATCATTGGAGACGAACGGCCAGTAGACCTCCTCGGTTTTCATGGGGATGTTCCGTTTGAAACCGACGCCGAATACCACCGGCTGACCCGACGGCGGCCTTTCGAAACGGAGTGACTTGAACGGAATCTGGACCTCGGCGGTCCAGCCGCCCGGAACCAGTTGTCCCTGAGACGCCCACACCATGTCCCAGTTGAGGTTCCGGGTTTCGGGTCCCTGCCCGTTCTGGCTCATGTCGAAGAGGATGCCGTTCGCGTTGGTGGCGAGGAAAACGGCGCTGCGCTGGTCGTTGAAGGCGTCCAGCATGATCGCCACCGCGTCGTCGCTGCCGATGTTCTCGTCCCGGAACATCGTGCGCGGACGGCTCTCCTCGGCGCGCCGCTCCGCGTGGGGCGACGCGTGGCCTTCGTCGGTGTTCTCGCCCACCGTGCAGAAGAACCCGAAGTAGAGGTTTTCGTCGTCATAGACGACCCGAACGATGGTCTTTTCGGTGGAGGGCAGGCCCTCGTCGGTCTGCTGCTCGTAGAAGTCACCGATGGGGCGAGCGCGTTCCCAGGCCGCCTCGTCCAGCCAACCGTCCAGCTCGATAGGCTCCCGAATCCGCTCGGCGTGGATTTCCCAGGTTCTGGCCTTCAGCGCCCGGACCCGTTCCTCCCGGGTCATGCGGACGAGCTCGGCGGCGCTCGGCGAGGTTGCGGGAGGAGCGGGCAACCGCAGCGTGGCCGATGAGCGGCGCGAGGCGATTCCGCTCTGGAGCTGATCGCCCGGCGTCCGGTCCCGATCGTCCTGGGCGGCGCCCGCTGCCGCCAAGCCGAGCGCCGCCAATGTGAACGCGGCGACACGCCACCTGTGCACCGTCAACAAACGTTCCTCAAGCGGAATTTACCCGTGCAGTCACGCGCCGCACCTGAAAGCCTGCGGACAGAGTTGGCCATCGAGCGCTCGCGGCGCAGAGCGCCGCAGGGGTGGGGTGTGGGGAGGGGTGTCCCCTCCCCGCAGGAAAAGGTGGGGAGAATCGCGTAGCGATTTTCCCCACCATCCCGTGGGGAAAGCGCCCCGCATCCGAAGAATTCCCACAGACTCCCCGGGTTTCCTCGCCGGGGGTGCAGTGCGGGGTGCTTTCTCCACGGGCTGCTAGCCGCTGCTCGCGAACTGGGTGGCTATCTCGGTGAGCCAGGGCTGGATCGCGCGGTAGAGGCGGTTGCGGCAATGGAAGCGGTACAGGTAGGTCCGGTCGTCCACCAGGTTGTAGATCACCCATTCCAGATAGTCGGCCAACTGGGTCTCTACCGAGTAGAGCACGGCGATCCCGCGGCCGTCCTCGAGGATGTCGTGGCGGAGCATCCGGTAGCTCTCCCCGAGACTCTCCGCGGCGGCGCTGTAGAAGCCCTCGAGTGTCACTCCCGGTTCGGCGTTGCTGACCGTGACCTCAAGCGTCGCGTGGACGGTGGTGCCGTCGGCGTCCACCGCCAGCGGGCCGCTGCGGAAGCCCACGAAGAGCGTTTCGCCGGGTTCCCGGAGGAAGTGGGAACGGGTCCAACTCTGCGGATACCGCAGGGTGAGATCAAAGTCCGGGTCCTCGTACACGTCGAAGTAGTCCGCGGCCTCGATCGAAAACCCCTCGTACATGCGGTCGAGGGTGGGTCCGTAGGCAAGGACGCTTCGCGCCTCTCCGGTGGCGAACACTCCGTAGAGGATCCCCTCTCTCTCGATCAAGAGCAGACGGCCCGCTTGCGGGCGCCGGTCCCATTCGAAGGTCCAGACGAGACCCTCGTTGGCGCCGAGTGGGAATGGCTCTTCGGAAAGCACGATCTGCTCACCGATGTAGAAGCGGTCAGCGACCTCCCGAAGCGTCTGGTCCGGGGGCGCCGGACCGGCCATTACCTGCACCTGGATCCCGTCCCGCTCGGGAACGTCCACCGACGGACCGGTGAAGGTCGTCATTCGGTAGCCGCCCTGCTGGTTCGAGGCGGAGGTCCATCCCTGGGGAAGTGGCAGGGACACGGCGATGTCCGGCACGTACACGGTGATCAGCCGCGGTTGGCCGGTCTGGCGGCAGGAGAGCGAGAGAGCGATCCCGAGTACGGCGATCAGGCCGGTCGCGACCGCGCCCCGGTTGCGCAAGCCGGTCCGCAGACGGCGGGATCCGGAGGCAGTGACCATTATTCCAGCCGGTAGTTCGGAGCTTCCTTGGTCACTACCACGTCGTGCGCGTGGCTTTCCCGATGTCCGGCCCCGGTCACCTGGACGAAATCGTCGTACTGCATCAATTCGGGAATCGTGCGGCAGCCGGTGTAGCCCATCCCGGAGCGCAGGCCTCCGGCCAACTGCTCCACGACTCCGGCGAGCGGCCCCTTGGTCGGTACCCGTCCCTCGATCCCTTCCGGCACCAGCTTCGAGGCGGGACGGCCCGCCTGGTAGTAGCGGTCTGCCGACTCGCCGCTCATGGCGCCGAGTGAACCCATCCCGCGGTAGCTCTTGAAGGTGCGGCCCTGGTAGAGGATCGTCTCGCCGGGGCTCTCGTCGCTGCCGGCGAGCAGATTGCCGACCATGACGCATTCCGCGCCGGCGGCGATCGCCTTCACGATGTCGCCGCTGAAGCGAATCCCGCCGTCCGCGATTACCGGGACTTCCGCGGCCGGCCGGACTTGTCGGATTGCGGAAAACTGCGGCATTCCGGTGCCCGCCACCACCCGCGTCGTGCAGATCGAGCCGGGCCCCATCCCCACCTTCACGCCGTCGGCGCCGGCTTCCACCAGATCCCGCGCGGCCTCGGGAGTGGCGATGTTCCCGGCGACCACGTCCACCGATTCGGGGAGCGCCGCCTTCAACCGTCGCACGGTCTCCAGGCCGCTCTTTGTGTGGCCGTGGGCGGTGTCCATCACGATGGCATCCACCTGCCGCTCCGCGAGCATTTCGGCGCGGGCGATCGCGCTGTCCCCAACCCCCACCGCGGCGGCGCAGCGCAAGCGGCCCAGGCTGTCCTTGGTGGCGTTCGGATACGCCATGGCCTTCTGGATGTCCTTGACCGTAAGCAACCCGGCGAGGGCGCCGTCCTCGTCGAGGACCGGAAGCTTCTCCACCCGGTGTTCATGGAGAATGGCCTTCGCTTCCTCGAGAGTCGTGCCGAGCGGTGCGGTGTGGAGCGGCGCGCTCGTCATGAGTTCGTGAACCCGGAGGTCGTAGCGCGTTTCGAAACGCAGATCGCGGCTGGTCAGGATGCCGACCAGGCGGCCTTCCTGGATCACCGGGAGCCCGGAGATGCAATGGCGCTCCATGAGCTCGAGGGCGAAGGAAATCGGAGCGTCCGGCGGGACCGTCACCGGGTCCACGACCATGCCGCTCTCCGAGCGCTTCACCTTGGCCACTTCGGCCGCCTGCGCTTCGGCGGAAAGGTTGCGGTGGATGACTCCGATGCCGCCCATCCGGGCGATGGCGATCGCGAGGCGGGCCTCGGTGACGGTGTCCATCGCGGCGCTAACCAGCGGAATCGCGAGCCGGACGCGGCGGCTGAAACGGGTGTTGAGGTCAGTGGTGGCCGGGAGAACGTCCGAGTAGCGCGGGCGCAGGAGGACGTCGTCGAATGTCAGCGTCGGGCGCGGCAGACTCGGCAGTTCCGTCATGGGTTCAACAGCCTATGGGCGAAGTGACGTGAGCGCCGAGAGTGGCCAGTCCTCCCGGTGGGGGCGAGGCGCCCGGCTGGCAAGGCGCGCGAGGGAGGAATACCGGGTGTATTTCGACCGAAGCACAACGATGAACGGAGCGAAGCGGAGTGGTTCAGCCTGGATGGATCGCCGGGCGAGCCCCCACCGGGAGAACTGGGCCGCCTGGGTTTCACCACAGGTTGTTAAGCCGCGTGGCACTTCTTGTACTTCTTGCCGCTGCCGCATGGACAGGGATCGTTCCTTCCCACTTTCTTCTGGCCGCTCTTCACCTCGACGAGACGCCCGCCAAACGCCGCGGCGGGGCCCGGAGCCGGAGCCCGGAGACCGCCGCCGCCGGGCGCCGCTGCCGCGAGTCCGGCGCCGGCTTGGGAAGCCCCGCCGCTGAAGACCAGTGGACGCGACGCTGATCGGGGCAGGGCGGGGGGCGGTCTTGGGGCGGGGGTGGCGCGAACCGCCTTGAGGACGAAGAGGAGCCGCACTATTTCCCGTTCGATCCGGTCCCACATCTCCTCGAAGAGCCCGAAGGACTCCTTCTTGTATTCGATGAGCGGATTGCGCTGGCCGTAACCGCGGAGACCGATGCCCTGCTTGAGATGGTCCATCGAGTAGAGGTGGTCCTTCCACTGCGAATCCACGACGTGGAGCATGATGTAGCGCTCCTGAATGCGCATCAGCTCGGGACCCATCTCCTCTTCTTTTTCTGCGTAGCGCGGCGGGATGGCCTCCTCGAGCAGCGACGCCATCTCCTCTCGGCCAAGCTCTTCGAAACGGAACCCGTCCCCGGGTTCCGGTACGAAGCCGTACTGGCCGCGGATTCCCTCGCGGAGACCGGCGTAGTCCCAGGTGTCCGGGTCCGTCTCGGTCGAGAGCCAGGTGTCCACGACCGATTCGGCGGCGACGCGCGCGAGATCGAGGACATATTCGCGCTGGTCCTGTCCTTCCAGGATCCGGCGCCGGAGTCCGTAGATCGCGACCCGCTGTTTGTTCATGACATCGTCGTATTCGAGCAGGTGCTTGCGGTAGGAGAAGTTCTGCGCTTCCACCTGTTTCTGCGCTCGCTCGATCGCCCGGGTAACCATCCCCGCCTCCACGGGGACCCCCTCTTCCATGCCGAGGCGCTGCATCAAACCGCTCATCCGGTCGCTGCCGAAAATGCGCATCAGGTCGTCTTCGAGCGAAAGGAAGAACCGGGAACTGCCAGGGTCGCCCTGCCGGCCGGCGCGTCCTCGGAGCTGATTGTCAATGCGGCGCGCTTCGTGACGCTCGGTGCCCACGATGTGGAGTCCCCCGAGCTCGACCACTTCGTCGTGCGCGGCCTTCGTTTCTTCTCTGGCCCTGGAGACGGCGCCTTCCCAGGCCTCGGCCGGAGCCTCTGCCCAGTCCACCCCTTCCTTGCGTAGCCGCGCCTTGGCAATTTCGTCGGGATTGCCCCCAAGCAGAATGTCGGTGCCACGGCCCGCCATGTTCGTTGCGATCGTCACGGAGCCGCTGCGGCCCGCCTGGGCCACGATTTCCGCTTCTCGCTGGTGGTACTTCGCGTTCAGCACCACGTGCGGCACCTGCCCGCGTTTCAGCAGGCGTGAGAGCCGCTCGCTCTTTTCGATCGAGGTGGTGCCGACCAGGATCGGACGGCCACGCTGCTGCTCGGTCCGGATCTCCTCGACGAGGGCGTTCAGCTTCTCCCGCTCGGTCCGGAAGACAACGTCGGGCTCTTCGAGGCGGACCAGTGTCCGGTTCGTGGGAATGGGAACGACGTCGAGTTCGTAGATCTTTTCGAACTCCGCCGCCTCCGTCTCGGCGGTACCGGTCATTCCCGCCAGCTTCCCGTACATCCGGAAATAGTTCTGGAAGGTGATCGTGGCGAGCGTCTGGTTCTCCCGCTCGATCTTCACGTTTTCCTTGGCCTCGACCGCTTGATGGAGGCCCTCGGACCAGCGCCGGCCCGGCATGAGGCGTCCGGTGAACTCGTCCACGATGACGACCTGGCCGTCCTTTACCGTGTAGTCCTTCTCGCGCTTGTAGAGGGCGTGCGCCCGCAGCGCCTGCAGCAGATGGTGCAGGAGCGTCATCTGACCGGGCTCGTAGAGGTTCTCGACGTGCAGGAGTTCCTCGGCCTTGGGGACTCCCTCCTCGGTCAGGGTCACCGAGCGGGACTTCTCGTCTACTGTGAAATCAAGGTCGCGCCGGAGTTTCGGGATCACCCGGTCCACCGTGAAGTACAGATCGGCGGATTCCTCGGCGGGGCCGCTGATGATGAGTGGGGTGCGCGCTTCGTCGATCAGGATCGAATCCACTTCGTCCACGATGCCGTAGTGGAAAAGGCGCTCCACCTGCTTGCCGTCGCGGTCGCGTTCGGTGCGCGGGTAGGTGCGATGGACGAAATTCTCGGCGCGGAACTTCATGTTGTCCCGCAGGTAATCGAATCCGAACTCGTTGTTGGTGCCGTAGGTGATGTCGGCGGCGTAGGCGTCGCGCCGCTGCTCGTCGCTCAGGTCGTGCTGGATCACCCCCACGCTGAGGCCGAGGAACTTGTAGAGACGACCCATCCACTCCGAGTCGCGCCGGGCGAGGTAGTCGTTCACGGTCACGACGTGGACGCCCTTGTCCGAAAGGGCGTTGAGAACGCCCGCCAGCGTCGCCACCAGGGTCTTGCCCTCGCCGGTCTTCATTTCGGCGATGCGACCCCGGTGCAGAATGGCGCCCCCGAGGAGCTGCACGTCGAAATGGCGCATTCCCAGGGTGCGCCGCGCTCCTTCGCGGCAAACCGCAAACACCTCGGGCATGAGGTCGTCGAGAGGCTCGCCGTTGTCCGCGCGGGTACGGAGCGCTCGGATCCTGTCCGCGAGCCCCCCGTCCTCAAGTTCGCGGACTTCGGGCTCGAGAGCGCCGACCTCGGCGACCAGCGGCTTGAGCCGTTTCAGTTCCCGGTCGGATTTCTTCCCGACGATCTTGGTGAGGAAGTTCTGAAACACTCGTCGGAGCCGGGTAAACCCGTCAATTTAGCAGCCTGTGGGCGAAGTGACGTGAGCGCCGTGGCCGGGGCGGAGGGTGGCGGACAAAGCCGTGCGAGGGAGGACCGGCCGACGTTCTGAGTGTCCACCAACACGTACGGTGGCTCTGTATCCCGACGAATGGTCACTGTCGCGTGTCCCACCGGAGATGTCGACTCCCTGAACGAGCGAAAACAACGGCAGCGAACTTTGTTCGCGGCCCGCGTGATCGGGGGGAAAGTGTGAAAGGGGGGCCACCGCCCCCCTTTCACAAGAAGACAACCAGGAATCGGAACTCGCCGTAGCGCGCCACAGGCGCGCGAGGGAGTTTCGATTCCCGAGCCAGGAGCGGCTGGGAGTCGGGTCCCCCGACCCCAACCCCTCCTGCTCCGGGGTCTCCGTGCGGCTCTCGCCGCACTTCGGAAGTCCGGCGCGAAGCGCCGGGCGGTTCCCGGACGGGGCCCCGACACAATCGGAACTGACGTATCAGATCGCCAGCGTTAGTGGCCCCGTGGTAGGTGCGTAGCAGCGGGGAACCTGTCCGCGAGAAAATAACTGATGGGCTCGAACCCTGTGGGTTCGAGCCCCACGCAGCGGGGGAAAGTGTGAAAGGGGTCCTCCCCTTTCACAAGACGGTAACGACGAATCGAGACTCGCCGCCGCCAAGTTTTCCCCGGCTAGGTGGCAGGTCTGGAGTCGAGTTCGCGCGGCGGGAGTTTCGATTCCCGAGCCAGGAGCGGCTGGGAGTCGGGTTCCCCGACCCCAACCCCTCCCGCTCCGGGGTCTCCGTGCGGCTCTCGCCGCACTTCGGAAGCGCGGCGCGAAGCGCCGGGCGGTTCCCGGACGGGGCCCCGACACAATCGGAACTGACGTATCAGATCGCCAGCGTTAGTGGCCCCGTCCGGGAACCGCCCGACGGCCAGCGGCTCGCGGACAGAGTGGCGCGAGCGCAGAGAGCGGCGAGGCGCCCGGCTGACAAGGCGCGCGAGGGAGGAATACCGAGTGTATTTCGACCGAAGCGCAACGATGAGCGCCGCGAAGCGCCAGTTCTCCCGGTGGGGGGGCGGTTCAGCCGGGATGGATCGCTGGTTGAACGCCGCGCGACTCTGTCTGGGGGCCGCTCAGGGCGTGTAGTCCACGATGTAATTCAGCGGGTTCTGGGCTCGCTCGTTGATCCACACTTCATAGTGGAGGTGGGGAGCGCGGCTGCGCCCGGTGTTCCCCACGAGTCCCAGTACCTGGCCGCGGCGGAGCCGCTGGCTGCGTCGAACGTCAATCCGGGAAAGGTGCGCGTAACGGGTCACCGCGCCGAAACCATGGGAAACCACGACGTTCTTCCCGTAGGTTGGCGAGGTCGATGTCTCGATGACGAGACCATCCGCGGTGACGCGTATCGGGGTTCCCGTGCCCGCATTGAGATCCAGCCCGTAGTGCCTTTCGATTTCTCCGGTAAACGGATCGTTGCGCTGCCCGAATCCGGATGACATGTATCCGCGGATCGGCCAGATGGACGGGGTTGACGCGAGCAGCCTGCTCTTCTCCCGCATGGTCCGTTCGAGCGCAACGCCTTGCTGATCGAGGGAGGCGATTCTGCCGGACAGATCCTCAAGCCGATTGCTCACGTAGTCGTACCCCGCCGGCGTTCCCACGGCGCCGCCGATGCCACCGATCGGAATGGGGACCGGTTCGGCGCCGGCGATTACCGCCAGCTTGCGCATCCGCATTTCGAGGGACTCGATCCGGCTGGCCATCCGCTCCGTATCCTCGGCGTAGTCGCGATTCAACTGACGAAGAGCGTCGCGCTCTTCCTCCAGGGTCGCCGAACCAGGCCCGGGACTGACGAGCAGCCAACCGTAGTGCCCGACAATGCCAAGGGAAAGGAGCGCGGCGCAGGCAGCCGCCCGTCGGGTTCGGGAACTGATCCGAACCTCGCGCGGCGTGTGGTTCCGCGCACCGAAGACAATGATTCTGGTGGGAATCCTGACCGAATCTACTGAGTTTCCCCGGGAAGGGGCGCGTCCGAAGAGCCGCCGACGCAAGGGTATGTTCCGCCCAAACATAGAGTTACGACCAGATTGTGACCGCTGCCGCTCGGGAATTCAACTCCTTGGGCGGATCAGCGTTCCGACACCGAAGGGCGGTGCGCCGATTTGTGAGACAGCACGATGAACCGGGGGAGATCGTTTTCCTGCCACGTGACGGTTCCGCCGGATTTCAGAGTGCGGATCTTCTGAAGACAGCGCCGGATCGGATCCTGAAGGGGGTCGATCTCAACGAGAATCGCCTCCGGCGGCAAGGCATCCAGCGCCGCCAGACCGTCCGAGAGCAGGCTCTCGGCGCCCTGGAATCCGGAAGTCTGCAAGTGGTACATCCCGGCGGCAAGCTTCACCAGAGCCTTCAGGGACTCGCGCCGCACTCCCCGGGTCGCGGCCCACTCCTCTTCGAGAACATCGTGGCTTTCGTAGTATGCCCGCTCGTTGAAGAGCCCGGCGGCCTCTGCCAGTGCGGAGGAATGCCCTTCGGCGGGTCCGGTGATTCCGGTCACGCGTTCCCCCTGAGCGCCTTGGCGTCGGGGTTCGCGCCGGTCGGTGTGATCCCGGCGGAACCCGGTTCGCTCAGTTCGGCGGCCGCCCGGAACTGAATCGCTTCCTCAAAGTGCAACGGCTCAATGTTGTCGCTCCCCGCGAGGTCGGCGATGGTCCGGGCCACCCGGAAGGCGCGGGTGATGCCGCGCGTGGACATACCGAGGCCATCCATCGCCCAGGAAACCAGCGATCGAAACGGGCCGGAGAGCGATGCCTGTTTCACTTCGGCGATCGACGTGCGAGCTGGCGTCGTTGCTGTCCGGAACCTCTCGTCCCGTCGGCGACGGGCCAGGTGCACCCGCTCCCGCACGGGGGCAGTGGACTCGCCGGAGGCCGGGCCCAATACATCTCCGGAGGTTACCGGGCGGACTGTCAGGTGGATGTCCATACGGTCGAGTAGCGGGCCGGAAATGCGTGAGCGGTAGCGCGCGACGGAGGCGGGAGGACAGCGGCAGGGTCGCCCTCCCTCGCCGTGGAAGCCGCAGGGACACGGATTCATGGCTGCCACCAGTTGGAACTGCGCCGGGAAGCGGACGGAGTGGCGGACGCGCCCGATGTGAATGTCCCCGCTCTCGAGCGGCTGGCGCAAGCACTCCAGAACCGGGCGCTGGAATTCGGAAAGTTCGTCCAGGAACAGCACCCCGTGATGCGCGAGGGTCATTTCCCCCGGCCGGGGTCCCGATCCTCCGCCGGCCATGCCGGCATAGGAGATCGTGTGGTGCGGCGCCCGGAACGGAGGCCGCTGCGGCGGGCCGGAGAGCGGCTGGCCGATGGCCGAACGGATGCGAGCCACCTCCATGGCCTGTTCCGGGGAGAGTTGGGGAAGCAGATCCGGAAGGATGCCGACGAGCAGGGTCTTCCCGCTTCCGGGCGGACCGACAAAGAGGAGGTTGTGGGAACCGGCCGCGGCGATCTCGAGGGCCCGCCGCGCGCGTGGCTGTCCGCATACTTGAGCGAGGTCTACTCCGGAGCGGGATGCCACGGGCGGCCGGGGGGAGGGCTGATGGGGCGGGGGAAGCGACGGAGCGGTCAGCAGATCGGCGGCGGCGCGGAGACTGGAAGCGGGATACACCCGAACCCCGGCGGCCATGGCGGTCTCGTCCGCGTTTTCGGGGGGCACGATGGCTGTTTGCATACCGGCGGCTGCTGCTTCCCAGGCGATCGGCAGCCCGCCGGGTGCCGGCCGTATCGAGCCGTCGAGGGCCAGCTCACCGAGCAGCAGGGTGTCCGCCAACCGGTGGCGAGGCACCACCCCGGTAGCGGCGAGCACACCGAGCGCAACCGCCAGATCAAAGCCCGCTCCTTCCTTGCGAACCCCGGCCGGAGCCAGATTGACCACGACGTGTCCGTTCGGGACGTGGAATCCGCTGTTGCGCAGCGCCGCCTTGACCCGGAGTTGTGCTTCGCGGACTACGGCGTCCGGGAGACCCACGGTGCGAAACGAGGATTGGTCCGCGCGCTGCAGGTCTACTTCGACACGAATCAACAGCCCCTCGACTCCCCGGACGGTCCCGGTCCGGGTGACTGCAAGCAGCCGTCCCGTGCCGGTGCCCCGGCCGGCGGTGGGATCGGTATCGGAAGCTGGAGCCGGTCGCACAAAAAGCACAGACGGAATTCCCGGCGTTTTCTTCCCGCTTCGGCATCGATTGTGGATAAGTCATCGTGGAGGCGCCGTTTTGCGGGGTATCGCCGCCTCAGCGATCCGCACGGGATACGATTCGGGCTCGGCGGGGCTTCGCCGGGCCGTCTCGGGTACAAGTCACCCGATCCGGGGCCCCTCCGGGAGAACTGGCAGAGGCCGGTTCTCCGGCCGCTTCCCGCCTTCTCCTTCGCTTCATGGATTTCTTCACGCTGCTCACCGCCTTCGGGGCCGGAGTGCTGTCGTTCCTGTCGCCCTGCGTGTTGCCCCTCGTGCCGGGATATATCTCCTTCGTCTCGGGGGCCTCGTTGAGCGAACTGGCGGACGGGGCGCTCACCGGGGATGCGGTAGCCCGCCGGCGCCGGGTCATCGTGAACACCGTCGCCTTCGTGCTGGGCTTTTCGATCGTGTTCGTGGCGATGGGCGCCTCGGCAACCTATGCCGGGCAGTGGCTCGCCGGAAACCGGATCATGCTCGGCCGGATCGCGGGGACGGTCATCGTGGTGTTCGGCCTGCACGTGATGGGGGTTCTGAAGATCCCCTTCCTGAACGTGGAAAAACGCTTCCATTCGAGCCGCGAGCCCGTCAGCCTGCTCGGCTCGTTCGGGATCGGTCTCGCGTTCGCGTTTGGGTGGTCGCCCTGTATCGGACCGATCCTCGCCGGCGTTCTGGTTCTGGCCGCGAACTATGAGACGGTGACCCAGGGCATCATCCTGCTGAGCGCGTACTCGCTTGGACTCGGGGTCCCCTTCCTGCTTACCGGGATCGCGGTGGATCGCTTCTTCGCGCTCTCCAAGAAAGTAAAGCGGCACATGCGGGTGGTGGAAATCGTCGCGGGCGTGCTTCTCGTAGTCATCGGAGTGCTGGTGTTCACCGACAGCCTCCAGGCGCTCTCGCAGTACCTCACTTTCCTTCCGGTGCTTGGCTGACCTTTCCTTAGCGGGGTACCCCATGCCGACGTGGCTCTTGTTTTCGATGTTGCTGGCTATCAGTTCTGGCGGCCAAGAGGTTTGGGTCGTTCCGGACGAGGCCCGGAACCTGGAGAGCCCGGTTCCCCTCACCGATGCTGCGCTGACGGCCGGCGAGAAGGCCTACGGTGCGCGGTGCGCCTCCTGCCACGGCGACTCGGGCAAGGGCGACGGCAAGGCCACCCGGTTTATCCGCCCGGCGCCCGCCGACATCTCGACTGCGGAAGCGCGGGATCGGATGACGGACGGCGAGATGTTCTACAAGATCACCGAGGGGAAGAAGCCGATGCCGGGTATGGCCCGGACGCTCAGCGACGAGGAACGCTGGCAGGTGGTGCACTACGTGAGGACGCTCCAGCCGGCGCGCTAGCAGCCTGTGGTGAAACCCAAGCGGCGTTCGACCGGCGATGCATCCCGGCTGAACCACTCCGCTGCGCTCCGTTCTGCGTTGCGTTTCGGTCGAAATACACGCGGTATTCCTCCCTCACGCGCCTTGTCAGCCGGACCCCCACCGGGAGAACTGGGCCTCGCCGCTCTCGGCGCTCACCCGGGTTCCACCACCGGCTGCCAACCAGACGACGGAGGATGACCATCATGCCCGCTCCCAGGAATCTACCCGCACCGAACATCGCGTCCGGCTTTGCCCTCCTGCTTGCAGGTCTGCTCGTCCTGTCCTCGTGTGGTGCTCCCCCGCCAGGGGCCGGAGGCGGCGCCGGTGGAATGGCCGAAGTGGCGCCGGATCTCACCCTGGCGCGGATCGAGCGCGACGGCGAGGTGAGTCTGCGGGGCGATGGGGCTGGCAAGGTGGTGCTGGTGGACCTCTGGGCCACCTGGTGCGTCCCCTGCGTGGCCGAGCTGCCGCACCTGCAGGAATTGTCCGAGACCCTTTCCGAGGATGACTTTCTGATGCTCGGAATCGTTCTGGATTCCGGTGACGCGGAGAAAGTCGCACCGTTCCTGGCGGAAAAGGGCCTCACCTATCCGAACGTGATGGGTTCCAACGAAGCCCGCGATTCGTTCGGTCCGTTCCTCGGCTATCCCACGAAGTACCTCATCGATCGCGACGGCAAGCTCGTCAAGCGCTACCTCGGCGCCGTCGGCGAACTCCTGAACGAGGAAATCGGCAAGCTGATCGAGACCGGCACCCTCAACTGAGGGAGCGCCGGCCGCCGGCCGGCATCGTCCGCCGCACGCGGACGAAAGCCTCGCTGCTCACTCTCACGGCCGGCACAACGCTGCCATCCCTGCGGTTCAACCTCTCACGGGGAAGGGATGACGGATTGACCAACGAGCAGACTCATGGCAGCGAACTCTGTTCGCTGCCCGCGATTTCGGGGGAAAGTGTGAAAGGGGGGATTCCCCCCTTTCACAAGAAGACAACGACGAATCGCGGCTCGCCGCCGCTCGCCAACGGCGCGCAAGGGAGTTGTGATTCGCGGCGCGAAGCGCCGGGCGGTCTGGGGGCGGGGCGTGCGGGCCGATCCACCTTTGACGTATCTGTGCTGGCCAAGAATTACGCCCCGCCCCCAGTCCGCCCGACGTCCAACTGGCCTTCAGACGCCGCCACCGCAGACGCGACCGCGAGGTCGCCGGTGACGTTCGTCGCGGTCCGCAGCATGTCCAGAATCCGGTCCACACCGAGGATGAGCGCCACGCCCTCGGTGGGCACTCCGATCGCCTGCAGGATGATGACGAGCATGATGATGCCGGCTCCGGGCACCGCCGCCGTACCGATCGAGACGAGCACCGCGGTGAGCACGATGGTGAGCTGGCCCTCGAGGCCAATGGACATGCCGAGTGATTGGGCGATGAAGAGGGCTGCCGCCGCCTGATAGAGGGCGGTGCCGTCCATGTTGATGGTCGCTCCCAGCGGCAGCACGAACGACGAGACCTCCTCCGAGACCCCGAGATCACGCTGGGCGCAGTCCATGGTCACCGGCAGGGTTGCGCCGCTCGAACTGGTCGAAAACGCCACCAGTTGGACCCGCGCCGCCGCCGGGAAGAAACGACCCCAGCGAATCGGCGTGAGGAACTTGAGGATCAGTGGATAGACGACCAGCATCTGGGTGGCGAGTCCGGCGACCACCACGAGGCAGTAGAACCCGAGCGCCCCAAGGAGCTGCACCACCTCCTGCGGATCGTCCCCGGCCATTCCGGTGATTGCCCTGGCAATCAGCGCGAAAACGCCGAGCGGCGCAATCCGCATCACGATCCCGACGAACTCGACGACCACCGCCTCGAGCCCCTTGAAGAACGCGAGCAGTGGAGCGCCCTTGTCCTTCGGAATGCGTAGCAGCGCGATCCCGAACATGAGCGCCAGGAACACCACCTGGAGCATGTTCCGGTTGCTTGACGTCGAGGAGACGATGTTCGACGGCACGATGTCCTCGAGAATGCTCAAGGGGCCGCGCTCCTCCATCATCTGCTCCGCGGCTCCCTGGCGGGTGGAGGCTGCCTCCTCGTACTGCTGCGCCAGTTCCCGCCGGAGGGATTCCGGCACGTAGTCGCCGGGCCGCAGCAGGTTGGCGTACCCGAGGCCGATCGCCACCGCGATCGCCGTCGTTGTCAAATAGATGGCGATCGTTTTCCCACCGATCCGGCTGACCTTGCGCATATCGCTGAGCGAGGCCACGCCGATGATCAGCGAGGCCAGGACCAGCGGTATCGCGATGAGCTGCAGGCCGTTGAAGAAGACGTCCCCGAACGGCGAGATGTAGTCGTCAGTGAACTCCGTCCAGCCGAACGCTGCGGCCGTCACGCCATAGACGATGCCGAGGGCGAGACCGAGAACGATCTGAACCCAGAGTTTCCGATACCAGGGAGTGTTCTTCATGGGAGAGTGGCGTTCGGTCGCCGTGCCGGCGAGTGCTGGGTTGCGGAAAGGGAGCCGGATTCGAGGCCCGGCTGAGTCGGGATCGCGGACTCTACCCGGAGCATGCCAGCCGGAGGGCCAATAGCCGGTGGTGAAACTCTGAGGGCAGCCATTCGCGGCGCGCAGCGCCGCGGGGGTGGGGTGTGGGGAGGGGTTTCCCCTCCCCACGAAAGAAGGTGGAGTGAATCGCGTAGCGATTCGCACCACCAACCCGTGGGGAAAGCGCCCCGCACGCACACAAACCGTCGGATTCGGCGCGCGGGGCCTCCCGGGGCTCGGTGCGGGGTGCTTTCACCACGGCTGCTAGGGGCGTGAATCCCGGAGGATGAACCGCCCCAGCCGGCCGAGGCGGGCGAGCCGGATGGGGGGCTGGCCGCCCTCCTGCTGTGGCCCGCTCGCTCCCACCTGGATGACGGCTTGGCCCGAGAGGATCAGCAGGAGGTCCTCTCCCAGGATGCGCCGGCGGTACCCCTTGAGGGGGCGGGCGTCGGGCGCCTCATTCGGGTAGGCGGCGACGATCGCGCGGAGTTCTTCCTGCGTGGCGAGTAGTTCGGGCGCCACGCCGTGCTCGTTGGCGCGCAGCTTGAGCCAGGTCTCCAGCAGGAGCGCCAGTGATTCCGGGGCCGGCCGCCGCTCTCGCTTGCCCTTCCCGGTGAAGGGAATCGGCTTCCGGGCGCCGGCGGCGAGCAACCGCAGCACGGTGTCCGTGTTCTTCAGCAGCACCGCACGGGTCTGCTGGATGGTCTTCGGATCGCCCTTCGGGGGACGCCCGGCAACCGACTCATACGGGGCAAGAAGTTCGTCCGGGTTTCGAGGCTGGCGCCGGGACAGATCGCGCGCCGCGCCGTCCTTCAGGATCCAGCCACGGGGACGGTTGGAAGAACGAGCCCGGCGCTCCCTCCAGGCGGCCAGTTCCCGGAGCGAGCCACGTTGCGAAGGCGTCAGCGCCGGGGCGTCAAGGGCGCGATAGCACTCCTCGGCGGGCGGCATTCGGTAGGCTGCTTCTTCGGTGAGCGGAATCATCTCTTCCCGCAGCCAATCCAGACGTCCGAGGGTCTTCGCACGCTCGGTCAGTTTGTGCCGCAGCGGAATCAGGTAGCGGACATCCGCAATCGCGTATTCCACCTGGCGAGCCGTCAATGGTCGCCGCAGCCAGTTGGACATCTGCTCCTGCTTGGATAGCTCGCGGCCCTGGAAACCGGCGACCAGCGTTCGGAGGGCGATCTGGACCTTCTTGCCGTGCCCGATGACTGCCGCTGCTACCTGCGTGTCGAAGACGTTCTTCGGCACCACGCCGGCCAGCCCGTAAAAGATGTCGAAGTCGTGTTTGCCGGAGTGCACCACCTTGAGCACGGCGGGATCGGCAATGAGCGCAAAGAGCGGGTCCAGTTCCTTGACTTCGAGCGGGTCGACCACCGCCTCCACCTCCGGAGCCGCCACCTGGATCAGGCCGAGTTCCGGGAACAGCCGGTTCTCGGGGATGAACTCGGTGTCGAGCGCGAACTCGCCGGCGGCTCGCAGGTCCGCTACCAGCTCGTCGAGCCCCTCTTGATCCCGGACGATCCGGATGTCGCCGATCCGGTCGGGTGAGGGTCCCGGAGCGGAGGAGGGCTCTCGAGCGCCGCGCCGCGAAAAACTCCGTGCGTCGTCCCGGGCCGGTCTGCCACGGACTGGCGCCACTCCCGAGGGTCGGGCGTCCGATTCTGTCCGGGTCCCGTTACGCGGTGCGTTTTGTTCTTCCAAATCTCTCCGTGGATCGTCCGTCCCAACATTTCCCTCGGCGTCCGTCCCCCGAGGACCTCCGAACCGACAACAAGGGAGAAGTGTACCGCCCGAGTCGCCTAGCAGCCTGTGGGCAAAGTGGCGTGAGCGCCGAGGCTGGCCAGTTCTCCCGGTGGGGGCGAGGCGCCCGGCTGACAACGCGTGAGGGAGGAATACCTGGTGTATTCCGACCGAAACGCAACGATGAGCGGCGCGCAGCGACGCGGGTAACAGCCGGTGGTGGAACCCACGTGAGCGCCGAGGCCGGCGAGGCGCCCGGCTGACAAGGCGCGTGAGGGAGGAATACCTGGTGTATTTCGACCGAAACGCAACGACGAGCGGCGCGCAGCGACGCGGTTCAGCCGGGATGGATCGCCGGCCGAACGCCGCGTGGGTTCCGCCACCGGTTGTTTGGCCGGGATGGATCGCCGGCCGAGCCCCCACCGGGAGAACTGGGCCGCGTGGGTTTCATCACCGGTTGTTTGGCCGGGATGGATCGCCGGCCGAGCCCCCACCGGGAGAACTGGGCCGCGCGGGTTTCATTACAGGCTGTTTGGCCGGGATGGATCGCCGGCCGAGCCCCACCGGGAGAACTGGGCCGCGCGGGTTTCATTACAGGCTGTTTGGCCGGGATGGATCGCCGACCGAGCCCCCACCGGGAGAACTGGGCCGCGCGGGTTTCATTACAGGCTGTTTGGCCGGGATGGATCGCCGACCGAGCCCCCACCGGGAGAACTGGGCCGCGCGGGTTTCATTACAGGCTGTTCAGCCGGGATGGATCGCCGGCCGAACGCCGCGTGACTTTGTCCACAGGCTGCTAGTCCCTGGGATGTGCGACGATATCGAGTAGTAGTTCCCGTCATCTTGGAAGAACCCGGCCTCCTCAGCGTCCTTCCCCCGGTCCTCGCCATCCTGGTCGCCCTGGCTACCCGCCAGGCGGTGCTCGCCCTGCTCGCCGGCGTTTTGTTCGGGGAGCTGGTTCTCGGTGGCGGGAACGTCTTCTCCGCGCTGGCCGGCACGGTGGCCCGGATCACCGACGCCTTTGCGGGCAATCCCGCCATCCTTCTCTTCAGCACGCTGGTGGGGTCCGTGCTGGCGCTGATCGGATTCACCGGCGGGGTTACCGGTTTTGTGAAATGGGTCACTTCCCGCCGCCTCGTTACGGGTCCGCGAGGGGCGCAGGCGCTCGCCCTGCTGCTCGGGCTCGGCATCTTCGTCGAGTCGAGCATCACCTGTCTCGTGAGCGGCACGGTGGCGCGCCCGCTCTTTGACCGCTTCAGGCTTTCCCGGGAGAAACTCGCCTATCTCACCGATTCGACCTCGGCCCCGGTCTGCATCCTCCTGCCCATGAACGGCTGGGGGGCGCTCATCATCACCATCCTGGGAACGCTCGGTATCGAGAGCGGGGTCTCCGTGCTGGTGGCGAGCATCCCCCTGAACTTCTATGCGCTCGCCGCGTTGGGGCTGGCCTTTTTCTTCGGCCTTTCGGGGCGGGATTTCGGCCCCATGGCACGCGCCGAGCACCGGGCCAGGACGACCGGACAGGTCATCCGGGAAGGCGCCCGGCCCCTTGTTTCCACGGAAGTCCTCGCACTCCCTCCCGGACCGGGAGTGCCCGATCGGGCCCGGAACATGATCGTGCCCCTGGCGGTTCTGCTTGTCATGATCTTCCTCGGGCTGTGGATCACCGGCGAGGGCAACCTGCTCGCCGGGGACGGAGGGACTGCCGTCCTCTGGGCCGTGCTCGCTGCGGTGATAACGGCGGCCATCCTGGGAATCGCCCAGCGCGTCCTCCGGGTATCCGAAACGGTGGACCTCGTACTGCAGGGAGCCGGCGGGATGGTGCCGGTCGTCACCGTTCTCCTCGCTTCCTTCGCCATTGCAGCGGTGGCGCGGGATCTTGGGACCGGGGTCTATCTCGCGGGGGTGGCGGAGGCTGCCATGCCGGCCTGGCTTGTTCCGGCAGTGCTCTTCGTCGTGACGTCGGTGGTCGCGTTTTCCACCGGGACATCGTGGGGGACGTTCGCCATCATGCTCCCGATTGCGGTTCCGGCTGCCGCCGTGCTCGGCATCGATCTTCCCCTCGTCGTGGGAGCGGTGCTCTCGGGAGGGATCTTCGGCGATCACTGCTCGCCGATCTCGGACACCACGATCATCGCCTCCATGGCGTCCGGGTCCGACCTCGTGGACCACGTGAACACTCAGCTTCCGTATGCGCTGCTGGGCGGGGCCGCCGCTACGGTTCTGTTCGTGGTCGCGGGGCTCCTGTCCTGACGCCCGAAATCCACGGGGTCTCCCCCTAGAATTGGGAGCCCGTGTCGGAAAACGCCTTACTTGACACCCTCGCGGACGAGGCGCGGCCCTTGTCTGACGGGACTCCGGAGCTTGTCCCCCTAGACCCCGACCATCCCGGTTTCCGGGATCCCGTGTATCGGGCTCGCCGGAACGCCATCGCGAAGCTCGCCTACGAGTACGCCCCGGGAGACCCGGTGCCCACGGTGGCCTACACCGACGAAGAGCACGCCGTCTGGAGCCGCGTCCGCGAACTCCTCGATCCGCGGCACCGGGACTTCGCCTGCGCCGAGTACCTGGAATGCGTGGATACAGTGGCGCTTGACCCCACCCGGATCCCGCAGCTCGAGGACGTGAACGCCCGCATCCGGCCGCTGACGGGATTCCGCATGTTCCCGGTTGCCGGTCTGGTCACGGCTCGGGCGTTCCTTTCGTTCCTCGCTCACCGGATCTTTCTCGCTACCCAGTACATTCGTCACGCTAGCCGGCCGCTCTACACCCCCGAACCCGACGTCATCCATGAGTTCGTAGGCCACGCCGCCTCCTTTGCGCACCCGCTCTACGGCCGCCTGAGCGCCCACTTCGGGCGCGCCGCCCGCGCGGCGAGCGACGAGGACGTCGAACGGATCGCCCGCCTTTACTGGTTCACTCTCGAATTCGGGGCGGCCATCGAAGACGGCATCCCCAAGGCTTACGGCGCGGGGCTTCTTTCCTCGGCCGGTGAGATGGACCGTCTCCGGGAGGCGGAACTCCGGCGGTTCGACTGTCGGACGATGGCGGACACCCCTTACGACCCCACCGATTTCCAGCCGTTTTATTTCATCGCGCCGAGCTTCGGCGCGATGCACGAGCAGGTGAGCGACTTCCTGAGGACCTTCTCCGACTGATCGGCTCGGCGGTCGAGCCTCCACCGGGAGAACGGGGCCGCGCGACCTGTTCAGATGCTGCTAACAGCCTGTGGTGGAACCCGGGTGAGCGCCGAGGTTGGCCAGTTCTCCCGGTGGGGGCGAGGCCCAGTTCTCCCGGTGGGGCCAGTCCTCCCGGTGGGGGCCCGGCTGACAAGGCGCGTGAGGGAGGAATACCGGGTGTATTCCGACCGAAACGCAACGATGAGCGGCGCGAAGCGACGCGGTTCAGCCGGGATGGATCGCCGGCCGAGCCCCCACCGGGAGAACTGGGCCGCGTGGGTTTCACTGCCGGCTGTTCAGCCGGGATGGATCGCCGGCCGAGCCCCCACCGGGAGAACTGGGCCGCGCGGGTTTCACTACCGGCTGTTCGGCCGGGATGGATCGCCGGCCGCACGCCGCGTGGGTTTCACTGCCGGCTGTTCAGCCGGGATGGATCGCCAGCCGCACGCCGCGTGGGTTTCACTGCCGGCGGTTCAGCCGGGATGGATCGCCGGCCGAGCCCCCACCGGGAGAACTGGGCCGCGTGGGTTTCACTGCCGGCTGTTTGGCCGGGATGGATCGCCGGCCGAGCCCCCACCGGGAGAACTGGGCCGCGTGGGTTTCACTGCCGGCTGTTTGGCCGGGATGGATCGCCGGCCGAGCCCCCACCGGGAGAACTGGGCCGCGTGGGTTTCGCTACCGGTTGTTTGGCGGGATGGATCGCCGCCGAGCCGCCCCACCGGGAGAACTGGGCCGCCTGGGTTTCGCCACAGGCTGTTAAGCGCGGATGACCAGCACCGTCTGGTCGTCGTCGGGGGCACCGCCCCGAAACCGCCGGACGCCCTTGAGGACGCTGTCACAGACCTCGGCGGCGGGAGTTCCGAGATCCCGCTCCCGGCGGAGCAGTTCACCGAGGCGCTCCCGGCCGAAGAGTTCGTCCTCGCGATTCGAGGCCTCGGTGATTCCGTCGGTGTAGAAGGCGAGCAGGTCTCCGTCGCCCAACTGGATCACCTGCTCGAAGTACCGGGGCGACGGGAAGAGGCCCACCGGCAGGCCGCCGGCGTGGATCAACTCGATCTGGCCGCTCGCCCGGACCAGCACGGGTGGCGGGTGTCCCGCGTTGATGTGGATCAACCGGCGGAGGGGAACATCCAGCAGCCCGAAGAACAAGGTTGCGTAGCGGGTCTCTCCCACCGTCTCGTAGAGCAACTGGTTGGTGCGCCCCACAATCACCCGGAGCGTGAGGCTCGACTTGGCGAGCGAAAAGACCGAGGCGCGCAGCGCGGCCACCAGCAGCGCTGCGGGGATGCCCTTCCCCGCCACGTCGGCCATCGCGATCCCCCAGCGATCTTCTCCCAGTGAAATCAGGTCGTAGTAGTCGCCGCCCACCTGCGAACACGGTTCATAGACCGCCGCGATCTCCAACCCCTCGAGGATCGGACATTCGTGCGGGAGCAGGTCGTGCAACACCCGTCCCGCAACTTCCATCTCGGAAATGAGTTCCCGGCCCTCGACCGCCTTCTCGTAGAACAGAATGCGTTCGACAGCGGGCGCCACTCCGAGGGAGTACGAGCGCAGCATCCGAAGGTCCGCCTGGCCGAACGCGGCGGGATCCGGGGACTCGGCGACCACCGCCCCGAGGCGCCGGCCGCCGGCCCCGAGGAGCGGCGCCGCGATGGCGGAAGCCGACCCCGGGTTCAGGTCGGGATCGGAGGCCGCCGCGGCCGTTACCGCAAGCAACTCGGGCCGTCCGCTGTCGAGCACCTTCCGCGCGATTCCGCCGGAGGGGAGTTGCCCGGCGTCGGATCCCGAAACATCAGGCACCAGGCTGTCGCGCCCGCGCGCCCGCCGGCAAATCACGGTCTGCCCATCGAGTGCGACGGAGCAGAGGGTTGCCCGGTCGCAGCGCGGGAGCACGTGGCGGAGCCCGGCGAGGATGGTGTCCGCCGTGCGTCCGATTTCGAGGCTGCGCCCGATCTCCTGGAACACCTCGAGCAGGTGCTCGGGGCCGGTCTCCGGCGGGTCTGCTCCGGTCATGGGTGGCGGCGCTGACCTTAGCAGTCTGTGGTGAAACCCAGGCGGCGTTCGAGCGGCGATCCATCCCGCCTGAACCGCGCCGCTTTGCGGCGCTCGGCGTTGCGTTTCGGTCGAAATACACCAGGTATTCCTCCCTTACGCGCCTTGTCAGGCGGGCGCCTCCCCGCTCTCGGCGCTCACCCGGGTTTCACCACCGACTGCGAGCGCCAACCGGGTTTGGTTAACGCATCGCGAAGCAGTAGTAGAGACCGTCGCCGCCGGTGCCCTGAAGATCGGCCTGCCCGCAGCCGCGGGAGGCGTGGGCCGAGTTCCAGGAGGTGCCGTCGTCGCCTCCGCCCGTCCGGTCGTGATGGCCGACCCGGGCGCTGCCGTCACCGGCGCTGCTCATCCAGTTGCTGCAGGTGGTGTCTCCGTCAGCCATGAACGCCATCCCGTCCGAGGCGGATCCGGTGATGATGTCGTGCCGGTTGACGTCGTCGCCCCGGCCGCTGATGACTTCGCCCTTTTCGGAGACCGAGTTTTCCTTGCTGAGCTGGTTGGAGTCGCTATGGAGGTCGGCAAGGCTTTCCGCCACCATGACGCCATTTGCGTTGTGCCACGATCCGTCGCCAATGCGGTCCTTGGCGTTGACGCCGCCGTCGTCGGTGGTGCTCAGATAGGCGTGCCAGGCGAGGCCGCTTGCGGCGCCGGCCTCATCGGCCAGCATGGCGCAGTGGGCGTCCGCGCCGTCGAGTCCGCCGAGGTTCGCTCCGTCGCCCGGACCCCGGCTGGTCAGGAAGAAGGTCATGTCCGACTGGGCGGCGGGGACCCCTTCGGGGGCTGCGAACGAGAAGCCGAAGGCTGCCAGGATTCCGGCGGCGACGAGGCAGAAGAAGAGAGTGCGCTTCATGGAGAATTCCTTTCCGGCACGGAAGCCGGAGCGCTCATTGTAGGGAACGCGGGCTGGTGGCTGCCGCGTGCTGCGCTTCCGCTACTGGTGGCGCGATCCGGGACCGCGGGCCAGTCTCCTCCCGGTGGGGGCCTTCAGACCGGCATCGCGCGCCGGAGACGGGCGAGACGGACACTGTCCACGCTGGGGGCGCTGGATCGATGCTCTTTCTCCGTCTGCGTCCTCGCGTCACCGGAGGCGGCGGATTCCGTACCAGAGCAGGGGCAGGATGAAGATGACCCAGAACCCATAGGTGAGGATCCGGTACCCAATTCCGATCAGGTCTTCGAGTCCCGCCTGGGCCAACAGGATGGCGGCAAGCAGCACGACCGTCGAGGTTGCGGGCCGGAGCCACAGTTTGAGTTCGCGGCCGCTCTCCTCCATCGCGCGGGCTACTCGTTCGTTGACCGCGTGGATCAGGCTGGTCGCGGTCTCGATCAGGGTTCCGAACAGGATGACCTGGAAGCCGAAGAGGAGGAGCGGTGACCCGATCTTGGCCAACAGCGTGAGCGAAGGGACCGTTTCCTCCACCATCCCCGGCCCGAGGCCGGCGATCGCAATGAAAAAGAGGACCGCCGGGATGATCCCGATGGGGCCGGCCAGGACCCCGGCCACCATGGCGTCGCGCCGCGTCCGCAGGTGGTGTGCGCAAAACAGCACTGCGGGAAGCGTGCCCACGTTGTACGCCATGTATTCGGCGCCACCCAGCGCCCAGTCGCTCGTCACCTCGCCCTGAGCGAGAGCGGCCGTGATTTCCGGTCCGAAGGACCGGAACGCCGCGATGAGCACCAGCACGTACACCGCGTAGAGGGCGAGTGACCAAAAGGACAGGAAGTTCACGACGGTGGTGGTCCCCTTCAGGACCAGCCAGCCCACGGCGACCATGATGGCGAGTACCCCGGCGGCATACGGCAAGCCAAGCGAGCGGGAGGCGATCTCGCCGCCGGCGGCCGCCACCACGGAAACCACCACCAGCATGCACGCGAGGTAGGTGACCTCGTAGAGCCAGTTCCACTTCCCGAGGAGCTCGCGGGTCATCGTCCGGTAGTCGTACGAGCCCGACCGCCGCGCGATCTCAAACGTAAGGAAGCAGACGATGGACCAGAGCGGCATCGTCACGAGCAGCATCCCGAGGAGTCCGCCAACAACGCCCTTGGTCAGGAAGAAGTCCACCAGCTCGCGCCCGGTGCCGTAACCCCCGGCGATGATCATGGACTGGAAGCAGAAACCCGGCAGCAGGAATCGGCGGAACCAGTCGGAACGAAGCGGATTCTTCATGGGGTTCTCCCCGGGGGAATGGCGGCCAAGAATACCCGCCGGCTCAGGGCTTCCCGGGGTTACGGCCGGGACCGGCGCCCCGGCGTCCTGTGGCGCGGTTCAGGCGGGATGGATCGCCGCTCGAACGCCCGGGGTTACGGCCGGGACCGGCGCCCCGGCGTCCTGTGTTTCCTCTTAATTCGTCCGGGGCAATTCCCGGGGGCGGATCAACGCCTCGAGAGTGGCCGCGGCCGGCAGGAGTCCGCTCCAGTCGGGGGCCGGGACGGAAACGACCGCGAGGGCAGCGGTCGGGAAATGCTCGTAGCGGCCGCCGAAGCGCGCCACGAGATCTTCCATGCCGGGGTTGTGTGCCACCACCAGCAGGGGAGATGTGCTCCCGCCCTCCTCGCTCACGATTTCCACGATCTCGTCCGGACTGGACCCGTAGAGATCCGGAACCAGGCGCAAGGCGTCCGGGGCCGCACCAGCCGCTTCCAGCGCGAGGGCGGCGGTTTCGCGAGCGCGCCGCGCCGTTGAAACGAGCGCCGTCGCGGGAATGAGCTCATGTTCCCGCAGGTAACAGCCCATGCGCGGTGCGTCCCGTAGTCCACGCGGCGCCAGGGGGCGGTCGTGGTCGCGGAGACCGGGGTGGTTCCAGTCCGACTTGGCGTGGCGGAGCAGCAGCAACTGCAACATCACGCCGCTCCGTAGGCTTCCTCGACCGAGTCCGCACCGGCGAGGATCCGCGAGTACACCCCCGGGTCCACGTTGCCCCCGGTAACTACGACCAGCACCTCTTTTTCCAGGAACCTTTGGGGATCGGTGAGCAGTGCTCCGATCCCGAGGGCCCCGGTGGGCTCGGCCTTCAGGTTGGCCGCGGCAAAGAGCTTCCGCACGCCCTCGGCGATCTGCGGCTCGGGCACTTCGACGATGTCCTGCAGCCCCTGCCGGAGGATGGCCCAGTTGTTCTCGCCAAGCCGGGGAAGCCGCGCCCCGTCCGCGAGCGAGAGCGCCTCGCCGGAGTGGCTGACCAGTTCTCCGCGGCGGAGCGATGCGGCGGCGTCGTTCGCGAGAAGTGGTTCCGCACCGATTACCGGGATCTCGGGCAGCCCGGCGGAGCGAAGGCCGGTCAGGATTCCCGAACTGATCCCGCCGCCGCCGATGGGAACCACCACCACGGCGTTTTGGCGGCGGGCCGGGGCCCAGCGGGCGAGACGCGCTGCGATCTCGACCCCCAGCGTGGCGTTTCCGGCGATCACCGCCGGATCGTCGTAGGCGCTCGCCACTTCGGCCTCGGGCAGGTCTCGGAGCAGGCGGACCACCGCGTCGTCCCGTGACTCTTTTTCCACATCCGTCAGTTCCACCTGGGCGCCGTGGCTGCGAACGGCGTCGATCTTGACCCGGGCGGAGATGGAAGGCATCACGATGGTCGCGCGTTTCGAGAGCAGCTTGCAGGCAAGCGCGAGCGCCTGGCCGAAGTTGCCGGAAGAGGCGGCGAGGAGGTGCGGGGCGGGCGAAGTCCGGGCCCGGTGAAACGCCGCCCGGAACTTGAAGCTCCCGGTACGCTGGAACGTCTCACTGACCAGGGTGACCCGGATGCCGAGCGCCGCCCGCAGTCTCTCGGGTTCGATCCAGGTGGTGGGGCGGACCGCGAAGGGACGGTCCGGGACGGTCAGGTTCATGGTTCCCCCTCGGGTATCACCCGGTCCAGGATCGCATCCGGATCGGTTTCCCCGCTTTCGTCCTGAAGCTCGCGGCTGCGGTCGAGGATACGCCCGACGGCCTTGCCGGGCGCGATGTTGCGCGCCAACACGTGCCGTCCGCTGACGGCGTCCGCCGGCGGCTCACGGAACACCCCGGCCAGTTCGGCCTGCTCCCGGAAGATCGCGCCTTCCGGAAACCGGCCGGCGAGCGCCGCCTCCGTAGTCCGGCCGAGCTGATCCGCGGTCGCAACCCGCAAGAGGGCCTCCATCGTCGTCCCGGCTGCCACCACCTCGCGGGCCAGCCGGCGGTAGGCGGCCCGTTTCGCACCCTGCCGTGGGTAAAACGCCGGAGCCAGGTGGCGGCGGGTCAGCGCTTCGACCTCGTCCACCAGCGCGCGCGGCGCCCGCAACCCCTCCAGAAAACGCCTGGCGATGGGTGCTCCAACGGCGTCGTGGGCGTAAGCCGTGATGCGTCCGCGCCGCTCCCGGGTGGTGGCGGGCTTGCCGAAGTCATGGCAAAGGGTCGCAAAGAGCAGGGCCCGCCGCGCCTCGGGGTCCTCGGGGCAGAGCTCCACGGCCCGGTCCAGGGCCAGCAGGGTGTGCTCGAACACATCCCCCTCGGGATGCCACCCGGGATCCTGGGGAATGCCGCGGAGGGCGTCCACTTCGGGCAGGAAGCGCAGGAGTCCGGTGGCGGCCAGGAACCGGAAGCCGCGCGATGGTTCCCTGCCGTGGAGGAGCTTTGCGAGTTCGTCCCGGATCCGCTCGGGGCTCAGCTCGGAGAGGTCGAGCTCGGAACAGAGGCGGTGCAGCTCGGTGTCCGCCGTAAACGAGAAGCGGGAAGCGAATGCGGCGACCCGCAGTCCGCGCAGGGGATCCTCGGGGAATTTCGTGGAGTCGGTGGCCCGCATCACCCCGGCGGCGAGATCCCGGGCCCCGCCGTACGGGTCGAACAGCTCGCCGGTCAGAGGGTCGAGCCCGATGGCGTTCAGGGTGAGATCGCGGCGCCGGGCGGCATCCGCGAAGTTCATGTTGGGATCGACGACGACCTCGAAACCCAGGTGACCCGGCCCCGTCTTCGATTCGCGCCGCGGCAGAGCGACTTCCACGCCGAGGCCCCCGATGCGCAGCACCGGAAAGGCGCGGCCGATCCGCCGCACCTTGCCGAGCCGCCGCAGCGCCCGCTCCAGATCCCGTACCGAAAGTCCGAACACCTCGAGGTCCGGCTCGCCCGTGGGGAGGGACAGCATCCCGTCGCGGACGAAGCCCCCAACCACCACAGTGCGTCCGCCGGCGCGGCGGACGGCGAGGGCAACCCGGCGCGCGTCCCCGGCGCCGCCGGCGGCCTCATCGGGGATCGGGCCTACCGGCGCGAGTTGGAAACGGGCCGGTTCCGACCCCCCGGCGTGCTCGTCTCGCCGCGTCAAGAACCGAGCTGGGTGGTCAGTTGGAAGATCCGCCGGATTCTGCCCAGGCGACCGGATCGCCGATCCGGATCGTTCCGCCGTTCACCACTTCCCCGAACGCGCCGGCCCTCCAGTCGGGGGAGAGCGTCTCGCGCAGGCGGAGGGCGGCGGCGTCCATCCGTTCACATGGCTTCGTTTCCCCATGAATCAGGATCCGCGTCTCGCCGACCGTGAGCGTGCGGCCGATGGTCTCCCGAAAATCAACGCCGGTCACCAACAGGTTGGCCCGGCGAAGCGCCGGGTCCATTTCGGGCTGCGCGGCCTCGACCGCGGCGCGTTCCCAGGCTTCCCGCGACAGGACAGTCACCTGCCGCTTGCCTCGGGCGGGCGCGGAACCGCGGAGTCCCTCCCCGGCGATCAGCTCCCCTTCGGATCGGGGGATCATGGGTTCGCCGCGGGCTCCCTTGGCCCAGATGGCGAGCAGGCTGCCGGATTCGCGGTGACTGGATGAATCTTGCATGGTGGTCTTTCGGGCGGGCGGCTCGGCCGAGCCGCAATCCTACCGCTCCACCCGGTTGCCCGGGGGTGGAATCGACCCGCCGGCGCTCTCGCGGCGAGGAGCGTCATCATTCCCGGTCTCGGCCGGTCGCGGCTCCGGAGGAGAGCCCTCCCGGGCCGTGAACCGGCCCGCATCGAAGGAGGATTTCGCTTGCGCGTCGCCGCTCTCACGTCCGGAGGAGTGGACAGCTCTGTCGCGCTTGCCCGGCTGGCGCAGGCGGGCCACGACGTGCATGCCTTCTATCTGAAGGTCTGGCTCGAGGACGAACTCGAACACCTCGGGGAGTGTCCGTGGGAAGACGATCTCCGCTACGCCCGCGCAGTCGCCGGGCAGTTCGGGGTGCCGCTGACCGTGATCCCCCTGCAGCGCGCCTACCGGGAGAGTGTCGTCGCCTATCTGCTCGAGGAACTCGAGCGCGGCGGCACCCCCAGTCCCGACCTGTTCTGCAACTCGCGGATCAAATTCGGCGCCTTCGCCGACTGGGTGGACGCCGAGATTCCGGGCGGCCGTTTCGAGAGGCTGGCGACGGGCCACTACGCGCGGCGGGTGGAGACCGCGGACGGAATCGAACTGCACCGCGCGCCCGATCCGGTGAAGGACCAGACCTACTTCCTTTCGCGCATCAGCCTCGGCCAGCTCGAGCGCTCGTTGTTCCCGGTGGGTGACCTGCACAAGACCGAGGTCCGGGAGATCGCCGCCCAACTCCGATTGGCCCCGCAGGACCGCCGCGACAGCCAGGGCATCTGCTTCCTCGGGGGCGTTCGCTACCGGGACTTCGTCACTGCCCACCTGGGCAACCGGGAAGGTCCGGTCGTGGACGAAACGACCGGCGACGAGATCGGCACCCACCGGGGGCACTGGTTGTTCACGACTGGCCAGCGGCGCGGTCTCGGCCTGTCGGGAGGGCCCTGGTTCGTCGCCGGGAAGGATCCGGCGACGAACCGGGTGATCGTGCGCCGGGGCGTCGGCCGGCCCGCGAGCCGCTTCCGCCTCGAGGAACTTCACTGGATCGGGGCCGGCGCGTCCTCCGGTGCGGAACGGCTTCTGGTGCGGGTGCGACACGGACCCGAACTTGCCCCGGCCCGGGTCTGCTGGGACGAGACGGGGGCAGGGGAGGTCGTCCTCGACCAACCGGACGAGGGCATCGCCCCCGGGCAGTTCGCGGTGCTCTACCGGGGTGCGCGCTGCCTCGGATCGGGGCGGATTCAGGCGCCGGAAGCCGGCACGATGTCACGACAGGCGTAAACAACCGCCGGCGGCACGTTCTTCCAGACCACCGAACCACGCTCGACGGTCCGGAATCGCGCGTGGAGGAGCCGTAAGAACGGCGAACGCCGCCAGAAAGGCAGCGCCTGGACATAGATGTAGAAGAGCAGTTGTCCGTCGGGGGTCAGGGTGTCCAGGATCGCCTCCAGCATGCTGGCCTGTTTGTCCTCGGGGACTACGGACCAGGGAAGCGTCGCCACCACCACCCCCACTTCGCCGACGTTTTCGCTGGCGCAGATGGAACACAGGTTGACGAGGTCGTCCACCACCACCTTCAGGTCGGGTATCCGGCGCGCGAGGGCATGCGCGCACGTCTGGTTGAGTTCAACCGCGAGGAACGGCGTACCCGCTGGTTTCGCTGCCAGCAGATGTTCCGTGATGGCGCCATCTCCCGGTCCGGCTTCGATGACCGCGGCCCGTTCGGGCCAGCGGACCGCCTCGGCCATGGCGATACCGAGCGCCGGCGAGCTGCGCCGGAGGGCGCCGACCTCGCGGGGCCGGGCCACGAATTGCCGGAAGATGGGCGAGTCCGCCGGCGCGGTTCCGTCCTGCTTGGGCATGCTCGCGCCGGGCGCCGTCTAGCAGCCTGTGGATGAAGTGGCGAGAGCGCCGAGAGCGCCAGTTCTCCCGGTGGGCGGGCGCTTCAGCCGGGATGGATCGCCGCTCGAGCCCCCACCGGGAGAACTGGGCCGCGTGACTTTGTCCACAGGCTGCTAGGCTCGCCTCGCGGTGATGCGCTGGGTCGTGAACCCGAGCCAGTGGAGCCTCCCCAGGTGCCGTGCGTGTTCGACCTTCATGCAGCGGTCCATGACGACTTCCAGCCCGAGTGCCCGGGCCCGTTCGGCGGCGTCGTGGTGGATGACTCCATACTGCAGCCAGATGGCCTTGGCCTTGCCGGCGCACTCCTCGACGATGCCGGGGACCGCTGCCGGGGCCCGGAAGACGTTCACGATGTCCACGGGCTCCTCGATTGCCGCGACGCTCGGATAGCACCGTTCTCCCAGGATCTCCGACTCCCGGGGATTGACGGGGATCACTCGGTAACCGTTCCGTTGCAGGTAGAAGCCCACGAAATAACTGGCTCGCAGTTCCTTCGGAGAGAGTCCGACGACGGCTACGGTCCGGGCCTCGGTCAGCAAACGTCGGATGGCTCCGGCATCCTGGTACTGGCCGAGGTCCGGTCCCGACCCGTTCCCGGGTGCGCGGGGTGGGAGTTCGCCGGCGATTACAGGGGACATGCCGCAGCCTCCTCGGTTGACGTTTCATGGTCGCCGGAAGATGTCGCGCTCGCCGCTTCCAGCCCGCGGGTCAGATCCCAGATGAGATCGTCTGGATCTTCGATCCCGATCGAGAGCCGAATGGTCCCCGGCGAAATGCCGGCGCCCCGCAGTTCGGCGTCGTCGAGCTGCCGGTGGGTCGTGCTCGCCGGATGGATCACCAGGCTCTTCGCGTCTCCGACGTTCGCGAGGTGGGAAAAGAGGTTGAGTTCCCCGATGAACCGTGCTCCGGCGTCTCTACCGCCCTTCAGGTTGAAGGAGAAGACCGCTCCCGCTCCCCGGGGAAGGTATTTGGCGGTTAGCGAGGCGTAACGGCTCCCGGGAAGCCCCGGGTGGGCCACCGTCTCGACTTCCGCCTGCCCTTCCAGGAAGGTCGCGATTCTCAGGGCGTTCGCCGTATGGCGCTCCATGCGGAGCGGCAAGGTCTCGACTCCGAGCGCGAAGAGGAAGGCGTTGAACGGCGACAGGCAGGCGCCGAGGTCCCGAAGCGTCTCCGCGCGGAGCTTCATCAAGAACCCGTACTCCCCGAAGGTGGCCTGAAACGCGAGCCCGTGGTACGCGGGGGACGGATCCGCGATTCCCGGAAACTTGCCGTTGTCCCAGGGGAAGCGCCCCGACTCCACCACGACGCCGCCGATGCTGGTCCCGTGGCCGCCGATGAACTTGGTGGTGGAGTGGACCACGAGGTCGGCTCCCCATTCGAGGGGCCGGCAGAGGTAGGGGGTGGCGAAGGTGCTGTCCACCATGAGGGGAACCCCGTTTTGGTGCGCGACGTCCGCCACGGCCTCGATGTCGAGGACGTTGCCGCCTGGGTTGCCGATGGTTTCGCCGAAGAGCAGACGGGTTTCCGGACGCACCGCGTCCTTCCAGGCTTCGAGGCGGTCCGGGTCCACGAAGGTGACTTCGTATCCGAGCTTCCGTTCGAGATGCTTGATCTGGGTGAGGGTGCCGCCGTAGAGCGCGCGGGACGCCACCACGTGGTCGCCGGGCTGCAGCGCGGTGAAGAACGCGGCCGCCTGGGCGGCGAGCCCGGACGCAAAGGCCACCGCACCCACCCCGCCCTCGAGATTCGCGATCCGCTCTTCGAAGGCGGCCACGGTGGGGTTCATGATCCGCGAATACGTGTTCCCGTATTCCTGCAGGTTGAAGTAGGCCGCCGCCGCATCGGGATCCTCGAAGACGTAGCTGGTTGTCTGGAAGATCGGGGTGGCGCGCGCCCCGGTGTATGGCTCGGGCCGGGCGCCGGCGTGCACCGCCCGGGTGGCAAAACCGAACCCGCGGGTTTCGGCTCCGACTTCTTTCTCGGTCATGGGGCGTCTGCTTTCTCCGGAAGATTCAGGAATCCGCGAACGAGGGGGGTCATCCGACCCGCTTCCAGCAGGAAGGAGTCATGTCCGTACGTCGTCTCGATCTCGTGATGAACCACGCTCTTTCGGCGGGCCTTGAGCGCCGCGGCGAGTTTTCGGGAATCGCGGGAAGGGTATAGCCAATCCGAGGAGAAGGAGAGGAGGAGGGTGCGGCAACGGAATCGGTCCACGGCCGCTTCGAGATCTCCCGCTCCGTAGCGTTTCGCCAGATCGAACCGGGTGAGCGCCCACGACAGGAGCAGATAGGCGTTGGCGTCAAACCGCCGGTTGAATTTCGCGGCCTGGTGGACGAGGTAGGACTCCACCTGGAAGTCCGCGGCGAGGAGGTCGCCGGCGAAGTCTTGCCGGCCCTGGAGCCCGCGGCCGAACTTGGCGTCCATGCCGGGCGCCGAGACGTAGGTCAGATGTCCCACCATGCGGGCGATGGCGAGACCGTGGAACGGTCGCGTTCCCTGTTCCGCGTAGCGGCCGGCGCGCCACTGGGGGTCGGCCGTGATGGCGCTCCTCGCGATCCAGCTCCAGCCGATGCCCTGCGCCGACAGGCCGGCGGTGCTCGCGACCGCGACGACGGCGTCCACCTCGTCCGGGTAGGCCGCCGCCCACTCGAGTCCCTGCATGCCTCCGAGCGAACCGCCCGCGATGCCCCGGAGCCGCCGGACTCCAAGTTCGTGCAGGCCGGCGCGGGAAGCACGGACGAGGTCCCCCACGGTGACCACCGGAAAGTCGGGTCCGTAGGGTCGGCCGGTGTCCGGGTTCGGGCTCAGCGGACCCGTGGTGCCGCCGCAGCCGCCCAGCAGGCTCAGGCAGACCACCTGGAAGCGACCGGTGTCGAACGCCTTGCCGGGACCGATCATGGGATCCCACCAGCCGAGTCCCTCACTCTCGGCGCCGTCCCCGGCGCCGAACCCGTCCACCGCCGATTCGCGTCCGCCCCCCCGTCCTGCCGCGTGCGCGTCGGCCGAGAGCGCGGGGCAGATCAGGACGGTGTTTGCACCGTCCGGGTCGGGTTCTCCCCATGTTTCACAGGCGATTTCCAGATGGGGAAGGACGGCGCCACTTTCGAGAGGAAAGGGCCCGGGCGGTGTGAGGAGAAGCCGGCGATGCGGCGAAGCGTTCGCTGGTACCTCCCAGGGCTCCCGCCTGAGACGGCCGGCGGCCGGGATCACGACCGAAGCCACAGCGCGACCGCAAAGGCCAGGGTCGCCCCCGCTACCACGAACCGCAGGATCCGGTCGCCGGCCCGCAGGGTCAGCCGGGCGCCGACGAGGGCCCCGCCGAAGGTTCCGAGGCCGAGGGTGAGCCCGACGCCCCAATCCACCACCCCATTCATGGCGAAGACCGCGAGAGACACGATGGAGAACAGGAAGATGCAGGCGACCTTGATGGCGTTCCCGGCGACGAGTCCGTACCCGGCCCAGCTGGTGGCCCCGAGGGACAAGAACCCGACCCCTGCCTGGACGAATCCGCCGTAGAACCCGACGACGACGAATCCCGCGAGGAGTCCCGGCCCTACCCGGGGGGTGCCGCCTTCCCTCGTGGGGGCGCTCAGGTGGAGGAGTGGGAACAGGGTGAACAGCACCATTACGATGGACAGGAAGCGCAGGAATGCGGCCTCGCCGATATGCACTGCCAGGGTGCTCCCGAGCCCCGCGCCCACGATTGCCACCGCCCCCAGCCGGGTCATTACCGAAACCGGAATCACATCGGCGCGGCGGAAAGCCGCGGTGGCGCCCGCGGTCTGAATCAGGATTGCGAGCCGATTCGTTCCATTGGCCACGTTGTGGGGCAGACCCATGAAGATGAGCAAGGGCAGGGTGAGGAACGACCCGCCTCCGGCGACCACGTTGAGCGCCCCCGCGACGAAGCCCACCGGAATGAGCAACAGGGCGGGGAGGAGCGAATCAGCGATCGTCGCCACCTTCCGAGGTCCGGCAGAACTCGAGCGCCGCGGAGTTGATGCACCAGCGCTGCCCGGTCTCCTCGGGCGGGCCGTCCGGGAACACGTGGCCGAGGTGGGCGTCGCATCGTGCGCAGGTCGCTTCCGTGCGCACCATTCCGAGGCTCCGGTCCACCGAGGTCGCGATCGTTTCCTGTTCCGCAGGCCGGGTGAAGCTGGGCCAGCCGCTCCCGGAGTCGTACTTGTCTGCTGAAGAGAAGAGGAGGGCGCCACAGCACACGCAGCGGTATTCCCCGGCCGCGTGGTTCTGATAGTGAGCCCCGCTAGAGGGTGGTTCGGTGGCGCCCTGACGGGTGACGGCGAACTGTTCCGGGGTCAGCCGGGCCCGCCATTCGGCGTTGGTCTTTTGGGTCTTTTCGTTGTTGCTCATACGGTATCGGGGGGTCTATTCGGCGTTGGATCGCTTGGTGTTTGCTGGGTTCGCGATGGTTTTTGTCCTCGGCAGCCGGTGGCGTGAATCTGCCAGCGTCAACTCGCGGCGCGGAGCGCCGCAGGGGTGGGGTGCGGGGAGGAGTTTCCCCTCCCCGCGAAAAAGGGTGACGCGAAGTGCCCAGCGCTTCGCGCCACCATCAGCCGGTGGGCAGAGTGGCGAGAGCGGCCAGTCCTCCCGGTGGGGGCGAGGCGCCCGGCTGACAAGGCGCGCGAGGGAGGAGCCCCCACCGGGAGAACTGGCCCGGGTGTATTTCGACCGAAGCGCAACGATGAGCCGCGCGGAGCGGGGCAGTTCAGCCGGGATGCATCGCCGCTCGCTTCCGGAGCGGGGCGCGGGCACCGCGGAGACCCCGGAGCGGAAGGGACGGGGGACGGGGCCACTCGACCCCCATCCCTTCTGGCTCGGGAATGCCACGGGACTCTGTCTACAGGCTGCTTGCCGGTGGGGAAAGCGCCCGGCATCCCGGACCGCCGGCTCTGTCGTGTCCTCCTTGCTTGCGTGATGCGGGGCGCTTTGTCCATGGGCGGTCAACAGCCTGTGGTGGAGCCCGGGTGAGCGCCGAGAGCGGCCAGTCCTCCCGGTGGGGGCGAGGCGCCCGGCTGACAAGGCGCGTGAGGGAGGAGCCCCCACCGGGAGAACTGGCCCGAGTGTATTTCGACCGAAACGCAACGCAGAGCGCCGCAAAGCGCCAGTTCTCCCGGTGGGGGGGCGGTTCAGGCGGGATGGATCGCCGCTCGAACGCCGCGTGGGTTTCACCACAGGCTGTTAATCGGCGAACCAGGCGCGGCCGATGATGAGGAGCCAGTAGAGAATCAGCGAAACCACGAGAGCTCGTCCGAACTCCCGAAGTTTGTCCAGGAACCGTGCCTTGCGGGGTCCCGGCACGAGGGCGTAGATCGCGGTCGCGATGGTGGCGACGATGGCGAGGTTGCGAAACCGGATCATCGCCCGGGAGTCTGTCCGAAAAGAGGGATGGGCGCCCGCCCCATCCATGTTTCCGGACAGGCTCCCGGCCCATGATAGTGGCGCCCGCCCGGCAGCCGACCGATCCTCTCAATGGTTCGGTCGGACAAGTAGGCGGGCCGACCGGCGGGCCGACCGGCGGGCCGGTCAACTGGCCGGCTGTTGCGGGGACCGCGGTCCTGGTTCGCCTGGCGCTCGTAACAGCCGGTGGTGGAACCCGGGTGAGCGCCGAGGCCGGCCAGTTCTCCCGGTGGGGGCGAGGCGCCCGGCTGACAAGGCGCGTGAGGGAGGAGCCCCCACCGGGAGAACTGGCCCGAGTGCATTTCGACCGAAACGCAACGATGAGCGGCGCGTAGCGACGCGGTTCAGCCGGGATGGATCGCCGGCCGAGCCCCCACCGGGAGAACTGGGCCGCGCGGGTTCCATTGCAGGCTGTTCAGCCGGGATGGATCGCCGGCCGTTTCCGGAGCGGGGCGCAAGCACCGCGTAGACCCCGGAGCGGAAGGGACGGGGGCGGGACCACCCGACCCCCTTCCCTTCTTGGCTCGGGAACGCCGCCTGGGTTTCACCACCGGCTGTTAGCCCCGCCGCCGTCGTCGGCTCTTCGCCGGAGGGGGTGCTCCACCACTCGCAGAGCCGGACTGCTTCCCGCGCCGCGGCGGCGGCAGCGTCGCGGGACGATTCTCGAAGGTTATGATCCTGCCCGCCTCAGCGGTGGGTTTCGACCAGCGGGAGCCGCTGATCCGGGAGGAATTGATGCCAGACGACGGAGTGAGGACGGAAGATATTGAGGAGGACGACGAGTGGGGAGGGGAACCCGACGAGGAGGCGCCGTCCGAAGCTGACCAGGCGGATTCCGCGTCGAGCGGGAAGCGGCGTGCCACGATTCTGGCAGCCATCGTGGCCCTTCTGATCGCGGCCGGAGCCGGTTATTGGTATTTCATTTATGGCCCGGGCAAGCCACCCGAGCCTCCGCCGCCCGTCGTGGAGGCGGAACCCGAACCCGTTGTCGAAGAGGAGCCGGAGCCGGAACTTCCTGCTCTCGACGCGAGCGATCCGTTCCTCCGGTCGCTGTTCGCGGCGATTACCGGGAACCCCGACGTCCTTGCGTGGCTGCTTGGCGACGATCTGGCGCGGCGCATTGCCGTGGCCACCGACAATGTCGCCGACGGGATTTCGCCGCGCCGGGCGCTCGCCGGGTTGTCTCCGGCGGATCCGTTTCGGGTTGTGGGTGAAGCAGAGGAACTCCACGTCCACCCGGCCGCGTTCGCCCGCTACGACTCGGTCGCGACCGCGCTCGAGGGCGCCGACAGTCCCGGGATGGCCCGGGTGATCCGCGAAGCACTGCCGATTCTGGATGCCGCCTACGCCGAGTTGGGCCGTCCCGACCGGACGTTCGTCGAGGCGCTGCTCGCGGCGCTTGACCGGCTCGCGGCCGTTCCAGTGCCCGAAACGCCCGTGCTGCTGGACGAACAGATCATGCGCTACGAATACCGCGACCCGGCGTTCGAGGAGCTTGACGACGCGAGCAAACACCTGCTCCGGTTTGGCCCCGACAACCAGGCCAAGGTCCAGGAAGCGGCCCGTGGCCTCGCCGAGCGGCTCCGAGCGGGCGGGGCGCCCTTTTAGCACCCCGTGGAAAAAGCACCCCGCACGATTCCCCAAGGCAGTACGCGCTCCGATTCCGGCGATTTGTGCGCGTGCGGGGCGCTTTCCCCACGGGCAAGCAGCCTGTAGACAAAGTCACGTGGCATTCCCGAGCCAGAAGGGATGGGGGTCGAGTGGCCCCGTCCCCCGTCCCTTCCGCTCCGGGGTCTCCGCGGTGCTGGCGCCCCGCTCCGGAAGCGAGCGGCGATGCATCCCGGCTGGCCCCCACCGGGAGAACTGGCCGCCCCGCTTCGCGTGGCTCATCGTTGCGCTTCGGTCGAAATACACTCGGGCCAGTTCTCCCGGTGGGGGCTCCTCCCTCGCGCGCCTTGTCAGCCGGGCCCCCACCGGGAGGACTGGCCCCACCGGGAGAACTGGGCCTCAACGCTCTCGGTGCTCACGCGACTTTGTCCACAGGCTGCTCATCGAGCGAATCGCTCCGCGATCCGCACCATCGTCTTTCGCGGGGAGGGAAAACCCCTCCCCCGAGGCGCTGCGCGCCCCGAATGGAGCGCGCCAGAGTTTGGCCACCGCCTGCTAACCAGAGCGCGCCGTTCATCGGTTCCAGTCTTATCCCGTGCCGGCCGTTCATTTCACGCCGAACCTTCGGCGGCACCTCGTCGTAGAGAGCGCCAGAGTCGAGGGTCAAACCGTGTCCGAAGCGCTTACCCGCGTGTTTCGCGATAACCCCGGCCTTCGTTCCTACGTGCTCGACGATCAGGGGCGTCTTCGCACCCATGTGGTCATCTATGTGGACGGGCGTCCCGTCCGAGACCGGAATGCGCTCGCCGATGCGGTCGGAGAGAACGCGGAGATCCACGTCATGCAGGCCCTGTCGGGCGGGTAATCCGGGGTTCGACTTGCTCCTGCACTTGGGCACCCGCAAGGGATACCTCGCCCTCCGCCGTTTCGGGAGGGATGACTGGCGCGTCGAACGCACCGCCTTCATCGGAGATCCGGTGTCCCAGTTGTTGCCCGACCCCCGCGACGGGCGACTCTACGCGGCGCTCAACCTCGGGCACTTCGGCGTCAAGGTCCGCGTTTCGGAGGACGGCGGCGCTTCGTTCAGCGAACTTCCGGCCCCCGCGTACCGGAAAGACAAAGCTGAGTCCGAGAAGGCGCCGTCGGTAGACCTCCTCTGGTGCCTCGAACCCGCCGGGCCCGACGCCGGCTCGCTCTGGTGCGGCACGATTCCCGGTGGCCTCTTTCGGTCCGACGACGGAGGCCGTTCCTGGGCTCTGAACGAGGCGCTGTGGAACCAACCGAGCCGCGAGCGGTGGTTCGGCGGCGGATACCCGCACCCCGGGATTCATTCCGTTCTGGTCGCCCCCGACGGCCGGCGGGTGGTCGCCGGCATTTCCTGCGGCGGCGTCTGGATCAGCGAGGACGGCGGGAAATCCTGGAGGTTCGGCACCGAGGGGATGTTTGCGGACTACATGCCTCCCGAATTGCGGGAGGATCCGGCCATTCAGGATCCTCACCGGCTTGCCTGGTGCGACGCAGATCGACGTCGGATCTGGTGCCAGCACCACAACGGCTTCTTCCGCTCCGACGACGGGGGAGCGACCTGGACCAGCCTGGAGGTGCCGCCGTCGTCCTTCGGCTTCGCGGTCGCCGCGCACCCGGGCGACCCGCAGATGGCCTGGAGCGTTCCCCTGGTCAAGGACGAGTGCCGCGTCCCGGTGGACCGCCGGATGGTGGTGGCCCGCACCCGAGACGGCGGAGAGAGCTGGGAGCCGGTCGGCCGCGGCCTTCCCGAGCGGGACTCCTTCGCAGTGGTGTATCGCCACGGTCTCGACGTCCATCCCACCGAAGCGGTTCTCGCCATGGCCACCACCACGGGCGCGCTGTGGATCTCCGAGGATCTCGGCGACTCCTGGGATCTCGTGACCGCCGAACTCGCTCCTGTTTACTGCGTTCGTTTTGGTGTCGAATAGCCGGTATCCGGAAGGCGCCGGCCCGGGAGTGGCGAGAGCCGTCCGCAAGCGAATACACTCCGCGAATTCTGTCCCCTCGTGGCTCCAGCGGGTGGGGTGAACCCCTTGAACGATTTCCTGAAGACCCCCTTCCACGACCTGGTCCGGCGCCTGGATCTGAGGCTGCGGATTCTCGGACTGGTCCGGGAGTTTGCGTTCGTCGCCGGGGCGGTAGCTCTGGCGCTGTTCCTCCCCAGGCTGGTCGGCGACGGAATCCCCTGGCTGCCGGTGCTGGTGGCGGCGGTGGGAGTTGCCGCCCTGCTCTACCGCGGGCTTTCCGGGTTCCGGGCCGGTGCGGCGCTTGATCGTGCCGCTGCCGCGGGAGACCGGGCCGGAGGGCTGCACGACGAGCTCGCTTCCGCGCAGTGGTTTTCCGCCGCGCCGTCGCCGACGGCTTGGGAAGTCCACCAGATCGGCCGCGCCTGCACGCGAGCCGACGAGCTCGACGCGGCGGATCTGCTGCCCTTCCGGATTCCCCGGGCGAGCATTTGGGCCACCGCCGCGCTGGCCGCCCTCGCGGTGATCCTCCCGTTCACGGAGGGGCCACTGGTTTCGGAAGCGCTGCGGGCGCGGCTCGCGGCCGGCCTCGCCGGCAGCCTTGGCGGCGATCCGGAAGCGGGAGATCCGCTTGGCGGACCGGAGGTTTTCGAGGACACCGCGGACGCTCGCGTGGACGCCCGTTCGCCGGAGGAGATCCTGGCGGAGCTCCGCGCCGGCGAGTTGCGGCTCCCCGAGGAGTCTGCCCAGGATGTGGATGCCCTCAAGGCGGCGTTGACCGCCGCGATGGAGGAACGATCCCTCCAGGAGACGAGTGAAGAGGTCTCCGCGGCGCTTGCCGGGCTGGCCGAAGCCATGGATTCGGACTCGCTCACCGCTGCCGAATGGCTCGAGGGCCTCTCCGAGGCGATGCGCTCCGCCAGTACGCCGGA
This sequence comes from Vicinamibacteria bacterium, assembly GCA_963668695.2. Classification (GTDB taxonomy): domain Bacteria; phylum Acidobacteriota; class Vicinamibacteria; order Marinacidobacterales; family Marinacidobacteraceae; genus Marinacidobacterium. The sequence continues at coordinate 1,975,548 of CAXXLQ010000004.1, forward strand.
AGAACTCCAGGCGCTGCTCGAATCGCTCGAACAGGGCGCCGAGGGAGACGCCCTCAGCGCCGCTGCGGCGGAAATGATGGAGCTCATGGAGGGTGGGTTGAGCGCCGACGAGGCTCTCCAGCAGCTCGCCGAAAACATGCAGGCGATGGATGGCCAAGCGATGAATGGTCAGGGCCAGGGAGAGGCGCAGCAGATGCCGTTCCCCGGCGATGGTGAGGGGGGACAGCCCCAGGCCGGTGAGGGCGGCGAGCCCGCCGCCGGAATGCCGCAGGGTGCGGCCGGACTCTCCGGGCAGGTTCAGATGATGGCCGCCGAGGGCCAGATGGGAGCGCCGATCCCGATGGATGCCGGCCCGGCAGGGAACATGACCGGACCAGGCGGGGGAGGCGAGTCCGAGGTATTCGGCGCCGCTACCAGCCTCGAGGTACAGCTCGAAATGGAAGCCATCCCGCCTTCCCTCGACGAAGAACCGGTGCCCGAGCAGATCATCGAGCGGCAGAGCCGCCGCGAGGACGCGACCGTCGCCTACGACTCCGTCAACACCCTTTCCGAGTACGCCGATGAGACAGTTTCCCGCACCCGCCCTATCCCTACGGGGCTCAGGCCGCTGGTTCGCGCCTACTTCCTCATGATCCGCGAGACGGCCAAGGCCGATGCCCCCGAAGGAGCGCAAGAAGAATGACCCCGGAAACCGCGCTGGCCGACCCGGCTGCCGACATCGAAAGCCGGGTCCAGACGTTTCGCGATCGCCATGACCGCATTCAGGCCGAGGTCGGCCGCGTCATCGTCGGCAATCGGGAAGTAATCAGCGGGATCATCACCTGTCTGCTCACTCGCGGACACGTGCTGCTCGAGGGTATCCCGGGGCTCGGGAAGACCAAGATCGTGCAGACCCTCTCCGAGGCGATGCACCTCAAGTTCAACCGCGTGCAGTTCACGCCGGACCTCATGCCCGGCGACATCACGGGCACGAACGTGATCCGGGAGACGGAAACCGGCGCCAAGGTCCTCGACTTCCAGCGGGGGCCGATCTTCTGCCACCTGATGCTGGCGGACGAGGTCAACCGGGCTACCCCGAAGTCCCAGTCGGCGCTTCTCGAGGCCATGCAGGAAAAGAGCGTCTCCGTCGGCAACACGACCTTCAAGCTCGAAGAGCCGTTCTTCGTGATGGCCACTCAGAACCCCATCGAGCTCGAAGGCACCTATCCGCTTCCCGAGGCCCAGATGGACCGCTTCCTGATGAAGCTCCGGATCGGGTATCCCGACCACGATGAACTTCGCGAGATCGTGGCACGGACGACCTCGGTCGAGGAGCCGAAGGCCCGGCCGATCGTGACCCGGGAAGAGGTTCTGGAGATGCGGGACACCGTGTTGTCGGTTCCCATCGCCCGGCCGATCCAGGACTACGCCATCCGGCTGACCATGGGGACCCACCCCGGGTCGAAGTTCGCCCACGCGCTCACGAACCGCTACGTGAAGTTCGGGGCCAGCCCGCGGGGAACCCAGGCGCTCGTGCTGTCCGGGAAATTCCGGGCGCTCCTCGCCGGCCGGGTACACGTTTCGGCGGAGGACGTCCGGGACAGCGTCCTGCCCACGCTACGGCACCGGCTGCTCCTCAACTTCGAGGGAGAGGCCGACAAGGTGGACACCGACGACATCCTGCGGGAAGTCATCGCCTCGATCGCGCTCCCCGGCGCCTGACGCCCCCCCTGCCGAACGGGTGATGCCGCTCCGCACGCGCGACCCCGCGAGGGCGTGCCCCCGCTTCGGGCCGAGCCGGGGGCCGGGACGCAACGGTTGACGGCATGAGCCAATCGGACACGCTCTTCGACGCCGATTTCATGGAGCGGCTCGAGTACCTGAAGCTCATGGCCACCCGGATGCTGCCGAGCCGGCATCGCGGCGCACATCGGGCCAGGAAGCGCGGTTCGGGCATTGAGTTCGCCGACTACCGGCCCTACGTGGACGGCGATGACACGCGCGACGTTGACTGGAAGGCCTTCCTCCGTCTCGACAAGCTGGTAATCCGCATCCTCGAGGAGGAGGCGGACCTGCCCGTTTACCTGTTCGTGGACCGGAGCGCCTCCATGGCGTTCGGCGACCCCCCGAAGTTCGACTTCGCCCGCAGGATGGCCGGCGCCCTGTCCTACATCGGCCTCATGAACCACGATCTGATCTCGATCGTCTGGTACGGACCGAAGATCGAGGGGTGGATGGCCCCGAAGCGGGGGCGGAACCAGATCTTCCGCGCGTTCCGGTTTCTCGACGCGGGCGACACCGGTGGCGCCACTTCGCTTTCGGCGTGTTTCCGGGCCTTTTTCGGCTCCCGCCGCAAGCGCGGCCTCGCCGTGATCCTCTCGGACCTCATGGACGAGGAGGATCTGCTGGGGGCGTTTGACGCGTGCCGCTACCAGAAGCACGACATGTTCGTCGTGCAGTTGCTCACTCCGGAAGAGCTCGAACCGTCGCTTCCCGATGAGGCTCTGCTCACCGACAGCGAAGATGGTTCCGAGCGCCGTGTCCGGGTCACGCCGAGGCTGCTGGACCGCTACCAGCAGGCGCTCGCCGAACATCAGCAGAAGATCGAGGAGTACTGCTCCCGCTACGGGTTCGGGTTCTGCGTTGCGGACACTGGCAAGCCCTTCGAAGACGCCGTCATGTCGATCTTCAAGACGGACCGATTCATCCGGTAAATCTGGTACCTCTGGACTCCATGGGCTTTGCCGCCGCCCCGCTGCTGATCGCTCTCGGCGTTCTGCTGACCGCCGGGATCATCGTCGTCCTCTATTGGGTCCGGCCGGAGCCTCAGCCGGTGGTGGTCCCGTCGAATCTCATTTGGCGGCGCGTCCTTGATGAACGCCGGCGCCGCGAGGATTTCTGGCGCTGGCTCATTTCGTTGGTGATTGCCTTGCTGGCGGGGCTTGCGGTGATCATGGCCATGGCCCAGCCGATCCCCGAGAGCGGCGTGCGGGGCGGCCGGGTGGTGGTGGTCATGGACACCTCACCGAGCATGGCGGCCGCGCTCTCCGGAGGAGGCACTCGCTGGGATCAGGCGTCCGAGCAGGTGCGGCGCATCCTCACCGGCAGCAGCGAAACGAGCGAGTTCCTGCTGCTGGACACTGCCGGAGACCGCGGCGGACGCTCTTTCACCGGACGGCGCGAGGCCCTCGAGGCCCTCGAAGATCTGGGCCCGGTGCACGGCCGGGAACACCGCTTCCCCGATGTCGCTGATCTGCTCGAGTCCGCTTCGGGCACGGCCCCCGCCGCTGACGTCATCTTCGTCGGGGACGGGGTGTACGTGCCCGAGGCGCCCGACGGCGTCGAGCGCATCTCCGTGTTCGAGGCGGCGCCGAACGCCGGGATTACCGCTTTCGACGTCCGCCCGCTACCGTCCGATCCGGGTCGCTTCGAGGCGTTCATCGAGGTCGTCCGCCATCCCGCCGCGGAGGACGACGGCGGTGTCGTGGCGCTTCAAGTTGATGGTGCGGGAGGCGCCTCGCTACGCCGGACCCTCCGGGTCGATGCCGGGACGCCGCTCGGCGAGACGGTGCCGCTGACCGGGTTCGTCGCGGGACCGGTCCGCGCCGTGATCGCGATTTCGGGAGACGACGCCTTGCCCGCCGACGACGTGGCGCACGCCTACATTCCGGCGCGCAACCGGCTGCGGGTTCTGCTCGTCGGGGGGCCGAATCCGTTCTGGGAGGCGGCTCTGCGTCTCGATCCCCGGGTGAGCCTTTCCGTGGCGCCCCCGGGTTCGGAAGCGCTCGCCGATCTCGATTTCGCCTCGGTGGATCTCGTGGTGATTGAAGGGGCGCCTCCGGAGGCGATGCCTCCGGTCCCCGTGCTCGTCGCCGCCTCGGGGAACGCCGAATGGCTCCCGCCCCGATTGGGAAACGAAACGGGAAACGAAACGGGAAACGAAACGGGAAACGAAACGGGAAACGAAACGGGAAACGAAACGGGAAACGAATCGGGAAATGAGGAGGCGAACCTCGAAGGAGAGACCGCGACCGTAATGCTCCCGGTCGTGCGCGGGCAGACGGAACACCCGCTGCTCCGGGATCTCAACTTCGAGGATGCGCTCGCGAGAGATGTGGAGGCGTTCGATGCGGCCTTCTTCGGCGGTCAGAGTTCCTGGGAACTCCTGCTCGGCGATTCGCGGCTCGGCCTGCTGGCGGCCCGGGAAAGTCCCCTGCGCGGGCTCGCCTTCGCTTTCCCGATTGCCCGGTCCAACCTGCCGCTCCAGGCTGACTTCCCGCTGCTGCTCTCCCGCGCCCTGAGCTGGTTGACCGACGTGGAAGTGCGCCGGGTCGGGCTCGGACAGGCCCGGGTCGCGATGGCGGCGGGAGCCATTTTCGATTCCGAAGGCCGGGAAGTGGCGTCGCGCCGTCTGGGCTCCGAGATTTCCTTCGACGCCAGCGAACCGTCGCTCTACTACGCCGCCGGCGGCGGACGGGAAGTCGTGGTTGCGGCGAGTCTTCTCGACCGGAGGGCTTCGAATCTGAACCAGTCGGCCTGGGCCGAGGAGCCGCCGGCCACCCTGGCGCCGGCGGCGACCGCGGCGAGTGCGATCTGGCCGATACTTGCGCTCTTCGCTCTCCTGCTGATCGCCGCCGAATGGATCGCCTTCCACCGACACGCCACCGTCTGAGCGTTTGGGGCGGGGGCTCACAACACCTGCGAACGGTCTGGCGGTGAAGGGCAGCGAACCGGGCGCCCCCGCCCCTAGCAGCCTGTGGTGGAACCCGGGTGAGCGCCGAGAGCGGGGAGGCCCAGTTCTCCCGGTGGGGCCAGTCCTCCCGGTGGGGGCCCGGCTGACAAGGCGCGTGAGGGAGGAATACCCAGTGTATTTCGACCGAAACGCAACGCAGAGCGCCGCAAAGCGCCAGTTCTCCCGGTGGGGGGGCGGTTCAGGCGGGATGCATCGCCGCTCGAGCCCCCACCGGGAGAACTGGGCCGCCTGGGTTTCACCACAGGCTGCTAACGCTGGCGCTGGGCGCCGCGGCCGGGCTCCGGCCTTGCCGGACCCGTCCACCGGGGCCTTCTTCGAAAGGGGGGACACCCCCCTTTCGAGTATTCCCCCCCGCCGCTTCGCGGCGTCCGCCCTGGTTGGCGGCCCGCGGACCTGGTTCGAGAGCCGGGATCTATCCGCATGACCCGGGCGTCCGGTTCGGTCCGTACCCGGATCGCTCCGTCGCCGACCGGCGACCCGCACGTCGGGACGGCCTACCAGGCGCTTCTCAACTACGCGTACGCGAAGCGGCACGGGGGCGCCTTCTTGCTGCGGATCGAGGATACCGATCAGGCGCGCTCGACCAGGGCCTCGGAGGAAGCCATCCTGCGGTCGCTTCGCTGGCTCGGGCTCGAATGGGACGAGGGGCCCGACGTCGGGGGACCCTTCGCCCCGTACCGGCAGAGCGAAAGGGTGGAGGCCTGCCGCGAGATTGCCGAACGGCTGCTGGGTGACGGGAAGGCGTATCGGGACTACGGGGAGGACGCCGGCGGCGCCTACGCAATCCGGCTCCGTACTCCGGCGGGCGGCCGTATCGCGCTTCCCGACCGGCTCCGGCAGGGCCTCTCCAAGGACTGGGAATCGGTGGACGATCCGGTGTTGCTCAAATCGGACGGTTTCCCGACGTATCACCTCGCCAACGTGGTGGACGACCACCTGATGGAGATCTCGGATGTGATCCGCGGGGAGGAATGGATCGCCTCGCTCCCGAAACACCTGCTGCTCTACGAGACGCTGGGGTGGGAGCCGCCGTCCTTCTGGCACGTCCCCCTCCTCAGGAACAACGACAAGAACCGCACCAAACTGAGCAAGCGCAAGAGCCCGACCTCGATCGACTTCTACCGCCAGGCCGGTTTCCTGCCCGAGGCGCTTCTCAACTTCCTCGGGATGCTCGCCTGGACGCGGGGGGAGGGCGAGGAGAAGTTCGCCCTGGGCGCTTTCGTCGACCACTTCGAACTCGGGTCGCTTTCGTTGGCCGGCGCCGTCTTCGACACCGAGAAGCTGGCCTGGCTGAACGGCCGCTACCTCCGGGAGGACTACGGACCCTCGGAGCTGGCCGGCCTCTTGCGGAACTGGCGGCTCGATGACGAAACGCTGGCGGGAATCGCGAAGCTGGCCCAGCCCCGGATGCGCACCCTCGGAGACTTCGGGCCGCTGGCCTCCCAGTTCTTCACGGATGAAACGCCCCGTGATCCCGACGTTCTCGCCGGAGGCGACGATGTCTCCGAAGTCGCCGAGTGGCTGTTGCTTTCGGAATGGGCGCTCGAGGACCTCCCGGAGTTCACCGCGGACGGCGTCCACCAGGCGCTTCGCAGCGCGGCGGAATCGCTCGGGGTCAAGCTCAGGAAGTTCACCCGACCTCTCTACGTGGCGATCAGCGGTTCTCAGTCGTCCACTCCCCTCTTCGGCTCGATGGTCCTGCTCGGGAGCGCGATGACGCGCATGCGTCTCCGCCGCGCCCGGGCGGCCCTCGGCGGCGTTCCCCGCCGCCGCGAAAAGGAACTGGGAATCCTCCGCAAGGGGGGCTAGCAGCCTGTGGTGGAACCCGGGTGAGCGCCGAGAGCGGGGAGGCCCAGTTCTCCCGGTGGGGCCAGTCCTCCCGGTGGGGGCCCGGCTGACAAGGCGCGTGAGGGAGGAATACCTGGTGTATTTCGACCGAAACGCAACGCAGAGCGCCGCAAAGCGCCAGTTCTCCCGGTGGGGGGGCGGTTCAGGCGGGATGGATCGCCGCTCGAGCCCCCACCGGGAGAACTGGGCCGCGTGGGTTTCACCACAGGCTGCTAGAGGGGGTAACGCGGCCTCCGGCCGGCATTGGTGGCGCGTAGGCTGGGAACGCCGGTGTTCACACCGGCATCCCCGCCGGAGGCGGGTAAACAGAGGGTTGCTGCCGGAACGGATGGTGCCCCAGCGGAGATGGCGTGGGGCCACCGCGTTAGAACGGCGCCCAGGCAAGGGACCGCTGGCCTCCGGCCGGCATCGCGCGGGAGCGCGAAACCAGTGCCGATGGTGCGGTGCCACGTCGGCCTGAGTGCTACACCCCTCTCCCGACCCCGGTTGCGCGACCGCTCAAGGCCGTCCCGCGTTCTTCATCGCACGCAGAACATCTTCACTGGTATCCACTGCGCCGATGGACTGCTGGCGCCGCCGGATGCGTTCGAGCAACTGCTCGGCGTCCACGCTCCGATGTCCAAACGACTCCTCGAGCCGGACGACGATCTCGGCGCTGACGGTGCGGCAGTTCAGCGCGGCGGCCTGCCGGATCTTGCGGAGTAGGCCGTCGGGAATTCCGCGGAGGACGATTCTGGACACGAGGCAGCAATCCGCGGCGTCAGCGGATGTCCCAGCGGTACAGCCGGGACACGTCCTTCACGTAGATCCGCCCGCCGGTCACCGTCGGCTGGGCCCAGGTCTCGCTCTCTGCCACCTCGTAACGCCGGAGCTCCCTGAGCCCGGTGCGTCCGGCCTCGAAGATCACGAGTTCCGCGTCATCCTCCAACGAGAACACGATGTCTCCGGCGCGCACGAGAGCGGCGTTTTCCGCCTGGCGCGGGGCGCTTTCCCAAAGCGCCTCTCCGGAATCGAGGTCGAGGGCGAAGTACTGGCCGCTGTTCAGGTGCGAGAGCCCGAACATCACCCCGTCGCGAACCACTGGGTTCGCCATGTGGAGCGAGAACTCGCCGGTGCTCCACACGTCTTCCGTGGTCCACGCGCCACCGTTGCGAGTCGCCCGCAATGCGACCACCCCGTTCGCCCGGCCGTTCTGGATCACGAGATTTCCGTGGAGCACCGGAGTCTGCGAGGTCGTGTTGGAAGGGGTGGTGAACGGCCGGCTCCAGAGAAGGGTCCCGTCCGCGAAGTCGACCCCGATGAAGTGTTCCTGCGTGAAGGTCACCACCTGTTCCATCCCGTCCAGTTCGAAGAGCATCGGCGACCCGTAGGCGGGTCCGTCGCCGTCCCAACTCCAGCGCACCTCTCCGGTCTCCGTGTCGAACGCGGTAAGCGCCCCGTCGTTGTGCCCGCCGACGTGGACGATGACGACCCCCGCGTGAACGAGCGGCGAGGCGCCCGTGTGGTAGAGCGGGATCACCGGGCTCCCGGGCACGTGCCAGAGCTGCTCTCCGGTGGCCGCGTCAAAGGCCGTCACCGATCCGGTCATCCCGTGGACGAACAACCGTCCCCCGGCGAACGCGGGGGTGGACTTCGGGCCCGGCCCGTGCCGCCGGGTCGCGGAAATCATCTCGAAAGGAGCGGCATACGCCGAACGCCAGCGGGTCTCTCCGGTCTCGGGATCGAGCGAGAGGAGAACCTCCTCCTCACCCTGGCGGACGAACAGCCAGAGGTTTCCGTCCACCAGGATGGGTGTCGCGTAGCCCGATCCGACCTCGACCGACCACGCTCGGGAGAGAGTCTCCGGCCAGGCCGCGGGGGCCTCGAAACCGGACACCGCCCCGTCCCGTGCCGGGCCTCGCCACTGCGGCCAGTCCTGGGCGGCGGCGAGAGCCGGGAGCAGTGCGGCCAGCGCTGCTGCTCGGGAGAGCCTTATCCTCATGCCGTTTCCTCCGGATCGAGCGCCTTCCGGCGCGGCGGGTATTGTCCCATCCGGGGAATACGGCGCCGCCGACAGGAGAACCTCGCTGATGCCTTTTCGGAACCGCTGGACCGGGCTCCTGCCCGCCATCGTCCTTGCTTTATCGGCCGCCGCCTGCGGCGACGGCCCCCATGACCTTCTCATTCGGGGTGGCACGGTCCACGACGGCAGCGGCGCCGATCCCTACATCGCCGACATCGCGGTCACGGACGACCGGATCACCTTCATGGGCGACGCCGATGCCGAAGGCGTGACGGCCGAGGAAAACGTGGAGGCCGAGGGACTCATCGTGGCGCCGGGATTCATCGACATGCATTCGCATTCCCAGATCGGGCAGGAGTGGGCAAAGGAGGCGCTGCCGTTCCTCTATCAGGGAATTACGACCGTCGTCGTCGGCGCCGACGGCGGCGGGTCGCCTGACGTGAGCGACACCCTCGCCGGCTGGGAGGCGAGCGGAATCGGGGTGAACGCCCTCACCTATGTGGGTCACGGCGCGGTGCGGCGCCGGGTGCTCGGCGAGGAGAACCGCGCCCCCACCGACGACGAACTCGACCGCATGCGGGGGCTCGTGCGGAAGGGTCTCGAAGAAGGCGCCTTCGGGCTGTCCAGCGGTCTCTTCTACATACCGGGGAACTACGCGACCACGGAAGAGGTGATCGAGCTGGCGCGGGTGGCGGCTGAGTACAAGCCCGCCATCTACGACACCCACGACCGTGATCTCGGAGCCGCTTACCCGAGCTTCGGCTACCTGGCCTCCATCGAAGAAGCCATCCGCATCGGTGAGGAGTCCGGGACCAAGGTCATCTTCAGCCACTTCAACGCGCAGGGGGCCGCCAACTACGGCCGGGCCCCGGAGGGCGCCGCGCTGATCGAGGCGGCCCGCGAACGCGGGGTGCCGGTCTTCGGGGCGCAACACGTTTACACCGCCACGCAGTCGAGCCTCCGGGCCTACACCGTTCCCCGCTGGGCCTCGGCGGGGGGACGCGACACCATGCTCGACCGCTTCGACGATTCCGACACCGCTCGTGTCCTCGACGAGGCGACCGCCGAGATGCTGGCCATCCGGGGCGGTGCCGAGAAGATCCGGTTCTCCGACGCGCGTCCGCACCTGAACGGGCGGACCCTCGCGGAGGTCGCCGAGGAATGGGGAGTGCCTGCTCCGGAAGCGGCGCGGCGGATCCTGAGCGAAGGGAACGCCTCGGTGATGAACATCGGCCTCTACGACCCGGTGAACACCGGCTACCTCGCCGAGCAGGATTGGATGATGACCTGTACCGACGGCCGCGACATCGAGCCCGATATCCCCGTCGGCCACCCGCGCGTGTACGGCGCCTTCACCAAGAAACTTCGCGACTTTGTCCTCGACGAGCCGCGGATCTCCATGCCGTTCGCCATCCGCAGCATGAGCGGCCTCGCCGCCGAGTTCCTCGACCTCGACGATCGCGGCTTCCTGCGGGAGGAGATGAAGGCGGACATCGTCATCCTCGATCCGGAGCGGATCCGGGACCGGGCCACCTACGACGAACCCCACCAGTACTCGGAGGGGACTGTGCACGTGCTGGTGAACGGCCAGTTCGCGGTCCGGGACGGCGCCCACACCGGCGTTCTCGCCGGGCGAGCCCTGCGGCCGAGTCCCGGTGGCTGAGGGGCCGGCGCCGGTGGTGTTTGCCCGTCTGACAGAATCCCGCCTCCATCAGGAGGATCCATCCATGCGCTTTTCGCGGTTCCCCGCCATTCTTGCCACTCTTTCGCTGGGGCTCGGTCTCGTAGCCTGCGCCGCCGCCCAGGACGATTCCAACCCGCGCTTCGGGATCTGGAGGCTGCGCTCCGACAACCCGCCGCCCTACCAGAACATCATGACCTACGCCCCCCATGGCGACGGGGGCATGAGCATCACCGTGGCCACCACGAACGCCGAGGGCAACGAGTCGGTGTGGGGCTACGCGACGATGTTCGATGGCGTCTTTCGCCCCGTGGAGGGACTCGAAAACTCCGAGACGGCTGTCGAGGTCGTTGACGAGCAAAGCACCCGGATCTCCAACATGCGCAGCGGCACCGTGTACCAGGTGATCATCAACACCCTCTCCGACGACGGCAACCGCATCGACAACGAATACGTCCGGATGGACGCCGAGGGAAAGATCACCCGCGTCACCCACGCGATCTACGACCGCGTCCAGGAGGAGTGACCGTGGCTGGGGGGAACCTCACCTGGCGGTACCACCGCCCCGGCTGAACGAGCTGCAAGCGGACGCAGGAGTTCCTTGCGCAAAAGGGCATTGCCGACGGCGCAGTTCAAAACGCCAACAAGTCCCCGATCCTGGGCGACCAGTCCCTCGCGCTCCTCGAGGGTGTGAGCGAGCTTCTGGTCGCGAAGGGCCGGAAGGTGGAGCGCTTCGACCTCACGGGCGACCGCCCGGATGACGCGGTGCTGACCGGCGCCATCGTCGGCAGCTACACGAGCCTGACCGACCTGCTGCTCGGCCGCTCGGGCAAGCTACGCGCCCCCACCATGCGGGTCGGGGACCGGCTGGTCGTCGGTTACAACCAGGCGCTGCTGGAGCAGGTTTTCGCATAGCCGGACTGGCCGCTCGGCGTCTGACGCGCGTACTGCCGCTCGAAGATGAGCTTCGTTGAAGCGGTTAGCACCTGTCTTTTCCGGAAGTACTTCGAGTTCCGGGGACGGGCGTCCCGGGCCGAGTACTGGTGGTTTGTGGTCTTTGGCGTATCCGTGAATGTGGCCGCCGCCGTGGCCGGGATCCGACCTCTCTCGTACCTGGTGACCGCCCTATTGGTCGTGCCTCAGATGGCGGTAACGGTGCGGAGGCTCCACGACACGAATCGGTCCGGATGGTGGATTCTGCTCTACGTAGCTGGTTGGATTCCCGGGGTCGGATTCTGGGTCGGCTTGATGCCGGGCTTGGTTATGTTGTGGTTCATGATCCAGAAGGGCGACGCCTCCGACAACCGGTACGGACCCAACCCCGCTCCGGACGCCGTGCTCGGCCTTTCCGGGCCTGGCGTTCCGCCCTCACGGAACCGGGACTGAACCAGCAGGGTCCGTGCCCGCCGGCCAGGATCAGGTGAGCGGCTGCCAGAGACCGATGATGTTGCCCTCCGGGTCCTTGACCTGGGCATAGATCCCCATGTTCGGGATCTCCGTTGGGCCCATCAAGCGTTCCCCGCCGGCTGCCTCGACGTCGCCGACGCGTTGTTCGCACGAGGGCACTTCGATCACCAGGACCGGAGACCCACTGCCTCCTCCGTCACCACGGGGAACCATCCCTCCGTTGATGCCGCCGGGCGTCGTCGGATTCCCCTGTTCGTCCGCCGGGGTCGTGACCACGAAGGTGTAGGGCATATCTCCGGGCACATCGGAGATATGCCAACCGAACACCTCCTGATAGAACGCCGTCGCGCGCGACTTGTCGCTGAAAGGGATCTCGAAGTGGCAGACGCGGTCCATGAAAGCTCTTCCTTGGGAGTAGGGAAAGGGTGTTGAATCAGCCGAACGATCCGGCTGCGGCTGTTGTTCCACGGCACCCAACGCTAACTGGCTGCGAGGACCGGCGGCCCCTCATCGACCGGGGTTGTGAAGTCCCGCCCGAAACTCCACACTAATTCGGCTCAGGAGGAATCCCATGAGAACTCTTCGCATCGCGCTTGCCGCGCTCCTGCTTGCCGGCGCCGCCTCCGCCCAGGAGACCGCGGGCGACGGCACGCTCACCGCGTCCCACATCCTGGACTGGGAACGGGTGAGCGGCCCGGCCATCTCACCCGATGGCTCCGTCGTCATCTACACCCGCAGCCACGTGGACCAGGCGAAGGACCGCTGGGCCCCCGAGCTCTGGATCGTGAACGCCGACGGCAGCCGGAACCGCTTCCTCACCAAGGGCTCGGGCCCCATGTGGTCGCCGGACGGGACGCGAATCGCCTTCCTGGCCGCGGTAGGGGACGGCGGGCCTCAGATCTTCGTCCGCTGGATGGACGCCGAGGGCGCCACCTCGCAGATCACCCGGGACGCTCCCACCCCGCGCGACATCCACTGGTCGCCGGACTCCGGGCTCATTGCCTTCACCCGGATGGAGGCCGCTCCCGAGGACTGGGACCTCCCCTCGATGCCGAGCGCCCCGGACGGCGCCAAGTGGACGAAGACGCCGCGGATCGTCCGGAAGATGCACTTCCGGCAGGACCGGGTGGGATTCCTCGAGGAAGGCTACCGGCACCTCTTCGTCGTTCCGGCTGACGGCGGGGCGGCGCGCCAGCTCACCGAAGGCGCTTGGCACGTGGGTTCGCGGGGCGCGGTCGGGCTTGACTACGGGGCGGGTCTCGACTGGACCCCGGACGGCAGGGGACTGGTCTTCGACGCCTCTCGCGAGGAGGACGCCGACCTCCGCTATCGGGAGTCGCACATTCACTACGTGGATATCGAGAGCGGCGCCATCCGCCAGATCACCGAGAAACGCGGCCCGTGGGCGGGTCCCGTGATGTCTCCCGACGGCAAGCACGTCGCCTTCGGTGGCTTCGACTGGACGGAGCAGACTTACAAGGTCAGCGACTTACAGGTGATCGGGTTCGACGGCTCGGCGATGCGCTCCCTCTCGGCGAGCCTCGACCGGGACGCCAACAACCCGATCTGGTCGCCCGACAGCGACCGGATCTTCTTCACCGCCGACGACCGCGGCTCGCGGAACCTCCACGTGGCCTCGCTCGACGGAGCGACCAGCCCGGTGACCGAGGGCACCCATCTGCTCACCGTGAACACCATCTCGGCGACCGGGGTCGCCGCGGCCACCCGGACCTCTTTCCACGAGCCCGCCGACGTCGTGGTGTTCCCGGTTTCCGACCCGACCCGGACCACGAAGGTCACCGCGGTGAACGACGATGTGCTCGCCGGGATCGAACTCGGCGAGGTGGAGGAACTCTGGTACGACTCCACCGACGGGACCCGGGCGCAGGGCTGGGTCGTCAAACCGCCCGGTTTCGACCCCTCCCAGGAGTACCCGATGGTGCTCCACATCCACGGGGGGCCCCACGGGATGTACAACGTCGGCTTCAACAACTCCTTCCAGAACTTCGCCGCGAACGGGTATCTCCTGCTCTACACGAACCCCCGCGGGAGCACCGGCTACGGGACCGATTTCGGCAACGCGATCGACAACGGCTACCCGAGCGTGGACTACGACGACCTGATGGCCGGGGTGGACGCGACGATCGAGCGCGGCTACGTGGACGAGACCCGGATGTACGTCACCGGATGCAGCGGGGGCGGGGTTTTGTCATCGTGGGTGATCGGCCAGACGAACCGCTTCGCCGCCGCCGCGGTGCGCTGCCCCGTGGTGAACTGGATGAGCTTCGCCGGCACCGCGGACATCGTGCGATGGGGTTACAACCGCTACCACGGCTTCCCGTGGGACAACGCCGAGAAGTATCTGGAGCACTCGCCGCTGATGTACGTGGGCCGGGTCACCACCCCGACGCTGCTGATGACCGGGGAACTCGATCTGCGCACCCCGATGAGCCAGACCGAGGAGTACTACCAGGCGCTCAAGGCGCTGGACGTGCCGGCCGAGATGGTGCGCTTCTACGACGAGTACCACGGAACCAGTTCCCAGCCCTCGAACTTCATCCGCACCCAGCTCTACATGCTCGACTGGTTCTCGCGCTACACGCGCGATCCGGCCCGGGAGACGGATCCATGACCCCCACCCGAATTTCACGCCGCGCCGCCTTCGGCCTCTTCTCCCTCCTGACCGCGGGACTCGGTCTTGCCGCCGGCTTTGCGCTGGGCCGTTCCACACCTTCTGTCCAGGGCGGCGATCTCGGCACGTTCGTCAGCACCAGCGGCACCGAGATCGAGTTGCTGCTGTCGGCATCCAACCTCGGCGGAAGCGAGATCCAGATCGGCGAGATCACCTTCCCGCCGGGCGCGAACTCCGGGGGCCACCTCCACGGCGCGACTGAGGTCTTCTACGTGCTGGAAGGGGAACTCGAGCACGTGGTGGACGGGGTCTCCCAGATCCTGGGTCCCGGCGATCTCGGCTTCGTTCGTCCGCCGTCCGAGGTGAACCACATCACCTCGCCGGACGGAGGGCCGGTCCGAGCCCTCGTGATCTGGGCGCCCGGCGGCGAGGGGACCCGCATCGTGGGACCCTGGCGGCGTAGCGAGTAGCTCATCGCCCGCCGGCTTCCGGCGAACCGAAGCGCCTCCGGCTTCGTAAGAGGTAGGAAACCTCGGGGTTTGGTGCGCCTCCTTCCGCCTCCACCCCGAGGCCGGAGGGGAGAGGAACCGCCTATGAACAAGGTCACGCGGCGTTCGGCCGGCGATGCATCCCGGCTGAACCGCGACGCTTCACGTCGCTCATCGTTGCGCTTCGGTCGAAATACATCAGGTATTCCTCCCTCGCGCGCCTTGTCAACCGGACCCCCACCGGGAGAACTGGGCCTCACCGGCCTCGGCACTCACGCGACCTCGTCCATAGGCGGTTACCCATGACCCGGAGTATCCGAGTCCGTTTTTCCAGGAAATCCCGGGGCGGAGCGCCCCCTGGCGATGCGGAGGATCCCGCCGAGGCGTCCGGGGCGGAGCTCGGCGACGCGTTCCAGGAATTCGATCCTTTCCCCGAAGGCGCTCCCATTCTTCCGGACCCGTCCCTCACCGCCGCCGAAAGAGCCGAAGCGGAGGAGGAGGCGTCCCAGGGCATCCCCACCTCCGCGGCCAGCGCCCCCTCGCCCGGCGAGCGGCGGGTGGAGGGCCGGTTCCAGGAAGCGATGGCGCGGGCCCGCAGCCGCGCGGAAGAGGCGCTCGCCCGGTCACGCGCGGCGCAGCGCGAGGCGCGGACCCGGGCCATCCGGGTCGAGGCCGGGGCTGCCCGCGAACGGGACCGCGCCCTCTCCCTCGCCGACGTTCAGGCCGCCTGTCAGCGGATCGACACTCGGCACCTCAACGCGCAGACCGCCGCGAAGGAACTCGCCGGCTTCCGCCGGGAGCGCGGGATTCCCGACTACGTCACGCCCCGGCCCTCCACCCGGGGCTGGGTGTGGCTCCTGATTGCGGTTGCCGCCGTCGAAACGACCGCAAACGGACTGCTGCTGCACGCGGCGTCCACCGAGGGGGTCGTATCGAACTGGCTCTTTGCCGCCCTGGTTACGGCGATGAATGTCGGCCTCCTCGGGTGGCTCGTGGGGGACCTGATCTTCCGCCGGATGCTCGGCGCCGGAGCCCTCCGGCGGTGGCTGCTGGCCGGAAGCCTCGTGCCCTGTCTGTTCCTCGCCGGGCTGCTTCACTTCGGCTTCGCGCACTACCGGGACGCGGTCTCGGCGCTCGACGCCTCCCAGGCCGCCGCCATCCTCGATCTGGACGATATCGACGCCACGGCGGACGAAGCGGGCGCCGGGACCGATCCGCATCCGCCGCCGCCTCTGAGTGTGGAAGAGGCGGTCACCGGCGAACTGCGGGCCCAGTTCTTCTGGTGGCGGCCGGGTGCGAGCGTCGTGGATCACCCTGCCGATCTGCCGGCGGACGACCATTCGGCGGATGCCGTCAGGCAACTTGCCGCCGGGAGCGTCGGGTATCGGGCGGAAAACGGGGCTCTGGTGATGGTCGAGGATCCGTTCGCGGGGAGATTCGAGGGGTGGCGCTCGATGCTCCTGCTCGGAGTCGGCTTCACCGCCTTGCTGCTCGCGGCGTGGAAGTGGTTCGGCGGTCGGGAACCGATTCCCCACTTCGCCCGCCTGCACGGAGCGCGGGAAGAGACCGCTCGCGCGCTACCGGAGGAATACGAGCGATCCCTGGGCAAACTGAGCGACGAGGAGCGGCGCCACCGGCAGCGGCTCGGCGATGGGGAGTCGGAGATCCTGGCGCTCGGTAGCCGCCTCGCGGGCCTGGACGCCGCCAGGCGGCGGACGCTCGTTCGCGAGTCGGAGCTCCTGGAGCTCATCGCCGCCGCCGGAGCGAGCGCCATCGAGGACTTCCGGGAGCTGGGCCGGCAGCGGCGCCTCTCGAGCGATCCGTTCCCGGCGTTTTGGAGTTCGCCCTGGGCGCCGGCGTCTTCGCGCCGCGACGAGGAGGAAGAGTCCCGCTGGGCGGGGGATCAGGAACGGGCGCTGTTCGAGGTCATGGAGACCGCGGAACGGGTCCGCCTCGCGAACGCCGCCCATGTCGGCCGGGTGGCGCAGGCGTTTGCGGAGGCGCGGGAACGGCTCGCTCAGGCGGCGCGGATTCCGGGGGCGCGCCGGCGTCCTCCGGGCCCTCCCGGCGGCGGGCCGCCTTCTCCCCCGGGCGGGAAGCCTTTGCCCCCGGGCGCGGGGGATGTCCGCCTCGTGCCCAGTCAGGCGGGAGAATCCGACCGCCGCCTGGAGATCGCGTCCTGAACCGTCAGGGCCTGGCCGTTTTCCTCGCGGCAACGATTCTGCCCGGGATCCTGCCCGGGCTGTCGGGTTGCGGCGGGGAGGGGAACCCATGCACCGATTGGCCGACCGGGTTGCCCCCCCAGACGGTCGTCGTGGTGATGGACGCCACCGACGGTCTTTCCCGTCCCCAGCGGGAGGACATGTGGAGCCGGATTCGTCCGGTCGCGGAACGGGCGCCCGCCGGCTCGGTGTTCCACCTCTTCGAGGTCCGCTCGGACGCGCCCGGTGGCGTTCGGGAACTGGGGGTGGTTCGTCGGCCCCCGCATCCTTGCGAGGTCAACCACTGGTCCGACAACCCCGACCAGCGGGCCGCGCAATGGGGGCCGCGCTACCTGCGCCCGCTGCGCGACGCACTGGGGGCGATGTCCCGGGCGGCCCCGAGCGACTCCTCGGCCATCCTCCAGGCACTACAGGCCGCCGCGCGCGCCTTCGGCGAATCCCCGGAGTCCGAAGGACGGCTCATCCTGGTCTCCGATCTCCTGCAGAACGTGGGCGTGGACTTCTACCGGGGGGTCCCCGACTTCGGCCGGTTCCGCGACAGCGCCCTCTATCGCGAGGTACGCACCCGGTGGTTCGCCGGGGTCCGGCCCACCGTGCTCCAGCTTCCTCCGCGCCGCGAGGGGTCAGTGAATGAAGAGGCGTTGCGTCGCTTCTGGGCCGCGTACTTCACCGACCAGGGAATGCTGGATGTGGAGACCGCCTTCCTCCCCGTAGAAGGTGCGCGCTAGGGGAGTGGCCAGGAGCGCCGGCCAGTTCTCCCGGTGGGGGCCTCCAGACCGGCATCGCGGCCGCAGGCCGCGAGACTCCCACCGCTACCTTGGCCCATAGCTGGGACCCCATACGAGGACGGCGAAACGCCCCTTGGGTTCGTATCCGCCATCCCCATTGTCCGCAGCGACATGCGGGGAATGAAGTACGGGAGTTTCACTCCCCTGCGGGGAGCGATGCCGGTGTGAACACCGGCGCTCCTAACAGCCTGTGGTGAAACCCGGGTGAGCGCCGAGGTTGGCCAGTTCTCCCGGTGGGGGCGAGGCCCAGTTCTCCCGGTGGGGCCAGTCCTCCCGGTGGGGGCCCGGCTGACAAGGCGCGTGAGGGAGGAATACCTGGTGTATTTCGACCGAAACGCAACGCAGAACGGAGCGAAGCGGAGTGGTTCAGCCGGGATGGATCGCCAGCCGAACGCCGCTTGGGTTTTACCACAGGCTGTTAACTAGCGACAGCGGAAGCGCGTATTCCCAACCACCGTCACATCGCCGGGCAGGCCAGCGCCGCCCCTTACCGCGAGAATCCGAACCGGTATGCAGCCGACACCCGCAGACTGCGCCCCGGTTGCGGGACCACCGCCGGGAACACCGCGTAGTACTGATCCGTCACGTTGTTCACCGCGAGGGTCCAGTCCACCCCGGCGAGGGGTCCCTGATCCGGGGTGAACCGCAGGAACAGGTCGACGATCCGGTAGCCGGGCGCTTCCGCGTCGGAGGACGGGTCGGCTGACCGGCTCGCGGCCAGTCCCCGAGTCCTGCTTCCGGCGAAGCTCGCCCGGCCGCCGATTTCGAGATCGAGGACCGGAATCCGGGTGCTCGCCATGAGGTGGAGCGCGTTGGCCGGCGCCCTTCCGAGGGGGTCTCCGGTGGCGAGGTCTTCGGTGTCGAGGAGCGAACCGCTTGCCCGCATCCGGAACCTGGGTTTTTGAAAGAGTGCTGCGCTTTCGCAGCCCCTCAGTCGGGCGTCCAGCGACAGGTTGAAGGTCGAGCCCTGCAGGATGGTGAGGCCCGTGACCGGGTCCAACTCGGGTTGGAAGGCGGGATCCGCTACGAACACCACCTGATCCACGTAGTTCCCGACCGTCTGGTCGAAGCAGGTGGCCTCGAACGACCAGGCGCCGCGGCCGCCCCGGAATCCGGCTTCCCAGGAGGTGCCCCGTTCCGCGGCAAGCGTCGGATCGGGCCGGAACCAGTTGAGCAGCTGGATCCCGCTGCCCACGGGGAATTGGAAGTGGAGTCCGTCGGCGTAGAGCTCGGTCAGACTGGGCACCCGGAACCCGCGGGAGGCGCCGACCCAGACGAAGGCGGCATCCGCCAGGCGGAAACCGGCAGAAGCCCGGGGCGACATCTGGCCCTCGTCGCGTCCCGCGAAACGGTCCGCGCGGATCCGCCAGTTGTCGCGCCGGAGGCCGAGCGCGAGCTGCAACCGTTCGTGGACCTCGGCTTCGCCGTAGGCGAAGGCCCCGAAGTAGGCGGCCTCGGCGTCCGGAAACTGGAGCCTGGGCGCCGCGTCCCGCGTTCCCGACTGGCGGTCCCGGTAGGCCTCGGCGCCGACGTTCAGGGTGAAGCGCACCGCATTGCCCCATCGGAATCGGGAGCTGTTGTTCGCCTCGATGCCCACAGTTTCGAACGCGGTGTCGTCCCGGCGGGTCAGGATCCGCATGTCTTCACCGACTTCTACTGCGTTGCGGTAGCCGAGGATGGACAGATCGACCCATTCGGACTCGCGGGAGCGGGTGGTGAAGCGGGCCCTGAGCGCTTCGAAGCGGGTGTCCCGGTCCACCAGGGTGCCGGTGAGATCGTTCGCGTTCGTGGGTTCCGCCGCCAGATTGTCGAAGCCCTGGAAGGAGACTTCCCAGCGGGTCACGGCGTTCGGGGTCCAGCCGAGCTTCACCAGGGCGTTCCGGAGTTCGTCCTCGGTGTTGGGAATCGCGTCGCCGTTCCCGTCGCGGATGGGCGCGCGCGTTCCCCCGAGGCCGAAGTTGACCAGCCCGTCGAATGTCTCGCTCGCCGCGAAGGCGGAAAAGGACTGGATGAGATCACCGCCGTTCGACTGGTAGCCGACCCGGTAGCGGCCGCCGAACTCTTCCCCGGCCTTCAGCAGGTCACGCGCGCTCCGGGTGGTGAGCGACACCACTCCTCCGAGGGCGCCGCTGCCGAAGACGGCGGAGTTGGCTCCGCGGAGGACTTCGACGCGCTGGAGGAGGTCCGGGTCGGTGAAGAATCTCCCTCCATGGGCGGCGTTGAAGTTCTGCCGCCCCCCGTCCTGGCGCACGACTACCTGCTGGTCGGCGAAACCGCGGATGTTCGGCGATTCGGTGATCCGGCGGGCGTTCCCCTGAATGGCGAGGCCCGGAATGCCTTCGAAGAGGTCGGCAAACGTGCGCGCGGCCTCCGAAGCGAGTTCCTCTTCCGTGCGCACCGCGATGGCCGCCGGAGCCGTCAGGAGCGGAGATTCGACACGCGACGCGGTGACAACCACCGTCTCGGACAGGACGGGTAGCTTCGTCCCTCGTTCTTCTTCGGGGCACTCTTCCTCTTCTGCCTGCCGCTCCTGCTCGGTCGCCGTCTGCGCGGGAGCGGAAAGCGGAGCGAACAGGATTCCGGCAAGCAGCCAGGCCAGCCGGTTGGTAGGGCCCGGGGGACTGGATCGCGGACTATCGGCCACGGGAGTCATGCGCCGGAAAGGCTAGCGTGGTGGGTGCTCAGAGAGACTCTTGGGCCACCCGAAAACGGGAAGAGGCCACGTCGGGTCGGATCCAACGCGCAGCGAGAGCGTTGAAGAACAGGGATAATCCGCCCATGCCCATGACGAGAGCCGATGAGAAGCGGCGGGTCACCCTTCCGGACGTGACGCCGGGAGACGTGTTCGAGATCCGCAGTCCGGGGAACGGGGATTTCTTGCTGGTGCGTCAGCCCTCGCCGGCATCGCGGGCGCGCATGAGCCGGGCCGAGTGCCTCGACGCGATGGCGAAGAACCCGCTCAAAATGCGCCTCAACTGGCAGGAGTTGCGCCAACTCACGCGCGAGCCATGATCCTGTTGGACAGCAACGTCCTCATCTACGCTTCCGAACCCGGCGCCCGCTACCGCTCTTGGGCGACCGATGTCATCGTGGACGCGGTCTCCGCTGCGGGAGCGGCTGTTAACAGCCTGTGGTGAAACTCACGTGAACGCCGAGGTCGGTGAGGCCCAGTTCTCCCGGTGGGGGTCCGTCCGACGAGGCGCGTGAGGGAGGAATACCGGGTGTATTTCGACTGAAACGCAACGAAGAACGGAGCGAAGCGGAGTGGTTCGGGCGGGATGCATCGCCGGCCGAGCCCCCACCGGGAGAACTGGGCCGCGTGGGTTTTGCCACAGGCTGTTCACGCCGTCAGTCTCGCCGAGATCTGCGTCGGTGCCGAGGATCCAGATCTGGTGGTTGCCGAAATCCGTGCGTGGGGGATCGAAATCCTTGACATCCCTGCTTCCGCAGCCGTGCTTTCGGCTCGTGCATACCGGGCCTACCGCGAGCGCCGGCGCCGCCAGTCGGCGCTCGATGCCCCGGCCACACCCCTCCCTGACTTTTTTCATCGGCGCCCACGCTGAAGTGATGGGCTACTCGCTGGCGACGGCCGACACGTCCCGATTCGCGACCTACTTTCCCCAAGTGCCCCTGATCACGCCGTGATCGAGGTGCCGCGGTCCGCCCCGACCTCCATCGGGCCTTCAGTTTCCACGGCCCCAGCGACCACGACGCTATCCGTGCTCAGCGCCGAGCGGACTACGCGGAGAGATCGGGAAGCTTGGTGGTCCCGCATGGAGTGGTTCGGGGTCCGTTGCCCCCTCAGTACCCCATCGCGGCGCCGTCCTTGCGCGGATCCGACCCGCCCAGCAGAACCCCGTTCTCCCAGTCGATCATGATCGCCTGGTAGCCGCCGTAGGCCCCGAACCGGGTCATCAGGGTGTGTCCCATGCGCGTCAGCGCCGCCAGCGTGTCCGGGTCCACCCCGGACTCGATGCCCACCTCGGAACCGCCGTGGCGGAAGCGCGGCATCTCTCCGGCCTTCTGCACGTGCATGCCGAAGTCGATCATGTTGAGCAACACCTGGGTGTGTCCCTGGGGCTGCATGTCGCCCCCCATGACCCCGTACGTCAGCCAGGGCTTTCCGTCCCGGAACGCCATCCCGGGCATGTTCGTGTGCAGCGCCCGCTTGCCGGGTTCCAGTTCGTTCGGGTGGCCCTCTTCGAGGGAGAAGCCGGTGCCCCGGTTCTGCAGCGCGATGCCGGTTCCCGGCACCACGAGCCCGGAACCGAAGGTGCCGAAGAGGCTGTAAATGAGCGAGATTGCGTTCCGGTCCTTGTCCACCACCGTGAGATAGATGGTGTCGCCGTCGTCGGTCATCCCCGGGGCGACTTCGCGCGCCGCCCGCTCCGGTTCGATCGCGGAACGCCGCGTCGCCGCGTAGCGTTTGGAGATCAAGGTGTCAACGGACACCCGCATGTGTTCGGGATCGCCGAGGTAGGCGTCCCGGTCGGCGAAGGCCAGCTTCTTGGCCTCGATGAGCCGGTGCAGGTAGGCGGCGGAGTTGTGGCCGAGCCCTGTGAGGTCGTCGTAGCCCTCGAGGATGTTCAGCATTTCGAGCGCCACGAACCCCTGCGAGTTCGGGGGAATCTGGAAGACCTCGACGCCCCGGTAAGTGGTGCTGATGGGGTCCACCCAGGTCGAATCGTGCGCCGCCAGGTCGTCCCTGGTGACGAAGCCGCCCTCGGCTTCTAAGAAGTCGTGGATCGCCTCGGCGATCTCGCCGCGGTAGAAGACGTCGGCGCCCTGGTCGGCGATCTTGCGGAGCGTCTTCGCGAAATCCGGCGACCGGAAAACCTCCCCGTGTTCAGGGGCGCGTTTCCCGTCCACCAGATAGGCATCCGCCGTCGCCGGGTGGCGGGCGAGCCTCGATTCTGCGGACTTCCACTGGACCGAGATGATCTCGGAGACCGGGAAACCTTCTTCGGCATGCTGGATGGCCGGCCGGAGCAGTTCTCCGAGCGGCCGGGTCCCGAAACGGCTCACCAGTTCGTCCCAGCCGTCAAGCGCTCCGGGCACGGTCACGACGAGCGGCCCGTTCCCCGGCATCCGGGTGAGCCCGTCGGCGCGGAGCTGGGCGGCGTCGGCTCTCGATCCCGCCCGGCCGGTGGCGTTCAGGCCGTGAAGCGTCCCGGTCTCCGCCTCGTAATAGAGCGCGAAGAGATCTCCCCCGATGCCGCACATCATCGGCTCGACCACGTTCAGTACCGCCGCTGCGGTGATTGCCGCGTCCACGGCGTTTCCGCCTTCCATCAGCACGCGCAGACCGGCCGCCGAAGCGAGCGGCTGGCTGGTGGCGATCATGCCGTTCGTGGCGAGCACCGCAGAACGGCCGAGCTTCGTGTCCTTCGCCGGCCGGTCGCCCGGCGCGGCCGTGGCGCTCACGCCGAGCGCGGCGCCTGCCATCAGGGACATGGAGAGGGGCAGGAGAACGGAAAACCGCATGAGGGGAACCTCCGGACAGGCAATCCTACGTGGAGCGCGAGCGCCGGGTTCAGGAACGTCCGCTTCGTTTCATGATGCGGGCCCAGGTGTCCCGGAGGCTCACCGTCCGGTTGAGGACCGGAGAGTCCGCCCGGTGATCCACCGGATCGGCGACGAAGTAGCCGAGCCGTTCCAACTGGATCCGCGCTCCGGGCTCGAGGTTCCGAAGCGCCGGCTCGACCTGCGCCGGAATGACCCGCATTGAGTCCGGGTTCAGGTCGCCGGCGAAATCACCGTCCCGTCCCGGTTCTTCCACCCGGAAAAGCCGGTCGTAGAGCCGGACCGTGGCCGGGACCGCGTGCCGCGCGGAGACCCAGTGGAGGGTGGCGCGGACGCGCCTGCCGTCGGGGGCGTCTCCGCCGCGGCTGCCCGGATCCAGCCGGCAACGGATCTCCTGCACCCGCCCGTTCGCGTCCTTGGAGAAGCCGGTGCAGGTCACGAGGAAGGCGTAGCGGAGCCGCACTTCGCGACCGGGGGCGAGCCGGTAGAACTTTCGCGGCGGGTCTTCCAGGAAATCGGCCCGCTCGATCAGCAACTCCCGGGAAAACGGCACCGGCCGGGTTCCCGCCGCCGGATCCTCCGGGTTGTTCACCGCCTCGAAGATCTCCTCTCCGTCGTCCGGGTAGTTCTCGACCACGAGCCGCACCGGGTCGAGGACGCCCATGAAGCGGGGGCTCGTCCGGTTGAGTTCCTCGCGCACGGCGTGTTCGAGGAGGGCGATGTCCACGGTGCTGTCGCGCTTCGCCACCCCGACGCGCTCGCAGAAGGTCCGGATCGCTCCCGGCGGCACCCCCCGGCGCCGCAGCCCGGCGATGGTCGGCATCCTCGGGTCGTCCCACCCCGAGACGAATCCCTCCGCAACGAGGCGCAACAACCGGCGCTTGCTGAGCACGGTATAGCTCACGTTGAGCCTCGCGAACTCGATCTGGCGCGGGACGAACTTCGCCTGGCTCTCCGCCACGCACCAGTCGTAGAGCGGCCGGTGATCCTCGAACTCGAGGGTGCATAGCGAGTGCGTGATTCCCTCGATCGAGTCGGAGAGCGCGTGGGCGAAGTCGTACATCGGGTAGATGCACCAGTCGTCACCCGTCCGGTGGTGGCGCAGCCGCCGGATCCGGTAGAGCGTCGGATCGCGCAGGTTCAGGTTGGGGGAGGCCATGTCGATCCGGGCCCGCAGCACGTGCGCCCCGTCGGGAAACTCGCCCGCCCGCATGCGCCGGAACAGGTCGAGGTTCTCTTCGACGGTACGGCTGCGGTAGGGGCTCTCGCTGCCTGGGGACTCGAGCGTCCCGCGGGTTCGCCGGACCTCCTCGGCACTGAGGCTGTCCACGTAGGCCTTGCCGCGCCGGATCAGCGTTTCCGCGAACTCGTAGAGGCGGTCGAAGTAGTCGGAGGCGAACTTTCGCGGACCTTCCCACTGGAATCCGAGCCACCGAACGTCCTCGGCGATCGACTCGACGTAGAGCGTTTCCTCCTTTGCCGGGTTCGTGTCGTCGTAGCGGAGGTTGCAGGTGCCCCCGTTCTCCGCCGCCACCCCGAAGTTCAGGACGATGGACTTTGCATGCCCGACGTGGAGGAAGCCGTTGGGCTCCGGCGGGAAACGCGTGCCCACCCGGCCGGCGTGCTTGCCCGCTGCGCGGTCGGCGGCGATGAAGGCCCGGATGAAGTCGGGCGGAGAGGGCGCCGGTAAGGGTGCCGGTACGGGCCCTGGCCCGCTCACCGTTTCGCCGTCGTTCTCCTGAGTCCTCCCGGTCGTCATCGCACCTCGGGCCCTCCGCGCCGATCGTCCCGCACGAAGCGGTCGCGCGCGGGCATCTTGATGCGGGGCAGCGACTCCGCGTCGAGCGCGTCTCCGGGCTCGAGAATCCCGTTCAACTGAAGGATGAACGCCGTCAGGGCGTACACGTCATCCGGAGGCAGCGTGCCGGGCGCGGCCTGCGGCATCGCGCGCCGGATGTAGTCGAAGAGCGTTGTCGCGTATGGCCAATAGCTGCCTACCGTGATGCGCCAGCTCCGGTCTTCCGAGAACGGGAACCGGTCACCGGGTACCCGGCCGGCCAGCGCTTCGAAGTCGGCGCCTTCGCCCCGGGCCCCGTGGCACTGCACGCACTGCAGCCGGTAAAGGGTCTCCCCGCGCTCCACCGAACCCCGCCCCGGAGGCAGCCCCTCGCCATCGGGGCCGATGTCGATGTCCCAGGCCGCGATCCGTTCCGGACTCGCCGCTTCCCCGAAGCCGAAGTCCGGGAGGTCGCTGATGTCTCCCAGGCTCCGCTCCCTTGCCTGCCGGAGCGCTTCGAGTTCCGCCTCGTTCAGCAGACCGGGCATCCCCGGATGGAGATCAGGCCGGGGCGGGGTGGCGGGCTCGGTGTCTCGCGCGGTGGAATCGGGGCCGAGCGCGGCATCGGAAGGGCTGGCCGGGGCCGCTGAGGTCTCGTCCGTGGACTCGGGGGAACAGGCAACCAGCAGGAGAAGGACTGCGGGAAGAACCCATCCGGGGGACGATCCGGGCGACGATCCGGGCGACGACCCGGACGAATCGCTGACAGCCGGTGGTGAAACCCACGCGGCCCAGTTCTCCCGGTGGGGGCTCGGCCGGCGATCCATCCCGGCCAAACAGCCGGTGATGAAACCCACGCGGCCCAGTTCTCCCGGTGGGGGCTCGGCCGGCGATCCATCCCGGCTGAACCGCGTCGCTGCGCGCCGCTCATCGTTGCGTTTCGGTCGCAATACACCCGGGCCAGTTCTCCCGGTGGGGGCTCCTCCCTCACGCGCCTTGTCAGCCGGGCCCCCACCGGGAGAACTGGCCCCACCGGGAGAACTGGGCCTCCCCGGCCTCGGCGCTCCCGCGGGTTCCACCACCGGCTGTTGACCGTATCGCTTCGCGCCGCTCATCGTTGCGTTTCGGTCGCAACACACCCGGGCCAGTTCTCCCGGTGGGGGCTCCTCCCTCACGCGCCTTGTCAGCCGGCCGCCTCGCCCCCACCGGGAGAACTGGCCAGCCTCGGCGCTCACGCCGGTTCCACCACAGACTGTCAACCCGCAAAGAAAACCCGCCCGTCGGATTCCACGCGCCACGGACGGATCTGGTTGAAGTGGTAGCGCGTGTAGGACCCGCGGGCCTGGAGCAGCGCTTCCCGGGTCGGCTGGACGTATCCGGTCTCGTCCGTGGCCCGGCTCATCAGGGTGGCGCCGCGGCCGTCCCACTTCCAGAGCTTGCGGAAACGGACGTGGCACTTCGGAAGCACCGGCTCCTGAAGTTCGGCGTCCTCCCAACTGTCGCCACCGTCGGTCGAGATCTCCACCCGGGTGATCCGGCCTCTGCCGGTCCAGGCGATACCCCGGATTTCCCACCAGCCGGGTCCGTCCAGTCGGGCAGGGAACGTCGGGAAGGTGATCAGCGACTTCGCGTCCAGCGTGAAGCTGAACATCCGCGCCTTCTCCCCGGGCAGGGGGTCGGTGTATTTGGAGGTCTCTTCGCGCGTCATGAACGGCCGGTCCGAAAGCTCGAGCCGGCGCAGCCACTTCACGCTCGCGTTCCCTTCCCATCCCGGCAGGAAGAGCCGGACCGGATATCCCTGCTCCGGCCGCAGCGGTTCTCCGTTCTGGGCATAGGCGACGATGGCGTCGTCCCACGCTTTCTCCATCGGAACCGAGCGGGTCATCACCGCGGCGTCCATCGCCTCCGCCAGGAACCAGGTGGCTTCGGGACGGGCTCCCACCTCCCGGAACAGAAGCTTCAGCGGCACTCCGGTCCACTCGCTGGTGCTGGTGAGGCCGTCCATCTCCTGCGGGCTCATGTCCCGGCGGCGGCCCTGGTTCTGGAACGCCGTGCCCCCGTTCCCGGAGCATTCGAGGAAGCGCAGCCGCGACTCGGCAGGAAATCGCTTCAGGTCCGCCAGCCGGAAGGTCGTCGGGCGCTCCACCATCCCGTGGATCACCAGCTCGTAGCGCTCCGGATCGATGTTGGGAATGCCGCCGTGGTGGCGTTCGAAGTGCAGGTCGGCGGGGGTCATGACGCCCTGGAGATATTGGAGCGGGGTGCGGGAGGAAGAGGAAGGCTCCAGAACCCGAACCATCCGCTCGGGTGTTTCGAACGCCGAGCGCTGCCCCACCGGGCTGGGCACCCGGCCCTGCATCTTGGTGGGGTCGTCCGGCGCCCGCGGCCGGCGCTTCGGCGCCTCCGCCGGCTGGGCGGCAGCCAGCGCTCCGGCGCCGACCGTGGCGGCCCCGACGACTCCTGCGAGCACCTCACGGCGCGAGGGAAGCCCGCGACTCTCCCGATTGTTGGCCATGGCCCGGATTATGGCGGATTCCCGGTTAGCCTGATTGTGCTCCAGCCGAATGGCGAGCCGCGCCGGCGATCTGTCGGTCAACAGTCCGTGGTGGAACCCGGGTGAGCGCCGAGAGCGGCCAGTTCTCCCGGTGGGGGCGAGGCGCCCGGCTGACAAGGCGCGTGAGGGAGGAATACCGGGTGTATTTCGACCGAAACGCAACGCAGAGCGCCGCAATGCGGCGCGGTTCAGGCGGGATGCCTCGCCGCTCGAACGCCGCCTGGGTTTCCCCACGGGCTGTTAGACCCTCCGAAATCGGGACCGCGGGATCAGCGGCATAAAGGGCATCCGGCCCGGTTCGGGGCGGTGTCTCTGCGCTGCTAAAATCGGTCGCCGCTCGCTTTCAGGTTGGGTTCCATTGGAGCCCACGCTGCTCCGGGAGGTACAGCGTCAGGAGGGAATCCCATCGTGAAAAGTCTTTATCCGACCCGTGGCCGCTGGCTTCTGGTAGCGGCAGCTTTGCTGCTGCTCGTTGCGGCGCCCGCTCTCGCGCAGCGGGGCGCGTTGCGCGGCAAGATCATCGACCCGGACGGCAACCCGGTCCCTGGAGTGCAGGTGTCCATCGTCCTGCTCGATGGTGGCGGGCGGCCCGTCCGGATCGAGACCAACGACAAGGGAGAGTTCCTCCGGGCCGGTCTTCCCGTCCAGATGTATCGGGTGTCCTTTGAACTCGATGGCTGGGAACCGCTTCAGGCGATGGTCACCGTCACGAACGGGGGGCAGAGCAACATCAACGAGACCCTCTATCCCCTCCCGGAGGGAGTTCTCAGCCAGGCGCAGGCAGACCGCTTCAACGAGGCCAGCCAGGCCGCCCGGGATGCTTTCCTGGACGGCGACTTCGAGACCTCCGTGGCTGAGACCCTCGAGCTGATTGCGTTGACGCCGGATTCGGGAGGCCTGTATTTCAATCTGGCTGCCGCCTACGAGGAGACGGAGGACTACCCGGCAGCGATTGCCGCCTACGAGAAGTCGTACGAACTCGACGATTCCATGCTCAACGCAATCATGGCGGTCGGGGATCTGTACGGCAGGCAACAGGAGTGGGAGCAGGCGCTCGCCGCCTTCGACCGCGCGATGGAACTCGTTGAGGGCAACGCTGTGAACCTGTTCAACTACGCGGTGTACGCGAGCAACGCCGAGCGGGTGGAACTCGCAGACGAGTTCTACGAGAAGGCGGCCGCCGCCGATCCCGAGTTTGCGCCGGCCGTCCTGCAGATCGGGATGGCGAAGGCGCGCAAAGAGGACCGGGAAGGCGCGATCGCCGCGTTCGAGCGATATCTCGAGATCGACCCCGACGGAGCCCAGTCGGCCATGGTGATCGAGATTCTCGACCAGCTCCGCCCGCCGGGCTCGTAACCGGAGATGAAACCCGCCGCCCGCCAGGAGTCCAAGCCGAGAGGCAGCGGTTGGCCGCTGCTCCTCCTACTGCCCGTCCTCTGCGCCCCCCCGGCCCTTGCCCAGGATGAGGGCCTCCGGGTCTTCATCTCGGTGGACATGGAGGGCCTCAGCGGCATCGCCCATTCCGAGATGACGTCGGCCGCCGGCGCCGAGTATGGGCGCGGCCGCGACCTCATGATGAGCGACGTGAACGCGGCGATCCAGGGGGCTCTCGACGCCGGCGCCACCGAAATCCTGGTCAATGACAGCCACGGCAGCATGCGCAACATCCGGGTGGAACAGCTTCTCCCACCCGCCCGCCTGATCAGCCACAACTCGAAGCCTTTCGGCATGATGCAGGGGCTTGATTCCAGTTTCGACGCGGTCTTCTTCATCGGCTATCACGCCCGGGCCGGCAACCCCGACGGGCTCATGGCGCATACCGGATCGGGCGCGTCGGTCCGCGAGATCCGGGTAGCGGGCCAGCCGTCCGGGGAAGGGGACATGAACGCCATGCTGGCCGCGCACCACGGTGTTCCGGTCGCGCTGGCGACCGGCGACGAAGCGTTCGTCACGGAGCTCGGCGAGCGGCTTACCGAAACCGCGTTCGTCGCCGTAAAACGCGCCATCCGGCGCACGACGGCCGAACTCCTCCATCCGGAAGTTACGGCGGGTCTCATCCGGGAAGCTGCTTCCCGCGCGCTCGGGGCGATCCCCGAGCCACCGCCGGCGCCCGAGTCACCCGTCGAGATCGAGATCCAGTACACCCGCCCCGATCTGGCTGAGATCGCCTCGCTGCTGCCGCAGATCGAGCGAATCGCCCCGGACACGGTGCGCTTCGAGGCCGGGGACATGGCGGAGGGCTACGCCATAATCCGCGTCCTGTACCGCAATCTGTCCGAATGAGGAGACTCCCCGAGATGTCCCGAACAAACCGATGTACCGGCCTGCTGGTCACTCTGGCCCTGCTGCTGGCTGCCGGCGCGCCCGCCTGGGAGGAAGAGGAAACGAAGACCGCCGACCTGGCGGTGCCGCTCCACGAGAATCTGGGAGCGGTCAGCTACCCGGTGAGCGGCGCTTCGGAGCTGGGTCAGCAGTACTTCGATCAGGGATTCCGCCTGGTGTACGCCTTCTGGATGGCGGAAGCGCGGCGATCCTTCGACGAGGCCGCCCGGCTGGATGACAACGCGATGTCCCACTGGGGCCGGGCGCTCGCCTACGGGCCGTATCTGAACCAGGGAGATCCGCCCGAGAACCAGTTGGAAACTGCCTGGGAAGCAATCAACCGAGCCCAGGAGCTGTCCGGGGCGGCTACCGAGAAGGAAAAGGCGATGATCGAAGCGCTCGCCGCCCGCTATGCCGAGGACCCCGCGTCCGAGCGAGCGCCGCTGGACAAGGCCTACCACGACAAGGCCCGCGCCCTCGCCGAGGCTTATCCCGACGATATCGATCTGCAGGTGTTTGCCGCAGCGTCCTACATGAACACCACCCGCTGGAACTATTGGGACGATGACGGGAAGCCGCTTGACGACGGGACCGTCTGGCTGGTGAAGCAGATCGAGCGCGCCCT
The DNA here is from genome assembly GCA_963668695.2 of Vicinamibacteria bacterium. Classification (GTDB taxonomy): domain Bacteria; phylum Acidobacteriota; class Vicinamibacteria; order Marinacidobacterales; family Marinacidobacteraceae; genus Marinacidobacterium. Next base: position 2,006,149 of record CAXXLQ010000004.1, read on the forward strand.
CGAGATGGATTCAAACCATCCCGGCGCCATCCACTACTACATCCACGGAGTGGAGGCGTCCGACGATCCCTTCCGGGCGGTCCCCCACGCGCGGAACCTGCCCCGGACCATGCCGGGCGCGGCGCACCTCGTCCACATGGGGGCGCACATCCTGATCCAGACGGGCAACTACGACGAGGCGGCCGACTTCAACCTGGACGCCGCCGCGGTGGACGAGCTCTACCTGGGGATGCCCGATCAGGAGGGCCGCTATCCGGTCGGCTCCTATCAGCACAACGTCCACTTCGCCTGGTCGGCGGCGCAGTTCGAAGGCCGGAGCGCGGTGGCGATCCAGCAGGCCTACAAGCTGCGCGACAAGGTGCGGATCCAGGTCGGCCCCAACCAGATCGAGCAGTCGTCCCGCCCGCAGCTCTTCCTCACCATTCCCCTGTTCGCGCAGGCTCGCTTCGGTCGTTGGAACGCCATCATGAGCGAGCCCCAGCCGCGTGCCGAGTACCTCTTCGAAACGGCGATCTGGCACTACGTGCGGGGACTCGCCAACTCGGCCACCGGTGAGGTGGCGGCTGCCCGGGAACATCAGAAGCGGATAGTTGCCATCGCCGCTGACGAGAACCTCCCGGGTATGGGCCGGGTGTCCGCCAAGGACATGCTCCGGCTCGCTGCGACCGCGCTGGAGGCGGACATCGTCTCGCGCCACGATGCCGCGGAGAAAGCGATCCCGCTGCTCGAAGAGGCGGTCAACATCCAGGACAACCTCGCCTACACGGAACCGCCGCCCTGGTACATACCCATGCGGCAGGCACTCGGAGCGGTTCTCCTCGAGGCCGGCCAGCCCGACCATGCCGAGGTGGCGTTCCGCGAGGACCTCCGCCAGTGGCCCGAGAACGGGTGGTCGCTCTTCGGTCTGCTCGAATCGCTCCGCGCCCAGGGCAAGACCGACGAGGCGAACCGGGTGCAGCGCCGCTTCCTCCGCGCCTGGAGTCGCGCCGACATCGTCCTGACCGCCGCCAGGTTCTAGGAAGCGCGGGGACGCCCAGGAGCGCCGGTCTTCAGACCGGCATCGCGGCCGAAGGCCGCGAGACTCCCGCCGCTACCCTCGGCGATTCACCGGGCCTAACCGGGGACGGCGAAACGCCGTGGGGACGCGCGGGTGGCATTGCGCCATGCCCATTGCGCGCAGCGCCATTCGGGGATTGGCGACGGGAGTTTCGCTCCCCGCAGGGCCGCGAACGTCCCGCTACTCACTCTCACGCCGAGCGACAGCGGAAGCGCGTACTCCCTAACCACCTCACGTGGCCGGGAAGGCCAGCGCCCCTCCACCTCGAACCCCCACAGAGCTTGGCGTAACCGCCTCCCCGCAATTGCACGCTCCCGAGTGAAGGTGGGAGAACGGATTACCGAGCGAGCAACAAACTCATGGCAGCGAACTCTGTTCGCTGCCGGCGTGGGCGGGGGGCAAGTGTGAAAGGGGGGCCACCGCCCCCCTTTCACAAGAAGGTAACAACAAATCGGAACTCGCCGCCGCGAACAGGAAGCTCCCGCAAGGCGCACAGTAACCAGCGGGATGCGGCGGGAGTTCCGATTTGCGGCGCGAAGCGCCGGGCGGTTCGGAAGCGGGGCTCACACTGCTGCACACTCCGACACCTGATTTTTCCGTCAACGTGCCCCGCGTCCGGACCGCTTGGCGGGTTCGGGCTCATGGCCCCGTTCGGGAACCACGTGACGGGGTCACGTGAAGGTGGGAGAAGGGATTACCGAGCGAGCAACAAACTCATGGCAGCGAACTCTGTTCGCTGCCGGCGTGGGCGGGGGGAAAGTGTGAAAGGGGGGCCCCGCCCCCCTTTCACAAGAAGGTAACAACAAATCGGAACTCGCCGCCGCGAACGAAGCTCCCGCAAGGCGCACAGTAACCAGCGGGATGCGGCGGGAGTTCCGATTTGCGGCGCGAAGCGCCGGGCGGTTCGGAAGCGGGGCTCACACTGCTGCACACTCCGACACCTGATTTTTCCGTCAACGTGCCCCGCGTCCGGACCGCTTGGCGGGTTCGGGCTCATGGCCCCGTTCGGGAACCACGTGACGGGGTCACGTGAAGGTGGGAGAAGGGATTACCGAGCGAGCAACAAACTCATGGCAGCGAACTCTGTTCGCTGCCGGCGTGGGCGGGGGGCAAGTGTGAAAGGGGGGCCCCCGCCCCCCTTTCACAAGAAGGTAACAACAAATCGGAACTCGCCGCCGCGAACAGGAAGCTCCCGCAAGGCGCACAGTAACCAGCGGGATGCGGCGGGAGTTCCGATTTGCGGCGCGAAGCGCCGGGCGGTTCGGAAGCGGGGCTCACACTGCTGCACACTCCGACACCTGATTTTTCCGTCAAGGTGCCCCGCTTCCGGACCGCTTGGCGGGTTCGGGCTCATGGCCCCGTTCGGGAACCACTTGGCTGGTTCACCGGCAGGGTGACCACGAATTCGGCGCCTTCGCCGACCTCCGAGCTCACCACCAGCGTGCCGCCGTGGCCGCGGACGATGTCGTGCGAGAGCGAAAGGCCGAGACCGGTGCCCTTGTCGGTGTCCTTTGTCGTGAAGAACGGTTCGAAGATCTTGGCCAGGTGGCTCGGCGGAATGCCGGGGCCGTTGTCCTTGATCCGCACCTCGATCCGACCGTTCTCCTTGCGGGTCCGCACCGCCAGTTCGGGCTGGTAGCCTGGATCCAAGTTCTCGTCCAACTGCTTGTCGAGGGTTGCCTGGCAGGCGTTCGTGACGATATTCAGGAACACCCGGCTGAGATCCTGCGGGACTGCCTCAATGGCGCCGACATCGTCACTCAGATCCTTGCGGATGGTCATCTGGAAACGGTTGTCCACGGCGCGCATCGAGTGGAACGCGAGGGCGATGTATTCCTCCAGCATGGCGTTGATTTCGGTCGGACGGCTTTCTCCGCCTTCCTTCCGCGCGTGTTCCAGCATTCCGTAGACGATGGAACTGGCCCGTTTGCCGTGGTGCACGATCCGCTCGAGGTTCCCGGAGAGATCGCCGCTGATCTCGTCGATCTCCGCGAGGGATTCTTCGGGGACGTGTTCCTTGACGGTTTCCAGTTCTGCCCTGAGATCCTCGAGGAGGTCGCTCGAGACCTCGGCGAAGTTGTTGACGAAGTTCAGCGGATTCTTGATCTCGTGCGCGATTCCGGCGGTCAACTGGCCGAGGGACGCGAGCTTTTCCTGCATGACGATCCGGTCCTGCGCCTTTTCCAGGTCCTCGAGCGTCTTCGCCAGTTCCTCGTTCTGCGCCTCGACCCGGGTGGCGAGTTCTTCGACCAGGTTGAGACGCTGGACCTCGAGGGCGTGCTGACGGAAGACTTCGAGCGCTTGCGCCATCTCCCCGACCTCGTCCTGGCCGCGGACTTCGATACGGGTCTCCAGATCACCTCCCGCCATCCGCCGCATCGCCCGGGACAGGGCGGTGAGACGGGCGATCAGGAATCGCCCGACAAAGAGCCAGAGAATCAGCGCGGCGCTGCTGATCCCCATGACGTTCAGCGCCACCAGCAACGACCGCCCGAGGTTCAGCGCCGCTTCCGACTCCCGGGTGGCGGCCAGCGCATCCACCTCGAGCCCGACCGTCAGACTCGCCACCGCCGCTTCCAGCGAGTCGGTGATGGATTCGTTTCTGGCGAGGTACGCGAGCTGGTTCCGGAGTTCCGCGAGGTACTGCCGCCGAACCGGAAACGCGCCGAGCCCGAGCCCGAGCCCGAGCTCGTAGATCGCATCCAGAGTCTGCCGAAGCTGCCGCGGCGCCCGGTCCCCGAGGGTGTCGAGCGCCCGGAACGTGCCGGCGGTGGCGGCCCGGAATCTCTCGTCCAGAGTCTCGACGAGTTCCAGGTCGTCCTGTACGACCACGTCGCTGATCAGGCTGCCCGCGAGGTTGCCCCGGGCGTCGATGGTGCTGAGAGCGTGCAGGTAGATCACTTCGGTCTCGGAACCCCGCACCTCGATGGGAGCCGGGTCGCCCGTGAGTTCCCTGAGGCCCGTCGCCATATAAAAGACCTGGTCGTCCAGGAGCGGTCCGATCAATTCGTTCAGCTCACGGCTCCTCTCCACGCTCTCGTCCTGAAGCTGGTTCAGGCGTTCCTGCAGAGCGACGCCGCTCTCGACCGAAACCTGGATGCCCTGGAGGTTGCCCGCCAGATCTGCAGAAAACTGCCGAAGTCCGTCCGTCCGTTCACTGGCCGCGAGTTCTGAAGACAACTCGATGATGCGCGCGGCGTTTTCCAGCAGATCGACCTCGGCACGGGGCGAAATCTCGGCGGCAGTTTCTTCACCTGAGTCGCTCGCGAGCTCACGGTTCCTGGCTTCGGCGACCAGCCGAGGCGCGGCCGCCGCCAAGCTGGTGGCGAGCTGCCCGATCTGAACCGCCCGGGTCAGGGCCGGTACGTATTCGGTATTGATTTTCCGCTGAATCCGGCCGACCTGGAAGAACGCGACGAGCGCAATGATGCTCGCCACCAGGGTGAATATGATCGCCGCACCTAGCCCTAGCGCGATCTGGACCCGGAGGCTTCGCCGTAGCGCGAACTTTCGGCGGAACCAGCCGCCCCGGTCCGGTGATGGGGATCCGGGTGTCGCTCCGTCATCGGCCGCGGGAACCGGGTCCTTGGAATCGGGGCCGTCAGCCGCCTCCTCGCGATCCCCTCCGACATCGTCGGCGGAGAGCGGCTTCCTCCCCGACAGTGCTTCCCGGAGCGCTCCGACGATCGAAAGGCCGCCCGGCTCTTCCGAATCTTCCGTGACCTCCGCCGGGGTTTTGCCGGATACCGGGCTCTCCTCGGGATCGGGTACGCCGTCGTGCCGGTCTTCGGATTCCTTTTCGGCCATCCCGTTACCGCAGTGAGGTGAGCGGCCTCAGGGTCCCGTCCGCCTCGATCCGGGTCAGGAAGACGCGGTCGGAACCCTGCGTGTCTCCCGGGCCGTAGGTGAGTGAGAAACCACCGAAATCCAGATTGCGGATGGTCGTGAGGGTCTCCAGAAAGCCGGCCCGGGTGAGATCCGGACCCGAACGTTCCAGAACTTCTCCGGTAAGGCGCGCCGCGATGTACCCCTCAAGAGATACGAAGCTGGGTTGTGCGCCCCTTTCCTGCCGGCGGAGCGCTTCGCGGTAGTCGCGCACCACTCGAAGCGAGTTGTCCTCGGGGAAGGGGACGACCTGAGTGATCAGCACCCCCTCTCCGGCCGAACCGAGGTCCGCGGCCAACGCTTCGCTGCCCACGAAGGAGATGTTCATCAGTAGGGGAGTGAAGCCGATTCGCCTCGCCCAGCGCACGAACTCGCCCACGGGGCGATACGCCCCGATGATGATCACCGCCTCGGGCTGCGCCCGGCGCAGTTCGAGCACCGCGATCTTGATGGCCGTCGTGTTGCGTTGGTAGGCGGCCACTCCACTCAACTCCAGCCGCCGCCGGGCCAGCGCCATCCGCACGCCGGTGAGCCCCGCGTTGCCATAGGAATCGTCTTGATAGAGGACGGCGATACGGGAAACACCGAGGTCCTCGGTGAGCCGCTCGACCATTTCGTCGGTTTCCTGGAAGTAGGAAGCGCGGACGTTCACCGCGGTCGGCGCCTCTTCCGGCTCGCGCAGGAACTCCGCTCCCGTGAACGGGCCGATATACGGGGCCCCGGCCTGGGCTGCTACCGGCTCGACCGCGCGGGAAGTCGGGGTTCCGACCGGTCCGATGAGCGCGAAGACGTTTTCTTCCTGCAGTAGCTGGCGGGTGTTCGTGAGTGCGGCCTCGGGCTCGTACCCATCATCGAGCGAGACCAGTTCGAGCCGCCGTCCATGGACGCCGCCCTGGCGGTTGATCTCGGCGAACGCGGCCTGGATACCGAGCCGCATGCCTTGCCCGAGGGCGGCGGCAGGGCCGCTGAGCGCTGCCGACTGCCCGAAGAGAATGCGGTCCGCACTGACTCCGGGCGTGGCGGTCTGATCCTGGGCGGATGCGAGCGGCGACGGTCCGACGACCGCCAGCCCCAAGAGGCACAGGACCCGAATCCAGCGGACCCGAGACAGCAAACCCGAAACCGGCTTCCGCCTCGAACCGCACATAGGTCGTAGGCTGGCTAACCGCCGTGATAAGCGAGCGTCAGGCAGGTGATGTCATCGGATTGGTGCTCCCCGCCCGAGAACTCACGAACCGCATCGAGGACAGCCCGATTCATCTCCTCCGGCGACTTCTCGGCAACACCCTCCAGGATGTTTTCGAGGCGGTAGTTTTCGAACAACTCCTTGTTGGGAGCTTCCGCCTCGGGGACCCCGTCGGTGTAGAGGAAGATCCGGTCCCCCGGGTCGAGCTGCACCGTAGCCTCGGAGTACGGGAAATCGGGCATGACGCCGAGCGCGATGCCCTGGGTGCTCGGCATCTCCCGCGGTTTCTCACCGGAACGCACCAGATAGGGAGCGCAGTGGCCCGCGTTGGTGTAGGTGAACGAACCGGTCGTCGTGTCGAAAATCCCGAAGAGCAGGGTGACGAACATCGCCCGCTCGTTTTCTTCTCCGAGCAAATTGTTCACCTGGCTCAGCGCCTCGCCCGGAGAGAGGGCGCTCACGGCGTTGCCCTTGACCAGGGTCCGGCTGACCATCATGAAGAGCGCCGCCGGCACGCCTTTGCCCGAAACATCGGCCATCACGATGCCGAGCCGCTGCTCCGGGAGATGGAAGACGTCGTAGAAGTCGCCCCCGACGTCCTGTGCCGGCGTCATGATCGCGTGCGTTTCGCACGTCGCGGTGGAGGGAAACCGCTGCGGCAGGATGGACATCTGCATGTCGCGGGCGACCCGAAGCTCCTGATGGAGCGCGAGAAGTTGGGCTCGGTGCTTGAGCGCCTCGCGCATCATGGCGAGGTGGGTCATGGTCTTTTCGATGGTGAGCTCGAGGTCCTTGAAGTCGATAGGTTTCGTGACGAAATCGAAAGCGCCCCGGTTCATCGCGGTCCGGATGTTCTGCATGTCGCCGTATGCCGAAACCACCACCGCCCGGCACTTGGGGCGAATGGTGCGCAGTTCGTTGAGCAGGGTCAGACCGTCCATCCGCGGCATATTGATGTCGGTCATGATGAGCTCGATTTCCTGATGCTCCTCGAGAGCCTCCAGCGCCTGCACCCCGTCGTGGGCGAATACGAAGCGCAACTCGTCCGTGCGGATCCGGCGGCGAAACCGCTGGCGGATCAGCGTCTCGAGATCGGGTTCGTCGTCGACCACCAAGATCGTGCAAGGTTCAATCATGAACGCCAATTATCTCACTTCGGGGCGGCCCGACCGACCGGACGGTTCCGGCGACGGTTGAAGTGTCCATCCCGTTCCGTTAGGTTGTGATCTTCCTTGATGAAGAGGGGATCCCAATGACAGATACGCAACTATCGCGCCGCCGTTTCCTCGGAGCATCCGCTGCCGCCTTCGGCGCCGCGGCAATTCCCGGAGGAGCTTTCGCGGCGGCAGCAGCGCAGCGGGCCGTGCCGGCCCTCCCGCTTGGGGATCTCGCTCCTCCCGTGGGCCCGGGCGAGGACTACTGGTGGAAAGTGCGTTCCCAGTTCAACGTCGTCGACGGGATGGCGTTCATGAACAACGGCACCCTGGGGCCGAGCCCCCGGGTGGTGGCGGACGAGGAGGCGCGTATCTACGCCGAGATCGCCGCCGATCCGACGAGCGGGAACCGGCGCGACGAGCTCCACGAGCGCCGGCAGACACTCGCCGCCTTCGTGGGCGCGGAGCCCGACGAAGTCACCTATACGCGCAGCACGACCGAAGGGATGAACATCTTCGGGCGCGGCCTCGACTGGCGCGAGGGCGACGAAGTGCTCATGTGCACCCATGAGCACAACGGCGGCATCGAGCCCTACATCCACTCGCAGGAACGCTACGGGGTGGTGATCAAGTGGGTGGACGTTCCGGTCCCGCCGGAAAGCAAGGATCAGATCCTCTCCATCTACGAGAAGGCGATCGGTCCACGGACGCGGGCGATCATGGTGAGCCACATCACCTACGTCACCGGCCTCCTGATGCCGGTGAAGGAACTCGCCGAGCTCTGCGCCCGGAGGAACCTGCTGCTGACGGTGGACGGCGCCCACCCGCTCGGCATGATGGCCCTCGACATGCGGGACTTGGGCTGCCACCACTACGCGGGCGCCGGCCAGAAGTGGCTGATGGCGGGCACCGGAACCGGCCTGTCCTACATCCGGCGGGACACGATCGGCGACATCTGGCCCCTGATCGGCGCCGGGTCCTACCGAGTGGAGGGGGAGCGCCGGTTCCGTGAGGATTCCCGGAAGTACGAGAACACCGGGCAACGGCATATGCCGAGCCAGTTCGCCTTGGTCAAATCGGTCGAGTTCCAGAACGTGATCGGGCAGGATCTCATCGAGAAGCGGGTGCGCATGCTTTCGCGGCGCCTCAGGGAAGGGCTCAGCGAGATCCCCGGGGTCAAGCTCTGGACCGCGATGGGCGACGACCTCGCGGTCGGACTCACCCTGTTCTCGGTCCACGACCTCCCGATGGCCAACGTCCAGCAGGGCATCATGGATCGCGAACGGGTATTCATCCGCACGATGAGGACCGGAAACCTCAATGGGGTGCGGGCCTCGACCCATCTCTACAACATGCCGCACGAGGTGGACCAACTGCTGGCGGCCGTCCGTCACATCGCCGCCAACCCTGCGGACTACATGTAGGGCGTACTACGTGGGCGCCGTCCCCGACTGGGTCCGCGTGATTGGCGGTGGGAGTTTCGCCCCGCTAAGGAGCGCCGGTCTTCAGACCGGCATCGCGGCCGTAGGCCGCGAAACTCCCGTCCTATTCAGACTTATGGCACCGAGCTAACCGGGGACGGCGAAACGCTCGGCTGGCCACCGCCGCAGGCGGACGAAAGCCCCGCTCTATTCAGTCTCATGGCACCGACCTGATCGGGGACGGCGAAATGCTCGGCTGGCCACCGCCGCAGGCCGCGAAACTAACGTCCTATTCAGTCTTATGGCACCGACCTGATCGGGGACGGCGAAACGCTCGGCTGGCCACCGCCGCAGGCCGCGAAACTAACGTCCTGTTCAGTCTTATGGCACCGACTTGGCCGGGGACGGCGAAATGCTCGCCCGATCGCTGCCCCCAGGGCAGCGACGCTCCTCCCTTCACCCTTGCGGCTAGCGACAGCGGAAGGGGGTGCTCCCAACCACTCTCACGTGACCGGGAAGGCCAACGCCGACCCTCCCCTATCGTTTCCCAAGCCAGGATCGGCCCGGTGACGTGGGCGCCGGCCTCGACTGGGTCCGGGCAATCTGCGAGATTGGCGGTGGGAGTTTCGCCCCGCTGCGCGGGGCGATGCCGGTGTGAACACCGGCGCTCCTTCAACCAAACTGGGAAGCGCCCCACACTCCCTCTCCAACCCCGCCCATCCCGGGCGGAGCCGCCTGCCAACGCGCGCTTTCCGATCCCCGCTACGGCCCGGTGACGTGGGCGCCGTCCCCGACTGGGTCTGCGTAATCTGCGAGATTGGCGGTGGGAGTTTCGCCCCGCTGCGCGGGGCGATGCCGGTGTGAACACCGGCGCTCCTTCAACCAAACTGGGAAGCGCCCCACACTCCCTCTCCAACCCCGTGCACCCTCGGCAGACCCGTTACCGCACGTTCCCGGATGAAATTTGGGATGACGGACTGCCGAACGAGCAACAAACTCATGGCAGCGAACTCTGTTCGCTGCCCGCGTTATCGGGGGAAAGTGTGAAAGGGGGGATTCTCCCCTTTCACAAGAAGGTAACGACGAATCGGAACTCGCCGCCGCACGCCGTAGGGCGGGCAAGGGAGTTTCGATTCGCGGCGCGAAGCGCCGGGCGGTTCGGGGGCGGGGGCGTGTCGCCGAGAACCCGTGTGACGCGGATCGGCCCGGTGATGTGCCCCCGTCCCCGAACCGCTAGCCGCATCCCTCTCAGCCGCCCACCGGTGGTTTCCTCAGGTGGAAGTCCGTCGCCTGCTGGTATGCGTGGGCGAGCGTCAGGATCTCGGTATCCCCGTAGAGCTTTCCCGTCATCCGCAGGCTGGTCGGCGACCCTTCGTGGTAGCCGTTCGGCATACAGACCTCGGGATGCCCGGTCAGGTTGGTGAGCCCCAGGCTCGATCCGATGAATAGGTCGAGATCTCCGAACGCCTCGTCGAATTCCTGCATGATCCGGGTCCGCACCCGCATCGCCTGGATGTACTCCACCGCGGGGACGAAACGGTGCAGGCGGAAGGAGTCCGGCCAACTGCTTTCTTCCGGGGGCGCCTTCATCGCGAGGTCGGCGCCGCTCCGGGAGAGGGCGTCGTGCGCCGCGGCGGATTCGGTGCTCAGCACGAACGAGAGGTCATTCCAGTCCAGCTCGGGGAGCTCGAACGGGGTGATCGTGACCCCGATGCCGCGCAGCACTTCGATCCCCGCCCGGGTGTTCGCCTGCGAGGTCCGCTGAAGCGCCGTCCGTTCCGGGTTCTCCGGATCGTCTTCGATCTCGTCTTCGACCGCGGCCCGGTCGTACCCCACCCGGAGCGCGGTCGGATCGGCCGACGCGTCCCAGGCGAACGGAGGATCGTGCACCGCGCGGTCGAGTCCGTCGGCGCCCCGGATGGTCTCGAACACGAGGGCGCAATCTTCGGCGCTGCGGCACATCGGCCCGATCTTGTCCATCGTCCAGGAGAGCGCCATGGCGCCCGCGCGGCTGACCCGGCCGAACGTGGGACGGTGGCCCGTGATCCCGTTCCTGGTCGAGGGCGAGATGATCGAACCCCGGGTCTCGGTGCCGATCGAGAACCCGACGAGCCCGGCGGAGGTCGCCGAACCCGGCCCCGCTGAGGATCCGCTCGATCCTTGCTCCGTGTTCCAGGGATTGCGGGTTCGGCCGCCGAACCAGCGGTCCCCCTGGGCGAGGGCGCCCATCGTCAGCTTGGCGACCAGCACCGCGCCGGCCTCGGTCAGGTTCGTATAGACAGTCGCGTCCTCGTCGATTACCCGGTCGCGGTAGGGGGAAGCCCCCCAGGTGGTCTTCGTGCCCTTGACCGCCAGCAGGTCCTTGGCTCCCCACGGGATCCCATGGAGCGGTCCGCGGTAGTTGCCGGCGGCGATCTCTTCGTCGGCGCGCGCCGCCTGCTCCCGCGCCAGGTCTTCGGTCTGGTTCACCACACACATCAGAACCGGATCGAACTCCTTGAGTCGCGCCAGGTAGAGCTCGGTCAGCTCGGTGGAGGTGACCTCGCGGGACTCGACGAGCCGCGCCAGGTGGGTTACGGGAAGGAATGCGAGGTCGGTGTTGGACGCCGGGCGGGGGACCTCCGGCTGGGAACGCCGCATACCGCCGGCCGTCTCCGGCATCGGCTTCCCGGGGGGCAGGGGATGGAAGACGAAGGACGGCGGCAGGTGGTTGTGGATCTCCGGATCCCGGATGCCCCGGTAGGCGTCCAGCAGGTTCCGCTCGCCGTTCAGCCGTTCGGCCACGACGGACAGCTCGTCGTCGGAGAGATCCAGTCCCGCGAGTTGTTGCGCCGTGCGCAACATCCCGACGGACACCGTGTCCGCGTCGGCGGCGCAGGCGGTAAGCGCCCCGGGAAGCAGAGTGGAACCGAGTCCCAGCCCGGAGAGCCCGGCGACGAAGCGGCGCCGGTTCCAGGCAAGCCGTTCCGGTCCCGGCGAGGGGATGGAGGAAGGAGGAGCAAGGGTGTCGGCCATGGGTTCATTGTGCTCGCTCAGCAGCCTGTGGGTAAAGTGGCGTGAGCGCCGAGGCTGGCGAGGCGCGCGGCTGACAAGGCGCGCGAGGGAGGAATACCGGGTGTATTTCGACCGAAGCGCAACGATGAGCGCCTTCGAGAGGCGCGATTCAGCCGGGATGGATCGCCAGCCAAACGCCGCGCGACTTTGTCCACCGGCTGCTCAGCTTTTCGCCGCCACCGGCTCGAAGCCGCCCCCGCCGGAAGGAACCGCCCTCATGACGATCCCCGAGACTCTCCGCGTCCATCTGGCGACCGACGCCGGCGAAGCCGGTTACTACCGGCTGGACCGCGAGCGTTTCGAGAATGCGGGAAAGGAGTTTCTCGACACCTTCCGGCGGCTCCGACCCACGTATTCCAATGACGAGGCCGGCTTCGTCCAGGGTGTCCGTGATGCGGACATCCTGGTGGGCTGGAAGTTCCCCCGGCCGGGGCTCGTGGAACGCGCCCCCAACCTCCGGTGGGTGCAACTCATCGGCGCCGGGGTGGACCACCTGTACCCGCTCGACTGGCTGCCCGCCGGCGTGAAGCTGATCACCGCGAGCGGCGTCCACACCAGGAAATCCTTCGAGTACGTCCTGATGGGGCTCGTGGCACTCCATACCCGGCTGCCCCAACTCGCCGAACAGCAGCGCCGCCGGACCTGGAAGAAGATTCAGACCGGGACCCTTCCGGGAAAGACGGCGCTGGTGATCGGCCTGGGGGCCGTGGGGACGGGCGCCGCGGAAGCGGCGCGCACTCTGGGCATGCGGGTCCTCGGGGTCCGGCGGACGGCGCGTCCCCACCGCTTCGTGGACGAGCTCTTTGGTCCCGGGGACCTTGCGAGAGCCTTGCCGCGCGCCGACTATGTCGTCCTCGCGGCGCCGCTCACGAGAGACACCGAAGAGATCCTGGGCGAACGCGAACTGGACCTGCTGCCCGAGGGGGCGGGCATCGTCAACCTGGGACGGGGCCGGCTGGTCGCCCAAGCAGCGCTCGAGGCCGGGCTCCGCAGCGGAAGGATCGGGGGCGCCTTTCTCGACGTGGTGTGGCCTGAACCGCACCCCCCCGAGAGCACCCTCTGGGACGCCCCGAACCTGTTCATCACCCCCCACGTCGGCGCCGACGACATCGAGAACTACGTGCCGGAGGTCTTCCGGATCGCGCTCGGAAACATGGCCCGCTTCTTCGCAGGCCGCCGGCTCCGGAACATCGTGAACCGGCGCCGGGGCTATTGATCCCCGACAGCCCGCCGGCATCCGCCGCGCCGGCCAGGCTGTTGACTCGCAGCGCTCGAGATGGCCATGATTCATGGCCATCTCACTCCGTTCGAACCCGTCCCATGATCCACGATTCTCCGGCCGCGCCTCCCACCGTCACCGTCAGCGAGTTCAAGCTGCGATGCCTTGAGTTGTTGAAACGACTCGGTCCCGAAGGAGTCGTGCTCACGCGGCGTGGCGAACCGGTCGCCCAGGTGATCCCGTACCCGTCCAGCCCGGCCTCCTTGATCGGTTGCATGCGCGGCAAGCTGACGATCCGGGGCGATGTCCTCTCGACCGGGATCGCGTGGGAGTCGGATGATCAATCTTGACACGCATATCCTGCTCCACGGGTTCACCGGCGATCTCCGACCCCGCGAACAAGCGCTCCTGGCGGCGAATCCGTGGAGCATTGCGGCGATCGTGCTCTAGGAGATCGTCTCGCTGGCGCGGCTTGGGCGATCGTGCTCTAGGAGATCGTCTCGCTGGCGCGGCTTGAGCGCGTCTCGGTAGATCTGGATGACCGGGAGTTCCGGTCCTACCTGAATCGCGTCCATATTTGGCCGCTGGACCTCCGGGTCGCGGTAGCCCTCAACCGGCTGGACTTCCGGGCCGATGCGGCCGATGAACTGATCGCCGCGACCAGCGTCGCCTACGCTGTCCCCTTGCTCACCCGCGACCGCCGCATCCTGCAGTCGCAGGTTGTGCCCCTGGCGTGACGGCGCGCGCCGTGCGGCGCGGCTTCAGGTTTCGTCCACCACTGCGTTCCGGAGCACTCCGACCCTTCCGATCTCCACTTCGACCACGTCCCCCGGTTTCATGAAGAGCTGCGGATCGCGGGCGACGCCCACCCCCGACGGGGTGCCGGTCGAGATCACGTCCCCAGGATGAAGGGGATGGATCCGGGAGAGGTAGGCGATCAGCTCGCGCACCGGATAGGTCATCTGTGAGGTGTGGCTCTGCTGGACCCCCTCGCCGTTCAGCCGGGTCTCGATCCGGAGATCCTGCGGATCGGAAATCTCGTCCGCGGTGACCAGAAACGGACCGAATCCGCCGGTGCGCCAGAAGTTCTTGCCGGGGCCGAACTGGGTGCTGTGACCCTGGTAGTCGCGTACCGAGGCGTCGTTGAAGCACGCGTAACCCGCCACGTGGTCGAGCGCCGCAGCTTCCGGGATGTGCCGGCCGGGCCGGCCGATGACCACTGCGAGTTCGCCTTCGAAGTCGAGCTGGTGCGAGGCGGTGGGCCGCACCAGCGCCTCCCCGTGTCCCACCAGCGAGGCCGGAAACCGGGTGAAGAGCGTCGCGTAGTCCGCCTTCGCCCTCCCGGTCTCGAGCCGGTGGTCCTCGTAGTTGAGGCCGACGCACCAGAGCGCGCCGGGCCGCGGGATGAGAGGCAGGAAACGGACGTCGGACAGGAGCGGCGCCGTGTCCCAGTCGATATCCCGGTGGGGCAGGGGACCGGCAAGCCGGTCGGCGAGCGGAGCCGGCCCGTCGAACGGTTGGTAGCGGGAGCCGTCAGGCGAAACGACGGCCGGGGTTTCACCCCTGCCGGGAACGAGGAGGGTCGCGAGTCGCATAGGGCGGAGCGCCGGCCTCCGGCCGGCATCGCCGCCCCGGAGGGCGGTCAAACAGCGTAACGGTAACGGTCCGGGTGGCGTTTCCCGAAGCGCGGGATGCTATCTGTCCCGGGAGCGGGCGCGGGCCAGCGCCCGGGCAAAGGTGTGGGGTTCGCCGTTCCATGCGCCGCCCGGCGCCGGGACGAAATCCGCCGGTGGGGGTCCGGGATGGATATACAGCGCCAGTGGTTCGGTTTCCCCTTCCGGCCGGACCGCCACCCGCCGATAGCCGAACTGGCTCTCGAAGGCGTCCAACTGCGCCACGGTTCCCTCATCTACCCGGTAGGTCTCCACCACCACCGCGTTCACCGCGCCGGACGGGACGAGCATCGGGTACTCCTCGTTCCCGAACAGGCGATAGGGAATCCGAACCGGTCCCGCGCCGACGAGCGGGACTCCCCCGAGGAATGCCTCGTGGTTCGCGTGGCCGCGCTTCAGCGTTCCGTAAACCCCGACCAGCGTCACGTCCTACTCCCCGGCGTTCCAGACCACCTTTCCGCCGACGATGGTCATCGCGACCTCCGCCTCGGGGATCTCCTCGTCCGGCACCGTGAGGATGTCCTTCGTGAGCACGACGATGTCCGCGTACTTCCCTGGCGTCAGGCTCCCCTTGACGTCCTCCTCAAAGGCGGACCAGGCGGCCGCCATCGTGTAGGAATAGAGCGCCTCCTCGCGGGTCAGGGCTTGCTCGGGATAGAACCGGGTGCCGTCGGGCAGCTCCCGGGTCACCGTGGCGAAGTAGCTCGGGAGGGGATTCACGTCCTCTACCGGAGCGTCGGTGCCGTTGGTCACCAACGCCCCGGAATCGAGCAGCGACCGCCACACGTAGGCGCCGGTCCGGGCGCGTTCGTCGCCGAGCTTTTCCGGAACCCAGGGTCCGTCCGAGGTCGCGTGGACCGCCTGCATCGAGGCGATCACGCCGAGTTCGCCGAACCGCGGAATATCGTCGGGGTGGATGTGCTGCGCGTGCTCGATCCGGAAGCGGAGGTCGGGCCCGTTCACTCCCGCCTCGCCGAAGGCCCTTTCGTAGGCGTCGAGGATCTCGCGGTTACCCCGGTCGCCGATCGCGTGGGTGTTCACCTGGAAGCCGTGGCGGATGGCGATCCGCGCGGTTTCCTCGATGTCCTCTACTTCCTCGATCACCAGACCCGCGCTCGAGGGCATGTCGTCGTACGGCTCGAGCAGCCACGCGCCGTGGGCGCCGAGGGCGCCGTCCACCTGCCGCTTGATGGACCGCACGGTAAGGAAGCCGTCGGCGTGGTTCGTCATCAGGAAGTCGGGAAGCCTGGCGTCCATCTCCTCGTTCGACTGTCCCCGCACCATCACGTAGAGCCGTATCGGAAGCCGCCCGGCCTCCGCCATCTCCTTGAAGAAGGAGATCATCTCGAACGAGGATCCCGCGTCCTGGAACGAGGTGACTCCCTTGCGGAGCGACTCTTCCGCGGCCAGTTCGAGCTGCAGCTCCAGCTCCGCGCGCCGTTCCTCGTCGCTCCGTTCCGCCAGGGCCCGATCACGGGCGCGCGCCACGAGGCGCTGCGCCGTCTCCCGGAGCGCTCCGGTCGCCTTGCCTTCGGCGTCCCGCACGATGGTGCCGCCCGGCGGGTCGGGGGTGCTCCGGTCGATCCCGGCCAGCTCCATCGCGAGGGCGTTGGCGAAAGCGGCGTGGCCGCTCGCGTGCCGGAGCAGCACCGGGTTCTGCGGGGAAATCTCCGATAGACCCAGGTGATGGGGTAGTCCCTCCACCGCGCCGCCCGGGATCTGGTCCCACTTCTCCTGATGCCAGCCGCGCCCGTCGATCCAGCCCCCCTCGGGAGCCTCGGCGACCGCCTCGGCGACCATGTCCACGATGCGGTTCCAGTTGTCCGCCTCGCCCAGCTTCAGGATCATCTGGGCGTTTCCGACCCCCATGAAGTGGCCGTGACCCTCGATGAAACCGGGAATCGCCAGCCTGCCCTCGAGCTGGATGACCTCGGTGTCGGGCCCGGCGGTCGCCTCGATCTCCGCGGTGGTGCCCACGGCCGCGATCCGGCCGTTCCGAACCGCCACCGCTTCCGCTTCGGGGTGGTCGGGATCCACGGTCACGACCCGGCCACCGAGCAGCACCAGATCGGCGGGACCGCCGATATCGGGCGCCTGGGGGCCGCAGCCGAACGCCAGGGGTACGGCGACCAGAAACGTGAGACGAGAAAGGAGACGCATGGGATTCCTCCGCGGGACCGGGCAGCGTAACGCCATGCTCGGTTGGGTACAGTCCCGGGATGCTCAAGCCTCGATCGCTCCGCGCGTCCGTCGGCGCGCTCCTGCTCCTGCTGCCCGGTCCCGCCGCCGCCCAGTGGTATCCCGAGCCGGATCTCGTGTTGACCGGCGCCGAGGTTCGGACCGTGGACGCGGAGGACTCGCTCGCCGAGGCCCTCGCCATCAAGGATGGCCGCGTCGTGGCGGCGGGGACGGCCTTGGAGGTCGGCGCGCTGGCGGGTCCGAACACGCGGACCGTGGACCTCTCCGGGAAGACGGTGATCCCCGGCATCCAGGACTCGCACATCCACTTCCTGTCGCTCGGGCGCGACATTACGAACGGCGTGGAGCTGAGTTACGCGGAGTCGGCGGAAGACATCGCGGCCGGGGTACGCAATCGGATCGCGGAGAGTCGGATCGAGCCCGGCGAGTGGGTGGTGGGGCGCCGCTGGGACCAGTTCAAGTACCCGCAGATGGTGACCCGCTGGCAGCTCGACGAGGCCGCGCCCGCGAACCCGGTGGCGCTCTACCGGGTGTACCGGGGCGTCGCGGTGAACACCGAGGTGTTTCGCCGCATGGGGATCGAAGACGGCGATCCGTCCACCTGGCCGTCGTGGTGGCTCGAAGATCCCGACAACTTCACCTTCGAGGACCAGGTCCTGCGGGAGTCCCGGGAGGTGGTAGTGGACGGCGCGGCGGCGACCCGGGAGATCCCGACGGGAGTTTTTCTCGGGTCGCGGGCATCGCGCCTCGTCACGGAGCGGCCTCCGCCCGATGACTTCGAGGACGATGTCGAGAGCGTCCGGCTGGGGGTTGAGGAGTTGCTCTCGCTCGGCGTGACCTCCATCGTGGACCCCTCGTCCCGGATGGGACACAACATGCGGGTCTATCAGGAAGCAGTGAACCGCGGAACCTTGCGGCTCCGGATCGCCGCGGTGTACGAGGGCACCTTCAACACCCACGCGCCCGAGGCCATTTCCTCACACCTCGACGGCATCAAGGTCAACAATCTCGGCGACCGCTTCCTCCGCTGGCGCGGAGTCAAGGTGTACGGCGACGGGGGCGTGGGCACCCGGAGCGCCTGGATGTCCGAGCCCTTCCACATGTGGGACGAAATCGAAGGGGAGCGGAACCTGGGCAATCCCGTGGTGGAAAGCTACCCGGAGCGCGAGGCGCAATACCGCGCCATCCGGAGCCACGGCTGGGACCTCCACACCCACAGTTGTGGCGACCAGGCGATGCGCCAGACCGTGGACCTCTACATGGAGCTGCTCGACGAGATGCAGGAGGAGAGCGGAGAACTTCCCGACCTGCGCTGGAGCGTCATCCACGCCTACTTCCCCATCGAACCCAAGACCCGGGTCCTCGACGACATGGCCCGCTACGGCATCGTGGCCGCCACCAATCCGGTCTTCAACTGGCAGCAGGGGTTCTCGTTCGCCGCCAACTCGGGGCCGGAGCGGATGGCGCGGCTACAGCCTTTCCGCAGCTACATGCGGGGCGGGGTGATCATGGCTTCGGGCTCGGATTACGGCGTGACCACTCACAACCCCTGGATGGGCTTCTACGCTCTCCTGACCCGCAAGGACCAGAAATTGGGAATCGTTCACGGAGAGGACGAGACGGTCACGATTGCGGAGGCGCTCCGCTCCTACACCTGGAACGGCGCTTTCCTGACGCACGACGAGGAGGACCGCGGGAGCCTGGAGTCGGGCAAACTGGCCGATCTCGTGGTGCTCGATCTTTCGGGGCTCGATGTGCTGGAGGAGGATCCCGAACTCCTCTTCTCGATGCGCGAGCGCGTGGTGGCCACGATGGTGGAGGGAGAGATCGTGCACGGGAGTCTCCCGTCGCGGTAACAGCCGGTGGTGGAACCCGGGTGAGCGCCGAGGTCGGCCAGTTCTCCCGGTGGGGCCAGTCCTCCCGGTGGGGGCCCGGCTGACGAGGCGCGTGAGGGAGGAGCCCCCACCGGGAGAACTGGCCCGGGTGTATTTCGACTGAAACGCAACGATGAGCGGCGCGCAGCGACGCGGTGAACAGCCGGTGGTGGAACCCGCGGGAGCGCCGAGGCGCCCGGCTGACAAGGCGCGTGAGGGAGGAGCCCCCACCGGGAGAACTGGCCCGGGTGTATTCCGACCGAAACGCAACGATGAGCGGCGCGCAGCGACGCGGTGAACAGCCGGTGGTGGAACCCACGTGAGCGCCGAGGCCGGTGAGGCGCCCGGCTGACAAGGCGCGTGAGGGAGGAATACCGGGTGTATTCCGACCGAAGCGCAACGATGAGCGGCGCGAAGCGACGCGGTTCAGCCGGGATGGATCGCCGGCCGAACGCCGCGCGGGTTTCATCACCGGTTGTTTGGCCGGTGGTGGATCGCCGGCCGAGCCCCCACCGGGAGAACTGGGCCGCGTGGGTTTCACTGCCGGCTGTCTGGCCGGGATGGATCGCCGGCCGAGCCCCCACCGGGAGAACTGGGCCGCGTGGGTTTCATCACCGGTTGTTTGGCCGGGATGCATCGCCGCTCGAGCCCCCACCGGGAGAACTGGGCCGCCGGGGTTTCACCACAGGCTGTTAAGCGGAGGATCAAAGGATCCCGGATTCGACAAATCGCCGGTTGACATGCCGCCTGAGGAGCGGTACAAACGCAAACACCAACTTGACCCGGTTTCGGAAAGGGGGTCGGAAATGACTGCACCGCCGGACGACTTTGCACTCCAGGCCCCAACGGGGGTTCCGGGAGGGTCTGAAGGGAGCTTCCCGAACCGCGACGGGGCCTGGAACTCACGGGACGAGTTCCCGGGGTCCTGACCACTCATACCGGCAGAAGCGGGGCTGATTGTCAGGGGCCGGAGCGCAGCAAGCGCCCGCCCCTACCGCTCCCCACTGCGATGAGGCCTAGCGGTTTCAGAGGGACCCCGGGGCTTTTTTTTGCCCGCGGCCGACGGGCGGATCGCCGCGGCCTACTACTGACTGCCCTACTACTGACTGCTCTGGCGGGCGCCGTTTTGGGGCTCTCCTGCGACGCGCGTCTCTATCTCTACATTCATGCCGGCCGGGAGACGCTGCTGCCCGGCCGCGCGTACGGTGACGCCCTGGTCACCCAGGGATATCTGGCATCCGTGCCCCCCGGCAGGGGGCTTCCGCCGGGGGAGCCTCCCCGCCGCTTCGTTCTCCGGCATCCGTTCCGCTTTCCCGATTGGAACGGCACCCTGGTCATCGGCGCCCACCGCGGCCTCGGGGGCATCCGGCGCGGTCCGGGCGGCGCCGAACTCGGGAGTGGTGAGACCGAACTGGACGATCTGGTGGGCTGGTGGGCGCTCGATCAGGGGTTTGCCTGGGCGAGCTTCGACCGGGCGGGGCTCGGGGCGGGACCCGATGCGTACCGGCTCACCGAAGCGTTCGCCCGGCTGATGTTCGACCAGATCCGGCCGCGCCTGGCGCTGGAGCCCGAGCGCACCATCCTCCTCGGTTACGGGGAGGGGGGCGGGCTCGCGCGGCACGCCGCCGCCGCTGAGGAGGAAACTCTCGACGGGGTGGTCCTGGTCGCCGCCACTCTGGGTGACCCCGAGGGGGCGGCCCGCCGGCGCGCCGCCCGCCTCGCCCTCGCGGCGGAACGGGAAGCAAGCGAGGCCGGCCTTGCCGCCTACGCGGCGGCTGCCGGAGTCGGTACGGAGGGGAGCCGGTTCTGGCCCTTCTACGACGCCGCCGCCACTGCCCCGAGTCCGGTGTTGCCGGCGCCGCCCTCGACTCTCCGGCGCCCGGTCGTCGAGGTGGTGGGGGCGCTCGACGATTTCGTGCTGCCCGAGGTGCTCTCCTACCGCGATCGCGTCCAGGCGGCCGGCACGGCGGAGCTGCACGAACTGCGCCTGGTAGAGGGGGCCTGGCGGGTCGGACCGGGAGACGACGCAGTCGACGAGATCCAGGCCTGGGCGGAGGAACTCGGTTTGTCCGCGGCCGACCGCGCCGCTCTCGCCACCGGCAGGAGTCTGGCGCCCGAAGTCAGAAAAGCCCTGTCGGACCTCGACGCGCGCCTCCGTGAACCCACTTAGTAGCCGGTTGGCGCCGAAGGCAAGGACGCCGCGGCCGGCGCGGGCCTTCGCCGTCCTGCTCGGCGGAGCGATGCTTGCCTCGACCGCCTATCTCCTGGTCCTGTCGATCACGCCGCTCCTGTCCCGCCGGTATCTCCCCGATTCTTCGTGGATCGGCCTTCCGAACGCCGCCCTGATTCTGGGCGTGGCGGCTGGAACTCCGCTCCTGACCTGGCTCTTCGCGCGCCGGGGCAGGCCCTTTTCCCTGGGTCTGGGCCTCAGTGTGGCCGCCTGCGCCGCCGTAGGCCTGGCGCTCTCGGCGTGGTGGGAAGCGGGTTTCCTGGTCCACTTCGGCGTGAGCCTGATGCTCGGCTGCGGATACGCCGGCTATCACCTGACCCGCTATACGGCGGCGCTGCTGGTCCCGGCGAGTCGGAGCGGAAGGGCGATCGGGCTCGTGGTCTGGGTGGCCGTGGCCGGTGCCTTCGTCGCGCCGCTCATTTTCGGGTGGATCGAGCGAATCGTCGCGCCCCGCGGGAGCGAGGCGTTTTCGCTTACCTATCTGTGCGCCGCAGCCTTGTTTGGGCTCGCCGCCGTCCTGTTCCTGCGCAGCCGGTCGCTTCGGGCGCGGCGTGCGCTCGGGGTCCGCCCGGTCGAACCGAAGCGGGAACGGGTCCCTCAGCCATCCGAATCGTCAGCGCTCGGGCGGACTTTCCGGCTCGCCGTCGTCTCGCTGGTTACGGCGCAGTCGGGGATGATGGTCCTCATGACGATGGCCCCGCTTCAGATGATGGGAAGCGGGGGTTCCCTTTCCGGGCTCGGAGCGATGATGGGCGCCCATAATCTGGGCATGTTCGCCCTGTCTCCCGTGGTCGGCATCCTGTGCGATCGCTTCGGCGAGCGTCCCATCATCGCGCTCGGCGGCGCGACGCTGGTTGCGGCGGGGCTCCTGGCCGCGTTTGGTCCCGGCCACGGGGTCGGGCTCGGCGTCGCGCTCTATCTCGTGGGTCTCGGCTGGTGTCTGGCCTTCGTGGCCGCGAGCACCCTGCTTTCGGAGGGGCCGGACTCACCGGCCAAGGTACGGCGGCAGGGCTTCGCGGACGCGCTCAACTGGCTGATTGCCGCCGTCGCCTGCGTCACTTCGGGCGCCCTCATGACGCAGTTCGGATTTCAGGCCGTCGCTTTTGCGTGCGTGACGCTGGGCCTGGTCTCCCTCGCCGCCGCCCTCGCCGGCTTCGCCCACCCCTCTCCCGAACGTCACGCTCGTCAGGTGGTTCCCGGACGGGACCACGAACTGGAGTAGATCCGGATCGTTAACCTGGATTCGGTTGGGGCCCCGTCCGGGAAGCCCGGCGCTGCGCGCCGGGCTTCCGAAGTGCGGCGAGAGCCGCGCGGAGACCCCGGAGCGGGAGGGGTTGGGGTCGGGGGACCCGACTCCCAGCCGCTCCTGGCTCGGGAATCGGAACTCCCTTGCGCGCTCAAGCGCGCGGCGGCGAGTCCCGATTCGACGTTTTCTGATTGTGAGAGGGGGAGTTCCCCCTTTCACACTTTCCCCCGAACATGCGGGCGGTTCACCCTGCGGGTTCGCCGCCATCAGTTTTTTCGGACGGGAGTCCCCGCCACCCCCACCTCTGACCCTCCCAACCTTGGTGTGACCGCATCTCCCAGTGCGCTCCGCCAATCCGCGTCACGACGCACACCAGGCTGACACCGCCACTCATCCCCAATTGGAGCGCCGGTCTGAAGGCCCTCTCCGGGAGGACTGACTGGCGCTCCCTCATCCCCCCACCCGGGAAGGCCCCACCCCCTACAAGTACCGATCCTCCAGCACCCGGCGGTGATGGATCGCGTGGCCCACCGTCAGAAAGCAGATGGCGCGCACCGTGGCGCGGGCGCCGCTCGCTTCCCCGCTCCGGCCGAGGGCGGTCTCGTCGAAAGAGCGCATCAGACTCACCGTCGCGTGGCGGATCGTCTCCAGTTCATCGAGAAGCGAGGCCAGGGAACGCCCGCGGTGTCCGGAGTTGGCCACGTAGGGATCCTGTTCCATCCCGGGTAGCGAAGTGTCGTCGCCCCGGGCGAAGCGCAACGCACGCACCGACATGATCCGCTCCACGTCGGCGATGTGGCCGACGACCTCCCGAATGGACCACTTCCCGGGCGCATAGCCCCGCGAGGAAGCGTCCTCCGATACACCCGCGAGGAGCGCGCGGAGCGTCGCCATTTCCTTGAGCGCACTTCCCGGAAGATCGCCGCCCTCCGGCACCAGGCGGATGTAGTTCCGGTAGTAGTCGGCGCACTCATCAGGCTGGGGTGGGGTCCACATGTCTTTCATCGTAAGCGAACCGCTGCCGGTACTATCCAGCGCCACCTCCGGAGGATCCTTCCCATGCGTTCTTTCTCTTCTCCCGTTTTTCTCGGCTGCGCCCTGCTGTCGCTCCTGGCGCTTTCCTGCACCGGGCCGGTGAACGTGGACATGGAAGTCCCGAAGCCCGAGAAATCCCGCCTGGACGGGCGCATTCCTCCCGTCGGCCCGTATTCCGCGGGAATCGAGTATGGGGACATCGTCTTCCTCGCCGGCCAGATCGCCCTCAATCACGAGGGCGGCGGGCTCGTCGAGGGCGGAATCGCCGAGCAGACCCACCAGGTCATGCAGAACCTGCAGGCCGTTCTCGAGGAGGCCGGACTCGGTTTCGGGGACGTGGTCCGAAGCGGCGTCTTTCTCGCCGACGTGAACGATTTCGGGGCGATGAACGAGGTGTACGCCTCCTACTTCCCCGAGGGTGGGATTCCGCCGGTGCGCACTACGGTGGCGGTGGCCGACATCCCGCTCGGCGCGCTCCTCGAAATCGACATGATCGCGGTGCGCTGATCGGCCGGCAAACGGTCACCCGCCACCCACCGGCTGCCAGCAGCCGGTGGATAAAGTGGCGTGAGCGCCGAGGCTGGCCAGTTCTCCCGGTGGGGGCGAGGCGCCCGGCTGACAAGGCGTGCAAGGGAGGAGCCCCCACCGGGAGAACTGGCCCGAGTGTATTTCGACCGAAGCGCAACGCAGAGCGCCTCGAAGAGGCGCGGTTCAGCCGGGATGAATCGCCCGCCGAACGCCGCGTGACTTTGTCCACCGGCTGCTAGTCTCCCGTCCCGTGACCGGCGGCAACGGAGGTCCGGGCCGGGGGCTCGGCCTTTCCCTCTGGACCGCCGCCATGTTCGTGGTGGCGAACATGATCGGGACCGGGGTCTTCACGAGCCTTGGCTTCCAGGTCGCCGCGGTCCCCTCCGAGTTCCCCGCGCTTCTCCTCTGGGTTGTGGGGGGCCTCGTCGCCCTCGCCGGGGCGCTGGTCTATGGCGAACTCGGGGCGGCGCTTCCCCGTTCCGGCGGGGAGTACAACCTGCTCCGCCGGAGTTTTCACCCCGCTGCCGGCTTCGCTGCCGGCTGCGTTTCGGCCACTATGGGATTTGCGGCGCCCACCGCCCTCGCGGCGGTGGCGATGGCCACCTATCTGCGGCCGTTGTTCCCGGGGATAGAACCCGTCCACTTCGCCGCGGTGGTCGTCGTGGCGTTCACCGCCGTCCACTCCCTGCCGGTCCGCTGGGGCAGCGGGATCAACAACCTCCTGACCGCCGCCAAGATCGTGCTGGTCATCGCCTTCTGCTGCATGGGGTTCCTGGCCGGGGGGATCTCGACGCCGCTGGTCCCGAAGCCGGGCGACTTCGGGCTCCTGCTCAGTCCGGGCTTCGCCGTGTCCCTGGTGTTCGTCTCCTACGCCTATACCGGGTGGAACGCCGCCGTGTACATCGTCGGGGACCTGAAACGCCCCGAACGCCTCGCCCGGGCCCTGGTGGCGGGCACGCTGCTGGTCACCGTCCTCTATTTCCTGGTCAATCTCGTCATCCTGCGCGCGGTCCCCCTCGACGAACTCGCCGGGAGGATCGAGATCGGCTACCTGGCTGCCGAACGCATCCTGGGAGCCGCCGGGGGCCGGGTGATGGCCGCCGTGCTCGGCCTCGTCCTCGCGTCCACGGTAAGCGCGATGGTGTTCCTCGGACCGCGGGTGGTGCGCGCGATGGGGGAGGACGAGCCGTTCCTCAGGCCCCTCGGCCGCGTCGGCGCGGGCGGCATTCCCCACCGGGCCCTGTTGCTGCAACTCGCCATCACCCTCGTGCTCCTCTATTCCGGGACCTTCGAGCAGATCCTGCTCTACGCCGGCTTCACCCTGAACCTGGTGACGGCGGCCGCCGTCGCGGGCGTCTTCCGCCTGCGCGCCGGAAGGATTCCGGACGCCGTCCCCGGCCGTTTCCGGACCCCGCTCTATCCCCTCGTCCCCCTCTTCTTCCTCGGGATGAGTGGCTGGACCCTCGGCTACACGCTCCTCGAACGGCCCGCGGAATCCCTGCTCGGGCTCGCCACCGCCGCGGGCGGCGCCGTTATCTACCTGATCGCCAAGCGGGGGTCAGCGCCCGCGTAGGAGCGCCGGCCAGTTCTCCCGGTGGGGGCCTTCAGACCGGCATCGCGGCCGAAGGCCGCGAAACTCCCGCTGCCCGACTCCCTCAAGTCGCGTCCAACCCCGGGGATGGTTCCGCGCTGGGGGTAATGCCCTACAGCCGGCGGCGCGGGTTGATCATTGTCCGCCACATGTGGGAGGACGGGCTGTTGTCGTACCCCAGCCCTTCCTTCGGCTGCTTGAAGTGCCGGCCGATGATGTCCACGAACGGGTCGATGGACACCTTGGCGCCCCGCTCGAAGCTGTAGTCGTCGTGGATGGTGATGGAGCGCGCTTCCATGTACCACTTGTGGTTGCGGGCGTAGTCGTGCGCGGCCTTGATGTACGGCTCGGGCTCGTGGTCGGCGCCGAACATCCGCACGTACATCTCCGGGTACTCGTAGTCCACCGACGGGTCGGGGAAGAACCGGAGCGCCTGGTGGTAGCGGATGGCCCAGGCCACTTTTTCGGGAACGTACGGCTCGATCATCTGGGCGCACCACCAGCCGTGGTCCGCGCGCACCAGGTTCGTCACCGAGATGTCGTGGAGCAGGCAGGCGAGGACGATCTCCTCGCTCATCCCGTGCTTCATCGCACGGGTCGCGCTTTGCAGCACGTGGGAGGCCGGCGCGAACCGGTGCTCGTAGAAGTCCACGAGCGTCGGCTTGGCGGGCATCACCGAGAGCGGCTCTTCTCCCTCGGCCTTCGAGAGCGGCGGTCGCTCGGGCGCTTCCAGCAGGTGGATCATCTCGTGCTCGAGCGCTTCCGCCCGGTCGTTAACGCCCACGATGCCGGCGCCGCTCACCGCGGCCGCCGCCTTCAGAAAGAGTCTGCGGTCCATGTCGTTCGCCTCCTGACGGACTGGCGCGTCACGGACCCGGTCTACGAGCAGGGAGCCCGGCCAGCCGTCGGTGCCCTAGTATAGAAAATCTGATGCCGCCAACTCCGATCGTTCCGCCGTCGCCCGGTGAGACGTTGCAACTGCCGTCCCGCCGCCGCGTCCTCGGCGCCGCCGCGCAACTCGCGTCCGGTCTCGCTGTCGGGGCCGCCTCGGCCTGCGCCGGCCGGCCGGTCCCGCCGTCCCGGACCAGTCCCGATCCGCTCCCGGCTCCGGCGTTTCGCCTGCCGGCGGTCAACGTTTCCCGGGACCGGGTCATCCGCACGGTGGTCGGTCTCCGTCCCTATCGCCCCTCGGGGTTCCGCGTCCAGCAGCAGGACCTCGGCGGCGGCCGCCTCCTGGTCCACAACTATGGCCACGGCGGGGCCGGCGTGACCCTGTCCTGGGGCACCTCCTGGCTCGCTGTCGAGGAACTTCTCGGCGAAAGCCCGCCCCCGTCGCGGGCCGCGGTGATCGGTTGCGGCGCCGTCGGGCTGGCCACCGCCCGCCTGCTGCAGCGGCGCGGCGTGGACGTGACGATCTATACGAAGGATCTGCCGCCGAACACGACCTCGAACGTGGCCTGCGCCCAGTGGGGTCCCTACTCGGTGTCGGACGCCCGGGTTCACACCGACGCGTTTCAGGACCGCCTCGAACGGGCCGCGCGGATCTCGCAGCGCATCTTCCAGGACCTGGTGGGCGTTCGCTACGGCGTCCGCTGGCTCCCGAACTATCCCTTGAGCGACGTGCCCTTCGGGGGTCCGGACCAGCCGGACCGGCTTGCGGACCTTTTCCCCGATGCTCGCGACCTGGCAGCCGGAACCCATCCGTTCCCGGTGCGCCACGCGCGTCAATACACCACGATGATGATCGAGCCGCCGGTATATCTGGGTGCGGTGATGCAGGACTTCCAGCTCGCCGGCGGCCAGGTCCGGATCCGCGACTTTGGCTCTCTCGATGAGATTGCCGGCCTGCCCGAACGCCGCGTGGTCAACTGCACCGGCATCGGCGCCCGCGAGCTGGTCGGAGACGAGGAACTCACCCCACTCAAGGGCCAGCTCACCGTTTTGCTCCCGCAGCCCGAGATCCGCTACATCGCGCTGTACCAGGGGCTTTACATGATGCCCCGGGCGGACGGCATCCTGCTCGGCGGAACCCGGGAAGCGGGCGAGTGGTCCCTCGAACCCAACCGGGAAGCCGAGGAGCGCATCCTGAGTGGCCATGCCGACTTCTT
Source organism: Vicinamibacteria bacterium (assembly GCA_963668695.2). Classification (GTDB taxonomy): domain Bacteria; phylum Acidobacteriota; class Vicinamibacteria; order Marinacidobacterales; family Marinacidobacteraceae; genus Marinacidobacterium. Next base: position 2,033,609 of record CAXXLQ010000004.1, read on the forward strand.
TGGCCGGATGGCGGCGTTAGCACGCCGTGCCTGAAGGTCACCCCGCTGACCCGGTACGCCGGTTTCGGGCGAAGTTCGGCGGCAGCGATCTGGCCTGTCGTTTCCGGTTCAGTTTCTTGAATTCGTTTCTCCAGAATCCAGGCACCGGACACCTTGCGAGAAACTTGCGAGAAAAAGGTATAAAAGCAGTTCAATTCAATGACTTGGCCAGGGGCGTAGGAACCTCTGCGAACACGGTCCGCCTCTTGCCTATCGTGACTGTGGAGAAACGTGACCGAATCGCCTACAGTTTCGCACTTAGATGCGTGGACTTGTCGTTTCGACTCTTCGCGACTCAACGTGCTTGGGACTGCCCGTTCACTCGGGCTTTCTGATCATGGACTCATTCGAATCCAGGGAGGGACTTATGAGATCTTTTTTGTTTAGGACCGTTGCGTTGCTCGGCGTTCTGGGACTCGCGACGGGCGCTTTCGCCCAGACGTTCCAGGGCGGCATTCGCGGTGTGATTCGGGACGCCGACGGTGGCGTCCTTCCCGGCGTCACCGTGACGCTGAACAACCCGGACACTGGCGTGTCCCGGACCGCGGTTGCAAACGCAGTCGGGGAGTACAACTTCTCGAGCGTCCAGCCCGGCACCTTCACGCTCCGCGCTGAACTGAGCGGCTTCGCGCCGTACGTGAGCGAAGGGCTCATCATCGGCGTTTCTTCGTTCCTGGTCTTGGACGCCACGCTCGTGATCGGTGGAATTGAAGAGACGGTGACCGTCACCGGCGAAACCCCGCTCATCGAGACCGCGACCGCTTCGGTTGCTTCGTCCGTCACCCGGGCCGAACTCGACGTGCTGCCGACCCCGGGCCGGAACGTGTTCATCCTCGCGGTGGGCACGCCGAACGTGGTCCACACCGGCAACCCGGTATGGGTGAAGCAGTCCGACCAGACGAACTCGTCCCTCCTCTCGCTGGGCGGCGGACCGCTCCGCGGCAACAACTACACCGTGGACGGCGTCTCGACGACCGACCTCCGAAACCGCACCGCGATCATCCCGATCTTCGACGCGGTTCAGGAAATGAAGGTCCAGATCAACACCTACGACGCCGAAATGGGCCGCACCGGCGGCGGCGTCTTCAACGTGATCGCCCGTGGCGGCACGAACAACTGGGCCGGCGGCGGCACCTGGCAGAAGCGCCCGGGCAAAGTGGACACGCTCTGGCGCGCGCTCTCCTACACCGACCAGTTGTCCTCTGACGCCAACCCGGACAGGACGTTCGCCGACCGTCCCTTCGACCTGTGGGGCGGCTCCTTCGGCGGCCCGATCCTGTCGGACCGGACCTTCTTCTGGGCGGCGGCCGAGGGATTCGAGGATCTCCTCGCCGACAACACCGAGGTCATCATCCCCACTTCCGCCGAGGCGGCGGGCGACTTCTCCGGGAGCGGGACGACGATCTACAACCCGTTCGACCTCGACGCGAACGGAAACCGGCGGCCCTTCCCCGGGAACGTGATCCCGTCCCACATGGTCGACCCGGCGGGCCGCGGGCTGGCGCAGTTGCTGACCAACCTGGGGCCGGGCGGTCCGATCAGCTCCTCCGGAGCCCAGGCCACGACCGCGCTCCAGGCCGACCTGAACCTGACGCACGCCTTCTCGGACAACTGGCAGTCTTCGCTGAGCTACCTGTACTACACGTCGAAGGAAGGCGCCTTCCAGCAGTACACGGACCTGCTGGGTTTGGACAGCGCCCCCGCCTACGGGATCGGCGCTGCGGACCTGCTCCGGGACGTGCACGTGGTGGCCTTCAACAACACCTTCGTGGTGGGCGACGCCTCGGTGTTGACGCTGCGCTACGGCCAGATGTACTTCAACGACTCGGTGATCAATCCGGAGTACGGCATTGACCAGATCCGGGGCGAGCTCGGTATCCAGGGCGGCTTCCTGGATCAGATCGGCGCGCAGGACGGCTACATCAGTCAGTTCCCATCGGTCAGCGTCTCCAACTTCGGCGACGGCGGTTCGACGCACGGCTCCTGGGGCAATACCGACACCCAGTGGTGGTCGCGTGAGGTCAGCGGCACCTACTCGATGTTCCTCGGCAACCACACTGTGAAGTACGGCGGACAGTGGCGGCGCATGGGTCTCCACAACGCGAGTTTCAGCAACGGCTTCAGTATGAGCTTCGCGCAGAAGTTCACCCAGGGCCCGAGCCCCACCGCGCCGGACAGCGGCTCCGGGAGCGGCTTGGCTGACCTGCTGCTCGGCATCCCGAACGGCGGCAGCGCCACGATCGCCCAGGCGGCCGACGTCTTCATCGACTACTACGGTGGCTTCATCCAGGACGACTGGCGCCCGAGCCAGAACCTGGTGCTGAACCTCGGACTCCGGGTGGAGCGCGAGAGCGGCCTCATGGAGGACGACAACGGCTTCGCCGTCGGCTGGGACCGGAGCAATCCTTACCCGATGCAGGTCGGCCTGGACACGAGTCTCGAGGGGTCCCTTCCGGGCTTCCCGCTCCGCGGCGGGCTCATGTATGCGGGCCTCGACGGCAACCCCACCCACCAGTGGGATCCGCCGGGTATCAAGCTCGGACCGCGCGTCGGCTTCGCCTACACGATCAACCCCGAGACCGTCATCCGTGGCGGTTACGCGGTCTTCTGGGCGCCCTACGCAATCCCGAGCGGCGGCGGCGCGTCGAACCTCGGGACCTACGGCTACACCAACGTCACCTCCCTCGCGACCAGTGTCGACGGCAAGACCCCGCCGACGGCGACCGCTTCGAACCCGTTCCCGAACGGCATCGGGAACCCGATCGGGAATGCCAACGGCCGCTTGCAGAACATCGGCGGGAACGTGTACTTCAACGAGCAGTTCCGCGCTTCGCCCTACATCAACAAGTGGTCCCTCGACCTCCAGCGCGACATCGGCAACGACCTCGCGGTGAAGATCGGCTACGTCGGCAGCCAGGGCGCCGACATCCCCATCGGCGGCACGAACAACTCGTCCATCAACATTAACCAGTTGGCTGACCAATACCTGTCGCTGGGCGACCGGTTGAACGACGAATATCCCAACCCGTTTTACGGTGATTCGCGCTTCGGGAGTTTCTCGGGTGCGGAAACGCTGCCGCTCGGCCAGCTCCTGCGTCCGTATCCGCACTTCCGGAACGTCTTGGCCCGCCACGTGAGTTCCGGCAAGTCGCTCTATAACGCCCTCCGGGTGGAGTTCGAGAAGCGGTTCCGGGGCAACTGGGGCGCCCGGATCAACTACACCTTCACGAAGCACGAGGACAACATCTACGAGAACAACCAGTTGCTGGAGAACGAGACGAACGTCATCTACAACACGCCCGACGAGTGTGCATTCGCCAAATGCGGGCCGCTGTCGGACGCCGACTACGGCCCGTCGCGGGTCCACGTGCCGCACCAGTTCAACATCAACGGCACCTACCGCACCCCCGGAGACAACCCGATCTTCAGCGGCTGGGCGCTTTCAGTGGTGACGATCATGCGGAGCGGTTTCCCGGTGGTGGTCTACCAGAACTCGAACCCGCTGAGTTCCTACGGCTTCAACCACCAGCGGCCCACGAGCGCGAACCTGAGCGGCGGCGGCAACCCGACGGGAAACCACACCAGTTACCTTTCGGCTGGCGACGCGCAGCTCACCCAGGGACTCACGCTGAGCAACTCTCCGAACACCACGGCCTCGGTGCGCAGCCCGGTCCTCATCAACTGGGACGTCGCGCTCGAGAAGACCACGCGGATCTACGAGGACATGAACCTGACCCTGCGGTTCGAGTTCATTGACCTCTTCAACCACGTGAATTGGCGCGGACCCCGCACGATTCTCGGTAACAGCAACTTCGGGAGCATCCCGGGTACCCGCGGCTACCCGAGGACCTTCCAGTTCATGGGCAAGATCACCTTCTAGGCGATCTCAACCCAGAACCTTGGGGGCGGGCCTTCGGGCCCGCCCCTTTTTTTGTCGGAGCGCCGTGGAGCGCCGGTCTCTGACCGGCATCGTGGCCCGCAGGGCCACGAAACTCCCATCGCCAGTCCCCGTATGGCGCAGCAGGCAACGAGGATGGCGCAGCGCCACCTAGGCGTCCCCAGGGCGTTTCGCCGTCCCCGGTTAGGCCCGGTGAATCGGCGAGCATGACGATGGGAGTTTCGCGGCCTTCGGCCGCGATGCCGGCCACTTCTCCCGGTGGGGGCCTCCAGACCGGCGCTCCTAGCGCAACGCCACCCCCCCCCCCCGAGCAACGCCACCCCCTACTCCCCCTGACCCCGGCTCCTCCAGACCCGTCCCTGCCGGTAGAACGCGAGCCGGTCCCGAATCTCCCGAGCGAATGCGGCTTCCCCGGCGGCGCTGGCTTGCGAGGCCGCAAGCTCCGCCGTCCTTACCGCCAACTCGAAATCGCCGTCCGCGGCGTAAACCGCCGCGAGCAGATCGAGCGCGCGCGGCTCCTGGTACCCCCCGAAGCCTGCGAGCCGCTCCGCCAGCCGCCTCGCTTCCGTGACGTCCCTCACATCGGCATCGGGATCGGGATCGAGCGCGAGCAGCCGCGCCAGGGCGTCGAGGACCGCCGGCGCGTCCGAATCCAGTTCGTGCGCGGTGCGGAGCGCTTCGTCGGCCTCCCGCAGTTCACGCCGGCGCCACCGGGTGAGCCCCAGCTCGAGCCACGGCCCGGGCGAGGAGCTCTCCAGCTCTACCGCAGCCAGGCCCTCCCGCAGCGCCTCCTCAAGACGCTCAGCCTCCCGATAGGCCGAGCCCAGCCGGGAAGCCACGACGGAGGAACCCGCATTCAGGCTACGGGCTGCTTCGAGGGGTTCGACCGCCCCGGGGCCGTCGCCTCGCTGGAGGCGGAGGTCGCCCAGATCGAAGAACGCCTGCGCCGCTTCCGGCTCCATTGAGGTGGCCCGCGTCAGCGCCGCCTCAGCCGACTCGGGCCGTCCGGTTTCGCGGAGGAGCGCCGCGGCCTTGAGCAGGCGCTGGTAGTCGGGTCCGGACTCGAGACCCCGTTCCAGGGTTTCAACGGCGGTGGCCTGAAGTCCCTGGGCGAACAGGAGTTCTCCGAGACCCACGAGCAGCCGGGCCTCCTCCTGCTGGTCGTTCTCACCAGACAACTCGTTCCGGTAGAGGAGTTCCAGATACTGGAGTTCCGCACGCTCCCCGGGCGAACCGGGGGCCGGAGGCGCGCCCTGAACGCGGATCCGGTGATCGGTGAAGGCGGCGCCCGGAAAGACCTCCTCCCGAAGCGGCAGGTGGCAGGCGAGGCAATCCGAGGCCGCGGTGACGCGCTCGTAGTCGTGGAGCGCCGCCGGGTCCTCGTGGCAGCGGCGGCAGATGGTTCGACTCCGTTCGGCGACGGAACTCTCGGCCCGATGCGGGTCGTGACAGTCGGTACAGGAAATCGTGCGCTCCGGAGAGGGCGTCCGGAAGCAGGCGCTCATCATCAGGCTGCCGGCGGCGTGGCGGGCGAGGCCGGAGTCCCGCTGGAGGACCTGCAGCGGTTCGAAGTCGGTGGGCGTCCGGTGGCACTGGCCGCAGAAACGCACCTCTTCGGCCGGAGCAAGCCGCCCGGGATTGAAGATCAGGCGCGCGTCCGTGGTTCCCGCGTGCGCTTCGCCCGGCCCGTGGCACCGCTCGCAGCGCACCCCCCACTCCGATTCCGCGAGGTCGGGCGCGGGTCCGTTCCAGGCGGCCGCGGTCGCGTGGCAGCCGACGCATTCCCGCATTGCCCGCGGAGAGTCGAGATCCCCCAGGGGATGACGGTCGCCCTCCGACCCGGGAGTTTCGATCCACGCGTTCCGTCCGTGCGACCAGGTGACCCGGAGTTCCCGCATCCCGCCTTCAGCGGTGAAGTGAACCGGGGTGACGCCCCGCAGGCCCGAGCCGAAGACGGCATGGACCGCGGCGCTCTCGCCCGACGGGTCCACGAGGGCCACGCCTGCCTCGGTCCGCAGGTAGCGGGGCCGCTCGTCGGCATCCGGCCCCGGGCTTCTCCACTGGACGGAGGTGTTCAGCCGTTCTTCCGAAAACCACGGGTCGGCCGCCTCCGGAAGGAGCGCCACACCGGTGCGCGCCATCGGGTGCGCCTCCTGCTCGGCGGCAATGTCGGCGTGGCAGGCCGAGCAGACCTGAGGTCCTGTGAGGGAGCCGGGGCGTGCTCTTCCTTCCCACTCTCCGAGCAGTTCCTTCCGGTCGGGCGGTTGCCGGGAGCGCGCTTCCGAAGGGAGGAGGAACCCGGCCAGGAAGGAGGCTGGCACAAGGACGAGTCCGACTCGCAGGAGCGTCGGCAAGGAGCGGTGCATCAGGGGAGGACCGGCAGGCTGTCGCCATGCTAGCGGGTGTTCCCACACCCCATGCCGCCGGCACGGACAGGAATTGGGTTTACCGACAGCGCCCGGAAGGAACCCGATGAAACCTTCGGGATCGAATCTGCGCCCTCGGGGCGCGGCTCAACCGATTGCGGGCGCTTCGACGCCCGCCGACTCTGCAGCGGCGCGAAGTTGCCTATCCCGGGTGGCGAGCGGAATCCGCAGCCGTCCGGCGAGTTCGAGGTACATCGCATCGTAGGCGGAGATCCCATGCACGCTCGCCAAGTCGAGGGTTGCACCCCAGGTGCGCGACGCGGAGATCGGATCCACTTCAATGGGCAGCGCGTCGAGGTGGGCGCGAATCGCGGGCCACTCATTCCGGGTGATCCGACCGCGGCGGGTTGCGGTGAGCAACGCGTTGGAGGTCTCGATCGGCCAGAGCGCCGGTACGAACGCCCGAGTCTCCAGGAGGGAGTCCCTCAGCCGGTCTGTTGCATCCGTTGCCTCGTCGGAGAAGACCCATGCCATCGTGACCGAAGTGTCGAGCACGAACGCCATCAAAAACGCCGTCCTTCCTCGATCAGTTGGCGAACTGACAACCCGCCGAGGCTGTGATCCCGTTGGAATTCCTTCAGGCCCTCGATGGCCGCTCGGATTCTTTCCGTATCTCGCTTCTGGAAGGGAATCAGCTCGGCCACGGGATGGCTGTGCCGGGTGATGACAAATCGTTCCCCCTGCTGCACACGCCTGAGGAGCGCAGGCAGATGTGTCTTCGCTTCGAACGCGCCAACTTCGGACATCGGTAACCTCCCTTTTGCAGGAACAAGACGGTACTCAGACTAGTCTATCTTGGCGGCATCCGGTGAAATGGCGACAGGGATGCCAGGGCGCCAGTTGCCGGCGCAGGGGGTCCAAGCCGCTGCTTCCCGCGCGGAAGTACGATCGGGGCGTGATCGCACCCCTCCCGCGCCCCGGCCTCGGGTTCGCGCTCGGCATGGGCTTCTTGGCGCTCACGGCTGCCGGGCAGAGCCCCGGTCCCCCGATCGTGGAGAGCCGGGACATGGAGCCCCAGGTCGGGGAGCTGCTCGGCCGTCTGGCGGACGAAGTCCGGGCGGGGCCAGCAGACGCCGGAGTCTGGCTCGTCTATGGGGAGACGCTCCATGCTCACGGCCTGATCGCTGAAGCGGCGGGGTGTTACCGGCGGGCTCTGGAGTTGCTTCCAGGTGGCGATGTCACGCGTCTTACCGCGCACTATTTGCTCGCCCACGCGCTGCGCGGCAGCGATCCGGGCGAAGCGGCGGCAACGCTGGCGGCGGGGGTGAACGAGCATCCGGGGTATCCGCCGGCCCTGATTTTTCTGGGAGAGCTTCGGGAGGAACTCGGAGACCGGGATGGAGCCGCGGCTGCCTATCGGGAGGCCTTGGAGGTGGAGCCGGGGTCAGCGCTGGGCCTCTTCCGTCTGGGCTCGGTCCTGCTCGCGGGTGGCGACGCCCCGCAGGCCCTTCCCTTGCTTGAGCGTGCCCTGGTGCTGGCGCCGGACGCGGGGGCGGCGCGGTCGGCTCTGGTGCGCGCCTGGAGCGCCGTCGGAGATCGGGACCGGGCGCGCGAGGTGGCGGACGCCGGAGCGGAGCGCCCCACGGGCGGCCTCCCCGCCCTCGAGGATCCGATCCACTTCCGGATGAACGACCGCGATATCTCCTCTCCGCGGCTCCTCGAGAGGGCACGCGCCGCCCGGGGGGAGGGCCGTCTCGGCGACGCGGAGAGCCTCTATCGGGACCTGGCCCGGATCCGTCCGCGGGACGCCGATGTGCTCGCCGAGTTCGGCGCTGTCCTCGGCGGACGGGACAAGAGCGCGGAAGCGGAACCCTTCTATCGGGACGCAGTCGCGCTCGACCCGGAACAGGCGCTGGCCCGGTTCGGCCTGGGCGTGCTCCGCGCTCGCGAGGGGAATCTCCCGGCGGCGGAGTACGAGTTCCGCGCGTCGCTCGAATCGCGGCCCGAGGAACCGCAGACCCACGCCGCGCTCGGGGATGTCCTCCTTCGCCAACGGCGCTTCGAGCCGGCGCTCACCGCTCTCCAGCGCGCCGGCCAGCTCGACCCGACGGACGCAGCGAGCCGGATCCTGGCCGCGGTGGCGCTCGCCGAACTCGGCCGCTTCCCCGAAGCGTGGGCGGCGGTTCACGAGGCGCGGGATCTGGGGGCCGAGCCCCCGGAGAGATTCCTCGCTGCGCTCCGCGAAAAGCACCCGGAACCGGGCCGCTGACGGGGACCCCTTGCATCGTTGGAATGGGGTTCGCCGCGCAGCGATCATGACGGGTCTCGCTTTCGGCGGGGTGCCCCTCTCGGTGGCTCAGGTGGCGCCCCGCCTCGCAGAGGTCACGAGGGAGTCGGGCATCGACTTCGTCCACGATCCGGGAGACCTCTCCCGGTTCCCGCTCCCCGCGATCATGGGTTCGGGCGCGGCGCTCTTCGATGCCGACGGGGATGGGCACCTCGATCTCTACCTGATCCAGGCCGGTCCGCTGCCCGACGATCGGGCTGGAACTTCTCCGGCGGAACTCCCCGGGAACCGGCTCTTCCTCCGACAACCGGACGGGACATTTCGGGACACCGAAGGGGCGCTCGGACTCGCCGACCGCGCCTACGGCACCGGGGTGGCCGTCGGGGACGTTGACGCGGACGGGGACCCCGACGTGTTCGTTGCGAACTACGGGCCGGACGCCCTCTACATCGGCGAGGATGGCGCGTTCGAGCGGGCGGATTCCGCGGTGTTCGGCGCGCGCTGGTCGAGTTCGGCGGTCTTTTGCGACTACGACGGCGACTCGGACCTCGACCTCTACGTCGGCGGCTACCTCGAGAACGATCCGGACCGGGACTGCGTCTCGGCTTCCGGCGAACCCGACTTCTGCTCTCCCCAGAGCCTCCCTTACGAGCGTGACGGCCTCTACCGCAACCTGGGTGGCGGAACGTTCGAAGATGTCTCGGGCGAGGCCGGCATCCTGGGCGAACGCCGTCCGGCGCTAGGGGTCCTCTGTCACGATTTCACCGGCGACGGACGCCTCGATTTCTACGTGGCGAACGACGGCGAACCCAACCTGCTCTGGGAGCAGAACGAAGACGGGACCTTCGCCGACGCCGCCCTGTTTCTGGGAGTGGCGTTGAACGCGCAGGGACGCTCCGAGGCCAGCATGGGGGTGCTGCTCGGCGACGTGGATGGCGACGGCGACCTCGACCTCTTCATGACCCACCTGCGCGCCCAGACGAACACGCTCTACCGGAACCAGGGCGGCGGGTTCGTCGATGACACTCCGGCGATGGGGCTGGGGCTGCCGAGCCTGCCCTGGACCGGGTTCGGAACCCGGTTCCTGGACCTCGAGCTCGACGGCGACCTCGACCTCCTGCTGGTGAACGGCGCCGTCGCCCGCGAGGCGGGCTCCTCGTTGGCCGACGGGCTCGGTGCCTACGCCGAGCCGGCCCAGGCTTTCCTCGGCGACGGGAGCGGCCGGTTCGCGGAAATGGCCTTGGCAGGCTTCACGGACATCCCGGCGGTCGGCCGAGGTCTCGCGACCGGGGATTGGGACCGGGACGGCGATCTGGACCTGGTGGTGACCAGCGTGGGCGGCCCGGCGCGGCTCTTCGAGAACCGGTCAGCGCGGAGCGGTGCGTTCCTCGTCGTGGAGCCGCGTGAGTTCGGGCGGCCGAGTCAGGGGGCGGTCGTCACCCTGGAGCTTGGGGAGCGCGCCCTGGTGCGCGCGGTGAATCCCGAAGCCGGCTATCTGACGAGCAGCGAGCCGGTGGCCCACTTCGGGATTCCGGCGGGGGCGGAGGTTACGGGTTTGCGGATCCGGTGGCCGGATGGAGTCGAAGAACGGTTCGATCCCCCGCTACTGGACACCCGGGTGGCGGTCGTTCGGTCGGTGGCGCTGCGGGAGCGCCGCTGACCGGGCAAGCCGGCCGGCGCTCCCTTGAATGGTGCGGCCCTACGACGAGTTCGTGCAGCCGGACAGATCGCATGAGACGCTGATCGGATCGCAGCCGGCGGTTCCCGCGCGGACTTCCAGTTCCGAGATCCATTCGAGCGTCATCGTCTGCCGGAAGCCGTCGCCCTCCGGCGCGAAGGCGAGATCCGAGACGAACACTCCGATCGTGGGACGAAGGCTGGGGACGTCCAGGTTGGCGCCGCCTTCGGGGACCTCGATGGTGTACGGCGACGCGAAGTGGAGGCCGACATCCGGGTCGGCTGCCACGAGCGTCAGTTCGCCGCGCGCGATTTCGGTGGCATCGCCCTGGCCCAGAAAGGCGACTTGAAGCGACACTTCGCTGCAGGGGTCGGGAGGTGGTGGAGGAGGTGGTGCAGGAGGAGGCGATGACGGGGGCGTCTGAACCGCGGGCGCCGGAGATGGGGCGGCCGGGGTCAAGCTATCCGTGCATCCCAGCAACGACAGCATTCCGACGGCGATCAGGGCAGTCCCAATTCTGCGTGCGAGCCGAATCATCCCGGGGTCACCTCGCGTCCGGGATGGACGACGATCTCAACTTCCTCGAGCACCTCGTCGGCTTCGACACGTACCCACCGCCACTGGTCGAGGAACTCCGATGCACCGGCCGCGTCGGCGTCGGGAGTCATAGGGTGGGCGTTCCGGCGGGTCACCAGGATGGGATGCACCCACAGCATCCAGTGTCCCGGGGAGAGGCCCTCGAGATGGAAATCGCCATTTTTGTCTGCGAACGTCCCGGGGCCGGGGCGGGTGGGGATGCCGGATTCGCCCGGCCGCACCGCCTGCACATAGGCGAATGCCGCGGGCCGTTCCTCGAGGACCACGCTCCCGCGCACCGAACCGCGCGATTTGAGGAAGCCGGGCGCCGGATAGAGCAGCGAGACGGGGACCGTGTCGTCTTCGGGCAGTTCCAACCCGTAGGAATTCGAATACGACATCACCGGATCGGGCAGAAAGGCCGGGTCCGCTTTCACCGGGCGATCCGTCCAGAGCGGCATCGGGTGCGGCTCGGTGTGTCCGAGCCCCAGGCAGTGGCCCATCTCGTGGACGGCCACGACCTCGAGGAGCCGGTCGGGATCCTGCGGCGACCAGTTCTTGACGAAGTCGGGATTCACCTCGATGTCACAACCGACCAGTTTGTTGCCGTCGAACCGCCAGGCCGCCCGCGCGGTGATCCAGGAATCCACGAAATCCTCGTCGGAAGAAAAGCCGATGGTATTGACGCCGTCATCCATGTCGGCCTGCGACAGAGCCACGGTTTCCTCCTCCAGCACGATCTCGATGCGGGCCGTCGGAATGCCGGTCCAGTGGACCAGGCTCCGCTCCACGAGCTCGGTCCAGCCCGTTTGCGTGAGGTCCACGTCGGCCGGCAGGTTGTCGTTCTCCAGCATCCGGAAGCGGAGCGGGAAATCGGACTCGGCCCAGTGGAGCGCCTCGGCGGAAGAAAGCGTCCACGCCGAGCCGCGCAGCCGGTAGCCGTCCGCGGTCCCGACCGCCCCCAGGATCGCGAGACCCGCCGCTACGAGACCCCAGCGCCTCACGACTCGCCGTCCGCTTCGATCGGCGTGGACAGCGTCCCGATCCCCTCGATCTCGATGTGGACCGTCTGGCCCGGACTCAGGAACTCCGGCGGTTCGCGCCCCGACCCGACCCCGTCCGGGGTGCCGGTGGCGATCACGTCACCCGGGTGGAGGGTCATGATCTGACTCGCGTAGGCGACGAGGTGGGCGACCGAATAGATCATGTCGGCGGTGGCGCCGTCCTGTACCACCCGATCGTCGATCCGGGTGGTGAGGCGAAGCGCCTGGGGATCGGGAAGGAAGGCGCTCGGGGTGACGTAGGGACCCATGGGGGCGGCGCGGTCGCCGCTCTTGCCGGAGAACCAGTCGGGTCCGGGCAGCATCGGGTTCTCGCGATAGCGCCCGCCCCGGTCGCTCACGTCGAAGACGACGGTGTAGCCGAACACGTAGTCGAGGGCCTCATCGAGCGGGACCCGGCGGGCCGTCTTTCCGATGACCACCCCGAGTTCGCCTTCCCAGTCGATCCGGTCGCGGCCGGGCGGGATCCGGTAGGCCTCTCCCGTTCCGATGATCCCCGAGCGGGCGGACTTGGCGAAGAGGTAGGGCGCGTCCCGGTCCGGGTCCACCTCCTGCTCCACGTTCATTTCGGCGGCGTGCGAGCGGTAGTTCGCGGCCGCCGCCAGCAGGTTCGCCGGGTAGAGGAGCGGCGCGGTCAGCCGATGCGGCTCGACGCGGAAGCGGAACCCGTCCTCGCGACCCTCGAAATGGTTGGCGAGCTGGTTCAGCCGGGCGGTGGCGGAGTCCCCGGCGGCGATCACCGCGATCAGGTCTTCGGCGAAGCCGAACGGCGAGGCGCCGGTCTCGGTGGCGAAGAGGGCGTCGGCGGCGGCGAGGTCCAGCATGGTGTCCCCGATGACGATCGCCGGACGGGGCGCCCCGTCGCCGGCGTCCGAGGCGCGGTAGGTGGCCAGCCGGTAGGGAGTCAGGGGATCGGGGGAAGGCAGCGCGATGTCGCTCGAGCCGCCGCAGCCGGCCAGGCCGAGGAGAATTCCGGCCGCCGCCAGGATCCCGGTGGACGCTTTCTTTCGAACGGAGAACATGATCCGATTAGCCTATCCGAGCGTTCTCGCGTCTGCCGGCCCCGGTGGCCGGATTTCCCGTGGAGGGATCCCATGCTGCGTCTGCTTCTCGTCCTCTCTCTCGGCCTGCTGGTCGGGTTCGCTTCCGGTTCCCGCTTCGCCGGCGGGCAGGAGCAGCGTTCCCGCCGCGAGCCGCAGTTCGAAAACGAACATCTCAAGGTCTGGAAGACGCTCGTCTACCCGGACCAGCCGCTCTCCATGCACCGTCACGAGAACGGCCGCGCGATCGTGGCGCTCCGGGGCGGAACCCTCCACGTAGTGACCGAGGAGGGGAAGGAAAAGGCCATGCACTGGGAGGACGGCAAGGCCTACTGGCTCGACGCCGACCCGCCGGGCGAACTGCACGGGGACGTGAACCGGGGGGCCGATCCCATCGAGGTCATCGTCCTCGAACTTCAGCGCTGAGCGTGAGCCCCACGGAGCGCAGGCCGGTCGGGTTCGGCCTGATCGGGACCGGGATGGCGGGCGGCTTCAGCGCCCGCGAGCTGGAGTTCGTCGAGGGCGGGTTCCTGGCCGCGGTCTGCTCCCGCGACCCGGAGGGGGTCCGCGCCTTCGCGGCCGAGCACGGGAACCCCCGCGCCTACACCGACTACCGCGATCTGATCGCCGATCCGGAGGTGGAGGTGGTGGTCATCACCAGTCCCACCGGCCTCCACGCGGAGATGACCCTGGCGGCGGCGGACGCCGGGCGCCACGTGCTGGTCGAGAAGCCACTGGAAGCGACGGTCGAGGCGGGCGAGCGGATGGTTGAGCACTGCCGGCAACGGGGAGTGCGGCTCGGGGTGATCTTCCAGATGCGCTTCGGGCGGGTTGCGGACATGCTCCGGGAGCTGCTCGGAAGCGGGGGGCTCGGCGAGATCTGGCTGGCCGACGCCTTCGACAAGGCGAGCCGGTCCCCGTCCTACTACCGGCGGGCGGCCTGGCGCGGTACCGCCGCGCTCGAGGGCGGCGGCTGCCTGATGACCCAGTCCATCCACATCATTGATCTCCTCCAGCACCTCGTGGGGCCGGTCGCCTCGGTAATCGGGCGGACCGCCACCCGGCGGCACGCGATCGAGGTGGAGGACGTCGCCACCGCGATGCTCCGTTTCGAAAATGGCGCGATGGGGGTCGTGGAGAGCACCACCGCGATCCGGCCCGCGCTCCGTTCGCGGCTCGAGATCCACGGCGAGCGGGGGACGGTGATCGCGAACGCGCAGTACGACCAGTTCCTGGTGTGGGACGTCGAAGGCGTCCCCGGGCCCGAAGGACTGCCGGAGAGTACGGACTGGGTGGATACCGACGACCCCTGGGCCTACCCGCAGACGCGCCACCGGGTGCAGCTTCAGGACATGGCGGACGCGGTGCGGGAGGGGAGGGATCCGGTGCTCACCGGGGAGGAAGCGCTCCGCTCCCTCCGGGTGGTGAAGGCGATTCAGCAGTCCTCCGCGCTCGGCCGCGAAGTCTTCTTGAAGACATAGGAGCGCCGGTGTTCACACCGGCATCGCGGCCGCAGGCCGCGAAACTCCCACCGCCAATCTCACCGATTGACCAGACCTAGCAGCCTGTGGTGAAACCCGGAAGGCATCCATTCGCGGCGCGCAGCGCCGCGGGGGTGGGGTGTGGGGAGGGGTTTCCCCTCCCCACGAAAGACGGTGGTGCGAATCGCGCAGCGATTCGCACCACCAACCCGTGGGGAAAGCGCCCCGCACGCACACAAACCGACGGATTCGCCGCGCGCGACCTCCTCGGGCTCGTGCGGGGTGCTTTCACCACGGGCTGCTAACCGGGGACGGCGAAACGCCGTGGGGACGCGTGGGTGGCGTTGCGCCACCCTTCCCTACCCCCGATCCACCGCCAATACCGCCCGTCGCAGCAGATCCACCCCCCGGGCGCAGTCTTCCCAGGACGTCCACTCGTCGGGGGCGTGGCTGATCCCGCTCCGGCTGGGGACGAAGATCATCCCCGTGGGGATGCCGTGCCGGGCGGTGTTCTGGGCGTCGTGGCCGGCGCGGCTCGGGAGCGAGAGCGGCTCGTGACCCGCCTCCCGGGCGACTCGGTAGAGCAGCGCCCGGAGCCCGGGATCCATGTCGGCGGGAGGCTCGCGGAGCGTCCGGTGGATCGCGACCGCGCAGTCCGTGGCTTCGGCCAACCGGGTTCCCCGCGCCCCGATCCGCTCGATGATGTCGTCCACCACCTCGTCCTTCAGGTCGCGCAGTTCGATCGGGAACCGCACGGCGCCCGGCACCACGTTGGCCGCATCGGGCGAGACGGCGAGCTGGCCCACGTTGCCGACCTGTTCCCCCGGGAGGGCCCGGATCTCTTCGTGGACCGCGACGATCAGGTGCGCGGCGGTGAGCATGGCGTCCTTCCGTTCGGCCATCGGGGTGGTGCCGGCGTGGTTCTGGAACCCGCCGACGTTCACCTCGAACCGGTGGATTCCCACGATGCCCTCCACGACCGCGACCCGGCAGCCCTCCCGTTCCAGGTTCCCGCCCTGCTCGATGTGGAGTTCGAAGACCGCCCGCACCCGGCGCGGGTCCAGGACGGCGCGCTCCAGCGCCCGGGGATCGAGCCCGTAGCGCTCGATCCATTCGTGGAGGCTGAGCCCGTCCTCTCCGACCCGGTCGAGTTCGCCGGCGTGGATGCCTCCGGTCGCGGCGCGGCTGCCGAAGAGTCCGTTCCCGAAGTGGGCGCCCTCCTCGTCGCACCAGACGACCATCTCCAGCGGGTGGCGCGTTTCCACGCGCTGCTCCGCGAGGGCGCGCAGCACTTCGAGCGCTCCCAGCACGCCGAGCGTACCGTCGTAGTGGCCGCCCCGCGGCACCGTATCGAGGTGGGACCCGAAGAGGATGGCCGGGAGGGGCTCCTTTCCCTCGCGCCGGCCGAAGAGGTTGCCGGCCGGATCGGTGCGCACGAGAAGTCCGGCGCTTTCCATCTCGCCGGTAATCCAGGCGCGCGCCGCGAGCTCGTCTTTCGAAAAGGCCAGTCGCTGGGCGCCTCCATCGGGATGGGGGCCGAAGCGGGAGAGCCGGATCAGCGAGTCCTTGAGGCGTCCCGCGTTGATTCCCAGGGTCTCCTCGCCGGGCAGATCGTGTTGGAGTTCGGATTCGGTCCGTCGTCTGGGAAACTTTTGTCGTCCGTTGGATGTTTTATCCATACGGCACTGATTCTCTCTCCGTCCCGGACTTTCCTCCATGTTCTTCTTTGATCCTCTCTATTTCCTGATGCTGGCGCCCGCCATCGCGCTCACCCTGTGGGCGACGTTCAAGGTGAAGCGCACCTTCGCCCGCTACAACCGGGTCCCGGTCTCGAGCGGACGCAGCGGCCGCGAGACCGCCGAGATGCTGCTCCGCCGCCAGGGCATCCATATCCCCGTGGAGCAGCACCCGGGAGCGCTTTCCGACCACTACGACCCCCGTGTCCGGGTGCTCCGGCTCTCGCCCGAGGTGTACGGCGGACGGACGGTGGGAGCGGTGGCGGTGGCCGCCCACGAGGTCGGGCACGCCATGCAGCACCACGCCGGCTATCAGCCGCTGATGTTCCGTCAGGTTCTCGCGCGGCCGGCGAGTTTCGCTTCGAACATCTCCATTTTCCTGCTGATCGGCGGCTTCCTGTTCGGAGCTCTCGGGTTGGTTCAGCTCGGAATCGCGCTCTTCTCGCTCGTCGTGCTGTTCCAGGTGGTGACACTGCCGGTGGAACTGAACGCTTCCCGGCGCGCCAAGGCGCTCGTCTGGGAAACCGGGATCATCACCCCCGAAGAACGGCATGGCGTGTCCAAAGTACTGAGCGCCGCCGCGATGACCTACGTCGCCGCCGCTCTCACGGGCATCCTGACCCTGCTCTACTACCTGCTCCGCTCCGGCTTTCTCGGCGGCGACGAATAAACGTCGCAGCGAACTCCGTTCGCTGCCCGCGTTTTCGGGGGAAAGTGTGAAAGGGGGGATTCTCCCCTTTCACAAAACGGTAACGACGAATCGGAACTCGCCGCCGCCCGCCGCAGGCGGGCAAGGGAGTTTCGGTTCGCGGCGCGAAGCGCCGGGCGGTCCGGAACCGGGGTTCACCCCCAGTCCGTTCTACTTCCCGGACTCATTCGCGAACATGCCCCGGTTCCGGAGCGCTCGACGTGTCGCTGAGCGCCGCGGCGATGACCTACGTTGCCGCGGCGCTCACCGGCGTCGTGACCCTGCTCTACTACCTGCTCCGCTCCGGCCTGCTCGGCGGCGACGACTAGACAGCGGCGGGTTCGTTCCTGGACAACCCAGACGCCTCCTCCCCTCTCAAACCCCTCCCATCCCGGGATGGATCGCCAGCCGAACGCCGCGTGGGTTTCATCACCGGTTGTTCAGCCGGGATGGATCGCCGGCCGAACGCCGTGTGGGTTGTGCCACAGGCTGTTATGGCACCGACCTGGCCGGGGACGGCGAGACGCTCTGCTGGCCAGCGCCCCAGGGCAGTGACGCTCCGCCCCCCGCCCTCATGGCCAGCGACAGCGGAAGCGCGTACTCCCAACCACACTTACGTGACTGGGAAGGCCACCCCCAACCCCCCGCTCCCGGACCGCAATCCCGGATGACGAACTGCCGAACGCGCAAGAAACTCATGGCAGCGAACTTTGTTTGCTGCCTGCGATTTCGGGGGAAAGTGTGAAAGGGGGGATTCTCCCCTTTCACAAGAAGGTAACGACCAATCGGAACTCGCCGCCGCGCGCCTTGGCGCGCAAGGGAGTTTCGATTGCCGGCGCGGAGCGCCGGGCGGTTCGGGAGCGGGGCGCTTGGATCAGGCGGCTCTGATGTTTCCGCTGCTGATTTCTTGGTGCGCCCCGCCCCCGGACCGCTCGACCTACTGTTGCATCGTGGTTTCGCCGACCATGGCTTCCGCGTCCGCCAGCCCCGGGAGATCCGGACCGCGCTCCGGAGTGCTGAGGAGCTGTTCGAAGTAGCGGCGGGCCGCTTCCTCGTCGCCGATAGCGGCCGCGGCGCGCGCGGCGCCGTAGAGCGAATGGGGCCGCTTCGCGGTCCGCTGGAGCGAGGTCTCGAAGACTTGAAGAGCCGTTTCGGCGTCGCCGGTATCGAGCAGCATGTCGCCTAGCAGCTCGTGGGCGGGCTGGATCGGCGAATCGATGGGGGACTCGCCCGGAGGCCCGGAGGGAGGCTCCATGCCTTCCGCCACCTCCACCGCCATGCGGAAGGCCTTGAGGGCGCCGTCGCGGTCGCCCTCGGCCTTGGCGAGCACGCCCGCCATCTCGTGGGCCATCACCGCCGCCTGCTCGGCGCCGCGCGGGTTCTCGTCATTCTCGAGCATCGCTTGGATCTTCTGCAGTCCTTCGAGCGCTTTCTTCGCGGTTTCGATGTCCCCGGTCTCGGCGGCGCTAACCCCGCGGGCATAGATCATCGCGCCGGCGGTGCGGTGGCCGACCTCGGGTTCGTCGCCGTCAATTTGCGCCACCAGATCGTCCACCGGCTCGGGCTTCCAGCGCCGCGTCTCCACCGTGTGCAGGGCATCCATGCGGAGCCAGGTCTCTTTCATCCCGCCCGTCATTTCGTCGCGCTTGGTGAGTTCCCCGAACTCGTCGAGCAACGCCTGGGAGTCGTCGTAGCGGCCCTCCTCAAGGTAGGCGTAGAGGAGCCAATAGAGCGCGTGGTAGGAGTAGCGCGCCGGTGAGAGACCCTTCTTCTCCGCGCGGTCGATCGAGGCCTGGTAGGAACGGGTGTTGAGGCCCCGAACCTGGTCCCACATCCCGTGCTGAACGAAGATGTGCGAGGGCATGTGGAGCGCGTGCACCGCCGCCGGGGCGATGTCCGAGTACTTCTCGGCCGCGTAGAGCGCCACCGGGGCGTGCACCGGGTCGTCGTAGGCGTGGATCACGTAGTGGGCCGCGCCGGGATGGTCAGGGTTCTCCCGGAACACCCGCTGGGCGATGGCGCCGGCGCGCATGTCAACCCGCTGGCTGGCTCCGCCCCGGACCCGGGTGCGCATGAGGGCGAGCGCATGGAACGCCGCCGCTTCGAGATCGTCGGGATAGGCGGCCGTCAACTCCGCCAGCGCCGCCTCGTAATCGTCACTCCGTTCCTGAAGGTCGCCGGGTCCGTAGAGGATGTGGGTCGACTCGAGATAGCGCTTCTCGCGGTCGGTCTTCGCCTTCGCGACCCGCTCGGCGCGGGTCTTCCCGAGCTTCAGCAGCGCGGCCCGCGCTTTCGACATGTCCTGTCCCGCCGGGGCGTGGTGGCCGCCGGTATGGCTCAGGGCCTCTCCCCAGTAGGCGAGCGCGAAGTCGGGGTCGGCTGCCTGGGCGCGCTGGAACGCCTCGGCGGCGTCCTCCCACTCGAAGCTGTGGAGCAGGCCGACGCCGTCGATGAAGTCCTTTTGGGCCGCCTCGTTACCGGAGTTCGGGAACGAGATGGTGCCGAGACCGCTCGACTGGGCGAGGACGGGGGAGGCTGCGAGGGCGAGGAGGGCCGCGCCCAGCGCAGCCCGCATACAGAGTGTCCGGAAAGTCATGTGTGGTTCTCCTTGAGGAAATGAGCGGAACGCACCCTTGTACCAGACAGCCGGGCCGTCGGCAAGCGTCCCACCGCGCGGCGGAACCGCGGTCCGGGTCGCCCCGGTGTTGCGGGGTCAGCCCGAGGGGATGGGCAGCACGCTCCGGATCGGGAAGAACAGACGTCCCTCGCGTCCCGCGGCCTGCGGGAACTCCCATCCGGACACGATGCCGAGCACCCGGGGAGTGACCTCGGGCAGGGTGATTTCGAGGATCTCGGTGTGATTCACGGCGCCTTCTTCGTCCAGGTGGACGCGGAGGCGCAGGATGCCTTCCGCGTTCCCGACCAGCGGCGACCGGAGCTCCCGCAGCCGAGGATCGTCCGGCGGCCGTAGCCGGACGGCCGGCGGCGAAGCCGGACCTTCGAGGCGCCGGAAAGTGATCCCGAACGCCAGGTAGATGTTCTGATTCCGGATACCCTCGTAAAGCTTCTCCCGGGCCGCGAGGTCGCCGGGCTCCCGGAACCACGACAGGTAGCGGCTGAGCGGTATCTCGAAGTTGAGGCCGCTGACGATCCGGGTCATTCCCGGCTCGATCGGCCCCTGCAGCTTGATTTCCTGGGCCGCGGTTCCGGTGCGGAGGAGATCGAAGTCCAGCCGGAAGCGCCCGGGCGGTCCGTTCGCCTCCGGTGTGTCCCTCCCGGAGACGGGTCCGCTTGCCCGAGCGTCTGCGGCGGCGGGCCGCACGCGCATCCGGATGGCCCGCCTGCCGTCCTGCCGTCTGATTTCCCATTTGGCCTCGGCCGCAGCCGGCGCGGGCCCGAACGTCAGGAGCTGGGCGAAGTAGGCGTCCGGGATCCGGCGGGCAAGCGTCGCGAGCCATTCGGAGACCTGGACCGAGGTTCCGTCGCTGTCCACCCCGAACGAGAGGTCTTCGATCGGGGAAAAGTCCGAGTTCAAGCGCCGGATCTCGAAGACCCGCACCTCGACCACCAGCGGTCCGGCATCCTCTCGGCCGTCCGGGGCAGCGGCGGCCGTCCCGGCCGCGGCGGCGAACGCCAGTGCGGCGAAAACGAGGCCGCGCGCGCGCCTTTGCATCCGCCGGAGTGTATGGGTTCTCCACCGCTCGGATCCCGTTCCCGCTTGCTACGCTTGCGGCATGACCGTGAGTACGATTTCCGCTGCTGTTTCGCGGGGGCCGAGCCCCGCCGAAGTCCACGACATCCTTCGCCGGCATCTCATCACGGACGGGCTGGACCTCGTCCTCGATCTCGACGAAAGCCACGGGGCGTGGATGCGCTGCGCCCGCACCGGCCGGGATTTTCTCGACTGTTTTTCCTATTTCGCGACGAACCCCATCGGCCACAACCATCCGGGGGTCACCAATCCCGCGTTCCTGGAGCGTCTGGGTCGGGTCGCGGTCCACAAACCGTCGAACTCGGACTTCTACACCGTCGAGATGGCCCGTTTTCTCGAGACCTTCTCCCGCCTCGCCGTCCCGGAAGGGATGCCGCACGCCTTCTTCGTCGCTGGCGGCAGCGTGGCGGTGGAGAACGCGCTCAAGACCGCCTTCGACTGGAAGGTGCGGAAGAACCTCGCCGCCGGGAAGGGCGAGCGGGGCAGCAAGATCATCCACTTCCGGCAGGCCTTCCACGGGCGGACCGGCTACGCCCTCTCGATCACGAACACCGAGCCGATGAAGGTGGCCTATTTCCCCAAGTTCGACTGGCCGCGCATCGAGAATCCCTACATCCGCTTCCCGGAAGCCGAGCGTCTCGCTGAGACGGAAGCCGCCGAGGCGCGGGCGCTCGCCGCGATCGAGGCCGCGGTGGCCGAAGATCCCGACGACATCGCCGGCCTCATCATCGAACCGATCCAGGGGGAGGGCGGCGACCTCCACTTCCGGCGCGAGTTTTTCGAGGCGCTGCGGCGGCTGGCCGACGAGCACGAGTTCCTGCTCATCTTCGACGAGGTGCAGACCGGGGTGGGGATGACCGGCCGGATGTGGTGTTTCGAGCACTTCGGGGTCCAGCCGGACATCCTCGCCTTCGGCAAGAAAACGCAGGTCTGCGGCATCCTCGCGAGCCGCCGGGTGGACGAGGTGGAGGACAACGTCTTCCGGCTGCCCTCGCGGATCAACTCGACCTGGGGCGGCAACCTGGTGGACATGGTCCGGTTCGGCCGCTATCTCGAGATCATCCAGGAAGAGAAGCTGATCGACAACGCCACCCGGGTCGGCCGGGTGATTCTGGACGGCTTCCACGATCTGGCCCGGGAGGCCGGCGGCCGGATGACCGCCGTCCGCGGCCGGGGCCTCATGTGCGCCTTCGACCTCCCGGATAGGGAGGAGCGCGACCGCTTCCTGGCCCGGGCCTACGAGAACCGGCTCCTCATCCTCGGCTGCGGTGCGCGCTCGGTGCGCGTCCGCCCGAACCTCTCGCTGACCGAGGACGAGGCGGGAACGGTCCTCTCGCTGATCGCCCGCTCGCTCTAGGAGCGCCGGCCAGTCCTCCCGGTGGGGGCCTTCAGACCGGCATCGCTGGCCGCAGGCCAGCGAAACTCCCGCTTCCCGACTCCCTCAAGTCGCGTCCAACCCGGGGGATGGTTCCGCGCTGAAACTCCCATCGTCCGTCCCCGCATGGCACCGCGGTGAATAGGAGCGCCGGGCAGTTCTCCCGGTGGGGCCCTTCAGACTAGGAGCGCCGGTGTTCACACCGGCATCGCCCCGCGTAGCGCGCTGAAACTCCCCTCGCTATTCCCCGCATAGCGCTGCGCGCAACAGGGATGGCGCGATGGAAACCCAAGGGGCGCTTCGCCGTCCTCGCGGTGGGTCCGGGCAATGGGCGAGGGCAGCGAGACTCACACCGTTACTCCCTGGTTGGCCTGCCGTCACCCGGGCCAGGCGGCCCGTCAGAAGACCCCGAGCGCGGCTTCGCTCACCCGCACCAGCGCCCAGAGCACCGCCGCGGTCCCGAGCGGCACGAACAGGTTGTCGCTTCCGAAGGGGCAGACCGCTTCGATCCCGGCCGCCGCGGTCCCCGTCACCAGCCCGAAAGCGACCGCGGGGTGCCAGGAGAAGCCCGCCATCGTGTTGAGCACCAAGGCGACGACCACCCCCGTGACCAGGAACATCGCCATGCTCCCTTCCATCGTTCGCGAGTGGCCGAGGATCGTGTAGCGCCGGGTTCCGTAGCGCTTCCCGAAAACGGCGGCCGCAGCGTCGCCCAGCGCCATGGTGAGAAGGCCCGCCACCGCCACGAAGGCCTCGTCATTCGGGGCTCCGGGCCGGAAGAAGACGGCGAGCAGCGTAGCGAAGGAGATGGGGAAGAACACCGTGCCCAGGTTCGCCGGGTCGTCGTCGAGTGCGGGCAGCAGCCGGAAGCGGTGGATGACGTAGTTGGAGACCACGAAGGTCACGGGCGGGATGATTGCCACCCGCCAGTCGGAGAAGACGAAGACCGTCGGCACCACCCAGAGCCCGACGCCGGCGTGGACGATCTTGCGCGCGGTGTCCGGCGAGGTTTTGCCGCCCCGGCGCAGCAGTTCGGTGCCGAGCAGCAGCGCGCCGACATAGCCGTAGCTGAGGAGGAGGGCGGTGGGGTGGGGCAGCGGAAGGGTCATGCGCGCTCTGCGAGCCCGGTGCGCTTCCGCGTCTGTGCCGGCATCAGGTGGGCCCTGGAGTTCGGAGTTTTTCCAGCCGTTCGATCAACTTCCATACATCCGTAAAAGAGGACGCGCCCGAGTCGGAGACGCGCTTTGCATTTGAGACCGCTGTCGGGATCCGATCGGCGATGCGTTCGAAGACTCCGGCGTCGTTCTTCTGGTAGTCCGGTAGATGGCGCCTTAACAGCCGGTGGTGAAACCCACGTGAGCGCCGAGGCCGGCCAGTTCTCCCGGTGGGGGCGAGGCCCAGTTCTCCCGGTGGGGCCAGTTCTCCCGGTGGGGGCCCGGCTGACAAGGCGCGTGAGGGAGGAATACCGGGTGTATTTCGACCGAAACGCAACGCAGAACGCAGCGAAGCGGGGTGGTTCAGCCGGGATGGATCGCCGGTCGAACGCCGCGTGGGTTTTGCCACAGGCTGTTAGTTCCCGGGTAACTTGAGCGCACGCTGACTGGCCGGGAACCCCGGCAAAAGGCTTGGTCGTGAACTCGAAATGCAGGAGGAGCCAGAATTCGAAACAGGGCCTCGAGACGGCGACGTGAAATGCCGGCGCTGCGGTCTGCACGCCGGCGCGTATTGCTTTGGATCGAAAATCGGCTACAGCCAACTCCCGGCCGTCGTGATCCAGGACGCACCAGATTTCGTCCCCCGGAGACATGCTGCGCGCTTCGCGGCGAACTCGTTCTTGTAGTCGCGCCAACCCAGTACCCGGCTCACTTCCCAGCACCCGAACGCTAGGCAATCGGTACCACTGCTTGAGGGCCGAGAAATAGTGGGGCTCGGTCCGTGTACCTTCGCAGAGAATCAGAATCGAGGAACGGCCCTTGCGCCTCGCTCGCGTACGTTTCCCGAACGGGCGCTGTTTCGCCGAAGCCACTCAGTCGGTAGGAACGAACTGCGGCGTCGAGGTCACCGGAATCCCTCCGTAGCGTCCAGTCAGATAGCCGCGCTCCAAGGCTTCCCGCCTCCGAGGGTGGAAGTGGGAGAGCGGAGTGAGGTTTGCGGCCTCACTTGGTCGTTCCTTGTCGGTCAGCCAGATCTGGCCGCGGTCCAGCGCTCCGCCAAGGAGAGTAGTGTCGTGCAGAGTGGCAATCAGCTGACCCCGCCTGCTGCTGTCGCTTCCACTGTTGAGACGTCGCAGGAGCGCTTCCACGAGCAGCGGATGGAGGCTGTGGTCAAGCTCGTCTACTACTAGAACCCGATCGTTATCGAGGATGTCGAGAAGCGGCCATGCCAACGCAAAGAGTCGTTGGGTGCCGTCCGATTCTTGTTCCAGATCCAGGAACTGAAGATCGCTACTTCCGTCGACTGCGTGGCCGAGTTGCGTCTGGAAAGACTCCACAGAATCCGCACCTGTCTTTGACAACTCCTTGAGGATGCTGGGCGGCACACTTTCCCTCATTGATTCGAGGCTTGTCTTCTCTCTCCTGACTGACACATCGGCCGCCGTGATGTCGGCGGCCCGCAACAGCTCCAGTACACGCCGCTTTTTCGTTTCGTCGGCGAGGACTGCCTCGGGCGTGTAGGTGTCCGACAAATAGTCGGGTCCGATACCCGCCAACCGCTTCCGAAACCACTCGACTACCGGAGTGAAGATGTCGCTGTTGAGTTGGGCAGCAACGGACACAAGCAGGGCGTTCTGGCGGGTGCTGCGCCGCCAGACTTCCTTGGGACCCGACACCGAGTGGCCGAAGGTCCACTCGTAGCTCTGGTTCCCCACATCCCAGCGCCGCTCCAACAGCAAGCGCTTCCGGCCATCCGGGGGCCAGACCAGGAGAGACTCGGAGCGAACCCGCTCCCGGTCGAGGGAGAACGTGTACTCGTAGCAAGAGCCGTCCTCAATGAAGCTGACTTCGAAGATCGTTGGGCGTGTCCGGGTCTCGGTGTCGAAGAGGAACGGCGTATACGGAATTTCCTCGCCGGCTTGGGTGCTGGTTGCCGATTTGACCACGAAGCTCTTGGCAAACATCAGCCCCAGGAGCAAGCGAGACTTGCCACTGCCGTTGGGGCCGTAGATCGCCGTCACCCGGTTCAGCCGGGGTGCCCTCCGGGAGCCGCTGTCGAATGCGTGTAGATCACTTGCCCGCGTTACGGCTTGGACACTCAGCTCGTGCCGTTCCCGAAAGCATGCATAGTTCGTCAATGCGAAGGCGACTAACATGGCTTGCCTCCTGGGATAACGGCCATATTTTACTGATTGTTGACGATTTCTACAAGAAAATCTATCTTGTTTCGGCAGATCACGCGTTTGGCGTTCGATTGGGGGTCGCGGCCGCAACCCTCATCCGTCCGTCGTCGCCGGGTATCGCTGTGGTGGTCCGCGCCGGCGCATTGGCGCGAACCATCGCGACTTGTCCCAGTGCCGCCAGTGGATATTCGGCGCGCGTC
Organism: Vicinamibacteria bacterium; assembly: GCA_963668695.2. GTDB lineage: Bacteria > Acidobacteriota > Vicinamibacteria > Marinacidobacterales > Marinacidobacteraceae > Marinacidobacterium. Next base: position 2,059,083 of record CAXXLQ010000004.1, read on the forward strand.
CCGCTCAGGCTGTGGCTCCCGCCCGCGCCCGCAGGAAACTGTCCCAGTCATCCACGTCCAGGAGTTCCTGCTTCGTTGCCGGGACGACCACGAGATCCTGTCGGTGTCTTGAGAGGACGCGCCCGGCGCCCCGGTCCCGGCCTCCGTCTTCGATCGCGCGGGTCCCCGAAAGTTCGAGCACCTCGGGAAAAAGGCGCCTTCGGAGCACCACCGGCAGGCCCCAGGTTCCCGTCCGCTGCATAGCCGAAGTGGCCGGTACGGCCGCGGCGGGGGGGTGCCGGGGCTCGGCCGCGGCGGCGACCAGCCTGCGAATGAGGGTGGCGGAAAGGAAGGGTTGGTCCAGCGGGGCAACCACCGCCCAGAAGACGTGCCGCTCGGCGGCCAGCGCCCGGATTCCGACCTGGAGCGACGAGAGCATGCCCCGCTGGTAGGCAGGGTTTGGGACGGCGCGCACCGCGAGTCCCCGGAGCTCAGGGGCGATCTCCCGATGGGCGTGGCCGAGCACGGCGATCACCGGGTCGAGACCGGCGGCGATGAGCGTCTCCGCGGCGGCGCGGATCAGGGTCCGGCCGGAGCCGTCCGGGTGGGGGAGGAGGGCCTTGGTGCGGCGCATCCGCTTCGACTCGCCGGCGGCGAGGAGGATCCCGGCGGCTGCCGCGGGACGTTCCGCGGTCGTCGCCAGCGGGTCGGTCGGGGGAATGGCGGAGGGTCCTGAGAGGTAGGGGAGGGGAGCAGCGAGTGTATTGCGGTCCTCACGAGAATCGGAGGAGCTTCGCGGTAGGCTGGAAACCCGTGAGACATCAGTTTCTTCTCCTTCCTCGTCTCCTGCGGAGAAGAGGGCGTCTCAGGCACGCCTACCGTCCCGCTGGCGCCGCCGCGGTTTCGCCCGCGTTCCGCGGGCGGTGCCAGTCTGAAGACTGGCGTTCCCGGGCGTGCCGTCTTTCGGTGGGTTGGCGTATCGCTCAACGCGAAAAAAACTGATGGCAGCGAACTTGTTCGCTGCCCGCCTGACCGGGGGGAAAGTGTGAAAGGGGGGTACCCCCCCCTTTTCACAAAAAGGTAACGACCAATCGGAACTCGCCGCCGCGCGCCTTCGGCGCGCAAGGGAGTTTCGATTGCCGGCGCGAAGCGCCGGGCGGTTCGGAAGGGGGGCCACCTTTGATCAGGCTAGGCGACCAGCCATCAAACCGACCAAGCGCCCCCCTTCCGGAACGCTCGACGACGGGGAAAGCGTGAAAGGGGGAACTCCCCCTTTCGCAAAAAAGGCAACTACGAATCGGAACTCGCCGCAGTGCGCCTACGGCGCACAAGGGAGTTTCGATTCCGGCGCGAAGCGCCGGGCGGTTCGGGAACGGGGCGTTCACCCCACACCGAGCAGACGGTGCAAGACCAAAGGTCCGATTGGGGAGTGAACGCCCCGTTCCCGGACCGCTCCGGACTTAGTGTTCGCCTTCGCCGTCGACGACGAACCCGAGGGTGAGGCCGCCCTCCCAGGGGTAGCCGAGCGCCCAGGCGCCGGCGTCGTCCTGAAAGACGGTCGGCTCGCTGATGCCGTCCCAGTTCGGGGCGAGGCTCATCACCGCCGGGTGGCCGATGCCGGTGGCGGCGAAGCTCATGATGTTCAGGTCGTCCTGTCCCCACTCGACGTCAACGGTCATGTCCTCGACCACCGGAACGAGCAGCACGTAGTCGAGGTGGACGGAAACGCCCATGTGGTTCCCGTCCTCCGGGCGATTCCCGTAGCGCATGGTGAAGACGCCGGGCTCGATCGGATTCCCCTTGTAGTCGGACCAGGGGCCGTCGATCCGGACCACCCCGACCAGGGTCCCCACCTTCAGGTCGGGGAAGGTGGCTCCCGGATTCGTCCCGCCCCCACCGGGGGCCTCGGTCCGTAGCCAGAAGTCGAGGTTCACTCCCGAGCCGAGCGTCGTCCGGACGCCTTCGGCTCCTACCACCGCCCGGATCTCGTCGGAGACGCCCTCCGGAGGGGCGCCGTCGGCCGCCGCCAGGGTCGGCTGATCGCTTGCGAGTGCGAGGCCGGCAGCGAGTACCCCCGCGGGCAGCAGATAGGCGAAACGCAAAGGCACGTACACCGGGCGACGCGCTAGCAGTCGGTGGGCGAAGTCGCGTGAGCGCCGAGAGCGGCGAGGCGTCCGGCTGACAAGGCGCGCGAGGGAGGAGCCCCCACCGGGAGAACTGGCCCGCGTGTATTGCGACCGAAGCGCAACGATGAGCGACGCGAAGCAGAGCGGTGAACAGTCAGTGGTGGAACCCGCGTGAGCGCCGAGGCTGGCGAGGCCCAGTTCTCCCGGTGGGGCCAGTTCTCCCGGTGGGGGCCCGGCTGACAAGGCGCGTGAGGGAGGAATACCTGGTGTCTTTCGACCGAAACGCAACGATGAGCGGCGCGCAGCGACGCGGTCAGCCGGGATGGATCGCCAGCCGAACGCCGCGCGGGTTTCATTACTGGCTGTTTGGCCGGAATGAATCGCCGCTCGAACGCCGCGTGAGTTGGTTCACCGGCTGCTAGCGCGTCTAGCGAACGAAGGTGCCGAGGAAGGCGCTCCGCTTGAGCGGGCAACTCCACGTGGTGTTGAAGTCGTCGCCCCGGAACGAGTGGGCCTCGGTGTAGGCCGGCATCGCGTCCGCGATCTCGGTCAGCGGCGGGTAGTACACGAACTCGCTGCCGCAGAGGTGATCCTTGTGGGTGAGCGCCCGGGTGCGGAGCTCCACCAACTCGCCGGCCGTCAGCGAGGCGTGCCCCGGCCGGCTGTCGAAGTCCGCGGCCACCGGAGCGTCGTGAATGTTCAGGACGTTCTCGAGCAGTTCGCCGCCCATGTCGTGGGCAAGCTGGATGAGCGCGGCTCGCTGGTCGGCGTTCGCGTTCTCGTCCACGATCAGCACCGACTTGGCCGGATAGGGGTTGGCATGCGGATCGCCCAGCGTGGCCTGCGCCTTCACCACCGCGACTACCGAGAGCCCGGACAGATCGACGCCCTCGTACGTCCCGTCGGAGACGTTCCAGGCCAGCACGGCTTCCTGTCCGTCCAGCCCGACTTCGCTGTTCGCGAAGCAGTGACCGGCGTACACGTCTGCGGTGCGGGCCTCGAGGTAGAGCCCCTCAAGTGTGGCGTCCGACTCGCCGGGACCACCAGGTCCACCGGCGAAAGCCGTCGCGCCCATCGCGAGGAGGGCGGCTGCCAGCAGGAAACGCGAAATCTTCATGACACTTCCTCCATCGGGAAACCGCCGCTCGGGGCGGTCAGCCGAATGTCGCAGTTTAACAGCCGCAGGTTGCCCACCGTACGCGGCTGGCCCAGGCTCAGCAGGCTGTGCTGAAACCCAGGCGGCGTCCGTCCGCGACGCGGCAGGTTGCCCACCGCACGCGCGTGCCGCGGGCTTAACAGGCTGTGCTGAAACGTCAGGCGGCGTCCGTCCGCGGCGCGGCGCGGCGCGCCGCGGGGGAGGGGTGTGGGGAGGGGTTTCCCCTCTCCACGAAAAAGGATGGCGCGGATCGCGAAGCGATCCGCGCCATCACCCCGTGGGGGAAGCGCCTGGAGGACGCACGCGGAAGCGCCTTCGGCGCGATTCTCGCCGGGGAAATAGTGCGGGGTCCTTTCCCAAGGGCTGGCGGGGTGCTTTCCCCACGGGCTGTCCGCGGCGCGGAGCGCCGCGGGGGAGGGGTGTGGGGAGGGGTTTCCCCTCCCCGCGAAAGAAGGATGGCGCGGATCGCGAAGCGATCCGCGCCATCACCCCGTGGGGGAAGCGCCCCGCACGCGGAACAACTGGCGCCTTCGGCGCGATTCGTCAGGGAAATAGTGCGGGGTGTTTTCCCCACGGGGTGATGGCGGGGTGCTTTCCCCACGGGCGGTCAGTACGCTGATTCGAAGCAGCTCCGTCCGGACCCCGCCGTGCATTGGTCGCGGTCGGCCACCCGGCCGTCGGGGCCAAGGCAGTTCTGGGTGTGGGTGCACCAGAAATAGCCGTCGCCGGGTATGCCGCCCGGGACGCTCGGGTCGTACTCCACGTCCATGTACATCGCCTTGGAGCGAAGACGGTGGCAGAGCGAGAAGGCGGCGCGTCCGGAGGCTCCCGGAATGGCGCTTTTCGGAACGGTTGTTTTGGTGGCCATCGTCTATCCCCTCACATGGCGGCGAGCGCGGCGCGCTTCACCGCGACCCGCGCGAGCTGGATCTTGTAGGCGTTTCCGGAGAGCGCGGCGGCGTCCGCCACTGCGGCGTCACCCGCCGCCTGGGCGCTGGCCTCGCTGATGCCGCCGGCGAGCGCGCCGGCGGCGGCGACGCTCATCCACGGGGTCGGGGCGACGTGTCCGAGCACCACCCGGGTGCCCCCGTCGCCCATCGCTACCGAGGCGGTGGCGAGCGGCCAATCGAAGCCCTTCCGGTTTCGCACATCGTAGGTGGCGTTCTTGCTCGCCCGCATCGGGATGGTGACCCCGGTGACGATCTCGGCGGCGCCCAGCGTGAACTCGCTCTCGTCGCTCGACATCGGCGTGCGATAGAGATCCTCCAGCGCGATGGTGCGCTCGCCGTCCGGACCCAGGATGGTCGCCGACGCGCCGAGCGCGATCAGCGGCGGCGCGAGGCTCGACGGGTTCACGAAGACCGCCGCCCCCGAGTTCCCGAAGATCGCGTGGTAGCGGTTGTCGCCCGTCTTCGCCATGGACTCGCCGTCGTGCATCGGGACGAGCCCGAAACCGGCCCGGAAGTACCAGCAGCGGGGCCGCTGGCAGAGGTCGCCGCCGACCGTCCGCATCGACAGGACCTGCCGGCTGCGGACCCCGGCGATCGCCTGGGCGAGCGCGGGAAACGACTCGCGGATCGCGCGGTGCTCGCCCAGCGGCCCGAGGCGGGTCGTGGCGCCGATGTGGAGCCCGTCGCCGGTCTCGTGAGCCCCGGTGAGATCCTGGATCGCCTTCAGGTTGACGAGGCGCGACGGCGCCGCCGCCCCGTCCTTCATCAGGCTCAGCAGGTCGGTGCCGCCGGCGAGCGCCACGGCGCCCTCGGCGGACAGCATCCGGATCGCGTCTTCGGCGGTCCGGGGACTCGTGTATTCGAAGGCGCGCATCAGGCCATTCCTCCACCGTTGATTGCGGCGAGCACCCGGTCGGGGGTCATCGGCAGCTCGTTGATCGGGACTCCGGCAGCGTTGCTCGCCGCGTTGGCGATCGCCGCTCCCGGCGCGATGACCGGCGGCTCACCGAGGCCGATCACGCCCCGTTCGTCGTAGCCGGGTCCGGTCATCATGTGGACGATCATCTCGCCCACGTCCTCGATTCCGGCGAGCTTGTAGAACTCCATGTCGGCATTCAGCATCAGGCCGGTGTGCGGATCGAAGATCCGTTCTTCGGTGAGCGCGTAGGTGACGCCCATGATGAGCGCTCCGTACACCTGGCTCTCCGCGGTCTTCAGGTCGAGGACCAGCCCGCAGTCCTGGACCGCCACCAGCCGGTTGATGGAGACCACGCCGGTCTCCATGTCCACGCTGACGTCGGCCATCTGGACGCCGCACACCCCGCTGTCGTTCAGTTGACCCGGGCCGGGGTTGGCGCCGGCGGCGGACACCGGGTTCACCCCGATGAGGGTCGCGGCCTGCCGCCAGGGCATCGCTGCCATGGAGCCGTCCTGGAAGTGGAGCTGGCCCTCCTTGAGTTGAAGGTTCGCGGCCTCGGTCCCGAGCCGGGGTGCGATCCGCTCGAACACCGCATCCACGGCGTTGAGCGCCGCCCGGCGGGTGGAGCCGCTGACCCCTCCCACCGTGGTGCTGCCTCCCGAGGCGCCGGAGGCCGGGAGCACGCTCCGCCCCATGGTCACCTTGACCTGGTCGATCCCGACGCCGAAGGTCTCGGCGAGCACCAGGGCGATCACCGTGCGGGTTCCGGTGCCGAGGTCCTGACTCCCGATGCGGGCTTCGACCAGCCCGTCGCGGTAGGCGAGCACCTCGCAGTTGCTCCGGTGGCCGCGTCCGCCCCAGGTGTGGAGCGCGAGGCCGAGTCCGGAACGCACCGTCCCGGTGGCCGAACCACGCGGGCGCCAGCGATCGCGCCAGCCCATCAGTTCGGCGGCTTTTTCGAGCTCCTCGGAGTAGACGCCGGACCGCTCGCCGGTCTTGTCGATGTTCTTCAGGAACATCGCGAGCGGGTCCATTCCCGCCGCGTGGGCGAGGTCCTCGAGCGCCCGCATCGTGACGAAGCACGCCTGCGGGTGGTTCGGCGCGCGCCAGGCCCGCGCCGGCCCGGTGTTGGTGGGCACCGAGGTGTGGGCGTGGGTCTGGTCGGCGAAGCCGAATACGTAGGGAATCGGCGGCGAGCCGGCGCCCGACGGACCCCCGGACCCCCAACTCTTCGAATCCCAGGCGACCACGTTGCCGTCGGCGTCGGCGGCTGCCGAAATCTCCGCGTGGGTGGAGGGGCGCGCACCGGCGACGCTGACTTCCTGGTCGCGGTCGAGCATCAGCTTTACCGGACGCCCGGTCATGCGCGCGAGTTCCGCGCAGACCACGCCCCAGCGGTCGACGCTGAACTTGCTGCCGAAGCCGCCGCCCATGTACTGGGTCTCGACGTGGACGTTCGAGGCCGGGATGCCGATCGCTTCGCCGAGCTGCGAAGCCACGCCGGAAATGGCCTGCGTGGAGGCCCAGACCGTCACCGTCTCCTCGTCCTCCCATTCGGCGACCTGGCCGTGGGGTTCGAGGGAGCAGTGGGCGATCTGGGCCACGTGGTAGGTGCCGTTCGAGCGGGTCGCCGCCGAGGCCATGGCGGCCGCCGGGTCGCCGGTGGTCTCCGCCTGGGCGGGCTGGGCGTCGGGCGCCTCGTCCACGGCGCGCTCGTTCACGAAGTGCGGCAGCACCTCGTAGTCGACCTTCACCGCGGCCGCGGCGTCGCGCGCCACCTCTTCGGAGGTGGCCGCCACCGCCACGATCTCGTCGTGGGCCCACTGGATCTCGGTCCCCACGTCCTGAATGACGTGGACCTTGACCACCCCGTCCATCGCCTCGGCGGCCGACGTGTCGATGCCGGTGATGCGGGCGTGGGCGTGCGGACTCTGGACCATGACCGCCCAGACCATGCCGAGCCGGTTCATGTCGTAGGCGTATTTCGCCCGTCCGGTCACCTTGACCGGGCCGTCGAGCCGGCTGATGCGTTTGCCGATGTGCAGGCGGTCGCCTGCTGCGGGCCAGGTGTACTCAGCCATTGGTGGTTCCTCCTGCGGAGGCCTGGGCCACGGCGGCCCGGATGCCGGCGTAGGTGCCGCAGCGACACAGGTTGCCGCCGAGTTCCCGGTGGATGGTGTCCCGGTCGGGGTTCGGATGACGGTTCAGAAGCGCCGTGCTGGCGACGATGAAGCCGGGAGTGCAGAAGCCGCACTGCTGCGCGTCGTTGTCCACGAACGCCTGCTGGATCGGTTGCATGTTTTCCGGCGATCCGATGCCCTCGATGGTGGTGATGTCCACGCCCTGCGCTTCGATCGCGAGCACCGAGCAGGAATAGACCGGATCCCCGTTCATGAGCACCGTGCAGGCGCCGCAGGTTCCGCGGTCGCAGACCTTCTTGGCGCCGGTCAGGTCGAGGTGGTTTCGGAGCGCATCGAGCAGCGTGACCCTGGGTTCCAGGGTGGCTACGCGCGCCTTGCCGTTGATCTTGAAGGCCATGTCCACCGCGCCCGGCCCGGCGATTCCCGGCTCTCCCTGAGCCGCGGCTTCATCCAGCATGCCGGACAGCAACCCCGCGGAGGCGGCGCCGGCGGCGGCGCTTCCCCGCAGGAACTGGCGGCGGGAGAATCCTCCCGGCGGCGGCGTTCCGGCCTGCTCGCTGCTCTCTTCGGGGAGCTCCCGGCGAGGCGTTTTCGGGTACCTGGTCTGGGCCATCGAAGTCCCTCCGGATCGAGTTTTCAAGAGGGCGACTATAACAGTCGGTGGTGGAACCCACGTGAGCGCCGAGGCCGGTGAGGCGCCCGGCTGACAAGGCGCGTGAGGGAGGAATACCGGGTGTATTCCGACCGAAACGCAACGATGAGCGGCGCGCAGCAGAGCGGTGAACAGCCGGTGGTGGAACCCGGGTGAGCGCCGAGGCCGAGGCCCAGTGGTGGAACCCCGTGAGCGCCGAGGCGCAGCGACGCGGGCCAGTTCTCCCGGAGGGGGCGAGGCCCAGTTCTCCCGGTGGGGCCAGGGGCCCGGCTGACAAGGCGCGTGAGGGAGGAATACCGGGTGTCTTTCGACCGAAACGCAACGATGAGCGGCGCGCAGCGACGCGGTGAACAGCCGGGGTGGATCGCCGGGGCCGAGCGCCGATGAGCCGGCGAGAACTGGGCCGCGTGGGTTTCACTACCGGGCGGTTCAGCCGGGATGGATCGCCGGCCGAGCCCCCACCGGGAGAACTGGGCCGCGTGGGTTTCACTACCGGCTGTTTGGCCGGGATGGATCGCCGGCCGAGCCCCCACCGGGAGAACTGGGCCGCCGGGTTTCACTACCGGCTGTTTGGCCGGGATGGATCGCCGGCCGAGCCCCCACCGGGAGAACTGGGCCGCGCGGGTTTCATCACAGGCTGTTTGGCCGGGATGGATCGCCGGCCGAGCCCCCACCGGGAGAACTGGGCCGCGCGGGTTTCATCACAGGCTGTTTGGCCGGGATGGATCGCCGGCCGAGCCCCCACCGGGAGAACTGGGCCGCGTGGGTTTCACCACCGGCTGTTAGCAGTCGAAAGGCCCCCGCCGGGAGGGGCCAACCGCCGCTCCCGCCGGTTACGATCCCGGATATGCGGCGCGTTTCCCCGTCATTCCCGGATCCGTCCTTCACGGACCGGCGCCGGCGTGATCCGGTCCCGATCGGGGAACTCGTCGGCCTGACCCTGCCGCGCCGTGTGCGGGGGGGCATCCTCGACCTCGGTTTCCTGAAGACGCTCTGGGAGCAGGCGGCGCCCGACGGGATCGCTGGCAAGGCCGTTCCGGTGCGCTTCGAGAACGGGGTCCTGACGATCCTCGCCTCCGACCCGGGGACCCGCGCCGCGGCGCACCGCCGGCGGCTGGAAATCGCGCGCCGGCTGGTGAGCGCCGCCGGCCTTCCGGACGCCCGGCTGCGGGTGCGCGTCGAGCTCGGCGATCCGGCGGCGTCGCGGCCCGGAGGAGCGGAGTCAGGAGCGGAGTCATGACCGGGGCGGCGCCGGACGGCGGCCCACCGGTCTGGATCTCCTCCGCGGTCCGCACTCCGATCGGGAAGCTGCTCGGCGGGCTATCTCCGCTGCCCGCCCCGAAACTCGGCGCGCTGGTGGTCCGGGAAGCGGTGGAACGGGCCGCGGTGCCGGCGGACGCCGTGGACGAGGTCATCCTCGGGAACGTGCTCACCGCCGGACTCGGCCAAAACCCCGCCCGCCAGGCGGCGCTCGGCGCGGGACTGCCCGCCGGGACCGGCGCGCTCACCATCAACAAGGTGTGCGGGTCGGGGCTGAAGGCGGTGATGCTCGCCCGCCAGGCGATCCTCGCCGGGGATGCGGACGTGGTGGTCGCGGGCGGGATGGAGTCCATGTCGAACGCCCCGCACCTCGTTTCCGGGATGCGGGCCGGATCGAAGATGGGGGACGGCACCCTCGTGGATTCGATGGTGCACGATGGGCTCACGGACGCCTTCGAGGACATCCATATGGGCGAGACCGCGGAGCGGGTCGCGGACCGCTACGGCGTGACCCGCGAGGCGATGGACGCTTGCGCCGCCGAGAGTCAGCGCCGCGCCCACGCCGCCACCGAGGCCGGCCGCTTCGCCGCCGAGATCCTTCCGGTGGAGGTTCCGGGGCGCAAGGGCCCGGTGGTGGTCGAGCGGGACGAGGGCATCCGCCCGGACGCCACCGAGGCGTCGCTCGCGCTGCTCCGTCCGGTCTTCCGGAAGGACGGCCGGGTGACCGCGGGGAACGCTCCCGGGGTGAACGACGGCGCCGCTGCGCTGGTGATCGCCTCGGACGCGGCGGTCCGGCGCCACGGCCTGCCGCGCCTCGCGCGGATCGTCGGGCAGGCGGTCTCGGGACTCGAGCCCCAGTGGGTGATGATGACCCCGGTGCCGGCCGTCCGGAGGCTTCTCGAGCGGCTCGACTGGACGGTGGACGGGGTGGACTGCTTCGAGATCAACGAGGCCTTCGCCGCCCAGGCGGTGGCGGTGCGCGGAGAACTCGGGCTCCCGGCGGACCGGACGAACATGAACGGGGGCGCGGTCGCGCTCGGCCACCCCATCGGGGCGAGCGGGGCCCGCATCCTCACCACGCTGCTGTATCTGCTCCGGGAGCACCAGCTGGACCGGGGCGTTGCGAGCCTTTGTCTCGGCGGCGGCAACGGGGTCGCTCTGGGAGTGGAACGTGCCTGATCCGGCCGCGCTGCGGCGCGCCCTGGTCGTGGGCGCCGGGACCATGGGGAACGGCATCGCCCAGGTCTTTGCGCTTGCCGGGATCGAGGTCGATCTCGTGGACATCCGGGAAGAGTTCACGGCGCGGGGGATGGCGACCATCGAGAAGAACCTGGGACGCCAGGTGAAGCGGGGAACGGTGTCCGAGCCGGAAGCGGCCGCCGCGCTTTCCCGCATCCGGCCGGGAACGGAGATGGCGCCCGCCGCCGACGCGGAGTTCGTGATCGAGGCCATCGTCGAAGACGAAGCCAAGAAACTCTCGCTCCACGCCGCGCTCGAGCCGCGGCTGCCGCCGGAGACGATCCTCGCGACGAACACCTCGTCGATCTCCATCACCCGGCTCGGCGCTCGGTCGGGCCGTGCCGACCGGTTCATCGGCATGCACTTCATGAACCCGGTTCCGGTCATGGAACTGGTGGAGGTCATCCGGGGGCTCGAGACCTCGGACCCGGTGTTCGAAACCACCATGGGCCTCGCGCGCCGCCTCGGGAAGACGCCCTGCGCGGTCAACGACGCTCCCGGGTTCGTCTCCAACCGGGTCCTCATGCCCATGATCAACGAGGCCGCCTTCGCGCTCATGGAAGGCGTCGCCGCCGCCCGGGACATTGACCGGATCATGACGCTCGGGATGCGGCACCCGATGGGGCCGCTCGCCCTCGCCGATCTCATCGGCCTCGACGTGGTGCTCGACATCCTCCGGGTCCTCCAGGAGGGGTTCGGGGACCCGCGCTACCGCCCGTGTCCGCTCCTCGTGAAGCTGGTGGACGCCGGCCGGCTCGGCAAGAAGACCGGCCGCGGCTTTTACGACTACCCGGGTCCGGGCGCCGGAACGGGCGGGTAACAGCCTGTGGACGGAGTGGTGTGAGCGCCGAGGTCGGCGTTCTCTCGGCGGACGAGGCGCGCGCCGGCCGAGCCCCCACCGGGAGAACTGGGCCGCGCCACTCCGTTTACAGGCTGTTCGCACCTTCCCGCGGGCTTTTTGCGCCGGGGTGGGACAAAATTTGGCTCAATTCCGTCTTAGCCTTTAGAGACCTGAAGCGGCGCCGCCGGCCCTGGGGCTGGGGCGCCCAATTCCGACGAGGAGACTCCCGCCAGCCATGAAGCCAGCCATGAAGCCAGACGTCAAGAAAGCGCAGAGCGCCGAGCAGCGTTCCCGCGCCCTCGACATCGCCCTCGAGCAAATCCAGAAACAGTTCGGCCGGGGGGCCATCATGCGCCTCGGCCAGTCCGCCCTGGACGTGTTGTCCATCCCGACCGGCGTGATTTCGCTGGACGCCGCCCTCGGGGTGGGCGGCTTTCCCCGCGGCCGGGTGATCGAGGTGTTCGGGCCGGAGTCTTCCGGAAAGACCACCCTGGCGCTCACGGTGGTCGCCTCCGCCCAGGCGCTCGGCGGCGTCGCGGCCTTCGTGGACGCCGAGCACGCCCTGGATCCGGTCTACTGCCGGGCGCTCGGGGTGAATACGGACGAGCTGCTCGTGTCCCAGCCCGACGACGGCGAGCAGGCGCTCGAGATCACCGAGACGCTGGTGCGCAGCGGCTCGGTGGATGTCATAGTGGTGGACTCGGTCGCCGCCCTCGTACCCCGCGCCGAGCTCGACGGGGAGATGGGGGACTCCCAGGTGGGCCTCCAGGCGCGTCTCATGTCGAAGGCGCTCCGCAAGCTCACCGGGATCGTCTCGAAGTCGGCGACCTGTCTGGTCTTCATCAACCAGCTCCGCGAGAAGATCGGGGTCATGTTCGGCAACCCGGAGACCACCAGCGGCGGACGCGCGCTCAAGTTCTATTCCTCGGTGCGCGTGGACATCCGGCGGATCGGCGCCCTCAAGGAAGGGGACGCCGTGATCGGGAACCGGACGCGGGTCAAGATCGTGAAGAACAAGGTGGCGCCTCCCTTCCGGCAGGCGGAGTTCGATATGCGCTACGGCGAGGGGATTTCCCGGACCGGCGACTTGATCGATCTGGCGGTGAAGGAGCGGATCATCGAAAAGAGCGGCGCCTGGTATTCGTACCAGGGCGAACAGATCGGCCAGGGACGGGAGCGGGTCCGCCGCGCCCTTCTGGAAGATGAGCCGCTGGCGGCGGAGATCGAATCCCGGGTGCGGAAGGCGCTCGGCCTTTCAGGGGGGGATGATGCGGATGACGGGGTTGGCGGGGACACTGCGACCGGCGCGAAGGGCTGATCGCTGTGCCAAACTACCGCGCCCGCGCGACCTGCGGGGGCCCGTAGCCGGGGTAGCTCAGACGGTAGAGCAGAGGACTGAAAATCCTTGTGTCGGCGGTTCAATTCCGCCCCCCGGCACCCAGGCCGGAGCGGACCCGAAGGGGCCGCCCGGCGCTGTGTGCCGGTCTCCGCCCGGCGTCGTCCGCGGAATGCGGGCGAGACCGCGAATCGCCGACTGAGAGGAAGCGCGGGGACGGCTTGGAACGCCGACCTCCGGTCGGCACAGCGGCGCGCAGCGCCGCGGGCGGTTCACCGCTGATCGTGGGAGAGGGCACGCAGGCCCGGGAACGCCGACCTCCGGCCAGTCCTCCCGGTGGTCGGCACAGCTGCGCGTCAGCGCAGCGAACGGCGCACCGCCGATCCACTTCAAGCGCGGCCGGTATAGGGAACGCCGCCTCCAACTGACCTGCGTTAACAGCCTGTGGTGAAACCCGGGTGAGCGCCGAGGTTGGCCAGTTCTCCCGGTGGGGGCGAGGCCCAGTTCTCCCGGTGGGGCCAGTTCTCCCGGTGGGGGCCCGGCTGACAAGGCGCGTGAGGGAGGAATACCTGGTGTATTTCGACCGAAACGCAACGCAGAACGGAGCGAAGCGGAGTGGTTCAGCCGGGATGGATCGCCAGCCGAACGCCGCTTGGCTTTTACCACAGGCTGTTAGGCGCGTGAGGGAGGTGCGACGCCAGCGCCGCAAAGCGGCGCGGTTCAGGCGGGATGCATCGCCGCTCGAACGCCGCCTGGAGGCTGTTAAGCGCGTGCGACAGCCAGCCTGCCCCGGGGACGTGAAGGCGGAATACAAGGAATCCGGGTATCCTTACTTTCTCCCGTCACAGGAGACACCCCTTGCTCGCCAAATTGACATCCAAGAATCAAATCACCCTGCCCAAGGCGGTGATCGCGGATTTCCCCGACTCCCGGTACTTCGACGTGACCAAAGAGAACGGAAAGATCGTCTTGACGCCGGTGCGCCTCACGCGGGCTGATTCGGTACGCGCCAAGCTCTCCGAACTCGGCATTACCGAGGCCGACGTGGCGGGAGCCGTCGCTTGGGCCCGTCGGCCCTCCGAATAGGCCTGCGTGGCTGCGCCGCACCTCGTTCTGGACACGAACGTGGTGCTCTCGGCCCTTGTCTTCCCTGCGGGGGTGCTGTCGTGGCTGCGCGGGGCGTGGCAAGCGGGCCAGGTCGTTCCGTTAGTTGGCCGTGCGACCGCCGAGGAACTGATTCGGACTCTCGCCTATCCGAAGTTTCGGTTGACCGACGAGGAGCAGGAGGAGTTGCTGGCCGACTATCTGCCGTGGTGCGAGACGGTTCGGGTGCTTCGACCGCCCGCCGTACCCGAATGCCGGGATCCGTCAGATCGCTCTTTCCTCGAACTGGCGCTCGTGGGTGGGGCCGGTGCCCTCGTTACCGGAGACAACGATTTGCTCGCTCTTGCGCCGCAGTTTTCTGTTCCCATTCTCGATCCCGCGGCATTGCGGGCGCGCCTTCAGATCGGGCGGCTCTGAGGCTCACCCGGCTGGCTCCGGCGGACAAGGCGCCGGCGTTCCCGCCCCTACTGGCTGTTCTTCGCGGCCGTGGTTTCCACCACCTGAGCGAGCATTTCCGCGGTGCGGGTGCAGAATTTCCAGGAAGTTTTCCTCCCAGGAGTCAGTTTCTGGCGGCGAATTGAGCTGGATTAGGCGCAAATCGAGAAACCCACTGTATTTTCCTTGAAAAACTGTTGGTAGTCATCTGATTTTCAAGTATTTTCGCGTGCCATGATCCTCGCACGCCCCGGTGCGATTCGGCGTATTGCCCAGTCGTTCCGGGTCCATCCCGCGGTGGCGTTGCTCGGGCCCCGCCAGTGCGGCAAGACAACCCTGGCCCGCCTCTTGGCCGCTGGCGAGCCGGTATCCACGTTCTTCGACCTGGAGCGGGATGCCGACTTCCGGCGTCTCCAGAACCCGGAGGCGACCCTCTCGCCCCTCGGCGGACTCGTCGTGGTGGACGAGATCCAACTTCTCCCGCAGTTGTTCCGGGCGCTGCGGCCCATCATCGACCATCCGGCCGCCGCGGCCCGGTTTCTGTTACTCGGGAGCGTGTCGCCGACGGTCGTCAAGGGAGCGTCGGAATCGCTTGCCGGCCGGGTGGGGCTGGTGGACCTCGCCGGGTTCGATCTCGGCGAGGTTGGGTCGGGCCCGGACTGGCGGATCCTCTGGGAGCGTGGAGGCTTCCCCCGCAGCTATCTCCAACCGGACACGAGTGCGTCCCCGGACACGAGTGCGTCCCCGGACACGAGTGCGTCCCCGGACACGAGTGCGTCCCCGGACACGAGTGCGTCCTACGAATGGCGCGAGAACTTCATCCAGACTTTTCTGCAGCGCGACATTCCCGCGCTCGGGGGAAACGTCCCGGCCGCGGCGCTCCGTCGCTTCTGGTCCATGACGGCGCATTTTCACGGGCAGGTCTGGAACGCCGCCGAGTTCGCCCGCGCCCTCGGGCAGGGGGAGGCGGCGGCGCGCCGCTACCTCGACTTGCTCGCCGGCGCGTTCGTGGTCAGGGCGCTTCCCCCGTGGTTCGAAAACCTCAAGAAACGCCAGGTCCGTTCCCCCAAGGTGTACGTGCGCGACACCGGCATGCTCCACGCTCTGCTCGGCGTGCCGTCCCTCGCCGTGCTCACCGGCCACCCGAAGGTCGGAGCCTCGTTCGAGGGTTTTGCCGTCGAACAGATCTGCGCCGCCCTGTCTCCCCGCGATCCCTTCTTCTGGGCCACCCACGCCGGCGCGGAACTCGATCTCCTGCTGACCTCGAACGGCAAGCGCTACGGCTTCGAGGTCAAGTTCACCGAGGCGCCCCGCACCACCCGCTCGATGCGGGTCGCGCTCTCCGACCTCGGTCTCGAACGCCTTTTCGTGGTCTATCCGGGGGATGAGGGCTATCCCCTCGATTCCCGGATCGAGGCTCTTCCCGTGCGTGAAATCCCGCGGCTACCCGCGCGTCCGGAGTTTGCCGCGGGGTGAGGAGGGAGCGTAGGCGTCCTTCACGGGGGTCAGCGCCATGCGGGTGGAGAGCGGTACGCGGTTTCGCGGCCCTGGCGGGCTGCGGTGCCGGCCGGAAGCCGGCGTTCCTGACGTGTGTGCCGTGCGGGTGAGTGGCGGAGGGAGTTTCGCCCGCTGTGCGGCCGCGATGCCGGTCTGAAGACCGGCGTTCCCAGCCCTCCGGGCCGCGGTGCCGACCGGAAGCCGGCGTTCCTGTGCCGTGCGGGTGAGTGGCGGAGGGAGTTTCGCCCGCTGCGCGGGCGATGGCGGTCTGAAGGGCCCCACCGGGAGAACTGCCCGGCGCTCCTGCGGTCGCGGGCCATTCCTCCCGCGGGGGTACGTGCCGAGACGGGAGCCATCCCGGAAACGGGCTGATACGCCGTCCGCCCCGCTGCGCGGGCGATGCCGGTGTGAACACCGGCGCTCCCTTCACTGGCCGTTCTTCGCGGCGGTGGTGTCGACTACCCGACCCAGCATTTCCGCATAGCGGGTGATGCCGTCGGAGACGGCCGACGCCAGCTTCGTCCGGTGGGATGAACTGCGGAGCTGCCTCGCCTCCTCGCGGTTGCTCACGAACCCCACCTCGACCAGCACCGCGGGCATCTGGGCGCCCAGCAGCACGTGGAACCCGGCGGTCTTGACGCCGCGGTTCAGCGGGTGTTTCTCCCGGCCCAGGATGCTTTCGGCGATCTCGGCCTGCATCACCGTCGCGAGCTCCCGGGATTCTTCTTTCCGGGCGTGGTTCCAGATCTGGTCCATCAGCTTGCGGACATCGGCGATCCGGACCTTTCCGGTGGAGGCGTTCTCCCGGGCCGCGACCTCCGCCGCGTCCGCCGAGGTGGCCAGGTTCAGGTAGAAGGTCTCGAGGCCCCGCGCGTTGCGGTTCCGCGCGGCGTTGACGTGGATCGAAACGAAGATGTCCGCTTCGCGGCTGTTGGCGATGAAGGCGCGTTGCTCAAGGGGAATGAAGACGTCCTTGTCCCGGGTCATGATCACTTCGAAGCCGCGCTGCTCGAGGTCGTCGCGGACCCGCTTCGCGACATCCAGCGCGATGTCCTTCTCGTGCAGGCTCCCGGCCCGGGTGCCCGGGTCCTTCCCGCCGTGCCCGGCGTCGATCACGATGCGGCTCACCCTGGCGCCGAGCTGGCGCGCCACCGAGTAGCCGCCCTGCGTCGGGAGGGGTACCGAGGGTGAGCCCTCGTTCTCGCTATCCGGCGTTTCGGCGGCGGCCGTCCGGGGAGCCTCGCCGGCCTTCCGCGCCCCCGCCGGGGAATCGGTCGTCTTGCCGCCGCCGGCGTCCGCCACCTGCACCGGAGGCGCCCCGTGGATGTCCACCACGAGCCGGTAGGGATCGGGGAGGGCGAACACGCTGACTTCCCGGACGCTCGAGAAATCGAGCACCACGCGGGTGGTCTTGGGTTCGGGAACGCCGAGCCGGATCTGCTGGAGGTGCGAGCCTTCGATCGGGAACGCCCGGCCCTCGAGCTCCTCGTCCGGCGTCGAGCCGTGGAGGTCGAAGAACACCCGGTCGGGATTCGTGAGCCGGCCTTCGGTGTGCGGCGTCGGCCCGCTCAGGTCGATCACCACCCGGGTGTGCGAATCCCCGACCCAGTGGCGGATGTTCCGCACGGTGGTCGGCGGGTCGGCGGGCTTCACCTCCTGCTTCACCGGAACCGGACGGCTCGCCTCGGCCTTCGCCGGCGCCGCGGCTTGGGGGGTGCGTTCCGCCTCCGCCTTCGGAGCGGGAGCTGCCGCCCGGGGCCGCGCTGCGGGCTTCTGAAGGACGGCGGCGGCCAGCCGGGTCTCGGCGCTCTCCGGCGCGCGCTTCCGGAGCCGCTCGAGCGCGCGCCGCGCTTCGGCCTCGTCGCCGAGTCGGCCGGCGTAGAGACGCACCTGCGCGTAGAGCGCCTTCGGCACCCACTTGCTCGCCGGGTAGCCGCGGATCAGGAGGGCCCAGGCATCGGCGGCGCGCACCGCGAACCGGCGGTCGTCGAAGCGTTCGGCGGCGTCGCGATAGACGCCCCCCTCGTAGTGGAGCGCGTCGTCGCAATAGCCGCTTCGCGGGAAGGAGATGACCACCGACCGGTACTTCCGCCCGACGTTCTCCCATCGTCCCCGGTTGCGCATCGCGGTCTTCGAGCCGCGGAGCGACTCCTCCGCGCGCCGCGCCGCTTCGTAGAGCTGTTTCGCGGTGGCCGCCCCGGCGCCGGCCTCGCGGGAGGCGGCGGCCGGGGCCGCCAGCGCCATCCCGGCGCTCATGAGCACGGCGACCCCAACCGCGGAGAGCCGGGCGGCTGCGAGCCCAACCGCGGAGAGCCCAACCACGGGGAACCGCGCCGCGGCGAGCCGGACGGAACCGAACGTCGGGATCACGAGCAACTCACGAGGGGGGCGTCACCAGGACGTCGCGCGGCTGGGCGCCGCGGGCCGGGCCGACCACGCCTTGGCGTTCGAGTTCCGCGACGATGCGCCGCGCCCGCTGGTAGCCGAGGCCCATTTCGGTCTGGAGCATCGAAGTGGACGCCTTCTGCTCGCGGATGATGAGGTCGCGGGCCCGAGGCAGCATCGAGTCCTCCCTGGATACCGCAGCGCCGTTTGCCGCCGGAATCGCTCCGTTACCCGAGCGCACGAAGGGAAGCGGCTGCTCCTCCTCCAGCATCCCCGTGTCGAAGACCGGTTTGGCGGCGCTCTCCCAGAACTTGACGAACCTTCCGACCTCTTTTTCGTCCACGTACCCGCCCTGCGCCCGGGGCAGGTCGGCGCCCGGCCGCATCATCAGCATGTCGCCCTTGCCGAGCAGCATTTCGGCGCCCACCCGGTCCAGGATGGTCCGCGAGTCCACGTAGCTGGCCACCCGGAAGGCGATGCGGGTAGGCAGGTTCGCCTTCAGCGTGCCGCTCACGATGTCGATCGAGGGGCGCTGGGTCGCCAGCACGAGGTGGATCCCCTCGGCGCGGCCCAGGCTGAGCAGCCGCTGGATCGCCGGCGTCACTTCCGCCTTGGCGTGGATGAAGAGGTCGGCGAGCTCGTCCACCACGATCACCAGCCGGGGCAGGGGCGCCGGGATCTCGGACTCTTCTTCGTTCTTCTTCCGGCGCTTCCGCGACTTGTCCGCGGCCATCTTCTCCACCAGCCGGTTGAAGCCGTCGATGTTCCGAACCCCGTGCTCTTCCAGGATCCGGGTGCGGCGGTCCAACTCGCGGCAGGCGTGCTGCAGCACCGTCTTCGCCTTGTCCGGTTCGAGGATGAGCGGGGTCAGCAGGTGCGGGATGTTCCGGTAGGGCCGGAGTTCCACCCGCTTCGGATCGATCAGGATCAGGCGCAGTTCGTCGGGGGTGCGCCGCGCGAGCAGCGAGCAGAGCAGGGTGTTGATCTGCACCGACTTGCCCGCGCCGGTAGCGCCGGCGATCAGCAGATGGGGCATCTCGGCCAGGTCCTTGACCAGCGGCCGTCCGTCCACCAGCCGTCCGATCGCGACCGGCAGCGCCCCGCTCTCGTCCTGGAACTCGGGCGCCTCGAGGATTTCCCGCAGGCCGACCACCGAGGGTGACTCGTTCGGCACTTCGATCCCCACCACCCCCTTGCCCTTCACCCGCTCCACCCGGATGGCGGGGGCGCGGAGCGCCATGCAGATCTCTTCGTGGCGGTTGCGGAGCTTCTTGAGCGTTTCGCCTTCGCCCAGCCGGAACTCGAAGGTCGTGACCACCGGCCCCGGCTGGATGCGGTCCACCTGGCCGCGTACCCCGTATTCGAGACACGCGGCTTCGAGGGCCTTCCGCCGCTCTTCGAGCGCCCGCTTCGCGGGAGCCGGCTGGTGCGCCCGCCGGGTGAGGAGCTGGAGCGAGGGCAGTTTCCAGGCGCCGGGAGCCGGCGGCGCGCCGGGTTTTTGAGGTTTCGACAGCAGGTCGGGCCGGGAGCGCGGCCGGGCCACCGGGACGCGTTCGGTGGCGGGGTCCGTTTCCGGGTCGGGCCTCTTGCGCTTGCGCCGGATGCGCGCCACGAAGGGCCGCTCGAAGCCTTCCCCGATCTCCGGCTCCTCAGCGACGAGCTCTTCCGGCGGGCGCTCCGCCGGGCGGAACCGGCGAAGGAGCCGCGAGATCCAGCGCCTGCCCTGACTGCTGTCGTGTTCCTTGAGCGCGGGGCCGCCGAAGCCCCATTCCCGGAGCGCGGCGTAGCCCATCAGCCCCACCGTCCCCAGCACCAGCCCCGCTCCGAGCGGGTTCATGGCGCCCGAGAGTGCGGTCGCCAGCAGGGAGCCGCCGATTCCGCCCCAGGCGAAGCTCCCGCTCCAGGCAGGACCTCCGGCCGCTCCGTCGCCGAAGACCTGCTGGGCGAGGGAGGCGAGACCGGTCGCGCTGACCGCGAGGCTCGCAAGAATGAGGATCCGCACCGCGGTCGAGTCGTCCCCCTCGGGGGGAGCGGGGCGGAGACGCCGCCGGCCTGCCTGGATGAGCACCAGCGGCAGCGCGAAGCCGATCACGCCGAGGAGTTGCAGGATTACTTCGGCGAGGAGCGCCCCGGTCGGCCCGAGCCAGTTCGTCACCGTTTCGTGGGTGCCCGTCTTGAGCAGCAGCACGGGATCCCCCGACGCATAGGAGACGAGCGAGAGGAGGAGGAGCGCGGCGACCGCGAGCATGGCTATGGCGGTGACGCCCCGGCGGCCGAATACCGCCCTAAGCGCTTGAGAGGCCAATGCCGATCCCTCCGACCGCGAGGCAGTACCAGCCGAACTGGTGGAACCGCTCCCGGGAAAGCCAGTCGAATACCCAGCGCAGCGCGAACGTCCCGGCCACGAATGCGGTGAGGAACCCGACCGTCAGTTCCAGCGCGACGACGCCTCCTGCCTCCGCGAGCGCGCCGCTGCCGAGGGCGGAGGCGCCTTCGAGCAGCGTCGCTCCGGCGATCACCGGGGCGGACAGCAGGAAGCTGAAACGGGCGGCGTCCGCGGGTGAGACGCCGCGTTCGCGGCCGGCGACGATGGTGAGCCCCGACCGGGAGATTCCGGGAAGGATGGCCGCCGCCTGGGCGACTCCGATCCAGAGCGCATCGGCGAGGCCGCGCGGGAGGCGCGGGATGGCCGGGGCGGGTTTCGCCGACAGGTTTGCGGCGTCTTTCGCCGGCCGCCGGAAGGCGAGCAGCACCGCCCCGGTCAGCACCAGGCCGCCGCCGGCGACGGCCATCCCGCTGAACGCGTGGTGGATCTGGTCCCGGAATGCGACCCCGACGATGGCCGCCGGTACCGACGCGACGAGCAGCAGCCCGATGAGCCGTCGCCCGCGCTGGACGGCGCCCTGGCCTTCGGGAGTGCTCCCGCCCGCTCCCACGAGCGAGCGGAGCAGCCCGAACACCTCGCGGCGGAGGTAGATCAGGGCGGCGGCAAGCGTTCCCAGGTGGACCACGATCTCGAAGAGCACCCCCGGACTGCGGAGCGCTTCATCCGGTAGCAGCGCCCGGCCGAGAACCAGGTGTCCCGAACTGGACACTGGCAGGAACTCAGTGAAGCCCTGCACGATTCCAAGAAGCAGCGAAGCGCCGATATTCATCGAATATACCCAAGTACAAGGGTAGGTTACGGTACCAAACCTAAAGCACCGCCGCAAGCCGTCCGGAGGTCCGGAAGGGGCGCGCCTGGTTTGGGAGGGCGCCGTGCGGTTGGTGTGGGGGCTCGCGCCCCCCTTCCGGACCGCCCGGCGCTTCGCGCCGGATTCGAAGTGCGGCGAGAGCCGCCCGGAGACCCCGGAGCGGGAGGGGCAGGGGTCGGGGGACCCGACTCCCAGCCGGTTCTGGCTCGGGCTTCCGAAGTGCGGCGAGAGGCGGACGGAGCCCCCGGAGCGGGAGGGGCAGGGGTCGGGGGACCCGACTCCCAGCCGGTCCTGGCTCGGGTTTCCGAAGTGCGGCGAGAGGCGGACGGAGCCCCCGGAGCGGGAGGGGTAGGGGTCGGGGGACCCGACTCCTACCCCTCCTGGCTCGGGAGTCGAAACTTCCTTGCGAGCCTAGGGCCCGCGGCGGCAAGTTCCGTTTCGGCTTCGTTGTCGTGTGAAAGGGGGAGGGCCCCCTTTCACACGTTCCCCCCGGAATCGATCGGCAGCGAACGGAGTTCGCTGCCCGAAGCATTCTCCTGCTGAGACCTGGGGCTCATCGCCTTGGCGGAGGGTTGTACCGGCTGGAGGTCGGCGCTCCTGTGCCTGCTGTCCTTCCGGTGGGTCGGCGTATCGCCGAACGCCAATGACGAAACTAATGGGGGCCGGCGAACCCCTTCGCTGCCCGCCTGACCGGGGGGAAAGTGTGAAAGGGGGGATCCCCCTTTCACAAAACGGCTACTCCCAATCGGAACTCGCCGCAGTGCGCCTACAGCGCACAAGGGAGTTGGGATTGCCGGCGCGAAGCGCCGGGCGGTTCGGACGGGGGCTCACTCTTGAACAAGCGAATGACGAACCACTAATGGGGGCCGGCGCCCCCCTTCCGGACCGCGCGACCTTCAGCCCCCCTGCCGGACCGCTCCGACGTCGACGCGGCGACAATGACCCCGTGACGTTTTTTCCGACCCGGGCGCGCGGGCAGAACTTCCTCCACGACCGGTCGGTCGCGGAGCGCTTCGTGGCCGCGGCGCTCGGCCCCGGAGAACCGGGGGACATCGTCGAAATCGGGCCCGGGAAGGGGGCGCTCACCTTCCCGCTGCTCGCGGCCGGCGCCCGGGTGCTGGCCATCGAGGTGGACCCGTGGCTGGCCGGGCGGGTCGAGGAATACGCGAAGGAGCGGGGCGTCGACGAAAACCTGCGCGTGGTGACCGGAGACGCGCTCCATTTGGACCTCGGCGCCGCCATCGGCGATTTCGGAGCCGCGCCGCCGCTCCCGATCTGCGGAAACCTCCCGTTTTCGGTGGCGTCGCCCCTCCTCCTGCGTCTTATCGAGGGACACGCGACCCCTGGCGATCCACCTCTCTTCGATGTTCTGACCCTGACGCTCCAGAAAGAGGTCGCGGACCGCGTCGTCGCCCGTCGCGGGGAACGCGACTACAGCGCGCTCAGCGTCGTCGTCCAGCAGGCGCTCCGCGCCGAGGTCTGCTTCCGGATCCATCCGGGCGCCTTCCGGCCGCGGCCGCGGGTCGTGTCCTCGGTGGTCCGCCTCGTCCCCCGCCCGGACCCGCCTCCCATCGGCGGGGAAACCCACTTTCGCTCGCTGGTGCGCGGCCTCTTCACGCACCGCCGGAAGACCCTCAGGAACTGCGTTGCCCTGCTCCGGGACCAGGAGCTGGCCGGCCGCGTTCGGGGCGCGCTCGAAACGCTGGGAATCGACCCCGGGCTCCGCCCGGAGCAGCTTGAGGTCTCCGATTTCGCGGAGCTTTCGCGGCTCACCTGCTGACGGCTGGACGTCCCCGCCGCCTCGCGTGGCGACGCCTATTTCGCCGCCTTCCGGGCAGCGCTGCCGGTCTGAAGCCCGGCGCTCCCCGTGTTAGGCTCGCGGCGTAACCGACCGACCTGACCAGACCGACCTGCACCGCCAGCGAGACCTCCGTCGCCAGCCCGATCCGTAGCCAGCCCGACCCGTAGCGAACCCGATCATGAACGCTGAACCCCGCCGACTTGTCATCATCGGCAGCGGCCCCGCCGGCTACACCGCGGCGCTGTATGCCGCTCGCGCCGAACTCCAGCCCCTGTTGCTGGCCGGCTCGGGGATGGATCCTGACATCGGCCTCCCCGGCGGCCAGCTCATGCTCACCACCGACGTGGAGAACTACCCGGGCTTTCCCGACGGGGTCACCGGCTACGAAATGATGGACCTCTTCCGGCGTCAGGCCGAGCGCTTCGGCACCGAGATCCACCAGCTCGACGCCACCGCGGTGGACCTCTCCGCGCGCCCCTTCTCGGTCACCGTCGGGGGGAAGACCTTCACCGCCGACTCGGTGATCGTCGCCACCGGGGCCCGGGCGCGCTGGCTCGGCCTTCCCTCGGAGAAGGAGTTCATGAACCGCGGGGTGTCGGCCTGCGCGACCTGCGACGGCGCGCTCTACCGGGGCAAGGAGATGGCCGTGGTCGGAGGGGGTGACACCGCGATGGAAGAAGCCCTCTTCCTCACCCGCTTCGCGACCACCGTCCACGTAATCCACCGCCGGGACGCCCTCCGCGCTTCGAAGATCATGGCCAAGCGGGCGCTGGACAACCCGAAGATCCGTTTCGTCTGGGACTCCGCCGTCGAAGAGGTGCTCGGGGATCAGTACGGGGTCACCGAGCTCCTTTTGTCAAACCTGAAGACCGGCGCGGAGTCCCGGCTCCCGGTGGGAGCCCTGTTCATCGCCATCGGCCACGTCCCCAACACCGAGATCTTCACCGGGGCCCTCGAACTCGACGAGCGCGGCTACGTGATCGTCACTCCGGGCGCCACCACCACCTCGGTGGAAGGGGTCTTCGCCTGCGGAGACGTCATGGATCCCACCTACCGGCAGGCGGTGACCGCCGCCGGGACCGGCTGCATGGCGGCCATCGCCTCCGAGCGCTGGCTCGCCGAGCAGGAATCCGCCTCCCCCGCCGAAACCGCGCAGCAGGTCTCCGCGCAGCAGGTCTCCGCGCAGGAGGTTTCCGCATGAAGCGCTCGCCCCGTTCCCGGCTCGTCACTCCGGTCCTGTTGGCCTTGATGATCCTTCCGGCCGCCCTCCTGGCGGAGGAGCCCGCGGCGGCGGAGACCCTCCAGCCGCGCGGCGTCCTCGAGGAGCCGACCCCCGACCTGGAGCTTCCCGACCTCGATGGCAACATGATCTCCCTCCGGTCGTTTCCGGGGAAGATCGTGGTGTTCGACTTCTGGGCGGTCTGGTGCGGCCCCTGCGTGGACTCGATTCCCTTCTTCCAGGAACTCGAGGACCGCTACCGCGATCAGGGACTCGTGGTCGTCGGGCTGCACGTGGACGACAACGTGCCGCCCGTCGACGAGGTCCAGGCCTATCTGAACGACCGCGGCGTGAATTACGTGAACCTGCTCTCCACCGTCGAGGCCGACGAGGCGTTCCGCATCTTCGCGATGCCGACCACCTACATCACCGACCGGGACGGCATCGTGCGCACGCGCCACATCGGATTCAACCCGGCCCGCACCCCCGACCGGCTCGAAAAGGAAGTCCGGGACCTCCTCGGTCTCGAGTAGCAGCCAAGCCCTGCCAAGGCTTCACGCCATCATCGGAGAGTCCGAACCTTGCCCGGACTTGCGGTCGTCGGCACCCAGTGGGGTGACGAGGGAAAGGGGAAGTTCGTCGACATCCTCGCTCCCCGTTTCCACACCGTGGTGCGCTTCGGGGGCGGCCACAACGCCGGACACACGGTGGTGGTCGGAGACGAGCAGTTCATCCTCCATCTTCTTCCTTCGGCGGTGCTCCATCCGGGGGTGCGCTCGATCGTCGGAAACGGCTGCGTCGTGGACCCGCTCGCCTTCTTCGAGGAAGTCGAGATGCTCGAGCGGGCGGGGCGGGACCCCTCCCCGGACCTGCTGCTCTCCGACCGGGCGCAGATCATCCTCCCGGTGCACCGGGCGATCGAGGCGCGGGAAGAGACCCGGCTCGGGAAGCACCGGATCGGCACCACCCGCCGGGGCATCGGTCCGGCGTACGCGGACAAGGCGGCCCGCCGGGGCGTCCGTCTCGGCGACCTGCGCCATCCGCGCTATCGCGACGAGCGGTTGGCCCACCTGATCGCCGGGCACGGCGAGCTGCTCGGCTGGACCGCCGAGCGGATCGAAGAAGAGGTCGCCGGCACGCGCGAACTGCTCGACCGCTTCGCGGACCGGGTGCTGCCGCTGATCGCCGACACCTCGCTCGTGATCCACCAGACCCTGGAGGCGGGGCACGGCGTCCTGTTCGAGGGGGCGCAGGCCACCCTGCTCGACCTGGATCACGGGACCTACCCCTTCGTCACCTCTTCGACCGCGGTGGCGGCGGGGGCCGCGGTGGGGGCCGGGGTCGGCCCGCAGGCCGTCGGCCGGGTGCTCGGGGTGTCGAAGGCGTACATGACCCGGGTGGGAGAGGGGCCGTTCCCGACCGAGATGGATCCGGAGCAGAACCGGACGATCCGGGAGAAGGGCAAGGAGTTCGGCGCCACCACCCGGCGGCCGCGCCGCTGCGGCTGGTTCGACAGCGTGGTGCTCCGCTACGCGCGGCGGGTGAACGGCCTCGACGAACTCGCGATCACCAAGCTGGATGTCCTGGACGGGTTGGCCGAGGTGCGGATCGCGGTCCGCTACCGGCTGGACGGCGACCCCGTCGAGGAATTCCCGGGCGAGTTCGGGGCGCTGGCGCGCTGCGAGCCCGAGTACCGGACCCTTCCGGGCTGGAACCGGCCCACCGCGGGCGCGACCCGGCTCGAGGACCTCCCGCGGGAGGCCCGGCACTACCTCGACACGCTGGAGGAGCTTTCCGGCGTTCCGGTCACGCTGGTTTCGACCGGGCCCGATCGGGAGGCGTACCTCAGGCGCCGGGAGACAGAGGTCCTGGGGGACTGAGAGGCCGGCACTCCCGACCCGGCGTGCGGGGGGACCCTCAACCGGGCGGTGCGCGTTCGCCCGCGGTCGAAGGCGTGCTGCTTCGCGGCGACTTTTCCACCGCGAGGGCCCGACGCGGGAAGAAACGGAGCCGATTTCCGTCTATGAAAATGAGAGGGGCTGCCTGGTACCGCGGCCTTTCTGCAACGAACGACGGAAAGGAGTCCCCAAGGAGTCCCCAAGGAGTCCCCAAGGAGTCAGATGCCCTCAGCGACCAAGAATCCTCCGCCCGGAGCGGTTGCCGCGCCGTCGGCCGCACCCCTACACTGGCTCGGTGAGCGCTGAGAGAACGGCGGCTTCGGCCCCCCGGTGGAAAGACGCCGTGCGGTCCTGGGCGCCGGTGCTGGGCTTCGCGGTGCTGTTGGTCTTTCAGATGGTGAGCCTGCAGCAGCAGATCGGCGAGCTGCGCACCGACCTCCACCGGGAAATCGGCGATCTCCGGACCGACGTCCAGAAGGAGATCGGCGATCTCCGGACCGACGTCCAGAAGGGGATAGGCGATCTGAAGGACGACCTTCGCACGGACATCGGCGCGCTGGGAGAACGGATCGCCCGTCTGGAAGCGTTGATAGAGCGCGCCGAAGGCGCCGCCCCCCGTCCCGGCGGATAGCGGCGGCGGGACCCGCCACGCGATTGCGGCCGGTGTTTGTTCGTGGTATTTGTTCCGCGTTGTGGAGTCCAGCGTCTTCAGGGACTTGGTGCGGTCCAGGCTCCGGGAAACCGGACTGAGCGCCTCTCGGGCAGCCACTCGCGCCGGGCTACCCCGGGATGCGATTCGGTCAGTTCTCAGAGGTCACCCGCCGGGTGTCACCCGGGCGGCCGAAATCTGTGCCGCGCTGGGCATCGAGTTACGGCTCGGTGCCAACAGCGCGCCGCTGCCGGGATCACCGGACACTCGGCTGGCCGCCATCGAGGCTCGGGTGCGGGAGCTCAATCAGGCGATCCTCGACGCCGGAGGGAACCCTTTCCCCCCGACGTCGCATGCCCCTGCTCTGAAACCAGAAAGCTCCACCACCTCCACTGACGACTGATTCGGTTCGACCCTCAGCGTCCCCGTCGGAGCGCCGTCGAAGCTTCCGGCCCATCGCCGCCTTGGTCATCCCCGCTTCAGCAAAGAGCGGACCGGCACCCGCCGATACCTCGAGCATCGCTTCTCTCCTCTCTGGGGAGCAGCGCCTTGCTGTCGCGCGGCATCTGCGCGCGGAACAGGACGTGGTCTCGCGGGCCTGCGGGGCGGTGCCGGTCTGAAGGGCCCCACCGGGAGAACTGCCCGGGGTTCCCTGCTTGCGCGCCGTGAGGGTGGGTGGCGCGTCCCTGAACGAGTGAAGGTGATGGCAGCGAACTCTGTTCGCTGCCCGCGAGATCGGGGGGAAAGTGTGAAAGTGGGATCCCCCCTTTCACAAGATGACAACGACCAATCGGAACTCGCCGCGGCGCGCGTTAGCGCACAAGGGAGTTTCGATTCGCGGCGCGGAGCGCCGGGCGGTTCGGAACCGGAGCCCCACCCGACACAAGCCCATGGCGGCACCCGCCAACGCCCATGCGACGGCCCCGATTCCGAACCGCTCGATGCTAATATTCGCGCCCTTCTCGCCGCCGGGCCGTTAGCTCAGTTGGCAGAGCGCTCGCCTTTTAAGCGAGATGTCGCAGGTTCGAACCCTGCACGGCCTACCCTGTCGGGTCCCCATCGTCTAGTGGCCCAGGACGTCGCCCTTTCACGGCGAAAACACGGGTTCGACTCCCGTTGGGGATACGGCCTTTCCGGCCTTGAAACCGGCCTTGAATCCGGCCTTGAAAACCCCGGCCTTGAAACCCCCGGAAAGTCACGCACCGGAGACCGGCCCCCGGACCGGACTTGCGGACCGGACTTCCGGACCCGCGCTCCGGGCGGGAATCCCGGGCCACTCGAAAGCGCGGCGTTCCGTCATCACGGCCGCCGCCCTATCGTTCCCCTAGCAGCCTGTGGATAAAGTGACGTATGCGCCGAGACCGGCCAGTTCTCCCGGTGGGGGCGAGGCCCAGTTCTCCCGGTGGGGGTCCGGCTGACAAGGCGCGTGAGGGAGGAATACCGGGTGTATTTCGACCGAAACGCAACGCAGAGCGACGCGAAGCGCCAGTTCTCCCGGTGGGGGGGCGGTTCAGCCGGGATGCATCGCCGGTCGAACGCCGCGTGACTTTGTCCACAGGCTGCTAACCCCGACCCGCCAAGTGACGATTTTCCGGCCCGCCCGCACCGTCGGCGAGATCTCCGCCGTCGAGGCGGAGATCCGCCGCTTCTGGGAAGAGCAGGGGATCTTCGAAAAGAGCGTCGCGCAGCGCGCCGGCGCCAAGCCCTGGGTCTGGCACGACGGCCCCCCGACCGCCAACGGGCGTCCCCACAACGGCCACGTCCTCACCCGCGTCTTCAAGGACGTCTTCCCCCGCTTCCACACCATGCGGGGCCGCTACGCCGAGCGGATCGCCGGCTGGGACACCCACGGCCTGCCCGTGGAGGTCGAGGTGGAGAAGGAACTCGGCATCCGCGGCCACGCCGGGATCGAGGAATACGGGGTGGGCCCGTTCGTCGAGCGGTGCATGGCGAGCGTCTTCCGCTACATCCGCGACTGGGAGGAGATGACCTCCCGCATCGGTCACTGGGTGGATCTCGACCACGCCTACGTCACCTACCGGCGCTCGTACGTCGAAAGCGTCTGGTGGGCGCTCGCCGAGCTCCAGCGCAAGGGGCTGCTCTACCGGGGCGAGAAGGTGGTCTGGTGGTGGGCCCAGGGCGGCACCGCCCTCTCTTCCGCCGAGGTCGGCCTCGGCTACCGCGAAGTGGATGACCCGGCGGTGTACGTGGCCCTTCCCCTGGTGGACGATCCGGGCCTCTCGCTCGTCGTCTGGACCACCACCCCCTGGACGCTCCCCTCGAACCTCTACTCCGCGGTCCGCCCCGGCACCGACTACGTGGAGGTCGAGGACACGCCCCCAGGCGGCGAACCGCGCCGGCTGGTGCTCGCGGCGGCCCTCCGCGAGGACCTCGCCGGGCGCCTCCGCCGCCCCCTCCGGGTGCTCCGCACCTTCTCCGGCGAGGACCTCGTCGGCCGCCGCTACCGCCCGCCCTTCGACGACTTCTGGAACCGGCACCACGCTCTCGAAGGCCGCCTTCCGGGCGGCGGGTCGGTCCCCGCCTTCTGGCGGGTGCTCGCCGCCGACTTCGTGGAACTCGACCAGGGCACCGGCCTCGTGCACGAGGCCCCCGCCTTCGGCGAGGTGGACCACGACCTCCACAAGAAGACCGTCGCCGCCTACGAGAACGCGGACGAGATCCCGCTCCCCTGCGCGGTCGGCGCGGACGGCTGCTTCACCGCCGAAGTCCCCTGGCTCGAAGGCCAGTGGGTCAAGCGCGCCGACAAGGAAATCGTCCGCCGGCTCCGCGAGACCGGCCGCCTCATCCACGCCGAGACGATCCGTCACGAGTACCCGTTCTGCTGGCGCTCCGACCAGGACCCCCTCATCCAGTACGCCCGCCCGGCCTGGTTCATCCGCACCACCGCCCGGAAGGACGCCGCCCTCGCCAACAGCGGGGCGGTGCACTGGCTCCCCGAGCACATCAAGGAGGGCCGCTTCGGCGACTTCCTCCGGAACAACGTGGACTGGGCGCTCTCCCGCGAGCGGTTCTGGGGCACCCCGCTCAACATCTGGATCAACGACGAGACCGGCCGGATGGAAGCCCCCGCCTCGGTGGCCGAGATCGAGGCGAAGAACCCGGACGCCTTCGCCCCCTTCCACCAGGCGCGAAAACAAAGACCCGAGCTCGACCCGGACCTCATGGTCCACAAACCCTGGGTGGACGAGGTCACCTGGACCCGCCCGGGCGAGCCCGGCGTCTACCGCCGGGTCCCCGAGGTCATCGACTGCTGGTTCGACTCCGGGGCCATGCCCTTCGCACAGTGGGGCTTCCCCCACCAAAACCGCGACCGGTTCCTCAAGTCCTTCCCTGCCGACTACATCACCGAAGCGGTGGACCAGACCCGGGGCTGGTTCTACTCGCTGCTGATGATCTCGACCCTGCTCTTCGACGAGGACACCTGCGGCCGGCTCGGGATCCCGGTGCCGGAGGGGCCCCACCCCTACCGCTCCTGCCTGGTGCTCGGCCACGTCACCGACCCCGAGGGCCGGAAGGAGTCGAAGTCGCGCGGCAACTACACCCCGCCGGAAGAGACGCTCTCCGAGGCCGGGGCCGACGCCTTCCGCTGGTTCTTCCTCGCCGGCGCGGCGCCCTCGGCCAACAAGCGGCACTCGCTCGCGAACGTGCGCGCCGCCGCCCGCGAGTTCCCGCTGAAGCTCCGAAACGTCTATTCCTTCTTCACCATCTACGCGGAGATCGACGGATTCGACCCGCGCACCGACCGCGGGCGCCCGGTCGCCGAGCGCCCCGCGCTCGACCGCTGGATCCTCTCCCACCTCGAGGAGACGACTGCCGAGGTCACCGCGGGCCTCGAAGAGATCCGGGCCTACGACGCGGCGCGGGCGCTCGCCGCCTTCGCCGAGTCGCTCTCCAACTGGTGGCTCCGCCGCAGCCGCCGGCGCTTTTGGGAAGCGGGGCGGGACGCCGGCAAGATCGACGCCTACCGGACGCTCTACGACGCCCTGGTCCGCCTCTCGCAGCTCGCGGCCCCCTTCGTGCCGTTCCTGGCCGAGGAGATCTACCGGAACCTGGCGGCCGGCCCCTACGCCGACACCGCCCCGGACAGCGTCCATCTCACCGATTGGCCCGAACAGCAGTTCCCCCTCGATTCCGGACTCAACGAGGAGATGGCCGCGGTGCGCGAGATCGCCTCGCTCGGCCTCCGGGTGCGGAAGGAACACGAGATCCGGGTGCGGCAGCCGCTCGCCGGGGCCAGCGTCGCGGTGGCCGACGAGGGGCTCCGGGCGCGGCTCGACCGCCACCGCGAGCTGCTCGCCGACGAGCTGAACGTCCGGGAGGTCCGCTTCCGCGAGGACCCCGAGGCCGATCTGGAGTTCGTGGTGAAGCCCAACTTCCGCCGGCTGGGTCCCCGCCTCGGCCGCCGGATGCAGGCGGCCCGGAAGGCGATCTTCGCGCTCGACGGACGCGAGGTCCGGGACGCGCTCGCCGCCGGCCCGCTCGCGCTCGATCTCTCCGCCGGCGGCTCGCAGCAAGAAACCGTGACAATCGACGCGGAAGACGTCGCGATCGAGTCGCGCCCCCGCGAGGGACGCGCCATCGCCGGAAGCTCACGCGCCACCGTGGCCCTCGACACCGTGCTGACCCCCGAACTCCTCGCCGAAGGCCGCTACCGGGAACTGCTGAACCGCGTGCAGAGCTTCCGGAAGGACCTCGATCTGCCCTACGTGGCGCGTATCCGGGTCGCGCTCGACGGCCGCAACGATGAAGACGGCTCCCTGCTCGCGGTGGCCCGCGAGCGCGAGGCCCACTTCCTGAACGAGACCCTCGCGGTGGCGCTGCTCGACGGGGAGTTGCCCGGAGCCGAACGCCGCGAGATCGAAGTCGAGGGCGAAACCGCCACTCTGTCCCTGGAGGTCGTCGCCTGATGAACTGGAACACCCGCTTTTCCGACGCCGCCACCCGGGTGGCCGGCGCCGACACCGTCGTCGGGATCCTGAAGCTCGCCGAACAGCCGGGGATCATCTCGCTCGCCGGCGGCATGCCCGACCGCGGGGTCTTCCAGCTCGAGGAGACCCGGGAGGCGATGGCGCGGGTCCTCAGGGATCACGCGCCGGAAGCGCTGAACTATTCACCGAACCCGGGGATCACCCCGCTCCGCGAGTTTCTCGCCGAGCGGATGGCCCGCATCGAGGACATCGTCTGCAGCCCGGAGGAGGTTCTCGTTTGCAGTGGTGGCCAGGAGGGGATCCGCCACTCCTTCAACGCGCTCGCGAATCCCGGTGACCCGGTGCTGGTCGAAGAGCCGACCTACATGGTCGCGCTGCAGGCCTGCCGCGAGCTCGGTGGGATTCCGACCGGAATCCCGAGCGACGCCGATGGAATCATTCCGGAGGCGCTCGACGAGACCGCGGTCCGCCTCGAGCGCGAGGGCCGTCCCGCCCGGATCCTCTACGTGGTCCCCACCTTCCAGAACCCGACGGGCCGCACCTGGAGCCTCGCGCGCCGTCGCGCGGTGCTGGCGGTCGCCGAGCGGCGGGACCTGGTGGTCGTCGAGGACCACGCCTACGGCGAGCTCCGCTACGACGGCGAGTGGCTGCCTTCGCTGAAGTCGCTCGCCCCCGAGCGGGTCATCTTCATCCACACCTTCTCGAAGATCTTCGGCCCCGGGCTCCGGCTCGGTTGGGTGGTGGCGGACCGAGGTCTCATCCAGCGCCTCGGCCTGCTGAAGCTCGGGACCGACCAGTGTTCGGGCGCGCTGGTCCAGCGGCTCGCGCTCGCCTACGGCGAGGCCGGCGCGCTGGACACCCAGGTGGAACGGGCGCGCGGCCTCTACCGGAGGAAGCGCGACGCCATGCTCGCGGCGCTCGAGGATTTCCCGACGCGGGTCCCCTGGAGCCGTCCCGACGGGGGTTTTTTCCTCTGGGCGGAGATGGACTGCGACACCGAGGCGCTGTTGCTGCGCGCCATCGAGCGCCACGGGGTGGCCTTCGTCGCCGGGAGCTGCTTCTTCGCCGACCCGGGCTCGGCGGCGGCCCGCGCTTCGCTCCGGCTCTCCTTCAGCTACGCCCCGGAGGACCGCATCCCCGAAGCCATCCGCCGCCTCGGCGACGCCGTCCGGGAGAGCGCCGCCTGAATCGCCGCTCGAGCCCCCACCGGGAGAACTGGGCCGCGTGACTTTGTCCACCGGCTGCTGACCGTGCGCCGCCTCTTTGTCGTCTCCGGCCCCTCGGGAGTCGGCAAGTCCACGATCCTCCGCAAGCTCGTGGCCCGGGTTCCGGGGCTTTCCTTCGCGATCTCGCACACCACCCGCCCGCAGCGGGCGGGCGAGGTGGACGGCCGGGACTACCACTTCGTCACCGCCGAGGAGTTCCAGCGTCTCGTGGACGAAGACGCCTTCGTGGAGTGGGCGTGGGTGCACCTCCACCGCTACGGCACGAGCCGGAAGGCGCTCGAAGCGGGCGGGGAGGACGATCTCCTTATAGAAGTAGATGTGCAGGGCGCCGATGCGCTGCGGGTGCAGGTTCCCGACGCCGTCACCATCTTCATCCAGCCGCCCGTCTTCGAGGATCTCGAAACGCGCCTCACCGGACGGGGCCGCGAATCCGGCCCGGAGGTGGAAAAGCGCCTCCAGACCGCCACGGCGGAGATGCAGCGCGCGGCGTCTTACGACCACCGGGTCACGAACGACCGCGTGGACGACACCGTCGAGGAGCTGGCCGACCTCGTCCGGAGGGAACGCCGGCCCTGAAACGGGCAGGGTGGCTCGCCGGTCAGGGAACGCCGTCCTCCGGCCGGCGCCGACCGCCGGGAGGCGGTCGAAACCGCGTACCGCTGTCTCGCGCAGTGGCCCACCGGGAAGGCGCCCGCGCAGCCCCGCCCGGCGGGCGGCGCTCAAACCCGCGGACGCGCCAGCCTCAGCAGTGCTCTCCGCTGGTGTTCCTGCCCGGCTAGGAACACCGCGAGAACGCGGACCAACCGCTCGTCTTCCCGGATCTCGTAGTAGAGGATCGAGCCGTCCCTCGTCAGGTTCCGGACTCCAGCAAGCACATCGGCGCACGAGACACCCCGGTAAGGGAAGTCCCCGAGGGACTCCATCGTGTCCTCGATGCCGTGAATCCGATCGGCGGCCCGGTCCAGCGCTTCCCCCGCACTGTCCCCGAGCGAGCGATAGCTCTTGACCAGAAAGTCGAAGATCGCCTCGAGATCGCGGCCCGCATCCTCGGAGCGCTCAATCCGGTACGCCAACGGCGGCCTTCTTCGCGGCGATCATGCGGGCGGTCCGTTCCCGTCCTTCGGCGAGTCCGATGAAGCGGCCGTGTCGGCGCTCCTCCAGAAGCGCTCGCAGCGCGGCCAATTCGGCTTCGCGCGCCTCGGTGCCTTCCCGCAGCAGGTCCAGGCCGCGCTGCAGCACCGCGCTGAGGCTCGGATAGCTGCCCTTGGCTACCAGCGAGCGGGCGTAGGAATCCTGAGTGTCAGTCAAGGAAATCGATGTCTTGACGGTCATGGATGGCGCCTCCGCAAAAATCATACTACTCAGTAGCACCCTCGCCCCCGAGCGCGTCATCTTCATCCACTCCACGCTGAAGCCGCCCAGCTCCACGCTGTAGCGGGATCTGCCGGGGCCAGCTCCACGCTGGAGCCGCCCAGCTCCACGCTGTAGCGGGATCTGCCGGGGCCAGCTCCACGCTGTAGCCGCGGAACTCCACGCTGTAGGGGGATCTGTTGGCCTGAACTCCACGCTGTAGCCGCGGAACTCCACGCTGGAGGGGGATCTGTTGGCGTGAACTCCACGCTGTAGCCGCGGAACTCCACGCTGGAGGGGGATCTGTTGGCGTGAACTCCACGCTGTAGCCGCGGAACTCCACGCTGGAGGGGGGTCTGCCGGCGTGAACTCCACGCTGGTAGCCGCGGAACTCCACGCTGTAGCGGGGTCTGCTGGCGGAACTCCACGCTGGTGCCGCGGAACTCCACGCTGTGGCGGGGTCTGCGCGCTGTAGCCGCTGTAGCGGCGGAACTCCACGCTGTAGCGGGGTCTGCTGGCGTGAACTCCACGCTGTAGCCGCGGAACTCCACGCTGTAGCGGGATCTGTCGGCGTGAACTCCACGCTGTAGCCGCGGAACTCCACGCTGGAGGGGGGTCTGCCGGCGTGAACTCCACGCTGTAGCCGCGGAACTCCACGCTGTAGCGGGGTCTGCTGGCGTGAACTCCACGCTGTAGCCGCGGAACTCCACGCTGTGGCGGGGTCTGCTGCTGGCGGGAACTCCACGCTGAACTCCACGCTGTACTCCACGCTGTGGCGGGGTCTGCGGCGTGAACTCCACGCTGTAGCCGCGGAACTCCACGCTGTAGGCGGGAACTCTGTAGGCGGGCGGGGCTGCTGGCGGGAACTCCACGCTGTAGGCGCGGAACTCCACGCTGTGGCGGGGTCTGCTGGCGGGAACTCCACGCTGTAGGCGCGGAACTCCACGCTGGAGCCGCGGTACTCCACGCTCTGGCGGGGCTGGTCTGGCGTGAACTCCACGCTGTAGCCGCGGAACTCCACGCTGTGGCGGGGTCTGCTGGCGGGAACTCCACGCTGTAGGCGCGGAACTCCACGCTGTGGCGGGATCTGTTGGCGTGAACTCCACGCTGTAGGCGCGGAACTCCACGCTGTGGCGGGGTCTGCTGGTGGGAACTCCACGCTGGAGGGGGTGGAACTCCACGCTGTGACTCCACGCTGTG
Organism: Vicinamibacteria bacterium; assembly: GCA_963668695.2. Taxonomy (GTDB): domain Bacteria; phylum Acidobacteriota; class Vicinamibacteria; order Marinacidobacterales; family Marinacidobacteraceae; genus Marinacidobacterium. Next base: position 2,094,589 of record CAXXLQ010000004.1, read on the forward strand.
GCGGGATCTGCTGGCGTGAACTCCACGCTCCACGCGCGGAACTCCACGCTGGAGGGGTTCGGCGGATGGGAACTCCACGCTGTAGCCGCGGGACTCCACGGGCGGGGTCTGCTGGTGGGAACTCCACGCTGGGAGCCGCGAAGCTCCACGCTGGAGGGGTTCGGCGGATGGGAACTCCACGCTGTGGCGGGATCTGTTGGGTGGAACTCCACGCTGGGGCCGCGAAGCTCCACGCTGTAGCGGGGTGCGCTGGTGGGGACTCCACGCTGGAGCTCCGCCGGCGGCCGGGAACTCCACGCTGGAGCGCGTTGCGCTGTCCCTACGCGCGCTTCACGCACGGCAGCCGTACGCGGTCAGCGGTTCTACCGATGTACTCCATTTATACTCACCCCATGAGTACTCGCCTCCAGGTCCTCATGGACCCCGTGGAACTGGAGAGCTACCGCAAGACCGCCCGGCGCGAAGGCCTCCGGCTCTCGGAGTGGGTGCGGCTGCGCCTGCGCCAGGCGCAGCGGGACGCGCCGGTACGGAAGGCGGAGAAAAAGCTCCGCGCCATCGCGGTCGCTACTTCCTACTCCTTCCCGACCGCCGACATTGACCGGATGCTCGACGAGATCGACGCGGGGCGGAATGCGGGGAATGCGGAATGACGTTCGTGGACTCCACTGTCCCGATGTACCTGGTCGGGAGTCCTCATCCGCTGCGGGACGAAGCGCGCCGGGCCCTGGAGGCCCTCGTGATCGCCGGGGAGAAGCTGGTGACGAGCGCCGAAGTGCTGCAGGAGATCCTCCACCGCTACACGGCCATCCGCCGCCTGGACGCAATCCACCCCGCTTTCTCCGTCCTGCTGGACCTGGTGGACGAGGTGTTCCCCGTCACCGTGGAGGACGCCCTCCGGGCTCGTGAAGTCCTGTTCTCGATCCCCTCGGTCTCTTCCCGTCACGCCTTGCACATCGCCGTGATGGACCGGCGCAAGGTGTCCCGCATCCTGTCATTCGATCGCGGTTTCGACCGCGCCCCGGGGTTCCGCCGCCTCCCGGCGTAGGCACCGCACCGAGGTCCACGAACACCGACCTCCCACCCACTCCGGCAGGGGTAGCGCCGAAGGGCCGCGACCTTCAGCCCGACTTGTCCACAAGCCGGCTACCGGGTGAGAAGGATTTGCCTGGATCTTCGTCTGTACGCGGTGGAGGACTTCGCCGTGAACGAGACGACCGAGCACCCACCGACTCCGGCCTCTTCGCCGCCGGGACGAACGGACCGCTCCTATACTCCATCACGTGCTGAGCAGGGGGGAGCGATGACGAGCCGCGGAGCGGGACATTTGGCTGGTCGTCCCGAGCGTTCCCGCGAACCGCTGACCCGGGCGGAGCGAATTCTCATCGGCATGTTCGCTGCGCTCCTTGGGAGCGGCGTGGTCGGGTTCACGGCGATCAACGGGCAGCTCGTCGGCATACAGAGACAGATCGGTGACCTCCGCGCCGAAATGCACCAGGAGATCGGGGGCCTCCGTGCGGAAATGCACCGCGAGATCCGCGGACTGAGCGTGGAGATCGGCAAGCTGTCGGACCGGGTCGCCCGGGTCGAAACACGGCTCCCGAGCGGCCCGTCCGGTTCGTAGTCCGGACCGCGCTGCGCGCTCACGCACGGCGCGCTCACGCGGGTCGGCGCTCACACGGCCCTCCGGAGGACGACGCCGATCCAAACCGGCGCTCCAACGCCACCGTTTCCTGAAGCGATGGATCACAGAGTGCCAGGCTGAATCGGCGAAGCCACTGGCACTACCACCGGCGAAGCCACCGGCACTACCACCGGCAGTATTCGGTCCCGCTCCGTTCCGCGTACACCCCATGAACCCAGACGTGCAGCGTCCCTCAACGCGCATATCGCGAGTCGCGATCCAGGGGTTCCGTTCGCTTCAGGATGTGTGCATCGAAGACCTCCCGGGGGTGACGGTCTTGATCGGCGCGAACGGCTCCGGGAAGTCGAACCTGATCCGCTTCTTCGAGATGTTGAGCTGGATGTTGAAATCACGGCGACTCGCCGGGTTCGTCGGCATGCATGGCGGAGGCAGCGACCAACTCTTCGGGGGTAGCGAAACCACCCCCGGAATGCGGGCCGATCTGCGGATCGAGACGGACCAAGGGTCCAACGACTACCGGTTCGTTCTCGAGTATGCCCAGCCGGACCGTCTCATCTTTACGGAGGAGGCGTTCCGCTTCAGCCGGCGCGGCGGGCCGACCGAGGCCCCTTGGCAGTTCCTTCCCGTCGGAGACCCCGAGTCCGGAATCGTCGAAGTCGCGAATTCCGCCAGAGCGGCCAGCGTCAACGTGACGACGGCGCGGACCATCGTCCATCTTCTTCGCGACTGTGCGCCTTACCAGTTCCACAACACTTCGGCCACCTCCTCGCTCAGAAAGAAGTGGGATGTCCACGACAACGCGTACCTCCGCAGCGACGGGGGGAACCTGGCCGCCGTCCTCCATCGCCTGCGGGACGAGGATCTGCGGCGGTATGAGTACATCTGCCGCCAGATTGCCCGCGTTCTGCCCGTCTTCGAGGCATTCGACATCGAGGAGGACTACGGGAGGGTCCTTCTTCGCTGGCGCGCCAGCGACACCGGCCAGACGATTGGCGCCCATCTGACCTCGGACGGCGCCCTCCGCTTCTTTGCGCTGGCGACTCTTCTGAATCTCCCGCCGGAGGCGCTGCCGGCCGTGATGCTGTTGGACGAACCGGAACTCGGGCTGCATCCGTCGGCGGTGGACCTGGTGGCGCGGATGATTCGAGCGCTGGGCGCGGATCGACAGGTGATCGTGGCGACGCAGTCACCCCTCCTGGTGGACGCTTTTGAGCTCGATAGCGTGGTTGTCGTCGAGACGGACGGCTCCCGGAGCCTCCTGAAGACTCTGCCTACCGGGGACCCGGTTTGGCAGGAATGGCTGGAGGAGTACAGCGTCGGACAACTCTGGGAAAAGAACCTGCTCGGCGGACGCCCGTGATTCGCGTGGGCATCGCCGTCGAGGGCCCTACGGAAGAAGATTTCGTCAAGAAGGTTCTTGCGAACCATCTCGCATCCTTTGGTGTGTGGCCGCATCCGACTCTTCCCGGCCGCCGCGGCGGGAACATTTCCGTCCAGCGCCTTGCATCCGGCATGCGTGAACTCCTGCGCGGCTTCGACGCCGTGACTTCGCTGGTTGACTACTACGGCTTCAAGAAAAAGGAGAACAAGACGCCGGACGAGCTGCAATCCATGATCCTTTGCCAGTTGAATTGACCAGTTGAACCGGACGGTCACCCGGCCGGTATCAACGGGCCGTGTCTTCCCCTATGTGCAGCGCCACGAGTTCGAGGCGCTGCTCTTTTCCGACGTGGAGCGTTTCCGTTGCATACCGCGCGTTTCCGAGACATGTCTGGAGGGGCTCGTCGAAGTGCGCGGACAGTTTGCTACCCCCGAGGATATTGACGACGGGTCCGAGACAGCCCCGAGCAAGCGGCTCTTTCAGTGGATCCCCGGCTACGACAAGCGGGTCCACGGGCCTTTGGTGGCGGAGGAGATCGGCATGGGCCGCATCCGCTCCGAGTGCCCTCGATTTGGGGCCTGGCTGAAGAGACTCGAATCCTTGCCCGCCGTGCTGCGCCCCGAGACTTCCTGAAACGCGGACGCCGGGGGACCGACAAACCCGGGGGTGCCAGTCTGAAGACTGGCGTTCCCGGGCTGCGCGTCCTCCGCACGGATTATCTGTACGCGGTTTCGCGGCCCTCTCGGGCTGTGCCGGTCGGAGACTGGCGCTCCGCTGTCGCGCGGCATCGCGTTGGTTGGGGGTACGGGCGCGCTTCTTCCGGGTTCCACCTAAGATGAGGGGGTGGAGAAGAAGGTCGTTCTCGGGGTTACCGGGTGCATCGGGGCCTACAAGGCTCCGGACCTGGTGCGCGCCCTCAAAAAGCGCGGGCTCCGGGTTCAGGTCATCCTGACCCGCGCCGCCCGCGAGTTCGTCTCCCCGCTCGCGCTCGCCACCGTCTCCGGCGAACCCGTCCTCGAACACCTCTTTGCCGACCCGGGCCCCGGCACGGGCCCCGACTCCCCCCCCGACTCCCCCCCCGGACAAACCCAAGGAGCCGGACCCGACCCCACCGGCGGCATCCGCCACATCTCGCTCACCGAGGAGACCGACGTCTTCGTGGTGGCCCCCGCCACCGCCCACGTCATCGCCCGGATGGCGCTCGGCCTCGCCGACGACTTCCTCACCACCTTCCACCTCGCGGTCCGGGCCCCGACCCTCATCGCGCCCGCGATGAACACCAACATGCTGGACCACCCGGCGACCCAGGGCCACCTCAATACCCTCCGCGAACGGGGTGCGACCATCATCGCGCCCGGGGAAGGGGAGCTGGCCTGCGGCTGGCTCGGCCCCGGACGGCTCGCCGAGATCCCCGACATCGTCGCGGCGGTCGAGCGCGCCCTCGGCGCCCCCGACACCGCCACACCACCCCCGACCCCGCCCCCGACACCGCCAACACCGCCCCCGACACCGCCAACACCACCCCGGACACCCCCCCCGACGGCACCGCCAACACCACCCCCCCCGCCGACCCCCGCCAACACCGCCCCCGCCAACACCGCCCCCCCGGCCACCGCCCACAAAAACCTGACCGCCAGAAACATCGTGATCGCCGCCGGCCCCACCCGCGAGCCGCTCGACCCGGTGCGCTACCTGACGAACCGCTCCTCCGGCCGGATGGGCGCGGAGCTCGCGGCGGCCGCCGCGGCCCGGGGCGCCAAAGTCACCCTCATCCTCGGCCCCACGGATCTCGAGCCCAGAAACGGTGCCCACATCGTCCGGGTCGAAACCGCCGTCGAGATGCGGGATGCCGCTTTCGCCGCCGCCGCCACCGCCGACGCGGTGATCATGGCGGCCGCCGTCGCCGACTTCCGCCCCGCATTCCACTCGGACACCAAGATCAAGTCCGCCGGCCTCCGCAACCGCGCTGCCGCCGGCTCCATCCCCCTCGTCCGGAACCCCGACATCCTCGCCGAGCTCGGCGCGGCCCGCGCCGATAACCCCGCCGCCGGCCCCGCGGTGCTCGTCGGGTTCGCCGCCGAGACCGGCGACCCCGTAGCCGAGGCGCGAAGAAAACTGCGCACCAAGCAGTGCGATCTGGTCGTCGGAAACCAGGTGGGGCGGGGCCGGGTCTTCGGCCTCGACCAAACCCAGGCGGTGCTCGTCGAGCGCCCGGTTGGCGCTTCTGCCGGAGACTCTCCGCGGGTCAGCCGCCGGAAACCCGAATCGAAGCGCTCGCTCGCGGAGGCCGTCTGCGACGTTGTCGCCCGCCGCCTCGCATCCGGCGCGTGACAGCCGCGGGGAACGGAACCTGCGCCCCAACTGAACCCCCAACTGAACCCCCCCCCTCCTGAACCCTCCTGAACGCTCATGCCGGGACCAGACAGAACCGCACCAGCAGGCGACCTCCGCGCCCAGCTCGCCGCCCGCCTGCGCCTGCTCCGGAGCTTCACCGACTTCCTTCCCACCGATTCGGGGTCGAAGCCGCAAGCCGCCGCGCCCCGCCCGCCCCCCGCCGAAACGCTCGACGCGATCTGGGCGGACCTCGACGGCTGCACCCGCTGCCGCCTCTCGGAAAAGCGGCAGAGCATCGTGTTCGGCGTCGGCCGGCCGGACGCCGAGATCATGTTCATCGGCGAAGGCCCCGGCGGTGAAGAGGACCGCCAGGGCGAACCCTTCGTGGGCCCCGCCGGCGAGCAGCTCAACGAGATGATCGAGAAGTGCTTCCGCCGCCGCCGGTCCGACGTCTACATCGCGAACATCGTGAAGTGCCGCCCCCCCGACAACCGGAACCCGTACGCCGACGAGGTCGCGACCTGCCTCCCGTTCCTGGAGCGGCAGATCGCCTCGATCCGCCCCCGCGTCATCTGCCTGCTCGGGAGCGTCGCGGTGAAGGCGCTCTTCCCCGGTGTCAAGGGCATCACGGCGGCCCGCGGCACGGTGTACGAGTTCGCCGGGATCCCGGTGGTGCCGACCTTCCACCCCGCCTACCTGCTCCGCGCCGAGGGGGAGCGGCTTCAGGAACTGAAGCGCCAGGTCCTCGACGACTCCCGCATCGCCCTTGAGATCCTGGAGCGGTCGGCGGGGACCTAGCGGCGCGTGGAGCGGACGTTGGTGTTTTTGTATCTGTGTGCCGTGAGGGTGAGTGGCGGAGGGAGTTTCGCCTGCTGCGCGGGCAGGCGATGCCGGTCTGAAGACCGGTGCTCCTACCGGCACTGCCATCTGAATTGATCGGCGTCGAGGTCGCGGTTCCGCGCCCGCTGCCGGCCACCTTCACCTACGAGGCGCCGCCCTCCCTGCTGCGCCCCGGCGAGACCACGCTGCCTCCCGGCACCCGGGTGCGGGTCCCCTTCGGGCCCGGCGAGCTGACCGGCGTGGTGCTCGGCCCCGCCGACCCCCCCCAACCCAAACCCGGAAAAACAACGAAACCCGGAACAACAAACAAAACCATAACCCTCAAACCCATCCGCTCGCGCTTCGACGACCCGCTCCCGCCCCTCCCCGAAGATCTCCTCGCGCTCGCCCGCCGCCTCGCCGACGCGACCGTCTGCCCGCTCGGCCTCGTCCTCCGGGCCATGCTCCCGGCGTCCCAGCCTCCCGGCAGAACCCTCCAGACGGCCCGGATCACCGGGGAGGGCTCCGCGCGCCTCGGCGAACCCGACGACCAACCCACCAGACATCTCCCCCGCCTGAGCCAGGACGACCGGCGCATCCTCACCCTGCTCGCCGTCTCCGCCGGCTCCGCCGTCTCCGCCCGCCCGGTGCCGCTGGTCCGGATCCGCCGCGAACTCGACCTCTCGCCCCGCCGGAGCTTCGTCCGCCTCGAGCGCGAAGGTTTCCTCGTCATCGCCGCCGAGCGCCTCCCCCCGGAGGTAGCAGATCCCGCCCCCCCCACCACCGACCCGACCATCCCCCCGCGGCTCACTGGCCCCCAGCGAGAAGCGGCCGACGCCCTCCGAAAGGCCCTCGCCGCCCGCACCTTCGCCGCCTTCCTGCTCGACGGGGTCACCGGCAGCGGCAAGACCGAGGTCTATTTCCAGGCGATCGCCGCCTGCCTCGAGACCGGCCGGAGCGCCCTCCTGCTCGTCCCCGAGATCGCGCTCGCCTCCCAGCACGAAGCGCTCCTCCGCGCCCGCTTCGGCCCCCAAACCCGCGAAGCCCCCAATCCGACCCCCAACCCGACCACCCCCAGCCCCGACCGCACCACTGCCCCGACCCCGCCAGCCCCGACCAAACCGCCCCCGCCTCCCCCACCGCCCCCGCCATCGCCGTCTTCCACAGCGGACTCGGCGCCGCCGAGCGCCGCGCCGCCTTCTGGCGGATCCGCCGGGGCGAGGCGCGGATCGTGCTCGGGGCGCGCTCCGCCGTCCTCGCCCCCATCGACAACCTCGGGCTCGTGATCCTCGACGAGGAACACGACGCCGCCTATAAACAGGATGAGGCGCCGCGCTACCACGCCCGCCAGGCCGCCTGGCTCCGGGCCTCGGCCGCCGGCGCGACCATGATCCTCGGCTCGGCCACCCCCTCGCTCGAAGTGGCCCACGCGGCGGACAACGGAAGCCTCACCCGGCTCCGGCTCCCCGCCCGCATCGCCGGCCGGGAGCTCCCCGAAGTCCAAATCGTGGACATGCGCCCCCTCCTCCGCGAGCACTACCAAGACCCCGCCCGCCGCGGGCCGCTGATCCTCTCCCCCGACCTCGAAGCCGCGCTCAAGCAAACCGTCGCCGCCGGCCGGCAGGCGCTCGTCCTCCTGAACCGGCGCGGCTACGGAGGGCGGCTGGCATGCCTGCGCTGCGGCGAGATCGTCGAATGCCGCCGCTGCGGCGTCGCGTTCACCCTCCACCGCCGCGGGAGCCTCGCCGTCTGCCACGCCTGCGGGGTGGGGATGGCGCCTCCCGAGGACTGCCCGGGATGCGGCGGCAACCTCCTCCGCTCCGAGGGCTTCGGCACCGAGCGGGTCGAAGAGGAAGTCGTCCGCCTCCTCCCCGAGACCCGGATCGAGCGCTTCGACCGGGACACCACCCGCGCCCGCGGCAGCCACGCCCGGACGCTCGACGCCTTCCGCCGGGGCGAGATCCGGGTGCTGGTGGGGACCCAGATGATCGCCAAGGGCCACGACTTTCCCGCTGTCACGCTGGTCGGGGTGGTGGCCGCCGACGGAGGGCTCGGCGTGCCCGATTTCCGCGCCGCCGAGCGCACCTTCCAGCTCCTCACCCAGGTGGCGGGGCGCGCGGGCCGCGGGGAGAGCCCCGGCCGCGTCCTGATCCAGACGATGAAGCCCGACCACTACGCGGTCGCCGCCGCCGCCCGCCAGGACTACCCGGCGTTTTTCGCCGTCGAGCTGGAGATGCGGCGCCGCTTCCGCTACCCCCCGTTCGTGCGCCTCACGAGCCTCACGGTGACCGCGCGCACCTCCCGCGGCGCCGAGGCCGCGGCCACCGAAATCGCCGAAAACATCGCCACTTCGGACGCTCCTGCGTCGATCGAAATCGTCGGTCCGGCGCCCGCTCCGGGGCCCCGTCCGGAGAAATTTTCCCGCTGGCAGCTACTCGTCAAGGCGTCCCCCGCGGAACACCCCGCGCTTCGCCGGCGTCTTCGCCGCCTTTTGGAGGCACCGGCGCTCGCCCGCGGACTTACCGTCACCGACTACCCCTAGGAAATGCGGCCCTACCCCCTACCCTGGCGGTAAGAAACCACGAACCCTCCCGATAGTCACACCCTTGGAAATGGCGTTGCGCGCTGGCCGTACCGGCGAGATTACAAATGTAATTTACAGCGCGCATCCGTTGCCCTGCCGACACCCTTTCGTGCCCGGGATCGCATGCGACAGCCATGCTGCGTTTCGCATACCATGCCGCCGCCATGGTGAAGGCAGATCTCATCAACCGGGTGATGGCGGCTACGGACTTGTCCGCGCAGGACGCCCGCGACGCCGTAGAGGCGCTTTTCGAGGAACTCCGGGTGGGTCTCGAACGCGGTCATCGGGTAGTGCTGCGGAGGTTCGGCGTGTTCCACGCCGCTCCGCGCAAGACGGGGGTGGCGCGCAATCCGCGCACTGGGGAACCGGTAGGGATCCCACGGGGGCGGGTGGTGCGCTTCCGTCCCGGCCAGAACCTCCGCGGCATCAAGTAGGCCCCTTCCGGGCTAGGCGCACGAGCGCTAGCAGCCTGTGGTGGAACCCGGGTGAGCGCCGAGAGCGGCGAGTCCTCCCGGTGGGGGCGAGGCGCCCGGCTGACAAGGCGCGTGAGGGAGGAGCCCCCACCGGGAGAACTGGCCCGAGTGTATTTCGACCGAAACGCAACGCCGAGCGCCGCAAAGCGCCAGTTCTCCCGGTGGGGGGGCGGTTCAGGCGGGATGGATCGCCGCTCGAACGCCGCCTGGGTTTCGCCACCGGCTGCTGGGAGCGCCGGCCAGTTCTCCCGGTGGGGCCCTTCAGACCGGCATCGCTCCTCGCAGGGGAGCGAAACTCCCCTTGCCCGACTCCCTCAAGTCGCGTCCAACTCCGGGGATGGTTCCGCGCCGAAACTCCCGTCGCCACTCCCCGCATGGCGCCGCACAAAATAAACTCCCATCGCCACTCCCCGCATCGCGCCGCAGGACCAGGAGCGCCGCCAGTCCTCCCGGTGGGGGCCTTCAGACCGGCACCGCTCCCCGCAGGCTGGGAGCGCTGGGCAGTTCTCCCGGTGGGGCCCTTCAGACCGGCATCGCTCCTCGCAGGGGAGCGAAACTCCCGTTGCCCGACTCCCTCAAGTCGCGTCCAACTCCGGGGATGGTTCCGCGCCGAAACTCCCGTCGCCACTCCCCGCATGGCGCCGCACAAAATGAATTTCCGTCGCCCCTCGCGTTGCCCATGAAGACAGTCGCACTCTTCGGGCGGCCGAACGTCGGGAAGTCCACCCTCTTCAACCGCATCGTCGGCGGCCGCCCCGCCATCGTCCACGCCCGGCCCGGTTCCACCCGCGACGGCCGGCTGGAGCCGTTCGAATGGCGCGGCGTCACCTTCCGCCTCCACGACACCGGCGGGGCGGGGGCGCCGGACGCCTCGCCCTTTGCCCGCGAGATCCGGGCCCTCGCCGAGAGCACGGCGGCCCGGAGCGACGTCGTCGTCTTTCTGGTGGACGCCCGCGCCGGGATGACTGCCGCGGACGAGGAACTCGCCGGCGAGCTCCGCCGGCAACCGGGCGGCGCCCCGGTGGTGCTCGTCGCGAACAAGGCCGAGGGGGTCCACGAGGCGTCCGCGGTCGAGTTCCACGCGCTCGGGCTCGGGGACCCGTTCCCGATTTCCGCCGAGCACGGGCTCGGGATCGCCGAGGTGCTCGATCGCTTGGTCGAGATCCTCGCCCCAACCTCCGAAGAATCCCGGGCGCCCGGGGACTCCCCTGCCGAGGACGCTGCCGAGGACGGTGAAGCCCTCCGGGTCGCGATCGTCGGCCGCGCGAACGTCGGCAAGTCCACCCTGCTGAACCGCTTCGCCGGCTACGAGCGCGCCCTGGTCTCCGCCATCGCCGGCACCACCCGCGATCCGGTGGACGAGCGGCTCGAGGTCGGCGGCCGCGACGTCGTGCTGGTGGACACCGCCGGCATCCGCCGGATCGCCCGGCGCCGGCCCGTGGTGGGATTCGAGGAAGCCGACGCCCTCGCCGTCGTGATGTCGGAGAAGGCGATCCGCCGCGCCGACGTATCTCTATTAATTACTGATGCGGTGAATGGTCCCACCTCGCGGGACGCCCAGATCGCCCGCCTGATCGAGGACGCGGGCTGCGCGGTCGTGGTTCTCCTGAACCGGTGGGACCTCGTGACCTCGCGTGCGGCGCGCTGGGCGGAACTCCGTCTCGACGTGGGGGAGCGTGTCCGGCACATCGGCCACGCGCCGCTCCTCCGCATGTCGGCGATGACCGGGCAGGGGGTGGAGGCGATCTGGAAGCAGGTCTTCCGGGTCAGAGCCGAGGGAACGAAGCGCATTTCCACCCCGGAGGTGAACCGGTTCATGGCCCGCGCCTCGCAGCGCTTCGCCCCCCGCTCGCGCCGGGGCAAGGAGGTGAATCTGCTCTACGGGTTCCAGTCCGGCGTGGCGCCGCCCCGGTTCCGGATTTTCACGAACTGCCGCCGCGCGGACATCCTGCCCTCCTACCCGCGCTTCCTCATCGGCGAACTCCGCCGCCGCTACGGCTTCGCCGGCACCCCCGTCCGCCTCACCCTCGAGTACAAGAAAAACCTCTCCCGCTAGGCGCAGGAAACACCGCAGGGAATAGGAGCGCCGGCCAGTTTTCCCGGTGGGGGCCTTCAGACCGGCATCGCGGTCCGCAGGCCGCGAAACTCCCATCGCCAGTCCCCGCATGGCGCAGCAGGCAACGGGAATGGCGCAACGTCACCCACGCTTGGAACGCCGACCTCTAGTCGGTTCCGCGGCCCGGAGCCCAGCGGAACCGACTACCGCCCTCTCGTGCAGTGTCCCACCGGCAAGGGGCTGTCGCGGGCCATCCGGGCTGTCACCGCCACCCCTACCTCCCACTGCCGTACAATTCCCCACGTCCTCCCCCCCTGTAATAAAAAGGAAGGAACGGGTTTCAACATTGAACAAGGCGGATCTCGCGGCGGCCGTCCGAAGCTTCCACGGCGGCGTTACCGGCGCCGAAGCCCTGCGGATCGTGGACACCATCTTCCAACGCGCGGCGGACGGTCTGGCTGCCGGCAGAACCCTGAAGATCCGGCGGTTCGGATCGCTCGAGGTCCGCTCGCGCGGTCCCCGGCGGGGTCGTGATCTCCGCACCGGGCGCATCTTCTTCTCGTCGGCCCTCCGGAAGCCGTTCTTCCGCCCCTCCATCCACCTGCTCAGGAGTCTTCAGTCGTGACGCCGGCCAGCGACGGCGGGCTCCAGATCCCGAACAAGCTCTATTTCCGGATCGGCGAGGTCAGCGAGATCACCGGGGTCCAGCCGTACACCCTCCGTCACTGGGAGATGGAGTTCCCGACGCTGAGCCCCAAGAAGAACGATTCCGGCCAGCGCCTCTACCGCAAGGAAGACATCGAGATGGTGCACACCATCCAGCGTCTCCTGCACAGCGAGGGGTACACCACCGCGGGCGCCCGCCGCCTGTTGAGCGCGAAGCGCGGACCGCGTCCGGTGGTCCCGCAGCCTCCCCCTCCGCCCCCGAAACCCGACCCGCCGCGGCTCTCGCCGTCCGCGCTCGGAGCGGTGACCGCGGCCCTCGGGTTGATGGACCGCAACGACGAGCGGCTCGCCCGTCTGGAGGCTCCGGAGGACTAGAATCCGAACGATCCGTCGGGACGTGGCGCAGTCTGGTAGCGCACTTGCTTGGGGTGCAAGTGGTCGTCGGTTCAAATCCGGCCGTCCCGACCAGAGCGATTCCCAGAAGGGGCCCCCACCCGGACTGGATTCGGCCCGTACCGGATTTGGATCGTTTGGTTCGGTGAACAGCCGGTGGTGGAACCCGGGTGAGCGCCGAGGTTGGCCAGTTCTCCCGGTGGGGGCGAGGCCCAGTTCTCCCGGTGGGGCCAGTCCTCCCGGTGGGGGCCCGGCTGACAAGGCGCGTGAGGGAGGAGCCCCCACCGGGAGAACTGGCCCGGGTGTATTCCGACCGAAGCGCAACGATGAGCGGCGCGAAGCGACGCGGTGAACAGCCGGTGGTGGAACCCACGTGAGCGCCGAGGCCGGCGAGGCGCCCGGCTGACAAGGCGCGTGAGGGAGGAGCCCCCACCGGGAGAACTGGCCCGGGTGTATTTCGACAGAAACGCAACGATGAGCGGCGCGAAGCGACGCGGTTCAGCCGGGATGGATCGCCGGCCGAGCCCCCACCGAACTGGGCCGCGTGGGTTTCATCACCGGTTGTTTGGCCGGGATGGATCGCCGGCCGAGCCCCCACCGGGAGAACTGGGCCGCGTGGGTTTCATCACCGGTTGTTTGGCCGGGATGGATCGCCGGCCGAGCCCCCACCGGGAGAACTGGGCCGCGTGGGTTTCATCACCGGTTGTTTGGCGGGATGGATCGCCGCTCGAGCCCCCACCGGGAGAACTGGGCCGCGTGGGTTTCACCACAGGCTGTTAAGTCGAGGCCCCTTTCGGGAATCGCCCCGGCGCTGCGCGCCGGGCATCGAAACTCCGACGCGCGCCAGAGGCGCACGTCGGCGAGTTCCGATTGGTTGTTGTCGATTTGTGAAAGAGGGAAATCCCCTCCTTTCACATTTCCCCCGATCACGCCGGCGGCGCGCTCGGCCAGGCGCCGCCTGAACGCCGATCTCTGGAAAGCTCTATGGGGGTGGATGGCTGCCCGCGGCCGCGGACAAGCACACAACCTCGGACTGACGGGGGCCGCCGGGCAGGGGGACGCCGGGCAGGGGGACGCCGGGCAGGGGGACGCCGGTATTCACGCCCCCACCGGGAGAGCTGGCCGACCCCGCGGCCCGCAGGGCCCCGAAACCCCCACCGATGCCGCCAGTCCGACCAGACAACCCGGATTCCCGCCCCGCCGGCGCTCCCGGTGGTGATGCCCGACAGCGCTCAGGACCGAATTGAAAGTCGGCTGTCCGGGAGGTCAGGACCGACCTGAAGGCGGAGATCGCCGTCCGGGCGGACTCTCTTGAGAAGCAGATCCGCCTGACCTGGGTCTTCCTGACGCTGCAAGGCGGTGACGCTCACCGCCGTCCTCGTCCGACTCTTTGCCGGCTGACCGCGACGGCGCCCGATAGGGACCGCTCGCCCCCGCCCGGCATCGCCCCCGCCCGGCATCGCCCCCCAAGGGCATCGCTCCCGCCCGGGCCAAAACGCACATGCCGCCCACGCTCACGGCCGGCAACCGCGGCGACTTTTCCACATCTACCCCCGGACGCGGGAAGAAACGGACCCGGTTTCCGTCTGTATCCGTAAGGACGGCGTTTGCCGTTCGAACGGAGGAAACACGACTTGCCACGAACCCAACCAACCGACCCCGAATCCCAGCCCGTCGCGGCATCCGCTGACAATCCCGCGCGCCGTCCCACTCCGGGCACCGCGACCGATACCCCCACGCCTTCCGGGCCCGAACGACCGGACAGCGCCCTGTTCCGCGTTCTTCTGGCTGCTGGCGGAGACCCGATGACTACCTATACTGCGATGAAGGAAATGGAAGTCATGGTCGGCCACGGTGTCGTCGCCCAGCTTGGCGACCAGATCCAGGTGCTTGCCGCGACACTCGACAGGGTGGAGAACAACCTCGCGACGGTCAAGACGGATCTCGCGACGGTCAAGACGGATCTCGCGACGGTCAAGACGGATCTCGGGACGGTCAAGACGGATCTCGGGACAGTCAAGACGGATGTGGCGGTGCTCAAGAAAGAGGTCCGCCTGATCTGGGGCGCCCTCGTCCTGGCGGTTCCGACGCTCACCGCGGTCCTGGTCCGGCTCTTCGGCGGCTGAACGCCCCGGTCGGGCAGGGACCCCCGACCTCCGGCGGCCATCGCGATCCGCACGCTAGGAACGCTGGGCAGTTCTCCCGGTGGGGCCCTTCAGACCGGCATCGCGGCCGAAGGCCGCGAAACTCCCATCGTTATTCCCCGCATGGCACTACTGGGACTAGGAACTCCCGTCGCCAATCCCCGTATGGCGCCGCCAGGGAAAAGGAGCGCCGGCCCCCCGGCCGTCACCGCGGCCCGCAGGCCCGGGAACGCTGGGCAGTTCTCCCGGTGGGGCCCTTCAGACCGGCATCGCGCGGGAGCGCGAAACCAGCGCTGATGACGCGCTGCCAGGGAACGCCGGTGTTCACACCGGCACCGCCCGCCGCAGGCGGGCGGACGACGTAACCCCTAACAGCCGGTGGTGGAACCCGGGTGAGCGCCGAGGCCGGGGAGGCCCAGTTCTCCCGGTGGGGCCAGTTCTCCCGGTGGGGGCCCGGCTGACAAGGCGCGTGAGGGAGGAGCCCCCACCGGGAGAACTGGCCCGGGTGTATTCCGACCGAGACGCAACGATGAGCGGCGCGCAGCGATGCGGTTCAGCCGGGATGGATCGCCGGCCGAGCCCCCACCGGGAGAACTGGGCCGCGTGGGTTTCACTGCCGGCTGTCTGGCCGGGATGGATCGCCGGCCGAACTGGGCCGCGTGGGTTTCACTACCGGCTGTTTGGCCGGGATGGATCGCCGGCCGAGCCCCCACCGGGAGAACTGGGCCGCGTGGGTTTCACTGCCGGCTGTTTGGCCGGGATGGATCGCCGGCCGAGCCCCCACCGGGAGAACTGGGCCGCGTGGGTTTCACTACCGGCTGTTTGGCCGGGATGGATCGCCGGCCGAGCCCCCACCGGGAGAACTGGGCCGCGTGGGTTTCACTACCGGTTGTTTGGCGGGATGGATCGCCGCTCGAACGCCGCGTGGGTTTCGCCACAGGCTGTTAACAGCCGGTGGTGGAACCCGGGTGAGCGCCGAGAGAGCGGCGAGGCGCCCGGCTGGCAAGGCGCGTGAGGGAGGAATACCGGGTGTATTTCGACCGAAACGCAACCCAGAACGGAGCGAAGCGGAGTGGTTCAGCCGGGATGGATCGCTGCTCGAACGCCGCCTGGGTTTCACCACCGGCTGTTCACACCCTTACAGCCCGCGACAGCGGGAACGCCCGCCTCCGACCGGCGCCGCTGCCCGAAGCGCCGCGAAACCGCGTATCGCCGTTCTCCGGCGGAGGCCGCACGTCGCCAATCCCCGGAAGAGTCCGGCGAAAACCCTCCCCAGCAGAACCGCCCGCCGCCCACCTTCGTTCCCATCCGTGGAGTTCCTCCCCGTGAAAACCGAACCTTCGAAGGGCTCCGCCGCCCGCCCGCGCGCCGCGCAGAACCGGGGACCCGGCGCACCGCGGCGCGGCTTTCTCCCACCCCCGAACGGTGCCGCCGACCCGAGGTCCGGCGCCTCTTTTCCCCGCTACAATCCCACCCGGCCGCCGGGGCGTGGCTCAGTCTGGCAGAGCACCTGGTTCGGGATCAGGGGGTCGCAGGTTCAAATCCTGCCGCCCCGACGCGGCCCGTCCCCCAGACGGTTCCGGCAGACGGGTTCCCCCAGACGGGTTCCCCCAGACGGGTTCGGCAGACGGGTTCCGGCAGACGGGTTTCGGCCCCGAGGCGGCCACGGCATCCGGCCGTTTCGGACGCATTTTTCCCCGCCCCTTCCCACCCAGGAAAGGGGTGGTCATTTCGGCACTCACCCATGGTTCAAAACGTGTATATTCCGGCGCTCTTGCCGGAGACAGTTCGTCCCGGCGGGTGCCCTTTTTCTTGCTCTTGCTTCTTGACATTCCCAAATCGGGTGTGATGGAGTTAGCTCGCATGTTCGCCCTGAGCGCCCCTGCCCATTCATTGGTCAGTGTGCGTTCGGAGCCTTACTTCGCTGGGTTCTTGCCCCTTGATCCGGTCGCGCATATACTTGCCGCGCGGTTGGCTGGTGCGGGAACGCGGCGGTTTGCCTTGTCCTACCGAAGGTGGGAATGAATACACGAGACGGTACTTGGCCCCTCCGGGCTTTGAACTTGTCCCCAACGACCTACTACAGGAGGTAGGCGAAATGACGCAGATCACAAGGAAGTCGGTCCCCAAGCGCGGGCTGATTCTCCTTCTTGCCATGTTCCTGGGTGCCGGTCTCGTGCTCTCGGGTTGCGGTGATGACGACACCACCACCACGCCGGCTCCGGCTCCGCCGCCGCCGCCAGCGCCAACTCCGGAACCCGAGCCCGAACCCGAACCCGAACCCGAGCCCGAGCCCGAGCCCGAGCCGACACCTTTCGAGGTGATGTTCATGATGCCGGACGGCGAAGTCCCGACTACCCGGATGGCGGAGAGGACGACGAGGCCACCGCCATGGCAAGGTCAACTCCGACATGATGGTTTCGGTGAACATGCCGGCCATCGTGTCGGCGACCTTCGTGAGGGCGCCAGCCCGATCGGCCTGATCCCGGGCGACAACTCGCCGTTCACCTACGTGAGCTGGAACGCCATGCAGAGCATGGTGGTCACCACCGGCGTCACCTTCGCGGTCCAGGCGGTGGAGATCGGGGCGAACCAGGTTGCGATCCCGATCGGCGACGCCACCTTCGTGACCTGCGGTCCTTTCGAGTGCGCCATGGGCATGGACGCGCCGGAGATCTCGATCGCCAACTCGGCGGTCTGCAGCGGCTGGGATCCGACGGTGGACGCTCCATGTCGGCAAGGTCGACAACGACGTCTTTGACGACAAGCAACGGCGGACAACCGTGACGGACACCGCGGACGACGGGCATTGACCTCGGCTGGGTGACCAGTTCCACGGCCGCCATGACCGTGAGCACACTTCTCCGGTGTCGCGAAGGGCAGCAACTACAGCGTCCGGCCCGGACGCGTCCGAAGAAGGGTCCGACAGGAACCTCGCCGATGGACAAGGCGGCCGAGGACGACGGCGCCACTTGGGACGACAACGCAGGCTATGGCGCCGGTATCCAGATCAACGTCACCGATGGATGATGGCGTGACACCGACCTACGCCTGGCGAGGCCGAGTCGTGTCCCGGAAGGCACCTACGGGACGAAACGATCGGTCTCCAAAGCCGGACAACTGTTTCCGGCTCTCCGCCGCTGGTGCGGTCAACTACCTCGACGGCTACGGCATCGAACTTGCGGCCAAGGGTTCCGCGGTCACCTGGGGCAGCAAGGTGGACTGGGACGAGGATCCGTTCGAGGATCTCAAGTGCGATTCCATGACCTTCATGGCCACGGAGGCCATGGATGTGTGATCTGCGACATGTTCGAGAGGAAGTGGATCAGGCTCTGGCCGGCGGCTGGGGCGGCCGTACAACGGCGCTGTGGGCGTCACGATCGCGAGCCGGCAGGCCAGCTCGAACGCGAACAATGTCGGCAAGCTCGGCATGACGGACGGTGGGTGTCCCGGTGCTTCCGCCGATCGGTTCTCGACCCTCTGGTTCGACGACGACCTGGACGGCAAGATCCGAACAACAGTGCGTGGCGTTCACCACGGCCCGGAATGGGCGGCCTGAACGACCTCTACGACCAACAACGGCGACGAGCGCAACATCGAGGTCGTCTGGCAGTTGCTTCACGACAAGGACGGCGACCCGAACCGCGGCGACTTCGGCAAGGTCGATCTTTGACGACCAGGCAACCAGCACAGCGGCCACGGACGAGGACGCATCCGGACGGCAAGGCCGACAACTATGCATCCACCGACGACGCGCGGGCCTGCAGCAACGCTGACGGCGACGGTTGCGACGCTGAGTGGTCCGAGACCTTCGAGGTTCTGTTCGCGGACGGCGTCTTCGGTTGCACGACGAAGCGGGCCGTGACGGTCAGTTGCGAATGGGACGCCGACGGTGAGATGGGCCGCGCGTGGCCAGGACCACGGCGACCACCTCGCTTCGACACCGCCGACTGGATTCTTTGCGGATGGACTCCACCGGAACCCCCGGACCCCTGGCTACATTGGCGCTTTCGCCAAGTGCACCGCGAAGTAACTTCCTGAAAACGGCATCTGCGCTGAACCGTCGCTGAATCAAACGGGAACCCCGGGGCCATCCGGCCCCGGGGTTCTTCCTTTGTTGTACGGCGCTGGCCGCTACCGGAACGGGACCCCCACCGCAGTGTTATGGGCGCCGAGGCACGCGAGCGCTGGGCCGTTCTCCCGGTGGAGCCCTTCAGACCGGCACTGCGGCCCGCAGGGCCGCGAAACCGCGTACGGCCGAGCGAGAAGAAGCGCGGGGACGGCTTGGAACGCCGGCCTCCGGCCGGCACCGCGCGGGAGCGCGAAACCAGCGCCGATGACGCTGCCGCCTGCTGGCGTGAGAGCGCCTTCTCCAGCCCCAGCGGGTACGGCGCCCCTTCGAACCGCATACCGAAAATCCCTGGACTCCGGACGGACTCGTCGTCCGCTCGAACGTCAACACTCACGCACCCGACAGCTTCACGGGTTGATTTCCACCACGGGAACGACGACCAGGCTCCCCCAAAAATCGGCAGTGGAAAAGAGTCCAAATCGCCACTGTCAACACAAAACGCAACACCGGATTACAGGCCGTGTAACGTCGGCGTGTCACTTACGACAGTCACGCCGCCCAGCCCGGGGCGTGCCGCGGCGGGGTCCGTCACCCGACCCGGGGACGGCGTTGGCGCGCTCGGCTGAACACGTTGCGCATTGATCGCGACGGCGGGTGACGCTGCCCTACCGGGCGATGAAAGCATGGCCGCCTCCAGGCCGCACTCGTCTCGCCGCTCTTCCCGGAGCTCTACGGGATCCTCTTCGCCCTCCTGGCGAAGACGGCCTGAGACGCCGGCCCGCGGCCGCTGACGGTGGCTGACTGCGGAAGCGACGACGCCACGCTCACCGGGGACACGGAGGCCCGCCGACACCGCACACCCCAACCCCTCGATTGTCGGGCGCGTTCCGCCCCGAGGCGGCTCCCGGCCGTCACCGCGCGCCCAGACGCGCCGATTCGTACTCGGGCCCGCGACGCGGCCCTCCGCGTGTTCCTGGGGCCGCTGAGAGCGGATCAGAGGGCCGGCGCTCCCGGGCCGCGAGAGAGCCGGGCGGAGCGGCACCGCAGGAAGGAACCGTTGCAATTGCCGCGGGAACCTACCTAGCCGCGCCGGCGTGCGGCGGGCTAGTTCTCGCCGGGACGAAGCTCGCCGGTTTCCTCGTTGTCCCCGGCGGCGTTGTCCTACCGGCGGCGGTTCTTCGCGGCGATGAACTCCTCGCGGCGCTTGTCAACCCGCGCCATGACTTCGGGAATTACATCGCCTTTTAGCTCCGACACGAAATGTCCAAGTCCTTGATCCGGCGTTTCGTTCGCTGGAGCGTTTTGGTTAACTGGCGCATTTCTTCCGGCGTAGCGCCCCGCATATCCAAGGGTTCTTGGCAGCGCTTCATGATTCTTTCTATCGCTTGATACGGCGTCGTAGATCAGGGTAGTCGCTACTAGCACTAGCAGGGATTCCCGGGCTTCGTACGGCTCTTGGGTTGGATGTCCCTTTCTGCCTTTCCGTTTTGGGCGAATGGCCATTGGTGGTGTCCTCCTGCACAAGGTCAGCAACAGGGTAGTGGGCCCGCGCTCGGGCTGCGGCGGCGGTCCGCGGTCCGCCCCGCTTTGGGGCGCCATGCTAACTCCACGGGCTGGAGTTGGTCCAGCGTAAGGAGAAGGTGGTTTTCCTGGGCCCTCCGGAGGTGGGGAAGACGCACCTGGCGATCGACCCGGAGAATCGAACGACCGAGCGGGGCCGGCGGGTGGTTTCCGGACCGCTGAGGGATTTGGTCGGGTCGCTCGAGGGGGCGGACACGAAGGGGGCAGTTGCTGCGCCGGCCGCGGATCCTTACCCACCTCGCCCTCCTGGTGGTGGACGAGAGCGGCTACCCGCCGGTGACCCGGAACGGGGCCACGCTCTTCTTCCAGCTCATCAACGAGCGTTACGAGCGGGCGTCCACGGTGCTGACTCGAGCAAGGGGTTCGAGGAGTGGGGGGCGATCCTCGGAGATGAGGTGATGGCGGCGGCGCTCTGGATCGGCTGCTCCACCACTGCCACCTCGTGAACATCCGGGGGAACAGTTACCGGATGGGTGACCGCCGCAACCTGGCGCGGGCACTGCATCAGGGCCCGGCGAGAAAGAACCCCGAACAAGGGCCGGCTACCCAAGCGGAGACGCCCCGGTAAAGCGGCACGCGCGTCGGGCGCGGATCTCCGGTCGCTCCGCTCCCTCCGTCCGCGCCCGACGCGCCTATCCCGGAACTCATCCTCCGCCGCCTATCCGACCGAAACCCCTCCAGATCCCGTCAACCCACCCCTCCGCCGGCACCCAATCACCCCGAGTGGGACATTTTGGAAGCCCATTGACACAAGGAGGTAGAGGCGATCCGGCAGCCTCAACGCGGCGTTCGACCGGCGATGGCAGAGGGGCTGATCTTCATCGGGTTCTGCGTTGAGCCGACTTTCCCCACAGTGGGACGGCCGGGCGTGGGTTTCACCAAGAAGTCACCCCGGGTTCCGTCTGTATATGGTGGAGGAGTTCCCCAGTGACCGAACGAACCACTGAAATGCCGGAGACCGGAGACCGGGGTCCGATTGCCGCAGGGGCCGGACCGTTTCTATACTCCCTCAGGTGATCGACAGGGATACCCGATGACGGGTGCGCGGAGGGGGGAGTTCGCCGGGCGCAACGCACCGTCCAGGGAACCGCTCACCCGGACAGAGCGGCTCTTGGTCACGATGTTCGTCACCATGTTTGCGACGATGCTCGGGGCCGGCGCGCTCGGGTTCACGGCGATCAGCAGTCAACTTCTGGACATGCAGAAGCAGATCGGCGGCGTGCAGGCCGAAATCGGCAATCTCCGCACGGAGATGCACAAGGAGATCGGCGACCTCTCCAACCGCATCACCCGCGTCGAAACGTTGATCCAGGCGCACCTCGTTCCACGGTCGGGCGCGCCGCCCGCGGCGGGCCCCTGAACCCTGCGCGCCTCGGTCAGGTCACACCGGAATCGTCCGCGCTCCCTCCAGGGTCCGCTCGTGTGCGACCGGGATGAGCAGTTCGCCAGCGGGACGCCTTGACCTAGCCCACCGACGGGGTCCTCCGCCTCATGGCGGGGCGCCCATGCCCATGACCCGCACCCCGGGGTTTCAATGGCCGGCTCGTCCGCGATGTCGACGAACCAGGGACGGTCCGGGCTCGCGAGGGGGCGGCGATCCTTCAGTCTGCGAAGCGCTGTTCTTACGGAATCGAGGGCGACTTCTTCGCAACTCAACTGTAGACCGGAAAAAAGTCGGCACGGATTCCGTCTCGGATCCGGATCGCCACGTTTGCGGGGTTGGTCACCATGTTCGCTGCGATGCTCGGGGCCGGCGCGCTTTGGGTCCGTCGGCGGAACGCGGTTCCGCCCGCGTGCGGCGGGCTGCCGGCCCCCACCCGGAGAAACCCGCATGATCGGGTCCGCCCGTTCACCCCGCCCGCATGAAAAAGGTGATGCAGCACTCACGTTGGCCGGGCCCGGCGTCACCGAAGCAGGTTTCGCGCTCCCGCGCGATGCCGGCCAGAGGCCGGTGGCCAGTTCTCCCGGTGGGGGCCCGCTGTCGTGCACCGTCTTGGCCCCAGAGGTACGCGCCGAGAAGAGAGCCATCCCGGCGGTTGGGGTCTGCCGGTTGGGGTCTCTGCCGCCGCGGCCCTGCGGGCCGCTGTGCCGGCCCCCACCGGGAGAACTGGCCGGAGGTCGGCGTTCCAAGCCGTCCCCGCGCTTCGGCTCAGTCAGCTAGACGCGGTTCCGCCCGCCTGCGGCGGGCTGCGCCGGGCTGAAGGGCCCCACCGGGAGAACTGCCCAGCGTTCCCTGCCTCTGCACTGGCGTGCCGGTGTGAGGCCGGGGTTCCCAGCCTCTGCACTGCCAGACGAACTGAGCCGTACATAGAAAACACCCGCCGGGGCGGGTGTCACGGGGAGCGACGATTGCCGCTCCCCGTGGGGTTCCGGCCGATTTTGGCCGGGGTCAGGTGATCGTCAGGTAATCGTCAGCTTGAGGCGTTGATCGAGGTCACCGTGATCGTGTTGGTCGCCTCGTCGAGGGTGCCCATCACCGTGACTTCCATGCCCAGGTGCTCCAGCGCTGCCTCGTTGGTGATGTCGAGGAGGTGGAAGCCGTCCGGGCTCGCGAGGGCCACACTGTCGCCCCCGTTCAGGCAGGCGGTGGCGCAGCCCTTGTGGGCTTCGTTGCCGGCCTTGGCGAAGTCCTTCGCGCAGGCCTGATCGGCGACCCAACCGGTGAAGGTCATGTCCTCGGCGGCGGCCGAGGCGACGAAAGCGCCGCAGGCGAGCAGCGCGAGGGCGAGGATGAGGAGTTTCTTCATCTGGGTTGTCCTTGATGGCTGGGACGCCCCGCAGGGCGTGCCCGGAAAGTAAAGGGAGGCGCGCATTGTACCCGGATGGGGGCCAGGGCGACACGGGGTTCTGAGCGCCTCCGGGTACGAAAAAAGCGGGGGCGGCCGAAGCCGCCCCCGCCGGGTCTTGCTCGTCAGAAGGTGCTAGTTCGTCGTCGTCGCCGGGGTTGGATGGTATAGGCGGAACTGAAGGCCCACGGGCCAAACCGGGTCTCGTCTCAGCTTCGCCCGAACGCAGACGTTCATACTCGCTGGGTTCCGCACTCTGGGAGTGGTCCCCGTAATCGCTCGGTCGGGCCGAGGCTGGTCGCCGACCCGGATGATGATTCCGTCCGGGTCATTCGAAATGCTGTTCGGCGACCACATCCGCGATGGTCCACTGCATCTGATCACCCTGCGAGCCGCTCTCCGAGAGATCGCAACCGCCGATGGTCGGAGCGGTCACGGTGTCGTCCTTGAGCTCGTCCGCGTCGTCGCCGTTCGTACCGGCTGGGATACTTGATGGACTTCACCGTGTAGTCATCGTCCATCCGGGGCACGTCCAGGTCGTTGCGAACCGACACGCTCCACACCGGTGAGGCCATGGTATCCGTCACGTTGGTAAGGGAAGTTGCGATCCGGGGTGTGTTCGGTCTGGCTGGCAGCGTGACTACGTCGGCATTGGAGGGCGGGACCACCCAGTTCGTCGCACCGCCGTCGTTCATCAGTCGGAAACACAGCAGATACCCGGTGTAGGCCTGCAGGCTCCGGTCGAGCGTGATCTCGCCGAACATGATGTCGATGTCGGAATCGCCGCTGTCCAACTGCGTGCCGGCGGTGCAGGCGTCCTGCACCTTGTCTGCCATCGTCATATCGGTGATCTTGTTGTCTCGGTGCGGATCGGCGGCTACGCGGAAGTCGTAGTCGAATCCAGCCTTGATTGTGATCATGCTGATGCTCCAGGTAATGGCGGTGGTCTGGTCGCGCATCGCGTCGTCGCTGGGCACGCCCACGGCGGGCTCGTCAGGCGGCATCGCCACGCCCTTCAGGAACGACATGTGCTCCTTGTCCTTCGTGCGAACGCACAGACTCCCAGCTTCTCCCGAGCCGACCGTGAGTGGATGCCACGTCGCCAACGCTCCTGCCGTGGGTGAGTCGTACGTCGCAGTCTCACACGCTTTGGCGCTCGTGGCCGTCTGCAACCTCGTATTCCGTCCCGGAAATCTGATCCCAAGCGAAATTGATCATGGTTTCGCTATCACTGGTCCAGATGAGGTTCAGATCACCGGACCCCATGACGACGGCCGGGCCGGTGTCGTCCGCGGTCGTTGCGTCGGTCTCGCTCCAGGAACTCGCGGTATGAGCGTCATCGTCCGAAGCGGGCACGGCGCGGACGCGGAACTCGTAGTCGGTCTCCGGAGTAAGGCCGGTCGCGACGCAGGAGGTGTCCTCCGTCGAACCGCTGCCGCCCTCGCCGCAGGTCGCGTCGCTCCACGAGCCGGTGCCGTCAACACGCTGCTCCACCTCGTAGGTTGCGGCGTTCCTCACGTCGTCCCAACTGAGGTTCACCGTGGTCTCACCGGGATTCGATGCGCCCAGGTCGCCCGGAGCGGAGAGTGGGGCGGCCGGTGGCGGGGCGCTGGTCGTCCCCTGGCGTCCGTCGCTCCAGTCGCTGAAGGTCAGATCGGTCAGGGAAGTCCCGGTGCCGGAACGCACCCGGAAATGCCCGGTCATGTTGCCGGGCAGGTTCTCCAACCGGTGGGAGGTCTTTGGGGCGACGGATCAGACACGTCCGGTCGGCTGTCCGTGAAGGTGGTGTCGTGCTGAACTGGCCCTGGTAGCCGAGCACGCCCTCAACCGCATCCCACGTCCAGGTTATGGAGTTGGAGGTAGCCGCTGACACCCGAACATTGCTCGGGCGTTGCGGGACCCGTCGGCTCAGGCTCCGGCTCCGGCTCCGGTGGGTGTGGGGTGGGCGTCGGGGTTGGTGCCGAGCGCCGGGGTGGTCGGAGCCGGAACCTCTTCGTCCCCGCAGGCCGAAATCATGAGGCCGGCGCCGAGCAGCAGCGCGAGCAACGGGGCCCACCCGCCGACGGATGTGAACTTGCCAGTGAGCGACTTCATGCGACCTACCTCCCGGTGCGGTGCGTGCGGACCAAGTTGAACAAGGTCCAGGCCGATATAGATATGCCCCCAGCCTACCACACTTTGGGGCCGTTCTTCTACCGCAACCCCGGCGCGCGCGGGGTGCCGGTGAGGGCGTAATTCATGCCCTCCAGATCCTGCAAGAAGCCCATTCTATGCGCTTTCGAGACGCATTTCCGCCACAACCGGGAGCCGCACCGGACCGGCGGCGGCATGGCATCCGATCCCCGTCAGGGGGTGTCGCCTCCGAGAGACGTACTGCAGACGGGCCGTTCGGGTGGCGGGAGGGGTTCGCCCTCCGCGAAGACGCGGCAGGCGACGTTCGAGCAGAGTTGGGCCGGGCCGCGTCCCGGGTCGGGACACGGCCGGAACCGGAAGTCCCATTCGAGGCGGGTCAGCTTCCACCGGACGGTTAGCTCGTGCCGGAAGCCGGCGCCGGCAGGTTCGCTGCGGATGCTCAGGATCTGTGACGTCGGGTCCGGATCCAGGCGCAGGAAATCCGCCGTGTCCGACTCCACGGTGATGTCCGTCTCGTAGATTCCATGTTGGCAGGACGCCCCGCCTTGGGACCGGCGCGGCGTGGCGGTGGTCAATCGCACCCCCGAGCACCGGTCCGCCCCGTCGAGGATCACCACCTCGATCTCGGCTCTTCGGAAGGCCACCCGGACCGGCCATCCGTAGCGAACGCTTTCCGCGGGGTCGGTTTCGGTGGAAAGGCGGAGCCGCAGGGTTTCCCGTTCTTCCGAGAGGCCGTCCTCCCGCGCCCGGACGGGGATCACCGCGATGTCGCTTACGGGTGGGGTCCTTCCCGCACCCCATCCATAGACAGCCACCCGCCTCGCCACCACGACATCCTCAGGGGATCCGCTCTCACCTTCGACGGTGACGCGCAGCGGAACCGTCAGTTGATGGAACCAGGCGCGGCTGAGATTGATGTCGGCGTCGAACCGCACCTCCAGCGGGATGGTCTGCCCTTCCCGGATCTCGACGCGCTCCTGCGCGAACCCGACCACGATGTCCCCTTCCGGATCGGGCGGCGGCTCCGGAGGCGGAGGCGGTGCGGGCGTCACCGGGGGCGGCGTGACGGCGGGGGGCGCGGACGGTCCGGAATCGCCGCACCCCCAGACGCAAACGGCGCCCACAACGAAGGCCAGGGCCCGTTTCAACTCAGTTCTCCTCGGGTCGCACGTGGATCGTGAGCGGCCCGCTCCGGCTTCCGGCGCGCACTTCGACCGCGCCGAGCACCGTGGTCTCCGGGAACTCCAGGGTGGCTTCCGGCAACAGGGACTGGTGGGCGCGGGGGATCAGGATGGGATGGACCTTGACGAGATATCGGCCCGGCTCGAGTCCCTCGATGGAAAAGGAACCGAACGAGTCCGTGAAGGCGCTCACCCCGAACCGGGACGGCTCCCCGTTCTCGATCCGGCTGGCCAGCACGAGCGCGGAGCGCACCGAGCTTCCATCGTCCTGAAGGGCAATGCCCCAGAGGCTGCCCGTGGCCTCAAGCCACCCGGCGCGCGGCCGCAACAGGGAGACCCCCACCGCGTCGTCGGGAGTGATCAGGTCGAGACGACCGCTGCCGTAGCTCACCTCGAACCTCCGGGTGGGGTTCACGCCGTAGGACATCACCGGATCGAGGCCCAGTTGCACTTCGGAGAGCTGCTCGCGGAATCCGATGTCCGGATACGCCGCCGAATGGCTGAGGCCCAGGCAGTGCCCGAACTCGTGGACCAGGACATAGACCAGGTAGGCGCTGCCGAGACGGTTGGAGCCGGTCGGGTAGTGATCGGGAATCGTGACTTCGCAGCGGGAGAGGATGATGCGCTCACCGATTCGGCGGATCCGAGCTCCGCCTCTCGCCCGCCCCAGCGGTCCTTCGTCCGTCAGGGTCACGAACAGGCCGTTTTCAGCGCCCTCGTAGACATCGGGGCTGACCAGCCCGACGGTGAAATCGAGATCCGCGGTTTCGATTTCGGACCAGTATCCAAGGGCGTCCTCGGTCAGCCGCTTGACTCGCTCGAAGATGGCCGGACCCCAGGTCGGGTCCTCCACGATCCCGACCTCGACCGTTTCTCCCAGCGGCCAGAAGTCCGAATCCCAGGTCACGAACGGGGGCCACGAGGAGGCAGTGACGACCGTGTTGTGGGGGCCGAAGCCGAGGAAGCGGTAGGCGGCCGCTTGATGGGGGAGCGAGCCAGCGGCCAGGAGGAGGGCCGCGAGGGCGGCCTGGAGGAGGATCCCGGAGAGACGGCGCGGCTTCTGTCGCGTGCGCTTCACGGGGACCAACGATACGCCCTCGGAAGGCGCGGAGTGTTTCCGGCAGGGGGAGCCGTGAGCGGTTGCCGTCCAGCATCCGGAGAGCGTGCGGCACTGACGTTGGCAGAGGGCAGCGTCATCGGAGCTGGTTTCGCGCTCCCGCGCGATGCCGGTCGGAGGCCGGCGCTCCGCTGTCGCGCGCCGTGCGGGTGAGTGGCGGAGGGAGTTTCGCCCGCTGTGCGGGCGATGCCGGTCTGAAGGGCCCCACCGGGAGAACTGGCCAGCGCTCCTGACGTGCGCCGTGCGGGTGAGTGGCGGAGGGAGTTTCGCCCGCTGCGCGGGCGATGCCGGCGATGCCGGTCTGAAGGGCTCCACCGGGAGAACTGCCCAGCGCTCCAAGCCGTCCCCGCGCTTCTTCCCGGTCAGCGGTACGCGGCTTCACTACCCGCGTACATACAGAAGAACCCCGGGGCCGGATGGCCCCGGGGTTCCCGTTTGATTTCAGATCAGACGGTTTTCAGGAGACGCAGATCCTTACTTCGCCGAGCACTTGATGTAGTTGCTTCTGTTGTTGTCGTCGTTGGCTGCGGCGCTGTCGAGGTCAGCGGCGTTCGGCAAAGCGTTGCGGCCCTGCGTCATTCCGCCATCGGCATCCCACTCACAGGTGACCGTGATGGCCCGGGTCGTGGAGCAACCGAAGGTGCCGTCCGCGAACAAGATCTCGATGTCGTTCTCCCAGGTCGCGTCGCACTCGGAGCCGTCAGCGTCGTCGCCGCCGTCGTCCTCGCTGCAACCGCGGAAGTCGTCAGCACCCGCCAGGCCCGTCGGATAGTTATCCGCCTTGCCGTCAGGATTCAACGCCGTCCTGCCCGTTTGCTCCGTCGCTTCGGCGCCTTCGCATCCAGTATCAATACCGGCGGCGTTTGTCGCCACCCAATCGACGCCCGAGGCGCACGCCTCGAGCACAATCGTGGTCTCGTTGTCGGCGGTCCTGGCGTTGTCCAAGTCGCTGATCATGTCGACCTTGCCGAGGTCGCCCGCCATCCTGAAGGCCGGCGTTCCTTGGCTGCGCGCATTCTGTCCCGCGGGGGGACGTGCCGAGAGGGGCGCCATCCAGGAACAGGGCGGTACGCGGTTTTGCGGCGGTCACGACCCGCGTACAAAGGAAGAACCCCGGGGCCGGCTGGCCCCGGGGTTCCGGTTGGGTTCAGCGAATCAGACGCAATGTCCAATCTTACTTAGCCGTGCACTTCGCGAAGCGCCCGATTCTGTCCTGCGCGAGTTGCCGCGTCCCTCATCGCTGCTCCGCAGCGCGTTGTCCTCTCACCACTCGCGTCCCACGTGCAACTGATCGTCACGCTGCGGGTCGTCGTGCAGCCGTAAAGGCCGTCCGCGAACAGAACATCGAAGGTCTCGGACCAGGAAGCGTCGCCTGTTCCGTCGGCGTCATCGCCGCCGTCGTCCTCGGTGCAGGCCCGGACATCACCCTGGGTGCTCGCGGCGGTAATGTTGTCCGCGTTGCCGTCCGGGTTCCCAGGCGTCGTCGTCTCGTCCGCGCCGGTTGCCAGGTTGTCGCGGTCGCTGACCAGATCAACCTTGCCGAAGTCGCCGCGCATCAGGTCGCCGTCCTTATCGAGCACGGACTGCCAGATCACCGTGACGTTGTCCGTCGGGCCGTCCACTGCGTCCTCGCTCTCGTCGTAGAGGTCGTTCAGCATTCCCCGGCCGTAGGTGAACGCAGGCGTCCCCTTCTTCGGGAGCTTGCCGTCCAGGTTGTCGTCAAACCACAGGGTCTTGAAGCGGTAGGACGAAGCGCTGCGCGCACCGGCCCGCCACTCTGTCACGGCGGCTTCGTCGCCGGTACCGGTCACGATGACGCTGGCCCTTGCCGCGATCACCGCGGTCGGTCGAATCCCCGTCACCGTTGGCATCGCCAACCCAACCCGCCTCAAGGGCCTGGTCCACTTCCATCTCGAACATCGAGCACATATCCGCCTGGTCCATGGCCGCGAAGGTCATCGCGTCGCAGGTCAGATCCTCAAACGGATCCTCTTCCCACTCGACTTCACCCCAGGTCACGGTGGAGCCCATGGCGCCAAGCTCGACCGAGTAACCATCGATGTACTTCGGACTTCCAGCTACCCGGAAACACGTATCGGGCTCGTCAATTCCACGGTCTCCCGCAGTTGGACTGGAGTCCGCCATGTAGTCCGAGCAGACGAGTGCGTTGGCGTCGTCGATCACGATGGCACCCTTGTAGTCGGTGTTGTCGGTGTTGGCGTTACGGTCAGGATCGTCCGCGGGGGCGGCGTCCGGAGCACCCTTGTCCATCGCCAGGAGCGAGATCGCTGCCCTTTCCGGCGCTCCGACCCGCGACGTTGAAGTTCGTGCCGCCCTCGACACCGGAGAACTGGTGTTCGACGGTCATCCCGACGCTGGACGACGTCAGCCAACCCACGTCGACTCCGTCGTCGTCGACGCCGGGTGGGAGCACATCGTTGTCAACCCGCCCGACCTGCAGGGTGAGGGACGGATCCCAAGCGTTGCAGACCGCCGAGTTGGCGATCGAGATCTCCGGCGCGTCCATGCCCATGGCGCACTCGAAAGGACCGCAGGTCACGAAGGCGGCGTCCCCGATCGGGATCGCAACCTGGTTCGCCCCGATTTCAACCGCCTGGACGGCGAAGGTGACGCCGCTGGTGACCACCATGCTCTGCATGGCGTTCCAGCTCACGTAGGTGAACGGCGAGTTCGCGCCCGGAATCAGTCCGATCGGGCTGGCGCCCTCCACGAAGGTCGCCGACACGATGGCCGGCATGTTCACCGAAACCATCATGTCGCTGTTCACCATGGCCATGGCGGTTTCCTCGTCGTCGTCCCCATCCGGGACCAGCGGGGTTTCGCCGTCCGGAATCATGAACATCACCTCGAAAGGTGTCGCCTCGGGTTCCGGCTCGGGCTCGGGCTCGGGTTCGGGTTCGGGCTCGGGTTCCGGAGTTGGCGCTGGCGGCGGCGGCGGAGCCGGAGCCGGCGTGGTGGTGGTGTCGTCATCACCGCAGCCCGAGAGCACGAGACCGGCACCCAGGAACATGGCAAGAAGGAGAACCTTTCCGCCTCCCCCCCACGGGAATGCCACCTGACCAGCACCACGGTTTGCCCCATATATTTGGCGGCCTGTGCGAATGCGAACTCCCCGTAGAAACTCCCTTTTCCCCGAGAGTTATGCCTCGGGTGCAGATCCCCAGGTTGATCGGGAGCAGGCTTCGCGCCGACCCGTCTTGGCAACGTGACAACCACGTCGCGAAAGCGCGTCGCCAGGGTCAAGCTGACCCTGACCAAGCGAACGGTCGAGGCCCTGCAGCCCGCCGAGAAGCCCTGGATCGCTTGGGACGACAAGCTGACCGGCTTCGGGGTTCGCGTCCAGCCCTCCGGCACCAAAGCCTTCGTCGTCAACTACCGGGTCGGACCGGGAGGGCGGAGAGCTCCCAACAAACGCGTCGTCATCGGCCGTTACGGCCTGGTTGCGCCCGATCAGGCGCGGCGCCTCGCGCAGGAAATCCTGGGCCGGGTCGCCGGAGGCGCCGACCCCGCGCAGGAGCGCGCGAACCGCCGCGGCATGCCGACCCTCGCCGAGGCCTTCGACGATTACCTGGCCGCGAACCCCACGAGGAAGTCCAGCACCGAGACGCTCTACCGCGGCCAGATGCGCTACTGCCTCGGCGACTGGCTCTCACGGCCGCTCGACACGATCACCCGCCGGGACGTGGAGGCGCGCTTCCACCGGATCTCCGAACGGCACGGCTGGGCGGTGGGGAACCACGCGACCTCCCTGCTGCGGTCGGTGTACCGGAGGCCGTGCGTGGATTTCGAGGGCCTTCGCAACCCCGTCGAGCTGTGGCTCGCCGGCGGCGGGCGCTACAACCGCACGGTGCGCCGGCGCATCGGGCCCCCGGCGGAGCTGCTGCCGCGCTGGCGCGCGGGCATCGAAGCCGAGGTGCTGGTTCCGGCGACGCGGGACATCTTCTGGCTGGGGATGTACACCGGCATGCGCCGGGGCGAGATCCTGACCCTGCGCTGGGATCGGGTGAATCTCGCGGGGCGTATCCTGCGGGTCGAGGAAACCAAGACCGGAGAGCCGCTGGAACTTCCCGTTACGCGTCAGTTGGCGGCCATCTTCGAGCGGCGGCGGGTTGATGCCGCGGGGTCGAGATCGCGGCCCCGGGGCTGGGTGTTTCCGTCCGCGAACAGCGCGTCCGGCCACATCGAGGAGCTTCAGCATCTCTATGACCGCATCGGAGCGGCGGCGGGAACGAAGTTCTGGTTCCACGGCTTGCGGAACGCCTTCATCACGGTGGCGGAGCGCGACCTGATGCTGCCCCGCTCGCTCACCAAACGGCTCGTCAACCACGCGAGGCGGCGCGACGTGACGGAAAGTTACGCCGCCGAGTGGACCGTGGAACAGCTTCGCGAACCCGCCCAGCGGGTCGCGGACCGGATCGACGAGCTGATCCACGCCGCCGACGACGGGTCCGCGGCGCGCGGCTGAGCGTCCTTCGCGGGCGACCGGGCGCCGGAGGACGTTTGCCGCGAAATGGGGGCGCGAGGTTCCTGGCGGGTCAGGTCGACGCCCGCGAGCGGGACGGCGCGGGGGCGGAGGCGCACTCCCCGGCGAGCGCCGGCCGGGAATTTCGCGGCCGTTTTTCTGTTGCCATCGTGTTGACTCGCCGGCTTTGGACGCCGACGTTACAGAAGGGCGTTACACGCGGAATTACAACGCGTTACAGTTGCCGGCACGGCAAGAAAAAGCGGCATCCGCCGCGTCGCCGCGCCGTGCGCAGCGACGGCGGCCGGGAGGCCGGCGGTCCCTCCGGTCACTTTCCCTGGCGGCGCGGGCGGCAGGCCGGTTTGGGGCTGATCGGGCGGGCGCGGTGACCCCGGTCCACCAGCGGGCTAGCGGGGTCGGCTGGAGGGGAACTCCATCTCAAGCGAGATCCAGGACCGGGCCACCTGGCGACAGAACAAACTGGGCCACCCCCGCGGGCGCCAGGTGGAGGCGGGCGATGAGTCGGGGGGTCTGGACTTCCCTGCTGACGCCGGATCGAGGCGTGGGGAGCGAGGAGATGCGGACACCGGAGGATGTGTTGGAGATGCGGCAGCTCCCTGGACTCGGTTGGGGGGAAATCCGCCGTCCGGTTTGACCGGTGGCCCGCGGGTTTCGCGGCCGTGTCGGGCTGCGATGCCGGCCTGCGGGCGACGTTCCCGTGCCGGCGTGGCCCGACCAGGATTCGACCGGCGTCGACCAAGAGGCTAACAGCCTGTGGTGAAACCCACGTGAGCGCCGAGGCCGGGGAGGCCCAGTTCTCCCGGTGGGGCCAGTCCTCCCGGTGGGGGCCCGGCTGACAAGGCGCGTGAGGGAGGAATACCTGGTGTATTTCGACCGAAACGCAACGATGAGCGGCGCGCAGCGACGCGGTTCAGCCGGGATGGATCGCCGGCCGAGCCCCCACCGGGAGAACTGGGCCGCGTCGGTTTTGCCACAGGCTGTTAAAGGCGGTCCCCCACTTGAAGAGCATCCACAGCAAGAGCATCCACCGCATCCGCCTGGACGGCTTCCTTTCCTTCGCTCCGGGATCCCCGGCCCTGGAACTCGGGCCGCTCAATGTGCTGATCGGGCCGAACGCATCGGGCAAGTCCAATCTCATCGAAGCCTTCGAGCTTCTCCGGTCCACACCGACCGATTTCGCAGCCGCCATCCGGGATGGGGGTGGGCCGCGCGAATGGATCTGGAAGGGCCAGCCTCGCGTAGGTTCCGCGACCATGGAAACGGTCCTGGCCAAGGAAAATCCGGCCCGGGATCCGCTGCGCCATCGGTTGGAGTTCTCGACCGTCCAGAACCGCGTCGAAGTGCTCGACGAGGCCATTGAGGAACTCGAACCCCGTCCCGGGGAAAAGGAACCGTTCTTCTACTACCGGTTCCAGCACGGCAACCCGGTAATCAACATCCGCCAGTCCGAGGGCGATGATCGGCGGGCCGAACGTCGCCTGCGGCGTGAGGACTTTCGGTCCACTCAGTCGGTGCTGGCCCAAAGGAAGGATCCGGATCTATATCCGGAGGTGACCTGGGTTGGAAACCAATTCCGCGAGATGCAGCTCTTTCGGGAATGGACGTTCGGGAGGTTTGTGGCACTGAGGACCCCGCAGCCGGCGGATCTCCCGGGGGATCGCCTGTTGCCAAATGCAAGCAACCTCGCTCTCGTCCTGAACGAGATCGAGCATCGGGATGGGACTCACTTCAACGCGGCGTTGCGGCGCTTCTTTCCCCGGTTCAAGCGGATGACAACGCGGGTGGCAGGCGGGACGGTCCAGTTCTACCTGCATGAATCGGATATTGACTCACCGATTCCAGCCACCCGGCTCTCCGATGGAACGATCCGGTTCATCGCGATCCTGGCCATTCTGCTCGCGCCCGATCCCCCGTCCTTCGTGTGTATCGAGGAACCGGAACTCGGGCTCCATCCGGACGCCGTTGCGCAAATGGCCGAGCTTCTGGTTGAGGCGTCGTCGCGCATGCAACTCGTGGTGACGACGCACTCGGAATCTCTTGTCTCGGCGCTCACCGAATGTCCCGATGCAGTCATCACCTGTGAGCGGCCCGGCCCCGCGACCACGCTACATCGCCTGGATCCGGGCCTGGATCCGGAGCACCTCAAGGGCTGGCTCAACGACTACAGTCTCGGCGATCTTTGGGGGATGGGCGAACTCGGGGCCAATCCGTGAGAGGAATCGCGATCTATCTGGAGGGTGGCGGGCAGCGCCGAGGAACGAGGCGGCGTCTTCGCGTCGGGATGGGCCGTTTCCTTGGGCAACTGAAGGAAAGAGCATGCAGGAAATCCATGTTCTGGAAGATCGTGGTGTGCGGAGGTCGGGACCGGGCCTTCCGCGATTGGACCAAGCAGCCACTAGATGCCCGATACCCGATTCGCATCCTGCTGGTTGATGCCGAGGGACCCGTTTCCGGTGGCGTTCGCGCCCATCTGGAGCTACGAGACTCGTGGATGATCCCGAAAGCGGAGGAAGAGAATGTCCATCTCATGGTGCAGACCATGGAAACCTGGATCGGGAAACCTGGATCGGGAAACCTGGATCGGGAAACCTGGATCGCGGCTGATCGGCTGGCGCTCGCGGACTACTACGGCGATCGCTTCCTCGCTTCCGCACTGCCGGTAGCAGAAGACCTGGAAGCGATTCCCAAAGGCAGCATTCAGGCGGTGCTCACGAGGGCCACGAAGGCCACGCAGAAGCGGGCGTACCACAAGACCCGTCATGCTCCCGATCTGTTGGAGAGAATTGATCCAGACTTGGTTCGGAGGCGCTGCCGGATGTGCGATCGCCTCTTCGAGGTGGTGGACGGCCTTATCCGAGCGGCCTGACGCGGCCAGGAAGGCCGGCGCCCGGGAGGATCGGGGGGGCGCCTCGAAGACGGGAGAACTGGG
Source organism: Vicinamibacteria bacterium (assembly GCA_963668695.2). Classification (GTDB taxonomy): domain Bacteria; phylum Acidobacteriota; class Vicinamibacteria; order Marinacidobacterales; family Marinacidobacteraceae; genus Marinacidobacterium. The sequence continues at coordinate 2,129,384 of CAXXLQ010000004.1, forward strand.
CGGCGCCGCGCGGCCCGGAGCGCTGCGAAACCGCGTGTCGCTGACTGAGCCGAAGCGCGGGGACGGCTTGAAACGCCGACCTCTCGCGGGCAACGACCGCCCAGGGGCGGTCGAAACCGCGTACCGCTTCCCCGCCCGCGTGGGGAAGGCTCAGGAACCCGCCGGGGTCTGGACGGAGGTTTACGGGACCAAACGAGTCTCGATCAAGGTTTCGACGCGAGTCATTCTCTCGGAGAGCTCGCCGATCTGCTTGTGCATGTCCGTGCGGAGATCGCCGATCTCGGTCTGCATGTCCGTGCGGAATTCGCCGATCTGTTTCTGCATGTCCAGGAGTTGACCGCTGATCGCGGTGAACCCGAGCGCGCCGGCCCCGAGCATCGCGGCGAACATGGTGACGAACATCGTGACGAGGAGCCGCTCGGTGCGGGTGAGAGGTTCCCTTGACAGTGCGCTGCGGGCGGCGAACTCCTCCCTCGGCGCACCCTTCATCAAGACTCCCTTCCCATCACTTGGGGCAGTATAGGGACGGTCCGATTCCGGCGGCAATCCGGCCCCGGTTTCGGGGTTCTCGGTGGTTCGTTCGTCCATACGGAAGTCCTCCACTACGTATAGACGGAAACCGGATCTTCCCGTGCCGCGGCTCGGTGTGGAAAAGTCGCCCGTAGTCCGGAGAACGGCGACTCCCGGGTTCAGGGATCACCAAACGGATGCTCGCGAGCTCGGGCGGTTCCGACCTCTTCGACATCACGCGTGAGGCGGCGCGGGAGCACCTGGGCGTGGAGATCGCGGTGACGGGCGCCCTCCTCCGGATGCCGGCGGCGCCGTCGAGAACGCGACGGGCTCGATCCTCCGGATGCCGGCGGCGGTCCTCAGTTCTTCGGCGGCCAGCGGTCCTTCCGGGTCTGATACGCCTGCCGGCGGCTGTTCGGACGGTCCGGGACTTTGAGTTTGAGCAGGTCCGCCTCCACAAGCGGACGGATATGGCGTGCGACCAGACTGGGCTGGTGCATGGAGACCCAGCCCGCCAGTTCGGCCGCCGTACTCCACTCCCGCAGGAGACAGATGTCCAGGATGAGGACGCGGAGCACCTCCCGGAGGGGCCGCTGGCTGAGGGCCAGGACTCGACGGTGCAGCACCTTCGGCAGGTCCGCCAGATCAGGTAGGGGCGGGCTCCGGGGGCGGAGACGGGGGCGCCGCCTTCCGAGACTCCACTGGGCGCGAGGTGGCGGGATCCGGGTCGGGCGCGGGTTCAGGGGGAAGCGGGTCTGCCGGCGGGTCTGGGGGCGCGGGCTCGGGCTGCGGTTCGGTCGGCGGGTCTGGGGGCGCGGGCTCAGGGGGAAGCGGTTCTGGCGACGGCTCCGGGGGTGCGGGCCCGGGCTGCGGTTCCGGGGGCGCTGGCTCGGGGGGCGATTCTGGGGGCGCTGGCTCGGGGGGTAGGGGTGCGGGCAACGGCTCCGGGGGTGCGGGCTCGGGCTGCGGTTCTGGGGGCGCTGGCTCGGGGGGTAGGGGTGCGGGCGACGGCCGCGGTGCGGGCGACGGCTCCCGGGGTGCGGGTTCGGTCGGCGGTTCTGGCTGTGGCACTGGTGGTGGTTCCGGTTGTGGCACTGGCTGTGGTTCCGGCGACGGCAGCGGCCGTCGCGGCGACTCCGACTCCGCCGGCGGGGAAGGACGGGGCGGCGGGGTGTCGTCCGGGGTCTCGGCGGGCTTCGGTGGTTTCTCGGGGAGGACCGGCGCCGGCGCTTTGGGTTGAAGCAGCTTGCCGACCCCCTCCACGATGGCGAAAACCTTGTCCGCGACGCTGGCAATCGCGGCGATCGAACGGCCGAGCTGCCGGACGGCGTCAGCGCCTTCCGCGATTTTGGCCTCTGTCTCTCCTGGCTTGTTGGGCGGGTCCCGGAAGGCGGCCGCCGCTACTCGAGCGCTGGCGCCCAGCTCCACCAACATGCCGCCCAACCACGCCGCCCCCTTCGCCAGGGGTTCGCCTCGGGCCGCGACGCGCCGCAGCAGCTTGGCGGCCGGTGCGCGCTGCTTCTTGACGAAGTCCCGGGCCTGCGGGAGTCGGGAGAGGATGTGGGGGACCCAGTCCCACGCGCTCCGGAGGAGGGGACGCGGTTTGCGGATCCAGGCGCGGATGGTCTCGAGCCCCAGCGGCGGCTTTTCCGGTTTCTGAAACAGTCGGAACAGGTCGCGTTCGCTCATCGCCGGAATGGGTAGCGGCCCGCGTCAGGGTGGTCCGCCAGCGCGCCAAGAGTAAGAAATTCACGTGCGTTTTTGGAGCCGAATTCGGGGTGTTTTGGGCGGAAAATGCCCCCGCGGCCCAATTTATGCGGACCGTAAATTACAGATAAAACTTACACTTGAAGTATTGGGCGCCGCGGAGGTCGGTTGGCGGGGACTCCACGCGGTGGCGGGTGGAACTCCACGCTGGAGCCGCTGGACTCCACGCTCTGGCGGGGTCTGTTGGTGGGGACTCCACGCTGGAGCGGGTTCCGCAGACGGGAACTCCACGCTCTGGCGGGATTTGTAGCCGCGGAACTCCACACTGGAGGAGAGCGCTTTGTCTTCCGACGCGCGCTTCACGGAAGGCAGCTGTACGCGTTTCGCGGTCTTCGGCCGCGGTGCTGGCCAGAAGGGCCCCACCGGGAGAACTGCCCGGCGCTTCAAGTCCCCGCGCTTCTTCTGGGTTAGCGATGGGAGTTTCGCGGCCTGCGGCCGCGATGCTGGCCAGTTCTCCCGGTGCTGGCCAGAAGATCGGCGCTCCATCCCCGCGCTTCTTCGCGGGCGGCGTTCCCGTGCGTTACCCGCCCGGCATGCGGTAACAGCCTGTGGTGAAACCCACGTGAGCGCCGATGCCGGCCAGTTCTCCCGGTGGGGGCGAGGCCCAGTTCTCCCGGTGGGGCCAGTCCTCCCGGTGGGGGCCCGGCTGACAAGGCGCGTGAGGGAGGAGCCCCCACCGGGAGAACTGGCCCGGGTGTATTTCGACCGAAGCGCAACGATGAGCGGCGCGCAGCGACGCGGTGAACAGCCGGTGGTGGAACCCGCGTGAGCGCCGAGGCCGGCGAGGCGCCCGCCTGACAAGGCGCGTGAGGGAGGAATACCTGGGTATTTCGACCGAAACTGGGCCGCGTGGGTTTCGCACCGGCGGTTTGGCCGGGATGGATCGCCGCCGAACCCCCACCGGGAGAACTGGGCCGCGTGGGTTTCATCACCGGCTGTTTGGCCGGGATGGATCGCCGGCCGAGCCCCCACCGGGAGAACTGGGCCGCGTGGGTTTCATCACCGGCTGTTTGGCCGGGATGGATCGCCGGCCGAGCCCCCACCGGGAGAACTGGGCCGCGTGGGTTTTCGCGGTTGTTTGGCCGGGATGGATCGCCGGCCGAGTGAACCCCGGAACTGGGCGGCGCGTCCGGGCGAGGGGCGGTACGCGCTTTCGCGGCGCTGTCAGGCCGCGGCGCCGGCCAGTTCTCCCGGTGGGGGCGTGAACCCCGCCGTTCCCGTTCTTCGCGCAGTGCGTTAACGTGGGGATTGATGATCCGCCTCGCGTTTTCCTGTCTGATTGTCTTGCTCGCGCTCGGTGGGTGCTCGGCCGGGTCCGGGCCGTCCACCACGCCGCCTACCCGGGCCGCGCCGTCGCCCCCGCCTGCTCCGGCTCCCGAGCCGCCCCCCTCGTCCGAGCCGGTCCCGGCGCCCCGCGACCTGCCGGCAGCGCCGGACGACACCTGCGTGACGATCCACACCGGCGAGTGCGTGCCGTCACCGCAGTTCAACGCCATGGCGACCGAGCTTGCCGAGGATTACGCCGCGGACCGCAATTTCGAGGCGCAGTGGGGTCTCCACGCGATCAACGCCCACGTCGCCTACGGGCACGTGAACCTGTTGGAGGGTCCGGACGTCGCGCCGGGAACCGGCGTGACCATCGGGGTGATCGACACCGGGATTGACGCCGAACACCCGATCTTCGAGGGCAAGACGATCCACCAGGAGTTCCTGTTCGGCGCCGTCGGGGACACCGGGGAAGAGGGATCCCACGGCACCGCGGTGGCGAGCATCGCCGCGGGAGGACAAAACGACAATCCGAACGCCGCCCACGGGGTCGCCTGGGGCGCGGACCTCGCCGTGTGGGCGATCCCGCTCGGCAGTCCCGACAACGTCTACGACCCGATCACGATCGAAGAACTCGCCGAATCGGACGAGGGGTTCGCCGAGATCTTCAAGTCGGTCTTCGCCTGGCGCGATGCGGGAGGGGACCTCGACATCCTGAACCTGAGCTTCGGCTACGAGGGCATCATCGACCGCTACGCCGAGGAGGACCTCCGCGCGAGCTTCTCGGAGATGATCGCGACCCTGGCCCAGGCGGACGCCGCCGAGAAGACGATCCTCGTCTGGGCGGCGGGAAACCAGAACGGCGACCGCTGCGGGTTCGGCGTCGAACACTGCGTGGACGGCCGGGTCGAGGCCGTCTCGGTCGGCATCCTCCCGGGGCTCCTCGCCTACATGGAGGAACTCCAGGGGCACTCCATCGCGGTGGTGGCGCTGAGCCCGGACGGCGGCGGGATCGCGAGCTTCTCGAACCGTTGCGGCATCGCCTCCGACTTCTGCATCGCGGCGCCCGGCGAAGAAGTGAGGTTCGCCTACTACGGGCCCGACGACGAAGTGGACGGCGTCCGGGGCTACGGCGAGGGGGGCGGAACCTCGTTCGCCGCCCCAATGGTGTCCGGCGGGCTCGCGGTGATGAAGCACCTCTTCCGCGACCAGCTCGCGAACGAGGAGTTGGTCACCCGGCTCTTCCTGACCGCCGACAACACCGGCATCTACGCCGACCGCGACATCTACGGCAACGGCCGGATGGACCTCGGCGCCGCCACCTCGCCGGTGGGAGTGCTCGACGTGCCCATCACGACCGGGCTGGCCGCCATGGCGCACGCGTCGCTGAACTCCACCGGGCTGCGCTTCGGCGCCGCGTTCGGCGACGGATTCGGGGAGGCGTTCGGAGACGGCGAGCTGATGGCCCTTGACGACTACGGGGCCCCGTTCTGGTACGGCCTGGACAACTTCACGGCGACCAGCGACGGCCCTGCGATGTCGGCGCGCCTGAGGACCTTCCTGGGGCCGGGGTCCACGCCCGGACTGGCGGTGGCCACCGGCGGCGGGGGCGCCTCGGGTTCGAGCGCCGGAACGCTCGGGATGACGGCGGGCCTTCTCCGGATGCCCACCGCGGCCGGGAACGGACACCTCGCGCTCGCCGAGGGTGCGGTCATGGTGAGCGCCTTCGAAGCGGGCGGCCTCTCGGCCACTGCCTTCACCACCGGGCCGCTTCGCCCCTTCATGCCGGCGACCGGCGCGGCGCTGGGCTGGCGGCCGGACGGGCTCCCGGTGGGCTTTACGGCGGGGTGGATCTCGGAGCGGGAGACGATGCTCGGCAGCATGGGGCTGGGGGCGTTCGGCAGCCTCTCGGCCGGGACCGCCTTCTTCGGCTTCGACGGGGGCTTGGATCTCGGCGGGTGGAACCTCGGGGCGAGCGGCGAGTTCGGGGTGGTGAACCCGGCAGCGCAGGGCGGAATGATCCAGGAGATCTCCGCGCTCGCGACCAGCACCTTCGCGGTTCACGCAAGCCGCGCCTTCCAGGGCCGGAGCGCGCTGCATTTCTCGCTGTCGCAGCCGCTCCGGGTGGAAAACGGCTGGGCTTCGCTGACGGTGCCGAATGCCCGGACGAAACGGGGCGAAGTGCTCCACCGCTCGCTCCGCGCCGACCTCGCGCCCGGGGAGCGCCAGCTCGACCTCGCGGCGCAGTGGAACCGGGCGCTGCCGCTCGGCGAGTTCCGCCTGGGGGCGATCTGGAGCCACCGGCCCGGCCACCGGGATGTGCTGGGGCCGCAATTCGCGCTGCTCTCCGGCTGGCGCTGGACCTTCTAAGGAGCACCGCAGGGCAAGGACCGCCGGCCAGTCCTCCCGGTGGGGCCCTGGGAGCGCCGGCCAGTCCTCCCGGTGGGGCCCTTCAGACCGGCATCGCTCCCCGCAGGGGAGCGAAACTCCCAAACTCAGCCACGCCCCTGGCGGGGACCCATCCGCAGGCCGCGAGACTCCCATCGCCAATCCCCGCATGGCGCCGCCGGGAACAAGAACTCCCGCCGCCAATCGTCGAAAATGGCGCACCGCTTGGAAACGCCGTCTGGTGATCGGTCCGTTATACCGGGGCAAATGATTTCACCAGGACGGCTCTGCCGGTGGGGGCGTTCACACCGGCGCCGCGCGGTCCGTGACCCGCGGAACCGCGCATATTCCACCCGTTACTACGGCGCGTGACAGTGAGAAGAAGTCGCCAAACCGACGACGGAGTTGACACAATCCCGACTCGTGAGACCCCGTTACCGTGGACACTCCATTCTTGGGGTTCCTGCGGAGACCTCACCCCCTGCCGGGCAGCGCCTCCCGCAGCCCTGGTGGGCCATCCTCGCCGTCGCGCTGTTCGCGGTGTCCGGATGCGGCGCCTCTGCCGGCCGGGAGGCGTTGCCGCCGCCGCCCACGGTTCAGGCCCCACCGGCGCCGCCTCCCCCCGCGCCGGAGCCACCGCCGCTGACGCCCGAACCACCCCCGGCCCAGCCGGAGTCTCCCCCGCAACCCGAGCAGCCGCCCCCGCCGCCAGAGCAGCCGGTGCCGCCGTCATCGGGTGGTGGTGGCGGCGGTGGTGGTAGTGGCGGCGGTGGTGGCGGAGGGGGAGGAGGGACCACGCCACCTCCACCCCCTCCTCCACCCCCTCCCCCTCCTCCACCCCCTCCTCCACCCCCTCCCCCTCCTCCACCCCCACCCCCTCCTCCACCCCCTCCCCCTCCTCCACCGCCACCCCCTCCTCCACCCCCCTCCACCCCCACTCCCTCCTCCACCTCCACCCCCCCCACCCCCTCCTCCACCGCCACCTCCACCCCCACTCCCACCCCCTCCTCCACCACCGCCCCCTCCTCCGCCCGACCCCTGCATCGAGACCCACGCCGGCGACTGCCTGACGGCACCCCAGTTCGTGACCCAGGCGGACTTGCTCGCCCCGGCCTACGCCCAGCACGCAAACTTCCAGACCCAGTGGGGTCTGGCGAGCATCAATGCCGACCTCGCCTACGGCAATGTGGAGCTGCTGAAGGGCGCGAGCGCCGCGCCGGGTGCCGGGGTGACCATCGGCTTCATCGATACCGGGATCGACGACCAGCACCCGGTGTTCGCCGGGAAGACCATCTACGAGCAACTACTGAGCGGCGCCTCCCAGGAGACCGGTGACACCGTCTCGCACGGCACCGCGGTGGCCAGCATCGCCGCCGGCGGGAGGATCGGGGGCTCCGACGCGGCGCACGGGGTCGCCTGGGGCGCGGACATCGCCATGTTCGCCATCCCGGCCGGAACCGGCAACAACGTCTACAACCCGATCTCGCTCGCCAGCCTCATGGCATCGGACAGCGGCCGGGCCACCGAATTCGGGACCATACTGGGCTGGCGGGACGGAACCCGGAAAGTGGACGTCCTGAACCTGAGCGTCGGCTACAACGGGCTCATCGACGCTTACAGCGAAGCGGATTTGCGCGCGAACTTCGGGACCACGATCGCCGCCATCGCCCAGGCCGGCAGCACGGACAAGGTGATCTTCGTCTGGTCGGCGGGGAACGCGAACGGGGATGACTGTGAACCCAGCCACGCGAACTGCGTGAACGGCAAGCTGAACGCCGTCTCCGTGGACATCCTGCCGGGGCTCGTGGCCCGCATCGCGGAACTTCAGGGGCATTCGGTAGCGGTGGCGGGGCTCAGCTCCAGTGGGGAAATCACCAGCTTCTCGAACCGGTGCGGCATCGGTGCCGCCTACTGCATCGCGGCGCCCGGGGAGGACATGACGGTCGCCTACTTCGGGCCCGATTCCATGGGCGACCCGATTCGCGGCTACGGCACCGGCCGGGGCACCTCCTACGCCGCCCCGATGGTCGCCGGCGGCCTCGCGGTGATGCGCCAGCTCTTTCGCGACCAGCTCTCGAACCCGGAGCTCCTCACCCGGCTTTTCGCGACCGCCGACAAGACCGGCATCTACGCGACCAGCAGCATCTACGGCCAGGGGAAGATGGACCTCGGGGCCGCCACCTCGCCCGTGGGGGTGTTGGAGGTGCCGATCCTGTTCGGAACGACGACTGCGGCGTACGGCGCCCTGAACTCCACCGGCCTGCGCCTCGGGGCGGCGTTCGGGGATGGGCTGGCGGAGGCGCTCGACGGCGGTGAACTCATGGCGCTCGACGACTTCGGCGCCCCGTTCTGGTACGGCCTGGGGAACTTCGCCGCGACCACCGACGGCCCCGCGATATCCGCGCGCCTCAGGACCTTCCTCGGGCCGGGAACTTCCGCGGGGTGGCCGTCTGGCGGCGGCGCGGGTCGCTCCGCCCACGGGATCGCGGCCTCGGTGCTGCGGATGCCCACCGCGGCCGGGAACGGCCATCTCGCGCTCGCGGAGGGCGCGGTGATGGTGAGCGCGTTCGAAGCGGGGGGCTTGTCGGCAACCGCCTTTACGACCGGAGCGCTGCGGCCCATCATGCCGGCGACCGGCGCGGCGCTCGCGTGGCGGCCCGACGGGCTGGGGATGGGTTTCCGCGCCGGGTGGATCTCGGAGCGGGAGACCATGCTCGGGAGCCTGGGGCAGGGGGCCTTCGGCAACCTCTCGGCCGGGACGGCGTTCGTCGGCTTCGATGGGGGCGTGAACCTCGGGGGTTGGCGCTTCGGGGCGGACGGCGAGTTCGGGGTGGTGAACCCGGCGGCGCAGGGCGGCATGATCCAGGAGATCTCCGCGCTCGCGACCAGCACCTTCGCGGTCCACGCGAGCCGGGCGTTCGAGAGCGCCGGGTCACTGAGTCTTTCGCTCTCGCAGCCGCTCCGGGTGGAAAACGGGTGGGCGTCGCTGACGGTGCCCGCCGCCCGCACGAAACAGGGAGAGGTGCTCCACCGCTCGCTCCGCGCCGACCTCGCGCCCGGGGAGCGGCAGCTCGACCTGGCGGCGCAGTGGAACCGGGCGCTGCCGCTCGGCGAGTTCCGCCTGGGAACGGTCTGGAGCCACCGGCCGGGACACCGGGACGTGCTCGGACCGCAATTCGCCCTCCTCTCCGGCTGGCGCTGGACCTTCTGAGGAGCACCGCAGGGCAAGGAGCGCCGGGCACTTCTCCCGGTGGGGGCTAGGAACGCTGGGCAGTCCTCCCGGTGGGGCCCTTCAGACCGGCATCGCTCCCCACAGGGGAGCGAAACTCCCAAACTCAGCCACACCCCTGGTTGGGACCCATCCGAGGGCCGCGAAACTCCCATCCCCAACACCCTCACGGCGCGCGACAGCGGAGCAAGTCGCTGTAACGGCCTTGCAATTGACACAATACCGACCATGAGATCTTGCTACCCCGAACACTCCATCGTTGGGGTTTCTGCGGAGGTCTCACCCCGGTCCGGACGGCGCCGGCCGCCCTCTCGGTGGGCCATCCTCGCCGCCGTACTATTCGCCGCGTCCGGATGCGGCGCCTCCGCCGGACGGGAGGCGTTGCCGCCGCCGCCCACGGTTCAGGCCCCACCGGCGCCGCCCCCTTCTGCACCGGAGCCACCGCCACCGGCGCCCGAACCACCCCCGGCCCAGCCGGAGTCTCCCCCGTCACCCGAACAGCCGCCCCCGCCGCCGGAGCAGCCGGTGCCTCCGTCATCAGGTGGCGGTGGTGGTGGCGGCGGCGGCTCCGGCGGTGGCGGCGGCGGTGGGGGTGGCGGTGGAACCACGCCACCCGCCACCTCCCCCCCCTCCACCACCTCCCCCTCCACCTCCACCTCCACCTCCCCCCTCCTCCACCACCACCTCCGCCACCTCCCCCTCCTCCACCACCACCACCACCACCACCTCCTCCTCCTCCTCCTCCTCCGCCCGACCCCTGCATCGAGACCCACGCCGGCGACTGCGTGACGGCACCCCAGTTCGTGACTCAGGCGGACTTGCTCGCCCCGGCCTACGCCCAGCACGCGAACTTCCAGACCCAGTGGGGGCTCGCGACCATCAACGCCAGCCTCGCCTACGGCCACGTGGAGCTGCTGAAGGGCGCGAGCGCCGCGCCGGGCGCCGGAGTCACCATCGGATTCATCGACACCGGGATCGATGACCAACACCCGGTGTTCGCCGGGAAGACCATTACCGAGCGACTGCTGTCCGGCGCCTCCCAGGAGACCGGTGACAGGGTCTCGCACGGCACCGCGGTGGCCAGCATCGCCGCCGGCGGGAGGATCGGGGGCTCCGACGCCGCGCACGGGGTCGCCTGGGGCGCGGACATCGCCATGTTCGCCATTTCGGCCGGAACCGGCAACAACATCTACAACCCGATCTCGCTCGCCAGCCTCTTGGCATTGGACAGCGGCTGGGCCGCCCGATTCGGGACGGTGCTGGGCTGGCGGAGCGGCAGCCGGAAGGTGGACATCCTGAACCTGAGCGTCGGCTACAGCGGGCTCATCGACATCTACAGCGAAGCCGACCTCCGCGCGAACCTCGGGACCGTGATCGCCGCCATCGCCCAGGCCGGCAGCACCGACAAGACGATCTTCGTCTGGTCGGCGGGGAACGCGAACGGGGACGACTGCCAGCCCAGCCACGCCAACTGTGTGAACCGCAAGTTGAACGCCGTCTCCGTGAACATCCTCGCGGGGCTCGTCGCCCGCATCGCGGAGCTTCAGGGGCATTCGGTAGCAGTGGCGGCGCTCAACTCCGGCGGGGCAATCGCGAGCATTTCGAACCGCTGCGGCATTGCTGCCGCCTACTGCATCGCGGCGCCCGGGGAGGACATGACGCTCGCCTACTTCGGGCCCGATTCCATGGGCGACCCGATTCGCGGCTACCGCACCAGCCGGGGCACCTCCTACGCCGCCCCGATGGTCGCCGGCGGCCTCGCGGTGATGCGCCAGCTCTTTCGGGACCAGCTCTCGAATCCGGAGCTCCTGAGCCGCCTCTTCGCCACCGCCGACAAGACCGGCATCTACGCGACCGGCAGCATCTACGGCCAGGGGAAGATGGACCTCGGGGCCGCCACCTCGCCGGTGGGGGTGCTGGACGTGCCGATCCTGTTCGGAACCACGACCGCGGCGCACGCTTCCCTGAATTCGACCGGGTTGCGTCTCGGGGCGGCGTTCGGGGACGGGCTCGCGGAGGCGCTCGACGGCGGCGAGTTCATGGCGCTCGACGACTTCGGGGCGCCGTTCTGGTACGGCCTCGGGAACTTCGCGGCGACCACCGACGGGCCCTCGATGGCCGCCCGGCTGCGGAGCTTCCTCGGGCCCCGAACTTCCGCGGGGTGGCCGTCAGGAGCGGTCGGCGCCGGATCAGGTCCGGGCCCGGGGACCCTCGGGATGAGCGCCGGCGTCCTCCGGATGCCCACCGCGGCCGGGAACGGCCACCTCGCGCTCGCCGAGGGCGCGGTGATGGTGAGCGCCTTCGAGCGGGGCGGCCTCTCGGCGACCGCCTTCACCACCGGACCGCTGCGGCCCTTCATGCCGGCGACCGGAGCCGTGCTCGGTTGGCGGCCCGAGCGGCTCCCGGTGGGCTTCACCGCCGGTTGGATCGACGAGCGGGAGACCCTGCTCGGGAGCTTCGGGCAGGGGGCGTTCGGGGGCCTGTCGGCGGGGACGGCCTTCGTCGGCTTCGACGGGGGGGTGGACTTCGGAAGCTGGCGCTTCGGGGCGGGCGGCGAGTTCGGGGTGGCGAATCCGGGGGTCCAGGGCGGGATGATCCGGGAGATCTCCCCGCTCGCGACCAGCACCTTCGCGGTCCACGCGAGCCGGGCGTTCGCCCGCCAGGGAGCGTTCCACTTCTCCCTGTCGCAGCCGCTCCGGGTGGAAAACGGGTGGGCGTCGCTGACGGTGCCCGCGGCCCGCACGAAACAGGGAGAGGTGCTCCAAAGGTCGTTCCGGGCCGACCTCGCCCCCGGGGAGCGTCAGCTTGACGTCGCGGCGCAGTGGAACCGGCCGCTCCCGCTCGGGGAGCTGCGGCTGGGGGCGGTGTGGAGCCACTGGCCGGGCCACCGGGATATGGTGGGGCCACAATTGGCGGCGCTGGGGGGGTGGAGGTGGGTTTTCTGAGGCGCGGAGTCCCCGGAGAGAACATGATGAGTTTGTTTTGGGAACGGTTCCGGAGCCCCCGCTGGGGCCGGTTCCGCGGGCGCCGCTGGGCGGCGTTCCTCTTCCTTGCCGTTTTCGCGGGGTGGACCCCGGAGCGCGCCCAGGGCTACCGGTACGTTGACTTCCTGCAGACCCACGTCATCACCGAGTCTTCGTGGCCGCCGTTCCTCCGCTTCGACCGGAGCGTCTGGCCCCCCGGAGAAGCGATCGAGATTCGCATCGTCCGCGATTCCGCCTTCAGCGAGGCGCTCTACGATCGGTTCGCCCGCCTGGTCGAAACGGCCCTCGGGCATTGGTCCTCGGTGGCAACGGCGGACCTCCGGTTCACGGTCGCCTTCGCCGGCGCGGAGACCTACGAAGCCGACGAGGGCGGCTTTTAACAGCCTGTGGTGAAACCCACGCGGCGTTCGAGCGGCGATCCATCCCGCCTGAACCGCGCCGCTTTGCGGCGCTCTGCGTTGCGTTTCGGTCGAAATACACCAGGTATTCCTCCCTCACGCGCCTTGTCAGCCGGGCGCCTCCCCGCTCTCGGCGCTCACGCGAGTTCCACCACAGGCTGTTAAGTGCGCCTCGTTGACGAGGACAGGTCGTCGGTGGCGCGAGGAGGGGTGATTCGCCTCCATCTCGAGGACCAGGACCCGCCCGCCTGGGTGGGGTGTCGGGTGACGGTTCCCGCCCACGCGTTGAGTAGTCCCACCGCCTTCCGGCTCCAGGTCATGGTCCACGAGTTCGGCCACTGCCTGGGACTTGGCCATACGGCGTCGTATCCCGATTTTCGATTCCGCGACCGGGTTCGCGCGGCCGAGTTCGGCGTGGATCCGGTCATGTCCTATGGGTGGTCCCTCCACCTGGATGAGATCGCCGAACAGACCCGCCCGGACCTGATCACCCCGGACGATGCGGCCGGGATCTCGCTCCTGAGGCCGCGGCCCGGATGGCTGGAAGAGACCGGCAGGATCTGGGGCGTGGTCCTTGGAGGCGACGGCGCCCCGGTCCGCTACGGGGTGGTCATCGCCTTCCGGGTGGAGGACGGACGCGCGGCGAGCGCGGGGGTGAGCGGCTTCACCGACAACCAGGGGTTCTTCTCCATTGCGGGGCTCGGGCCGGGCAGCTACGCCGTCCAGGCGCACCCCCTCCAGACCGGGACGGCGCATCCCGACATCTTGCCGGAGGCGGTGACCGATTTCCGGTACACCACCGCGGTCGAAGCCATCGAGGTACGCGCCGGGGCGCGTACCGGCCCGCTCACCTTCGTGGTGCAGCCGAAGGAGAACTGACGTGCCGCGAACGCTCTGCTGCCTGTTCGGTTTGCTGGTCGCGGGAGGGTGCGGCGGATCCGGGACTTCCCCTTCGTCGCCGCCTCCGGCCGCCCCGGCGCCCCCGGCCACCCCGCCGCCGGATCCCACACCCCCGCCGAACGCTCATGTCGTGGCGGGGTTCGCGCGCGACCGCATCGAGATCCGGGAAGGGGAAACGATCCATCTGGAGGTCCCCTTCGATGCCGTCGCCGACCTTCGGTTCTTCGTGTACGACGCCGTGACGATACGGGTTGGGGTCGAGATCCTGGAGGATGACGCCTCCGCCGACGACCTGCTGGTGGCGCGCGAGATCGCGGTGTACGGCAACGGCCGCGGGAGGACACCGCCGGTCAGCGATGTCGCCCTCGTCACGATCCGGGCGCGGGAGGATGGCCTGGCCGAGCCGCCGGAACGGTTGCGCCTGCGACTCAAGCCCGCCAGCGTGAGTCCGTGGTATCTTGCGGAGCCCTTGAATGTCGGCTTGACCCGGCCGGAGATCGAAGTGGTGATCCTTGACGGCGCGAACGAATGTTCGGACATCCGGATCAGCGCCGCCGCGCCCCGGCGGGTCGACAGCGGGACGGCCTGCGAACGGGGGATCCACGAGACGGAGATCACCGTCGAGACCGGGGAACCCCAGACCGGGGAACACCAGCCGCTGCAAATGGGGTCCTCCGCCGTTTCCCGGGTCCTGGCGAGGCGCACCGAGCCGGCCGGGGCCGGTTTTCGGCACTCCCTGACGGTCCAGTGGCGGCTCGGACCCGGTCCGGAGCAGGAGTTCCGCTTTCAGCCGTGCCTGGACCCGGGGCGCGGCCCCACCCTGATCTGCTCGAACCGGGCCTGCGGGGTCTTCGCCGAGGGGGAAGAGGTCCCGCCGCCGCAGCCCCCGGTGTGCGGCCGCGCCCTCGGGGAGTGAGGAAACGCGGCAATGGATCGCCGGGGCCTGACGGAGCATGGGCGGCTGGCGGAGGCGCGAGGATGACGTCCGGATCGCGGCGCGGCGTGGCCCACGGGGTTTCGGGGGTCCTCCTGCTGGCGGCGCTGCTCCTCCCCGCCCGGCCCGGCACCGCCTACCGGTTCTATCGGGCCGAGGGGTTCCACATCCCGCCGGCGGCCTACGCGGCCCGCTGGGACGCGGCGGCGTTCCCGCTGACGTTCCGTGTCCTGGACAACGACTTGAGGCCGGGCTCGTGGTCATTACGGACCGTGCGAACTGCGATCCTGGAGGGACTTTCAGCCTGGAACGAGGTTCCGACCTCCACCGCACGCGCCGAGCTCTCACTGGAGGCCTTGGTCGCCGACCGGACCGGGGTCCACGGCGTGAATGAGATCGGCTTCTCGGCCGAACTCGACGGATTCCACCGTCCCGGCACCACGCGCATCTTCGGTGATTGGAGCGGGGGGATCCACGAGTGCGATATCGCCCTGAATCCGAACGGCTGGGAGGGCGAGCGGACTGAGGTTCGTCCGTGGTTCGAGTACGTGCTGATGCACGAGATCGGACACTGCCTTGGCCTCCACCACAGCGAGCCGTACCCGTTGGCCGACTGGGAGGGAGCGGTGCCCAGCACGTGGTCGCCCCCGCCGCTGATGGCGCACTCCTGGACCGCGGTGCCCGAGCTCGCGGAAGATGACCGCACCGGCCTGACGCTGCTCTATCCGACCCTGTTCTCGAGTCTGTCGCACGGAGCGGTCGCGGGACGCGTAGTGCTGGAGGGGGCTCCCGTCCGCTTCGGCTACGTCCAGGCGTTCCGGACGGGAATCCCGACGGGCGCCGGGCCGGGAACGTTCACCGACGAGAACGGCGAGTTCCTGCTCGAGGGGCTGCTGCCCGGGTCGTGGCTGCTGTGGATGCACCCCCTGCTGATCACCCATTCCAACCCGCATCCGCGGCTGGTGCTGCAGGCGCCGGCGGCGTCGCTCGGCCGGAACGCGATCCGCGACCAGTGGCGCTGGGTGACCGCCACCGCGGGAGACACCCTGGTCATCTCGGACATCGAGGCGGTCCGGGGGCGGCGGGTGCCGCCGTCGTGAGCGGGAGGGGAGGCGTCCGCCGGGCCGCCGCGCTGGTTCTGGCCCTCTCCTGGGCCCTGGCGTTCGCCGGCTGCGAGGGGGACGGCGGCGGCTCGCCGGCGGCCCCCACTCCGGCTTTGGCGGCCGAGGCTTCGGCGCCCGAGGCGCCGCCGCCCGAGGCGTCGCCGCCCCGGACCCCCGCTGCCCCGGTCACGCTCCGCGTGGCGCAGGCCGGCCCGTCCGGGGGGACCACCGGGGCGGAGCCCAACCAGGTGGTGGGCCCGGCGGATCCGGTCACGCTGGTGGACGGGGGTTCGGGACGGCATGTTCCCCTGGATCGGCTCTTCAGCGGCGGCGACCCGGGCACCGTGGAGGTGACGTCGGAAGACGAAACGGTGGTGACGGCGCAGTTCGTGAGCGACGCCGCGCCGCCTTACGTGAACATCGCGCCGGCCGGTCCCGGAGAGACGACGGTAGTGGTCACGGCGGCCACCGCGGCCGGGTCCGCGACGCAGCGGATCTCGGCGACCGTCGAGGCGGCCGAAGCCCCTCGCGTGATCGGCGAGATCCCGCCCGCCGTGCTGGTGGTCGGGGCGCGGGGCATCCACTGGAGCCTCGACGCCGTCTTCGAGCCGGCCGGGCTCCGGGTGGAGGTCGAGTCGCCGGACGATGACGTGGTACTCGCGGAGGGGGTGGACGGCTACGGCGGGAGCCTGACGCTGGCGCCGGTGGGGCCGGGAGAGACCTCCGTGGTGGTGACGGCGAGGAACGCCGCCGGCCACGCCGACGCCACGATGGCGGTGACCGTGCTCGACAAGCTGCGCATCGGGCTCGCGAGCCGGGTGGGGGCCGCCGGGGGCGGGATCCGGCTTGCCGAGGGAGCGCGGCTGCGCCTGGAGATCCGGCCGCAGGAACGGGCGCTGGCAGCCCACGCCCCGGGAGTGGTGACGTTTCGCGTCGTGAGCGAGGGCCCGGAGGGCCAGGTGGAGCTTCCCGAGACGGTCAGCGCCGGCCGGCTCGGGGACTTCAACGAACGGACCGCGTTTGCCGTCGAGGCGCTCCGCGACGAGACCGCCGGCGAAGAGGAGGCGGCCTATTCCATTTCCCTCGCGCCGGAGGCCGAGGGCCTGCCGTCCTGGATGGAGATCGTTCCGGACGAGATCTCGCTGGTCGTCGTGGACTCGCCCGCCGCCGACTGCTCCCGGCTGGCGGTGGACGGCGCCATCCGCCAGGTAACGGGCGGCAGCGTTCGCGGGACCGTGACCATCCAGGCGCCCCATCCGGATACGTCGCTGAATTTCATCTCGCCCTACGTGGAGCGGCCCCGGCAGGCCGCGGTCTGGCGTACCGCGGCCGCCTACGTGTTTCCCGAGGCGTTCCCGTATCAGGAGATGCCGGACGGGTTCGAGCAGATCGCGCGCCTCCGCTGGTGGGACGAAGAACTGCGCTTCACGGTCGAAGCCCCCGGCTGCGACCCGATCGAGATGGTCTGCGACGAGCTCGGCTGCGACGTGGAATAGCGGGGCCGGAGCACCGGGCCCTTCCGTTCCCTGCGAGTCCGAGGCGCGCTGGCGATCCGCTCGGTTCGGCCTTCACCCCGATCTCCATTCCTGTCGTGGCGCCCACCGACGACGTTGCCGGCGAGCCCGACGCCTCCTACTCCATCTCCCTGGCCCCGGTGCCCGGACTCCCGTCGTGGGTCGAGTTGAGTGAGACGCCGGTTCGGGTGGTGGTCGTGGATTCTCCGGCCGCCGCCTGTGAGGACCTGGAGGTGCTGGCCACGGTGGATCGCGGCCCGGGCGCCGGCACGCTTGGAACCATCGTCATCCAATCGCCCCATCGGGACACCTCGGTGTCCATCGCGGCGCCGTACTTGGTGCGCCCGACAGGGCAATATCCACTGGCCACCCACTTGGTCCCGGAGCAACTTCCGTTGCGTGAGACAGCAGACGGGTTCGAGCAAACCGTCCGGCTGCGTTGGTGGGGCGGCGACCTGCGGTTGGCGGTTGAAGCCCCGGGCTGCGAGCCGGTCCAGGTTGTCTGCGACAGGTTCGCCTGCGACGTGGAGGAGTAGGGCGGGGAGTCGGCAAGGAGCGCCGGCCAGTTCTCCCGGCGAGGGCCTTCAGACCGGCATCGCTCCCCGCAGGGAAGCGAAACTCCCGTCGTTGTTCCCTGTATGGCACCGCAGAGGCCAGGAGCCGCATGCCGCGAAACTCCCGTCGCTACGTTCGCCCATAGCTGGGACCCCCATCCGCAGGCCGCGAAACTCCCGTCGCCAGTCGCGTGAGAGACTCCCGGCAGCCGTGGTTTTTCGCGACGCTTTCCCGCTGATCGGCCGTGGGGTTCTCCTTGCCGCGGCCCTGAGCGCGGTTGGGGCGACTGCCGGCCCTGCCGCCGAGGTGACTGCCGGCCCCGCGGCCGCGCAGCCCGCCGCCGCCAACTCGGCGGACGAACTCGCCGCCGCCGAGACGGCGGGGTCCCAACTCCTCTTCGACTACGACTTCGACGAGGCCCTCGGGCACTACGCGCGGGTCAGCGAGCGGTTTCCGGAACATCCCACCGGTCCCTACAACCTCGCCACCACCATCTGGATCCGGCTCGCCCAGCGCAGTAACGGGATGCGGGGCTCGACCCTCCGGAACGACCGGTTCTTCTCGCAGCAGGGCCGCCCGGAAACCACCCCGGAAGAGGTGGCGGCCTTCCGCGAGCAGCTCGAGGAGGCATACCGCCGGGCCCAAGCCTTGCTGGAACGCGACCCGGACGACGTGGAAGCGCTCTATTACCTCGGCGCCACCGAGGCGCTCGAATCCGGCTGGGCGATGATCGTGGACCGCGCCTGGTTGCGCGCCGCCCGCACGATCCGGCGCGGGGTGCGCCGCCATCGGCGGGTCCAGGAACTCGATCCCGACTTCCGGGACGCCTACGCCGTCCCGGGGGCCTACGAGTACGGGATCGCCGCCCTGCCGCGCCCGCTGCGGATGCTCGTTTTCCTTTTCGGGATGCGCGGCGACCGAGAGGGCGGCCTGCGGGGGGTGCAGATCACCGCGAACGAGGGCCGGCGGGCGCGCTGGGGCGGCCTTTGGACCCATGCGCTCCTGATGCAGCGCGAGGAGCGGGAGGACGAGGCGCTCGCGGCGGTGCGGCGGCTGCGGCGGCAGTTTCCCAAGAACCCGGACTTCGCGCTGGACGAGGTCAGCATCCTGACGGCGCGGGGCGAGTTCGGGAAGGCCCGCGCGTACGCCGAGGTCGTCCTTGAGCGCCGCGACGCCGGCTACGGGAACTACCGCCTCGCGCTGCCGGGTCTCGCGGAGGCGCGGCTCGGGGAGGCGCTCCTGTTCGCGGAGCGCTGGGAGGAGGCGGAGGCCGTCCTGACCCGCGGTCTCGAAGCCGGGCGGAACGATGCGGTCCGGGCGATCCTGGCCTTCCGGCGCGGCAACGCCCGGGACGGCGCCGGGAGACGGCCGCAAGCGCTGTCCGACTACGGCGAGGTCATCCGGATCGACGCGGATGACGTCCTGAGCGACTGGGCGAAGGACCTGCGGCGGGCTCCCTGGCCGGACGCCGCGCCCGACGGATCGCACCCGGGACGGCGCGCGGCCGAGTAGCTAGGGGGCGGGTTTCGCTCAGCAGCCCGTGGATGAAGTGACGTGAGCGCCGAGACCGGCCAGTTCTCCCGGTGGGGGCGAGGCGCCCGGCTGACAAGACGCGTGAGGGAGGAGCCCCCACCGGGAGAACTGGCCCGAGTGTATTCCGACCGAAACGCAACGCAGAGCGACGCGAAGCGCCAGTTCTCCCGGTGGGGGGGCGGTTCAGCCGGGATGCATCGCCGGTCGAGCCCCCACCGGGAGAACTGGGCCGCGTGACTTTGTCCACAGGCTGCTAGCTT
The DNA here is from genome assembly GCA_963668695.2 of Vicinamibacteria bacterium. GTDB lineage: Bacteria > Acidobacteriota > Vicinamibacteria > Marinacidobacterales > Marinacidobacteraceae > Marinacidobacterium. The sequence goes on from CAXXLQ010000004.1 coordinate 2,148,725, forward strand.
GGCGGTCCTGACTGCGAGGGCTTACGAGTCGCCAGAAACGCCGTCGCCAATCCCACCACGGTAGTCGTTCCGACAGCGCCGGCTGCCAGGGCATGTCCCAAGTGTCCGAGCCAAACAGCGACCCCCAATGCCGACACCACGGAAATCAGCCCGACGATCTGGCCGCGCCGAGTTGCCAACGCGACGCTTCTGGCGGCTTCTTTCGCCAGCTCATGCGCAACCATCTGCTCTCGTTCCGCCATCTGAAGGATTCGTTCGGCGGCTCCCTCGACGATCCGTTCGTATTCCCGAAGGTCAGTCGGGGGCGGAAGCGGACCCCTGAATTCCTGGATCCGAACAGTCGTGGAGGCTGTTACTTCGGGTGGTTGGGGCGGAGCGTTAGTGAGCCGTCGGAGACTCTTTCCTTGCCCGGGTTTGCTTCCGGTGGCCGATCTCGGCATCGCGGTAACCATCCATCGCGTTACGGAGGTGTCCCCCCACTCGTTGCCAATGTTCGGCGAGCCGGTCTTCCGCGCTCCCGGTCAGTAGAAGGTCCTCATAACGCTGCGGGCCAGGGTAGATGTTGAGGAGGCTGCCAACCCCCCGAAGCATTGCCCGCACTTTCTCGGCCATGGGAGCCTCGATCCTAGCCTGCTTCAGGCGTGCCGGCGTCTTGCACACAGGGCGCGCTGGCGTTGCCGGCCGCCGCTGAACCAGTTGCCGCCTGATCCCGGTGCGGCCAATTGGCCGGGAGCCGCCCGGCAGGGGTCACAGCCGGGGCGACGGGCGGCCAACCAAGGGGCGGGCACGGCTCCGGCCTCGGCAGTAACATTGAGGAGCGCTTTGACAGCGAGACGCATGGCACCGGCACTGGACGTTACCGAGGCACCCAAAGAGGTCCCCCCCCGTACCGGAATCGACATCCGCAGCCAGCTCGATTCGATGCGGACGATGAAGGACGGCTGGCTTGAAGGAGGCGGTGCCGCCCCGAGTCCCGGCGGACTCGACTGGCTCGCCCAAGTTTTTGCGACGTACTACCCGGACGATTGCCCGCGGCCGTACCTCTATCCGACTGAAGATGGGGGAGTGCAGGCGGAGTGGTCGCTGGAGCAATGGACTGTGTCCTGGGACATCAACCTTGAATCACGTTCGGGCGATTGGTTCGCCCTGAACCGGAAGACCGACCAAGCCGTCGAGAAGCCTCTCCGTTGTGACGAGGCCTCCGACTGGCGGTGGTTGGTCCAACAGATTCGGGAGTTGTCCCGGGGCCTTGAATGTCGGGTGCAACCCTCCTCTGGCGACAGGTAAATCCCCACTGGGTCCGCGCCGGGAGGGTGACCTCCCAGGCGTGGAGCAGCCTGTGGTGAAACCCACGCGGCCCAGTTCTCCCGGTGGGGGCTCGGCCGGCGATCCACCACCGGCTGTTCACCGCGTCGCTTCGCGCCGCTCATCGTTGCGCTTCGGTCGAAATACACCCGGGCCAGTTCTCCCGGTGGGGGCTCCTCCCTCGCGCGCCTTGTCAGCCGGGCGCCTCCCCGGCCTCGGCGCTCACGCGGGTTCCACTACAGACTGCTTAACCGACCAGGAAGGACAACAACAAGTTGTCGGTGGACGACGGGGACCTGGTGTCGGCCCAACACGCGTATCGGACCTTCACCGAAGACTACCCGTCCGCGGGCGTCGCCGGCCGTCGCTGCTGAACCAGTGGCCGCTGAAAACGTTCCCCGGCTTGCGCTGACCGGATGCAGCTCAAGGCGGCGGGCGCGTCGGCAGGGCTCTCCTCTCGCGGTCCGCCTCGGGCCGAACCCCTCCTACAACTGCGGGATCCTGGCTTTCGCTTCGGACAGCTTGCCGAAGAACCCAAACATGTTCTTGACGTGGAACAGTGAGATCTCCGGGTTGGTGCGGCCGTGCGCCCCCTTGGGTAGCGCCACGAAGGCTCTGTCTCGCAGGGCCGGGCAGTAGATGTGGATCCCGTGTTCCTTTAGCTTCATCTCCCAGCCGGGCAGAAGCTCATCCATCCATCCTGTGAGCTGGTTCCAGCGGATCTGGCCGGAACCCACCGCCAGCTCTCCGCGGCGGCTAGGCCGCCATCGCCATTTCGAGTGCCTGGGCCGCGACCCTGGGCTCCGGATTCATGGCCGGCGAAGACGACGAGGGCAGCAGATTCTCAATGTTGATCTCGGCGGGAAGAGCTTCCGTTTCGCGCCTGAGGTCTACCCCTTCGGCAGGGGTCGTTCCCGCCCGGATTCCGGTGCGCGCGTTCTCCCACTCCCGCACGCTCTCGTCATCGGTCGCCGTGATGAAATCCTTCGCTGCTTCTTCGAACTGCTGGAACGTGCCGGCGTCCTTGGCGAGATCGAACAGAGTTGCGGCAAGCCCGGCTCGGAAATCCAGATAGGCGGAGTGCATGTCTTCGCCGCCTGCCGCCAACCCTCCGGGATTGACGCCGTAGATACAGGTCGCGCCGTACTCCTCCATGCAGGTGATCCGGCCCCGGATGCGGACATCGGCCACAAAGCCCTGTCCGTACACAGGAGTTCGGAACTGGAAATAGAGAGGGATCGTCATCGGGCCGTTATTGGGGGGTCGCTGTTTACCCGATTGTATTGCGCGAGTCCAAACCGGTGCCGCGAAAGGCAAACGCTCCGTAGCGCCCAGCGGTTCCTATAATCGCCCGGATGTCGCTCCGCCGCACTCCGCTCCACGGCCTCCACCAGGAACTCGGCGGCCGGCTCGTTCCGTTCGCCGGCTGGGAGATGCCGGTGCAGTTTTCGGGAGTGGTCGCCGAGCACTTCGCGGTGCGGCAGGCGGCCGGGCTCTTCGACGTGAGCCACATGGGCGAGTTGCGGGTCACCGGGCCGGGGGCGCTGCCGCTGCTGCAGTCGCTGACCCCGAACGACGTCTCCCGGCTGGTGCCGGGGCGGGCGCAGTACTCGGCGCTCACCACCGACTCCGGCGGCTTCGTGGACGACATCATCGTTTACCGGCGCGGGGCAGAGTCCTTCCTGCTGGTCACGAACGCGGCGAACACGCCGAAGGACCTCGCCTGGATCCGGGAGCGGGGCGGCGCCGCCGCCGAGGCGGTCGAGGACCTCAGCGACGAGACCGCGCTGCTCGCGCTCCAGGGGCCGCGCTCCCCGGCGATCCTCCAGAAGCTCACCGACCTCGACCTCGCGGCGATCCGCTACTACCGGTTCGCCGAGGGGCGGATCGCCGGCGTCCCCGGGACCGTCGCCCGCATGGGATACACCGGGGAGGACGGCTTCGAGATCATGGTGCCGGCCGGCGAGGCGGAGGGGCTCGCCCGGCGCCTCCTGGAAGCGGGCGCGCCCGAGGGGCTCGTGCCTACCGGGCTCGGCGCCCGGGACACCCTGCGCCTCGAGGCCAAGATGGCGCTCCACGGGAACGACATCGACGAGGACCACTCCGTCGAAGAGGCGGATCTCGGCTGGATCGTGAAGCCCGACAAGGGCGACTTCGTCGGCCGCGCCGCGCTCGTGGCCCAGCGGGAGGGAGGCCTCTCCCGGAAACTCGTCGGCTTCGAGCTGCGCGGGCGGGGCGTGCCGCGCCACGGCTATCCCATTCGCGTGAACGGCGAGCCGTTCGGCGAAGTGACGAGCGGCGGCCACGCTCCCTTCCTGAAGAAGAGCATCGGCCTCGCCTATCTTCCCGCCGACGCCTGCGATCCCGGCCAGGCGTTCGAGGTCGAGATCCGGGGCCGTGCGGTTCCCGCCGAAGTGGTGCCTACGCCGTTCTACGTGCGGCCGGGAAAGAAAAAGAAGAAGAAACGCGCAGCCGTGGCTGCCTCCTGACCTAAACAGCCTGTGAACAAAGTCACGCGGCCCAGTTCTCCCGGTGGGGGCTCGGCTGGCGATGCATCCCGGCTGAACCGCGCCTCTTCGAGGCGCTCATCGTTGCGCTTCGGTCGAAATACACTCGGGCCAGTTCTCCCGGTGGGGGCTCCTCCCTCGCGCGCCTTGTCAGCCGGGCGCCTAGCCAGCCTCGGCGCTCACGCTACCTTGTCCACAGGCTGTTAACCGGAGACACGATGATTCCTGACGATCTTTACTACAGCAAAGACCACGAGTGGCTGCGCCTCGAAGGGGACGGCATCGCCACCATCGGGATCACGGACCACGCCCAGCAGGAACTCGGCGACATCGTCTACGTGGAGCTTCCCGACTCGGACACGGCCCTCGAGGCCGACGAGGCCATGGGGAGCGTGGAGTCGGTGAAGGCCGTCTCCGAGATCTTCTGCCCGGTCGGCGGGACCGTGGCCGAAATCAACGACGCCCTCGAAGACGCCCCCGAGCAGGTCAACTCCGACCCCTACGGAGACGGCTGGCTCATCCGGCTGCGGCTGGAAGATCCGGGATCCCCGGCCGCGACCATGCTCTCCGCGGCCCAGTACGAGCAGCACGTCGCGAGCGACGACTGAGCGGGCCGGGAGGGGGGCACATTGCTGGCCTGGTTCGGGTGGTCAAGTGGGAGGAGAGATTGAGCCCCCCTCCCGAACCGCCCGGCGCTCCGCGCCGGAATCGAAACTCCCTCGCGCGCTAGCGCGCCCTTCGGCGAGTCCCGATTCGACGTCACTGATTGTGAAAGGGGGTGCCCCCCTTTCACACTTTCCCCCCGGTCATGCGGGCAGCGAACAGAGTTCGCTGCCGTTGGTTTCTGCTCAGTAGAGGCTGCGCCGTGCGCCTTCGCGGGACGCAGGGCAGGGAACGCAGGGCAGGGAACGCCGGGCAGTTCTCCCGGTGGGGCCCTTCAGACCGGCACCGCGGCCCGTCGGGCCGCGAGATCGCGTACGTCTGAGCTGCGTGAAGCGCGGCCGGGGCAGGGAACGCCAGCCATCGCATAGGGGGCCGGCACAGCCCGCCGCAGGCGGGCGGAACCGCGTATCGCCGAGTTGCGGGATCTCCCGCACCGCCGTTCCTGCTGAGCTACGCGACGACGCACGCACCACCCCGATGTTTGGCGCTGTTCCCTTTTGCTGCGCTGTCGCGCAACGGTGCTGATCCCCTACACGCGCACAGGTACAGGGCCGCCACCAGCGGAACGAACGCCCGTTTCCCGGCTCGCGCCGGCGTTGCCACCCGGAGGAAAACGGTCAACGGGACGCTCCAACTACGGCAGATTCATTCCGTTCTTGGGGCCCGACGCCTCGTCTCTTCCAAGATGCGGGATTGTGCTGTGAATTCCCAAGTGTACGGGTTGTGTCACTTGGGCGACCAATCGCGGTCTGGGGATGGGTTGGCGGTGCTCCGTTCCCGGTCCGACGCGTCGTTCTGTGCCGACTCCGGCGCGCCGGCGGTCTTTGGCGACACTTTTGTCGGCGGAAGGCTTCAGGACCAGGGCGACGGACCCAGTCGGGACCACATCCGACGAACCAGGTTTCGGCCTGGGGGACGGGAGGAAGCGGTTCTCGGGTGGCCGGCTGGCGGGAAACCCCCGTACCCGAAAGAGCCTTGTTTCCCGGTGCGCGCTCTTACGGAGAGCAACGATGCGCGTTTCGACTGCCGTCGGCGGTCGGTGAAGGCCCCCACCGGGAAGACTGGCCGGCGTTCCCCGAGATGCCGGTTTTGAGAGCGGAGCGCCCGCCCCCCTCCCTGATAAAATCCCGGGTCCGGCTGGATGGGCAATGGGCTGGACGATAGTCGGCGGTCAGCCCGGCGGGTCGGAGTTTCCCGGCGCCGTTCCGGCACTTTGCTGACCCCCACTTCCCCTCAAGTTCCTTGACTTCCCCTCCCGCTACCCTCAAATCGGACGCGGCTTCCCCAGCCGTCCGTTCCCCAGCCGCCCGCGCCCTCCCCCGCGGCGCCGCGCCTTTCGTCCGGCGGCACATCGGCCCCAGCCTGACCCAGCAGGCAGGAATGCTGCATGAGCTGGGCCTGTCCTCGCGGGACGAGTTGATCGCGGAGACGATTCCCGACGACATCCGCATCCGTCACACCCTCGACCTGCCCTCCGCGCTCGCGGAGGGGGAGCTGCTCGAGGAACTGCGGCAGATCGCCGAGCGGAACCGGACGCTCCGCAACTTCATCGGCCGCGGCTACTACGGCACGATCACCCCGCCGGTCATCCTCCGGAACATCCTCGAGGACCCGGGCTGGTATACCCAGTACACCCCCTACCAGTCGGAGATTTCGCAGGGGCGGCTGGAGATCCTGCTCAACTTCCAGACCATGGTCGCGGATCTCACCGGGCTCCCGGTCGCGGGCGCCTCGCTGCTCGATGAAGGGACGGCGGCGGCCGAGGCGATGGCCATGTGCCACCGGTCGGCGAAGCGGCGCTCCGTCTTCCTCGCCGACCGCTACCTCCATCCGCAGACCCTCGCGGTCATGGAAACCCGCGCCCGGGCGGCGGGCATCCGCCTCGAGGTCCGTGACCTGAGCGATCCCGGCGAGCAGATTTCGAAGGACGTCTCCGGAGTCATCGTCCAGTACCCCGATACCCGGGGCCGGATCCGCGAGTGGCGGCCGCTCGTCGAGAAGGCCCAGGGCGCCGGGGCCCGAACGGTGGTTGCCACCGACCTGCTGGCGCTGACCCTGCTCGAGCCGCCGGGCGCGTTCGGCGCCGACGTCGCGGTCGGCTCGACCCAGCGCTTCGGCATGCCCATGGGCGGCGGCGGACCGCACGCCGCGTTCCTCGCCACCACCGCCGCGCACGCGCGCCGGACCCCCGGACGGGTGGTGGGCGTCTCCCGGGACTCCGCCGGGCGCGTCGGCTTCCGCCTCGCCCTCCAGACCCGCGAGCAGCACATCCGGCGGGACCGCGCCACCAGCAACATCTGCACGGCGCAGGTGCTGCCCGCGCTGGTCGCGTCCGCGTACGCCGCCTGGCACGGACCGGAAGGACTCATGCGGATCGCCCGCCGGGTGCGTTCGCTAACCCTCGCGCTCCGCGACGGGCTCGCGCAGCTCGGCTACTCGACGGGTTCCGAGCCGGTCTTCGACACCCTCACGGTGGAGACCGAAGACGACGAGACGTCGCGGATCCTGGCCGCCGCCGAAGCGCGGGGCATCAACCTGGGCCGGCAGGAGGGCGGGGGCGTCGGCATCTCCCTCGACGAGACTGCGAACTTCGACGATCTCGACGGCATCCTCGCCGCCTTCGCCGGGGATCGGGCGGCGCCGGGCGCCGCCACGCTGCTCGCCGAAGAGGGGGCCGAGCCGGGCCTCTCCCCGAAGCTGCAGCGGCGAAGCATCTTCCTCGATCACGAGGTCTTCCACGTCCACCGCTCGGAGCACGAGATGCTCCGCTACCTGCACAAGCTCAAGGCGCGCGACCTCTCGCTCACCACCTCGATGATCCCGCTCGGCTCCTGCACCATGAAGCTGAACGCGACCGCCGAGATGCTGCCGGTGACCTGGCCGGAGTTCGCGAACATCCACCCCTTCGCGCCGGCCGAACAGCAGCAGGGATTCGCGCGCATCGCCGCCGACCTCGAAGAGCAGCTCGCGGAGATGACCGGCTTCCAGGCGGTGAGCCTCCAGCCGAACGCCGGCTCCCAGGGCGAGTTCACCGGCCTGCTGATGATCCGCGCGTACCACGAGAGCCGGGGTGAGGGACGGCGGAACGTCTGCCTGATCCCGCTGTCGGCGCACGGGACGAATCCGGCGAGCGCCGCCATGGCCGGGCTCCAGGTGGTCCCGGTGACGACCACGGAAAAAGGCGACATCGACGTGGAGGACCTCGGCTGGAAGATCGAGGCCTATCCGGACCAGATCGCCGCGCTGATGATCACCTACCCCTCCACGCACGGGGTCTTCGAGGAGCGGGTCCGCGAGATCTGCGACATGGTGCGCGAGGCCGGCGGCCTCGTCTATCTCGACGGCGCCAACCTGAACGCCCAGGTGGGTCTCACCAGTCCCGGCGAGATCGGCGCCGATGTCTGCCACATCAACCTGCACAAGACCTTCTGCATTCCCCACGGCGGCGGCGGGCCCGGGATGGGACCGGTCGCCGCGACCGCCGAGCTCGCTCCGTTCCTGCCCGGCCACCCCTACGGCCCCCAGGATCCCCAGCGGATCGGCGCCATCTCCGCGGCGCCCTGGGGGAGCCCCGCGATCCTGCCCATTTCCTGGGCCTACATCCGGATGATGGGCGCCGCGGGCCTCAAGGAGGCCAGCGAGGTCGCCATCCTCTCGGCGAACTACATGGCGTACCGCCTGAAGGACGACTACCCGCTGCTCTACGTGGGAAAGCAGGGGCGGGTGGCCCACGAGTTCATCCTGGACTGCCGGCCGTTCAAGAAGACGGCGGGAGTCGAGGCGAACGACATCGCCAAGCGGCTCATGGACTACGGGTTCCACGCGCCGACCATGTCCTTCCCGGTGGCGGGCACCCTGATGATCGAACCCACCGAGAGCGAGGCCCGCGAGGAGCTGGATCGCTTCTGCGAGGCGATGATCCGGATCCGCGCCGAGATCCGCGAGATCGAGGAGGGACGCGCCGATCCGGAGCGGAACCCGCTCCGCCTCGCGCCGCACACGGCCGAGGACGTGGTCGCGGACGACTGGGACCGGCCCTACACCCGCCGGCAGGCCGCGTTCCCGGCCCCCTGGCTCGCGGGGCACAAGTACTGGCCGCCGGTCGGACGGGTGGACAACACGCGGGGCGACCGGAACCTGATCTGCAGTTGTCCGGACGACTGGAAGTCCGGCGACGGCCACCAGCATCACGAGCACCACGACCACTGACCCCGTGGAGAAAGCGCCCCGCACCGGCCACGGGACGGCAACTGCGCCGAAGCCGGCGGTTCTTCCGCGTGCGGGGCGCTTTCCCCACGGGCAAGCAGCCTGCAGACAAAGTCACGCGGCATTCGAGCGGCGATGCATCCCGTCTGAAACGCCCCGCTTCGCGTGGCTCATCGTTGCGCTTCGGTCGAAATACACTCGGTATTCCTCCCTCGCGCGCCTTGTCAGCCGGGCGCCTCGACGCTCTCGGTGCTCACGCGACTCTGTCCACAGGCTGCTAGTGGTGCAAATCGCTACGCGATTCGCACCATCTTTTTCTGTGGGGAGGGGAATCCCCTCCCCACGCCCCTCCCCCGCGGCGCTTTGCGCCGCGAATGATGGGGTCAGAGTTTCATCACCGGCTGCTAACCGCCGGTGGAAAAACCCACGCGGCCCAGTTGCTGTGAAAATGCAGTTGCGCCGAGCCCCCAACAGGGCGGATGGCGCGCAGGCACGGGAACGCCGACCTCTGGCCAGTTCTCCCGGTGGGGGCCGGCACGCGCGGGAGCGCGAAACCTGCGCTGGTGACGCCGAGTTCTGCCGACGTGAGTGGCGCACCACCTTTTCATGCCGGCGGGGTGAACGGGCCGACCCGATCATGTGGGCTTCTCCCGGTGGGGGCTCGGCCGGCGATCCATCCCGCCTCCGCTTCGCTCCGTTTCGGTCGAAATACACCCGGCCCAGTTCCCCCGGTGGGGGCTCCTCCCTCGCGCGCCTTGTCAGCCGGACCCCCAGCGGGAGAACTGGCGCTCTCGGCGCTCACGCGAGTTCCATCACCGGCTGCTAACCGCCCAACCGCGAGTACCCCTCAAGGGACCCAACATTGACGAAGAAGAGAAGCTTCCGCGCCTGCGCGGCCCAGATCAGCCCCGTCTTCATGGACAAGAAGGCGAGCGTCGAAAAATACGCCGAGACGATCCGCGAGGCGGGGCGGCAGGGGGTGGACCTCATCGTGACCCCGGAGACCGGGATCCCCGTCTATCCCTACTGGCGGAACAACTTCGGCTACACCGACCCCCAGTCGGCGCGCCTCTGGAAGGAGACCGTGGTCCGCTTCTACGACGAGGCGGTGCGCATCCCGGGGCCGGAGACCGACGAACTCGGACGCGCCGTCAAGGCCGCTGGACTCACGGCGGTGATCGGCCTCAACGAACAGGACGACCGGCCGGGCTCGCGCACGCTCTACAACACGATGCTCTTCATCGGTCCCGACGGCGAGATCCTGGGCCGGCACCGGAAGCTCATGCCGACCCACCAGGAGCGGATCTTCTGGGGCCGGGGGGACGCGAGCGATCTCCGGGTCTTCGACACCCCGTTCGGCGTGCTGGGCGGACTCATCTGCTTCGAGAACCACATGACGCTGCTCAAGGCGGCGATGGCGGTGAAGGGCGAAGAGGTCCACGCCGCCTGCTGGCCGGGTTACTGGGCCTACGGCGGGCCCGGCAACACCGTCCGCGACATGAGCGGGACCCACTATCCGCTCCACCACTCGGACCAGGACTCCGCGGTGCGCGAGTACGCCTTCGAGACCCAGACGTTCGTGGTCTCGGCTTCGCTCTTCATGACCGAAGCTGACGTGCCGGACGACTTCCCCTACAAGAAGACGACGAACTGGAAGTGGGCGATGGGCGGCAGCGCCATCGCCACCCCCTTCGGGACCTACGCGGCGGAGCCGCTCTTCGGCAAGGAGGGGTTGGTGATCGCCGATCTCGACCTCGCCGACCGGATCGTCGCGAAGAACGTCTTCGACTGCATGGGTCACTACACCCGCTGGGACGTGGCCCAGTTGCGCCTCAAGCGCGAAGGTGTCGGCCCGGAGCCCGGGCGGGACGATTTTCGGGCCGACCTTCGGCCTGGGCGGGCTTCGCGGATCGTGGCAGTTCCCGCGCCGCCGATGGCTCCCGGACCGGAAGACGAGGAAGAGCGCGAGGAGGCGGCCGCCCCGCCGAAGGCCATCATGGGCGCGCTCCCGGACAACCTGGCGAAACCGCTACTCGCCGCCCTCAGCGAGAAGTTCGGCCCCGGGACGTTCTCCGCCGCCCGCGCCGAGCTCGACAGCGACGACCTCGACGAACTGGCCCGCTCGCACGGCCTCTCGCAAGACGAGGTGATTTCGTTCATCCACGACTTTATTGATCTCATCCGCCGCCGCAGCGAATTCGTGGTGCCGGATCTGGTCCTCGAAGAGCCCGCTGACGCCTGAACCCGGCGTCCTCTTCGTAATTCCCGTTCCGCCATGGTCCTCGGTCTCCTGACCGTCCATCTGGCCGGGATCATCGTGTTCGCCTACACCTGCTTCGGGGTCGGCTCCGGGACGCTCGCCTTCCACATCGGCGCCGGACTCATTGCGGTGCTGCTGGTGGTGTTCGCCCACACCATGAGCTACTTCTACCTGGTCGCCATGACCAGCATGATGCGGAAGGCGCTCGCCGGGGAGAGCGGGCCGCCGGTGCTGGTGGACGACCCGCGGGGGCCGGAGCTGCTCGCGCGCAGCCGCCGGCTGAAGGCGAGCGCGATGCCGTGGGGGATGGGGGGCATGGTCCTGCCGATGGCCGCCTTCATCCTGGGGGGCGGCGCCCACACCCGGGCGTTCCCGGCCGTCATCCACACCGCCGCGGGATACCTGGTGTTCGCGTTCGCCGTCCTGGCGATGGTGATGATCGGCTTGGCGCTCCTCCGCCAGAACCGCATCATCGAGGCTTTCCAGGCCTGTGCGGGGACATCGAGCGGTCCGGCAACGGGGGCACTGGACCAGGTTGGTGGTAGCCAATAGGCTCGTCGTGGTCGAGCGGTCCGGAAGGGGGGCGTCGATCCCCGTAGGGGGTTGGTTATTCGTTTGTTTGAAGCTGAGCCCCCCTTCCGAACCGCCCGGCGCTACGGGCCGGCAATCGAAACTCCCTTGTGCGCCGTAGGCGCACTGTGGCGAGTTCCGATTGGTCGTTACCTTTTGTGAACGGGGGGCGGTAGCCCCCCGTTCACACTTTCCCCCCGGTCACGCGGGCAGCGAACGAAGTTCGCTGCCATCAGTTTTTTGCGCGCTCAGGTGAGCGCCGCCAACCGCAGGTGGCGCGTAGGGCACACAACGCCGGCCCTTCGGTCGGCACCCTAGGTCGAGCGGTCCGGAAGGGGGGCGTCGATCCCCGTAGGTGGTTGGTTATTCGTTTGTTTGAAGGTGAGCCCCCCTTCCGGACCGCCCGGCGCTTCGCGCCGCGCATCGAAACTTCCTTGCGAGCCTCCGGCGCGCGGCGGCAAGTTCCGATGCGTCGTTACCTTTTTGTGAAAGGGGAGAATCCCCCCTTTCACACTTTCCCCCGATAACGCGGGCAGCGAACAGAGTTCGCTGCCGTTTGTTCCTGCTCGGGTGACGGTGCGCCGCCTGGAGAACGTGGCGCACAGGCCCGGGAACGCTGGGCAGTTCTCCCGGTGGGGCCGTTCAGACCGGCACCGCTGCCCGCAGGGCAGCGAAAGGCGCAGAGCTCGACTCCGGAGTGGTGTCCTTCTCGGCACGGACTTCAAGCAGGGAAGGTGTCGCACCGGCCCGGGAACGCTGGGCAGTTCTCCCGGTGGGGCCGTTCACACCGGTACCGCCCCGCGCAGCGGGGCGAGACAGCGTATCCCTTCTGACCCGCGTTTGAGGACACCTCCGCACCACCATTCATACCGTAACGTCGCCCCGCGTATGTCGTTATTTCACAAACACCTAAGAGGTAATCTCAGGTAGGGAACCCCATCAATCGGAAGTCGTCCGACTGTCCATTTCTGTAACCGGAATCGCTGCGCTCTTCCGTATAGTCATCCGCTGGCTCCGTCGCGCCGCGGCCGGTGCGGAGGTTTCTCTCTCATGCATCGCCGAGCGCCGGTTCCCTGCCGTTTGCTGTTTCGGGGTCCGCTGGCGGCCGTCCTCATCCTCGGCGGAATGGTCCCGGCCAGCGTCGCCGCGCAGACGACGCTCTCGGGAACGGTCGTATTCGACGGGAACGACGAACCGGCCCACAACGCGGAGGTCGTTCTCCTCGGCACCGACCAAGTTACCCACACCGACGAAGAGGGCCGCTTCGAGTTCACCGTGGCAAAACCGCACGCCGCCTACGTGGTGCACGCGGACCTTGGCTTCCTGAGCGGCATCCTGACGGTCCTCGCGGACGAACACCCAACCGACTCGATCCGGCTCGAAGCGCCCGTCGTGCTCCGGGAGGATCACATTCACGAGCGGGTCATGGTGAATTCGCCCGCCGGGACGCTGTCTCTGTTCGAAATGCACGGCTCGGTGCGTGTGCTGGAGGGCATGGATCTTCAGGAAAAAACGGCCTTCGATGTCGCCGGAGTGGTGGAGGGAACTCCGGGGGTGGCGCTCAGCAGCGCCGGCCCCGGCGCCACCCGCCCCATCGTGCGGGGACTCGACGGGGACCGGGTGGTCGTGCTGGAAGACGGCGTGCGCACGGGAGACCTGGGGAGCCAGTCCCCCGACCGCGGACTGCCGCTCGACCCGCTCCAGGCGGAACGGGTGGAAGTCATCCAGGGACCGGCGATCCTTCTCTACGGACCCTATGCGATCGGCGGCGCCGTGAATGTCATTTCGATGGGCGCCCACCTCGCGCACGGACCTCCGCGCGGCTTCCGGGGCGTGGGGAGGGGGGACCTCTCTTCCAACGGCCGGGGACGCCGGGGCGGAGCCCGGGTCATGGCCGCGGGCGCCGGCTGGTTCGCCTGGGGCGGGGCGACCACGGTCCGCAACGACGCGTATTCCAGTCCTGTCGGCCTGGTGCCGTTGGCCGAATCCTTGATGAACCGCGGCGAGGCCGGTTTCGGGCTCTTCAGCCAACGGACCTGGCTCTCCGGGAGCGTGCGTTTGGAGGAGAACGCCCGGCTGCTTCCCTTCACCAGCGAGTTCCTCGGGGATGACGTCGAGGAGTCGATCGATTTCACCGATGTGGTGGTGGACGCGGCGCGCCGGCAGGTTCGCGGCGATTTCGGGATCCGGGATCTGGATTTCGCGTTCCCGGAAGCGGAGTTCACGCTCCGTTTCAGCGATTTCGACATGGACGAGAGGGGACCGCCCGCTTCCGGCGGCATCCCGGGAATCTCCACCCACTTCGAGAACCGTTCGCTGGTGTTCCGGGGCGAGTTGAAGCGGCCGTCCGGCCGCTGGACCGGCACGGTCGGACTGTGGGGCGACCGGCGCGACTACGACGGGTTCGGCCAGGACGCCCGAGCGCCGAGCACCCGCCAGAACGCGCTGGCGGCCTTCGCCTACAACGAGATCCAGGCGACCAACCGGTTCGCGCTGCAGTTCGGCGCCCGGCTCGAACGAAACGCCTATGACGCGGGAAACCGCCCGGAATCCGCGGGGCGCGTGGCGAGCGGAGCATCGGCAAACACATACGAGGCCCGCGCGGTCGTGAACCGGGATTTCCTCGGGGCGTCGGGAAGTGCGCGCGGCCGCCTGACGCTGAACGAAACCACCGTCCTGACGGGAACGGCGAGCCTCGCCACGCGCAGTCCGTCCATCAAGGAGCTCTACGATTTCGCTCCCAGCATCGCGACCCGAGGCTTCCAGATCGGGAATCCGAACCTCGCTTCCGAACGTCCGTTTGGCCTTGAGTTGACGCTGAGCCGCACCGCGGAGCCTTTTTCGGGCACGGTCAGCGTCTTCCGCAACTCCATCGCCGACTTCATCTTCGCCGGGACCACCGGGGATGCGCTGGGCGTCTATCAGGTCATCGAGTTCCGGCAGTCGGACGCCCTCTATCAAGGGTTCGAAGTCGAGGCGCACCTGGAGGTCGGTTCCGCCGAGGTCGTGGCCGATGTTGCCTATGTGGATGCGCGGCTCACCACGACCGGGGAATACCTCCCGCGGATCCCCCCGCTCGGCGGCGCCTTGGAGCTCAAGATACCCGCCGGTGACTACCGGCTCTCCTCGCGGCTGCGCTGGGCTGCCCGCATGGATCGGGTGCACGTCGGCGAAACGCCCACCGACGGGTACGGAGTGCTGAATCTCACCGCTTCCCGCGCCTTCGTCGGCCTCTTCGGGCACCACACGATCTCGAACGTCTCGCTCGAGCTGTTCAACGTCACGAATGCCGTGGCCCGCCCCCACACGCACCTGCTGAAGGCGTTGATGCCCGAGATCGGCCGGGGACTCCGGATCAGCTATTCGCTCGGGTTCTTCTAGCGCGGGGTCGAGCGTTCCGGAAGGGGGGCACCGACCCCCGCAGGTGTTCGTTATTGGTTTGTTTGAAGGTGAGCCCCCCTTCCGAACCGCCCGGCGCTTCGCGCCGCAATCGAAACTCCCTTGCGCGCCTTCGGCGCACAGCGGCGAGTTCCGATTGGTCGTTACCTTCTTGTGAAAGGGGGGCGGTAGCCCCCCTTTCACACTTTCCCCCCGAAAACGCGGGCAGCGAACGGAGTTCGCTGCCATCAGTTTTCTGCGCGCTCGGCTGAGCGCCGCCAACAGAACGTGGTGCGCTCGGCAGGGAACGCCGACCTCCGGGCAGTCCTCCCGGTGGGGCCCGGCACCGCTGCCCGACAGGGCGGCGAAACTCCCGTCGCTATTCCCCGCGTGGCACCGCGATGAATAGGAGCGCCGGTCTTCAGACATCGCGGCCGAAGGCCGCGAGACTCCCATCGTTGTTCCCTATATGGCACCGCGGTGAATAGGAGCGCCGGTCTGAAGACCGGCGCTCCCGTTGTACGATCCGGCCGCCGTGCTCCGAGCCCTGACCCCCCTCATCCTCCTCCTCGCCGCGACCCTCCTCGCCCCCCCGGCAGCCCCCGCCCAGGACATCGTCCCCGCCCCCGCGGACGCCTCCACCGGCCCGGACACGGTGTTCGTCCAGGAACTCACCTGGACCGAGGTCGCGGCGCGGGTGCGCGCCGGCACCCGCTCGGTGATCGTGCCGACCGGCGGCACCGAGCAGAACGGGCCGCACATGGTGCTCGGGAAGCACAACTTCATCATCCGGGAGGCGTCCGATCGGATCGCCCGCGAACTCGGCGACACGCTGGTGGCCCCGGTCGTCGCCTACGTCCCGGAGGGTGGAATCGATCCGCCGACCGGCCACATGCGTTACGCCGGCGCCATCACCCTCCCCCAGGAGCACTTCGAGGCGCTCCTCGAATACACGGCGCGCGGCTTCGCGCTCCACGGGTTCGACAACATCATCTTTATAGGGGACAGCGGCGGGAACCAGCGGGGCATGGAGGCGGTGGCCACGAAGCTCAACCTCGAATGGCAAGACTCCGGCGGAAAGTCCCGGGTGCTCTACGTCCCCGAGTATTACCGCGGGAACGGCTTTCGCGAGTGGCTGCTGGAGCAGGGGGTCCCGGAGGACGCCATCGGGAGCCACGCCGGGGTGACCGACACCTCGCAGCTCTGGTACGTCGCGCCGGAACAGATCCGGCCGGAGGCGCGAGTCAAGAACGGCGGCTTCGAGGGAAGCGGCGTCAGGGGCGACCCCACACTCGCCTCGCGGGAATTCGGCGAAAAGGGCATCGAGTTCAAGGTTCAGACGGCGGTCCGCCGGGTGCGCGAGATGCTCGCCGCGCGCTCCCGCGAATGACGGCGGCTTCCCGCCCCGCGCCGTGATCCCGTCCCAGCGGCATCTCTTCGACATCCCGCGGGACGTCGCCTACCTGAACTGCGCGTACATGTCGCCAATGCTCAACAGCGTGGTGGAGGCGGGGACCGCCGGCCTCCGGCGGAAGGCGCACCCCTGGGAGATCACCGTCGGCGACTTTTTCGACGACTTGGAGGCGCTCCGCGCGACGTGAGCGGAGTTGCCGGGGGCCGGACCCAACGCGCTGGCCATCACCCCCTCGGTGGGCTACGGCCTCTCGCTCGCCGCGAACAACGGGGCGCTCGGGGCGGGACAGGTGGTCCTGCTCGCGAACGAGCGTCATCTTTCCGGTCTGCCGGGCACCGGTTACGACGGTTGGCGGAGCCGCCCCGAGATGGATCGCGCGCTCCGATCCCTCTTGTCGCGGACAGTTGCGGTGGCCGGCGCTTCTCGCGGAGAATCGAGGGGGTGGAGCGCCCGACTTCCGTTCAGGCGGGCAGGCGCGCGCATCATCTGTTGGGCGTGATCGCGGTCCTGGCCCTCGGGAGTTGCGCGGACCCGGGAAGCACGCCGAGTCCGGCGCCCCCCACCGTGCCTCTGGTCCCGGCGCCGCGCGTCACGGGTGAGTTCCTGGATCTGGTGCTGACGGAGCAGGGGGACTCCTTCGCCGTGGACCTTTCCGCCGGGATTGCCGGCGAGGTCACCGAATGGTCGGCAACCTCGTCCGACCCAAACATCGTGACCGTAGCCGTCGCGAACGGGCGGTTGGAAATCGCGCCGGTGCGGGTGGGCACCGTCGAGGTCGCGGTCATCGCCCGCAATGCGGGAGGCCAGGTGGAAGCGACTTTCACGGTGCGTGTGATTTCGCGGCCGATAACGCCCCCGACCATGGCCGGCGAGTTGCGGCCGCTCGTGCTGGATGTTGGCGCCGGCTCGATCCTGGTGGATCTCGGCGGCGCCTTCTCGCCGCCGGGGTTCATCCTGACCGCGCGTTCCCTGGACCCTGGGGTCGTCACGGCTTCCGTGTCGGGGACGGTCGTCGTTTTGACGGTAGTCGCCGCGGGCAGCACCACGCTGGAGATCGTCGCGCAGAATTCGGCCGGGTCGGCGGCCCGAACACTGTCGGTCACGGTGGTGCCGGCCCCGGACACGGTCGGGGACCTGGAGCCACTGGAGCTCATCGCCGGCGCTGCTCCGACCGTCGTGGATCTTTCGACCGTTTTCCGCCTCTCCACCGGGCTCTTCTTCGAGGCGCGATCGGACGATGACGAGATCGCCACCGCATCCGTCAGCGGGCACGAACTGACGGTAACCCCGGTCGCGCCTGGAAACACGGCCGTCACGATCACCGCGATCAATGCTGCGGGGAGCGCTAGCCGCATCATCCCGGTAGCCGTGGTTGCGGAGGGCCGGACAGCGGCTCCGACGCCGGTCGGAACGCTTCCGCCACTGACTCTCAGCGTGGGCGGCGGTTCGGCCGTCATCGACGTCAGCGCCTCCTTCTCGCCCGGCGGCTTCAGCCTGGAGGCCCAATCGCTCAACCCGAATGTTGCGAGAGTCTCGGTGCGCGAGGATGCGATACTGACCGTGAGGCCGGTGGGCGCCGGCAGGGCGTCGATCGAGTTGATCGCCCGCAATGCGGCTGGTTCCGCCGCGCGTTACCTCGAGGTGGAGGTCGCGGCGAGTCTGCGGCCGTCCGGCCAAATCCAGCCTCTCTCGCTAAGTGTCGGTGCGAGCCCTGCGGTCGTGGACCTACAGGACGCGTTCTCGCCCCCGGGATTCGAGGTGGAGGCACGGTCATTGAACGAGCGCGTCGCCACGGTGTCGGTGGCGGAGGGGCTGTCGCTGGTGGTGACGCCGGTAGCCGCGGGCAGCACCTCGGTGGTGGTGACGGCGCGCAACGCGCACGGAATGGCGACGCAAACGATTCCGGTGACCGTGGCCGCAGCGTTCCCTCGGGCGGTGGGAACGTTCGGGATGGTCTCCTTCGCGGCCGGCGGACCGGGGTTCAGGTGGGATGCACAGGCCCACTTCACCCCGGCGGGCCTCCAAATCGAGGCCCGATCCGGAAATCCCCAGGTCGTGACGGCCACGATGAGCGGGATCTTCCTCACCCTCACGCCGGTGGGGGAGGGCAGCACGTCGGTGGTGGTGACGGCGCGCAACGCGAACGGAACGGCGACGCAAACGATTCCGGTAACCGTGGCCGTAGCGGCCCCTCGGGCGGACGGAACGTTGGCGCCGGTCTCCCTCTCGGTCGGCGGACCGGCGGTTGCGGTGGATGTAGAGGCCGGCTTCACCCCGGCGGGCCTCCAATTCGAGGCCCGATCCACGAATCCCCAGGTCGTGACGGCCACGATGAGCGGGACCTTCCTCACCCTCAGGCCGGTGGGGGAGGGCAGCACGTCGGTGGTGGTGACGGCGCGCAACGCGCACGGAACGGCGACGCAAACGATTCCGGTGACCGTGGAGGCACCGGCTCCTCGGACAGACGGAACGTTGCCGTCGGTCTCCCTGTCGGTCGGCGGACCAGCGGTTGCGTTGGATGTAGGGGCCGGCTTCACCCCGGCGGGCCTCCAAATCGAGGCCCGATCCGGAAATCCCCGGGTCGTGACGGCCACGATGAGCGGGACCTTCGTCACCCTCACGCCGGCGGGGGAGGGCAGCACGTCGGTGGTGGTGACGGCGCGCAACGCGAGCGGGTCGGCGACGCAGACGATTTCGGTGACCGTGGCCGCAAGGTTCCCTCGGGCGGTGGGAACGTTCGCGCCGGTCTCCCTTTCGGCCGGCGGACTGGCGATTGCGGTGGATGCAAGGGCCGGCTTCACCCTGGGGGGCCTCCAATTCGAGGCCCGGTCCGGAAATCCCCAGGTCGTGACGGCTACGGTGAACGGGCCCCTCGTCACCCTCACACCGGTAGCCGCGGGCAGCACGTCGGTGGTGGTGACGGCGCGCAACGCGAACGGATCGGCGACGCAGACGATATCGGTGACCGTGGCCGCAGCGCCCCCTCGGGCGGTGGGAACGTTCCCGCGGGTCTCCCTCTCGGCCGGCGGACCGGCGGTTGCGGTGGATGCAAGGGCCGGCTTCACCCCGGGGGGCCTCCAATTCGAGGCCCGGTCCGGAAATCCCCAGGTCGTGACGGCCACGGTGAACGGGCCCCTCGTCACCCTCACACCGGTAGCCGCGGGCAGCACGTCGGTGGTGGTGACGGCGCGCAACGCGAACGGATCGGCGACGCAGACGATATCGGTGACCGTGGAGGCAGCGGCCCCTCGGGCAGACGGAACGTTGGTGCCGGTCTCCCTCTCGGTCGGCGGACCGGCGGTTGCGGTGGATGTAGAGGCCGGCTTCACCCCGGCGGGCCTCCAATTCGAGGCCCGATCCACGAATCCCCAGGTCGTGACGGCCACGATGAGCGGGACCCTCGTCACCCTCACTCCGGCGGGGGAGGGCCGCACGTCGGTGGTGGTGACGGCGCGCAACGCGAGCGGATCGGCGACGCAGACGATTTCGGTGACCGTGAATCCTCCGGCGCCCGAGGCGGTCGGGACGCTGGCGCCGGTATCGCTCTCCGTCGGGGGGGCCACGGTGGAGATGGTCGTCTTCAGCGCCTTCAACGGGTGGCTTACGATGGAGGCCGAATCGGAAGACGGCGCAATCGTGACGGCCGGGATAGTCGACCGATACGTCGTCACCTTCACACCGGTGGGCGAGGGTGACACCTCGGTGGTCGTAACGGCGCGGAACGAAAGCGGCTCCGCGTCCCACATCGTTTCGGTCAACGTGGTGGCGGAGGCTCCGCAAGCGGTGGTAAGGCTCGGGGTGGGTCACGTCCAGCTTGACGGAAGTTACGTGCTTCTTTCCACCTCGAGGTACTTCACCCCGGCGGCCCTCATGATCGAGGCGCGTTCCAACGACACGGGAGTGGTGACGGCGGAGGTCACGAGGGACGGCTACGAAAGAACTCCGGTGGTCAAGATCATCCCGGTGGGTCTCGGAACCACGACCGTGGAGATCACGGGAACAAATGCGAACGGTTCGGCGATGCACACCCTGTCCCTGACCGTCGTGGCGCCGCCGTAGGGGCGGCCGGCGGGCTGGGGAGCCCGCCGGGAGACCGGGGCCCCGACCTCCGGCCGCCTGAGTACGAGACCGGGTCAGGGCCCTCGGCCCTCTTGCGGGACCTCGTCGAGGTGGGTCTACCCTGATTGCGACCGGCTACTTCTCAGAAATGCCATCTGGCAACTCGTGGCTCCGGGGACGCCCGCAACCATCCCGGCGGGGCCCGCCCGCCGCGCCGGCGACGGCGGTTCCCCTCGATCCGCGAGCAGATGGCTGCGCGATCCCAGCGGCGCGGCGAGTCACGGGTCGATGAGTCGGATCTGGATCTGGTTGGGAGACGTCGAGCACCCGGATGAGCCGGACACGCTCGTGCCCGGAACCAGTGAGATGTCGTACTGGACTTTCAGAATCTCATCCCCTTGGGAGAGAGCGTCCCGATCGGCCGAGAGTTGGAAATCCACCCTTCCCGTTCTGGGCGGGCCGGGGCGGATCTGCAGCGTCTGCCGCTCCGGCGTTCGATGCAGCGTTCTGCTATGGGTGGACGTCAGGGGTTCGCCGAAACTCCCGGCGATGAAGGAGATGCGGATCTGGAAATCCGCGCTCAGGTCTTCCCTGGCGACTTCATAGTGGAGCGGGATCTCCAGGGTTTCCCCCTCGGCGAGTTCCCTGATGTCCGAATACCCCCAGGGAGCAGAGAACCGAAGTCTCAGATCGGGAAGCGTGACCGCCGGAACGCTTGCCTCATCGGGATAAACGCGACACTCCGAACCCGAGCATGCCAGCACCGATTCCGCCCCCCCGGCCGGACACGCCTGAATGATCATCGGCTGCATTGCCGTCGAAGATGCACGTCGGGCAAACTGTTCGTCGTAGGGATCCCAGAGGACCCGGACATCGTGCCGATAGCGGTTGTCCACCTCCTGGATGTTCCAGTCCAGGATGGGATACCCGCGATAGAGATCCATGATGGTCGAATCCGCCTTGTTGGTTTCAACGCGGAAGTCCACGATCTGCGCGTCGCAGATGTCATGGCGGCCGGCAGACATCGTCGTCCCGGAAATGCTGACCGCCTGACAAAGGACCGGCTCCGGCGGGGTGAAGCTGATGGCCACGGTGGGCGGGGGATTCAAGTTCCCCCCGGGGCCGTGAGCGTCCAACCGGTACCGGACGGACTTGGTCGGGCAGATTTCGCGGGATCCTTCGGGAGCCACGCTGCCGATCCCCGTCAGCCAAACCTGGGTGGTCTCCTCGGTTGTCCAGGTCAAGGTCGAGCATTGGTCTCGATCGATTACGGGAGGATTCGCGATCAGCGTTCCGGCCGGCGCGCGCCACTCCCTTACGGAAACCGTGACGGTCGGCTCGGGATCGAGGATTGCGCCGTTTCCCGAGCCGGTGAGCGTGTAGGTGGTCGTCTCCGTCGGGCAGACCCGGCGGCTGCCGCTGGCCTCCACTACCCCGATCCCCGGATCGATGGACTGGGTGGTGGTGTTCGCGGTGATCCAGGCCAGGGTCGTGCACTCGCGCCGCCGAAGATGCTCCACGGTGGCGGTAAGGGTGCCGGTGGGGAGCGCGGAGCGGAGCCGCACCGCAACCGTGACGGTGGGCGGGGGGGCGAGCGACCCGCCGGGGCCGGTAGCGGTCAGCGAGTAGGTGGTGGTGGCGGACGGACAGACCTCCCGGGATCCGGTGCCCGCCACGTTCCCGATCCCGTGGTCGATCGAGACGCCGGTGGCGTCCACCGTGTTCCAGCTCAGCCGGGAACACTCTCCGGACTCGACCTCCAGTGGATCGGCGCTGATGCCCCCGCTCGGCGCCGGCACCGAAACCGCGACCGTGGCGGACGGCTCCGGGCTCAGAGTGCCGCCCGGCCCGGAGGCCGATAGCGTGTAGGTGGTGGTAGCGGTCGGACAGACCGCTCGGGACCCGTTGGGAGCCACCGAACCGATCCCCTGATCAATGGACCGGGTCGTGGCGCCGCTGATCGCCCAGCTCAGGTCGGAACACTCACCTCGGGTGATCGCGGCGGGATGGGCGTCCAGATTGCCGACCGGGGGCGGTTGGGCGACGGTGATCGTGGCGCTTGGCTCGGGCGTGAGCGTCCCTCCCGGACCCGAGGCGGACAGGGTGTACGTCGTGGTGGCCGCCGGACATATCGAACGCGAGCCGCTGGCGCTCACGTTCCCGATTCCCTGGTCGATGGACCCACTGGTGGCGCCGGTTGTGTTCCAGCTCAGCCTCGAGCATTCGCCCGCCAGGACGGTAGGCGGATCGGCAGCCAGGGTTCCGGTCGGCGCCGCCTCGGAGGCCACCGAAACCGTCGCCTGGAGCACCGGGCTGAGCGAGCCTCCCGGCCCGGAGGCGGTCAACGCATAGGTGGTGGTCGCGCCCGGGCAGACCGACCGCGACCCGCTCGGGCTTACGCTCCCGATTCCCTGATCGATCGACACACTGCTGGCGTCGTCGATGCGCCAGATCAAGTTGGAACAGGCGCCCGCGTCTATGGACGGCGGATCCGTTTCCAGACTTCCCGATGGCCGAGGATCGGTGACGGTGATCGTGACGCTGGGGCTTGGAGCCAGTGCTCCGCCCGGGCCCGATGCGATCAACAGGTAGGTCGTCGTCGTGCTCGGACAGATCGAGGCGTGCGACCCGGCGGCCGCTACGTTCCCGAGTCCGGGTTCGATGGTGCGACTCGTCGTTCCGGTCGAGGTCCAGTGAATCGCGGTGCACTCCCCGCGTACGATCGTGGTCCGGGACGCGCTGAGTCTGCCGGTGGGCGCCGGGTCAGCGACCCGGACGCTCGCGGTAGGTCTTGGGTCCAGCGATCCATCCGGCCCGGTGGCGGACAGCGTATAGGTGGTGTCGGTCGCCGGGCACACCGAGCGCGAGCCGCCGGCCGCAACCGGGCCGATGCCGGGGTCAATGGACTGGCCGGTGGTATGCGCGGTGCTCCAGGTCAAAATGGCGCACTCGCCTCTGGCGATGATGCCGGGAATGACCCGCAGGGTCCCCGCAGGCCCCGACGGCGACTGCACCAGGATCGCCACCGCCGGTGAGGGTTCAAGTGCACCGCCGGCGCCGGAGACCTCGAGGAAATACGTCGTGGCCTGCGCCGGACAGACCTCCCGGGATCCGGAGGCCGGTACCGGGCCCACGTTGGGGAATATGGACTGGCTCGTCGAATCATCCGTCCGCCAGGTCAGCGTCGAGCACTCACCCAGGACGATTTCGCGAGGACTGGCGGTGAGGCTCCCCGTCGGGGGCGCCCGGACCCTGACGGTGACCCGGGGCTGGGGGGAGAGGTCCCCTCCCGTTCCGGAAGCGGAGAGCGTGTAGGTGGTGGTCACGCGCGGCGACACGACGCGCGTGCCGGAAAGATCGACGGACCCCACCCCGGGGGTGATGGACGCGCTTTCGGCGCCGGTGATCGCCCAACTGAGGACTGAGGAGGCGCCCCGGCGAATCGTCTCCGGGACCGCCGCAAGACTGCCGCTCGGCCGGTGCGACCGCGGTTCGGTGACGCTGCCCCCGCCGCCTCCACCTTCACCTTGCCCCCCGCCCTCACCGCCGCTGCCGCCTTGCCCCCCACCCTCACCGCCGCTGCCGCCGCCACCACCGCTCGGCGGCGGCTGGGAGGGATCCACCACAACCACCGTGACGGTGACGGGCGGGTCGAGTGTTCCACCCGAGCCGGAGGCGGTGAGCGTATAGGTCGTGGTGACGGCCGGACAGACAACCGCGACCCCTCTCGCCGACACCTGATCGATGCCGTGATCAATCATGAGCGTCGTCGCGTCGGTGGTGGTCCAACGGAGGACGGCGCACGCCCCGGGGGAAATCTGCGACGGCTGAGCCTCGAAGCTCCCGGTCGGGGCCGACGGAGGGGTGGGCGCGGGGAGTGGCGCAGGGACAGCGCTCGGAAGCGGCGTCACCGTCGAATCGCAGCTGAGCCCGGCGGCCAGCACGACCGCTGCGGACCCGGGCAGAAGCCCGGAGGCCCGATTGATCCGCATGTTTACCAGCGGTAGTCGCCGCGTCTCACGGTGATCGCTACCGGGCCGGCAATGGTTCCGGCGCGGACAGCCACCGGCGCGGTCTGGAGCGTGTCGCGAATGTCGGCCTCGGCGCGGTACCGCAGCGCCCCATGGGCCCGCGGGATCGTGAGCGGACGCACGAGCAGGGAGTAGGCCCCCGGCGCCAGGCCACGGATGAGGAATTCCCCGTGGACATTGGTGAAGACGCCGACGCTCTCGACCATGTCGCCTTGGCCGTCGAGCCTGGTGGCGACGACGTGAACGGCTGCGGCCCCGCCTTCATCCTTGACGAGCACGCTCCCCCGGATGCTCCCCGTTGTCGCCTCCCAGCCGGCCGCGGGCCGAAGCAGCGACGCTCCGGCCCGATCGTCGGCCGTAATTGTTCCCCCCCGCAGATGGCCGTAGGACATCGCGGGATCGGCGCCCCAGGCCGTCGGCAACGCAACCCGGTATCGCAACACATCGCGAGTCCACAAGGCCCCGGCGTGATGCAGGCCGAGACAATGACCCAACTCGTGGATCAAGGCGTTCCGGATGTCGTCCTTGGAACGCGTCACCTGACCCGGTGCAATGTAGATGTCGCAAACGTCGATCCGCACGCGGCCATCGGGGCCGTTCCTGGTACCGATCAGAGCCCCACCAGCTCCCGGCGCATACCCGTGTTCGAGATAGACCTCGCTGATGTCAGAGTCCCGTTCGGTCGCCGTCCCGCTGACGTTCCAGCGAATGTCCGCCGTGGAAATTCCGGACCAGCCGGACATTGCCTCCTCGATGAGTTCTTCCACGGCGCCAAGGCTCGAAAAGCCATCCAACCAGGTCGAGTCTTCCACCAACCGGAAGGAGAGGGTTTCTCCCGGGCCCCACACCTCGTCGCTCCACTGCACGGGCGTCGGCTCGGACCAGACATCGTGGTAGAGGAACCGGTATCCGGAGACCGGGAAGGGCCCCAGAACAATTCCGAGGAACGCAACAACCCCGAGAACCTGGGGGAATCTGGTTCTGATGGTCACCCGCTCGTCCGCTTCCAAGTCCTGTGCTCGAATCCGGAAGATGTTAACCGGGTGTACGAGACCCATGGGATTTGGCATTCGGGGACATCGAGCTGGCTTGGCAAGGGGTTGGAGTCGCTACGCGCGGATGGTGATCGGGGGCGCCGACACGGGAGTCGCCGGTGGAAACTGCCCCCCTGGGCAAATCGCCGCCCTCGCCCCCCGGCGTCGTCGGCCCGCTGTCCCGGGTCGAGCGATCTGCCCCCTGCGGTGGCGTGTGCCCGGGTTCGGGAAACAGACCAACGGCGCACCGCAGCGGGGCGAACCGCACCCTGCCGATCCGCCGGGATGGCGTTGTACGATCCGGCCGCCATGCTCCGAGCCCTGACCCCCCTCATCCTCCTCCTCGCCGCGACCCTCCTCGCCCCCCCGGCAGCCCCCGCCCAGGACATCGTCCCCGCCCCCGCGGACGCCTCCACCGGCCCGGACACGGTGTTCGTCCAGGAACTCACCTGGACCGAGGTGGCCGCCCGGGTGCGCGCCGGCACCCGCTCGGTGATCGTGCCGACCGGCGGCACCGAGCAGAACGGGCCGCACATGGTGCTCGGGAAGCACAACTTCATCATCCGGGAGGCGTCCGATCGGATCGCCCGCGAACTCGGCGACACGCTCGTCGCCCCGGTCGTCGCCTACGTCCCGGAGGGCGGGATTTCCCCGCCGACCGGCCACATGCGTTACGCCGGCGCCATCACCCTTCCCCAGGAGCACTTCGAGGCGCTCCTCGAATACACGGCGCGCGGCTTCGCGCTCCACGGGTTCGACAACATCATCTTTATAGGCGACAGCGGCGGGAACCAGCGGGGCATGGAGGTGGTGGCCACGAAGCTCAACCTCGAATGGCAAGACTCCGGCGGGAAGTCCCGGGTGCTCTACGTTCCCGAGTATTACCGCGGCAACGGCTTTCGCGAGTGGCTGCTGGAGCAGGGGGTCCCGGAGGACGCCATCGGGAGCCACGCCGGGGTGACCGACACCTCGCAGCTCTGGTACGTCGCGCCGGAACAGATCCGGCCGGAGGCGCGAGTTAAAAACGGCGGCTTCGAGGGAAGCGGCGTCAGGGGCGACCCCACGCTCGCCTCGCGGGAATTCGGCGAAAAGGGCATCGAGTTCAAGGTCGAGACCGCGGTCCGCCGGGTGCGCGAGATGCTCGCCGCGCGCGCCCGCGAATGACGGCGGCTTCCCGCCCCGCGCCGTGATCCCGTCCCAGCGGCATCTCTTCGACATCCCGCGGGACGTCGCCTACCTGAACTGCGCCTACATGTCGCCAATGCTCAACAGCGTGGTGGAGGCGGGGACCGCCGGCCTCCGGCGGAAGGCGCACCCCTGGGAGATCGCCGTCGACGACTTTTTCGAAGACTCGGAGGCGCTCCGCGCCGCCTGGGCGGAACTGCTCGGGGCGGGGCCCGACGCCGTGGCCCTCACCCCCTCGGCGGGCTACGGCCTCTCGCTCGCCGCGAACAACGTGCCGCTCGCGGCGGGACAGGTGGTCCTGCTCGCCGCCGAGCAGTTCCCCTCGAACGTCTATCCCTGGACCGACAAGGCGCGGCGCGCGGGTGGCGAGGTCCGCTTCGTCTCGCGCCCCGAGGACGGCGACTGGACGCGGGCGGTGCTCGCCGAGCTCGACGAGCGGGTCGCGGTGGTCGCGCTGCCGAACGTCCACTGGACCGACGGCGGAATCTTCGACCTCGCGCGGATCGGCGCCCGGGCCCGCGAGGCGGGGGCGGCGCTGGTGGTGGACGCCACCCAGTCGCTCGGCGCGCTGCCGTTCGACGTGGGCGCCATCCAGCCGGACTTCGTGGCCGGCGCGGGCTACAAGTGGCTCATGGGCCCTTACTCGCTCGGCTACCTCTACGCCGCGCCCCACTGCCGGGAGGCGGCGCCCATCGAACACAACTGGATCCAGAAGGCGAACGCGCGCGAGTTCTCGCGCTTGGTGGACTACACCGAGGACTGGCAGCCGGGCGCGCGCCGCCTCGACGCCGGGGAGCGTTCCAACTTCGCGCTGGTGCCGGCGGCGCTGGCGGCGGCCCGCCAGGTGCTCGACTGGGGCCCGGCGAACATCCTCGGGACGATCGGCCCGATGACCCGGCGTCTCGCCGCAGCGGCGGCGGAACTCGGCTTCACGTCCGGGCACACCGAGCGCCGGTCTCCCCACTACCTGGCGCTCGGGCTCCCGCTGGGGAGCGGGCCCGAGGATCTCTCCCGGGTGCGCGCGGCGCTCTCCGAGCGGCGGGTGTTCGTGAGCATCCGCGGCGACACCGTGCGGGTGACCCCGCATCTCTACAACGACGAGCAGGATCTCGACGCGTTCATCGACGCGCTCGGGTCCGCGTTGTAGCAGCCTATGGACAAAGTCACGCGGCCCAGTTCTCCCGGTGGGGGCTCGACCGGCGATCCATCCTGGCTGAAACGCTCGGCTTCGCCTAACTCATCGTTGCGCTTCGGTCGAAATACACTCGGGCCAGTTCTCCCGGTGGGGGCTCCTCCCTCGCGCGCCTTGTCAGCCAGGCGCCTCACCGCCAGTTCTCCCGGTGGGGGTCTCGGCGCTCACGCCACTTTGCCCAACGGCTGCTAGGCCAGCCATCCGTTGAAGGTCTATCTGGACACCGTCCGCCGGGTGCTCGAGACCGGGACCCGGCGTCCGAACCGCACGGGGGTGGACACCATCTCCACCTTCAACGTGAACTCGGTGATCAGGGTGGACGAGGGCTTCCCGCTGCTCACCACCAAGAAGATCAGTTGGAAGAACATCGTCGTCGAAAACCTCTGGTTCCTCTCCGGCGAGCCGACCATCGCGCTGCTCAAGAAGCACAAGTGCCGGTTCTGGGATCCCTGGGCGGACGAGAACGGCGCGGTGCCGAGCCCCTACGGGAACCTCTGGCGGGAACATCCGGGGTCGCGCGGGCCGGCGGACCAGGTCCGCTGGGTGCTCGAGGAGATCAAGCGCAACCCCACCTCGCGGCGGCTGGTGATCAGCGCCTGGTCACCGGAGAACGCCCACCACAGTTCGCTCCCGCCCTGCCACTTCGCTTTCGTGCTCAACGTGCAGTACGACGCGGCGGGGGAGCCGCGGCTCAACCTGCACCTGACCCAGCGGAGCTGCGACGTCGCGCTCGGACTTCCGTACAACATCGCCGGCTACGCGCTGCTGCTGCATCTCTTCTCGGCGTGGACCGGGCTCCGGCCGGGGGTGATGGGGCACACGCTGGTGGACGCCCACATCTACACGAAGAACGCGGACGGCTCGATGGCGGAATACGACCACGTGCCGGGGCTCCGGGAGCAGCTTGAGCGTGAACCCCGCCCGCTGCCCCGGCTGACGCTCTCGGACACGGTGTCGTCGCTGGACGGAGTGATGTCGCTCCTCGACAAGGACACCGCCGAGATCATGTCCCACTTCCAGCTCGACGGGTACGACCCCCACCCGGGCATCCGCTTCGCCGTCGCGGTATGAGCCCGGCATGAAGGCAGCATGAACGACGTCTGGCTGAATCCCGAAGTGCGCCCACCTGGTCCCTTCCGGGCCAGCATGGCGGCGGTCTCGCCGGAGGGGATCATCGGGGTGGACGGCGGGATCCCCTGGGACTACCCGGGCGATCGGAAGCGGCTCTGGCGGCTCACCCGGGACACCACCATCATCCTCGGCCGGCTCACCTGGGATTCGCTCCCCCGCCGGCCGATGCGCCGGCGGCGGAACATCGTGATCAGCTCGCGGCCGGTGGAGGGCGCGGAGTCCTTCCGTTCGCTCGGCGAGGCGCTCGCGGCCTGCGAAGGGACCGTCTGGTTCCTGGGCGGCGCCCGCATCTACGAGGAGGCCATGCATTACGCGGACTTCCTCGACATGACAACCGTTCCCGACCGCATCACGCTCCAGCCGGAGCAGAGCGCGGTCTACTTCCCGAACATTGACGAGGCCCGCTGGCTGGCGGGCCCCCCGCTACCCGACCCCGACGACACCGGGGTCGTGCGGCGCCGGTTCACGAGGCGCCGAATGGAGACATGAGATGAGCGACGAGATCACCCTGATCGCCGGCGAAGGCCTGCCGAAGCCGGCCGGCCCCTACAGCCCCGCCACCAAGGTGGGCAATCTGGTGTTCGTTTCCGGGCAGGTCGGTGTGGACCCGAAGACGGGATTCGCGCCGCATGGCGTTGCCGCCCAGACCGAGCAGGTGTTCAAGAACCTCGCCTCCATCCTGGAGGCGGCGGGGTCGAGTCTCGATCGGATCGTCCGCTGCGGCGTCTTTGTGGCCGACATGGACGAGTTCGGGAAGATGAACGCGGTCTACGAGCGCATGCTGAACGGCCACCGCCCGGCGCGCTCCACGATCCAGCCCGAGCGCCTCCCCGGCACGGGTTTCCTGGTGGAGATCGACGCCATCGCCGTCTGCGACTGAGCGAAGCGCCGACCCGGGAAGGTGAAGCCCCCGGGAAGGTGAAGCCGGCGGACGGGAACGCCGGCGACGGCAGCGGCGGGGCGCGGTTACCGCCGAGGGCGGGGCGGGCGGGGCGCGGTTACCGCCGACCTTGGGGGTCGCCGGTCAGGTTTCCCCCGGTCAGGTTTCCCCCGGTCGGGCCATGCGGTAGCCAACCCCACGCACGGTGTGGACGTAGGCGGGGCGGCTCGCGTCGTCGCCGAGCTTCTGGCGCAAACGCTTGATGACGGCGCGCACCAGCTTCGCGTCGCCGGAGTTCCGCTCGTTCCACACCTGGCGCAACAGCGAATCGTACGTCGAGACCCGTCCCGCGTTGAGCGAGAGCACGCGCAACACGCCGTACTCGGTCGCCGTGAGTTCGATCTGGCGCCCCGCCACGCTCACCCGGCGCCGGTCGTAGTCGATCGCGAGATCGCCCCGTATGAACGGGTCGGGGTCGGTGCGGCGGCGAAGCGCCGCCTGGATCCGGGCCGCGAGTTCGGTCGGCGAAAAGGGCTCGACGATGTAGTCGTCGGCGCCGGCCTCCAGCGCCTTGGCGATGGTCTCGTCGCGCCCGTACCCCGAGATGAAGATGACCGGAAGGTCGGAGAGCCCGGGCACGGTTTCCATCAACTCGATGCCGTCGGTCCCGGGCAGGATCAGATCGAGCAGGACCAGCGCCGGCTCCTCCGTCTCGATGATGCGCGCCAGCTCGCGATGGTCGCCGGTGACCAGCGGCGCATAGCCCGCATCGACGAGCGCGTCCCGCACGTAGCGCAGCAGCTGCGGGTCGTCTTCCACCACGAGTATCCGCGCCCGCTCCCCGGTCTCGCGGAGCACTCCCGCCCGGCGCCGCGTGAGGCCGGGCGCGGTGCTCTCCGCCTCCGCCACCGGGACCGTGAAGGTGAACCGCGCCCCTTGCTCGGGGCCGGCGCTCTCCGCCCGGATCCGTCCGCCATGCGCCTCGACCAGCCCCTTGCAGATGGCGAGCCCCAGGCCGCCCCCCACGCCGCGCTTCCCATCTTCGGCAGCGGCGTACTTGCGGAAGAGGTGCGGCAGCCTCTCCCGCGCCACCCCCCGGCCTTCGTCGGAAACCGAGACCGCGACGTACATGCCGTCGCGCTCCGCCGAGACCCGGATGGACGAGGAGTCCGGAGAATGCCGGGCGGCGTTGGCCAGGAGGTTGCTCAGCACCTGCACAATGCGGTGCCGGTCGGTCAGCGCCCGGGGCAGGTCCGGCGGCAGTTCGATCAGCACCGGGTGCCTGGCGCCGCCGGCAAGGAACATGGTCCGCGCCTCGTCCACCAGCGCACCCACCTCCGTGGGCTCGGGCGAGACCGACAACGTGCCCGTCTCGATGCGCCCCACGTCGAGCAGGTCGCCGATGAGTCCGCTCATGCGGTCCGCCTGCTCGTCAATGATGCGGAAGAACTGCTGGGTCTCGGCCGGACCGAAGCCTCGACCGGCGCCGAGCACCGTGGCCGTTGAACCCTTGATGGCGGCGAGCGGCGTGCGCAGCTCGTGGCTCACCATGCCGAGGAACTCAGCCCGCATCCGCTCCAGCGCTTCGAGCGGCGCGAGATCCTGCAGGGTGACGACCACGGATTCGACCTCCCCATCATCCCCGGCGTGGATCGGGGTGGCGTTGACGAGCGTCGTGACGCTGCGTCCGTCGGGCGTCGAGAGCACGATCTCCTCGGCGCGCACGGTCTCCGCGGCGCCGAGCGCGGCCGAGAGCCGCAATTGGTCGAGCGCAATCTCGCGTCCATCGCCACGCCGGCAGGTGAGGACCCGAAGCAGCGCTTCGGCGGGGTGGCCCGGCATGCGCAGGCTCTCCACGATGCGCCTCGCCTCGCGGTTGAGCGAGACGGCGTGGCCAGTCCGCGCATCGAACACCACGACGCCGACCGGCGAGGTCTCGACCAGCGCCTCGAGGTCGGCCCGCGCGCGCCGCTCGTCGCGGAAGGCGCGGGCGTTGGCGATGGCGCTCGCGGCCTGCGAGGCGAACAGCACCAGGACCTCCTCGTCCCCACTCGTGAACTCCGCTCCCCCTTCCTTCTCGGCCAGATAGAAGTTGCCGACATGCACGCCGCGATGGCGCATCGGCGTGCCCTGGAAGGTGCTCGACGAGAACCGGTCCGTAGAGAAGCCGAGCGAGCGCACGTAGGCGGGGACGTCGCTGAGCCTCAGCGGCCCCGCGAGGTCGCGCAAGTGCTCGAAGAGCCGCGGCCCGTCGGGCCACTGGGCCAGCCGGCGATGCTCTTCCTCCGTGAAACCGGAGGTCACGAAGTCCTGCGGCGCGCCCTTTTCGTCGATGGTGACGATGGTGCCGTAGCGGGCGCCGGTCAGCGCCCGGGCGCTCTCCACGATCTCGCGGAGAACCGTTTCGAGGTCGAGGCTCGCGCTGATGCGCAGGAGCGCCGCGCTCAAGGTGGAGACGCGCTCGTCCGGTCCCTTGTTCTTCCGTCCCGCTTCGTCGTGACCGTTCAACCGTCCGCCCTCCTCGCGCCGAGCCCGGACGTCGTTCCGGTCCGTCCGGACCGTCCGGACCCGGAACGAGCGGCGAGATGGGGTTTTCGGGCCGGTCCGGTGCGCCCGTCGCACAGTGAAGGCCAAAATCGCATAATCGTCACTCTATCTCCAGCAAAATGCACGTTCTTGTCGGGTACACTCTCCGCAGGTTCACGACCTGATGGTTTGGTGGGCCAAGACGAGGTGTCCGGATGCACCAAGGAAGATATCGAAGGCCTTTACGGGCGGAAGTCCACGCCCGTTCCCGCGGTCTTCCGAAACCGGCGCCGGTGGGCTTGAGCGAGTAGCCGGCGGGACGCATGGACGCTGGGAGTCTCGCGTGCGCCGTGGATCACGAGGTGATCTACCGGTTCATGGACGGGTACCGGGGACAGCACCGAATCGCCACCATGGCCCGCACGCTCGGAGTCTCGCGGAGCGGTTACTACGCTTGGAAGAGTCGTCCCCAAAGTTGCCGCGCCCGGGTGGACGAGCTTCTCAAGCAGGAGATCCGCAGCGTCCACGCCTGCCATCACGGCGAGTACGGCGCGCCTCGAATCCACGGGGAACTGCGGGTGCAGGGATGGCGGGTGGGGCGCAAGCGGGTTGCCCGACTGATGCGGGAACTTGGAATCGACGGTCTTTCCGGAAGCTCGCGCCGAACCCGAAGGGCCAAACAGCCGGTGGTGGAACCCACGCGGCCCAGTTCTCCCGGTGGGGGCTCGGCCGGCGATCCATCCCGGCCAAACAGCCTGTAATGAAACCCGCGCGGCCCAGTTCTCCCGGTGGGGGCTCGGCCGGCGATCCATCCCGGCCAAACAGCCGGTGATGAAACCCACGCGGCCCAGTTCTCCCGGTGGGGGCTCGGCCGGCGATCCATCCCGGCTGAACCGCGTCGCTGCGCGCCGCTCATCGTTGCGTTTCGGTCGCAATACACCCGGGCCAGTTCTCCCGGTGGGGGCTCCTCCCTCACGCGCCTTGTCAGCCGGGCCCCCACCGGGAGAACTGGCCCCACCGGGAGAACTGGGCCTCGCCGGCCTCGGCGCTCACGCGGGTTCCACCACCGGCTGTTCACCGCGTCGCTTCGCGCCGCTCATCGTTGCGTTTCGGTCGAAATACACCCGGGCCAGTTCTCCCGGTGGGGGCTCCTTCCTCACGCGCCTTGTCAGCCGGGCCCCCACCGGGAGGACTGGCCCCACCGGGAGAACTGGGCCTCGCCGGCCTCGGCGCTCACCCGGGTTCCACCACCGGCTGTTGACCGCGTCGCTTCGCGCCGCTCATCGTTGCGTTTCGGTCGAAATACACCCGGGCCAGTTCTCCCGGTGGGGGCTCCTCCCTCACGCGCCTTGTCAGCCGGGCCCCCACCGGGAGGACTGGCCCCACCGGGAGAACTGGGCCTCGCCCCCACCGGGAGAACTGGCCGGTCTCGGCGCGCACCCGGGTTCCACCACAGGCTGCTAACCAGCCCGGTTTGCCAGCGCGGTTTCGCAAACCGCGCGGCGCCGA
Source organism: Vicinamibacteria bacterium (assembly GCA_963668695.2). Classification (GTDB taxonomy): domain Bacteria; phylum Acidobacteriota; class Vicinamibacteria; order Marinacidobacterales; family Marinacidobacteraceae; genus Marinacidobacterium. Next base: position 2,182,575 of record CAXXLQ010000004.1, read on the forward strand.
CCGCGCAAAAACGCGGCCGGGCACCGCATTCCCCGGGGAGATCCCCCGGGGAGAACTGCCCCGGAGGCGGGTCGGCGTCCGGTGGCCGGCCGCGCTCCTGCTCCACCGGCGTTCCCTCCCCGGCGGGGCCATCGAGCGAAGCGAGATGGCCCCGCCGGGGAGGGATTCCCTACTGGCCCTTCGGGACCACCTCCAGCGTGAGCGGATCGCGTTCCGGGAGATGCGTCACCTCGCCATTCAGCAGATCGGCCATCTTGGCGCGCCCCTCGGGATCGCCCGGGCCGATGTCGTCCCAGACCCCGACCACCAGCATCACCATCTGGTCCGGACGGAGGTACTTTTGCGCCACCGCCATCACGTCGGCGGCGGTGACCGCCTCGATCTGCTCGCGCCAGCGCACCCAGTACCCGTGGTCGCGCTCCAGGAACGCGTCGTTCGCGAAGATGCCGGCGCGGGCCTGCGCGCTCTCGAACCGGCGCGGGAAGCTGTCCACCAGCGAACGCCTGGCAAGCTGGAGTTCCTCCGGCGACACTGCTTCGTCGCGCATCCGATGGACCTCTTCCAGAGCGATCGCGGCAGCCAAAGCCACCGTCGGGCTCTTCGATTGGTAGCCCATCGAGTAGGCGCTCGGCCCGAGGGGATTGAAGCCGAAACGGCCGCCGGCGCCGTACGCCAGCCCCTCGTCGGACCGTACCCGCTGCATGATCCGGGAGGTGAAGCCGCTCGCTCCCAGGATGTGGTCCATCACCTGGATGGCGGCCCGCTCGGGGTTGTCCCAGTCGTCCCAGCGCGGCGCCAGGTTGCCGATCCGGACCTTGCCCTGCGGGATGTCCTTCTCGACGTGGTAGATGCCCGGGGCAGGGTTTGGCACCTCGTGCGGGGGCGGCCAGTCCACCGCCGCCGCATCATCCGCCGCCGGCCACGCTCCGAGCCGCTCCTCCAGCATCGCCAGGATCTCCGCGGTGTCCACGTCGCCCGACACCGACCACACCATGTGCTCCGGCCGCCAGTAACGGCGGTGGAAGTCCCGCAAGTCGTCGGGAGTGATGGCGTCCAGGTGCCCGGAGGTCATCCGCCGCCCGAGGTAGTGGTCTTTTCCGTACAGCAGGAAATCCCACTCGCGGCCGAGCAGGCTGTCGGCGTCGTCGTTCCGCTGCTTCAGGTCCTCCCGCACGTTCTCCCGCCGCACCGAGAACCGCGCCTCATCGAACCGCGGGCGCATCAGCACGTCGAAGAAGAGATCGAGGCTCTCCTCGAACACCGGGGTGATGGTGCGGAGCGATCCCCGCGCCTCGGTGTCCCGGGAAGAGGCCGAAATCCGGGCGGCGAGGAAGTCGATCCGCTCGTCCAGTTCCTCCGGACTCCGGTCGCCGGCCCCGCCCTCGCGCATCATCGTCGCGGTCAACGACGCGAGCCCCACCTGGTCCGCGGGCTCCAGGAAGCTGCCGATCCTGAGCGTCACGCCCAGCCGGATCAGCGGCAGGGTGCGGTCCTCAACCACGATCACCGGGATGCCGCTGCTCAGCTTGTGGTGGTAGTCCGAGCCGTCGGGCGTCTCGAACACGAAGTCCGGGAAGACCAGCTCTTCGGGCCGGTCCGGAATGTCCTGCCCGGCAACTTCCTGCCCGGCAACTTCCTGCGCGGGGGAAAGACCCGCCGCCACCAGGGCCAAACCCAGGAAAACCGTCCGTCCTTTCATCGTGCATCCTCCCCTTCGGGCGGGAGTTCGGCGAGCCGCTCCCGGATCACCTGCTCCACGTACTGGAGCGCCCCCTGCATCTGCGGCGGCGCCTGTCCCATCATCTGGCTGAACTGCGCGAGCGTCGCCTCCAGACTCGCCCGGTCCGTGGACTCCCGGATCTGCCGGATCTGGGCCAGCATCTGGGTCTGCACCGCCGCCGGCAGGCCGGCGAGCTCGGCCGGCACCGGCTCCGAAGCCGTCCCGGCCGTGCGCGTGTAGTGCGCGACCGCCCGGTTCGTGGGGACCAGGTACTTCCCGGCAACCCGTTTGACGTCCTCTTCGGTGACCGCGAGGGTCGCGTCGGTCCACTCGTTGATGTAGTTCCAGTCGCCCAGCGAGTCGTAGACGAGGAGCTGGATCAGCAGGAAGAACCCGCTGTCGAGCCGCTCCCACGCCGCGGCGGCAACCTGGTTCTTGACCTTCTGGATCTCCTCGGGGGGGATCGGCTCTTCAACGAGCCGCCGGAGCTCCCGCTCGATGGCGGCCTCGAGATCGGCCGGGGTCGCCTCGCCCTTGGCTTCCGCGCTGATCTCGATCAGTCCCGCCCACTTGCGGTTGTCCTGGAACGCCGCCGCGGAGCTCGCGATCTCGTCCCCGAGCACCATGGTCTTGTAGAGCCGCCCGGTCCGCCCGTTCAGCAATCCGGACAGCACGTCGAGCGCGTACTGGTCGCGGTGCCGGAAGGGCACCGTGTGGTAGCGGAGGGCGACCTGCGGCTGGCAGTCGCAGGTCGCATCCAGCCGCTTCCCGGCGTTTTGCTCCATCTCCAGGGTGACCACGTCGGGGGCCTCGGGACCCGGCGAGAGGCGCCCGAAGTACTTCTCGGCCAGCGCCTTCGCCTCTCCGAGTTCGAAGTTCCCGACCAGCGCGCCGGTGAGGTTCCCGGGGGCGTAGTAGGTGTCGTAGTACTCCTGCGCCTGGGCGAGGGTGAACACCTGGAGGTCCGACGGCCAGCCGACCACCGGCCAGGAATAGGGGTGCGACTGCCAGAACATGGCGTCGAACGCCTCGTCGAACTCCCCGGTGGGGGTGGACTCGGTGCGGAGCCGGCGCTCCTCGTAGACCACGTCGCGCTCCGAATAGAACTCGCGGAAAACCGGCCGCAGCAGGCGCTCCGACTCCATCCAGAACCACAGCTCCAGCCGGTTCTGCGGCACTGTGATGAAGTACACCGTCTGGTCGTTGGAGGTGAACGCATTCATCCCGCTGGCGCCCGCCTCGGTGTAGATGCGGTCGAACTCGTCCTTGACCATGAGCGTCCGCTGCTCTTCCACGAGCGCATCGAACTCACCCCGCAAGGCGACCAGCTCTTCGGGCAGGTCCGTCTCGCCGAAGGGGTCGTCGATGAGGCCCAGCCGGCTCGCCTCCCGCCGGTCCCGGTAGATGGCCCGGATCTTCTCCTGGACGGCCTCCTGCTCCTCGATGATGGCCTGATCCCGCTCGGCGTCGGTGGTCCCGACGGTCGGCGTTCCCTTGAACATCATGTGTTCGAAGAAGTGGCTCAGCCCGGTGATCCCCGGCCGTTCGTTGGCCGATCCCACGTGGGCCGCCCAGCCGGCGGATACGGTGGTCATTTCGGGACGGACGACGGCGAGAAAGCGCATCCCGTTCGAGAGGGTGAACTCCTCCACGGGGACCTTCGCCTGCCCGAGCACGGGGGCGGGGACCGCGAGCGCGAGGACGAGCGCCGCGAGCCGGAGGGTCGGATGTTTCATGGCGAGGATGGTAGCGGCGGGCCCGGAGCCCACGGATTGATGGGGTTACCGACTGTTACGATATCCGGCTAACCCGGGTTCTCCGGGACGGGGGAAATCGGACATGAATCTGACGCTCAGGAACCCCGAGCGCCTCCGGATTCCGGCGGCGCTGCTGCCGGCGCTGCTGCTCCTCGCGCCGCTCTCCGCGAGCGCCGAGAGCGCCGCGATTCGCGCCCGTCAGGGCATGGTGGTGTCGCAGAGCGCGATCGCCTCCGAGGTCGGCGCCGCGGTGCTGCGCGACGGCGGAAATGCGGTGGACGCCGCCGTGGCGACCGCCTTCGCGCTCGCCGTCACCCATCCCACCGCCGGGAACATCGGCGGCGGCGGGTTCCTGGTCTGGCGCCCGGCCAGCGGGGAGCCGCTCGCCTACGACTTCCGCGAAAAGGCCCCGGCGGCCGCGACCCCGGACATGTGGCTCGACGAGAACGGGGAGTACAGCTTCCAGATCCACCACCTGAGCCACAAGGCGGTGGGAGTCCCCGGGACGGTGGCGGGCCTCCGCCTCGCCTGGGAACAGCAGGGCTCGCTGCCCTGGGAGCGGCTCGTGCGGCCGGCGGTGGACCTCGCGAGCGACGGTTTCCCGATCTCCCACGGCCTCGCCGGCTCGCTCGCGCGGGTGCTCGAACGGATGACCCAGCATCCGGCCTCGGTGGCCCAGTTCTCGAAGGACGGCACGCCCTACGAGCCCGGCGAAATCCTCCGCCAGCCCGATCTGGCCGGCAGCCTGGAGCGGATCCTCGAGAACGGGACCGCCGGTTTCTACGAGGGAGAGACCGCCGGGCTGCTGGTCGAGGAGATGGATGCGGGAGGCGGCCTCATCACCCTCGAGGACCTGAAGAACTACCAGGCGATGGTCCGGGAGCCGATCCGGGGCGAGTACCGCGGCTACGAGATCATCTCGATGCCGCCCCCGAGTTCGGGCGGCACGGCGATGGTCCAGATGCTGAACATCCTGGAAGGATTCGACGTCGCCGCGAACGGGTTCGGATCGGCCGCCAACATCCACCTGATGGCCGAAGCCATGCGCCGGGCCTACGCGGACCGCGCGCTGCACCTGGGCGATCCTGACTTCAACCCCGCGATCCCCATCTCCCGGCTGACCTCGAAGGACTACGCGGAGGAGCTGCGGGGCACGATCGACGAGGAACGGGCTTCCGTTTCCTCACCGTCCAGTTTCGAGTGGACCACCGAGAGCAACGAGACGACCCATTTCTCGGTGGTGGACAAGGACCGCAACGCCGTGTCCCTCACCTACACCCTGGAGTTCGGCTTCGGCTCGGGGATCGTGGTGCCGGGGGCCGGCTTCTTGCTGAACAACGAGATGGGGGACTTCAACGGGGCGCCGGGCCTGACGAACGAGCGCGGCCTGATCGGCACGGATCCGAACCTCGCGGAGCCGAACAAGCGGATGCTCTCCAGCATGAGCCCGACGATCGTCGCGAAGGACGGGGAGCTGTTCATGGTCACCGGCACCCCGGGCGGACGGACGATCATCAATACCGTGATGCAGACCATCCTGAACGTGGTGGACCACGGCATGAACGCCCAGGAAGCGGTGGACGCCGGCCGGGTGCACCACCAGTGGCTCCCCGACCGGATCAACTACGAAAAGCAGATGTTCTCGCCCGACACCCTTTCCATCCTGGAGGCCTACGGCCACCAGGTGAACGAGATCGGGGCCCAGGGCGCCGCCGAGGTGATCGTCAACCTCGTCGAGGAGGGCGTCCTTGAGGGTGGCGTGGACCAGCGCCGGGCTGACGGCGGAATCGCCATCCACGACGAGAACCCCCAGTAGAACCCCCAGTAGAACCCCCAGTAGAACCCCCAGTAGAACCCCCGTTAGAACTGAACCTTCCGGCCGCAGCCGGAGAGGAGGTCGCAGCATGTCTCGATCGCACCCGCAGCTCGCGCCTCTCGCGCTCATCGCCGCTCTCGGCGGTGCGGGCGTCGCCGCGTCCCAGGAAGCGGATTTCTCCGGGGTCTACAACTTCGTGAAGATCTCCGACCAGCTCTCCACCTCCGGCCAGATCTCCCTGGACGACATCGAGGCGGTGGACTCCGCGGGCTTCGACGTGGTGGTGAACCTCGCCCCCGCCCGCTGGGAGCGCAACTTCGAGGAGGGCTTCCGGGTCACCCAGGCCGGGATGACCTATATCCAGATCCCGGTGGACTGGGCGAACCCGGCGCTCCGGGATCTCGAGCTCTTCTTCGACGTGATGGAGGCGAACGAGGACCGGGACGTGTACGTCCACTGCTTCGCCAACATGCGCGTCTCGGTCTTCGTGTACCTCTACCGGACGCTCCGCAAGGGAGTTTCCGAGGCCGAGGCCTGGCAGGACGTGCTGAAGGTCTGGGATCCGCCAAACAACCCCGAGACCCCCCAGTGGCCCCGCTTCATCACGGCCGCGAAGGAGCGGTTCGGAAGGGGGGCATCTGATCCGGGTAGCGATACGAAGTGAGGTTGTGTGGGGGGTGAACCCCCCTTCCGAACCGCCCCGGCGCTTCGCGCCGGCTCGACCCACCAAGCGGTTTCCGGATGGGGCCAGACAGAAGATTTGGTCCGGGTCTTCTTGCCCGGGCGAGTCCGGCCCCCTCCAGCAACAGCCCGGCGCTTCGCGCCGGCAATCGAAACTCCCTTGCGCGCCTTCGGCGCGCTGCGGCGAGTTCCGATTGGTCCTTACCGTCTTGTGAAAGGGGGTCACCCCCTTTCACACTTTCCCCCGAAATCGCTCGCAGCGAACCAGAGGTTCGCTGCCATTCGTTTGTTGCGCGGTCGGCAGTACGCCGCCGGTTCTGATGTGAGGGCTGCGGACCCGCGTATCGCCGAGGGTGAAGAAGCGCGGGGACGGCTTGGAGCGCAGACCTCCGGTCGGCACCCCGGCCCGCAGGGCCGCGAACCGCGTATTGCCGATCCACGTGAAGCGCGCGCGACAGCGGGCCCCCACCGGGAGAACTGGCCACCGGTCTCCGACCGGCATCGCGCGGGAGCGCGAAACCTGCGCCGACGACGCTGCGCTACGCCAATGTGAGGGCCGCGAAGCCGCGTACCGCTGACCTGCATGGAGTGCGGCCGGGGTAGGGAACGCCGGTGTTCACACCGGCACAAGTCCGGAGCGGTCCGGGGACGGGGGCACTCCTCCCGACGAATCCAATCGAGACAGGTTAGGACGGGTGAGCCCCCGTCCCCGAACCGCCCGGCGCTTCGCGCCGGCAATCGAAACTCCCTTGCGCGCCTTCGGCGCGCGGCGGCGAGTTCCGATTGGTCCTTACTGATTGTGGAAGGGGGGCGGTGGCCCCCCTTTCACACTTTCCCCCCGGTCAGGCGGGCAGCGAACAGAGTTCGCTGCCATCAGTCTTTCCCCGGTGGGCTCTGCGCCACGAGATCGCGTACCGCCAACCCGCGCAGTGGTCCGGGAGGCCAGGGAACGCCCGCCACTGGCACAATCCCCACGATCACACCGGAAACCCGGTGGAGGGAGCACACCATGCGCGACCGCAGGGCAGACAGCAGGGCACTGGCCGCGGCTCGGCCGCTCGCCATCATCGCGGCGCTCGCCGCGTTCGGTTGTGGGGGGCCCGGAGGCGCCCAGTTCTCGGTGACGTTCGGCGCGGACCGGAGTCCCGAGCCCCTGGACGGCCGGCTGGTCCTCATGCTCTCCCAGGACGACGCGGCGGAGCCGCGCTTCCAGATCGTGGACGGCCCGGACAGCCAGTTGGCGTTCGGGGTGGACGTCGAGGGGTGGGCGCCGGGCGAGCCGGTCACAGTGGACGGCGGGGCTTTCGGCTACCCGATCCGCAGCCTGGAGGATGTCCCGGCCGGGGAGTACCGGGTTCAGGCGCTGCTGAACCGCTATCAGACCTACCAGCGCGCCGACGGCCACACCGTCAAGCTTCCGCCCGACCGGGGTGAGGGACAGCAGTGGAACCGCAAGCCCGGGAACCTGCTCTCCACCCCGCAGACGGTCTCGCTGGGGCCGGGAGGACCGGCCCGCATCGACATCGTGCTCGACCAGGAGATCCCCCCGCTGGCGGTGCCGCCCGAGTCGGAATACGTGAAGCACGTGAAGATCCAGAGCGAGCTCCTCACCGACTTCTGGGGGACTCCCACCGAACTCGGGGCCTGGGTGCTCCTTCCGCACGGCTTCGACGAGCATCCGGAGGCGCGCTATCCGATCGCCATCAACCACGGCCATTTCCCCTACACCTTCGGCAACTGGCGGGAGGAGCCCCCGGACCCCGACCTGGAGTGCGAGTACTCCGCCCGGTTCGACCTCCCCTGTTACAACCGGATCCAGCAGGAACACGCGTGGCAGCTCCATCAGGACTGGACCGGCGACGACTTCCCCCGGATGCTGGTGGTGGAGATCCAGCACGCCAATCCGTTCTACGACGATTCCTACGCGGTGAACTCCGAAAACCTCGGCCCCTACGGGGACGCCATCACCTACGAGCTCATTCCCGAGATCGAACGCCGGTTCCGCGGGATCGGGGAGGGGTGGGCGCGCTTCCTCTACGGCGGCTCCACCGGGGGCTGGGAGGCCATGGCCGCGCAGGTGCTCTATCCCGAGGACTACAACGGGGCGTGGATCGCCTGTCCGGACCCCATCGACTTCCGGGCGTTCACCGTGGTCAACCTCTACGAGGACGAAAACGCCTACACCCTCGACAGCGCGTTCAAGCGGACCCCCAGACCCGGGCGGCGGGACGGACGGGGACACGTCGCGGCGACGCTCGCGGAGATGAACCACCGGGAGCTGGTGCTGGGAACCCGCACCCGGTCGGGGCAGCAGTGGGACGTGTGGGAAGCGGTCTACTCGCCGGTCGGCGACGACGGGTATCCCCGCCGCATCTGGGACAAGGTCACCGGCGAGATCGACCCGGAGGTGGCCGCCTACTGGCGGGAGAACTACGACCTCAGCTACATCCTGCGCCGCGACTGGGAGACCCTGGGGCCCCGGGTCGCCGGCAAGCTGCACATCTACGTGGGGGACATGGACAACTACTACCTGAACAACGCGGTGAAGCTCACCGAGGACTTCCTCGAGGCCACCTCGGATCCCCCTTACGGCGGGGAAGTGGACTACGGGGACGGCGACGAGCACTGCTGGAACGGCGACCACACCCGCGGCAACGGGTTGTCCCGCCTCCGCTACATCCAGATGTTCGCCCCGCGCATCGTGGAGCGCATCCGGCGAAGCGCCCCCCCGGGCGCCGATACCTCAAGCTGGCGGTACTGACGTCGAGCGGTTCGGAGGGGGGCGCCGGACCGGAACGGAGGCGGGGACTCAGCCCTGCTCAGACGGGTGCGCCCCCCCCCGAACCGCTCGGCGCTTCGCGCCGCGAATCGAAACTCCCTCGCGCGCTGGTGCGCGCTTCGGCGAGTCCCGATTCGTCGTTACCTTCTGGTGAAAGGGGGGCGGTGGCCCCCCTTTCACACTTTCCCCCCGGTCACGCGGGCAGCGAACGGAGTTCGCTGCCGTTGGTTTTCTTGCTCGGTGCGCGCTGCACCGTGAATCCTGTCCACAGCCGGCCCCTACACCCTGCTTCTCAGCGAACCGCAACTCCCTTGCGCGCGGGAGCGCCGGTCTTCATTCAGACCGGCATCGCTGCCCGGAGGGCAGCGAGACGCTGAAACCGCCGCGCCTGGATGGCACGGCGTTGATCAGTTCCCGCGGCGGCGAGTTCCGATTCGTTGTTGCCTTCTGGTGAAAGAGGCCATGTAGATGAGGAATCAGGCCCTCTGGCCGCTCAGGATCCTGGTCGGGCTCTCACCATCATGAGCGCCTCAAACGCGTCCACTTTGCCATACCCCCAGAGTGGGTTCGGAGTCGGCCCCGTGAACTCGTCGCTCCGGGCCGACTCTTGCAAGATCCTCTTGACCGAGAGAGCGTCCAACGTCGGGTCGACCTCGAGCATCAGGGCGATGATGCCGGTCACGACCGGCGCCGCGGCGCTCACGGCCCCCGCCATTCCATACAGCCCGCCGCCGTCCTCGATCAGCAAATGCGGGTAGGTGGCCCAATCCGACCGTGGGGCGTATGCCGTAACGATCCTGTCCCCGGGGGCGGAGATGTCCACGCCGATCCGCCCGTCAACCGTAGGTCCAACGCTGCTGCCGGCCCAAAGCTCGCCAACGTTCCCTTCACCCCTCAGCTCCTGGCCTACACCATCAATGTTCGTCCACTTTGTGCGAATGACGTAGCTGTTGGGCGCCACATTGTGAAACGCGGTCGCTCCGTCCCAGATGCTGCCCGGCGTCACGAAATTCAGGAATCGGCCTGACCCGTTGAGCGAGGCGTCGAAGTGGATGCTGGAACCGGTGGAGCTAGCTGCGTGATCCAATCTCAGAATGTAATCGCCGGCTCCAGCGGCGCTGTCGAAATCGATAAGAAGCAGCCGCTTGTCGTTCGCCGCCCCGTAGAAGTCATCTCCCCCGCGATCGTGGTACACACGAACACCGGTGCCTTCCGCGTAGGACTGCGAGGCCGGGAAAGGACCGAGCATCCCCATCGGAGTATCGATCGACACGGTAAACGCCTCGTTCCGGTCGTACCACATCTCGAGACGACCGTCGCCGGTGTCGAGCGCGAATCGCAGGTCAAGAGTCCCGCCGTTGGGCACGTCTCCCGCTGCGCGGATTTGCGTTTGCCACCCATCGTCTCCGGTTCCGGTGACGAACACGACGCCGGGGTGATCGGGACCGACGGTCTCGTCGATCTTTCGACTGAATGCGCTCGTGCCGTCGGTCGGTCCGCCGATCGATCCGAGATTGAGGAGCATCACCACCGGCATCGACAGTTCCCGCGCCTTGTCGACCACGAAATCGATCGCGACGAATAGATCCGAGTCGAAGTCGGGCTCGGCCGGCTCATCTCCATGCGCCGGGGCGCCGCCCGTGACCTTCACCGAGATGATGGTGGCGTTCGTCGCCACGCCTCGATACTTCCGGTCGGGAAGGTTCCGCCCGTTCCCGGCGGCAATGCCAGTGGTTGAGGTCCCATGGCCGACGGCATCCCGTGTCGGCAGTCTGGTGCCGGAAAAGAGCGCCTGATTGATCTGCTCCTCGGTGTAAATGGTGCCCAGCCCGTAGGGGTTGCCCGGGGCGAAGGCGCCGGAATCGTCGGAGAAATCGAAGATGTAGGCGATCCGCGTGCTGCCATCGCTGTTCCGGAAGTCGTTGCTCTCCCAGTCGATGCCGCGGTCCAAGATCGCAACGATGACGCCCTCCCCAGACACGCCCAACGCTTCGACGGCCTTGTCGACTCCCGTTTCAATGCGGAATGACACGGCAGGTGGTTCTGGCTCTGGCGGCGGAGATGGAGGCGGCGCCGGCACCGGAGTGACGGGCGGCGAAGCGGCCGGAATGGGACCCCCATCGCCGCCGCAGGAGGCGAAGATGAGCAGGGAGAAAAGGACCAGGCGACGCATCTCAACAACCCTACACGCGGCGGTTGACAGCATGGTTTGCCTTGATTTCCCATGACCGCTGTTTCTTCAGGTATGGAATCCCCTTTGTGAAAGGGCGCGGTGGCCCCCCTTTCACACTTTCCCCCCGGTCACGCGGGCAGCGAACGGAGTTCGCTGCCGTCAGTCTTTCCTCGGTCGGCAATGCGCCACCTACAAGACGTGACGCGCACGCCCGGGAACGCCGGTGTTCACACCGGCACCCCTGGGCGGAGCCCGGCGAAAGCCGCGTATCGCCGACCCGCGTCACGTTCCCTGGGCTCCTCCTGCGGGAGGGGGTGCCGAGATGTAACCCTTCCAATGATCAGCGCTACGCGGTCTTCGCCCGCCTGCGGCGGGCGGTGCCGACCCTGGAGGTCGGTGGTCCCTTTTGCCGGTCTCCCCCCTACACCCCGCTTCTCAGCGTCCGCTCCGCCTCCGACAGCTCCGAAAGGTCCGGCACCACCAGCGTGCCGCAGCCCTCCGGCGTAAAGACCTCCAGCAGCAGGCTGTCCGGCGTCCCCGCCGGCAACAGGTGGGCGCGCGCGACACCCCCCTGCAGTGCTTTCTGGATGCACAGGGCCTTGGGCAGCATCCCGGTGCGGATGGCCCCGGACTCCCGCATCCGCTCGAGGCCCGCGAGGTCGAGGAACGAGATCACGCTCCGCGGATCGCCGGGATCCGCGAGCAGCCCGGGCGCCTCCCCGAGCACGATCAGCTTCTCCGCGCCGAGCGCCACCGAGAGCGCCGAAGCGACGGTGTCCGCGTTGATGTTCAGCAGCGTCCCGGCCTCATCCGCCGAGATCGGGCTCACCACCGGCAGCGCGCCGATGCCGAGCAGCCGTTCCAGCAGCCCGCTGTCCACGCGGTCGATGTCCCCGACGTAGCCGTAGTCCACCGTCTCCTCGGCGGCCCCCTCGCCCACCTTCACCGGGGGCCGGCGATGGGCGCGGATGAGTCCGGCGTCCACCCCGGAGAGACCGATCGCCGGGAGCTCGAAGTCGCGGCAGGCAGCCAGGATGCGAGTGTTGATCTCCCCGTTCAGCACCATCGTGGTGACCCGGAGCGCCTCGGAGTCGGTGACCCGGCGCCCGTCCACGAAGCGAGAGCGCACCCCCAGCTTCCGCGCCAGCTCGGTGGACTGCGGGCCGCCGCCGTGGACCAGCACCACCCGGATGCCGAGTTTGAAGAGCAGCGCCACCTGCTCTACCAGCCCCTTCACCGCCTCCTCCGCCGCGACCGCGGCGCCCCCGGTCTTGATGACGAACGTCTTCTCACCGAAGCGCTTCAGGTAGGGCACGGCGTGCTTGAGCGCCCGGACCCGGATCTGCCGCTCGGCGGCTGTCTCGCTCATGCCAGCATCCGATGGAGCGCCGCCATCTGGGCCCACATGCGGTTCTCCGCCTGGCGGACCACCGCGCTCCGCGGTCCGTCGAGGACCTCGCCCCGGACCACGACTCCCCGCCGGACCGGCAGGCAGTGCATGAACCGGCAGTCGTTCTGCGCGCCGCCGAACCAGCTCTCGTCCACCGTCCAGCCGCCGAGTCCGGCCCGCAGCGCCAGGTCAGCCGCGGGATCCCCGTAGTGCCGCGTCGAGGCCCACGACTTCGCGTACAGCACGTGGGCGCCCGACATCGCCTCGGCGGGATCGTCGCTCTCCCGCACCGATCCCCCCGACCCCGCAGCGAGCCGCCCCGCCTGCGCCATCACGCTCTCCGGCAACTCGTACCCCTCCGGCCGGAGCACGGTGACCTCCATCCCCCGCATCGCCGCCATCCGCAGCGTGTCCAAAGCCACCGCGAGGGGCAGGGGGTGCGTGTGTTTGGCCCACGACAACACGAACCGGCCGCCCTCGGCCGGAACCCCCAGATCGTCCAGAGTCCGCCAGTCGGAGATCGCCTGGCAGGGATGGCGGGCCGCCGACTCCATGTTGAGGAACGGCTTCCCGCACAGTCTGCGGATCGTCTCGAACCGCTCGTCGGCGAGATCCTCGGCGAGGTCGCGCTGCGGGGCGAACATCCGCACCCCGAGCGCGTCGCCGTACGACGCGAGTACCGGCAACGCCTCGGCGATGTTCTCGGCCGTTTCCCCGTCCATCACCGCGTCCGGGTCGAACTCCAGCTTGTGGATGAACCCGTCCGGAGCGATCACGAACGACCCGCCCCCGAGCCGGGTCATCGCCGCCTGGAAGGACGCCTGGGTGCGCAAGGAAGGATTCAGGAACAAGAGCGCGAGGACCTTCCCCTCGAGCGCCCGCGGTTCCGGCCGCTCCCGGAGCCGGGCGGCGAGCGCCACGATCTCGCGGATGCCGGCCGGCCCCAGCTCCTCCAGCTTGTGGACTTCGCGCATCGCCGCTTCCCTCAACCCGGGATGTCTCGAAGCGCCGCGACCAGCGCGTCCACGTGCTCGTCCTCCAGCACCAGCGGCGGCATGAGGCGGAGCGCCGCCGGGTCCGTCGAGACCCCGGCGAAGATCCCGCGCTCGAGGAGCGCGTTCCGCACTTCCTTCGCCGGCCGGGAGCAGACCAGCCCGAGCAGGAATCCGCGGCCCTGCACCCGGCGGACCGGCCCCACGACCGCCTCGCTCCGGATCCGGTCCGAGAGGCGACATACCCGGGAGAGCAGATCCTGCTCCCGGATCACCCGGATCACCGTGGCGATCAGTGCGCTCGCCACCGGGGCGCCGCCGAAGGTGGTGCCGAAGGACCCCATCGGAAGGCCGCCGGCGAGCGCCTCGCTCGCGAGCACCGCCCCCGCGGGAAAACCGCCCGCGAGCGCCTTGGCAGTGGTCAGCAGATCGGGACGGACGCCGGACCACTCGCAGGCGAAGGGCTTGCCGCTGCGGCCCATGCCGCACTGGACCTCGTCGAAGATGAGCAGGGCGCCGGCCGCGTCGCAGGCCTCCCGCGCCGCGCGCAGGAAAGCGTCTGAAAGGTCCACGGCGCCGGCCATCCCGAGCACCGGCTCCATGATGACCGCCGCCACCCGGGAGTCCACCGCCGCGGCGAGCGCCGCCGCATCCTCCCGCGGGACCGTGCGCACCCGGAACGGGGTCTGGGGGAAGGCGTACCACTTCGACGACCCGTCGGTCACCGCCGACGCGGCGGCAGTCCGCCCGTGGAATCCGCCGGACACCGCGACCACCGTGTCCCGTCCCGGGAGGGTGCGGAAGGCGAGTCGCAGCGCGTTCTCGTTCGCCTCGGCGCCGCTGTTCACGAAGAAGGCGCGGTCGAGGCCGTCGGGGGCGAAATCCACCAGCGCCTCGGCGGCGGCGGCGCGCTCGGGACTCGGAATCGCGGTCGTCTGGAAGAAGAGCCGCGAAGCAGTGGCTTCGAGGCACTCCAGCATCTCGGGATGGCGGTAGCCGAGCCCGGCGACCGCGTGTCCTCCGTAGAAGTCGATGAGCGTCCGCCCGTCCTTGGTCTGCAGGCAGACGCCCTCCCCCGAAACCACCTCCAGCGGAAGCTGGGGGTACACCGGAAAGAGCGCGGGGGATTCACAAGACATGGGGAGGGCCCCTTAGAGCCGGGATTTCAGAACCAGACCTCTGGAGCCACCCATCTAGAGCCAAGCTGGCGCGGGCACGGTGAGCCCCATTGCCTCGTCGAACCCCAGGATCGAGTTCATCCACTGGACGCCGCCGCTGGCGGCGCCCTTGCCGAGGTTGTCGAGAGCGGCGAAGGCGACGACGGTCTCGCCGTCGGTCCGGGCGCCCACCACCGTGATCGCCGATCCGACCGCGTCCTTCAGCCGGGGGGCCGAAGAGATGCGGACCAGTGGACAGCTCCGGTAGGAGTCCTGGTAGGCGGCCTCGAGCTGAGCATCAGTCACCGGAGCCAGGCTCCGCAGAAAGACGGTGGCGTGGATTCCGCGCGCGAAGGGGCCCGAATGCGGGACGAAACGAACGCGGGGCTGCCGGTCTCCGGGGAGCCAAAGCAGGTCTTCCATCTCCGGGGCGTGACGATGGACGAGCGGTTTGTAGGCGAAGAGGTTGGCGTGGCGAAGCGGATGGTGGGTGGTCTCCTTCGGCACCCCGCCCGATCCCGTGCTCCCGGTGACGGCGGACACGTGGAGTTCGGGTTCGACGAGTCCGAGGCTCAGCAGCGGGAAAGCAGCGAGGGCGACCGCAGTGGCGAAGCAGCCCGGATGGGCGACGCGGCCGGGTGTCTTGCCGAAATCTCCGGGATTCAGCTCGGGTAGTCCGCAGGAGAACTCCGCGAGGAGGTCCGGCGCCGGATGCGGGATCCCGTAGATCTCGCGGTAGCGGTCCGGGTCGGAGTGGCGAAAGTCGGCGGAGAGATCCACCACCGGAAGCTCGCAGGGGGTCGCCGCGGCGGCTTCGAGGAGCGCCGCCACCTGGGGCGCCGAAGCCTTGTGCGGGGCTGCCGAAAATGCGGCGAGGCCGGAATATTCACCGGCGGCGCGGCGGAGCAGCTCCCCGAGTTCGCCCGGGGCGGTGAATGTTTCGTCCGGGAAGACCGCGGCCAGGTTGGGGAACGACTCCCGGATCGGAAGGTCGGCGTGGCTCGCCGAGACTGCTCCCGCGAGCCGCATCCGGGGGTGTCCGGCGATCCAGCGGAGGAGTTCCCCAGCCACGTAGCCCGAGGCGCCGAGCACGACAATCCCGATGGGGCCCCTGAGGTCCCGGGTCACGACGGGGTCTCTCCCACGCCGTTCGTGCCGATTGCGGCCCGCAGCCGGTCCATGATCCCGTCCTGCCCCGACTTCGTGTGACTCGCGATGAAGATGGTGTCGTCGCCGGCCACCGAACCAGCCACCTCCGACCACGCCTCGGTGTCGATGGCGTGCGCGACCCGCTGGGCGCCCCCGGGCAGGGTGCGAATCACCACCAGGTGCGGTCCGGCGGCGGCGATGCTCTCCACGAGTCCGGCAAGTCCGGGCAGTCCCGGCCGGCGGTCGGGAGCGATCCGGTAGTGGCCGCCGATCTTCCGGGCGCCGATGTCGCGGAGATCCCGGCTCACGCAGGACTGGGTTACGGAGTGGCCGAGCGCCTCCAGATGCGCGACGAGTTCGGCCTGGTTACGCACCTGCGCCTCGAGCAGCGCAGCGCGCACCAGGGCGCGTCGCTCGGCGGCCTCGTCCGGCCGGGCGGTTTGTATCGACATAATATGAACACATTATACAAAAGAGACAGGAAAGGGAACCCCGGGGAGTTGCTGTGAGAATGCAGACCTGCGGGGACCCAGACCACCCGGATGTCGCGCGACAGCGGGCCCCCACCGGGAGAACTGGCCGCCGGATCTCCGGCCAGGAGCGCCGGTCTTCAGACCGGCATCAAGTCCGGAGCGGTCCGGGGATGGGGGCACTTCTCCCGACAAGTCCGAATCACACAGACGGGATCGGTAGACCCCCATCCCCGAACCGCCCGGCGCTTCGCGCCCAGGGGTCGAGCGTTCCGGGAAGGGGGCACATCGCTGGACTAGTTCGGGTGGTCAAGTGGGAGAGAATTGAGCCCCCCTCCCGAACCGCCCGGCGCTGCGCGCCGGAATCGAAACTCCCTCGCGCGCTGGCGCGCCCTTCGGCGAGTTCCGATTCGAGGTTGCCTTTTTGTGAAAGGGGGGCGCGCCCCCCTTTCACACTTTCCCCCCGGTCACGCAGGCAGCGAACGGAGTTCGCTGCCACTAGTTTTTCCCCGGTGGGCTCTGCGCCACAAGACCGAGTACTGCCGACCCGCGTCAAACGCGGCCGGGTCAGGGAACGCCGGTCAGTCCTCCCGGTGGGGGCGTTCACACCCGCACCGCTGCGCGACAGCGCAGCGAAAGGGGCGGACGCCGAACAGCGGCATGTTTCCCATCTCGGCGAGTACCCCAGCCACCGACGGTGGCGCTGCCGGTCAGGGAGCACGGGCCCCTCGCTATCCTCCCCTCCATCCCCGTGACCGACGCCGACCGCGCCGCCGCCCGCCGCATCGTCCGCACCGCCTTCTTCATCGGCGGGGCGATCTTCGCCTTCATCATCTGGCAGCTCTACCTGCGGCCGCCCGCGACCTCGGTCCCGGAATGGACCGCGTCGCTTCCCGCGATGAATGCCGCCTTCAATGCGACGACCACCACCCTCATCTGCCTGGGCGTGCTCGCGATCAAGAACGGCCGCCGGCGCCTCCACATCGGGTTCCAGATCGCCGCGCTGGTATCCGCCGCCCTTTTCCTCGTTGGCTATCTCACCTACCACCACTTCCAGGGCGACACCCCGTATCCCGGGACCGGCTTTTGGCGCCCCATCTACTTCTTCTGCCTGATCACCCACGTCCTGGCTTCCGCCGTCTCGGTGCCGCTCATCCTCGCGACGGTGTCGTTCGCCGCGAAACGCCGGTTTTTCTGGCACCGCCGCTGGGCGCGGGTTACCGTTCCCGTCTGGCTGTACGCATCGCTGACCGGCCTGATCGTGTACGGAATGCTGCACTAAAGGTCGAGCGGTCCGGAACCGGGGCCAACATCCGGCAATCTGAGACACCGCCCTCGACCGGGCTTGTCCCTAGCAGCCTGTGGCAAAACCCACGCGGCGTTCGACCGGCGATCCATCCCGGCTGAACCACTCCGCTTCGCTGCGTTCTGCGTTGCGTTTCGGTCGAAATACACCCGGTATTCCTCCCTCACGCGCCTTGTCAGCCGGGTGCCTCACCGGCCTCGGCGCTCACGTGGGTTTCACCACAGACTGCTAAGTTTCCGGTCTGCTCGCGCCGGAGAGTTGTTTCGACGCTCCCGGCGGAGTCGCAACAAGGAGTTGTCCCATGTCCCGAATCACATTCCTCGCCGCGCTGCTCGCCGCGGCCTTCGCGCTGCCGGCAGCCGCCCAGAACCCGAACCCGCGGGGTACGGTGAAAGCCGATGCCGGCGGCGCCATGGTCTCGATCGACTACGGCCGCCCGGCCCTCGGCGACCGGATGCTCGGCGACCTGCTCAGCATGCTGCCCGGGGACCGGGTCTGGCGAGCCGGTGAGAACCAGGTCACCATCCTCGAGACCTCGGCGCCGCTGAAGATCGGCACCGAGACCGTGCCGGCGGGCCGCTACAGCCTCTATCTCCACGTTCCGGAGAACGGCGATTGGCATCTGCTCGTCAACCGGCACCAGGGCATCGCGCTTGGCGAGCTCTGGTCCGAGGCGCCCGCTGCGATGCGCGCCGAGCCCTGGCCCATGCTCAGCGGATACGGCCAGATCGAGGACCAGGAGCAGGCCCGGATCGCGCTCGAGGGGGCGGAGACCTCCGGCGACGGGAACGTCTTCGAGATCAGCGCCGGAAGCGGAATGATCCGTTTCTCCTGGGGCGGAACCGCCTACCAGACGACCCTCGGGTCTCCCTGACGGGGGCTCGGGTCTCCCTGCCGGCGGCTCGGGTCTCCCTGCCGGCGGCGGCGCGCCGGGCGGCCCGGCGCTCCCCGCTTCGGGAACGGATCGTGCGAGAGCGCGTTTTGTCTTCCCGAAGCACATGGCCCCCGCAACCCTGAACCCGGCGATCCCCTTCGCCGCCTCCGGCCCGGGTGCGGTTGCGCTCGACTCGGACGCCGCCCTCATGGCGCGGGTCCAGGAGGGTGACCTCGACGCCTTCGAACCCCTCGTCCACCGCTACGAGAAACGTCTGTTCGGGTATTTCCTGAACCTCGTCGACGATCCCTCGACGGCCGCCGATCTGGCGCAGGAGACCTTCGTCCGCGTCTATCGGGCGGCCCCGCGCTACCAGGAGTCCGGCAGGTTCGAGTACTGGCTCTTCCGGATCGCCGCGAACCTGGTCAAAAGCCGGCGGCGCCGCCCGGACCAGCGGGCCCCGCACGTGTCTCTCGAAGAGGCGCCGGCCGCCGAGCGGGAACTCGCGGGCCGCAGTACCCAGGGCCGTCCGGATGAAGCCGCCTGGCGGGCGGAACTCCGGGACGCCCTTCAGGAGGCGTTGCCCCGGGTGCCGCTGGTGTTTCGGGAGGCCGTCCTGCTCCGCGACGTGGAGGGATGGACCTACCGCGAAATCGCGGAGATGCTGGGCGTCCAGGAAGGGACCGTGAAGTCCCGCGCCCACCGGGGCAGACAGCGCCTCAAGGAGATGCTGGCCCCGATGTTTGGAGAAGGCTGTTTCGAGGGAGTTTCCTGATGGCTGGCAGACCCACCGACGACGAGCTGCGCGAGATGCTGCGAGCACTGCCGCGTCACGAACCGCTTCCCGGCTTCGCCGAGGAGGTCATGGCCCGCGTGCGCGCGGAAGACCGGCGTCGCCGCTTCCGGCCCTGGCTGCTCGCCGCCGCGGCGGCGGCGCTGGTCGCGTCGGGACTTCTGGTCCGCTCCGTCTGGGACGGGTCGTCTTCCGGGAACGAGGAAACGCTCGTCGCGACCGCCCCCGCGCCGGATGGGGCGATGGATTCCGCCGATGCCGACCGCCGCGAGTTCGAGGCGATCCTCGAGGAGTACCGGCTCCTCGCCGAGGAGTTCGAGTCGCTCCGGCAACTCGGTGGCGACTCGCCGAACGGCCCGCTGATCCGGGTCGGCGGCAACGACGATCTGGACCTGTTCCTGGATCTCGAGTCGTATCTCGACCGCCCGTCCCGTCCGCCGGGCGCGTCCCTCGTGGTCCCCGCCGCGAACCGTCCGCGCCGGTGACCTGCTCACTTCCAAGGAGAAATTGACGATGACGATGAACCGCAATCGCTTCCGCGCCGCCGCGCTGGCGGCCGCTACCGCCCTCGCCTTGCCGGCGCTCGCCGGCGCCGCCAACGGGCCGTCGCGCGAAAACCCCCACCAGATCCTCGTGCGTGGGCCGATCAAGACCCGGGTGGTCATGGGCTCGGTGGGACGTGGGTACCTGGGCGTCCAGTTGCTGGACATCACCGAGGAACTGCGCGAGTTCTACGGTGCCCCGAAGGATGCCGGGATCCTGATCTCGCGGGTGGCCGCCGACAGTCCGGCGGCAGCCGCCGGGTTTGAGGTCGGCGACGTGATCACCGGGGTAGGCGGCGAACGGGCGCACACCTCGCGGGATGTCATGCGTGAGGTGGCGCGGTTCGAGCCGGAAGACCAGGTCGCGGTGGAGGTCATCCGCGCGGGTGCTCCCCTCACCGTGAACGCCACGCTCGGCGAACGGGAGCGAGGCGTGTGGTTCAGCCGCGATTTCGGCGAACCCGAACTCCAGGAATTTCACTTCGAGATGCCTGAGATGCAGGGTCTCGAGGTGCTGCGGGACCTCCCGAGCACCATCAATGAGGCAACCCGGGAGGCGGTGCGGGAGGCGATGGAGGCAGCCCGCGAGCGCATGAGCGAGATCGATTTCGAGGGACTTAAGGAGCGCCTCGCGGAAACCGAAGCGCGCCTCCGCGAACTGGAGAAAAAGCTCGCGGAACGTCGGGAGGAGTAGGAGCGCCGGTGTTCACACCGGCATCAAGTCCGGAGCGGTCCGGGGATGGGGGCACTTCTCCCGACAAGTCCAAATCACACAGATTGGGACCGGTAGGCCCCCATCCCCGGTCCGCCCGGCGCTTCGCGCCGGGAATCGGACCTCCCTTGCGCGCCTTCGGCGCGCGGCGGCGAGTTCCGATTGGTCGTTACCTTTTGTGAAAGGGGGGATGCTCCCCTTTCACACTTTCCCCCCGGTCATGCGGGCAGCGAACAGAGTTCGCTGCCGTTAGTTTTTGCGTGTGGCTGCGCCGTGTGCTCGTGCGGGACGCAGGCCCGGGAACGCCGGTCTTCAGACCGGCACCCGCGGCCCGTAGGGCCGCGAACGGCGAAGACCCCGACGGGTCGGATGGCACGCCACAAAGGGAAGGCTTACCCTCCGCCGTACACCCCACTTCGGGAGGTCTCCATGCCCCGCACCCCGTTCTCCCCCCTCCTCCGTCCCCTCGGCTTCGAGTGCTACCCGTCCGGCCTCGGCCCGAGCCGCCGCGCCTTCTTGCAAGCCGTCGCTGCCACCGCGGCGGGCGCGGCGACTGCTGGCGCCCTCCCCGGATGTGACACCGCGCCCGGCGCGCAGGATGCCGCCCCGGCCCCGGCGGCGAGTGCCGCGGATGTCCTGAATTCCGTCCCGACCTTCCCCGAGGGAGGCTTCGCCGAGGGCGCCGTCCGGATCGGCTTCAACGAGAACCCGCTCGGACCGTCCCCCAAGGCGCTCGCCGCCATCGCGGCCGACGGCCTCGCCGCCGGGAACCGCTACAACTACCCCGACACCGTCCGCGGCGAGATCGGAGCCCACCACGGCACCACCCGCGAACACGTCCTCGTCGGCTGCGGCTCGACCGAGTTCCTGCAGTTCCTGCCCTGGGGCTTCCTGAAGCCGGGCACGACCAGCCTCGTCCTGCCGGAGATCACCTACGGTTGGTGCGGCGGGGTGGCGGCGGCGATCGGCGCCGAAGTGATCCGCACCCCGATGGGGGCGGAGGGAACGCTCGATGTCGCGGCGATGCGCGGCGCCATCCGTCCCGACACCCGGATCGTCTACGTCGCGAACCCCAACAACCCGACCGGAGCGGCGGTGTCCCACGACGAGATCGTCTCGCTGGCGGAAGCCGTGCCCGAGGGCGGGATCCTCATCGTGGACGAGGCCTACGCCGAGTTCCTCCCCGAGGGTGGAGACGCGGTGTCGCTGGCGCTCGCCGGCGGACCCGTCATCGTGGCCCGGACCTTCTCCAAGGCGTACGGAATGGCCGGCCTCCGCATCGGCTACGTCGTGGGCTCCGGCCCGATGTTCGAAAAGGCGACCGGCGTCTGGTGGGGCGACTTCGGGCTGAACACCGCGGCGGCGGTCGCCTGCGGACCGGCCCTCGCCGACCGGGACCACGTCGCGAAGTACGTGCAGACGGTGGACGACGGCCTTGCCGAGCTGCGCGCCGGGCTCAGCGAACTCGGCTGCGTCTCCTGGCCGCACCGGGCGCCCTTCCTGATGACGGATCTCGGGAGCGAAGCCCTTCCGGTGGTCTGGGAGCTCTTCCGGCGCGGGATCTACGTGCAGGACGGTGCCGGCTGGGGTCTTCCGACCTTCCTCCGGATCTCGGTGGGCCTCTCGGAGCACCACCAGGCGCTCCTCGGCGCACTCCGGGAAATCCGAACCGCCTGACACCAGGAGCCCGGCCTGATCGCCTTCTGTGGAAAATCCGCTACGCGAGCCATGGCGTGCATCGACATCCCTTCGCACAGCATGGCGAAGACCTGAGTTGGGTAGCTTGTTCATGGCGATTAGGTTGACAACCTCCCGGAAATGGTTGACAATAATGCTATAATAAGTTTCCAGCGTCAACAGTAAGGTTGTCAAAAGGAGAGAGCGATGACTGGAGTCCGCGCCCGAGGCGAGAAGATCAGGCGCTTCATTCTTGAGCGTGTGGAGAAATCTCCGGGCGATGTGGTGAAAGCAACATCCGCGAAGTTTGGGATCACCCGACAAGCGGTCAATAAACACCTTCGGCGACTTCGTGCCGAAGGTGTCCTTCGTCGAACAGGTAACACCCGCGCCAGCGCTTATCAGCTGGCTCCATTATCGCAATGGGAGTACACCTGCCGGATTGAGCCAGATCTGGCGGAAGATGTTGTATGGATGCGTGAGGTTAGGGGCGCTCTGGGCGACTTGCCAGACAACGTTCGAGAAATCTGGCAGTATGGTTTCACCGAGATGTTTAACAATGCAATTGATCACGCGGATGGCACGCACATTGGGGTTCAGATGATAAAGACCGCCGCTACCACAGAAATGATGATTTATGACGATGGATACGGCATCTTCAAGAAGATTCAAACTGCAATGGGCTTGTTGGATGCACGACACGCGATCCTGGAGCTCTCAAAGGGGAAGCTAACAACCGACCCGACGCATCATACTGGTGAAGGCATTTTCTTCTCCTCCAGGATGTTTGATCTCTTCGACATCGTTTCCGAAGGGGTTTACTTTTCTCACGAATTCGAAGGTGCAGAAGACTGGATCATCGAAGGAGACAAGAAGTCCAAGGGAACAGCTGTGTGGATGAGGCTGAATAACCACACGGCAAGAACAACCAAAAGTATTTTTGACCAATACAATTCCGGTGATGACTACGGATTCACAAAAACAGTTGTTCCGGTGAGAATGGCCCAATACGGGGAAGACAAGCTTATTTCCCGCTCGCAAGCAAGACGAGTACTGGCCCGCGTAGAGTTATTCAAGACCGTTCTATTCGACTTCACAGAAGTTGAAACCATCGGCCAAGCTTTTGCAGATGAGATATTCCGCGTATTCGCCATGCAGCATCCAGAGATCCAGTTGGTTCCGATTCACGCGAACTCGGAGACGAAGAGGATGATTGCAAGGGCAACACGAGGGAGCGAGTGACGATAGGGAAACGCGATCCCAATCGTGTGCGCGCGGCTGTTGGCGGCGGGAGAAAAGCGCGGTCGGCAGCTCAGGTGCGGGCTCATCGCGGCGGGTTCGACTACTGTCCTTAACAGCCTGTGGCAAAACCCACGCGGCCCAGTTCTCCCGGTGGGGGCTCGACCGGCGATCCATCCCGGCTGAACCACTCCGCTTCGCTGCGTTCTGCGTTGCGTTTCGGTCGAAATACACCCGGGCCAGTTCTCCCGGTGGGGGCTCCTCCCTCACGCGCCTTGTCAGCCGGGCGCCTCGCCCCCACCGGGAGAACTGGCCAACCTCGGCGCTCACGCGGGTTTCACCACAGGCTGTTAACGGTTGCAGCATCCCTCCCTTGGATCGCGTCTCGGAGCGGCACTATCTGTCCCGTCGTCTGCCGGACGATCTGGAAGGCGCGCTGATTCCAGTCGCGCGGTCGGGATGGGGTTCGTGACATACCGGCACCGTGGCAGGGTCCGTAGGTCACGTCAACCCCCGCAGAATTCAAACTGAGCCACTACCTTCTAATCCACCTTCTTTCCCTCAGAGCCGTCGAAGGTAGATGAAGGACAGAAGGAGAGCTAGCGAAAGCGGAACCAGGTTTCCGCCGATCATCCACCGCTCCATCCTCTCCAGCGGCTATTCCGGAAAGGCCCACCACAACGCCAGGTTGAAGCAGAGTGATCTGGCCGCGGCGGCAACCATGAACCACCCTGACGCGCGATTGGCCGGATACCAGACCTCCGGAGACGAAAGGGTTTTTGGCGTCCTGAAGCCAAATATGCGGTTGGGGGACCTTGCCCAGGATCATCGGTATGGACGACGCCAAGACCACTAGCGGAACGACGTAGCCGAGCAGGTGTTGGCCATATTCCCTCCAAGTGAACCAGGGTGGCCGGGGGCGTGCTCCGCTTCAGCCCTCGTCTCCGACTGCCACCGGACACGAGCCATGGTATTCGACGACCCCGACAGTTGACAGGGGAGGCCGCCACGCGACATCCCGCAGCCGATTCAGCGCCGACATGCTCCGCTGCCAAGACCTGGAGCGCCTGAAGCCGGCTACCAAACGAACGTCAGTTCGTTCAGATCTCGCTGGCAGGCGCCGCCACCATCCGCGGATCAGCCAAGGGCAGGACGTCCTGCCCGGTGTGGAACAGCACCCCCCCGGCGAAGTCCGCTCCGCAGCGTTCGGCGAGCCGGGCAAGTCCCCGCCCGTCGCGAGCGGCAAAGGACGAGGAAGCCTTGATCTCGAACCCCCAGGTCCGAGCGCCGCGGGTCATCACCAGATCCACTTCCACCTGGTCCTTGTCCCGGTAGTGCCAGAACTCGAGGTCCGGATCCGTCCAGGCCGCCTGGGCGATCAACTGGGTGCCGGCCTGAAGGCCGGCGTTCCCAGCCTGCGCACCATCCTCCCTTCCGGGATTCACCCCGAGACGGGAACCAGCCCGGATGTCGGGGTTCTTCGCCGCCGTCCGCCTTCGGCGGGCTGTGCCGGCCGGAGGCCGGCGTTCCAAGCCGTCCCCGCGCTTTTTCTCCGGCCGCGATGCGCGATGCCGGTGTCAACGCCCCCGCCGGGAGGACTGGGCCTCCCCGCTCTCGGTGCTTACCCGGGTTCCACCACAGGCCGTTAACGCACGAACAGGAAGTAGTCGTGCGCGGCGCGCGCCGCCTCGGCGATCGCCCGCTCCCGGTCGGGGACCGGGTCGTCCGACTCCTTGACGAAGGCGACCACCACCACGTGCCCGGCGTCTGACGGCAGGTAGACGATCCCCACGTCGTTCGTGGTGCGCCCGATGGTGCCGGTCTTGTGGGCCACCACGGTGCCCTCCGGCAAGCGGCCCTTCAGCCGACCGGCGCCGGTCTCGCACCGCTCCATGATGTCGATCAGGAGGTCCCGGCTCGCCTGCGAGAGTCCTTCCCCGTTCCAGATCTTGACGAGCAGGTCTGCCATCCCCCGCGGGGTCGCGGTGTCCCTGGGGTCCGCCTCGAATCCGTCGCGGGCCATGGCGCGATCCTCTTCGGAGACCTGCTCGTAGTACTCGGTGTAGGTCGCGCGGGTCCGCTCGCTGCGCGGCGGCAGCCCTTCCGCCCCCACGTAGTCGGTGATCAGGTCCGCCGTCGAGCGGGCCACCCGGACCCCCTCCACGCCGAGTTCCGCCATCCGGGCGGTGACCCGCTCGCCGCCGCCCGCGGTCTTGAGGCAGAGGTCCGTTGCCGAGTTGTCGCTGATGAGCAGCATCAGCTCCATCAGGTTCCGGATGGAGAGCGAGACGCCGGGATCGTCGAAGAGCCGGCCCAGGATCCCGCTGCCCGGCGAGAGGTCGGAGAGGTCCAGCTCGATCATGTGGTCGAGGCCGAATTCGCCCTCGTCCACCCGGTGAAGCAACTCCATGGCGATGGGGACCTTGTAGGTGCTCGCCATCGGGAAGGCCTCGTCCGGATGGAGGTAGGCGGTCCGTCCGGACTCGAGGTGGACGGCGGCCAGCCCGAGCTTGCCCCCAAAAAGCTGGTCGAGGCGCCCCCATTCCTCCTCGAGGGCGGTCTCGGTGCCGGTCTGGGCGAGCGCGAGCGGCGCGGCCAGCAGTGTGGCCAACGCGGCGGCGGTGATCCGGCCGGCGGTGCGGCCAAGGAGCGGAGTGCGGTTTCGCATGGTGACGGTGCCTCCCGTACGCGCTTGAGGGAAAGGCAAGAGTACCAAGGGGGTGGGGCGGCGCTTCCTTATCCCCGCCGTCCCGTTTCGGTCGTCACTGGCCGGTGCACAGAGGCGGCTCGTCGTACTGGATGAGGCTGTTCACCCATGCGGCGAACTCGGGAGTGTCCGGTATGCAAACGCTCGCGTTGTTGGCGGCTCTGAAGGAAAAGAGTCTCAACTGCAGGAGGCTTTCCGGGACGGGGCCCGTCAGCAGGTTGTGGTTCAGCATCAAGTTGAGGAGCCTCCCGAGATTGCCGAGTTCTTCCGGAATCGGTCCGGTCAGCCTGTTGTTCCACAGTACGAGCGTCAGGAGGGTGGTGATGTCCCCGAGTTCGGGCGGGACGGAGCCGGTCAAGTTGTTGAAGCCGAGGTCCAGTGAGGTCAGGCTGAGGTCGCCAAGCTCCCGAGGGATGCTGCCGCTCAAGCCGTTCCCGCCAAGATTCAGGTCAGTCAGCGTCGTCATGGCGCCAATCTCACGAGGGATGGGCCCGGTCAGGTTGTTGTGACCGAGGTCCAGTTTGCCGAGGTTGGGGAGTTCGGTCAGCTCGATGGGGATACGGCCCGTCAGGTCGTTGTAACCGACGTCCAGGCGTACCAAATTGGTCAGCTCACCGAGTTCGGTTGGGATGGTGCCGATCAGTTCGTTGGAACTGAGGTTCAGATCGCTCAGGCTGGAGAGTTTGCCGATTTCGGGAGGGATTCGACCCGTCAACCCGATACTGCTGGGGCCTGGCCGCCAGTTCCGGTGGAGGTCCAGACTCTCCAGCCTTGAGAGGTCGCCGATCTCTGGTGGAAGCCGGCCCTTCAGATTGTTGATTGGTAGCGATAGCGAGACGACTCGCCCGATCCTGTTCGCAACGACCCCGTACCAATCGTCGAGTGGTGCGTCGGTCAGCCAGTTCTCGTTCCGATCCCAGTTGTCTCCGCCAGCCGCCTCGTACAGCGCTACGAGAGCGGCTCGGTCAGGGTTGGAAACCACTGTAGCCACAAAGCTCTGTTGCGCCTCCAGTCCCTGAAGGTCGCGAGCGGTCACCGTGATGGTGGACCGTCCCTCGCCGACCGCGGTCACCGTGAGCGTGCTTCCCGCCAAGGAGACGGTGGCCACTTCACGGTCTGATGTTGCTGCCGTGTACGTCAGTGAGTCGCCGGGATCCCTGAAGTAGGTGGACACGTCGATGACGAAGGCCGGCTGGCCGAGGCCCATCGCCTGGTCGGGGATGTTGCTGACGGTCTCGGGGGCCTGATTCCCTTCGACCATCACCCGGACACTCTGCATCGCCGCGAGGCCACCGGCGTCGCTGGCCGTAACCGTTATGGTCGCCGTTCCATCGCCAACCGCGGTGATTGTCACCGTCTCGGCCGAAACACTGGCCGCGGCCACGCCGGCGTCCGAGGTGGCGACCGTATAGTTCATCGTTTCTCCATCGGGCTCGACGAAGTATCGGGACGCGATCACCGTGGCGGTCCGGCCGATGATGAGGGATGCCTCCGGGATCGCCCGGAACGTTGCTATCGGCTGATGATTGTTGCCGCTGTGTTCGGCCTCCGTCGCCATGATGGGCCCGGCAACGACCGTCCCATCCACCATGCTGCAGAAGTCATTCCTGAAGCAGGTGTAGCGAATCCCCTCTTCTTCGATGTATCCCCGGGGACCTAGGTGTATCGACACGATGTCCGAATAGCTGTACGTGGCGTCACGATTGAAGTCCGGAATCCAAAAGCCGGCGGGCCAGGTAGGGATCCGGTCGCCGGAGTTGTAGGTCTGGGCCTCGGTCGATTGCACCGTGACGCTGACGAGCTGCGTTGCCGTCAGGCCTCCGGGGTCGCTCGCCGTCACGGTCACCGTCGCGGT
The DNA here is from genome assembly GCA_963668695.2 of Vicinamibacteria bacterium. Taxonomy (GTDB): domain Bacteria; phylum Acidobacteriota; class Vicinamibacteria; order Marinacidobacterales; family Marinacidobacteraceae; genus Marinacidobacterium. Next base: position 2,210,364 of record CAXXLQ010000004.1, read on the forward strand.
TCCGGCAGCGGCCGCGGTGAGGGTCAGCACGCTGCCGGAGACGCTTGCCTGGACGACAGCGGTGTTGTCCGATACGGCGCGGTAGGAGAGGGCGTCGCCGTCGGGGTCCGCGAAGTTGTCGGCAACGTTCAGACTCGTTGGGGCGCCGCCCAGGGTCAACACCTGTTCGGGAATGGTCCCCACCGCTGTAGGCGCGCGGTTTGCGGCAGGTGCGGGCGCCGACGGAACGCTCGGTGCGGGCGCCGGGGAACTGCCGCTGTCGCCGCCGCAGGCGCCGCCGAGCAGCAGGACGCCGATCGGCAGCGCGAACGATCGGCGCCACCAGAAGTCGTGACTGCCGTTCCTTATCGGAATGGTCGCGGGGCTTCTTGTCTCGGGGGTCATGTGGACACCGACAGTACAGCCATCGCGTTGCCAACGCACGCCGCCGGGAAATTTCACCATTGTGAATGGGTCTACCAAGACCGGGCAAGATCTGGCCGGGCTGACCGCATGTGAGCGGTCAATCCGGCTCGCCGCCGCGCCAAACGGGGGAGCCCCCCGGTGGGGTTCACCGAGGGGCGTGAATGGATCACCGTGCGTCGGGTCGCTCATCGCCGCCGGAACAGGCACGGGGAACGGGCGTAGCCGGAGGGAGTCGCGGTACGAAGATTGCTTGCTCAACAGCGAGATGCGGGGTTCGGTTCTTCTGGCTGCGGGCCTGCTTGCGGTTTCCGCCGCCGCGGAAGCGCAGGAAACCCCTCGCGTCCTCGAAGTCACCCTCGCCGACCTCGACGAAGACTCGCTGGACTTCCTGATCGGCTGGGAACGCTGGAAGAGCGACATCCTGGACCTCGCGTCCGATGGTTATGCGCGGTTCACGTTCGTGCCGCTCCTGGCGGTCGAGCCGGGCCTGCCCGCGGGCGGCCGGTTCAGCGGGCGGATCCTCAGCGGGGGAATCCTCAGCGGAGGAATCCTTGCGGCTTCCGAACGGCGGGCCACGCTGCGGCGATCCCGGCCGAACCGCCCGATCAGAACCGCCCGCGCCCCTCGCGACGGAGCGTCCGACCGGGGACGCCCCCGTCCTCCGCGCGGGCTGGCTCCTCTCGGTAAGCCGCCCCGCTTCGCCCCGCCCGGACCCCGGAACACGGGACGCGCTCCGGCGCGGGGACCTCGCGAACTCGGAGCGCCGACGCCGCGAGGCGGCAGCCGGGGAGGCGCCAGCGGCGCCTCCACCGGGAGAGCCCCCACCGGAAGCGCAAAACCGCGCGGCTCCTCCCCGCGGCCCCGGGGACCGGCCGCCGTTTCCCGAAGCGGAGCCGACCGCAGAAATCCCCGCCCGCACCGGTAAAATCACGCGTTCCCCGCTACGAGCGGGGCGATTGCGGCCGGATGTGATTCCGGTCCTGAACTTCCGGAGATGTGCGATGCGCAGGCGATTCCCTTCTTTCCTCCTCCTGGCCCTCGCGGCGCTGATCGCGGCGCCCGCCGCGGCCCAGCCCGACACGGACCTGCTGGCCACCATGCAATACCGCATGGTCGGCCCCTCGCGGGGCGGCCGGGTCACCGCGGTGGCGGGCCACCGGTCCCATCCCGGGACCTTCTACATGGGCGCCACCGGGGGCGGCGTCTGGAAGACCACGGACTACGGTCACAACTGGGTCCCGATCTCCGACGGCGCCTTCAAGAGCCCCTCCATCGGCGCCATCGCGGTGGCGGACAGCGATCCGAACATCGTCTACGTGACCACCGGCTCGGACGGCCTGCGCAGCAACGTCATCATGGGGAAGGGGGTCTACCGGTCCGACGACGCCGGCAAGACCTGGCGCAGCCTGGGTCTCGAGGACACCGGCAACTCCGGCGCCGTCCTCATCCATCCGGAAGATCCCGATACCGCCTGGGTGGCGCAAATCGGGAATCCCTTCGCGGCGAACCCCGAACGCGGGGTCTACCGCACGAAGGACGGCGGGGAGAACTGGGAGCTCGTGCTCTTCGTGTCCGAGCAGACCGGGGCCGTGGACCTCGAGTTCAAGCCCGGCGACCCGGACACGATCTACGCCTCCATGTGGGAGGCCGAGAGGAAGCCCTGGACCATCCGTTCGGGCGGCATGGAGGGCGGGGTCCATCGCTCGCGGGACGGCGGGGACACCTGGGAGCAGCTCGAGAACGGGCTCCCGACGGGACTCCGCGGCAAGTCGGACCTCGCGGTCTCGCCGGCCGACTCCTCCCGAGTCTACGTGCTCATCGAGGCGCCGGGCAGCGAAGGCGGCGTGTTCCGCTCGGATGACGAAGGGGACACCTGGCGGCAGGTGAGCGACTTCCAGCCGATCCGCAACCGGCCCTTCTACTACAACAACCTCCACGCCGATCCGACCGATGCGGACACCCTCTGGGGCATGGCCGAGGGGTACTTCAAGTCCACCGACGGCGGCGTCACCTGGGAGCGGAAGTTCACCCCGCACGGTGACAACCACGACCTCTGGATCAACCCCGACAACCCGGACATCCAGATCCAGTCGAACGACGGCGGCGCGAACATCACCCTCGACGGGGGCGAGACCTGGTCCACCCAGGAAAACCAGCCCACCGCCGAGCTCTACCAGGTCGACGTGAGCGACAGCTTCCCCTACCGGCTCTACGCCGGCCAGCAGGACAACTCCACGATCTCGGTGCCGAGCTACCCGCCCCACTCCCGCCCCGGCGGGCATACCGCGCACTGGGAGGCGATCGGCGGCTGCGAGACCGGCCCGGCGGTCCCGAAGCCGGGAGATCCGGACGTCGTCTACGCGAACTGCAAGGGCCGTTTCGGCCTCTACAACATGCGGACCGGACAGGAGGAGCAGTACTACGTCGGGTTCTCGAACATATACGGACACAACCCCAAGGACCTCCAGTACCGCTTCCAGCGGACGGTCCCGATCCATGTCTCGCCGCACGACCCGAACCGGGTCTTCCACGCCTCGCAGTACGTCCACGTCACCGAGAACGGGGGACGCACCTGGCGGACCATCTCTCCCGACCTCACCGCCTTTACCCCGGAAACGCAGGTGGTCTCCGGCGACCCGATCACCCTCGACGTGACCGGAGAGGAGCACTTTGCGGTGCTCTACGACGTCCAGGAATCCCCCCACGAGGAGGGGGTCATCTGGGCGGGGGCCAACGACGGGCCCATTCACGTGACCCGCGACGGCGGCCGGACCTGGAAAGAGGTCACTCCGCCGGAACTCGGCCCCTACGGCAGGGTGCAGAACATCGAGGTCTCGCCCCACGACCCGGCGAAGGCGTATGCCGCGGTCCTGCGTTACCAACTCGGCGACTCCACGCCGCACGCCTACCGGACGAACGATTACGGCGAGACCTGGACCCGTATCACGGATGGGACCAACGGGGTGCCGAACGACCACCCGGTGCGCGTGGTGCGCGAGGACCCGGACCGCGAGGGACTGCTCTACCTCGGAACGGAATGGGGGATGTTCATCTCCTTCGATGACGGGGCGAGCTGGACCTCCTTCCAGCAGAACCTGCCGTTGACGCCGATCACCGACATCAAGGTCGTCGAGAAGGATCTCGCCATCTCCACCATGGGGCGCAGCTTCTGGATCCTCGACGACATCGCCCCGCTGCACGAAGCGCCGCCCGCCGGCGAGACGCACTTGTTCCAACCGCGCGACGAGATTCGCTTCCGCGCTGGGAGAGGGGGCTTCGCTGCTGCGGCGCCGGCGGACCCCGAGTATCCGACGCCCGGTCCCCGGATTACCTACCGGCTGGCCGCGGACGTCGACAGTGTGCGGATCGACGTCCGCGACGAGAACGGGGATCTGGTCCGGAGCCTCGAGAGCGCCGGTTCCGGTGAGGAAACCGCGATGACCCAGGGCATGCGCGCTCCGGGAATGATGCGGCGAGGCGCGCCGGCGGTGCCGACCGGCGCCGGCGTCCACCGCCTCACCTGGGACATGCGGCACGAGGGGGCCAAAGACGGCGAAGGCAATGTCTCCGGACGGGGCGCGCTGGCGGCGCCCGGCCGGTACACCGTGGAGCTGACCGCCGGGGGGCAGACCATGGCTCGCAGTTTCCGCCTGCGGATGGATCCCCGCATTGTGAAGGAAGGCTGGGTCACCGCGGAACACGTCCGCGACCAGGTGGCGCTCGCCCTGAAGGCCCGCGACGCGCTGTCCCAGGCCCGGATGGCGGCCGCCCGGCTGGAAGCGGCGATGGAGAGCGGGGGCAGCGACGAACTCCAGGCGATCCACGAGGAGCTGGTCGCCCGCCCGCGGCGCTATTCGCAGCCGATGCTGATGGACCAGCTCAGCTATCTCGCTTCGAACCTGGATGCCGCCGACCAGCCGCCCGGGCGGGACGCGGTGGAGCGTTACGATGAGTTGCGCGGGCAGCTCGACGACCTCCTGAAGCGCTTGTCCGACGCCGGCGTGGCCGGGGAATGAGCAGCCCGTGGAAAAGCACCCCGCTCTGGTTCCGGATGACAGTCGCGCCGGCGACACCGGTTCTTTCTCGTGCGCGGTGCTTTCCCCACGGGGTGATGTCGCGGATCGCGTTGCGATCCGCGACATCGGTTTTCGTGCCGAGGGGAAACCCCTCCCCACACCCCTCCTCCGCGGCGCTCCGCACCGCGAGCGGGGGCCGGCAGACTTTCGCTACAACCAGTTAGGCGGGGCGGGGTAGTGGAAAACGGCGCGTCGGAGCTGCGGATCAACGGTCCCCGCCTCCTCGACTCGCTCGCCCGGCTCGCCGAGATCGGCGCCACCCCCGAGGGGGGCGCCGAGCGGCTGGCCTTTACCGCCGAGGACGGTGCGGGCCGTGACCTCGTTCGTTCGTGGATGGAAGACGCCGGTCTCGAGGTCCGGGTGGACGGGATCGGGAACATCGTCGGCCGACGGGCCGGGGACGATCAGGACGCGGCGCCGGTGATGCTCGGATCCCACATCGACACGGTCGGCAATGGCGGCCGGTACGACGGGAATCTGGGAGTGCTGGCGGCGCTCGAAGTCGCGCGCACGCTGAACGACGGGGGTGTCCGCACCCGCCGCCCCCTGGAGGTCGCGATCTTTTCCAACGAAGAGGGCTCGCGCTACCACCCCGACATGCTGGGGAGCCTCGTCTATTCCGGTGGGCTCGACCTCGAGATCGCCTGGGCGCTCCGGAGCCCCGACGGGACGCGGACGCTCCGGGAAGAACTCGAAGCGATCGGTTACCTGGGGGACGCGCCGCTACCCGGGCCGGTGCCGGCGGCCTACGCCGAACTCCACATCGAGCAGGGGCCGGTGCTCGAGGCCGAGAACATCGAGTTCGGCGCCGTGACCGGCGTTCAGGGGATCCTGTGGGAGGAGATCACCCTCACCGGGGCGTCGAACCATGCCGGCACCACCCCGATGCGGTTTCGCCACGACACGGGTGTGGTGGCCGCGGAGGCCGTGCTGTTGGCCAGGAAGCTGACCCGGGAGATTCCTGGCCAGGTGGCGACCGTCGGCCGGATGGCCTTCTCTCCCGGCCTGACCAATGTGGTGCCCGGCCGGGCGGTGTTCACGCTGGACATCCGAAATCCCGATCCCGAGCGGCTGGGCCGTGCCGAAGACGACTTCTTTGACGGGCTCCGGGCCGCCGCCGAGCGCGAGGGGGTACGGATCGAACGGCGGGAACTTGCACGCTTCGGTCCTGCGGTCTTTGACGAACGGGTCATCTCGCTGGTCGAAGAAGCGGCGGCCGCGCTCGGAGGATCCTGCCGCAGGATTCCCTCGGGGGCGGGGCATGACGCCCAGATGCTCTCCCGGGTATGCCCCACCGGAATGATTTTCGTGCCTTCGGTGGATGGCATCAGTCACAACCCGAAGGAGTTCACCCGCGACGAGCACGTCACTGCCGGCGGGAACGCACTCCTGCTGGTCGCCTCCGGTCTCCTGAAGTCGTAGTTTTCAGGTAGTGTTAGGTTCAGATTACGCCGCAATCCGGCGTTCACGGAACAGCAGCCGTGTGATAGCGTTTCTCTCTCAACTGAGGTGCCGGGAGGCTTAGGGGGGACCATGGCAGGCAAAGCAGATGTTGCCAAAGCGCTCGCCGAGAAACACGGCGTCAAGTACAACCGCGGCAGGGGTCCCGACATCCGGACGGACAAGATCACGATCAACGTCGAGACGGCGCGCACCTTGGGTACCGCGTGCGGCAGGCTCCGTGGTTTCCGGGGTCCCGTGTACGTGGCTTGCGCAAACGACGCCGATATCGAATACGCCAAGGACATCATCGTGGGAAAGACCGTCGGTCTCATGAACAACAAGGGCCGCATCCTCAAGAAATCCACCCGCGGCCGTTGGCCCTGACGTCGAGCGGTCCGGGAGCGGGGGCTTAGTTCTCCATCGGTTCGGAACGCGGCGACCGTCTACGTCAAGCCCCCGCTCCCGAACCGCCCGGCGCTTCGCGCCGGCAATCGAAACTTCCTTGCCCGCCTCCGGCGGGCGGCGGCAAGTTCCGATTGGTCGTTACTTTTTGTGTGAAAGGGGAGAATCCCCCCTTTCACACATTCCCCCGAAAACGCGGGCAGCGAACGGAGTTCGCTGCCATCAGTTTTTTGCGCGCTCGGCTAAGCGCCGCCAACAGCAGATGGCGCGCTGGCCCGGGAACGCCGGACCTCTGGTCGGCACCAGGTCGAGCGGTCGCCGGACGGGGCCTTGATCTGGTGTAGCGTTCGGTCGTGGTTCTGGTTGGAGTTGGGGCCCCGTCCGGGGACCGCCCGGCGCTTCGCGCCGGCCTTCCGAAGTGCGGCGAGAGCCGCACGGAGATCCCGGAGCGGGAGGGGTTGGGGTCGGGGCACCCGACTCCCAGCCGCTCCTGGCTCGGGAATCGAAACTTCCTTGCCCGCCTCCGGCGGGCAGAGGCAAGTTCCGATTGGTCGTTGTTGATTTGTGAAAGCGGGGGTGCCCCCCTTTCACACTTTCCCCCCGGTCACGCGGGCAGCGAACGGAGTCCGCTGCCATTGTTTCTTACGCGCTCGGCTGAGGCGCATCAGCCACGTATCCCATCTCGAACCCAACCATCCGTAGCGACGCGTCCCTAGTAGTGCGCTTTCCGACCCCGGTGATGGCGTGCACCAGCCTCACACCGCCACTCATCACCAATTGGAGCGCCGGTCAGGAGCGCCGGTCTTCAGGCCCCCACCGGGAGAACTGGCCAGCATCGCGGCCGCAGGCACGCGAAACTCACGTCCTGTTCACTCCTATTGCACCGACCTAGTCGGGGACGGCGAATCGCACGGCTAGCCACCCCCCACGGCGCAGCGACGATCCGCCGTCAACCTCCAGGGCTAGCGACAGCGGAACCGCGTAGGTCCGTCCGTTGTCCCGGTGCCGGGAAGGCCACCGCCACCACCCGATCTCCAACCCCCAACTATCCGTAGCGACACCGCTCCTACAGTGCGCCGTGCAATCCCGCGTCACGGCGTGCACCAGCCTCACACCGCCACTCATCACCCATTGGAGCGCCGACCTCCGGCCCGCATCGCCCGCCGAGAGGCGGGCGATACGGCGTAGCGCCGACTCCCTCGGGCCCCTCAACGGAGGCCCGTACTTGGTAGATTCCCACTCCGACAGGACAACACCTTGGCGAGCGATACCGCGGCGGAAGCACACAGCAGGCTCTGGGTCTTCGGCCCGGCACGGGACCTCCTGCTGCTGGTCGCCACCCCGATCCTGATCCTGCCCCTCGCCCTGGCCCTCGGGGGCAGGTTCGGCCGGTACTTCAGGCCCCACTGGCTGTAGCCGATCAGCTCGTCCTTCTCGGAGAGTGCCATGTTCACCTTGGTGTAGTAGTTGCGGAGGATCGCCTCTTCCTGGATCTCATTCGGATCGACACCCGAGATGGCCCGGTGGGTCAGGTTGTTGTTGTAGGCGAGGAAGAACCAGGCCTTGTCCGTCCAGAGCGGGCCGCCCACGTCGGCGTGCGCCTCCCAGTAGGTGAGCATGTGGTTCGTGCCCGCGCCCCGGCTCTCGAGCTCGGAGGTGAGGTTGTCGCCCACGAAACCCTCGCCGAGGTAGTCCGCATAGAGCAACGACGAAACCTCGTTACCGCCGGTCTTGATGTCCATCACGATCGTGTTCCCGGCCCAGGCGTTTTCCACGTCCGCGCCGGCGTTCGAGATGTTGAACTGGTTGACGGTCAGGCTGTCCATGTAGAAGCCGAAACCGCCGGTGCTGAAGTTGGAGTCCACGCCGTCAATGACGATGCGGTTCTGGTTCCGGAGCCCGAAAGCGTCGAACCCGGACTGCTGCGCCTTGTGAGAGCCCGCCACGTCGAAGCCGCGCATCCGGATACCCGGGGTGAGCGCCAGCATGGCGTGGGGATCGGTGGAGTTCGGAACCTCCAGGATCGCCGTGTCATCGAAGGTGCCCCCGAAGCGGCTGGACTTGACGTCCACCACCGGGGACTCCCCGGTCACGGTCACCGTCTCTGCGACGGCTGCCACCCCGAGGGTCTGGTTCACCGTGAAGGTCTGCCCCGTGTTGACGGTTACGCCTTCGCGGACGACGGTACCGAAGCCGCCCAGCTCGAAGGTCATCGTGTAGCTGCCGGCAGGGAGACCCTGGAACCGGAACGAGCCGTCCACGTCGGTGACGGCGACGCGGCTGCCGAGAAGCCCGGGGGATTCGAGGGTCACCGTGACCCCCGGAAGGACGAGCCCCTGCTCGTCCCGCGCGACCCCGTCGAGTCTTCCGGCGGTGATCTGGGCGGCGAGCGACGCCGGGATCAGGAGCAGCGCGGCGACCGCCACGGATCGCAGCAGAGTTCGTTTCATGGGCAAGGCCCTCCTTGACGAGAGGCGATTTGGCTCAAAACTCTATGGGACAACACGAACCGAGGTCGAAATTCGCAAGTCGCGCACCAGGGACCGCTTTTCGAAGACTCATCATAAGTCATTGAAAAAACGAAAGTTGTGTGCCGTCTGAGCGATGGCCTGTTTCCATTCTCCAAAAAGTTGAATTTCGCTTCGGATTCCCGTTCCCGAAATGGGACGCGTGGAAGCAGGCAAGCTCCATAATTCCCCGCGTGAAGCACCGCACGGCTTCTCCCGAACTCCGGACCCGCCTCGGCGTCGCTCCGCGCATCAACCCGGAGGTTGAGGTTCGAACCAGGGTGGGGTTTCTGCGGGCCTACCTCGTTGCGAGCCGGCAGCGGAGCCTGTGGCTCGCCGTCTCCGGCGGCGTGGATTCGGCGCTCACCGGGCGGCTTTGTTCCCTCGCGGTCGCCGCCGCCAACCGGGACGGGGCGGCGTTGTGTTTCGTGGCGGTGCGGCTTCCCTACGGGAGGCAGCGCGATGCAGCCGATGCCGACCGGGTTCTGAAGTGGATCGAACCCTCGGAAGTGGTCAGCGTGAATATCAGGAGGGCGGTCACGGCCCTGGAAGCGTCACTCCCGAGAGTCCAGCTGGATGCCAGCTCCCAAGCGTCCTGCGACTACGCCCGCGGAAACACCAAGGCCCGGATGCGAATGGCGGTGCAGTACCACCTCGCGAACCTGGACGGCGGCCTGGTCGTGGGGACGGATCATTCCGCGGAGGCGCTCGTCGGGTTTTTCACCAAGTTCGGTGACGGAGGAGCGGACCTGTGTCCGCTCTTCGGGCTGAGCAAACGGCAGGTACGCCAGTTGGCGACCTATCTGGGAGCGCCGCCCGAGATCGTGGACAAGGAACCCACCGCCGACCTCGAGGATCTGCGTCCGGGCCTACCCGACGAGGAGGCCCTCGGGATCAGCTACCAGGAGATCGACGACTATCTGGAGGGACTCCCGGTACCCGTTGCCGTTGCCGACCGGATCGAGGCGATCCACCGCGCCACCGAGCACAAACGGCGCGGACCGGTGGTCCCGCAGGATACGTGGTGGCGGTAGGGGCCAAGGTCGGGCGGTCCGGAAGGGGGGCGCCTGACCGGAACGACAGCCGAACGTTAGTTCTCTTGGTGGGTGCGCCCCCCTTCCGAACCGCCCGGCGCTTCGCGCCGGCTTCCGAAGTGCGGCGAGAGCCGCACGGAGACCCCGGAGCGGGAGGGGTTGGGGTCGGGGGACCCGACTCCCAGCCCCTCCTGGCTCGGGAATCGAAACTCCCTTGCGCGCCTTCGGCGCGCGGCGGCGAGTTCCGATTGGTCGTTGTTGATTTGTGAAAGGGGAGAATTCCCCCTTTCACGCATTCCCCCGAAATCGTCGGCAGCGAACGGAGTTCGCTGCCATTTGTTTCTTCGCGCGGTTGGCCGTACGCCACATTTCCTGAAGCGCGGGGACGGCTTGCACCGCCCCGCGTAGCGGGGCGGAAGCGCGTAGTGTTGATCCCTCTTCGGGTGCTGGAGGGGCGCTGGCCTGCCCGGTGGCGTGAGGCTGGAGGGAGACTACGCGCTTCCGCCGTCGCTGGCCGTGAGGATGGACGGCGCGGCCTTCGCTCGCCTGCGGCGGGCGAAGCGCCCCTACGCCTGCTGGAGGAGGTAGGTCGCCAGACCGGCGGCGACCACGCGGTCGTTGTCTTCCACGACTTCGATGCGGCAGGAAACGAGCGTGCGGCCCTTCCGCACCACCTCGCCGATGGCCAGGAGGTCGCCCTGAACCACCCCCAGGATGTTCACCTTGTATTCCACCAGGCGGATTCCCACCGCGGGGGCCACGGAAGCGGCGGCGAGGTGCCCGGCGGCCACGCAGAGCGTGCCGATGATTCCTCCCTCAAGCGGACCGGGTTCGGTATTTCTGGTCTCGCCGGGAAGATGGATCCGGGAAACACCGTTGTCGGCGTAGTCGAGCCGGAGCCCCGTCTGCCCTGCGATCGGGGCGTTATCGAGTTCTTTTTGCAAACGGCGGCGCAGCGTCAGCCGTTCGCGCCCGTAGCCGCTCTCGGTCGGTTCGGATTCGCTCAGCACGACCGGTTCGAACTCACGGACCGGATCGGGTCCCGTGTTCGTGGACTTGGCTTCCACCGCGCCACGGCGGCGTGCGTGGAAGGACTCGGCGGCCGACCGCGTACGCCGGGGAGGGCTTTCGGCCTGCGCTGTGCGCGTGCCGGAGTCGGAGTTGCTCAACGGATTCGCTCCCCTCGATCGGAGGTCCAGATCCCCCCAGCCGCCGAATCAGCCACAGCAACGCCTAGCGCAAGAGGGGAGCGAAATACAACCGGAAGCCGAAACCACCGGCCAGTGACGAAGATCACCTAACCGGCCATGTTACCACCGGAAAACGATCCCGGCGCGTAACATTCCGGTTTCTCGACCGGAAGAAAGCAATGAATCATAATACCAACGAAGCCTTCGACCTCGTGGTCATCGGGAGCGGCCCCGGAGGCTACGTGGCCGCCCTGAAGGCCCGGGCCGCCGGACTACGGACGGCGATCGTGGAGAAGGAAGAGCGCTTCGGCGGCACCTGTCTTCACGTCGGCTGCATTCCGAGCAAGGTGTTCCTTCATACCGCGTCGCTGCTCGACGAGATCCGGGCGGCGAACAAGGTCGGCATCACGGTGGCGGATCCGGCCCTCGATTGGAACGGACTGAAGCGCCGCAGTCGCCGGGTGATCGCCAAACTCGCCGGCGGCGTTTCGCTGCTTTTGAAGCGCGCGGGTGTCGAAACAGTTCGGGGATTCGGGAGACTGGCCGGTCCCGGTCGGGTCGAGGTCATCCCCGCGGAATCCGCCGAGGCGGGCGCCGCGCCCGGGGAGGCAGTGCGGTTCCTCAGTACTCGCAATGTGATCCTCGCGACCGGTTCCGAGGCCAGGACGCTGCCCTTCCTGCCGGTGGACGGCGATCGGATACTGACCAACGCGGAGATGTTCTCGCTTGATGAGCTTCCCGCCCGGTTAGGCATCATCGGGGCCGGGGCGGTGGGCGCGGAGTTTGCCTCCATGTTCCGTAGCTACGGCTCCCGCGTGGAACTCTTCGAGGTGCTGCCCCGCGTGCTGCCGCTCGAAGATGCTGAAGTCTCCGAAGTGGTGGGCAGGGCGTTTCGCAAACGGAAGATCCAGGTGCGAACCGAAGCCCGAGTGGAGGCCGCCGACGTCGTGGAAACGGGCGTTCAGGTCCGCTACCGCGTGGGTGAGGAGACCACGACAGCCGAATACGACCGGCTGCTGGTAGCGGTGGGCCGGGCTCCGCGGACGACGGATATCGGGCTCGAGACCGTCGGAGTCGAGCTGGAAAGGGGCGGCTTCATCCCGGTGGACTTAGCGTGCCGGACCAGGGCGCAAGGCGTCTTCGCCATCGGGGACGTCTTGGGGAGCGCCCAGCTGGCCCACGTGGCCTCCGCCGAGGCGGAGGTGGCGGTAGCGACCATCGCCGGCCAGGACGTTCGGCCCCTTCGGCGGGACCGGATGCCGGCGGCCACCTACTGCGTACCGGAGGTCGGCTCGGTCGGGCTTACCGAGGAAGCGGCCGCCGCTGCCGGTCACGAGATCCGGGTGGGCCGCTTCCCATTCGCCGCGAACAGCAAGGCGAACATCCTGGGAGATCCGACCGGTTTCGTGAAGGTGGTCGCCGAGGCGCGCTATGGAGAGGTGCTCGGAGTCCACATCGTCGGCCCGCACGCCACCGACCTGATCGCCGAAGCGGTGGTCGCGCTCGAGCACGAAGCGACCCTGGAGTCGCTCGCGCGCAGCGTCCATCCTCACCCCACGCTTTCCGAAGCGGTGTCCGAAGCGGCGCTCGCTGCTTCCGGCACGCCCCTTCACGTTTAACAGCCTGTGGCGAAACCAACGCGGCCCAGTTCTCCCGGTGGGGGCTCGACCGGCGATCCATCCCGGCTGAACCACTGCGCTTCGCTGCGTTCTGCGTTGCGTTTCGGTCGAAATACACCCGGGCCAGTTCTCCCGGTGGGGGCTCCTCCCTCACGCGCCTTGTCAGTCGGGCGTCTCGCCCCCGCCGGGAGAACTGGCCAACCTCGGCGCTCACGTGGGTTTCACCACCGGCTGTTAGCAGCCCGTGGACAAAGTGAACCGGCATTTGAGCCGCGATCCATCCCGGCCAAACAGCCTGTGATGAAACCCACGCGGCCCAGTTCTCCCGGTGGGGGCTCGGCCGGCGAACCATCCCGGCTGACCGCGTCGCTTCGCGCCGCTCATCGTTGCGTTTCGGTCGAAATACACCCGGGCCAGTTCTCCCGGTGGGGGTTCCTCCCTCACGCGCCTTGTCAGTCGGGCGTCTCACCGGCCTCGGCTCTCACGCGGGTTCCACCACCGGCTGTTCACCGCCCCGCTTCGCGGTGCTCATCGTTGCGCATCGGTCGGAATACGCTTGGTATTCCTCCCTTGCGCGCCTTGTCAGCCGGGCCCCCACCGGGAGGACTGGCCCCACCGGGAGAACTGAGCCTCGCCGCTCTCGGTGCTCCCCCCACTTTATCCACGGGCTGCTGATGCGCCATTCGGGCGAGGCCGGCGCCAGTACCCCCGCAGCACCGCCGCTCTGGCGACTCGACGTGCGGCCGCTCGGCTACCGTCGCGCCTGGGAGTTGCAGCGGGAACTGGTCGGACGTCGGCAGCGGGAAGAAATCCCGGATGTACTTCTTCTCACCGAGCATCCGCCGGTTTTCACGCTGGGGAAGAGCGCCCACCGCGAACACCTCCTGGCGCCGCCGGCAGAACTCGCCGGTCGGGGCGCCGAGGTGATCGAGACGGATCGTGGCGGAGACGTGACCTTTCACGGCCCCGGCCAGCTCGTCGCTTACCCGATCGTGCATCTGGCCGGCTGGAAGAAAGACGTCCACGCCTACCTGCGGGCGCTGGAGGCGGCCGCCATCGAAACGGCGGCGTGGTTCGGGACGGCGGCGACGCGCCGTGAGGGGCTGACCGGGGTGTGGTGCTGCGCCGGAGGCGCTCCCCGCAAACTGGCTTCGATCGGGGTCCGGGTGTCGCGCTGGGTGGCCTCGCACGGCCTGGCTCTCAACGTGACCACCGATCTCGGCTGGTTCTCGCACATCGTGCCGTGCGGCATCCGGGATTCGGCGACCACCTCGCTCGAGCTCGAAACCGCGCGCTCGCTCACGGTGGACGCGGTGGCGGATCGGCTGGCGGTCTCGCTCGCCGGCGTCATGGGGCGCCGGATTGCGGCCGCGCCGGATTCCTTCGCCGCCGAGTTCGGCTGCTCGCGCGCGCCTTCGTAGGGGAACCCACCGCCAGGAACGCCGTGCCCGTCACCTACTTCGAGGCCATCCGCCGGGCGCTGCGCTCGGAGATGGAACGCGATCCCCGGGTGATCCTGCTCGGCGAAGACATCGGACTCTACGGCGGTGCCTTCCGTTTGACGGACGGCTTCCTCGATGACTTCGGACCGGAGCGGGTACTCGACACTCCAATCAGCGAGGAGGGATTCACCGGGGTTGCCGTGGGCGCGGCGCTTGCCGGATTCCGTCCGGTCGTGGAGTTCCAGTTCATGGATTTCATCGCGAGTGCGTTCAACATGGTCACGAACTTCGCCGCGAAGAGCCGCTACCGCGCCGGCGCGGCAGTTCCCATCGTGCTTCGCGGCCCTTCCGGCGCCGGAGTCCGCGCCGGACCGTTCCATTCACAAAGTCCCGAGGCCCACTTTGCCCACACTCCGGGGATCAAGGTGGTGGCGCCCGCGACCGCGCCGGACGCCGCGGGCCTCCTCCGGGCCGCGATCCGCGACGACGATCCGGTTCTGTTCCTCGAGCACAAACGGCTCTATCGGAGCCTCCGGGTTCCAGATGACGAGTTCGAGCGAGCGCCGGAAGTGATTCCCTTGGGAAGAGCGGCGATTCGGCGGGCAGGGGACGCACTCACGATCGCCTCCTACGGGGCGGCGGTATGGATGGCGCTCGAGGCCGCGGAACGACTGGCTGCCGAGGGGGTCGAGGCGGAGGTGCTGGACCTGCGCTGTCTGGTCCCGCTCGATCGGGAGGCGGTCTTCGATTCCGTCCGGCGCACCAGCCGGTTGCTGGTGCTCCACGAGGCCAACCTGACCGGGGGTTTCGGCGGCGAGATCGCAGCGCTGGCCGCCGAACACCTCTTCGGTGATCTGGACGCGCCAGTGACCCGGATCGCGGCGGCCGATACCCCGGTGCCCTATGCCGCGGAACTCGAGGATGCGGTGCTGCCGAACGCCACCCAGGTCGTCGAAGCGGCGCGCCGGTTGGTGCGGTACTGATTCCCAGGCCTGCTCTTGGCGAGGCAGTCCTGACCAGCGCCCCGTTCCGGTGGCGTACAGCGGTCCGAGCCGAGAAGCGGCTGCCGGCAGCGAACTTTGTTCGCTGCCCGCGTTATCGGGGGAAAGTGTGAAAGGGGGGATTCTCCTCTTTCACAAGAAGGTAACGACAAATCGGAACTCGCCGCCGCGCGCGGGGAGCGCGCAAGGGAGTTTTGATTTGCGGCGCGCAGCGCCGGGCGGTCCGGGCACGGGGCGAACCAAGCAGACCCATGCCACGAAACACCACCGGCAATGCTGGTGCGCCCCGTTCCCGGACCGCTAGGGGATCTGGTTCGCGGCGTGGTACGAACTTCTCACCAGCGGGCCCGCCTCCACGTGACGGAGCCCGATCGCCTTGCCCCGCTCGGCAACCGCGCGGAACTCGTCCGGCGGGACAAAGCGCTCGACGGGCAGATGCGCGGGAGTGGGCTGGAGGTATTGGCCCGCGGTGAGAATGTCCACGGAATTCCGCACGAGGTCTGCCATTAGCGAATCCAGTTCGTCGGCGGTCTCCCCGAGTCCGAGCATCACTCCGGTCTTGGTGAGCGCTTCCGGCCGGAGTTCCTTGGCGCGGCGGAGCAGGTCCAGCGAGCGCTGGTAGCGGGCGCCGGGACGGACGGCCTTGTAGAGGCGCGGCACCGTTTCCACGTTGTGGTTGAGGACCTCCGGGGCCTCCGCCATCACGATGGCGAGCGCCGCCGCATCCCCCTGGAAATCCGGAATCAACACCTCGACGGTGGTTTCCGGACAGCGCCGCCGGACCGCGCGGATGGTTTCTGCGAAGATTCCGGCGCCCCCGTCGGCGAGGTCGTCGCGGTTCACCGAAGTGATCACCGCATGGCGGAGATCCATGAGTTCGACGGCGTCCGCGACCCGCTCGGGTTCCTCGAGATCGAGGCCCACCGGGCGCCCGGTGGTCACTGCGCAGAACCGGCAGGCACGCGTGCAGATGTCACCCAGGATCATGAACGTCGCGGTTCCCTGGCCCCAGCATTCCGCGACGTTCGGGCAGCGCGCCTCTTCGCACACCGTGTGGAGGTTCTTCTCGCGAAGCAGCCTTCTGAGGCGCGCCCAGGCGGGGCCGGAGGGCATCCGCACCTTGAGCCAATCCGGCCGGGGATGGCGCGCGGGTTTCGGTCCCGCTCCGGCGGTGGGGCTCAGCCCCGATCCGATGACCGGCAGGGGAACGACGGCGCCTGTCAAGGACGGAGGTCGCCCTCGGGCCAGTTTTCGAGGCGGGACTTCACGGCCGCCATGAACTGGTCCGCGACCGCGCCGTCGATCAGGCGATGGTCGAACGACAGCGCCAGGAACACCATGGAACGCACCGCGATGGCGTCCCCGTCCACGACCACCGGCCGCTTGTGAACGCCCCCGACTCCCAGAATCGCGACCTGCGGTTGGGCGATGATGGGAGTGCCGAAGAGCGCCCCGAAGGGACCCGGGTTCGTGATCGTAAAGGTGCCGCCCTGAACCTCGTCAGGGGTAAGCCCCCCGGTGCGGGCCCGCTTGGCCAGATCGGTGATTCCCCGGGCCAGCCCCATGAAGTTCCTTTCGTCGGCGCGCGCGAGTACCGGCACGATGAGCCCGTCCGGAAGGGCAACGGCGATGCCCAGATTCACGTTCCGGTGGTACACGACGTGGTCATCGCCGAGCGAAGCGTTCAGGACCGGGAACTCGCCGAGCGCGTCAATCGTCGCCTGGGCGAAGAACGGCATCAGGGTGAGCCGCACGCCGGCGCGCTCCTCGAAGGCCGTCCCGTTCGAGGCCCGGACGGCGACCACCCGCGACACGTCGACCTCGAACACCGTGGTGACGTGAGCCGAGGTCCGGCGGGAGCGGATCATGTGATCGGCAATGGACCGCCGCATGTGGGAGAGTGGTTCGGTCCGGTCGCTTTCCGAGGCTTCCGGAACCTCGGGAAACGGCTCGGCTGGAACCAGGGCAGGCGTCGGAACGTCGTCGCTCGTCTCCGCCGGGGGCGCGGCGGGAGCCGGGAGCGGTTCGACCGCCGCGGGTTCCGGAGGAGCGGAGGGAGCGGCGGTTTCGGCCTGGGCTGCATCGCGGCCTTCCAGGAAGGCGAGCATGTCCTGTTTGCTGACCCGTCCGCCTTCGCCGGTCCCGGGAATGCTGGCGAGGTCCACGCCCTGTTCCCGCGCCATGCGCCGCACGAGCGGCGAACTGCGCGGCTGACGGCCGACGCTCTTGGCGCGCGCCCCCTCCCCATCGAGCGAGGGCGCCGGCGCTTCGGAGGCGGCCTCGCCGCCGCCGTCATCGGTCTCCGGAGCACCGGCCGGTGTCGGTTCGCCCGCCGGCTCCTGCGGTTCGCCGGGGGACCAGACTTCGCCTTCCGCCGCAATCCGGCCGACGACGGTGTTCACCGTGACGGTTTCGCCCTCCGGAACCAGGATCTCTACGAGACGCCCGGTGAGCGCCGCGGGAACCTCGGTATCCACCTTGTCGGTCGCGATGTCGAAGAGGGGATCATCCCGTTCGACGGTGTCGCCGACCGCGACCCGCCACTTGGTGATCGTCCCCTCGGTGATGCTCTCGCCCATCTGGGGCATGATGATGTCGCTGGGCACGGGTCGGGAATTCTATTGCGAGCGGAGTGGCGGCTTCCTCACCCCACCGGGAGGTGTAGCGACAGGAACTCGAGAATCTTCTCCAGGAAGGCGTAGGCGGCGCCCCGATCGGTCTCCCAACGGAGGACCGCACGGCCGGCGTCACCGCGGAAATACAGCTCAACGAACGGGTAATCGCTGCGCGACCGCAACTCCTCCAGGAAATCGCTCTTGGCTGCGAGCGGGACCTC
The DNA here is from genome assembly GCA_963668695.2 of Vicinamibacteria bacterium. GTDB lineage: Bacteria > Acidobacteriota > Vicinamibacteria > Marinacidobacterales > Marinacidobacteraceae > Marinacidobacterium. The sequence goes on from CAXXLQ010000004.1 coordinate 2,228,319, forward strand.
CGGTGTTTCCTCGCCGTGAAAGGACAGGAGTGGCGCCTGAACCGCGGCTCCCGCGCCGTTCAGCGACAGTCGACGGTAGTTCTCGAGGTTTCCGCGGATCGGTCCGAGTTCCCGCTCCAGGAAGGCGCGGCGCTCCGGGTCGAGTGCGCCGTATAGCGTGCGCGGGTCGGCGAACCCCAGGGCCTCTACGCCGCAGACGAAGGCATCCGGGTGACGCGCAAGCGCCGCCAGCGCCAGGAAGCCGCCGTACTCCATGCCGAAGATGCAGGCCGCATCCGGGGAAATATCCGGAAACGCCTGCGCGGCGCGGGTGGCTGCAACCAGATCTTCAAGGTCCGAGGCCCCCCAATCGCCGTCATTGAGCGCGGCGAATGCGGCGCCGCGTCCCCCCGTGCCCCGCACGTTGGGTGCGAGGACCGCATAGCCCCTCGCGGTGAGCAACTGCACGATGGGATCGAACCCGTTCCGCCACGCATCTCCCGCCTTGCCCCGAACGTGGACGAGCAGGGGCGCCGGCGCGGGCTCCGACGCCGCGGCGGGCCGGTAAAGGAACGCCCCCACGGTGACTCCCTCGTCCCGCTCGATCTCGATCCGCTCCGGCCGGGAAAAGCTCCGCACGTCGACTTCGGGAAACAGGGTGTCCGTGATCCGCTCGCGCCCCCCGGTGATGGGGAAGGACCACACGTCGCGGGGAAAGGCCGGCGCCTCATGAAGCGCGAAAAGTCTGCTGCCGTCGCGGCTCCAGCGGAGGCCGCGCGCGACGCCGGCGCCGCGGGTCACGATCCGGACCCGCCCGGCCGCGCTCCAGCGTCCGTTTTCGTCGCGCTCAAGGCGCGACCGGTGGATGCGCCGGCTGCCGCGATCGGCCTCGATCCAGGCAACTTCGAGTTCTCCGGCCGCACTTCCGGCGGGGCGGAAACGGGGTTCCGCAAGGTCGCGGTCCCCGGCAAGGAGAGGGTAGGGTGGGGCCGTGCCGTCGGCTGGCGCGAAGTACACGGCGTCGAACCCGCCGTCCGGGCATTCGGGGGTGCAGGTGGTTCCGCTTGCCCACGCGAGGCCGACGCCGTCCGGCGTCCAGTCGGGCAACCCGCGCACCAGACGGCCGCTTCCGGAAGTCACCACCACCGGCCCGGCCCCCGCTTCCACCGCCAGCACCGCCAGTTCCCGCCCGTCGCCGGAAGCGAAGCTGTAGGCGATCCGGCGTCCGTCCGACGACCAGACCGGCGGGCCCTCCTCCCCGGGATGGTTCGTGAGCCGCCGCGCGGGGCCACCGTCCACCGGCACGAGCCAGATGTCCTGCCCCGTGTCGGGCCTGCTCTCCGGGCCGCTGCCGGGCGCCCGCCGGCCGACGAATGCGATCCGCTTCCCGGCTGGATCCACCGCCGGGGAGCGCGCCGCGAGCTCCGGCCCGGTCAGGGGCTCCGGTTCCCCCCCGAGAGCCAGCAGGAAGAGGCGGCCGGCTTCCAGTTCGTCACCGCGCGGCCGGCGTCCTGACACGAAGACGACGGACATTCCGTCACCGAGAAACCGTGGCCCCGAGTCCCAGCGCCGGCCCTCGGTGAGCGGGCCCGGGCGGGCGCCGGCGGCGGCGAGGAAGAGGGTCGAACGGTTCCGGGTGGATGCCGCGAGGACCACCCGGCGGCCGTCCGCGGACGCATCGAAGTCGAGCGCCTGCGGAAGGCCGAGGGCCGTATTGAGCGCAAGCTGCTGGTCCGGCTCGATGAGTTGCGCCTGCGGCGCCTGCCGCGCTTCCGCCGCGGCCGATCCGGCGGTGCAAAGCAGAAGGGCCGCGGCGCCGGCCCAACCCGCGGGACGCTTCATTCCGGAAGCGTAGTCTCCCGTCCGCATGGCCCCCGGCCCGGCAGCCTGTGGTGGAACGCCACGCGGCCCAGTTCTCCCGGTGGGGGCTCGGCCGGCGATCCATCCCGGCCAACAGTCGGTGATGAAACCCACGCGGCCCAGTCTCCCGGTGGGGGCTCGGCCGGCGATTCATCCCGGCCAAACAACCGGTGGTTCTCCCGGTGGGGGCTCGGCCGGCGATTCATCCCGGCCAAACAACCGGTGGTGGAACCCACGCGGCCCAGTTCTCCCGGTGGGGGCTCGGCCGGCGATCCATCCCGGCCAAACAACCGGTGGTGGAACCCACGCGGCCCAGTTCTCCCGGTGGGGGCTCGGCCGGCGATCCATCCCGGCCAAACAACCGGTGGTGGAACCCACGCGGCCCAGTTCTCCCGGTGGGGGCTCGGCCGGCGATCCATCCCGGCTGAACCGCGTCGCTGCGCGCCGCTCATCGTTGCGTTTCGGTCGAAATACACGCGGTATTCCTCCCTCACGCGCCTTGTCAGCCGGGCGCCTCCCCGGCCTCGGCGCTCACGCGGGTTCCACCACCGGCTGTTCACCGCGTCGCTGCGCGCCGCTCGTCGTTGCGTTTCGGTCGAAATACACCCGGGCCAGTTCTCCCGGTGGGGGCTCCTCCCTCACGCGCCTTGTCAGCCGGACCCCCACCGGGAGAACTGCGCCTCCCCGGCCTCGGCGCTCACGCGGGTTCCACCACCGGCTGTTCACCGCGTCGCTGCGCGCCGCTCGTCGTTGCGTTTCGGTCGAAATACACCCGGGCCAGTTCTCCCGGTGGGGGCTCCTCCCTCACGCGCCTTGTCAGCCGGACCCCCACCGGGAGAACTGGGCCTCCCCGGCCTCGGCGCTCACGCGGGTTCCACCACCGGCTGTTCACCGCGTCGCCGCGCGCCGCTCGTCGTTGCGTTTCGGTCGAAATACACCCGGGCCAGTTCTCCCGGTGGGGGCTCCTCCCTCACGCGCCTTGTCAGCCGGGCGCCTCCCCGGCCTCGGCGCTCACGCGGGTTCCACCACAGGTTGCTAGACGGAATCGGGCGCGATAATGCGGGAAGTCCGCCGCACGAACCACCGTTTCATGAGTCCTTCCCATCCGCCCATCCGCTTCGAGTCCCATCCGTCGCGCTACCGGCACTGGAGTCTCGAGACCGAGGGCAACATCGGCTGGCTGACGCTTCAGGTGGACGAGGCCGGCGGCATCCGGCCCGGGTACTCGCTCAAGCTCAACAGCTACGACCTGGGGGTGGACATCGAACTCGCGGACGCCGTGGAACGGCTGCGGTTCGAGCACCCGGAAGTCGGGGCGGTGGTGATCCGGAGCGGGCTCGACCGGGTGTTCTCCTCGGGGGCCAACATCTTCATGCTGGCCGGCTCTTCCCACGGATTCAAGGTGAACTTCTGCAAGTTCACGAACGAAACCCGACTCGCCATCGAGGACGCGAGCCGGGGGAGCGGCCAGAAATACCTGGCCGCGCTTTCCGGCACCACCGCCGGGGGCGGCTACGAACTCGCGCTGGCCTGCGACGAGATCCTCCTCGCGGACGATGGCAGTTCGGCCGTCTCGCTGCCGGAGGTGCCACTGCTCGGAGTGCTCCCGGGAACCGGCGGGCTGACCCGGATCCTCGACAAACGCGGGGTGCGGCGGGACCGCGCCGACGTGTTCGCCACCCTCGCCGAGGGGATCCGGGGCCGCCGCGCGTTGGAATGGGGTCTGGTGGACGGCCTCGCGCCGCGGAGCCGCTTCGACGAGCGGATTCGCGAGCGGGCGGCGGCGCTGGTCCCGTCGTGGGGCCGGGCGAAGCGAGGAGTGGTTCTGGAACCCCTCGAGCCCGAGGAGGGACCCGACTCCATCCGCTATCGCCATTTGGAACTCCGCCTCGACCGCGGCGCCCGGACCGCCACCCTGACCGTGCACGCCCCGGAGGACCCGTTCCCCGAGGACCGGGCGGCACTCGAGGCGGCCGGATCCTCGCTCTGGCACCTGCGGATGGCGCGGGAACTCGACGACGCGCTTTGCCGACTGCGTTTCAACGAGCCGGAACTCGGCGTGATCCTTCTCCGGGTCGCGGGCGACCCCGACGCCGTTCGAGAGGCGGACAAACGGCTCGAAGGGTTCGGCGCGGGGGGGCTCGCCGGGGAGACCCGCTTGCGGGTGGGGCGGGCGCTCCGCCGGCTCGACCAGACCGCCCGGAGCTTCTTCGCGGTGGGGGAGCCCGGCGAAAGGTTCGTCGGAACCCTCGCGGAACTCGCGTTCGCCGCCGACCGCTCCTACCTCTGCGACGATCCGGACCGTCCCGCGGGGATCGAGGTCACCGCGCTGAACCTCGGCGCCTATCCAATGGGAAACGGCCTCTCGCGGCTTGAGACCCGGTTCTACGGAAAGTCCGATTGGGTCGAAAGTCTCCGGTGGCACGGTCCGGTCAGCGCTGCCGAGGCCGAGAAACTCGGCCTCGCCACCTTCGCCCCCGACGATCTCGACTGGGAGGACGAACTGCGGGTGGCCATCGAAGAGCGCGCCCGCTTCTCTCCGGACGCGCTCACCGGGATGGAGGCGTCGCTCCGCTTTGCCGGCCCGGAAACCATGGAGACCCGGATCTTCGGACGCCTTTCGGCCTGGCAGAACTGGATCTTCCAGCGGCCGAACGCCATGGGCGAGCGCGGTGCGCTGACCATGTACGGGCGGCCCGAACGGGCCTCCTTCGACTGGGAACGAACGTGATCCATGTCCGAACTTGACTCCCGCATTCCGAACAACGTGGCTCTGTCCCACGACCCGCGCCTGCAGCGGGCGCTATTGCGGTGGCAACCCGCCTTCCTTAACTGGTGGAAGGAGATGGGGCCGGAGGGCTTTCAGGGAGACGACGTGTTGCTGCGGACCGCGGTTTCGGTGGAACCGTCGGGCTGGTCGCACTTCGACTACGTGCGGATGCCGGACTACCGCTGGGGCATCTTCCTCGCCCCGCCGGAGGAGGATCGCCGGATCGGGTTCGGCGACCTCGCCGGCCGGCCCGTGTGGCAGGAGGTTCCCGGCGAGTTCCGGACCGACCTCCGCCGCTTGATCGTCACTCAGGGAGACACCGAGCCGGCGAGCGTCGAGCAGCAGCGCCAACTGGGGAAGACCGCCCCGAGCCTCTACGACCTCCGGAACCTTTTCCAGGTGAACGTGGAGGAAGGGCGACACCTGTGGGCGATGGTGTACCTGCTGCACTCGTACTTCGGCCGCGACGGCCGGGAGGAGGCGGACGCCCTGCTGGAACGGTCGAGCGGCGACGCCGACCGGCCGCGGATCCTGCAGGCGTTCAACGAACCGTGCGACGACTGGCTGAACTTCTATCTGTTCACCATGTTCACCGACCGGGACGGCAAGTACCAGCTCCTCGCGCTCGCCGAGAGCGCCTTCGATCCCCTGTCGCGCACCACCCGCTTCATGCTCACCGAAGAGGCGTTCCACATGTCGGTGGGGGAGACCGGAGTGGGACGCATCGTGGAGCGCACCGCCGAGGTGATGGCGGCCGGCCACGACGATCCCCAAGAAGCCGGGGTCTTCGATCTGCCCCTCATCCAGCGCCACATCAACTTCTGGTTCAGCGCTTCGCTCGATCTCTTCGGCGGGGAGGTTTCCTCGAACGCCGCCCACTACTTCGCGAACGGCCTGAAGGGACGGGCGCGGGAGTCCAGCCGAAAGGACCACACCGCGCTCGACGGGGTGTATCGGATGTCCCTGCTCGAGGACGGGGAGCTTCGCGAGCGCGAGGTCCCGCTCCGAAACGCCATGAACGAGGTGCTCCGCGACGACTACGTTCGGGACTGCGAACGCGGTTTGGCGCGCTGGAACAAGATCCTGGAGAAGGCGGGGCTCGGGGAGCGGCTGAGCCTGCCGAGCCGCCGGTTCCACCGGCAGATCGGCGCCTACTCCGGCCACCGATTCGACCCCGCCGGCGACCTGATCGACGAGGAGGTCTGGCAGCGGGAATGCGACCGCTGGCTGCCGACCGCGGACGACCGGGAGTACGTGAAGCGGCTCATGGTTCCGGTGTACGAGCCGGGGAAGATGGCGTACTGGATCGCTCCGCCGAGGAGCGGGGTGGACGGCAAGCCGATCGGCTACGAATACGTCCGGCGTTCCTGAACGCCGTATGCCAATGGAGATCGTCCTCGCCGGAGCCCGGCGCACCCCGATCGGCCGGTTCGGAGGCTCCCTCGCTTCGCTGAGCGCGCCGGAGCTGGGAGCGGCCGCGGCCCGCAGCGCTCTCGAAGCCGCCGGCGTCCCCGCCGAGGCGGTGGACGAGGTCATCTTCGGCAACGCCCGGCAGGCCGGGGTCGGTCCGAATCCCGCCCGTCAGGTCGGGCGGCGGGCCGGTCTCGCGGACCGGGTGCCGGCCCGGACCGTGAACCAGGCGTGCGCCTCGGGACTCCGGGCGATTCTGGACGCCGCCGCTTCCGTTCGGCTGGGAGACGCCGGGGTGGTCCTCGCCGGGGGCACCGAGAGCATGAGCAACACCCCTTTCCTGCTTCCGTCGGTCCGCTGGGGGCAACGGTTCGGCGACGGCTCGCTCGACGACGGGATGTACCGCGACGGTTTTCATTGCCCGCTCGCGGATCAGCTCATGGGCGAGACCGCGGAAACGCTGGCCGACCAGTACGGCCTCTCCCGCGACGAATGCGACCGCTATGCGGCGGCCAGCCAGAACCGCGCCGAGGCGGCGCGCTCGACGGGGCGCTTCGACGCCGAGATCGCTCCGGTTCGGATCGAGACCCGCCGGGGTGAGGGAGAGGTCGGCAGCGACGAGCACCCCCGCGACGGCGTGACGCCGGAGTCACTGGCGAAACTCCGGCCCGTGTTCCGGAAGGACGGGGTGGTCCACGCCGGGAACTCCTCGGGCATTACCGACGGCGCCGCGGCGGTGGTCGTGCTTTCCGCGGACCGGGCGGCCGAGCTTGGGGTTCGGCCGATGGCGCGCCTGGTGGGGTACGCGACCGCGGGCGTGGACCCCCGGGTGATGGGCATCGGACCGGTTCCGGCGGTACGCGACCTCCTGGCCCGCACCGGGGAGAGTCTGGACAACGTGGCGCTCGTGGAGTTGAACGAGGCGTTCGCTCCCCAGGTCCTCGCTTGCGCCCGGGATCTGGACCTCGATCCCGAGCGGCTGAACGTGAACGGCGGCGCCATCGCCCTCGGCCATCCCATCGGCGCCACCGGGGCGCGGATCGTCGTCACGCTGCTGCACGAGATGGAGCGGCGCGATGTGCGGTACGGCATTGCCACGCTATGCGTCAGCGGCGGCATGGGTGTGGCGGCGCTGCTGGAGCGTTGAGCGGTTCGGAAGGGGGGCTCTCCAGCATGGTGACAATGGAAGGTGAGCCGGGGAACCGGTGAGCCCCCCTTCCGAACCGCCCGGCGCTTCGCGCCGCGCCGACCCATCGAGCGGTCCGGAAGCGGGAGCACATCTCTGACCCCGTTCGGGTTGTCGAGCGAGAGCGAGTTGAGCCCCCGCTCCCGAACCGCCCGGCGCTTCGCACCGCGTTTCCGAAGTGCGGCGAGAGCCGCACGGAGACCCCGGAGCTGGAGGGCTGGGGTCGGGGGACCCGACTCCCAGCCCCTCCTGGCTCGGGAATCGAAACTCCCTTGCGCGCCTGCGGCGCGCGACGGCGAGTTCCGATTCGTCGTTACCGATTATGAAAGGGGGGAATCCCCCCTTTCACACTTTCCCCCGAATACGCGGGCAGCGAACAGAGTTCGCTGCCATGAGTTTTTGCTCGCTTGGTGGTGCGTCTACACGGGAACGCCGGTGTTCACACCGGCACCGGGAGAACTGGCCAGCATCGCGGCCGAAGGCCGCGAGACTCCCGCCGCCACGCTCGCCGATTAACCCGGCCGATGCGGGGACGGCGAAACGCCGTGCGGACGCGTGGGTGGCGTTGGGCCATCCTCGTTGCCTGCTGCGCCATGCGGGGATTGGCGACGGGAGTTTCGCTCCCCTGCGGGGAGTGATGCTGGCCAGTTCTCCCGGTGGGGGCCTGAAGACCGGCGCTCCTGGGCCTTATCTCCTGAAGTAGTCCACCTGCCACTGGCGGACCGCGCGGTTGTGCTCCCGGAGGGAGCGGCTGAACACGTGGGTTCCGTCGTTTCTGGAGACGAAATAGAGAAAGTCGGTTTCGGCGGGTTCCAGCACCGCGTCGAGCGCCGCTATCCCGAACGAAGCGATGGGTCCGGGGGGGATTCCGCTGACCCGGTAGGTGTTGTACGGCGAATCGATGTCCAGATCGCGCCTCCTGATGTTGTTCCCGGTATCACCCGCCCGCCGCATCGCGAAGAGCACGGTGGGGTCGGACTGAAGAGGCATCCCGCGCTCGAGCCGGTTCCAGAAGACCGAGGCGATCGTGACGTGCTCGCCGGCGCTTCCGGTCTCCTTTTCGACGATGGAGGCCAGGGTGGCGATTTCGCGCAGGGAGCGGCCGCGCTCCTCTGCCCGGCGGCGCCGCCGGGCCGTCCAGAGCGCCCGGAACTGGCCGACCAGTACCGCGGCGACCTGTTCCGGATCGGCCTCCGGGGGTAGCCGGTAGGTGCTGGGAAAGAGGTATCCCTCGAGGTCTTCCGCTTCGGGGTCGAGGTCACCGATGAGATGTCGGGCGGCCTCCGGGTCCGAAAAGACGGCCAGGAGCGCGTCCGGATCCCCGGCTCCCCGCTCGGCGAGCAGGGTCGCGGTGGTTTGCTTGTCGAGACCCTCGGGGACCGTGACCGGCAGGGTCGCGACCTCTCCCTCCACGATCCGGCCGATCACTTCGGCGGGTGAAAGAGGACCCTCGAAGCGATAAAGACCCGCCTGCAGGCGACTGCCCAGTTCCGCCCTCGTGACTCCCCAGAGGAAGAGCTCTCGGTCGGCGACGATCCCCGAGGCCTCCAGGCGGTTTGCGATGGACTCCGCGGTTGAGCCCCGCCCCACCCGGAAGAGCACCGCGCCCCGGTGCGCGGCATAGGGGCGGTGAAGCGCCTCTTCCAGCGGTCCCAGGTGGAAACTCTGGTACGCCAACAGTCCGGCGGCCGCGACTCCGCCGCTTGCCGTCAAGACGAGCGCGAACCGCCAAACGCGGCGGGACATTGATCTTCCCCCGGGGTCTTCCCCCGGGCCGCTCCGGCGTCTCAGCGAGAGCCTTGCTCCCCCGCCCGGCGCCGCTCGAGAGCCCGGATCGCCAAGTCCAGCTCCGGGTCGTCCTTGTCAAGATCCCCGGGTTCGACATCGAGATCCGCGGGACCCAGGCTGGGTGTCACCCCGACCCCCAGGATGTCCTCTCCATCCGTCCCCCTGATGTGGGCGGTGGAAAGGAGGATCGCGTCACCCTCCGGGAGTTCGATGAGTTCGGGGCGCCCCGTCCGGCCCGCGGTGCGTCCACCGACCACATCCGCCTCGTCCCGGGACTTGAGGGCTGCGGCGAGCACTTCGCCAGGGCACACCGTGCTCCGGTTCACGAGCACGGCGAGCGGCCCTTCGAACCCGGGCTCGCCAGCCGGTGTTTCAAGAGCAACCGACGACTCTTCACCCTCGGCCGAACGCTCGACGAGTCGGGCCACGGTGCCCTGCATGAATACGCCGGCGGCTTCGACCCCGGCTTCGCAAACGCCGACACTTCCGCGGCTTCCGCGAAGGTCGAGCGCCAGGCTTTCCGCCCCGCTGTCCTTGAGCGACTGAACGGCGGCTGCCAGTTGAGCCGGCGTCTCTTCGTGAAAACGTCGGATCTGGAGCAGCCCGACGCCTGCATCCAGCATTCGGTGTTCCACCGGAGGGTCGGGGAGCACGGCCCGCGCGAGGGTGACGACCCGCGACTCCGAGTCCGTGGCGTCCCGAAGCGTCAGTTCCACGGGGGTGTCCGGCTCTCCGGAGAGAAGCAACAGCGCGACCGGAATCCGGAGTTCTCGAGTGTTCTGGCCGTCAATCGCCGTGATCGCGACGCCGCGCTCGATCCCCGCTCCCGCCGCCGGCGACCCGGGCAGCACATCGTCCACGTGCAGGTAATACCGCTTCTGAAGGCCGACCCCCACGCTGGCGCTGGCCGACGCGCGATTGCGGTAGCGGGCGAGGTCGGCGATGCTGAGGTAGGCGCTGTCCGGATCAAGGGCTTCGAAAATCCCCCGGACCGCCCCGTCCATCAGGAACGCCGGATCCACCGGCTCCAGGTATTGGTCGCGGATGAGCATCAAAGCGCCGCTGAACACCTCGATCGCTTCGTACACCGACTCCTGGACGAGAGCCCCCGCTTCCGCACCTCCTCCGCCCGCCGGCCCGGCCGCGGCCACCAGGGGTGCGGCGCGACCCGCACTCTCAGGGGCAAGGCGACCCAGGACGACCACCGCCGCAGCCGCGATCAGGATGGCGGCGAAGGCTTTCCGGCGCGATCCGGGCCGCCCGCCCGAAGCCGGCGGGCGGGCGGAGGACCCCGGGCTAATGGAGATCAGGATCCGGACACCTCGAACTCAACCATTTCCGTGATCGACCCTCCGCCCACCGTGTCCCTCACGGTGATCTCGGCGGTGTATGCGCCCGCTTCGAAATCCTCACGGCGGCCGTCAGCGAAAAGCCGGGAAAGGGGAACATCCACGATGGCGATCGCCAGTTCCGCGGAGGCCAGGTTGAACGCCGTCGGGTTGTAGCGCAGGTACTGCTTGCCGTCCTTCTTGAAGGTGATCTGCCAGGTCAGGTTGGGCTGGCCGCTCGCGTCGTATCCGTAGGCGTTGAAGACCAGGCGCAGGTTGCCGCCCGGCGAGTACACGGGAGAAATCTGCGGAGTGAAGTGGAATCCTCCGACCAGGAGCGCTCTGCCGGGCTCCGGCGTGAAGTCTTCCACGCGCGAGCCGTCCGAAAACCGCGCCACCGACGACAGCATGAAATCACCGCTGCCGAAGTCGGGGCTTTCGATTTCCCGGGTGATTGTCCCGTGGATCTGGGTGGCCGGGTCGAGGAACCCGACATAGACCGAATAGGCGCCGGGCGCCATCTGCATCGGCATCTCCGCAATCGTCGGACCGCCCGCCGGTCCCTTCGTAACCTCGACGCTGCGCTCGTCGTAACCGATCACCGTCCCGAGGGCGTCCACGACGTTGTAGAACACCTGGAGCGAGGCCTTGTCGCCGTTCCAGGAGATGGAGTCCGCATCCAGTTCGAAGATCGCGGCCACGTAGGTGTCTCCGGCGTTCGAGCGGAAGAACGAGAAGTTGGCGTCGATTCCGATGTCGGTGCTCGGCTCGCCGCCAGCCCGGAGCGCATTCAGGATCGTCTTGCCCGGGCTGTTCGGGTCCAGGAGCGCCCTCGTTTCGGCGCCGAAGAGATCCTCGACGTCGGGGAGCTTGCCCTCCGCGTTCAGGGTGAAGTTGATCTGGCTCGGCCAAATGATCTGCCGCGCCCGCGCCCGCTCGATCGCGGCCTCGATCTCGTCGTTGCGGATCAAACGCATCCCGAGGTTCGTGGTTCGAAATTCGAGTTCCATGCCGGCGGGAAGACCGCGCTCGGGGTTCGGGACGTAGCTGAACTTCATTCCGGTGCCTGGACCACCGCCCATGCCGCCACCGGGGCCGCCGCCACCGCCGGCGCCCACGCCTCCGCCACTCTCCCCGAGCGGGTTCTCGCCGGTCGCGCCCGCGGGCGGCCGTGCGCCACCCGGTCCGGCGCTCCGTCCTCCGGTCCGCTCCCGGTTGTCCGGTGGGCCGAAGAGCAGCATCACGAGCGCCATGTCGGTCCGGGAGCCCTTCTGGCCGCGCTGTCCGAACTGGTCGTCGGCCTGCTCGCGCCAGTTCTTGAACTGGTCTTCGGCCCGGTCCGGGTCATGCGGGTTCTGGCTGCGGCGTGCCCAGAAGTGCTCCTTGAAGCGGTCCCGCTCGCCGCGCGGGAGCGACTCGAACGCCTGCTGCTCCTGAGCGGTCATGATCGGCTCGATCTCTTCGAGCCAACGCCGGTCGCCCCGGCTCAGGTTGTCCTGGGCAAGGGCGGGGAGGACGAGCGCGAGTATCGCAATCGCGGCGGAACCTGCCGTAACGAGGGAAAGGCGGGGGGCAACCCGCGTCTGCTCAGGCATGAGGCCTCCTGATGCTGGAGCGCCCACCAGGCCGAGGATCCACCCCGGACCGGACGCGCAAAAGCCGTGGAATTTCCGTGAAAGAATACGTCCGCAGAGGGTTCCCTGCAAGCCTCGAAAGCCACGCTATACTCGATTTCGATGTCGTCTTCAATACCCCTGTCACCGCGCTGGTTTGGCTTGGCCGCTGGCGGGCTCCTGCTCACCGGGCTGGTGCTCGGACCCCTGGGCTGCGGAACGGTGCCCAAGCGCACCTGGACGGTGGAAGAGATCCGGGCGGACCTGAATCACCGGATCACTCCCGACGTGCTGGCCCAGGTCGAGATTCCCTTCGAGATCGACGACGAAATCCGTGAACTCGCAGTTCGGGTCACCGAGAACCTCCGGGGCGACAAGGAAAAGATGCGGGCCATCGTCCGGGCGATTCGGCAGCACACCGGCGGGACCATTTCCTACGACTGGCTTTCCAACAAGACGGCGAAGAGCGTCTTCGAGGAAGGACGCGGTAACTGTCTGGCGTACACGAACCTCTTCGTCGGGATGTCCCGGGCGGTGGGGGTGGATGCCGTTTATGTGGATGTCACCACCATCGAGAAGGTCACCAGGGAAGCCGAGGTCATCGTCAACAGTGGTCACATCACCGGCGGCATCAAGGACGGGCCCGACCTGATCTTCGTGGACTTCACCGCGAACCCCGAGCGCGAATACGCGGGGGCGAAGATCATCGATGACTTCGAGGCCATTTCGAACTTCTACAACAACCAGGGCTTCCTCTACGGCTATTTCGCCGAAGCGCTGGTGGACCAGGGAGGCTTCGACCCCATGGCCCGGGAAATCGAGATGTATGAGTTGGCGCTCTCGATACGGCCCAACTTCAACCGTGCCCGGAACAACCTCGGGGTCGCTTACAAGCGGCGCGGCCGGGTCGACGCTGCGATCGAGCAGTATCAATTGGCCCTCGACATCGAACCGGACTTCACCGAAGCCCGCGCCAACCTGGCGAGCGCCTACTACTCTCAGGGGCACATCGAAAAGGCGGTCCAGGAGTTCCAGCTTGCGGCGCGGACCGACGGACGCAACGCGTACGTGGTGTATCACCTCGGGGTCCTGCACTACCACCAGGGCAAATACCGTCAGGCGGCCGACTATTTCCGTAAGGCGATTTCGCGGGACCGCCAGATGGCCGACGCCCGGTTCTTCCTCGGCGAGACGCTCATGAAACTCGGCGACGAGGACAAGGCCATGCGCGAATACGAGCGGGCGATCGAGATCGATCCGAACTACATCTCGGCGCGCGCCAAGCTCGATCTGCTGCGGGACGCGCAGCGGGCGCGTTCCCGAAGTGGGAAATCCGGGCCCGACGCTCCTCACCGCTGACGGCGCCCCGCACACCCCTTTTCCTTGCGCGTCGAAGGAAACACGGCGGGGCTCAAGTCCCGCGACCGGAAGGTATTGGAGCGCCTCAGCCGGCGGAGTTTGCCGCCGGCCGCGCTTCTGACCCGGGAGTTTGCCCGGCAGCTCGCGGGGATCTCCCACACGATTCGGCGTCAGGTGGGAGCTCTCGTGGACCGGCGCGGCACGATCACCTGGGTAGGAGTGGGGGACGCCCGCCGCATCGAACTGCCGGACCTGAAACGGCAGCGCGCGGCGGGCCGGCGGTTGCGGGGGTTGCGGTTTGTCCATACCCATCTGGCGGGAGAACCGCTGACGCGTGATGACCTCGCGGACCTCGTCCTCCTCCGGTTGGATCTGATGGCGGCCGTCACGGTCGGCGAGGACGGACTGCCCGGCGTCGTCCATGTCGCCCACCTGAAGCCTCCCGGACGTCAAGGGAACGCCGCCAGCCCTCCCGGTGGGGGCCTTCAGACCGGCACCGCCGCCCGGGGGGCGGCGAAAGCGAAAGAAGAAGATGAAACACCGTGGGAACTGCTGCCGCCCGTCGCCCCGAGTCAGTTGGACCTCGACTGCACCTCGCTCCTCGCCGACCTGGAGCGGGCCTTCGCGCGATTTGCGCCGGAGCGCCCGGGTCGGAAGTTCTCGGGACGCGCGATTCTGGTCGGGGTGGGGGAGAGATCGCTCCCGCTCGAGAACGTGATGGAGGAACTGGGTGAACTGGCCCGGGATGCGGGTCTCGAAGTTGTCGACTCTCTCGTGCAGCGCCGGCCTCGCCTCGACCCCCGTACCCTGGTCGGTCGAGGCAAGCTCGAAGCGCTCGTGATCCGGGCTCTCGACCGGGGCGCCGACCTGATCCTGTTCGCGTGCGACCTGAGTCCCTCTCAGACGCGCAACATTTCCCAGGCCACCGATCTCAAGGTCCTCGACCGCACCCAGTTGATCCTGGACATCTTTGCGCGGCGCGCGACGAGCCGGGAGGGGAAGCTGCAGGTCGAACTCGCCCAACTGCGTTACCGATTGCCGCGGCTGGTCCAGCGGGATACGTCGCTGTCTCGTCTGGCTGGCGGCATCGGGGGCCGGGGTCCGGGCGAGACCCGCCTCGAGGTGGACCGGCGGCGCACGCGCGAGAGGATCGCCCGCCTGCAGCGCGATCTGGCCCAGGTCGCGGTGACGCGCGACGTGCGCCGGAAGCGGCGCGATGTCCGCGGCCTTCCGGTGGTCTCCCTGGTCGGTTACACGAACGCCGGGAAATCAACGCTGCTCAATCGGTTGACCCGAAGTCATGTGGCTGCCGGCAATCGGATGTTCGAGACCCTCGATCCCACGAACCGGCGGCTCCGGGTGCCCGTGGAGCGGGAAGTGCTGCTCGCTGACACGGTTGGCTTCATCCACGACCTGCCCGAAGACCTCATCGAGTCGTTTCGCGGCACGCTCGAAGAAATCTCGGCGGCATCCCTGCTGCTGCAGGTGGTTGATGCCTCGAGTTCCCGCCTCGACTCTCGCGCTGCTGCCGTCGAGAGCCTGCTCGGCGATCTTGGATTCCTCGAGATGCCCCGGATCGTACTGTTCAACAAGGTGGACCGGCTCGATGAGGCGGCCCGGGCGGCTCTCCCGCACCGTCTCGCGGGGGCGGAAACCTGGCACGTTTCCGGGACTACCGGCGAGGGGCTTCAGGAGCTGGTCGGCGAGATCGCACGGCTCATTCCGATGAAGCCGGCGGGTATTGCCCCGGCGTTTCCGCCTCGAACGGTTCCGGAGAGGAATCCGCTACTCCTTCGCTAACAGCCTGTGGTGGAACCCGGGTGAGCGCCGAGGCCGGTGAGGCGCCCGGCTGACAAGGCGCGTGAGGGAGGAATACCTAGTGTATTTCGACCGAAACGCAACGATGAGCGGCGCGAAGCGACGCGGTTCAGCCGGGATGGATCGCCGGCCGAACGCCGCCTGGGTTTCACCACAGGCTGTTAAGGCCGCCTGCCTCCCGGGAGAGGCGAATCAGGCTCTCGTAGCGGGCCGGGTCGGCCTTTCCGGCGGTGACCGCCGCCCGGACCGCGCAATCGGGTTCGGTCCGATGGGAACAGTCGGGGAAGCGGCAGTCGTCGGCGTAGGGGGCCAGATCGGGATGGGCGGTCCGGATGCGCGTCGCTGTCAGCCCGTCGAGGCCGAGCGCGCGGATGCCCGGGGTGTCCACCAGCTCGCCTCCACCCGGAAGCGGGATCAGTTCGGCTGCCGTCGTGGTGTGGCGGCCCCTACCTCTGCGATCGAGTCCGCCGCTCCGCCGGCCGGGCACCCCGAGCGCCGCGAGCAGTTCGGTTTTCCCGACTCCCGAGTGGCCGAAGAGCACAGCCCGGCCGCGCGCCACACCGCTCCGGAAGGCCTCGATCCCCTCTCCGCTGCGCGTGCTCGTCCGATGGACTTCGAGTTCCAGCCGGCGATAGGGAACGAGATCGTGGGCAAGTCTGACGATTTCGTGTTCGCCTGCGAGATCGAGCTTGTTGAAGACGAGGACCGGGGTGACGCCCGCATCGAACGCGACCACCAGGGACCGGTCGAGGAAACCCGTCCGGTACGGCGGTTCCAAAAAAGCCGAGACGATGTAGCAGCGATCGAGATTGGCCGCGAACACGTGCATTTCCCGGCGTTCGGGTGGTCCGACAGCTCGGCGGAGCGCGTTGTGCCGGGGACGCACCGCGGTGATGCGCCCACTGGAGGTTCCCGTTCGGGAGGCGTGCGGTCGGCCCGGTTCGATCTCCTCGACGAGGACTTCATCCCCCACCACGGCGGCGGCCCCGTCCGGGCGGGTATCTCCCCGGCTGAAGAGGCGCCCCCCGAGGGAGCAGCGCCAAAGGGATTCCGGCTCGCCGTGCGCGCCGGGCGGGAGCCGGACCATCGCTCCCTTTCGGCTCACCCGGATCACGGTCCCGGAGCGCTCCATCGGTAGGATGCTAACTTCCGTCGAGCGGTCCGGAAGGGGGGCGCCTGTTCTGTTTGAGGGTTCGTGGCGGAGCTTGATTGGAGCTGCGCCCCCTTCGTGTCGAGCGGTCCGGGAGGGGGGCGTCCGTTCCGTTGGGGGTTCGTGGCGGAGCTTGATTGCAGCTGCGCCCCCCTCCCGAACCGCCCGGCGCTTCGCGCCGGGTTTCCGGAGTGCGGCGAGAGCCGCACGGAGACCCCGGAGCAGGAGGGGTTGGGGTCGGGGGACCCGACTCCCAGCCGCTCCTGGCTCGGGAATCGCAACTCCCTCGTGCGCCGGAGGCGCACTTCGGCGAGTTCCGATTCGTAGTTGCGTTTTTGTGAACGGGGGGCGGTAGCCCCCCTTTCACGCTTTCCCCCCGGTCAGGCGGGCAGCGAACGGAGTTCGCTGCCATTGTTTTTGCTCGTTCAGGGCATCGACATCGACTGTGTGTCAATGGGCTTCGAAAATGTCCCACTTTCTTGGAGTGATTGTGTGCCGACGGAGGGGAGGGTTGACGGGATCCGGAGGGGTTTCGGCCGGATAGGCGGCGGGGGATGAGTTCGGGGATGGGCGCGTCGGGCGCGGACGGAGTTCGCTGCCGTTGTTTTTTGCGCGCTCGCCTAAGCGCCGCCAACAGCAGATGGCGCGCAGGCCCGGGAACGCCGGTCTTCAGACCGGCACCGCGGCCCGGAGGGCCGCGAAACCGCGTGTAGCCGTTCCTCCGGATGGCGCGCTGACCCCGGAACGCCCGGCGCTCCGCGCCGCGCTTCCGGAGTGCGGCGAGAGTCGCACGGAGACCCCGGAGCAGGAGGGGTTGGGGTCGGGGAACCCGACTCCTGGCCGCTCCGTAGCTCGGGCTTCCGAAGTGGGGCGCGAGCCGCACGGAGACCCCGGAGCAGGAGGGGTTGGGGTCGGGGAACCCGACTCCTGGCCGCTCCTGGCTCGGGAATCGAAACTTCCTTGCGCGCCTCCGGCGCGCGGTGGCGAGTTCCGATTGGTCGTTTCCTTCTTGTGAAAGGGGGGCGATGGCCCCCCTTTCGCACCTTCCCCCCTCGTGTCGAGCGGTCCGGAACCGGGGCCCATAGACGGGATCGGTGGACTGGTGCCTTCTGAGCTGGAACGAGGGGCCCCGTTCCCGAACCGCCCGGCGCTTCGCGCCGGCAATCGCAACTCCCTTGCGCGCCTCCGGCGCGCGGTGGCGAGTTCCGATTGGTCGTTGTCAATTTGTGAACGGGGGGCAGTGGCCCCCCTTTCACACTTTCCCCCCTCGTGTCGAGCGGTCCGGAACCGGGGCCCATAGACGGGATCGGTGGACTGGTGCCTTCTGAGCTGGAACGAGGGGCCCCGTTCCCGAACCGCCCGGCGCTTCGCGCCGGCAATCGCAACTCCCTTGCGCGCCTCCGGCGCGCGGTGGCGAGTTCCGATTGGTCGTTGTCAATTTGTGAACGGGGGGCAGTGGCCCCCCTTTCACACTTTCCCCCCGGTCATGCGGGCAGCGAACCGGAGGTTCGCTGCCGTCAGTTTCTTGCTTGCTCCGCGCCGCGCCGCGCACGGCGTGGACGCCGAGTGGCGTTATGGCTCACGTCTCGGCAATGACTCCATCGGGCATAGTGGCGTGCAGCCACCGGAACCCCGAACTCCGCCCGTTCTTCCCGTCCGTCCGGCCATTTATGGGCGCCGCGTGGCAGCCAGGTAAGTTCAAGTGGTCACTGCTGCTTTCGCTGCTCCGTGCGGGCAGTTGCGGCTGGTCGGTAGACCGTTCTTCGGAGTCCGCGTTTGGATTCTCGTACGTGCTACCTTTCCAAAGTTGTGCCAGAAGCGTCGGGGAATCTTGTATCCGTATCCACGATAACGGCCCTGCCCGCCGTACGCCGAGGGGTCTTGGCCGTGTTGCTCCTCGTTGCGGGTGGGCTTGAAGCATCAACCGTCCGGCATCTGCCAATCGACCAGATGGCCCGCCGGGCCGACCAGATCTTCACGGGTGAGGTCGTAGGAATCACGAGTCAGATGAATGCCCGGCGCACCGGCATCCACACCTTCGTCACCGTTGCCGTCGACGAGTATCTGAAGGGGGGGCGCCGCGATTTGCTGACGCTGAGGATCCTGGGCGGAGAGGCCGAGGGTTACCGGCTGGTAGTGCCGGGATCCCCGGTATTCCGTCTTGGCGAGGAGGTCCTCGTCTTCAGCGACGGCGGCGCCGGCCGGATCCCGACGGTGCTGGGGATGGCGGCCGGGAAATTCACGATGGAGCGCGACCCGGCGACCGGAGAACAGCTCCTCGCGCGGTCCCTCGCCGGCCTGACGCTCAAGGATCCCGGCGGAGTTCCGGTGGACGCCCGTGCGGCCCGATCCGAGGGGCCTGCCTCGCTCGACGACGTGCGGCGCATCGTGCGTGACGCCTTGGCCCAGTGACGAAGTCCCTTTCTGCCGCGCGCCTGCCCCGGTGGCTCACCGGAACGCTGGTTGTCGCACTTGCCGCGTCCGGCGGGATCCCGATTGCTTCCGGATACCAGTTGATCCGGGGGCCGAGTTTCGTCTGGGCCTCTGGCCTGCGTCCGGTGGGGTACTGGGTGGCCAACGTGCCCGACAACTGGATGACCGTGGACGAGGTGGTGGCCGAGACGAGGGCCGCATTCGACACCTGGGCTGCCCCCGAAGAGGTCGGTTTCTCGTTTTCCTACCGTGGCAAGACCAACCAGCGCCCCTTCGAGTTCTTCGACAGGACGAACACGGTCGGCTTCACGACCCGGGAACACATGGCCGAGCTGGGTCTCTCCGACATCACGCTGTCCGTGACGAGCTGGCTCACTGTCATCGAGACGGGTGCCATCGCCGAGTCCGACATCATCGTGAACCCGGCCTACAACTGGACGGATACGCCGGAACGCGGAGGTTGGGACTACCAATCCACGATGGTTCACGAAGCTGGCCACTTCCTGGGGCTGGGCCATTCCGGCGTCGGGCGCCGATCCGAAGGCGCGTTGCTCACCGGCTCGTCCGTAATGTGGCCGTACGGTTTCGGAAGCGGCACCTCGCTTGGGCGAACCCTCACTGCCGATGACATCACCGGGGCGTCGCTCCTTTATCCCGGTTTGGCCGCGAAGACCGGAAGTATTCGGGGTGTAATCCGCCGCCCTTCGGGAGAGGCCGTCCGCTACGCCCACGTCGTCGCTTACGAGCCCCTGCTCGACCACACGGTGGGCGGTTGGGGCGACGAAGCGGGGAACTACGAAATCGCCGGCCTGCCGAACGGGAACTACGTGCTGCGAGCGAACCCGATACCCGTAAGTCACGGCGCCCGCGCCTACTTCTTCCCTTTCGGCGCCGCCGATCACGATTTCAGCGTCACCGTCCATCCGCATCTGGTGAGGGTTGCCGACGGGACGGCCACCGAGATCAACCTCGAGGTCGGTCAGTGAATCTGCGGCGACTGAGGTCTGCCGCGCCATTGGTTGTACTGACGGCGGTCCCATTCGCCGCGTTCCCCTCGGAGAAGAGCGCGGGACGCCACTCCGAAGAGTCCGTGGCCCATGACCCCGAATCCGGCCGGCTCCGGGACATTCTCCAGAGCCTCCGGGAGGCATCCGAAACAGCTTCCGGCGTCGCCCAGACCGGACCTGCCCGTCAGGGTCCGGTTTTCTCGCAACCAGGCGACTGGACGCATGCTGAAGCGGCCATCGTGATCGGGAGCCAACTGGTGGACCAGGATCTGGGATTTTCCAGGAACATTTTTCAGACGGTTTCGGGTGAGGCTTCCGATGTCGGGTTCGGCCAGCACCTTGGCGCCCGCGGCGCCTTCTTCGTGAACCGCTATCTCGGAGCGGAAGCCGGTTTTACTCGAACGACGACCGAGTTCGAGTTCTCTGTCACGGATGAGGAAGCCGGAGTCATCTTCTTTCGAGAGCCCCTTGAGCAGGTAAGTCAGGAGGCTTCGGTATCGGCCGTGGCGCAGTGGCCGCGCGCCGCTGTCACTCCCTACGCGGTGGTGGGTTACGCGTGGCGAACCTCGGAGATCGAAGGAGGGGAGGCCATGGAGTCGGGAGCCGTCGTTTTCGGATTCGGGATCAAGGTGCCCTTCCCGCGGATTCCGGTTTCGCTTGCCTTCGACTACCGATACATCGAGTACCGGGATGAAGAGGGTGATGTGTTGCGGCTCGCCGAAGGGGGGATGGGAAGCCCCACTGTTTCCGCGCTGACCCTCGGCGTGGTCGTCCGCCTCAACGTGAACCGATAGCCCGGTCGGATCGGATCGGCTTCGGCCCCGCTGCCGGGAGACGGCGTCAGCGGACCGGCGGCGTGTCGGGAAGGCCGCGGGTGAGCAGTTTGAAGAGGAGCCCCAACGCGAAGTTCGAACGCGCGAAGATGTTGCTGACGACGACGACCGCGCCGACGCTGCGTCGAGACACCTTCACCTCCCGTCCGGTCGTAAACGCGGGTGTTCGCCGTATTCGCTGCAGGGTGAGGACCGCGATGCCCAGGGGCCACAGACAGGACCGCCGAATCCCGGTTTCCCCGGCAGGAAGGATCAGGATGTAACGGAGCGCATTGGCGAGATGCCGCCGCGTGATCGCCACCAGTTCCATCAACCCCGCTACGAAGCCGGGGTCCGCTCGCCCGGGAGAAAGAGAGCGGAGTTCCACTCCGGCCGCACCGAAGACGTCACGCGGCAGCCAGCAGACTCCGCGGCGGTGGTCTTCCCAGATGTCCTTCAGGATGTTGATCAGCTGCAGTCCCTGTCCGAAGGACACCGACAGGGCCAGAAGCTCGCGCCGCCGCTTCGCGATCTCGGCGGAGTAGTCGCAGAACAACGCGGTGAGGGTTTCCCCGACCACGCCGGCGACGTGATAGCAGTAACGCTCCAGTTGGGCAACGTCCCGCAGCCCCTCGGCGGTGGCGCTCCGCTGAAACTCCACCATGCCGAGCGTCATGATGCGGACACAGCGCTGGATTGCCGACTGCTGTGGCGCGCTGAACCGGGCGGTGACCCTCAGGACTCGCGGGGTATTGGCCACCAGGTCCCGCTCGCTCTCGGTGGTGGCCGAAGAAAGCAGCGCCCCCAGCTCGTCGGCAAAGACGGTCGGGTCGCCCTCCCCGGCCACCAGTTCGACGTAGCGGTTCGAGAAGGCCGCCTTTTGGTCCGGAGAGAGGGCGGGCTCGTCCTCGATGGTGTCGGCGATCCGGCAGAGGAGGTACAGGTTGCCCACGGCGTCGTACAGCTTTCCCGGTAGCGCCTTGATGGTGAATGCGAAGCTGCGCGCGACCCCATCCAGACTTCGCTGCTGGTAGGCGAGATCGCGGTCTTCCGGACGCGGCGCAGAGTGCAGGGTCATCGGGCAGGGGGCTTCACGATCTCATGCCCAGCCATCCTGCCGCACAACGTCGCCGTACTGTACCAACGGCTGGAGCCCCCGCCGGGATCCGGCGGGGAAAGATCGCCTAGCAGCCTGTGGTGAAACTCACGTGAGCGCCGAGGTCGGTGAGGCGCCCGTCCGACGAGGCGCGTGAGGGAGGAATACCGGGTGTATTTCGACCGAAACGCAACGAAGAACGGAGCGAAGCGGAGTGGTTCGGGCGGGATGCATCGCCGGCCGAACGCCGCGTGGGTTTTGCCACAGGCTGCTAGGGCTCGAGCTGCTCCAGCGCCGCGAGGAAGTCGCTCCAAGGCACCGGCTCCCCGTGCACCGGGGCCAGCGTCTCCACGTCCAGGTGCATGCGCTCCACCTGCGTATGCAGGGCGCGCATCGACGGCAGCTGCGCCTCCTTCGGCGGTTCGTGGGTGTCGAACAGGTCGGCCTGGAACGCGATGCGCTCGGCCGGCAGGTACGCCATCAGCATCCCGGCGACGTGTCGTAGCGGCTGCACGTAGTAGACGCGCAGGATCCGGGAGTCGTCGGTGATGACGTAGTTCTCCTGGATCGCCTCGTAGTTGTAGCCCTCGGCCAGCTCGGTCGGCGGCCACCTGGAGACGATGTCCGGCCTGATCGTTCTCGGCTCGTAGGTCAGCACATCGCGGTTCAGGAACTCCAGGTTGAGGATGTGGGTGACGATGGTCGATCCGATGTGCAGGTACGTGCGCAGCCCCCCGATGTGGTCGAAGTGCGGGTGGGACGCGATCACCCAGCGGATCGGCTTGTCCGGGGCCAGCTGCGTAATCCGGTCGATGACCTTCAGGCTCCGCTCCTCGTCGCCGGGGGCTTCGAAGACCGCCACGAAGTCGCTGAACTCCACCAGGTAGCTGTTGGCGGGACCACCGCCGAGCCGATACACGCCGTCGGCGATCTCGTCGACCGTTACCTCGGTGGACCAGTCCGCCTCGGCCACCGACTCCGGCACCGGCACCGCGTCGCCGCACTCGTTGGGCCGGATGTCCGCGAACGTGCCGCCGTAGGCGTTATGCCCGGTGCTCTGTCGGTAGAACTGCCAGTTGTCGTCCCAGCCCTGGTGCGAGTGCCAGTCGGTCGGCCACTTGATGTTGCCGAACGAGACGTGATTCGTGGACTCGTGCTCGATGTTGAAGTCGCCCAGGACGGGGATGTTCACCGTCGTCTTGAGCCGTTGAATCTGATTCCGGGAGTTGATCGTGGCGTCCACCCGGTACTTGCCGAACATGGTGATCGCGACGACGTGCATCTTCTTGGGGCTCACGACGTTGCCGTCGCGGCCCTTCTCGATCTGTTCCCAGCGCCAGAATGCCACCGGATTCGCGCCCGGCAGGCGGGACGCCTTGACGAACCCGTGCGGGTTGAGCCACATGTCGAGCTGGTACACCTCGGCGATTTCGGGCGGCACCGCGACCGGCGGGCCGTCGCCGTCCAGGTGCCACGAGAACTCGCCGGCGGTGACGTGCGTCTGCCGCGTCTCCTTCTGGGTTGGCGTGCCGCCGCGCCAGCCGAGACCGTACTTCCAGGACGCCGGCGCCATGCCCGGTTGCCGGTCGAACGTCTCCACACTCGTGCCGGCTTCCCAGTTGATGACGCGCGTGTAGTTCGCCAGCGCGTCGATGCGCGGCCAGTCGATGTTGACGGCGTTCTCGAATGTCTGGCCCACCGCGCCGGCGTAGCCGCTGCCGGAGAACGTGATGCAGCGCAGGTCGGCCTCGCCGATCTCCTCGGCGACGGCGGCGAGAAGGGGAGCCGGATCGACGTAGCCCGGCGGAAACTCCTGGGCCGCCAGTGGATTCACCCCCAGCATGAGCAGCGCGAGGTTGCCGGCAAGACGCCTCGCCATGGTTCTCGGGCTCTGGAGCATGTCTCTACGTGTGTCCAGAGGATCTACGCGGTGCCGACGCTCAACCTTGGCAGCGCGCTGCAATCCGCCGGCTGCATGTCGTGGCCGACCGGCGAGGGCGAGGTCCTCGCGGGTGGCGTACCGGACATCGAGAACGGCCTACAATTAGATTCCAAGGGCTAGCCGGTGTAGCTCAGGGGTAGAGCAGCTGATTCGTAATCAGCAGGTCGGTGGTTCAAATCCACTCGCCGGCTCAGCCGCCCGTCTCTCCCGGGCGGAATCTCGTCCAGACCGCCTGGACGACGAACGCCAGACCGAGCGCGGCCAGGATGGGCGTCCCGCCCAGCAGCAGGATGCCGGGTGGGCCGAGCAGGCCCCCGAACACGCTGCCGAGAGCCGAAAAGGGAACGGCAACAAACCAGAGCGCGATCGGAACCCTGGCGTTCATCCGGAAGCGACGCAGGGTCCAGATCAGCGGTAGGGCGAAGACGCAACCGGCCGCATAGGCGAAGAACAACCCCGAGATCAGCGCGGCGGCATCCATCCGGGACACCGACCTGTCTTCCACGAGCAGGAGGCGGCCCAGAGCAACCACCACGAACACGCTGGTGTAGGCCGCGCCGTACCCGAGGCAGGCGCGGTAACGGGGTAGCTGCGGGGGGGGCATCAGAACCTCGGGGGGACTTTCCCGTCGAGAATACTGCGCGGCGCGGGTCCGGGTTCCGCCGCGAGCCGCGGGGAGCCGGGCGGCACGTGCGTTCCCACCGAGAAGGTTGAATCGCGCTAGGACGGCCCTGCGTCTCCCGCGCTCCTCAGAGCGGTTCCACGGCGAGCTTTTCGAGTCTGGCGCCCAGGCTTCGGAGGTCGTCGACATCTCCCATGACGATCAGGGTGTCTCCGCTCTCGAGCCGTTGGTTCCCGCGCGGGGCGATCGTCATTTCCTCCCCGTCCCTTTCGATGCCCAGGACGAGGACGATGCGGTCTTTGCCCAACGGGGACTCGGCGATTGTTTTTCCCGCGAAGCCGGATTCGGGGGTCACCAGAATTTCTCCGGCTCCGAAGCCCCGGTGGGTCATCTCGGTGATTCCGTGCAACAGGCGATGGGTGCCTGAGCTGCAAAGGTTCCGGACCACAACCCGGCTGGCGGTGGTGTGCGGGGAAATCACGTCTTCGGCGGCGGCCCCGGCCCGTTCCAGATTCGCGCGGGAGCGGTCTTCCTCGGATCGGGCGATCACCCGGATTTCGGGACGCAGCGCCTTGGCGGTCATGGTGATCGACAGGTTGTCCCCGTCGTTGGGCAGCAGGGTCACGATCGCCGACGCCCGTCCTACCCCGGCCTGTTCGAGTGTCGCTTCGACCGTGGCGTCCCCCTCGATTGCCCCCACTCCCTGGCGGGTCGCCAACTGAACGCCAGCCGTCGTCGTTTCGATGACGCATACCGGGTTGTCATGCTGCCTGAGGCCGGCAACCCCGCTGCCCCATTCTTCCGAAACCGCAGACGATGATGTGATTCTTCATGCGCCGGATTCTCCTTTCCTGCCGCCGCTTCGGCGCCTCCATGATGCGTTCTCCGAGAGCCCCGAGCGCGTAGCCCAGGGTCGCCACCCCACCGAGGATAAGACCGATGGCGAACAGCCGCCCGGCATCCGACAGCGGCCGGACCTCCTCGAACCCCACGGTGGAGAGGGTGATCACCGTCATGTAGAAGGCGTCGAGGGTGTCCCACTCTTCGATCCACATGAATCCGATCGTGCCGGCGACGAGCACGCCGACGGCGGCGCCGGTGGCGGCGCCAAAGGGCCAGCGGGCGCGCAGCCAGTGCCGGAGAACCGTCATGGATCGCTCCTGCTGGATGGTGTCCGGCAAACGCAGCCTGGAGGTGAGCCCGTGTGCGGTGCGCTCACCGGGGTTTCCCCACGGAGACAAAGGTTCATGGAACCGGACGTCAAACCGGACATCAAACCAGACATCAAACCAGACTGGGGGCTGGGCGCAGTGGCGTCGCTCCTGGGCGAGTACCCAAGCCTTCCGACCCGGGGAGCAACCCGGGTCCGGAATCCGGTGGCGGGGGCGGGATTTGAACCCGCGACCTTCGGGTTATGAGCCCGACGAGCTGACCAGACTGCTCCACCCCGCGTCCGGATTGGGTCGGCGACTTTACATTCTGGGATAGGGATCTGTCAAAGCCTCGTATCCGAACACGGTCCCGGTCCCGGCCCTGCGCACGATGAAGAGACTCAACTTCGGTTTCATCGAATCAACGACTTCCTGGCGTCGCGCCGGTCGACAGCCGTCGATGGCCCTGGCTCGCGCCCTGATCACACAGCGTTTCCGGAGCCCGTGGAGCCCGGATGGCGAGTTACTATGAAAAAGAGATCCGGCGTGAGACTGGCCGCGCGCTCGGCGCTCCTTCCGCCCACCCACCTGCCGGTTTCCCGAGTGCGTTCGTGACTGTCCCCGATCCGGAGTCCCTGCTTTCCGAGGCGGAAGTCTCGGAAGCGGTCGGGGCGTTATTCCGCCTCGACCAGGAGCGGGACGTTGAGGCATGGCGAACCGAGCACCTCGGACGAAAGTCGCGACTCGTTCTTTCGCTTCGCGCCCTCGGACGTCTCGATCCCTCCCGCCGGGCCGCCGTCGGTCGGTTGTTGAACGATGCGAAGACCCGCCTCGGAGAGGCCCTGCAGGCGAAACAGGCCGAACTGAAGGCCCGTCGGACACAGGATCTGGCATCGCTCGACGTGAGTCTTCCCGGGCGCCCGCTTCCTTCCGGCGGACTCCATCCCATCACGAGGACGGAGCGCGCCATCGTGGCCGCCTTCGCTTCGATGGGGTTCCACGTGATCGAGGGACCTGAGGTCGAACTCGAGTACTACAACTTCGACGCTCTCCGGATCCCGGCGGACCACCCCGCGCGGGACGCGATGGACACGTTTTACCTCGAAAGCCCCGACGGCGGGACGCCGCTCCTGCTACGCACCCATACCTCACCGAACCAGATCCGCTATATGGAGCAGCACGAGCCACCAATCCGTCTCATCGCTCCCGGACGCACGTACCGGAACGAGGCCACCGACGCAACCCACGAGTGGATGATCACGCAGACGGAGGTCCTGGCAGTGGACCGGGGCCTCACCCTCGCGCACCTCAAGGGCACGCTGTACGAGTTCGCCCGGCATCTGTTCGGTGAGGACCGGGAGATCCGTTTCCGCTGTGACTACTTTCCTTTCGTGGAGCCCGGAGTCGAGGTCTCGATCAGTAGCCCCGACGGTTGGATCGAAATCCTCGGAGCCGGCATGGTGCATCCCGAGATCCTCGCCAACATGGGGTACGACCCGGAGATTTACACCGGATTCGCCGCAGGTCTCGGCGTGGAGCGGATCGCGATGCTCCGGCACGGGATCCGGGACATCCGACGCTTTTACGAAAACGATCTTCGTTTCCTTCGCCAGTTTTAGCAGCCTGTGGTGAAACCCAAGCGGCCCAGTTCTCCCGGTGGGGGCTCGAGCGGCGATCCATCCCGTCTGAACCATGTCGCTTCGCGCCGCTCATCGTTGCGTTTCGGTCGGAATACACCCGGGCCAGTTCTCCCGGTGGGGGCTCCTCCCTCACGCGCCTTGTCAGCCGGGCCCCCACCGGGAGAACTGGCCCCACCGGGAGAACTGGGCCTCGCCGCTCTCGGCGCTCACCCGGGTTCCACCACAGGCTGCTAGGTTATGCGCGTCCCGCTCCGGTGGCTGGAAACCATGGTTTCCCTGCCGGAAGACGTCGAGGCTCTCGCCCATCGGTTGACCCTGGCGGGTCTCGAAGTCACGGACATCGAACAACTCGGCGGCGACTGGGACCTGGTGGTGGTCGGGCGGGTTCTGGAGGTGCGTCCCCATCCCGATGCCGACCGCCTCCGCCTGGTGACCGTGGACAAGGGAGGGGAGCATCAGACGGTCGTCTGCGGGGCGCCGAACGTCGCCCCCGGACAGGACATCGCCTTTGCGTCCGAGGGGGCGATGCTCACCGACCCCCGGACCGGCAGCGCGCGCAAACTGAAGAAATCGCGCATTCGCGGCGTGGTGTCCGGAGGGATGGTGTGTTCGGAAGCGGAACTGGGGCTGTCCGTCGAACATGAGGGGATCCTGGTACTCGACACCTCCCGCCCGCCGGGCACTCCGCTCGGTGAGGTCCTCGGAGACCGGGTCTTCGTATTCGACCTCACGCCGAACCGCGCAGATGCCCTTTGTGTTCTGGGGGTGGCCCGCGAGGTCTCAGCGCTTACCGGTGCCTCCTTGACGCCACCGGACGTCTCGACGCCGCGGCCGGGGCCCGCCATCGCTGGGCGCGCCTCGGTCGAGATTGCCGCCCCGGATCTTTGCCGCCGCTTCACCCTGGCGCTGATCGAGGATGTCGAGATCGCCCCTTCTCCTCCGTGGATGCAGGAACGGCTCACCGCTGCGGGCATGCGTCCGATCAACAACCTGGTGGACATCACCAACTACGTGATGCTCGAACTGGGTCAGCCGGTCCATGCCTTCGACTACGACACTGTCCGCGACCATCACATCATCGTTCGGCGGGCCGCGGCGGGGGAAACCTTGACCACCCTGGACGGCAAGACGCGGCAACTGGAGCCCGACCGGCTGGTCATCGCGGATCCTGGCGGAGCCATCGCACTCGCTGGCGTGATGGGGGGTCTCGAGACCGAGATTACGGATTCCACCCGGAATGTCCTCCTTGAAGTCGCGAACTTCGAGCAGGCGAACGTGCGCCGAACGGCCCGCGCCTTCGACCTGTTTTCGGACGCCGCGCGGCGCTTCGCGTGGGGACTTCCTCCGGAACTGCCGGCCATCGCTTCCGCGCGGGTGTGCCGGCTGCTCACGGAACACGCTGGGGGACGCGTTGCGGCGGGCATGGTGGATGCGTGGCCCGCGCCCGAGCCTCGCGTCCACGTCCAGCTGCGCCGGTCACGGATCGCGCAGGTTCTGGGGATGGAGATTTCCCGGGAGGCGGTGCGTTCCGCTCTGGACGACCTCGGGTTCGAAGTGGAAGAGCAGGGGGAATCGCTTTCGGTCGGGGTGCCCTATTGGCGCCGCGACGTACGGGTTCCCGACGACCTGGTGGAAGAAGTGGCGCGCATCGCGGGGTACGACGACCTGCCCGCCGCTCCGCTCGCCGGCGCAATTCCCCATCATCCGCCGCTTCCCGCCCGCGAGCTTCGTGAGCGGGCGCGGGACCTCGCCTCGGAAGCCGCGCTCTTTGAAGTGCAGACGTACTCGCTCATATCGGATGCAGATCTCGCCGCGGTGACGCCGCCCGAGATGCGCCAGGTTCCCCTCCTCAAGGTTCAGAACCCGCTGGGAGAGGCCCGGGACACGCTGCGGACGTCGCTTCGACCCGGGATTTTGCGCGCCGGTGCTCGCAACCTGGCCCGGGGAGCCAAGGCGGTACGCTTCTTCGAAGTCGGAAGGTCCTATCACTCCACGGTGGCGAACGGTGACGGCCGGCCGGAGGAGCGGGAACAGGCGGTGGCGCTCGTCGTCGGGGTCCGAATGGATCGCTTCGGAAATCCGACAGACGAGGCGTTGGACTTCTTCGACGCCAAGGCAACGCTCGAGCATGTCCTCGCCGGCCTGCGAACCTCGCCCAGCTTCCGGCCGTCATCCGCGTTCGGTTTCCTCGGCGGGCGGACCGCGGAGGTCACGGTGGAAGGAAGCGTGGTCGGGGTGCTCGGCCAGGTCGACCCCGAAGTTGCCGCCGTTTTTGGAGTCGAACAGGACGCCTTCCTCTGGGAACTGGACCTTGCGACGCTGCTGGCGGCCGTTCCGGACATGACCAAGCCGACAATTGCGACTCCGCTGCCACGTCACCCGTCCGCCGTCGAAGATTTCGCTTTGCTTGTCGGCCCGGAAGTGCTGGCCGAGGATCTCGTGCGGGAGGCGCTCGGGCATCCGCTGGTCGTGGACGCTCGGGTCTTCGACGACTATCTGCTTGACGAGCCGGCCGCCGTGGGCGGGGAAGTGCGGAGAAGATCCCTCGGCATCTCCGTCCGATACCAGGCGCGAAACCGGACGCTGAACGACAGCGACATTGCCAAGGTGCGGCGCACCATCCTCAAGCGACTGAAGGTGAACCACGGTGCGGTCGTCCGCGAACGCGGCTGACGGGAAACAGTCTCCCGCGGAACTGATCGCCGCTTCGCCCGCCATGCGGGCATTGCTCACCGAAGCCGGGCGGATTGCCCACTTTGACGTACCGGTACTCATCGAGGGGGAAACGGGCTCCGGGAAGGAACTGCTCGCCCGCTATCTGCACGCCCGCAGTCGACGGCGTCGGCAGCCCCTCGTTGCCGTGAATTGCGGGGCGCTTCCCGACGAATTGCTGGAGGCCGAGTTCTTCGGACATGCCCGGGGAGCGTTCACCGGCGCGGATTCCGCCCGCCCGGGGCTTCTGGAAGCCGCGGACGGTGGCACCCTGTTTCTGGACGAGGTCGGAGACCTGTCTCCGCGGGGGCAGGGGCTCCTGCTGCGGGCGCTCCAGGAGCGAGAGTTCCGGCGGGTGGGCGAAATCCGGTTGCGACGATCCGACTTCCGCCTGGTCGCAGCGACGCACCGACCCCTCGCCGAACTGGCGGCCGCGGGTCGTTTTCGCTCCGATTTGTTCTATCGGCTGAGCGTCGTCCGTCTCCGGCTGCCGCCGCTCCGTGAGAGGAAAGGCGAGTTTCCCGAGCTTGCCGCCGCACTCCTGTTGCGGCTGGCCGAGCGGCACGGGCTCCCGTTGCCCCGGCTTTCCGACGAGGCTCTCGAGGTACTCACCCGCCGCGATTGGCCGGGGAACGTCCGCGAGCTGGAATCGGTCCTTGCCGGCGCGCTCTTGCGGCAGCCCGAAGTCACGGCGATTCGTCCGGAGATGGTGGCGGGGCCGCCGACGCTCCCTAACGATCCCGTTGAGACTCCCCCGGAGCCCCTCCTTTCGGTCCTGGAAATCCGCAGACTGGTTGTCGCGCGAGCGGCCTTCGAGCGGATTGTGTTGTTGCGCGCGCTTCGCCGCGCCGCCGGAAGCCGCGCTCGCGCCGCGCGGGAACTGGGCATCTCGCGCCAGGGGTTGTGGCAGAAGCTTCGCCGACACGGGATCGGGTAGGGGGCTGGGAGCGCCGGTCTTCAGACCGGCATCGCGGCCGAAGGCCGCGAGACGCCCACCGCTCGGTTCGCCGACTAAACCGGGCCTATCCGGGGACGGCGAAACGTCGTGCGGACGCGTGGGTGGCACTGCGCCATCCTCGTTGCCTGCTGCGCCATGCGGGGATTGGCGACGGGAGTTTCACTCCCCTGCGGGGAGCGATGCCGGTCTGAAGACCGGCGCTCCAATTGGGGACGGGTGGCAGTCTGAGGCCGGTGCGTGCCGGAGGGGTGATTGGAGAGCGCACGGCGGGAGGCGCGTCGCGCAGGGAGGTGGGAGTTGGAGAGGGGGCGTGGGTGTTCACATACCCTATTCGGCTCATATCCATCCGGAGAAACCGCATGATCCACCGCGCCCTTCTGCTCCTCGCTCTCAGCCTCGTTCTCCTGCCTGCTGCTCCCGCAGCCGCGCAGCCGGCGGGCGACCCGGAGCCGTTCCCCGTCATGGACGACCTGCCGCTCCGCTCGATCGGACCGGCGGTGATGGCGGGCCGGGTATCCGACCTCGCCGTGGTCCCGGGCCGGCCGCACGAGTTCTACGTCGCTACCGCGTCCGGCGGTCTGTTCCGGACCCGGAATAACGGCGCGACGTGGGATGCGCTGTTCGATCGCTTCGGGACGACCTCGATCGGGGCGGTAGCGCTCTCCCCATCCGATCCGGCGACGGTCTGGGTAGGAACCGGCGAGCCGGCGAACCGGCAGAGTTCCTCGTTCGGCGACGGGGTGTACGTGTCCTTCGATGGGGGGGACTCCTTCCGCCACGCCGGCCTCGAGGAAACCGAACACATCGGGCGGATCGTTCCTGATCCGGATCAGCCGCGCCGCGCGTTCGTGGCCGCGCTCGGGCCGCTCTGGCGCTCCGGTGGTCAGCGAGGCGTCTTCCGGACCGAGGATGGCGGCGCTACCTGGGAGCAGGTTCTCGAGATCTCCGCTGACACCGGGGTGGTGGATCTCGAGATGGACCCCCGGAATCCGGCCATCCTCTACGCTGGCGCCTACACCCGGCGCCGGACTCCCTGGGGGTTCAACGGCGGGGGATCGGAAGGTGGCATCTTCCGGACCACGGACGGCGGAGACACCTGGGAGCGCCTCACGGAAGGGCTCCCGGAGGGCCCCGTCGGCCGCATCGGCCTGGAGATCGCCGGCTCCGATCCACTGAGCGTGTTTGCTCTCGTCGAGCACGCCACCGATTCGGGTCTCTACCTGTCGCGCGACCGTGGTGCCTCCTGGGAAAAGATCTCGGACCTGAACCCGCGCCCGATGTACTACTCGCACGTCGAGGTGGACCCGACGGACATCCGCCGGGTCTACGTGCTCGGCTCGCAGGTCCACCTCTCGGACGATGGCGGGCGTACGTTCCGGACGAACCGGGACATGACCCCGACCTATGACATCGGGGTCCACGGCGACCACCACGCCCTCTGGATCGATCCGGACGAGCCCGCGCACCTGATTCTCGGGAACGACGGCGGGATCTACGAGTCGTGGGACCGGGCGGTCACCTGGAGAAAGATCAACAACATCCCGCTCACCCAGTTCTATGCGATCTCGCTCGACATGGAGACGCCGTACAACATCTACGGGGGAGCCCAGGACACCCATTCCTGGGTCGGACCCTCCGCTACCCGCAACCAGGCCGGCATCCTCAACAGCGATTGGCGCCAGACGAACTTCGGTGACGGGATGGACCAGGAAGCCGTTCCGCGGGAATCGGGCATCGCGCTGGTGTCTTCCCAAAACGGCAACATCGTCCGGTTCGACACGGCCACCGGAAACCGGACCACCGTCCGTCCGTTTCCGGAAGAGGACGCGGACCGCTACCGCTTCCACTGGCTCTCCCCGATGGCGAGTTCTCCGCACACCGCGGGGAGGGTGTATTTCGGCGGCAACCGCCTGTTCCTGTCGGATGATCTCGGCAGCGAGTGGCGCGCCACCGACGATCTGACGCTGCGCGAGGACCGCAGCGAGCTTCCCATCCTCGGTGTGCTGCCCGCCGAGGGGATGCTCTCGATGCACGACGGGGTCAGCGACTGGGGCACCCTGACGACCCTGGCGGAATCACCGCTGGTGCCTGGTCTGCTCTACGTCGGATCGGACGACGGGCGCCTCGCCCGTTCGGACGACGACGGCCACAACTGGGAGTTTCTGGAGGCCAGTCTCCCGCTCGAGGCGCTTCGCGCGACCATCAGCCGCGTTACGCCTTCGGCGCACCAGGAGGACCGGGTCTACGTGGGTGTGGATCGCCACCACCTTGGAGACTTCGCGCCGTACATCTTCGTTTCCGAAGATCGAGGAGCGAGTTTCGCTCCCATTGGTGGCGGGCTGCCGCGGGGATGGGTGAACGACGTCGTGGAGCACCCGCTGAGGGAGAACCTCCTGGTGGCGGGGACCGAGGTCGGGGCTTTCCTGTCCTTCGATCGGGGAGCCTCGTGGATGAGAGTGGGCGGAGGCCTTCCGCATGTTCCCGTGGATGACATCGAGATCCATCCCCGGGATCGCGATCTGGTCCTTGGAACCCACGGGCGTTCGATCTACATCCTCGACGACAGTGCGCCCCTCGCCTGGCACGATCCGACCGCCGGCGAAGCGGAGTTGTTCGAGCCCCGCCCAGCCCTGGTGTTCCTGCCCTGGAAGCACGAAAGCTACGAGGCGCAGGCCCGCTATGCCGGGGAGAACCCACCAACCGGAGCCCTTCTCACCGTGTTTCTCCCCGACGCTGACGAATCATCTCCGGCCCTTGAAATCCGGGATTCCTCCGGAGAAGTGGTCGCGCGACCGGGGGTCACGGCGCGGGCCGGCTTCCAGCGGATCGTCTGGGATCTGCGCGCCGGGGAGGCCCAAGAAGACGCACCCGGCATTTGCGGCGAACCGCCGCCCCGGGTTCCTGCCGGGATCTATGAAGTTCGCCTGAACGGGGTGGGAGATGTTTCCCCGGTTCCGCTCGAAGTAAGGCTCGACCCTTCGGTTACGGTGAGCGAGACCGCCTATGCCCAGCGCGCGGCGTTCCTGGCGGAAATCCACGGCGCCATCCGGGAAGCCTGCCGGGTGGGCGCGTCGGCCGGAGACCCGGACGCTCTTCCCGACGCGGCGCGGGAAGCGCTCCGCGAGCTTCGCCCCGACGGCGGCTTCCGGAACCCCTCGACCCTCTCACGCCTGGGTCGGCTCTACGGCGAGTTCACCGGGGACGGAGTCCGACAAGGGACGCTGGATGCGCCTACGGTCATCCACCACCGCCGCTTCGAGGCCTTGCGGGCGCGTCTCGAGGAGGCCATCCGAACGGTCAGTAGCCTGTCGCGGTGAGCACTGCCGCTGTGCGGCGGGGGCGCTCATCCGTGCCCAGGGCCTTTATGGCGGCGCGGAGACGGGCGAGATCCGCGGGGCGATCCACGTCCCAGGAACCGGACAGTTCCCCCAGGCTGATGCCGGCTTCGGCGGCGGCGGCGCGGGTGGCCTCCCGAACCGCGCCGGTGCCCCAGGGAATCCCGGCGAAGAGGCGGTCGAGGGCGCCTCGCGGAATCCGGTTTGGAGCCACGCCGATCAGGACATAGCCGCCGTCTTCGGCTGGGACGAGCACGACGTCCTTGGCCGCCAGGGTGCGGAACCCGGCTTCCACCAGCGAAGCCGCGAGCAGCGGCGCGTCCGCACCGATGATGACGAGGCGGCGCACGCCGTCCCGCCGGGCGTCCCGAGCCGCGCGGGTGAGCCGTTCACCGAGATCGCCGGACCCTTGGGGAATCACCGTCCAGGCCGCGGGAATGTCCAACGCGCCGGCTGACGGATCCCCGTCACAGCGCACTTCGAGCGACAGGGCCTCCGGTCGCTCGAGAGCGGGATCGTCCGTGCCGAAGACCCGAGCGAAACGCTCCAGAACGTCTTCGGTCATCGCTCGCTGGAGCGCCGCCGCCTCGGCCGGGGTAAGAGGAGGGACCAGGCGGGTCTTGGCTTTGCCGGGCACGGGTACCCGCGTGAAGACCGCCAGGCGGCGGCTGGCGCCGGCGTCGTGGGTTTGCTCCGTCGATGTCAGAAGCGCTCCCCGACGCGCGGCGGAATCACCGGCCGACCCGGGCCTCCGCGGCGCCCCAGTTCCCCATGTCGTCCTCCACTTTCACGATCGCCGAACCGGCGCCCTCCGGGAAATCGTCCAGTCGGGCGTCGTAGTTCTCGCTCGCTGAGTCGGCGATCCCGTCCACCGGACGCACCACCCGCGCGGGGCCGCCGTCCACGGAGACCGAGGCCCGCCGGATCGGACTTCCGGTATCGCTGGCGCGGAACCGGATCGTGCCGTCAACGCCCACCGTCAGGTCGGAAATGACCGGAGGGGTGTTGTCCACCGTGAAGGATCGACTGACCCGGGTCCCCGTCATGGTTTCGCCGGGAGGGTTGTCAGGCGAATCCTCGGCCTCGATCCGGAGTTCATAGCGCCCGTCGGGCATCGTGGAGGTGTCCCAGGCGACGATGGTTTCGGAGAGCGCGGACCGGAGGGGTTGCCACGGCACATCTCCCTGGCGCCGGTACGAGATCCGGTAGCGAAGCCGATCCCCATTGGGATCCTCCGCCCGGAAAGTGGCGGTGCGCACTCCGGGCAGATAAAGCTGGCGTCCGCTCCCGGCCGGCAGCGCCGAACCCGACTGCCCCCGCCGGGCGGCATCGGTCACCTCCGGCCGGTTCTCCATTCCCTGAAGGCGTGGTGCCGAACTGTTCAGCATTTCTTCGAATGCGAGTCCGGGAGGATGGAGGGTGATTCCGGTCACCCGCGGAGCCAGGTTGACGGGGAGATACGCCGCTTCGAGTGAGGCCAGCTCCGGCGAAGAGCTGCCGTCCGAGCGCAGGATCGCGCGCCACTGCAGAAAACGCGCGGCGGGGCTCGCAATGGCGGCGTCCGCCGCGGCCGGCACCCAGTCGCTCCAGGTGTCGTCGGGTTCCTCCGAGTTCCCCGTCCGGGTCTCGACGTTCACGGCGGAGCCGGGGGGAGTCCGGACATCCCAGGAGATACGGCCGAAACTGGCCGCGCCGCCGGCGTCCAGAACCCGCGAGAGGTATCGGCCCTCGGTGCGCGGGGACGCCGAAAGTTCGAGCACCCTTCCAGGATTCGACGCGCCGAGCAGCGTTACTCCCCCCTCGGACACTGCTGCGGTGACCTGCTCCGAATCGGCCCGGAACAGGAGGGTGACGTCGCCGTCACGCGTGACGCGATACACCCGCCCGCGGTCGCCGGTTCCCAGCAGGAGACGTTCGTCGCGGAGCATCGCGAGGGATAGCGGCCGGTCGGTGGTGGACTCCCAGATCGTCTGGGCTGCCCCGCTGGGCGCGATGCGGTAGAGCGCGCCCGCCGGTCCATTCGTCGATGCTGCAGGTTGTCCGAGCGTCGCGCCCCCGCTCGCTGTCGCGAGCATCGGGAAGGAAGTCGCGGCCACCACCCCCGCGCTGGGGGAAGAAACATCGGACGGCATCGGCGCCGCTACCGCGCCCGCACCCGCGCCTCCACCGGAATCCGCCACCGCGGCGGCGAAGACTTCGCCGGCGGCATTCAGCGCCAGAGCCCGGATCTCCGCGAAGGGACTGTCGTAGAGCGCCATGGCTCCCGATGCGCTGTCGATCCGAAAGACGATGCCGGATGGTTCCGTTCCGAGGTGGATCGTGCCGTCGGGCGCGCGATGGAGCGCCGTTACGTTTTCGTCGCTCGTGGTGAAGATCGTCTCCGCACCTCCCGAGGGTTGCACCCGGATCACGGAAGCCGGCATTCCGGTCGCGACCAGGACGCTGCCTCCGGGTTCGGGGACGATCGCCCAGATGTAGCGAGCTTCCGGCTGGTAGAAAACCCCTCGCTCCCCCCCGGGCAGGATGCGCTGCACACTCCCCCCTGGTGCGGTAGCGAAATAGACGGTGCCGTCGGCGGCTACCGCTACTGCGTGGATTCCGACTTCGCCGGTGTCGGCAAGTACCTCGGATGCTCCTTCCCGAATCCGGATCAGCGTTCCCTGCGCTCCCCCGCCGGCGATCACCCCGCCCGAGCCGTCCGGGGCCACCGACCACACGAAGGGCTCTTCGGACTCGTGAAGGTTCCGCAGCGCCGGAGCCAGCCGGACCTGACCCTCCGGGCCGATACTCACTCCGTCGCTCTCCCCGGCAAGGAAATCTCCCGAGGTCTCGAAGCGCCAGAAGTCCCGGCTCCCCGCGAGGCTCAACCCCGCCGCCGTGGCTACGAGCAGCGCTGCGAGAGCGCGGCGCCGCCAGGCATTCGAACTTCGAGGGTTGAGACTGGCCTTCATCGGGATTCCACCTGCAAGGTCAACTGACGGGATCCGGTGACCGTGGCGTCAAAATCGAGGTGCCCCTCCCAGAGCACCGACGCTGGAAGCTCCCGGGTAAGCCCGCCCGAGGAGTCTCGCGAAAGCACGGATCGGACGCTTGGCGGCAGGGAGGGCAGATACTCGCCGCCGACCACCGCCGCACTTCGCCCGGATTCCACGAGTCGCACGTAGAGACGACTCTGCCGGCGGTGGCGGCCGATGGCGCGAAAGATCTGTTCCACCCTGGTCGGAGTGCCCGTGACACCCTGGCGCTGGTCTGCAAGCGCCACCGAAAGAGCGTCCGCCACGAGCAGGGTCAGACGACTGCCGGCGGCGCTGCGGGGGATCGGCACCTCCAACTCACGGATCGCTTCGGCCCCCCGGAAATCCTTTACGGCAACCCGGAGGGTGGCGGTGTCCCCGGGGCGGACCCGTGACGATCGCAGCCAGGCGCGGGTCACGGTTGCGGCGTGGGCCTCTTCACTGGCGGAGATCTCCACCTCGATGTCCCGAACCGGAATGCGTTCGACCGGGTTCCCGAGGAGCAGGGCGAGTGGCGCGGCAACGAGGGAGGCGGCGCTGGTGAGGACCCCCGCACCCCCGGAGCCGAAGACGTCCTCGACGGTAAGCGTTCGCCCGCCGGCAATGCCGATGCGGGCGGCGAGCCGGATGGTCTGAGTCCCCGCGGGCCGTTCTTCCTGGGAAAGGATGGACACCAGGCCGGAGAAGGCCAACAGCGGACTGAACAGGTCGTGATCGACGAGCTCCAGGTTGTAGTCGCGCCGGCCGCCGCGGCTGCCCTGGACCTGGACGCGCATCGGGATGGTCCGGGCGCGAGCCCCGAGCTTTCCCCGAACTCCGGTGGCCCGGTCTTGCTGCCAGACGCCGATCGTCGCCCCGGCGCTCGCCAGCCGGAACGAGTTGGAGAGCGAGGCTACGCTCGCTTCCACCCGGGCCTGCTGCATCGGGATGGAGATGGTGCCGAGACCGGTGAACGGATGGCCGAAGGCGAAGACCTCCCCGGTGGCCTCGTCCACATGGGTCACCGTTCCGCTCGCCATCAGCACCATGTCGCCCCCGATGAGCGTGGCGCCTACCGGGCTCCCGGGACTCAATTTCGGAACGGCGGTTTGTTGCGAGGCGCCGGCGCCCGCCGTTCCGGTCAGCCCCCCCGGAGCCAGCTCCATTCCGAGCTGCCGGAATAGCGGGGCCAGGACCCGATGGGCGGCGGGGCTGAGGCCGCTCGCGGTCACTGGCGCCCGAATGGGGAGCAACTGCCTGCCGTCGTTCTCGATGCCAACTTCCGGGACGGGAATCGGATCGAAGGACGGTTCCCCGGCGGACGAAAAGCGCAGTGTCGGGGCGGGAGCGACACCGGACGAGGTCCCCGCCCCGAGGGGCATTTCGGTGAAGCGAACCATCTCCTCGAAGGGAGTGATCCCGCAGATGGCGTCCTTCGCGAAGGGGAAGGCGTACGCCACGGCGCCGAGCAGCCGCCCGTCCACATAGACCGGGCTCCCGCTCATCCCCTGAATGACCCCGGTGTGGGCGAGCGGACCGCCCGACAGGTTCGCGAGCACGATACTGCGACCCGGCATCGCGCCCCTCAGCACTCCGACGATCTCCACCCCGAAGGTCTCCACCTCCTCGCCCGAAAAGACGGTGCGGCCTTCCCCCACCATCCCCGGCCGCACTTCGTCGAGCGGCAGGATGGCGGGCTGGGCGGTGGCGTCCGGTGCGAGCCCGGCCAATACGGCGAGAAGGCACGCCCCGCGAAGATGGGCTCTCAAGGTCGGATCCTGGAAAGGCGGAATGCTACCGCCCGTGTCCGGAGTTTCCGGCGCATCCGAGGAGGAACGGGCTCCCGGCCAACGAGAGACCGGGTACCGGACCGGTCTTCGGGGAGCCGCGGCGCTCGGCGACGCCGGACCGCGTTAACAGCCGGTGGTGAAACCCACGCGGGTTCCACCACCGGCTGCTAACAGCCTGTGGCAAGACCCACGCGGCGTTCGACGGGCGATGCATCCCGTCTGATCCGCCCCGCTTTGCGGGGCTCTGCGTTGCGCTTCGGTCGAAATACACCCGGTATTCCTCCCTCACGCGCCTTGTCAGCCGGACCCCCACCGGGAGAACTGGGCCTCGCCCGTCTCGGCGCTCACGTGGGTTTCACCACAGGCTGTTAAGGCGCCTGGGCGGCTGACAGTGGGCGCAGAACCCGATAGCAATTGTCCATCCAGCCGTCGTATTGGGCGCTCGTGTTCGCGCCTGCGAGTGCGGCTTCATATCCCCGGTCGGGATTGCGAAGAAAGCGCCAGGCCCGGAAGTGGTCGTCGCAGGTGTCCGCCAAATACTGCGACTCGGCTCCGGCAAGCTGGGCCCGGACGGTATCCACGCCGTCCTGGGTGGTGTCGCCGGCGACCATGGCCACCGACACCATGACCACGAGGACCTCGATGCACTCCTGGTAGGCGACCAGCGCGACTGATTGGCCGAGCTGGTCCCGATACTGGATGGGGATCTGCTGGGCCGCCGTCTCGGCAAGCATCAGGCAGGTGTCGCGCAGCGGACCGTCCCCGCCGGGAAGGGTCGTCGGATCGGGGGCCATGTCTTGCGGAAGCATCGTCTGAAGCGTCTGACAGCCGAGTCCGCCCAGCAGGAGCAGGGAAGCGATGAGTCTCAGGATCCGTTCCTCCATCCGCAGGGGAGCCGCACGCATTCGACGTGCCAGAACAGTTCCAGCGCGACGGAAGATAACCGCGAATCTTCCCGAGTCCTACACTTTCCGGTGTCCCGCACCATGTCCGACGATCGCTACTCCCGCCAGACGCTCTTCCCCGGCATCGGCCCGGAAGGGCAGCAGCGTCTGGCCCGCAGTCGGGTCCTGGTGGTGGGGGCCGGAGCCCTCGGCTCCGCCTCGCTCGACATGCTGGTGCGGGCTGGAGTCGGGACCGTGCGGTTCGTCGACCGTGACACAGTCGAGACTTCGAACCTGCAGCGGCAATCGCTCTACGATGAGGAGGACGCCCGGGAAGGGAGGCCCAAGGCGGAGAGCGCCCGGCGACGGCTCGCGGCGGTCAATTCGGAGGTGAAACTCGAACCGCTGGCGCTCGATCTCCACGCCGGGAACATCCGCGAAGTCATGGAAGGGATGGACCTGGTGCTCGACGCCACCGACAACTTCGAGACGCGCTACCTCATCAACGACGCCGCCGTCGCCACCGGAACGCCGTGGATCTACGCCGCCTGCGTCGGCAGCTACGGGATGACCCTCACTGTGCTTCCGGGCCACACCGGGTGCCTGCGCTGCGTGGTCCCCGATGTCCCGCCACCCGGCGTGTCCCCGACCTGCGACACCGCGGGGGTGATCGCACCGGCGGTGCAGGCGGTGGCGTCCTACGCGGTGACCGAGGCCCTGAAACTGCTGGCGGGTCGGATGAACGCGCTGGCGACCGGGATCTGGCACCTCGACGTATGGGAGCGAACCGCCTATCGCATGGAGATCGGGGATCCGGACCCCGATTGCCCGGCCTGCGGACGGCGTGAGTTCCCTTTCCTCGACGGAGATGCGGGCGGGACCCTGCTGACTCTTTGCGGACGC
Source organism: Vicinamibacteria bacterium (assembly GCA_963668695.2). Taxonomy (GTDB): domain Bacteria; phylum Acidobacteriota; class Vicinamibacteria; order Marinacidobacterales; family Marinacidobacteraceae; genus Marinacidobacterium. Next base: position 2,268,858 of record CAXXLQ010000004.1, read on the forward strand.
AACGCCGTCCAGGTGCGCCCGGCCGCTTCGTCGGCTCCCGCCGGCGCGGCGAACCCGGACTTCCTCGACCGGCTGGGTGGCCGGCTCGGGGAGTTGCCGGAGGTGCGGGACTCGCTGCGGGTCACCGGTCACCTCCTCCAGTTCGAGGTCGCCGGACGGCGACTGGTGGTCTTCCCCGACGGGCGGGCGATCGTTCACGGCAGCGGCGATCCGGCGGAGGCCCGGACGCTCGTCTCACGCTACATCGGGAATTAACAGCCTGTGGTGAAACTCAGGCGGCGTTCGAGCGGCGACGCATCCCGGCTGAACCGCGCCGCTTTGCGGCGCTCGGCGTTGCGTTTCGGTCGAAATACACTCGGTATTCCTCCCTCACGCGCCTTGTCAGCCGGGCGCCTCCCCGCTCTCGGCGCTCACCCGGGCTCCACCACAGGCTGTTAACCATGAAGCCGACCGATTCGCTGCTTCGCGCTCCCTCCGGGGCGATCACCCATGTGGGGGCGGCCGCGCGCCGCCGCCGGCAGGTCGAAGAGATCGCCGCCGCGGTATTCCGCGGTTGGGGCTACGAAGAGATCCTCCTGCCGCTCTTCGATCACGCGGAGGTATTCGCTCGTGGCGGTGGGCGCTGGTCCGAGCGCTCCAGCTACCGGTTCACCGAAGGAGGGGATCTGCTCGCTCTCCGCGCCGACTTCACGGCGCTCGCGGCGCGGGCCGCGGTGACCCGTCTGCCCCGTGAAGCGGAGCGGCTCTTCTACCGTGGCGAGGTGGTGCGGCGACCGGGGCGCGGGCTCGGTCCCTCGGCTTTCCGGGAGGTGGGAGTGGAGCATTTCGCTGCCGGCCCGAGGGCGGATCTGGAGGTTCTGATGGTGGCCCTCGAAGTCCTCGAGCGCCTCGGGATAGACGGGTTCGTCTTCACTCTGGGGCACGCCGGCTACCCGCTGGGTCTTCTGGATGAGGCGCTCTCCGGGGCCGCCGATCGGGATGAGCGGCGCGCGGAAGCGCTCCGGGGCCTCTGGCGGCGCGACCCGTCCCGGATCCGGTCGGCGCTCGGAGCCGGCGCCGCGCCGCTCGTTCAGATGCTTGAGCTCTTCGGGGGGAAGGAGGTGCTGGAGGAGGCGGCGCGGAGCCGGCTCCCCGAGCGCGGCCGACAGGCGGCCAGCGAGCTCGCCAGGATCGCCCGGGTGCTCGAAGAGCTGGGTCTCTCCGACCGGTTCCGGTTCGATCTGGCCGAGCTCCGGGGCTTCGACTACTACACCGGACTCATCTTCGAGATCCACGCTCCCGGCGCCGGGCAGGAGATTGGGGGAGGGGGCCGCTACAACGACCTGCTCGCGAACTTCGGCGATCCGCGCCCGGCGGTGGGATTCTCCCTGTCGGTGGACCGGCTGGCCGGGATCCTCCCGGAATCCCCGGAACCCGCCCACGGCGGGGTCGAATCGATCGAGCGGGGACCGGACACGGAGATTGGGCTGGCCGCCCGCTTCCGGGCGGCCCGCGCCGCCCGGACCCGGGGCGCGCACATCCGTTTCAGGCCCGCGGGCTGAGCCCGGCAGCCGGCAACTAGCCGACGGAGCAGTCGACGACGTCGCAGCGAATGGTGACCGCCTCGCAGCCCGGCGTTACTACCGCGAGTTCGAGAGTTCCGATCCACTCGATCGTCAACTGCCAACCGGGTCCCGCCCCGGTGGCGGGCCCGAATTTCCGGATGGTCGCCGCGCTCGGCGCGGGGTGCGACCATCCCGGCCGATAGGGCGAAAGGACTTCGACGGCAGTCTCCGAACTCAGGTCGTTCAGCTCGAACACACCGCGGGGAATCCCCATCGTGGGGTCGGGGATTCCTCGATGATCCGCCGAGATGGACAGATCGCCACATGGATCGGAGGATGGAGGAACCGGTTCCGGCGCGGGGGTTGGGGTGGCCGGGGGTGGAGCGGGGACGGGTCCTCCCACCGAACCCGACTCCCCGCATCCCGAAAGCGAGCCGCCAAGCAGAAGCACAACCAACACGGACGGCCGGACGGGGCGAGGTCGGGGACTGGTCAAGGGGGGGCTCGCCTTGGTCCGCGGATCGCCGGACCCCGTGTTTCGGTGACTTCGCCCGCTCGAACCTCGACAAAGCGCCAGTGGTCCCGTAGGTCCTGGTCAACCGTCTGAAAGAAGTAGTAGTTGCGACTGCGGATCGGACGGATTATCAGCACGTTCCGGCCCGGAGGGACGCCCTCGACGAGGAAGCGGCCCTGTCGGTCGGAGAACGCCCCAGGACCGTCGCGGGCGCTTCCGCCGGAGACGTTCATTGTCTGGACGTAGGCGTACGCGATCGGAGATCCCTCCTCGTCGGTCAACTCCCCCCGGACGGCACCGTGCGAAGCGGTGAATCCGGGCGGCGGATACAGCACCGACACGCCCGAAATGTCGTCGGCGGTGAGCTCGTTATCGCGATGTCCGTCGGACATCACCGGATCGGGAGTCGTCGCCGAGAAGCGTTCGGTGTGCCCCAGGCCCAGGCAGTGGCCGATCTGGTGCAGGATCCACGCCTCCAACCACGGGGCGCTGTCGTTTTTTTCGAGAGCCATAGGGTTCAGCTCGATGTCGCAGCCGGTGATCACTCCATTGCGAATCGTCGTGGAATTGACCGCCGGCGGCGCGCGCGACTCCAGCAGCAGCGGGAAGCTGGAGACGCCGATGGTATTGAGTCCGTCGGTAGTGGAAGCCCAATTTCGGTTGACCGTCTCGTCCTCGAGAAACAACCGGATCGTTGCGGGGGGGACATGGGTCCAGCGCCAGAGCGCGCGCCGGGCCGTTTCTTGCCACTCCCCGTTTCTCCAGAATCGGAGGCCGTCGTCGTTCCCGTTCTCGAGCAACCGGAAGGCGACGGACCGGTTGTCCTCAGCCCAGCGCGGGGCCTCGGCGGACGTGACGACTCGCTGCCGGGCGTCCCGGAAGGAGTAGGCGAGACCGAGGGGCACGGCCAGGGCGAACGCGGCGAGTCCCGCCAACCCGACGCCGGCGGCCCGCAGCACACCGGTTCCGGCTCGCGCGCGCCGCATGTCGCTATCCGGCGCAGCCCCGCGGGTTACAGCGCACGACGACCACCGGGCAGCCGGGGGGCACGATCTCCAGCTCCAGATCCCCCAGCCAGTCCAGGGTCAGTTCCTGAAGGAAGCCGTCGCCGGTTGTTTCGGAGCGGAACCCCTGCAGGAAAACGAGAGGGCGGGGAATCACGCGGATATCGCTGTAGGCGCTGCCGAAGTAGGGGGAAAGGAGGTTGACCACCGTCCCCGGGTCCCGGTAGCGAATCGAGATCCTGCCCCGCTGCCGCCCGGTGCTCGGGTCCTCGGGACCCACCAGCGAGCCGAGGACAGATGTTTCGCCGCATTCCGTCTGCGCCGCCGCCTCGCTGCTGTCCTCCATGATCGGAGGGTCTCCCCGTCCGGCGAACGAGGCGACAAGGACGATTGCGGCCGCGGCGAGGGCGTTGCGAGGCATCACTCGATGGTTGCCCGTCCGCGCCGGAGCGCGATGGCCGGAACCTCCGTCGTCTCACCCGCGGTGACTTCCGCGAACAACCACTGATCCTGGAACCAGAACGCAAATTCGCCGACGAACTGGTGGGCGCCGGGAATGACGCTCGGGTGGAACCAGAGCATGACCGGGCCGGGCCGTAGCCCTTCGATAAGGAAACGGCCATCTTCGTCGGTGAACATTCCAGGACCGGCGCGGGGGCGCGTACTCCCGATCTCGACCGCCTGTGCGTAGATGTACCGAACCGGCGCCCCGTCGTCGAACCGGACGGTGCCCGTGAGACCACCGGTGGAATCACGGAATTCGGGCGCCGGATACAGGAGCGAGGCGGCCACCATGTCGTCCACGGTGAGCGACTCCCGAAAGTTCCCGTAGGACATCGCGGGGTCGGGCGAAAAGCCCGTGAGGTTCACTCCCGGCAGTTCAACGTGGATCGGCATCGGCATCGGATCCGAGTGGAGCAGGGGAAGGCAGTGCCCAATTTCGTGCAGCACGAGTCCGGTCAACTTCTCCAGTCGATCCTCTTCCGGGAGGGTGGCGGGGTAGGCGGGGTTCACCATCACGTCGCAGCCCACGAGCCGGTCGCCCTCGAGCACCCACGAGACCCGCCCGTTGATCCGGCCGCCTGTCGCCTCGAGGTCGGCGGAAAAGCCGATGGTGTTGATCCCGTCCCCGTCCGACCCATCCCGCTGCATGACGGGTTCCCCTTCCAGCCGGATGTCCACTTCCGCGGTCGGGATGTCGTTCCACTGCTGGAAGGCGGCGCCGAGGAACTCGCGCCACGCGTCGTGGTCCGCGAACACATCCACGGGGAGGAGGTCGTTCTCGAGCAGCCGATAACGGAGCGGCCAGGCGTCGTCCGGCCAGCGGAAGGCCCCCGACTCCCCTCCGAGGATGGCGCCCTCCCGATCATGCATGAGCCGATACGCCGGCGCCTCCGGCGCCGCGACCAGTGTTCCCCCGACAACAAGTCCCGCTCCCAGCCGAACCAGACGCGGGGCCACTCGATCCCTCCGAACGGAGTTCATGCCTCCCGGAGCGCGCCCCTCACGACGTGCATCGTACGCAAGATGCGCGCCGCGTAGCACGGCCGGCTCCTACAATCCCGGGTTTTCCTGCCATGGATCCTCCGCTCGTTGCCGCCCTCCCCACCGGGCGGCTGCTACGGGCGGTGACGGGCTTGCTGCGCCGCGCCGGGATTCCCTTGCCCGAGGGACATACCGACCGCCGGCTGCGTCTTCAGGGGAACGGGATGGAGGTGTTGTTCGCCAAGGATCGCGATGTCCCCATCTACGTCGAGCACGGGGTGGCTGATTTCGGTGTGGTCGGCCGGGACATCCTGGAGGAACGGCCGGTCCACATCTACGAGCCGCTCAACCTCGGAGTTGGCCGCTGCCGGATGGTTCTTGCCCGGCTCGAGGGGCGTCGGTTACCCGAGCCGCCGCTCCGCATCGCGACGAAGTACCCCGCGGTGGCGAGGCGGCATTTTGGCGCCCAGGGGATTCCCGTCGAGCTGATCCGGCTCGCCGGCGCCATCGAACTGGCGCCGACGATGGATCTCGCCGATGCCATTGTGGACCTTGTCGAGACCGGGGCGACGCTCCGGGACAACGGGCTGATCGAGGAGGAAACCCTCTTCGAGAGCTCCGCGCGGGTCGTGGTGAACCGTGCCTCTTTCCGTCTCCGTGGATCGGCCCTCCAGGCGCTGCTTCGGCGGCTGGAGACCGCGATGGGGAAAACATGAGCGGGGCGGCGCGCGGACTCCCGGGCCGCTTTGCGGTACCCATTTTCGAAGGCGCTGACGCCTATCGGGCCGACCCGCGGCGGACCAGTCTCGAAGGAACCGGTTCCGGCCAGATTGTCCGGGAGCGAACCGCGGCCATCCTGGAGCGGGTGCGACGGGAGGGGGACGACGCTCTCGTCGAGTTGGCGCGCCGGTTCGATTCCGCGGCCTTTGAATCGTCACACCTGCGGGTATTCCCGGGGGAACTCGCTCGCCTCGCTGCGGACGCCGGTCCGGAGGAGCGGGGTTTGCTCCGGCGGACCCGGGAACGCATCGCGGCGTACCACGAGCGCCAGCGCGAAACGTCGTTCCGGATGGATCTCGGGGAGGGATCGCGCCTCGAATGGCGATCCGCGCCGATCGCGTCAGTGGGGGTCTATGTGCCCGGCGGAGCGGCGGTGTACCCGTCCACCGTGCTCATGAACACGGTTCCGGCCGCGGTGGCCGGGGTTCCGCGGATTGCGCTCACGACGCCTCCGGGCGCGCTCGAACGCAGTCCGGTGCTGGCGGCGGCGATCCTCGCGGCCGGCGTCCACGAGGTCTACCGAATCGGCGGAGCCCAGGCCATCGCGGCCTTGGCCTTCGGAACGGCGACCGTTCCGCCGGTCGACAAGGTGGTGGGACCGGGGAACGCCTACGTAGCGGAGGCAAAGCGTCAACTCGGCCACCGTATCGGGACCGACGCATTCGCCGGACCCTCCGAAGTCGTGGTGCTGGCCGACGAAACGGCCCGGCCGGACTGGGTTGCCGCGGATCTCCTGGCCCAGGCCGAACATGGTTCCGGAGAGGAGCGGGCCATTCTCATCACCACCTCGCGCGACCTTGCGGAGGCAACGGTCGCCGAACTCGGGCGTCAGGCCGAAGGCCAGCCGAACGCCGAGACCATCGCCCGCGCCCTTGCCCGCCACGGAGCCGTGGTGCATGTCGAGCACCTCGAAGACGCGGTGCGGCTTGCGGAGGAAATCGCGCCCGAACATCTCGAAGTGATGACGCGGGATCCCGAGGCCCTTGCCGACCGGTTCCCAAGTTCGGGCGCCGTGCTGCTGGGCCACCATTCGCCGGTTGCGATCGGAGACTACGGAGCGGGCCCGAACCACGTTCTCCCGACCGGCGGCACGGCCCGCTTCGCCTCGCCGCTCTCGGTCGGCGATTTTGTGAAACGGCAAAGCGTTCTCCGCTTCCGGAAAGCGACCCTCGAGTCGCTCCGGGATGACTTCGAGCGCTTTGCCCGCATCGAGGGATTCGAGGCGCACGCCCGCTCCGTTGCGATCCGTTTCGAGGATGATCACCCGCAGGGAACCCCGGCCACCGGTAGCCCGGCGCCGAGCCGGCCTTAACAGCCTGTGGCAAAACCCACGCGGCCCAGTTCTCCCGGTGGGGGCTCGGCCGGCGATCCATCCCGTCTGAACCACGCCGCTTTGCGCCGCTCTGCGTTGCGTTTCGGTCGAAATACACCCGGGCCAGTTCTCCCGGTGGGGGCTCCTCCCTCACGCGCCTCGTCGGACGGGCGCCTCGCCGGTCTCGGCGCTCACACCACTTTATCCACCGGCTGCTAGGACAAACTGGCGGGTTCGCTACATTTGACGCCATGAAGTCTGTTCCGCTCGACGCGATCCGTTCCGAGGTTTTCGAACTTGCCCCCGATGTGGGGTCCCGGCCGGATGTACCCATCTACCTGGACTGGAACGAGAGTCGCTGGCCGCTTCCCGAAGGCGTCCTTACCGCGATGGCGGAGGCGGTTGCGGGTACGGACGCCCGGCCGTATCCGGACCGGGGTTATCCGGAAGTCCGGGAGGCCATTGCCCGTCTCGCCGATTGGGATCCCGAGGGGGTCGCATTCGGAAACGGCGGAGACGACATGCTCGGCCTGATCGCGCTCGCCACGACAGGCGCCGGGCGTCGCGCCCTGTATCCGTCCCCGGGTTTTTCCATGTACCCCTGGGCGGTCCGGCTGGCCGGCGGGGAGCCCTCTCCGGTGGCCCTCCTCGACGACCTCTCCTACGACGTTCACGAGTTCGTCCGGCGAATCGAATCCGAGAAACCCTCTCTCGTCTTCGTTACGAATCCGCACAACCCGACGGGGCAACTGCTTCCTCTGGATGCTCTCCGCGAGCTGGCCTCGGTGGCGCCCGGCTTCCTGTTGGTGGACGAGGCGTACCACGAGTTCAGCGGACAGACCGCCCGGCCGCTTCTCGACGAGTTCGGGAACGTCATCCTGCTGCGGACCTTCTCGAAGGCCATGGCGATGGCGGGAGCCCGTCTCGGCTATCTGCTCGGCGCCCCCGATGCGATCTTCAATATCCGCCGGGCCCAGCCGCCGTTCCCGGTTGGGGTCTACACCTGCCGGGCGGCGTCCGCCGTCATGAGGCAGCGGGACGCCCTCCTCGAAATGACCGCCAAGATCACGGCGGAACGGGAATCGTTGGCCGACCGGCTCGCCGCGGTGCCCGGAGTCACGGTCTGGCCATCGCACACGAACTTCCTCCTCTTCAAGACCAAGGTGGAGAGCACCGTGCTGGCCCGCCGGTTCCTCGATCAGGGGGTAGCGCTGCGGGACTTCTCGCGCCATCCGCTGCTCCAGGGAACGCTCCGCGTCACCGTCGGGACTCCGGAAGAGAACGTGGTCTTCTTGGAGGCACTCGCCGACTCGCTGTCCCGGGCCGTTCTTGACTCAGAAGTTCAGGCGGCCGGGGTGCCGGAGTCCCCTGTCGCGTGAGCGTTTCCGTCCCATCCAACCTCACCGCGCCGCGCCGGACGGCGGTCCGGCTGCGCGAGACGCGCGAGACGCGCGTCCGGATCGAGCTCGACCTCGATCCGGCCGTGCCTTCAGTCGAAATCTCCACCGGTATCGGCTTCTTCGATCACATGCTGGAGGCGTTGGCGCGGCATTCGGGGATGGCGCTGACGGTGGAGGCCGAAGGGGACCTCCACGTGGACGCCCACCACACCATGGAGGACGTGGGGCTGACCCTCGGCGATTGCCTGGCCGAGGCGCTCGGCGATCTGAAGGGGGTGCGCAGGTTCGGGACGGCGCACGTTCCGCTCGACGAGGCGCTCTCGCGCGTGGTGGTGGATCTGTGCGGGCGGCCATTTCTGGCGTGGCGGGTTGTTTTCCCGGCCGAACGCGTGGGCGAGACACCCACGGAGTTGTTCGAGGATTTCTTCCGGGCCCTGACCGACCGGGGCCGGCTCACGGTGCACGTGGACGGGCTCATCGGCCGCAACAGCCACCACATCGCCGAGACGGTCTTCAAGGCGTTCGCCCGAGCCTTCGCCGAGGCGAAGGAAGTGGTCGGGGGCGCCGTTCCCTCAACCAAGGGCACGCTTTCCGACTGACAGGCCGTGGGAAAAGCGCCCCGCATGCCCTTCGGGAAAGGAAAACGCACGGACTGTCCAGCGCTTCGGATGCGGGGCACTTTGCCCACGGGTCGGCGGGGAGAATCGCTTGGCGATTCTCCCCGCCGTCTTTCCTGTGGGGAGGGGAAACCCCTCCCCACACCCCTCCCCCGCGGCGCTGCGCGCCGCGGGTCCACACGAGTCGCCTCTTGCCACTTGCTTCTGGGCTAGAGGGAGAGGTGCTCTCGGATTCAAGAGCCGAGGAACGGGAGGTGGCCCCCCCACCTGCCGCCTTTGCCAGCAGCCGCGCGGATACCGTGGTCTTGGACCACGGCGCCGGGAATCTGGGCAGCGTTGTCCGGGCACTCGGGCGCCAGGGGGCCGATGTGCACCTCTCGTCCGATCCCGAACGCATCGCGAACGCGAAACGGCTCGTTCTGCCGGGGGACGGGCATTTCGGTGAAGCGATGCGCGCCCTTCGCGAACGCGGCCTCGAGGCGCCGCTCCGTCAAGCCGTTGAAACCGGAGCCTGGTTGCTCGGCATTTGTGTCGGTCTCCAGATGCTCTTTCCCGACAGCGATGAAGCGCCCGGCGTTTCAGGACTCGGCCTGTTGCCGGGGCGCGTCCGCCGCTTCGCGGGCGGTCTGCCGGTACCGCACATCGGCTGGAATCAGCTCGAGGAGATCGACGGGAGCCCCCTGTTTCGGGGTATCCCCGAAGGCGGGTACGCCTACTTCCTCCATTCGTTCTACGCGGATCCCTCCGCCTCCCGGCACCACCTCGCGGCCACCGAGTACGGGGTCCGTTTCGCTTCGGCGGCCGGGGAAGGCCGGGTGTTCGGAATCCAGTTCCATCCCGAAAAGAGCGGCCGTCTCGGTGCGGCGGTGCTTGCGAACTTTCTGACGCTCGGCGAGCCGCTGACCGGCCTGGAATGACCGAAACCGGCATCGAACCGATCCCGGCGGTAGATCTCTCGGGAGGGCGTGTCGTCCGTCTCCTGCGCGGGATTCGCGACCGCGAGACCGTGTACGGCGACGATCCCCTTGAGGTAGCGGTGGACTTCGCCGCCGCGGGCGCCCGTTGGCTCCACGTCGTGGATCTCGACGCCGCCTTCGGCGACGGGGGGAACCGCGAGGCCGTGCGGCGGCTGCTCAGGGAGTGTCCCCTTCAGGTCCAGGTAGCGGGAGGCGTCCGGACGGCGCGGTCCTATGCGGAACTCCGTGAGGAGGGAGCTGCTCGGGTGGTGTTTGGGACCGTCGCCGTCGAAGCTCCGGAGGTCGTGGAAGAAGCCATCCGGATGGACGGCGCCGGGGTCGCGGTGGCGCTCGACGTGCGCGGAGGCCGCTTGCAGACCCGAGGATGGGTAAAGCCGGATCCGGGAGGCACGGCTACCGGGGGAGCGGGACCCGAGGCAGCGGCCCGCCATTGGGGAGAGGTTGGCGCGGCCGCCCTGGTCTACACGAGCGTCGAGCGGGACGGCACGATGGAAGGGCCGGATGCGGAGGCGGCGCTGCGGGTGGCTGCCGCCTCCGGACTTCCGACCATCCTGGCCGGAGGGGTGGGGGCGCTGTCGCACCTCGAGGCGGTGCGCCTGGTCACCCGGAACGCCGGGTTGTCGCCCGGGAATGGTCCGGCCCGGGGCCGGCTGAGCGGGGTCATCCTCGGGCGTGCGCTCTACGAAAAACGGTTCACCCTCCCCGAGGCCCGATTGGCGCTCACGTAACAGGGTCCGCTCTTGGTCAGCGGTCTTGCGAGGGGAACCGGCGGGTGATTTCCGCCGCCACGTTCCGGCCGTCGATTCCGAGATCCTCGAGCAGCACGAGCAGGTGGTAGAGAAGGTCTACCGACTCGTTCACGACTTCCGCGGTGGATCCGGCCGCGGCAGCCAGCGCCACCTCGACGCCTTCCTCCCCCACCTTCTGGGCGATGCGCCGGGTGCCGGCCTGCAGGAGGGCTGCGGTATAGGAGCCTTCCGGACGGCTCGCCGCCCGCTCCCTGACGATTTCGGTGAGCGCGCTCAGCGCGGGCCCGAGTTCCGCAGCGCGGCCATCGTCCGAAGTACTCCTACCCTCCGCGAGAGGCTCGAAGAAGCATGACGTCTGGCCCGTGTGACAGGTGGGGCCGGCGGGATCGGCATGAACCAGGAGGGCGTCGCCGTCGCAGTCAACGGTCAGCGAGCGGAGGTGGAGTTCGTTGCCCGAGGTCTCGCCCTTCTTCCACAGCGTCTGGCGGCTCCGCGACCAGAAGTGGACGCGGCCGCTCTCGATGGTCCGGGTGAGGGCCTCGTCGTTCATCCAGCCGAGCATGAGGACCCGGCCGCCCACCGCATCCTGGATGACGGCGGGAACCAGACCGCCCTCGTTCCAGTGGATTTTCGGGGTCATGAGACGGTGGCGAGGTCTGCGACGTTGAAGATATCGGCCTCCGGCGGGCGTACCGGGATACCCCGACCCGCGAGGAAACGCTTTACCTCGGCGACCGTGTAGAGGCCGCGGTGGAAGATGGACGCGGCGAGCGCCGCACCGGCGCCGGTCTGCTCGAATACTTCGGCCAGATGCAAGGGACCGCCGGCGCCTCCGGAGGCAATCACCGGCACCGATACCGCCTCGGTAGCTTCCCGCAGTTGCTCGAGGTCATACCCGTCGCTGGTCCCGTCGCGGTCCATGCTGGTGAGCAGGATCTCCCCGGCGCCGAGGTCTTCGCCGCGCCGTATCCATTCGATGGCGTCCCGTCCGGCAGGAATTCTCCCGCCCGCCACCACGACCTCGAAACGGCCACCCGGCGCGCGGCGGGCATCCACCGCCAGCACCAGACACTGCGACCCGAACTGACGGCTGGCCTCGGCGAGGAGTTCCGGCCGCTCGACGGCAGCGCTGTTCACGGAAACCTTGTCGGCGCCCGCCCGGAGCAGGTTGTCCATGTCGGCAACTGAACGAACGCCGCCCCCGACCGTGAAGGGGATCGTGAGCGCTTCCGCCACCCGCCTTACGGTAGCGAGGGCGGTTCCGCGCGCCTCCCAAGTGGCGGTGATGTCGAGCAGACACAGCTCGTCGGCCTCGCCCGCGTCGTAAGCCACCGCGCATTCCACCGGATCTCCCTCGTCGGTCAGATCCTTGAAACGTACCCCCTTGACCACCCGGCCGTTCTTCACGTCCAGACACGGAATGATCCGGCGGGCGAGCACCGAGCGATTCTAGGCCGCTGGGACTTTGCGCTGGGCGGCGTTGGTGTGACGCCTAGAATCCAGCAGCCTGTGGACAAAGTCACGCGGCCCAGTTTTCCCGGTGGGGGCTCGACCGGCGATGCATCCCGGCTGAACCGCGCCACATCGTGGCGCTCTGCGTTGCGCTTCGGTCGAAACACGCTCGGGCCAGTTCTCCCGGTGGGGGCTTCTCTCTCGCGCGCCTTGTCAGCCGGGCCCCCACCGGGAGAACTGGCCCCACCGGGAGAACTGGCCCCACCGGGAGAACTGGCCCCACCGGGAGAACTGGCCCCACCGGGAGAACTGGGCCTCACCGCTCTCGGCACTCACGCCACTTTATCCACAGGCCGCCGGGCATGAGCGAGACGCTGCCGCTTCACCCGGGTGCCGGAGCGCCGCGTAAGCCGGGGTCAGGACAGGAAGTCCGCGCCCGCCGCGACCGGGTCCGGGAGCAGGTAGGGAGCGAGCGGTGGCGCGCGGGCTGCGAGGCGCTGGTGGTGGAGGCCGCTCTCGCGACGCTCCAACTGACCGGCGCCGCCCTCTCGGAGGAGGAGATTCGCGCCCTCCGCGAGGGGGCTCCTACCCCCACATTCGGGCCTTCTCTCGGAGCCCTCGGCCTTCTCGGGCGCGCTGCTCGAGATCGGGATCCGAGCGAGGAGCTGATTTCCGAGGTTCATGCGGTCGCCAGCGGGCTGACCGGAGCAAGCTCTTTTCGCACCCATCAGATCGAACCACAGTTTCAGGCGGCGAGCCTCTCCCCGCCACAGACCGTTTCGCTACGGCTCGGCGAGCTCCTTGACTGGATTTCCGGCGCCAGCGCAAAGGATCTCGAGACCGCGCCGCGCGCGGCGCTCTTCTTTGCCCGGTTCCTGGAGATCTCGCCCTTTGAACGCGCGAACTTCCGGGTGGCGCACCTGATGCTCACCTTCTTTGCTCTCGCTGACGACCAGCCGCCCATTTGGTTCGAGGTGGAGGACGCACCGGGGATCCGGGAAGATGTCTCCCGCGCCTTCCGTTTCGATACCGGGTCGCTGACGGAACGGATCGACCGATCCCTCCACCGTTCGCTGGATCGGGTCGAAAATGCCGGCCGCTAACAGCCTGTAGTGAAACCCCCGCGGCCCAGTTCTCCCGGTGGGGGCTCGGCCGGCGATCCATCCCGGCCGAACAGCCGGTGATGAAACCCCCGCGGCCCAGTTCTCCCGGTGGGGGCTCGGCCGGCGATCCATCCCGGCTGTTCACCGCGTCGCTTCGCGCCGCTCATCGTTGCGTTTCGGTCGGAATACACCCGGGCCAGTTCTCCCGGTGGGGGCTCCTCCCTCACGCGCCTTGTCAGCCGGGCGCCTCGCCCCCACCGGGAGAACTGGCCGGCCTCGGCGCTCACGCGGGTTCCACCACCGGCTGCTAACAGCCTGTGGCAAAACCCACGCGGCGTTCGACCGGCGATCCATCCCGGCTGAACCACTCCGCTTCGCTGCGTTCTGCGTTGCGTTTCGGTCGAAATACACCCGGTATTCCTCCCTCACGCGCCTTGTCAGCCGGGCGCCTCACCGGCCTCGGCGCTCACCCGGGTTTCACCACAGGCTGTTAAGGGCCCGCTACAATCCGAAGCATCGGGTGATGCGGGGCGCCTTTTGACCGGCGCCGGCCCGGTATCCGGAATGTTCCAGCGGTTCGGCCCCCTCGGCTCTCTCGTTTCGTGGGCGATGCTCCAGCAACGGCAGACGGTCGAGTTCGTGACCCTCCCGCAGACGGAACCCCCCCGCGGGATCCTGACCCTGATCCTTGAGTCCTTCGCCCTCGCCGGGACGCTGGTCCTGGCAACCGTGCTTGTCGGCCTCGGCTTCGGAATCTTCCGCATCTGGCTCATCCGCCGCTACCCGGACAACCGTTTCAACGGCAGCGGACGGGATACCCCCCGGCTCGACCTCAGTTGACCGCGGCGGCACATACCCGGACCCCCGATCGCGTTCCGCTCGTCATCTACGACGGCGGCTGAGGCTTTTGCACCCGCGCCGCGGTCGCGGCGGCCCGATTTGCCGGCGAGCGGCCGATTCGCTTTGCTGCCTCTCAGGAGCTGACCGACGACCAATTGGTCGGGCTCGGCATCTCGCGAACTGCATGTGAAGAGCGCGTCCGCTTCAGGGACCTGAAGGGGCGGTTCCACGGTGGGGCCTTCGCGGTGAACCGGTTCCTCCTCTATGCCGCTCCCCCGGGCCCGCGGGGACTTCCCGCGCGCATCCTGGCGGTGCTCGCCTACGCGTTTCCGCCACTCCTGCTCGCCGAACTCGCCGCCTACGAAATCGTCGCCCGGAACCGTGGCTGTCGCCTGCTCAATCCGTCTTGAGCAGCCCGTGGACAAGGTGAACCGGCATTCGACCGGCGATGCATCCCGGCCAAACAACCGGTGATGAAACCCACGCGGCCCAGTTCTCCCGGTGGGGGCTCGGCCGGCGATCCATCCCGGCTGAACTGCCGGTGATGAAACCCACGCGGCCCAGTTCTCCCGGTGGGGGCTCGGCCGGCGATCCATCCCGGCCAAACAGCCGGTGATGAAACCCACGCGGCCCAGTTCTCCCGGTGGGGGCTCGGCCGGCGATCCATCCCGGCTGAACCGCGTCGCTGCGCGCCGCTCATCGTTGCGTTTCGGTCGGAATACATCCGGGCCAGTTCTCCCGGTGGGGGCTCCTCCCTCACGCGCCTTGTCAGCCGGGCGCCTCGCCCCCACCGGGAGAACTGGCCGGCCTCGGCGCTCATGCGGGTTCCACCACCGGCTGTTCACCGCGTCGCTTCGCGCCGCTCATCGTTGCGTTTCGGTCGGAATACATCCGGGCCAGTTCTCCCGGTGGGGGCGCCTCCCCGCTCTCGGTGCTCGCCCCACTTTGTCCAAGGACTGCTAAACGACGGTATCCTGCGCTACCGGCCCATCCGAGGAGGTCTCTCGTGCTTCGATTCCGTTCTTCAACACTCGTCTCCACCCCGCTGCTGCTCGTTCTTGGCTGCGGAGCTCCCCCTATGGAAGAGCCGATGGAACCGGCTGCGGTCGCCGTTGATGATCAGCCGGCCGGGGAGTACGTTCGGTTCGAGAGCGATTCGGGCGCAGCGACATGGGGCCGCGTCGACGGCGACGAGATCGTGGCCCTCCACGCGGCGCCCTGGGCGGGCGGAGCCCCGACCGGGGAGCGGGTTGCCCGCTCCGGAGCGCGTCTCCTCGCCCCCGCCGATCCGGGCAAGGTAATCGCGATCGGACTCAACTATGGCTCCCACCTGGGCGACCGGGAGCCGGCTCCCTATCCGGGGGTGTTCGCCAAGCTGCCCACGAGCATTGTTGGGCCCGGTGACGCTATCGAGATGACCGAGGACGCCGGGAACGTCCATTACGAGGGCGAATTGGTCCTGATCATCGGCAAGGAGGCCAGTGACGTTCCGGTGGACCAGGCTCAGGATTACATTTTTGGGGTGACCGCCGGCAACGACGTGAGCGAACGCGATTGGCAGGGCGCCGATCTCCAGTGGTTCCGGGCGAAGGCCTCGGATACCTATGGACCGATCGGGCCGGTGATTTCACGCGGAGTCAACTATGACGACCTCGAACTCACGACCCGGCTGAACGGCGAAATCGTCCAGCAGCAGCGGACCAGCGACCTGATCTTCGACTCGAGCGACATCGTGAGCTACGTGAGCCGCTACGTGACCCTGATGCCTGGCGATGTCATCTTTACCGGGACCCCGGGGAGCACCCAGGCGATGAACGAGGGCGACACGGTCTCCGTCGAGGTCGAAACGGTCGGCGTCCTCGAAAACCCGGTCGCTCGCCGTTAGCCCGGATATCGTCAGGAATTCGCCCGCGGACGCTTCCGTGCCCGCGGGCGCCCGCGGACGGCGGGACTAGCCGGCTGCGTAACCGCAGACGCCTTCAGATAGCGGCGGCGGCTTTCTGCAGCCTCCGTCCGAGGTGGTCCCCAATCGCGGAGCAGGGGACGAACATGGGCTTTTCGTCCACGCTGAT
This sequence comes from Vicinamibacteria bacterium, assembly GCA_963668695.2. Classification (GTDB taxonomy): domain Bacteria; phylum Acidobacteriota; class Vicinamibacteria; order Marinacidobacterales; family Marinacidobacteraceae; genus Marinacidobacterium. Next base: position 2,284,707 of record CAXXLQ010000004.1, read on the forward strand.
CCGGAAGGCGCACCCGCCGGTGGCGTTATCGGTCACCTCGAAGGTTCCCGAAAAGTTCCCGAGCGGCGTCGGGAGCGAAAACTCGCCGAACCCCGCAGGACCCTCGCCCCCGCTGACCGCGCCACCGAAGCGGGCAAAATCGGTCCGGAGGGATTCGAGGAGTTTTGCAGCCTCGACCGACAGGCTGAAATCAAACTGACAGGCAGACATAGAGGCTACCGGCTGGGAGTTGAGCGTTCGTTGGTCTGAGTGGTGATCAAACTCTGAAGGAATCCATTCGCGGCGCGCAGCGCCGCGGGGGTGGGGTGTGGGGAGGGGTTGCCCCTCCCCACGAAAGACGGTGGTGCGAATCGCGGAGCGATTCGCACCACCAACCCGTGGGGAAAGCGCCCCGCATGCGTACAACCCGCCAGATTCGGCGCGCGGGACGCCTTGGGGCTCGTGCGGGGTGCTTTCTCCATGGGGTGTCAGTTGGCGGCTGCGAGGCCGGCCTCGGCCAGTACGAGCAGCAGCGCCTTCTGGATGCCCAAATGGCCGTCACGGTTGGCCCACCACTCGTGGAGGGAGTGAGCGCCGAAGCCCTCCCCGCCGCTGCCGATCGTGGTGGCCGGGATTCCGCGGGCGATGGGGACGTTCGAGTCCGTGGAACCCATGCTGAGTTCCGGCTCCGCCCCAACGGCCCGGGTTGCGGCGAGAGCCCGCTGAATGAGCGGGGTGTCGATCGCAACCATCCCGGACGGGCGATCTCCGATCAACTCGATGTCCACCGTCAGCTCCTCGCCGTCCCGCCGCATTTTGTTCTGCCCGGCGAGCGCGTCGGTCATCGCCGCCTGGAAGATGGCGTCGATCTCCTCGAGCCGTCCGGGTTCCATGGACCGCATGTCCACTTCCATCCAATTCTCGAACGGGATCGAATTGATGGAGGTGCCGCCTCCGATCCGGCCGATGTTGTAGGTGGTCTTGGCCCCTGCCGTGACGTACTCGCCCGCCCGGTCGTCGAACAGTTTGATGGCCCGGGCCATGGCGTGGGCCGGGTTCCCGAGGCCAAAGGCGCCCCACGAGTGCCCGCCGGGTCCAAGGAAACGGACCCGATAGCGATGGGAGCCGATCGCGTGGTTCAGCACCCGGGTGTTACTCGTGCCGTCAATGGCGATGAACGCGTCGATCTCCGGTCCCCCGTCCCGGAAGAGGTGCTTGACTCCCCGCAGGTCTCCGATCCCCTCTTCGCCGACCGATCCGACGAACAGCACGTCGTCGCGCATGTCGAGCCCGTGGCGATCCATGAGTTTGACGATGGTCAGCATGGTCACCAGCCCGCGGGTGTCGTCGGCGATCCCGGGAGCCATCAACTTGTCCCCGTCTTTCCGGACGGTGACGTCGGTTCCTGCGGGAAACACGGTGTCGAGGTGGGCCACCACCGCGATGGTCCGGCCTCCGGTTCGGCCCTTCCGGCGCGCGACGACGTTCCCGATCTCATCGAGTTCGGCTTCGAGCCCCGCTTCGCGCACGAGTCCCTGGTAGTGGGCAGCGCGCACTTCCTCCGTGAAGGGTGGCGCCGGGATCTCGGTCAACTCGATGAGCAGGCGCTCGTTTTCCTCATCCATCGTGAGGACTTCCTCGAGCGCCGCCGAAACCCGGCCGTCGGCCGTGATACCTGCCAACTCGGCCTCGTACTCGGGGAGCACCTCGAGTTCCTGGGCCCGAACTCCGAGCGCCGGAAGGAGCAGGCCCACGGTCAGGGCGGCAAGCAATTGCGATCTGGAATGCGATAGCGGCATAACCGCCCAATCCTACCGGACTCAGAACCCCGAACGGCCGTCGCTGTTGTGAGGAGGCGGTGCCCCGCGAAACCGCCGCTTCGCCGCTGTAACCTCTCGACGCCCCATGTCGTTTCGCACCTTCCCGACTCGGTGGAGGCCCGGCCTCGGGTGTCTCGGCTCGCGCCGCGCAGCCTTTGTCGCCGCTGCCTGTCTGCTCCCGGTCGGGGGAGCGGCAACTCACGCGCAGCCGCCCGAACGCGTCCCCGAAAGAGTGGTGGTCCTTGGATTCGATGGAGCGGACCCGGACACCATCGCAGCGATGATCGCGGAGGGCGACCTTCCGAATCTTGCGAGTCTGGCCCGGCAGGGGACCTTCGCTCCGCTGGCCACTACCAAGCCCGCGGAGTCTCCGGTGGCTTGGGCAACCTTCGCCACCGGAATGAATCCGGGGCGCACCCGGATCTTCGACTTTCTCGAGAAGCGGGAGGACACCTACGTCCCGCAGATCGCGCTGGTGCGGCAGGCATCGACCCAACTGCCCGGAGTGCCGATGCGGGTAGGTCTCGTGCTGCTGGTGGCGCTCGGTGCGGGAATCGCGGCGAGCTGGCTGCTTCAACGCACTTCGGCAGGTCCCCGGATTCGCTGGATGTTCGTGGTGGTGTTGACGACCGTGCCCGGGGTGGCGGTGGCCCTCGTGGCGGTGTGGCTGCCCGCCGCAGTTCCGCGGGCGATCCGGGCCCGGCACGGAGACGCCTTCTGGAAGATCGCGGGTGGCGCCGGGGTTCCCACGGTCGCGCTTCAGGCCCCCATGGAGTTCCCGGTCGAGGAGTCACCCGGCACCCGCATCCTCGCCGGTTTTGGAGTTCCGGACGTTCGGAAGTCGTTCGGCCTCTGGTCGGTGTACACGACCGATCTCATCGAGGAGGAATCGACCGAAACCGGGGGCACCCGTTTCCCGCTCCGTTTCGATGCCGGGGTGGCGCGGAGCGTGATCCGCGGGCCCCGTGATTTCACGGCGGCGGTGCGAGAGGTGGATCAGCCCGAGGTCGAGATTCCCGTCACGTTCCGGCGAAGCGAAGATGGGCTCGAGATCGAGACGTCCGGCACCGCGGTCAGCCTCGCTGCCGGGGAGTGGTCCGATTTCGTTTCGGTGCGTTTTCCGCTGAACCCGCTGATCCGGCTGGCAGGGTTGGTGCGTTTTCGAGTGCTGTCGCTCGAGCCGAATGTCTCGGTCTACATGGAGCCGATCAACTTCGACCCGGAGCGTCTGCCGCCGATCGTCGACCTTTCCTTCCCCCGGGACTTCGCCGGGGACCTGGCCCGGCGCGTCGGTCCCTACGAGACCATTGGCTGGAAGATCATCACGAACCCATTGCGCGACGAGGCGGTGGACTTCGACGCCCTGCTCGAGGATGCCCGGTTTGCTCGGGAGTCGAACGAGCGGCTGCTGATGGAGACGCTCCGCGAGGACTCCTGGCGGCTGCTGACGGCCGTCTTCCTGTTCCCGGACCGTATTCAACACATGCTCTACCGCTTCGCCGATCCCGATCATCCGAACCACGATCCGGAGTTGGGCCGGCGCTATGGCGGGGGGATCGCCCAGACCTATCGGGACCTCGACCGAATTGTCGGGGACGCCGTGGCGGCGGCGCCTCCCGGCACCCGGTTCCTGGTGGTCTCCGACCACGGCTTCCATTCCTTCCGGAAGCAGTTCAACGTGAACACCTGGCTCGGTGAGAATGGCTACTTGCGGGCGGTTGGGGATTCGGGAGAGCGTCGACTGGAGGACCTGTTCGATCCCGAGGCGCTGTTCTTCCCGGGGGTGGACTGGAGCCGGACGAGTGCGTTCGCCCTGGGCCTTTCAGGGATCTATCTGAATCAGCAGGGCCGAGAGCCCGAAGGCACCGTCGCACCGGGAGCGGAGCGCGAGCAGCTCCTCGAGCGGCTCATCAGCGACCTCAAGGCGTTTCGCGATCCGGAGACCGGAGACCCCGTGGTCCGTGCGGTGCACCGGCGCGACGAGATCTACCAGGGCCCATTTGTGGAGGAGGCGCCCGATCTGATCCTCGGCCTGGAGCCCGGCTACCGAATCGGGTGGCAGAGCACCCTCGGCGGAATGCCGCCGTCTTCCATCACACCGAATCTGGACAACTGGAGCGGTGACCACTGTTCCATGGAGGACACCGCCGGAGTGCTGCTGTCCAGCGTGTCGCTGCGGAAGCCGGCATCGCTCCGGGATGTCGCCCCCACGGTCCTCGACCTGCTGGGAGTCAGCGCGCCGGAGGACATGGACGGAACCTCGCTGCTGCCGCGCTGAGCCCGGCGCCGGAGTCGGGTCCCGGGGTGTTTAACAGCCTGTGGTGAAACCCACGTGAGCGCCGAGACCGGCCAGTTCTCCCGGTGGGGGCGAGGCCCAGTTCTCCCGGTGGGGCCAGTCCTCCCGGTGGGGGCCCGGCTGACAAGGCGCGTGAGGGAGGAATACCTGGTGTATTTCGACCGAAACGCAACGATGAGCGGCGCGAAGCGACGCGGTGAACAGCCTGTGGTGGAACCCGCGCGAGTGCCGAGGCCGGCCAGTTCTCCCGGTGGGGGCGAGGCCCAGTTCTCCCGGTGGGGCCAGTCCTCCCGGTGGGGGCCCGGCTGACAAGGCGCGTGAGAGAGGAGCCCCCACCGGGAGAACTGGCCCGGGCGTATTTCGACCGAAACGCAACGATGAGCGGCGCGAAGCGACGCGGTTCGGCCGGGATGGATCGCCGGCCGAGCCCCCACCGGGAGAACTGGGCCGCGCGGGTTTCATCACCGGCTGTTTGGCCGGGAGGGATCGCCGGTCGAACGCCGTGTGGGTTTTGCCACGGGTTGTCAGTTGGCGCGGTTGCGGAAGATCCACACCGCGGCCGCGACCGCGATACCGGCAACGACCAGGGAACCGGCATTGACCGGTCCCAGCGTGCCCGACCACAGGATCGCATAACCGAGGGCTCCCGGGAGCAGGGCGTAGTAGACGAACGGAACCAGCGTGCGCCGGATCACGGCGCCTTCACGGCCGACCAGTCCGACGACCGCCGAGGCGGCCACCACGTTGTGGACGCAGATCATGTTCCCGGCCGCTCCCCCGACCGCCTGGAGCGCGACCACCCATCCGGGATCCACCGAGAGACGCTCGCCGACTCCGAACTGGAACAAGGAGAACATCATGTTGCTCACGGTGTTGCTGCCGGCGACGAAGGCCCCGAGGCCGCCGATGAAGGGTGCGAAGAACGGCCAAGCCGACCCCGCGATCTGTGCGGCGCCCTCGGCGAGGGCGATGGGCATCGAGGCGAGCCCTGCCGCACCGCCGCCGGTATTCAGGAACACCTGCACCATGGGCACGGTGAACACCAGCGCCACCGAAGCGAGAGCGGTGCTCCGGAGCGAGGCAGAAACCGCGCGTCCGATCTGATCCCGGTCCATCCGGTGGATCAGGACCGCAAACAGCGAGGCGGCGATGAAGACGGCGCCCGGAAGGAACAATGGTGCGGCGCTCGCGCTGATGTCGCTGCCGAAGATCTCCGGCCAGCGAATCACCACCCCCGAGAGGAACTCCTTGAAGGGTAGCCACGGCAGGCGGGTGAGCACCAGGAGGCCGCCGACAACCGCGTAGGGAGCCCACGCGGACACGGCTCCGATCGTCCGGCCCTTTGCAGGTTGGATATCGGAGATCAGCTTCCCGCCGACCCAGTCTGCGTCCCAGGCGGAGCGCGCCGGGAACTCGAAGTGCTGCCCGACGGGGGGCATGAAGAGGCCCCGCCGGGCGGCGGTAACGACGATCCCGAGCCCGACCAGGCCGCCGAGCAGCGCCGGGAATTCCGGGCCGAGCAGCCAAGCGGTCAGCAGGTAGGGGACGATCATCGCCACCGCGGCGAAGAGGGCGAATTTCCAGACCGCGAGTCCCTCCCGGAAACTCCGGCGCTCGCCGAAGAACCGGGTCATGGTGGCGACCACGATGAGCGGGACCAGGGTGCCGGCGACGGCATGCAGGATCGCAACCCGAAGTCCGATGAAGGCCAGGAACTCGGTCCATTCCGGGAATCCGAGCCCGGCGGCGTAGGCGGCGACCGCTTCCGATCCCGAGAGACCGGTGGAGACCCCGACCAGGATCGGGGTTCCCGCGGCGCCAAAGGAGACGGGAGTGCTCTGGATGATCATTCCCGCCACCACGGCGGCGAGCGGCGGGAACCCGAGGCCCACCAGCAACGGCACGGCAACCGCCGCCGGAGTCCCAAATCCGGCAGACCCCTCGATGAACGACCCGAACAGCCAGGCGATCAGGATGACCTGGATGCGCCGGTCGGGAGTGATGCCGACGAATCCCCGCCGGATTACCGAGAGAGCCCCGCTCTCCTGCATGGTGTGCAGGAGCAGAAGCGCGCCGAAGATGATGTACAGCAGCGTCCCTGCGACCACCAGGCCGTTGACCGAGGCGGCGGCGATCCGGACGCCGGAAATGCCCCAGACACCCCAAGCGAGTCCCGCCGCAGCGAGCCAGCTCAGCGGCATGGCGCGCGACGCCGGCCAGCGCAAGCCGACCAGAAAGAGTGCGACCACCCCGATCGGGATGAGCGCGATCGCGGCAAGACCAAGAGTTCCCATGAGAGTTATCGGCTAACCGCCTTCCTGGCCCCCGCGGCCTGCGGAGGGCTGACTAGAATCCCGGCCGTGCCACGGGCATCGTTTACGTCGCTGGGCTGTCGTCTCAACCACACAGAGGCAGCGAACTGGGCGGGGCAGTTCGCGGGCAAAGGCTACACGATCGTTCCCTGGGGGGAGCCGACCGACCTCGTGGTCATCAACACCTGTTCGGTGACCCATCGAGCGGAGGCGCACTGCCGCAACACCGTGCGGCGGACGCTTCGTCACTCACCCGAGGCCTTCGTGGTGGTGGCGGGGTGCTATGCGCAATCCGGCCTCGACGCCCTTCGGGAAATCGCCGGAGTGGACATGATCGTCGGGACCGAATTCAAGGAGAGCTTCCCGGACTACCTGGATCGGCCCCGAAAACTACCCGAACCGGTCGTTCTCCACTCGGCGCGGATTTCACGCCATGAATTCGAGGTTCCGTCGACTGGGCGCTACGACACCACCCGCGCCAATCTCAAGGTGCAGGACGGCTGCGACTTCTTTTGTTCGTTCTGCATCATCCCCTACACGCGGGGCCGGGAGCGCAGCCGGCGATTTGACGACCTGGTCCGGGAGGCCCGGGAACTCGCCGAAGCCGGGTATCAGGAACTCGTGCTCACGGGGGTGAACATCGGGCGCTACCAAAGCGGAGGCCGCACACTGACTGATGTCGCGGACCGGCTCGAGGAGGTCCCTGGCGTACGGAGAATCCGCATCACTTCGATCGAGCCCACTACCGTGGAAGAACGCTTGCTCGAGCGAATGGCCGAGCGCGGGGCGCTCTGCCGCTATCTGCATCTCCCGGTACAGAGCGGAGACGATGAAGTGCTGGCCCGGATGGGCCGCCGCTACCGCATGCGCGATTACCGCGAGTTTGCGGATCGGGCCGTCGAAATGGTGCCCGGTCTCGGTCTCGGAACCGACGTAATTGTCGGATTTCCGGGCGAAACGGATGACGCGTTTCGGCGCACCTGCGACAACCTGCAAGAAATGCCGTTCGCCTACTACCACGTATTCAGCTACTCGTCCCGCGCCGGAACCCGGGCCGCGGGCCTTGCCGGGCACCTCCCGCCCGATTTGGTCGCGGAGCGCAGCCGCACCCTCAGGGAACTCTCGGACCAGCGCCGGGACGCGTTCGCTAGGCGCCACCTGGGCCAGCGCGTGGAAGTTCTGTTCGAACAGCGGGATCGTACCGGCCGCTGGACCGGTTTGACCGATTCCTACCTTCGAGTCGGGGTGGTCTCGGCGGAGCCGCTCGAAAACTGCATCCGCGAGGTGCGGATCACCCGGATCGCGAGTGAAACCCCCGGTCTTGCCGTTGGAACCCTGGTTCCAGCAGCCGGTTAGGACAAGGAGCGCCGGTAATCACACCGGCATCGCGGCCAAGGGAGAAGGAACACACCTAGGAGCGCCGGTCTGAACCCGACTTCGCCAAGACGGTATGTCGTGGGTCTGTAACTCGTTGACAATACGTGCCTTGGAAAATCGGGTGCCGGCAGCTTGGCACTACGTTTGTGTATTTGGGTCCGGTTTCCGGCGGGTGCGCCGGCGGTGATGGTGGGGCTCGACGCCTGCTGCCCGCGCGATCTGGGCCACCTGCGCCGGGGGGCGGACGTCCTGCCGATTCACGATCAGCCGTCCGTTCGTCTCCCGGATCGTGGTGGTCATCCGCACCCACGGCCGCAGCCGGGTACGGATCGAGTCCCACGACAGGCGGATGCCTCGAGCCTTCAGCCGGGTGCGGATCAGGTGCACCGCGTGATAGGCGAGCACCGCCAGGAAGAGGTGCGCCGCGATCCGGCTGTGCTTCACATGCCAGATCGGCCGCAGCCCCAGCTCCGTCTTCAGCGCCCGGAACGTCGCCTCTCTTGAGCAGCCGGTGGACAAAGTCACGCGGCGTTCGGCTGGCGATGCATCCCGGCCAGACAGCCTGTGATGAAACCCACGCGGCCCAGTTCTCCCGGTGGGGGCTCGGCCGGCGATCCATCCCGGCCAAACAACCGGTGATGAAACCCACGCGGCCCAGTTCTCCCGGTGGGGGCTCGGCCGGCGATCCATCCCGGCTGAACCGCGTCGCTGCGCGCCGCTCATCGTTGCGTTTCGGTCGAAATACACCCGGGCCAGTTCTCCCGGTGGGGGCTCCTCCCTCACGCGCCTTGTCAGCCGGACCCACCGGGAGAACTGGGCCTCGCCGGCCTCGGCGCTCACGTGGGTTCCACCACCGGCTGTTCACCGCGCCGCTGCGCGCCGCTCATCGTTGCGTTTCGGTCGAAATACACCCGGGCCAGTTCTCCCGGTGGGGGCTCCTCCCTCACGCGCCTTGTCAGACCCCCACCGGGAGCGCCTCACCGGCCTCGGCGCTCACGTGGGTTCCACCACCGGCTGTTCACCGCGCCGCTGCGAGGCGCTCATCGTTGCGCTTCGGTCGAAATACACTTGGGCCAGTTCTCCCGGTGAGGGCTCCTCCCTTGCGCGCCTTGTCAGCCGGGCACCTCGCCAGCCTCGGCGCTCCCGCCACTTTGTCCACCGGCTACTAGGAGCAGCCCGAGGTGGCGCCGCAGTTCAGGCACTTGAAGCAGGTGCCGCTCCTCACCATCAAGGCTCCGCAGGTGGAACAGGGAGGGGCATCGGCGAAGACGGCCACCGGTTCCAGCACCGTGCCACGACGGGGGTGACGACGGGCTTTCGCCCGGGACGCCGTGGGTCGGCGTGACGCGCTGTCTTCGACGCCCATTTCGTCGGGAACCGTCAGAAAACGGTGTCCCAGCCAGCGGAAGATGTAGTCGGTGATCGAGTCGGCGTGCGGAATGTCCGGATTGCCGGTGTATCCCGATGGTTCGAAACGGGTGTGGGAGAACTTGTCCACCAGAACCTTGAGCGGAACCCGGTACTGGAGGTTGTAGGAGACCGCCCGCGCGAAGGCGTCCATCAGTCCGGAGACGAAGGAGCCTTCCTTGGCCATTCGCAGGAAGATCTCGCACGGGGAGCCGTCCTCACGGAGCCCGACGGTGAGGTAGCCCTTGTGCCCCCCGATATCGAACTTGTGGATGATGGCGTCGCGCTCCGGCGGCAAGTGCTCCTTTTCGGCTGTGTTGGCGGCGGTCGGCCCCTCGGTCGTGGATTCGCCACGATTCAAAGGCTGAGATTTCTTGCTGCCGTCCCGATAGATGGCAACCGCCTTCAGGCCGAGCTTCCAGGAGGCGAGATAGGTCTCCTCGATGTCCTCAACCGTGCTTTCCTCGGGCATGTTGACCGTCTTGGAAATGGCGCCCGACAGGAAGGGCTGGACCGCGTGCATCATCTTGACGTGGCCCATGTAGTGGATGGAGCGCTTGCCGCCGAACGGCTCGAGGGCGCAATCGAATACCGGGAGGTGTTCCTCCTTCAAGTCGAGCGCCCCCTCGACATGGCCGTGCTCGTCCACGTAGTCCAAGATCCGCTGAATGGCCGCGTCGTCGTAGCCCAGGCGCTCCAGAGCCGAGCGCACGGTCTGATTGACGATGCGGATGATGCCGCCGCCGCTGAGCTTCTTGTGCTTGATGAGAGAAAGATCAGGCTCCACGCCGGTCGTGTCGCAATCCATCATGAGTCCGATGGTGCCGGTGGGAGCGAGCACCGAAGCCTGGCCGTTCCGGTAGCCGTGTTCCTCTCCGAGCCCGATGGCCTCGTTCCAGACCTGGTGAGCCCGGGAGAGGATTTCCGTCGGGACTCCCGCCGTATCAATCTCCCGCGCCGCATCCCGATGCATACCCATCACCCTGAGGAACGGCGCTTCGTTCTCCGGATAGCCCTGGAACGGTCCCGTGACCTCGGCGATGCGAGCCGACTGGCGGTAGGCCCGTCCGGTCATCAGTGACGTCAGCGAAGCGGCGATCGATCGACCGAGGTCACTGTCGTACGGGACGCCCCGGTGCATCAGGAGCGCCCCGAGGTTCGCGTAGCCGAGCCCGAGGGGCCGGAATGCGTGCGAGTTCTTCTCGATCCGCGCCGTTGGATAGCTCGCATTCCCGACGATGATTTCCATGCCGGTCAAGACCACGTCCACCGCGTGCTCAAAGCCCCCGGTGTCGAAGTCGCGTTCCTCGCTGACGAACTTCATGAGGTTCAGGGATGCGAGGTTGCAGGCGCTGTCGTCGAGGTACATGTACTCGGAACACGGATTCGAGGCGTTGATCCGCGCGGTGTTCTTGGAGGTGTGCCAGCGGTTGATGGTGTCGTCGAACTGCATGCCCGGATCGCCGCAACGGTGTGCCGATTCCGCGATCTGCCGGAACAGTTCCCGGGCTCGCATGGTGTCCATCGGCTCACCCGTGGTAATCGCGCGAGTGGACCAGTATTCGTCGTTTTCGACGGCGCGCATGAACGCATCACTCACCCGAACGCTGTGGTTGGCGTTTTGGTACTGGATGGACGCATAGGCCTCGCCGTTCAGGGAGCCGTCATAGCCCGCGTCGATGAGTGCGTGGGCCTTTTGCTCCTCGCGAGACTTGCAGTCAATGAAGTCGAGGATGTCCGGGTGATCCACGTTGAGGATCACCATCTTGGCGGCTCGGCGGGTCTTGCCGCCGCTTCGGATGACGCCGGCGAAAGAGTCGTACCCCTTCATGAAGGAAACCGGCCCGGACGCTGTCCCGCCGCTGGACAACGGTTCCCGTGAGCTGCGGATTGTGGAAAGGTTGGTCCCGGTGCCGGACCCCCACTTGAAGAGCATCCCCTCGGTCTTGGCGAGCGTCAGGATGGAATCCATGGTGTCCTCGACCGAGTTGATGAAACAGGCCGAGCACTGGGGATGCTTCTCGACCCCGCAGTTGAACCAGACGGGTGAGTTGAACGCCGCGTACTGGTTGAGCAGCAGGAAGGTGAGTTCCTCGCGGAACGTATCCGCGGCCTCCTGGTCGGCGAAGTACCGATCCTTCACACCCCAGGCAGCGATCTGGTCGACGACCCGTCCAACGAGTTGCCGGACGCTCGATTCGCGCTCTCCCTTCTCCTGCGATCCGTGGAAGTACTTCGACGCCACGATGGTGGTGGCCATCATGGACCATGACTTCGGGAACTCCACGCCGTGCTGGGCGAAGATCGTCTCGCCGTGCTCGTCGGTGATGATGGCGTCGCGATTTTCCCACTCCACCTGGTCATAGGGTGAGACGCCAGGTTCCGTATGGCGGCGCCGGAATTCGAGCCCGCCGGCGCGACGGGTTTTTCGCTCCTGCCGGGTTTCTTGATCCTTCCTGGAGCGAGGCGCAACGGTGGTGGGTTCTACGGCTACGTGCATGTCGAACAGATGTCCCTCTGGAGGAGGCGGGGGAGTGGCGTGAAGACACTCCTCCGAGCGTGACAAAAGAGCATTGGATGGAACTAAACCACAACATGTTGCGGTATGCAACCTCCGGCACCACAACCGGTTGTGGGTAAGGCGCCTGCCGAGGAAAAGGGGAGTTCAGCCGGAACCGGGTCTCCGCCGGCCCTGTGCGGCCGTCAGTGCCGGGAGAACGCGGCGTCCGGGCAGTTCCTCTCCGCCACCAAAAAATCCCCCGGCGGCGCGGCCGCCGGGGGACTCTTCCTGGTAAGACGGGAAGAACCTTCAGTTGTTGTTCGGGCGCCGGCGGCCGCTTGAACTGCTGCCACCCCGGCTCACCGCGGTGCTGCCACCGCCGCCGCCTGCGGCGCTGCTGCCGCCACCGCTGGCGCTGCTGCTGCCGCCACCGCTGGTGCTGCCGCCACCGCCGCCACCCCGGCTCGCGCCGCTCTGTCCGCTCCCCGCGAAGCGGGAGAATCCACCGGGACGACCCCGCGAGGCGCTGCTTGGCCGGCTACGCGAAGCCGCGCTCGGGCGGCTGCGCGAAGCTCCGCTCGGACGACTCCTCACGGCTCCGCTGCTCGGGCGGCTGCGGCTGGCCCCACTGCTGGGCTGGCTGCGGGAAGCTCCACTCGGGCGGCTCCGGCTGGCCCCACTGCTGGGTTGGCTGCGGGAGGCGCCACTTGGGCGGCTGCGGCTGGCCCCACTGCTGGGTTGGCTACGAGAGGCTCCGCTCGGACGATTCCGGACGGCCCCGCTGTTTGGGCGGCTACGGGGAGTGCCCGACGAGCCGGCGGAAGCAGCGCCGCTTCGCGGAGATGCGGGCCGGACCGCTGACGGTCTTCTCGTTCCTGTCTCACCCGTCCGTCCGGCCGCGCGCGGCCTGGGAGATGTCGCCGGCCGGTTACCGGCGGAGCCTTCCCGGCCGCGGGCAGCCTCTGGGCGCCCCGTCCGGCGTCCGGCTGTCGAGGGGCCGGCTGTCCCCCGGCCTTGAGCAGTGGCCCGGGACCGGTTCGCCTCGGCGCCGCGAGCGCTCCCGCTCCGTCCTGCCGCTTCGCGGGCCAGGGTGGCGCGGTCCCTTTCCGCTGCGTACGTCGACCGTGCGCTGCGCGCCCGCGCTGCGCTTGAGGGGATCGCCACGCGCTGCCCGCGCAGGGTGCTGCGATCGGCTCCCACCGCGGCGCGACCGGCGGCGGCCGCTGCTCGGGTGGTGGCGCCCCGCGAATTCGAGAGCCTGCGGTTCGTGGACTTGGCGGAGCGGATCATCGCAGTGACCCCCACCGCGCGCTGCCGGAAACCCCTGTCCAGGATGGCTCCCCGGGACAGAACCTGAGCGTCTTCCAGGTTCCGCAGACTGGAGGCGGACAACCGGTTGCGGGAGGCCGGCTGGCCGATCACCTCCCGAGCGGTGAAACTCCAGGAACCCCGATCGGCGACGGACCCGCGGGGCACCGCCTTCCCAAGGATCGTTCCCCGCCGGACCCCGCGGCCGCCGTATTCCCGCTCGGGCCCTTCGTATCCAGAGTAGCCATACCCGGAGTAGCCATACCCGGAGTAGCCATACCCGTAGTAGTCGTACACGGGGTAGCCGTAGTAGTTCAGCGGAGACCAGCCGACCCAGTTGTAGCCATAGCTCCAGGAAACCCAGCCCGGACCCCATACCGAGCCCGGCAGCCAGTACCAGCCGAGGGGACCGTGCCCCCACCTGCCGTAGTGATAAGGAGCCCATCCCCAGGGGTCGTAGGAGACCCAGGTCAGGCCGAACGGCGTGTGCGCCCAGCGTCCCTGCCGGTAGGGGGCCCAACCGGCGGAAACGGTCGGATACCAGAGCCATCCCAGATGGCCATCCTGCTGCCAGCGGCCGTGCCCGTCGAGGTCGTGGGCGTATTCCCGTACTTCCTCGGGAAGTTCGTCATAGTGAGTTTCCGCGGTGGTGACGAACCGCCGCTGGCGGTCCTCGGTCCAGGCGAAGAAGTTGTCGTTGCCCAGGTATTCCTCCGGGGAAGCCGGCGCGGCGCCTTCGAAAGCGATGGTCCGCTGACCGGCTCCGACCAGCACGGAGCCCCATTCGGTGGACACTGTCGCAATGCCCGAGTACACGACGAACTGGACCGTCCGGCCATCTTCAAGCAGGTCCGTCCGGTACTCCCCCTCTCCCTGGGGGGAGAAGGTGCCGCCGGGGGTTTCCACAACGACCTCGGTGTCGCTGGCCATCCACACGATGAGGCTTCCGGTCCAGAATCCGAGCCGGTGCGGACTATCTCCTTCCACGTAGTCCAGCTTGGTTCCCTCGTCCATCCAGGCAGTGACCCCGCCCGCGAAGCGCAGTTCGACCTGGCCGGGTTCGCGCGTCCAGATGCGGTCTCCGGGAAGGAAGGGACTGCCCCGCTCGGCCTCGTGAGCGCCGAAGTCGTCAGCCCGCTGATGCCAGACGTCGCCGTCGACGACGCTGAGATTCCCGTAGGCGTAGGAACGTCCGGTTTCCTCGTTGGCCTGCGCGAGCGCCGCCGAGGGCTGGCCCAGAGCAAGCAGCAGGCTCAGGGCGCCTGCGTGCCGGAGGATCTTGTTGCGCCTGTTCGCTCTTTCGTGCATGGGCCACCTCCTGGAAGGCTGGCGTCTCAGGTGTCGCAATCCCTATGCCAGACGACGGCCGAGTCAACGCCTGAACCGGTCGGAACCCCATTTCGGCTCATCAGGACCGGCCTGACGGTGTGTCGTGACACCGGCGCCGGCCCATCAACCGAGGCGGTTCAGGAATTCCGACGCCTGGATGCGTGCCCGGGCCGCCCGGAACTTGCGCCAGGCCGGCCGGACATCGCGGTCGCGGTTCACGAGTTGCGCGAGCTTGCTCCCGTCGGAGTCAATCTCGAGAAGGGCTTCGAGACGCGCCCGCATCTCGCCTGCCGGAAGTGATTCGACGAACGCGTCCTGTTCATTCAGGGTGTCTTCAAGCCGGGGTTTCGGAACGGCGACGAAGCGACCCCGAATATCTGATTCCAACTGCCAGACGATCTCCTGAGTGGAAGGATCCTCGTGGTCTTCCGCCACGCTCACCATGCGGGCGGTATCCCGGTCGTAGTAGTAGGTGCGTTCCAAGCCGTCGTCCACGAAAGCGGCGACCAGCGCCTCAAGCAGAGAAGGATCGGTCTCCACGGACTCGCCACCGTTGCAATCGGGAACTAGGGGAGGCGGAAGGCCCCCGCGAGAGAGACTAATCGAGAGACCCCGGTCACGCCAATTGCTTGTTCGCGGTAGCGGGACGGCCGCATCCTTAACAGCCTGTGGTGGAACCCGGGTGAGCGCCGAGAGCGGTGAGGCGCCCGGCTGACAAGGCGCGTGAGGGAGGAATACCAGGTGTATCGCGACCGAAACGCAACGCAGAACGGAGCGAAGCGGAGTGGTTCAGCCGGGATGCATCGCCGCTCGAACGCCGCCTGGGTTCCACCACAGGCTGTTTACTCAGGCGCGCCGGCGCCGCGTGATCCTGGACAACTCGGGAGGGTCATTCGTGATCTGCAGCGTCTGGGTTTCGATTCCGTCCGCGTCAAGCCGGACGCCCGCGACCAGGGGGCCGTCGGTGACCCCGGCGGCGCAAAAGATCAGGCTCCTGCCAGGCGCCAGTTCCGTGGTGGTGAGTACGCGGCCCGGTTCCTCGACTCCCGTTTCTCGAAGTCGCTGCCTCTCGGCTTCGTTTCTGACGAGCAGCCTCCCCAGCATCCCGCCGCCGAGGCAGCGCAGGGCGGCGGCCGCGATCACCCCCTCCGGAGCGCCTCCGGACCCCATGGCCGCCTGGATTCCTGAACCCGGCGTCGCGCTCAGGATGCCGGCTGAGAGATCGCCGTCCCCGATGAGGCGGACACGGGCGCCGCTACGCCGCAGTCCGGCGATCAGGCCTTCGTGCCGGGACCGGTCGAGGACAACGACCGTGATCTCGCTCGCTGAACAGCCCTCGGCTTCGGCGATCGCCTGGACGTTCCGCTCTGGCGGGTGTTCGAGCCGGATCTCGCTGCCGAGCAGGTTCCGACTGGCCGCGCCCACCATGATCTTCTCCATGTAGATGTCGGGCGCGGTAAGCAGTCCGCCGCGCTCGGACCCGGCCAGCACCGAAATTGCCCCAGGCCCCCCGGTGGCGCACAGGTTCGTGCCCTCGAGCGGATCCACCGCAATGTCCAACTGCGGGGTGTCCTCGTCGCCGGCGCCGAACTCCTCTCCGCTCCACAGCATGGGAGCCTTGTCGCGTTCCCCTTCGCCGATGACCACCCGTCCGCGCACCGGGGCGGTATCCAGAATCCGGCGCATGGCGGAAACTGCCACCTGGTCCGAGTGGTGACGGTCTCCCTGTCCGATCGTGCGTGCGCAGGCGATGGCCGCCTCCTCGACGGTGCGGATGAGGTAGGGGGCTACACCCCGGATTGGGATCTCGCCCGCTGCCTTCGTGCTCAACGCTCGTCGGGTGCCGGGAGGGTGACCCGGATGGGACGATCCCGCCGGTATCCCAGCGCGTAGTCGGCCTGCATCAGGGTGTGGATTTCCCGGGTTCCCTCGTAGATCACGGCGCCCTTGGAGTTCCGCCAGAAGCGCCCCACGGGGTACTCGTCCGAATAGCCGTAGGCACCGTGGATCTGAATGGCGTCCGATGCCGCCCTTTCGGAGGCGACGGTGGACACCCACTTGGCAAGTGAGGTCTCGCGGGTGTTTCGGCGTGCCCGGTTCTTCAGCTCTCCAGCGCGAAACCACAGTAGCCGGCTGACCTCGTAGTCGCGTTCCATGTTGGCGATCATCTGCTTGACGAGCTGATATCGGCCGATCTCCTGACCGAAGGTTGTGCGGGAACGAGCCCACCGAACGCTCTCATCCCTGCAGGCCCGGATGAGTCCCGTCGCGCCGGCCGCCACGGTATAGCGACCCTGATCCAGAGCGAACATGGCGATCTTGAAACCCTCGCCCTCTTCGCCGAGCCGGTTCGCTGCCGGCACCCGGACATCATGCATGCGGAACCAGCCCGTGTTTCCTGCCCGAATCCCCCACTTGTGAGTCATGTTGCCCGACTCGAATCCGGGAAAGGAGCGCTGCACGATGAAAGCTGACAGGCCCGAGTGATCCCGCCGGGCCCTCTTGTCGGGATCCGTCCAGGCGATCACGAGGAAGTTGTCGGCGACCTCGGCCAGGGAGATCCAGTGCTTTTCGCCCGACAGCACGTAGTCTGACCCGTCGCGTCGGGCCGTCGCGCGGATGCCCACCGCGTCGCTCCCGGCGTCGGGTTCGGTCAGTCCGTAGGT
Organism: Vicinamibacteria bacterium; assembly: GCA_963668695.2. Lineage (GTDB taxonomy): Bacteria > Acidobacteriota > Vicinamibacteria > Marinacidobacterales > Marinacidobacteraceae > Marinacidobacterium. The sequence continues at coordinate 2,301,701 of CAXXLQ010000004.1, forward strand.
TGCGATCTCGGTCCCTTCGGCTTGTGGCCGCAGGTAGCGCTCCTTCTGTGCCTCGCTGCCCCAGGCCAACAGCGACAGGGAGTTCAGTCCGGCGTGCACCGACATGATGACGCGCACCGAGGTGTCCACATATTCGAGTTCTTCGCAGGCCAGCCCGAGCGAGATGTAGTCCAGTCCCGCTCCCCCGTAGCGCTCGGGAACCGAGATTCCCAGGATGCCGAGCTCTCCCAGTCCCTTGAGGATGCCGCGATCGAAGACCTTCGCGGCATCGTTTTCGCGGATGTGCGGCGCCACCTCGCGGGCAGCGAACTCGCGAACCAGAGACTCCGTCGCGCGGTGTTCTTCACTCAGATCGAAGTTCAGACGCTCAGCCAAATTCCTCTCGCCTTTCCCGGTTCTTTCCATCCCGCCCGCATCGCGCGGGCGGCGCGGAGCGCGGAGTATACGGGGATGTTCCAGGCTCGTCGTGCAGCTAGAGATGGGCGATCAGATCCCGTTGGCGAGGGCGGCGGTCGCCGCTTCCGCCTCCGCCTTGCGTTTGCTGCCGCCGACTCCTCTGCCCAGCGCGCGCTGGCCGGCCAGGACTTCCATCACGTACGTCTTGTCGTGCTCCGGGCCACTCTCAGAGATGAGCCGGTAGACGGGTAGGCGTCCCTCCCTCTTCACGAGTGCCTCCTGGAGTGCCCCCTTCGGGTTGTCCGACGAGGCGGAGATCGGGGCTGCCTGTTTCTCGCTGATTTCGCGCTCGGAGCCGGAAGCCGATCCACTCCTCGTTCGGCTGCGCCTTCGATTGGCCTGCGTTTCGAGGTGTGCGAGCACCAGGCGCGCCGCATCCTTTTCGGCCTCCTTGAGACCGCTGCCGACTCCGGTTTCGACCAGTCCGTCGGCCAGCCGCAGGGTCACCGAGACCCTCCCGTCGCCCCCCGCGCTCCTGGGCCCGCGTTTCACTTCGTACCGAGGAGCTTCCTTGCCGGCCTGCGCGAGACGATTCTGGAGAAGCGTCTTCGGGTCCAGCAGTTCCAGGTCGGGGTTCTGAAGCTCTTCCAGGGCCTCTGCGAATGGCCGGCCGAGGGCTCGCCGGGCCGCTTTCAGGCTGCCGTCCACATAGAGCGCCCCCATGACCGCTTCTGCGGTCGCGACGGCTTCATCGCCGCCTCCGAGCGACCAGTGCCGACTCAATGTCCGGGTGAAGTCGGGGCTTTGGAACCTCATTCTGGCGAGGGTCATACGCCCTTCGTCCCACTCGGGGAAGTCGCTGTGGAGGACTTCCGCGAGCACCAGATGCATGACGTCGCGCCCCAGAAAGCGCAGCGCCTGCCGATTCGGAGTTCCGGCGGCAACCCCTCGGCCGCGTGAGCGCGGGGCCGGGCTGCGGCGTCTTCTCATTCGCCGCCTCTTGCCACGGCGACCCGCGGATTCGATGGCCCGGTTCGGGCCGTCTGCGTCGAGCGCCGCCAGCAGGATTCCGGGACGGGAAAAGGTGTACCCGAGCGCGCGCTCGACTCCCGTGCGAAGAAAGGCAGTGCGGCGGACGATCCGGACGCTGATCCGCCCCAGGGAGCGGAACGCTCCAGCCCCTCGACGCATCCATCCCGGAACACCTTCCGGAGGCCTCAGCCGAAGCCTCTCCAGCTTTGTCCTGAACGCGGCGGCCAAGACACCTCGGGCGGCGGGCATGCCGCCGTCGAGATAAGCAGCCCCCAAAACGGCTTCAAAGACATTCGCCAGGATGCGATCCGAAGATCGCACCTCCTCGCCGGCGCTCCGCCCGCGGCCGACGCGAATTCCCTCGTCCAGCGAGAGGGTTCGGGCCGCCGAGGCGAGCGAGTGGTTGCTCACCAGCTCGGATTTGGTCTCCTGACGCCGTTGCCCGTCCCAATTCGGGCGCTGAAAGTGCATCGCCTCCGTGACGACGAGTCCAAGCGCGGCGTCTCCGACGAACTCCAGCCGTTCGTAGTCGGGCACCTCGTGATCATTTCGGTAGGAGCCGTGGGTCAGGGCCTCCTCCAGAAGGTCGATGTTCCGGAAGCGGTACCCGAGACCCCGGGCGAACTCCAGCACCGGACGATGGTCTGATGCCGGAGAGCGTCTTCGTCGTCTGCTTCGGGCCATCTCAGTCCACCCGTATGAGAACCATCGTCAGATCGTCCGTGTGGGCCTCGGCCCCGGTGAAGTGCTGGACCGCGTCTTCCACGTTCCGTTGCAGGGCCGCCGGTGGCAGTGCTGCACCGTCTTCCAGGAGCCGCATGAGCCTTTCCTCCCCAAACATGTCGGATTCGGCGTTCATCGCTTCGGAGACGCCGTCCGTGAAGAAGAGCCAGGTCTCTCCCGCACAAAGCGGTTGCGATCGCTCCTCGATGATTGCATCGAAGACCGGTCCCGGATCCAGCGCCAATCCGAGGCCCGGAGGTTCGAGCGCCTCGGAGCGGGGCCATTCGCCGTCTTGTCGAATCAGATGGAGGAGGGGACTGTGACCGGCTCGGGCAAACGTGACCCGGCTGGCGGCAGAGTCGAAAACTGCGTAGGTGATGGTGATGAAGGTGCGCGAATCGAGTTCGTTGTACAGAACCCGGTTCGCTTCGATCAGCACCGTGCGCGGCGACTCGTGGATTCGACTCAAGGCGAGCATCAGACCCTTGAGTTCGGCCATGATGAAAGCAGCCCGAGTTCCGGTCCCGGATACGTCGGCGATCACCACTCCGAGCTGATTCGGTCCGAGCGGGTACAGGTCGTAGTAGTCGCCGCCCACCTCGGTTGCGGGCCGGCAGACGGCCGCCATCGCAAATCCCGGTACTGAGACCGATCCTTCGGGAGGCAGTAGCCGTGCCTGGGACTGGCGCGCGGTCTCCATTTCCTGTTCGAGAACGGCCGCGCGCCGGAGACGGCCCATGTCGTCGGCGATCTTGGCGGTCATGATGTTGAAGGAACTCGCGAGTTCTCCCAGCTGGTCAGGAGATGCGGCGCGAACCTGATGCCCGAAGTTCCCGCTCCGGACAAAATCGGTCCCCTGACTCAGAGCTTCGACGGATCGGGTGATCGAGCGAGCAAGCCGCAGCCCGGCGGAGAAAGCCACGCACTCGATGAGCACGAAGACGATGCCGAGGCCGCCGAGTACCAGGAGCAGGCCGCTGCGCCAGTCCTGATTGCTGATCGCCACGGGCTCGGAGAGTCCACTTGTTGTTCCCTGGATCAGATGAATCGGGGCGAACCCGATGGCCACCAGGATGGTGCCCCCTTCCATGTCCGGACCCCAGGGAACGGCATCGAGCAACAGCGGCTCGTCCCAGCCGATCGTGAATCGATCGTCGCCCGATCCTGAGAAGTGCAGCGGGGCAGGCGGATCCTCGTTTTGATCTCCCAGATAGAGCGTCCACACCGTACGGACGCTCAGGTCCTCCTCCCGGGCGCTTTGCTCGAGCAACGGCGCCAGCGGAGCCAGGACGACTGCCAGGCGATCCCCGCGTGGGCTGGGAAACACCGCGCCGAACCACTCGGTGTCTTCCATCTGCACTACGCCCTCGTACGCGGTGCGAGCCCATTCAGGCACCGCATCGGACTCGCGAATGGGCCCTTCGCTACCGGAATGCACCAATCGGACGATGCGTCCATCCTCGACCTCGAGATACCAGGCCGCCGCTCCGGGAGCGAAGGGTGTGATCCTCGCAATCGCTCTCTCCAGGCCCAGAGCGATTTCCGGCGCACCCGATCCCGGGGAGACCTCCAGCAGCGTCTGTTGAGCCGCCGAGGCGAACGCTGTCCCGCGGGCTGCCAGGTTCGCCTGGAAGGCATAGGAGCCGAACAGCCCCAGAACTACGTAGAAGGCGAGCAGAAAGAAAGAGGTGAGCAGCAGGACCGGCAACAGCCCCACGAACAGGTAGGAGACGGCCAGTTTCCGGCGCACGGGATAGAGCACCCAGTGGAGCAGATCGCGCCCGAAGTACACGAGCACCGCCCCCAGCGTGATGACGAAGACCGTCCAGGCGTCCGCCGTCCACGAGCGGGGAAGGGCCCCTGCCGAGGAAAGTGTGGCGATCGCTCCGACCCCGAGCAGCAAACGACCGGGCCAGGAGCGGGCGAGAGCCTTCGCCGCACGTCCCAGACCTTTGGCCAGGGATCCGGGATAGGCAGGCGTCGCGGGAGGCGGAACTGATGCGGAGGCTGGCCCGGCCGGTCGCCCCGCGTGCTGCGGTGGGTCTTGGGTGGAAATGTGTTGGCGTGCGGGTGTTTGAGAAACGGCAGTTGGCCGGATTGCTGGATCCGGGGCGTTCCCGATGAGGTCCGGTTCGACCCCTCTGGGGGACGCGCGCTCGCACTCGAAACCCGAAGGCTCGGCGCCGCCCGCAGAGCGGACGATCCGTCAGAGCGCGGTGCGCCGCCGAGACACCGGGTCCAGAGGCGGTTCCGAAACAGAACGTGCGGCCGGCCGGCCAGTTCCGCCAGGCAAGGCCCCGCTTGGAATGGTCCGGTTACCGCGACACGGGTCGGAAGCGCCGGTGAGCACCGGGCCGGCAAGAGCACGGGCCGGCGCCCCGAGTACTCGATTCAAGTGTAGCAGCCTATGAACGAAGTTACGTGGCCCAGTTGCCGTGAAAATGGTTTGGAGCGCCCGTGTTCACACCGGCATCGCGGCCGCAGGCCGCGAAACTCCCGCCGATCCCTTCGCCCATCGCCTGGACCATCCGGGGACGGCGAAACGCCGCCTGGACGGGTAGGTTGCGTCGCGCCATCCCCGTTGCCCGTCGCGACATGCGGGGATGGCCTGGGGGAGTTTCGTCCCCCTGTGGGGGACGATGCCGGTCTGAAGACCGGCGCTCCAGGCGCGTCTCGTGCGCCTCCGCTGGGCGGCACCGTACACTCCCGAAAGCCCATGCCCATGCGTCTTCCGGACCGCTGTCTCACCGCTGTCATCGTCCTTATGGTGGGTCTCGGAGTTGGGGAACCTGCGGTGGGCAACCAGATCGCGACCGAAGCCGCGCCCGCCATTCGGCTCTACGGAGTCGTGAGGCAGCGGGACGGCGGGGTGGCACTCCTGCGGTTTGGTGCTGGAAGGCCCGTGGCGCTCCAGGTTGGCGAATCCCATCGCGGTTTCACGGTTCGCGAGGTGCTCGCCGACGGCGTGCAACTTGAAGCTCCTGACGGCCAGACTTTGGCCGTGGCTCTCCCGGACACATGGACCCTCGCGGAAAGCGGGGAGCTGCCTCCCGTTCCGGAGCCGCCCCTGGAATCCGGGGCACTTGCCGAGGTCCCATCTCTCTCCGAGCTGACGCCGTTTGAGCCTCCTCCCGCCATCCCGCAACCGAGTCCGGCGTCCCCGGAACGGGGTGAACGGCGCTTTTCTCGAGATGACGTGCGGCTCCGGCTGCAGTCCGAACTCCCGCGAATCCTCGCGGGTGCCGTTGTGGCGCCTCGGGTACTCGGAAACGAGGTGGTGGGGTTGGAGTTGGTCGCATTCCCCACCGACACCGTGCTCGGAGAGGTCGGACTTATCCCCGGCGATGTTCTGCTGGCGGTAAACGGCAGGGAAGTGCGGGGGGCGGAATCGCTGGCGGTGCTCGTTCAGCGGTTTCAGACGGCAAGCGAGATCGAGATCACGGTGGATCGCGACGGCGAGATCTTCCCGTTGCGCTACCGGATCGAATAGCCGACCCTTCCGTTCCGCGATTCTCCGGAACTCCCCACGCCCAGGGACAGAGGCGCGCTGGCGGGTCGCGCCGGATCCCTGGTTAGCAGCCGGTGGATAAAGTCACGCGGCCCAGTTCTCCCGGTGGGGGCTCGAGCGGCGATGCATCCCGGCTGAGCCGCCCCCCACCGGGAGGACCGGCCGCTCTCGACGCTCACGCCACCTTGTCCACCGGCTGCTACCGCGGTGTTGCGACGCTGCGCTCGGACGGACGGAGCAGCACCACAACCTCGCCGGGTTCTACCAGCTGATGGTGAGTCTTCGCGTGGACTTCGAAGGCGGCCGCGTCCTCGCGCAGCGACGCAATCGAATCCTGGAGTCCCTTTGCTTCCTGTCCGAGGCGCGCGACCTCAGCAGCCAACTGGTCCTGCAACCGCCCCTGTTCATTCAGCGATTCGAGTCCGCTGACACCAACGGCGGCGGCGGAGATTCCGATCAAGACCGTGACGATCACCGGCGCTGTCCGCTCGGGTCGCTCGACCAGGACGCGTCCCCATCCTGCGCTCCTCCGGAGGATGCGTTTCCCCAGGGTTCCAAATCTGCGGTGCAAGCCGCTTAGCGCGGAAGCTGCCGCTTCATTCGAGGATGTCATGGCTCCGACGGGGACTCTCCCGAGCTGGGGTCTCCGTTCCCATTCTATTCGGAAGCGGGGACGGGGCCGGCCGAGAGCCGGCTCCTAGCAGCCTGTGGTGAAACCCACGTGAGCGCCGAGGCCCCCACCGGGAGAACTGGCCGGCGAGGCGCCCGGCTGACAAGGCGCGTGAGGGAGGAGCCCCCACCGGGAGAACTGGCCCGGGTGTATTTCGACCGAAACGCAACGATGAGCGGCGCGCAGCGACGCGGTGAACAGCCGGTGGTGGAACCCACGTGAGCGCCGAGGCCGGTGAGGCGCCCGGCTGACAAGGCGCGTGAGGGAGGAGCCCCCACCGGGAGAACTGGCCCGGGTGTATTCCGACCGAAACGCAACGATGAGCGGCGCGCAGCGACGCGGTTCAGCCGGGATGGATCGCCGGCCGAACGCCGCGTGGGTTTCATCACCGGTTGTTTGGCCGGGATGGATCGCCGGCCGAGCCCCCACCGGGAGAACTGGGCCGCGTGGGTTTCATCACCGGTTGTTTGGCCGGGATGGATCGCCGGTCGAGCCCCCACCGGGAGAACTGGGCCGTGTGGGTTTTGCCACAGGCTGCTAGCCGCCGAGTTGCCCCGCGAGTTCCGTCAGCCGCTCGGTCTGATCGTTCAGTGAGGCGAGTCGTTCGCGCACCTTGTCCACCACGGCCGGATCGGCGCCCTTAAGGAAACCGGGATTCGCCAGACGTTTCCGAGTGCTCTCGCGCTCCTTGGTGAGACGCTGCAGCTGTCCTTCAACGCGGCGACGTACCGCGTCGAGATCAACCGCTTGTCCGAGGGCGGTTTGCGCTTCGAAAGCCGGGTCCACGATGGAGACCCGGCCTGCCGCATCGACCCCGCTCGTACTGGTCGTCGGTGAGGGCCAGCTCGCATCTGGCAACGCGACCGAAATGGACGAGAGGCGGGCGAGAGAAGCGACGGGGCCGCGGCATTCGGAGAGCAGAGCGCCGAATCCGGCGAGTCCACGCGATTCTCTTACCGAGACAGCAAGTCGCAGATCCGGAGGCAGGCCCGCGTCGGCGCGCAGTTTGCGGATAGCGCTCACCAACCTCTGGAGAGCCTCGAACCGCTCCTCGAGGCGCTGGTCGCGCGTTCCTCCCGTCGCCGGAAACGTGGAGCGGGCAAGCAGATCCGCTTCCGGCCGCTGACCGCTCCAGAGGTTCTTCCGGTCCATGGCGATCCGGAGACGCGAGAAGAGGTGCTCGGTCACGAAGGGAGTCACGGGATGGAGCAGATGCAGGGTGTCGCTCAGGACGCCGCCAAGCGTGGCGGCAGTGCGCCGCGCCGCTCTCGGTCCGGAACGTAGGCGCACCTTGGCCAACTCGACGTACCAATCGCAGAAGTCGTTCCAGACAAATCGATAGAGAACGGCTCCCACGGCGGCGAAATCGAAGCAGTCGAGGGCCGTTCGCACTTCGCTTACGCAGGCGCTTGCCCGGGAAACGATCCATCGATCCTCGGCCTGTGGTTCCCCCAGGGGGCCCTCATCCGCTACTTCATCAAGGGCAAGGAGTGCGAAGCGGGAGGCATTCCAGAGCTTTGTCAGAAAACGGCGGCCGATCTCGTGGAACTTCGAAAGCGAAAGGCGCATTTCCTGCCCTTCGGAACAAAGCCGCACCAGGGTGAACCGCAAGGCATCGGCCCCTACTCCCTCGAAGCCTTCAGGGAAACTCCGCTCGACACGATGGAGGAGTTCCTTCATGTTGGTGGGACGGGCCTCATGCACTGGCCTCTTGAGTTCCGCCAGGGTGGCCCCGTCGATCACCGCGAGCGGGTCCACTCCGTTCCCCTTGCTCTTGCTCATGACCGCGCCGCGTTCGTCGAGCACGGTGGGGTGGATGTAGACGTCGCGGTACGGAAGCTGGCCCGTCATCTCGATGCCGGCAAAGTTCATCCGCGCCACCCAGAAGAAGAGGATTCCCTTGTCGGTGGACAGCACCGAGGTCGGGAAGTAGCGAGCGAGGTCGGGTGTCTTGTCCGGCCAGCCGAGCGTGCTCATCGGCCAGAGCCAGGAACTGAACCAGGTGTCCAGTACGTCTTCGTCCTGACGCCACGCTTCCGGGTCTGCGAGTACCTCGGGGGGTGTATCGACACCCACCGCGACACTGCCGCTTTTCCGGTGGTGCCAGGCCGGGATGCGGTGCCCCCACCAGATCTGGCGGCTGATCGTCCAGTCCCGAATCTCGATGAGCCACCGCGCGTAGACCTGCTCCCAGCGGGCTGGGTAAAAGCGAAGTTCGCCCTCGCGCACCTTTTCCCATCCCATCTCCCCTTTCTCGAATCCGCTTCGCCGAAGCGCCCGGTCCGCAAGCGGGCGCATCCTGACGAACCATTGGTCGGAGAGGCGGTACTCGATCGGGGCTCCGGAACGCTGTGCCCGACCCAGTGGCACCTGGTGCGGGGTTACCGCCTCGAGGAGTCCCGCAGCTTCAAGCGCGGCGACTGCCTCCCGGCGCGCCTCATATCGGTCGAGGCCACGGAAGGCCTCGGGCACTTCGTTGTTCAGGGTCGCGTCCTCGTGCATCACATTCCGGGGTTCGAGGTGATGGCGTTCCCCAATCTCGAAGTCGTGCGGATCGTGCGCCGGAGTGATCTTGAGACAACCGGTCCCGAAGTCCCGTTCCACCCCGGAGTCGGCGATGACCGGAATCACATGGCCCGTAAGCGGAAGATGGACCTGCCGGCCGATGAACTCACGGTAGCGGGGATCCTCGGGATGCACCGCGACGGCGACATCCCCGAACAGCGTCTCCGGCCGGGTAGTCGCTACCGTGAGGTGCCGCTGGGAGTTGTCTGCGAGCGGATAGTTGATGCTCCACAGGTGGCCTGGCTCTCCGCCGGGAGCCGTTTCGACTTCGTCGTCGGAGAGCGCCGTTCGGTCCACGGGGCACCAGTTGACCACCCGTTTGCCGCGATAGATCAGTCCGCGGTCGTAGAGCGCCTTGAAGACCGTGCGCACGGCTCGGGAAAGCCCCTCGTCCATCGTGAACCGGGTGCGGCGGAAGTCGCACGAACATCCCAACTTGCGAAGCTGTTCCAGGATGATGCCCCCGAACTCCTCCCGCCATTCCCAGACCCGTTCGATGAAGGCCTCGCGTCCCAAGGCCCGGTAATCCACGCCCTGAGCGTCGAGGTGCTTTCGGACGACAGTCTGGGTGGAGATGCCGGCATGGTCGGTTCCCGGGACCCAGAGGGCGTCCCGCCCTTCCATTCGCCGGTACCGAATCAGTACGTCCTGAATCGTGTTGTTGAGGGCGTGGCCCATGTGGAGCCGGCCGGTGATGTTGGGAGGCGGGATGACGATCGTGAACGGCTCCCGCCCCGGATCGCCCTCCGGCCGTGTCCGGCCGCCGGAATCCACCTCCGTTTCGAAGGCCGCCGCCTCCGCCCAGCGCTCCCACCCTTCGGCCTCGACGGCCGCCGAGTCGAAGCGGGTGGCCAGGGCGCTTCCTCGCCCGGTACTCACTGGCAGCCTGTGGATGAAGTGGCGTGAGCGCCGAGAGCGGCCAGTCTCCCGGTGGGGGCGAGGCGCCCGGCTGACGAGGCGCGCGAGGGAGGAGCCCCCACCGGGAGAACTGGCCCGGGTGTATTTCGACCGAAGCGCAACGATGAGCAGTGCGAAGCGCCAGTTCTCCCGGTGGGGGGGCGGTTCAGCCGGGATGCATCGCCGCTCGAGCCCCCACCGGGAGAACTGGGCCGCGTCACTTCGTTCACAGGCTGCTATTTAGCAGACGGCGGCGGCCAGGGTGGCTGCGCGATCGGTGCTTTCCCAGGGGAAACCAGCGCTCTCGTGTCCGAAGTGGCCACCCTTTGCGGTGTTCTCGTAGATGGGGCGGCGCAGGTCGAAGTGGTCGATGATTTCCTTGGGAGTCAGCCCGAAGATATCGCGGACGGCGCCTTCGATGACCGCGTCGTCCGCGGTTCCGGTACCAAAGGTATCCACCCGGACCGAAACCGGCTCCGCACGGCCGATTGCGTAGGCGATCTGCACCTCGGCCCTTCGCGCGAGTTCCCCCGCCACCACGTTCTTGGCGATGTAGCGAGCCATGTAGGCGGCCGAGCGGTCCACCTTGGTCGGGTCCTTGCCCGAAAAAGCACCGCCGCCGTGGCGGGCCATCCCGCCATAGGTGTCGACGATAATCTTCCGGCCCGTGAGTCCGCAGTCGGCCGCCGGGCCGCCCTCTACGAATTTCCCGGTTGGATTGACGAGGATCGAGAGTGAGCCGGCTCGAAACTTCTCTGGAAGCACCGGGAGCACGATCTGTTCCTCGATGTCGCGAACCACGCGATCGAGAGCATCTTCCGCGTGTTGGGTGGACGCGACGACGGTCGGAACGGAGACGGGGTTTCCGGCTCTGTCATAGGCCACAGTGACCTGCGCCTTCCCGTCCGGACCCAGATACGGAACTTCTCCGCTCCTCCGCGCTTCAGTCAGCCGCCGTGTGATCCGGTGCGCCAGCATGATGGGGAGCGGCATGAGTTCCGGCGTCTCGTCGCAGGCGAAACCGAACATCATCCCCTGGTCCCCCGCGCCGCCGGTGTCCACACCCAGGGCGATGTCCGCGGTCTGCCGGCCCATATGGACGTGGACCTCCACGGCGTCGGCGTCGAAGTCGTCGTTCCTTCCCGTGTACCCGATTCGCCGGATCGTTCGGCGGACCACGGCCTCGAGTTCCGCCGGTGAGGGGCCACCCCGGGCGGTGGCTTCCCCGGCAATCACCGCGCGACCCGCAGTAACGAGGGTTTCGCAGGCGACCCGGGCCAGTGGATCCCGCGTCAGGAAGGCATCCAGAATGGCATCAGAAATCTGGTCCGCGACCTTGTCCGGGTGGCCTTCGGTCACGGACTCCGACGTAAAGAGCCGCAGGTCGCGGTGGTGTTGCACGCTTACAGAACGCCTTCCTCTTTCTGGGGTCTTGACCGGATGGGAGAGGCAACCTTCATGGGTCGCCTCGGGAGCCGTCGTCGATGAGCGGCGCGCGATGATAGCAGCCCGGATTCGACCCGGATTCGCGGCGCCGAGCTGGATCCCGACGCTCGAAACGGGGGCGAATTGGTGATGGCGGGCACTCCCCGGCCCACCGCGGTCATCCTCCTCGCAGGCAAGTCCGAGCGAACCTGGCCGCTGACCGCCGACTTCCCGAAGCCGCTCCTGCCGCTCTGGGGCCGGCCGCTCACCGAGCGCGTGCTTGACCAGTTGGACGGGCTCGTGGACACCGCGGTCCTGGTGGTCGGCCATCAGAAGGAGCGGATCCTCGCCCATTTCGGTAGGAAGTACCGGGGTATCCGCCTGGTGCCCGTCGAGCAGGAGCGCGCCCGCGGCACCGCCGATGCGCTTCGGGTCGCTCGGGCCGTTGTCGGGGGTCCGGTCCTCGTCCTGAACGGGGACGACTTCTACCACCACGACGACCTGGCCCGGGTGACGCAGCACCCTCAGGCGATCCTGTGCAAGGAGGCCAGCGACCCCTGGAACCGGGCGACGGTCACCGTGACCGACGACGACTGGCTGGTGGATGTCGAGGAAAAGCCTCCGGAGGCCAAGCCCTGGCAGTTGAGCAGCGTGGGCGCCTATTCACTGGCGCGCGAGGACCTGGATCACCTGGGGGAAGTGCGGGAGAGCGCGCGCGGTGAACTCGAACTGCCGGATCTCATCCGGATCCTGGCTCGTTCTCCCGGGGTGCGGGCCGTGCGCGCCCAGCGCCCCTGGATTCCGCTCACTTATCCGTGGGACGTCATCGGCCGCATCGTTCCGCTGTTCGGGGGCGACCCTCCGGGGGCCGGGGCCCGGGCGCTCGGGTTCGAGACGAGCACCGGACGAATGGGGGAGGGCGCCATCTTTCTCGGGGAGGGCGCATCGGTGCACCCGGACGCCCGCCTGCGGGGGCCGGTGGAACTTGGTGCCGGGGCCCGGATTGGCGCGGGCGCGGCCGTGGAGCGTGCGGTACTGATGGAGGGGGCGCGCATTGGAGCTGGAGCGATCGTCCGGGACAGCGTGCTTGGGCGCGGCGCCTCGGTCGGAGCAGGGGCGCGTCTCCTCTCGGGCCCAGTCGAGCGAATCCAGGTGCTCCGGCACACGGCGCGGGTTGGGGTGCCCGTCGTGGGGGCCTGCCTGGGAGCGAATGCGAGTGTCGCGAGCGGTTCGGAGACGCCTCCCGGCATCCTGCTGGGCCCGGGTCAGTCTTTCGGGTAGCAGCCGGTGGTGGACCCGGGTGAGCGCCGAGGCCGGCCAGTTCTCCCGGTGGGGGCGAGGCCCAGTTCTCCCGGTGGGGCCAGTCCTCCCGGTGGGGGCCCGGCTGACAAGGCGCGTGAGGGAGGAGCCCCCACCGGGAGAACTGGCCCGGGTGTATTTCGACCGAAACGCAACGATGAGCGGCGCGCCGCGACGCGGGTAACAGCCTGTGGTGGAACCCGCGTGAGCGCCGAGGCTGGCGAGGCGCCCGGCTGACAAGGCGCGTGAGGAAGGAGCCCCCACCGGGAGAACTGGCCCGGGTGTATTTCGACCGAAACGCAACGACGAGCGGCGCGAAGCGACGCGGGTAACAGCCTGTGGTGGAACGCCGCGTGAGCGCCGAGGCTGGCGAGGCAGTTCTCCCGGTGGGGGTCCGGCTGACAAGGCGCGTGAGGAAGGAGCCCCCACCGGGAGAACTGGCCCGGGTGTATTTCGACCGAAACGCAACGATGAGCGACGCGAAGCGACGCGGTTCAGCCGGGATGGATCGCCGGCCGAGCCCCCACCGGGAGAACTGGGCCGCGTGGGTTTCATCACCGGCTGTTTGGCCGGGATGGATCTGATCGCCGGCCGAGCCCCCACCGGGAGAACTGGGCCGCGCGGGTTTCATTGCAGGCTGTTTGGCCGGGATGGATCGCCGGCCGAGCCCCCACCGGGAGAACTGGGCCGCGTGGGTTTCACCACAGGCTGTTAACGCCGTTGCAGCAGCAAAAAGACCGAAGCAAGGCCGAAAAACAGGTTCGGAGACCAGGCTGCGAGGACCGGATCAAGTAGCTCCGCGTCCCCGATGGAACGGAAGAACTGGGTGGCGACCAGATAAACGATCGCGATGGCGAACGCGATTGTGGCGCTGGCCCACGCGCTCTGATTCGTCCTCCGGAATGCGAACGGCAGGCCGATGAGCACCGTGACCAGCGATGCGAAGGGCAGGGAGGTCTTGGTCTCGAGAGCCACATGGAGCGAAGGATCGTGATGGCCTGCGGCCTCGATCGTTTCGATGCGGCGCTGCAGATCGCCGTAGGGGAGCTGGTCCGTGGCCAGATCCTGCGCAAGAAGGGCGTCGGGTATCGAGACGTCCGGAATCTCGCGGATAGCGAAGGGCTCGGCAGCCCGACCGCGATGGAAGTTGCGCTCCCAGCCTCCGATACCCGTCCAGCTCCGCTCTGCCTCGGACCAATGGGCGGAAGCCGCATAGCTGCGGGCGGCAAGCGACGCTCCGTCGGGGTTCAACCGGAAGATGGACAGCCCGCTCAAGACCGCGTTGTCCGCGTCGAAATCGTCGTAGTGGTAGATCTGGCCCGCGGGGCCCATGCCCCAGTGGCGCTCCAGCGGATTCACGGTGCGCCGCGTCTCGCCCCGGATGCGAGCGCCGGTGTCTTCGGTTTCGGACGCCGTCAGAGGAATCAGCCGTTCCTGAAGTCCGAAGCCCGCGCCACTCGCAAGGATTCCCACGGCAAGAGCCGGGACGACGAGGCGCGTGCGACTGATTCCCCCGCTGAGAAACGCCGTCACCTCGTTTTGGCGGCTCAGAATCCCGAAGGTCACGAGTGTCGCCGTGAGGGTCGCGAGCGGCAGCATCTGCGCCGTGTAGGCGGGGATCGAGAGGCCGAGGTAGCGAAGCACGGTAAAGGCCGGGATGTCCCGCTCGAAGGCGCCACGGATCACCCCGTTCAACAGGCCGATCAGTTGCCATGAGAGGAGCGCGGCAAGTGAGATAAAGAGAAAAATGCAGAATTGGGTGACGACGTACCGGTCGAGGATGGTGGGCAGCCCGGGCGGACGCCAGCGACGTACGGCTGAGCGGCGGCGGGGCACCCGAAGCCGCAGGCGACGGAGAACGCGGAGCATTGCGGCCAGCGGGTCCAGTTCCCGCGAGGCCACCGCCAGGAGGGCAATTCCGGCGGCGACCGTCAGGATGTTGGCCCCCCACATGGCGAGCCATGGCGACAGTTCCCCGGCGGCGGCGAGCTGTTCGCCGAACATGATCGGGACATACCAGGCGAAGACCACGAGGATTGCCATGGCGAAAGCTCCGGCGCGCGCCGGTCCCGGGGACGGTCGGATCCCGAGTCCCAGGCCGAGCACCCCGAAGGCAAGGCAGGCGAAGGGAAAGGCGAATTTCTTGTGGATCTCGACCAGATAGATGGGGTGCTCGGTGCCTTCATAGGCGGCCACCAGCTCCGGGAGGAACATGGCCCGGGCGCTGTGGCTGGGGCTCAGGGTTTCCGGGCCGAACACTTCCTCGGCGTCGAGGGGCAGGCGAATCTCTTCGGCGCGTTGAATGCGGTACTGCCCCGGATCGTCGAGGTCCGCGTTGTGGACCTCCACACCGCTGAGTTCGAGGAAAGCAAGGCGCTCTTCGGGGACCGTTACCAGCCGTCCGCGGTCCGCCACAAAGATCGTCGGCTCGCCGACACGTGCGGTGTCGGCGAGGAAGACCCGCCTCCAGCCCTCCTCACCCGGTGGCGCCTCCCCCACCAGCAGGACCCGACCGTCGAGGAGCTCGTCATAGAAGATGCGGGGCTCGATTTCCGTGCGCAGCCGGGAGCTCAGGAGTTCGTCCCTCAGTTCCACGAACCGCTGGTTCGACGGCGGGACGATTTCCAGCATCAACAGCAGACACAAACCGAATGCGGCGCCTGCCGCAGTGGCGACCGGCAGGAGGAGACGCCACGGAGAGATTCCGCCGGCCCGCATGGCGATGAGTTCGTGGCCGCTCGAGAGCCGGTTGAGCGCCATCAGCACGCCGAGCAGAAGCGCGCTTGGAACCGCGACCGCCAGGAGCGCGGGGATCAGTTGGGCAAAGGCCAGGCCCACCGTGGCCGGGTTCGCTCCCTGGGTGACGATTAGCCGGATGTGGACGATGAGTTCGTTCAGCAGCAGCGCGAACAGGAAAACCGCAGTCCCGAGAAATACGCCAGGGGCGATGAGCCGGAGAATGTAGCGATTGAGAAGGCCCACTGCGGAGTTCCCGGATTGTAGGAGCCGGCGGTTGAAGTGACGCGGCGTTCAAGCGGCGATCCATCCCGGCCAAACAGCCTGTGATGAAACCCACGCGGCCCAGTTCTCCCGGTGGGGGCTCGGCCGACGATCCATCCCGGCCAAACAGCATGTGATGAAACCCGCGCGGCCCAGTTCTCCCGGTGGGGGCTCGGCCGACGATCCATCCCGGCTGACCGCGTCGCTGCGCGCCGCTCATCGTTGCGTTTCGGTCGAAATACACGCGGGCCAGTTCTCCCGGTGGGGGCTCCTCCCTCACGCGCCTTGTCAGCCGGGCCCCCACCGGGAGGACTGGCCCCACCGGGAGAACTGGGCCTCGCCCCCACCGGGAGAACTGGCCAGCCTCGGCGCTCACGCGGGTTCCATCACCGGCTGTTCACCGCGTCGCTGCGCGCCGCTCATCGTTGCGTTTCGGTCGAAATACACAGGGTATTCCTCCCTCACGCGCCTTGTCAGCCGGGCCCCCACCGGGAGGACTGGCCCCACCGGGAGAACTGGGCCTCGCCCCCACCGGGAGAACTGGCCGGCCTCGGCGCTCATGCGGGTTCCACCACCGGCTGTTCACCGCGTCGCTGCGCGCCGCTCATCGTTGCGTTTCGGTCGAAATACACAGGGTATTCCTCCCTCGCGCGCCTTGTCAGCCGGGCGCCTCGCCGCTCTCGGCGCTCACGTCACTTCAACCACCGGCCCCTCGGAGCCTGTGGACAAAGTCCCGCGGCGTTCGGCGCGCGATCCATCCTGGCTGAACCGCGTCGCTGCGCGCCGCTCATCGTTGCGTTTCGGTCGAAATACACAGGGTATTCCTCCCTCGCGCGCCTTGTCAGCCGTGCGCCTCGAGGCTCCCACCGGGAGAAATCCCCATGATCGGGTCGCCCTGCACACCCCGCCCGTCAAGGAAGAGCCGGGCGGCTCGCTCGGCGGTGGGGGCTCCCTCGCCGGCGCGCCATTCGAGGTGGGGAGAGGTGTGGCACTCACGTTGCCATGGCGCAGCGTCATCGGCGCTGGTTTCGCGCTCCCGCGCCGTGCCGGTGTGGAGCCCCCACCGGGAGGACTGGCCGGCGTTCCCTGTCCGGCGCCGCTTGATTTCAGCCCCGGTCTGCCAGCGCGCCGGGAACGGATTGTCGATCTCTTTCCGATCTCCCATACCCACCGTATCTTGGGGGTGACGGTATCCCCAGACACAATATGTTGTGGGTTCCGCCTGTGACCGCGTAAGATACGGGTGGCGCTGGGCAGCGCCGTAGCCACAATCTTCAGGTGAAATTCGAGTGAGGATCGAGCGCCTCGAAATCGCCGGATTCAAGAGCTTCGCCGAGCCGGTAACGCTTGAGTTCGGGCAGGGAGCCACCGCTGTCGTGGGACCGAACGGCTGCGGCAAGAGCAACATCGCGGATGCGGTCTTCTGGGTGCTCGGTGAGTTGGGCGCCGGCACGATCCGGGCGCGCGGCAAGGAACTCATCTTCAGTGGGAGCGCCCTGCGCGAGCCACTCGGAGTCGCCGAAGTGCGGCTCCATGTCAGCGGTGTCCTGCTGCCCCACCCTCGAGCCCTGGCGAATGGTTCCACCGGCAACGTATCCGGGAACTCCATGCCCGCGAACGGTGCGTCCCAGACCCGCGGTTCTCTCCACGGCATGCCGGGGAACGGCGCGGCCGCTCGAGACCCATCCGATGCCGTTTTCTCCGCCGTTGGTCTGCAACGGGAAGTGGTCGTCAGCCGCCGGGTGGACGCCAGTGGACAGTCGGTCTACGAGATGGATGGCCGACGTTGCACCCGGCGGGACATCCGACGGTTGTTCGCCGGCACCGGGCTCGGTCCCGGGTCGTACGCGCTCATCGAACAGGGACGCGCCAACGAAGTGCTCAGCCGGAAACCGGCTGACCTTCGGCTCTTGGTCGAGGAGGCTGTCGGGCTGGGTGCGTATCGTCTGAATCGCCGGGAAAGCGAGGCGAACCTGCGGGCGGCCGAGAAGGCGCTCGAGCGGGTGCGCGAACGGCTTGCCGAACTCGACCGCTACATCCGGGTCGCTCGTCGGGACTCCCGGACCGCCAGCCGGGTTCGGGAAGCCTCTGATCGGGTCCGGTTACTCGGCGTCGCCGAACAAGCTGCCCGGCGGGAAGGGCTCCTCGCGCGTCTCCGGCAGAACGAAGTCCCGGAAGAGACCCTGAGTGCCGAGCGCGCCCGGCGGTCCTTGAGCCTCGCGGCCTTCGAACGATTCGTGGAAACGATCCGTGACCAAGCCGCCCGGACGGAGTCCGAACTCCGCGAGGCGACGCGGGAAATCGGGAATTCGGGTGCGCGGCGGGCGAGCGCGATCGCAGTCCTCGACGAGGGTGCGCGGGCCGCGGCAATCCGCGCGTCGCGCGTATCACGCCTCGATACGGAAGCTGATACGCTCGGTGCTCGCCTCGACGATCTCGAGGACACGCGACGGGAGAGCGCCCGGAGGGCCGGGGAGTTTCCTTCCCGGCTCGCGGAACTGACCGGCGCTGCGAAGGAGCGGGCGGCGGCCAGGGACCGCGCACTGGCCGAAGAGCGCGAAGCCCAGTCCGCCGTGTGGGAGCTTCGACGGGAGGCGGATCGCCTGCGGGGGAGCCTCTCCGCGTCCCGAATGTCACGGGAGCAATATGCGGGGAGGCGAGAGCGACTCGCGGCGGCCGGACTCGGACTCTCCGGAAACCGGAGGGAACTCGAAGCTCGGATGGAACACGCAACCCGAGGGCTTTCCGAAGCAGCTTCAAGAGTCCGGGCGCAACAGGAAGAAACCACCCGGATGCGCCGGCAACTCGAGATTGCCGAAGAGGCGTGGCGATCCGCGGCTTCCGACGCCGAGACCGCGCGGGAGCTGGAGGCGCGGGCCGAGAGGGACCTGGCGGCGCTCTCGGGCCGACTTCGCTCGCTGAAGGCGCTCGTTGTTTCGCGGGAACAGCTTGGAGAAGGTGTCTCGAAACTCATTGAGGCAGCTCATCGCCGCGGAATTGCGCTTGGCGGTGCGGTGGGAGAGTTGGTTGAGGTGGATGCGGGTTACGAGCTGGCAGCGGAGCGGGTCCTCGGCGTCCACCGGATCCGGCTCGATCGGGTCTCCGACGTGTCGGAACTGATTGAGGAACTTGGAGGCGACGAAGCCGGACCTTCGGAGGTAGTGGTGTCCGAGTTGCTCGAGGCTTGCGGGCCGCCCGAGCGGCCGGCATCCGCTGGCGACGACCGTTTGAGCGACCACTTGACGCCGGTGGATCCGGGGCTCGATTCCGTCATTCCGAACGCGGTGGTCACGGGGAGCCTCGAGGAGGCGCTGGCCGCCTTCGTGCGGAAGCCGGGGGTCTATGTGACTCGGGACGGCGCCAGCGTGGCGCTACCCGGAATCGTGCGCTTTGGGCGTGGCGGGCCCGGGGAAGGCTTCCTGAGCACTCGCCGCGAAGTGGCCGAACTCGAAGCGGGAGAGGAAGAAGGAACCCGCCGACTTGCCCGGCTCGCGCGGTCGCGTACCGCCGCCGTACAAACCGCGGACGAGGCTGGAAGGGCGGTCGAAGAACTTCGCGGGGCAGCGGGACGTGCGGAAAACCTCGTCGTGCGCCTCCGGCTCGAGTCGGCCCATCATCAGGAGACAGTCGAGAACGTCCGAAAGAGGATCGAAGAACTGAGCGCCGAGGTTTCGCGCCATTCCGAGGAACTGGAGCGCAACGAGAAAGACGACTCGCGAGCGGCGAAGAATCTGGCCCGTGACGAGATCCGGCTCGAGCAGGCGTCCCGCGAGCTGGTTGAGCGCGAGGCGGCACACGCGGCTCTCCGGCGCGAGCTCGAGCAGCGCGAGCAGCGGTGGCGCGACGCGGACCGTGAGCTAACCCGTCAGAACGCGGTGGCCGACGAGGTCGCGGGTCGGGCCCGGGCCCTCGAACGGCAGGTACAAGAGGACCGGCACCGGCTCGCGCGGATCCACTCGGAGTGCGCCGCTGCGCGCCGTGAGGAAGAAGAATGGCTGGCGCGACGGGAGTCGGCGCTTCGCGAACGAAGCTCCGCTGATTCGACGATTGCGGAACGGGAGACTCGGGAGCAGGTGCTGACCTCGACCGCCGCGGGCCTGCGATCTCGACTGGAGCACGCCGTGGAGGCGGCGCGTCGGCGTGGCCTCGAACTCCGGGATGTAGAGGAACGGCTGCACCAGCTTCAGTCGGCAACCCAGGAGGCCCGAGGCCTCCTGAGGGAGTTGGAGAACGAGTTCCGGCGGGCGCATGGACGTGAGTTCGCTGAGCAAGCCGCGTCGCTCCCTGCTGCGCTCCGCGGTCGGTCGCGGGAAGCGATCGCCGAGGAAATACGGCAGGTGCAGGAACGGATCGAAAAACTGGGCCCGGTGAACGAAATCGCCGAGGCACGACTCCGCGAGTTGGAGGCGGAACGGAGTGAGCCCGAATCACACCTCCGGGATGTGGAACAGGGAATTGCCGACGGACTCAGCGCGATCCGACGCCAGGACCGCGAGGCGCGTCGAATCTTTCGCGAGGGCTTTGAAGCCGTGAGTTCCGGGTTTGATGCGGCCTTTCGGCAGCTCTTCGGTGGTGGTCGCGCCGCACTGCGGTTGGTCGAGATAAAGGATTCGGCGAACGAGGAGAACCTGGGAGAGGATTCCTCGAAGGAAGCGAAGTCGGCAGTGTCCGGTGATTCCGGTGATCAGATGGACGCGGCGGGGACCGGGGAGCTGGCGGCAGAGGTCGAAACCTGGAACGGCAACGGAGCCTCCCTCGCGCCGGAAATGCCGGTCGATGCCCATTTCGGAGTCGAGATTGCGGCGCAGCCGCCGGGGAAAAAGCTGCAAAGCGTCCGCCTCCTCTCCGGTGGAGAGAAGGCCATGACCGCCATCGCTTTCCTGATCGCCCTGTTCCGCTACCGCCCGGCGCCCTTCTGCCTGCTCGACGAGGTGGACGCTCCCCTGGACGACGCGAACGTGCAGCGGTTCGCGTCCATGTTGGGTGAACTCAAGCGGGATACGCAACTCGTGGTCATCACCCATAACCGGTTGACCATGGAGGCTTGTGAGCATCTCTATGGAGTCACGATGGAGGAGCCGGGCGTTTCCAGACTGATCTCGGTTCAGATCGGCGACGACGTGGACAGCTGGATCGCCGGCGCCGCCGATGCGGACGCCGCCGGTGACGCCGCCACGATGCATATCTGATAACTCGTGACTGGCGTGGGGCAGGGCGGCCGATTGGTCGCGCTACGTCGCTCCGGGAGGCGGCCTGCCGCACCCCAGCTCGCGGCCGGGGCGAGGGGATTCCCGCTGGGTGGCGAGCGCGGGATTCGTTGGCCACGGGCCGAACGCCGGACCGCGCCGCCTCCGGCCTGCTCGCGTTGATTGCCGCGCCGGTGCCAGGTCTCCCCCGCCGGGCCATGGTGTTTGCCGCCGGTCGGGGGGAGCGCATGGGGCCCCTCACCGCGCGCCGGGCCAAGCCGTCGCTGCCGCTCGGCGGAGTCCCGTTGCTGAGTCGGCTACTCCGGTGGCTCGCCGGCGCGGGGGTCGGGGAAGCGGTTGTCAATCTCCACCACCGGCCCGAGACTCTGGAGCCCATTCTGGAGGCCGCCGAGCGGACGTTGCCGGGGTTCCGGGTCCTCCGGTCGCCCGAACCGCAGTTGCTCGGCACTTCGGGTGGTCTGTCCTGTGCCGCGGCGCGCTTCGGACTAGGGCGCGCCGGCAAGGGGCCGCTGCTGGTGATGAACGGCGACACGCTCCCCACTTTCGATCTCGGGGAGATGGTCGCCTTCCACGGCGCGCGGAGCGAAGAAGCCACATTGCTCTCCGATCCGGAACCCGGACCGGAGTTCTCCGGCGAGCGCCGGCTGGAGACCGATCCGACCGGGACGATCACGGGGCTCAGCGGGCCGGGGGGACCCGGTCTCGGCTTCGCCGGGGTCTGGTTGCTCGAGCCGCCGGCCTTCGGCTACTTGAGCGGGGGCCCGGGAGGGCTTTCGCAAGACCTCCTGCCCGGACTCATCGCGGCGGGCTCGGCCCGAGCCTTTCCGAGTCGTGCCCCCTGGTTTGAGATAGGGACTCCGCGCCGCTATCTGGAAGCTTCGCTGCGCGCCCTCGAACACGAAACGCTTCCCGAGGTCCCGCACCGGTCGGAGAGCACCGGGAGAGTTCGCTTCGAAGCGGGAGCACACGGGAAGCCGGCCGAGCTGATCGGTGCCGGGAGTGTTCTTGAGGCGGAGGCACGCGTCGAAGGGTCGGTGCTTCTCGAAGATGTGCGCGTCGGAGCGCGGGCCGTCGTTCGAGGCTCGGTGGTGGCGGCCGGGGAAAGGGTTCCGCCGGGTGCGCGGATCGAAGATGCGCTCTTTGCGGGTGGCGTCGCTGTGCCCCTGTGAAATGGTCCCGCCGTCCATGAGGAGTGCAGCGTCGCTCGGCGCTTTGACCCCGAAGGCTCCAACCTCGGACGCGAGGAGCCGCCTCGAACTCTTTCTCCGGCGGTCGGACGGACCCCTGGCGAGATCGCCGGACGGGGCACGCGTGGAGCCGCTCGTCAAGGAGGCGGGTGAACGGGTCTATTTCCGGATTGGCCCTCGAAGTCCAGTTGACCGAGAGGCCGACACGGGAGGCAGGACCCTGGTCCTCTGCGTCATGGCGGAACCCTACGAGCCCGGGACTCTGCCGTTCGCGAATTCCACGCTGTTGTACCGCGAACTCGGCGTTCGAGCGCCGCGGATTCTGGAAGAAGTCCCGGAACTCGGAGTGATTGCGCTCGAAGACCTCGGGGACGATCTCCTCCAGATGGTTGCACTCGACGGTGCGGCCGAGGTTCCCTCCTTGTACGACGAGGCAACGGAGATCATTGCCCGAATTCAGCGCGAAGGGGCTCGTCTCGATGGGACGCCTGGCGCGAGCCGGTTCCAGGCCTTTTCCCATCGGCTCGACACCGGGCTCTTTTTCCAGGAACTGCTGTTTTTTTCTCAGCACTTCCTCACGGACTACGCCGGGCTCCGGATGGCCGGCACGGCCGGACAGGAACTGGAGTCACTGTTGAGAGCGCTCGCGGAGGAGGCGGCCGGCGGTCCGTCGGCGCTCGCCCATCGGGATTTCCACTCGCGCAATCTGATCGCGGGTGGCGAATCCCCTGATTCTTCTGGCTCACTCCCGGGGCGCCTGCGTGTGATCGACCATCAGGACTCTCGCATCGGTCCCCGCGCCTACGACCTGATGTCGCTGATACGTGATCCGTACGTGGCCAGGGAAGGGGATTCGGCCATGCCGTTTCGGGAACGCGACCTGATCCTTCGGTTCCAGGATGCCGCCGGGGTGCGCGGGAGTGCGGAAGAGTTGCTCTCCGAGTTCGATGCGGTCGCGCTCCAGCGCAACCTGAAGGCCCTCGGCACCTATGGATTCCAGGTTTCCCGGCGAGGGAACGACGTCTACCGTCGCTATATCGGTCCGACCCTGCAAATGGTCAGTCAAAACCTGGAGCGCCACCACGATCGCGCCGATCGGCGGAGTCTCGGGAGTCTTCTCGCGGACCTTCCGGACGCCTGACACGTAAACTCCCGCGCCGGCGCTGTCAACAACCGCGCATCCCATGCCCCAACCGTCGAAAGACCCCGCGTCACCTGGATCCTGGAAGGATCGTCGCCTCCCGACGATCGCATCCCTGTGCCGGACGCTCGCGCAGGACGCCGCCCCGGAGGGGGTGCCGGCAACCCTCCGCGGATGGCTGGCCGGACGGCGTTCGAGTGGCAAGCTGCTATTTCTCAGCTTCAGGGATGGCTCCGGCTTTGCCCAGGTGGTTGTCGCGAAGGCGGCGGTTCCGGCCGATACCTTCGAAAAGGCCCGGCACTGTCCTTTGGAGAGTGCGGTCGAGATCGTCGGGGCAGCGTTTTCCGAGCCCCGCGCACCCGGCGGAATGGAGATCCGGGCCTCGGGTTTTGCGGTCCTGCACGCCGCCGATCCCTATCCCATCACTCCGAAGGAACACGGGACTTCCTTCCTGCTCGACCACCGGCATCTGTGGCTGAGATCCAGGAAACAACACGCGCTGCTCCGGATTCGGGACGAGGTTCTTCACGCGTTCCGGGAATACCTGCGGGAACAGGATTTCGTGAACGCCGACACGCCGATCTTCACCCCGAACGCCTGCGAAGGGACAACCACCCTCTTCGAGACCCGCTATTTCGATCGCCGGGCCTATTTGAGCCAAAGCGGCCAGTTGTATAACGAGGCCATCGCCATGTCAGTGGGACGGACGTACTGCCTCGGGCCCACTTTCCGGGCCGAAAAGTCGAAGACACGCCGCCATCTCATCGAGTTCTGGATGCTGGAGCCCGAGGTGGCCTTCGCGGAACTCGGGGACATCATCGACCTTGCGGAGGGCCTCATCTGCCACGCCGTTTCACGCGTTCTCGAGAACCGGGCGACCGAACTCGAGATCCTGGGACGGGAAACGGCTCCGCTTGAACGAATCCGGGCACCGTTCCCCCGCGTGACCTACGACGAGGCGGCCGAGATCCTGGCCCGCAAGGGAACCGGCTTTACACTGGGGGACGACTTCGGGGCACAGGACGAGACGGCTCTCACCGAGGACCTGGACCGTCCTCTTTGCATCACGCACTTCCCGGCCGCGATCAAGGCCTTCTACATGGAACCCGATCCCCAGCGCCCGGATCGGGTCCTCTGCCTCGACATCATTGCCCCGGAGGGTTACGGCGAGGTTGTCGGCGGGGGCCAGCGCATCCACGACTACGAACTGCTACGCCGGCGCGTGCGCGAACATGACCTGCCGGAAGACGCCTTCGAGTGGTATCTCGATCTCCGCCGGTACGGGACGACCCCGCACTCCGGTTTCGGGCTCGGAATCGAGCGCTTCGTCGCCTGGATGTCGGGACTCTCCCATCTCAGGGAGGCGATTGCCTTCCCCCGCACCTTGTACCGGCTGGCCCCGTGAAGCCCACCAGGAGTCTGTTCCGGTAATGGCGCGAGCACCGCGGCCGGTGAGGCCCAGTTCTCCCGGTGGGGCCAGTCCTCCCGGTGGGGGCCCGGCTGACAAGGCGCGAACGGGAGGAATACCGGGTGTATTGCGACCGATTCGCAACGCAGAGCGAAGCGGTTCAGCAGGGATGCATCGCGGGTCGAATGCCGTGCGATTACCGGGACAGGCTCCTAAGGTGGGGCTGGTGAGCCTCGGATGCGCGAAGAACCTGCTCGACAGCGAGGTCATGGCAGGCGTCCTCACCAGCCGCGGATTCGAGATGACATCCGATCTGGCGGAGGCGGAGGCGCTCGTGGTGAACACCTGCGGGTTCATTGGTCCGGCGAAGGAGGAGGGGGTGAACGCCATCCTCGAGTTGGCGCAGTTCAAGAACCGCGGCCGGTGCCGGCGATTGGTGGTGGCCGGATGCCTGGCGCAGCGGTATGCGAGCGAGCTCGCGCGTGAGATCCCCGAGATCGACGCGGTCCTCGGGCTCGACGAGGTCGAACGCATTGCGGATGTCCTGATCGCTCCCGAGCGGCGGACCCCGCCGCTACGCGCCGACCAATCGGTCACCTGGCTCTACGACCACACTACCCCCCGGATTCGTTCCACCCCGCCGCACATCGCCTACATCAAGGTGGCCGAGGGCTGCGACTATCCCTGCACGTTCTGTGTGATCCCGCAGATTCGTGGACATTTCCGCAGTCGTGATCCGGATTCGGTGCTCGCCGAGGCGGAGTCGCTGGCCCGGACGGGTACCCGGGAACTCATTCTGGTGGCGCAGGATACGACCGCCTACGGCAAGGATCTCGGGATCCGGCACGGGCTCGCGAAACTCCTGCGCCAGCTCGCCGAAGTGAGCGGCATCGCCTGGGTGCGTTTCCTCTACGCCTATCCGACAACGCTCGATGACGAGGTACTCGGGGCGATGGCGGAGGTCCCGGAAGTCTGTCGTTACGTGGACATCCCGCTGCAGCACGCGAGCCGCCGAGTCCTGCGGGACATGCGTCGTCCCGGGAATCGGGACAGCAACGAGCGGCTCCTCGCGCGGATCCGCGAGGCAGTGCCCGGGGTCGCCATCCGAAGCACCTTCATCGTCGGGTTTCCCGGGGAAACCGAAGAAGAGTTCCGGGAGCTCCACGACTTCGTGGAAGGAGCCCGGTTCGACGCGATGGGAGCGTTTGTCTATTCGAACGAAGAGTCCGCCGCTTCGTTCGTGGAGCGCGAAGTGGTTTCGGAAGCCGAGAAGGAAGAACGCCGGGCACGCCTCATGGAGCTGCAACGGGGTATCGCTCTCGCCCGCCACCGCGAAATGGTCGGGAGCGTTGTTCCGGTGCTGGTGGACGGCGACGCTGAAGAGAGCGAGTTGCTCACGGCCGGGCGGACCGAAAAACAGGCGCCGGACGTGGACGCCCGCGTCCTCATCGTGGATGGGGAGGCGCCGGCAGGCCGGTTTGTGGACGTGAAGATCACCGAGGCGCATCCGGAGGATCTGGTGGGCGAAGCTCTCGGAGGGACCGATTTCCGGAGCCCCGACAGATCCGCGAGCTGTCCCCTATCCAGATAGAGACGGCCAGTCCACCTCTCGGGAGAGGGGCGGGACATCCGCGCCGCGGGCTTTCCCGACTGAGATTCGCGTCTGCTTCAGCGATCTCGGAGTGGGGTATACTCAGTCGTTCGGGTGCGGCCGGGGTGGGCCGGGGTGGGGTCGCTCCCGTTTGTTCCTTGACCCGTCGCGCTCCGGTGCGGCGGGTTTTCTCCGATCCCCCAATTTCGAGAGGCTGTACGCATTTCGCAAGAAGAACCGGACCCGCAGCGCCTTCACCAAGCGGGCGACGATCTCGCCGCGCACATCGAGAGACTGGCGCGGCGAGCGGCGGCGAGTGCTCAGGTTGAGTTGGCATGGATCGAGATCAAGGGACCGCGCAGCGGACGGCGGGTACGGGTTTTCATCGAGCGAACCGACGATGCGGTAGGGCTGAGAGATTGCGAACGGGTGAACGAAAAGCTGTCCGCACTCCTCGATCTGGAGGATCCGATTCCCGGGACCTACACCCTCGAGGTGAGCACGCCGGGTCTCGATCGTCCGCTGCGTTCGGTCGAGGAGTGCCGGCGATTCCTCGGGCGGCGGGTTCGGATACGCCACCGGATGGAGAATCGACAGGACACCGTGACCGCAACGCTGCGGGCGGTGAAGGAGGACGGCGTCCTCTGCCTGAATGGGCCCAACGCAGAGCGGCAAATCGCCTGGAGCGAGGTTCTCGCGGCCCGTCTCGCTCCGGACTTCGAGGCCCTGCTCGGAAGGGGTCCCGGCGAGCGGAGGAGCCAGTCGAGCTGATGGCTGCCATCGAGGAACTCGCCGCGGAAGTGGATCGGGCCGAGATCATCGCGAGCGTGGAACAGGCAGCAGCGCTGGCCGCTTCGCGCAGTAGCGGCCTCTCGTTGCGCGCCCGCCTCGATGCCGAAAAAGGACATCTCGTGTGCTACGTGGTGAAGCGCGTGGCCAAGGAGGTGCAGGATCCCGAAACTGAGGTCGGAGTGGAGGCAGCTCCCGATGGTTTTTCCCCGGGAGATCTGGTGGAGGTTGAGGTTCCCTTCGGGACGGCGGCCCGCAGCGCGGCACGGGCGGCCGGCGCGGTACTCGAGGCGCGCCTCCGAGCCGCGCGGATGCTCTCCCGCGCCGAACCGTACCGCGACCGTGTCGGCAAGCTGGAAACGGCGATCGTCGCCCGTCGCGAAGGGCAGGACCTCATCGTCAACCTCGGTCCGGTAGAGGGACGGCTGCCTGCCGAAGAACAGAGCCGACACGAGGTCTTCAATCCGGAAGAAACCATCCGGGTGGCGGTGCACTCCATCGAGCCCGACGATCCTCCCGTCATCCTGTCCCGGATTGCCCCGGCAGTGCTCGCGGGCCTCATCGAACGCGAGACCCCGGAGGTTCGCCGCGGAGTGGTCGAGGTTCGAGCGGTGGCACGCCATCCCGGCATCCGGGCGAAGGTGGCGGTATCGAGCGCCGTGCCCGGAGTGGACCCCGTAGCCGCCTGCCTCGGGCCGGGAGGCTCTCGCATACGTGCTGTAAGCCTCGAGCTCCGCGGTGAACGAGTGGATGTGGTTCTCTGGGACAAAACGATGGAGAAGTTTGCGCGCAATGCGCTTCGCCCAGCGGAAGTGCTCGACATCTGTACGGTGGACGAGGAATCTCAAGACGGGGGGTCGCGGAGGCTCCGCGAAAAGGGCGGGTTGCTGGTGACCGTTTCCGAAGCCGAGCTCCCGCGGACCCTCGGCAAGCGTGGTCAGAACGTTCGCCTGGCGTCCGAACTGCTCGGAGTTGACATCGAAGTGGTGGCCGAGGGCGATGCACAGGAAGCAGACGAACGGAGCTCTCGCCGGGAGGACGCCCTCGACACCGGCTCTCCCGGGCGTGGTCCCCGCGATACGGAGTATCCCCGGCGCGGTCCCCGCGATACGGAGTATCCCGGGCGTGGTCCCCGCGATACGGAGTATCCCCGGCGTGGTCCCCGCGATACGGAGTATCCCCGGCGTGGTCCCCGCGATACGGAGTATCCCCGGCGTGGTCCCCGCGATACGGAGTATCCCCGGCGCGGTCCCCGCGATACGGAGTATCCCCGGCGTGGTCCCCGCGATACGGAGTATCCCCGGCGCGGTCCCCGCGATGCGGAGTATCCCCGGCGTGGTCCCCGCGATGCGGAGTCTCCCCGGCGCGGTCCCCGCGATGCGGAGTATCCCCGGCGCGGTCCCCGCGATGCGGAGTATCCCCGGCGTGGTCCCCGCGATGCGGAGTCTCCCCCCCGGCGTGGTCCCCGCGATGCGGAGTCTCCCCCCCGGCGTGGTCCCCGCGATACGGAGTATCCCCGGCGTGGTCCCCGCGATACGGAGTATCCCCGGCGTGGTCCCCGCGATACGGAGTATCCCCGGCGTGGTCCCCGCGATGCGGAGTCTCCCCGGCGTGGTCCCCGCGATACGGAGTATCCCCGGCGTGGTCCCCGCGATACGGAGTATCCCCGGCGCGGTCCCCGCGATACGGAGTATCCCCGGCGCGGTCCCCGCGATACGGAGTATCCCCGGCGCGGTCCCCGCGATACGGAGTATCCCCGGCGTGGTCCCCGCGATGCGGAGTATCCCCGGCGCGGTCCCCGTGATACGGAGTATCCCCGGCGCGGTCCCCGTGATACGGAGTATCCCCGGCGCGGTCCCCGCGATGCGGAGTATCCCCGGCGTGGTCCCCGCGATACGGAGTATCCCCGGCGCGGTCCCCGCGATGCGGAGTATCCCCGGCGTGGTCCCCGCGATGCGGAGTATCCCCCCCGGCGTGGTCCCCGCGATGCGGAGTCTCCCCGGCGTGGTCCCCGCGATGCGGAGTCTCCCCGGCGTGGTCCCCGCGATGCGGAGTCTCCCCGGCGTGGTCCCCGCGATGCGGAGTCTCCCCGGCGTGGTCCCCGCGATGCGGAGTATCCCCGGCGTGGTCCCCGCGATACGGGGTCTTCCCGGCGGAATCCCGACCAGCGGCGGGGAGGACCTGGCGCGCCCTCGCGGGACCACGGACCCCGGAATCAGAAACCACGTCCCCGGCGGGACGATCGGCCGGATCGGGTGAGGGAATCCGCGCCGGAGTCGCGGGAGCAGTAGCTATTTATGCCGTCCACGGTCAGGGTCAGCGACCTCGCCAAAGAGGTTGGGTTGGAGCCCGGAGAACTCCTCCGGGTTCTTCAGGCGGATTTCGGCGTGCGCGCCCGGACGGTCTCCTCGTCCATCCCGGACGGTGACGCACGAAAGGTAAGGAACCGGCTGCGATTGCAGCAGCGGCGTGCTTCGCGCCCCGATCGCCGTCTGCAGGCCGCGGAGAACATCCGCCGCGCTGCCGAACAGCGCCTCCTCCGCGATGCCGCAGAAGTGAAGGCCCGCGGCGAGGCCGAGCGCAGGGCGCGGGAAAGGGCGCGGGAAGAAGCGGAGAAGAAGGCTCAGGAAGAGGCGGAAGCGAGGGCGCAGGCCGAGGAAGCGGAGGCGCAAAGGCAAGAGCTCGAACGCGCCGCCGCCGAGCGAAAGGCCGAAGAAGAGCGCCAGGCTGCCGAGGCCGCTGCCCGGGGAGCGGCTGAGGCCCGCAAGCCTGAGACGGCCCGCAAGCTCGAGGAGCAGGCGCAGGAGAAGAGGACAGTCCGCCCGACCGTCCCGGAAACCCCCGCTGGTGAGCGCGATGGTCGCCGCGGGCGGGTTCGGGATCTTGAGCCGTCCGCCCGTCTGGCTGCGGCCTCCGCGAAGCCCGCCGAACCGGCCCCGGCCAAGCCGCCCTCGCGCCGGATCGAGACGCGCAGCATCGCTTCCTCTGCAAGGCCCAGCGAATTCCGACCTGGAGCCACGGACCGCAAGATCGTTCCCACTGTGATCCGACCTGTCCGTCGGGCCACACCTCCACGAATCCGGGCTACCCCGCCGCCAATGCGTCGAACGCCCGCAGCCCCGCCCAAGCTGCAACGTCCGGGTATGGGCCGCCGATCAAAGGGGAGACGGCGCCAGGGGCCGGCGGAGACCCCCGAGGTTCTCGATGGATTCGACAGCCAGCTGCCTCCCGGGTTACGGCAGGCGGTGAACCGGGAATCCCGTACCAACGCGAAGATTGCACTCAGTGAGGCCATTACCGTGAAGGGACTCGCGGAGGCCATGAGCATCCCGACCGTCGAGGTGATCAAGGCGTTGTTGCTTCATCACGGGCTGGCGGTGTCCATCAATCAGCCGCTCGATGCGGAAACCGCCTCGAAACTGGTTCGCCGGTTCGGAGGTTCGATCATCGAGGCTTCGGCATCGAAGGACGAACTGGAGTCTGGCGCCGCGGAACTGTCCGACGAACAGAAAGAGGGGTTGGTCGAGCGCGCCCCGGTGGTCACCGTGATGGGTCATGTGGACCACGGCAAGACGAGCCTTCTCGATGCCATCCGTAGCGCGCGGGTCGTGGACACGGAGGCGGGTGGCATTACCCAGCACATGAGCGCCTATTCGGTGGAAACGAACGGCCACCGCCTTGTCTTCCTCGACACCCCCGGACACGAAGCGTTTACCAAGATGCGAGCGCGCGGCGCCGGGGTTACCGATGTGGTCGTCCTGGTGGTGGCGGCCGACGACGGGGTAAAAGAGCAGACGATCGAAGCCCTCAACCACGCCCGCGCCGCCGGGGTTCCCATGGTGGTTGCCGTCAACAAGATGGATAAGCCATCAGCCGATCCGGAGCTGGTGATGCGGCAGCTCGCCGAACGCGAGGTGACCCCGGAGGACTGGGGCGGCGACGCCATCTTCTGTCGGGTTTCCGCCAAGACCCACGAGGGGCTTTCGGATCTGCTGCAATCAGTACTCGACGTGGCCGAACTCGAGGAGCCCACCGCGAATCCGATCGGCCCCGCGCAGGGAGTCGTCCTTGAGGCCCGCATGGACAAGGGCCGTGGCCCGGTGGCCCAGTTCCTGGTCCAGGGGGGCACGTTGTCCGTCGGTGACACGGTTAGCGCCGGCGCGGCGTGGGGCAAGGTTCGGGCGATTCTGGACGAATCGGGGCGCCGCCTGAAGACGGCGCCTCCCTCGACGCCCTGCGAGGTGCTCGGACTCACTGAAGTCCCGGTGGTTGGCGACCGCTTCTCGGCAAGCCAGACGCCTTCCGAAGCGCGCCGGGTGGCGGAAGAGAAGAAGGGCGAAGCACGGCTGCGGTTGATCGAGGGACGCCAGCGGCTGAACCTCCAGAACCTTCACTCCCAGATGAGCGGCGGGTTGAAGGAGCTCTCGATCGTGGTGAAGGCGGACGTTGGCGGGACCGTGGAAGCGGTCAGGGACTCTTTGGAGCGTCTCTCCACGGACGAAGTAAAGGTCCGGGTGATCCATGCCGCCGCGGGGGCTGTTTCGGAGAGCGACGTGAACCTGGCATCGGCTACCGACTCCATCATCGTGGCTTTTGGAGTCCGCCCGGACCCCCAGGCGCAGCGTCTCGCGGAGCAGGAGAGGGTGGAGATTCGCGGCCATACGGTCATCTACCACTTGGTCGAGGAGATGCAGAAAGCGCTGGAGGGCCTCCTCGAACCCGAGACCGAGGTCGTCGAGCTCGGCAAGATCGAAGTACGGCAAACTTTCCAGGTGCCGCGGGTGGGCGTGGTGGCCGGCTCTTACGTCCTCGCCGGCAGTGTTCCCAGAAGCGCCCACGTGCGGTTGGTGCGCGACGGCAGACTGGTATATACCGGCCGCATCGGCAGCCTTCGGCGGTTCAAGGAGGATGTGGCCCAGGTTCGCGAGGGCTTCGAATGCGGCGTCGGCATCGCCGGCTACAACGACGTGAAGATCGGCGACATCATCGAGGCGTTCCGCGAGGAACAAGTCAGTCCCGTCGCCGGCTAACAGCGCCGCTCCTTCCCACGGGTTCGCAGAGTGGCCGGCCCCAAGACGCGGGTGGGGCTGCTTCGCATCACCCTGCGTTTGCCGTACGCCCGTTCGCGGAAAGATCGGCGCAGCGTGGTGCGGTCGCTATCGGATCGGCTGCGCGCCCGCTGCCTCGTTGCGGTTGCCGAAACCGGGGATCCGGAAACGCTCCGTGAGGCCGAGGTTTCGGTGGTTGCCGTCGGCCTCGGCGAAGAGGTAGTGAGCGCCCGATTGGAAACTGCGAGAAACATCGCCGTTCGCGCGTACCCTTCGGAGGTTGCGGACGCCGCGATCGAGTGGCTGACCGTTGAGGATTGGCAGCCTGTGGATCAAGTGACGTGAGCACCGAGGCCCAGCGGGATGCATCGCCGGTCAAACGCCGCGCGACTTTGTCCACCGGCTGCTAAGAGATGAGGACCGGAGGAAGACGCGAGCGGGTGGCGGAAGCCATCCGACGGGAAGTTGCCGGAATCTTGCGATTCGAGTTGGCTGACCCCCGGGTCCGGCGCGCGACCGTGACCCGGGTTGCGTTGACCGGAGATCTCGGCGCGGCTCGAGTCTACGTGTCGATCTACGGCAGCGACGCCGAACAGAAGGAAACGCTTGCCGTTCTCGACCGGGCTCGGGGTCGGGTGCGTACCTTGCTGGGTTCACGGGTCCGGCTGCGCGCCACTCCGGAGATTCGGTTTGTCTTCGACCCGTCGGTTGAGTTCTCGATTCGTCTGGAGCAGATCCTGGACCGGGAGCGCGCTACCCGCCCGGCGGCGCCCGGGAGCAGCGAGTCCGCCGAGGGGGCGGGGGAGGAGGCAACCGGCGGAGCCGATGAGGAGGAACCCTGACTTCCGGTCTGCTCCTCGTTGACAAGGACGAGGGACTGACCTCGTTTGCCGTCGTTCGGCGCCTTCGAAGTTTGCTCGGCGGGGTTCGGGCGGGGCACGCTGGTTCCCTCGACCCCTTTGCCACCGGCCTGCTTCCCGTCTGCGTCGGCAGGGCTACCCGGCTCGTGCGATTCGTCTCCTCGGGCGCAAAGCGATATTCGGCTCGGGTGCGTTTCGGGCAGGCCACCGATACCGACGATCCGACCGGCGAGCCGGTCGGACCTCCGGCGGCTTGTCCGGACGCGTCCGCGATCCGGCGGGCGCTCCCCGGATTCCTCGGCGCCATCGAACAGCGCCCTCCTAACTTCTCGGCCAAACACGTTGGCGGCCGGCGGGCGTACCGGCTGGCCCGTGCGGGCGAACCGGTCGAATTGGCCCCAGCCCGCGTGCGGGTGGACGAGCTGCACCTTCTCAGCTACGACGGAGAGATTGCGGAGATTGCCTGTCAGGTTGGGCCCGGTACCTACATTCGGGCGCTCGCCCGGGATCTCGGCGAGCGCCTCGGAGGAGCCGCGCATCTGGTCGGTTTGCGGCGTACCGGAGTTGGGCCTTTTCGGGTGTCGGACGCGGTGCGGCTCGAAGACTTGTTGGATCGCGGTGATGTTCTGGAGCGCCTGCTCGATCCGCTGGCCGCACTGGAAGGGATGCCGCGGCTGCTGGTATCGGAAGACGAGTGCGCGCTGTTGGGTCACGGCCGCCTGCTCCCCTACCGCGCTCGCGACCCGCTGGACGAGGGAACCGAGGAAATGCCGCTGGCGGACGGCTTCCGTTGCGCCGTGGCGCAAACGGGGGCTCCTGGCGGACCTGGATTGGGCAAGGACGCTGGCCTTGCCCTGATTGCGGTCGTTTCGGCGACCGCTCTCGGCTGGCAGCCGGTCGTGGTATGGAATCCCGGCCCGACACTTCCTGAATGAGGTTCCTGGCCCGGCGGCATCCGAGAATCCCGGTGCGGTGTGAACCCGCGATCAAGCCGCACGAGAGGTCGCTGCTGCCCCTCACAGTCTGGAGACGAAGTCACGCGCGGCCCAGTTCTCCCGGTGGGGGCTCTGCCGGCGCTGCATCCCGGTCGAACCGCGTCTCGGTGCGGCGCTCATCGTTGCGCTTCGGTCGAATACGCCTGGAATTCCTCCTCGCGGGCCTTGTCAGCCGGGCCCCCACCGGGAGGACTGGCCCCACCGGGAGAACTGGGCCTCGCCAGCCTCGGCGCTCACGTCACTTCGTCCCACGGGCTGCTCGGTGTGGTAAGGTCCGGCCCGTAAAACCAGCCGACCGGGAATTGTGATCGCAAAGACCGAGCGTCTCGGCCTCCGGGCAACGAGTCAGGCAGACGGAAGCATTCATCAGGCGGCAGAAAGATAATTTTGACAGCGCTGGTCCCGGCTGGGGCGGCGAATCAGGAATAAGGGAATTGGCACTCACACAGACATCACGACGTGGGATCGTCGAGAAGTACCGGCGCCACGAAACGGACGCGGGTTCACCTGAGGTTCAGGTGGCGCTTCTCACTGCGCGGATCACGGGGCTGGCTGGCCACTTCACCGATCATCGGAAGGACCACGCCTCGCGCCGGGGATTGCTCCGGATGGTGAGCCGCCGACGGCGGCTGCTGGACTATCTGCGACGGGAGAATCTGGAGCGCTATCGGCGCTTGATCGCCTCCCTCGGCCTCCGTAAGTAGCCCCTCCCCCGGAAGCAGAATCCCCGGCCTCGCCGGTCATGGCGAGGCTTATGAGAACTGACAAATGAACGCTGGAAGCCCAGGTAGAACCTGCGGTTAACCAGAGAGAACTGACAAACGAACGCTGGAAGCCCAGGTAGAACCCGCGCTTAACCAGACAAGGAAAGAAACAAATTGATTGAAACGGTACGAACACAGATCGGAAGCAACGATCTGATCATTGAAACAGGCCGTCTGGCCCGGCAGGCCGCGGGAGCGGTGACTGTCCGTCTGGGTGACACGGTCGTGCTTGCCACGGTAGCTGCCTCTCGCAGCGACAGGCCTGACGTCGATTTCCTCCCGCTCGCCGTGGACTATCGGGAGAACTTCTACGCGGCGGGGCGGATCCCTGGCGGCTTCTTCAAGCGGGAGGGCCGGCCGAACGAAAAGGAGATCGTCACCTGTCGTTTGATCGATCGTCCGCTGCGCCCCCTTTTCCCGAGTAGTTGGCGTCGCGAAACGCAAGTCACCTGTCTCCTTCTTTCCACGGATCGTGAGAACGA
The DNA here is from genome assembly GCA_963668695.2 of Vicinamibacteria bacterium. Taxonomy (GTDB): domain Bacteria; phylum Acidobacteriota; class Vicinamibacteria; order Marinacidobacterales; family Marinacidobacteraceae; genus Marinacidobacterium. Next base: position 2,336,688 of record CAXXLQ010000004.1, read on the forward strand.
CTCCGATGTGCTCGCGATCACGGGCGCGGCAGCGGCACTCGGAATCTCCGACCTTCCGTTCGACACTTCCATCGGCGCGGTCCGGGTCGGCTTGGTGGACGATGAGTTCGTTCTCTGTCCGACCTTCTCCGATCTGGACCGTTCGACGCTCAATCTCGTCGTAGCCGGCTCCGACGACGCCATCGTGATGGTGGAGGCGGGGGCCGAGGACGTGCCCGAGAGCCGCATGGTGGAAGCCCTCAGTTTCGCCCACGAGGGAATTCGCCGCATCGTCGGCATCCAGCAGGAACTCGTACGCCGGCTGCAGCCGAAGAAGCAGGTGGTGGTTACGAGCGATCCTGATCCAGCGCTTGCCAGCGAGATAGCGGACGGGTTCCGCGAGCGGCTGCGGGACGCACTGCAACTGTCGGGCAAGATCGAGGCCTCACGGGCCGTCAACGAGGTGAAGGCGGCTATCTCCTCCAGTCTTGAAGGTCGAAGCGACGAAGAACGCGCTGCCGCCTCCGGCATCGTCAAAGCGATGGAAGAGGACATCCTGCGCAGCACGATTCTCGACGACGGAAAACGCCTTGACGGGCGGGCCTTCGACGAGATTCGGAAGGTGACCTGCGAAGTCGGTGTTCTTCCCCGAACCCACGGGTCTGCGCTATTTACCCGCGGGGAAACCCAGGCCCTCGTCGTTACCACCCTGGCCCCCTTGAGCGAGAGTCAGCGGCTGGACTGGGTCCACGGGTCCGGAGAGAAGCGCTTTCTCCTGCATTACAATTTCCCGGCGTTCTCGGTCGGAGAGGCTCGCATGATGCGCGGTCCCGGCCGGCGGGAAATCGGTCACGGAGCTCTCGCCGAACGCGCGCTGCTTCCTGCCATTCCCGGGGAAGAACAGTTCAACTACACCATCCGGATCGTGTCCGACACCCTCGAATCGAACGGATCGAGTTCCATGGCGGCCGTAACCGGTGGCTGTTTGTCCCTCATGGACGCCGGCGTGCCGCTGAAGGCGCCGATCGCCGGAATCGCTATGGGTCTCATCACCCGAGGGGACGAATACCGGGTCCTTACCGACATCGCGGGATCCGAAGACCACTACGGCGACATGGACTTCAAGGTTGCCGGCACTGCGAACGGGATCACCGCGCTGCAGATGGACATCAAGATCTCCGGGTTGCGGCTCGACATCGTCAGCGACGCCCTGGAGCAGGCGCGTCAGGCGCGAGTCAAGATTCTCGGCTTCATGGCAGCCACGATTTCCGAGCCGCGAAGTGAGACCTCCCAGTACGCGCCCGCCATCCTGACGATGAAGATTCCGGTGCGGAAGATCCGCGACGTCATCGGCCCGGGAGGCAAGACCATTCGCGCGATTACCGACGAGACCGGGGCCAAGGTGGACGTGTCCGATGACGGGACCATCCAGATCGCCGGGTTCGACGCCAAGTCCACGCAGCGCGCCAAGGAGAAAATCGAGGCCATCGCGGTGAGCCGGCTCCCCGAGGTCGGACGGGACTACCACGGAGTGGTGAAGACGATCGTTGATTTCGGCGCCTTCGTGGAGATCCTTCCGGGAACGGACGGCCTGCTCCACATCTCGGAGATTGCCGACCGCCATGTGAACAGCGTCCGGGACGAACTTCAGGAGGGCGACGAGGTAGAGGTCCGGGTCATCGAGGTGGACGGAACCGGGAGAACCCGGCTGTCCTGCAAGGACATCATCCGGGAGCGGGCGGGCTTGCCCCCGCTTCCGCCGCGCGCGCAGCGAAAGCGCGGGGGCGGCGGCGGAGGCCGTGACCGGGACGGCGGAGGCCGGGACCGGGACCGGGACGGAGGAGGCCGGGACCACCACCGCCGCCGGTAACCCACCAAGCGGTTCCCGGACGGGGCCATGAGTCCCGTCCGGGCCCGATGCTCAACCCGGAATCGAGTCGGGGGCCCCGTCCGGAAGCCCGGCGCTTCGCGCCGGGCTTCCGAAGTGCGGCGAGGGCCCCACGGAGACCCCGGAGCAGGAGGGTTTGGGGGACCCGACTCCAGCCGCTCCTGGCTCGGGCATCGAAACTTCCTTGCGCGCCTGGGAGCGCCGGTCTCCAGACCGGCATCGCCCGCCGGAGGCGGGCGATGCGCGCAATTCAGTGCGCTTGGATCGCACCGCGCTGTTCGGTTAGCGCGGCGGCAAGTTCCGATTCGTCGTTTCCATTGTGTGAAAGGGGGGAGTCCCCCCTTTCACACTTTCCCCCGAAACGGGGGGCAGCGACCGTAGTTCGCTGCCATCAGTCCTAGCTCAGTCGAGCTCGCGCCACGCTTCGCAGGCCGCGCGCGGCAGCGGCGGAAAGCCATGCGACACCCGCCGTCTTTCCCTCTCGGCCCGCCCCTTTCTTCGTAGAATTCCCGAATGCCTGAAGCAGTCCTGACCACCTCGCTCGAGGGCGTTGCCCTCCGCTCGCGCGGCAAGGTCCGCGACATCTACGCCGTCGAGGATCAACTTCTCCTCGTCACCACGGACCGGGTCTCGGCTTTCGACGTGGTAATCCCCGAGGGGATTCCCGAAAAGGGTCGGGTGCTCAACAGCCTGAGCGCCTGGTGGCTGCGGCGCACGGAACACATCGTTCCCAATCACCTCGTTACCGACGACGTGGACGAGTACCCCGAGGTCCTGGCGGCGGCGAAGGGAATGCTTGACGGCCGTTCCATGCTCGTGAAGCGGCTGAACCCGGTGCCGTTCGAGTGCGTGATGCGGGGTTTTCTCTACGGGTCGGGCTGGAAGGAGTACGGGCGGCTGGGCAGCGTGTGCGGCATTCCCCTTCCGAGCGGGATGCAACTCGCCGAGCGCTTTCCGAAGCCTCTCTTCACGCCCGCCACGAAGGCGGAGGACGGGCACGACGAGAACGTCAGCGAGGAGTTCATGGCGAATGCACTGGGACGGGAGCTGACCACCCGTCTCCACGAAATCTCCCGCGAGATCTACGCGAGTGGCGTGAAGTGGGCGGCGCAGCGCGGCATCATCATCGCCGACACCAAGTTCGAGTTCGGACAGGATGAAGACGGCGGCTTGTATCTCATTGACGAGGTGCTGACGCCAGACTCCTCGCGCTTCTGGCCGGCCGACGAGTACGCCCCCGGAAAACTCCAATCCAGTTTCGACAAGCAATATGTGCGGGACTATCTGGAGACCCTCGACTGGGACAAATCGCCGCCGGCGCCGCATCTCCCTGCCGATGTGGTCCGCGGGACGACCGAGCGTTTCCTCAGCGCCTACCGCCAGATCACCGGTTCCGCCCTGCCGGCTCCCCGCTACTGACGCGGGCGGAACCGTCCACCTAGCTCTTCAGGCGGGGCAGCGCCGGCTCCGCCGGCCAAACAGCCGGTGATGAAACCCGCGCGGCCCAGTTCTCCCGGTGGGGGCTCGGCCGGCGATCCATCCCGGCTGAACCGCGTCGCTTCGCGGCGCTCATCGGTTTCGGTCGGAATACACGCGGGCCAGTTCTCCCGGTGGGGGCTCCTCCCTCACGCGCCTTGTCAGCCGGACCCCCACCGGGAGAACTGGGCCTCGCCGGCCTCGGCGCTCACGCGGTTCCACCACCGGCTGTTCACCGCGTCGCTGCGCGGCGCTCATCGTTGCGTTTCGGTCGGAATACACGCGGGCCAGTTCTCCCGGTGGGGGCTCCTCCCTCACGCGCCTTGTCAGCCGGGCTCCTCCCCGGCCTCGGCGCTCACGCCGGTTCCACCACAGGCTGTTAATCGCGTCCGCCGACCCTGAGACGGATCGAGCCGTCGCTCGTGCGGAGGTTGATCTGGGGGCCTGTCCCGTCTCCCAGCGTGGTGAGCGCGACCGGGCCTTCGCGTTGCCATGCACGACGGTCGCTGTCGTCCTCCGCGGTGAGGTCGCCCACGGCCGAAACCAGCGCGTTCGTGCCGCGGGGAAGGCTGAGGCGCACCGGACCATCGGCGGTGCGCAGGAACCACTCGCTGTCCCGGGCCGCTCCTCCCGCGGCGACCTCCACTTCGATCCCCCCGTCCGCCGACACCGCCATTACTTCCTGAAGTCGCCCAAGGAGGCGGATTCGTCCTTCGGCGGTTGCGGCGTGAAACCGCCCCTCGAGATTCTCACCCTGAATGTTTCCGTCGCCGGTGCGCAGGAGGACGGGATCTTGATCGGGTCCGGCCGGCGACCGCAGACCGTCCGCGAAGATCCTGCCAGCGGCCGTCGTCGCGCGGACCGGACCGGTCAGGCCGCTGAGCTCGATGCGTCCGGAAGTGGTTCGCGCGTCCACCGCCGTACCCGTGGGCACGGCGATCTCAAGCCTGAGAACGAGGTCTTCCCACGGGGGAAAGGCCCGGGCGGTCGCGATCCGGCCCGTCACCACCACGGCTTCCGGATCCTGTTCGCGGTCGAACTCAACGAGCAGGGCGGCGAGCGCAGCCTGCATGGCCTCCCGGGTGGGGGCCCTTGCGGAGCGCCGCACCAAAACCTCGATGTCGGTCCCGAGGTGCTCCCGTACGCTCAGCGAACCGCGGCCGAGCCGGACAACAAGCTCGGGGGCACCGGGCCGGGTGATCGTCTCCTCCGAGGTCTCCTCGACCCAAGGAAAACACCCGAACAACAGGCTCCCGAACGCGGTCAGAACGACGAGCAGGGCCGGGATGAATCGCTTCATCGATTCCCCTCCCGAGGATTTCCCTCTCGAGCCGGAGACTGTCGGACCCGGACCGACAGGTCGCCGTCGTCGGTCGAGATCGTCACTCGCCGGGAAGCGGAACCTGCCGACCCCGTCCAGCGCGAACGCCCGTCGCGGTCCGTCCGTTCCAGGGCGAAGTCGCTCTCGACTTCGCCGCCCCCGGCCTCTGCCGAGAGCGCGAAGGAGCCATCCGCCGGGAGAGCCAACCGGATGTCGCCCCGGTCGGTCGTCAGAGTGACATCTCCGTTCAATGCGTCGGTCGCCACATCCACGAGGGCGTCCCCGCCGTCCACCGAGAGCGCCTGTGCGAATTCCCGCACGGTGATGGCGCCGGCACGGCCCGAGAAGCTCGCCGGGCCGAGGAGATTCGAAGCCCGCACCTCGCCGCGCCCGCTGGAAACCGTCACCGACCCGGCGATATTCGCGAGAATGAAAGCCCCGCCAGCTCCCGAGATTTCCACCGTGGAGCGCGCCTCCCGCACCTCGACGCTTGCGGACTCGGTCACGATGCGGAGCGGCCCCCCCACGGAGGTGGCCAGGATCGGGCCGAACTCCGAGCGTACCGTCGCCGAACTTTCGATCCGGTCGAGCGTGATCGGGGAGATCCGGGTTTCGACCTCGACCGGTCCGGTGGCCAACGCCACCTCGACCGGAGCATCCCGGCCGCGCACCCGCACCGAGGAGCCCGCGCCCGAGATCCATACCGGGGCGCCTTCCGATTCGACCGTGACGGGACCGGTCACCGATTCGACTTCGACGACGGCCCGCCGGCCGCGGATCTGAAGCCCTCCCTCGATCTCCGACGCCCACACCGCGCCGTCGCGGGCCCGCAGCGAAACCGCTCCGCGCGCGCCCCGGACGTCAAGAGGGCCCTCGCTGGTCCGGGCCTCAACGTCTCCAAAAGGCCCTTGGATGCGTACCACCCCTTCGCCGCTGAATGCCGAGATGTTGACGCCCGGAGGAAGTACTACCCGAATCTCGATGGCCACATCGGATTCGCCGGAGTCCTCCACCCCGACCGGAATCCGGCCGCTCTCGGCGTCGAAGGGCCCGGCAACCAGCCGGACGGAAGCCGCGCGGGCGGCGGCCTGTTCCCGGTTCGCTGCCCACACGCGCTTCGAGAGGGTGACGCGGCCCTCTTTGGCAATACCCGGCGGGAGTGGCTCCGCGGTGGCTTCCGGGCCCGTGGCGTCGTCCAGTCCGGACGGGGCGGAGGGCGCCGCCTCCACCAGGATGTTGCCCGCCGGTACCGAGATCACGACATCCACCGGGCCATCGCCGGGCAGGGAAATCGTCCTCTCGGTGACGAAGACATGCTGCGGGAAATCGGCCATCCCCCGCGCCGCCAGTCGGCTCATCTCCAAGAGACGGAGTTCGAGGCCCTGGCTCTCGATCACTCGCTGGGCCAGGGTGAGGCCCGTGCCGCAAAGGATCAGCAGCAGGAGGAGGAAGACCTCCAGCGCGCCAAATCGTGTCCTTCCCTTCCACAGCCGGCGGACAATCTTGGACAGGCCCCAAACCACCAGCAGGAGAGGCCACCAGACCGCGGCGAGCGGCAGCAATTCGAAAACAAGCAGCACGAGCCGCGTTCCCGCGAGGTTTGCCGCGAGAAACAGTCCTCCGACAAGGATCAGCCCGATTCCGAGCGCGGTGCCGCAGCCGCTTCCGGAACGGGGAGTTTTTCCCGCCGTCCCGGGATCCATCATGGTGGGGGCGGCGGAGGGCCGGACGCCGGCCCCGAACCGGAGTCGCGGTCCCGAATCACCAGGCGCACGCCCACTGCAATCAGGATGAGCGGCCAGAACCGAACGAGCTCGTCGATATCGACGATGTCGAGGTTCGACAGCAAGAAAACAATCCCGATCAGGATCAGCACTGCTCCCGTCCAGTTCCCTCGCTGGGCCATCATCTAGCAGCCTGTGGATAGAGTGACGTGAGCGCCGAGGCCGGTGAGGCCCAGTTCTCCCGGTGGGGCCAGTCCTCCCGGTGGGGGCCCGGCTGACGAGGCGCGCGAGGGAGGAATACCTGATGTATTTCGACCGAAGCGCAACGATGAGCGACGCGAAGCGGATGGGTTCAGCCGGGATGGATCGCCGGCCGAACGCCGCGTGACTTTGTTCACAGGCTGCTCGCCTCCTCCTCTTCACCTTCCTCCGGCGGTACCCGGGGCGGGATGTCGATCGGGGCCGGCGGGGAAGGGGAGACATCCGCAACCGGGGATGCGCCGAGCGGTTCCGCAGCGGCCTGAGTGGCCGGAGATCCCTCGGCAGGAGCGTCGGGAGCTCCCGGGATCAGGGGACGTCCCCTTAAAAGTTGGAATCCGATCCAGACGAGGACCAGCGGCCAGAGTCTGAGCGCCCACTCGAGTTCGGGAATCATGGCGAGGGTCGCGATTACGCCGGCCCCCATGAGCCCCACCGCCCAGTTGCGGTCCAAAGAGACTGTCGCCGGACGTCCTTCGGCGTGGGCCCGCACCACTTCTTCGGTCGTCCGGATCGCGTTCACAATCCCGAAGATCCATACCGCAATCACCGCGGCGACCAATTCATCCTGCAGGAGGGCGACAAACGCCGCGGCGAGCGCCAGTCCGCGGGCCGTAGCCCCGGCATAGAGGTGACCGAGGCCGGGGAGCACAACGGACAGGACACCGGCGAGTCCCGGCGAGCGATTCATGGCGCGGTCCCTCCTTGCGGGTCTCCGGCGGCAGTTGATTCGGGGTCGGAGCCCGGCGGTTCGGGGTCGGAGCCCGGAGCCGCCGCCAGTTCGTCACGGTGCCGGGTTGCCCGCTCCAAATCCCGGAGCCGGTCCCCCAAGCGGTCCATTTGGTCCTCCAGTGCGAAGGAAACCGAGGCGCGAAGCACGCCGAGTTCGGCCAGGGCCCGGTCGGTCTGACGGTTCGCGGCCGCCCGCAGACTGCTGACCCCCTCCGATGCGCGGGGAAGGGACTCGAGGGCTCCCCGGACCAGCGGAGGCTGGAAGAACAACATCATGGCCGCGGCGGCGGCTGCGGCGACCCACGTTGGCCAGTAGTTCGCCCGTCGCACGTAGAGAGTTCGGAACCGGGGCAACGTTGCGGCCAGGATGCGCCCCGAGAGCTCCGGAGGCGACGGTCCCGCACCGGCGGCGAACTCGGCCAGTCCTCTGCGGACCGCCCGGATCTCCCCGTAAAGACGGGCGAGTTCCGGATCCTGGGCCAACCGGGCCCGAACCTCCTGCGCCTCGGCGTCGTCCAGTTCACCCGCGGTAAGAGCTGACGCCAGATTCCGGAGGCGGGCGTCCGGGCGAGAATCTCTCAACGGTTCGCTCCCCTGCTCGCGCCGGCAGGTTCGCTGCGACCCAATTCGCGTCGCGCCCGCGCCAGGTTCTGCCGGGCGCGGTGGATTCGGGACTTTACGGTTCCGAGCGGGATTCCGAGCCGCTCCGCGACCTCGGGGTAGTCGCAATCCATCAGGTCCCGGAGTATGAGTGGTTCCGAAAGCGCGGGAGGCAGCCGGTCGAGCAGCCGCCGTACCCGCGCGGCTTCTTCGCGCCGTTCGGCAATTGTGTCGGGTTGCCACGAGATCGGCACGGGAGCCTCTGGAATCTCGTCGCCGGACAACAGGAGCGGCGTGCGTCGCCGGCGTCGGTAGGCGTCGATGCCCACGTTGGTGGCGACCTGCCGCACCCAGGCGCCGAGCGCTCCGCTCGGACGATAACGGGGCAACACACTCACGAGCCGCATGAAGACGTCCTGAGTGAGTTCGTCCGCGTCGTCCGGGGTTGCGGCGAATCGGTAGGCGATGTGCCAGATGGGTTCCCGGAACCGGTCCACAAAAGCCCGCCACGCGTCCTCGTGGCCTGACAGGCATTGGCGGACGAGTGTGGCATCGGAGATTTGGGCCGGGGACTCCACTGGTGGCGCTTCGGTTTTCTCCCGGTCAACCGAAGATAACGAAGCTCCTCTCCCACCAGTTCTCGGCGCAGCCGTCTCCGATCGCTACCGCACTGCTCCGTTTTCGTCGCCCCGCTGAAATGCGGGCTCAGGAGGACCTGCGAGCGGTTTTCTTCCGCCCCTTCGCGGGCGCCCGCTTGCGGAGGAGGGCCTGAACCTCCTTCACGAAATCGCGGGTGTCCTGAAAGTCGCGGTACACCGACGCGAAGCGCACGAAGGCGACGTGATCCTCGCGCTTGAGTTCCTCCATGAGGATTTCGCCGATCTCGGAGGCGGCGAGTTCCCGGTCCGGACTCTTCGCAACCAACGCACCCACCTGATCGGCGATGGCCTCGATCTTCTCTTCAGCGATCCGCCTTCCGCAGGCCCTCTTGAGACCTGACAAAACCTTGCCCCGATCGAAGACCTCGCGGTCGCCGTTCTTCTTGACCACCGTGCACGGGATCTCTTCGACCGCCTCGTAGCTCGTGAATCGCTTCGCGCACCCGAGGCATTCGCGGCGCCGGCGGATGATCTCGCCTTCCCGACTCTCGCGGGAATCCACGACCCGGTCTTCGGGGTTGCCGCAATAGGGGCACTTCACTTCGGAGGTTCCACGGTGTGGGCAGCGTATACCCCCTCGATGGTCCGCGCCGGCTCCCGGAGCGCAATCTCCATTTCCATCCCGGGCCAGGTCGCGCCGCGGGGAACGAGTCCCACAATCTCCGAGTGGACCACTCCGGTGCCGGCGGCGCCGGCTTCCGCAAGAACCCGGCTGAACGCTTCCGCAAGGGACGTCCGACGCCAGTCGAGCAGGTTCATCGAAACCTGCGCGTGTGCCCGCGGTCCCGCGGGGTCGTGCTGCCGGACCCCGATCGCCCGCAGCGCCGGAAGTCCGCCACTGCTCGTCCGAATCCGCCCGGCGATGACCCGCGCGGTTTCCACGTCGGTGGTGTCGAGGTTCACGTTGAAGGCAATGAGCGGCTGCCGCGCGCCCACACACAGGCCGCCGGCCGACGGATGAAGGGTGGGCGGTCCGTAGTCGGGGCGGATTTCACCGCGGGCCAGACGGTTCGCGAGGCCGCGAAGTCCACCCTGGCGGATCTGAGGCAAGGGACGCCCACTCCCCTCGGCTTTCCCATAAAGAAAGACGGGGACGGATCCCTCGGCGCCGATCTCTTCCGCGAGCGAGCGGGCGACGCTGGCGGCCTCCTCCATGGTGGTTTCTCCGAGCGGCACGATGGGCAACACGTCGAATGCTCCGATGCGCGGGTGTTCGCCGCGGTGCCGCCTCAGGTCAATGCGCTGGATTGCGGTCTCGAAGAGGGAGCGAGCCGCCGCGTGGATTTCCGGGGCGCTGCCGGCGAGCGTCAGTACGGAGCGATGATGGGAAGGGTCGGCGTGAACGTCGAGGAGAGGTCGCCCGGCCGCCTCGATCAGCCGGTCGAGCGTGTCCCGGGATCGTCCCTCGCTGAAGTTCGGGACCGCTTCGAGCAGCGCCTTCGGGGCCGGCGAGTTGTTGCCCATCCAGCCCTCCTTGCCGGGACCGCGTCGGGAGAATTCCCGGCATTCCGCCCACGAATGGGACGGCCTAAAGGCCAAGGGCAGCAGTATAGTTTCGGTGTTCTCCGCCATTTCCGGTGCGGGGTTTTTCCCATGATTCGCACTTTCGTTGGTCCCGCTCCGTGAGGCCCGACGAGCCGGGAGAAGGCGCGACCCGGCCCAATCCGGAGTCTGGTTTGGAGTCCCGTCCGGAGAAGCCGGGCACAACAACACAGCCGCCTCCCCGGTCCGGCGGGGATGTGGAGGCGGCGGGCGCGCAAGCGGCGGGCTCAGACCAGGCGGCGAGCCCTCGATCCCGAATCGAGGAGACGCTCCGGCGCCGCAGTCCGCGCGGGGTGGAGGAATCCGATTCCGCTCGTGATCGCAAGCGAACCTCCGGGTTGCATCCCCCCCCGGAAGCTTCCGCCTCGGAGCACTGGAGTTGGACCATCCGGAGACGCGTAGCCGAGGGCAGTCCGGCGCCGGAGTCGGGAGCCGAACCCGCGGCGGAGGATGAGGCCGGCGCCGGCGAACTCCCACCCGCCTCCCAGGCGACGGAGATCCGGGAACGGGTAGAGCGTCGTCTCCAGGAGGTGGAGGATCGTCGTAGTCGTAACGTCGCCTCCGCGGGGACTGCGTCGACGCCAACCCCGACGAGCCCGCGGCGAGGCCTCGCCGCCGCGCCCGGATCGGAGGAGCCGTCGCGCGGGCCGGAAGATGCTCCAGATTGGGAAATGCCCTGGGTTGAAGACGAAGAGGGGCCCAAGCCGCGGGCGGAAATCCTCCCCGCCCGACCCCCATCGCGCCTTGCCGCCTTCATCGCAACCTGCGGTTTCATCGGGCGGATTCCGATCGCGCCGGGAACATTCGGAGCGGCAGTGGGCCTCCTTGCCTTCACCCTGACCCGGAATTTGGCGGGTGGTGTCTCCGTGACTCTGCTCGCGATCGCCGTGGCCGTCGGCGTCTGGGCCGGCGGGCGGCACGCGAAGGATCTTCGTCAGCCGGACCCGCGCTCCGTAGTGGTGGACGAGTTTTGCGGCATGTGGCTCGCGCTTGTCGGCACGAATCCTTCCCTCCTGGTAGTGGCGATTGCGTTCGCGGCGTTTCGGTTCCTGGACATCGTGAAGCCGCCGCCCGTTCGACAGGCGGAGCGGCTCGCGGGCGGGGTCGGCATCATGGCCGACGACCTGGTCGCGGGTGGCATCGTGCGCGTGGCCTTGCTGCTGGCCCTGGGGATGTAGCCGGTGGCCCTGGCAGCCTCTGGACGAAGTCACGCGGCCCAGTTCTCCCGGTGGGGGCTTCGGCGCTCACGTCCCTTCATCCACAGGCTGCCAGCTGAGCCCGGGACCGAACCGGGAAGTCGCGGGATGCGAGAGAACTCGTTCTCGGGTCGGGCAAGGCTCTCGGAGCCGGTCTTCTGACCGCCGGAGGGAGTCTGTTGCCGAGCGCGGCGATAGTGGCGGTCGGCACCGAACTTCTCGCGCCTTACCGCACGGACCGCAACACCCCGCTCCTGAAGGAGCGGCTCTCGGAAACGGGAGTGCAGGTTGTTTTTTCGGCAGTAGTTCCCGATGAGGAATCCGTCATGGAGGAGACTCTTCGGGCCGCTCTCCGGCGCTGCCGGTTCGTCTTTGTTTGCGGCGGTCTCGGTCCGACCACCGACGACGTAACGCGATTCGTCGCCGCCAGCCTTCTGGAAGTCCCGCTTGTCGAGGATGCGGCCTCACTCGCCAGGATTGAGTCCCGCTTCAGAAGCCGCGGAATGGAAATGCCGGGGGTGAACCGCCAGCAGGCGCTGATACCTGACGGGGCGGCGGCGCTGCCCAATCCAGCGGGAACCGCGCCCGGAGTGCTGGCGCGCACGGACGAGGGGGCGTGGCTCGTGCTCCTCCCCGGGCCACCGTCGGAACTGACCGCCATGTTCGACGCGGAGGTTCGTCCCCGACTGGCGCGCGAAATCGGACTGTCGGAGGGTCGGGTTCGCGAGACGCTCGGGATCGCGGGTTTGCCTGAATCGGTCCTGCAGGAGCGCATTCTGGATCTCACTCCGGCAAGGAATGCGCCCGAGCAACTCGCGATCCTCGCCTCCGGCGGCGAGATCGACGTTCGGGTGACCGGACCCCCTGGACGGAAGGCGGAAGTCCGGCGGTTGGCTGACCGGATGGCCGGGCGGTTGGGCAGTGCAGTCTTCACCAGGACGGCCGGGGAGCATCTTGAACACGTGGTGGGGCGCACGCTCACGGGACGTGGAGAGCGCGCCGCCTTTGCGGAATCGCTTACCGGAGGACTGATCGCCGAGCGGGTTACCCGCGTTCCGGGGTCCTCGGCGTGGTTCGATCTGGGGATCGTGGCCTACGCCAACGCGGCGAAGCGCGATCTGCTGGAGGTCCCGGACAGCGTGCTCGGAGAGCACGGAGCGGTCAGCGAAGCCGTGGCGGTGGCGATGGCTGATGGTGCTCGCCGCCGGTCCGGGAATGTTTGGGGCGTTGCCGTCACCGGGATCGCCGGGCCGGGCGGGGGGAGCGTGGAGAAGCCGGTGGGTCTCGTCTGGATCGCCGTCAGCGGGCCCGTCTTGCGCACGCAGCGGTTCCGCTTTCCCGGAGACCGGTCGCTCGTCAGGCAACTCACCGCGACGGCGGCTCTCGATCTGCTCCGCCGGACGATGCTCGCAGCCGGTGGGCAGAGTGACGTGAGCGCCGAGAGCGGCCAGTCTCCCGGTCGGGGCGAGGCGCCCGGCCTTTAGTAGCCCGTGGAAAAAGCACCCCGCACTGTTCCCAGGGCGCCACGTACGCCGAATGCGTCGGTTTTCTGTGTGCGGGACGCTTTTCCTACGGGCTGTTGATGTCGCGTATCGCTCCGCGATCCGCGACATCGGTTTTCGTGGTGAGGGGAAACCCCTCCCCACGCCCCTCCCCACGCCCCTCCTCTGCAGCGCTCCGCGCCGCGGATGGGCAGATGCAGACTTTCACCACCGGTTGTTGAGGCGCTGGAAGATGCGTGGGCCGCAGTCACGGCGGATTCCCGTTTCCTCCCGTATGTGCAACTCCACGGTTCGAGGCCTGCCTCTTCACAGATATCGCTCTCGTCTGAAGGCCCCCACCGGGAGAACTGGCCGGCGTTCCTTTGCGGCCGGCGCCATCGGGACGGTCGGCCTGCCCGCGAGGCTGTATTTCACAGCGACTGGGCCGCGTGACTCTGCCCACCGGCTGCTCAAGTGCGAGGATCTCGCCCCGTCCCCATGGAACGCGGAGTAGCGGTCCATCCGCCGCGGCTCTTCGCGGCCCTGCCGCTTCCGGAGCGCCTCCGAAAGGAGCTCTTTGCCGCTTCGGGTGCGATCGCCGGGTTGCTCCCGGCCTCCCTCTTCCGGCGGGTCCCTCCCGAGAACCTGCATCTGACGCTGCGCTTTTTCGGCGCCGAAACGGGCTCGCTTGACCGCGAGGGAATCGCGGCTCTGCTCCGCGAGCGCCTCGGGGCTTGTCCACCGGGACCGCTGACTCTGAAGGCCTCTGAGGTGTCGGCTTTCGCCTCTCTCCGCCGGGCCCGGATCGTCTGGGTGGGTCTCAGCGAGGAAGGAATCACGAAAGGCGAATCGGGGCGCCTCCTGTCCCTCCAGCAGGAGGTGGAGGCGGTGGCGCGGGACATCGGCCTCGCTCCGGAGAATCGCCCTTTCGTTCCCCACGTGACGCTAGGCCGTTTGCGCTCCCCGTCGCGCCTCCCGGTGCAGGGGCTCGCGGCCGCCGGCCCCGCCGCGCCCGGTAGCGCCTGGTCCTCGGATTTCACCGTCCGGGAATTCGTTCTGTTTGCCAGCTTCCTCACCCCGGGCGGGGCGATTTACGAGCCTCTCAGCCGCTTCCCGCTGGAGGCGCGCTGACCGCAGGTCGGTTTCCTACCGCCCGCCGCTTTCTTCCGGCCCGGAAGCGGCCAGCCGAAATTCCGCGAGGAGGTCGGGGCCAAGGCAGGCATAGCGCGCCGAGCGGCGGTCGGGCTGGGCGTACGGCAATTCCCGGTGCTGTTCGGCCGGAGCCCTGGTGGCGTCGAAGAGCCCGGTTCCCTCGGCACGGCCCAGAAAACGCGGAGCCATGTAGAGCACCAGGCGGTCGGCCAGTCCCTGTTGCAGGAAGGCCGATGTGAGCCGGGGGCCTGCCTCGACCAGGAGGGTGTGCGCACCGCGGCGCCCCACCTCCGCCAGGACCGCTTCGAGCGCAATGGGCTGCGTCACGCCGTCAGCCGGGGCGCCCGGGACGTCGGCGACCGCGGCCTCGACCACCTCGGCGCCCAGGCCCTCCAACCGGCGGCGGGCCGGTTCCGGAGCGTCGGGTGCGCAAATTACGAGCACCGGATCATGGTCCAGGCCGCGGAGGATGCGCGCCTCCGGAGGAATTCTGAGGCTCGGGTCCAGAATCACGCGCAGGAGGGGGCGGGAACCGCGTCGGGGTCTGGGCGTGAGGAGAGGGTCGTCGGCCGCCACCGTCGCGATTCCGGTGAGGATGGCATCGTTTTCCCGGCGCAGCACTCTCCCGTGCCGGCGGGTGCGCGGGCGGGTAATCCAGCGCGTGCCCGGTGGGGCCATGACTCCATCCACGGAAATCGCGGCCTTCACCGTCACCCAGGGGGTGCCGGTCCTGAGGAATTTGAAGAACGACGGATTCAGGTCCTGCGCTTCCTGGCGAAGGACTCCCGTCGTGACGTCAACGCCCGCGGAGCGAAGGCGATCGAATCCTCCTCCCCGAACCCGCGGGTCGGGGTCCGCGTGCGAGGCGACGACCCGACGGACTCCCGAGGCGATGATCCGTTCTACGCAGGGCGGGGTTCGTCCGACGTGGCAGCAGGGTTCGAGGTTGACGTAGAGCGTGGCGCCCCGGGCCGCGTTACCCACCGTGAGGACCTGGGCTTCCGCGTGCGGGCGTCCGGCGCGGGCGTGGAAACCTTCGGAAAGGACGTGTTCGTCGCGTACCAAAACGGCGCCCACCGCCGGGTTGGGCGGCGCCGTGTACTGGCCCAGCAGGGCGAGTTCGAGCGCCCGCCGCATAAAGCGATTGTCCACGAAGCGGATCGTATGGGGGCCGGCAGCCTGTGGACAAGGTCGCGCGGCGTTCCCGAGCCAGAAGAGATGGGGGTCGGGTGGTCCCGCCCCCCATCCCTTCCGCTCCGGGGTCTGCGCGGTGCTGGCGCCCCGTTCCGGAAACGAGCGGCGATGCATCCCGGCTGAACCACGCCGCGTCGCGTCGCTCATCGTTGCGCTTCGGTCGAAATGCAGCCGGGCCAGTTCTCCCGGTGGGGGCTCCTCCCTCGCGCGCCTTGTCAGCCGGCGGCCTCACCGCTCTCGGCGCTCACGCCACTTTGTCCACAGGCCGCTGAGCTTGCGCGGCGGGAGCGGATCGGGCAATCTCCCTGTCGCATGTTCACCGGGCTGGTCAGCGCCGTCGGAGAGGTAGTGACAGTGGAGGATCTCGAGGCCGGACGGCTTCTCACTGTCGCCCATCGTGGCGGAGAGTTCACCGGCCTTGGTGTTGGTGACAGCGTCGCGGTGTCCGGGGTCTGCCTTACCGCGGTGGCGGCCGGGTCCGAGTTCACCTCGTTCCAGGTGGCGGCCGAGACGCTATCCCTGACGACGCTGGGCAGTGCACGGCTGGGAACCCGGGTGAATCTGGAGTTGCCCCTGCGCGCCACCGATCGCCTGGGCGGGCACTTCGTCCAGGGACACGTGGACGGGTGTGGAGAGGTGATCGCGGCGGGCGGATCCGACGCCGACTACCGGGTTCTGGTTCGGCACGGCGAGCCCCGGTGGATTGTCCGCAAGGGTTCGATCGCGCTGGACGGAGTCAGCCTGACGGTGGCGTCTTCCTCGCCCGACGAAGCGTGCTTCGAAGTGATGCTGATTCCCCACACGCGGGCCGCCACGACTCTCGGTGCTCTCCGGGAGGGGGACCGGGTCAATCTGGAGTACGACATCCTGGCCAAGTACGTTGGTGCGCTTGTTCCGGGTCCAGCCGGTGGCCCGGGAGGAACGGGCGGAGGCCGAGGCTAACAGCCGGTGGTGGAACCCGGGTGAGCGCCGAGCCCGGCCAGTTCTCCCGGTGGGGGCGAGGCGCTCGGCTGACAAGGCGCGTGAGGGAGGAGCCCCCACCGGGAGAACTGGCCCGGGTGTATTCCGACCGAAACGCAACGATGAGCGGCGCAAAGCGACGCGTTCAGCCGGGATGGATCGCCGGCCGAGCCCCCACCGGGAGAACTGGGCCGCGTGGGTTTCACTACCGGTTGTTTGGCCGGGATGCATCGCCGGGCGAGCCCCCACCGGGAGAACTGGGCCGCGTGGGTTTCACTACCGGTTGTTTGGCCGGGATGCATCGCCGGGCGAGCCCCCACCGGGAGAACTGGGCCGCGTGGGTTTCGCCACCGGCTGTAGAATCCCTCTTTGAGACGGTTTCCGAACGAGGGCCTTCGGTCCGACGAGGGGTTGCGCGCGTGCCTGACACGGGAAAGAGTGAATCCACGCCGTTTTGGCCGGTGGAGCGGGCCGTTCGGGAGATTGCGGCCGGGCGGATGGTCATCGTGGTGGATGACCAGGATCGTGAGAACGAGGGCGATCTGACCATCGCTGCTGAAAAGGTCACCCCCGACGCGATCAACTTCATGGCCACGCACGGGCGCGGCCTCATCTGCCTGCCGATGACCGGCGAACGTCTCGACGAACTGGACGTGCCGCTGATGGTCCAGGAAAACACTTCGGTGCACGAGACCGCGTTTTGCGTCTCTGTCGAAGCGAGAGACGGCGTCACGACCGGCATCTCCGCTGCCGACCGCGCCCGCACCATCCAGGTTGCGATTCACGAGGAGACACGTCCCGCGGAACTCGTCCGCCCCGGCCACGTCTTTCCGCTCCGCGCCCGTCCCGGGGGAGTGCTGCAGCGCGCGGGGCAGACCGAAGCAGGAGTGGATCTGGCCCGGATTGCAGGGCTTTATCCCGCGGCGGTGATCTGCGAGGTGATGAAGGAAGACGGGACGATGGCTCGGCTTCCTGATCTCATGACTTTCGCGGAAGAGCACGGGATGGCGGTCGTGAGCGTGGCCGACCTGATCCGCTATCGGCTGGGCACCGAGTCGTTGGTCCGCCGGCTGGTGGCAACGGTTCTCCCCACCCGGTTCGGCGCGTTCCGGACGACCGCCTACGAAAACACGCTCGACGGAACCAAGCACCTGGTTCTGCAAATGGGAGAGGCCTGTCCGGACACGCCCGTTTTGGTGCGCGTCCACAGCCAGTGCCTTACCGGTGAAGTCTTCGGGTCCATGCGATGCGACTGCGGCCCCCAGCTCGAGGCGGCCCTCGCTCGAATCGGCCACGAGGGTTCCGGAGTGCTGCTCTACCTGAACCAGGAGGGCAGGGGCATCGGCCTCGTCAACAAGCTGCGGGCCTATGCCGCCCAGGACGGCGGTCTCGATACCGTGGACGCCAACACCCACCTCGGGTTCCGCGCCGATCAACGCGAGTATGGCATCGGGGCCCAGATCCTCCGCGACCTCGGAGTGGGTCGTATTCGACTGTTGACCAACAATCCGCGGAAGTTCGTCGCGCTCGAGGCGCACGGTCTCGTCATCGAGGAGCGCGTTCCGATCGAGATTCCGGCGAACAAGTACTCCCGCAACTATCTGCGCACCAAGAAGGAACGCATGGGCCACCTCCTGACGGAGGTATAACAGCCTGTGGTGAAACCCACGCGGCCCAGTTCTCCCGGTGGGGGCTCGGTCGGCGATCCATCCCGGCTGAACCGCGTCGCTTCGCGCCGCTCATCGTTGCGTTTCGGTCGAAATACACTCGGTATTCCTCCTTCACGCGCCTTGTCAGCCGGGCGCCTCACCGGCCTCGGCGCTCACGCGGGTTCCACCACAGGCTGTTAGGAGCGCCGGCCAGTTCTCCCGGTGGGGCCTTCAGACCGGCATCGCCCCCCACAGGGGGGCGACACTCCCATCGCTGCCCCCTGGATGAGCTCTGGATGAGCTCTGGATGAGCCCTGGATGAGCCCTGGATGAGCCCTGGATGAGCTGTTGCCGCCCGCTGTAGCGCCGGTCTTCAGGCCCCGCCGGAAGAATTGGCGAGCAGCGTCCCCCGCGGGGGAGCGAAACCCTCACTATCCAACTTCACGGCCCGCGACACCGGAAGCGCGGTGCCCCATCCATCCCAAAGGCGCCGACGGCGCTTCGCCCTCGCTTGGTACGATCCCACCGACCAACCCCTGAAGGGAGCGATTTCTTGGCCAACACCTACGCGACAAACGAGTTCCGCAGCGGGCTCAAGGTCCTGCTCGATTCCGACCCCTGCGTCCTGATCGACTGCGAGTTCGTAAAGCCCGGCAAGGGGCAGACGTTCACCCGCATCCGCTACCGGAACCTCAAGACGGGCCGGGTTCTTGACAAGACCTTCAAGTCGGGCGAGAAAGTGGAAGCCGCCGACGTGATGGACACCGAGATGGAGTTCCTCTACAGCGACGGCGGCGAGTGGCACTTCATGGACCCGAACACCTACGAGCAGTACGCGGCCGGCCGCGCGGTGCTTGATGGCCAGGAGAAATGGCTGCTCCAGGGCATGAACTGCGGCGTCACGCTCTACAACGACGCCATCCTGCTGGTTCACCCCCCCCACTTCGTGGACCTCAAGGTGGTCGAAACCGAACCCGGGATCCGGGGGGATACCGCGACCGGCGGTTCGAAGAACGCCACCCTGGAGACCGGCACCGTGGTGCGGGTTCCGCTGTTCATCGAAGCGGGCGAGGCGCTTCGCCTCGACACGCGTTCCGGCGAGTACGTGTCCCGGGTAAGGAACTGAGCGAGAGCGGAAGCGGCGGCTGGGGGCCTTCGGCGTCCCTCGCAAACCTCCGGGAGCGCGCCCGGCTGCTGGGGCGGCTCCGGGGCTTTCTGACCGCCCGCGGTTATCTGGAGGTAGAGACGCCGATCCTCGGGCCTTGTCCCACGCCCGATCGTCATCTCGAGTCGGTTCACGCGGCTGGCGGCTTCCTCCACACCTCGCCGGAATTCGCGATGAAGCGTCTGCTGGCGGCCGGCAGTGGTCCCATCTTCCAGATCGTGAAGGCGTTTCGCGCCGGCGAGTCGGGACGGCATCACGCCGTGGAATTCACCATCGCCGAGTGGTACCGCCTCGGCCCGCTCGACGGGTTGCTCACGGAAATGGACCTGTTGCTCGGAGACCTGCTGGGCACTCCTCGCGCCGAGCGCCGAACCTACCGCGAGCTGTTCCTCGCCGCCGTGGGGGTGGATCCCCTCTCGACGCGGGACGAACGCCTCCGGACGCTGGCCGAGGCGCACGGCCACCCGGGCCGCCCCGATGATCGAGCCGGCGCTCTCGATTTCCTGTTCTCGCGTCTCGTGGAGCCGGGTCTCGGCGCTCGCGCCCCGACGATCGTCACCCGGTTCCCCGCCCCGCTGGCGGCGCTCGCCCGACTCACCCCGGACGATCCGCGGACGGCCGAACGCTTCGAGGTCTTCTGGGGTGGCCTCGAACTCGCGAACGGCTACGACGAGCTTCAGGATCCGCAGGAGCATCGCCGCCGCTTCGCGGCGGAGCAGAGTGCGCGCGCCCGGGCCGGACGACGCTCTGGAAAAAGCGACGAGCGTCTGCTGGCGGCTCTCGAAGAGGCGGGACTGCCGCGCTGTTCCGGCGTAGCCCTCGGGGTGGACCGGCTCGTGATGGCGGCGGTCGGGGCTCGGGCGCTGGACGAAGTGATTACGTTTCGGGAGGAGCCGGGTTCGTGACCTTGGTGGCTGTCTCCCTTGCCAGCCGCCCGGTACACTGGCCGGCTCTTTCCGGGAGGAAACTGTCTCGATGAACACTGGAAGACTTCTTCGCATTCCGCTGGCTGCGGTCCTGATCGGACTCGTCGCCGCCCCCCTCGCCCTGGGGCAAGGCAGCCATCGCGACTACGACGAGCACTTCGACGAAGCGAACGTCACCGTCCCCCCCGAGTACTACGAAGAGATGCGTTTCCGGGCGGTCGGCTTCACCCGCGGCGGGCGTTCCACCGCGGCGGTGGGGGTGCCGGGCGACCCGCTTACCTACTACTTCGGGGGAACGGGCGCCGGCGTGTTCAAGACGGCTGACGCCGGGCACAACTGGACGAACGTCAGCGACGGGTTCTTCGGGGTCGGCGCGGTGGGCGCGATCGCCGTGGCACCTTCCGACGTGAACGTCGTGTATGTGGGTACGGGCTCCGCATGCCCCCGGGGGAACATCTCGGTGGGCGACGGGATGTACCGCTCGACCGACGCCGGGAAGACCTGGACGCATGTCGGCCTCCGGCACGCCGGCCAGATCGGCGCGATCGCCGTCCATCCCGACAATCCGGATGTCGCCTACGCCGCGGCGCTCGGTTACATCTTCGGAACGAACGAGGATCGGGGAATCTTCCGCACCAAAGACGGTGGCGCGACCTGGGAGAAGGTCTTCTTCCTGTCCGACCGCACCGGGTTTGTGGACATCCAGATGGATCCGAACAATCCCCGCATCCTCTACGCCGGCGCCTGGCGCGCGGAGAGGAAGCCCTGGACCATGATTTCGGGGAGCGAAGACGGCGGCATCTATCGGAGCAAGGATGGCGGCGACACCTGGGCCAGAGTGGAGGGCGGTCTGCCGTCCGGGATGGTCGGGAAGACGGCCATCGCGATCTCGCCCGCGAACTCGGACCGCATCTGGGCGCTCGTCGAGGTGGAAGGCGACGAGGGCGGCCTCTACCGCTCCGACGACGGCGGGGAGAGCTGGAGCCGGATCAACGACGACGCCAACCTGCGCCAGCGCCCCTGGTACTACATCCACATCTACGCGGATCCGACGGACGAAAACACCATCTACGGCTTGAACGTGGGCTTCCACAAGTCCATTGACGGCGGCAAGACCTTCCCCGAGCGCATCCGGGTTCCGCACGGCGACAACCACGACCTCTGGATCAATCCGGACAACCCGATGAACATGATCAATGCGAACGACGGCGGCGCGAACATCTCGTTCGACGGCGGCAAGAGCTGGACCGACCTGATGGGCCAAGAGACTTCCGAGATCTACCGGGTGTTCGTGGACGACCAGTGGCCCTACCGGATCTACGGCTCGCAACAGGACAACAGCACGATTTCGGTGCCGTCCCGCGGCGGCTTCGGCGTGGTCCCTGACTGGTACCAGGTTGGTGGCTGCGAGAGCGGCCACATCGCGGTGGATCCACGCGACCCGGACATCATCTACGCCGGCTGCTACGGGGGTTCCATCTCACGGGTGAACCGCAAGACCGGCGAGTCCCGGCAGATCCTCCACTACCCGCAGCTCCAGCTCGGGCAGGCGGCCCGCGACCTGAAGTACCGCTTCCAGTGGAACGCGCCGATCCGGCTGTCGCCGCACGATCCGGACATCCTCTACCACGCTTCGCAGGTGGTCCACATGTCCCGGGACGAGGGGCAGAGCTGGACGGTGGTGAGCCCCGACCTGACCACCAACGACCCCGAGCATCAGGACTACTCCGGCGGTCCCATCACCCACGACAGCACCGGCGTCGAGGTCTACAACACCATCTTCGCCTTCGAGGAGTCGCCGCACACCCCGGGTGAACTCTGGGCGGGGAGCGACGACGGCCGGGTCCACATCTCCCGCGACCGCGGCACGACGTGGACCGAAATCACTCCGGAGGGCATGCCCGCAGGGGGGACGGTGAATGTCGTCGAGCTGTCGGCGCACGACCCGGCACGGGCCTTCATCGCCGTGTACCGGTATCGGGAAAACGACTTCCGGCCGTACATCTTCCGCACCAACAACGCCGGGGAGAGCTGGGATCTGCTTACCGACGGGACCAATGGCATCCCGCCCACGCACACGACGCGGGCGATCCGCGAGGATCCGGACCGCCAGGGACTGCTCTATGCGGGAACCGAGTTCGGTCTCTATGTCTCGTTCGACGACGGCGCCCACTGGCAACGGTTCCAGAACAACCTCCCGGTCACCCCGGTAACCGACCTCCGGGTGCACCGGAAGGATCTGGTGGTTTCCACCCAGGGCCGGTCCTTCTGGGTGCTCGACGACCTGAGTCCGCTGCACCAGACGACCGACGAGACGATGGCTGCGGAGTCGGTGCTCTACGCGCCCCGGACGGCCTTTCGCGGCGGTTTTGGGGGTGCGGCCCAGATCCAGTACCACCTGAAGAGCGAGCCTGAATGCGCGATCACTCTGGAAATCTTCGACTCGGAGGGGAGTGCGATCCGGAAGATCACCGGCGAGCCGGGCGCCGCCGCCCCGAGTGGCCCGGTTTCGCCGTTCGCGGCGTTCTTCGGCGGCGGTGAGGGTGCCCGCCTGCCGGCGGCGGAGGGCCTCAATTCCTTCCGCTGGAATCTCCGCGGCGAGGGTATCCAGCGCCCGGCCGGCGTCGTCCACTGGGGAGGCACTCCGGGGCTTCCAGTGCTGCCTGGCGCCTACGAGGTCCGGCTTACGGTCGGCGAGGAAACACATTCCCAGCCGCTCGAGGTGGCGATCAACCCGAACCTCGCGTCCACCGCCGATGATCTGGCGAAGCAGCGGGAACTGGGCGAAACCGTCGCCGGCGAACTGGAGAAACTCTTCGGCGCGCTGAACCGGCTCCGCGACGTCAAGTCCCAGGCGGGTGACATCGTGGGACGGCTCCTCAAGGCAGGGAAGGCCGACGAGGAACTCGGGAATCTCAGCAAGGCGCTCACCGACCGACTGACCGAGATCGAGGAGACGATCACCCAGACGAACAGCAAGTCGTCGCAGGACCCGATCAACTTCCCGCCGCAGATCGACAACCAGTTGGTCACGCTCTACGGCTACATCGTGCAGGCCGACTACGAGCCGACCGCGGGCGCCTACCAGCGCTTCGACGATCTGAAGCCCGAACTCGACGCCATCCACGCCAACTTCGAAGCCGCGATGACGGAGCACCTGACTCCGTTCAATGAGCGGGTGGCCTCCCTCGGCGTCCCGGCGGTCCTGGTCGCCACGGAGGAGAACGAGTAACCCCAGCGTGTGGCGCGCAGGCAAGGGACCGCTGGGCAGTTCCCCCGGTGGGGCCCTTCAGACCGGCATCGCCCCGCGTCAGCGGGGCGATGCCGGGGTCCTTGCGCGCCCGCGTTCGGGTGCGGCGAGGTGACCGCTTGATCCTCTCCCGCCGCACTGCGCTTTCGCTGCTCGGGGGCGTGGCCGCCGCACCGCTAACGGCAGCCCACCGTGCGGATGCCCGGCAGCCGAACCTGATCCGGCCGCCGCGCATCCGTCCCGGCGATGTCTTCGGGCTCGTGAGCCCGGCCACCGCCGCCTTCGAGACCGACCCGACGGAAATCTTCGCCGATGCCTTCCGGGCGGTCGGGCTGGAACCCCGGCTCGGCCCCAACTACTACCGGCGGCGGGGCTATTTCGCGGGAAGCGATGCCGAGCGGGCCGCGGACATCATGGAGTTCTTCGCCGATCCCGAGGTGAAGGGCATCTTCGCCCGCGGCGGTTGGGGTTCGGCACGGGTGCTCCCCCATCTCGATTACGACCTGATCCGGGCGAATCCCAAGGTGCTCCTCGGCTATAGCGACGCGACGGCGCTGCTCACCGGCGTCCACGCGAAGACCGGCCTGGTCGTGATGCACGGCCCCGGCCCCGGAAACGTCTTTTCTACCGACCACTTCCGGCGCACCCTGATGGAAGGGGAGGCGGGGCTGCTCGAGAACATGGTTCCGGACCCCGGGGACCACATCGTTGCTCGCGAGCATCGGACGCGCACGATCACCGGCGGGAGGGCGAGCGGAGCGCTCCTGGGCGGGAATCTGACCGTGCTCACCGCGATCATGGGGTCGGAATATCTGCCGGATTTCACCGGGGCCATCCTCTTCCTCGAGGATGTGGATGAGGCGGTCTACCGGGTGGACCGGATGATGACGACCCTGAAGCTGGCCGGCGTCCTCGACCGGATTGCCGGTCTCATCTTCGGCCGCTGCACCGACTGCGATCCCGGATCGGGGTTCGGCTCGCTCACCTTGGAGCAGGTGCTCGAGGACCACATCGCTCCCCTCGGTATCCCCGCCTTCCGGGGAAGCATGATCGGCCACATCCCCGAGCAGTTCACCCTGCCCATCGGTGGCCGCGCCGAAATGGATGCGGACCGAGGGACGATCCGTTTGCTGGAACCGGCCGTCCGGTAGACCGCGATCCGGTGCTGCCGGGGCATGGGGTGGGCGTGCGGGTCGGAGGATCTTGAAGCCTGCGGGCCACCATCCCCTCCGGGTGGCCACTGATTCATAGATCGAAATAACTAGTGTTATAGTCATTTTGGTCATGGCAACAACCGAACCCATAACCGAGGAACTGGCGGCGGCAGCTCTGGCCGCGTTGGGGAATCCAACCCGGCTGCGGCTCTACCGGCTGTTGGTCCGGGCCGGGCCGTCCGGAGTCCCGGTGGGGGAACTCGTCGGCAGGCTCAAAACGCCGGCCTCGACCCTCGCCCACCACCTCGCCTGTCTGACCCGGGCGGGTCTCGTCGAGCAGGAGCAACGTGGCCGCGAGGTGCGGTCCCACCCCGACTTTGCCGCCATGACCCGACTGATGAACTTTCTTACCGCCGAATGCTGCGTGGGAATTGGTTCTCCCGAAATCGCTACGGCCCAACCCACGGAGAATGCTTGTGTCCCGACTTCAACTTGCCCTGAATGTGACGAATCTGGAGAAGGCGATTGACTTCTATTCGCGGATGTTCGCGACCCCGCCGGCGAAGGTGAAACCCGGTTACGCGAACTTCGCCATCGCCGACCCACCGCTAAAGCTCGTGCTTTTCGAGGGCCCGGAGGGGGCGACGATCAACCATCTCGGCGTGGAGGTCGAGGCGGCCCGCCAGGTACGGGCGGCCGAGGGGCGCCTGCGGGAGTCGGGGCTCGATACGACGGGAGTGGATGACACCGTCTGCTGCTACGCGGAGAAGACCGAGACCTGGGTCACCGATCCCGATGGCGCCCGCTGGGAGTGGTACGTGAAGTCGGGCGACGCGGAGCAGCTTCAGAACGTGGTGATCTCGACGGACGGGTCGAAAATGAGGACAGAGGGCACGGAAGGGACCTGCTGTACCTGAACGGCGGGCGCCGTTAGGGTGGTCCGCTGAGCACGTTTCGCCCGCCTCCGGCGGGCGGTGCCGGTGTGAACATCGGCGTTCCCTCGCCGTCGCGCGCTCGACGATGATCGGTCGTATGCGTTCTTCACTGGGCTTCGCCCAGCGGTGCCGGCCCCCACCGGGAGAAACCCTCATGATCGGGTCTTCCTGCACACCCTCGCCCGTCATGGAAAAGACGCGGCGCGGGTAGCGGGAGCGGCGAGCGGTCGCGCCCTCCGGGACTCGAAGGTGGTGCGGGCCTCACGTTGGCATGGCGCAGCGTCATCGGCGCTGGTTTCGCGCTCCCGCGCGATGCCGGTCGGAGACCGGCCCAGTTCTCCCGGTGGGGGCCCGCTGTCGCGCGTCGTCGGGCGGGTTGGTGCGGCCCTCTCCCTCTGATGCGCCGTCCCGTCAGCCCTGCCGGACCTGCGCCCTCAAATCGATTTCGACGCGGTGCGAGTTTTCGTGAGGGAGCAGGCTTGGGACGCGGGTTTCGCCGGGTGCGCCCTGATCCCGGGCAGGCGTTCCAATAGCACGAGGGAGACGGCTTCCCAGTCCTGCTCGCTGCGGGCACGCCAACGATCCGCACCACGTCGGTGAGCCCGGCGTCCAGCGACTGGAGCGCCCCCTCTGCCCGGTCGAGGGCGAAATGGGTCTGCGCCCGAACATCGTCGCCACCCATGACCCGGCCACGATGGGTGGGGATCACTCCGGTGATCCGGATGCGGTCCCCAGTGCGGACCGCCTCCCCGAATCCGGCCTCCGGCCGCCAACTCCAGTCCCCGCGCCGTTCGCCGCGCCGCGTAAGGCGCCGGGAAATGGGTCACGTGGTGGTGCAGATCCCCCGAGGCGGTGAGGTAGGGGGGACGCCGGTATTCGTCGCCGCAGTCTCCCGGGATGGGGTCGAGACCAGCCTGAACCTCGGTCAGCTCCGCCAGCGAACGTTCGTCGAGGGAGAAATCGAAGAGGCGCAGGTTGTCCTCCAGATGGCTCCGTTCTCCGGGCCTGGCCCCCACGATCACCCCGGCCACCCCGGGTTGTTCCAGCACGTAGCGGGCGGCGACATTCGCGACGGACACCCCGTAGCGGTCCGCGACCCGCCGGGCGGCGCGCAGCACCCCCTGGAAGCGCTCCCAACCGCCGGCTTCCTCGATGAAGCGGCGGTACTTCATCTGCGACCAGGTGAGCGACTCGGAGATCGGCGGCGCCGGGGCCCCGAGCCAGCGGTCACTCAGGAGCCCTCCGGCCAAGGTCCCATAGACGATGAGCCGAACCCCATGCGTCCGGCAAACGTCCGTCATGCGCCCCGCCGGCCGGCGGTCGAGCAGCGAGTAACAGACCTGGTTCGAGACGATGGGGATACCGCTGCGGAGCGCCAGGTCGAGATGCACGGCATCGAAGTTTGTGACTCCGAGGTGCTGGATCCTCCCGGCAGCCTGTATTGCCATCAGGTGAAACAGGCAGTCCCACCAACCGGGGTCGGGATAGCTCCAGGCGTGGAACTGAAGCAGATCGAGCCGATCGGTCCCGATGCGGTCGAGCGAGCGACGGATCGCGGTCTGGACCTCCTGCCGCGATGCAACTCCAGGTTCGGGCACCCACTTCGTGAGTACCTGGACCTCCGGGTGCCGTTTGCGGAGCGAACCGGCAATGAGCTCCGCGGAGCCGTAGTGATCGGCCACATCGAAGGTGGTGAACCCGGCGTCCACCGCCGGTTCGAGCGCCCGCGCCGCTCCTGCGCTCTCGAGCGAAACCCCGTCCCGCTCCTGGTCGGCGACCTGCCAGAGCCCGGTCAGCACGCGGCAAACCTCGAGCCCCGGTCCAAGCCGGGTCCGTTCCACCGGCCGGCTCACCCGGGCGGCAGTTCCCGGAAGAGGCGCTCGGTGTCCACCCCGGCCCGCCGGAGCCGCGCCATCTCGCGCAGGTAGATCAGCGAGGCCACTCCCATCACCAGCACCCACAGCCAGGTCGAGTGGAAGTACCAGGCGGCGGTTTCGGTGGACAGATCCTTGACGATATGGAGGACGAGGAAGAGCCCCAGGATCATCGCTCCCCCGCCACCGACGAGGCGCTGTGCGGTCCGTCCCAGCACCTTCACCTCACGGGCGAGCCCCGGGTTGCGGCGCGGCAGGGTCACCAGCGAGAGACAGATGAGCCCGAAGTTCACGAGCATCGAGGTGACGAGGATGTCGATCCCCAGAAAGAAGTCGCCCGCGAGGTGGCTCCCGAGGATGCCCACCGTGGCCATCACCCCACTCAGCAGGATCGCGATCCAAGGGGTGTGAAAGCGCTGGTGGACCGCAGCCACTCCCTTCGGGAAGATGCCGTCCTCCGCCCAGGCGAACATCATGCGGGAGACGGCGAGCAGCATTGCCGGGAGGTCGTTGATGAGGGCGACGGCAGCCCCGGCCAGGATCGCCGCGGTGCCCGCGGCCGGGAGCAGATAGCCGAGAAGTCCGGGCGCGGTCACGTCGCGCAGCGCCGCCTCTTCGGCGATGAAGCTCCACGGCACCGCGTGGTACATCGCGGCGGTGAACAGGAAGTAGAAGCCGCCGACCGAGGCGATCGCGATTCCGATGGCCAGGGGTATGTTGCGGCTGGGGTTTTTCGCCTCGCCACCGGCCTGAGCGATGGAATCGAAACCGATGAAGGTAGAAAAGAGCACGACGGCCGCCGCCACGAACGGGACAAGTTGCCATGGAGTTGTGGCTGTCTCCGGAACGGACCGGCCTTCAGTCGCCATGAGCGCCGCGGCGAAGTCCCCGTGATCGAAGGCGAAGCCGCTGACGATGACCACCCCGCCCAGCACGAACATCAGGAACATCATGGGGACCAGGGTGCGTTCGTAGAGCTTCAGGCCGCGCAAATTGACCAGCACGAAGGTCCAGAGGAAGGCGATCGAGATGCCCACGCGTACCGGCCCCCGCTCGAGCGCCGCGGCGATCCCCGGGAAGGAGAGCGCCCCAGCGATGTCGCGCAGGAAGGGGACCAGCAGATAGGACACCACCCCGATCGCGATCGAGAGGCCGAACCACTGCGAGAAGCTGGCGATGAAGCCCCACCAGGGACTCAGCGCCCGGCTCGCGTACACGTAGCTGCCTCCCGCCCGGGGCATCGCCGATCCCAGACTGGCATACGCGAGCGCCGCGAGGACCGCGGGCACCGCCGCCAAGACATAGGCCGGCAGGACGTAGGGGCCGATTTCCGGGAGGCCCCTCAGCAGCATGAAGGGCATCACGTTGATCGCGGCGCCCAGCATCGAGCAGATCCCGGTCGCGGCCAGACCCATGAGGCCGAGATTCCGGGCGAGCCCCGCGCCGGAGCCGGGATTCCGGGCGCCGGGGGGCGAAATCATGTGCGCACCTTATCGGTTGGTACACCGGACGAGCGCGCGGTGGCGCCCGATTCGGCGTGGACGTGAACCGCGAAGCAGTGAGCAGTGCCGGGTCGGGAAGTCAGAAAAAGGGCCATATCGTGCGGAATATCTGATTTTCAGCAAATACGCTAAGCTGTCTCACACGCACGCTCAGGAGGTTGAAGGTGGCGCTGACGCTCGTTGTTTCCGACCGTGGCCAAATCACACTGCCCGCCCGGGTTCGCAAGCGAATGGGGATCAAGGGTGGGGACGTGATGATTCTGGAGGAACGCAACGACGAACTCGTCTTGAGACCTGGAATCGTCCTCGAGTACGAGTTCTACAGTGACGAACAGATCGCCGAGTGGGACGCTGCCGACACCCTGGGCGATCAAGAGCGGGAGCGCCTTCTTGAGGCTGTCGCGCGTCTGAAGTGAGGCTCTTCCTCGACGCCAATATCCTATTCACCGCTGCGCACAATCCGCGAGGCAAAGCAGCTTTCGTCATTGAGGCAGGGAAGAACGGGCGCTGGGATCTCGTTACCAGTAGTTACGCGAGGGAGGAAGCCCGGCGCAATCTCACGAAGAAGTTCCCACCGGGCTTGGATGACTACGACGCGCTGTTTGCCGGTGTCCAAGTCGTGGGCCATCCTCCCGACCTTCCGTTTCCCGCGGCTTTGGTGGAGAAGGATCGGCCCATTTTTCAGGCCGCTCTGGCAAGTCGTTCGACCCACTTGCTGACGGGCGATATTCGGGACTTCGGTTCGTTCATGAACCGACCCGACGAGACGTTCGGGATCCTGATTCAGACGGTTGCAGAGTTCCTCGCGTCCACTGGCGCGTGATCCGCGCGGGCAACCCGGCGGAGATCTTGAAAGCGACCCCTCGCGTCGGGTCGTCCCTCAGATCAACCCGTGGAGCGGGCCGCCGGGAGCCGCGAGGGCGTCCACGCGGCGGGTGACGGCGGGGTCCTCGATGAGGGGAGGCGCGTGGTGGGGCTTGAGGCGCGCGTCGATAACGACCGGTTCGACGCAACTCCAATGCTTGTGGCGGACGCCCGCCCGCCGGCCGTGGACATCGTGCGAAGGGTTGGACCGGGTGAAGGCGACCCAGAGGAGGCTGCGGAGGCTCTCCGCGGCGAAGTCCGGGTCGTCGCAGAGGACGACGAGCGGCATTCCGGTGAGGTCGGCGCCCGCGCGTTCCGCGGCGTCAAGCGCATTCCACAGCGGCGCGAGATCGGCTTCCACCCGGTCGTAGGATTCGAAGCGGGCCCCCCCGAGGACGAAGACGCCCGGCAGCACGGCCCGAAGGCCGTAAAACCCCGCGGGAAGCGCCGCGCCCACCCCGTCGGGAGCCGCTCGGGCGAGTGATCTCCTCTCGGGTCCCGCTCCGGCGATGACCAGCTTGGAGCCGGCGTTCAGGCCGCTTCCGGAATAGTCGAGAGTGTCGATCGTGGTGCGGGTCTGGAAATGAAGGTCGGAGGCGAGATCCACCCGGCGGAGGACGTGGTCGAGCATCGCCGCGATGTCGTGGGCGGCCAGCTCCGGCGCGTCCTCGCGCGCCGCGATGAAGAGGTACTTGGCGAGCGAGCACTGCCCGAAACCCAGGATGGCGTTTGCGATCGTCCACAGTTCCTGCGGCCGCCGGCCGGTAAAGGGCGAGTAGCGCTCGCTCCCGACCGCGAGCAGCAGCGGGTGCACGCCGGCCGCGTCCACCGCGTGCACGGAATGGACGCCGGGCAGCGTGGTCGGAACCATCGGCTCGGTGATCTCGTGGATGAGCCGGCCGAAGGTGGTGTCTTCCTGCGGGGGGCGGCCCACCACCGTGAACGGCCAGATGGCTCCCTCGCGGTGGGTCACCGAGGTCACTCGCAGGACCGGGAACGGGTGGGTCAGGCTGTAGTAGCCGAGGTGGTCCCCGAAGGGACCCTCGGGGAGGGTGCGGCCCGGGTCCACCCAGCCGGTGATGGTGAAGTCGGCATCCGCCGAGACCACGAAGCCGTCGTCCCGCCGCCGCCAGCTGAAGCGCCTTCCGGCCAGCATCCCGGCGAAGAGGAGTTCGCTAAGCCCCTCCGGGAGCGGCATCACCGCGGCGAGCGTGTGGGCCGGGGGGCCCCCGACGAAGATGCTGACCCGGAGCGGCTCCCCCCGGCGCTCGGCCGCCGTGTGGTGCACTCCGATGCCGCGATGGATCTGGTAATGCATCCCGGCCTCTTCGTCGCCGTACTCGCCCCCGGCGAGCTGGATGCGGTACATCCCGACGTTGGACGAGAGCGGGGCGCCGAAGGGGCCTCCTCCGGGAGGAACGTCGGGATCCTCGGTGAACACCTGGGGCAGGGTGATGAACGGACCCCCGTCGTCCGGCCAGGAGGTGATTCGCGGAACGTTCGAGAGGGAAATCCGGTGAGCCTGGCTCGGCGCGGCGCCAACCCGCCGGGGCAGGGAATGGATCGCGGCCGCCGCGGCGCTGAGCGGAACTGAGGGCCGCCTCCGCAGATCCGAGAAGACCTTGCCCGGCTCGGCGCGGTAACGCACGGCCGCCTTGGCGCCGTCGAGCCCGTGGCGGAGCAGGAAGCGGGCGCGCTCCATCGTTCCGAAGAGGTTCGAAACGCAGGGGAACGCCGAGCCCTTCACCCGCTCGTAGAGGATCGCGGGCGCCCCGGCGGCGTAGGCGCGGCGCTGGATCTCGGCGACCTCGAGGTGTCCGTCCACTTCGTCCGGGATCCGCAGGAGCATGCGGTTGTGTTCAAGATCGGTGACCGCGTCGGCGAGCGACCGGTAGGGCATGGTCAGGGTGAGAGGGTAGCGGTCCCCTATCCGGGGACATCGGAGGATTCGACTCGCCCTGGGTCGGGAAGCGGTGCCGAGAGATCACCCGGAGTTGCGTTTATGTCGTTTAGCGTCATCGTTTGCCTGACACTGCCTGCCGTCACTTGCGGCTCCTCCCGACTGCTGACCATGACTACCGAACACACCCTGCTCCCGACACTCCTTCCAACATCCGACCCTTTTCCGTCCCGGTTAGACATTCATGAGGCGAGGGCGGCAATCCCATTAGTCTCGCCCTACGCGAGCGGCGCCCAACCCGTGGAGGCTCGTTTCGGTCCACGCGGTTCCGAAGCCGTGAAGATTCCGGCGAGATTGTTTGAACTCATCCTCCGGGTCCTCCAGGAGATGGCGCGGGGTAACGCGGTTGCTTTGGTTCCGGTCGGAAAGGAATTGACCACGCAGCAGGCGGCCGAGCTCCTACAGGTGTCGCGGACCCATGTCGTCAAATTGATGGAGGGCGGCGAGCTGCCTTGCCACAAAGTTGGCACGCACAGGCGGGTACGCATCGAGGAACTCCTGGAGTATCGCCGCAAGACCTACGCTGCCCAGCAGAAGGCGTTGGATGAAATGACAGCGTACGATCAGGAACTCGGTCTCCAGTAGGCGATGCTTGGCGTCACGGCGCTGCTGGACGCCAACATCCTCTATTCGGCTGGTTTACGTTGACTTCCTGCTCCGGCTGGCTGCTGAGGAGTTGTATCGGACGCTGTGGAGCGAAGAAATCCAGAAGGAATGGTCTCGCCGTCTCCTTGAAGGCCGCGATGATCTTTCGTGGGAAATGTTGGAGCGAACCCATCATCAAATGCGGAAGTACTTTCCGCATGCCTGTGTAACCGGGCACGATTCCCTGGTGGGGGTGGTTTCTTTGCCGGATCCCGGTGACCGCCATGTTCTCGCGGCTGCTGATCCATGGCCGTGCGGACGTGGTTGTAACCAGGAACCTCAAGGATTTCCCCCCGGAATGCATGCGCAGGTATGGCATCGAGGCGCAATCTCCGACGATTTCATACTTGATTTGTTTGCTGAATTCCCGTTGAGAGTTATCAAGGCCGCGCATCTACACCGCCGTGCGCTGCAGAATCCAGCGCGATCAGCCAAAGAACACCTCGTCGCCTACGGAGAGGCTGGCCTGTCAAAGGTCGCCGCCCGGCTGGAGCAGCACATTTCCGACCTCTAGCAGCCTGTGGTGAAACCCACGCGGCGTTCGAGCGGTGATCCATCCCGCCTGAACCGCGCCGCTTTGCGGCGCTCTGCGTTGCGTTTCGGTCCAAATACACCAGGTATTCCTCCCTCACGCGCCTTGTCAGCCGGGCGCCTCCCCGCTCTCGGCGCTCACCCGGGTTCCACCACAGGCTGCTAGCGGTGGCTGAGCCCCGCGCGGTTTCTTCGCCCTGTCGGGCGACGATGCTGGTCCCAAAGCCCCACCGGAAGAAACGCCCCTAGTCGGGTCGGGTCGGCCGGTACACCCCGCCCGCCGGTAACAGCCGGTGGTGGAACCCGGGTGAGCGCCGCAAAGCGCCAGTTCTCCCGGTGGGGGGGCGGTTCAGGCGGGATGGATCGCCGCTCGAGCCCCCACCGGGAGAACTGGGCCGCGTGGGTTTCACCACAGGCTGTTAAGAGCCGGATGTCGGCCACGGGCAGCCTTCGCGCACGAAGGGTGGCCATCCGGATGGTCGGCGTGCCGCCAGGACGGCTCTTTCGCGGCAATTGGTAACGGTCCCTTCCTGCGGCGGGTGGCGAAGTAGGATGAAACCATGGAGAAGAAAACGATCAGTCTGATAGGCGTGCCGCTGGATCTGGGAGCTGGTTGCCGGGGGGTGGACATGGGGCCTTCGGCCATGCGCCGTGCGGGGATCGCCTCGCGCCTGGAGCGACTCGGACATCTGGTAGAGGACACCGGGAATCTCGACGCGCCGGTGGCGGAGGCGCTCGACGGCCCGGGAGATGCGAGCGCCCGCTACCTGGACGAAGTGGTTCGGGTGCTCGGGGACCTCGCCTGGAGGGTCCGGGACATCAGGCGGCGCGGGCGACTGCCACTCGTTCTCGGAGGCGACCATTCCATGGCAGTCGGGACGGTTTCCGGAATGACCGGATGCGGTGACCCCGCAGCGGGGACCGGCGGACGGACCGAGCGCCTTGGGCTCATCTGGGTGGATGCGCACGCCGACGCCAACACCCCGGAGACGTCGCCGAGCGGCAACCTGCACGGCATGCCGGTGGCCGCCCTCTTCGGCCGCGGCCCGGACGCTCTTACCCGGGTCGGCGGATTCGCTCCGGGGGCGCCCCGGCTGGACCCGGAGAACGTCGCTCTCATCGGAGTCCGAAGCGTGGACGAGGCTGAAGCCGGCATGGTGGCGGAACTGGGAGTGCGGGTCTACACCATGGAAGAGGTGGATCGCCGCGGCTTCGCCGCCATCGCGGACGAGGCCGTTGACCGGGCGCTCGACGGAACCGCAGGGATGCACCTGAGCCTGGACATGGACGGACTCGACCCGGAGGTGGCCCCGGGGGTCGGGACTCCCGTTCCCGGCGGGCTTACCTATCGTGAGGCCCATACCCTCATGGAGTGCGTGGCCGCCAGCGGTGGCCTGCGTTCGATGGAGATCGCCGAGGTGAATCCCACTCTGGACGTGCGAAACCGAACCGCCGAGCTCGCGGTCGAACTGGTCGCCTCCGCGCTGGGCAAGCGGACGCTCCCCCCGAACCCGCCTTCCTGAGACATGCGCCGCCTGCCTTGGGAACGGACAGGAAGAACCGATGGGCCTTGATGTCCAAACGCACCTTGAAGCCACACAGCGCTCCGTGTCGTCGCCGGACCGCGACGGACAACCCGCTTGCGCGGTCACCCTCGCTCGCCGCTACTCGACGACGGTTGAGGATCTGTGGGACGCCGCGACGAATCCCGAGCGCATTCCGCGCTGGTTCCTGCCGATCGGCGGCGACCTCGAACCAGGCGGCCGATTTCAGTTGGAGGGAAACGCGGGCGGCGTGATCACGGCGTGCGAACGACTATCCCGGCTGGCGCTCACCTGGGAGTTCGGGGAGGACGTGAGCTGGGTGGACGCGCGTTTCTCGGATGATGGAATGGGCCGCTCGAGACTTGCGCTCACGCACACGGCGCACGTTTCCGAACACTGGGACGAGTACGGGCCGGGCGCAACCGGTGTCGGGTGGGAGCTGGGTTTGCTGGGGCTCTCGCTATATCTCGCGAATCCGACGGACCCAAAGCTGGACGAAGCCGCCTTCGCCATTTCCCCGGCGGGCAGAGCGTTCATCACCGGCAGCAGCGAAAGGTGGGGACAAGCGGCGGTGGCGGCCGGCACGGACCCTCGAGCGGCGCGCGCCGCTGCCAGACGCACAACCGCGTTCTACACCGGCGAATCGGGTGGGGCTGCCTGACCGGTGATCCGCGACGCACCCGATGGCAAGGGCGGTTCGGTGAGCGTGGCGGCCCACGACCCGGCCGGCACCTCGCCGGTCGCGCCGGCCGTCCTCCTCACGCACGGCGCCGGAGGGAATCGGGACACGCCGGGCCTCGTCTCGCTCGCCCAGTCCCTGGCCGTCCGGGGCATCCGTGCGCTCCGCTTCAATCTCCCCGCGGCCGAAGCGGGGAAAAGGCGGCCCGACCGTGCCGACCGGGCGATCGCCTGCGTCGCCGCCGTCGTGGGTTGGGCGGCGGGGGAGTACCCGGGCCCCCTCTTCCTCGGCGGCCGCTCCTTTGGCGGGAGGATGGCCTCCCTCCTGCTCGCGGATCCGGCGGCCGAAGCCCGTAGCCTGGTGACGGGTGCGGTACTCCTCGCCTATCCGCTGAAGCCTCCCGGGAAGCGCGAAGTGCCTGCGGAGCGGATGGAGCATCTCGGCCGTATCGGCCTCCCGATGCTCTTTGTCAGCGGATCCCGGGATCCCTTCGCGCCGCCGGAGCTGTTCGACCCGATCATCGCGGCCTGCGGCGCCGAGGCGTGCTGGATCGTCGGGGCCGACCACGGGTTTCGGGTGCCGAAGCCGATTCTCACCGCCACGGAGCGCAGCGCCGCCGACGTTCGCGACGAGATCGCCGGGGCGGTGGCGGCGTTCATCGCCGCCACCGCGCTCCCCGGTTAGCGGGACCTTGAAGGAAACCCCGCCGCCGGTTCCTTCCTCAGCGCGGTCCGAAGACCCAGGACATCCCGATCGTGAAGGTGTTCTGGCTCTTCGAGATACCTTCTCCGCATCCGGAGCAACTGAAGAAGTCAGCGTCCGACCAGTCACGCCGATACTCGAAGCGAGTCAGGAAGCGGGGGTCGTCCACCACCGGCTGGAACTCGAGCGTCAGGGTGTTCTCCATCAACATCTGCTCGAGACCGGTGGAGCGGGCTTCGCGGTCGTTCATGAACTCGTAGCGTTCGGCGATCCGCACCCGGTCGTTCACGTGGAAACGGAGGTATCCGCCGAGTCCGTAAGAGGTCGCGCTCGTTCCCACCTCGTCGGTCGCCGAGATGTAGTCCATGTTCACCATGGCCTCGACCCGGTCGGTGAGTCCGACGTAGGCGTTCCAGCTCAGATCCCGCAGCCAGCCGTCGTTGGTCCCGGCGTTCTCCGGGCCGTTGATCCAGGTGAGGGTGGTGTTGAACTGGTCGCTCGGCGCCAGCGATCCCTGCAGGCCGTAGGACTTCCCGGTGTTCTGGTCCCAGGCGTTGTCGAAGCCGTTCACCAGCAACAACGTTCCGGTAAAGGTCTCGCTGAGCGGCACGCCGAGCCGGGCGCCGAGATGGGAGAACGGCTCGTTCCACGCCCAGAGGATGCCGCGCGTGTAGTTCCAGTTCAGATGCGACTCGGCGACCTCGAGCCCGGCGATGGTGCCGAAGAGTCCGACGTCGAGTTGGGCGCCGCTCCCGAACTGGTAGTAGCCGAACGCCTGCTGCAGATAGAGCACGTCGGCGAGCGGTCCGGGTTCGAGTCCGTCCCGGAACAGCCGGGCGCCCGAGCCGAACCAGAGGTCGGAACGGAAACCGAACGGCCCGTCGCCGGCGGTCTCGATCTCCAGCTTGAGCTGGTTCAGGCCGAATCCGCGGGCGTTGGGGTTCGTGTAGTAGAGCGTGTTGTTCCCGTCCTGAGGGTCGTTCGCATTGTGCGTGTAGTAGGTGTCCACCAGGCCGGTGATGGAGAGGGGTTGCCCTCCCGTACTGGCGACGCCCTCGGGCATTCCCGAATCGGCGTCCTGCGCTGGGGTGGACGGGCCCGGGGCCTCGGGGGTGGCAGCGGCTCCGCCGTCTGCGGCCGCGAGCACCAGGCTGGCCTCCGTGGTTTCCGGGGTCCTGGAGGCACCTTCCGTTTCCCGGGTAGTGACCAGAGTCGCGAGCAGCATCTCGAGGTCCTCGATGCGCTCCTTCAGCGAGTCCAGCTCGCTGCGGATCTCGGTCTCGAGTTCCGCGCTGGTGACCGCCGCGCGCGGCGGAGGTTCG
This sequence comes from Vicinamibacteria bacterium, assembly GCA_963668695.2. GTDB lineage: Bacteria > Acidobacteriota > Vicinamibacteria > Marinacidobacterales > Marinacidobacteraceae > Marinacidobacterium. The sequence continues at coordinate 2,373,552 of CAXXLQ010000004.1, forward strand.
CCGGCAGCTACGGCCGCTGGAACAGCAAGCGCGCCGATGAACAGCGCGGCCGATGCCGCGCGGACAAGTCGTATCTTCATGATGCCTCCTTCGCCCATCCCGGGCGTTTTCAAGAACGAAAACGGGATCCCCACCCCTGGTCTGGTTCCGGCGGGCTTCTCGGCTAACTCCCGTCCTCCGCGTTTTCGAGCGCGTAGCGCGCGACTTCCTCGTGCGTCGCGTACCAGACATCTCCGGCGGCGTTGATGTGTTCGATCAGTCGCTCCAGCATGGCGATGCGGGAGCGGTGGCCGATCACGTGGGGATGCATGGTGAGGAGGAACATTCCTCCCTCCGAATGGGCCATGTCGAATTCCGCCTTCCAGATCGAGAGCACGTCGTCGGGAGTGCTGTGCGGCCTTATCGCCGAATATCTGCTGAAGCCGAAATACGGGGCGTCGTCCAGAATCCATTCCACCGGCAGTTCCACGATTCCCGTGGCTTCGCCGTTCGCGACGATCTCATAGGGCCAATCGTCCGCCATGAGGCTCGAGTCGTAGAGAAAGCCCAGGTCCCGGACGATTTGCAGGGTGTTCGGGCTGTAGTCCCAGGACGGCGTCCGCAGGCCAACCGGCCGCGTGCCGGTCAACTCGGTGAGCGTTTCGATCGCGCGCTCGATGAGCTCGCGTTCCACATCGCCGGGGATGAGCGAGTTGCGTTCGTGAATCCAGCCGTGCACTCCGATCTCGTGTCCGCCGGCGACGATATCCGCCACGTCCTCGCGGTAGATCAGCGCGCTGACCGCGGGAATGAAGAACGAGGCGCGAATCTCGTGCCTGCTCAGCAGGTCGAGGACTCGCGGCAGCCCGGCTTTCGACCCGTACTGCCCCCGCGACAGGTTGGACGCGGTGGTGGCGTTGTCCCGGAGCGACACGGTTTCATTGTCGAAGTCGAAGGAAAGGGCTACGGCTACCCGAGCTCCTCCGGGCCACGACGACGGAGCGAGACGACGTCCGGCGCGTACGGCGTCAATCGGCGCCCGCCACTCGGCCTCGGTCCACTCCCATGGCGGGGTTTCCGATTCCGCGGTGGGTTCCGCGGGGCTGCAAGCGGCAAGGCACGCGAGCCCGCCCATTAGCAGCCCGTGGTGAAAGCGCCCCGCATAAGCCCCAGGACGTCCCGCGCGCCGAATCCGGCGCTTCGTGAGCCTGCGGGGCGCTTGCCCCACGGGTTCGTGGCGCGAATCGCGGTGCGATTCACACCACCGTCTTTCGTGGGGAGGGGAAACCCCTCCCCACACCCCGCCCCCGCGGCGCTGCGCGCCGCGAATGGATGCCGTCCGAGTTTCACCATTGCCTGTAACGGAGGCAAGGCGGGACGAACCGGGCATGGCGGCGATTCTATGCGGTACGGGGCCGTCCCACGCCGCTGAAGGACCGACGATCCCCGGGCCGCCGGGAACGATAGAATTCGGGATCCTTGTCCGCGCCCTACGATCCTTCCGCCCTGAGTGTCAACCTCGCCGCGGTTCCTGCGCGCGGGGCTCGGGTCGCCGTCTCTGCGAACTACGCAGCGTTCGGCTTTTCCGGCGCCGCATTCGAGATCGTCGGCGAACTCAGCCTGAATGGACGCCTGGACCGACTCGATACGGATGGATACCGGCTCTTGGCTCGCCTCAGCGGAGAACTGCGACTCGAGTGTGTGCGTTGTCTCGGCCCGGTGGCGCTTCCCGTGGACGAGGCACTCGACCTGGTGTACCTGCCCCGCACTGCCGCGTCGGCTGACCTGACCGGAGGGGAACGCCCCCTCGACGCGTCGGACATGAACGTGTCGTTCTTCGAGAACGACCGCCTCGAACTCGCCGACACAGTATGGGAGCAGCTTCATTTGGCTTTGCCGGTGAAGCCGCTCTGTTCCTCCGACTGCCTCGGACTTTGCAGTTCATGCGGCGCCGACCGGAACCGGCAGCCATCGTGTGGCTGCGAGGAGAATGCCGGCGCACCCGACCGGGCCGGATTGGGTGCCCTCCGCGACCTGCCGGGATTCCGGCGAGTGCCGGGATAGACGCCGGGCACCTCGGGCGCCAACCACGGCCGGGCACCCCCAGCCGGCCAAGCACTTCCTGAGAGAAGAGACAGGAGTTAACGAAATGCCACAACCCAAGAGACGCCACTCGCGTGGCCGCCGGAACAATCGCCGCGCACACCACAGCCTGGAGGCTCCCGGACTTTCGGTCTGCACCGAATGCAACCGGCGCATCCGGCCCCATGTTGTCTGCCCGCACTGCGGCCACTACAAGGGCAAGAAGGTTCTGGACGTCAAGGACCTGACCTGACCTGACCTGACGTGAGTCGAACGGCGTTCCTTTTCCCCGGCCAGGGCTCACAGCGGCCGGGGATGGGCCGGGCGCTCGCGGACGCATTTCCGGAGTCGCGAGCGGTATTTGAAGAGGCGGACGACGTCCTCGGCGAATGCATCTCCCGTCTCTGTTTCGAAGGACCTGCCGAAGCACTCCAACTGACTCGCAACACCCAGCCGGCAATGCTCACGGTGAGCACCGCCGCCTGGCGCGTCGCCGAAGCCCGCGGAGCGAGCCCGGACATGGCCGCGGGCCACAGTCTCGGGGAGTACTCGGCGCTGGTTGCGTTGTCGGCATTGTCCTTTGCCGACGCTCTCCGGCTCGTGCGGCGGCGCGCCGAGTTCATGCAGGAGGCGGTGCCTGCCGGGGAGGGGGCGATGTCGGCAGTTCTGGGTCTCCCCGCGGAGACGGTGGTCGCGGTCGCATCCGAGGTGACCGAAAGCGGCTTGGGGCTGGTGGAACCGGCGAACTTCAACGGTGGTGGCCAGGTCGTCATCGGCGGCCACGCGGCGGCGGTGGCCGCGGCCGGGAAGGAGTTGAAGGCCCGGGGGGCCCGGCGCGTGCTTCCCCTTCCGGTGAGCGCCCCTTTCCATACCCGTCTGATGGAGCCGGCGGCCAGGCAGCTCTCGCGGGAACTCGACGCCACCCCCTTTGCCGATCCGTCGGCGCCGCTGTGGACGAATGTGGACGCGGCGCCCATCCGCACCGGCTCCGAGGCCCGCGAGGCGCTGCGGCGCCAGGTGGCGTCGCCGGTGCGTTGGGAGGAGACGCTCCATGGGATGGCGGCTGCGGGTGCTTCCGCATTCTTCGAAATCGGTCAGGGCCGGGTGTTGACCGGCCTGGTCCAACGGGTGCTGCCCGGCGCCTCGGCGTTCGGAGTCTCCGATCCGGAGGGTATCGAGCGGGTCGAGGGGATGCAGTGGGGCCGCCGTGCCACCCCGGTCGGATCGCCTGCCGCAGGAGGGCCAGCCCGCGGGCGGGTCGCAAGCCCCGCATGATGGTCTCGGCGGCCCGGGACCCCGGTGAGATTCGCTTCGAGGGGCAGACTGCGCTCGTAACCGGGGGCACCCGCGGGATCGGTCACGCGATCGCCGCGCGGCTCGCCGACGAAGGAGCCACGGTTTTCCTGACGGGGACCGACGAAAAGCGGGCCGAGGGAGTGGCCGACGAGCTCGACGCCGGCCGCGGCCGGGTACGGGGGCTGGGGCTCGATCTGACCGATCCCGAATTGGTCAAACGATGTGTGGCCGCGGCCAGTGCTGACCGGGGACTCCAGATTCTGGTGAACAACGCGGGCGTGTCGCGCGATGGTCTGCTGGCTCGTCAGTCGGCGGCCACCTGGCGGGAAGTGATGGCCACCAACCTGGATGGTCTGCACGCTTGCTGCCAGGCCGCCGTCCGGCCTATGATGCGCGCTCGCTACGGTCGGATCGTCAACCTCAGTTCCATCGTGGGGCTTCGTGGCAATCCGGGCCAGACCGCCTACGCGACCTCCAAGGCGGGCATTCTCGGGTTCACAAAATCGCTGGCCAAGGAATTGGCTCGGCGGAACATCACCGTGAACGCGGTGGCGCCGGGACTTATCGAAACCGACATGACCCGGGAGATGCCCGAGGCGGCTCGGGCCCAGCTCGGGAGCGCCATCGCAATGGGGCGCCCCGGATCGCCGGAAGAGGTTGCGGCGGCGGTCGCCTTCCTCGCCTCTGCCGAGGCGAGCTACATCACTGGCGCGGTCCTCGAAGTAACCGGAGGGCTCGCGCTTTAATCCGACGTCTCCTGGTAAACCGGGAGGCACGGGACAGTACCAACAGGAGAAACGACAAATGAAGGAAAAGGCCAAGGAACCAGAGGGTGCTCCGGAAGTCGAGGAACTCCCGGTGGACGAGCGCGTCCGGGAGCTCATCTGCGAGCAGCTTTCCGTGTCCCCCGACGAGGTCTCGCCGGAGGCCACTTTCGTGGGCGATCTGAGCGCCGATTCACTGGACATGGTCGAGTTGATGATGGCGCTGGAGGAGCAGTTCGAGATTGATATCTCGGAGGATCAGGCAGAACGGATCCAGACGGTCGGCGATGCAGTGGCGTTCATCGAGCAGCGGATCAACTGAGCTGCGCCGAGCAGCTGATGGACAAAGTCACACGGCCCGCCTCGCCTTCCGAGCGACGCGCGAGTTCGCCCGAGCTACGCGCGAGTTCGCGCTGACTGGCTCGCGACCGGCGCTCGAGTGCATATGACTCCGCGGCGGGTTGTCGTTACCGGGGTGGGACTCGTGTCTCCCCTGGGCATCGGGACCCGAGAGACCTGGGAAGGCCTGGTCGCGGGCCGCTCGGGCGCGGGCCCCATCACTCGATTCGATGCCGCGGATTTCACGTCGCGGATTGCCTGCGAGATCGAGGGTTTCGATCCGCTCGACTATGCGGACCGGCGGGACGCGCGAAAGATGGATACCTTCATCCACTACGCGCTGGCGGCGTCCCTGTTTGCGGTCGAGGACGCGGGCCTGGGGATTCCGGTCGGGGATCCCGATCGCACGGGAGTGATCATTTCCTCCGGAATCGGCGGCTTCGAGACGATCGAGAGGGAACACCGGAAACTGCTCGAGCACGGGCCGCGCCGCATATCTCCCTTCTTCGTCCCTGCGATGGTGGTCAACCTGGCCGCTGGCTGGGTGTCTATCCGGCTGGGTGCGAAGGGCCCCAACTCGGCGATGGCCACTGCGTGTTCCGCCGGGGCGCACTCGGTGGGAGAAGCTTTCCGCCTGGTGCGCTATGGCCACGCCGATGTCATGGTCGCCGGTGGAGCGGAAGCGACGATCACCCCGATGTGCATCGGTGGTTTTGCCGCGATGAAGGCGCTTTCCACCCGGAACGACGATCCCCAGCACGCGTCCCGTCCCTTTGATCGGGACCGGGACGGCTTCGTGGTGGGGGAGGGAGCCGGCATCCTCATCATTGAGGAACGGGAGCGGGCGCTCGCGCGGGGCGCCACGCCCTACGCGGAAGTCGTGGGTTACGGCATGAGCGGGGACGCTTTCCACATCACCGCTCCGCCCGCGGATGGCAACGGAGCGGTGCGGGTGATGCGGGCGGCGCTCGGCGAGGCCGAGGCGTCGCCGGAAGAGGTGGACGCGGTGAACGCCCACGGTACCTCGACGCCCCTCAATGACCGGATCGAGACGGCCGCCATCCGGCAGGTCTTCGGCGCACACGCCGACCGGTTGGCGGTCAGTTCCACCAAGTCCATGACCGGGCACCTGCTGGGCGGAGCGGGGGGGCTCGAAGCCGGGATTTCCTGTCTGACCCTGCGTCACCAGATTCTGCCCCCTACCATCAACTACGAAACTCCGGATCCCGCCTGCGATCTCGATATCGTTCCGAACACGGCCCGGCCCGCGACGGTGAGCAGCGTTCTTTCCAACTCGTTCGGGTTTGGCGGCACGAACGTTTCCCTGCTGTTCCGGCACCCGGACGCATCCTGAAGTGGCTATGGACGATCTCTTCCGATATCTGCGCGAGATCGTGGACATCCCGTCGGTGACCGGCGATGAAAAAGCGGTTGCCGAGCGTGTCGGTGCGGATCTCGAGGCGGCAGGACTCGACGTCGAGTTCGACGAGGTCGTCCCGGGCCGACCGAACCTGATCGCGCGCGCCGGGTCCGGCCAGCCGCGCCTCTGGTACTGCACCCATCTGGACACGGTGCCGCCCTACTTCCCGTCCAGCGAGAGCGCGACTCACATCGGGGGGAGAGGGTCTTGCGACGCCAAGGGCATCCTCGCGGCGATGCTGTTCGCGGCCCGCCGTCTCCGGGACGAGGGCGTTTCGGGCTTTGGTCTGGCATTCACCGTCGGCGAGGAGGTGGACAGCGCCGGCGCCATCCACCTCGAGAAGCGGGGCCCCGGGCATCCGATCGAAGGGGTCCATCTGGTCTGTGGGGAACCCACCGAGGGACTGATGGCGAGCGGTCACAAGGGAACCCTGCGGGTCCGGATCCGGGCTCGGGGGACGGCGGCTCACTCGGCTTACCCGGAGGCCGGAGATTCCGCGATCCATCGTCTGCTTGAGACGATTGCCCATCTCCAGTCGCTCGACTGGGGCAAGAGCGGGATCCTCGGTTCCGCGACCCTGAATGTGGGGCTCATCTCCGGCGGGGTGGCGGGGAACGTTTTCGCCCCATCCGCCGAGGCGACCCTCTACTGGCGTCTCGTCGGCGAGGCCGAACCGGCGCGGCGCCGGCTGGAAGCGATCCTTGCTGCCGACGAGAACCTCAGTTTCGAACACGTCGGCCAGAACGACGCGGTCCTCTGCCGGACGCTGCCCGGTTTCGAGGTGGCCCCGATGTCCTACTCGACCGACATCCCGTTCATGCCTTCCTGGGGAACCCCGCTCCTCATCGGTCCCGGCAGCATCCACGACGCGCACACGGCTCACGAACACGTCCTGAAGAGTGACCTGGTGGCCGCCGTCGGCTACTACCAGAAGATCGCCCACGCTCTCCTCTAGCAACCTGTGGTGGAACCCGGGTGAGCGCCGAGGCCGGCGAGGCGCCCGGCTGACAAGGCGCGTGAGGGAGGAATACCGAGTGTATTTCGACCGAAACGCAACGATGAGCGGCGCGAAGCGACGCGGTTCAGCCGGGATGGATCGCCGGCCGAACGCCGCCTGGGTTTCACCACAGGCTGCTAGGGGAGGGAGCGCCAGGAGCGCCGGCCAGTTCTCCCGGTGGGGGCCTTCAGACCGGCATCGCCCCGCGGAGCGGGGCGAAACTCCCATCCTTACTCACCCGTATCGCCCGGACCCACCCCGGGGACGGCCCCATCCCCCTCCACGCAGCGAAGCCTCGCCGCCCATCCTTACGGTTAGCGACAGCGGAAGCGCGTATTCCCAACCGTCCTTATCTCGCCGGGCAGGCCGCCGCCCTCCCGCCGCCCCATCAAAGGAATCAGCGCTACGCGCTTTCGCCCCGCTCCGCGGGGCGGGGCCGGCCCCCACCGGGAGAACTGGCCAGAGGTCGGCGTTCCTGGCCGTCTCCGCGGTTCTTCTCGGGGGCGACGGGAGTTTCGCGGCCTGCGGCCGCGATGCCGGTGTGAACACCGGCGCTCCTAGCGCGTACCGTTAGTCGCCCACCCCACCCGCGCGGCCCGCATGTCCGACATTCCCTCAGCCTCCCCGTTCCGCCTCCTTCGCCGCACCCTCCTCGCGTGGTTCCGGAAGAACAAGCGCTCGCTTCCCTTCCGCGAATCACCCGACGCCTGGCGCGTCTGGGTCTCGGAGGTGATGCTCCAGCAAACCCGGGTGGAGGCGATGCTGCCTCGCTACCGGGCCTTTGTCGCGCGGTTCCCGGAGTTCGGGTCGCTGGCTCGAGCCTCCGAGGACGAGGTGCTGGCCGCCTGGGCGGGCCTCGGTTACTACGGCCGCGCCCGCGCGTTGCACCGCGCAGCGCAGCAACTGGCTGCGGAAGGCCGGGAAATCCCGCGGAATGCGGAGTCGCTCAGGGAACTCCCGGGGATCGGCGACTACACGGCGGCGGCGATCGCGTCGATCGCCTTCCGCGAACCGGTCGCCGCGGTGGACGGAAACGTGCGCCGCGTGCTGTCGAGGGTCTTCGCGGTAGGAGGAGTCCCGGGACGGGTGGGCTTCGAGAGACGGATCCGGGAACTGGCCGACCGCCTCATGGAGGCGGACGGTGCGCACGAGCCGGGTGACTGGAACCAGGCTCTGATGGAGCTCGGAGCGACGGTATGCACCCCCGCTATCCCCCGCTGCGGGAGCTGCCCGGTCCGTGAGTTCTGCTGGGCTCGGGTAGGAGGGCGGCAGGAAGAATTCCCCGAGCGTCCGCGGCGTCCGCCATCGGTTTCCGTACGGCTCGCCGTGGCCGTCGTCCGGGACTGCGACGGACGGATTCTGTTGTTCCGCCGCCGGGAAAGCCCCCTGCGGGGTCTCTACGAACTGCCCTGCGGGGAGTGCCGGAGCGGCGAGCCGCCCGCGGAGGCGCTGGTTCGCGAAACGCGGGTGCGCTACGGGATCCGGCTTCGACCCGGGCGCGAGTTGGCCGGGTTCCGTCACACCGTCATGAACCGGAGGATGGCGGTCGTTCCCTTCGAGGCGGAACTCCAGGAGCCGTCAGCCGCCGGCGTCCCGAAAGGCGCTCGTTTCGTTCACCCGCGGGATCTGGATCTGGTCCCGTCGGGCTCGATGCTGCAGAAGGCTCTCGCCGGAGTCGGCGCCGGGATCCCGGGGGCCAAGTTGCCATCCCCGGCGGCCGGCGAACCCGCCGAACCGCTCGACTAGACTGCGCGCCGCCGACTATCCATGAGCACTTTCCACGAACGCGTCGAATCGAAATGGCAGGCCCGCTGGGAACGCGAGGGCGCCTTCCGGACTCCCGACCTGCCCGAGGGGCCCCACTACTACTGCCTCGAGATGCTGCCCTATCCCTCCGGGCGCATCCACATGGGCCATGTGCGGAACTACTCCATCGGGGACGTGATGGCCCGGTTCTACCGCCGCCGCGGCTTCACCGTCATGCATCCCATCGGCTGGGATGCGCTCGGGTTGCCGGCGGAGAACGCCGCGCTTCAGCGTGGCGCCCATCCCGCCGATTGGACCACGCACAACATCGACCACATGCGGCGGCAGCTCCGCCGACTCGGGTTCAGCTACGACTGGGACCGGGAGTTCGCCACTTGCGATCCCTCCTACTACCGGTGGAACCAGTGGTTCTTCCTGAAGATGTGGGAACGGGGGCTCGCCTACCGGAAAAACGGCACCGTCAACTGGTGCCCCGGCTGCGAGACCGTGCTCGCCAACGAGCAGGTCGAGGCCGGACGCTGCTGGCGATGCGAGGCTGTCGTCGAGGATCGGGAATTGCCGCAGTGGTTCCTGCGGATCACCGACTACGCCGACGAACTGCTCGACGAGATGGAGCGGATGCCCGCCTGGCCCCACAAGGTGCTGGTGCTCCAGCGAAACTGGATCGGACGTTCGGAAGGGGCCGAGGTTCGCTTCCGAATCCCGGCGCTGGGAGACCGGGGCGACGTTGCGGTGTTCACCACGCGGGTGGACACCATCTACGGCGCCACCGCTCTGGTGCTGGCGCCCGGACATCCCGCCTCCCAGGCGATCGCCGCCGAGAATCCGGCGGTGGCCGAATACCTACGGGACGCCCTGGCGCGTCATGCCGGGGAAACGCACCCAACCGGTGAGACCGAAAAGACGGGGGTCATCACTGGCTTTCAGGCGGCCAACCCCTTTTCGGGAGAGGAGATTCCGGTCTTCGTCGCGGACTACGTGCTCATGGAGTACGGAACCGGAGCGGTGATGGCGGTTCCGGCCCACGACGAACGGGACTACGAGTTCGCGACGAAGTACGGACTGGAGATCCGGACGGTGGTCATCCCGAATGACCCCGATGTCGCAGCGGATCCCGAAAGCGCCTTCGTGGACTACGGGACCGTCGTGGATTCCGGCGCGTTCAGCGGTCTTCCGACCGAGGAGGCCAAGCGGGCGATGGCGGAACACGCCCGCGAAGGCGGCTTCGGCGAGCCGAAGATCGCCTGGCGGTTCCGCGACTGGGGGATATCCCGGCAGCGCTACTGGGGCACTCCCATTCCCATGATCCACTGCCCGGGTTGCGGCGAAGTTCCGGTGCCCGAGGAAGACCTCCCGGTGGAGCTGCCCCGCGATGTCGAGATCACGGGCATGGGAGGGTCGGCTCTTGCGAAAATCGATTCCTGGCGCCGGGTGGATTGTCCGCGTTGCGGCGCCGCGGCCCGCCGGGAGACCGACACCATGGACACCTTCGTGGACTCGTCCTGGTACTTCTATCGGTACCTCGATCCGGCCAACGATCGGGCGCCCTTCGACAAGGAGAAGGCGCGGGCCTGGTTCCCCATCGACCTCTACATCGGTGGGGTGGAGCACGCCATCCTCCACCTGATCTATTGCCGCTTCTGGACCAAGATGATGCGCGACCTCGGCCTGGTCACTACCGACGAGCCGGTGGTCCGCCAGTTGAGCCAGGGAATGGTCATCAAGGACGGTGCCAAGATGTCCAAGAGCAAGGGCAACATCGTCGATCCCGATGCCGTGGTCGAACGGCACGGCGCGGACGCGATCCGGCTCTACGTTCTCTTCGAGTCTCCCCCGGAAAAGGAAATGGACTGGACCGACGCGCGGCTCTCCGGCCCGGCCCGCTACTTGAGGCGGCTGGAGCGGATGATTCCCGGGGAGGCGGAATGGTTGGTCACCACTCCGCTGCCGGCGGGGAACGAGGACTTCGCCCCCGACGATGTGGCGCTGCGCCGGAAGACCCACCAGACGATCCGACGGGTCACCCGCGACCTTGCGGAACGCATCCATCCCAATACTGCGATCGCCGCAATCATGGAACTAACCACGGCCTTTTCGCACCGGCTGCCCGCTGCGGCGACCGAGGCGTCCCGCCGGGCGGTCCGGGAGGCCGTCGAGGCGGTGATTGCTTTGCTGAACCCGATGGCGCCTCATCTCACGGAGGAACTCTGGGAGCGGCTCGGCGGCAAGACCATACTGGTGAAAACACCCTGGCCGGAATGCGACGAAGAGCTCGCCCGGGAGGAACAGGTACTTGTCGTTCTGCAGGTAAATGGGAAACTGCGTGGCCGCCTGGAAGTCCCCGCGGGGCTCGACCGCGAGGTGATTGTCGACCAGGCTCGGGAAAACGCGGGGATCCGCCGCCATCTGGAAGGGCTCGAGGTCCGTCGGGTCGTTACGGTGCCCGACCGGCTCGTGAACTTCGTGGCCGCCCGTCCGTCGTGATTCATCCCGTCCCGTCCCCGAGGAGGGTTCGCACTCGGGCGGGTTGGGGCGAAGCGCTTCTTTTCGGTCTGTCTCTTTCGATACTTCTCGGTGGGTGCGGGTATCGGCTGGCCGGAATTGGTGGCGGACTGCCCGGCCACATTCAGATCGTGGCGATCCTGCCCTTCGATAACGAGAGCGCCTTTCCCGAAGTCGAGGAAGGCATGACCGACGAGATCATCGAAGGCTTCAATCGGCGAGGGCGCTACACCGTGCAGGAAACCGAGGAAGGGGCGGACGCGGTGATGCGGGGCACGGTGCTGAGCGTGGACTTCTCGCCCGCGCAGCTCGATCCGACAACCGGATCGGCCTCCACCTATCTGATCATCGTGCGCGCCACGGTGGAGTTCACGGACGTGGCCAACGACGTCGTGCTGTTCGAGTCGGACGAGTTCACCCTGCGCGACGAGTTCTCGATCGGGGACGATCCCGACGCCGCCTTCGACCGGGAGGGGCTGGCTTTCGCCCGGCTTGCCAGCGCCTTTGCGGACTCGCTGCTGGTCGCGATTCTCGAGGGGTTCTGATGGCGTTCGCCGAGGCAGGTTTCGCCAAGAGTTTCGCCGCCCTCCGGCCGATACCGGCGGAGGCGCTCGGGGACAAGCTGCCGGCGGCCGACGCCGGGGCCCTCTACGTGATCGGGGGAGGCGACAGCTGGCTGCGCCAACAGACGATGCGGAGGCTCGCCGGGCATCACCTCGGGCCGAAACCCGCCCCCTTCCGCCTGCGGCGCTTTGACGGGCGGACCGCCACTGCCGATCAGGTGGTCAGCACGACCCGGACGGTTTCGTTCAGCGGCGGTCCCGTGGTCCTCATCGAGAACGGTCTCCGCATCGCCCAGCCGCCGGCATCGGCCACCGGGCTTGCCGGAGTTCTGGTGGATCTCCTGCAGAGTCCCCCGGGGCGCGCGGTCATCGTCCTGGAATGGGAGCAGAACCCCGACCGGCGCCGGAAGGACTGGAAGGCGCTCGCGGGAGCGCTCACCGATGCCGTTGCCCGGGGCGTGGCGTACTCGGTGGATTGCGACGCCCCGCCCGCCGCCCGGATGACCACCTGGATCCGCCGAACCGCCCGCGAGCGCAGTCTGAACCTCCCCGAACAGGGTGCGGAGCTTCTCTTCGAGCGCTTTGGCCGCGAACTCCGCCAGCAGGTGAACGAGATCGAAAAGCTCGCGCTCTACGCGGGGAGCGATCAGGAAGGAGACGTCTCGCTCGAGGATATGGAGCAGGTACTCGGGGGCGGGAGCGTTCAGGATCGCTTCCGGTTCACCGACGCGCTGCAGGCGGGCCGCACGGAATCGGCGCTCGCCTCGCTCGAGCTGCTGCTTCGGGACGGTGAGTCGCCTCAGGCCCTGATGGCCCTGCTGTACCGGCTGGTCACCCAGATCCAGCTCGCTCAGGCCCACCGCGGGGAGGAACCTCTCTACGAAGTTCTTCGCGTTCCCCGCCGGGTCGCCGACGACCTGGGGCGCGCTGCCCGCCGGTTTCAGCCAGCCGAACTCCGCGCCATCCTGAGACACTTGGCCGAAATGGACCTCAGGATGAAGACCACCCGGATCCCCGACCGCGCCGCCCTTTCCTCGCTGGCCTTGTTGCTGGGAGCGCAGGGGGAGCGCCACGAAAACCCGATGGCGCCCCGCCGCTCCACCGAGCCCCTGAAATGACCCCGCGTCCACCGCCCCGTCAGCGTGATCCCTCGCTCCTCCCGTTGTCTCGCCACCACCAGAGCGGACTGCAGATCGCCGTGCTCATCGATCAGGGGCTCAAGGGCGAGCCTACCGCCAAGAGGGTGACCGAACTCATCGGCAAGGTGGTCCACCTCGCCGAGTCCGAACTCTTCGAACACTTCCAGCTCGAGGAGACGATTCTCTTTCCGGCGGTGCGGCCGATCATCGATTCCGGGGAGCTGCTGGACACGCTCGCTGCCGGACACCGGACGATGGAAGGTCTCGTGCGGCGGCTCGAAGCGGCGGACTACCAGGAACGGCTTTCCCTCCTCAAGGAGTTCGGAGAACTTCTTCTCCGCCATATCCACACCGGGGAACGCGAACTCTTCCGCCAGGTTCAGGATCGGCTGGAGCAGGCCCAGCTCGACGAACTCGGCCGGAAAATCACGGCGAAGATCGAGGCAACCGATACCTGAGCCGCCGTCCGCGGCACCCGGAGGGCGCGGGGAGCGTCGCTAACAGCCGGTGGTGGAACCCGTGTGAGCGCCGAGGCCGGCCAGTTCTCCCGGTGGGGGCGAGGCCCAGTTCTCCCGGTGGGGCCAGTCCTCCCGGTGGGGGCCCGGCTGACAAGGCGCGTGAGGGAGGAGCCCCCACCGGGAGAACTGGGCCGCGTGTATTCCGACCGAAACGCAACGACGAGCGGCGCGCAGCGACGCGGTTCAGCCGGGATGGATCGCCGGCCGAGCCCCCACCGGGAGAACTGGGCCGCGTGGGTTCCGCCACCGGTTGTTCAGCCGGGATGGATCGCCGGCCGAGCCCCCACCGGGAGAACTGGGCCGCGTGGGTTTCATCACCGGCTGTTTGGCCGGGATGGATCGCCGGCCGAGCCCCCACCGGGAGAACTGGGCCGCGTGGGTTTCATCACCGGTTGTTTGGCCGGGATGGATCGCCGGCCGAGCCCCCACCGGGAGAACTGGGCCGCGTGGGTTTCATCACCGGCTGTTTATAGTGGCGCCATGCCCCACCCGTCCCTGCACCGGGATCCGAGCCTGATTCCGCTTTCCCACCAGCACCAGCACGGACTCGCGATCACGGTGCTCATCGATCGGGGTCTGAAAACCGACCCCAGTCGGGAAAAGGCGCTGGAACTCGCCGGCAAGGTGGCGCGGCTGGCCGAGGTCGAGCTTCTCGGCCACTTCCAGGTCGAAGAACGGGTTCTCTTCCCCGCTGTCCGGCCGCTTCTGCAGAACGATGAGCTGTTGGACGGCCTGCTCGCGGAGCACCGGGTCATGGAGACGCTGGTGCAGCGCATCGCCGCGGCCGGCGATCAGGAACGGATCCCGCTCCTGAAGCAGTTCGGGAAGGTGCTGCACCGCCACATCCGCACCGAGGAGCGCCAGCTCTTCCAGGAGATCCAGGCCCGCCTTGACGAAACACAGCTGGCGGATCTGGGCCGGGAAATCGAGGCGAAGGTCCAGGCGGCCTGTCCACTGAGCGCCAAACTGCCCTGGGCGGACGCCTGAACCCCGTAGCGCCGCGGCACGGGGCCGGCCCGGGCCACGATCGCGCACATCGGTCCAGCGCGATGAGCGACGCTTGTGGCGTGCGTTGCACATCCACATCCTCGCGCGCCCGCGCCGGAACGCCTCGCCGGAGGAGTCGTGGCTGAGGTCGCCTATCTGAAGGACCTGGTCGTCGTGCTGGCGGCGTCGGTCCTGGTAGTGGCCGTGTTGCGGCGGCTCGGCGTTCCTCCCATCGCAGGATTCATCCTCACCGGCGCACTGGCCGGTCCAGCCGCGCTCGGCCTCGTCGATAACACCCACGAGGTCGAGGTGCTCGCCGAGGTCGGGATTGTGCTCCTCCTCTTCGGCATCGGGATGGAGCTCTCGCTCGAGCGACTCCGCCGCCTCTGGAAGCCCGTCCTGGTGGGCGGTGGACTTCAGGTTGCGCTTGCCGTCGCCGGCGCGGCGGGTGTCTGCGTGTTCTTCGGGCTGAAGCCAGGGTCGGCCGTTTTCGTCGGATTCGTGGTTGCGGTATCGAGCACTGCGGTCGTGCTTCGCGGTTTGGCGGCGCGGGGCGAGCTCGAAGCGCCGCACGGCCAGCTCGCGCTCGGCATTCTGGTCTTCCAGGATCTCTGCGTCGTGCCAATGATTCTCGCGCTCCCGTTTCTCGCCGGGGAGGGAGGTCCGCCGCAGGAAGTCGCCTGGGCCGTCGGTAAGACGCTCCTCATCCTCGGCGGCGTGCTCCTTGCCGCGGGCGCGCTGGTCCCCCGGCTGCTGGCGCTGGCCGCCGGTACCCGCGAGCGGGAGTTGTTCGTCCTGACCGTCTTCCTGGTCTGTTTCGGCGTCACCTGGGCGCTCTCGGCGGCCGGGATCTCATTGGCGCTCGGTGCTTTCCTCGCCGGGCTCATTGTCGGCGGCAGCGAGTTCCGTCGCCACGCGACCGCCGAAGTGATCCCCGCGCGGGACGTGCTCGCGTGTCTCTTCTTCGTCTCCGTCGGGATGCTGCTGGACGTCGGAGCCGCCAGCGCGCAGCTTCCCGTTATCCTGGGGATGCTCGGGGCGATCCTCGCGGGCAAGTTCCTGATCGTCCTCGCGGCTGCGCGGGTGCTGCAGCTCCCGCTGCGGGTCGGGATCCTTTCGGCGGCTGCCCTGTGCCAGATCGGCGAGTTCTCCTTCGTGCTCCTGAACGCCGCTTCCGGAAGCGGACTTCTCGAAGAGAGCCTTTCCCAGAACCTGCTCGTCGCGATCATCCTCTCCATGCTGCTGACTCCGGTGGTCCTGGCGGCCGGCCCCCGGCTCGCGCTGCGCGCGGCACGGATCCCGTGGCTGGACCGGCTGCTAGGCGCACAGCCGCCGGGGGCGGACGCCCGCGAACCGCACCGCGACCATGTGGTCATTGCGGGCTACGGCCTCGCCGGCCGGGAAATCTGCCGGGCGCTCCGAGAGGCCGGGCCCCGCTACCTCGTCCTGGACATTCGCGCCGAGAACGTGCGGGCCGCCAATGCCGCCGGGGACTGGGCGGTGCTGGCCGACGTCACCCGGAAGGAGGTCCTCCAGGAGATCGGCTGCGAGCACGCGCAGCTCGTCGTACTCGCGGTCAACGACCCCGGCGCCACGGAACTTGCTATCCGGACGATTCGCACGATGGCCCCCGAGGTTCCGATCCTCGCCCGCACCCAGTACGAGCTGGACCGGCCATCCCTCCACGCGGCCGGTGCGACCTCGGTCGTCACCGGGGAAAGCGCCGCGAGCGCCGGCCTTGTCTCCGCCTGTCTCGCGGCGCTTGCAAGGAGTGGGCGCAGTTGACGCGTCGTCGCTCACCGCCAGCGGTTCGCGACAGCCGGACCCCGATGCTCCGGCGCGAGCTGGCCCCGTGGTAGCCTCCGCCGCCTGATGCAGCTCGACGAATCCGCCCAGCCTCCGGAACGCAGCCGGAGAAGCGTCGTCACCGTCGAGGTGCGCCCTTCCGGTACTCGCCATGATTCTCACCAAGACCCCGCTACTTGCGGAGACGGTGCGCAAGCTGGTGTCCCGGGGGGCCTTCGCTAACGCACACCGCATCCTCGAAAAGCTGCATCCGGCGGATGTGGCCCAGGTGCTGGCCGATCTGCCGGACGCGTACCGGCTGAAGACGTTCCGGGTCGTCTTCCAGCGGGATCTCAATCTCGCCGCCACCGCGCTCGGAGAACTTGGAGTCGAGCGGGCCGCGCACCTCGTGGCCCGGCTCGAACCCGCCGAGATCTCCCAACTCCTCCAGGAACTCGACCCCGATGACGCGGCGGAGTTCCTGAGCGAACTCCCGGAGGAACTCCGGGAGCAGGTGCTCCGCGGGATGCGGACCCGCGAGGCCTCCGATGTCGAGGACCTGCTCCAGTATCCGGAGGAGACCGCCGGGCGGATCATGAGCCCGAAGGTGTTCTCGGTCCCCGAGGACGCCACCATCGGCGAGACGATCGCGCGCCTCCAGGAATCTCCCGACGTGGAGATGGTCTTCTACATCTATGTGGTGGACCGCCACGGAACCCTGTTAGGGGTCCTCTCGCTGCGCCAGCTCCTCCAGCGCCGCCCCGAGGCGCTGCTCTCCGAGGTCATGGTGACCGACGTCCTCCGGGTGCGCACCGAGATGGATCAGGAAGAGGTCGCCCAACTGGTCGCGAGCTACCACATCCTCGCCGTCCCGGTGGTGAACCAGCAGGGGAAGCTGGTCGGAGTCATCACCGTGGACGACGTGATCGACGTCATCAAGGAAGAGGCCACCGAAGACATGTACCGGATGGCCGGGCTCGGCGTCTCGGAGAGCGTCTTCACGCAGGCCCCGCGTTCCATCCGGATGCGGATCCCCTGGCTCGGCGTGAACCTCGCCACCGCTTTTGTGGCGGCCTGGGTGGTCAGTCTCTTCGAGGAGTCCATCGCGCAATTCGCGATCCTCGCGGTGTTCATGCCCATGGTGCCGCTGCTCGGGGGTAACGCCGGAAACCAGACGCTGACGGTGATGGTGCGCGGCATCGCGCTGGGCGAATTGAGCTGGAAAAACAGCCGGCAGGCGCTCATCAAGGAACTCGCCGTCGGCTCGGCCAACGGGCTCATCATCGGCGTGCTCATCGCCGCTTTCGCCTGGATCTGGAGGGGGGATCTACGCATCGGCCTCGCCCTCGCGGTGGCGTTGGTCGGCACCATGGTGGTGGCGGCCGTCGTGGGCACGCTGGTGCCGCTCACCCTGCGCTGGCTCAAGGTGGACCCCGCGCTCGCTTCGTCGGTGTTCGTCACCACCGCCACCGATGTGGCGGGCTTTCTCCTGTTCCTCAGCGTTGGGGTGGCGGCGCTCACCCATCTCTGAGGGCGAAACCATCAGTAGGGACGGTTTTCGTCCCACCTGGCGAACACATGCAAGAGCGGTGTTCTGCTCGTCATGTTCGGACGCGCCATGCGCTGACCGTCGGGCGGATGTGAGACACCTTTCCGAAGGACCCCGGCAAAAGGAGACAGGGATCTTGACATCCAATAACGCTGCGTTATTCTGACTGACACTGAGTGAGACAAGGGGATGAATGGGATCACATAAGCGAAAGTAAGGAGTCGCAACCACGAAACAACTGAAGTTTGGATACGTTAGCGCCGTATTGGCAACGGCACTGTTTGTCGCAATGAGTGTTTGGACCTCGGGTTCGGATGGGTCTTCGAAAGTTCCGTCATCGCCGAACCCGGTATCTACGAACTCCCTTGCGGATACTCAGAAGTCCTCTCCTCGTGCGAAAGAAGACACAGTCGCTTCCGAGCGGGTAGGAGCCAGTGTTGACGCGGTGTTGGCATATGAGTTTTCTGTGCTGGTGGACAGCAATACAGGCGACAACTGGAGAGCGACGGTAGAGAAATTCCTGTATATCGACTTCCAGCAAAGAGGGGATGACCTATGACGAACAGGAAGCTCTTCGTCAGTTCTATCGGACGGTTCTGGACAGAAATCTCGCGGCATCGGGAGCACCGTCTGAGGGCGAAGACCGAAAGCTGTCCCTGATTCGCGAGGAGTTGCGGCGGACGGCGCTGGCATCTCGTCTCCCCCGGAAAACATCACCGTTCTCGACGAGAAGGAAGACAAGACACAGACACGGTCTGGGGGCGACTGCGACGACTGCGACACGTATCAGGGGTGCGCGTGGCGAGCGAGGAACAAATGTCAGCGCTACGCTGACGCGGAAGCAGCGGTGATCAGCGCGGCTGCGGTCTATGGATGCACCTTTGTAGGTGTTATCGGTGGCACGGTTACTGCCAACCCACTGATCGGCGTAGGTTCATGTCTTGCGTGTCGCTTGCTTTCGGCAGGTTATCTGAACTACATAAAGAGACTGCTGGAGGAGGAATGCACGGTGATGACGTGCGGGTACTATCCTCATTGCATCTGAAGGAGAAAATGATGAGTGATTCTTTGCACACGAGTGGGGAGTGGAAATAGGTATGAAGTATTGGAGGACATGGAATTGCTCTTTGGTGATCGGACTGGGTTTGAGTGGAATCCCGTTGCTTCTGGTGTGGCCGGGGAACGCGACGGACGCTCTCTTCTTGCCGACGATCGGAGTCGCACTGATGTTCATGTACGCATACAAGAATGGGCGTTTGTTGCAGCGTCGCGCCGTGTTGGCATGGAGTCTCGCGTTGCTGGTTATTCCGCTTCCGTTGGTGGCCACGACGTACTTTCCGGAGTCAAACCAACATCCATGGTCGCCGACGTCCGCGGCGGTCGTAACGGGCTGCGGCCTCGCGGCGGCGGTAGCGATCGCGGCAGTGTTGGCGGCAGTCGCGCAGCGAGGCGCAACGAACGGCTGGTTTTGGAAGTTCCTGAGGGCGATTGATCCCAAGGGCTCCGGATAGTACGAACCTCGGGAGTGGCCGGGGGCTTCGGACCGAAATCGAGTGGCCATCGGCCGAACGACGCGCGTGCGAAATGTGGCACCTTTGCACGGCTGAATCCCCGGCGGCGCACCCATTGGCCGCGGGTGGGCGTGGAGCGGCGGAGACCACCCGGCTGCTTCGTGGGCGGTGGTAGGTCGGGCGGCAGCCGCTTGGGCCCGAGGTCGCGGTCGAGGTCTCCGCCGGCGGCCCTCCAAGGCGCTCCGGGTGGGGGCACGGGGAGCGGTGGACTTCGTGACGGGCGTGGAGACAGCTCTCGCGGCCGAAGCGGGGTTGCCCATCGCCGCGCAGTAGGCCCGTGCGGCGACCGGCAAAGCCGTGGCGGCAAGCGGCAGGGATCGCGCGCGATGGATCGGAGGAACGGTTGTCTGGTGAAATCCCCTGGGGATTTGGCCCGAAGTTCAGTCAAGAATTCCAGAGGTTCCACCCATCCACGCCATTTACGCTCATCTCCCATGCCCCTCAAGCAGTCCCGCGCTTTCGTCCTCCGCACCTACCCGGTCGCCGAGGCCGACCGGGTGTGCGTGTTGTTCAGCGCCGACGAGGGGAAGGTCCGCGCCTGGGCCCGCGGGGCCCGGCGGCCCAAGTCACCGTATGGGGGCGCCCTCGACATCGGGAACGAGGTGGACGCGGGCTGGTTCGAGCGGGAGGGCAGGGAACTCGTCAGCCTCGACCGCTGCGAACTCGTCACTTCCGCGCTGCCGCTGGTCCGCGATCCGGTGCGGGCCGCGGCTCTGGGCTACCTTTCCCGGCTCGTGGACACCTTCGCCCCCGACCGGGAAGCCGACCCGAGGCTTTACCGGCTGATCGCCGCCTGCCGGGACGCGCTGCTCGACGAGCGGCCGGCGGAACTCGTAGTCGCCTATTTCGAGGCGTGGCTGCTGCGCCTCTCGGGGCTCTATCCACGGCCCGGCCGCTGCGCCTGCGGGTCGGGATTCGAGGAGGGGGGGGCGGTGTTCTTCGCCGCCGGCCCGGTGTACGCCTGTAGCCGGTGTGCCCCGGGGCACGGAGAACCGACGGACCGTCTCTCCTCCGGAGCGCTGCGTCTGCTCGAGGCGTTCTGGGTGGCGCCTCCCTCTGCCTCTCTCCCCGACCTCTCGTCCGCCGGCGAACTGTTCCGTTTCCACGGCGGACTGACCGCCGCCTTCGCCGAGCGGGCGCTCCCGGCCCGCCAGGCGCTCGAGGGCATCCTCCGGCCTGGAGCCGGCGGCCTGGGAGAGGCCGCCCGATGACGTTCCAGGATCTGATCGCGAAGCTGTCCGGCTTCTGGGCCGCAAAGGGCGCCGTCGTAGCGCAGCCCTACGACATGGAAATGGGCGCGGGGACCATGCATCCGGAGACGTTCTTCCGGGTGCTCGGCCGGGAGCCGTGGAAGGTCGTCTATGTGCAGCCCTCCCGCCGGCCCGCTGACGGCCGCTACGGCGAAAACCCGAACCGCCTCTACAAACACCACCAGCTCCAGCTCATCCTGAAGCCGGCGCCGCAGAACATCCAGGATCTCTACCTGGAGAGTCTCGCCGCCTGTGGCGTGGACGCCGCCGAACACGACCTCCGTTTCGAGGAAGACAACTGGGCGGCGCCCACCCTCGGGGCCTGGGGAGTCGGCTGGCAGGTCGTGCTCGACGGGCTCGAGATCAGCCAGTTCACCTATTTCCAGCAGGCGGGCGGCATCGAGCTTGCCCCGATCTCGGTTGAGATCACCTACGGGCTGGAGCGCCTCGCCATGTACCTGCAGGACGTGGACGACGTATATGACCTGGAATGGACTCGTGGGGTGGACTACCGCACGGTGCGGCTCGCCGACGAGCAGCAGTCGTCGCGCTACGCGTTCGAGGAGGCTGACACTCAGGCGCTGAGCCGGGGTTTTGACGAGGCCATCGCCGAGGGTCCCCGTCTGATCAAGGGTGGATTGGTGCTGCCAGGCTACGAGCAGTGCCTCCGCGCCTCGCATCTCTTCAACCTGCTCGATTCCCGCGGCGCTGTCTCCGTCAGTGACCGAGCGAGGCGGATCCTGGCCGTACGCGGCGTGGCCACCGCCGCTGCGAACCGCTACCTCGAAGACCGATGAGCGGCAAGGAACTCCTGATCGAGATCGGTTGTGAGGAGATCCCCGCGGGCTGGGTCGAAGGATTTACCGCGGAGTTCGCGAAGGCTGTTTCCGACGGACTCGAGAAGGAGCGGCTGGGGGCTGCGGAGATCGGTTCCCACAGCACGCTCCGCCGGCTGGTCGTGCACGCCACCGGAGTCCCGGGTCCCAGGAGGATGAGGTCCGCGACGTCCTTGGTCCCCCGTGGCGGCTGGCGAAGGATCCCGAGGGCGGCTGGAGCCGTGCGGCCGCCGGGTTCGCCCGCCGCCAGGGGATCGGAGAAGCGGACTTTGACGCGGCGCTCCGTGCGGTGGACACCCCGCGCGGTCAGTACCTCGGGGTCCGCCAGGTGGTCCCGGGGCGCCCGGCGGTCGAGATGGTGCCGGGAATCCTCGAGAGTGCGCTCCGTTCGCTGGCGATCCCGAAGGCGATGAACTGGGATGCCTCCATCGGGGGCAAGCCGTTCCCGTTCGCGCGGCCCATCCGCTGGATCGTCGCGCTGCTGGGGGAAGAGGTGATCCCGTTCCGGATCGAGGTTGCGGGCGGGACTCCCGTCGTGGCCGGAGACCGGAGCTACGGACACCGGTCCCGGACCACGGTGGCAGGAGAGGCGCCCGGAGCCTCGTTCGCGGTGCGTTCGTTCGAGGGGCTTCGGGACGATCTTCGGGATCGCTGCGTCGTGCTCGACGACGACGAGCGGAAGAACCAGTTGCTCGAAGCGTTGGGCCAGTGTCAGAGCGAAGCGGGAGAGCCGGCCGAAATCGGAGACGCTGTCGACGTGCACAGCAACCTGGTGGAGTACCCGGGATCGGTGCTGGGTGGGTTCCCCGAGGAATTCCTTTCGTTGCCGAAGGAGATCCGGGACACCGTCCTCATTCATCATCAGAAGTACTTCCCATTCCCGGCGAAACCGCTCTTCATCGCCGTCACCAACCTGCCGGACGACCCGGACGGGCAGGTCCGCCGGGGCGCCGAACGGGTGGTGGTGGCCCGGTTCCGGGACGCGCGCTTCTTCTGGGACGAGGATCGGAAGCGGTCGCTAACCGAGACCCGGTCCCGGCTCTCGGGTGTCGTCTTCCATCACCGGCTCGGCAGCTTCCAGGAGAAGGCCGACCGGCTGGAGCGGCTTGCGGGTTGGATCGCCGGTTCGGTCGCCGCCGACGCGGACGCCGCAGCGGAAGCGGCCGGGCTCGCGAAGTGCGACCTCACCAGCAACCTGGTCGGGGAGTTCGCTTCGCTCCAGGGTGTCGTCGGCGGGCTCCTGCTCCGCGAGGAAGGAGTTCCGGACACCGTCTGGCAGGCGGTCTATGACCACTACCGGCCCGCGGGTCTCGAAGGAAATCTCCCCCGCCTTCCGGAGGGGGCTGCGGTTTCGCTGGCCGACCGGGCGGACACGCTGGCGGGGCTGTTCCTGGCCGGGGAGCAGCCGTCGGGTTCCGGCGATCCCTTCGCGCTGCGCCGGGCCGCGCTTTCGATGATTCGCGTGCTGCGGGACGCTCCCCAAGCGTTTCCGGCATATGGCGGCTGGCCGGCGCCCGAAGTCCTGCTGGATCGGGCTCTCGACGAGTTCGGCCCCGATCAGGAGGCGCGGGTCGCCGCCGTGGAGAAGCTCAGGGCCTTCGTGAACGACCGGCTTCCGCACGCCTTCGTGGGCGCCAGGACGCCGCGCGGGGTGGTGAACGCCGTTCTCGCGATCCGGAACGTTTCCCATCCGGTTGCCGATACCTGGCAGCGGATTCAGGATCTTTCCCGGGCGGTGGAGAGCGGGGACTACGCCACCCTTGCCGCGGCCTCGCGGAGGGTGCGGCGCATTCTTTCCCCCGAGATCCGAAACGGAAAGGGAGTCGGTCTGGCTCCGGGTCTTCTGGGCGAGCCCGCAGAGCGCCAGCTCTACGGGATGCTCGAGGAGGTCGAGGCCGAAGTTCGTCTGCGTTTCGCCGAGACCCGGTATTTCCCGGCTTTCCAGGCTCTCGCCACCCTGTCGCCCGCGATCGGCTCCTTCTTCGACGACGTGCTGGTCATGGCGGAGGACCCGGAGGTGCGGGCGAACCGGCTGGCGCTGCTGGCGCGGCTGGATGCTCTGTTCAGCGAGGTGGGGGACCTGAGCCAGATTGGGTCGGCGGCTTCATGAGGGAGAGGCGATGAGCGTTTTCGCCGTCCCCGGTTGGGTCCGGGTAGTGAGCAGGGGCAGCCGGGGGAGTTTCGCGGCCTGTGGCCGCGATGCCGATCTGAAGACCGGCGTTCCCTTGGCTTCCCGGCATTGCGTTGGTCTTGGCGTGAGCTGCCAGGCTGTGGCAGAGGTCTGGCGGTATCCGTCCGCGGCGCGGAGCGCCGCGGGGGTGGGGTGTGGGGAGGGGTTTCCCTCCCCACGAAAGACGATGGCGCGGGTCGCGGAGCGATGCGCGCCATCATCCCGTGGGGGATGGGCCCCGCACTCGCAGTTACGGGGTTATTGTGGAGTGGCGCAATGCCGACCGCGGAAAAAGCCAATGGCAGCGAACTTTGTTCGCTGCCGGCGATTTCGGGGGAAAGTGTGAAAGGGGGCACCCCCCTTTCACAATCAGTGATGACGAATCGGAACTTGCCGCCGCGCGCCGACGGCGCGCAAGGAAGTTTCGATTCCCGGCGCGGAGCGCCGGGCGGCCTCTGGGCGGGGCCCCGCCGCAATCGAACCTGATGGATCCCACCTACCCCGCGCTATGGCCCCGTCCAGAGACCGCTCGACCTGACACGCCGCGCGCCGACGGCGCGCAAGGAAGTTTCGATTCCCGGCGCGAAGCGCCGGGCGGTCTTTGGACGGGGCCCCGCCGCAATCGAACCTGACGGATCCGACCTAATCCACGCTATGGCCCCGTCCAAAGACCGCTTGACGATTCATCGGCTGCCGGTGGCGGTGGCCAACCAGATCGCTGCCGGGGAGGTGGTCGAGCGGCCGGCGGCGGTGGTCCGCGAGCTGGTCGAGAACTCGATCGATGCCGGGGCCTCCAACGTTGCGGTACGCGTCAAGGGCGCGGGGAAGACCGAGATCCGGGTGAGCGACGACGGCGTCGGGATGAGCCCCGAAGACGCGCGGCTCGCCCTCGAACGTCACGCCACCAGCAAGATCGAATCGATGGATGACCTGACCGCCATCGGCTCGCTCGGGTTCCGGGGCGAAGCGTTGCCCTCGATCGCCTCGGTATCCCGGTTCCGGCTGCGCACCCGGGATAAGGAGGCCGACTCCGGGTGGGAAATCGAGGTTGAGGGTGGAACCGTGGTGTCCGACCGGCCGGCCGGGATGCCGGTCGGGACGGTGGTGGAAGTGCGGAACCTCTTCTTCAACACCCCCGCGCGACGAAAATTCCTGCGCGGGCAAAAGACCGAAACCTCGCGTTTGGTCCAAGCGGTCCAGAATCTCGCCCTCGCGTGGCCGCAGGTGCGGTTCGACTTGGAGAGCGACGACCGGCAGGTGCTCGCGCTCGAACCGAGCGAAGACACCGCCGGACGTCTCGAGCAACTCGAGCCCCGCTGGGCCCGGGACGCCATTCCGATCGAATCACACGCCGGGGACCTCGCGATCCGTGCGTTCCTCTCGCCGCCCATGGCGCCGCGCGGCGCTTCCTCGCGCCTCCTGCTCTTCGTGAACGGGCGGCCCATCAGGGATCGGAGGCTCTTCCACGCGGTCACCGAGGCCTACCGGCGGCTCTCGAGTCTCAGCGGCACGCCGAAGGCGTACGTGTTCCTGGAAGTGCCCCCGGAACTCGTGGACGTGAACGTGCATCCGGCGAAGGCGGAGGTGCGTTTTGCGGATCCCGACGAAGCCTGGCGCGCTGTATTCCGGAGCGTCCAAACCGCACTCGAGGGTTCGCCAAAGCGGGTGGACATCGGGCCGGCGGTCGCGGGACGCGCTGGCTCGCGCCCCCGCGGAACCACCCGCGAGGGTCTCGGCGACGCCCCGAGCGGGAGCCCGACCCGCGAAGCCGGCGGGACCTTCGAGCGGCGGCCCGGCTGGGGCGGGCCTGGCTGGGATGGGAAAGCCGTCGGGGACCTGCTCTACGCGGCCGACCGGGTGGAGGATGCCGGCCGCGCGGGATACCTGGACTTCGGGGCCGTTCCGCCCGCAGTCCGTGGGCAGTTCCACAAGACCTACATCCTCGCCGAGGAGCAACACGATCTGGTGCTGGTGGACCAGCACGCAGCCGAGGAGCGGGTGATCTTCAACCGGCTGATGGAAGCGTCCGAAAACCCCCGGACGTTGTCCCTGCTGCAGCCGGTTCCGCTCGAACTCTCGCCCGTGGAGCGGGCGGTGCTCGCCGACGAGCAGGAGCGGTTGGCTGCCGCCGGTTTCGACATCGAGCCGTTCGGCGGCGATTCCTGGATCCTTCGCGGGGTGCCGGAGGTGCTGGGGGTAGGCCGCGGGCTCGATGTCCTCATGCGCTCGCTGGCTTCCGAAGAGAGCGAATGCGCGGCGAGCGCCGCCCACGACGCCCGCGCCCGGATCATGGCGCGGGTAGCGTGTCATGCCGCGGTGACCGCCGGGGTCTCGCTCACGACGGAGAGGATGACCGAGGTGCTGCAGTCCCTCTGGGAGACCGCTAATCCTTCCACCTGTCCGCACGGACGTCCGACGGTGCTGCGGCTGGATCTGCCCTTCATCGAGCGGCGCTTCGGCCGGAGCTGAGAGCGATGGCAAGGAACCGGAAGTCCCCCAAGGCGCCGTTGCCCACCGCGGTGACCCTGGCGTGGGTGCGCTATTTCGGCGGGCGGACGCTACAGATGGTGGGAATGCTGGTGGTGACCGCCGCGGCCGCACTCTTCTTCGGCGCTGACGCCGAGCGGCGCATGCTCCTGTTCACCGGCACGGGAGCCCTGTTTTTCGCGATCGGGTGGCTGCTGTCCAGGAAACGTCCCCCCGAGGTGGACTGATCCCCACCGGCGCTCCCATGCCGGATGGCGATCCGCCTGGAGGCCTGCGGCGAAGGGCCGCGGGTGGGAGGCTGCGGCGCGAAGCGCCGCAGGGGAGGGGTGTGGGGAGGGTTTCCCTCCCCACGAAAGAGGGTGGAGAGAATCGCGCAGCGATCCTCTCCACCGGCCCGCGGGGGAAGTGCCCCGCATCCGACCATCCCCCGGGGTCTCGTCTGCCTGAGGTCGTCGGGGCGATGCGGGGCGCTTCCCCCGCGGGCTGCTGTTAGCAGCCGGTGGACAAAGTCACGCGGCGTTCGAGCGGCGATCCATCCCGGCTGAAACACTCCGCTTCGCGTCGTTCATCGTTGCGCTTCGGTCGAAATACACCAGGTATTCCTCCCTCGCGCGCCTTGTCAGCCGGGCGCCTCGCCGCTCTCGGCGCTCACGCCACTTTATCCACAGGCTGCTAGCCGCCGATGCCGTCGGCGTTGAAGAAGCTCACCACCGATTCGAGTGCTTCCTTTTCCTCGTCGAGCTTGCACTTGAGCACCTGGCGCACGGTCGCCATGCCGACCACCGCGTCGCCGTCCACCACCGGCAGATGCCGAAAGTGATGGGACACCATGACCTCAAGCGCCTGCTCGAGCGACGTGTCCGGGGTGATGGTGACCGGTTCGGTGGTCATCGCATCCCCGACGGCGGTGGTTTCCGGATCCCGGTGCTGGGCAACCACCCGGGTCATGAGGTCGCGCTCGGTAAAGATCCCGGCAAGCGAGCCGTCGGGATTCATGACCGCCGCGGCGCCCACCCGAGCCTTGACCATCGCCTTTACGGTGGCGCAGATGGTCTCGCTCGGCGGGACGCAGGTCGCGGGACGGTGGCTGATCTTGAGCAGCGGATCCATGACTTAGTCCTTCGATAATTTTGGTTACGAACCTGGAAGTTTCGCAAAAGGCGGCCGCGATGGCAATCTCCGCTCCCGGCGATCGAAAAAGGGAACAGAATTCCCTTGGTGACCGTCGAACAGTCCACCGGATCATGAGGCTCGCCATCGTCTGCTACCCCACCCACGGCGGGAGCGGTGCGGTCGCCTCCGACCTGGCGATCGGGATGGCGGACGCCGGGCACGATGTCCACGTGGTGAGTTACGCGGTGCCCTTCCGACTGCGCCGCTTCCACCCGGGAGTAAGGCTCCACGAGGTGGAGATCGCCTCCTATCCGCTCTTCCGCTACCCCCCATACACCCTTGGACTCGCGACGAAACTCGCCGAGGTAGCGAACGACGAGGGAGGTCTGGACGTCATCCACGCGCACTACGCGGTTCCGAACGCGGTCAGCGCTTTCCTCGCCCGCGAGATCATCGGAGACGGCCGCACCCGGGTGGTCACCACCCTCCACGGCACCGACATCACCCTCGTCGGTGCGGACAAGTCGTTCGACCGGGTCATCCGCTTTGCACTGGAGCGGTCGGACGCCGTGACCGCGGTTTCGAGCTATCTCGCCGACCGGACCCAGCGCGATTTCGCGCCGCACCTTCCCGTCGAGGTGATCCCGAACTTCGTGGATACTGCCCCGTGGGCGCCCGGACCGGAGCGCCTCGCCCGGGACGTCTGGGCCCCGGGCGGGGAACGGATCCTCATGCACATTTCGAATTTCCGTCCGGTGAAGCGGATCAGCGATGTGGTGCGCGTCTTTGCCGAGGTGCGGCGCCAGCTTCCGGCGAAGCTGGTGCTGATCGGGGAGGGCCCGGAGCGGCTCTTCGCCCAGCAGCTCGTCCGCGAACTCGAACTCACCGCGGACGTGATCTTCCTCGGCCAGCAGGACGACATCCGGGGGCCGCTCGCCAGTGCCGATCTGCTGCTGCTTCCGAGCGAACAGGAAAGCTTCGGCTTGACCGCGCTCGAGGCGATGGTGAGCCGGGTGCCGGTGATCGCCACCTCGATCGGTGGCCTCCCGGAGGTGGTTTCGGACGGGGAGAGCGGGCGGCTGTTTCCGGTGGGCGAGGTGCGGGGTATGGCGGCGGAGGCGGTTCGCCTGCTGACCGACGAACCGGCCCGCCAAGCGATGGGCGAAGCGGGCCGGGCCCGCGCCATCACGCACTTCGCGCGGGAGGTCGTGTTGCCGCGCTACGAAGATCTCTACCGCCGGGTGGTGGCCGGCGCCCCCTCAGGGGCGGTCGGCTGAACCGCGCCCGGCCGGGGACATCGATCACTGGACATCGATCACTCCGCTCCGTAGATCTGCTCCCGGTAGCCGAGGGCCTCCGGCCGCTCAACGAGATACGCCTGCTCCGCGAGGCTGTTCACTTCGACCTTCGCCGCCCAGCCGCCGAGGGACCGCACCGGGATCGCGAGCGGAACCTCGAGAGCGAAGAAAGCGCCGATCTCGTCGGCGAGCCGGGCGCGGCCGGCCGGATCGAGCCACTTCTTGAGGTGGCCGGCCAGGTGCAGGAGGACGTTGTGATGCGTTCCCACGGACGCCGGCTCGGCGAGTCCGGCGAGGAAGTCCTGCCGGTACGCCGGAAATGCGGTCGCCGCGCCCCGCGTTCCAGCGAGTGTTCGACCCAGTCGGCGGGCGGTCCTTTCCGAGTGCGCCATCAGGACCATCTTCCAGCGGGCGTGGAAGTCGTAGAGCCCGGCAACGTCCCGCGGGCCTCGAGCGAGTTCCTGAAGTTCCGCGACGGCGAAGACCCGGGTCAGCCAGTGGTCGCGGCGCGCGGGACTCTCGAGATGCACCTCGGAGATGCGCGGAATGGCCGGGAGTGCCGCCGCCAGCCTGCCCGCGAAGATGCCGTCGCCGTCCTCGGAAAGCACGGCGCCGTTCTCGTAGAGCTTGACGTCCCCCATGCCGCAGCTCGGTGAACGGGACTTGAGCACGACGCCGGCGACTCCCACCTCCCGAAAGCGCTCCGCCGCCTTCCCGGCGTAGTCGTCCATGAGCTGAGTGAGGTCTTCGTCCCGGGACCCGAGCAGCCTGGTGACGGTCTCCATCCGTTCCAGCCGGATCTTCGGCCGCGGCACTCCGAGACCGATGCCGACCTCGGGGCACTCGGAAACCAATTCGAAAACACTGCCGAGACCGTCGTTGACATAGTCGCTCCGCCGGTGCCCGCCGTCGTAGCGCACCGCTTCGCCGAGCAGGCAGCCCGAAACAGCGATGCGGATCCGCGGTCTTGCGGTGTGCCGCTCCACGGCCTGCCGCGACGGGCGCTGTGTTCCTGCCGCCATGCTCATTCGCTACAGAGCTGCCGCGCCGCGGCGAATACCTGGTGAAACATCGGCCGGGTAAGCCTGCCGGTGAAGGTGTTCTGCTGGCTCGGGTGGTAGCTCGCCAGCAGTTGGACTTCGGGTGCGAGCCGGAACCGGGCGCCGTGGCCGAAGGCGGGCGCGGGAGTCGGCACTTCGCGGCCGATCGTCTTCCAGGTGCGGAGGAACGCGCGGAAGGCGATCGCGCCCAGGGCGACAACCACCCGCAGCTCTTTCGCTCCGCGGATCTCCTCCTCGAGAAAGGTCTGGCAGGAGGCAAGTTCGTCGGTGGTAGGGCGGTTCCCGGGAGGGGCGCAGTGAGCCGCGGCGGTGATCCTGGCCCCCAGCAGCCGAAGCCCGTCGTTCGGGTCGGGCGAGTGCGGCGCCGACGAGAAACCGAACCGGTGGAGTGCCTCGTAAAGCCACTCACCCGACCGGTCCCCGGTGAACATCCGCCCCGTGCGGTTCGCGCCGTGGGCGGCGGGCGCGAGGCCCACGATCAGCAGGCGGAAGCCGTCTTCGCCGAACGAGGGAACGGGCCGCGCCCAGTAGTCGAGCCCTCGATAGCGGCGCGGGGGCGCGAGAGCCACCGCCTCGCGATGGGCCACCAGGCGTGGACAGATCCGGCAGGCGGCGACGCGCGCGTGGAAGTCGGCCCGGTGGTTGGACAAGGGTCCCGCGATTGTCGCAGGAGCGGGTCGGCGAGCGATGAGGCATGGCGGGGATCTGGACGCCATCCGTCAGAATGTGCGGCAGGAACCCTGCCGAATGAACGCGCTCCTTGCCGCCGGCTCCGGTCAGGAACGGTTTCTCGAACCGGACGATCCGGGTCGGGCGCGGCTCGCGCTGAGCTGGACGGCGGGAAGCGGCTCCGACGCTCCCGTCTGGATCTTTCTCCACGGCTTGGGCTCCGACCGGAAGGGGGACAAGGCGCGGAGGTTCCGCGACCACCTTGCCGGACGGGGGCCGGGCTTCCTCTCCCTCGACTTCACCGGACACGGCGAGAGTGGGGGCGACTGTCGCGACCTCTCGCTCACCCGCAATCTCGAGGACATCGGCCGGGCGGTTTCCTTCCTTCGGGAGGAGGCGCCCGACGCTCCCCTGTTTCTCGTTGGATCCTCGATGGGGGGAATCGCCGCGCTCTGGTACGCCGCGCTTCATCCCGCAGGGGTCAGCCAGGTGTTCGCCATCGCTCCCGCCTTCCTGATGGCGGCCCGCTTCGCCGCCAGCCTTTCCGCCGCCGCGCGCCGGGAGTGGGCCGATCGGGGATTCCTGCCGGTAGCTATCGGGGAGATCGTCCTCGAATTCGGATGGGGGGCCGTTGCGGATGAGGACCGCTACGACATGGACCGCCTGGCGGCGGACCTTCGAACCCCTTCGCTGCTGATCCACGGAGCGGAGGACGCCGTGGTGCCGCCGGAGCTCTCACGGGATTTCGCCCATTCCTGTCCCTTCGCCGAACTGGTCGAGATCGAAGGCGGTGACCACCGGCTGAGCGAACAAAAGGACCTCCTCTTCGAGATCATGTGGTCCGCCGCTTCCGGCGCGGTTCCGGTGACCTGATGTCCGCCCTGTTCCTCGCCCTGAGCGTCTACGCGGCGGTCCTGGTAGCGGCCTTCGGCTTTGGGCTCGTGCTCGAGCGGACCGCGCGCGCCTTCTTCCGCAAGAAAGCCGAGAAGACGCAAACCGACTGGGACGACTGGCTCGCCACCGAAGGGTTCCACCTGGTGCCCTCGCTGCTGCTGGCGGTAGTCGCCACCCGGGTCCTGATGACGGTCCGGCCGCCGGCCGACACGGTGGAGCCGCTCGTGACCACCGGCCTGCAGGTTGTCCTGGTGCTGGCCGCGATCCGGGTCGGGGTGGATATCGGCCTCGCGAGCCTCCGCATCCGGCAGCAACGGCTCGGACTCCAGGGCGTGTCCATCCTCCGCAACACCCTGGTCGGCGTGGCGCTGACCGTCGGGGTGATCGTCGTCCTGGACCAGCTTGGGATCTCGGTCGCGCCCCTGCTCGCGACCCTCGGCGTCGGGGCGCTCGCGCTCGCCCTCGCGCTCCAGCCGACGCTCGGAAACATCTTCGCCGGGATCCAGCTGGTAGTCGCCGCGGAGTTCAAGATCGATGACTTCATCCGGGTAAACGCAGCCGGGGTCGAGGGTTACGTCACCGACATCGGGTGGCGGACCACCACCCTCCGGACCCTGCTCGACAACCACGTGATCATCCCGAATTCGCAGCTCGCCGATTCCGTGCTGACGAACCTGTACACCCCGGACCCGCGTGTCCGGCTAAGCATCGGCGTCGGGGTTCACTACGACACGGACCTCGACAAGGCCGAGCGCATCGCCCGCGAGGTGATCCGGGAGGTGCAGGACAAAACGGAGGCCGCGGTCTCCGGTTTCGAGGGCGACATCCGCTGGACGGCCTTCGGGGACTCGGCGATCACCTACGACGCGATCCTCCAGGCAAGGAAACCACTGGACCGCTTCGCGCTCGCCAGCGCCTTCATCAAGACGTTGCACCGCCGCTACGCCGAGGCGAACATCGAAATCCCGTATCCCATCCGGAATCTCTATCTCCGGACCGGACTCGAAGTGACCGGGCTCGGCAACAAGACGTCCGGCGCGGACCGGGATTGACCGGAGGTCCGGCAAGTTATCTCCCAACCATTGGCCCTTGTCGAGCCACCTGTGAACAAAGTGACGCGGCGTTCGACCGCCGATGCATCCCGCCTGAACCGCGCCGCTCCGCGGCGCTCATCGTTGCGCTTCGGTCGAAATACGCGCGGTATTCCTCCCTCGCGCGCCTTGTCAGCCGGGCCCCCACCGGGAGAACTGGCCCCACCGGGAGAACTGGGCCTCGCCGGTCTCGGCGCTCACGCCACTTTGTCCACAGGCTGCTAAGGAGGTTCTTCATGACAGAGGGCGATTCCACTCGTGCGCGAGCCGGGGGCGGCGCCCCCGACTCTTCGGTTCGCTACCAGCCGGACGAAAGGCCCCCGGAGGCGCTCGCCTTCGGTCTCGGCCTCCAGATGGCGATCCTGCAGATCGCGGGCATCGTCCTCACTCCCGCCATCGTGATCCGCGCCGCCGGGCTCGGCGAGCCGTACCTCTCCTGGGCCGTCTTCGCGGCGCTCGTGGTGTCCGGGCTCTCCACCATCCTGCAGGCGAACCCCGTCGGCCGCTTCGGGGCCGGGCACGTGCTGCTTATGGGAACTTCCGGCGCCTTCATTGCGATTTCGGTCGCCGCGCTCCGGGAGGGAGGGCCGGCGCTGCTCGCGGTCCTGGTCCTCGTTTCCTCCCTGTTCCAATTCGGGCTGGCCTTCCGCCTCACCTGGCTGCGCCGCGTGATTACCCCGACGGTCGCCGGGATCGTGATCATGTTGATCGCGGCCACGGTGATGCCCATCCTGTTCCCGCTGTTGGGTGACGTTCCCGAGGACGCCCCCGCTTTCGCGGCCCCCCTCTGCGCCGGCGCGGCGCTGGCGGTCTTTGTCGGGCTCGCGCTGCGGGGAAGGGGAATCCTGCGGCTCTGGGCGCCGCTGATCGGCGTCGTCGTCGGCTCCACGGTGGGGGTCCTTACCGGAATCTTCGATTTCGAGCCGGTCAGGAACGCCGGCTGGATCGGCATCCCCGCCGGGCGGCCGGGGCTTGACCTATCGTTCGGGGCCTCCTTCTGGGCGCTCCTGCCGGCCTTCGTCTTTGTGACCCTGATCGGCGCGATCGAGACGATCGGGGACTCCATCGCCATCCAGCGGGTCTCCTGGCGGAAACCCCAGGCGCCCGATTACCGGGTGGTGGCGGGTGCGGTCGCCGCCGACGGCGTCGGCAACCTGCTTTCGGGTGTTCTCGGAACGGTCCCCAATACGACCTACTCGAACAGCATCTCGATGACCGAGCTGACCGGGGTGGCCTCGCGGCGGGTCGGGACGTGGATCGGCATCAGCTTCCTCGGTCTCGCCCTCTTCCCCAAGGTCGCCGCCCTGTTCCTGTCCATTCCGCCGCCGGTGGTGGGCGCCTTTGGCATCGCCCTGATCGGGATCCTGTTCTCTCTCGGCTTGCACATGGTCGTGAGGGACGGCATGAATCTTCAAAAGGCGGTCATCGTCGGCCTCTCCTTCTGGATCGGCACCGGCTTCCAGGCCCGGGCCATCTATCCCGAGCTGCTCGACGGTTCTTTGGGGGTGCTGCTCGACAACGGGATGACCGCCGGCGGCTTGATGGCCATTGTGTTGATGGTTTTCCTGAACCTCACCGGCGCCCGGCCGAAACGACTCGACACCAGCCTCGACATGTCGGCCGGAGCGAAGATCGAGGAGTTCCTGAGACGCCAGGCCGGACGTCGCGGCTGGGATGAGGCCTCGACGGGACGCCTCGTTTCGGCGGGGGAGGAGGCTCTGCTCACCCTGCTCCCGGATGGAGAATCAGACGAGGCGGGGGCGCGCCAACTCCGGCTCACCGCCCGTACCGGGCGGCGGTCCGCGGAACTCGAGTTCGTGGCGGCCGCGGGCGGCATGAACATCGAGGATCGGATGGCACTGCTCGGAGACCGTCCCGAGGTCCCCGACGAGAGCGAGATATCCCTGCGCCTGCTGCGGCACTACGCGAGTTCGGTGCGCCACCAGAAGTACCCCGACGTGGACATCGTGACCGTGGAAGTGGCCGGCCGCGCCTGATCACCCTCGATGCGGAGCACCGAAATGAGATGCGGAGCGCCGAAATGACCCGCGGGGCCGACAACCGTGGGTGCGTGGCCGGCCGGCCCGGAACGATGGCCGGCGGGATCCGGCGCTTCGCCGCAGTCGCGCTCTTGTCGCTTGGCCTGGCGGCGACGGCTGCGGGCGCGGAGTCCTGGAGTCTGACGTCGGGCGAGGTGCGGGTCCGGTGCCGCCTTACCGTCGGGGGGAGCTTCGACGCGGTCACATCGGCGATCTCCGGAACCCTCCGCGAGGAGGGAGCAGGCGGGCGCGGATATGCGGGACCGGTCCGGGTGAGACTCGACTTGCTCGACACCGGCATTGGACTCCGAAATATCCATCTTCGTGAGAAGTACCTGGAAGTTGACAGGGGCGAGGCGTTCCGGGAGGCCGTCCTGACCGCCGTGGAGCTGGCCGCGCCGTTTCCGTCCGGAGCCCGGGGCCACGAAACGAGGTTTGCGGGATTGCTGTCGCTCCACGGGGTGGAGCGGAGGGTCGAGGGAGAGGCGCAACTCACCCGCCGGGAGGGACGCCTGCGGGTGGAGGCCGAGTTCCCGCTGAGCCTGGCGGACTTTGAGGTCCCGCCCCCCCGCTACCTCGGGGTGGGCGTGCGTGACGAACTCCGGATCACGGTCACCTTCGATGCCGCCATCGCTCCCTCTCCTCCGGGGGCGCCGCCGTGACGGGAACGCGAAGGCTTCGCGGGTACTTCTCCTTCGTCTTCGGTGCGGTGGTATCTGTCACGTGCTGGAACGCCGCGCCGGCGGTTGCGGAACCCACGTTTCTCTCGAAGCAATATCCGCGCTGCACTGCCTGCCACTACTCCCCCTCGGGGGGAGGACTCCTGACGCCGTACGGGCGTTCGCTATCGCGGGAGGAGATTTCGACCTTCGGCCGCCGGAGCGTTGCGGCGGCCGGGGAAGTCGCCCGGGCCGAGGAGGCATCCCTCTTCGGCGCCGTCCCGAACGACGTCCCGCTGCAGCTCGGGGTGGACCTCCGGCCCTCGCAGCTACGGATCGAGGTCGCCGGTCGCGACCTCCCCGACCGAAACTTCCTCATGAATCTGGATCTCCAGGCAGCCTGGCGGGCCGGGGAGTGGACCGCCTACGGCACGGTGGGGCGCCGGCCGGGCGGCGGCCTCGTGTCGTACGAACACTGGATTGCCCGGCAGGTCTCGGACCGGCTGAGCGTGCGGGGCGGGCGTTTCCTGCCGGCCTACGGAGTGCGCTTCGCCGATCACACGGCGCTTTCCCGAAACCGTCTGGGACTCGCCGAAGACGACCAGATCTACGGGGTGGAACTGGGACTCTCCACCGATCGCTCGCTGCTCCAGATGACGGTCGGGCCCGGTCGGGCGGAGTCGTTCGTGGACAACGACGGGAGACGGGCCCTCACCGTCAGCGGCCGCCTGCAGCGCGATCTCGGCTCTCGCACGGTTCTGGTGGGATCGGTTCTCTATCGCGGCGACGCCGCTAGGGCTCCCCGCAGCACTTCGGCGGGAGTCTCGTTCGGATACGCCCCGGTCCCCTGGCTGGTGACCTGGACCCAGGCGGATGCCCGGCTCCAGGACCCGGCGAGAGGCGATCGAACCATCATCCTCACCAACCAGACGTCGGTCGAGGCGTGGCGCGGGATCTGGCTCCGGGTCTCGCCGCAGGTGTTCCGGGCATCGGGGGACCCCCGAGCCGAGATCCGCCGGATGGTCTACGGGCTGGACCTCTACCCTCGCACCCACTGGCACCTCAACCTGTCCTGGTACCGGGACCGGTTCGTGTCCGCCGGCCGGCTCGATACGCGACTGCTCGCGCAGTTGCACCTGTATTTGTAACGAGGACCACCTGTCGCCGGGCGGTCCATCCGCTGCACGAAAGGCTGGGGCCGGGACGCTATTTGGTATGTTGCGGCCCATGACGAGCACGCGAATGGTTTTCCTTCTCGTTCTGGTCGCCGGGGTCTTCGTTGGGTGCGGTTCTTCCGATGATTCGACTCCCGCGGCCCCGACGACTCCACCGCCCTCCCCGCCGGCGCCAGCGCCTGCGCCCACACCCCCGCCCACACCCCCGGAAGACGTGCTGATGGCGACGTTTTCGAGTATCCAGGCGCTGGTCTTCGATCCCCGCTGCGTCGAGCACCATGGCGACCGCGAGGTGAAGGCCGGGCTCAACCTCAGTGAGGGGATGTCTTACGCGAATCTGGTGAACGTGCCGAGCAGCGAGGCGCCGCTCGATCTGGTGGAGCCCGGAGATGCGGAAAACAGCTACCTGATCCACAAGCTCGAAGGCCGGGTGGGTATCGTCGGGGGCCCGATGCCGCTCAGCGGGGATCCGCTCACCGCCGAGGAGATCGCGGTAATTCGGGACTGGATCGACGCCGGCGCCCCGAACGAGTAGCAGCGGGTGGTGAAACCCACGCGGCCCAGTTCTCCCGGCGGGGGCTCGGCCGGCGATCCGCCCGGCTGACAAAGCGCGTGAAGGAGGAGCCCCCACCGGGAGGAACCCTCATGATCGGTCCGCCTGCGCACCCCGCCCATCATGAAAAAGGTGGTGCGGCACCCACGCTGACAGGGCACAGAGTTATCGGCGCCAGTTTTCGCGCTCCCACGCGATGCCGGCCGGAGGCCGGCGCTCCAAGCCGTCCCCGCGCTTTTTCCGGTAGGGGCTCCCTGACCGGGGGGCTGCGCCTGTTGGGCTACGTGCCGAGAGGCGCGGCATCACGGAACCGGGAAGCACGCCGTCTCGCCCCGCTGCGCGGGACGGTGCCGGTGTGAAGCCCCCACCGGGAGAACTGGCCGGCGTTCCCGGGCCAGTGCGCTATCCGGGGTGTCGGCGTCCCCGCGGCCTCATTTTCGCAGCAACTGGGCCGCCTGGGTTTCACCAACGGCGGCCAAGTTCGAGGTGGCGTCCGTCGTCTCAGCCGTCCGTCCGGCTCCCGAGCAGGTGGATTGGGCCGGGGTAGCGTGCGACGGTCCGGTCGGCGGTCAGGAGGGTGATCCCCTCCACCTGGGCCTGGGCGATCAGGATCCGGTCGAACGGGTCCTTGTGGATGGGTGGCAGGTGGGCCACCGCGGCGGCGTGGGCGCTGGTGATGGGGAGTTCGAAACAGCCGACTTCGACCAGCGTGGTGCGGAGTACCTCGGGATCAACGAGGAAATCGGAACGTCCTGTCTGGGACTTGATGGCGACCTCCCAGATGGTCGCCGGGCTGAATACGGCTGCCGTGTCCGGCGATTCGAGCAAGGCGCGGAGTTCCGGGGTCCGCCGTCCGGGCACGCTGGTCGCCCACAGCAGGACGTGGGTGTCGAGCAGAAGCCTCACCGGTCATCCTCGATCTTTCCTTTGTACTTGCCCTCGAACATCGCCTGTATCTCGTCGGCGCACATCGTGTCGAAGTCGTCCGGCACCTTGAACAGGCCGTCGAGACATCCCACGAGGCTCTTCTTCGGGGCTGCCGCCACGGCGGTCACGCGCACGAGCGGCTTTCCGGCGCGGGCGATGATGAACGGTTCTCCCTCCACGGCTTTTCGCACGAGACGCGACAAATGCGTCTTGGCTTCGTGCATGTTGACAGTGCGCATCGCGAACTCCCCCGGTTAGTCCACTGCGGTTAGTTTAGCGGCGAACCGAGAGCGCATCCCGCGGAAGCCGTGTTGTGCTCCCGTCGGCACTCGCGCCGGGGCTCCCGTTTACACTGCCGCCGCAGCACCGGCCCATCGGCAACCGGCGTCAAAACAATAGAAGCGTTGTCGGGACGCCCGCTGTCCGATTTGGGCTTCTTGGTGAGGTGGCTCAAGCGTGGAATGGCGAGGGCGAACGAGAACGAGTGGATCTTGGACAACTCACTGCTGAACGAAGGCATCAAGAAGCTTCCCAAGCCTCCGCAGAAGCTGGCCGGCATCGGTTTCCGTGCAGCGGTTCCATAGTTCCCTGACCAGACGCTGATGCGGACCTGGTGTACGCTCGGCGGCTGGCCGTGCGGCGGTGCGCCGAAGACCCGGGCGGCGACGGAGGCGACACCCATGTTTGTTCCACTTGCATCGCACGGGGAGCGCCGGCGGGTTCGAAACGCCGGCCCCGGCTGGCTTCTTTTCTCCGCGTTCCTGCTGCTGGCCGCGGCGCCGGCCGCCTCCCAGACCGCCGAACAGGTGGACTCGGTCCTGAACCGGATCGAGTGGCGGAACATCGGACCCGCGATCATGGGCGGCCGCATCGACGACTTCGCCGTCGTCGAGTCCGATCCCAAGGTGATGTGGGTCGCGACCGCCTCCGCCGGCGTCTGGAAGACCGAGAACTACGGGATTACCTGGATCCCGCAGTTCCAGAACGAGGTGGTGTCCTCGATCGGTTCGATCGCGGTGGCGGCCTCCGATCCCTCGGTGGTCTGGGTGGGCAGCGGGGAGCCGGCGAACCGGCAGAGCAGTTCCTGGGGGAATGGGGTGTACGTCTCCCGGGACGGCGGTACGACCTGGAGTCACCGGGGGCTCGATGACACCCACCACATCGGCCGGATCCTGGTCCACCCGACCGATCCCGACACCGTGTACGTCGCCGCGCTCGGCCATCTCTGGGGCCCGAACGAGGAGCGCGGGGTCTTCCGGACCCGGGACGGCGGAGAGACCTGGGACCGGGTGCTCTACCACGACGAGAACACCGGCGCCGTGGACCTCGCGATGGATCCGGAGAGCCCCGACACCGTCTATGCGGCCCTTTACCAGCGGCGGCGGCGGGCCTACGGATTTGCCGGCGGCGGCCCGGGCAGCGGGATCCACCGCACCACCGACGGCGGGGACACCTGGATGAAGCTTGCCGGCGGCCTGCCCGAGGGCGACACCGGACGGATCGGCCTGAACGTCTATCGCGGCGACCCGAGGATCGTCTACGCCATCGTCGAGAACAAGGAGGGCGGCGTCTTCCGCTCCGAGGACAAGGGTCTGACCTGGGAGCGGATGAGCGACACGAACCCGCGGCCCATGTACTACAGCCAGATCCGCATCGACCCGAGCAACGACCAGCGCATCTGGGTTCTCGATACCCAGATGTACTACTCCCAGGACGGCGGGCGAACCTTCGCCACCGACTGGGTCGAGGGCATCCATGTGGACCATCACGCACTGTGGATCGATCCCGCCGACTCGAACCACATGGTCCTCGGGGGCGATGGGGGCATCCACATCTCTTGGGACCGGGGGCGCGCCTGGGATTTCGTGAACACCATCCCGCTCGGGCAGTTCTACGAAGTCGGCCACGACATGAGCACCCCCTACCTGGTGTACGGGGGTCTCCAGGACAACGGGAGCTGGGCCGGCCCGTCGCGGACCTTGTTCCGGCAGGGGATCAGCAATGAGGACTGGTTCCGGGTCGGTGGCGGCGACGGTTTTTACACCCAAGTGGTCCCGGGAGACCCGGACACCGTTTACGTCGAGTCCCAAAATGGCAACGTCCGCCGGCTGAACCGCCGCACCTCGGAAACCAAGCTGATCCGCCCGCAGCCCGAAAACGGCGGCGAGCGCTACCGGTTCGACTGGAACAGTCCGATGGTGGTCTCACCGCACGATCCGGACACCGTGCTCTACGGCGGGAACCGGCTCTTCATCTCGACGAACCGCGGCGACACCTGGACCCGCACCGACGACCTCACGAAGCGCCTCGACCGGGACGAGTTGCCGA
This sequence comes from Vicinamibacteria bacterium, assembly GCA_963668695.2. Taxonomy (GTDB): domain Bacteria; phylum Acidobacteriota; class Vicinamibacteria; order Marinacidobacterales; family Marinacidobacteraceae; genus Marinacidobacterium. The sequence continues at coordinate 2,413,360 of CAXXLQ010000004.1, forward strand.
TCATGGATGTCCCGGTCACCGACGACACCCTTTCGCGCCACGACGGGATCTCGAGCTTCGGCCAGATCGTGACGATCGCCGTGTCCCCGGTCGAAGCGGGCGTCATCTACGTGGGCGCCGACGACGGCAATCTCCAGCGGAGCCGGGACGGCGGCGCGACCTGGGACAACCTGACCACAAACCTGCCCGGAGTCCCCGACCAGACCTACGTGACCCGGATCGTTGCCTCCGCGCACGCGGCCTCGCGGGTCTACGTAACCCTCGACGGGCACCGGAACGACGACTACGCCACCTACGCGTTCCTGAGCGACGACTACGGGGACAGCTTCCGCTCGATCGGCGGGACGCTGCCGGCGGAAGCCGCGCTGAACGTAATCCGCGAGCACCACGACAACGAGGACTTCCTGGTGGCCGGCGGCGAGTTCGGGGTGTACGTGACGCTGGACCGCGGGGCGAACTGGCACCGGATCGGAGGCCAGATCCCGACGGTGCCGGTGGATGACCTCGCGATTCACCCCCGCGAGAACGACCTGATCCTCGGGACCCACGGCCGGAGTGTCTGGATCGCCGACGACATCGCCCCGCTCACGACCCTCGACGCGGCGGTGTTCGAGAAGGATCTGCACCTCTTCCCGGTCCGGGACGCGGTCGCCTGGCGGATCTACAACCACAAGGGGAACACCGGCCACAAGTTCTTCATCGCCGAGAACCCTCCCGAGGGCGCGCTCCTCCACATCTACGCGGGCGCCGCCGGCGAGGCCGAGATCACCGTCAGCGGCGCGGGGGGCGACGCGGTGCGCACGCTGAAGGCCGAACTCGAGCCGGGGCTCAATCGGGCGAACTGGGATCTGCGCCACGACTCCCCCGTTCCGGGGGCCGGCCAGGGCTCCCGCGGGCCGCCGCCCGGCCCGCGGGTGCTCCCGGGCGAGTACACGGTGCGGATCGCGAGCGGAGACGCCTCGGCGGAGGGGTCCGTGCAGGTGGCCGAAGACCCCCGGATCCGGATTTCCGAGGCTGACCGCCGCGCCAACTACGACGCGCTGATGCGATTCACCGGGATGCTCTCCGGGATGAGCAGCGCGCACGAGGCGGCCGAGGCCACCGCCGGCGAGGCGGCGGAACTCGTGAAGGCCCTTGCGGATGAGCCGGACAGCGAGTTGAAGACCCGGGTCGGCGACTTCCAGGAGGCGGCCGCGGAAGCGGCGAAGAACCTCTCCCGGAACGAAGGCCGCGAGGGATTCGGCGCCTGGCCGCGGCCGCTCTTTGCCCGGATCGGGGCGGAGGCCCGGAACCTCGACGCCTACACCGAGGCGCCGGATGCCGAGGTCCGCGCCCGGATCGATTCGCTCGACGCCGAGTACGACGAGCGGATCGCCGCGTGGGAGGCGGTCCGGGGGCAGATCGACTCGCTGAACGACGCTCTCCGCGAGGGCGGGCCGCCGCGCCTTACGCCGCGGCCGGGTGGTGTGAACTGACAACCCCTCGCGAAGCGCACCCTTCCCCAAGCGCACCCTTCCCCCTGCGCCGCTTCACCCCGTATGCTCACGCTGGCTGCCCTTCCCCACCGCCGTCCGAATGACGAAAACCCTTCCCACGCCCGGAGAAAATCGCATATGTCCCGTCTGCTTGACAAGAACCTGAGCCGCGCCGAGTTCCTGAAACTCTCGGGCGCCGCTGCCGCCGCGGGGCTCACCACCGCGGCCGGCTGCCAGCCGGCGGGATCGAGCCGTCCCGACCTGATCGTGCATAACGCCCGGGTGTACACCTCGGAATACAGCGAGGGCGCCGAGATGATGGACCAGGCCGAAGCGTTCGCCGTCCAGCACGGGAAGTTCGTGGCGGTGGGTTCGAACGACGAGGTCATGAACCTCGCCGGGCCCGGGGTCGAGGTGGTGGACGCCGGCGGCATGGCGGTGACGCCGGGCTTCATCGACGCCCACTGCCACCCCGGCGGGATGCGCGACCTCTTCGAGGTCAATCTCGACGTCCGCACCATCGACGACATCAAGCTGGCGATCCGCGCCGCCGCCGCCGACACCCAGGCCGGCTACTGGGTGGACGGGTTCAAGTACGACGACACCAAGGTCACCGGCGAGAACGGGCAGTACCGCCGGATCACCAAGCAGGATCTCGACGAGGCGTCAACGGAGGTCCCGGTCCGGGTCTCCCACCGGGGCGGCCATATCTCCTGGTACAACTCGAAGGCCTTCGAGATGGCCGGCGTGGGCAACAACGTTGCCGATCCGCCGGGCGGCCGGTACGAAAAGGACACGAACGGCGAGCTGACCGGCCTCGTGGAGGAGCGAGCCCAGGACGTGTTCCGCGGGGTTGGCCAGCGGCGGGTGTACGGCAGGCGGGAGTTCCAGCAGGGCGTCGCCCACATGTCGCAGCTGATGACCGCCGCCGGGATCACCGGTGTCCACCAGACCGGCGGAGACGCCGACGGCCTCCGCGCCCTCGAGGACGCCTACGCCGCCGGGGAGCTGCGCTACCGGATGTACTACTTCGCTTCCGGGAACTCGGACCTCTACAGCGGGCTGAAGGCCGCGGGGATCCACCGCGGGTTCGGGAACGAGTGGCTCCGGATCGGCGCGGTCAAGTACGGCGCCGACGGGTCGGCCTCCGGCCGCACCATGTACATGAGCACGCCGTACGAGGGCACCGATGACCACGGCATCCTGACGATGACTCCGGAGGAGATCATGGAGGCGGTCGAGGATTCGCACGCCCACGACTTCCACATCGGGATCCACGCGAACGGCGACTTGACGATCGGTTACGTGCTCGACGCCTACGAAAAGGTGCTCGCGGAGGCGCCGCGGGACGCCCGCCACCGCCTTGAGCACTGCTCGCTGGTGAACCCGGAACTGCTCGCCCGGATCCGGGACACCGGCTCCATCCCCACTCCTTTCTGGACCTACGTCCACTACCACGGGAACAAGTGGGTGGAGTACGGCGAAGAGAAGATGAAGTGGATGTTCGCCCACAAATCCTTCCTCGACTACGACATCCCGGTCGCTGGGGCTTCCGACTACGTGCCGGGACCCTACGAGCCGATGATGGCGCTCCAGGCGATGGTGACCCGCAAGGACACCCAGGGCCGGGTGTGGGGCGACAACCAGAAGGTCTCGATGGACCAGGCGCTCCGGATCGGCACGATCAACGGCGCCCATGCGTCGTTCGAGGAGGACCTGAAGGGCAGCATCAAAGTCGGCAAGCTGGCGGACTTCGTGATACTCGAGCAGGATCCGCACGACCTGGCGGAGAACGATCCCGACCAGATCAAGCACATCGGCATCCACCAGACCGTCGTCGGCGGCAAAACCATGCACCAGGCCTAGCGGTCCGCAAGGGGGGCGCCTCGACGGATTGGGATCCGGACATCAACTCTTCCGCGGGCATCGCCCCCCTTGCGAACCGCCAGGCGCTGCGCGCCTCAAATCGGAACTCCCTGGTGCGCCTGAGGCGCACCGCGAGAAGTTCCGATTCCTGGTTGTCCTTTTGTGAAAGGGGGGATGCCCCCCTTTCACACTTTCCCCCCGGTCAGGCGGATGTCGAACCCTCCGGGTTCGCCGCCATTCGTCTTTTCCGACTGGTAGGGCGGGAGTCGTTTTGCGAAGGGGGGATGCCCTCCTTTCGCACTTTCCCCCGGTCAGGCGGGCGTCGAACCCTCCGGGTTCACCGCCATTCGTCTTTTCCGACTGGTAGGGCGGGAGTCGTTTTGCGAAGGGGGGATGCCCCCCTTTCACACTTTCCCCCCGGTCAGGCGGATGTCGAACCCTCCGGGTTCGCCGCCATTCGTCTTTTCCGACTGGCAGGGCGGGAGTCGTTTTGCGAAGGGGGGATGCCCTCCTTTCGCACTCTTCCCCCGGTCAGGCGGGCGTCGAACCCTGCGGGTTCGCCGCCATTCATCTTTTTCGCGTCGCAGGGCGGGAGTCCGCTGTTGGGCCAGGAGCGCCGCTCTTCAGAGCGGCATTACGGCCGTAGGCCGGAGGATCACGACTACTTCGACAATCGGATGCCATAGCTGCCCGGGCTGACCCCTGCACCGAACCCGCGGTACCCGGGAGCGACGCCTGCGGACGTGGGTCGCGCCCTGCTCGGGAAGAAACCCGTTGCCAAGTCACGCATGAAAACCCCCTATGATGCCGGCGGTTAGCTCACAACCTGGAGGTGGCACTATGGACGTTACGCGCCGCGAGTTCATTGGCAACGTTTCTGCTGCTGCCGTCATGACCCAGCCGGGATCGGCGAGCCCGGTCGTGGTCGATGACGATCCGCTTGGCGTTCGGGGCGACTTCCCGGTGGTCGAGGAGGGCGTCTATCTCGACTCCGCGTACATCGCGCCTTCACCGATCCCGGCGGTGGAAGCCGTCCGAGCATTTCTCGACGCGAAGACCCGGAGTCCAGTGAGCCTGGGAGCCATGGTGGAGGAGGCTGACGCCGTGCGGCGCAAGTTCGCCCGGCTCATCGGCGCCACCGAACCGGAGATCGGATTGCTCTATTCCACCAGCGACGGGGAAAACATCGTGGCCGGGTCGCTCGACCTCGGCCCCGGCGACAACGTCGTGATCGACGATCTTCACTTCCAGACCACGTACGTCCTCTACCAGCACCTCGCCGAAACCAAGGGAGTCGAGATTCGCGTCGTGCCCTCCCTTGATGGAGGCGTGCCGGTGGACGCGTTCGCGGATCGCATCGACGGACGCACCCGGGTTGTCTCTGTGGCCTGGGTCTCCAACCAAAACGGCTACCGCCACGACCTCGCGGCCCTCGCCCAACTGGCCCACGCCCATGGCACGTACCTGTACGCCGACGCAATCCAGGGGATCGGGAGCTTGGATCTGGACGTGAAAGAGGTCGGCATCGACTTCCTTACCGCGGGAACCTACAAGTGGTTGCTTGCCGGGCATGGCGTGGCCCCCCTCTATGTCCGGGAAGAACTCCTGGATCTCGTGGTCCCCGATCGCTACGGGCACCTCCACGTATCGGAGACGCTTGGCGAGTACCGCTACCGGCTGCATGACGACGCGCGAAAGTATGGGTACGCGTCCATGGCCTTTGAATCGGTCTACCAGCTGAGCGCGGCCCTCGATTACCTGCTCCGGATAGGCGTGAAGGACATCGAGCGGCACACGGTGGGTCTGGCCCACCGCCTCCACGAAGGGCTCACTGCCCAGGGGATGGCCGTCTGGACCCCATCCGGCAACCAGTCCGCCATCGTCACCTTCGAGCACGGCCGGGACGTCGAGACGGTCCGGCGCTCTCTCGATGAGGCGCGGATCAAGCTGAGCTTCAGGGACGGCGGTGCGAAGCTCCGGGCGTCGGTGGCGCTCTTCAACACGGCCGAAGAGATCGACCTGCTGCTGGATGTGAGCAGGGGGTGGGTCTAGGAGATGCGTTGGACGGCCTGAACGCCGACCTTCAGCCAGTTCTCCCGGTGGGGGCCGGCTTCACCCGTCAACGGCGGTCGAAACTCGCATTCCGTTCGCCCGCACGGTCTGCTCAACCCTTCCTGCTCAGCCCTTCGCCCGGAGCTTCGCCGCGATGAACGCCGGATGCTCCACATGCAGCAGGGTCGCGACCTGGCGGATGACGTGCTCTTCCTCCCCGGCGAGCCACCCGTCCGCGAAGGCGACGCGGAACAGCAACTCGATGATCGTCGCCTTGTGCTCCTTCGCGAGGCTCCGGTCCACCAACCGGGTGAACTCGTAGAGCGAGATCGCCTCGGCGGACCGCCGGCCGGCTACCGCGACGATCTCCGCCGTCTCCTCCGGCGTCAGTGCGAAGGCCGATTCGAGGCTCCGGACGATCTCCCGAGTCTCCCGTTCGTCCACGTCATGGTCGGCCGCCGAAACTTCGACAAGCAGCACCGCCGTCGCGATCTGCACGTCCCGCGGCGAGGGCGGTGGGGGAGGGGAGTGCTCGGGGCGGCGTCGCCCGCCGCTCACCAAGTCGCTGATCCAACCCATCACGAACCTCCGGCCTGCTCGGTTGGCGTCGCGCTCACGACCGCAACACCCTCGCGGACAGCGGCCCGCAAGAGCGCCTGATCCAGTGTTGCCAGGGGTGCGGCGCGACGTTTCGCCAGTTCGAGATAAAGCGCGTCGTAGAAGGAAAGATCGCAACTGCGGGCGAGCGACAGGACGGCCCCCAAGTCTGGGTCCTGGTCCGTTGTGGTCTTGAGTTCGGCAAGGGCCCGGAGCCGGGGCCCGGTCTCCGAAGCGTCCAGCCGGCCTCGTCTTTCCGCGACCAGCAGAGCGTTACGCACCTCAAAGTGCCACAGCACGGGAACCAAAGCCTGTTCGGTCTCGAGCCGCTCCATTGTGGCGCGGATTACCGGCCCCTGTTCGGCCAGGAGCCGGGCGACGGCGATAGAGGCGTCGACGACGACCAAGTTCAGAAACGGCGCCCATCGTGGCGGGCGGCGAGGATCTCCTCAACCGTCATACGGCTGGGTTTCCACCCGGCGGCTGCGGCCCGGAATCGCGCGACACCATCGCTGCATGCCTCGCGTTCGGCGTCGCCGGCCGGAACGAGGTAGGCCACGACTTTGCCGTTACGGCTGATCGCGATTCGCTCCCCGTTTTCGGCGGTGCGGAGGAACTCGGCAAAACGGGCCTTGGCTTCCGTGGATTGGATCTGACGCATACTTCTGACCCGTCATTATAACCGGATATGTTCCGCAACATCTCATTGGCAGGCGCGGTCCGCGCCAGTCGTGGCGGGACGGTTCGACGCCCCGACGCGAACTACGAGACCACCGCCGGGCGCCGCGAGCGCCACACCCAGAGCCCGAAGGCGCCGAGGCCGAAGAACATGACGAGGAGAGTGACCATCCCGCCGATGACCGGAACTTCCACGGCCAACACGAGGATCCCGAGGCCGAGGGCGATCCGCCCGATCCGCTGGACGTTCGTGGAAGCCAGCCCGAGGATCGCCTGGCCGATCACCATGGCCGCCACCACCCGCGCGGCGAAGAGCAGGAAGAGGTAGAGCGCTCCGACCGCGAAGGCGATCGGCAGCCCGATGAAGGTGATCGCGAGCAGGATCGCCGCAAAGGGGAGCCCCACGAACAGCAACAGACCGACGAGCAGCGGGGCGATGGGCCTCCCCCCGATGGCGGCCATCGCGCCGAGCGGCCCGGAGGCGAGCAGCACGAGAACGAGCCCGAGCGCAATTCCCATCCCCCAGCGGGTCGCGAGGCTCATGGCGGTGTCCCAGGCGCTCTCCTCTTCCGGTTCGGGTTCGGACCACTCCACGGAGGACGCTCCCGGCTCGCGCTCGGGTTCCGACGGTCCGGTGTAATCGGCCGATCCGCCGATCCTGGCCCCGGGTCCGAGATGGAGTTCCTCCCCGTGGTACTTGAGGTTCCCCTCGATGGCCGCATCCACCTCCAGCCTGCTCCCTCCGGCAAGCACGGAACCGCCGACGGGTCCTGCGACGGTGAGCCGATCGCCGGCCATCATGACGCTGCCTCCCACCGAGGCTCCGGGAAGGATGGACAGCCGCCCCCCCGCTACGGCTAGACCGCGACCCAGTTCGCCGCCGATGCGTACCGTCTGGGCCGCTCCCCGCAGGCTGAGGCCGACGCTCCCGTCAATGACCACTTCGTTGCCGAAGGCGAACACGTCACCGTCCACCCGCCCGCTGACGACGAGGGAGCGGCCGGCGAAATAGAGATCTCCGTGCACCGTGCCCTGGATGACTGCTTCCTCGCACAGGAGCAGCAGGTCGTCGTTCACCACCTGCTCCGGGGCGACCCGGCATCCCGGGGCGTCCCCGGTGACGACCTCGAGGGCCTCGGCGGGGGCGCTGAGGGCGCCGAAAGTGGGAAGCAGCGCGGCCAGCAGCAGCGGCAGGACGCCGGCGCGGGAGCGGCGGATGGCGTTCGAGGCCAGGGCAATACCGAAGAGGGTCATGAGGACGATGCCTCCGTAGGCAATCTGAAGTCCGAGCTGCTGTACGTCCAGCAGGGAGAGAAGGCGGAAACCGAGATCCGAGAACACGGGAAGGGCGTCCGGCATCGGCGTCTCAGCCGCCGCTTCCTCGATTCCCAGGAAGACCCGGCGAAAGGCGACGAGTCCCAGCGAGAGGACGAGGCCGGCGGCGACGACCCAGCCGAGTTCGTGGGAGACCTCGCGCCGTGAGGATGTCTCCGGGGCGGCGGCCGCCCGCAGGACGTCGCTTTCGCGGCGGAGGCCTTCGTAGAGGCGGTGGCACGGGAAGCAGCGGGTGAGGTGGGAGCGTGCCGCGGCCGCTTCGGGGCGGGGCAGCTCTTCGTCCAGCAGGGCGAGGAGCTGGAGTTCCGAGAAGTGCTCGACGGTGGCCATCAGACGACCTCCTCTCCGGCGATTCCCTCTCCGGTGAGTTGGTCCCGCATCCGGCGGCGGCCGCGGAGCAGCAGTACCCCCACGTTCGTGCGGGTGATCCCGAGGGTGTCGGCGATCTCCTGGTAGCTGAGCCCCGCGCCGTAGCGCAGGGTGAGCGCGAAGCGCTGCCGGAGCGGTAGCCCGGAGAGCGCCTCGCGGACCCGCTCGCGGCGTTCGGCGGTGATCAGCCGGTCGAGCGGGCTCGGGGAATCGGACGCCAGTTGGGTCGCGCCTTCGTCGTCCAGGGGTTCGGAGCGACGGTTCTTGCGCGCCTCGTCCCAGCACCGATTGGCCGCAATCCGGAACAGCCAGGGCCCAAGGGGGCGCGAAGCATCGAAAGAATCCAACCGGAAGCGGGTCTTCATCATGATCTCGCCGGCGAGGTCCTCGCCCGAGTCGCCGGGCAGCGTTCGGCGGCAAAACGCGAGCACCTGGGGATGGAAGTGTTCGTAGAGGGCGCCCCAGGCGTCCTGGGCGGCAGCCTGGTCGTCATCCTGTCCGCCGGCCGGCCTCTGCCGGTCGGCTTCCTGGCATACGCGGACAAGCCGTGCGATTTCCTGATCGTGGAGCATCCCTCCGTTTGTCATACGTCCTGGCTGCCCTGGAAGTTACAGCGCAGGCGGAACAGCCGAGCCCTCCCGATGTGACCCTTCTTCCGCGTCGGGGCAGGTTTCCAGGTTGCGCGCTCTTCCGAGACGTTTCGCCGTCCGCTTCGCCCTGACCCTGGCGCTCGTCCTGGCGGAGGCCGCGGAGACGCGCCCGAAACGGGCGAATCAGCGATGGCGAAGCGCGAAATCGGCCCAGACGCCGAAGTGGTCGGACATGGGCTCGTTCCGGTCGTTTCGCTCGGGCCAGATTCCGATGGGGCCCGTCCGCTTCAGATCCTGCGTGTGCGCGATGTGGTCGACGGCCCGTCCCCGCGCACCGGGGAGGTCCCCGGCGGTTCCGATCTCCAATCCCTCGAAAGCGCGGAGCAGCGCCTGGTGGATCCTCTGGGGTGTCCGAGCCCGCGGAATCCGCTGATTGAAGTCTCCCAGGACGACGGTGCGCTGCGCGGCGCTCCGATACGGGAGCCCTGCGAACGCCTCAAGCCAACGTTGGTGGTCCTGCCAGCGTCTCCGGTCTTTTCGGCCGGTGCCGACGTGAGCCCCGTCCCAGGGAATGCAAACGCCGACGACGGCGAGCGGACCGCTGGCGGTCTCGGTGACGCCCTTGACGAAGCGCCCGCCCGGGAGATCCTCCGAACCGAGGGAATCCAGCTCGGTCCACGGCGATCGGCTCCAGAGAACTACCTTCCTGCGACCTTCGCGCGGCAGGGAATACCCCCAGTTGGTGCCGGCATCAATGATGTGGCCTTCCCCGGGAAGCAGACCTGCCGATCCTTCCGTGACGCACAGGATGTCGCAGCCGGGGACGGCGAGGGAGGTGCTGACGCGAGCGCCCCTGGCGCTGCCGGGCACGGCCCACTGGGTGTTCCAGGTACCGAGGCGGACGCTGGCCAGCTCGGTGATCTTCGTCATCTGCGCGGCGGGGAACTCTACCGGGCTGTGGAGAGACCCGCGCGCTCGTTTCGCCCGCTCCCGGCGGGCGACGCCGGCTGGCTAGCGGCTGGAGGCAGACAGCGTGGGCCAGGCGCCGCGCACGGAGCCCCAGTGGCGAGCGAGCGTCCGAAATCCATTCGACGACGGATCCGGAGTGGCCGGGTGTCCCTCGGTGTCGAGGTAGAGGCAGCCGACCTCGGCGGCCGGAAGTTCCGCCACGAGCCTTCGCGCTCGCTCGACTGCCGCCAGCCAACGTCGTTTGAGGACGCCGAGGTCGAGCGGTTTTCGGAGCGCCAGCCGGTCGAGATCCCCCTGGGTATAGGCCGCATGCCGCGCCGCCTGCTCCAGCAGGAAGTCCGGGGTAACAGCCTGTGGTGGAACCCGGGTGAGCGCCGAGGCCGGCCAGTTCTCCCGGTGGGGGCGAGGCGCCCGGCTGACAAGGCGCGTGAGGGAGGAATACCTAGTGTATTTCGACCGAAACGCAACGATGAGCGGCGCGAAGCGACGCGGTTCAGCCGGGATGGATCGCCGGCCGAGCCCCCACCGGGAGAACTGGGCCGCGTGGGTTTTGCCACAGGCTGATAAGGCGCAGCACCTCCGCCTGGGCGGAACTCAGCGGCATAGCCGCGCCGCGGTGATGAACCCTCTCCGGCCGCCGTGTTGCCGCAGACCCCGGACGATCTCCGGGACGTCGTCGAGGGTGACGGCCAGGTCGGGGCGAAGGTGCCAGAAGCACTGGGCGTGGAACGTGCGGAACGCTCGCCGGGCCTCGCGGACCCGCACCATGTCGCGGGCTTGGGCGGACGACAGTTTGCGGCGGCTGCGAACCCCGCCCTTGCGGCCAATCCGGGAGAAGTACTCCCGGAGCGCGGCGGGCAGGTCCATGGTGGTATTTTAACATAAGCGGCTTACGTTTCTGCCGGTTGTTTCAGTCGTTAACAGCCTGTGGTGAAACCCACGTGAGCGCCGAGGTTGGCCAGTTCTCCCGGTGGGGGCGAGGCGCCCGGCTGACAAGGCGCGTGAGGGAGGAGCCCCCACCGGGAGAACTGGCCCGGGTGTATTTCGACCGAAACGCAACGCAGAACGCAGCGAAGCGGAGTGGTTCAGCCGGGATGGATCGCCGGTCGAACGCCGCGTGGGTTTTGCCACAGGCTGTTCAGGTGGACGCGCCTGCCACGATCGTCGCCAGGATGGACACCCGGCTCGAACGGCTCGAGAACCAGCAGTCGCGCCTGATCCGGGGCGTCCTCGGGCTGCAGGCCGCGCTTGCGGTGGCCATCATCACGCTCCTGCTCCGGTCCTGATCCGGGGGACTCTCCCCCGGAGACTTTTTCCAGGTCGCGCACTATCCATCCGGGTAGCGGACGCGGTTTCGCGGCCCGGAGGCCGCGATGCCGACCTGGAGGTCGGCGGTTCCTTACGCCAACTCTGGCCCGCGGTCCCTCCGTAGTCCGTCCCCGTCTCCTAGAATCCCGGCGATGCGTGTCCTGCACCGGAAGCTGCTTGTTGTCGGAGCGGTCGTCCTGGCGGTCGTTCCGGTGCTGTTCGGGGTCCGGCTCCTCGATCGGATGGCGCTGGCCTATACGACCGGGCTGCGGCGGAGCCCGGACAGCCCGGGCTTCGGGGGCGTCATGCCGCCGGCCGACGGTCCGCCGCCGGGAGTTGCGTTCATCGGCTTTTCGCGGCCCGCGGAAAGCGGCGAAGGCTTTGTCATGCGGCGGGTCACCGCCCAGGGCCGGGAGGCGGGACTGCGGGACGGGGACCGGGTCACCGCAGTGGACGGGGTGGTGTATCGCGATGCGCGAGCCGCGATGGGTGGTCTCATCAGCACCCGGACTGCGGGAGAGACGGTGGAACTCCGGGTCGTGCGAGGAGGATCGGATCGCACGCTTCAACTCCGGCTGTCGCGCTACGTCCGCCATCCCGGCGACCTCGGACTGCCCTACGAAGAGGTCTCGCTGGCCTCGGGAAGCGGCCACGTCCTTCGGGGCTGGTGGATCCCGCCGCCCGCGGACAGCGACGGGCGGGCGGTGGTGTGGGTGCACGGCGCCCATTCGTCGCGCTATCAGGCACTCGACCACGGGGCCGAATTCCTGCAGGAGCGGGGCTACGGGATCCTGACGATGGATCTCTCCGGCCGCGGCTCGAGCGGCGGCGAATACATCACCTACACCTGGAACGAACGCCACGATGTGCGCTCGGCGGTGCGCTACCTGCGCTCGCGGCCGGACACCGACGAATCCCGGGTGGTGGTCTTCGGAACTTCGAACGGCGCCGCGTCCGCGATTTATGCCGCCGCCGAACTGGGCGATCTTCCGGCGCTCGCGCTCGATGCCCCCTACGCCGACCTCTGGCGGGCCGCGGGTTCGATGCTGGAGATGCGGGGAGGGGTGCCGGCGCTCCGCGGGCCGCTCTCGCTCTTCGTCTGGGCGCGGACGGGTCTCCGCATCCGGGAAGTCCGGCCCATCGAAGTGATCGCCGAGATCCCCGGGCCGGTGCTCTTCCTGCACGGCGACCGCGACCGCCAGGTGCCCCCGGAGCACAGCCTGGAGCTCCACGAGGCCCGGCTCGCGGCCGGGCTTCCCTCGAGGCGCTGGGTGCTCCCGGGCGGGGAGCACGGCTTCGATGACTACCCCCCGCCCGGGATCCTCTGGAATCGGGTCGCCGATTTCTTCGACGATGCGCTCGGCGGCCGCCCGGCGGGCCGGGAACTGGGCGGGCCGGTGCCCGACACCCTCGACAATCCGCAGTGGACCGGCGGCGCCAACGCTCCAGCGAACGGAACGAACGGAAATGGTCGCGGAGGAGCGCGGTGACGGGCGGATTCCGAAACCTCGGCGCCGCCGCGCTGGCCTTGGCGCTGCTTGCCGGCTGCGGGGAACAGGGCGCCCCGCGACCGGCCACCGTCGGACCGGAGTCCGGCTACGAGGACCTGGCGGCCAGGCTCTCCGATTTCGTCGCCGCCGAAATGGAGCACAAACGAATCCCGGCGCTCGCGCTCGCCCTCACTGACGGAGATCGGATCGTCTGGGCGCGGGGATTCGGCGAGGCGCAGCCGGGCGTACCCGCGGATGCGGACACTCTCTTCAGGGTGGGTTCGGTTTCGAAGCTCTTCACCGACATCGCGGTGGTGGCCCGTCAAGCGTCCGGCGAGCTGGATCTCGACGCCGAGGTCTCGGATGTACTACCCGGCTTCGCACCCGCCGGCGTACCGGAGGAGGGCGGAGTCAGCCTGCGCCGGCTTATGGCGCATCGCGCGGGACTCGTGCGCGAGCCCCCGGTGGGTCACTACTTCGACGACACCGACCCCTCGCTCGCCGCCACTGTCGAGAGCCTGAACGGCGTTCCGCTCGTCTTCCCTCCGGGCCTGCGGCAGAAGTACTCGAACGCGGGGATCGCGGTGGTGGGGCGCGTGCTGGAGCACGCCGCGGGGAAGCCCTTTGCCGAGGCGGTGACCGAGGAGGTGCTCGTCCCGCTCGGGCTCGATTCGAGTTCCTTCTCGGTGGCCTCCGCGCCGGCGGAGCGCCTGGCTCAGGCGTCGATGTGGAGCTACGACGGCCGGGAATTTCCCGCGCCGGATTTTCCGCTCGGAATGGCCCCGGCGGGTTCGATGGTCACCTCGGTCCGCGATTTGGCCAAGTTCATGACTCTGCTGGCTGGAGGCGAGCTCCCCGGAGTGCTTGACGGGGAGTCGCTCGCAGAGATGTGGCGCGTCCAGTTCCCGGACGATCCCCAGGGTCCCGATCCCAGCGGGTTCGGGCTCGGCTTCAACCGGGGCACGCTGGAGGCCCAAAACGCCGCCGGCGAAACCACCTCCTACGCGGTGATCGGCCACGGGGGGGCCATCTACGGCTACTCCACCGAACTCGCCTTCCTGCCCGAGGTCGGACTCGGCGCCGTCGTGGTGACGAACGTGGATTTCACGAATGCCGTGGCCTCCCGGATCGTCGGGCTCGCGCTCCGGGGGGCGCTCGGCCTCCGTTCGGGAACCGAGGGTGCCGAGGGTGCCGAGGGTGCGCTGCCCCGCTCCGCGCCGCTGCGCGAGGGGCTGGCGAGGCGGCTTCACGGTTTGTACGAGTCCGGGGAGGGCAGCCGGCTTCGGGTGCTGGCCCGCGGCGACCGCGCCGAGATGGAAATCGGGAGCGCCACTCTGGAACTTCGCGCCTCGGATACCCCGGGCGTGCTTGTCGCCGACTCGCGGCTGTCCTTCGGTCCCGAAGTCGAGATCGCCGAAGAGGAGGAGGCCGGACCGGAGGAGGCCGGACCGATCGAATCCCTTCGGATCGGCGAGCGGGAATTCCGCCGCGTCCCCGACCCGCGTCCGCCTCCCCCGCCGGCGGAGTTCAACCCTCTCCTCGGCGAGTACGGCTGGGATCACAACATTCTCTTCGTCTTCGAGCGCGACGGCGCCCTCACCGTGCTGATCGAATGGCTGGAGCGCTACCCGCTCACTGCCGCCACCGAAGACCCGAACCTGTTTCACTTCCCGGACCGGGGCCTCTACCCGGGCGAGTCGCTCCGCTTTCTCAGGGACGATGACGGGCGGGTGAGGGGAGCGGATCTCTCCGGGATCGTCTTCCCGCGCCGGCCCGGCCCGGGCGAAGGGACCTTCCGCATCGAGCCCCTGCTACCGGTCTCGGAGCTTCGGCGGCTCGCCGATGACGCGTCTCCGCCGGCTGAGGAAGGCGACTTCCGCGATTCGGATCTCGTCCGGCTCACTGACCTGGATTCCACCATTCGGTTGGACGTCCGCTACGCCGGCGACAACAACTTCATGGGGACCGCCTTCTACGAGGTCGCGGACGCCTTCCTGCAGCGTCCCGCGGCCGAGGCTCTCGCCCGGGCGCACGCCGCGCTCGGAGAGTACGGCTACGGCGTGGTGGCCCACGACGGCTACCGTCCGTGGCGGGTCACGAAGATGTTCTTCGACGCCACTCCCGAGCCCCAGCGGATCTTCGTCGCCGATCCCTCTGCGGGGTCCCGGCACAACCGCGGCGCCGCGGTGGACATCGGCCTCTACGACCTCGCCACCGGCGAGGTGCAGGTCTTCGTCTCGGGTTACGACGAGTTCTCGGAACGCGCCTTCCCCCGCTACGTCGGCGGGACCTCGGAACAGCGCTGGCTTCGGGAACTGCTCCGCAGGCTCATGGAGCGCGAGGGCTTCGCCGTCTACGAACACGAGTGGTGGCACTTCGACTACGGGGACTGGCAGCGCTACGGCATCGAGAACGTTCCGCTCCACCGCATCGGAGTAGCGGACTCCGGGTCGTGATTCTCGAACTCCTTTCGCGGGAGGGCCGGGAGGCGGCCCGCATTCGGCGCGCGGCGAAGACGCTCACCGAGCGGTACGCGCAGCCGGAGCCCCGGATGGACGCTGCCGATCGGCTCGTCCGGATCGGGACCCCCGAGGCGATCTACCAGCTCGCCCGGCGGTTCGCCATCACCTCCGGGAATCTGGAGCAGGACGATCAGGAAAAGCGCTGGGTCCGTGACCTGCTGATCGAACAGGGCGACCGCGCGGCCGATCCACTGCGGCGCTACCTGAGGGGCCACGATGACATCACCTGGGCGATGGACGCCCTCTTGAAGCTCCTGCCAGCCGATGCGTTGGCCGAATTCCTCTTCGAAGTGCTCCAGGACGGCGACGCGGTGGCCATCCGGGGACCGAAGGCGGTCCAGATCATCGACTTTCTCGCCGGACTCGACACGGAAGGGATTGCCGCGGGGGTGGCGCGTTGCCTCACGAGCAGCGACGACACGGTGCGGATCGCCGCGGTGGCGGCACTCCGGACGTACGCGGAGCCCGCGACCCGGGAAGCGCTGCTCGAGGCCGTCGTCTCCGAGGAGGAGGACTCGGTACGCGTCCGGATCGCGATCTCCGAACTCTTTGCCGACCTGGAGTGGGAAATCCGCGGGCACCGTCCCGGAGTGGAGCGGGTTCTCCCGGATGGCTTCCGGGTCAGCTCTCGCGGCCGGATTCTTCGCGCCGGTTAACAGCCGGTGGTGAAACCCACGCGGCCCAGTTCTCCCGGTGGGGGCTCGGCCGGCGATCCATCCCGGCCAAACAGCCTGTGATGAAACCCGCGCGGCCCAGTTCTCCCGGTGGGGGCTCGGCCGGCGATCCATCCCGGCTGAACCGCGCCGCTGCGTGCCGCTCATCGTTGCGTTTCGGTCGAAATACACTCGGGCCAGTTCTCCCGGTGGGGGCTCCTCCCTCACGCGCCTTGTCAGCCGGACCCCCACCGGGAGAACTGGCCAGCCTCGGCGCTCGCGTGGGTTCCACCACCGGCTGTTCACCGCGTCGCTGCGCGCCGCTCATCGTTGCGTTTCGGTCGAAATACACCCGGGCCAGTTCTCCCGGTGGGGGCTTCTCCCTCACGCGCCTTGTCAGCCGGGCGCCTCGCCGGCCTCGGCGCTCACGCGGGTTCCACCACCGGCTGTTCACCGCGTCGCTTCGCGTCGCGCGTCGTTGCGTTTCGGTCGAAATACACCCGGGCCAGTTCTCCCGGTGGGGGCTTCTCCCTCACGCGCCTTGTCAGCCGGGCCCCCACCGGGAGGACTGGCCCCACCGGGAGAACTGGGCCTCGCCCCCACCGGGAGAACTGGCGGCCTCGGCGCTCACCCGGGTTTCACCACAGGCGGTTAACAGCCGGTGAACGAAGTCACGCGGCCCAGTTCTCCCGGTGGGGGCTCGGCCGGCGATGCATCCCGGCTGAACTCTCCGCTTCGCGCCGCGCGTCGTTGCGCTTCGGTCGAAATACACCCGGGCCGGTTCTCCCGGTGGGGGCTCCTCCCTCGCGCGCCTTGTCAGCCGGGCCCCCACCGGGAGGACTGGCCCCACCGGGAGAACTGGGCCTCGCCCCCACCGGGAGAACTGGCGGCCTCGGCGCTCACGTCACTTCATCCACCGCCGGTTAACCGACCGGTGCGGCAAATCTCCCGAAAGCGGGTTTGTCCGGACATCGTGGCGCGGGGTAGCGCCGGCCGCGGTCTCAACTGATGGTTTCGGCTTCCACCGTCCTCGTCGTTGTCGGCTATCTCGCCGGGATCACGGCCTTCGGCATCTGGGTGGGTCGCCGGGATCGGACGGTCACCGGGTTCTTCCTGGCCGGCCGGTCCGCCCCCTACTGGGCGGTGGCCGCCTGCATCGTGGCGACCGAGACCAGCGTCCTCACCTTCACTTCGATTCCCGGGTTCGCCTACGAAGGGAACTTCGGTTTCCTGCAGCTTGCGATCGGGTTCGTGCTGGGCCGGGTAGGGATCGCGCTGGTGCTCCTGCCGGCCTACTTCCGCGGGCAGGTGGTCACCACCTACGAACTCCTGCTGCAGCGGTTCGGCACCCGCGTGCGGAGCGCCGCCGCCGCCATCTTCCTCGTCTACCGCAACCTCGCCGACGGCGTCCGGCTCCACGCCGCCGCGCTCATGGTGGCGATCGTCGCCGGGGTTCCCGAGTGGTGGTGCATCGTGGCGCTCGCGGCCGCAATGGTCGTGTTCTCGGAGGAGGGCGGGGTCAAGGCCACCATCTGGACCGACGTGATCCAGCTCGGCGTGTATCTCATCGGGGCCGGGGTGATCGTCGCGGCGCTCTGGCAGGGGAGTGGCCCCGAGCCGCTCGCCTGGATCCCTGCTGCCCGCGAGGCCGGGAAGTTCGCGGTGGTGTTTCCCGCCTTCGACCTCACCATCCCATACACGATCTGGGCCGGGGTGGCCGGCGGGTTCTTCCTCACCTTCGCGACCCACGGTGCGGACCAGTACCTGGCCCAGCGGCTGCTCGCGGCACGTTCGCTCCGCCACGCCCAGGCGGGTCTGGTGATTTCCGGGTTCGGGGCTTTGCTCCAGTTCGGGCTCTTCCTGGGCATCGGCGCCTGGCTCTGGCACTACTACGACGGCCGGGCGTTCGCCCGTCCCGACGAAGTGCTCCCCACCTTCGTCGCGGAGAATCTCTCCGGTCTCGCGGCCGGGGTCACCCTCGCCGCGGTCGTGGCGGCAGCGCTTTCTCCATCCCTCGTGAGCCTCGCTTCGACCACCGTGCGGGACTTCTGGCTGCCCTGGAAACAGCGGCAGGGGACGGCGGGAGGCGCCGGCGATGACTCCGGGCAGGTCCGGGTCGGCCGGCAGTTCGTGGTGGTCTGGGGGATCGTGCAGACCGGGGTGGCGCTCATGGCCCAGCGTGCGCCCTCGGCGCTGGAGGCCGGCCTCTCGGTGCTCTCCTACGCCTCCGGACCGACGGTGGGGGCCTTCCTGCTCGCGGTCTTCGCGCGGCGCACCGAACCCACCGCCGTGCTGATCGGGATGGCCGGCGGTTTCGCGGCCCCGGCGGCGATCCGGCTGGCCGGCTTTCCCCTCGCGTGGACGTGGGACGTCATGGTGGGCTCCCTCGCCACCGCCGCGGTGGGCCTCCTGATCAGCCGCTGGCGAAGAGGCGCTGCGTAGAATGCGTCCGGTGCCCCGACGGGATGTGACTGAGTGGCGGGCGGCGCCGGGGAGAGCCGCAGCGCGGCGAAACCGCCGGTGCGCGGCCCGCGGAGCCGGCCCGGTGAACGGCGTGGAACCAAAGTGACGGGCTTCCGGACCATCCTGGGCGCCTTCCGCTCCTGGCGGACCCTCTCGGTCACGCTGCTGTCGTTCTCGTCGGGGCTGCCCCTTGGCCTTGTCTGGATCGCCATTCCCGACTGGATGCGTGACATCGGGGTGGACATCCGCATCGTCGGGCTCTTCAACCTGGCGCAGATCCCCTGGGCGTTCAAGGTCCTCTGGTCGCCTTTCATGGACCGCTACGTCCCGGGCTTCTGGGGACGGCGGCGCGGCTGGATGGCGATCACCCAGGTGGCTCTCCTGGGCCTCTGCCTCCTGCTCGGGGGTGTCGGGGACCACCCGGACGCCATCTGGCTGGTGGGGGCGCTGGCGCTCGCCCTGGGGGTCGCTTCCGCTTCGCAGGACATCGTGGTGGATGCCTACGCGGTGGAGGTGCTCCGCCCCGAGGAGCACGGGGTGGCGGTGGGCGCCCGGGTGGCGCTCTACCGCGCCGCGATGCTGGTCGCCGGAGGGGGTGCGATCAGCCTGGCGGCGCTCTTCGGTTGGGGGGTGGTGAACGCGCTGCTGGGGCTGATCTTCTTTCCCATGCTGTTCGTCACCTGGCGCGCACCCGAGCCGGAGGAAAGCTTCCAGCCCCCCCGCACCCTGCGCGATGCGGTCTGGAAGCCTTTCCTGGAAGCCCTCTCCCGGCCCCGGGCTTTGGAAATCCTGGCCTTCGTCTTCTTCTACAAGTTCGCCGACAACCTGGCCCAGGCGCTTACCCGGCCCTTCCTGATCGACATGGGATACGGCGGCGGACACCGGGGCATCGCGCTCGGGACCGTAGGCCTGGTCGCCGCGATCGTCGGCACCTTCGCCGGCGGGATGTTCACGACGCTGGCCGGGCTCGGACCGGCGCTCTGGCTCTTCGGCGGGCTCCAGATCTTTTCGAATCTCGGCTACTTCTTCGTCGCCGGCGCCGACGGGAGCCTCGCCTGGATGTACGGGGCCTCGGCCTTCGAGTTGCTGACCGGAGGGCTCGGCACCGGGGCGTTCTCCGTGCTCCTGCTCCGGATCACCGAAAAGCGCTTCTCGGCGACCCAGTACGCGCTCTTTTCCGGGCTCTTCGCGCTGCCGCGCCTGCTCGCCGGCCCCTTCAGCGGTTTTGCGGTGGACGCCATCGGCTGGCGGACCTTTTTCCTGTCCACGATGGCGATGGGGATCCCCGGCCTGATCCTCCTCCATCGCTTCTCCCCGCTCGGGGTCCGCGATCCGGAGATCCGGTTCGGCGGCGGTGACGAACCGGCAGCTCCCCGCCTTTCCTCCGGCCTCGCCAGCCGTTTTGGGATCGCGGCCCTTCTCGGCGGCGGGACGGTCTTCGGCTTCGCCGTCCTGCTCGGCGCCCTCAAGGCGATGCGGCTCGATCCCGAGTCCGGCTTCTCGCTCATCGCGGGGCTCAATCCCATCCTCAATCCGGCGTCCTTTGCGGATTGGGTGCAGGTGGGGGGCATTGTGGTGTTGGGCCTGATCTCCGGTCTCTTCGGGGCCGCCTTCGCCGCCGCTCGGCGGCGGGGATAAAGGGTTCCATCGACTCGCCCGGTTAGATTCCCGGTAGATGTACCGGGTGCGCTCTGCGGTTGCGGTTCTGGCCGTTCTGGGCTGGGCTGCGTCGGGCTCCGCGTTCACCGGAACGGTGCTCCTCCTCAACGGCGAGCCCGCGGCGGGCGCCATCGTTCAGATCCTCGGGCATCCCGGTTCAGCCACCACCGACGCCAACGGCCGCTTCGAGTGGCTACCGGACCCGGTCCCCCCCTTCCACGTGTTGGTGGTGCTTCCGGGCGAGCGCTACACCGCCCCCGTCATCGTCGAGTCCTTCGACGGGAGCGAGGTGGAACTTCGCGTCGAGCCGCTCGGGGTGCACGAGAGCGTCACCATCACCAGCGGCGCCGTGCCGCACACCGACGCCACGCCGGGAAGCGCCGCTGCGGTCATTTCCGGCGAGGCGATCCGCGTCCGCCAGGCGCCGCGGCTCGCCGACGTGCTGGAGGCGGTTCCCGGAGGCGGGCGCGACAGCGATCTCCACGCCGGGGTCCCCTCGATTCGCGGCCTCTCGGGAGGCCGGACGGTGCTCCTCCTGGACGGGGCGCGGATCACCAGCGAGCGCCGCGCCGGGCCGAGCGCCACCTTCCTCGATCCGTTCTTCCTCGAAGCCGTCGAAGTGGTGCGCGGTCCGTCTTCGGTGGCCTACGGCTCGGACGCTTTCGGCGGCGTCATCCACGCCCGGACTCGGCGCCCGGTTCCCGGCGACCCCCTCGCGGCTCGAGCCCGCGCCACCTGGGGCGCCGGCCTTCCGGAAGCGAGCTTCGGGGCCGAGGTCGCGGGGTCCGTTCTCGAGACCGGTCTGCTCGCCCAGGCGAGGCGCCGGGTCTTTTCCGAGTACTCGAGCCCCGAGGGCAGGGTTGCCCGGTCGGGCGCCGAGGATTACGGATTCCTGCTCCGCGGTTTGCGGGAGGTCGCGGGCGGCTTGCTCGGGCTGGGACTCCAGGTCGACGCCGCGCGGAACGTGGGGCGCCCCCGGCGTTCCTCGTCGGTCACTTCCTATCCCTTCGAGGATTCGGCCCGGCTCGTTGCCGACTACCAGCTTGCTCCGCGCTGGGGGTTCGCGCGGCTCGACGCCACCGCCTTCGTCGGCGCCCACCGCCTGCTGACGCGGCGCGAGCAGGGCGGGGAAGCCGCGGATTCCGAGGTCGCGGCGCATGACTTCATGCTGCGGACGCGCGGCGTCCGGCCTCTCCGGGACGGCCGCCTCGAACTCGGCGCCGAGTTCCTGAGCCGGTTCGATATCTATGCCGGGACCGGCGCTGACGGAATGACGGCGGCCCTCCCGGACGGGGGAGAGTTCGGCTCCGGCCTCGACGGCGCGGTGCGCCGCGAGGCGTCGGTTTACGGCCACGCCGAGCAGCCGTTCGACGGGCGACTTGCCGGGAGCGCGGGAGCGCGGCTTTCGGCGATCGCCAGCCGAGCCGGCCCGGCGTCCGGCGGCGCCGGCCCCCGGCCGGAAACGAGCCACGGAGCGCTCAGCGGTTTCCTCGCCCTGCGCGCCGACCTGACGCCCGGGGTCGCGCTTACCGGCCAGCTTTCCCGTGGCTTCCGCGATCCCACCCTCTCGGATCGCTACTACAGCGGGCTCACCGGCCGCGGCGTGGTGTACGGAAACCCCGATCTCCGCCCGGAGCGCGCGCTCCAGACGGACCTCGCCCTCCGCTTCGACCGGGGCGCCGTCCATGGCGGGCTCTACGCCTTCCGCTACCGCATCACCGATCTCGTCGAGCGCTACGAGGACGGTGAGGACCTCTACTTCTTCCGGAACCGGGGCGAGGCGCATCTTTCCGGCGTCGAATTCGAGCTCCAGGTCGGCGCCCCGGGTGACGCTTTCCTGTTGGATCTCGCCGGCGGACTGACTCGCGGCCGGACGGAGGACGGGGCGGCCCTCGACGGAGTGCGCCCGGCGAACTTCCGGGCCGGGCTCCGCCATCGCCTCCGGGCGCGGAGCTTCGCCGAGGTCGTCCTGCTGGCATTTACCGCGGACAGTGATCCAGGTCCCACCGAGTCGGCCATGGATGCCTACGCCCGCCTCGACGCCGCCGTCGGCTTCCCGATTGCCGGTGGCGCCGAACTGCGCCTCTCGGGTCGCAACCTGTTGAACGCGACCTACCCGATCAGCGCCGACGCTCGCGCCGTCCTTGCCCCCGGGCGCAGTCTGGTCGGAACCATCGTCTGGACGCTCGGGAGCGACGCCGGTCCCTGACCGCCGGTAGGTCACGGGCCCCGGTGCCCCGGTGGGGGCTCGGTCGGGAATACAAGGGGGCCCAATTGGGGTGGTGGAAGACTCACGACAGTGTTTCCCGATTCGATCAGGTCAAATACCGTCGTAATCCGCTTATGCCTTTGGCTCTGGGAGCCGTTTCGCCAGTGGTACGGATGTTTGCTCTGCCGGGCCCGCTCATAGCCGAACGCCGCACCGCCGTGGTGACAGTCCGGAACACGCGGCGAGGTTTCGACGTAGTGACCCAAGTAACTGCAAATGGAACGGCCGTGAATCGGTGGCTGGCGAGAATTTTTGGAACCATGACCCCGTTCGAAATATGTGAAGTCCCAAATGTTCCTGACATTCGTATGTGACCGGATGACGTTACATTCATTACACACCGGGAATGGGGCACATTCCGTGTCTTGGGAGTGTCTGAAGTGGGTTTGCGCTGTGAAAGAATGCAAATACGTTCCACGCACAAGAAATCACCTTTGGTCCGCGCGTCGGATGCCGTTATTCCGTGCTGAGTGTGACACATGACATTGACACGCGGTTACGGTTGAGGTGAGAACATCGCGATGAATCTCACGGTCTCCGAGTTGGCACGTGCCGTAAGGAAGAACGAAAATTACGTGCGCCAACACATACATCGGCGCCATCTTGCCGTTCGGAGACAGGGACGAAGCGTTTGTGTACCGCTTGAAGAGGCTGTGAAATGGGCCGGGGCACGCGGCCTTCCCTTCACCCCGCCGAAACGGGTCCGGCTGACATTCCTGGAAGAGGGGGAGAGGATTGCGCGGCTCACGATTCTCGCCTGGCGCGGCCAGGACGGGAGGGCGCGGAATCTGCTCACGCTCCTGCGTCATCGGAAGCGCGAATCCGTGGGTCCGTGGTCAGGCGAACCGGATGCAGTCTGGGCTCTTGAATCACTCGGTGACGGGCTCAGTCTGTTTTCCTTCACCGCTTCGTACGCGGAGTGCCGAAAGCACCTCGACCACATCCTTGCGTCGGAGACGCTTGAGACGATGGGACACGAGATCCACTACGACCTGGAGGACCAGCCCAGGAATCACTGGGCGTACAGGGACTACCGGCGCCGTTCGGAAGCGTCCATACGCAGTCCGTTCTCGATGCACAGCGCCGCGATTACCGAGTACTGGAGTTTCGAGGACGAACCACACAAGCGTTGGCTGTCGCTACCCGACCCTCCGCCGGCCCGCATCCGGTCGGGACTTCGTCGCCTCGGATTCCCACTGGACCGGTGCCCGGAGCGGGTCGGGAACCTGGTCATCGCCGCTGCCGAAGACGCGATCACCTGTCGACTGACGGCGCATCAGGACCAGACGCTCCGACTTCACGTAGATGCCAAAGCCCTGTTGCCGGAGACGTATCGCGCGACGGTTTGGGCGAGCCATAGCGGAGACGAAGTACTGCGCAGGGAGGTGCCAATAACAGCCGGGCAGACAACGATCGAACTGGTCTCCGGGGTGGATCGGACTGGTTTCGCGATCTGCAGGGACGTCGACGGCCAGTATGTGGATCTTGTCGAGAACGTGGCCAATAGCGAGGCACTGCATACCGTAATGCGGGGATCCGGGCCGGTGCCGCGGTCTCCGGGGCCGCGATCCCGCGGTCCGCAGCGCGTCGACGCTTCTCGTTCGGTTTCCGGGATTGCCGAGTATCCCGAGGTAACCCCCAGTCGACTCGACAGGGACATCCGGCAACAGTGGCTCCATCGAGTGGCTTATCGGAAGGAAGTAGGGGCCAGGCGCGAAGCCAACCTCGTGCGCTTCGGTCCCGGCCGGTTTGACGAGGCGGCGCGGCACTTCTTGTATCTCATATCCAACGACTCGGACACCGCAGGGCCCATCTACCTCGCCGATCCGTGTTTTGTCGGCCACGCGATGGCGGACGAGGTGGCACAACTGTTTGTGGACATGAGCGCCGCCATTCAGCGCCGGCCGCTGCGGATTCTGTGTGCCGAACGTGAGCCGGACGATGCTCCCCCCTGGTGGGCGCGTTACCTCCGAAAGATCCGAGCAAACGTTACCGTGCGGACCTTCGTGAACCGAAGCGACGAGCGCGGATGTTTCCACGACCGATATCTGATCACTCCCGCGCGTGAAGTTCTGATGACGAACTCGTTCAACGGGTGGAACAGGTTCGGGGTGACCTTCGTGAGTCTTCCCTACGGCGTGTACCGTGCCGAGGCGCAGCAACTGTGGGCCATGGACCTGGATGCGCCTGCTTCCGACATTCTCGTGCGTGAGATCTCGTAGTGGCCGGCCCGTCCGGGACCGAACCCGCGCTGTCTCCGGAAATTCGGGCGGCGGTCTGGCGGATCTTCAGTGCCGGCGCGGCGCCGGGAGCCAGAGGATCGGCTTTCGAGAACATCGAGCCCGTGATCCGGTTGCATGTGCCGCCGGCAGACCAGAATCGCGCCATCGCAACCATCGGAAGCTGGTTCGACTCGGGGACGCACGTAAGGTGGCTGAATTCGGATCGCGCGGCGTTGGTTGCGGATCTGGTGCTTGAGGGCGTCGGCCCGCGGCGCTCGGAGGATGCGATCTGGGCGATCGCCTCCATCGGGCTCGATCTTTCGGTTGGCATGATTCGTCGGCGCTGGTCGTCGGGCGAGACTGACTCGTTTGTCGAGGCAGCGATCGAAGCGCTGAACGGGCTGGTGGTCGGCTCTCCGATTGCGGGTAGTTCGGCTGGGGAAGGGGAAGAAGCGGAGGACAGAGGCTTTCGGGAAGCCGCATTGCGTGACGGGATGGTGGGCGCGTTTGCGCGCCTTGAGAAACAGAGTCTTGAACTCCTGAGCCAGGGGCTGCACCCCACGGTGGCCAATCTGATTGATCTGGCGGTTGATCTGTCTCCTGAACGCTCCCCGCTACTCATCGAACGGCTGAAAGCGCCGACGATGCAGGCGAAGGCGGCCCGCCGAATGGTGGCGTGGGTGGCGCGGACGTCCCCCCGTGAGCAGCACCGGATCGTCGGATGGATCACGAAGCGCTCGGGTGAGGCCGCCGTGGCGCTGGCCATCGTCCACACCCTGAGCGCGGTCCGGAAGATGGACGAGGGCCGCATGGCCGGGGGCATTCCGGACTCGCTCAAATCTGTCCGGGACGACGATGTCACCAGGGAGGAGGGCCCCCCGGACGACGCCGCCGCAAGTTTGCTGGTCCAACTGTTGGAACGGTTGGGACGCCTCGATCCATCGGTTTGCCTCCGTTGGGTCGGCGAACTCTTGAGTCAGGCGTCGCTAGCGCTGTCGGCGCCGGGCGATGGACGAAAACCGCTCCGGCTCGTGGAGCTGGAAGAAGGGTGTACAAGACTGGCGGCAGGTCTCTTCCAGGATTGCGTGTCCGCGGATTTGCTCTCTCAGTTCCAGTTCGGTCTGCGTCCTGGCCGAAGGAAGCGCTGGGTCCGTCACCAAACGGGGATTGCCAAGGCGATGCGCGAGTTGTCTCCAGAGCGCGCGGCGGAGCTCGCGCGGGCCACGCTCGATGAGCACCGGCGGCGCTTGGCGGAGCAGCGGGACGGCCAATACCTCGCCTCCGAGTGGGGCGATTGGAACGACCGAGAATGGCTGGAAGGGCTGGGAACAGCGCTCGCGCTGTCTGGTGTGGAGCTCGATCTTCCCGTGTGGGTAGCGAAGGAGTGCCGGGACCTGCGGCTCAGCGTCTGGGATGCGGAGGAGGATCTCGACTCGTTTGCGATCTCGGAACAGATCGCCCAGCACTGGTTGCTGGTCGCGCTGCTCGCGATTCCGCGCCGGAGCGAGTTCGGCCGGCCAATCGAGCCCTTTCAGGTCTGTGCTCTGGCCGAAGCCGTGTGGGCGCATTGCAGGTTTTGCCGGCAGCACCTCGACAGTCACCCGGAAGCATCTGTCGCTGCCGAACTGGCTGCCCGCTATGCAATGCGGTTCGGCCAGGCAGACGATCAGTGGGTTCTTAACCAGGCCCGCGATGAGGGCGTCGGCCCCAGAGCTCTCTGCGTGCTCGTGGAAGAGCGACGAGCCCGCCGTCGGCAGTCGGGAGAGGGCAATCCCGACTACGACGAGATGATCATCGCCGATCTCGTGCGCATTGCTTCGAACCGGTTCGAGGATGGTGGCCAGTTCGATCTGGACACCCTGGAGTACTGGGGAAAGCTGTGGCTCTCCCTCGGCGCGGTGGATCAGGCGGAACGAACGGCCATGGCAATCGTCAGTTTTCCCTTGCGGGCGACGGATCGGAACTTCCGCATTCTGGCGCTGAAACTCCTCGGCCTGGTCGTGCGGGTTCGCAAACCGCGGCTCGAGGTCACGGAGCACGTGGTCCCGCTCTACAACCAGCTCTGGCCCGTGTTCGGCGGAACCCCGGCCGAGGAAAGGGCAGCCCGCCAGGAGATAGAGCAGGCGTTCATCGGCTCGGAACTCATCGCTCTCTAGCCGCGTGACGTTGTCCGCAGACGACCAGTGGTGGGGCAGCCTGTCCGTACCAGGAGGCTCCGTGCCCCGCCCCGCCGTCGAGGATGCCCTCCGCGCTGCGGGCTCGGTCCGGATCCTGCCTCGCGGTTACGCCCCTTGGGGTGATTCGGATCGCGAGGGGCGGCCCCTGGGATGCGAAGATCCCCTGCGGTGCGATCTTCCGCCTCTGAGCCCGGCGTTCGGGGCGGCGCCGCGCCGGCGAAGGACGAGCCATGACAACGAGACCCGGTGACGGACCAGGCGCCCACCGGGAGCGCATGGAGGCGCTCCAGGCCGAAGTGCGGAAAAAGCGCGCCACCGCCCGCGACCCGGGCCGCGGACTCGTGCTGGTCCACACCGGGGACGGGAAGGGCAAGTCCAGTTCCGCCTTCGGCGTGATCGCGCGGACGCTCGGTTGGGGGCGGCGGGTCGGCGTGGTTCAGTTCATCAAGGGCAACTGGAAAACCGGCGAGCGCCAGTTCTTTGGCCGTTTCCCGGAGCAGGTGGTCTGGCGGACCCTGGGTGAGGGATTCACCTGGGATACCCAGGACCGGGCTCGTGATGTCGAAGTCGCCGAAGCCGCCTTCGCCGCCGCGCGGGAGATGCTCGTTTCCGGCGACTTCGACCTCGTCGTCCTCGACGAGATCAACGTGGTGATGAGCTACGACTATCTCGGCTGCGACGCCGTCCTCGATGGCCTCAGGGCGCGCGCCGCGCGCACGAGCGTGATCCTGACCGGCCGCGGCGCCCTGCCGGAGGTCATGGACTACGCCGATCTGGTCACCGAGATGCGGGAGGTGAAGCATCCCTTTGCGGCCGGGATCAAGGCCCAGCGCGGGATCGACTACTGACGGCTGAGACCTGGGAGCCGGGCTGCCGCACCGCCGCCGGGCGCTCGGGCGCCTGCGGAGCCGGGCGGCAAGACGGGCAGATTCTCTTCCCGTGGTGTTTTCGCGGGCCCGCAGCGGGCGGCCGGTGGGCCAGAATTGCGCCCGTGCCTCCGGTCGCCCCGATTTCATGAGCGAAAACCTGTCGGTGCGGGGCATCACCGTCACCGTGGGAGGCAGCGCGCTCGTTCGCGACGTCTCCTTCGAACTCGCCCCGGGGGAGTTCATCGCGCTCATCGGCCCGAACGGGGCCGGCAAGACCACCCTGCTGCGCGCCGCGCTGGGTCTCCTGAAGCCCACCCGGGGGCAGGCGCTTCTCGGGGGCCGGGACATTCGGCGACTCGCGCCGCTCGAGCGGGCGCGGCGGGTTTCCTATCTGCCGCAGACGCGGCCGCTCGTCTGGCCCCAGGCGGTGCGGGACGTGGTGGCGCTCGGACGCTTTGCCTACGGCGTGGTCCTCGGCCGGCTGTCCGGACGAGACGCCGAGGCGGTGGATGCGGCGCTCGGGGTCTGCGACCTCGTTCACCTCAAGGAGCGTTCCGCCGCGACCTTGTCCGGTGGCGAACGCGCGCGAATGCACTGCGCCCGGGCGCTGGCCGCCGAAGCGCCGCTCCTGGTTGCCGACGAGCCGGTAGCGTCGCTCGACCCGCGCCATCAGTTCGAGGTGATGGGACTCATTCGGGATTTCGTGAACCGGGGCGGCGGTGCGCTGATCGTGCTGCACGACGTAGGTCTCGCGAGACGGTTCGCGGATCGGTTCCTCTGGATGAAGGACGGGGAAATCGTTGCCGACGGCTCCGCCGCGGAGACCCTGGCGCCGGAGCGCATGGAGTCCGTGTTCGGGGTGCGCGCCCGCGTCGAGGGCGACAGCGTCGCGATCGAGGGGCCGGTTTGAGGACGCTGGTCGTAGCGGCCGTTCTCCTGCTGCTGGCCGCGGATCCCGGCGCCGCCGAAGATCCCGGCGCCGCCGTGGATCCCGTCGCGGCCGAGGGGACCAAACCTTCGCGGATCGTGAGCCTCGACTACTGCGCCGACCAGTTCGTGCTCAAGCTGGCCGACCGCGACCGGATCCTCGCGGTGTCCCCCGACGCCGGGAAGAGTTTTTCCTTCATGCGCGCGGCCGCCGAAGGTCTGCCCCGCGTGCGCCCGCGGGCGGAAGACGTCTTGCCCCTCGGGCCCGACCTGGTGGTCCGTTCCTACGGCGGGGGTTCCAACATCGCCGCCTTCCTGGAGCGTGCCGGGGTCAGGATCGCGCAGGTCGGGGTTGCCGAGAACCTCGCCGGGGTGAAACGTGTCCTGCGCGAGATGGCGCAGGCGCTTGGAGAGCCGGGGCGGGGGGAGGCGCTCGTTTCGGAAATGGAGGAGCGGGAGGCTGCGCTTCGCCGCCGCCCGGGGACGGAGACGATCCTGTACCTGACCCCCTCCGGGATCACCACCGGCCCCGGAACCCTCGTGCACGACATGTTGCGCGCCGCTGGTTTTGTGAACTTCCAGCGCGAGCCGGGATGGCGGCCCCTGCCTCTCGAGCGGCTTGCCTACGAGCGGCCGGATCGGGTGGCGGTCGCGGTCTTCGGCAACGATGCGAGCCGGGTCGAGGCCTGGAGTGCGATGCGCCATCCGCTCGTGCGGGCACGACTGCGGGACTTGCCGGTGACCTCGATTCCGGGCGCCTGGACCTCCTGCGGAGGGTGGTTCCTGCTCGACGCGATGGAAGCGCTGGCGGCGGGCGAATGAGCGGTCGCCGGCTCGTGGTCCTCCTGGCGGCGGCCGGGGCGGCGGGGCTCTTTCTCGCGTGCCTGCTCGGTGCGACCCCGCTCTCGCCCGGCCGGGTGCTGGCGGCGTTTTTGGGTCAGGCGAGCCCGGGCGACCAACTCGTGGTCTGGCAGATTCGTCTGCCGAGGGCGCTCGCCGCCTTCTGTGTTGGCGGAGCGCTCGGCGTGAGCGGCGCGGCGCTTCAGGGACTGCTCCGGAACCCACTGGCGGAGCCGGGGGTCCTCGGGGTTTCGGCGGGCGCCGCGCTCGGGTCCACGGTGGTGATCTATTACGGGCTCGCCGGCGCCTGGCTCTGGGCGGTGCCGGTGGCGGCGGTGGTGAGCGCGCTCGCGGTGACCGCGCTCCTCGCGCTCGCGGCGAGCCACACCCGCTCGGTGGTCACTTTGATCCTGATCGGGGTGGGGATTTCGAGTTTCGCCGGCGCCGTGATGTCCCTGCTTCTGAATCTCGCGCCGAACCCCTTCTCGCTCGCGGAGATGATCAACTGGACGCTCGGTTCGGTGGCGAACCGGAGCTACGAGGATCTGCTGCTTTCGGTGCCGCTGATGGCGGTGGGGGCCGCGATTCTCTTCCGCTACCGGCGGGGGCTCTCGGCTCTGACCCTCGGGGAGGAGGCCGCGAGCGGCGTCGGACTGGATCTTCCCCGGCAGCGAATTGCGGTAGTCGTGGGGGCGGGACTCGCTGCCGGGGCGTCCGTGGCCCTCGCCGGAGTGATCGGCTTCGTGGGGATCGTGGCGCCCCATATCGTCCGCCCGCTGGTGGGATACGACCCCGCCCGCAGCCTTGCTCCCTCGGCCCTCCTGGCGGGAGCCATGTTGGTCTTCGCGGACATCGGCGTCCGGCTCCTGCCCACCGCGGTGGAGTTGAACCTCGGAGTGGTGGCGGCGCTCTTTGGGGCTCCGGCCTTCATCTGGATCGCGATCCGCCAGCGCCCCCCCGTGGATTCGTAAGGGGCCAAGGAGCGCAAGGAGCGCAAGGAGCGCCGGTCTTCAGACCGGCATCGCGGCCGCAGGCCGCGAAACCCCCACCACTAACCAAGAAGAAGCGCAAGGAGCGCAAGGAGCGCCGGTCTTCAGACCGGCATCGCGGCCGCAGGCCGCGGAACTCCCATCGCCAACCGCGAAGAAGCGC
This sequence comes from Vicinamibacteria bacterium, assembly GCA_963668695.2. Taxonomy (GTDB): domain Bacteria; phylum Acidobacteriota; class Vicinamibacteria; order Marinacidobacterales; family Marinacidobacteraceae; genus Marinacidobacterium. The sequence continues at coordinate 2,443,842 of CAXXLQ010000004.1, forward strand.
GGGGGCGGCAAGGAACGCCGGCCTCCGACCGGCACCGCTGCGCGTAGCGCAGCGAAACGCGCAGAGCCATTAACCCGGACGGCTCGGCAGGCTCGGGAACGCCGCCCTCCGACCGGCACCGCTGCGCGTAGCGCAGCGAGACCGCGGTTCGCTGACCCGCGTGAAGCGCGTAACCGACGGAGCGCCGGCCCGAATCGCGAGCGGCGGAATTACACCTCAGACCCAAGAGTGCCATACACTTCCGTGACGACGTTACACCGACATTACATCGGAGATTACAGCCTCCGAGGAACGCATAACGACCTTGATCCCGCGCGGCGCCAAAGCAGTTGTCCTCGGGACAATTCTCGCTTCTGCCGCGGTGGCCTCCGTATCTTCGACGGCCCCACAAGAGACCTGGCGGGGGCTCCGCGTAGCACCCGAAGAGCGTTGCACCCGTTACGACTCGGACGACTACCGCTACTCGCAACGTGTCGAAGACGACATCATCGTGGACCTCGGCGGAATCTACTCGCCCTATACGGGGGAGTGGTTTGACACGAAGCGGGAGACCGACATCGAGCACCTGGTGGCCCGTTCCGAGGCGCATGACAGCGGGCTGTGCGCCGCCAGCGCGGACACCAGGCGCCGGTTCGCCAATGACTCGCTGAATCTGACGCTCGCAAGTCCGGCGGTGAATCGGCATCAGAAAAACGACAAGGACGCGTCCGAGTGGCTGCCGGAGAGGAACCGGTGCTGGTTTGCAGGTCGGGTCGTCCAGGTGCGGCAGAAGTACGTTCTCTCCATCGACCGGCGCGAGGCGGGCGCACTGGAAGCCGTTCTCTCCCAGTGCGACTCCGTGGCAATGACTCCTCCGGGAAGGAGGTCGAGTACCGCGCGATCGGCGCAACCGAACCCCGAACCACAGTCGACAAGACAGTCCAGTCGTGGAAGCGAGTGCGGGCCCTTCGCCAACTGCACGGCGCTCCGTCAGGTGCACCCACGCGGGGTTCCGCGAGGGCATTGCGCCTATGCCAGCAAGATGGACCGGGATCGAGACGGTTGGGCCTGCGAAAGATGATGGCCCGTTCGTCCGGCAGATCCTTGCCGTCGTCGTTCCAACTCCACTGAAGACAGGCCATTCCACTCGCGGCTCGCCTCGCGCGGTCCTTCGGATCCTGCCGTTCTGATCCCGGTTGCGGGTGGCCGCGGGACCCGCCCCGTGTAACAGTCCTGACATGCCCAGATCCGTCCTGAACCCGTTCCCGTGCCTTCTTGCCGTAGCCTTGGTCGCCGCGGGCGCGGCCGACGCCGGCCAGGAAACCCGGGAGCCCCGGATCGTGGTGGATCCCGACTACCTCGTCAGCCGGGATGGCGACCGGCCTCACGTCGAGATCATGGCGGCCGCGAATCCGCGCAATCCACGGAACCTGCTGGCCGGCGCCATCACCTTCACCCGTCCCGACGGCGGGGCCGCCACCAAGGCCTACGTCAGCTTCGACGGCGGTGTTCAGTGGGACGACATCACCTTCCCGGAGCAAAAGGAGACGGGTGGGGGCGATCCCCAGGTGGCGTTCACCGCGGCCGGCACGGCGATCTTCGCCACCCTCGCCACCCGGGCGGACGAGACCGGGCGCACGCGGGCGTTCCTTCACGCCTACCGGTCCGAAGACGGAGGACGGACCTGGTCGGCTCCCTACGACCTCGGGGCTTCGTACGACCACCCCATGCTGGCGGCCGATCAGACGACGGGGCCCTTTGCCGGACGGCTGTACATGAGTGTCCTCTACGGCCGTGAATACAGCCTCGGCGTCTTCCGCTCGGAAGACGACGGCAGAAGCTGGATCGGCCCGGTGAAGTTCCTGGACGGCGCCGGCGAGCGAGGGCTCAACGTGGACCCCACGGTGGTGTTTCACGACGGGGCCGTCATGGTTCCCTTTGTGGATTTCCCGTCCACCCCCGAACAGACCGCCAACTGGACCGAATCGCGACTCTGGACGGTCGTTTCGACCGACGGTGGAGTGACGTTCTCCGAGCCGAAGCCGGGCCCGGTGAAGATGACGGGCGAGGAGACGCGCCTGGCGAGGGAGGGGACACCGCGTTTTCGGGGCGGCTCCTGGACCATGCTCGCGGCGGACCGCAGCGAGCGTTTCCGGGATCGCGCCTACGCGGTCTGGCCCGACTACTCGGAGGGGCTTCCGCGCGTCGTGATTTCCTGGTCCGACGACCGCGGTTCCACCTGGAGCGACCCCGGGCCAGTGGCGTCCCCGGGGGGGCCGGATGTCCAGCAGTTCCAGCCCGCGGTCGCCGTCAACCGGGACGGCGTGCTGGGGGTAAGTTGGTACGACACGCGGCACGCTCCGTCGCGGTTCGCCTTCCACCAGTACTTCGCGGCTTCCTTCGACGGCGGCGAGACTTTCACCTCACCGATCCAGGTCTCGGGAGCGCTCTCCGAGCCCCTGGGGTCCGGCAATCTGGTGCCCGCCCCGGTGACCTTCAGCGGAACGGAAGGAGAACTGCGGGTCGCACTGATCTCCGCGGCTTCGCGCTGGGTGAATGGTGGCGACTACATGGGCCTCACCACGTCGTCCGACGGGCACTTCCACCCGGTCTGGGCCGACGCGCGGTCGGGCGCCTATCAGGTGTACACCGCCGCAATCCGGATCGTGGACGGACCGCCCGCGCCGCCGGCAACGGCCGGGGAACCGGTGGACATCACGGGGCGGATCGAGCTCGTGAACGACCCCGGAAGCCATGACGCCGAGACCGGCGTGGCCGACCTCTGGATCCGGCTACGGAATGTGTCGGCCACTCCCGTCGCGGGACCGATCGAGGTGGAGATCCGCAAGTTCGGGAGCGGCATGGGAGACATGTTTTCGGATCTCGCCCCGGAGGTCCTCAACGCAGATAACGGACTGCGCGGAAACGGCGCCGTCTTCCGCTACGACGAAGTGCTCGGCAGCGACGGCGTCCTGCCTCCCGGCGGCGTCAGCGGCGCGGTCCTCTGGCGTCTCAAGCTCGCGGAGCCGGTCCGCATTCCCAATCTGCACCTCTACATCACCGGCCGCGAGGTGGTCGCGGAGCCGCGGTAGCGTTTTATTCACCGGTAGCGGTGGTCACCTGGCCCGAAGCGTCGGCGGGCTGCCGCACTCCGCCGAGATGAAAGTGCCGGGCCGGGCTTGGCTCCAGTTCGAGGTGGAGCGGACGGAGGGCGGCAGCCGGATCACCCAGACCGCGGTCTTCGATCCGCTCGGGTTGGGAGGGCTCCTCTACTGGTACGGGCTCTATCCGATCCACTGGTTGATTTTTCGGTGGATGCTGCGGGGGATAAGCGCTCGGGGGACAGCGAACGGCAGTGTCAGAACGCGAAGCCCATGACATAGAGGGCAAGGCCGGTCGCGCACGTGAGGCACAGACCGAGGAATGTCAGTTGCCCCCAACCTCGGTGATGGCGACTAAAAGTCCCGGGAAGAACAAAGGTATAGCGCCTCCAGGACACGGTCACCAGGATTCCCCACAGCAAGAATGTCGGGATGGCGATCGCTAGATGGACTCCGAATAGACCACTCATGGCCGGCGTTCCGTAAAACTCGCTCAACAGGAGTCCCTCCGCGCTACCAAGCTGGAGACTGGTTTCGAGAAGTACCACGGCGCCAAAACCCAACAAGAGTCCGACCAACTGAAGATTGCGGTGTTTCAGATACTCCCTGCCTGACGCGAATGTCATCGCGTACCCCATCAAGATCGGCGTTGCGGTCAGAAACACCAAGGAGACGTCAATCAAGCTGTCGGCTCGCGTTCCCAAAAAGCCTGTTGAGTCAAGCATCGCCATCTGCCTCCCCGAGTTCCCCGCCAAGTCCTACCGACATGGAGTCCACCGCTCCCAGCTCTCAGGACTGACCCGACGCTCTCAGCCTCCATCAATGGTATTGCACAAGGGTAGTTCGCCCGCGTCCTTGCCGCGATGCCGGCCGAAAGCCGGCGCCAGGGGGTGTGCGCAGCGGGTTCAGGGGGCGAGTGAACTCACCGGCACCACCGTTACCCCATCCGGCCGCTCGTAGCCGTACCCCGTTCCGGTCACTACCGCGAGCTTCGGCGGGTGGCCGACCCGGGCTGTATCCACTCGGTCGCGCAGCCGGAGAAGGTTCCGGGCTGCCTCATCGATGTTGGCCGCCCCACCGAGCTTGATTTCGATCGGCATCCACCCACCTTGGGCAGTCTCGATGATCACATCCACTTCGAGGCCGGTGTTGTCGCGATAGTGGCTCAATTCGGCATCGTGAGCCTGCGCGTAAACCCGTAGATCCCGAACCACCAGCGCTTCGAAGAGGAAGCCGAGGTAGGGGAGGTCGCGAAGAAGTGCTTCAGGTGAGGCGCCGAGCGCCGCGGTGGCCAGCGACGGGTCGATGAGATAACGCTTTGGCGTGGTCCGCAGGCGGGATCGGGACCGGAGATGCGGTGAAAAAGCGGGGAGATCCTCGATCACGAAGAGCCGGGCAACGTCGTCCAGATACTCGGCTGCGGTGCGCGGGGTGGTTCCGTTGCCGATATCCGCCGCGAGCGTCCTGAGAGTGACGGCAGTCCCGATATTCCGAGCGAGAGAACGCAGGAGGCGTAGCGCCCGGGTCGGATCTCGTCTTCTTCCCGAGACCCGGTTCAAGTCGGCGAGACGGATCTCGTTCAGGTAGTTCCGTACGAAGCGACGGGCGGCCGGGAGGTCCTCCCCCAGACTCCCGGGCCAACCTCCGCGACAGATCGCTTCAGCTAGGTCCGGAACGCCGATGTCCGGGGCTGGAACCGAAACGCGCTCACCCGCAATCAGATCACCGAGCGAGACCTCGCCCGTCGACAGCCCCAGCTCGAACAGGGACATCGGACGCATTCGCACCCGAGCGAGCCGCCCGGCACCGGTGTGGCGGGTGAGGTCGTCGGGTGGGACGGCGGATCCAGTCAGTAAGAACTGTCCCTTTTTCCCGCTTAGATCGGCTGCGCGGCGTACCGGGTTCCACAGCTCAGGTGCGACCTGCCATTCATCGAGGAGACGAGGCTTCGGCCCCTCCAGAACGAGCCAGGGATCGGTTCTTGCCGCTTCGAGGGCCTTGGGGTCGGCGTCGAGGAAAACCTCGCTGGCGGCTGCGCGCCGGGCGGTTGCGGTCTTTCCACATGCCTTGGGCCCCTCGATGAGCAACACCGCCGCACTCCGGAGCTGCTCTTGAAGCTCTGTGTCCACGATGCGGGGCCGGTAAGGGTCCGGGACGCCGGGCGGTGGAAATGCGGAGGGGAAGTCCATGGGGAGGCGGCGCGGCGCAGTCGCAGCCGCGCCTGGCATCACCATAGCATGTTTTGCAACGAGTCTATAACATGTATTGCAACGGATTCATGGCATGTTTCGCAACATCCCTAGGGCAGGGTTTGCAAGCTACCGAGACCTGCTCCGGAGCCGCAACTCTCTTTCACGCGCTCGACGTGAGCCGGCAGTACGCGATTTCGCCCGCCTTCGGCGGGCTGTGCCGACCTGGAGGTCGGCGGCCAGTTCTCCCGGTGGGGGCCCCTGTCCAGCGGTGCCATCTGCGCGCGCGGCGGTACGCGGTTTCGGCGCCCTGTCGGGCGACGGTGCCGGTCTGAAGACCGGCGTTCCCTGGCTCCCGCGCAGCGGTGCCGACCTGGAGGTCGGCGGCCAGTTCTCCCGGTGGGGGCCCCTTGGTTCCCGGCCGTTCCGACCCTCAGGCCATGATGAGGGGTCGCAGGGCCTTCAGCCCGGCCAGCGCCCGCTCCACGTGCTCCGCCGTGTTGTAGAGGTGCGGCGAGAGGCGGAGGCCGCCCGAAGTCGAGCCCGCGATCCCGTGGTCGTCGTACATCCGGGAGAAGACTTCGGCGCGGGATTCGGCGGGCACCTCGATGATGACCACGCCCGCCGAGAGCTCGTCTGCCATCGGCGTGACGAGCGGGATCCCGGCTTCCCTGATGCCCTCCTTGAGGCGGCGGGCCAGGTCGATCATGCGTTTCTCGACCCGGTCCGGGCCGATCTCGCCGTGGAATTCCGCGGTGGTGCCCATCGCCGCGAGACAGGCGTCGTCGCGCTGCCCCATGGACTCGAATTTCCGGGCGCCGGTGGGATCGGGGTCCGCATCGCCGCCCCAGCCGGGGGCGACGATCGACGGCCACAGACGCGGAATGATCTCCGCGCGGATCGCGAGCACTCCGCACTCCTTCGGGCCGCAGAACCACTTGTGCGAGCTGCTCGAGAAGGTGTCGGCGCCGATCCCCGGGACGTCCACCGACAGTCCGCCGAAGCTCTGGGCGCCATCGACGTGGACGTGGATTCCCCGTTCGTGGGCGGCATCGGCGATCAGGCGTGACGGCATCCGGATGCCCGACACGTTGGACACGTGGGTGATCGCGACCACCTTGGTGTTGGCCCCGAACGCCTCGATGAACGGGGCGGCAAGGTCTTCCCCGCTTGCGGGGGCCTTCGGGACCGACACCCGGCGCACCGAGAACCCGTAGCGGGCGGCGCGCACGTCCCACGCCACGTTGTTCGTGGGGTGGTTCTGGTCCCAGAGGAGGACCTCGTCGCCCTCCCCGAGCGGGATCCCGGCATTCACGATGTTGTTCGCTTCGCTGGTGTTGCGTACGAGCGCCAACTCGTCGCCCGAGACTCCGAGTTGCGCTGCGACCTGCTCCCGGGCCATTTCCCGGAGATCCGCGAACTTCCCGCGGTTCTGGAACGAGCAGTCGTGGTCGATGTCCCGGGTCAGCTCGCTGACCCGGTCGCCGACCGATCTCGGCGACGGACACAGGTTCGCGGCGTTCATCGGCACCCGGTCCTCGTCGAAGGGGAACTCCCGACGCACCATGCGGAACAGCGTTTCGTCGTCGGCGGCAGCGGCCCGGACGACGGGCAGGAGGGCCGGCGTCGCGGCGGCGGTGCGCAGGAATGCGCGCCGGGTCAGGGCATTGGAGAGTGACGTCGTCATGGCGGGCGCCTCCGGATTTCGGAGTCTACCGGGTTCCCGGAGCCGCCGCCGTTACCGCCCCTGCGGCCGCGCGGGCGCTGCCCCCGCTGATGATGCGGCGGAAGAGGATGGGGCAGGTGATCGAGGTGGCGGCCGCGATCATCACCGCGATGGCGCGGTCCTCCCGGTCGAGCAGGCCGAGTTCGAGTCCGACGGTGGCCACCGCGATGACGAGGCTCAGGCGGGCGGACAACAAGAACCCGGTCGCCGCCGCGGCGCGCAGCGAGAAACCCCAGATCATGAAGAGCAGCGCCGGCACGAACTTGACGAAGAAGGCCACCGCGATGATGACCCCGGCGCGCGCGAGCACCTCGGGATCGAGCAGCACGGCGACTTCGAAGCGGAGCCCGACGCCGATGAAGAAGATCGGGATCAGGAAGCCCCAGGAGATTCCGGAGAGTTGGCGGCGGAGTCCTTCGGGCGGATGGAACAGCAGCGCGAAGACTCCTCCCGCGAGGAAGGCCGCGAGAATCGGCTCCACGTCAAGAACGGTCGAGAGCCCGACGAAAATGAGGAGCAGCGCGAGCGCCCCGCGGATCCCCATCTCGTCGGGATCGTCTTCCCGGAAGAGTCTCGTTGCCGCGCGCGGGTGCCACCAGAGGAAGAGCTTCATCACGCGGAGCACCAGCACCACCGCGATGAGCAGGACGGGACCGTTGATGAGTTCGATGCCCCACCCGTCGCGCGCCCAGATGGTGATCTCCGCGACCAGCAGCAACGTGACGAGGTCCGCGATCACCGCGGAAACCAGGATGGACTGCCCCAGGCTTTCGGCGGTGATCCCCGCGCTTCGCAGGCTGGGGAGGACGAGGGCCGCCGAGGTGGTTGCGAGCAGCGGGGCGTAGAAGACCGGCAGGTCCAGCCAGACGGTCGCGAGGAACGAAAGCGCGAACGTGCCCGCGAAGACGATGAGCGCCTGACCGATCGGGCCCGCTCCCCCCCGTCTCAGCGCGGGGAAATCGATCTCGAAGCCGGCGAGGAACATCAGCATCAGGAGCCCGAGTTCCCCGATCTGGTCCAGCAGCGCGGTCCCTTCGACCAGCCCGAATACGGGGCCGACCAGCACCCCGAACAGGATCTCGACGACCACTGCGGGCACCCGCAGCCAGTTGGCCACCGGGGGCAGCAGGAAGGCGGCGATCCCGATGATCACCAGCGCGCCGGAACCGTCCATCAGGGACTTGCTCCCAGCACGGCGGCCGCGGCAAGGGCGAGGGCGCCGGTGGCCCGCACGAGTTCCTCGACCGGGCAGTGCTCGTCCGGCCGGTGCGCCAACTCGAGGATCCCCGGCCCGTAGGCGACGCAGTCCGGGACTCCCGCGATCCGGGCCACGTGCTTGTGGTCATAGGTGCCGGGGCTCGCTACCTCCTCGACCTCGACGCCCAGCGCGCCCCGCACCCCGTAGCGGACGGCCTCGATGGCGAGGGAGCCCGGTGGCGTCGTTACCGGTTCCACGGTGAGCAGTTCCTCGATCCGGTAACGCCGGCCGGGATCCCGGCCGGCGCAAGCCGCCACCCGGCGGGCTACCTCCTCGCGAACCTCGTCGAGTCCTTCTTCGGGAAGAAAGCGCCGGTCCACCACGACCTCGGCCCGGTCGGGAACCTGGGGGCTTTCGGTTCCGGCGCCCGCCTGACCTCCCCGGATGCTGTTCACGTTGACGGTCGCTGCCCGCGCGCCCTCGGGAACCACCGGAAGCGCGGTTCTCCGGGCAGCCAGCTCCGGAACCCATACGGTTCGGATGTCCTCGAGGAGCGGTGCGAGGTGGGTGATGGCGTTGTGGCCCAGGAACGGCATGCTCCCGTGTGCGACCTCGCCCTCGGAAATGACCCGAAACCAGTACACCCCGCGGTGCCCCACACACACCCGGCGGGACCCGAAAGGTTCGGGGATGATCACTGCGTCCGTGTCGGGAGCGATGCGGCCGGACTCGGCCAGCCAGGCGACTCCGGCGTGTCCCCCGGTCTCCTCGTCCACCGTGCCAGAGACCTCGAGGGTGCCGTGGAGCCGGGCGCCCGCCCGCCGGAGCACCTCCGCCGCGAAGAACGCGGCCGCGATGCCCCCCTTCATGTCGCTCGCCCCGCGTCCCCAAACCGCCCCGTTTCGCACCTCCCCGGAAAAAGGATCCGTGGTCCAGCCGCTTCCGGCGGGGACCACGTCGAGGTGACCGTTCAGATGCAGGCGCCGGCCGCCGCTCCCCAGCCGGCCCATGACGTTTTGCCGGGGGTAGCGCTCCGAACCCGGGGGACACGACTCCCGGGGGGGATCGTCGAACTCCACCTCGAAACCGGCGCCTGCCAGCCGCTCGCCGAGAAGTGCGGCGCACTCCGGATAGTTCTCCCCGGGAGGGTTCACGGTGGGGACCCGGATCAACTCGCCGCAGAAGGCGGCGATCTCGTCGCGGGCCGCTTCCGCCTGGCGCAGGATCCTGGCTTCGAGGCCGGAGGCAACCGGGTGGAGCGGCATCGAAACCGAGGATACCGCCCTGCTGCGCCGCTGGCGGAAGCTTGGGGTTGACTTGCCGTAGTTATTTCGATACTATTGGAACTATGGAAAGGACAGCCGCCTACTCCACCACCAACGCTCTGGAGACGCTCTGCGCACTTTCCCAGGAGAGCCGTCTCGACATCTTCCGGTTGCTGGTCAGCAACGGTCCGGAGGGACTTCCCGCCGGCGCCATCGCCAGGCAGTGCAACCTGCCGGCGCCAACCTGCTCGTTCCATCTCAAGGAACTCAAGAAGGGTGGGCTCCTCAATTGCTGCCGCCACGGGAGGTTCCAGATCTACACCGTGAACTTCCGGGCGATCCGGGCGCTGCTCGGCTATCTGACGGAGCACTGCTGTGCCGATCACGCCTGCGACCATGAGGGTTCGAACGGCGCCGCAAATGGGGAACTTCGATGAGACCGGGATCCGGGGGCGGATCGCCCCCCCCGGAGGTGATGCGGATAGACCGGGCATCGGAAGTCGCCAGCGAGGCCGCCTGTTATCCCGTCTGGCGGCTGCGGGCGCCAAAGGGGCAACGAGGGGACGAACCGCCGGGAAGATGAGACCCCGTGGAACTACCTGGCGCGAATCCTGATCTGGCGGTCGCATCGCGTCTGGCGGTCCCATCGCATTCGGCGGTCTGTGGACAAAGTGGCATGAGCGCGGAGACCCCCACCGGGAGAACCCGGTGACTCGCGCGGCTCCGGTTACGGATGGGGGTTGACTTTCTGTTTTAGTTCGATATTATTGGAAATATGGAAACGCCGCCCGCCTATTCCACCGATAACGCCTTGGAGATGCTCTGCGCACTCTCCCAGGAAAGCCGTCTCGATATCTTCCGGTTGCTGGTCAGCAGCGGTCCGGAGGGACTTTCCGCGGGCGCCATCGCCAGACATTGCAACCTCCCGGCGCCAACCTGCTCGTTCCACCTCAAGGAACTCAAGAAGGGTGGGCTGCTCAGTTGCTGCCGCCACGGGAGGTCCCAGATCTACACGGCGAACTTCCGGGCGATCCGGGGGCTGCTCGGATACCTGACGGAACACTGCTGTGCCGAGGACGACTGCGAGCACGAGAGTTCGAACGGCGCCGCAAACGGGAAACCTTGATCAGGACAGGGAACCGGGGGCGGATCGGCCGCCCCCGGAGGTGATGCGGCTGGACCGGCTATCTGAGGTCGGCTGCCCGGTGCTTCCGGCACAGAAATAGGGGGCCACAGGCTGTTAACAGCCGGTGGTGGAACCCGGGTGAGCGCCGAGAGCGGCCAGTCCTCCCGGTGGGGCGAGGCGCCCGGCTGACAAGGCGCGTGAGGGAGGAGCCCCCACCGGGAGAACTGGCCCGAGTGTATTCCGACCGAAACGCAACGATGAGCGGCGCGCAGCGACGCGGTCAACAGCCGGTGGTGGAACCCGCGTGAGCGCCGAGGTTGGCCAGTTCTCCCGGTGGGGGCGAGGCCCAGTTCTCCCGATGTCAGGCGACACCCAAAACTGGGCCACCTGGCGACATCTAGAACTGGGCCACCCCCAGTGGTCCGGAAGGGGGCCGAGAGATGAGTGGAGGGGCGTGTACTTCCGTTCCGACGCCGGAGCAGGGCGTCGGGAGGGAAGAGATGTGGACTCCGGAGGACGTTTTGGAGATGCGGCGGCTCCACCGGCTGGGACTGGGGACGCGTCAGATCGCGGCCCGGCTGGGCTGCTCCCGGACGACAGTTCAGGCATGGCTGCAACGGGGGCGGTGGCGGAAGCCGGCGAGGCGTCCGAGACGTCGAGCGCTCGCGAGCTGGGAGGAGTGGCTTCGTGACCGGCTGGTGCAGCATGCGGGGAACGCGGACGTGGTTCGCCAGGAACTGGGGGTTTTGGGGGTGCGGGTGAGCCTGCGAACAGTGGAGCGGGCGGTGGAGCCGTTTCGTCGGGAGTTACGGGCGGCGGTAGTGGCGACGACCCGATTTGAGACGCCGCCGGGCTATCAACTGCAGATTGATTTCGGCCAGCGGCAGGTATGGATCGGTGGGGAGAAGAGGAAGGTGTCGCTGTTCGTGGCGACCCTGGGGTGTTCGCGTCGGATGCACGTGAGGGTGTTCGTGGGAGAACGACAGGCGCACTGGTTCGCGGGCCTGGAGAGCACCTTCGAGGAGATCGGGGGTGTCCCGGAGACGGTGTTGCTGGACAACGCCAAGGCGCTGGTGAAGCACCACAACGCAGCGACGCGGGAAGTGGTGTTCCACCATCGTTTCCTGGCCTTCGCGAAGCACTGGGGGTTCCGGCCGCAAGCCTGCGCTCCGTATCGGGCGCGGACGAAGGGGAAGGATGAATCGGGGGTGGGTTATGTGAAGAAGAACGGGATCGCGGGACGGCGGTTCGAGAGCCTGGCGGAACTCGAGGCGCATCTGGCCCGGTGGACCCGTGAGGTGGCGGACCGGCGGATCCACGGGACGACCGGGCGGGTTCCGATCGAGCACTTCGCGGAGGAAGAGGCGCAGCGGCTCCAGCCACTCCCCGCCTACGGACGGTTCGAGCGGGTCCGGGAGCTGACGCGGCGGGTCGCGACGGACTGTTCGGTGGTCGTGGACACCAACGCGTATTCGGTTCCGTGGCTGTTGATCGGGGAACGGGTTCGGGTTCGGGTGAGCGACACTCAGATGCGCATCCACCACGGCACCGCGGAGGTTGCGGTGCATCCACGGAACCGGGGACGCCGGCAGAGGATCACGGACCCGGCGCACTTCGCCGGGGTGGCGGGGGCCGGGGGTCAGGCGGTTCGGAGAACACGGGAACCTGAAGGATCGCGTTCGGAGAGTCTCCTGCGTCCTCTGGAGGCGTATGCGGAGATCGTGGGAGGCGGATGGTGAGGGGCGACGAAGTGATGGATCCGCTGCCGCAGATGCTGACGCGCCTGCGTCTCAACGCGATCCGGGATCAGTTGGACACCCTCCTGGACGAGGCGGCGCGCCGCGAGTTGAACCTGCGCGATGCCCTGCGCTTCCTGTGTGAACGGGAGATCGCGCGCAAGGACGAACGACGGATCACCATGGGAATGAAGCTGGCGAAGTTCCCGGCGATCCGTGACCTGAGCGGTTTCGACTTTGGGGCGCAGCCGTCGGTAAATGAGGAGCAGATGCGCGACCTGGCGACGGGGCGATTCATCGCACACGGCGAATCGGTGCTCCTGCTCGGTCCCCCGGGAGTGGGGAAGACCCACTTGGCGGTGGCGATCGGCCGGGGAGCGATCCTGTCGGGTTACACGGTGCTGTTCACCACCGCGGCGGCGCTGGTGGCGAGCTTGGCGAAGGCCCATCTGACCGGCCGTCTGGAGGAGCAGTTCCTCAACTACACGAAGCCGAAGCTCCTGATCGTGGACGAACTCGGATATCTGCCGCTCGAAGTCGACGCCGCGCATCTGTTCTTCCAGCTCGTCAGCCGACGCTACGAGCGCGGCGGCTTCCTGGTGACCTCGAACCGGCCGGTGGGAGAGTGGGGGCGGGTCTTTGGTGACGACGTGGTGGCCATGGAGACCCTGAATCGCTGATTTGGCGGGCCCAAATGAACTCCGGACGCGGGACTGGATCGGGTCGCGGCGATTCGCTTGGCGGCGCCGGTGTGTCCCGGCTCCTCCGGTGCTTCCGGCGAAAGCCCCGCCACGACAGTTGCCGCCGAGCGTCGGGGAGAACCCCCGGTGGGCAAAGGGGTCGCGGCCGCGCGGCGCCCCGCCGCCCGCTACTCGTCCGTCAGGAGCAGTTTGACATCGCTCGGGATCACCCAGGGACAGCTAACGGAATTATTGGAACTAAAACGGATCCGGTGCCGGGTCTCTCCCTGGATTTCCTCGGTTGGCAGTACGGTCATGTGAAAGACGAGTGTCCCGGACCCGGAGGAACCCACCGGGATCACCCGTTCTCGGGGATCGAACCGCACCTCGCGAGTTTTTCGGAAATCAATCACAGGGCGCGAGCCGGGATCGTCCGAGACCACCGAAGGGGCGAACCGCAATTGGTATTCAAGAGGCGAATATATCTCGTAGTCCACGAGTAGTTGGTGAGTGGTTCCTTCCGCTGCCGACCCGAGCGAGGCTGGGTTCCCGCGGACTCGAAACATCCCCAAGATCGGCCCCGGCCGGAACGGGGGCACCGCCGCTTCGTCCTCGTACGTCCTGCACGAGACATCCGTGCAAGCCAGGACGGGTCCCGCCTGTCCCGGACAGGTGCGAAAGATGAGGGGCGGGATTGGCCAGCGGCCATGTGGCACGAACTCGTAAGGAGCCCAGTAGAGCGTAAAGTCATGCCGCACCCCGGCGGCGCCGGCGCTCCGGATCCGCCAGTCCTTGATCGCGTAGGGGATCAGAAAGTCGGCAACCATGCCGTCGTCTGCCCGGTCGACCTGCAACGAGATGTCGACCTCATAGGCCTCCGGACAGGTGTTTCTGCCGGCCTCGACGTTGCTGGAACCCGAGAACAGCGGCCTTGGGGGGGCGGCGGTCACGGTCACGCCCTCGCACTGCGCCACCGCGTCGACGGCGACCTCCAGCCTGACTCCTCCTCCCGTCCCCGAGAGTCCCGGGCCGAGCCCCGGGAACGGCCGGTGCAACAGATCGAATCGCGTCGTCCTGGCGGGACACACTTCCCGGGAGCCGGTTGAGGCCACGCCGACCCCCAAGGGCTCCAGCGTCCAAAACTGATTTTCCCACCCCGGCCATACGCGGGGAATACTCGATTCCCAGCGCAGGGTCGCGCATTCGGTGATTTCGATCTTCTCCGGCTCCACGGTCAGCGTCGCGGTGTGGAAGGCCGCTACCGGAAGTTGAACCGATGGAGGCGGCTGCGGCGTCCCTCCCGGGCCTTCCACCACCAGCGTGTAAGTGGTGATCTCGTCAACGCAGACGCGGGTGGATCCGCTCGGCTCGACAGTCCCGATGTCGGGCTCGATCCTGACGGACGTCGCGTTGGTCGTCGACCAGAACAGTTCGGAACACTCCCACCTGGCGCGTTGGAAGTCGAGTCTGGCGGTCAGGGTCGCCTCCAGTCGAGTGGACCCGACGGTTGGAACACCCGGGCCGGTTTCGGAGTCGCAGCCAGCCCAGCCCGCCAGCAGACACCCGGCCATCAACCCCCACCGGACGGCGCTTCGAGATTCGTGATGCATGGCTAGGGGTTGCGGTTGAAGCCGCGGGAAGGCAATCCAATATGCTCGGGGCCGCGCTGCACTCTCAAAACCGTGACCCCGCGGGGTCCGCCAGCGTGGACGGTGATCGGACGCGCCCGAATGGAGGGACGGATGTCGAGCGTCAGACGTCCGAAATATGCCGCCAGCGACGAAGCAATGTAAACCGGCCGCACCGTGAGGGCGTACTGCGCCGGGGCGAGTCCGGCGAGGAAGAAAAAGCCGTCCTTGTTGGTGAGGGCGCCCACGCTCTCCACCGGTCTGCCGTCGGTCCCCAGTCGGGTAGCGAGGACGTAGAGGAATCGGACTTCCCCATCGTCGTCGGGAAGAACCACCCCTCGAACGCCTCCGGTCGTCTCGATCCAGTTGGTTCGCGGACGAATCAGCGACGCCCCGATCCTGTCGTCCACCGTCAGCCGACCGTCCTGCCGCAAACCGTAGGACATGAGGGGATCCCGCTGTTGAGGCGCCGACAGCGGTAGCAACCCATCGCGCGACTCATCCCAGGGTCGGTCGGTAGTCGTGCCGGAATGCTGGAGGCCGAGGCAGTGCCCGAACTCGTGACGCGCGACAGCGGCGATGTGCGGCAGGCCTTTCGAAGTCGGGGCCAAGAAGACCTGGCACGCCACGATTTTCCCGTCCTTGACCACGGCAAGTCCATGCGACGGACCTACGCCCTGGGACACGTACGTCTCCGTCTCGCCGAACGCCTCGTCTTCTTCCGCGACCCGCCCGATCTCCCAGCGGATGTCCGCGGTTTCGATTGCCGACCACGCGCCCAGCACCTCCCGGTCCAGGAAGCGGACGGCGTTCGCGGTGCTCCCGAATTTGGTCTTCCACTTCGGAGAATCCACCAGGGTGACGGACAACGTCTGCCCCGGCGCCCACACATCGGGGCTCCAGAGAACCGCCGGCCGCGCGCCGGGGCTTCCTGTGTAGTAGTTGACCGGGTAGAACACGTAACCCGAGGCCTCGCGCGCCCCGGCGCCCAGCCAGGACGACAGCAACACCACTGCCAGGCTGGCGCCTCCGAGGAAGCCGCCAGCGGAGAGATGCCGAGTCCATCGTTGCGGTCCGGTGGGTTTCGCGTGCATCGTCGGCTACTCCTGTTCGAAACGGTCCCGGATTCTGCGAGGGCTGCGGGGGCTGAACGCGCCCGGACCCCAAATGGAAGTATCGCACTGCACCCCACCAGGCCAATGACGAACAACTCCCAAGAAGGACGCCCAATTGGTTGATTTCGCCGGACCCAAACAAATCCGGGCGCGGGGCTCGGTCAGGTCCGGGCGATTACCACCCGGCGGCGGCGGCGGGCGCGGCGCGTTCCCGGCGCTCGCGGCCCGGCGCACCCGGGCGCCTGCGCGTCTACCGCCCCGGCGCCTGCGATCTGCCGGGCCCCGGGATCGCCCCGGCCGCCGCGTCTCCCCTTCCGATACCTCGGCGCGACGCCGAGCAACTCCCCGGCCGTCAGCGCGTGGACTGTGAGAGCTCCGTCTCGTTCTGCCCGGGGATTCGAAAACGGAAAAATGAGGAAGCGAGACCACGCAGGGGGCGGACCGCTGCCAGGCGTTGATGCGAAACTCCGTGCCGCTGCCGGTGGGAGAGTGGGGGCGGGTCTTTGGTGACGACGTGGTGGCCACCGCCATCCTCGATCGGCTGCTCCATCACAGCCACGTGATCACCATCCGTGGGGAAAGCTACCGGCTCCGCGAGAAGCGTCGCAGCGGCCTCTTCCGGGGCTCCTCCAGCATCCTCTTCTCCTCCGCCGAGCGCACAACGGGGAACCAGCCAAAGGAAACGCCATGAACGTCCCGGACCCTTCGGGGTGGCCCAGTTTTATCTGTCGCCTGACAACCTCCCGGCCGTCAGCGCGCGGACTGCGAGAGCTCCGCTGCTCCGGCCGGGGGACTCGAAACGAGAACGAATGAGGGAGCCCCATCAGGCACCCAACAGAGAGGCTCTCCGCAGGCCAATGGGAGGCGCCGATGCGAAACTTCGGCCCGGGTAACGAAGGGGGTGTCAGGCGGAGCCGCATGAGGGGTCGCCTTTCGTCCGGATTCGGTTGTCCGCGGGGGGCGCACCGCGGGCGGAGCGGACAAAGAGTGCGCGGTCCTCGGAACCCGAGACAGACGTGTCAACCCCGAAGACGAGGGTCGACAATCGATGGAGACCCTGAAACGCTGATTTGGCGGACCCAAATGAACTCCGGACGCGGGACTGGAGCGGGTCGCGGCGATTCGCTTGGCGGCGCCGATGTGTCCCGGCTCCTCCGGTGCTTCCGGCGAAAGCCCCGCCGCGACAGTTGCGGCCGAGCGTCGGGGAGAACCCCCGGTGGGCAAAGGGGTCGCGGCCGCGCGGCGCCCCGCCGCCCGTTACTCGTCCGTCAGGAGCAGTTTGACATCGCTCGGGACCACCAAGGGACAGCTATCGAAACTTTTGGAGGACCCAAAACGGATCCGGTGCCGGGTCTCTCCCTGGACTTCCTCGTTCGGGAGTACGGTCATGCGAAAGACGAGCGTCCCGGACCCGGAGGAACCCACCGGGAGCACCCGTTCTCGGGGATCGAACCGCACCTTGCGAGTTTTTCGGAAATCACGCAGAGGTCTCAAGCCGGGATCGTCCAAGACCACCCAAGCGGTGAGCCCCACTTCGTATTCAAGAGGCGAATAGATCTCGTAGTCCACGAGTAGTTGGTGAGTGGTTCCTTCCGCTGCCAACTCGAGCGAGGCTGGGTTCCCGCGGACTCGAAACATCCCCAAGATCGGCCCCGGCCGGAACGGGGGCACCGCCGCTTCGTCCTCGTACGTCCTGCACGAGACATCCGTGCAAGCCAGGACGGGTCCCGCCTGTCCCGGACAGGTACGAAGGATGAGGGGCGGGATTGGCCAGCGGCTATGTGGCACGAACTCGTAAGGAGCCCAGTAGAGCGTGAAGTCATGCCGCACTCCGGCGGCGCCGGCGCTCCGGATCCGCCAGTCCTTGATCGCGTAGGGCATCAGAAAGTCGGCGACCATGCCCTCGTCTGCCCGGTCGACCTGCAACGAGATGTCGACCTCATAGACCTCCGGACAGGTGTTTCTGCCGGCGAAGACGTTCCTGAAACCCGGGAACAGCGGCCTTGGGGGGGCGGCGGTCACGGTCACGCCCTCGCACCGCGCCACCGCGTCGACGGCGACCTCCAGCCTGACTCCTCCTCCCGTCCCCGAGAGTCCCGGGCCGAGCCCCGGGAACGGCCGGTGCAACAGATCGAATCGCGTCGTCCTGACGGGACACACTTCCCGGGAGCCGGTTGAGGCCACGGGGACCCCCAAGGGCTCCAGCGTCCAAAACTGTTCGCCCCGCCCCGGCCATGAATGGGGAAGACTCGATTCCCAGCGCAGGGTCGCGCATTCGGTGAATTCGATCTTCTCCGGCTCCACGGTCAGCGTCGCGGTGTGGAAGGCCGCTACCGGAAGTTGAACCGATGGAGGCGGCTGCGGCGTCCCTCCCGGGCCTTCCACCACCAGCGTGTACGTGGTGATCTCGTCAACGCAGACGCGGGTGGATCCGCTCGGCTCGACAGTCCCGATGTCGGGTTCGATCCTGACGGATGTCGCGTTGGTCGTCAACCAGAACAGTTCGGAACACTCCCACCTGGCGCGTTGGTAGTCGAGTCTGGCGGTCAGGGTCGCCACCAGTCGAGTGGACCCGACGGTTGGAACACCCGGGCCGGTTTCGGAGTCGCAGCCAGCCCAGCCCGCCAGCAGACACACGGCCATCAACCCCCACCGGACGGCGCTTCGAGATTCGTGATGCATGGCTAGGGTTTGAAGTTGAAGCCGCGGGAAGCCCATCCAATATGCTCGGGGCCGCGCCCCACTCTCAAAACCGTGATCTCGCGGGGTCCGCCAGCGTCGACGGTGATCGGACGCGCCCGAATGGAGGGACGGATGTCGAGCGTCACTCCACCTCCGAAATATGCCGCCACCGACGAAGCAATGTAAAACGGCCGCACCGTAAGGGCGTACTGTGCAGGGGCGAGTCCGGCGAGGAAGAAAACGCCGTCCTTGTTGGTGAGGGCGCCCACGCTCTCCACCGGTCTGCCGTCGGTCCCCAGTCGGGTAGCGACGACGTAGAGGAATCGGACTTCTCCATCGTCGTCGGGAAGAACCACCCCCCGAACGCCTCCGGTCGTCTCGATCCAGCCGGTTCGCGGACGAATCAGCGACGCCCCGATCCTGTCGTCCACCGTCAGCCGACCGTCCTGCCACAAACCGTAGGACATGAGGGGATCCCCCTGTTGAGGCGCCGACAGCGGTAGCAACCCATCGCGCCTCCGATGCCAGGGTCGGTCGGTAGTCGTGCCCGAATGCAGGAGGCCGAGGCAGTGCCCGAACTCGTGACGCGCGACAGCGGCGACGTACGGCAGGCCTTGCGAAATCGGGCCCAGGGAGACCCGGCACGCCACGATTTTCCGGTCCCTGATCACGGCAAGTCCATACGTATCTCCGCCCCGGTACACGTACGTGTCCGTCTCGTCGAACGGCTCGTCTTCTCCCGCGACCCGCCCGATCTCCCAGCGGATGTCCGCGGTTTCGATGGCCGACCACGCGCCCAGCACCTCCCGGTCCAGGAAACGGGCGGCGTTCGCGGTGCTCCCGAATGTGCTCTTCCACTCCGGAGAATCCACCAGGGTGACGGACAGCGTCTGCCCCGGCGCCCACACATCGGGGCTCCAGAGAACCGCCGGCCGCGCGCCGGGGCTTGTGTAGTTGATCCGCTGGAACGCGTAACCCGAGGCCTCGCGCGCCCCGGCGCCCAGCCAAGACGACAGCAACACCACTGCCAGGCTGGCGCCTCCGAGGAAGCCGCCGGCGGAGAGATGCCGAGTCCATCGTTGCGGTCCGGTGGGTTTCGTAGGCATCGGCGGCTACTCCTGTTCGAAACGGTTCCGGATTCTGCGAGGGCTGCGGGGGCTGAACGCGCCCAGACCACAAATGGAAGTATTGCACTGCACCCCACCAAGCCAATGAACGAACAACTCCCAAGAAGGACGCCCAATTAGTTGATTTTGCCGGACCCAAACAGATCCGGGGGCGGGGCTCGGTCAGGTCCGGGCGATTACCACCCGGCGGCGTCGGCGGGCGCGGCGCGGCACGTTCCCGGCGCCTCAGCCCGGCGCACCCGGGCGCCTGCGCGTCCTACGGCCGCGGCGTCCGCGATCTGCCGGGCCCGGATCGCCCCGGCCGCTGCGTTCTCCCCTTCCGATACCTCGGCGCGACGCCGAGCAGCCGAGCAACTCCCCGGCCGTCAGCGCGTGGACTGTGAGAGCTCCGTCTCGTTCGGCCCGGGGATTCGAAAACGGAAGAAATGAGGAAGCGAGACCACGCAGGGGGCGGAGTGCTGCCAAGCGTTGATGCGAAACCTCGCGCCGGGTGTCCCTCCCCCGGTCGCGGCCTGGAACCCCTCGTAGTCAAAGCGGTTCAGCGTCACCCGGAGCACCTCCGTGGTCTTCGACCGCGACCACCATCCCGCCGGCAGCACGATCTCCCGCGGCTCGTACTCCACGTCGACATACGGTGTGATTTCCTCAAACACCTTGAATTCGAACTCGACGGCCAGCTCTCGCGTCAAGGGCCGGAAGCTATGGAAGGTCACCGGGATCGCCACCGTCTCGCCCTCCCGAATGATGCTGGACTGGCGGAAGCGTTCCGAGACGGTGAGCGCCATTTCCAGATGCTCGGGGGTCAGCGGCGGAACCTCGCTCACGTCGTCATAGATTCCGCACCGCACGTTCGTGCACGCCAGCACCGGCCCCTCCCCGGCCCCCTCGGGACAGCGCTGCACCACGATCGCTTCGTGCGACCGGATCCCCGGAAGAGGAAAGCCCCGAGAAGGAAGGCCCCAGTGGGGCGCCAGCCGCAGGCTGAACTCGTGGCGAACCGTCTCCCCCGCTTCGCTCACCCGCCAGTTCCACAGCGTTTGCGACTGGAACATGTCCAGCAGCATGGTGTCCGCGGGCCCCGCCTCCACCACGAAATCCACCTCGTACTGTTCGGTGCAAAAAACCGGGCTCGACTCGTCGATCCGCCGCGGCGCCCCGACCCGGATCGTCCCACTCGCGCACTGCGACACCACCGGATAGGGCTCCTCCGGCGGCTCCGGCGGTTCGGTCGGCACCGCCGGAGGCCCGGGAGCGGGGACCGGGGGCGCCGGGGTCTCGCAGCCGGGGCTCGCCGCCAGCGCGAGGCCCAACCACAGCACCCACCCCGGAGCCGGCGTCCCCATGCCGCGAAGCCTCACGGAAGGGGCTCGCTCCGCCGCACCGCCAGCGGCACCGGACCGCTCTCCTCGCCCGCCCGGACCCGGACCGCCCCCACCCGCAACGCCTGCCGCAGGTCCAGCACGGCCCCGACACTCGGGTAGAAGAAGTGGTTGTTCGCTACCCCCGTGGGGGAGCGGATGATCAACTGGTAGTCGCCCGGAACCAGACCCCGGGATCCCACGAGCGAACATCGCGCCTATCGGGATCGGATTCGATGAAGTGGTACACCTCCGCACGTCCTGCCGGGAACACGCTCAGGGCGCAAACCAGGCCGGCGAACAGGGCTGCCGCCGGGACGGCACGGCGCCCCGAGCGGCGGGCACGCCCGGAAGGAACGCGGATCGCAGGGAGTCGGTTCATGGCGCTGCCGGCAAGAGGCGGCTGAGCAAGCCGGACGTGTCGGTTGGCGAGGAATGGTACCGAACCCCTGTTGGGGTTGGGTTGCCACAAGTGGGGCGCCGGCGCTCGCGGAGCTCCGGAAGCGGCCGCTGCCTGGAGGAAAACCACCATGCGGCCGCCCCCTGTCCGGAGTCTCATCGTTCCTGAAGCGCGTACCGCTTGGGGATTGGCCCCGGCCGGGACGAGCCCGCGCGGAGGCCCGCCGGGAACCGGCGACCCGCGCTAGCGCCGGATGGGTGAAGCGAAGCGGCCCGTCTCTCCCGCGCGAACGCCGCATAGAATCAAAGCCGTTCTGTTCCCTCGCCGAGCCTCGGTTCCTCTGCTGCTCCTCGCTCTCGGGATCGTTCTTGCTCACCGGGCAAACGCGGGGGTGCCAGAACGCCAACCGGGTGTTCCTTTTTCCCTCGATCCCGGACTCGTTGCGGTTCCCGGCATCGAGGTCGGCCAGCATGAGCTCGATGGCCTGCCCACCGGCTGCACCGTAGTCCTCGCCCGCGAGGGCGCGGTCGCGGGGGTGGACGTCCGGGGCTCCGCTCCCGGGACCCGTGAGACCGACCTGCTCGATCCCGAGAACACCGTGGAGCGGGTCCACGCGGTGGTGCTTTCCGGGGGGAGCGCCTTCGGGCTCGCGGCGGCCGACGGGACAATGCGCTTTCTCGAAGAAGCCGGCATCGGATACCCGGTGGGCCCCTTCCGGATACCCATCGTCCCCGCCGCCATCCTGTTCGATCTGGGGGTCCAGGGACCGGGCGCCGTCCGTCCGGGGCCCGACTGCGGCTACCGGGCGGCCGCCGCCGCGGGTGCGCATCCGGTCCGCCGCGGCAACGCCGGCGCGGGCGCCGGGGCGACCGTCGGGAAGAGCCGGGGCATGGCTCGGGCGATGAAGGGTGGGATCGGCTCGGCCTCGCTGAGCTTTCCGGACGGCCTGATCGTGGCGGCGCTCATCGCCGTGAACGCGGTGGGCGACGTGGTGGACCCCGCGGACGGAACGGTGGTGGCGGGCGTGCGCGACGACGACGGGGGCCTCGCGGATTCGCGCCGTTTACTGCTCGAATCCCTTCCCGGCCGGGGTTTTGGGGCGGACGCGGAAGGCGCCGGTCCGCTTGGCGGAGCGAACACCACCATCGGGGTGGTGGCCGTCAACGCTCCGCTCACCAAGGCGGAAGCGAACAAGGTGGCCGAGATGGCGCACGACGGTCTGGCGCGGGCCATTTATCCGGTGCACACCCCCTCCGACGGGGACACGCTGTTCGCGCTCTCCACCGGAAGCGGGCCGGAAGCCCGCGTCGGGAGGATTGGCGCCCTCGCCGCCGAGGCGGTAGCGCGCGCCGTGCTGGACGCGGTCCGCTCGGCGGAGTCGCTGCCCGGGCTTCCCTCGATCCACGACCTCCCGGCACCGCCGGAGCGGTAACAGTCTGTGGCGAAACCCAGGCGGCCCAGTTCTCCCGGTGGGGGCTCGGCCGGCGATCCATCCCGGCCAAACAGCCTGTGATGAAACCCGCGCGGCGTTCGGCAGGCGATCCATCCCGGCTGACCGCGTCGCTTCGCGCCGCTCATCGTTGCGTTTCGGTCGGAATACACCCGGGCCAGTTCTCCCGGTGGGGGCTCCTCCCTCACGCGCCTCGTCAGCCGGGCCCCCACCGGGAGAACTGGCCCCACCGGGAGAACTGGGCCTCGCCGGCCTCGGCGCTCACGCGGGTTCCACCACCGGCTGTTCACCGCGTCGCTTCGCGCCGCTCATCGTTGCGCTTCGGTCGAAATACACTCGGGCCAGTTCTCCCGGTGGGGGCTCCTCCCTCGCGCGCCTTGTCAGCCGGGTGCCTCCCCCCCACCGGGAGAACTGGCGCTCTCGGCGCTCACGCCACCTTGTCCACAGGCTGTTAAGCGGGCGTGTCCCCGCATCTCCTCGTCCTCGCGGCCTATTCGGTCCTGCTGATCGCGGTCGGCTGGTACGTCTCCCGGAGGGGGCGTTCCGCCGAAAGCTTCTTCGTGGCCGGACGCCGCCTGCCGGCGCGGCTGATCTTCGCGACCGTGCTCGCCGCGAACATCGGGGCCGGCTCGACCATCGGCGCGGCCGCGCTCGGCTACGAGTACGGGCTCGCCGCCTTCTGGTGGGTGGGGGCCGCGGGCATCGGCACCCTGCTCCTCGCCGTCTGGCTGGGCCCCCGGATGTGGCGGGTCGCCACCGAAGCCCGGCTCCGCACGGTGGGCGACTTCCTCGAGCTGCGCTACGGCGTTGCGGTCCGGATCGCACTCACCGGTCTCCTGCTCGTCGCCACCCTCTTCGTGCTTGCGGCGCAGTTGCTCGCCGCCGGATTGCTCATCGAAGGCGCCGCGGGGATACCGCTGCCGTTCGCCATCCTCGCCGCGGCGGTGGTGATGACCGCCTACTTCGCGGTGGGGGGGCTCCAGAGTGCGGCATCGGTGAACTTCGTGCAGCTCGGGGTCTTGCTCCTGGGACTCGGCCTCGCCGTGCCTTACGCCCTGTCCGCCGCCGGGGGCGGGGCCGGAATCCGCGGCGCCTCGGAGAGGGCGCGTTCGACATCTTCGGGAATGCGTCCCTCGCCTTCGGCTACACCGCGCTATTGATCCCGGCCTTCCTGGTGTCCCCCGGCATCCTGCAGAAGCTCTTCGGGGCCCGCAGTGAGAGCGCCGTGCGCCGCGGCCTCACCGCCGCCGGCGCCGTGTTGCTCGTTTTCGCCGCGGTCCCGCCGCTCCTCGGCGCCGCGGCAGCGGTCCTCCATCCCGAACTGGCAAGCGCCGACGCCGCCCTTCCGGCGCTCCTCGTCGAGTCGCTTCCCCTCTGGCTCGGAACCCTCGGGGTGGCGGCGCTTTTCTCGGCCGAGGTGTCGAGCGCCGACGCGGTGCTCTTCATGCTTTCCACCTCGCTCTCCCGGGATGTCTTCCACCGCTTCCTGCGGCCGGGAGCCGACGACCGCACCGTCCTGCGGGTGGCGCGCGCGGCCGCGGTGGTTTCCGGCCTTGTCGGTGTCGTGATCGCGATCCTCGCGCAGAGCGTGATCGCTTCCCTCACGGTCTTCTACTCGATCCTGGGCGTCTCTCTCTTCGTGCCGGTGGTGGTCGGCCTCCACCGCTTCCGGCCCCCCGCCCGCGCCATCCTGAGCGGCGCGGCGGTCGGGGTTTTGGTGTTCTGGTTGGCTCCGGAGAACGGGATTCTCCCGCCGCCGCTACTCGGCATCGCGGCCTCCGGGGTGGTGGTGTTTCTCCACCTGCGGACCGCAAGGCCCTGATTCGCCGGGAAGGCGCGGCGCGGTAGCGCCTGCCGGCCGGACGCCCCGGAGGCGGCGGGTGGGGGCACAATCCGCGGGCCATGGCTCCCGACCGCGCCGGCCCGGACCTCGCGTCCGCCGATGTCGTCATCGTGGGAGCCGGTCTCGCCGGGCTGCAGTGCGCCCGTCTGGTTGGCGAGGCGGGGCTCGACGTCGTCCTGCTGGATCGGAAGGAAGACCTGCGCGACCGCGTGCATACCACCGGGATCTTCGTGCGGAAGTCCCTCGAAGACTTCGATCTGCCGCCGTCCTGCCTCGGTCCGCCGATCCGCCGGGTCGCGCTCTATTCCCCGGCGCGGCGCGCGCTCCGGCTGTCGAGCCGGCGCGACGAGTTCCGGGTGGGGCGGATGGGGACGCTCTACCGCGAACTTCTCGATCGCTGTCTTGCGGCGGGCGTTCGGTTTCTCCCCGGCACGCGCTATCGCGGGTCCCGTCCGGCCGGAACAGGCCTCGTGGTCGAGCTGGAGCGCGACGGAAAGGGGCTGAATATCGAGACGCGCCTTCTCGTAGGGGCCGACGGCGCGAACTCCCAGGTGGCTCGTGACCTCGGGCTCGATTCCAACTCGGACTGGCTGGTGGGCCTGGAGTGGGTGTACACCGGGGTGCCCCTCTCGGGACCGGCGACCCTGCACTGTTTTCTGGATCCCCGGATCGCGCCGGGCTACCTCGCCTGGGTTGTCCAGGATGGCGAGGAGACGCACGTGGGGGTCGGCGGCTATCCCGGCCGCTTCCGGCCCCAGACCGCGCTCGCGGAATTCGCGGGCAGCCTGGAGAGCCTCTTCGCCCTCGACCGGGGCCGGCTCGTGGAGCAGCGCGGGGGCCGGATCCCGGTCAACGGGGTGTTGCGCCGGATCGGCGGCGACCGCGGCCTGCTCGTCGGCGACGCGGCGGGGGCGGTTTCACCGCTGACCGCTGGCGGCTTCGACGCCTGCCTCCGGCTTTCCCGGCGTGCCGCAGGCGTCATCGTGCGCCGTTTCGAGACCGGCGACCCGAGTGTGCTGGCGACCTATTCGGGGGCGAGGCTCCGGTCTCGATTTCTCTCCCGGCGCTGGATGCGCCTCCTGCTCGCGGGAATCCGGAGTCCGGCGGTGATGGAGGCGGTGTGCCTGATGTTGCGGTGCCCCCCGTTCCGCAACCTCGCGTGGCAGGTCTTCTTTCGCCGGCGCTCCTTCCCCGACCTGGAGTGATGCCCGCCAGCGGGCCCCCACCGGGAGAACTGGCCACCGGTCTCCGGCCGGCATCGCGCGGGAGCGCGAAACCAGCGCCGATGATGCTGCGCCATGCCAACGTGAGGGCCCACCACCTTTCAGTCCCGGAGGGCGTGTCCGCTCGCTGCTCCCGCTCCCTCGGCCTCATCGGCACCGCCTGCCGGAGGCTGGCGCGACGCGTGACGCTTACCGTCCTGATGGCGTCGAGTCCGACGTCCCACGTCGGGGCGGAACCCGTCAGAAGATCTCTTCCGGCTTCACCGACGGATCGTCGATCGACCCGAACTCCTCCTCCAGCGGTACGAGTCCGGACAGGACCTCACGTAGCGTCGGGGATCGTTCGGCGAGCCCAGGAACCGGAAGAATCTCCTCGCGACAGGTGGCGACTTCGTCCGTGGCCAGCTCCGATTCCGAAGGAGTCCGGCCCGGCTGATTCCGGCTGTTGCGAAATGGGCGAGTCTGACTGGTTGGCCGCGGCCACTTCGGGGCGTTCGCTCTCGGCATCTGCGAAGCCTCTGTCGAAGTCGGCCCGAGGTCAAATCACGGGGCACGAATTGTCCCGGGCGATAATGCGCGCGCTGTGAATCCCGCCGCCTCTCCCTTCTCCCTCGACGGGATGGACGTAGTCGTGATCGGCGGCGCCTCCGGGATCGGCGAAGCGAGCGCCCGGCTGGCGGCCCGGTCGGGGGCGAGGGTAGTGATCGCCGATCGGGATGAAGTCGCGGCCGAGGCGGTAGCTGCCGCAATCAGCACCGAAGGCGGGACCGCTGTTTCCCGGGGTGTGGACATTCGCTCCGGCGAATCGGTCGAGAGCCTCTTCCGGGGCCTCGAAACCGAAGGTTTCCGGCCCCGCGGACTCGTCTCCACTCCGGGCGTGAACGTCCGAAAGAGGCTCGCCGACACCAGTGAAGAAGAGTTCGAAAGGGTCGTCTCGCTGAACTTGAAGGGGACGTTCCACGCGCTCCGCCACGGGGCAGCGAGCCTGGCGCGGTCCGGCGGCGGGAGCATCGTGCTGCTCTCGTCGATCCGCTCGCAGGTGGTGGAGCCGGGGCAGGGGGTCTATGCGGCCACCAAGGCGGGGATTGTGCAACTCGCCCGCACCGCGGCGGCCGAATGGGCTGCCTCCGGATTGCGCGTGAACGCCCTCGCCCCCGGCGTCGTCGAGACGCCGCTCACCGCCCCCATCGAGAGCCGCCCCGACTGGAAACAGGCGTACACCGACAAGACGCTGCTGGGACGCTGGGCGACCGCGGACGAAATGGCCGCGCCGACAGTGTTCCTGCTGTCCCCGGCGGCGAGCTACGTCACCGGGTCGGTGCTCTTCGCGGATGGCGGCTGGACCGCGGTGGACGGCCGGTTCGACCCGCTGCCCAACGCTCCATGAGTCTGCGCGTGGGGTTGAGTCCGCCGCGGGCTTCACCAGCTATTCGAACGGCGTACGTCGGAGTGGACGTATCCGTGTCCAGGAGAAAGCGAATTCCCATTTCCGTATGCGTTCGTGATGAGGCCGGCCGGCTGTCACCTCTGGCTCTCAAGGGCTCCAAGAAGGTGAAAGCGCCGCCAGGGATCGGAAACGCTGCGACTCTGTGCGACAACCGGGTAGCTGAGTTCGCACAAGAGATGGCAGATTTCCTCAAGGCGCTCGTTGGACAGGAGAAGCTTGAGATCCGCCGCATCGCGATTGACGCGCCCCGGGACTATCGATCAGCAGACTCCGGGCGAAGAGCGTCGGAGCAGGCGCTATATAAGGAGGGTATTCCCTATTTCTCAACGCCTTCCGAGGCCGAGTTCGCGGAGATTCGCAAGAAAGCCGAAAAACACTTGAGAAACAAAGGTAGCCAGAGCAGGCTTCCTCATGCCAACCAACTCTGGATGCTCGCGGGGTTCCAAATCTGGCGAGAATTGATCGCTACATTCGCCGAAAGCGAGTGTCTCGAAACGCATCCACATGCGATTTCTGTCCGGCTCAAGGCCGAAAGCAGCAAGAAATCCTCGTCGGCTGGTTTTACGGACAGATTGAATGCTGTGTATTCGTTGACGGGATGGGACTCCCCCGATGTTCTCAAGCGCCGAATCGACAAGCAGGGTTATGGGTCAAGCCACGACAAACTGGATGCGTTCCTGTGTGCCTGGCTAGCGAGTCTTGATGAGGGAAAGCGGGAGGCTCTTGGGAAACCAGCGGACGATGCCATCTGGGTGCCAGTTGGCTCCAGGAGGTAGAACGGGTGTCACATCGCGACCGCGGATCTGCTGGCCTTGCTTCGCGGGCTCCTCGGCGCCGCTGTGGCCATTCTCGGTATCCGCGTCACACACCTCCACACCCGTCGGGGGTGTGAATCTCGCCCGCCTCTGGCGGGCGATCTCGGTTTATGACCGGCGTTCCCTGGCCCTTCCGCGCTACAGGCGGGTCAGCATTACGCGCTTTCGCTGGGCTGCGCCCAGCGGTGCCGACCAGAGGTCTATACCTTTCCGGGCATCACATTTTCATGGGGCAGACACCCTGCGAACGAATGGCGCCGGACGGGGTGCGTTGGGGCGCGGCAGGTAGCCGGGAGGCGGTGTCAAGAGGAGGAAGGCGGCGAAGGTCCGGCGTTCCAAGCCGTCCCCGCGCTTTTTCTCGGTCAACGGTGCGGTCTGGCGGCCCTGCGGGCTGCGGTGCCGGTCTGAATGCCCCCACCGGGAGAACCGGCCGGCGATCCCTGGCCTCCGCGCGTCCTCTCACACGTAGAGCAGCACCGACTTCGCTGGCTGGCCGGTGGCTCGCTCCACCGCCCGGGCGTAGAGGCTGACCTGGCGGCGGTAGCGGGCCTCGACCGCCGCGAACTCCGGATCATCCGGCGCTCGGGAATCCGTCTTGAAGTCCACCACGGTCCAGGGGCCGCCCGACTCCGGCTGGAATACCAGATCGGCGACGCCCTCCACGAGGAGAGGACCGTCTCCTCCATCCGCCCGGGTCCCTGCGGGGGCAGGGGCGGCCGCCCCTTCGTCCGACGCTTCGACTTCGAGCGCCGACGCCGTCTCGAATCGGTCTTGGCTCGGCTGGCTGCCGGCAGCGGGCCCCGCGGCGTTTTCGAAATGGAGCAGCGGCAATTCCCGGTAGCACCTGCCGTGCTCTTCGGCCCGCCGCGCCTCGGCGAGCAAGGGGTGGCCGAGCGCACCGAGCACCGCCGCTCCTACGGACGTCGAGAGTTCCGCCGGGCGTTCGAGTTCGCGGGACATCCGTTCAACTTCGCGGGACGCGCGGGCGGCTTCGCGGCGGACCGCCGGTTCATCAGCGTCGAGCGGTATCCGCTCGAGAACCCGGTGGACCAGCTCTCCGAACAAAACGCCTCGGGGCCGCCCCGGATCCGTCGCGAGCTGGTGGACTTCGGCCGCTCCCCTCCTCCGTCCCAGGCGCCGCCAGCGCGGTCCCGGGCGCCGCCAGCGCGGTCCCAGAAGCCGCCAGCGCCGTCGCGGAAGCCACCGCGCGGCTCGGCGCGCGTCCTTCGTCGAGGGCGCGCGTCCGGCGGGCCAGAAACGCCGCTTCCGCCGCCTTCCCTTCCTCCGGCGCGCCGTCGGCCGAGTCCTTCCGAAGCAGTTCCCACAGCGGTTTTCCGCCTCGCGCGTTTCCCGGAGCGCTCGGCTGTCCGGCTTCGGCCACTCGCGGCGTGATTCCGCCGCGTCCGCGCAGCGGTTTCAGAGCCGCGGCGACGGGGGCGAGCAGGCTGTCCCGGGGGAAGTCCCCTTCGGCCACCGGCGCCGCGACGAGATCCCGCGCCCGGGTGAGCGAGACGTAGAGCAGTCGGTCCAGCTCCGCGAGATCCTCCGCCTCTTCGGCCGGTGCCCCCTCGATCAGGTCCCACGGAACGATGCCCGAGCCGAGATCGCAGGCGTAGAGCCGCCGCTCGGCGTTCACGACCCGGCTCGCCCGCCCGTGCCGCTGAAAGGCTCCGTCGCAGAGGATCACGACCGGGAACTCCAGTCCCTTTGCGGTGTGGGTGGTCATGATCCGCACCCCGCTCACGTCCTCATCGATGGCGTGCGCCGATCCGGCGTCCGGGTTCTCCGCTTCGGCGGCAAGCTGTTCCACGAACGCCCGGAAAGAGAGGCCGCCGCCAGCCTCGAAGGCGCGCGCCGCCTCGGCGAGCCGCCTCAGATTCGAGAGCACCTGATCCGGCGAGTTCCAGAACGCGAAACCGGTTTCCGCGCGGTTCCTGCCGAGGAGCTGTTGCAGCGTCACCGCAATGGGTTGGTGGGTACGGCGCCGGTGGAGACGGTAGAGGAACGCCAGTCCGTCCCGGATCGCCCGGTCCATCGTTCGGTCCGGCGCTCGGTCCGGCGTTCGGTCCGGCGTTCGGTCCCCCGGTCCCCCGTTCGGTCCCCCGTTCGTTCCGTCGTCCGGTCGATCGTTCCGCTTCGGGGAGCGGCCTCGTCGTCCAGTTCAAGAAGGCGCGCCCGGGCAGGCCGGAGCCGGATTTCCGGATGGCGTTCCCGAAAGAGGAACAGGTCCTGGTCGGGAATGGCGAACAGCGGACCCCGGAGGGTCGCGTAGACGCTCAACTCGTCGTCAGGGAACTCGATGGCGGTGAGAGCCGCGCGCAGGAACGACAGTTCGGCGCTGCCGATGTAGGTCTGGACCGCTGCCAGCGAGTGCGGGATGCCCAGGTCCCGAAGGGCGTCGGCATAGGGCTGCGGCACCAGTCGTCCATACGTCCGGAAGCGCCGGAACAGCAGACAGATGTCGCTCGGTTCCACCGGCCGGGTCCCCTCTTTATCGGCTTGGGAGACCCGGAACCCGCTGTCGAGGAGCCCGCCCACGAAGTCCGCCACCGCCTTCGGTTCCTGTTCCTCGAGCTGGCGGGCATAGGGGGCGTGAGCGAGCGGAATCGCGGCCAGCGGAATGCTCTCCCGGATGGATTCCCGAGAGGGGTGGAGTGGCACGTAGTCCACCTGCCGGGCGAGTCCCCCGAGTCCCGGCGCCTCCTCGAAGACCGGCTTCATGACCCGGTTCACGAAATCGCAGATGGCGGGAACCGAGCGGAAATTCGTGGTCAGCCGGATCTCGGCGGCGCCGTTCGCGAGCAGGCGCTCCTTCACCTCGAGGTAGTGGGCCACGTCGGCCCGCCGGAACCGGTAAATGGACTGCTTGGGATCCCCTACAGGCAGAGACTTCCCGGGACCGGAATGGCGGCCCGCCAGTCGCCCCCCGGCGGTTCCGGCGCGGTGAGCAGCAGGACGATCTCCGTCTGCATCGGGTCGGTGTCCTGGTACTCGTCCACCACGATGTGCCGAAGGCGGCCCCCGAGTTCCTCGCGGACCTCCGCGTGGTCCCGCAGCAGGCCTTGCGTCCGGAGCAGCAGGTCGTCGAAGTCCAGCATCCCGGCCTTCTGCTTGGCCGCCTCGTAGTCCTCGATCAGCCCTCGAAGGTCCTCGCGAAGCAGCGCCGCCAGGTCGGCGTTGCTTTCTTGCTGGAATGCGAGCAGGCGGGCCCGGAAAGCGTCGCGCCACTTGCGGGCGTGGCGGAAGCCGGACGGGGTGCGGCCGGAATAGCCCGGAACCTTGAGTTCCGCGAGGGCCTGTTCCAGCCAGTCGACATCTCTTCCGGAAGAGGCGTCGCGCACCCGGATCTCGCGACCGAGGTCCGCGGCCGCCGCCATGGAACGGACCAGCCAGTTGGGCCTGGTTCCCGGCGGGTCCTTCGGAAGCGAGCGGTAGAGCTTCTCGATCATGAAGAGGGAAGGGATCTCTTCGTCGCCCGAACCTCCCGGTTTCTCCACGATGTCCTCGACCGCCGTCCCGGCATGCCAGGACCGGCGCTTCCAGGGGGCCTCGAAGGGCCGGTAGTCGAGAAGGCGCCTTCCCGCCTCCCGGAGGACCTC
The DNA here is from genome assembly GCA_963668695.2 of Vicinamibacteria bacterium. GTDB lineage: Bacteria > Acidobacteriota > Vicinamibacteria > Marinacidobacterales > Marinacidobacteraceae > Marinacidobacterium. Next base: position 2,475,529 of record CAXXLQ010000004.1, read on the forward strand.
GAGCGGACTCACGGCGGGGTTCCGGCTGCGGCGCAGCAGCCGCGCGATTCCCGGGCCGGGGTTTTCCAGTTGCCGGTCCACGAAGCGGCGAAAAACCCGGTCGAAGAAAGCCCGCTGATCCGCGTCGGTCAAGATCTGGAAATCCGGATCCACTCCCGCCTCGATGGGCCGCTCCCGCAGGACCGTGGCGCAAAAGGCGTGGATGGTCCCGATGGATGCTTCTTCGAGCTGGGAAAGCGCCACCTCGAGCCGCTCTCTCCGTGCCCCCGCATCGGGGTCCCTTTCCTCGTCTTCGATACGGGACTCGAGTCCCTGCCGGATTCGCAGCCGCAACTCCCCGGCGGCCTTCTCCGTGAAAGTGATGGCGGCAATCTGTCCTATCCGGGCGGTGCCGGCGGCGACCATCTCCACCACTCTGCTGACCACCGAGGTGGTCTTGCCGGTGCCGGCCGCGGCCTCCACGATCAGCGTGGTGTCGTGGTCCCGGCGGATGCGCTCCCGCTCGGCCAGGTCCGGGAGCCGGGGCGGCCGCTTGGGGAGCTGCGCGGGCTTTTTGGGGAGCTGCGCTGGCTGGCGCGGTGCTCCCGCGCCGGGGAGGGGCGGGAGATCCGTTGTCCGGTTCATCGCGCCGTTTCGCGGCGGCCGGGACCCAGGCTCATGGCAGGCTCCGGATCTGGACGACTTCGTCGAGGGCGGCAGCGAATCCGGCCCGGGCCTTCGTTCGCGCGTGATTCGCGGGCCGCGGACCGCATACCGGCAGGTAGTCGCAGTAGTCACACACCCGGTAGGAAACCCCGGGGTTCGGCAGTGCGGGAAAGCGTCCATTGCGGGTCGCCCGGTCGAGGCCGTCGACGAACGCCTCGAAGACGGCCCGGGATTCCTCGCTGGCGGCGTCCACCACGGTCTCCAGGTAGGTCCCCCGAATGGTCGCGTAGTAGAGCCGGCCGGACGCCGTAGGCGTTCCGGAAAGGGCCTCGTAGGCGAGCGCGTAGAGGAGCGGCTGCAGGGCGCGCCCACCGAAGAGGATTCGTTGCTGCCGGGTGGTTTCGATCGACGCCCGCCCCGTCTTGTAGTCGGTGATCTGGATCGCTCCGTCCGCGAGTCGTTCCACCACGTCAATCGAACCGTGGAGCCGGAGCCCGCCGGGAAGCACCGCCGCCTCGGTGCGGCTGGCCGGGTCGGCAGGCTGCCTCGCCCCCATCCCGAACGTGAGTTCGTTCGCGAGCGGCATGCGTCCGGTAGCCGCGTAGCGCTGCAGGAAGCCCCTCAAATCGCCGAGCAGTCCGTCCATCTGATCCTGCCAGATGCGGTCGATGGCGGGGGCTACCCGCTCCCTCACCTCTTCCTCGACCCGCCAGAAGACCGTCTCCAGCATCGCGAAAGCCTCACTCAGCCGCCCCTCGGCCAGCGGAGCGAGGTTTCGCTCCCGGAATTCGCGACCCAGGTGGAAGAACACGTCGTGCAGAAGCGAACCCCGCGTCAACGGATCGAGATGAAGAAGGGCCTCCGGACGCTCGATGGGGCGTAGGCGGACGATGTTCTTGAGGAAGAACTGGTAAGGACACGACGCGTAAGCCTCGAGGCCGGTCACGGAAAAGGAGCGGTTCCCGGGCCGGTGTCGTTCCAGCGCCGCGAGCGCTTCCGGGTCGGGGTTCAGGAAGCCGTCGGGGGACTGCCATTTCCACTGCTGGCGCATGTACTCCTGGCGGAGGGAGCGCGCCACCGCCGGGTCGGAGAGCAGGTAGGCCGCGGTCCCGGCGCCGGCGCCGCCTGCTTCCGGTCTTCCGAGAGCTCCAGCGACCCGCCCGAGATCGAACTCGCGGCGATCGATCGCGTAGGACGGGTTGCGTGGCGCGCGGATCCCGCGGACTACCTGGCTCTCCTTGCCTGCCTGGGCTCGGATTTCGGCGAGGGTGGGGATCTTCCCGAGGCCCGCCCGGAAGGCTTCCGCGAGGTAGTACGACGGAACCTGGGGGCGGCCTTCGACCAGGTTCAGCGAGGAATAGCTGAGGATGAGTTTCCGGGTGGCCGCTCCCACCGCAATCCGGAGCCGGAGACGCTCGCGCTCGGCGAGATCGCTGCGCACCGGCAGGTCCGCCGAGATCGCGCCGCGTTGCCGGTCGAGGAGCATGGGGTCTTCGCGGATCACGCGAGGGAACGCCCGCTCGGAAAGGCCGGGCACCGCCACCACGTCGAAGGTGAGGCCGCGCGCCGCATCGATGGGGCCCACCCACACCCGGCCGTAGCGGTCGCCCCGGGAGCGGGTCACCACTTCAGCGAGGCGCCGCGCCAGACTCTCCCGCACCTCGTCGAGGGTGACTTCGTTCACGTCTCGCATCGGGTCCGTCTCGGCGAGGCATTCGAGGACCCCCTCGGGGTGGAGCAGCGCGGCGCGGGCCAACTCCGCGAGCTGGCGCGTCCATTCGTAAAAGCCCGCGTGGGGGGTGGGGAAAGCGGCCAGCCGATGCAGGATGGGCAGGGCCGTCTCGGTCAGCCGGCGAAGATCCCGCCGGCGCCGGCGCACCGCTTCCCGCCTCGATTCATCCGATTCCGCCTCTTCGTCCCGCTGGAGTTGTCGCTCGAAACGGGCAAGCCGCCCTTCCCAGCGGTCAAGACCCCCGATCACCTCGGAATCCAGGATGAGTCGTTCCCACCTCCGGGGAGCCACAAAACCCGTGTTTTCCTCCGCCTCCGTCCCCCGGGCGCCGGCCCCGATGTCTTCCGTCGGACTGGCTTCCGTCGGACTGGCTTCCGTCCGACTGGCCGGCGTCTCTCCGAGGGAGAGGTATTCCGCGAATCGCGTGGCGGAGAGGCCCTCCCGGGCGCAGTCGAGGAGCACCAGGAAGGCGCGCCCCGCGGGGTGTGGCCGCCGGGCGCCGGCCTCGAAGAAGGCGGGGATTTCTGCGCGTTCGAATGCTTCCTGGAATGCCGAGGCCTGGTTCGCCGGCTCGGGAAGCAGGACCGCCATCCGGTCGAAGGGGATCCCGTCGGCCGCCTCGGCCAGGAAGGCGCGCGCGTGCTCGATCGCCTCCGCCGCCGTCCCCGGCGCGGCGACTACCGAGAGGCCCCGGCGCCCAGTACCCGGATCCGGCCGCCGGGTGGCGAACAGGTGGCGTTGCGCGGAGGCGACGGCATCGTCTTGCGAGGTGTCGCCAAAGTCCCTTTCGGCAGCTGGTAGCGGTAGGGCTCCCAGCGCCAGCGGCTCCCAGCGGCAGGGCTCCCAGCGGCAGGGTTCCCGGCGCCACGGCTCCCGGCGGCATGGTTCCCGGCGCCAGGGTTCCCGGCGCCACGGCTCCCGGCGGCATGGTTCCCGGCAGGGGCGGCGTTCCCAGCGGCAGGGCTCCCAGCGGCAGGGCTCCCAGCGCCAGGGCGGCTTCCTCGGTGTGCCGGTCTCCCTCGGGCAGGGTCAGGAACACCTCGGATGCTGCCGCTGCCAGGGCTGCGGCGAAACGGCGGGAAGCCTGGTCCACGAGCGGCACGTCCAGGAGCAGCAACGGCAGCCCGACCGGAAGGCCGGCGCCGTTCGTGATCGCTCGTCGAGCGGACTCGAACGTTTCGGCCCGGTCCGCCAGCTTCACTTCGGCCAGCGTCTCCAAGTAGGCGCGGTAGAGCCTTCCGAGCGACTCCTCCGCGGCTCCGACCTCGTCAGCGGTGACGCCGGCCAACCGCAGTTCATCGAACGTCGAGGCAAGCCGGACCGCAAGCCCGGGACCCTGGGCGGCCTCTTCGAAGCGTCCGAGCTCGCCGGCCCGCCGGGCCCGGTGGATGATCCGGACCACGGCGGCGAGCCGCGCGGCGGGGGTGAGCGTCCTGAGTTCCCGCGCCGCCAGCTCCGGCCGGGCCAACTGCTGCGCGAGGACGAACAGCCCGAAGCGAAACGCGCCGAAGAGCCCGCCCTGATGGCCTCGCCCCTCCGCCGCCTCATGCACCAGTCGGTCCGCCGCGTGGCGGGACGCTCCCACCACCAGGAACGGGTTTCCCGCGCCCAGCCCCTCGAGAAACCGAACGGCCGCCGCGGTCCGCACGGCGGCCCGCGGACTCTTGATGAATCGCCTCTGCACCGCGCCCACTATAGAACCGAACCCCGACAAATTCCGTCGTGCCGGGACGTGGGGGTGTCAGGCGCGGGGAAGCCCGCGGGTTGCAGCACGAAAGAGCAGCTTGAGGCCGAAGTCCCAGCGGGCCATTACGCTCGTGAGAACAAGGGCGGCGCCCGCGCTCAGCCGGGACACCCGCACGTTCCGGCCGAGCCGGAAGCTGCGCTCGCTGTGCACGCGCCGGAGCGCCAGAACGGCCAATCCGAGCGCCCAGAGCAGATGCCGCCGGATACCGGCTTCCCGAGCCGGAATGAGCAGGATGAATTCGAGGGCGTGCCCGAGGTGGCGCCGGGTGATCGCCACCAGCCGCGACAGTCCTTCGTCGAAACCGGGGCCGCCGCCCCCGGCCGAGAGATCGCGCAGATCGAAGCCCGCGGCGTCGAAGACGTCGCGGGGGAGCCAGCAGGAGCCCCTCGCCCAGTCATCCCACACATCCTTGAGGATGTTGGCCATCTGGAGTCCCTGGGCGTGCGATGTCGCGAGCGCCAGCAACTCCTCGCGGCGCCGCTCGACTTCCGCGGAGTAATCGCCGAACAGGTCCACGAGCAACTCGCCGACCACCCCGGCGGCGAAATAGCAGTAGCGGTCGAGCTGGCGCATGTCCTCGAGGCCGACGGAGGGCGTGTCCTGCTGGAACTCGACCATGCCGTTCGACATGGTCCGGATGCAGCGTTCGATGGCCGTTCGCTGCCTCGGACGAAACCCTGCCGTCACGCGGACGATGCGAGCCGTGTTGGCCGCGAGGTCGTGCTCCGGCTCCGGGGTCGCCGGCGACAGCGCCGCCGAGAGGTCGCGTGCGAAGGATGCGGCGTCGTCCCGGCCGGACACCACCTCGACGAAGCGCTCCCAGAGCGACTGCTTCCGGTGGAGGGAAAGTTCAGGTTCGTCTTCGATGGTGTCCGCAATCCGGCACAGCAGATAGGCGTTTCCCACCACCTCCCGCAGGCCCTCGGGCAGCACGGGAATCGTGAGCGCGTAGGTTCGCGAAACGGACAGGAGAATCCTTGTCTGATAGGCGAGATCACCCGCGCTTCCGCTGCGCGACGGATCCTTGTTCATCGGGAGGCCCCGGGAAGAGCTGTAACAGTCGGTGGACAAAGTGACGTGAGTACCGAGACCGGTGAGGCCCAGTTCTCCCGGTGGGGGCGAGGCGCCCGGCTGACAAGGCGCGCGAGGGAGGAGCCCCCACCGGGAGAACTGGCCCGAGTGTATTTCGACCGAAGCGCAACGATGAGCGACGCGGTGAACAGCCGGTGGTGGAACCCGCGTGAGCGCCGAGGCCGGCCAGTTCTCCCGGTGGGGGCGAGGCCCAGTTCTCCCGGTGGGGCCAGTCCTCCCGGTGGGGGCCCGGCTGACAAGGCGCGTGAGAGAGGAGCCCCCACCGGGAGAACTGGCCCGGGTGTATTTCGACCGAAGCGCAACGATGAGCGGCGCGCAGCGACGCGGTTCAGCCGGGATGGATCGCCGGCCGAGCCCCCACCGGGAGAACTGGGCCGCGTGGGTTTCATCGCCGGTTGTTTGGCCGGGATGCATCGCCGGTCGGATGCCGCGTGACTTCGTCCACAGGCTGTTCAGGTTTCGCTCCCTGCCGTCCAGCTCGGGGACGGACTACTAACAGCCTGTGGTGGAACCCGGGTGAGCGCCGAGACCGGCCAGTTCTCCCGGTGGGGGCGAGGCCCAGTTCTCCCGGTGGGGGTCCGGCTGACAAAGCGCGTGAGGGAGGAGCCCCCACCGGGAGAACCGGCCCGGGTGTATTTCGACCGAAACGCAACGAAGAACGGAGCGAAGCGGAGTGGTTCAGCCGGGATGGATCGCCGGGCGAGCCCCCACCGGGAGAACTGGGCCGCCTGGGTTTCACCACAGGTTGTTAAGTCTGCGTGTCGTCGGAATGCACTTTGGGGGGCAGGCGGTAGGAGATCAGGGGATCGCGCAGGCGCGAGTTGTCCACGAAGGTGTATCGGTCCACTTTCGCCTTCGCCTCCCACGCCGGAACCAGACCGTCCTCGACGGAAGTCCCGTCGGCCCCGCGACCCTCCTCTAGCAGCCGGTGGATAAAGTGGTGTGAGCGCCGAGAGCGGCCAGTCCTCCCGGTGGGGGCGAGGCCCAGTTCTCCCGGTGGGGGTCCGGCTGACAAGGCGCGCGAGGGAGGAGCCCCCACCGGGAGAACTGGCCCGAGTGTATTTCGACCGAAGCGCAACGATAGAGCGACGCGAAACGGAGTGTTTCAGCCGGGATGCATCGCCGGTCGAGCCCCCACCGGGAGAACTGGGCCGCATGACTTTGTCCACAGGCTGCTAAGCGGCCCCGGCCCGGCGTTCGGGCGACCCGTGCGGCGACCGTTCTACCGCGGGGGACTGTCGACCGGGCTTAACAGCCTGTGGCAAAACCCACGCGGCGTTCGGCCGGCGATGCATCCCGCCCGAACCACTCCGCTTCGCTCCGTTCTTCGTTGCGTTTCGGTCGAAATACACCCGGTATTCCTCCCTCACGCGCCTCGTCGGACGGGCGCCTCACCGACCTCGGCGCTCACGTGAGTTTCACCACAGGCTGTTACCACGGCGACTGTTGCGCCGTCTTGACATGGTCGGGCATCTTGTAGCTCACTCCGTCGTCGTCGTACACCGAGATCTGGAGAAGCTGGGTGAAATTGTGTGCCCGAACCTTCTGACTTCCCGCCAAAGTGCGCAGAACACGCTGTTTCGTCCGGTACTTGAAGAGCGTTCCCCGGTCCCACCAGGCCCTGGGCGGGAAATGAAATGCCCCGGCGAGATCCTCTCCGATGAGCGCCCGCGAAAGACGGTATGCGAGACCCCGCAGCTTTTCTTGCGCGGCCTCACCCTCGACATCCGCAACGGCCGGAATCGCCTGGATCAGCATGTTCGCCACCGCGATGGAGTCCTCGTCCGGCGGCGGCTCGCACAGATAGGCCGTCTGGTACATCCTGTCAGCGGACTCGGCGGAGGTGTAGAGGATGGTTTCCGGGATCCCCATGACATATCCGGCGTACCGCCAGACATCGAGAACGCTCTGCCCTTCCTCGTCGTTGAATTCGGCGCCCAGCAGCCTCGAGAAATCCAGCAGCCGCTTCGAGAAGACGGAGATTGCGAAGCCCAGATGCGCCGCGCTCAGTGGGACGCCCCAGGCTTCGCGATCCCATTCCTCCGAATGCGCCAGCAGGCCCCGGATGCGGGTATGGATGAAACGAATGCGGATGGACAGCTTCCATCCGTCGCCGTCCCGGCGGAGACCGGCGGGAAAGAAGATGTCCAGCATGTGGCGGTTGTTCTGCTGCAGACGTCTTCTTGTCGAGGCCACCCGCCCGGTGATGTTGAAGGACTGGGCGATCATGGTCGAAAAGCCCTCGACCAGCACTCCGGTGACGAATGCGGCCAGCGTCAGGTCCACATGCCAGCCGCCAGTAGGTCCGCACGATCTCCTCCGTGTTCCAGTCCGTATGGCTCGACCGCAGCAGATACGAACCCGCCCCCGCGTCCCGCGCCCCATACCGCTTCGTCCGGGTCACCCGCACCGCCGTCGCGTTGGCACCCTCCCCCTTCGTCACCTGCACCTCAACCTGCGACGACACCCCCGCATACCGCTCCCGCAGCCGGCCTGGCAGACCGGGCATTCCGCAGACTGCTAGCGCTTCAGGATGGAGGAGCCGTCGTCGGCGAGGCTGTAAAGCGCTGGCACGATGAGCAGCGTCACCAGGGTAGCGAACGCGACCCCGAACACGAGCGAGGCGGCCATCGGAATGAGGAACTGCGCCTGGATGCTGCGCTCCGCCATGAGCGGCGCGAGCCCGGCGCAGGTGGTCACCGTGGTCAGGATGATGGGGCGGAAGCGGAGCGGCCCTGCCGTGAGTACGGCCTCGCGGGTCGGCATGCCCGCGCGGCGGCTCTGGTTGATGAAGTCGAGCAGCACCAGGGCGTCGTTCACCACGATCCCGACGAGCGGCACCATGCCGAAGAAACTGGTGATGGAGAACTCCACCCCCATCACGATGTGGCCGAAGATGGCGCCCGCGAGGCCGAACGGCACGGCGGCCATGATGACGAAGGGTTGGGTCCAGGAGGAAAGGGGGATGGCGAGCAGCGCGTAGATCAGGATCAGCGCGAGCAGCAGGTTCTGACCGAGAGCCTCGAACGTCTCCGCCTGATCGCCGGCGAGGCCGGCCACTTCGAATCGAAGGTCGGGAAAACGCTCTCCGAGATCCGGAAGCACCTGGTTCTGGATGTCGGCAAGCACCGCTCCGGCGGAGGCGACACCCGGGTCCACGTTGGTGTGGACCGTCACCGCCCGCCCGCCGTCCACGCGGTGGATCGCCGCCAGCTTCTCGGTGCGGGCGAGTTCGGCCACCTCGCCGATAGGGGCCACGCCTCCGTCGGCCCGGCGCACCCTCATCCCGGTCACGTCTTCCGGCCGCGTGCGGTCCGAATCCGGGTAGCGCAGCAGCACCCGAATTTCGTCGCGTCCGCGCTGGATCCGCTGAACCTCCTCTCCGTAGAACGCCTGGCGGATCTGGCGTCCGAACTCGGTGGCGCCGATGCCGATCCCGGCGCCGTCGCTGCGGACGCGGGCCACCAGTTCCGGAGCGCTCCCTTCCAGGTCGTCCTTGACCGAACTGACTCCCCGGTACTCGCGGAAGAGCGTCTGCAGCACCGCCGACGCCTCGCGCAGTTCCTCCATGTCGCTCCCGCTGATCCGGATCGAGATGTCCGCTTCCTCGCCCAGCAGCGACGTCAGAATCGTCACCTCGCCGCCGTGCGGCAGCGAGCCGGTGAGACTCCGCAGCCGGTCGCCGATCTCACGGGTCGTAAAGCCGACCCGCTCCTCGGCGGCGATCAGTTCGAGCGTGAGCTGGCCGATCGTGGTTCCGGAACTCGCTATCGCCCCTCCGATGGCGCCGCCCGGGCCGAAGGGAAGCCGCTGACCCACGAGCGCCGTCAGGTTCCGCAGCGGGTCCACGCCGTGATCGTCCCGGACTTCTTCCCGGATCCGGAGAATCGCCGCTTCGACTTCTCCGACAACTTCCGCGGTGGCGTTCGCCGAGGAGCCGGGCGGGAGCGAAACCTGCACGGTGATCACGTCGCTGTCGAACGGCGGCGTGGTCTCCACCGGCACCCAGCCGCCGCCCACCAGCCCCATGGCCAGCGCCAGCGCCAGGATCCCGAGGGCGACCGTCGCCAGCCGGTTCCCGAGCGACCACCCCAGGGCGGGGCGGTAGAGGGTTTCGATAGTCCAGTCCAGGGCGCTCTGGAATCCGGCCCGGATGCGCGCGAGCCGGAGGTTGGGCCGCACGCCGAGTCTCCCGTGCGCCATGTGGTGGGGGAGGATCCAGGCGGCGTCCAGCAGCGAGAAGGCGAGCACCGGGATGACGATGCGGGGGAGCGTCCCCATGAGTTCGCCCCAGATACCGGGCAGGCCCAGGAGCGGCGCGAACGCGGCCATGGTGGTCAGGACCCCGAAGGCGGCGGGGAAGAGCACCTGCCGCACCCCCTTGACGGCCGCCGCTTCGACGCCCGTTTTCGCGGCGGAGACATGGCGCTGCACGTTCTCCCCCACCACGATGGCGTCGTCGACCACGATCCCGAGGGTCAGGATGAACCCGAACAGGCTGAACATGTTCACGGTGACCCCGAGTCCGGGCATCATCAGGAAGGCGCCGAAGAACGCCACCGGAAGTCCAGCGGCGGTCCAGACGGCGAGCCGGCTCGACAGCGTGAAGAAGAGGACCAGGAAGATCAGCGCCAGCCCCTGGAGCCCGTTCCGGACCAGTACGTCCATGCGGCTCTCGAAGAGCCGCCAGGCATCGAACCAGGGGGTGACGGCGAGCCCTTCCGGCAGAGCGCGTTCGAGCTCGCGGACCTCGGCATGGACCGCGCTCGCGGTGTCGAGGAGATGGGCGCCGCTCGCCAGCATCACTTCGAGCAGCACCGCGGGTTCCCCGTTCATTCGCGCCACCCGCTCCACGTCCGCGAAGCCGTCGGTGACGACCGCCACGTCTCCGACGGTGACCACGCCGCCGCCGGGCGCGGCGATCAGGGGAATCCTCGCGAAATCGTCCGCGGTCGCCGCTTCCGCCTCGGTGCTCAGCCGCAGTTCGCCGCTCGCGGAGCGAAGCGCGCCGCCCGGAATGTCCGCCGAACCCCGGCGAATCGCCGCCGCCACCCGGTCAAATGTGAGCCCGAACCGGGTGAGGACGTCCTCCGAGATCTCGATCGAGATCTCGTAGTCCCTCCCGGTAGCGATATCCACCGTCGCCACCCCGGGAATGGGGGTGAGCGCGTCCCGCACCCGGTGCGCGACCTCGGTGAGGGTCCGCTCGTCGGCCTCTCCGTGGACCGCGATCCGCAGCAGCAGCGCGTCCGGCGTCACCTCCGAGATCACCGGTTCCTCGGCATCCGCCGGCAGGGTCGTGAGGGACTCCACCCGTTCCCGGATTTCGTCGCTGACGGTCCGGAAGTCGGCCCAGCGCTCGACCTCGACGGTGAGCATCCCGAGTCCCTCGGTCGCGAGTCCGACGGTCTCCTTGACGCCCGAGATTTCGCTGAGCGCCTCTTCGAGTCCCAGCAGGATGCTGTCCTCGATCACCTCGGCGCCGGCGCCCGGGAAGACGGTGCGGATGGTGAGGGCCGAGGACTGGGTCTTCGGGATCATCTCCTGCGGGACGCCGCCGACGGTGAGCAGGCCGCCGAGTGAGATCCCGAGCAGCATCAGGTTCGCCGCGACCCGGTTCCGTACGAACCACCCGATCACGCCGGATACGGGCTCGGCGCCCGGAGGAAGGGAGCGCGGGGCCAAAGCGGAACCTGGGCCTGCGATCAGCGTTCGGCGGCTGGTGCCCCGCCGCCGCCCGGGTCGGCTGGCATGTCCACCAGAGAGACGCGCACCTCCATTCCCTCGGTAACGATCGCGGGAGGGTTGGTCACCACCCGCTCCCCGTCGCGAAGGCCGGAGCGAACCAGCAGATCCCCGTCACGAGATGACCAAAAGGCGTCCACCTCGCGGATCCGGATCCGGTCTTCCCCATCGACCACGAGCACCCGTCCGTCTTCCCGTAACGCGCTGCGCGGCACGACCGCGACCTCCGGATACTCCCTTCCTTCAATCTCCGCCCGGACGAACATCCCGGCGACCAGCGGCGGTCTGCCGTCCGGTCCGCCCGCATACGGGTTCGGCACCTCGATGACGCCGGGGAAGAACCGGGTCGCCGGGTCCACCTCACCCTCCATCCGCACGAGCCGGCCCTCCCAGGTCCAGGTCGACGACGCGAGCGCCGGCCCCAGTACGGCGGTCAACTGAGCCCGCGGCCCGCGTCCCGACGGGACACCGCCGAACGGAAGGTCCACCAGTTCGAGCGCGGCGTCCGGCAACGACACCCGCGTTTCCACCACCTCCACCAAAAGGAGTTCGAGCAGTGGCAGCCCCGGCGCCGCCCATTCCCCGACCTCGGCGTGCCGTTTCCCCACGAGACCCGCGTGGGGCGCCCGCACCTCGGTCTTTTCGACGTCTCGTTCCGCTCGCCTGAGCGCCGCTGCCGCCGCCGCGAGTCCCGCCCGGGCCACCGCGAGTTGGGGAACCCGGAGCGCGAGCGGATCGGGCGGCGTTCCCTCTCCCGCCCACTCCTCCTCCGCGAGCCGCGCCAGGCTTTCCTCGGTCTGCAACTGCAGCCTGACCTGTTCGAGCTGGCTCTGCGCCTGGATCACCGCCTGCTCGTAAACCAGGGGTTCGATCCGGAAGAGGGGGGCCCCTTCTTCGACCCGAACCCCGTCCCGGAGCCCGGGAGCGCCCCACACCACCTGGCCGGCGACTTCCGCCGCCACCGTCGTCCGACGCGCCGGACGGACCGCTCCGTCGGCGCTCACCGTCACGCGGTGCGGGCCGACCCGCACCCGGGCCGCCCGGACTTCGGGCAGCACGGTCTCGATCTCCTGGGCTTCCGGTTTCGGTCCGAGCGCGGTGAGCAAAGCCGCCAGCACCACCGCCGCGAGCAGGATGGGAACGAAAAGGAATCTCCGCAACATCACCGGGACCTCAAGCCTGAGCCGACTGTTTCGCCGGCCCCTGCCGACTCTTCCCCGTTCGTGCGCTCGAATCCGCCGCCGAGCGCCAGCGAGAGGTTCACCCGGTTGTCCAGCCGCGCCCGCACCTGGGATAGATGGGCCGATTCGGCCATCAGAACCGCCCGCTCGGCGTCCAGTTCCGCCAGGAGCGAAGCGAATCCGCTCCGCCGCTGCGCCTCGGTCCTCGAGAGCGCCCGCCGGCTGGCCTCAAGCGCCTCCGCCGACCGCGACTCCACCTCGGAAAGCGCCTCCTCCGCCGAGAGGGCCGCCTCCACCTCCTGATACGCCGTCAGCACCGTCCGGGCATAGACCGCCAGCGCCTCGCTGTCCCGGGCCTCTTCCTGCCGGATCTGGGCCCGGATCCGCCCTCCCTGAAACACCGGCGCCGCGATCCGCGCGATCAGGCTCCATACCGAGAAGTCGCCCTTCACCAGGTCCTTCAAACGCGCGGTCGCGGTGCCGACCGAACTGGTCAGGGGAAACTGGGGATAGCGCGCCCGCCGCGCGATCTCGGTGAACTCCTTCGACATCGCGAGGCGCCGCTCCGCGCTCGCTACGTCCGGACGCCGCGAGATCAGATCCGCCGGGGCCCCGGCCGGAACCGGGCCTGCCGTTGCCGGCAGACCGCCCCCGAGCGCCCAGTCCGGACCCGGCTCTCCGTCCGGATAGTCGGTAAGGAGAACCTCCAGGCCCCTCACCGCCGCCGAGCGCGCCTGCCGCCTGCTCGCGGCGGTCGCTTGCGCCTCCGCCAGTCGAGCCTGCGCGGCGTCTACCTGGGCGAGCGCCGCCTCTCCGATCCGCGCCCGCGCCCGCGTCCAGCGAACCGTCTCTTGCAGGCTTGCCGCGATCGCCTCCGCGATGCGCGTCTGCTCGCGGGCCTCGATCGCCAGGAAATAGAGCCGGGCGGCCTGACCGGCCAGCGAAACCCGGGCGCCCGCTACCTCCGCGACCGCTGCCTCCACCACGGCGTTGGCGGCGCGGGCCCGCGGCGTCGCCGCGCGCCAGAGATTCGCCTCCCAGGAAAGATCCAGCGACAGTCCGTACCGGACGTAGTCCGCGGTCAGCACCTCGTCTTCCCCGATCCCCGGGATCGGCAGCCCGATGAACGCCTGCCGCGCCGCGATCCGTTCCACCCCGGTGCCGACCTGGGGAAAGAGCGCGCTCCTCGCAATCCCGGCGTCCGCCGCAGCCTGGGCGAGCCGCGCCGCCGCCTCCTGAAGCGTCAGGTTCCCGGAGAGCGCGCGTTCCACCACCAGGTCGAGTGCCGGATCCCCGAACGACGTCCACCAATCCGCGGCCGGTTTCCCGGCCGATTCCGGCGCCGGGGTCGCCGCCGGCTCGGGCGCGAGGTCCAACTCCGGGTCGAGAACGGGCGCCCGCAAGCTGGCGCAACCCGCGGCCAGCAGGCAGATCGCGACGAGGGAAGGCACACGGCGTGCGGCCACGTTCATGTCGGTCGCCGAAGTCTATTCGTTCGGGTGCGAAGCTTCCGGTGCCGACAGACCCCATGCTCCCGGTGGATCGCGCCGGCGGAAATCCTGCGCCGACGGGCAGGTGAAGCGTCCTCCCTGGTTGAAGGCCCGCCCCCCGCTCGCTTACGATCTTGGGTTCGAAGCGCGGTTCCCGTCGGGCTCCGGCCTGAACTCACGGAGGCTTTCATGATCCAAATGACGTTCCACCCGGCATCCCGCCGTCCGGCCGGTCTCCTTCGCCGGCTCGGTCCTCTCGCCGCCCTGGGGCTGGTCGCCGTGTTCGGAGCCTCCCACGCCGCCGCGCAGGAAGAGCAGGAAGAACCGCTGAACCGCCGCGAGGTCTCGCGGGCGCTCGACATCGCGGAGGAACACATCGACGACGCTGAGAAGGCGGTCCGCGACGGCGACATGGAAGCCGCCAACGCCGCCTGGAGCCAGGCGGGAGGCCTCTTCCTGAGGGTCCTTCGGGACTACCCGGACCGCCACGACGTGAGGCTGGAAATCGCCCGCATCTACCGGCATTTCGAGGAATGGGAAAACGTCGCGGGCGCCTACGAGCTGGCGATCGCGGGGCTCGAGGACGACGACGAGATCCTCGAGGCGTGGACCGAGTTGACGACCGCCTACGCGAACCTCGAAAACGACGTGAAGGTCATCGAGGCGGGGCAGAAGGTCATCGAGTTGAACCCGAACCCGCCGGCCTCGATCTATCTCGGCCTCGGGGGCGCCATGGCCCGCCAGGGGCAGTTCGCGGAGGCCGCGGACATGGCGCGGAAGGCTCTCGAAATGGAGCCGGACAGCGCGATCGCCCACTCCACCCTCGGTCAGGCCTCCGCCGCCGCGGAGGACTGGGACGCCGCCGAGGCGTCCTTCCGGCGCGCTGTCGAAATCGATCCCAACACCGCCCGCGCCCACGCCGGACTCGCCAACATCTACATTGCGCGCGAGGAGTTCCAGGCGGCGGTGGATGCGGCCACGGCGGCGCTCGCTGTGAACGATCAGTTGACGGCGGCCTACGGCATCCGGGGGCTCGCGAACAACGCGCTCGGGAACCAGCAGGAGGCCTACGGCGATCTGGCGATGGCGATCACCGTGAACGCCAACGACCCGGCAGCGAACCTCGCCTTCGCCCAGGTGTATGAAGCGCAGGACAACAAGGGCCAGGCGGCGACCTACTACCGCAAGGTGACGACATTCGACAACTCGCCCCCGGCCTCCCGGGCGGAGGCGCACATCGCCCTCGGCCGCTTCGCCATCGACGCCATGAACCCCGACCAGGCAGTGATCGAGATGGAGGCGGCGGCTGCCGCCGACCCGGGTTCGGCGGAAGCCAAGGCCGCACTCGGGATGGCGCACCGCGCCAAGGCGAAGGCCCTGCGCCAGGCGCAGGATCTGGCGGGAGCGCTGGTCTCCGCGGAAGCGGCGAACGCCGCCAATCCCGATGACCCGCTCACCAATCTGGAATACGGCATCGCGCTCTTCTCGAATCAGGCGTTGGCCGAGGCGGCCCCGTTGCTCGAGGCGGCGATTCCCGCCTTCCCGGCCGACGGCGACCTGAACGACCTTGCGGTCGGCCACTACGCTCTCGGGCAGGCGTACATGGGGCAGAGCAACTTCGCGGGTGCGGAGTCCCAGTTCATCGAGGCGAGCCAGAAGATGGCCAGTTGGGGCGAGCCATTCCGGATGCTGGCCTGGGCCCAGTCCGTGCAGATCAGTTACGGCCCCTGCCGGCTGAAGGACGCCGCCTTCGGCGAGCGCTTGCAGGCGGCCCAGGTGGGTTGCCCGGCGAGCGATGCCGACTACGAACGGGTCGCCGAAGCGGCGGCGCAGTACCAGAAGGCCGTGGAACTCGGCGTCCAGGACCCGGCGCTCGCCGAGCGGCTTGCGGTGCTGCAGGAGGTCCGGAATCAGCTCATCGAATAGGGCCGATCCGGCCGACATCCGGGGGCTGCTGTCCCGCCTCGAGGGACAGCAGCCCCCGATGGAGGACATGCTCGGTCGGTTCGTCCGGATCGAGTCCCCCACCGACGATCCCGATGCGACGGCCCGGATGGGCGAGGAGGCCGTCTCCGCGCTCACGGCCGGCGCCTCGTCCTTCCTGAACGACGCAGTCACGTCCCGGACCCTCGGTACGGACGGTGGCGCCCCGCGCGGACCCCAGGTGCTGGTCCGGATTCCGGGAACTGCGGCGACGGAGAAACCGCTGCTGCTCCTCGGTCATCTAGACACCGTCTGGCCGCACGGCACTCTCGAGGAGATTCCCTTCCGGATCGAGGACGGAGTGGCGCGGGGCCCCGGCGTCTACGACATGAAGGCAGGCCTGGTGCAGACGATCTGGGCGCTCAGGATTCTCGACCGCGAGGGTGTCCGGCCGCGCCGGCCGCTAAGGGTCCTGTGGAACACCGACGAAGAGGCGGGAAGCGCCGCAAGCCGCCAACTCATCGAGGCGGAGGCGGCTGCTGCTGCTGCCTGCCTGGTGATGGAGCCCTCGCTGCCGGACGGCGGCGCCAAGACGAGCCGCCGGGGTGTCGGAATCCTGAGCGCGCGGGTCCTCGGACGCGCCGCCCATGCCGGTCTGGAGCCCGAGCGCGGGATCAATGCGATCACCGAACTGGCCCGGATCGTGACCGCCGCCGCCGCCCTTTCGGCGCCGGAGCGCGGCGTCACCGCGAACGTCGGACTGATCCGGGGCGGGTCACGGACCAATGTCGTCCCCGCCGAGGCGTCGGCCGACGTGGACATCCGGATGGATGATCCGGAGTCGGGAGCGCAGATCATCGCGGCGCTCCGGGACCTCGGCGCGGAACATCCGGAAGCCCGGGTTGAATGGACCGGCGGCGTGAACCGGCCTCCGCTGCTGCGGAACGCGGGCGTCGTCGCCCTCTACGAGCGAGCCCGGCAGTTGGCTGCCGAACTCGACTGGGATCTCGGCGAGGGTTCGGCGGGCGGCGGTTCGGACGGCAACATCGTGGCCGGGCTGGGTGTTCCGGTACTTGACGGCCTCGGCCCGCTCGGGGACGGCGCCCACGCGCGGCACGAACAGGTTGTCACCGGGGACCTCCCCCGCCGCGTCGCCCTCCTGGCGGCCCTCCTCCTCGAACTCTGATCGGCGGAGGCGCCGTCGCCCGCCGGGTCAGTGAGACAGGATCCGGCTCAGAAAAAGCTTCGTCCGATCGTCAGCGGGGTTCGTGAAGAACGCTTCCGGAGACAGGCATTCGACGATGCTGCCCTCGTCCATGAAGGCGATCCGGTCGGCGACGGTCCGGGCGAACCCCATTTCGTGCGTGACCACGATCATCGTCATCCCGCTCTGGGCGAGATCGTTCATCACGTCGAGGACTTCCTTGATCATCACGGGATCGAGCGCCGACGTGGGTTCGTCGAACAGCAAGACCCTTGGCTGCATGCACAGCGACCTTGCGATCGCCGCCCGCTGCTGCTGACCGCCTGAGAGCTGGCCCGGATACTTCCCGGCCTGCTCCGGGATCCGCACGCGGGCGAGGAGCTCCATGGCGCGTTTCCGCGCCTCCGCCGCCGCCATCCCCAGCACCCGGGTCGGCCCCAGCATGCAGTTATCCAGCACGGAAAGGTGGGGGAAGAGATTGAACTCCTGAAACACCATGCCGATCTCGCGCCGGACCGCGGCGAGGTCCTTCGTCTCCGCGCTCATCTCCCGTCCGGCCAAGACGATGCGCCCTTCCTCGTGTTCCTCGAGACGGTTGATGCAGCGGATCAGGGTGGACTTTCCCGACCCGGACGGACCGCAGATCACGACCCGCTCGCCTTCCGAGATCCGAAGCTGCACATCCCTGAGAACGTGAAAGTCGCCGAACCACTTGTTCACGCCGTCGAGTTCGATCAGCACCTTGCCCGCCATGAGACCCCCCCCGGCGTCAGGCCCTGCGGGGCGCGGCCCCGCCGCCGCCAACGCGCCCCGGTAGGGAGGTCATGCAGTCGCCCCGGACTTCATGGCCGGGCCCCCACCGTGCTCTTCTCGAGGCGGTTGAACACCAGCGACAGGAAGTAGCACAGGCAGAAGTACAGACCGGCGACCGTAATCCACACCTCGAACACCCGGGTGGTCGAAACGGCGGTTTCCATGGCCAGGAAGGTCAGTTCCTGGATCGAGATCAGGGAGAGGATCGAAGAGTCCTTCACCAGGGTGATGAACTGCCCGGCGAGGGGCGGGATCACCCGCCGGACGGCCTGGGGAAGGATCACGCGGCGCCAGAGTTGCCAGCGGGAAAGCCCGATGCTGAGTCCGGCCTCGCTCTGCGCCTTCGGAATGGACTGGATCCCGGCGCGCACGATCTCCGTCATGTAGGCGCCTTGAAACATGGAGAGACAGATGACGCCGGAGATCACGTTCGGAATGAGGGTGGATGGGCCGAACAGCAGTTCCAGCGGGCGCAGTGTTCCGGGGAGGCCGCGCGTACGAAGTCCTCCACCCCCAGGATCGGCATGATCTGGCTGCTGATGAAGAAGTAGAAGATGAAGATGAAGACGAGCGGCGGGATGTTCCGGATCAACTCGACGTAGCTCCGGCTGAGCAGTCGCGGAAAGAGGCGCCGGCTTGTCCGCATGATGCCGAAGACGGCTCCGAGCAGCGCGGCCGGGATCATGCTCAGCAGCGCCAGGCGAACCGTCGTGTAGAACCCCTGCATCAGCAGGTTCGGGACCCAGCGCCGCAGTTCTTCGTCCCACCGGTACAGGAAGTGTGGGATGACCGTCTAGTCCCAGCGGTATTCCAGGACGGAGTCCACCCGGTATGCGACGTAAGCGACGGCCGCGATCAGCGCGGCAAAAACCACGGCATCGAACCAGCCGAGTCGAGGGGCGTGTCCAGGTAGTCTCACGTTCGGCGGCGCCCCACGCTGTCCACCGGAGTTACTCCCGGGGACGAACCTCGTCGATCCAGTTCGTCGTCTTGAACCAGTAGTCGTAACGCTCCGTCAGCCAGCCGCTGGTGGTGTTGACCCGGATCCAGTTGGAGAAGAGTTCAGCGCGTCCGGATCACCTTTGCGCAGCCCGAACGCTTCGTCCCCCTGCGAAAGGCTTTCGGTCGTCGGAAGAAAGAGGAGTTCCGGTTTGCGGCCCACCCATTCCACCGGGTTCGGGTATGAGGACACGATGGCGTGGGCGTTGCCGTTCAGAACCTCCTGCAGGGCCTGGATGTCGTCGTCGAACCTGCGCACCGTCGCCTTCGGGAACAGCCGGCCCACGTCGCTGCACGAGGTCGCGCCGCGCCGGCAGGTGAGGGTCACTTCCTCGTGGTCGTAGTCGTCCGGCCACCGCAGGTTCGCGGTCAGCGCCCGGTTGGCCGCGACCCCCATACCGGAGTGCGCATAGGGGATGGTGAAGTTGATCGTCAGGTTCCGTTGGGGGCGGACGCTCAGGCCGCCGATGATCACGTCGAACTTGCCCGCGATGAGGGCCGGGATGATGCCGTCCCAGGAAGTGGGCACAAACTCGAGATCCACGCCCATGTCCGCGGCGACCTTCGTCGCGACGTCCACTTCAAAGCCGACGAGTTCCCCGTTCCGGTTGCGCATCGCCCACGGCTCGAAGGTTGAAACCCCGACCTTCAGCGCACCGCGTTTCTGGATCGTCTCGATGACGCTCTCGCCCGTGCGCTGCGGCGCGGCGCACTGCGCCAGGAGCCCGGCGGCGACGCCCAGCGTGAGGAGCGAGACGAGCGTCCGTGGTAACCGGCTGCCGGCAGGACTCATTCGCTTCTCCTTGATCTTGGGATGGTGCGGAACCCGGGACGTCACGCTCGCACGCGCTGCTCGAGGCGGCTCGCGGCTGCGGAGAGGGCCACGGTGAACGCCAGGTAGATGGCGGCGACCGTAATCCATACCTCGAAACTCAGGAACGTCTCCGCGATGATGTTTCGCGCCTCGGTGGTGAGGTCGAACACGGCGATGACGCTGACGATCGCCGAGTTCCTGATGAGCGAGATCACGATCCCCGTGAGGGGCGGAAGCATCAAGGGTACCGCCTGCGGAAGGATCACCGACCGGTAGAGCTGCGCCCGGCTGAGGCCGAGGCCGGCGCCCGCCTCCCACTGTCCGCGCGGGACGGAGAGGATGCCCGCCCGGATCGCTTCGCCGGCAAACGCTCCCTCGAAGACCGACAGCGCCAGGACCCCGACCCAGAACCGGTCCATGCCGAGGATCGGGCCGAGAACGAAGTAGAACAGGTAGACCTGGATCAGCAGCGGGGTGCTGCGTACCGCTTCGAGATAGATCTTCGCGAGGATGCGTCCCGAGAACGAATCCGAGAGGCGCAGGAGCGCGGCCGTCAGTCCGATCGCGAGGGTGATGAGGACGCTCCAGGCGGTGAGCGCCAGCGTGACCGTGAGCCCGCGCGTGAGCGGCCCCACAGAAGCTCGCCCTCGGCGATCTGGAAGAGGTAATCGGGAATCCGGTACCACTGCCAGTTGTAGCCCATCCTCAGGGCGCCGGAGACCGCGAGTCCCAACAGGGCGCCGACGAACACCGTGAACTGGAGGGCGTCGAACCACGGCGCGTTCCACCAGCGTCCGCGCCGGACGTCCGGCGGCGGCGGGCGGGAGGCGGGGAGCGCCCGGCCCATCAGCGACGCCTCCCGTGCCGATTCCTCTTGTCCACGGAATGCGCGGCCGGTGCGGATCGCGTTGTTTGAAATTCCGTCATGTTCACAGCTTCAGGACACAGCGGCCGGCGATGCGGGATTCGGCTCTTTTCGGATTGGGCGACTCAGTCGTTTTTTGCTGCCCGGGGGGCTCTTTTCCTCTTCCGGTTCGGTGCTTCCGCGGCCTTCATTTGCCGGCGCGATACCCGCCGCGACAATGGGTAGTGGTCAAGTTTGACCGGGGGTAATTCAACCCATTGAATCGGCGCGGGAGCGGGCAGTGAGGGCCGGTCAGTTACTCGGGGGAACTGGGCGGTCCCCGAGACCATTTGACCTTGAGGGCCTCCGCGAACTCTGAGAGCACGATCGCCAAGTAAGGGCCAAGAACCACTACCGCGAGGGCGGCGACGAACGGCCACGAGAAGTTGTTCTCGGGCGAGTCGTCGGTAGCGGGTTCGTTAGTGGCAGGTTCGTCAGTAGTGGGGGCGGAGACGATTTGGGAGGGAGTTTGTCCTGCGTCGCAACGTCCCTGGAGACGGTCCATGTGACGCCTACGGCGGTAAAGAGCAGGACAAGAATGCCGACCCACTTCTTCAATCGAGGATTCTCTCTCGTTCTACGGCGGGGGAGGGCTCGGATTGAGTCGGCTTTCTACGAGGTCCATCAGCCGATCTATCAGGTCTGCCAGCATGGTCTTCGTCACTGCCCCCCGTTTCCTGACGGAGCGGAGCCGTCCTGAATGTCCACCTTCGATTCGAGGGCCGCTAGCCGCTCCCCAATCTCCGCATGTTCCTTCGACATTTCAGTCTGTAGGATCGCGATTCGATCTATCACGTCAACTCGGACATTCCCCATCTGGACGTAGACCCCGATAGTTGCCCCGACCAGGGCTATCAGCATCGAGGCAAGTAGCGTCACAACGGGGTCCCTCGTCGCGGAGTGCTTTGCGTTCTCCATCATGCGCCAAAAGGTAACTCCTGCTCGGAGCCCTCTGCGCTAGGCGCAATCACATGTTAGCAACCCTCGCGCTAGTGCCAACCCTGGATGCTTGATCGGGCATCCGTCGCCGCCGCCCATCAGGATGCGGCCCTGCGGGACCTCCCCTGCCGCCGGATTGAGGCGGATGAGATTCACTCGTTCTGCTACGCCCGGCGGAAGAACGTCCCGCCCGAGCGGGCCGGGCAGTTCGGCTACGGGGACGTCTGGACTTGGGTCGCGATAGACCCGGAGACGAAGCTGGTAGTGAGTTGGCTTCTCGGGGACCGGGAAGCGGGAGCGGCCCGCGCCTTCATGAGGGACCTCGCCTCCCGGCTCAGCGGGCGAATTAACTGACGACCGACGGCCTACGCAAGTACCCCGATGCCGTAGAGGTCGCCTTCGGGGGCGATGTTGACTACGCCGCCCTGGTCAAGGATTTCGCCACCGACAAGGAAGCCCGGTCCATCGTCCATGTAGGGAACCCGGACCCGGAGCGGATCACAACGAGCTACATCGAGCGGCAGAACCTAACGATGGGGATGGGGATGCGCCGCTACCCCCGGCGGACGAACGCCTTCTCCAAGAAGATCGAGAACCACGGTCATATGCTGGCGATTCATTACCTCTACCACAACTTCGCCCGGCCTCACCTGAGCCTCGATGGGATCACGCCGGCGCAGGCCGCCCTGCTGTCTCTTCGGCGCTGGCAACCGGCCGACATGGTCGACCTTTTGGAGTCCTCGAAAGTCCAAATTCTTGAAACTTGACCACTACCCGAAGAAACGAAAGATTGACTTCCATACCGGGAACGTGGTACGAAAGCAGGGTCGCGTGTTCGTGCGTAGGAAGGACGGCACGTAAACCGAAAAAGAGACGGATCCTTGGAGGGACAATATGTTAAACAGAGTACTCGTGGGCCTAGGCACGTTAGTCGGGCTCTTGATGGGCTTCACCACAATGGTCCCGGACACAGTCGGGCCTCTGCTGTTGGTCATTATCGGCATCGTGTATTCCGTCATGAACACCGATGCCGAGGATGCGACGGGATCCCTGGTGCTCGCCATCGCCGTCGGCGGAATGGCGATGTCGGATGTGCTGCATCACATCCCGGCAGTCGGTATGCAGCTCAACACGGCGATGGGCGCCCTGAGCATGGCCCTGTGGGCCGGCGTGGCGACCGTGGCTGCGACCCGGATCTTCAACCGGATCAAGGGCTGAGGAAGAGCGCGGCCGGCCGACACCGACTGGCCGTTTCTCGTTCTTGATGCTGGCGGGATCGTGCTTGCACGGTCCCGTCGGCTAAACCGCCCGGCGCCAGTACGTCAGGTGGGGGCCAGCCCCCGCTTGGGAACTGCAGCCGGGTGTCGCTTGCGCTCTTGGGGCGGCAGGCGAAGCGATAGCCGCATTCCGGCGAAGCGATAGCCGCATTCCGGTAAGTCGCGAGCCGCGGCGGATGCTTCGGCTCTCCGGGTGGCGCTGCTCTTTGCGCCCGGGCGACAAGCTTGGGCGACAGGCCTGACCCGGACTGCGGGGCGGAACCGCCATAATTCCGCCATGAGCGAATTGGCCAGCCGAACCTGCGTTCCCTGCCGAGGCGGGGTGCCCCCGATGGATTCCGCCGGGGTGGAAAACTATCTGGGCCAGGTGGAGGGTTGGGGCCACGCCGAACACCGCAGAATCGCCCGCACCTTCGTGTTCCCGGACTTCGCCGGCGCGCTCGACTTCGCGAATCGGGTCGGCGGGATCGCCGAGGCCGAAGGGCATCACCCCGATCTGCTGGTTGCCTGGGGCCGGGTGGAGGTCACCATCTGGACCCACAAGGTGAACGGCCTCACCGAGAGCGACTTCATCCTGGCCGCCAAGATCGATCGTCTCTCCGGCGGAGCGGGACGCTGACGGCCGCCGCCGGGCCGAACTCGGGCCCTGGGCGGGAGTTTCTCGCCGGACAGCTTC
Organism: Vicinamibacteria bacterium; assembly: GCA_963668695.2. Taxonomy (GTDB): domain Bacteria; phylum Acidobacteriota; class Vicinamibacteria; order Marinacidobacterales; family Marinacidobacteraceae; genus Marinacidobacterium. The sequence continues at coordinate 2,498,710 of CAXXLQ010000004.1, forward strand.
CGGGTTGGCTACCAGAGAGTCCGGATCGGGTACTGGCGAACGACGTGGTCCGGAGTAACGAGGGTCAGACCGTGTTCGATTGCCTGGCAGACCAGCATGCGATCGAACGGATCCTGATGAAGGCGCGGAAGGCGTGGCAGGTGGAGCGCACTTTTTTCGTCGAGCGAAAGGGAGCCGAAGCCGTGGCGCTGCCGCTCCCGCGGAACGAGGGTCCCGGGCGCTGCCGGCAGCGGTAAGCGGCCCAGTCTGTGCTTTATGGCGATTTCCCACGCCGATACGGCGCTTACCCAAACCTCGTTTGCGGGCGCCGAGACGGCCGCCCGAACGGGGTCGGGGACAGCCTCGGATGCCGTCACCCACCAGAGGAAAACGGCGGTATCGAGCAGGAGTTTCACTCGCCGCGGCCCTCGAAGGCGGCGATCTCTTCGTCGGGCAGCGGTTCGAAGAACGAAGGCGGAACCGAGAAGGTCCCCTTGGCCAGGCCGAACGGTCGCGCCTCGGCCGGCGGTTGCCGATGCGCCCGGATCTCGGCGACCGGTTGATTGCGTCGACACAGCACGACCACCTCACCCGCTTCGACGCGTTCTATGTAGCGGGAGAGGTGGGTCTTCGCTTCGTGAATGTTGACTAGAATCATGACTATGATTCTAGTTAGAAACCGGACTAGGACAAGCGAGACTTTCGGAGCCGGAGTCTCCAACCCCGAGATGAGCTCATGACCCACCTGAGCCCCGAAGACTTCGCGCGAGACGGCCGGGAAGTCCTCGACTGGCTGGCGGCGTACTGGCGCCGCGTGGAGGACTTCCCGGTGCTCTGCCAGGCCCGCCCCGGCGAGATCCGGGCTCGGCTACCGAAGCACCCGCCCGAGAGCGGCGAGCCCTTCGCGGCGGTGATGCGCGATCTCGACCGGATCGTGCTTCCCGGTCTCACCCATTGGCAATCGCCGAGTTTCTTCGCGTTCTTCCCCTCCAACAACTCGGGACCCTCGGTGCTCGGGGAACTCCTGGCCGCCGGGCTCGGGGTGCAGGGGATGCTCTGGGCCACGAGTCCGGCGTGTACCGAACTCGAAACCCACGTCCTCGACTGGCTGGCGGACCTGCTGGATCTCCCGGCGGCCTTTCGTTCGGGCGGCCCGGGGGGCGGAGTCATCCAGGACACGGCGTCCTCGGCGACCCTTACGGCCTTGCTCGCCGCCCGGGAACGCGCCACCGGGTTCGAGTCCAATCGGATCGGGGTCCGCGCGCCGCTGGTCGCCTACGGCTCCGAGGAGTCGCACTCCTCGCTACTGAAAGCCGTGCGGATCGCCGGACTCGGTGGCGACAATCTGCGCTCCATTCCGGCGGACCCGCAGACGCGGGCCGCGCGGCCGGAGGTCTTCGCCGCCCAGGTGCGGGAGGACGTCGCTGCCGGCCGCATTCCCTGCTTCGTGACGGTGACGCTGGGCACGACCTCGACCGGGGCGTTCGATCCGCTCGAGGAGATCGGGAGGATCGCCCGGGAGCACGGAATCTGGGTCCATGTGGACGCCGCGATGTCCGGGACCGCGTTCCTGTGCCCGGAGTTCCGTCACCTGCAGGCGGGTCTGGAGTTCGCCGACTCCTACTGCTTCAACCCGCACAAGTGGATGTTCACGAATTTCGACTGCGACGCCTTCTGGGTCCGGGACCGCCGGGCGCTCATCGAAACCATGTCGGTGACCCCGGAATACCTGAAGAACCGGGCCTCCGACGCCGGGGAGGTCATTGACTACCGGGATTGGCAAATCCCGCTCGGCCGGCGGTTCCGGGCGCTCAAACTGTGGTTCGTGCTGCGCCACTACGGCGCCGAGGGACTCCGCGAGCACATCCGCGAACACGTGGCGCTCGGCCAGAAGTTTCACCGGTGGGTGGAGGAGGCGGACGACTTCGAGGTCCTGACTCCGGCCCCGTTGAACCACGTGACCTTCCGCTATCGCCGGCCGGGCGTCCCGCCCGACGATCTCAACCGCCGGCTGCTACAGGCCCTGAACGAGTCCGGCCGCCTCTACCTCACCCATACCCGAGTCCCCACCGGGGTCGCCCTGCGGATGGTGGTGGCCCAGACGAACACCACCCGGACGCACGTCGCCGGCGCCTGGGATCAGATCACCCGCACGGCGCGCGGGCTCTCCTGAGGGGGATTTCCCGATCCGAACCGGCTGCCGGAACCGGCTGCTGGAACCGGGCGGGCGAACGGGTGAAACCGGGACTGCTCTTGCCGACTTGATCAGAGATCGAGGCCGCGAGCGATCGTCGCGAGTTGCATGTTCTCGGTGCCCTCGTAGATCGTCCCCGCCTTGGCGTCCCGCCAGAGCTTCTCCGCGAGGCAGTCCGTGGTGTACCCGGTGCCCCCGTGGATCTCGATAGCGAGCGAGGTTACCGATTCCGCCATCCGCTGGGCAGTCAGTTTGGCCATCGCGGCCGCGTAGCGGGTCTCGTTCCCCTGGTCCGCGAGCCTCGCCGCGTTCCAGGTGAGCAGCCGCGCCGTCTCCACCTGCGTGGCGGCCTCCGCCAGGGCGAAAGCCACCGCCTGGTTCTTGCCGATCGGGCGGCCGAACGCCTCGCGCTGCTTGGCGTAGGCGACGGCCAGTTCCAGGGCGGCCTGTCCGATCCCCACGAGCTGGGCGGCGATCCCGATGCGCCCCTCGTTCAGGAGCGACATGGCGAGACGCCGTCCTTCCCCGACCTCGCCGAGGACGTTGTCGCTGGAGACGAAGCAGTCCTTGAGGAAGAGCGGCGTCGTACTGGACGCCTTGAGACCGACCTTCGCCTCGGGCGGACCGACGTTCAGGCCGTCGCTCTCCCGATCCACCAGAAAGGCGGTGATCCCTCCGCCGGATTGCCCATCGGGTCCGCCGGCGACCCGGGCGAAAATCAGAAAGAGTCCGGCTTCGCGGCCGCCCGAGACCCACGACTTCGATCCGCTCAGCGAAAACCCCCCCTCGACTTGCTCCGCGGTGGTCCGGAGCGCGAAGGCGTCGCTTCCGGCGTGGGACTCCGAAAGCGAGAAGGCGCCGAGGCAGTCGCTCGCCAATTTGGGCAAGAACCGGAGCCGCTGGCTCCGGCGGCCGAACCGGTTGATCGCGGCGGCGATCAGGGTGTTGTGGACGTCCACCAGGAGGGCGACCGCGGCGTCGGCGCGGGCGAGCGCCTCCACGGTGAGAACCACGTCGAAGAGGCCCTGTCCGCTGCCCCCGAGCTGCTCGGGAATCACGACTCCGAAGAACCCGTAGCGGGCCAGCGTCTTCACCAGTTCCGGTGGGATCCGTCCTTCTTCTTCCATGCGGCGGGTCAGGGGAGCGACTGCTTCCCTGGCCACCTGATGGACAGCCCCGAAATGGAGCCGTTCGTTCTCCGAGAGAACGCTCAGCGGATTCGTATCGGGGCTCGCCGGTATGGGTTCGGTTTGGGCGAGCGGAGACTGGAATACCTGGACGGACATGCAACCCGCAGACTAGTGAGATGTGGCGTTGCCCGCTACGCCCGGGTCAGTAGTCCGCGAGATCCCGGATGGCGGCGAGCAGGTCTTCCGGCTGCGGCAGAGTCGCGGTCTCGACATCCGGGTTGTAGGCCACCCAGGTGTCCCGGGCCGCTACCCGCCGCACCGGGGCATCGAGATCCTCGAACAGCTCCTCCGCGATGCGGGCGGCGATTTCTGCGCCGTAGCCGAAGCTGCGGGTGTCTTCGTAAGCCACGACGACGCGGCTCGTTCGCTGGACACTCTCGCGAATCGCTTCCCAGTCGTAGGGCGCGAGGGAACGGAGGTCCAGAATCTCCACCGAGATCCCGTCGGCGGCCGCCTTTTTGGCGGCGAGTTCGGCCCGGTGGACGAGCGCGCCGAAGGTGACGAGGGTGAGGTCTTCGCCCGGACGAACGGTGCGCGCCTTGCCGAAGGGAATCATGAAGTCGGGCCCCGGATCGACGCTCTTGTTGTAGGTCTGCCGGTAGAGGTGCTTGTGTTCGAGGAAGATGACCGGATCGTCGCAGCGGATCGCGGTGCGGAGGAGTCCCGCGGCATCGAGCGCCGTCGAGGGCATCACCACTCGCAGTCCCGGAAGATGGGTGAAGAGCACCTCGGCCGATTGGCTGTGGTACAGCGCGCCGCCAGTCAGGTAGCCGCCGGTTGGAACCCGAAGTACCAGCGGGGCGCTGTACTGACCGTTCGCGCGCCAGCGCAGGCTGGCGAGTTCGCTCCGGATCTGCATGTAGCCGGGCCAGATGTAGTCGAGGAACTGGATTTCGGCGACCGGTCGCAGGCCGCGCACGGCCATCCCGATCCCCATTCCGACGATCGTGGCTTCGGCGAGGGGGGTGTTGAAGACCCGCTCCGACCCGAACTCGCGCTGGAGCCCGTAGCTCACCTTGAAGACGCCGCCCTTGCCCTTGACCTCACGGAGAATGTGCTCGCGGCTCGCGTCCGCCACGTCCTGACCGAAGACCATGACCCGCGGGTCGCGAGCCATTTCGGAGCGGAGCGTCCCGTTGATCAGGTCCACCATCGTCCCGGGCTTGGCGTCCGCCGCGAAATCCGGTTGGGTTTCGAAATCCGGGGAGCAGGGGTCCACGTCGGGGCTGTAGAGGTGATCGCAGGCGGTGTCCGGATGGGGCCAGGGCAGGGCGAGGGCATCGGTGGCCGAGGCGGCTACCTCCGCCTGGGTGCGCTTTTGCAAACCGTCGAGCTCTTCCCGGGTGGCGGCTCCGGAAGCGGTGAGCCGATCCCGGAGGCGGGCGAGCGGGTCGCGTCCCGATTCCGCGTGCAGCTCGGCGGCGGTCTTGTAGTCGCGATCTTCGTCGGAAAGTGAGTGGGGCATCATCCGGATGACCCGGGCCTGCACGAGCGCCGGCCCTTCTCCGGATCGGATGTAGTCGATCGCCTCCTGCAGGGTGCGGTAGGACTCTTCGTAGTCGCAGCCGTCGCACTCGAGCACCTTGAGATCGGGGAACGCGCGTGCGAGCGGGGCGATGGAGCCACCGGCGGTCTGATGCTCTACGGGGACCGAGATGGCGTACCCGTTGTCCTGGATCAGGAAGAGGACCGGCAACCGCCGTAGCGACGCGCTGTTCAGCGCCTCCCAGAATTCGCCTTCGCTCGTCGCGCCGTCTCCACCGCTCACCAGCACGATTCCGTCGCCGTTCGGGGCGCCCGGAAGTCCGGGGATACGGTGGCGGCTCAAGTACCTTTCGGCGTGGGCCACCCCGACCGCATGCAGGAACTGCGTCCCCACGCAGCTCGAATGGACGGCCAGGCCGAGCGAGCGCTTCGAGAAGTGCGAGGGCATCTGCCTCCCGCCCGAAGAAGGATCCGAAGCGGCGCCCCAGGAAGCGGCCAATTGCTCGAGGGGGGTCAGTCCCAGGCCGGTGGCCAGGGCGCGATCCCGGTAGTAGGCGAAGACCCAATCGGTCTTCGGCCGGAGCAGAGCGGCGGCGGCGGCGGTGACCGCTTCGTGGCCGGCCGAACTGACCTGGAAGAAAGCCTTGTTCTGCCGCTTCAGGGCGATCTCCCGAAGATCCACCTCCCGGGAGGTGAGCATGACCCGATAGGCGGCTTTGAGCTGCTCGGGACCAAGCGCGGGAGTGTCTTCGAGTTCGCCCTCCAAAACCGAATCGTGGCCGTTCCCTCCTTCGCCGATGCGCTGTGTCACTTGTTCAAGCGACCGGGAATCGTCGGAGGGGGAAGTCTCGCCCACGGAGCGAGTGTCCCTGCCGTTCGAGCGGGAACTCTGGGCGTCGGACAAATCAGGGTGACAAATCAGAGTGACAAATCAGAGTGACAAATCAGAGTTTCAAGGGGCTCCGGCATTCAGGCCGAAGCGCCAGGCGGGCCCTCCCGAATGCCAGCTTGGAGGGGCAGGAATGGTAGCAAAGCCCCGGACGGTCTGGCGGCGGTGTCCGGCGGATTCGCCGAACGCCGAGTCGCTTGCCGGGGTTCATATCCGCCGCCAGGTTTCTCCGGCAGGGTCCGCCGGGTTAGCGCGCCAGGGCTTCGCCCGGCTTTTTCTGGTACTGGCGGTACTCGTAGGTCCGGTCGCGCTCGTCGGCGAGCCGCATTCCCTCGTCGTGGGGGAACATGTGGATCGCGTCGTAGTCGGGCGGACAGAACTTCGCGCAAAGCTGGCAGCCGATGCAGGTTTCCATGTTCACTTCGCAGACCTGTCCCACCGAGCGGGGTTCGGGGTCCGGCACGAGGATGATGCAGTCCTTTACCGGGCATACGGCGATGCACATCTCGCATCCCCGGCCGAAGCATTTGCCGGCGTCCACATGGGCGAGGATCTTCGGCTGACGCTTTCTGGGCCCGGAGATCAGAACGTCCTGCATGAACCGAAAGCGTATCATTCGGGCAGTGCCGACCGTCGAAGATTCCGTCGCGCAGATGGGTAGCGAAGAGCTGTCGCCTTCTAGCGCCAAGCTGCCGCCGCCGGGCATCCACTACCGTCGCGGTCTCGGGCTGCGCAAGCAGATCATCGAGCCGCTGACCGAGGACTACCGCGGCCATCTGGTCCGCTTCGCGCGCGACCACGACTACCGGATTCGGGCCGGGGAGATCCGGTTCCTGATCGCCCACGAGTTCGGCTTCTGCTACGGCGTGGACCGGGCGATCGAGTATGCCTACGAGGCGCGTCTCCGTTTCCCCGACCGGCAGATCTTCCTGACCGGGGAGATCATCCACAACCCCTACGTGAATCGCCGGCTCTCCGAATTCGGGATCCTGTTCCTGCAGGATGGGTCTCCGCCCGAGGCGAAGTTCGAAGATGTCGGCCCCGAGGCCGTGGTGCTGCTGCCTGCCTTCGGGGTGGCCACCAGCGAACTGGACGTGCTGCGTCGAAAGGGCGCCATTCTCGTGGACACCACCTGCGGCTCGGTCATGAACGTCTGGAAGAACGTGGGCCGTTACCAGCGCGATGGATTCACCTCGGTGGTCCACGGCAAGTACGCCCACGAGGAGACGAAGGCCACGATTTCCCGCGCCGGAAAGTACCTGGTCGTCCGCGACATGGCCGAGGCGCTGGAGGTCTGCCGCTACATCGAGGCCGGCCGGAAGCCGGCCGGCGAGACGGATGCCGGAGCCACGGGAACGAATGGAGGCGCGATGCTCCCCGACCGGGGAGCGTTCCTCGATCGCTTTGCTCCCGCCTGCTCGCCGGGGTTCGACCCGGATCTGGACCTGGGCCGAATCGGCCTCGCGAATCAGACCACGGTGCTCGCGAGCGAGTCGCTCGAGATCGCCGCCGTGCTTCGCGACTCCATGGCGCGCCGCTACGGGGAGGCCGATGTCGCCGGCCGGTTCCGTTCCTTTGACACGATCTGCAGCGCCACCCAGGAGCGTCAGGACGCCGTCCTCGAACTGCTCCAGGAAGACCTCGCTCTCGTGCTGGTGGTCGGCGGTTTCAACTCCTCGAACACCGCCAATCTGGCTGCGATCTGCGAACGGAAGTTCCCGAGCTACCACATCTCGGGGCCCGAGTGCCTGCTGTCCGGCGACGAGATTCGTTGCCGGCCCGCGCCGGGCTCGGGGCAGGGGACGGAGCCGATAGTACGGCGGGGCTGGTTGCCGGAGGGAGCCCTCCGGATCGGAGTTACTTCGGGAGCCTCGACCCCGGACGTGATGGTCCACCGGACAATGCTCCGGGTGCTGGGTTTCCGCGGGATGACCGAAGCCGACTGCCGCCCTGACGAATTGTTTTAGTAGCCTGTGGATAGAGTGGCGTGAGCGCCGAGAGCGGTGAGGCGCCCGGCTGACAAGGCGCGCGAGGGAGGAATACCGGGTGTATTCGGACCGAGGCGCAACGATGAGCGACGCGAAGCGGCGCGGTTCAGCCGGGATGGATCGCCGCTCGAGCCCCCACCGGGAGAACTGGGCCGCGCCACTCTGTCCACCGGCTGCTAGCGCGGCTTCGGCGAGCGAACGCCGCACCGGATCGTCGTCCGCCTGATACCGAATGCCTTCCGGCTCTTCGCGTTACGCCGGACCGGCCGAGCGCGCGGCTCCCTACGCTCGTCCCGGCCTGCCGCCGGGGAAGTCCGATCGACCCTTCCGGGTGGTGAGCCCTTTCGAGCCGCGCGGAGACCAGCAAGAAGCCATTGAGCAGCTCGCCGCGGGATTGGAACGGGGCGATCCGAACCAGGTGCTGCTCGGGGTAACGGGCTCGGGCAAGACCTATTCCGTCGCTCGGGCCATCGAGGCGGTAAACCGCCCGGCGCTGGTCATCGCGCACAACAAAACGCTCGCCGCCCAGCTCTATCAGGAGTTCCGGAGCTTTTTCCCGAACAACGCCGTCGAGTACTTCGTGAGCTACTACGACTACTACCAGCCCGAGGCCTACGTCCCGGCGAGCGATACGTACATCGAGAAGGAGGCCACGATCAACGACGAGATCGATCGCCTCCGGCTGTCGGCCACCCGTTCACTCTTCGAGCGCCGGGACGTGCTCATCGTCGCGAGCGTCTCCTGCATCTACGGCCTCGGCTCTCCCGAGGCCTACTACGGGATGCTCGTCGTGTTCGAGGAGGGAGCCGAGTTCCCGTCCCGGCAGGCGCTTTTGCGCAAGCTCGTCGAGATGCAGTACGAGCGAAACGACGCCTCCCTCGAGCGGGGCCGTTTTCGGGTGCGCGGAGACACCGTGGAGATCGTCCCCGGCTACGAAGACCTCGGCCTGCGGGTGCGGCTTTTCGGCGACGAGGTGGAGCGCCTGGCCCGCTTTGACCCCCTGACCGGTCGCGAGCTCGCGCGCGAGCGCCGGGTCACGCTCTTCCCGCGGAGGCACTACGTGGCCCGGGAGGAGGACCTCGCCCGGGCGCTGGTCACGATCCGGGAAGAACTCGACGAGCACCATCCGAAGCTTCTCCAGGAGGGGAAGCTGCTCGAAGCGCAGCGTCTGATGCAGCGCACGCTCTTCGATCTGGACATGCTCGCCGAGTCGGGCCATTGCCACGGCATCGAGAACTACTCGCGTCACTTCACGGGGCGCGCTCCCGGCGAGCCGCCTCCGACCCTCATGGACTACCTGCCGTCGGACACCATCGTCGTCGCGGACGAAAGCCACCAGACGTATCCGCAGATCCGCGGCATGTTCGCCGGTGACCAGGCCAGGAAACGCACCCTCGTGGAGCACGGTTTTCGGCTCCCCTCGGCGCTCGACAACCGGCCGCTTTCGTTTGAGGAGTGGGAGGAGCGGGTCGGACAGGCGATCTCGGTTTCGGCGACCCCGGGGCCGTATGAACTCGAGGCCGTGGGCGGGGTCGTGGTCGAGCAGGTCATCCGCCCCACCGGTTTGCTCGATCCCGAGGTCGAGGTGCGGCCCGCGGGAGATCAGGTGGACGACCTGCTCGGAGAGATCCGGGAGACGGTGGCCCGCGGTGAGCGCGTGCTCGTCACCACCCTGACCAAGCGAATGGCGGAGGACCTGGCCGAGTATTACCACGAGCTCGGGGTGAACTGCCGCTACCTGCACTCGGACATCGACACCCTCGAAAGGGTGCAGCTCCTCCGCTCCCTCCGCCTCGGCGAGTTCGACGTGCTGATCGGGATCAACCTCTTGCGTGAGGGGCTCGATTTGCCCGAGGTCTCCCTGGTGGCCATCCTCGATGCCGACCGGGAGGGGTTTCTCCGCTCGGAGGGAGCGCTGATCCAGACCATGGGCCGGGCGGCCCGGCACGCCAGCGGTCGGGCGATCCTCTACGCCGACCATGAGACCGGCTCCATGAAACGGGCGCTCGGCGAGACCCGGCGCCGCCGCGTGCTCCAGCAGGAGTTCAACGAGGAGCACGGCATCGTGCCCCGCACGGTGGTCAAGGATGTGGCCGCGGCGTTCGCTCCCGCATCGGCAGGGAAGGCGGCCGTGGAGGAGGCTGACTGGGACCGGGCGATGGGGCTCTTCGAGGTGCCGCCCGAGGATCCGGAGGCGCTCGAGCGCGAGATCGCCCGGCTCCGCAAGGAAATGAAAAAGGCGGCGCGGGATCTGGAGTTCGAGCGGGCCGCCCGGCTCCGCGATCACCTGCGCGGAATCCAGCACACCGCGCTGTTGCGCTAGGGGGCACCACGTGTCGTTTATCCGCGACAAAGTTCGTGTCGTTTGACAGCGTTTCGCCGTCCCCGGATAGGCTCGGTTAATCGGCGAACATAGCGGTGGGAGTGCCGTGGGAGAATGACGGGATGAGCAGCAGTCCGACCGAATCCGTGTTGCAGGAGGAAACTCCGCCGGCCTGTCGTCCGCGGCTGAGCACCGAAGCCATCCGCGAGGCCCACCGCCGCTACGTTATGCCGGCGGTGCAGACCTTCTACGACGAGCCCATGCCGATCGTCCGGGGCAAGGGGAAGCACGTCTGGGACTCGGACGGCAACCGCTATCTCGATTTCTTCGGCGGGATCCTCACCGTCGGCCTCGGCCACTGCCATCCCGAGGTGAACCGGGCGATCCACGAGCAGGTGGACACCCTCCAGCACGTCACCACCATGTTCCCGAACCAGCCGATGGTGGAACTCGCCGAGCGCCTGGCCCGCCTGTCTCCCGGGGACTGCCGGAAGAGCTTCTTCACCAACTCCGGCACCGAGGCCAACGAGATGGCCCTGCTGCTCGCCGAAATGCATACCGGGCGGTCCGAAATAATCGCCCTCCGCCACGGCTACAGCGGCCGCAGCCGGTTGACCATGGGCGCCACCGGACAGGCGCCCTGGCGCCTCGGGGCCAGCACCGCCGCGGGTGTCCGCCATGTCGCGAACGCCTACTGCTACCGCTGTCCCTTCGGTCTCGAATACCCCTCCTGCGACCTCCGCTGCGCCCGCGACATCGAGGACGTGATCCAGACCACCACCTCGGGCCGGATCGCCGGGTTTATCGCCGAGCCAATTCAGGGAGTGGGCGGGTTCATCACCCCGCCGCCCGGATACTTCGAGATTGCCGTGGAGATCGTACGGCGCTACGGCGGGGTCTTCATCTGCGATGAGGTGCAGACGGGGTGGGGCCGCACGGGCGGAACCCTGAACGGAATCGAACACTGGGACGTGGAGCCGGACATCGTCACCTACGCCAAGGGGCTCGGGAACGGGGTGCCGGTGGGAGCCACGGTCGCCACCGACGAAGTCGCGGATGCAATACAAGGCAACACGCTCTCGACCTTTGGCGGCAATCCGGTGAGCATGGCCGCCGCCGGAGCGGTTCTGGAGGTGGTCGAACGCGAAAACCTCGCAGAGAATGCGGAACGCGTGGGCGCCCATCTCCGGGCAGGACTCGAAGACCTCGCCGAGGCCCATCCGGCGATTGGCGACGTGCGCGGGAAGGGGCTCATGCAGGCGATCGAGTTCGTCGAGGATCGGGACACGAAGGCGCCTGACGCCCGTTTCACCGCCTGCCTGCTCGAAAAGGCGCGCGACGAGGGGCTTCTGATTGGAAAGGCCGGGCTCTACGGCAACTGCGTCCGCATCTCGCCGCCGCTCAACATCGGGGTCTCCGATGTGAACGACGCGCTGGTACTCCTCGAACGGGCGCTGACCGCCACCGAGGCCGCGCTCCGTTGACTTCCGGGTCCGCCGCGGCGCCGCCGGCAGCAGGAGGCCCGCCGCCGGCAGCAGGAGCCGCCGGCAGCAGGAGGCCCGCCCGGCAGCAGGAGGCCCGCCGGCCAGGAGGCCAGGAGGCCCGCCGCCGGCAGCAGGAGGCCCGCCGCCGGCAGCAGGAGGCCAGCCGGCGGTAGGAGGCCAGCCGCTCGCGGGAATCCGCATTCTGGACCTGTCCAGAATCCTGGCCGGCCCCTACGCCACGATGATGCTCGCCGACCTCGGCGCCGAGGTGATCAAGATCGAGCCGCCCGCCGGGGATGACACCCGGACCTGGGGCCCGCCCTTTGCTGGCGGGGAGGCCGCCTACTTCGTGGCCGTCAACCGGGGAAAAAAGAGCGTCACGCTCAACCTCAAGACCGAAGAAGGCTCCGAGGCCCTCTGGCGGCTGGTCGCGAGCAGCGACGTGCTGGTCGAGAACTTTCGGCCGGGGACGATGGCCCGGCTCGGGTTTTCTCCCGAGCGGGTTCAGAACCGTCACCCTCGGCTGGTCTGGTGCTCGGTCTCCGCCTACGGCCAGTACGGGCCGCTCTCGTCCAAGCCGGGTTACGACGCGATCATGCAGGGCGAGGCCGGCTGGATGGGCCTTACCGGTCCGCCCGAGGGGCCGCCCACCAAGGTCGGGGCCTCCCTGGCCGACATCTGCGCCGGGATGATGGCGAGTTCCGGCATCCTGGCTGCCCTGTTCGCGCGGGAGCGGGACGGGCGGGGCCGCCGGGTGGATGTGGCGCTCTTCGATTCGGTGGTGGCCACCCTCTGCTACCAGGCGCAGGGGTATCTGCTCACCGGTGAGGAGCCGGTCCGAAGCGGCAACAACCATCCCTCGCTGACGCCCTACGAAAGCTTCGAAGCGTCGGACGGGCACGTGATCGTGGGCGTCGGCAACGACGCGATCTGGAAGCGCTTCTGTGCGGTGGCGTGTCCCCACCTGGACCGTTCCGGGTTCGAAAAGAACCCCGACCGGGTGCGCCGGCGCCCCGAACTCCGCGCCCTGCTCGAGCCGGTCTTCCGTGCCCGGGGGGTCGCCGAGTGGGAGCGGATGCTGGACGCAGCCGGCGTTCCGGTGGGCCGGGTCCGAAGCGTGGCGGAGATCGTGGCGAGCCCGCAGCTTCAGGCGCGTGGGATGGTGGTGGAACGCGAGCACCCCGCGGTCGGCACCCTCCGGATGGTCGGGAACCCGGTCCAGTTCGACGGGCAGAACCACACCGCCGCCCTCCCGCCGCCACTCCAGGGCCAGCACACCGAGGAGGTCCTCCGCGCCGTCCGGCCTCCACCGGACTACTGAACCGCCGCCTCCGAGCCGCACCCGGCACGGTAGCGGCCGTCATACTCAAGTGTCGTACAGGTGTAATTCACCGGTACGGATCATGAATTCCTGCCGCGGAGTGCCCGGACGTCGATTCCTCCCGGGGAGCCTTCTGGTGTTCCTCATGACCTTCGGGCTGGGGATGTCGGAGGGATACCGGTTCCTGTTCGCCGATTTCGAGGGGACGCCGGCGCCCACCTACTGGGATCCCGCAAAGTGGGGTTCGGAGGAAACCCTTTCGTTTGTGCTCGTTGAGGCTCCGGAGTGGCTGGAGATGTTTTCCGGCATGGCTGAGGTCGAGAACTTCATCGAAGACGACCTGATGGATGAGTGGTCGAACCTCACGACAGCAGATATTCGGTGGGAAATCGGAAGCGTCTCGACGAGCGTCGTGGACGACGCCTACAACATCCGGGTGAGTGACCGAACGACGTTCGCTACCTCCCTGATAACCAGAAAGAGGTCCGGCATCGTCGATTGCCAGATCTCCCTGGCGCCGCGCCTCCTGCGGACGCATCGCCTGATCCTGGGGGACTCTCTCATTCACGAATTGGGCCACTGCCTCGGGCTCGGTCACGCGGCGAACTACTGGCCCGACGCCCACTTCATCGGTAGGAATCTGGAACCGCCCGCGGCCTGGGCAGACGATCCCGTCATGTCCTACGGACGGACCCTGGGGGAGGTCACTTCCGATGATTCCATCGGCGCCTCCCTGCTGCGGCCGGCGTCCGGCTGGAAGGCGCGAACCGGAAGCATCTCGGGCACCGTGCTGAACGAGGATGGCGACGGCGCCGCGGTCGTGCACGTGCTGGCCACCCGCCTCGACGGCAGCGGCAACCTGGGAGCGAGCGCCGGCCGCTTCACGAACACCTCGGGCGAGTTCGTCCTCGAAGGACTGCCGGTCGGGCGCTATCTCCTGCTGGTCCGGCCCATCGTGGACGCGGACCCGCACGGCGACCTGATCCGCCTCGCCGAAACCGGAATCCGCGATGCGCTTCGGGCGTCGCTCGTTTCCGTGACCGCCGGCGCGGATGCCGGGCCGGTGACGATCCGGGTGCGGGACCGCTAGGGTCATGATCGAAGCACGGTGTCGGTGGCTTTCACGGATCTCCGGCGCGCTTTTCATCCTCGGCCTCGGCGGCGCTCCGGGGTGCGACACCCCCACGACGCCGGCTCCTGAGAGTCCGGCGATCCCCGGCTCCCCGCCGTCGGTTCCACCGTCCGGGCCGGCTCCACCTGCCGCGCAGCCCCCGCCCGCCCAGCCCGCGCCGCCCCCGGGGCCGGAACAGCCCCCTCCACCGCCCGAGCGTCCCGTCCCGCCGTCCTCTGGTGGCGGTGGTGGCGGTGGCGGCGGTGGTGGTGGTGGTGGTGGTGGTGGTGGTGGTGGTGGTGGTGGTGGTGGTGGTGGTGGTGGTGGTGGTGGCGGTCTGACGACCATGAGCGGACCGCGGCCGACCGGAATCATCGCCGCCAATCCCGACGCGATTTTCCGGGGGGAATGCTCCAACCTGAACTGGTTCACCGAGGACGCCACCAGCCAGTCCATCAACCAGGGAATCGGGTCGGTCCCGGCTCGCGGACACCGCCTGATCTGCCCCACGAGGACCACGACCTACACGCTGAGTGCGTCCGGCCCCGGGGGATCCCTGTCCCTCGCTCCCTCGGTGACGATCACGGTGACGGCACCCCCGCCGACCGGTGACCTGGGGGTAATCACCACACCCATCCAGCGCGGGGAATGTACGGATCTCACCTGGTCCACCACCGGAACGGCCAGCCGGAGGATCCAGCCTGACGTCGGGAGCGTCGGGCCGCAGGGCCGGGAGGCAGTCTGTCCCGGGGTCACGACCACCTACACGCTGACCGCCTCGGGCCCGGGGGGATCCCTGGATCCCGAGCCCGCCGTCACCGTCGTCGTCATCCAACCCACCCCGACGGGGCAGCTCTCCGCGACCCGCCCGGCGCTGATCTCAGGGGAGTGCACGGAGCTGCTCTGGGTTACCACGGGGACGACCAGCCAGACCATTGCGCCGGGCATCGGGAGCGTGCCGGTCTCCGGATCCCGCAACGGGGTCTGTCCGACGGCTACCACGACGTACACCCTGACCGCGACCGGTCCGGGAGGCACGGTGACGCCCGCGCCGGAGGTGACCGTTACCGTGGTTCCGGCGCCGCCGACCGCGAGTCTCAACGCGAATCCGCCGAGCGTCACCTCGGGAAACTGTTCGACCCTGAACTGGAGCACGACGGACGCTACCGATGTGTCCCTGAACCAGGGGATCGGCAGCGTGTCCACCAGCGGATCCCGGCAAGTCTGTCCGACAACTTCCACGGCGTACACCCTGACCGTCTCCGGGCCGGGCGGATCGCTCAGCCCGAGCCCCGAGGTCACGGTTACGGTGGCGGCTTCGTCGTCCGCCCCGACGGGAACGATTGGAGTTGACCCGGTGTTTCTGGACCGCGGCGAATGCTCAGCGCTCAGTTGGAGCACGACGGACGCGACGAGCCAGTCCATCGATCAGGGGATCGGCAGCGTCGCCGCCAGCGGTTCGCAGCGGATCTGCCCGACCGAGACGACGACCTACACCCTGACCGCCTCCGGTTCCGGAGGTTCCCTGAGCCCCGAACCCACGGCCACCGTGACCGTGGAACAGCCCAAACCGGACGGTGACCTGTTCGCCGATCCCGAGCGGATCAGCCGGGGGCAGTGTTCCACCTTGAGCTGGATTACCCGGGACACGCCCATCCGGTCCATCGATCAGGGGATCGGCAGCGTCGCGGCCAGCGGATCCCGTTCGGTCTGCCCGACGGAGACGACAACCTACCGACTCACTGGTTCGGGCCCCGGGGGGAATCTGAACACGATGGTGACGGTCCAGGTCGTCCAGCCGGTGCCGACGGGAACTCTGACCGCCAGCCCGGAAGAGATCGAGACGGGGAAATGCTCCACGCTGACCTGGCGCACCGCCGAAACCACCACCCGTTCCATCGATCAGGGAGTCGGGGACGTGGCGGCCTCGGGTTCCGAACAAGTCTGTCCGACCGAGACGACGACCTACACCCTGACCGCCTCCGGACCGGGAGGATCCCTGACGCCGTCGCCCTTCGCCACCATCATGGTCAAAGAGCCGCCCGCGTCCGAGGTCCGCTGCGAGATGGTGAGCGTGTCCACGGAGACCCCCATCCGGGCTGGCGAGGGCTATGGCATCTGCCGCGACGACTTCTTCGTGGACATCACCATCGAAACGAAGGACGCCGACACCACGGTCCTGGACCTCGGGGAGCCCTACCGCATCTTCGACTGGCAGGTTGAGACGATCACCGACGGCCTCCGGCACTCGGTGCGCCTTCACTGGAACCCCCGGGACGAAGAGGGTCTGCTGCCCTCTTCCGGCAGAGCAAGGCCCCTAATCGTCCAGGCGTGTCCCGAGGGGGACGTGGGAACGTTCGTCGCTTGTGACGACCTCGGATGCACCACGTATAACGACGAAAGCGACATCCCCGACGTGCGGACGCCGCTCAGCCTGCGGCCTTCCACCAACATCGTGCTCGAGAGTCCCTGGATGGAATCCGAGGTCCAGGACGTCGAGGAGGGGACGCAGCTCGACATTCCGATTTCCTACGAGATCGACGGAAGCTTCACCGGGAGCATTTTCGTGGAGGCGTCCCTCACCATCGTAGGCAGCTCCGCGAACGCCAGCCGGCGGTTGGTTTCCTTCAGGAGACTGGTGACCGCGGATGTGACCCCGAACGCCTCCGGAAACCTCGATTTCTGGGTGGTGCCGAATCTGACTTCGGAAGACGAGGGGACGCATACGGTGAAGCTCAACTTCCAGGTCGGGTTGTCCACTTCCAGCGCTTCCGACTGCATCGTCCCGCCGAATTCGGTGCAATTCCGGGTCATCGAGGCCCAGCCATAGCGGGAAACGCGCGGCCGCCGCGCTGTTAGCAGCCTGTGGTGAAACCCGGAAGGCATCCATTCGCGGCGCGCAGCGCCGCGGGGGTGGGGTGTGGGGAGGGGTTTCCCCTCCCCACGAAAGACGATGGTGCGAATCGCGCAGCGATTCGCACCATCAACCCGTGGGGAAAGCGCCCCGCACGCACACAAACCGACGGATTCGCCGCGCGCGACCTCCTGGGGCTCGTGCGGGGTGCTTTCACCACGGGCTGTCAGCAGTCTGTGGACAACGTCGCGGGAGGGCCGAGAGCGGCGAGGCGCCCGGCTGACAAGGCGCGCGAGGGAGGAATACCGCGTGTATTTCGACCGAAGCGCAACGATGAGCGACGCGAAGCGGCGCGGTCCAGGCGGGATGCATCGCCGGTCGAACACCCCGCGACGTTGTTCACGGGCTGCTAGCATTTGATCGGTTGGGGTGAGGTAGGGAGGCGGAGAGGCGCGATGGAAACCGCACAAAACACCGGGGGCAGCGCTCCGGTGCGCCGCTCGGCAGGCTGGCTGGCTGGCCTCGCCTCGGGCGGTTCGGCATCCAGCCCGGCGGAGCCGATCTGGAAGCAGCGATCGGCGCTCGCCTCGGCCGCCTTCCACCTGGCGCTGGCAGCCCTCGTATTCCTGCCGAGGTTCGGTTTCTTCGACGCGTCGGACGAGCGGATGATGGGCAGCCCCCTCTTCCAGTTCCGGATCGCCGGGGGCGAAGGCGCCGGCGGTGGCGGTGGCGGCGGCGGCAGCCGCGGGGAGCGGATCAGCGCCTACATTCCGGTCCGGGTGGAATCGCCAACCCCCCAGCCCGAACTCGAAACCCCGCGCGAGGCCCCCATCGCTCCGCGGAAGCCGCGGCCCCTCCGCTTCGAGGACCTGGGGAACGTCGCCGATCAGCCGGATCTGACGAACCTGGTTCTGGGAGATGTCTTTTCTCCGCAGGCGGTCGATTTCCCCGGGCTCTCGCTCGACGACTTCGGCGACTCCGGAGGGCGTGATACCGCGCCGAGCGCGGGTACCGGTGGGGGTGTCGGCGGCGGCGAGGGGATCGGGACCGGCGAGGGGCAGGGATGGGGAGTCGGCCCCGGGTACGGGGGCGGCTCGGGTGGCGGCGCCTACAGCTCCGGGGGCTATGACGTGGAGCCGCGCCTCCTCTACGAACCCCCCGAGCCGCCCTATCCCGAGTCGGCGCGGCGGCGGAAAATCACCGGCGAAGTGATGCTTCGTGTTCTCGTCAAGCTCGATGGGACCACGGAGGTGCTCGGGATCATCAAGTCCGGGTGCCGGGTCTGCGTCGAAACGGCGCGGCAGCACGCGCTCCTCTATCGCTGGAAGCCGGCCCTCAAGGACGGAAAGCCGGTGGAGGCGATCGGGGTCATCAGCGTCACCTTCGGCCTGTTCCCGACCGGTTAGCTCCGGCCCAGACGGCGTGACTCCCCCTGACGGCACGGCGGCGGCCCCGCCCGAGATCCTCTCGGCGGAGGTCATCGCCGCGCGGGTGAAATCACTCGCCGAGGAGATCGCCGCCGCTCACGCCGACCGGAAGCTGCATCTTCTGGTGGTACTCCGCGGAGCCTTCGTGTTCGCGGCCGATCTGGTGCGCGAACTCCATGCGCGGGGCATCGAGGTGACCGTAGATTTCTGCCGGGTGGCGTCCTACGGCGACGGCACCGAGCCGGGGAGTCCCGCCGTAGAGCTCTACCACCCCGAGACCCTCACCGACCGCGACGTGCTGATCGTGGAGGACATCGTGGACACCGGGATCGCGCTGGAAGCCCTCATGCGGGCGGTGGAGTCGGCGGGGCCCCGTTCCGTGGGGTGCGCGGCGCTGCTTTCCAAACCGTCCCGCCGCCGCGTCGCTGTCCAGGCGGACTTCATCGGCTTCGTCGTTCCCGACCAGTTCCTGGTGGGCTACGGCCTCGACTACGCCGGCCGCTACCGCCACCTCCCCTACGTGGGCGTGCTGTAGGGGACGGGACGCAGTCCGAGGCTTCCCGTCAGCCTCCTCGAAATTCCTCCTCCGCGGCCGCCGCCCCGAGCAGCCGCCCGAGCGTCGGCGCCGCCCGCGCCGCGGCCTCGTTCACATGCGCCGCAGCGAGCGGCCCCTCGCCCATTCCCGCCGCGAGGTTCGAGGCAAAGGCGAGCCCCGCGAGCCGGATTCCGAGATGGCGCGCCGCGATCGCTTCGAGCACCACCGACATGCCCACCACGTCCGCGCCGATCGTCCGCAGCATCCGGATCTCGGCCGGGGTTTCGAACTGGGGGCCCCGCACCCCGGCGTAGACCCCGGAGAGCAGGCGGATCCCGATCCGCGAGGCGGCGCGCTCGAGCGCCGCTCCGAGTCGTTCGTCCCAGGCCCGGGTCATGTCCGGAAAGCGCGGCTCGGGCCCGGGTTCCGGGCCCTCGAGGGGGCTCGCACCGGTCAGGTTGAGGTGGTCGTCAATCCGCAGGAAATCCCCGACCCGGAGCTCCGGATGGATGGCGCCTACCGCTGCGGTAAGGACCAGCCGCCGGACGCCGAGCGTCCCCAGGAGCCGCACCGCGAAGACGGCCTCTTCCGGAGTTCGCCCCTCGTAGAGATGGTGTCTGCCGAGTAGCACCGCTACTGGCAGCGGGGTCCCGGAATCGGCAGGCAGATCGCCGACCAGGAGCCGGCTCCGGTGGCCCGGGGCCGAACACGCGGCGAGCCCCGGGACGCTCTCGTAGGGGAGGGAGCGGGCGTCCGGGACTCCAGCCGCGACGCCGGCCAGTCCGGAGCCGAGGACGATCCCGAGCTCCGGGAACGGCCGGTCCTTCCCGTACCACGCCCGGATAGAGGCGGCCGCCTCCGAAAGGCGCACTTCGACGGCGGGGTTCACGGCGCCCCCACGAGCATTCCGGCGATGGCGGCGGTCACGAGCGTCGCCGCCGTGCCGCCGACGAGGGCCCGGAGGCCCAGCCGGGCCAGATCCTTCTTGCGGCCGGGCGCGATCGCTCCGATTCCGCCGATCTGGATGCCGACGGAACCGAGGTTCGCGAACCCACAGAGGGCGAACGTCGCGATGATCTCGCTCTTCGCGGAGAGCGCCCCCGTGTTCTTCAGCGCCGTCAGGTCAAGGTAGGCGACGAATTCGTTGAGGATCAGCTTCTTCCCGAGCAGCGAGGCAACGGTCCCGACTTCCGCCAGCGGGACACCGATCAGGAAGGCGATCGGCGCGAAAACCCAACCCAGGATCTCCGAGAGCGACAGACCCACCGCACCGAGCGGCAGATTGATGAGCGCCACGATGCTCAGGAAGGCGATCAGCATCGCGACCACGTTCAACACCAGTTTCATGCCGGCGGAGGCGCCGCTCGCGGCCGCATCGATCAGGTTTACCTCACCGCGCTCGACTCGGCATTTCACCCGTCCCGCCGTCGCCGGCTTTTCGGTCTCCGGGACGATGATCTTGGCCATCATGAGCGCCGCCGGGGCGTTCACCAGGCTGGCCGCCAACAGAAAGCGGGCGTCCACGCCGAGCGCGATATAGGCCGCGAGCATCCCGCCCGACACGGTGGCCATTCCCGAGACCATGACCGCGTGGAGTTCCGAGCGGGTCATACGCTCCAGGTACGGGGCCACCAGCAGCGGCGCCTCGGTCTGGCCCATGAAGACGTTCCCGGCGGCGGCCAGCGTTTCCGCGCCGCTGGTGCCGAGCGTGCGCACCATCACCTTGGCCATTCCCACCACGGCAAGCTGCAGGATGCCGAGGTAGTAGAGGACGGAGAACACCGACGCCACGTAGACGATGGCGGGGAGCGCCGAGATCGCCAGGATGACCCCGAAACGCTCCCGATCGGCCAGCGGGCCGAACAGCAGTTCGATGCCGGCGTTCGCCTGCTGGAGCGCAAGTTCCACCCCGTCCGCGACCGTCGAAAGCACCGCGGCCCCCGCGGAGGTCTTGAGGACCAGCAGCGCGAACGCCAGCTGCATCGCGAGCGACCAGGCGACAATCCGCCACGGGAAGCGGCGGCGATCGGTGGAGATCGCCCAGGCGATGCCGATCAGAACCGCGATCCCGAGAACCGGGAGTCCCGCCATCTGGAGAGTTGCGGTGGGTCCCGATCAGGCGCCCGCCAGGTACATGACCCAGCCGATTCCTACGGCGAATCCGACGAAGCTGAGGAAGGCCCAGAGGGTGAAGCGCAGCCGCGCTCCCCATCCTTCGCGCATGAGGCAGGCGAAGGCGGGGGAGACGAGCGCGGCGAACACGATGAGCGCGGCGAAGTGGCTCATCGCGTGGCGTCCACGGGCGCTCCGTCCTCCGCCGACTCCTTGGCCCCCGTCGCAATGTCCCACGCATCCAGGACCACCAGCATGTTGAGGAGTCCCGCCACGATCAGGAAGGCGTACCCGTATTCGTAGGCGGGAGCTTCCGGAATCCCGGCCCCGAGCCCCAGCATGCGGGCCGCCACGTAGAACCCGCCGGCCCCCATCTCGGCGAGCCCGGCGAGGAGGGTCAGCGGCGCCGTCGCCTCGAAGGGAAAGAGTTCTCCCTCCATCTGGATCCCGAAGACGAACAGCAGCCCGATGCTGACGAGGAACACGGCGCCCGTCCCGCGCCGGCCGAGGGCCATGTGTCCCGCTCCCGGCAAAAGCAGGCCCAAACCGCAGAAAAGCAGCGGGTTCGACGCCTCGCGGGTACCCGTTCGGGGTTGCTGCCGGGCGCTCGCGCGCACCCCTGCCTCGACCATTCGGGAATCGTAACCGGGCGGTGGGAGAGCAGAGGAGCCCGACTTCCAGGTTGGCATGTTGGCGCGGATGCCAGGGAACGCCGGCCAGTTGCCGTGAAACTGCCGTCGCGCCGGGATGCCGACAGTTTGGATGGTGCGGGCCGCAAGGGAACGCTGGGCGGTTGCTGTGAAAATGCAGTCGCGCCGGGACCCCGACAACCCGGATGGCGCGCAGGCAAGGGAACGCCGGCCAGTCCTCCCGGTGGGGGCCTTCAGACCGGCACCGCGCGGGAGCGCGAAACCAGCACCGATGAGGTTGCGCCATGGCAAGTTGAGGGCCGGGTCTTTTTCATGACGGGCGAGGGTGTGCAGGTCCACCCGATCATGCGGGTTTCTCCCGGTGGGGCCCTTCAGACCGGCATCGCGCGGGAGCGCGAAACCAGCACCGATGACGCTGCGCTATGCCAACTCGAGTTCCGCACCCTCGCCTGTCGCGTGCACGATGCGATCCAGATCCCGATCCTCGCGGGTTTCTTCAAGCCCCACCGAGATCGGCACTCTCCCGCGTAGGTCCCGGAGTTTCTTTTGGGCATCAAGCGCTGTGATCTGCCGCAGACCCTGGCCGACCGTCGCTGTGATTCCCTCTCCGGTGATTGCGCACGCCTGCTGCAGCAGGGCCGTCGGGATGCGCACTGTGATTCTTTGGGTCGGTTTGTTCATGGCTTCTGGCTCGGCAAGAGTGGGGCAGGATGCCATACCGTGTTGTGGCGCATGACGCGGAACCGCCGCGCGCGCGACCGCCCGCCACCTCGGTCAAGGTGTGGCGGCAAAGCTCGCCCAGTTCTTTCCTGCCGGTCCGCCGATTGCTCGCGACGGTAGCGTATATACTCTTGTATGCCGAACGGTGCAGTTCTCATGGGATCCCGCCAAGAGTGACGCAACTCTGCACCAGCGTGGCTTTGACTTCGAGTTCGCGTGCCAGATCTTCGGAGGCGACATTGTGGAAACCGCGGATAGTCGCCGGGACTACAGAGAAAAACGCATGGTCGCGATAGGACTTGCTGACGGAATCCAATTGACCGTCGTGTACACGGACCGCATCCTCGAAACAGGAGTCACCCGTCGCATCATCTCTGCCAGAAGGAGCAACACGAATGAGCGCCAGCTTTATCGAAGACAGGCCGAACCCGGCAAAGACCCCAACTCGCGGTCGCGCCGACCTTGATCGCCTCCGCCGGATGTCGGATGAGGAAATCGAGCGGACCTCTCCCCCGGAGCTGCAGGACCTCCCGGCGGACTTCTGGAAGGAGGCGGTCGTGGTACCTCCACCCAAGCGAGCAATCTCGTTGCGTGTGGATCACGATGTGCTTGAGTGGTTTCGTGCACGGGGGCCGCGCTATCAGACGCACATGAACGCTGTCCTGCGGGCCTATGTGTCCCGGATGGAGGAACGCTGAAGCTTTCCGGACAGCACGGTCTCGCCAGCGACGCGAGACAGGCTTCGGCCGAGTTTTCCCCATTGGCGAACCGGGCGGGAAGAAAACGGTGCGGTTTTCGTCTGTACACAGGTGGAGGGTTGCGCCATGAACCGACCGAATCACAACCCGAACGCCCGGGCCGCAGCCACCGCCGTTGCCGGGCCCGCCGGCACTCCCTACACTGAGGCAAGTGATGGAAAGGTGCGTGAGATGACCGGGGCGGAGCGAGAGCGGTCCCCGGAAACCCTCACCCGGGCCGAGAAGATCCTGGTCACCATCCTGGCGGCGGTGCTCGGAAGCGCCGCGGCCGGCTTTTTCGCCATGAACGCGACCATGAACGCGAACTTCACGGTGGTGAACGGGCATCTTCTCGACCTCCAGAAACAGATCGGGGATCTGCGGACGGAAGTGCACGAAGAGATGGGAGGTCTCCGGACGGATGTGCGGGAGGAGATCGGGAACCTGGACACCCGTATCGCTCGGCTTGAAACGCTCTTCGAGACGCACCTCGTCGGTGTGGCGCGATCGGGTTCTCCAGATGGGAAGCCCGAACCGCCGCCCGAGTCCTGATCGTCAGGTCGAGGGCAAGTCCAGCCCCATGAAGCTGACGATCGAAGTGGAGCCCGATGTCCTCAAGCGGGCTAGCCTGCGTGCGGTCGAGGAAAGCACCTCGGTGAGCGCCGTGCTGCGCGAGCACCTGGCGGCGTACGCCGACGGGCATCGATTTCTCAGACGGGCGGCGGACGAGACGCCCCGCGGTCGCCGCGAGGCCATGGCGAGCCTGATCCGCCTCTCGCAGATTCCGCGTCCGGTGGTGACTCCGCTCCGCACGACCCCTGACCCGCGTGGCGACCGAAACTGGATGCGCGACGACCTGTATGACCGGTGACCGGGGTGTGTGGACACCACGGTCGTTACGGACTGTGCCGTGAGTGGTTCCGGGGACCGGCAAACCCCGCTCGCGGGCCGATCCTGTGAACCCGTTGCGAATGCTGGAACGCACCGTGGGTGCGGGGAGTTGGCGCTTGGGGATCTCGGATCCCGGCCAGCTCCGTCCCGGAGCCAACCACGGCCGGCCGGGTCTTCCTGGCCGGGCCACTCAGTATCCGGGGGACACCCCCGGATGCCGCGCCAGCGCTTCTTATGGAACCGAGCTACAGGTATTTCAGCAGCACGAATTGCGCGCGCCGTCTGGTGTCATCGGTCAGGTCAAGTGTCAGCAGGCCGACGATAATCTTGAGGCTCTCGATGGAGAGTGGTTGGTCGCGGGTAATGAGCGCTTCGGCCAGCCGACTACCGTCTCGATACAGCGTGACCGTCACGCCAGCGGGATCGAAGCTCCATCCTGCGACAGACATGGTCAGGTTGTCGAAAACGCTCTGGACCGCGCTCGTCCCGTGAACATGGATTGACTGGCCGATAGCGTTGACTTCCTCGCTCTACGCGATGGAATGTGGCTTGTTGAGCCCTGAAAAATTGCGTTCCGCAGATCGCCCTGCAAATTGTTGACGAGGACGTATCCCTGCAGATGAGGACCGCTCTGCACGAGGATGCGGCTCGGGTCTGCTGGATCGAGACTCGCGGAGAGCTGACGGTCCGCGACAGGAACGCTCTCCATAGTGACTTCCCTCTCAACCGTGTCGCCACGGATCAACTGAGCCGAGACGACAGGAATCTGTGCCCCGCCATCGTGCACCGCCGCCCAGCT
Organism: Vicinamibacteria bacterium; assembly: GCA_963668695.2. Taxonomy (GTDB): domain Bacteria; phylum Acidobacteriota; class Vicinamibacteria; order Marinacidobacterales; family Marinacidobacteraceae; genus Marinacidobacterium. The sequence goes on from CAXXLQ010000004.1 coordinate 2,523,399, forward strand.
GGGCGACGGAGGTGGAAGGAGCTTTACATCGTATGGATTCGAGGCGTTCCGCACTTCCAGGATCATCAGCAGGATCCCGCCGGCTCCGGCAGCAACGAGAAATGTCAAGGCCAGCCGTGGCGACTTTTCCCAAAATCGCCATGCAAGCAGTGCCAGAAAACCGGCGAAACCAAACTGAGCGATGTCAGCAATTTCCATCGTCGAAACCACCGTCCTTAGGATTGGAGAGGGGTGCGCCCACCTGAAAGCGGAGGGCATCAGGCGGAAGCATAGGAACTCTCGCGGAGGCGAGGCCGGTGCGGAGATCCCGACGGGAGGGAACTTCGGCGTTCGCGTTGTGCTGCACACTCCGCCCGGCATTTTGAGCAGCTAGAGCAGCTTCTTCCGAATGGTCTGCGGTACGGGAGTTCGCAGCCCCCTCGGCCCGCGATGCGGGTCTGGAGACCGGCGGTCCCCGAGCTGCCGGACGGTGACGCCGATCGGCGGTCGCGCGATACCCTTTCGCGCGCTATGAGCTCCCCCAGAAATGCCGCCGCTCCGGCGTCGGGTATCTGGTTTCTGGGAGGGGCCCGGACCCCCATGACCCCCTTTCTCGGGGATCTGGCGGGGCTCAGTGCGGTGGAGCTCGGAGCGGAGGCGGCCCGGGGGGCGCTAGCCCGCTCCGGCGTGGCGCCCGAGCAGGTGGACCACGTGGTCGTCGGCAACGCCCAGCAGACCACGAGCGACGCGATCTACGGAGCGCGCCACGTCGGTCTCCGGGCGGGAGTTCCGGATGCGGTGCCGGCGCTGACGGTGAACCGGCTCTGCGGCTCCGGGATCCAGGCGGTGATCTCGGCGGCGCACCAGATGCTCGCCGGCGAAGCGGAGATCGTGCTCGCCGGCGGGATGGAATCCATGAGCCAGGCGCCCTTTGTGGTGCGGGGAGCGCGTTTGGGCCTCCGGCTCGGCCACGGGAAGCTCGAAGACACCCTGGTGGCGGCGCTTACCGACGGCCAATGCGGGCTTTCCATGTCCGACACCGCCGAAAACGTGGCGGAGCGCACCGGGGTCACCCGGGAGGACTCGGACGCGTACGCGTTCCGGAGCCAGCAGACGGCGGACCGGGCCTACCGCGCCGGTTCGCACGCCGAGGAGATCGTCCCGGTCACCGTGAAGAGCAGGAAGGGCGAGAACGTCGTTTCGGAAGACGGCCACCGGCGGCCCGGGACCACGCTGGAAGATCTCGCCCGGCTCCGACCCGCGTTTCGCAGGGACGGCCTCGTCACCGCCGGGAATGCGAGCGGCATCGTGGACGGCGCCGCGGCTCTGGTGGTGGCTGGGGAGGACACCGAGGCGGTCCGTTTCGGATCTCCGCTCGGGCGGATCGTTTCCTGGGCGACCGCGGGCGTGCCGCCCGAGATCATGGGGCTTGGGCCGGTTCCGGCCAGCCGGGCGGCGCTCGAGGCAGCGGGCCTCCGGCTGGAAGACATGGACCGGATCGAGGTGAACGAGGCTTTCGCCCCGCAGTACCTCGCGGTGGAACGGGAACTCGGACTGGATCGCGAGCGGGTGAACGTGAACGGCGGGGCGATCGCGCTGGGGCATCCCCTCGGTGCGACCGGGACCCGCCTGCTGCTCACCCTGCTTCTCGAACTGCGTCGCTCCGGGGGCCGCTACGGCCTCGCCACCGCCTGCATCGGAGGCGGCCAGGGCATCGCCATGATCGTCGAGGCGGCGGGGAACGGCGCCGGCAACGGCGCTGGCAACGGCACCGGCAACGGAAGGGCGGCGTGACCGCTCATCCCAACCTCGCGGTCGAGCGCCGGGAGACCGCCAAGGGGCGGTGCTTCGCGCTCATCACGGTGAACCGGCCCAAGGCCCTCAACGCCCTGAACCGGGAGACGCTCGAGGCCCTCGCGGACGCCTTCGAGCACGCGGGGAATGACGCCGACGCACTCGGGATCGTGCTCACCGGCGCGGGCGACCGGGCCTTCGTCGCCGGGGCGGACATCTCCGAGCTCCGGGATCTGACAACGGAGTCGGCGTTCCAGGTCGCCCGGCGGGGCCAGGAAGTCATGCGCACCATCGAGGGGACGCGGAAGCCGGTCATCGCCGCGATCGGCGGTTTCGCGCTCGGCGGCGGGCTGGAACTCGCGCTCGCCTGTCACCTGCGGGTTGCCGGGCCGAAGGCGAAGCTCGGGCTCCCCGAAGTGAAGCTCGGCGTCATCCCGGGATACGGCGGCACCCAGCGGCTCCCGCGCCTCATCGGACGGGGCCGGGCCCTCCGGATGATCCTCACCGGCGATCCGGTGGGGAGCGAGGAGGCGCTGGCGGCGGGCCTGGTGGATGCGGTCCACGAGGACGCCGTGGAAGGAGCGGCGGCGCTTCTCGACCGGGTGCTGGCGAACGGACCGCTGGCGGTGCGCAACGCGCTCCTCGCGGTGGACGCGGGGCTTTCGGGTCTCGAGGACGGCCTGCTGGCCGAGGCGTCGCTTTTTTCGTCGCTCGCCGGCACCGACGACATGCGGGAGGGGCTGGGCGCGTTCCTGGAGAAGCGCCCGCCGCATTTCCGTGGCGCCTGAGTCCGGGCCCGGCGGGGAGGGCGCGCCCGACCGCGGCGGCCCGCTCGCCGGGTTCCACGTCGGCATCGTGGTTTCGGAGCGGGACGAACCCTCGCTTCGCCTGGCCGCGGCCGCCGGGCGCTGGCTCCGGGCCGAGGGGGCCGATGTCTCCCGCTACCCGGCGCCCGCCGCCTTCGAGGTAGCCCAGTTGGCCGGCTGGCTGGCCGAATCCGGCCGGGTGGACGGGATCGTGGCCTGCGCCTCGATCGTGCGCGGGGAGACTTCCCACGACCGCCATCTCGCCGAAGCGGTGACCGGCGGGCTCCTCGAAATCGGGATCCGGACCCGGATTCCCGTGGGCAACGCGGTCCTTACGGTGGACACGAGCGCGCAGGCCGACGCGCGTTCCGGGGGAGCCAAGGGAAACCGGGGCGAAGACGCGGCACGCGCGGTCGCCGGGCTGCTGCGCGCCCGGAAGCGTCTTGGAGAGCGCCCCGGCCTCGACCTCGGGCCGGTCTCCGGCTTCCGCGGGGAAGGCTAGCAACCGGTGGACGAAGTCACGCGGCCCAGTTCTCCCGGTGGGGGCTCGAGCGCCGATTCATCCCGGCTGAACCGCGCGGCTGCGCCTCGCTCGTCGTTGCGCTTCGGTCGAAATACACCCGGTATTCCTCCCTCGCGCGCCTTGTCAGCCGGGCGCCTCGCCCCCACCGGGAGACTGGTCGCTCTCGGCGCTCGCGCCACTTCGCCCACCGGCTGCTGAATGGATCCCCGGACCGCGCGCCAGCGCCGGCGCGGGCGCGAGCTCGCCGTGCAGATGCTGTCTTCCTGGGACGCCAACCCGGAGCCGCACCCGGCCACCGTGGTCGGAGTGAGTGATCTCACCCGGGCGAGCGCAACGCATCTGGAATTCGCGGAAGCGCTGGCGAACGCTGCCTGGGAGCGCCTCGAGCAAATCGACCGCTGCCTCGACGAGACCACGAAGCCCTTTTGGAAGGAGAACATGGGGCGGGTCGAGCGCAGCGTTCTGCGGGTGGCGGTCGCCGAGCTGCTCAGTGAGAAGACGCCTCCCCGCGTCGTATTGAGCGAAGCGATCGAGGTGGCCCGCCGCTACGCCGGAGAGGACTCCACCTCCTTTATCCACGCGGTCCTGGACGGTGTCGTCAAGCGGCTCGGGCTGATCGCGACTGATGAGGGTGCCGCGCCGGGCGGCGAAGGCTCCCGGAAGGCGAAGACTCTCCGGAGAGACCACGGAAGGCGAAGACACGGAAGGCGGAGACTCCACGGAAGGCAGGGTTCGTGAGCCAGATCCCCGAAGGTCGCGAGCAGGCCATGAACCGGGACGAGCGGGAGCGGCGGCGGAAACTGGCCGAGATCGAAAACCTCGGAGTGCCCGCCTGGCCGAACCGCTTCGCCGCCTCCCACACCCTGGATCAGGCCTCGGAGACCTACGCGGATCTGGACGCGGCCGGACTCGAAGCCGTTTCCGAGGCGGATCGGACGGTGCGGGTCGCCGGCCGGATTGTCGCGATCCGGTCGTTCGGAAAGGCGGCTTTCCTGCGCCTTTCCGAAGGACCCGGAACGCTCCAGGTACATATTCGGCGCGACGTGCTTCCCGAGCGCGACTTCGCGGTCTCGAAGGCGTTGGACCTCGGGGATTGGGTGGGAGTCGCCGGCCCCATGTTCCGGACCCGAACCGGGGAACTGACCGTTCGCGCCGACTCCCTCGCCTTCCTGGCGAAGGCCCTCCTGCCGCTCCCCGAGAAGTGGCACGGCCTTGCCGACCGGGACACCCGCTACCGGCAGCGCTACCTGGACCTGCTCGGGAATCCGCGGACCCGCGAGGTGTTCCGCCGCCGGGCCGCAATGGTTTCGTCGATGCGCCGTTTCATGGACGGCGAGGGTTTTCTGGAAGTCGAGACGCCGATGCTCCAGCCGCTCGCCACCGGGGCGGCGGCACGGCCGTTCCAGACCCGGCATCGAGCGCTCGGGATCGACCTCTACCTCCGGGTGGCGCCCGAGCTCTACCTGAAGCGGCTGGTGGTCGGGGGGTTCCCGCGGGTTTACGAGATCAACCGCAACTTCCGGAACGAGGGCCTCTCCACCCGGCACAACCCCGAGTTCACCATGCTGGAGTTCTACCGGGCGTTCAGCGATTGCGGCGACATGATGGATCTCACGGAGCGCCTGGTGATCGCCGCGGCCGGCGCCGTGCTGTCCGGCGAGCCGGCGGTCTTCGGGGACGAGGAGATCCGCTTCGAAAAGCCCTTCGCCCGGGTTTCGCTCTTCGGGGTTACGCAGGCGGCGCTCCGCGAGCAGGGAGTCGCTCTCGAGGACGGAGACCTCCGGTCCGTTCCGGCCCTCGCCGACGCCCACCGGCGTCTTGACCTCCCGCTGCCGCCCGAAGAAAACGCCGGGAAGCTGCTCGTGAGCCTCTTCGAGGCGCTGGCCGAGCGCCGCCTGGTGCAGCCCACCTTCGTGACCGGATACCCCGTCGAGGTGTCGCCGCTCTCCAAGGCGAATCCGGAAGAGCCCGGGATCACGGAGCGCTTCGAACTCTTCGCCGGAGGTCTCGAGATCGCGAACGGGTTTTCCGAACTGAACGACCCCGACGAGCAGGCGGCGCGTTTCGGCGAGCAGATGGCGAAGCGCCAGGACGGCGACGAACACGCCATGGACTGGGACTACATCGAGGCCCTCCGGCACGGCCTCCCGCCGACCGGGGGAGTTGGAGTGGGGGTGGACCGGGTGGCGATGCTGCTCACGAACTCGGCGGCGATCCGGGACGTGATCCTGTTCCCGCACCTCCGCCCACGGGAAGGAAAGTGACCGGCGGCGAAGGCGAGCGATCCCCCCGGCGGGGTTTCCTCGCCTCCCTGCCGTTCGAACTCCAGATCGCCGGCCGCTACCTGATGCTCCGGAAACGGGGCATGTTCATTTCGGTGATCTCGGGGATCTCGGCGCTCGGGGTGGTGCTGGGGGTCGCGATCCTGCTGGTGGCGCTCGCGATCATGACCGGCTTCCAGGGAGAGCTGCGGGCGCGAATCCTCGGGGCCCTCTCTCATCTGACCGTTTACAGCCTCTCGGCAGACGGCTTTACCGACTACCGCGAGGTGGTGGAGACGGTGCAGGGGGTTCCCGGGGTCGAGGCGGCCGCGCCGGTGCTCTACGGCAAGGCGATCGCGCTCGGCCGCCGGGATGCGCTCGTGACCCTGAAGGGGGTGGACCCGGCGCGCGAGCCGGGAGTGAGCGAGTTCGCCTCCCGGATGACTGCCGGGAGTTTTTCCGATCTCGAAGGCATGGCTCCGGGAGAGCCGCCGCCGGTGGTCCTGGGGGAGGAGTTGGCCATCGCGCTCGGCGTCGGCGTGGGGGAGACGATCCGCCTCATGGTCCCCGGGGGGCGCCTGACTCCGCTCGGCACCGTTCCGACGACCCGGCGGTTCCGGGTGGCGGGTTCCTTCCGTCTGGGCCTTTACGACTACGACAATTCCTGGGCGCTCATCCCGCTCCCCGAGGCGCAGCGGCTCACCGGCCGGCCGGACGAAGCGAGCCAGGTGGAGGCGAGGGCCACCGACATGTTCGCGGTGCGGGAATTGGAAACCGCCGTTCGGGGGACGCTCGGTCCGGGGTATTCGACGCTCAACTGGATTGACCTGAACACCACCCTCTTTTCCGCCTTCTGGCTCGAGAAGCTGGCGACGGCGCTCTTCGTCAGCTTCATCGTGGGAGTGGCCGCGCTCAACATCGTGGCCGGCCAGATCGTCACGGTGATCGAAAAGACCCGGGACATCGCCATCCTGCGGTCCATGGGGGCCACCCGGCGGAGCATCATGGCGCTCTTCATGGCGCAGGGCGCCGCGATCGGGACCCTGGGGACCGGAGTCGGGGCGGCGCTCGGGATCGCCGCCTGCCGGATCCTCGACGGCCGCATCCGGATTCCCGAGGACGTCTACCAGATCACCGCCGTGCCGTTCACCCTGCTCCCGGGTGACGTGGGGCTCGTGTGCATCTTCGCCCCCCTCGTCTGTTTTCTCGCCACCATTTACCCCGCCCGCCGGGCGGCGTCGCTGGTGGTCACCGACGCGCTCCGCTTCCAGTGACGTTGCAACTCGAAGCCCGCGGCCTCGACAAGTCCTTCGGCTCGGGGGCCGGCCGCATTCCGGTACTCCGCCAGCTCGATCTGGAGGTGCGGCGCGGCGAGATGGTGGCGATTACCGGCCGCAGCGGAGTGGGGAAGACGACGCTGCTGCATGTTCTGGGAGCGCTCGACCGGCCCGACGCCGGCTCGCTCCGGCTGGCCGGCGAGGAAGTGGCGCAGTTATCCGAACGCGAAGCCGCGGCGTTCCGCAACCGGAACGTGGGGTTCGTGTTCCAGCACCACCGGCTGCTCCCCGAGCTGACCGCGGTTGAAAACGCTTCGCTCCCCCTGCGCATCCGCCGGGTGCCCCGCGCCGCCGCCGAATCGCGGGCGGCGGAATTGCTGGGCGAGCTGGGTCTCGATGAGCGGCTCGGCCATCGCCCCGAGGAATTGAGCGGCGGCGAGCAACAGCGGGTGGCGGTCGCCCGGGCGCTCGCGGGCGACCCGGCGCTGCTGATCGCCGACGAGCCCACGGGGAACCTCGACGACGCGGCCAGCAGCCAGCTCCTGGACCTCCTCGCCGCGCTGCATGCCGCCCGCGGGCTCACCGCCGTCATCGCGAGCCACAGCCCCCAGGTCGCCGCGAGCTGCGACCGGGTGTTCCGGATGGAATCCGGCGTCCTGCACGACGGCAGGGCGTAGGGGAGGCACCGCCGGCCTCCAGGCCGGCATCGCCCGCTGGCAGCCGGGCGAAACCGCGTTTGGCGGACGGGCTACGAAGGGCGCGCCGGGAGTCCGCCAAGCACCTGGCCCGGAGCTGGATTCCCGGAACTCTTAACAGCCTGTGGTGAAACCCGCGCGGCGTTCGAGCGGCGATCCATCCCGCCTGAACCGCCCCCCCACCGGGAGAACTGGCGCTTTGCGGCGCTCTGCGTTGCGTTTCGGTCGAAATACACTCGGTATTCCTCCCTCACGCGCCTTGTCAGCCGGGCGCCTCGCCCCCACCGGGAGAACTGGCCGCTCTCGGCGCTCACCCGGGTTCCACCACAGGCTGTTAACGGGGACATTTGGTTGAGGCGGGATCAGTAGCCCCGTATCGTGGGTGCCACGATGCGGACGCGCGAGGAGGCGGCTGGTGATCCCGGCATTCTTCTTGGTCGCGTTGCAACTCGGTGGGTCGCCTACGGCTGTTGGGTTGTTGCTTCATGGGCCGCGGTCACAGGTGTCGGCTGCGGCGGCAGCGGCGGATCACCGACGGTCCCCGGTCCGGTCGTGTCCCCGGCTCCCGAGCCTCCGCCACCGGATCCGCCCGAGGCTCCGTCTCCCGGCGTCGTGGTGACCCCGGAGCAACTCGTTCTTGCCGAAGGAGAAACCACCACGCTGAGCGTACGGTTGGCGACGCCACCGACCGCTCCGGTCACCGTTGCCGCAAGTATCCAGGCCGACGCGGGACTCTTCGCCGAATTCGGCAAGGGCACTCCTCTAGAGATTGTCCAAGGCGGTCGTTTGGTGTTCGACGCGGATACTTGGGACTCGCAACAGACGGTAAAGGTGGTCGCGCAGCACGATTTCGACAGCGTCGATGAGCAGGCAGCCATCTACCTGGACACAACGAGTAACGACGCCGCTTATGAAAATCTGCCGCGGCTCAGTCTTCCAGCGCACATCACCGACGATGAGTCGGAGAACCTTGGCATCTGGGTGTTCGGCCATAAGTTGTATGGCCCCCCCGAGGGGGAAACGAGGTTTTACGGTGTTTCATTGAGCGGTGAGCCGACCGGCGATGTGGTCGTAACGGTGGCGAGTAGTGATCCGGGAATCCTTGAGGTCACCGAGGGCGGTGAGCTGCTGTTCACGCCAGGTGACTTCGAGATGCTGCAGTGGTTTTCCCACTTTCAGGGTCAAGGCAGAACGAGACGCTGTCGCGCAACAACCTATCGTTGAGGAATTTGCCGTGCACTTCCTGTCGGGTCGCGGTGGCGGTGAGTGCGTCGTGGAGCCCAACCGAATCCGGGTGAGGGTCAGCGATCGCTGAAAGGGACGCCGTCCGCCTCGGCCGTCGGCGCTGATTTCAGCGTCTGCTGGGCGGCGATTCCGGACCCCACCCGGGAGAAATGAGGCGGCCTTCGTCGAACGGCGGCGCCTCGCGGGGGGCGGCCGGTCCGCGTTTCGACCGCCTGCGGCGGGCGGTGCCGACCTGGAGGTCGGCGATCCCTTTGCCGGTGCGCCGGGAGGGGGATTTCCCCTCCTGCTAAATTGCGGCGTGGCGCGGTTGCCGCGCAGAGGATCAGTGTTCGAGCGATACACGGAGCGCGCCAAGCGGGCCATCTACTTCGCCCGGCATGAGGCGTCGCAGTTGGGCGGGGACGCGATCGAGCCGGAACATCTCCTTCTGGGGCTGCTGCGGGAGCTTCCCGCCGCCGTCGCCGGGCGCCTCCACATCTCGCTCGAGCGGGTGCGGAGCGACGTCCAGAGCCATGTGCTGCTGCGGGACACCGTCTCTACCTCCGTCGGGATTCCGCTCTCCGCCGAATCCAAACGGGTTCTGGAGCACGCCCGCGAAGAAGCGGACCGGATGAACCACGAGAGCGTCGGGGCCGAGCATCTGCTGCTCGGCGTGCTCCGGGAGCCCGGGTCCGCCGCGGCCGCGATCCTGGCCCGCCAGGGAGTGCGGGCGCCCGCGGTCCGGGAAGCGGTTGCCCTCGATCACGGGCGACGGAAATCCGGAGCCCGGGCTCGCGAGACGCCGCTCCTCGCCGAGTTCTCCCGGGATCTCACCCAGGCGGCCGCGGACGGGGCGCTCGATCCCCTCATCGGCCGCGCGGCCGAACTGGACCGGGTGATCCAGATCCTCTGCCGCCGCACCAAGAACAATCCCGTCCTCATCGGCGAGCCGGGCATCGGGAAGACCGCGATCGTGGAAGGCCTCGCCGGCAGGATCGCCGCCGGCGAGTGCCCGATCTTCCTCGCCGACCGGCGGATCGTGTCCCTCGATATCTCGCTGGTGGTCGCCGGCACCAAATATCGGGGCCAGTTCGAGGAGCGGCTGAAGGCGATCATCAAGGAGCTCGAGGAGTCGCCCCAGTTCATCGTCTTCGTGGACGAGCTCCACACCCTGGTGGGCGCGGGATCCGCCGAGGGTTCACTCGACGCCGCCAACATCCTGAAGCCGGCGCTTTCCCGGGACGGCATCCAGTGCATCGGCGCCACCACGCCGACGGAATTCCGGCGTCATATCGAGCGCGACCGGAGCCTGGAACGGCGCTTCCAGGGAGTGGTGGTCAAGCCGCCGAGCGACGAGGAGACCCTGGAGATCCTTCGGGGCGTGCAGGAGCGCTACGAGCGCTACCACCACGTCCGCTACACCGCGGAGGCCATCGACGCCGCGGTCCGGCAGGCCCAGCGCTACATCACCGATCGCTTCCTGCCCGACAAGTCGGTGGACCTGCTCGACGAAGCGGGATCGCGCGTCAAGCTGCGCGACAACCGGTATTCGCAGGAGTTTGCGGAGATCCGGAAGCGCATCCAGGCGATCCGCAGGCGGAAGGACCAGGCGCTCGACAACGACGACCTCGAGCGCGCCTCCCTCGCCCAGGACCAGGAAAACGCCGAGCGCGAGAGCCTGGCGCTCGTGGAAGGCCGCTGGAAGGCGCGGGACGGCGAGGCGCCGCTCGTGACCCGGCGCGATGTGGATGAGGTGGTGGCCCACTGGACCGGGATTCCGCTCGGTTCGATCGAAGAGGAAGAGGGCCGGAAGCTGCTCCGGATCGAAAACGTGCTTCACGAGCGCATCGTGGGTCAGAGAGAGGCGGTCGCCACCGTGGCGCGGGCCATCCGCCGGGCGCGCGCCGGGCTCAAGAGTCCCGAGCGGCCGGGCGGCGTGTTCCTCTTCCTGGGTCCGTCCGGAGTGGGCAAGACGGAGGTAGCGCGGTCGCTGGCCGAGTTCCTGCTGGGAACGGAACAGTCCCTGCTGCGTTTTGACATGAGCGAGTACATGGAACGGCATTCCGTTTCCCGTTTCATCGGTTCGCCGCCGGGCTACGTGGGACACGAGGAAGGGGGGCACCTCACCGAGCGGGTCCGCCGCAATCCCTATTCGGTGCTGCTCCTCGACGAGTTCGAAAAAGCCCACCCCGATGTCTGGAACCTCCTGCTCCAGGTGTTTGAGGACGGCCGGCTCACCGACGGCCTCGGGAACACCGTGGACTTCCGGAACTCGATCATCATCATGACTTCCAACCTGGGCGCCCGGCACATCCAGAAGCAGGCATCCCTGGGGTTCGCCTCCGCCGATGCGGGGCACCGGAAGCGCGCCATGCGCGAACTCATCCAGGGGGAGGTCAGGAAGACCTTCAGTCCCGAATTCATCAATCGCCTGGATGCGGTGGTCATCTTCGACATGTTGACCGAGGACGACCTCACCGAGATCCTGCGCCGCCTCATCGCCCGCATGAACCGCGAGCTATGCGACCGGGGACTCACGGTCGAACTCACGCCTGAAGCCGAGGCGTTCCTCGTCCGCGAAACGCTCCGGGAACGTTCCTACGGGGCGCGGCCCCTGCGGCGAGCCCTCCAGAAACATGTCGAGGATCCGCTCTCGGAGGCGGTCCTGACCGGAGCGGTGGGTCCCGGCGATCCGGTGGAAATCTTTCTGCGGGACGGGGAACTGCGGGACGGGGAACTGCCGGGCGGGGAACTCGTGGTCCGCCGGAGTGGCCAGGCGCTTCTTGGAGAAGCAGAGGAACCCGTTGAGGAGGCGGTGGCCGGATGACGAGAACCCGGATGATGAGAATCTGGAAAATGGCGGGCGCCTGGGCGGCCGCTTCGGTACTGCTCGGCGGGCTCGCCGGGGCGGGAACGCCGGCCCCGATTCCCACCGCGCCCATCGCGGTGCAGCAATCGGAGACGGTCGAAGCCGTGCTCATCGAAGGCAACGACCTGATCGCGGCCGACGCCTGGCTCGCCCACCTGACGGTGAAGCTCGGCGATCCGGTGGACCGGGAAGCCCTGCGCGCGGAGTTCCAGACGCTTTGGAACACCGGCTTTGCCGACGACATGCGCCTCGAACTCCGGGACGGCCCCGGGGGCGGCAAGCTGGTGGTGTTCGTGGTGCACGAGCGCCCGCGGGTTGCCACCCTGGAGTTCGTCGGATCCGAAGAGCTCGACAGCGACGACATCCTCGAAAAGCTCGAGGAGGAGGATTCCCAAATCGCGGTCGGGGCCCCTTACGACCCCGACAAGGTGGTGCGCGCCCGGGAGGCCATCGAGGAGATGCTGGTGGACAAGGGCCGCACCGAAGGGGCGGTGACGAGCACCATCACCGAAACCGACGCCGGGGTCCAGATCGTCTTCAACATCAACGACGAGCAGCAGATCCGGATCCGCCGGATCCAATTCGAGGGCATCGAGGCGCTCGACGAATGGCCGCTGCGCTGGTCGATGAAAAAAACGCGGGAAAGTCACCCGCTCGGTGCACTGCTCGGAGGTTCGACCTACACCGAGGAGCAGTACGCCGAGGACATTGAGGCGGTGCGGCAGGAGTACCTGAAGCGCGGCTACCTCGACGTTTCCTTCGGTCCCCCCGAGTTCGAATACGAGGACGGCTTCTCCCGCCAGTTCCTGTTCTGGAAGCGTGCCAAGCGCTGGATGGACGTCACCATCCCCGTGGTCGAAGGCGAGCAGTACCGGGTCGGCGAAGTCACCGTCGAGGGGGCCGATGTGTTTCCCGCCGAGTTCGTCCGCGCGTTCTTCCCGATCCTGGCCGGCGAGGTGTATGACGAGTCCAAGGTGAACAAGGGACTCGATTCGCTCCGCGAGGTGTACGGCGCCCGCGGTTACGTGCAGTTCACCGGCTTCCCCACCTGGCATCGCCGCCCCGAAGAGCGGATCGTGGACGTGGTCATCAACCTGGCCGAGGAGGACCAGTTCCTGGTCAACCGGATCGAGTTCCGGGGGAATTCGACGACGAAGGACCGGGTGATCCGCCGCGAGATGTGGCTCAACGAGCAGGACATCATGAACATGGAGCTGCTGAAGGCCTCCATCCAGCGCATCAACCAGCTCGGCTACTTCCGGCCCATCGAGCAGCCGGAAATCGAGCCCAGCCCCGAGGACGAGACCAAGCTCGACATCACGCTCGACGTGGTCGAGGAAAACCGCAACCAGCTCACTTTTGGCGCCGGGGTGTCCGGGCTCGAGGGCCTGTTCGTGAACGCATCCTTCGGAACCACGAACTTCCTGGGCCGGGGCGAGACCGCGAACTTCTCGATCCAAACCGGAAGCCGCACCCAGAACTACCAGATCGCCATCACCGATCCGTACTTCATGGACAAGCCCATCACGCTCGGCTTCGACGTGTTCAGCCGGGTCCTGAAGCTGCGGGAGTTCACCCGCGGGGACCTCGGGGGGCGGATCGTCTTCGGCGTGCCCCTCGGGCGCTGGTCGCGGGCGTTTTTGAACTACGGCTACTCCGTGATCACCGTCAGCGAGCCGGACCCCGACATCGTCCTCAACCTCTACGACCTCTACTACAACAGCACCTATCTCGATCCGCGGTTCTACGGGCTGTCCGGGAACTTCCGCGAGAGCAAGATCAGCCCGACGTTAGTCCACAACACCGTGGACCACCCCATCTTTCCGAGCCGGGGAAAGAAGGCGACCGCTTCCTTCGACATCGCCGGCGGGGCCCTCGGCGGCAACGTCCACTACTTGAAGCCGACCCTGGAACTCGTGCACCACATGCGGGTGATCGGCAACACCTCGCTCGGCTTGCGCGCCATGGGGAGCTACCTCCACGGCTACGGGGGCATCCCGCCCCCGGAGGGCCAGGAGATCGACATCTTCAACGTCGAGCAGACCGGAGTGCCGTACTACAACCGCTTCTTCCTGGGAGGCGAGTACCAGATCCGCGGCTACTACATCCGCTCCGTGGGGCCGAGGAACGCGCGGGGCCAGCTCCTCGGCGGAGACAAGATGTTGCTCTTCAACGCCGAGTACGCGATCCCGCTGGCCGGCCCGCTGCGAGCCATTCTGTTCTTCGATGCGGGGAACGCGTTCGCCGAGGAACAGAACTGGAGCCTCTCGATGCTCCAGGATTTCCGGACCTCCACGGGCATCGAGATGCGCGTGTTCATCCCCATGCTGAACGTGCCCTTCCGGCTCATCTTCGCCTACAATCCCCATCGGGATTATTACCATCGGCCCACGGCCTTCGTGTTCGGGATCGGAACGACCTTCTAGCGGTCGCGGGAGACAGCCCGCGTTCCGGCACCGAGCAGAGTTTTCAGGGAGTTGACCAACGTCATGAATCGTTTTGCCCGTTGCCTCCGGGGCGGCTTTTCGGGGGTGGCGCTCACGGGGTTGTTGCTGGCCGCGCCTTCCGCTTTCGCGCTGCAAGACGCCGAGCCCACTCGGGTGGCGGTGATCGACATCGACCGTATCGCCCAGGAGTCCGCCAGAGGACAGGCGATGTTCACCGAACTGCAGTCCCTGCAGGAAGAGATCCTTCGCGGCCGGCAGTCGCGGGAACAGGAAATCCGCGATCTGACGAACCGGGCGCAGTCGCAACTGCTCTCCGCGGAGGCCCGCGCCGATCTGACCCGCGACATCGAGCGGCGGAACACGGACCTGCAGCGCTGGCTCGAGGACCAGCAGCGCGCGTTCAACGACAAGCAGACCACCGGATTCGCCTCCCTCGAACAGGCTCTCGGACCGGTGGTGGAAGAGGTGGCCCGCGAGCAGAACATCCAGTTGATTCTCCGGGTGACTCCCGGCCTCACCTTCATCATGGATCCCGCGCTCGATATTTCGAGTGAGGTGATCACGCGCTTCAACGCGCTGAGCGACGGCGGGGAAGAGCCGTAGAGCCGTAGGGCGACGCCCACGCCCGCTGCCGGCGGGGCCGGGATGACACGCTTCGAAGGGCCCCGGCCTCTCCTTGATGAAATCGGGGATGAGATCGGGGAAGATGCGGGTGAGGCGCCTTCCCGCCTCACCGCGCGCCGGCACGTCCCCGAAGACGAGCCGTTTTTCGCCGGGCACTTTCCGGCGATGCCGGTGGTCCCGGGGGTCTTCATGTTGGAAGCGCTCGCCGAATGCGCCCGCCGGTCGCTTCCGCCCGGCGCGACGCTTGCATCTGCACCCCTCGTGCGATTCCGCCGCCGCGTTTCTCCCGGGGAAACCCTCGAACTCAGCGTAACCCCGACCGGCGGCGAGGGTGACCGGCGCCGGTTCGATGCCGTGGCTTCGGTGGAGGGTCGGGCCGCCGTCCAGGCGACCCTGGAGTTTCGGGCGGGGACCGGGACTTCGGCCGGGACTTCGGCCGGGACTTCGGCCGGGACTTCGGCCGGGACTTCGGCCGGGACTTCGGCCGGGACTTCGGCCGGGACTTCGGCCGGGACTTCGGCCGGGACTTCGGCCGGGACTTCGGCCGGGACTTCGGCCGGGACTTCGGCCGGGACTGCGGAACGATGAGCTCCGACTTTCAGGGGCTCGGACTTCTCGATCCGGAAGAACGCCGCGAAGCTTCGCCGCCCCCGGCAGGGAAGGGCGCCCGGCGTCCGTCCGGTGCGCCGCCCTTCCGCCGCCGCTCGCGCCAGGGGCCGCCGGGGACCGGCGGGCGCGGGTCGGGCTCGCGCCGTTCCGATGCCCGCCCGCTGCTCACCGGCCTGAGCCTTGGCGGGACGCTCGACGATCTGAGTGGCGTCTCCGTTCGCCGGCGCGCCGCCGTCACCGGGACCTCGGCCGGGTTCCACCTGTTGTTGTTGCTGCTGTTTTTGGGTGGACTCGTTCCCACCGCCCCTTCGGAGCCGGCCGCCGCGCCGACCGAGGATCCGCTCCTTTACGCCTTCGAGGCGCCGCCGCTCGAGGAGACGCAGCCGCTCGATGCCGTCATCGAGCCTCCGCCCCCCGCTCTTCTTCCCGAGGAGACGGCTCCGGAGGCTGCCGAAGCGCAGCCGCCGCCGCCAGCCGCCGGCATCGTGATCCCGGAGGCGCAGATCGCCGCCCCCAACACCGGTTTCCAGAACGATCTGCCCTTTTCCGAGGGCGAGGACGAGGAGTTCTACGTCGATCACGAGATGGGAGAAGAACTGGCCGCCGAGGATGACCGCAGCGAGGCGACGGACGGCGCGGAGCCGGAATTCGTATCCGAGATTCCGGCTATCGAGGATTCGGCCGAGGCGCTGGCCGAGCCGGCGCTCCAATCTCCCGGGTTCGGGCTGTCGGAGGGGCCGCTCCAGTTCGACGCCGAGGCATTCCGTCGTCTGATCAACGACCCGGCTGCCGAGGTGCGGCGGCTCGGTAACGAACTGGCGATGCGGGAGGCGCGCGCCCGGGCCGAGGAGGAACGCCGCAAGCAGGGGGCGCCCACCGACATCTGGCGGTTTCTCGAGGGCAAGCGCTTCCGGAACCCGGAAGGCGGGCTGGTCTCGAACCGCAACAACACCCTCTACTACGACGACCGGGGCGCCAACCTGGTGCCGTGGATCGGCCGCCTCATCGCCGAGGTCCGCCGGAACTGGTACATCCCCTACGCCGCCTCCTACGATCGCGGCCACGTGGCGATTGCGATCAGCGTGCAGCGGAGCGGGCAGCTCGCCTGGTTGCAGGTAGTGGTCCCGTCGGGGGTGCCCGGCTTCGATAACGCCGCGGTCGGGGCGCTCCGCGGCGCCGAGTTGTTGCCGCTTCCGGATGACTACCCCGGGGCCGACTTCGAGATCATGCTGGTCTTTTGGTACAACGAACAGCCCTTCGATCTCTTCTCGACGCAGGATTGAGGCGGTGGGATTGCCCCTCGTCCGGATGGCGCCGCCGGGAAGGGAACGCCGGCCAGTTTTCCCGGTGGGGCGTTCACGCCCCCACCGGGAGAACTGGCCAGCACCGCCCCGCGCGGCGAGGCGAGGTCGCGCAATGCTCCTCCGCAATGAGGACGCGCCGCCGGGGGCAACCACATGAGTAACACTGGCTCCCCCCGGCGCGGCGCCCGGGCGGCCTTGCTCACCGCCCTGTGCTTCGCGATCTCCCCTTCCGGCACTGCCGCCCAGCCCATCCCGGCCCCGCAGATCCGGATCGGTCTCGCCGACGGGGTCTCCGCGGCCCGGATCTCCGCGCCCGCTCCCTTCGTGCTGCGCGCCGGGGAACTCGTGATCGAGACCGCCGACGCGCTCATTTCGGCCGAGACGGGGGCAGGGGAAGCCGTCCTGGCACTGGGTTCCTTTGCCGGCGAGGCCGGGGCCCGGGAGGCGGCCGAAGCCTTTCGCGAGGAACGAAGCGACGGTCCCGAGGTGCGGGTGGAGCGCGACCCGGACACCGGGCGCTATCTCGCGGTCCTCCCGGCGGGCCCGGCTGCCGAAGCGGAGGTGGCCGGCCTCCGGGACGCCGGGTTCCCGGGCGCCGGCATCTTCCGCATTCCGGCCCCGGTCGGGGAGGCGCTCGTGGTCCGGCCGTTCGGCGGTGCACCGATCCGATTCTCCGCCGGCGTTTCGTTGACCGCCGAGCCGCCCGGGGACGCGTTCCTCGAGTGGGAGGGGCGGCCCTACCGCGGTTCGTTCACGGTGTTCCGCAGCGGGGGGGGCGTGACCGTCGTCAATGAGACGACGCTCGAGGAATACCTGTTCGGCGTCGTGCCGCGCGAGTTGCCGCCCGATCTCTTCCCGGAGATCGAGGCCCTGAAGGCGCAGGCCCTCGCGGCCCGCACCTATGCCCTCACGCCGAGGGACGCCTACATCCGGCGCGGCTACGACCTCTGCGGCAGTCCCGCCTGTCAGGTCTATGGGGGCGTGGCAGCGGAACGTCCGCTCTCCACGGCCGCGGTCCGGGAAACCGCGGGCGAGGCGCTCTTCCACGACGGCCGCCTGATTGACGCCCTCTACACGGCGGCTTGCGGGGGATACACCGAAAACGCCGAGAACGTGTTCTCCAACCCGACTCCGTATCTGGTGGCCCGGGCCTGCATCCGGGAGGCCGGCGGGGTCGGGCTGCGGGGGGCATCCGCGGACGCCCCGCTCGACGCCGCGCTCGTCCGGATCGCCGGGGCGCTGCCGGCGGGCTGGAACGGGGCGGGCCTTTCCGCGCCCGCATCCCGCGGGGAGGCCGCGCGCATCCTGACGGGGGTCGTCCGCTGGCTGGGACTCCCGGCGTGCGACCCGGGGGGGAGAGCCGGGGGCGAACTGACTCTGAGCGAGTTCGGCCGGTTGGCGGAGGCCACCCGCTGCCGGGAGCCGGAGGGCTCGCTCCTGGGTCCGGGCCCGGACGGCGGTGAGTTGTCTCGGGAGGGAGGCCCGGCGATCGGGCGCCTGCTCGCCGAGGGGCTTTTCGATCCCAGCGAGCGGGGACTCGATCCGGGACGGCCGGTGAGCCGCCGGGAAGTGGTCGGAGTCGGGGCCTCCCTGATGCGGCGCGATGGTCAGCTCCTGCGGCGCGGACAGATCCGGGAAGTCTCCGCGCGAGACGGCGGGGTTCACATCACCCTCGAAGCGGACAACGACGAGCCCGCAACCGGCGAGAAGGTCCTGGAGGCGCTCGAACCTGCCGGGGAGGCGCTCCTCTTCCGCGAAGTCCGGCCCACCCGCATCCCCGGCCGTGAAGAGCCGCCGGCGCTCGCGCTTCCCACCGGCGAAGTCCTTCTCCGGGTGGGGGACTTCATCCGCTACCACGCTGCGACCCGGCCGGCAGCGGGCGAAGAACCGCTCCGGTTCGAGCTGCTGGTTCTGGAAGACCTGGGCGACGCCCACGACCGCTTCTCGCGGCAGAGTTCGTGGCTGGTGCCGAAGAACAACGCCGATCTCTCGGACGTGGTGAACGAAGTGGAGCCCATCGGCCGGATCGTCGCCCTCGAACCGCTGGAGTTGGGGGTCTCCGGGCGGGTAGTCCGGCTTCGCATCACCGGCACTCAGGGGAGCTTCGAAGTGCGCGGCCTCCGCATCCGGCGTCTCCTGGGCCTCTCGGAGAATCTGTTCCGGGCCGAGGCCCGGCGCGACGAGAACGGCGACGTGACGGAATGGTGGTTCTTCGGCAGAGGCTGGGGGCACGGCCTCGGGCTCTGCCAGGCCGGGGCCTACGGGATGGCCGCTTCGGGCGCCGGCTACCGCGACATCCTGGCCCATTACTACCTGGGCACGGAGATTCGGTCCGTCCCGTGAGCTGGCGATCGGCGTTCCGCTTCACACCGGGACAGCAGCGCGCCGGAGCGCTGCTGGTCCTCGTGCTGCTGGTGATCGCTCTGATCCGCCGCTCAGCAGCCTGTGGATAAAGTGGCGTGAGCGCCGAGAGCGGTGAGGCGCCCGGCTGACAAGGCGCGCGAGGGAGGAATACCCGGTGTATTTCGACCGAGGCGCCCGAAGCGCCCGAAGCGCAACGATGAGCGACGCGAAGCGCCGGTTCTCCCGGTGGGGGGGCGGTTCAGCCGGGATGCATCGCCGCTCGAGCCCCCACCGGGAGAACTGGGCCGCGAGACTTTGTTCACAGGCTGCTCAGATAGCTCGTCACCGAACGCGCCGCTCGTCCTGGCGCTCGTGGGACCGACCGCCAGCGGGAAGTCGGAACTCGCGGTAGCGGTGGCCGAGGCGCTCCCGTTTCCCGTCGAGATCGTCTCCTGCGACGCCTTCCAGACCTACCGGGAACTGGATATCGGCTCCGGGAAACCCTCGCCGGAGCTGCGCGCGCGCCTGCCGCACCACCTCCTCGACGCGCTCGACCCCGATGATCCGTGCACCGCCGGACGCCACGCGGACCTGGCGGCGTCGACGATCCGGAACATCCGGGGCCGCGGGGCGGTCCCGCTGGTCGTGGGCGGGAGCGGCCTCTACTTCCGGGCGCTGCGCGACGGGATCTTCGAGGGGCCCGTGCCGGACCCCCGGCTGCGGGCGCGGCTCGATGCCCTCTACCGGCGGCCGGGAGGCCCCCGCTGGCTGGAGCGGTTTCTTTCGCGGCTCGACCCCGAGGCCCACCGGCGCATTCATCCCAACGACCGCGTCCGTCGGGTCCGGGCCCTCGAAGTAGCGATCGCCGCGGGAGAACCGATCTCCCGGCTGCAGGCGACCCGCCGCCCTCCGCTTCCGGACGCGGATTGGCGGATCGCCGGCCTCGACCCGCCCCGCGGCGTCCTCGAAGAGCGGATCGTCCAGCGGGTTCAGGGAATGTTCGCCGACGGGCTGCTGGACGAGGTCCGCCGCCTTCGCGACCGGTACCCGGGTGAGTGGCCGGGGCGGCTTGCGATCGGGTACCGCGAGGTGCTTGCCTTCCTTGCCGAGGGCGGGGGACCGGACGATTCCGAGGCGCGGCTCGCCCAGGTCCAGGACCGGGTGGTGGTCTCCACCCGGCGCTACGCGAAGCGGCAGCTCACGTGGTTCCGCGCCGAACGAGGCGTAACCTGGGTTCCCGTTGCGGCGGACGGCTCCGCCGCGCGCGACGCGGTCTTGCGCGTCTTCCTTCCCGGTTGACTTCCTCGTTTTGGGCGCGCGGGATGGCACCGACACGCCCCCCGGAAGACGTCACCCGGGAGCCGGTGGACAAAGTCAGGCGCCCCGGTTCTCCCGGTGGGGGCTTCGGCGTTCACGCCACCTTTTCCACGGGCTCCTAGAATCCCCCCGTTCCTTGCGCGTCCTTCGAACCCTCCTCGCTGCGGTCCCTCTCCTGGGCGCGGCTTCTCCCGGCCGTCAGGCGCCGGCCCCGCCTCCCGACCCGGTGGAGAGCGGCGCGTGGCTCAAGATCTTCGGGATCATCTCGGGCGCCCCGGACCCCGTGGTGCTGTCGGAGGCCGAAGTCAACGCGCTGCTCGGTTCGGCGCAGCTTGCGGCGATCTTCGCGGAGCGGGCCGGTCTCACCGAGGTCCAGGCGCGGCTCCTTCCCGACGAGGTGCATCTCAGGGGGCGCATGGAGGTTTCGAGGCTCGCGGCGGCGCTCGGTCCGCTCGCCCCGCCACCCGGAAGTCCGCCCCAGCCCATCGAACTCGTACTGCGGTTGCGGGATGCCGGGGGTTCGGCGGAAGCCACCGTTCTTCGGGGAACCGTCTCCGGGATGGAGCTGCCGCCCCTGGTCATCGCCGGCGCCGTGTCGGAAGTGTTTTCCGGGGCCTTGACGGCCCAGTTTCCGGACGGGAGCCGACCCAGTCTGGACGGGACTCCCTTTCCGCTGCCGCAAAGAATTGACCGGTTCGAAGTGAGATCCGGAGAAATCCTGCTCCAACCCGCCACTCCCTGATCACAGTTCCCCAAGAAAAGACGGCCTTGCCCGGAATCACCCCGGATACCGAGGTCCGTTTCCTTCCGGGGGTCGGGCCCCGGCGCGCCGCCGCGCTCGCCGAAATAGGAGTGTTGCGGGCTTCGGACTTCCTGCTGCGGCTGCCTTTCCGCTACGAGGATCGGAGCGAGCACCGCCAGACCGCCGAGCTCGTCGACGGCGAAGCCGCGGCAGCGGAAGTGGTCGTCGCTTCGCTCAGCGTCCGCCCTACGCGGCGGCGGAACCTGAAGATCGTCGAGTTGCGCGGCCACGACGCGAGCGGCCCGGTCAAGGCGACCTGGTTCAACCAGGTGCACCTCAAGCAGATCCTGAGACCGGGGCAGCGGGTGCTCCTGTTCGGGAAAGTCCGCCGTCCGGTCGCCGGAGGGGTCCCTGAATTCGCAAATCCGAGGTACGAACTCGTCACCCCGGACCGTGACCCCGATCCCGCGGGCCCCGGGACGGCAGGCCCCGGGATTGGCGACCCGGCGCCTTGGGATTCCGGCGTTCCCGCGGCGTCTTCCGAGAGCGTTTCCCCGGATTCGTCTTCCCCGTCCGGCGCGCACGCCGGCCGCATCGTGCCGATCTACGAGCGGGTCGGGTCGCTCACCCCGCGACTCCTCCGCACCATCCTGCATCGGCTGCTGGACGGCGGCGACGCGGTAGGGCCCGGCTATCTCCCCGAGGAACTGGTGGCGCGGATGGGGCTGCCGCCCCGGCGGAAGGCGCTCGAAGAAGTGCATTTCCCCCCGGACGGCGCCTCGCTCGCGGAACTCGACCGGAAACGATCTCCCGGCCACCAGCGGCTCATCCTGGAAGAGTTCTTCGTCTTTGCCCTCGGGCTCCAGTTGCGCCGCCGCCAGGACCGGGTCGGGCGGGCCGGCGGACACACCTTCACCGTGGACGACACGCTCCGCGACCTGGTGCGGCAGGTGCTGCCGTTCCGCCTCACCGGCTCCCAGCGTGCCGCGCTCGCCACGATCGCGGAGGAGTTCCGCTCCCCGCTCGCCATGCGGCGGCTCCTCCAGGGCGACGTGGGTTCCGGCAAGACGATCGTGGCAGTCATCGCGGCCCTCATCGTCATCCATCACGGGGCGCAGGCGGCGCTCATGGCTCCCACCGAGGTCCTCGCCGAGCAACATTTCGCAACCATCCGCAGACTGCTCGAGCCGCATCGCATCCGCGTCGTGCTGCTCACCGCGGGGCTCGGCGCCGGGGAGCACCGCGACACCCTGCGGGCGGTGGCGAGCGGCTGGGCCCAGTTCGTCGTCGGCACCCATTCGCTCATCCAGGAAGGCGCCCGGTTCCGGGACCTCGGATTCGCGATCGTGGACGAGCAGCACCGCTTCGGGGTCGCCCAGCGGCGCACGCTGGTGGAACGGGGCGGGGGCGCCGACCTGCTGGTGATGACGGCGACCCCGATTCCCCGCACCCTCACCATGGCCCTGCATGGGGACCTCGATCTGTCCGAACTCCGCGAGTTGCCTCCGGGGCGGCAGCCGGTGACCACCCTGGTCCGGGATCCGGGAGGGCTTCCCGAGGTGTACGCGCGGGTCCGCGAGGAAGTGGGGAAGGGCCGGCAGGGTTTCTATGTCTGTCCGTTGATCGAGGAATCGGAGGAGCTGCCGGGCGCCGGGGTCGAGGCCCGTTTCCGGGAGCTCTCCGAGGGGCCGTTCCGGGGGCTGCGGGTGGATTTCGTGCACGGCCGGGTTCCGGCGTCACGCCGGGAGCAGGTGATGAACGCCTTCGCCGGCGGGGAACTCGACGTGCTGGTCGCGACGACGGTGATCGAGGTAGGGGTGGATGTTCAAAACGCCACGGTGATGGTGGTGGAACACGCCGAGCGCTTCGGCCTCGCGCAGTTGCACCAGCTCCGCGGGCGGGTCGGGAGAGGCACCGATCCCGCCACCGCGATCCTGGTGGTGGGAGGAAAGCCGACCGAACTGGCGCTCCGCCGCCTGAAGGTGCTCGAGGAAACCACCGACGGATTCCGGATCGCCGAGGAGGATCTCGCGATCCGGGGCCCCGGAGACTTCCTCGGTACCCGGCAATCGGGGATCCCGCCGTTCCGGGTGGCCGACATCATCCGGGATGCCGACTTCTTGCGCCTCGCCCGCAAGGAAGCGAGTGATTTCCTGGCTTCTCCCGGGCTCGAAACGGCCGAGGGACGGCGAATCCTCGAACACGTCCGGGAGACCTGGGGCGAGCGCTTCGGTCTGACGGCCGGCGGGTGAGGGGGGACGGGCGGGGCCGACGGCGCACTACGCCAAAGCCACGCCACCGCTGTGGTAGGCTGGCGGAAGGCGCGCGTGACACGGTGCGATTCCGTCAGCCGTAGCACGTCCCAACCGGGACGGAGCGCCATGTGGGGTTGCCGGCTTCGGTCGGAGGACGGGCCCCACCGCGTGCCACCCGGTACTTACCGCGCGTCGCGGACCAAAACGCCGCGCTTCTGTTCGCTCCGCAGGTTACGTGTGTGTGACTTGTGGAAGGTGACGAGATAGATCTCGTCCTCTTCGGTTCGTTTCACGACTGCCCTAACAGCCTGTGGTGAAACCCACGCGGCGTTCGAGCGGCGATCCATCCCGCCTGAACCGCGCCGCTTTGCGGCGCTCTGCGTTGCGTTTCGGTCGAAATACACCCGGTATTCCTCCCTCACGCGCCTTGGCAGCCGGGCGCCTCACCGCTCTCGGCGCTCACCCGGGTTCCACCACAGGCTGTTATACCAACGACCGTGGAACTTGCCGAAGAAAGAAAGACTCCGACGGCCAGGGTGCCGGATCGCCGTACCGTGTTCGACCAAGGTCGGTAGCCGGCCGTAGTCCGTCACACTGAGGTCCGGGTGCTTGACGAGTTGCTTGAACGCCGTGTCCGGGGAGAGGCGGACGACCCGCGACCACGCTTCTGTTGGCTCGGTGGCGGATCCCAGGGCTTCATGTGCCCCCTTGGGAAGAAGGGCGACAGGTAGTTCGGCGAGGCCCGGTTCCATCTCCGGCCTCATCTCGCTCGCCTCGGGATGTTTCTGCCGCACAGCCCTGATCTGGGCATCGAAGCATCGGAACACGGGTCCGCAGCAGACCGACCGGACGGCGGTGCGCGCCAACGCGTCGTCGGGCTCTCCGTCCAGTTTCGTGATGAATCGGTTCATCGCTGCGGGCGATGGATCGGTAACCAGGGATGCCAGCGCGGACTCATATTCGTCCGCGGCGCCAGCCTCCGTCGCGGGTAAATCCTCGCCGGGTTTCACGGCGGCGCCTGGTTGGACATGGGCGCGGGAGACCTCGCCGGGGCGAGGATCTGTCAGCCCGTCAGGGGTTACGGCTGTCGGCGGCAGGCATGGACGGCGAAGAGGGAGAGGCGCAGCGCAACCTCCCGTGCTCGCCGGGCCTCACTTGGCGACCGCTCCCGCTGGATTCCCCTGCGCCACGGAGAACATTGGCTCTGGTGGGGCGAGGCCACAAAGCCCCGGTGGAACGGAGGGCGACATGAACTACCCCGCTCTGGCTTCCGGCACCATCGCCGTGGCCGGCTCGTCCACCTCCTCCCGGACGGCGTCGTCCCCAGCCCCTACGGGGTGGACGCCATCGCCATCCGCGGTTGTCCGCAGCAGTGCGTCTCCGAACGGATCCGGCGCTTGCGGGACAACCTCCATGTCGTGCGTTGCGGTCGCGACCGCTTCGGGAAACCAACTGTCCCGCGTTCCCTGGTGAATCACGCTCGCCCTGGCGGCCTCCCGGGTGAGAAATACCGCGAACTCGTGCGGGCCGCCGCTGCGCCAACGCCGCACGGTTTCGGGGAGCGCCATTGGGTGTTCCATCGCTCGATCACCGATCACACAGCCTGGCCGGTAGGTGCGGAGGGCGTTTCCGAAGACGCTGTATTTCCGCCCGACGCGGTCGGTCAGCGCGTACGTCATGGGACCGGTCAGAACGGCCACGTGGGCAAGCCCGACCGTCCGGTGCGCGAGATCCCACGCATCCAGCGGGGCCGATTCCGGATTCGTTTCCTGGGGACCCAGTCCGATGCCGAAAACCGGGCGGGTCCGATGCCCGCTCCCGATGAGGTGGATCAGCCCCTCCACGCCTTCCTCGTTCTGGATGATCCACGGGGCCGGCAGCAGACGCCAGCCGTAGTCCGACAGTCCTGGGGAACGGGTCAGCCAGCGCACGATCCCGGGTACCCACAGCGGGGCCGTCCGTTGGCGAAGGTGGCGCTGGGGCGCAAGGAGCGTGGCGCGGAGGTAGCTCGTCGATCCCGAACGGAAGAGGATGACGACCGCCTTCCAGGCGGCCAGTCCGGCGTTGGCGCCTGCCTCGAGCGACACGCCGAAATAGCGACTCGCCCCCGCTTCCCGGTCGACGGCTCGTACGATGGCGCCAGCCGATCGATGTTGCTCGACATGCAGTCTTTGTCCGTCCGGACGGGAAACCCCGTCGAATGCGGGGGGCAGGGGGCCCACATGCGCCTCCAGCCAGCGAAGAACCTGATCCCGGGATCGGTCGAACTCGCCGCCCTTCCCGTCCGCCGCGATTTCGGCGGATACCGCCACCGCGGGCCGGAGTTCCGAGCCGCTCGCGAAAGTGTCCGGCAGCCGCGCCCGGCGGACGCGGGGAGTCTCGATGGCATTCGGATCGAGCCCGGCTTGGTTCCGGGCGGGATCAGGAACGGGCAGAGAAACGGGCATGATGGCTCCTGGGAGAACGGGATGGGGCTCTGGACGAACCGGGTTGTGGTGCGAAAGCGGGAGGTCCTGCGTTGAGCGTGCGGATCGCGGGCGGATCGCTCGCCGGCCGCGTGTTGACCGGGCCGCCGCGTCCCGGGGGGCGACGGGGCACCGCTCCGGACGGAGCCCGGCCGACGGCCGCAAGACTCAGGAAGAGCCTCTTCACGGTGCTGTCCGACGAATTGGTCGGGGCTCGAGTGCTCGATATCTGCGCCGGGGTGGGAACGCTCGGCTTCGAGGCGATCTCCCGGGGCGCTCGTGAGTGCGTGTTCGTGGAACGTTCCCCGCGGATGGCCCGGCTGGTCGAACGAAATGCCGAGCGCCTTGCCGTGGACACCTTCAAGCTGGTGGTGGCGGATGCGCTTCGCGAACTGCGACGGCTCCGCCGCGCCGGGAGGGGATTCGACGTGGCCTTCCTGGATCCTCCGTGGGAAAGCTGGGAGGCAGGAACCGGCGTACAGCTGCTCGCCGAGGCCATCGGCCTCGCGCCGCTGGTGGTGGCGGAGCACCGTTGTTCGTGGGTGCCTCCGCTTAGGGTGGCCGCTGGCGCAGATGACGAGTCGAACCCGGCGATGCCTGCGCCCGCAGGACTGAAGACCCGCACCACGACCGCCGGAGATGGAGCGTTCTCGCTGTACCGGCGGGAGGGGGCGGCTGAAGAACGGCGCACAATTTCCTAGACGAAACTGCGCCGGGTTTTTTCCCATCCGGCGGCCGAATTCGGCCCGAATGTGGAAAAGTCGTGCTCGGTGCGCGGGAAAGAGCCGCGGGGATGGTCCGCCGAGCCCGTTTGGAGCGCCGCCGGGCCCGTTCAGAGCGTCACCGATGAGGGCCACGCTCCGGGAAGTCAGCCGGCCGCGGAGCCGCTATTCCCCGGAACCGCTATTCCCCGGAACCTGACCGTATGTTAGGTTTCGCGCGCGTCTCACGGACCGGCGCTGCCCTTGGAAAGAACCTCCCGCATGGCCATCTGCCCGGGTTCTTTCGACCCTCTCACCCTGGGGCACGTGGACATCATCCGACGCGCCGCCCGGCAGTTCGACCGGGTCGTCGTCGCGGTGCTCCACAACACCGGGAAGGCGCCGCTCTTCACGGTTCCGGAGCGCCTTGAGTTCATTCGAGCGACCTTTGCGGACGATGCCGGGGTGGAAGCGGACGCCTTCTCGGGGCTGCTCGTGGCCTATGCCCGCCGTCGCGGCGCGGGCGCCATCGTGCGCGGGATCCGGGCCGTCTCCGATTTCGAGTACGAGTTCCAGATGGCGCTCATGAACCGCCGGCTGGCGCCTGAAGTCGAGACGGTCTTCCTGACTCCGGCGGAGGAGTATTCCTACGTCAGTTCGAGGCTGATCAAGGAGATCACGGCGCTCTCCGGCGATGTCAGCGGTCTCGTTCCGGACGCGGTGGCGCGCCGTCTTGCCGAGAAGTTCGCTTCCTCCTCCGAATCCGCCGAAACCGAGTGACCGGCCCAGAGAGATCCTCATGACCGATTCAGGAATCCATCTCGCCCAGCGCGTCGCCGCGATCTCGCCTTCGCCCACGATGGCGGTGATGGCGGAGGCGATGCGCCTGCGCGCCGCCGGAGAGAACGTGGTGGACTTCTCGGCGGGACAGCCCGACTTCGACACGCCGTCGGTGGCGCGAGAGGCGGGGATCCACGCCATCGAGTCGGGCTACACCCGCTATACCGCGAACCCCGGCGCTCCCGATCTCCGGGCCGCGGTGGCCGACTGCTACCGCCGCGACTTCGATCTGGACTTCGGAGCGGGGAACGTCCTGATCACCTCCGGAGGCAAGCACGCCCTCACCGGGCTCCTGCTCGCCACCTGTGAAGAAGGGGATGAAGTCGTCATCCCCACGCCCTACTGGCCGACCTTCCCCGAGCAGGTCAAGATCGTCGGCGCGGATCCGGTCTTCGCTCGGGCCGGGGAAGACACGTGGTTTCGGCCCACCCGGGCCGTGATCGAGGCGGGTGTGACCGACCGCACCCGGGCCATCATCCTGAACATCCCGGGAAACCCCTCCGGGGTGGTGCTCTCGCCCCGTGAGCTGGAAGACGTGGCGCAACTGGCCCTCGAGGCCGACGCCTACCTCCTCTGGGACGACACCTACGCCCGGCTGACGTTCGAGCCCTCGCCGGAAGGGGCCTACCGCCGGATGCAGGACATCCTGGGGCACCGGTTCCTGGTGGCCGGCGGGGCTTCCAAGACCTACGCGATGACGGGATGGCGGCTCGGCTGGGCGATCGGTCCGGAGCCGGTCATCAAGGGCGCGGCTTCACTGCAGAGCCAGATGACCTCGAACGCCAGCTCCATCTCCCAGAAGGCGGCGCTCGCCGCGGTGACGGCGGACCCGGCCGGCTTCGCGTGGATGACCGAGGAGTTCGCACGCCGGATGGTGCGGATGCGGGACGGGTTGCTTGCGATCGAGGGGGTCCGCTGCGGTGCGCCCGACGGGGGCTTCTACCTCTTCCCGAACTTCGAGGCGGTGCTCAAGCCGGGTGAGGGGTCGGGGTCGCTTGCTGCGGCGCTCTTGGACGAGGAGCGGGTCGCCACCGTGCCGGGGGTGGCGTTTGGCCACGACACGCACCTGCGGCTCAGCTACGCCACTTCCGACGACGTGATCGACGAGGGCCTGGGGCGGATCCAGCGGTTTTTTGCTGCGCGCTGAGGCTTGTCAGCCGGAAGCCGAGTCACGCTTTCGGAAGATCTGCGAGAGATAGCCTGAGACTCAGTGTTGTTGGGAGACTTCGATAGCGCTGTTCTGGCGGCGGCGATCGGTCTACTTGGCGTGGTAATCGGAACGATCGTGGGCCACCTTCTGAACTCAAAGACAGCGATTTCTGTTGCGCGCGAAACAGCAAAGATCAACCAACAAAACGAAATCGACCGTCGGGTGTGGGATTTGCGACGGGTGGGCTACTCGGTCGTACTCGCAACCTTGGGTGAGGTGTCCGACTAGGCGGATCGGCTGGATGACGGATTCCACGGCCCCTTGGCGAATTCCGAGGCCTTCTTCCAGAGCGACGCGTGCCGGACATACAACGAGCGAATGGGGGCCACCTGGGCCAAGTGCAGGGCGGAATTCGGTAAGAACCGGTTGATCTTCTCCAAGCGCTTCAACAGGGCTTTTGGGGAGTTGGAGCGTTCCTTGCCGCATGAATACGAAGCTCTCAACGAATCGCCAGACGACCTGGCAGCCATTCATGCGAAGTGCTTTCGGGACGCGCACGCTGATCTCTCACAAATAGCCCTGGAGGACTTTGGCCTGACCTCAGAGGAGGAGCCAGCTACCAAGAATTCTGTGCGCGCGTAGATCGCCGGGTGGGAGAGCAATCGGGCCGGCAATGGTTCTGGCCGCCCTCGCCCATATGCGTCGTAGAGATCTGCTCTCGGCGGGTTCGTTGCTACGGCGTTCCTATCCCCCTAGTTCGAGGGCGGCCACTTTTCCGGGTTGGTCCGATACGCCTGCCGGGGACTCCGCGGGCTGTCCGGGAACTGGAGTTCCAGTAGACCCGCATCCACCATCGGGCCGAGGTGGCGATGCACCAGGCTCCGCTGGTGCATCGAGAACCAGCGCGCGAGTTCCTTGGCGGTGGTCCAATCGCGGAGCCGGCAGATGTCCAGGATGAGCGGATGGAGCACCTCCCGCGACGGGCGCTCGCTGAGTGCCAGGACGGGGCGGTGCAGCACCCTGGGCAGGCCCTTGAGGCGGTCTTCAGGGTTGTCGTGCGGGGCTGGGTTTGGCGCTGGTTGGGGCGCCGGGTCCACGGACGGCGGTTGGCGGTCGGTTGGTGGGCGCGGGGAAGGCACTGGGTCGGGGGCTGGTGCGGGCTGGTGCGACGAGGGCTTGGGCGCTTGCTCCGCCGCGGCGTCGTCGGGGGCGGCCCGCGCGTGGGGAGGTTCCGACGGGGCTTCGCCTGGCTCGTCGCCGTGACCGGCAGCCGGGTCGTTTCGGCGCGGCGCTGGGACAGGCGGCGCTTCACCGGGGATGATTTCGGGGAGGCGCTTCGGCGGTGGCCGCGGGAGGAGTCGCCCATCCGGTGCGGGTGCATCGTCCGGGACGTCGTCTGGCTCGTCCGATTCGCGGAGTTTGAATTGGGTCGGCCGGTCGGCCTGGAACATTCCGGCCAGGCCGCCCAGGACGGAAAGGGCTGTCTCCCCGAGATTGGCCAGCGCCGTAATCCGGCCGCCAAAGCGCTGGGCGTCGGCGCCCGCTTTACGGATCTTCGCTTCCGTCTCCCCGCGCTTGCCGTCGGGATGGCGGAACGCCCTGGCGGCCGCCGAGGCTCTGACGCCGATCTTGCGGATGCCCTGGCCGGCCTTGGCCGCCACCTGCACGGCAGGCTTTGCTGCTTCGACGACGCGGCCGATCCATGCCGCTCCCGGCCTCGCGTTCTTTTTCGTGAAGTCCCAAGCGTTGGCGAGGCCCGAGAGTAGAAGGCGAACCCAGTCCAGAGCGCCTCGCAGCCGAGGACGTGGTTTCCGAAGCCAGGCGCGAATGGCTTCGAGTCCAGGCGGTGGCTCTTCCGGCCGCTGGAAGAGAAAGGGGCGGTTGGAATCCGGCATTGCGAAGCTCGTCGACAGTGCGGGCGAACGTATTCGCCGGGAAGCCGGAATGGTTCGTGAAATCGGGCCGTACTGAAGCGATTCGGAGGTGTAAGAACTGAGTTACTACGCCCGCAACTTCCGAACGTAATGGGGCGGCTGCCGATACCCGGTCATGATCGCGGGGCCGGATGGGAGCAACATTTCGCATTACCCGGGTCTGGCCGGGGAACATGTCGCAGTAGCGGGATCGGCTGGAGGGGCACATGTCGCAACAATTCGGATCTGCCGGGAGAACATGTCGCACTAGTTGGACCGGCTGGATCGGAACATGTCGCAATAGCGGCATCTGCCGGGGAACATGTCGCAGTAGCCGGATCCGCCGGTGAAACATGTCGCACTAGTTGGATCGGCTGGATCGGAACATGTCGCAATAGCGGCATCTGCCGGGGAACATGTCGCAGTAGCGGGGCCGGCTGGAGCCGAACATGTCGCAGTAGCCGGATCTTCCGGGGGAACATGTCGCACTAGTTGGACCGGCTGGATCGGAACATGTCGCAATAGCGGCATCTGCCCGGGGAACATGTCGCACTAGTTGGATCGGCTGGATCGGAACATGTCGCAATAGCCGGATCCCGGGCTCACGCGGGCGGTCACCCCTCTCCCCGCCCGAGGGCTCGTTTCGGCTCGAGCACTATCAGTGCGTAAAAGTAGGTGTCTCCCAAGTGCGTAAAAGTTGGTGTCTCTTGACAGCTCTGGTTGGATCGGCTGGAGGCGAACATGTCGCAGTAGCCGGATCTTCCGGGGAACATGTCGCTCTAGTTGGATCGGAACATGTCGCACTAGCCGATGCTGCCCGTGGAACATGTCGCTGTAGCGGGATCGGCTGGGGTCGAACATGTCGCAGTAGCCGGATCTGGCGGGGAACATGTCGCAGTAGCGGGATCGGTTGGAGCCCTACATGTCGCACTAGCCGGTTCTGCCCGGAGAACATGTCGCACTAGCGGGATCGGCTGGATCGGAACATGTCGCTTTAGCGGGATCTGCCGGAGGAACATGTCGCAGTAGCGGGATCGGTTGGAGCCGAACATGTCGCACTAGCCGGATCTGCCCGGGGA
The DNA here is from genome assembly GCA_963668695.2 of Vicinamibacteria bacterium. Lineage (GTDB taxonomy): Bacteria > Acidobacteriota > Vicinamibacteria > Marinacidobacterales > Marinacidobacteraceae > Marinacidobacterium. The sequence continues at coordinate 2,554,616 of CAXXLQ010000004.1, forward strand.
ACATGTCGCTCTAACGGGATCGGTTGGAGCCGAACATGTCGCAATAGCCGGATCTGCCGGGGGAACATGTCGCACTAGCGGGATCTGCCGGTGGAACATGTCGCAGTAGCGGGATCGGTTGGAGGAACATGTCGCACTAGCCGGATCTGCCGGGGAACATGTCGCACTAGCGGGATCTGCCGGTGGAACATGTCGCAGTAGCGGGATCGGTTGGAGCCGAACATGTCGCACTAGCCGGATCTGCCGGGGGAACATGTCGCTCTAGCGGGATCGGTTGGAGCCGAACATGTCGCACTAGCCGGATCTGCCGGGGGAACATGTCGCAGTAGCGGGATCGGTTGGAGCCGAACATGTCGCACTAGCCGGATCTGCCGGGGAACATGTCGCAGTAGCGGGATCGGCTGGGGCCGAACATGTCGCACTAGCCGGATCTGCCGGGGGAACATGTCGCAGTAGCGGGATCGGCTGGGGCCGAACATGTCGCACTAGCCGGATCTGCCGGGGGAACATGTCGCAGTAGCGGGATCGGTTGGAGCCGAACATGTCGCACTAGCCGGATCTGCCGGGGGAACATGTCGCAGTAGCGGGATCGGCTGGAGCCGAACATGTCGCACTAGCCGGATCTGCCGGGGGAACATGTCGCAGTAGCGGGATCGGCTGGAGGCGAACATGTCGCACTAGCCGGATCTGCCGGGGGAACATGTCGCAGTAGCGGGATCGGCTGGAGCCGAACATGTCGCACTAGCCGGATCTGCCGGGGGAACATGTCGCAGTAGCGGGATCGGCTGGAGTCGAACATGTCGCACTAGCCGGATCTGCCGGGGGAACATGTCGCAGTAGCGGGATCGGCTGGGGTCGAACATGTCGCACTAGCCGGATCTGCCGGGGGAACATGTCGCACTAGCGGGATCGGCTGGGCCGAACATGTCGCAGTAGCCGGATCTGCCGGGGGAACATGTCGCAGTAGCGGGATCGGTTGGAGCCGAACATGTCGCACTAGCCGGATCTGCCGGGGGAACATGTCGCTCTAGCGGGATCGGTTGGAGCCGAACATGTCGCACTAGCCGGATCTGCCGGGGAACATGTCGCAGTAGCGGGATCGGCTGGAGCCGAACATGTCGCTCTAGCCGGATCTGCCGGGGAACATGTCGCAGTAGCGGGATCGGCAGGAGCCGAACATGTCGCAGTAGCGAGATCGGTTGGAGGCGAACATGTCGCAGTAGCGGGATCGGCCGGGGGAACATGTCGCAGTAGCGGGGCGGGCTCACCGGGAGCGGCGGTGCGTATTTCGCCGCGCTGCGCGCGGCGGTGCGTATTTCGCCGCGCTGCGCGCGGCGGTGCCGGTCTGAAGACCGGCGGTCCCGTGCCTACGCGCCACCATGCCGACCCGGAGGTCGGCGGTCCCTTCCCGGCCGGCCCTATCCGGTTCCGTTCCGGACCCGTCTCACGGCTGAAGTTGGCAGTGGCGCGCGCCTGCTGCCCCACCGGCTGACCCGAACAGGCCTGGGCACTTCGCTGCGACGGTAGCGAAGATCCGGCGGGCGACCTGGGTGTGTTCCGCCTCCGCCGGATGCATTTCCGCTGACCCGTCGTCCCCGGTCACCCTGTCCTCCGTCGGCACGACGATGACCCTTCGGCGATGGGCTAGTTCTTCCGATGTCGCGCGCACGATGACCCCGCCAAACCTCTGGGACAGCAACTCCAGGACTGCGTCACGATGCTCTGCCGGGATCTCTTTTTCTCCCAGGACGGCGCGGATATGGGGGCCGAACGCTCCGGCGTTGCCGGGTGCGGGACTCACCACCACGGTATTCGGCGAAAGGGCGTCGCGGGCATTCAGAATGGCCTGGAAGGCCCGCTCGATTCTCTGGAGCGTACTTTTCAGCCGCTCCTGGTCGACATAGTCCTGAGGCTCCTTGCCACTGCCCGTCCTGAGCAGCAGCGGGTCCAGGGCATTCTCGCCAGCGAGATCGTTTCCACCACCGGACAGGAGAACGAAGGTGATATTGCCCCCGGACTTTCTCAGGACGTTTGCCAACTGGTGCTGCATCGCTCCGGAAGGCGTCGCTGCGGCTTCGCTTCCCGACGCAACCAGATGCAGGACATTCGTCGGCGTCTCGTTGCGCAGCAGACGTACGAACTCCCGAGTGAGACTCGCGTCCGGAAGCGAGCGCCCGGCGCCTCCGATCGCAACGACGTTGACCCGATCGCCACACTGCCGGAGCATGGAGACGAACAGATCCGGCGATGCCGTAGCGGCGTCGTCGCAGCCGATGTCGACCGCGTCGGGTGGGGGCAGGGGCGGTGGTGGCGGTGGAGGCGGCGCCGGTGGGGGCACGGGTGGAGGCGGCGGCGGTTCCTGCGGTGGCGACGGCGGTGGTCGCGGCCCTCGCAGACATGCGGAAACCGCGAATCCGGACAGGGCCGCCGCCAGCGACAACAACATCAGGGTGGCGATGGCTCTCTTCACAGTTCCTCCGCGGCGGCCGGCAGCGAGCGACCTGGGACGGTATCGGGGTGTGTTTTTCGAAATCAATGCCCGGCATCCCCTCCGGACGGCCTCCCCAGTGCGGTCAACGCGTTGAAAAGGCGACCCAATTGTGCCGCATTCGACGCAAAGGTGGGGTTCTGTTTTCTCGGTGGCCTTCGGCCATCGGTGCCGGCCTCCGCCGGGAGGACCGGCGGGCGGTCCCAGGCCGTCCCCGCGGCCAGCCCGACCGGACACCGGGGTTCCCTTCCTCGTCCGCGCATCCGGTCCATTGCCATAGGGCGTCCGCCGCCATAAAATTCAATGCAGCCCGGCGGGATGTTTGGCCGCCTCGCCTGTGATGCGGCGGCGCTCCGGCCGGGTCTTTCCGTGCGGCAAACGGCGCGAGGGGGAACCCGTTGTGGTTCCGCGCACTCTCCCCGGCAACCCCTTTCCCGAAGGAAGTTCATGACCACCGAACCCCACCCGACGCCGCCCGAGGGCGGCCGCATTTCCATTCAGAACGGGCTCCTCCAGGTCCCCGACCACCCGATCATTCCCTTCATCGAGGGCGACGGCACCGGGCGGGACATCTGGCGGGCCAGTGTCCGCGTATTCGACGCCGCCGTCGAAGTCGCCTACGGCGGAGCGCGCCGCATCGAGTGGCTCGAGGTGCTGGCCGGCGAGAAGGCCTTCAAAGAGACCGGCGACTGGCTTCCCGAAGAGACGGTAGCGACCTTCCGGGACTACGTGGTCGGGATCAAAGGACCCCTCACCACGCCGGTGGGCGGCGGGATCCGCTCGCTCAACGTGGCGCTCCGCCAGCTCCTCGACCTCTACGTCTGCCTGCGGCCGGTGAAGTGGTACCAGGGCGTCCCGAGCCCGGTGTACCGCCCGGATCAGGTGGACATGGTCATCTTCCGGGAGAACAGCGAGGACATCTACGCCGGCGTCGAGTACCGCGAGGGAACCGCAGAGGTCAAGAAGCTCGTCGCTTTCCTCCGCGACGAGATGGGAGTCACGAAGATCCGCTTCCCCGAAACCTCGGGCATCGGCATCAAGCCGGTGAGCCGCGAGGGGACCGAGCGCCTGGTGCGCGCCGCGATCCGCTACGCCCTCGAGCAGGGACGGCGGAGCGTCACGCTCGTCCACAAGGGGAACATCATGAAGTTCACCGAGGGCGCTTTCCGGGATTGGGGCTACGCCCTCGCGGCGCGGGAGTTCCGCGCCGAGACGGTGAGCGAGCGGGAGAGCTGGATCCTGTCGAACCGGGAATCGGGCTCCGGGATCACCACCGTGGACAACGCCCGCGCCATCGAGCCGGGCTACGACCTGATGCCCGACGAGCGCCGGGCCGAGGTCCGGGACGAGGTGGAAGGCTGTCTGTCCGAGCTGTGGGATTCGCACGGAAACGGCCAGTGGAAGGAGCGCGTTCTGGTCCGGGACGCGATCGCCGACATCACGCTGCAGCAGGTCCTTACCCGGGCAAGCTCGTTCGATGTGATCGCCACCATGAACCTGAACGGCGACTACCTCTCGGACGCCCTCGCCGCCCAGATCGGCGGCATCGGCATCGCCCCCGGAGGAAACATCAACTACGACACCGGACACGCCATCTTCGAGGCCACCCACGGGACGGCGCCCAAGTACGCCGACCAGGACAAGGTGAATCCCGGTTCGGTGATCCTGTCCGGGGTGATGATGTTCCGTCATCTGCACTGGGAAGAGGCCGCCGACCTGATCGAGCGGTCCATCGAAGCCACGATCGCCCAGAAGCGGGTGACCTACGACTTCCACCGGCTGATGGACGGCGCGACCAAACTCAAGACCTCGGAGTTCGCGGATGCGATCATCGAGAACATGGCCTGATCCGCGGGTTCCAGACCAACAGGAATTCCGCAAAAGGGGGTTGCAGATGCGACCGAAAGTGACCGTGGTCGGCGCTGGCAACGTCGGCGCCACCACCGCCCAGCGGCTGGCCGACGCCGAGCTCTGCGACGTCGTCCTCATCGACATCATCGACGGCATTCCCCAGGGGAAGGGCCTCGACATGCTGGAGGCCTGCCCGGTGACGGGCAGCGACGTCCAGGTGAGCGGCACCTGCGACTACGCGGACACCGCGGGGTCCGACGTCGTGGTCATCACCGCCGGGCTACCCCGGAAGGCCGGGATGAGCCGGGACGACCTGCTCCGGAAGAACTACCAGATCGTGAGCAGCGTCACCCGCCACGCGATGGAGCATTCTCCGGATGCCATCCTGGTGGTGGTCTCGAACCCCCTCGACGCCATGGTGCAGACCGCGCTCCGGGCCAGCGGCCTGCCGAAGGCGCGGGTGGTCGGGATGGCGGGGGTTCTCGATTCGGCGCGCATGCGGGCGTTCATCGCTGCCGAAGTGAACGTCTCGGTCGAGAACGTCCACGCCTTCGTGCTCGGCGGGCACGGGGATGACATGGTGCCGCTGCCGCGCTACTCCACGGTCGCCGGGATTCCGCTCCCGGACTTCATGTCCGAGGAAGCCATCGCCCGGATCGTCGAGCGGACCCGGAAGGGCGGCGGCGAGATCGTGGCGTACCTGAAGACCGGATCGGCCTACTACGCCCCCTCGGCGGCCATCGTCGAGATGGTGGACGCCATCCTGAAGGACAAGAAGAAGATCCTTCCCTGCACGGCCTACCTCGAGGGCGAGTACGGCGTGGACGGCCTCTATCTGGGGGTGCCGGTCAAGCTCGGACGCTCGGGCGTCGAAGAGGTCATCGAGATCAAGCTCACCCCGGACGAGCAGGCCGCGCTCGACCGGTCCGCTGCCGCGGTCCGCGAGCTCACCGAAAAGATCGGCGTCTAGGAGTCCGTCCGAGGTATGAACGCGGCATTCGACGGGCGATTCATCCCGGCTGAATCGCTACGCTCATCGTTGCGCTTCGGTCGAAAGAGCGCTGCTATTCCTCCCTCACGCGCCTTGTCAGCCGGGCGCCTCGCCCGTCTCGGTGCTCGCGCCATACCCCGGACGGACTCCAAATGAACCTTCACGAGCACCAGGCGAAGGGGCTCCTTGCCGAGTACGGCGTCCCCGTCCCGCGCGGCAAGGTCGCGTTCAGCGTGGACGAAGCGGTCGCCGCCGCCTCGGAACTCGGCCTCCCGGTGGTGGTGAAGGCCCAGATCCACGCCGGCGGCCGGGGAAAGGCCGGAGGAGTGCGCCTCGCCCGGACCGAAGCGGAGGTGCGGGCCGCCGCGGACGCGATCCTCGGCGCCACCCTGGTGACGAAGCAGACCGGGCCCGAGGGCCGGCTCGTGCGGCGGCTCCTGATCGAGGAAGGGGTCGCGATCGCCCGGGAGCTCTACGTCAGCTTCATCATCGACCGCTCGACCGGCCGCCCGATGTGCATCGCGAGCGCCGCCGGGGGAATGGACATCGAGGAAGTGGCGGCCGAGTCGCCCGAGAAGATCCTGACCGTGACCGTGGACCCGGCGATGGGAATGCAGCCCTTCCAGGCGCGCCGCCTGGCGTTCGGGCTGGGGTTCGAGGGGCAGGTCTTCAAGAACGGGACGAAGTTCCTGACGGCGCTCTACCGCGCCTTCGAGGGACTCGACGCCAGCCAGGTCGAGATCAACCCGATGCTGGTGACCGAGGGCGGCGAGGTACTGGCGCTCGACGCCAAGGTCTCGGTGGACGACAGCGCGCTTTTCCGCCAGCCCAGGGTCGCCTCGCTCCGCGACATCCACGAGGAGTCGCCGCTGGAGGTCGAGGCCAGCAAGTACCGCCTCAGCTACATCAAGCTCGACGGCTCGGTGGGCTGCATGGTGAACGGCGCCGGCCTCGCGATGGCAACCATGGACATCGTGAAGCTGGCCGGCGCGTCGCCCGCGAACTTCCTCGACGTCGGGGGCGGAGCCAGCGCCGAGCAGATCGAAAACGCCTTCCGCATCCTCTCCTCGGACCCCGCGGTGCGGGTGGTGCTGATCAACATCTTCGGGGGCATCCTGCGCTGTGACCGCCTCGCGGAGGGCCTCATCGCGGCCGTCCGGAAGCTCGGAGTGAGCCTGCCGGTCGTGATTCGCATGGAAGGCACGAATGGGGAACTCGCCCGCCGGATGCTCGAGGAGTCGGGGCTCGACTTCACTACCGCGAACGGCATGCGCGACGCCGCCAACCAGGTCGTCGGAAAGTTGAACCTAAACAGCCCATGAACAAAGTGAACCGGCATTCCCGAGCCAGAAGGGATGGTGGTCGGGTGACCCCGCCCCCCGTCCCTTCCGCTCCGGGGTCTCCGCGGTGCTCGCGCCCCGCTCCGGGGTCTCCGCGGTGCTCGCGCCCCGCTCCGGAAGCCCGAGCCGGAAGGGATGGTGGTCGGGTAGCCCCGCCCCCCGCCCCTTCCGCTCCGGGGTCTCCGCGGTGCTCGCGCCCCGCTCCGGAAACGAGCGGCGATGCATCCCGGCTGAACCGCCCCCCCACCGGGAGAACTGGCGCTTTGCTCCGCTCGTCGTTGCGCTTCGGTCGAAATACACTCGGGCCAGTTCTCCCGGTGGGGGCTCCTCCCTCGCGCGTCTTGTCAGCCGGGCCCCCACCGGGAGGACTGGCCCCACCGGGAGAACTGGGCCTCACCACTCTCGGTGCTCGCCCCACTTTGCCCACGGACTGTTCGGAGGCCGCATGAGCGTTCTGGTCGGTAACGAGACCCGCCTGCTCGTGCAGGGAATCACCGGGCGCGAAGGAGCGTTCCACGCCGCGGCCTGCCGCGACTACGGGACGACGCTGGTCGCGGGAGTCACTCCCGGGAAGGGGGGACAGACCGCCGCGGCAGGCGTGCCGATCTTCGACACGGTGGCCGAGGCGGTGGCGGCAACCGGCGCCAACACCTCGTTCGTCGTCGTCCCGCCGGCCTTCGCCGCGGACGCCCTCTCGGAAGCGGCCGACGCCGGAATGGATCTGGCGGTAAGCATCACCGAGGGCGTCCCGACCCGGGACATGGTCCGGGTGATGCGCGCCGTCCCGCCGGGCGGCACCCGCATTCTCGGCCCGAACTGCCCGGGAGTCATTTCTCCGGGGCGAGCCAAGGTCGGCATCATGCCGGGATTCATCCACCGGGAGGGCCACGTCGGGGTCGTCTCCCGGAGCGGGACGCTCACCTACGAGGCGGTGCATCAGCTCAGCCAGCGCGGCATCGGCCAGAGCACCTGCGTCGGGATCGGCGGCGATCCGGTCATCGGCACCTACTTCGTCGATGTGCTCGAGCTCTTCGCGGCGGATGACGAGACCGAGGCGGTCATCCTGATCGGCGAGATCGGCGGGGGCGCCGAGGAAGAAGCCGCGGAATTCATCCGGCGCGAACTCGACAAGCCGGTCGTCAGCTTCATCGCCGGCCAGACCGCCCCTCCGGGACGGAGGATGGGTCACGCCGGGGCGATCGTCATGGGCGGCAAGGGAACCGCCGCGGACAAGATGGAGGCGCTCCGTTCGGCCGGTTGCACGGTCGTCGAGAGCCCCGCCGATCTCGGCGCCGCCATGGAAGCCCGACTTCGCGCGTAACAGCCCGTGGTGAAAGCACCCCGCACGAGCCCCAGGAGGTCGCGCGCGGCGAATCCGTCGGTTTGTGTGCGTGCGGGGCGCTTTCCCCACGGGTTGGTGGTGCGAATCGCTGCGCGATTCGCACCACCGTCTTTCGTGGGGAGGGGAAACCCCTCCCCACACCCCACCCCCGCGGCGCTGCGCGCCGCGAATGGATGCCTTCCGGGTTTCACCACGAGCTGTTAGCCCCGAGCAGAAAGAGAAGAGCATGAGAACGTTTTCCATCGTGAAACCCGACGCGGTAGCGGCCGGGAACACCGGGGCCATCCTGCAGTCGCTGGAAGCGGCCGGTTTCCGGCTGGTCGCCCTGCGCCTCGTCCGGATGACCAAGGCCGAGGCGGAAGGGTTCTACGGCGTCCACCGCGAGCGGCCGTTCTTCTCGAGCCTCACCGATTTCATGTCCTCGGGCCCGGCGGTCGTCGTGGCTCTCGAGCGGGACGATGCGATCTCCGAACTGCGGCGCTTGATGGGCGCCACGAACCCGGCCGACGCGGCTCCCGGCACCATCCGGGCGCGCTTCGCATCCTCCATCGAACGGAATGCGATCCATGGTTCGGATTCGCCGGAATCGGCCGCCTTCGAACTCGTGTACTTTTTCCCGGAATTGGAGGGTTCTAGCGGGCTCTAGCGGGCTCTCCGGGTTTCATGGGACCCGTTGACAGTCCCCCGGCTGCGTGCCAGTGTTGACACGGCACCCCTTCACACGTACACACTCGTTGCCGCTCGGATCGTGGCGTAAAGGTACCGGGGAAGGGGTGGTACCGTTGGGAGCCATGCCGGAGCAGAGCAACAACATCACGCGAGCCAACGTGATCGCGGTGGTTGCTGCTCTAGGAATTGTCGCTGAGGTCGGCCGGGAGGTTGAGGCGCATCGCTACGAGGAAGTTCGAACTAGCGGTCATCCCGTCATGGACCAAATCTATGGCGGCGAGGTGCCACCATCGGGGGAGATTTTCCCTAAACCTGTGTCGGGTTCCGACCCTGTAGACCACGCGGTAAACGCTCGTCCCGCTCGTTGGTCGTTCGCCCGGAAACGAACGGCGATGCATCCCGGCTGAATAGCTCCGCTTCGCGTCGCCCATCGTTGCGCTTCGCTCGAAATACACTCGGGCCAGTTCTCCCGGTGGGGGCTCCTCCCTCGCGCGCCTTGTCAGCCGGGCGCCTCACCGCTCTCGGTGCTCACCCCACCTTGTCCACGGACTGCTAACGCTGACGCCGGACGGAGGAAATCGAAACTGGGAAGCATCAAGCCGGATCGCTGGATCCGCCGGATGTCGAAAGAGCACCGGCTGATCGATCCGTTCGTGGACCATCAGGTCGGGCAGGGGGTCATCTCCTACGGGCTGTCCGCCTACGGCTACGACATCCGCGTCTCCAACGAGTTCAAGATCTTCACGAACGTTCACACCACGATCGTGGACCCGAAGAACTTCGACGAGCGGAGCTTCGTGGACTACAAGGGCGAGGTGTGCGTCATCCCGCCCAACTCCTTCGCACTCTCCAACACGATCGAGAACTTCCGGATACCGCGGAACGTCTACGGCATCTGCATCGGCAAGTCCACCTACGCGCGTTGCGGCATCATCATCAACGTGACCGGGTTCGACGCCGAGTGGGAAGGGAACGCGACGCTCGAGATCTCGAACACGACCCCGCTTCCGTGCCGCATCTATGCCGGGGAGGGGATCGCGCAGGTGCTCTTCTTCGAGAGCGACGAGGATTGCGAGGTCAGCTACCGGGACAAGAAGGGGAAGTACCAGGGGCAGGAACGCATCACCCTGCCCACGATCCTCGGCCGGGGCTCCGGTTCCGGCACGTAGCAGCACTGGGCTCGGAATCGAAACCGATGACCACAATGAAAATCCGCATCCTCGTCGGTGACGCGCTCGTCCGGCTGCGGGACCTGCCGGATGAGTCCGTGCAGTGCGTGGTCACGTCGCCGCCCTACTGGGGATTGCGCGACTATGGCAACGCCAAGTGGGAAGGTGGCGATCCGGAATGCGAACACGAGGGGAAACGGACCATCAGCGGCGGCACGAATCCGGCCGTATCATCGAAGCAGAACAGCCATCCCGGGTCGCAAGGTGGAGAGATCGGCGACTGCGTGAAGTGCGGAGCCAGGAAGGCGGACGGCGGGACGGGCGATGATCGGATCACGAGTGACTGGTCGGAGTCCGTTCAGGGAATGACCATCGAGCCGGAGCCGGAGCCGGAGCCGGAGCCGGAGCCGGAGGTAGAGACGCCACCCGTTCAGAAGTTCTCAAGTTGCAGCAATCTCCGAGCGGCTGGCTGGAAGAAGGGTGTCAGCGAGCGCGGCGGGACCTATCAGAACTCGTGGGACGCCGCGGAGATTCGGACGTACGCCCTGAACAGCAGCCGGCTGGATCGGGACAAGGACGGGCACGCCTGCGAAGAAGTCAGCAGAGCTTCGACCGGCGGCGGCGGCGAATGCCGCGGCTACTTTTCCTCGGATGGTGAATATATAAATACAGTGCTCACTGTCTGCCCGCTTCCGCAATTCCCGCTTCCGCAATTTGAGAATATAGCCGCGTGTTGAGAATATAGCCGCGTGTAAGCGGTAAGGGGGCGTCGCCTCAACCGAGGAGAACACCATGAGACGAATCATCCTCTCTCTTTTCGCAACGGGCCTGCTCGCTGCCTGTCCCGGGGATTCCGGGGTCCCTCCCCCGTCCCCGACCACGCCCCTCGCCGGCGAGGCGACGCCCACCGGAGGGGGTGGGAGCGGCCTCTCGACCCTGAGCCTCGGGGATCCGAAGATCCTCACGGTGGTCAAGGAGCAGTTCATTCAGACCTTCGGCGACGACTCGTGCTCGGTGCCTGCCGGAGCGGTTGAGGTCAGCGACCAATGGCTCAGAGTCGGATCCGGGTTGCAGTGCCGCCAGATTGCCTGGACAATCGGAAACTCGGGGGGTAGTTGCGAGGCGGGTTGCAAGGACTGGCCAGACCCCACTACCGAGGGAGAAGGCGAAGGCGCCACCACCGAGGAGACTCCAACCACCGAGGTCCCGCCGCCGCCCGTGGAGGACGCTGCCCGTGGAGGACCTGCCCGTGGAGGACACGCCCGTGGAGGACACGCCCATGGAGGACACGCCCATGGAGGACACGCCCATGGAGGACCTGCCGCCAGTGGACTCATGCACGGCTTCCTTCGCGACATATACCCAATCTACGAACGAGGCAATACAAGCGGCGACTTGCGACTCTTTAACCCTTTGCAAGTGGGATGCTGGGAAATGTGTAACCTGCCAATCGAAGTTGATTGACGGAGTCGGGACCTGCCTCGACAAGCAGGTGCCTGAAATCGTGCCAGGGACCGTGTCAGGGACCGTGCCTGAAACCAATAGGTGCGAAAACCCAGACGACGAAAACCTATACAACCCGCCGGGGGGCTTCGTGGCCGGGGTGTGGAGAGACCACGACTCCGTGTGTACAAAAAGAGTGCGGGGTGGAAAATGTGAGGCTCTTTATTGGGTCGGCGTGGTCGGGGCGAGCTCAGTCGAGGCGTGTTCCGTGCCGCCTAGCTGGTGTAGCGTCCTCGATCGAGGGGACATCGGACAATGCAAAAGATAGGGCCTAACTCAGTGGTCAGAGTGTCCGCCTGTCTCCGCTCATCACTCAGGGCCGTAGCTCAGCCGGTTAGAGCGCCTGTCCGATAAACAGGAGGGACGAGGCGACGCACGGGTTCCGTCTGGTCCGGGTTCACGCCATTCTTTACGACATGGACGACAACGAAATCCTCAATACGGTAGACACGGCCGACATCGACGAGGGCCTCTGCTCCGTCAACCACACTGTCGACTACACGTTTATCAAGTTCGACCGAACTGACGAAATCGGCCGGGTCCTGCTTTTCTTCGCGCCCCGTACGACTCAGAACATCGAGGCGTCGGAGTTCACCTATCGGGTCTTCCCGGAGTGACTTACCGCTCTCGGTGCTCACCCCACCTTGTCCACGGACTGCTAGCTCTGACGCCGGACGGAGGAAATCGAAACTGGGAAGCATCAAGCCGGATCGCTGGATCCGCCGGATGTCGAAAGAGCACCGGCTGATCGATCCGTTCGTGGACCATCAGGTCGGGCAGGGGGTCATCTCCTACGGGCTGTCCGCCTACGGCTACGACATCCGCGTCTCCAACGAGTTCAAGATCTTCACGAACGTTCACACCACGATCGTGGACCCGAAGAACTTCGACGAGCGGAGCTTCGTGGACTACAAGGGCGAGGTGTGCGTCATCCCGCCCAACTCCTTCGCACTCTCCAACACGATCGAGAACTTCCGGATACCGCGGAACGTCTACGGCATCTGCATCGGCAAGTCCACCTACGCGCGTTGCGGCATCATCATCAACGTGACCGGGTTCGACGCCGAGTGGGAAGGGAACGCGACGCTCGAGATCTCGAACACGACCCCGCTTCCGTGCCGCATCTATGCCGGGGAGGGGATCGCGCAGGTGCTCTTCTTCGAGAGCGACGAGGATTGCGAGGTCAGCTACCGGGACAAGAAGGGGAAGTACCAGGGGCAGGAACGCATCACTCTGCCCACGATCCTCGGCCGGGGCTCCGGTTCCGGCACCTAGCGGCGACGTGGAGCTGATCGCGGGCGCCGCTCTCCGGCGCCGGCTCGCCGACGATCCGCCGCTTCTCTCCGGCCTGGTGGATCCGGAGGTGCAGATCCAGATGAACGGAGTGGATCTCACCCTCGCCGAGGTGAGTCTCTTCGGGACGGGTCCGGGCCGGGTGGATTTCGACAACCGCAGCCGCCGCATTCCGGCGCCGGAACCGCTCTCGCCCGACGGCGACGGCGTCTTTCGGCTCCCCGCCGGGCCTTACTGGATTCGCTACCACGAAGTGGTGAACATCCCGCCGGACGTTTTCGCCATCGGACGCACCCGGTCGTCGCTGCTCAGAAGCGGAGCGCAGATCGGCACCGCGCTATGGGACTCGGGGTACCGAGGACGCAGCGGTTCCCTCCTGACCGTCCACCATCCCGACGGACTGGAACTCATCCGCGACGCCCGCATCCTCCAACTGGTGTTCTTCCAGTTGGCGGCGCCGGCCGAGCGGACCTACTCGGGCGAGTACCAGAACGAGTAGCTCCGGGCGCCCGGCGTAAACAGCAGCCGGACGGTCTTTCCCCCACCCGCGCGCCCGTCTGCCGGCGTGGCATGGCGGTTGCATTTCGGTAGAGACCGGCCACAATCAGGTCAACAAGTCCATGCATTTCGTCATTCCGATCGTTCTTTCCCTGCTGATGGCAGTTCCGGCTCCCGCTCAGCCCCGCTCCGACACGAACCTGCGAGACGAGATCACGTCGGCGATCGAAGAAGCGAATCTGCCGATCGGCATTTTCGAAGTGGAGGTGCGGGACGGAGTTGCCGTGCTGAGCGGGGAAGTGCTGGACGAGAGCACGCGGACGCGGGTGGTGGAGCTGGCGCTCTTCGTGGACGGGGTGGTTGCGGTCGAAACGGACATCGCCGTGCTGCAGATGGAAGAGCCGGAGGATGCGGAAGCCGAGGGAATCGCCTCCGAGGCGCCCGCGGCAGAAGCTGAGGAAGATGCCGCTCGCGCTCCATCGCCCCCGCCGGCCGCGCGGACCGCAACGCGCGCCGATGGGGCCGTGCAGGCCGAGGTGGTGCGGGAGATCGAGCGGGCGGATCTCGAAGGCGGCGATCCCCGGGTCATCGTGACGGACGGGGTCGTCCGGCTCACCGGGCAGGTCGCGAGCGCGTGGGAGTGGCGCGACGTCGTCGAGCGCGCCGAATCGGTTTCCGGAGTGCTGGCCGTAGATCCGGATCTCGAGGTCGCCGAGCCGGAGAGCATGGAGGACCTCGTCGAAGGGGTCCGGCGGGCCGTGCTCCGCTATTCGTACTACACGGTTTTCGACGACATCAACTTCGGGGTGGAAGAGCCGTACGAGATCGTCCTGCTGGGGTCGGTGACCGAACCGTTCAAGAAGACCGAGCTCGAGAAACGGGTTGCCAAGGTCTTTGGAGTGAAGAGCGTGGACAACCGGATCGAGGTCCTCCCGCTCTCCCCGAACGATCAGGACCTTCGCCGCGCCCTCTACTACCGGATCTACCGGGACTCCCGCTTCTCGGATCGGGCCAACCGGGTGAATCCCCCGATCCACATCGTGGTTTCGCGGGGGGTGGTGGCGCTTACCGGAGTGGTCCGGAGCGCGATCGAATCCCGGATTCTCGAGTCCATCGCCCGCAGCACGCCAGGGGTCTTCCGGGTAATCAACCGCCTCGAACACTGACAGCCGGTGGATAAAGTGGCGTGAGCGCCGAGGCTGGCGAGGCCCAGTTCTCCCGGTGGGGGTCCGGCTGACAAGGCGCGCGAGGGAGGAGCCCCCACCGGGAGAACTGGCCCGGGTGTATTTCGACCGAAACGCAACGATGAGCGCCGCGAAGCGACGCGGTTCAGCCGGGATGGATCGCCGGCCGAACGCCGCGTGGGTTTCATCACCGGTTGTTTGGCCGGGATGGATCGCCGGCCGAGCCCCCACCGGGAGAACTGGGCCACGCGGGTTTCATTACAGGCTGTTTGGCCGGGATGGATCGCCGGCCGAGCCCCCACCGGGAGAACTGGGCCGCGCGGGTTTCATTACAGGCTGTTCAGCCGGGATGGATCGCCGCTCGAACGCCGCGTGACTTTGTCCACAGGCTGTTACTTGGGCGGCCCCGGGGCCGCCCCGGCGAGCGTCAGGATTCGGTCGGAGGTTCGGGTACGAGCGCGCGGGCGCGCTTCGGGGGCAGGGCGCTCCAGAGAAGCTTCTTGCGGAGCACCCGGAAGTAGTTCGTTTCGGGCAGGCTGAGAAGCTGCATCCGGACTTCGGACTTGCGGACTCTGAGCGCGTCTCCGGGGAGCACGGGATAGCTCGCCTGCCCGTCGAACGTCACATGGACCTGCCGCCGGCGGCCCCGCAGCGTCAGGGTCAACTCCTCGGTGTCCGGGAAGACGACGGGCCGCTGGGTCAGGGTCAGCGGCACGATGGGGGCCAGAATGATCGCCTCGACGGCGGGATGAACCACCGGTCCCCCGGCCCCGATGTTGTAAGCGGTGGATCCGGTCGGAGTCGCGATGATGACGCCGTCGCCGAGCACGGTGGCTACGAAGCCATGGGCGGTCGTGATGCGTACCTCGAGCACGCGGGCGATCGCGCTTCCGGTGATGACCACGTCATTCACGGACATCTCCTCGAGCAGGGTCTCGCCCTCCCGGAGGAGGGAGATCCGCAGCGTCGTGCGTTCGTCCACAACTCCCTGGCCCGCCAGGATCTTCTCCAGTCCCGGGTACAACTGGTCGATCGGCGCGTTCGTGAGGAAGCCGAGGCTCCCCAGATTGACGCCGAAGATCGGGACCTGATGGTCGCCCATCGCGCGCGCCGCCGAGAGGAGGGTGCCGTCACCTCCGAGAACCAGCACCATGTCCCGGTCCTCCCCGATCGCTTTGAGCGGAACCGAGCCTCCGTCGCCGCCGATCGACTCCGCGAGTTTTTCCTCCAGCGTGACGCTCACGCCTTGGCTCCGAAGCCAGCCGGCCAGCCCGCGCGTCGTCTCGGCAGTCTCGGGCGCGACAATCTTGGCGACGATCCCGACGCGAAGGTCCCTCTCTGCCGGAGGAACGAAAGACCGGGCTTTCGACTGGACGGCCCCACGCCGGCGGGAACGGGAGTTGCGGCGCCCGGCGGCGGCCTGGGGCATCGGCAGGGGAGTCAGGCCGTCCGGTGGAGGATGCGGTCCGTCAACAACCGGAGGAGATGGATTCCCGCGAACTTTACGGGTGGTCCGGATCCGGCACTGGCCTCGTCCAGCAGACTGCGGGCCATCGCGGCGCGGCGGGACGCTTCCGCGCGGGCCGCTTCCAACCCATGGATCGCCGGATAGGTGGCCTTCCCGGCGGCGCGATCCTTGCCGGCTGACTTGCCGAGCCTGGCGCTGGTTTGCTCTTCGTCCAGCAGGTCATCCACGATCTGAAACATGAGTCCGAGTTCTCGCCCGAAACCCCCGAGGGTATCCGCCTGCCAGGTGGTGCCTCCCCCGGCAAACGCACCCAGTGCGACCGATGCGGAGATCAGCGCTCCGGTCTTCCCCCGGTGAATCGCTTCCAGCCCCCGGGCGTCGGGGGTTCGGGTTTCCGCCTCCATGTCGAGAACCTGGCCGCCCACCATCCCGTCGGGCCCGGCAGCGACGGCCAGACGCTTCACACACTCGAGCCGTATCTCCGGCGGCGCGTCGCTGCCTGCGATGGTGTCGAAGGCGAGGGTGTGAAGCGCGTCTCCGGCGAGTACGGCGATCGCCTCGCCGAACCGGACGTGGACCGTCGGCTGTCCGCGCCTCAGGTCGTCGTTGTCCATGCACGGCAGATCGTCGTGGATCAGCGAGTAGGTGTGAACCATCTCGAGCGCGCTGGCCACCGGGAGGGCGTTGTGGCTCTTCCCGCCCACCGCGATCGCTGATGCCATCGCCAGCGCCGGCCGGATTCGTTTTCCCCCGCCGAGGACGGCATGGCGCATGGCGCTGGCGAGCGTTGCCGTAGGGCCGGTCGCCGGTGGGAGCACGCCATCGAGAAAGGCGTCCACCTCCCGCGCGCAGTCGGCGAGGAAATCCCCCAGATCGACGGGCCGCACCGCCGCCGGGCTGCCGGCGTCAGAAAGGAGCATCGGAGTCGGGGTCTTCCCCCGCCTGGCGGGCCGCTGGCGGGGCGGCGCCGGAGGTGGTGCCGGAGGTGGTACCGGTTTGGGTGATCTGCTCCTGGGCGGCGCCGAGAATCGCTTCGCAGCGGGCTGCCAGCCGCTGAGCCTCCCCGTGGAGGTCGATGACTCGCGCCAGCGGCAGATCCTCGTTCTCGAGGGTGTTCACGACCTCGGCCAGCCGGTCCCGTACCGCTTCGTACGGCTCCCTTGGGCCTTCGCCGGCGCTTGGTCCCGGCGGGCCGGCGTCGTTCCCGGCGTCATTCGCCGCCTTGCTGGTCGCCTTGCGGGCCGCTTCCACGATGGCCTCGAGTCTCCGGTGCATGGAGGCCGCGCGAGCATGGAGCTGCAATCGTTCTTCGAGCGCGACGGCCGGGTCTTCGAGCTGCGCGGTCACCGCCTTCAGTTCGGCCTCCACCGACTCGAAGCTCGGTTCCGGCGGCGGGGCGGTACTGCCGGATTCGGTCATGACGGGTTTCCTTCGGGATTCTGCCCCGCGGAGCGGGGTGCTGCGGGACCTGTGCCCGACAGTTCGCGCGGGGGCCGCACTGACTCGACGGCCGCGCCGAGTTCACCATCCCCAAGCAGCAACCGTAGCCGATCGCCGACGCGGACGGTCTTGCTGGAAACGAGCGCGCGTCCTCCGGAGTCCAGCGCCAGGCTGTAGCCGCGCCGTAGAACGACCCGCGGGTCAAGGGCGTCCAGATTCTGGCCGATTCTCTCGGCAATGAAGGAGCGGCGCTCCAGACACCTCTCCAGCGAGGCGCGCTGCCGGGTGCGGCGGTCGGCAAGGGCGGCGCGCTCCGATTCCAGGAGCCGGGGCAGGGGTTGTGCGGAAACCCGGCGCCGCGTGGCTTCGAGCCGCTCCTCCTGATCCCGGAGCAGCGGCAATCCCGCGAGGCGCTCGCGGAGCCGGCTCAACTGGGCGAACTGGCCCGCGAGTTTCTGGGCCGGGTGGTTTTGCTCGAGCCGCGCGCGGACCGTTCGCAGTCGCTCTTCGCTGCTCTGGATCGTGCGCTCCGCCGCAGCGAGCGCGATGGAACGATCCTGTTGCCGGCTTTGTCGTTCCTGCTCGAGCCACCCGGGCAGCGCCGTGGTCGCCCGGTGCGTGAGGAAAGTCGCCACCCGATCCTGCGCTGCGCTCAGGACCCGGCGCGCCACGGTTTCGGCCACCCTCCGGCGATCCTCGATCTCCCGAAGCAGATCGCTCCGCTCGGGGAGGATTTCCCGAGCTGCCGCCGAGGGCGTGCTGCAGCGACGATCGGCTACCCGGTCGAGGAGCGGCCGATTCTGCTCGTGGCCGATCGCGCTGACGAGCGGCACGGGGCAGGCGGCCGCGGCGCGCACCACGATCTCGTCGCTGAAGGGGAGGAGATCCTCCACCGACCCGCCGCCCCGGGCCACCACGATGACGTCGAGCGCTTCGCGGCCCAGAGCACGAATCCCGGCGGCCAGCGCCGCCGGCGCGGCGGGCCCCTGTACCGGTGCGAAGTGTTCCCGGATCATGACCCCGGGAAAGCGGGTGCGGGCCGCTCGTGTGAAGTCGGCCCAGGCGTCGCTTCCCGCAGCGGTC
The DNA here is from genome assembly GCA_963668695.2 of Vicinamibacteria bacterium. GTDB lineage: Bacteria > Acidobacteriota > Vicinamibacteria > Marinacidobacterales > Marinacidobacteraceae > Marinacidobacterium. The sequence continues at coordinate 2,572,935 of CAXXLQ010000004.1, forward strand.
AGGAGTCCGATCCGGAGCGGGAGAAAGGGGAGGGGACGTTTCCTTGCGGGATCGAACAGGCCTTCGCGCTCGAGGCGCGCCTCCCTTTCCAGGAGTTGCTGGAGCAGCGTCCCGATCCCGGCCTTCTCGAGGCGCTGGACCTGAAACTGGTAGCGGCTCTTCCCCTCGTACAGGCGCAACCGGCCGAAGGCGCGAATCCGGTCCCCCGGCTCGGGAGTGAAGGCGAAGCTCCGGGCGTCAGTGGCCCACGCCACGGCTTCGAGGACGGTTGTTTCTTCGCGAAGGGACAGGTAGAGGTGGCCGCTTCGCGGGCGGCTCACCTGGGAAAGTTCCCCCTCGATCCAGAAGCTCCGGGGAAATCCGTCCTCGAGCACCTCGCGGATGCGGGCGCTGATTTCCCGGACCGAGTACGGAGCCCCGGAAGACCCCGGCCGGGCTGCGGCTACCGTCTCGATCCGGGGTTCCGCCGGCGGCGGGGAAACGGGTGGGGCCGGAGACGGCGGCTGTCCGAAGAGAGAGCGGCGCGTCATCGTCCTCCGGATGCTATTCCGGCGGAAGACCGGCTGCTAGCTAACCGCGGCCCCGGCGGCGGGCCCGGCGCTCCGCCTCGGCTGCCTTCCGCTCGGCGCGTTCCTGCTTACGGAGCTCCCGGGCGGCTTCTTTCTCGCGCTCGCGGACCGCGTTCATCGTGCGGGACAGAAGGCGGGTGATGGCCGACTGCGCCTGGCCGCTGGTGCCTTGCTTGTCCGCCATGTGTTCCACCACCAGCCACTTGCGGATACGGGAGCGGCGCTTCTCCTCTTCCCGGCTGATGGTCTTCAGCTCGTGGCGCAGGTGGAGGCGCTTCAACGCGGTTGCGAGGCTCGACGCGGTCCCTTCGCGCTCCTGGGCCGTGATCTGGTCCAGGCGCTCGGAGGCGTCGTCGATGGTCGGATCGAAGTCCGAACCGAGGATGCCCTCGATCACCCCCGGGGAGTCCCCGGAGTGGCGGATGCCTCGAGACACCAAATGGCCAACCGGAACCAGAACGCGATTCCCGGTCGAGGAATCCTGCGGGGTGAGTTCCAGCAGTTCCAGGCCGCTCGCTGCGTCCTGAATCACATCCCCGACGTGACAGTGGCCGATCTGGGGATAGAAGATCAGATCTCCCGCCTCGAAAACGCCCGGGACCGGACCGCCGCCGTCCGCACCCTCTTCGGACAGCTCTTCCTCGGCCGGTTCTTCCTCGGCCGGTTCTTCCTCGGCCGGTTCTTCCTCGGATACCGTCTCCATGAGGTCGGCTCCCCCTTCCTGCGCGACCGTCAATTTCTTGGGCGAGGTAGCGGATTCAGATCAGGAGGCGACGGAAGATGCAAGGGACTCACTATTTTACCACGCTGCTTCCGCGCACGGCGGTCCCGCGCGAACCCCTACCGGGAGAACTGGGCCCCGCGACTCCTGTCCACGGCCGGCTGGCAGCGGTGGTCAGGCGCACGAGTTGAGCAGCCCGCAGACAAAGTCGCGCGGCGTTCGTGCGGCGATCCATCCCGGCCAAACAGCCTGTGGTGGAACCCACGCGGCCCAGTTCTCCCGGTGGGGGCTCGGCCAGCGATCCATCCCGGCCAAACAACCGGTGATGAAACCCACGCGGCCCAGTTCTCCCGGTGGGGGCTCGGCCGGCGATCCATCCCGGCCAAACAACCGGTGATGAAACCCACGCGGCCCAGTTCTCCCGGTGGGGGCTCGGCCGGCGATCCATCCCGGCCAAACAGCCTGTAATGAAACCCGCGTGGCCCAGTTCCATCCCGGCCAAACAGCCTGTAATGAAACCCGCGTGGCGTTCGGCCGGCGATCCATCCCGGCTGAACCGCGTCGCTGCGCGCCGCTCGTCGTTGCGTTTCGGTCGAAATACACTAGGTATTCCTCCCTCACGCGCCTTGTCAGCCGGACCCCCACCGGGAGAACTGGGCCTCGCCGGCCTCGGCGCTCACGCGGGTTCCACCACCGGCTGTTCACCGCGTCGCTTCGCGTCGCTCATCGTTGCGTTTCGGTCGCAATACACGCGGTATTCCTCCCTCACGCGCCTTGTCAGCCGGGCGCCTCGCCCCCACCGGGAGGACTGGCCGACCTCGGCGCTCACGTGGGTTCCACCACCGGCTGTTCACCGCGTCGCTACGCGCCGCTCATCGTTGCGTTTCGGTCGCAATACACCCGGGCCAGTTCTCTGGGGGCTCCTCCCTCACGCGCCTTGTCAGCCGGGCGCCTCGCCCCCACCGGGAGGACTGGCCGGCCTCGGCGCTCACGCGGATTCCACGACCGGCTGTTCACCGCGTCGCTGCGCGGCGCTCATCGTTGCGTTTCGGTCGCAATACACCCGGGCCAGTTCTCCCGGTGGGGGCTCCTCCCTCGCGCGCCTTGTCAGCCGGGCGCCTCGCCCCCACCGGGAGAACTGGGCCTCGCCGCTCTCGGCGCTCGCGCCACTTTATCCACAGGCTGCTAGCGCGGCGTCGTAGTCCGGTTCTTCCTTGATTTCCGGAACGAGCTGGGAATAGCCGACCTTGCCGTCCGGGCCCACCACGACCACCGCCCGCGCCAGGAGTCCGGCGAGCGGCCCCTCCGTGATTGTGAGGCCGTATGCCTCACCGAACGAACTGCCGCGCATCTCCGAGACGCAGCGGACCGCCTCGATGTCCTCGGCGGCGCAGAAACGCCCGTGGGCGAACGGGAGATCCCGCGATACGCACAGGACGGTCACCCCCTCGAGGGCGGCGGCTTCTTCGTTGAAGCGCCGGACCGAGGCCGCGCACACGGGGGTGTCCACGCTCGGGAAAATGTTAAGGATCAGCCGCTGCCCGGCGTAGTCGCGGAGCGCAACGTCACCGAGGTCGCCGCCGGTAAGCGTGAAATCGGGAGCGGTGTCTCCAGCCTTGGGAACATCTCCCGAAATGGCGAACGGGGTGCCGCCAAGCGTGACGGTAGCCATGACCTGTCTCCTCCTTGAGAAAAAGGTGAGGAGCCTGTCCCGGTAATAGCACGGCATTCGACCGGCGATGCATCCCGGCTGAACCGCGCCGCTTTGCGGCGCTCATCGTTGCGCTTCGGTCGAAATACACTCGGTATTCCTCCCTCACGCGCCTCGTCAGCCGGGCGCCTCACCGGTCTCGGTGCTCCCGCTATTACCGGGACAGACTCCTAGCCCCCGGGATTCACGGGACGGGATCCCTGAAAACCGGGGGCGATCCGGGTAGTGGAGAAAGCGGAACGGGCCGCTTCTGACCGGGTAGGATAGCAACCCGGCCGGCTGGGAGGCTCACATCATGAAGACACTTGTTCCCCGTTCCATCACCGTTCCCGCGCCCACGCGCCCCGCGGGTTTCGGGCGGCTGCCGGTCGTGCTCGCGTTCGGGCTCGCGATGAGCCTCGCTGGTTGTTCCCCCCCGGAGGGAGGGGAGGAATCACCCGAAGAGGAAGGCGCCACCGGGATGACGGAGGCCAGCGAAGCGGGGCCCTCGTGGAACCGGATCGCCTCGCTGTTGGCCGACGGTCAGGTTGTCTTCGGGATCTTTTCCGGGGAGAAGACTCCGGAAACCGCGATGGAGATGGCGAAGTTGGAGTTGGCGGATTTCATCTTCTATTCGCTCGAAACGGGGCCTTTCGATCTCACCACCATGGCAACGTATCAGGAGGCCCTGTCCCCGCCCGACTCCCGCGGAGCCGCTAATCCTCATCCGATCGCGTTGCGCATCCCGCCCATCCGCGACGGGATGGACGAAGCCGCGGAGCGAACGGCTGCCGGGCTCGACGCCGGGGCGTATTCGATCGTCTTTCCGCATGTCGAGAACGCTGACGAGGCGCGGCAGGCGGTGGCCTCGATGCGGCCGGTCCGCGCCGGCGGGCTGCGGGGCGACCCGGACGCCGAGGCGGCGCGGGTGTTTGGAGTCTCCCCGGAGGATTACGCAGCGCGCGCCGACATCTGGCCTCTGGACCCCCGGGGAGAACTGGTGAGCATGGTGCTGATCGAGGACCAGGTGGGGGTAGCGAACGCGCTCGACATCGTCAGGGTGCCCGGAGTGAGCGTTGCGTTTCCCGGTCCCGGCGATCTGCGGCGCGCTTACGAGGGCGACATGGAGTCGGTGGAAGGTGCGATCCAGACCGTGCTGGCCGCCTGCCTGGAGGCTGGCGTTCCTTGCGGGATCACGGCGGGTCCCGATGACATCGCCATGCGGATCGAGCAGGGATTCCGCGTCTTTATCGTGACTTCTCCGGACGCCCTGGCCGTCGGCCACCAGGCCGCCGGCCGCTAGACGTTTCTCGGGAACACCGGCAACAAAGAACCGGAGGAAAGGACTCATGTCCGAACACAACAAAGCAGCACTCCTCGAGCGGGACGCCGAGCACCTGATCCATCCGATCCACAGCAACGCGGCGACCGCCGGGGGCCACGTTTGGGTCCGTGGGGAAGGGGCCCGGCTGTTCGACGCCGACGGCCGGGACTACGTGGACGCCCTTTCCGGACTCTGGAACGTCTTTATCGGGCACGGTCGGGGGGAACTGGCCGACGCCGCTGCGAACCAGATGCGCGAGCTCGGTTACGCCTCGGGGTACGCGGGCAGCACCAACCGGCGGGCCATCGCCCTGGCGGAGACGCTCGCCGAGATCGCCTATCCGAGCATCAACCGTTTCTTCCTCACCTCGGGCGGCGGAGAATCGACGGACTCCAGCATCAAGACCGCCCGCTACTACTGGAAGGTCCGCGGCAAGCCGGACAAGACCAAGGTCATCTCCCGCATCTGGGGCTATCACGGCGTGACGCTGGCGGCGATGTGCGCCACCGGCATCAGCGCCTACTGGCCGATGTTCGAGCCCCGGATTCCGGGCTTTCGGCACATCGGGTCACCGTATCCCTACTTCTACGATCCCCCGCCCGGGAAAACCCGGGGGGAGGCCGCCGCCGACGAACTGGAAACGGCGATTCTGGAAGAAGGGCCGGACACCGTGGCGATGTTCATCGCCGAGCCGATCCAGGGCGCGGGCGGGGTGATCATCCCCACCGACGACTACTTCCCCCGTATCCGGGAGATCTGCGACCGCTACGAGGTGCTGCTCGTCTCCGACGAGGTCATCACCGGGTTCGGGCGCACCGGCACGATGTTCGGCCTGACCCACTGGGGGATCGAGCCCGACATCATGCAGTTCGCCAAGGGGATCACCTCCGGATACATCCCCCTCGGGGGGATCGGGCTCTCCGACCGGGTGGCCGCAACGCTGGACACCGGCGATCAGGTCTGGATGCACGCCTATACCTACAGCGCCCATCCGGTGTGCTGCGCCGTCGCGCTCGAAAACCTCCGCATCATCCGTGAGGAGGGACTGGTCGAAATGGCGGCGGAGAAGGGCGCCGCGCTGATCCGCAATCTCGAGCAGGCGGTCGGCGGCCACCCTCACGTGGGTGAGGTTCGCGGGCAGGGTCTCATCGCCGGGGTCGAGGTGGTGGCCGACCGCGAGACCCGGGAACTCTTCCCGGCGTCCGAGAAAGTGGGCCCCCGCCTCCTGAAGGTGATCGACGATCACGGTGTCTTCAGCCGGATGCGCGGCGACGTGTTCGTCTGCGCCCCGCCGGTCTGCTCCACTTCCGCCGATCTCGAGCAAATCGCCGACGCGGTGGCCGCCGCCCTCGGAGAGGTACTGGGCTAGGAGCGGCAGGAGCGCTTGGGAGCGCCGGTCTTCAGGCCCCCACCGGGAGAACTGGCCAGCATCGCCCGCGTAGCGGGCGCAACTCCCATCGCCCCCCCGAGCCGAAGCGCGAGGACGGCAGTCCCGCTCACCCCACTTCCACGACGTAGCTTCAGGCCCTCACCGGGAGAACTGGCCGGCATCGCCCGCGCAGCGGGCGAAACTCCCGTCGCCGCCCGAGCAGAAGCGCGAGGACGGCAGTCCCGCTCACCCCACTTCCACGACGTAGCTTCAGGCCCTCACCGGGAGAACTGGCCGGCATCGCCCGCGCAGCGGGCGCAACTCCCGTCGCCATCCGAGCAGAAGCGCGACGACGGCCGTCCACTGACTACTTTTGTCACCCCGCGCGGTTAGCTTTGGTGTTCGAGGATGTCGGAATGATGAAGACTCACATCGATCGCATCGCAACCCTGGTCCATCTGGGGGGTCCGGACCCAGCGGCTGTCAAGGTTGAAGGAATAGCTTCTCAAGAAGGACACCGGACATCGTGGCGGTTCAAAAGATCTGTGTGTCCGAAGCCGATTCCCCAAAGTGTGAACTCGAAAGAATCGGCTACCGCAGCGCGGTTCGGCGTAACGGAGTCCTGGTGGGACTTCGGAGTCGCGATCCTGAGCCGCGGGGATCTCCCAGCGCCGACGAATGTCGTCAAACATCTGCCCTGCCCTAAACATCTGCCCTACCCTAAATATCTGCCCTGCCCTCAGGCGAAGGGCTCGCGGTACCTGTCCACCGCAATTGGCAGGCTCCGTACCGCTTCCCTCTACGCCCCGTACTTGAGCCAACTGAGAAAGGCCGAGGCCATCAGACGACGCATCACCAGGCTGCAGCATCTGCGGACCCACCTCCGCAACCAGGACCTCGCGGACGGGGAGAGCGTCCTGGGCGGGGACTTCCTGGGCGGGGACTTCAACGTCAAGGCCCACGACCTGCCGAAGCCTGATCAGGGGCACCACTCCGAAGACGAACGACGCGAATTCTCGGCGCTTTGCCGAGAGCGGGAGCCGCTCCGGGAGCATCGTCCATGAGTGATGAGCTTCCGCGCGTCTTCGAGGTCGCGGGCGTAATTTTCTGGTTGTTCTACGCCCTCGTGCTGCCGGTGGTCGGCGGCGCCTGGTTCCTCGTTGTCCTCTGCCTCGCCTTCTTCGAGTGGCTTGCGGGCTGACGCGCGTTTGCCGGGCATCTACCAGCGGTCCCCCGACCACGCCTTCCACGGGCCGGCGCCGAGCGAGCCGCACTACCACGGCTGGACCGTCCACGGGGCGCGCGCGATGTTCGCGGTGCCGCTGCGGTTCGCCACGGCGCCCTTCTTCCGGCGCGACAGCAGCCTCCCTGGCTAGCCCAGAGAGCGCCGGCGTCCCTTCAACGGGCCGCCGCGGTCCGTTCCAGCAGGTCGCAGAGGCGCGGCAGGGCCCGCCGGTCTTTTTCCCGGTCGGCGGTCTCCCTCCCGCCCTCAGACGACTTCGACGATGTAGCGCTCGCGGAGCAGCCGCCACGCCGACGCTGCGAACGCGGTCAACGGAATCGCCAGCAGCGTCCCGGTGAGGCCGCCGAGCGCGCTGCCCCAGAAGAGGACCGCGACGATGATCGCCATCCAGTGGAGACCCGTCTGGTCACCCATGATCTTGGGGGTGAGCACCCATCCTTCGATCAACTGCACGGCGATCAGGACACCGGCGGTCAGAGCCGCGAGCACGAGCCCGCCGTCCGGTTGGATCCAGGCCAGCGGCACCGCGACGGCAAACCCCACGGCCGTCCCCAGGTAGGGAATGATGGTCAAGACGCCGAGCCCCAACCCGATCACGAAACCGTAGTCGAGGCCGATCGCGGTGAATCCCACCGCCACCAGCAGCCCCTGGAGGAACGCCACCACGAGTTGGGCCCGGAAGAACACGATCAGGATCTGCACGAAATCCCTGGTGAGCCGGACCACGCTGTCCCGGGTCCGCGGTTTCAGGAACGGCAGAACCCGGGCCGTGTCGGTGGGCGGGGGCTCCCACAGCAGGAAGAACCCGAAATAGAGTGGCAGAACCGCCCAGGAGAGCAGCGCGCCGACTCCCCGCAGGATTCCGGCGCTGGCCGCGACCGCCTGTTCCCCGACCAGGGCGAGCCCCTGGAGAAGGGACGCCTGCTGGCTCAGCACGAAGTCCCGGACCTGCTGTCCCACCGGGTGGTTTTCGAAGAAGTCCACGAACGTCGGGGTCTCGGCGACCACCCAGGCATAGGCGTTTTCAAGAAGGGTCGGCGCCCGTTGCACCAGATCGCCAAGCTGGGTCGCGAGCAGGCGCCCGAAGACGAGCGCGAAGCCGGCGAGGGCCGCCGCCACGGATACGTACACCGCGATGAGCGCCGCCCAGGCGGGCAGCCGCAGGCGGGTCCGGAAGGCGTGGAACCACGGCTTGAAGACCAGCGCGGCCAGACCGCCCACCGCGAGGGGGAGCAGCACGTGGGAGAACGCGGAGACGAACCGGTAGAGGAGCCAGACGACGCCGCAGCCGGCGCCGAGAATGACCGCTGACGACAGAACGACCAAGGCCGCCGCCCGCGGATCTCCGGAACGGGCCGGCTCCGAGCCCCCCGGCCGTTCCGGGCCCCCCGGCCGCCCCGTCCCGTCGTGCATCAGCCCGTTAGCGCCCGGTGGCGAAAGCCCTCGCCGTCAGTTCGCGGCGCAGAGCGCCGCGGGGGTGGGGTGTGGGGAGGGGTTTCCCCTCCCCACGAAAGACGTTGTCGCGAATCGCGGAGCGGTTCGCGGCAACCTCCCGCGGGGAAAGCGTCCCGCATTCACGGGATTTTGCCGAGTTTGCACGTCTCGCGCGCTAGCCGCGGTGCGGGGCGCTTTTCCCACGGGAGCCTAATATCGATAGCTGTCCGGCTTGTAGGGCCCGTCGATCGGGACGTCGATGTAGTCGCTCTGCTCCGGCGTCAGGCGGGTGAGCCGCGCTCCGAGCTTGTCGAGATGCAGACGGGCGACTTCCTCGTCGAGATGCTTCGGCAGTACGTGGACACCGAGGGCGTAGTGCTCCGGCCGCTGGTGCAGTTCCAGTTGCGCGAGCACCTGGTTCGCAAAGCTCGAACTCATCACGAAACTGGGATGGCCGGTCGCGTTCCCGAGGTTCAGCAGCCGTCCCTCCGAAAGCACCAGGATCTGCCGTCCGTCCGGGAAGATCCAGGCGTCCACCTGGGGCTTGATGTTCTGGCGCCGGATACCCGGTTCGGCGGCGAGTCCCGCCATGTCGATTTCGTTATCGAAGTGGCCGACGTTTCCGACGATGGCGTTTCGCTTCATGCGCCGCATGTGCTCCACGCCGATCACCCGGACGTTTCCGGTGGTGGTTACGAAAACGTCGGCCTCGTCGACCACGTCTTCCAACCGGACCACCTGATACCCGTCCATGAGCGCCTGGAGCGCGCAGATGGGGTCCACTTCGGTGACGACGATCCGGCACTTCTGCCCGGCGAGCGACTGCGCCGCGCCCTTACCCACCTCGCCGTAGCCGAGCACCACCGCGAGCTTGCCGCTCAGCATCACGTCGGTGCCCCGCATGAGGCCGTCCACCAGCGAGTGCCGGATTCCGTAGACGTTGTCGAACTTGCTCTTCGTGACCGAGTCGTTGACGTTGATCGCGGGAAACAGCAGCGATCCCTCGCGGTGCATGCGGGCCAGCCGGTGGACCCCGGTGGTGGTTTCCTCGGTGACGCCCACGATGCCGGCGGCGAGCGCTCCGAGCCAGCCCGGCCGTTCTTCGGCGGCGGCCGCGAGGAGCGAATAGATGACGGCCACTTCCTCGTTCTCCGCCGATTCCGGCGCCGGAACGGCTCCCGCGCGCTCGCATTCCACGCCCTTGTGTACCAGCAGGGTGGCGTCGCCGCCGTCATCCAGGATGAGGCTGGGGCCGCGCCCGTCCGGCCAGTCGAAGGCCTGCGCCGTGCACCACCAGTACTCGGCGAGCGTCTCGCCCTTCCACGCGAAGACCGCCGGCCCTCTCAGGTCGTGGGCGTCTCCGCCGCGTCCCGCCACCACGGCGGCGGCGGCGTGGTCCTGGGTCGAGTAGATGTTGCAGCTCGCCCAGCGCACTTCCGCGCCGAGATCCAGCAGTGTTTCGATGAGCACCGCGGTCTGGATCGTCATGTGGAGCGATCCGGTGATCCGGGCGCCGGCGAGCGGCCGGTCCACCGCGTAGCGCTCCCGAATCGCCATCAGACCCGGCATCTCGTGTTCTGCAAGTTCGATTTCGCGCCGCCCGAAGGCGATGGTTTCCGGGGAGAGATCGGCGACGCGATGAGGAACGCCCCCGAACAGCGGTAGTCCGGTGTTCAGGAAGGTCCGGGTCGCAGCGGGGGCTTGGGGCACGGATTCCGGGTCCTTTGGGAAGAGCGGTCGTGGATCAGCGGTCGTTTTTTCGGCGTCCGCCGCCGAGGAAGGCGGTAGACAGGAACCCCCCGGCGAGGGCCAAACCGGCGGTGACGATCTGGGCGCCCGTCGGTACGAAATGGACGCCGTTCATGGTCTGGAAGGGCCAGAGCCCTGCCGAGGCTCCCAGCAGGAGCCCGAAGAGCACGCCGAGAGTCACCTGCCGATGGGCGCCCAGAAAGTATCGCACGAGGCGCGCGGCGGCGGCGATGCCGAGCGCTATGCCGAAGAAGAAGGGGAGGACGCCGGAAATGGCCGCGAGAATCGCCGACGGATCCCAGGGCCGCGATCCGAGGGTGTCTGCCAGCCGGTCCGCCGCGTTCAGAAACGGCAGGTACATCCCCATCAACAGCAGCAGGGTGCTGCCGCTGATCCCGGGCAGCACCATCGCGAAGGCGGCGACCGCTCCGGCCCCGAAGAGGGCGGGCGCCGACGCCGCGAGTGCCGACGCCTCCGGGCCTCCCCGGCTTACCAGCACGATCGGAAGCACTACTGCCAGCGCTCCCGCGACCGATCCCACCCCAAAGGCCCGGTCGGGAGATGACGCCATCCGCCAGAGCAGCGGGGCGCCCCCGAGCGTGAGGCCGAGGAACAGCGCGAAGAACAGGACCGGCCACGCGGTGAAGGCGTCGCGAGCCGCACCGGCGACGCCGAAGACGGCCAGCAGGGCTGATCCGACGGTCACCAGGAGGCGGGCCACCGAGGCGCGCCGCAGCCGTCCCGAGGTGATTTCGGCGACCGCGCCTACCAGCTCCGGGTAGACCCCGGCGGCCAGAATCATCGTTCCGGCGCTCACCCCAGGTACGAGACTCGCGAGGCCGCCGAGGATTCCGGCCACCGCACATCGTCCCAGGGTTACCCTGCGGCCGGTCCCTCCGCTGAGCTGCACCATTTGGCGAGTGTACGGTTCAAGAGCGCTCCCCCGGCCGCTCGCGATCGGCCATGATCCCGGCGCCGGTCCCAAGCACCCGAGGGCCTAAACAGCCTGTGCTGAAACCCAGGCGGCGTTCGAGCGGCGATCCATCCCGGCCAAACAACCGGTGATGAAACCCACGCGGCCCAGTTCTCCCGGTGGGGGCTCGGCCGGCGATCCATCCCGGCCAAACAACCGGTGATGAAACCCACGCGGCCCAGTTCTCCCGGTGGGGGCTCGGCCGGCGATCCATCCCGGCTGAACCGCGTCGCTTCGCGGCGCTCATCGTTGCGTTTCGGTCGGAATACACGCGGTATTCCTCCCTCACGCGCCTTGTCAGCCGGACCCCCACCGGGAGAACTGGGCCTCGCCGGCCTCGGCGCTCACGCGGGTTCCACCACCGGCTGTTCACCGCGTCGCTTCGCGCCGCTCATCGTTGCGTTTCGGTCGGAATACACCCGGGCCAGTTCTCCCGGTGGGGGCTCCTCCCTCACGCGCCTTGTCAGCCGGGCGCCTCCCCGGCCTCGGCGCTCACGTGGGTTCCACCACCGGCTGTTCACCGCGCCGCTTTGCGGCGCTCGGCGTTGCGCTTCGGTCGAAATACACTCGGGCCAGTTCTCCCGGTGGGGGCTCCTCCCTCACGCGCCTTGTCACCCGGACCCCCACCGGGAGAACTGGGCCTCCCCGCTCTCGGCGCTCACCCGGGTTCCACCACAGGCTGTTAATGCTTCGAAAAACGAGTGTCACCTTCGTCGCTCTCCTCCTCACCGCCAGCGGCTGCGGGGACCGCTACGACCGGATTCTGGTGGGCGGCGAGGTGTACGACGGGCGCGGGAACCCGCCGCAGGTCATGGATATCGGCATCAACGGCGACCGCATCGCCGCCATCGGGGACCTGTCCGCGGCAAGCGCCGGGCAGCGCACCGACGTCTCCGGGCTCGCGGTGGTCCCCGGCCTGGTGGATATCCACAGCCACGCGGTCCTTGGCGTCTTCCGTCACCCGCTCGCGGAGAACTACCTGCGGCAGGGGGTGACCACCGCCGTCGGCGGCCCCGACGGCGGCTCGCCGCTGCCGGTCGGCGCGTGGCTGGAGCGGTTCGAGGCGGAGGGCTCCGCGATCAACATGGGGCTCCTGGTCGGGCACGGGACCGTGCGCCGCGAAGTTCTGGGAATGGAGGATCGGGCCCCGACCGAAGCCGAACTCGACGCCATGCGCGACCTGGTGGACGCCGCGATGCGCGAGGGAGCGTTCGGTCTCTCCACCGGGCTCAAGCTCCTCCCCGGCGCCTTCGCCGAGACCGAGGAGGTCATCGCCCTCGCCCGGGTGGCCGCGGGCTACGGCGGCGTTCACATCAGCCACCTGCGCGAGGAGGGGCTGGCGCTGCTGGACGCGGTGCGCGAGACGATCCGCATTGGCGAGGAGGGAGGTCTCCCCACCCAACTCACCCATCACAAGGTGGTCGGCGCCCCGATGTGGGGTCGGAGCGAGGCGAGCCTCGCCCTCGTGGACGAAGCGGTGGCCCGCGGGGTGGATGTGACGATCGACCAATATCCCTACACCGCCTCGTCCACTTTTCTCACGATCCTGTTTCCGGCCTGGAGCCTCGCCGGCGGCGCCGAAGCTCTCGCCGGGCGCCTCCGGGACCACGGGGACCCCGGGGACCGGGAGCGGATCCGGTTGGCGGTCCGGGAGAACCTCGAAGTGGATCGTGGCGGCGGCAGCCCCGACAACGTCGTCATCGCCGATTGCGAGTGGGACCCGTCGCTCGAAGGGAAGAGCCTCGGCGACATCCTTCGCGAACGGGGTCTCCCCGTCACGACCGACGCGGGGGCGACGCTCGCCCTCGAACTCCAGGAAAAAGGCGGGTTCCTCGGCGTCTTCCACGCCATGCACGAGGACGATGTCCGACGCATCATGCTCCATCCGCGGACCATGATCGCCTCCGACGGCGGCATCGTGGCCCCCGGCGAAGGGGTGCCGCATCCGCGGAACTACGGGACCTTCGCCCGGGTGTTTTCGCTCTATGTCCGCGAGGCCGGCCTGCTTTCCTTCGCCGAGGCGGTCCGCAAGATGACTTCGCTCCCGGCCGGCCGGCTCGGGATGACCGATCGGGGGGTGCTGGAGGAAGGGGCGGTTGCGGACATTGCGGTGCTCGACCCGGAAGCGGTCGAGGCGCCGGCCGGGTTCGGCGATCCGCACCGGTACGCCACCGGGGCGCGGCACGTGCTGGTCTCCGGGGTCTTGGTCCTCGAGGACGGGGAGGTCACCGGCGCCCGTCCCGGCCGCGCACTCCGCCGCGGCCGGTAGGAGCGCCGGTCTTCAGGGCCCGACCGGGAGAACTGGCCAGCATCGCCCGCCGGAGGCGGGCGAAACGCGCGATGCTCACCACCCTCGCGGTGCCCACGGTAACGCTGGGTTCCCGAGGTTGAAGAAGACGCGCTGGCAGCATCGGAAACGCCTCCACGAAGCGAAAACCGCGAAGATACCCCGGTGTTCGCTGTTCGCGATCTGTCCATCTCCGGCCTGCCGCCGCTCGCCTTCGAGGTGCCGCCGGCCGGCGTCCTCGCGATTTCGGGTCCCTCCGGGTCGGGCAAGACCCTCCTGCTCCGGGCCCTCGCCGACCTCGATCCGCATGGGGGACAACTCTCGTGGTCGGGAAGATCGTGCGAGGGGGTACCGGCGCCCGAGTGGCGCCGGCAGGTGGGACTGCTCCCCGCCGAACCGCGCTTCTGGCACCCCACGGTCGGCGCGCACTTCCCGGCCGAAGCGAACGCGCTGGGGGAGGAGTTCGCCTCCCTCCGGCTTGACCCCAAGATTCGAGATGCCGACCCCATGCTCCTGTCCACCGGCGAACGATCCCGGCTGGCGCTCCTGCGACTCCTGCTGCGCGCTCCCGAAGTCCTTCTCCTCGACGAGCCCACGGCCAACCTCGACCAGGACAACCGGGCGCTCGTCATAGGACGGATCGACCGCTACCGGAGAGAGCACGGGGCGCCCGTACTGTGGGTTTCCCATCTCCCGGAGGTGGTCGCCGCCGCGGACCGGGTGCTGGTTCTTCCGGAAGGGAACGTGCGGTTGCCCTCTCCCGGAAGCGCGGCCGCGGCGGAGAATTCTCCGTGATTCCTCTCACCTACTGGGACCTCGTCGCGGCGGCGGCCACGGTGGTGGCGCTCGCCGCCGCGAACCGGATGGCGGGACTCGGCGCCTCCCGCCAACTGCTCTGGCTCGCCGCCCGGGGGTCCGCTCAGCTTCTGCTGTTGGGGCTCGTGCTGCGGTTCGTACTCGGAACGAGTCATCCCGTGATCGTCGGACTCATGGCGCTCTTCATGCTGGCGGTTGCGACGCGCGAGGTGAAGGTCCGCCAGGCGCGCCCGCTGGCCGGACGCTGGGGCTACTTCGCCGGAGCCCTGGCGATGTTCCTCTCGTCGTTCCTTTTCACTGTGTTCGCGCTCGCGGTGGTGCTTGGGCCCGATCCCTGGTGGGCGCCCCGGTTTTCCATCCCGCTCCTCGGCATGCTGCTCGGAAACACCATGAACGGGGTTTCGCTCTCCACCGAGCGACTGACCGAAGCGGTGGTCCGGAGCCGCGACGTGATCGAACAGCGCCTCGCCCTCGGGGAAACCCGCGAGCAGGCGGTGTCCGACATTTCCCGGGAGAGCGTGCGGGCCGGGTTGATCCCGATTTTCAATGCGATGGCGGCTGCCGGAGTGGTGAGCCTTCCCGGAATGATGACCGGGCAGATCCTCGCCGGAGCCCCGGTGGACCAGGCCGTCCGGTACCAGATCCTGATCCTGCTGCTCATCGCCGCGGGGACCGGTTTCGGGGTGTTGGCCGCGGTGCGGGTGGTATCCCGGAGGCTCTTCGACGACCGGCACCGGCTGCGGATCGATCGCCTCGCCGCCTGAAGAGGTCGCGCGGAAGACTCCGCGCCCGTCGACCAGACAGGCGATAGTCAGTAGTCGGGCGGCGGCGCGGAGCGCCGCCGGGGGAGGGGTTTGGGGAGGGGTTTCCCCTCCCCACAAAGAACGGAGGTGAGGATCGCGCAGCGATTCGCACCTCCACCCGTGGGAAAAGCACCCCGCTGCAGAGAAATCCACGGGTTCTGCCGTTTCCTTTGCGTTGGAGGAGAAAGGGGTGCATTTCCCACGGGCGTTTGTAGGATACTGACCGGCTTCCGGAGGGCACCTACCGAATGTCTCGAAACCGTCGCTCAAGCCTGCTTCTGGCTCTGCTCGTCGCCTGCGCGGTGGCCGCGCCACTGGCCGCTCAGGAAGACCTTCCCTTCCCGGTGCCGGACCGCACCGACGGGGAAGGGCCCTGGGACCGATTGATCCTGCGCGGGCCCATCGTGATCGACGGCACCGGAGCGCCGCCGTACGGCCCCGTGGACATCATCGTCGAGGGCAACATCATCCACTCGATCCACAACGTGGGCACCGGGGTGACTCCGATCCGCGAAGAGGATCGTCCCAAGGCGGAGCCGGGGGATCACGAGATCGATCTCGAAGGCCACTACATCCTGCCCGGATTCATCGACATGCACCTCCATCAGCACAACGAGGGCGAGGGGCAGAAGGTGCCCACCGAGTACATCCACAAACTCTGGATGGGCCACGGGATCACCACGGGCGGCGACCTCGGCAACTTCAACACCCGCTGGCTCATCCATCACAAGAACAGGGCGTGGAACAACGAAATCACCTCCCCGCGCATCCAGGCGTTCGTGGTCTTCGGGCGGGACGGTGAGGAACCGGTGACGAACCCCGACGCCGCCCGCCGCTGGGTGCAGTGGGTGAAGGAACAGGGGGCCGACGGGATCAAGTTCTTCGGAGCGCAGCCGCGGATCTTCCGGGCGGCGCTCGACGAAGCGGCCAAGCAGGGGCTCCGCTCCACCTCCCATCACGCCCAACTCGACGTGGTGGGCATGAACGCGCTCGAAACCGCCCGTGCCGGGCTGACCTCCATGACCCACTGGTACGGCCTCCCCGAGGCGATGTTCGTGGACAAGGCAATCCAGCACTACCCGGCCGACTACAACTACAACAACGAGTACCACCGTTTTGGAGAAGCCGGACGGCTGTGGGCCCAGGCCGCGCCCCCGTTCTCGGAGAAATGGAACGAGGTGATGAACGAGCTCCTGGAGCTGGACTTCTCGATCCACCCGACCTGGGTCGCCTACATCGGCACCCGGGATCTCATGCGCCAGCAGCGGAACGAGTGGCACTCCGTTTACACCCATCCCAACCTCTGGGAGTTCTACCGGCCGAACGCCGAGAACCACGCCTCCTACTTCTTCGACTGGACCACCCAGGTCGAACTCAACTGGAAGGAGAACTACCGGCTCTGGATGACCTTCGTGAACGAGTTCAAGAACCGCGGAGGCCGCGTCGCGGTCGGTAGCGACTCGGGCTACACCTTCAATCTCTACGGATTCGGCTTTGTCCAGGAGCTCGAACTGATGCAGGAAGCGGGCTTCCATCCGCTCGAGGTCATCAAGGCGGCGACCCTGAACGGCGCCCAGGTGCTCGGGCTCGATGACCGGCTCGGGAGCATCGAAGAGGAAAAGCTTGCCGACTTCGTGGTGCTCGAGGAGAACCCCCTTCACAACCTGAAGGTGCTCTACGGGACCGGAACGATCCGGCTGAACCACGAAACCGGCCGGACCGAGCGGATCGGCACGATCCGCTACACCATCAAGGACGGCATCGTGTACGACACCCGGAAGCTGCTCTCCGACGTGCGCGAGACCGTGCGCGCCGCCCGCGCCGAGCAGGGGCTTCCGCCCCCGCCGATGCCGCTCTTCCTCGAGGACAACGCCGACCACGACTTCCCGAAGCCGGGCAAGCGCTAGAAAGGGAGCGCCGGCCTTCAGGCCGGCACTGCGGCGCGCAGCGCCGCGGAACCGCGTACCGCACATCCCGCAGAAGCGCGGGAACGGCTTGGAACGCCGGCCTCCGGCCGGCACGGCCCGCCGATAGGCGGGCGAAACCGCGCAACGCCACGCGGGAAGAAGCGCGCAGGGAACCCACCTCTCGCTCCCCCCCACCGACATCGAGTTCCTGCGCGACGTGGTCGGCGATGCCCGCATCGTCGCCCTCGGGGAGAACACGCGCGGCACCCGGGATTTCTTCGAGATGAAGACGCGCGTTCTGCGTTTCTTAGTGGAAGAGATGGGGTTCAGGACCTTCGCCATGCAGGTGAACTGGCCCGAAGCTCGGCGCGTGGATCGCTACGTTCGCACCGGTCAGGGCGATCCGGACAAGCTGCTCGCCGGGCTCTACCACTGGTGGTGGAACACCGAGTCGGTGCTGGAAGTGATCGAGTGGATGCGGGAGCACAATGCTGCGGGGGGCGATGTGGGCTTTGCCGGGTTCGACATGCTGTTCTCCGGGATGCCACTCCACAATCTTCGGCTGTTCCTCCGCGAGGTGGAGCCGGTCGCGGCCGACAAGGTGACTGTCCAACTGAATTGCCTTGGCCGCTTCGCGAACGGTCCCGACGGTTGGCGTTCCTTCCCCGAATACGACGATCAGTCTTCCGAGTACCACGCCGCTTGCGGGGCCGCGCTCAATGAAACCTGGGATGGGTTCCTCTTGATGCGGGACAAATACGAAGCGCTGGTGGGCGAGGAGGACTACGAAGTGGCCCTCCAGAACCTGCGGTTGGCCGTTCAGTACCACCTTTGGACTGCTGACGAGCGGGGCCGTGGTGAATCCATGGCCGAGAACGTGGAATGGATCCGTCGCCGGAGCGGCCCCCAACATCGAATCCTGCTGTGGGCCGACAACTACCACGCTTCCACCGAGCCGGGGGGCATGGGGGCCCATCTGCGCGAGGCCTTCGGGGACGAGTTTCTGACGGTCGGATTCAGCCACGAGCGGGGCCGATTCGTCGGGGTGTACCGGAGCGAAACCCCCAATCCCGGGTTCGCCGCCTTCGACCTCGACGCTCCCATCGCGGGATCCTTCGAGCACTATTTGTCGAGCGCGTCCTACCCACAGTTCCTCCTCGACCTTCGCGATCTGGATGCCATCCAGGTTGGAGGCGCCAGGTTTGCCGAGACGCGGGCCTTCCGATTCATCGGGATCAACTACGAGCCGGCGATGCCCGAGTCCTTTTGGGTCCAGACACCGCTCAGTGATTGGTACGACGTGCTCATCCACGTCAAGACCACCCGCCCTAGCGTGGTCCTGCCGCTCCGTTTTCCGCACTCGTTCTAGGGCTGCCACGCGTCCCCGGTTTACGGCGTTGCACGCGTAGTTGGCAAACCGCTCGCGTGCGCGACGGGAATCGGAGAAGGGAGACGACCGTACCCGGATTGCTGCCCAGGAAGCGGCCCCTGGCCTTGACTCGTCCGCTCTGGATCGCTGTCATCCTGATGCTCACCCAGGGATGCCAGGAAGACGCGGCGGTGGGGACGGTGCCGCAGCTTCCGCTAACAACTCTCCCGCCGGATCCGATACCGGTGTGGTTCGCGGACAACGCCCGACCCTTTGATGGTTCCCATCTGTTCCTTCCCCACACCGACATCGAGTTCCTCCGCGACATCGCGGGCGGCACGCGCATCGTCGCTCCGGGCGAAGCCACCCACGGCACGCGGGATTTCTTCGAGATGAGGCCCCGACTCCTCCGTTTCCTGGTGGAGGAAATGAGATTCAACACGTTCGCTATCGGGCCGGCTGGGTCTACCACGCCAGCAAGACTCCCACTCCGGCCGCCATCACACCCAGGAACACCGGCGCGATGACCCGGAGGAGCGGGCGGGCGCCCAGTGCCGCCACCATTCCCATCTTGAAACCAGGTTGGCCAGGCCGGCCGTCAGAATGAGCTTCCCGGTTTGTGCGGGTGGGAGGCGCCCGTCATTCATCATGTTGGCGAGCGAGAGCGTGACGGCATCCACGTCGGTCAATCCGCTCAGAATGGCCACCCCGTAGAGTCCCGGGGAGCCGAGGACATCCTCGGCGAAAGCGATGAGCAGCAGGACGACTCCATAGAGCGCGGCGAAGACCAGGGCGGTCTTGAATTCCGCCGGGTTCCGGGGATTGGGAACCCGCTCGTGGTCGCGCCTCCTGGTGGTGAGGAACAGACCGATGGAAATCGCAGTCATGATTCCCAGGACAATCAGCACGGGCGGCGTAACAGCCAGGACGTGGCGGGGCGCCACGATCGCCACCTCGATGAGAATCCGCCCGAAGGCGACTGCAGACGCCGTGGTGATGACGAACGCCGCCAGCCGGGACACCGCCGGGTCTTCCGTGGTTCGCCTTGCGTAGGTGACGGTGGTGGCGGTGCTCGAGACCAGGCCTCCGAGAATGCCGCTGAGGCCCGCCCCGATCACGACCCCAATGGTCATGTCCCCGAGCATCAGGTACGCCCCGAGCGCATAGAGCAGCAAGGCGGCGACCGTGGTCGTCTGACCGACATCGGACAAGTGGTCGTGCTGTTCCAGATAGTCGGCAAGGGCAAAGAGGACCGCGATGGCGATCACGCCGGCCGCGACGGGCCAGGCCGCATCGAAGTGCCTGGCAATCAGCCCGGACAACGCGCCAAACAGCGCAATCAGGGAGAAGGTGCGGATCCCGGCGATCCGGGTTGGAATCGCTCTCGCTGCAGCCCCACCAGCAGGCCCAGGCCGAGCGCCACTCCCAACCTCGCGATATCACCGTACATTGCAGTATCGCTCCGGCGCTCCGGTCCAATTCGGCTCGGCGACTACCGTATCCGTGGCCCCTTCGGTAGATCGCAACCCGGATACTCGCCGGCGGACGCTGACGAGCGACCGGGGATCTCAGGTGACCCCCTCCGGGTCGGAGGCCACGGAGGAGGCGCCGACCACGAGTCCTGCCGCGGGAGTGCCGTCCCCGCCGCGCTGGCCGCGCGGATGGCCCGGCTCCAGGTCGCTTTCGGGTCCGGTGGTGGGGGCCGGCGCACCCTGCGACTTTCACCGCCGGGCGGCCGGAACGCTAGGCTCGCGGGTCCGGACGGACCTTCGATGCGCGAAATTGAGGCCAAGTTCCTGGCCCCCGGGGACCTGGGCAGATTGATTCCGGTCCTCTCGGAGCTGGGGTACCGCGCCCGAGCGCTTGATCCCCAGGAAATCGTTGATCGGTACCGCGACACCGCCGACTGGGACATTTCGCAGGCCGGCTGGGCCTACCGCCGGCGGAAAGTGAACGGCGAGCAGATCGTGGCCCTGAAGCAACTGGGTTCGGAACGCGCCGTGGTGTGGATCCGGGTGGAATTCGAGCAGCGGGTCCCCGACCGGAAAGGCGACGACCGCCTCCTGCCCGCGGGGCCGGTCACCGACCGTCTCGGTCGGGTGGTGGGGAGGAAACCGACGCGGGAATTGTTCGAGGTTCGGAACCGGCGACTCCGGTACGGACTGACCCGCTGCGATGGGAGCGCGGTCTGCATTGAACTCGCCGTGGATCACGTGGAGATCCGGGGGCGGCGCCGAACCCGTCGGGCGCCCGGCCGGCTCCGTTTCCGGGAGATCGAGTTCGAACTCCGAGACGGGCCCGAAAGCGCGCTGATAGCGCTGGCAGAGCGGCTACCACGGAAGATCGAGCTGCTGCCGGCTCGCTGCAGTAAGTTCGAGCGGGGTCTTCAGACGATCGGTGTCCCGGACCCGCCCGACGCTACCCATCCGGCGCCACTGGGGCCCACGGATCGATGGGTTGACCTGGCCTTTGCGCACTTCCGCCGGCAAGCACGGGTTCTGCGGCGCGAGGAGCGTCGCGCCTGGGAGGGTCTGGACCCTGAAGGAGTGCACCAGATGCGCGTCGCCATGCGGCGCATCCGGGCTGCTTTGAAGGCCTTCGAGCCAGTCCTGCCGCCGCGCCGGGTACGGGGTCTGAACACCGAACTTCGTTGGGCCGGCCGGGCGCTGGGTGCGGTCCGTGACCTCGATGTCTATCACGAAGCGCTGAACCGCCACCTCAAGACGGTCTCGGCCGGCGAGGCTCGCCGACTGGCTCCGTATCGGATCTACCTGAATACTGTGGCGCAGCGCCGCCGGCGACGCCTGATCGCCACTCTGGGCAGTCGCCGGTTCCACCGGCTGCGGGAGCGTCTGGAGCGTTTCGCGGAGCGGGGGCCGTCGCAGGCGGCCACCCGTCGCTTCCGCGGGCTCTTGATCTCCGCTGCGGCGGGCCCGGCGGTGGAACGATGGCTGAAACGAGTGCTTCGCGGGGGCCGGGCCATCGACGGGAGCGCGACGGCGGAGCAGATGCATGCCCTCCGAATCCAGAGCAAACAGCTTCGCTATCTGCTGGAGTTCGTCAGGATGCGGGGAGCGGCGGCGGGGGATCCGGCGCGGAGGCCGATCGAGGAGATAAAGAGGCTCCTGGACCTGATGGGCATCCATCAGGATGCAGTCGTCGCGGCGCGCCTGGCCCGGGGCTTTGCCGAAACCGTCGCCGCCGGCCCTGCGACGCGGCCGCTGCTTGCGGCCCTCGAACGCCTGGCGCAGGTTCACGAGCAGCAACGGAGGAAACAGGAGGAACTCTTTTCGGAGGTTTGGAACCAGTTTGACGAGGCGGTCTCGTCCGCCCGGCTGCCGGAGAGATTGCGCGCGGCGGGGTGAGCTGCTGGTCGGGCGCCCGTACCCGCGCTGCCCGCTCACGGACGTCCCCGCTTCCGAGGCCCGGACGGCGGGATTCGCGCCCGCCGGGATCTCGCGTCACGGCCGCAGCGGGTACCTGCGGGTACATCGCCCGGACGCTGCGGTGCGGACCCACCACGAAGGCCGGAGGTCCCTCAAGTCCGGTCGTTCTCCTCGGTCCGTGCAGATCGAGTTACGGTAGTATGGTGTTATGGCAATACAGAAGATGACCTTCAGTCTCGACACCCTGACTGCGGCCCGCATCGGGGCGCTGTCCGAACAGCTTGGCAAGGCCAAGAGCGCGGTGGTTCGGGAGGCGGTGGCCCTCTACAAGGAGCATTCCGACCGCGTCAGCGAGACGGAACGGGCGGAACGGGTCCGGGTATTTCGCGAGTTCCTTCAGCAGGTCCCCCGGCACCGTCGCACGAGGCCGCCAGGGCGGAACTTCGGGAAATCCAGCTTGCCCGCCGTAGCGGCGGACGGCGCACTTCGCCCGGTCATGATCGTCCTCGACACCTCCATCCTCATTGACGCCCTCACCGAGGCGCGTCCGCTGGCGGGCGCTCTGGAGAGGCTTCTCGACTCGGGCGAGCCGGGTCTCGGTGCCGACTCCCGTGCTCTACGAATGGCTGCGGGGCCCCAGGAAGCCGAGGGACTCGAGGTGCAGCGGTTTCTGTTCCCCGACGAACGGGCGATCGTCTTCGGCCCCGCCGAAGCCCGGGTCGCTGCCGACCTGTATCGGATCCTTCCCCGCGCGCGGGGCAGAGAAACGGAGTTCGCCATCGCCGCCTGTGCGCTGACCCAGGAAGGCCGTCTGTGGACTACCAACGAGCAGGACTTCCGGGATATCCCCGGCCTATCGCTCTTCGACGGGACCGACCCGTAGCGGCGGCGGCCGGCCGACGTTACCCGTCGCCCTGCGTCAGGGCCTCGGCAAGTGCTTCTTCGGGAACATGGCGACCACGGTGTAGTTCGGATCCACCACGTTCCCGATGCGCGCCTTGCCGAGCTGCGACAGGAGTTGCAGCGCCTCCCAGCGGTCGAGCCCGTATTCCCCCTCGAGCCAGAGGATCATCTCCGTGTGGGCGATGCGGAAAGCGTCCATGAGCGGGCGCACGGAGCCCGCGACCATGATGTATTCGTCGTTCTCGATCCGGGGCCAGGCGATGGACTTCCCCTTGATCACGTTGAACTCGAAAGTCACCTCGGCGGTGGTTTCGAGCCCGGTGCCGGTGATCTCCCCCTCGCCCTGCAGGGCGTGGACGTCGCCGAAATAGAAGTAGGCGCCCGGCTCGAACACCGGGAGGTACACGGTCACCCCCTCGCGAATCTCCGGGGTGTCCATGTTGCCCCCGAAGTTGCCGGGAGCGGCGTTCCAGATCACTTCGCCCCGGTCCGGGGCCACGGCCATTCGCCCGAGCATGGGCGAAAGCTCCACGGTGACGGGATCCTTGCCGCTCGCCGGGAGCGCGAGGGTCCCGGTGTTCGCCTCGAGGTCCAGCTCCCATTCGAAGCGGCGCTGGGGTACCGGCTCGTGGAGCATCGCCGTCTGGGGTGTCATGGTGAGCGCTGCGAATCCGGGGAGGTCCCCGAATACGCCCGGTCGCGGTTGAGTTCGAGCCGGATGACCCGGATGATCAGGGTGTCGCCGCGCTCCGAACCCTCGATGTAGATCGGCCCGACTTCCCCGGCCCGGTCCCGCTCCCCCTCGGGCAGGAACGCGCCGTTCATGGTCTCGCTGATCAGCGTGTCCCCGGGAGCCAGCCGGACGACCGGCTCCCGGACCGCGAAGCTCTGGACGCCGCGCTCCGGGATATAGGTGTGGGTCTGTCCCTGCGCGGCCGCCGAGAACGGCGCCAGTAGCAGAACCGGTAGGACCGCTGCGAAACGGTGGGTCGGGGTCGGGGAAGCGGTACGCATGGCCCCGATTCTACGGAGGAAGCCCGCTGGCCAGTCCCGTCAGCGCGCGAGCGAGAACGGGTGGATCCGCCAGAAGTGAGCCCGGTAGCTAAGGACGGTGAACTCGATCCGCTCCCCTGGGGGAGACCAGGCGGGCTGGGTCTTGCCGGTGGGGTCCGAAGTGATTTGTTCCGGATCTCCACAAGTAGACCCCCTTGGTAAGTCGGGAGAGCGTCCCGCTGGCATCTTTGAATCGGCCTTCTGCTCGTTGGCTGCGGGGGAGGCGTGGACGGCAAACCCATCCCACCCGCAGCCTCACCGGAACCGCCCGCCGTTCGGCAGCCGGAAGCGAAACGGTGCAGGTGCGAGGGGTCGAGGTTGTGGAGGTCGGCCCAGACTTCATTCGGTGGAGGTGGCTTCCCGTGGAGGGCGCGAGGGGCTATTAGGCCCGGACGGTGTATTCGAATACCACCCAGAGGTAGCGCCGCCGATGCCGGCGCTTGATTCCGCGCGAGGCATGGATTATCTTACTTTCGTCTTACTCCACATCGCCGGAGGTTCACGATGTCCGGGTTCCACCCTCCTACTACCACCCTTTCGACCAAGGGGCAGGTCATCCTGCCAAAACCAATTCGCGAAGCGCTCGGTTGGGATGCGGGGGCGCGGCTGATCGTCGAGCGCACTCCCGAGGGCGTGTTGCTGAAACCCGTGTCGGGCTTCCCGGGGACCCACCCCGACGACGTTTTTGGATGCCTCGACTTCGACGGCGCGCCGAAGTCGCTGGCGGAGATGGAAGCGGGGATTGTGGCGGAAGCCAGGCGGCGCCATGCGGACGGTTGATACCAACGTTGTCGTCCGCTTTCTGACCGGCGATGACCCGGAGCAGGCGGCCCGCGCGAGGGATGTGTTCACCGCGGGGCCGGTCTTTGTGAGCACAACCGTCCTCCTCGAAAGCGACTGGGTGCTGCGCAGTGCCTACGGTTTCCCCCGAACCGAGGTTGCGGCGGCGCTGCGAGCCTTGGCGGGCCTCGCGGACGTAACGGTAGAGAATCCTGTCCTGCTTGCCGAAGCCCTGGACCGCACGGAGCGGGGGATGGATTTCGCCGACGCGCTTCACCTCGGCGCCGCGGTGCGGTGCGAATCAATGCTGACCTTCGACCAACGGTTCATCCAGGCTGCTGAAGGCGCCCCCGTCAGAGTCCGCGAGCCCTGAATCCGGGGGCGAGACCAGGTTCGCAACCGCGGGCACGGAGCCCCCACCGGGAGATCTGGCGCCAATCCCCGGGGCAGCCCTCTCGGTGGCGCGCGGCACGCGGGAGCGCGAAAGTAGCGCCGATGACGTTGCGCCCCGTCAACGCGAATACCGCGCGCGCTCCTCAGCCGTGGGTGCGGGGTCTACCGTGGAGCGAGCGCGTCAACCTGAGCCGCCAAACGGCTCGTCCGGGACACAAATCCGAGTGATCCGGATCACCGTGAACCGTCTTGACCCGGAAAGGCTATTGGCCAACGCGAGCCGCTCCACGGCGCTCGAGGTGTACCTGAACGAGTCTGACCCGGGTCCCACGTGCCGGAACCGGCTCGTCGAGGTCTTGCGGTTCCGGATTCCCGTCCCGGAACCCTCCGGGTTCACGACGTCCGCGCGCTGAACCGTTCAGAGGCGGGGGCGGCGCGGACCGCCGGAAATCCGATCCGCTCATCGGGGGCACGACGCTCGACCCCGGGAAAGGGGTCGTGAAGATCGTGTCGTCCCGCAGCGACGCTGCGCCTCCGCAGCCCTCAGCGCGCGAGTGAGAACGGGTGGATCCGCCAGAAGTGGGCCCGGTAGCTGAACACGGGGTTCTTCCGATCTTCTGCAATCGGTTCGTTGTCCGGGTAGGGAGGATCAGCGCCGGAGCGAGAACGGGCGGATACGCCAGAAGTGGGCCCGGTAGCTGAAGACGGTGAACGCGATCCGGTCGCCGAGCGGTGACCACGCGGGCTGGGTCTTGTGGGTGGGGTCCGAAGTGATCTGTTCCGGATCTCCACCGCCGAGCGGCACCCGGAAGACCTGAAAGAAGCCGTCGCCGGCGCGGTCGATGTAGGCCGCCCACCGGCCGTCCGGCGAGACCCCGATCCCGGAATGGATCTGGTCCGACCCGAACTCGTGGAAGCGGGCCGGCTCGCCGCCGGCGCGCGGGACCGTCCAGAGGCTCTTCCTGCCCACTGCCTCGGCGGCTTCGAAGAGGAGGGTCTCGCCTGAATCCGCCCACTCGGCCTGGATTACGTCCTGGTCGAAACCCCCGAGAGGCACCTGTTGCTGGCGTGCGGTCACTTCGCCCGTCTCCTGGTCCACGCCGATGACGTAGAGGCCGCCGTGCCGGGCGCCGGATTCGTCCCGCCGGTAGCTCGTGAAGACCACGAAACGGCCGTCGGGGGACCAGCGCGCCCACCCGGTTTCGTGACCGTCCAGGCTGATCTGCCGGGCTCCGCTCCCGTCCGCCGCCATGAGCCAGATGTCGTCCGATTCCTCGTGGGTGTGGAAGACGATCCAGCGCCCGTTCGGCGACCACTGCATGCCCTGATCTTCGGAGTACGACTGCCGCACGATGCGCTGCGGTTCCCGGTGCGGCGTCTCGACGCTCACCGGAACCGTGCCGAGGTGCTGGGCGATGTCCGGATAGTGGATGTCGTCCGTTACGTGCCGCCAGCTTCCGTAGGTGAAGGCGATCTCGCTGCCGTCCGGACTCCACGTGGGAGTCTCCGACTGGAACGCGGTCAGCGGTTCGGAGGGTCCGCCGTCCGCCGGGGCGGTCGCCAGGAAGACCCGGTAGTCCTGGCTCTTGAACACGACCTCGCCGCCCGCGCCCGCCGAAGGGGAATAGGCGTCGCGCGCGAATCTGGTGAGCCGGGTGCGCCGGCCACCGCTGACGCGGCGCATCCAGAGGTCGAGGAAGCCGCCCTCGCCCGGAACCCCGTAGATCACCCACTCCCCGTCCGGCGAGAAGGCGATGCGTCCGAAGGCTTCCTGATCGTCGAAGAGCGGTTCGGGCGCGGAACAGGGCAGATGCAGGTGCTGGCGCTGTCCGGTGCGGACGAGGCACGCGATCTGTCCATCGGGCGACCAGGCCGGGAAGGACAGCTGGTCTCCGCGGGCTTGCGGCGCCGCGTTCCCGCCGGCGGCGTCGAGGACCCAGAGTTGCGAAACGCCGTCGGCCCGGGTCACCCCGGCGACTGCGGAGCCGTCCACGGACCAGCTCAATTGGCCCAGCGCCCCGGTTGCCGGCGCGGCGTCCGCCGGGCGATCGGGCCACAGCGGACTCCGGCTGCCGTCGGCCCGGTCGTAGATCCACCACTCCTGGCGGCTGTGGTCGAAGACGTTCTCGTGAACCAGCACCCGGCGGCTGTCCGGGAACCAGGTCAGGTAGCGGATGGACGCCGTGCCCGGGCCGAGACGCTGCGCCGCCCCTCCCGCAGCCGGGGCGAAGCGGATCTGACCCCGCTCCAGCGATGCCAGCCAGTTCCCGTCCGGTGAAATGGCCCCGACCGGGTCGCGGTAGGCGACCGGACCGGCCTGATCCGCGGTGGCGAGATAGTGAAGCGGTGGGAGCGTTCCCCGCTCGGGACGGTCTCCGCCGCACGCGGCGATCAGGAGAAGGGTTGCGCAGCCGAGGTGAGGGATTCCAGGCATGCGGGGAATCCTATGGGGGGAGGGGGAAGAACTCTGCGCGCGCTTCTTCTCAAGGGGCGATGGGAGTTTCGCCCGCTACGCGGGCGATGCCGGTGTGAACACCGGCGCTCCCAGCCGCCGCGCGCTTCTTCTCGGGGGGCGATGGGAGTTTCGCGGCCTTTGGCCGCGATGCCGGTCTGAAGTCCGGCGCTCCTACCCCGCGCTTCTTCTCGGGGGGCGATGGGAGTTTCGCCCGCTACGTGGACGATGCCGGTGTGAACACCGGCGCTCCTAGCCCTTGGCTACCAGGCGGGAGAGGCGGGACTTGGTGCGGGCCGCGGCGTTTCTGTGAAGGACCCGGCGGCTCGCCATCCGATCCAACAGGGCGATGGTCTCCGGCAGCTTCTGCTGACTGGTTTCCTGATCGCCGGCGGCGACGGCGGCGCGGAGGCTCTTGATCGCGGTTCGCAGGCGGCTCCGATGGTGCCGAGTGCGGAGGCGCTGCTCCTCACTCTGGCGAACGCGTTTCTTCGCGGATTTGCTGTGGGCCATACGTCTCCGAACCCTATGTTCTCGAAGTGAAGTGGTCGGGTTCCGGAGAACCCACCATCAGGGAACTCGCGTCAAATCGCAGTTCGACCGGGCATTGTACCATCGCGCGCCCGGCGAGCGCCCATCACTGGAGGTGAGGGATGCGCCCCCCGGAAAAGGGGTGATGGCCGTGATTGGTTGGCTGGATCGTTTCTTCGAGATCGGAGCCCGCGGCAGCACCCCGGGGCGCGAAGTGTTGGCCGGTGCGACCACCTGGCTGACCCTCGCCTACATCGTGCTGGTCAATCCCATCGTGCTCGGGGCGGCGGGGATGGATACCGGCGCGGTCATGGTGGCCACCTGCGTCGGTGCGGCGCTCGCGACGGCGTCCGCCGGAGTGTTCGCGCGCTTGCCGGTCGCCCTCGCGCCGGGAATGGGCCTCAACTTCTTCTTCGCCTTCACGCTGTGCGGAACCGCCGCCACCGGGGGATTCGGGCTGAGCTGGCAGCAGGCGCTCGCCGCCACCTTCATCGCCGGCGTCCTCTTCCTGGCGAGTTCGCTGTTCAAGCTTCGTTCGAAGCTGATGGACGCCGTCCCGGAACCCTTGCGGCACGGGATCGTGGCCGGCATCGGGTTGATGATCGCGGTGATCGGGCTTCGCTGGGCCGGTCTGCTGGTCGCCACCCCGAACATCTACATCGGGCCCGGCGACCTCGGGGCGCGCCCCGTGCAAGTTGCCCTGGCGGGGCTCATCGTCACCGCCATCCTCGTGATCCGGCGGGTACCCGGAGCGCTGCTCATCGGCGCCGGGGTATCGGGCGTTTTGAGCCTGGGGTTCGGGCTCACCCAGTTCACCGGGGTGGTTTCGGTGCCCCCCTCGATCCTCCCGACGTTTCTTGCGCTGGACTTCGGGGGTCTCTTCGCGGCGCCCACCTGGATCCTTGCGGTGGTCGTGCTCCTGATCGTGGACATGTTCGACACGATGGGGACCCTGCTCGGCGTTACGAGCCGTGCCGGACTGATGGAGGATGGACGCGTTCCCCGAGCCGAAGCGGCTTTCGCGTCCGATGCCGGCGGCACGATGCTGGGCGGCCTGCTCGGCACCTCCACCATCACCACCTACATCGAAAGCGCCGCCGGTATTGCCGCGGGCGGCCGGACCGGACTCACCGCGCTAACGACGGCCGGTCTGCTGCTGTGCTCGATGTTCTTCCATCCGCTGCTGTCCGTGATCGGCGGGGTGCCTATCGGGGAGGGGATCACGCTCTATCCGGTGGCGGCGCCCATCCTGATCCTGATCGGCATCTTCATGATGCCGGAGGTCGCCAAGGTGCCCTGGGACCGTCCCCTGGCGGCGATCCCGGCGTTCTTCGTGGTGGTGGGAATGCCCCTGACCACCAGCATCACGAACGGGATCGGCGCGGGCTTCATCGCCTGGTCCGCTCTCCACCTGCTCTCGGGGAAGGGCCGGGACGTCTCCTTGGTGATCCACGCCCTGGCCGGGCTCTTCGTGCTTTTCTTCCTGCTCGAATAGCGAGGAGGGTTCCCGGCGACAATCGTCGTTCGAACTAACGCTCCGCTTTCCGGATGGCGCGGGCCTCCGGAGCGAGGTGAATGGCCCCGCCGAAGGTGCTGACGCTGATCTGCGGCCCGCCGTCCCCGTACCGGCCCTCGAGCCTTCGGCTGTCGCGCTCCGTCTCGAACTCCAGGTCATTCTGGATTTCGCCCGAATAGGTGGTGACCGCGACCGTGAATCCAGGGACGGATCCGAGTCCCAGCAGGACCGCCCCCGAGTGGGTCTGGAACTCGTACCAGCCGTTGAGCTGAAGGACGCCGCTCACTCGGATGGGCGCCGTCAGGGTCATGAAGCTGGCACGGTGGGCCCGGACATCCGCAAGATTCAGACTCCCGCTTACGGTTTCCGCCCGCAGGTTGTGGGCTTCCAGATCCGTGATCTCGATGGGCCCACTGACGCTGCGCAGGAGGAAGTCTCCGTCCGGAGTGGCGATCCCGGCAATCGTGATGGGCGCCGTGAAAGTGCGCACCTCCAAAGAGGCCCCATCCGGGAGCCAGACCTCCAGATCTACCGACACCGGGGGGATCCGCCTGGGTGGCCGGACCTCGGCGATGGGTGTGTCCTGTCTCCGCTCTTCCGAAGACCGGTCCGACCCGGACGAACCTCCCTGCTCTCCGCGCGGGCGGTTGGGTCCGATGTGAATCCGCCGTCCGCGGCGCCTCAAGTCCAGATTCACCTGGCGGAAGATGCGCGCTGCCTCCTCTGCCGGGAGTTCGGTTTCGAGTCGCTTTATCCCGATCACGCGGAGCATGCGGTCCTCACCTGGATCGGTTCCGTGCACCTCCACATGTCCGGCGAAGTTCATGATCGAAATCCGGGCGTCGCGCGGAATCTCCACCGCGTGTTCCACCCTTTCCGTCAGGGGCTGGGCCACCACCAACTGGGAGCCGGCAAGAAAAACCACCGCCGCCGGTGCGGCGCGCCGGGAAAATCCTTGCCCGACCGGACGCCGCGGCGTCGGATTCGGGGAATGCATCATCACAAGTTGCTCCTTGGCTGGTTCTCTAGCTTGCTGCGCGGCACCTTTGCCGGATCAGGCGGTCCACTCTCCGCACTCTTGGCAGGCGGTGGAGAAAAGTCAGTCGGCGTCGGTCCGCGGCGCGGAGCGCCGCGGGGGAGGGGGGTGGGGAGGAGTATCCCTGACCCACGAAAAACAATGGCGCGGGCCCCCACCGGGAGAACTGGCGCGCAGCGATGCGCGACATCACCCCGTGGGGAAAGTGGAAAGACCGGCACATACGGCGCGTCTCTCGTCCCGGGGGCGGTGTGGGGTGCTTTTTCCACGGGGTGTTAGTCGGTGTCGGGGCGTCCTCGTCCCGAAATGGCGTCAATCCGATCCTGGGCCGTTGCGCTGTCACCTCGTTCCATGTCCCGCATGAGCATCAGGGTGTTGTGGAACAGATCCAGCTTCCGGCGCAGACTTTCAAACAGGGTCTCCTGGGCTTCTTCATCGTCGGGTGCGGCGGCCGCGCGCCGGCGACTGTCGGCGATGGCGGCGTCCAGCGCCTGCCGCTCCTGCTCCATGGCCGCGTGCAGGTCTCCGAATCCCTCGGAGTCCGTGGAGCGGAGCGCCGATTCCAGATCGCCGATCGCCTCTTCGTAGAGCGCTTCGGCTTCGGTGAGCGGATCGGCCACCTCGGCTGGAGCCGGTGTTTCCTCGGCCCACGGCCGCAGGATCAGCAGGACTGCCGCGATCCCCAGAAGGGCTGGCCAGAGCCACCGTGCCGGCCGCATGAGGAAACCTTAGCGCCGCAGGGATGCCGGCCGGCGGGCCGTCGACCCTCGGCCCGAGGGTTTGGGAAACACTCCCTTCTGATTACGCTCGACCCTTACCGGAGGTTCCGCAGCCACACCAGAATCCAGATGGCCACGGCGCCGGCAGCGGCGAACAGCACGGTCCAGCTTATGGAAGCCCGGAAGCTGAATCCGTCCGCCCGCCGGGTCGTGGCCCCCTGGGCCGCCAGAGCGCGAACGGCCCCGTCGAGCCGCGCCACCGCGCCGCCTCTGAGCGTGCGGGCGACGGGTCCGAAGCTCCCGAGAATCCGGGTAGTGGCCATGACCCCCGGGCCGAGGAGTTTCCGGTAGAACCAATCGGTATCGAGAGCGATGGTGGGAGACGGGGCGAGGTGGCGCCGGGCCAGAAAGAAGACGAAGCCGGTGGCCGCGAGCAGTTGTCCTGTCGAAACGACGTGGTCGAGCGTGTAGGGAACGTAGGAAGCGGCGAACGGGAGGCGGCTGTACAGGAGATCCGGGAACACCCCGTAGAGCACGCAGAGGCCGCCGGCGATTCCCATGGCCGCCAGCAGATTCGTCGGCAGGGGCCGGACGGCGACTCCGCGCCGCTCCCCGAAGAACGCGAACCACGGGAGTTTCAACCCGACGGAAAGGAATGTCCCGACGGCGGCGACCGTGAGCAGGAGTTCGGTCCACAGCAGGTGTTCTTCGCCGGCCGCGCTGACGATCATGGATTTGCTGATGAAGCCGTTGAAGAGGGGGGCTCCCGAGATGGAAAGCGCGCCGACGGCGTACATGACCACAGCGAACCGCATCCCGCGAGCGATCCCTCCGAGATCGGAAAGGCGGCGCAATCCGGTGGCCTCGATGGCCGCTCCCGCCCCCATGAACAGCAGCGCCTTGTAGAGGATGTGAGAAAAGGCGTGCGATGCCGCGCCATTGAGCGCGAGTTGGGTGCCGATTCCCACCGCCGCCACCATGTAACCGACCTGACTCACGATGTGGTAGCCGAGCAGCCGGCGGATGTCGTTCTCGATGATCGCGAAGACGACGCCGTAGAGCGTCATCGCGACACCCAGTGGCACCAGGATCTCGGTTCCCGGGAAAAGGCGCAGCAGCGCGTAGACCGCGGTCTTGGTGGTGAAGGCCGAAAGGAATACGGAGGCCGAAGTAGAGGCCTCAGGGTAGGCGTCGGTCAGCCAGGCGTGGAGGGGCGGGATCGCGGCGTTGATCGCGACCGCGCCCAGGATCAGCCAGAACGGAGGCGAGCCGGAAACCAGCGCACCAAGCGAGGCGTCCCCTCCGCCGCCCAGATGGAGGGCGATCCCGACAAACATCAAGGCTCCGCCGGTGGCGTGGACCAGCAGGTACCGCAACCCCGCGCGCCGGGCGCGGGCCGTCCCTGCCTGCCAGATCAGCGCGAGGGACGCGAAGGCCATCGCCTCCCAGAAGATGAAGAAGGTGATCCAGTCCCCCGCCAGCACGGTGGCGATCGCGGAACCGGCGTAGAGCAGCGCCGCCGCCGTTTCGCCGGCGCCCATCCGGTGCGATCCGTAGAGAAACCCCAGCAGGGCCACGATCGCGAAGACCAGCGAGAAGAGGAGGCTCAGCTTGTCCGCGTGGAACCAGATGAGCCGGAATCCCGCAACGTTCGTCTCCAGAGTGCCTTCCACCCCGCGAAGGAGGGCCAGCAGCGCCCCGATCGCGACGATGATCCCCACCGGTAGTCCGGGGATGCGCCGCCGGTTGACGAATACGAAAAGGACCCCCAGGAAGAGCCAGAAAGCGGGATGCAGCAGCACCGCGCTCACGACCCGCGGCCTCCGTCGTAGTAGCTCTCGGGGCGGGTGAGAAACCGCTTCAGGATTCGGCGGGAGAACCAGACGAGCATTCCGGCGGCGAGCGTTCCCAGGACCAGATCGCCGAGCGGCAGACTGTTCCACAAGCCCCCGTGATGTTCCGACCCGGCCCGGAACAGGAGCACATCGAGCCCCACGAGAGCAGCCGCGCCGACACCTACCGTCACCACCGCGATCGGTTGCCACCTCCTCATGGCGCAACTCCGCCGAGCCCCGTGAAGAACTCGGGAGCGCCGGCGGCGACACTCTGTGCGGCGGAGGTGGCGAGGAACCAGAAGCGGGCGCCGGCGTCGGGAGCCACCCCGAGCACGATGGCCGCCAGCGCAGCGAAGACCGGCGGCGCCACCAGCCATGCCGACGGTTCCCGGACGGGTCGGTCATCGCCGGTTTCGAAGACAGCGATCCGGAGGATGGGCAGGTAGTAGGAGAGGTTCAGCAGGCCGCTGACGACGAGTAGCACCACCACCCAGACCTGGTCGTCCGAAAGGGCGCCCAGGGCCAGGTTCCACTTGCTGATGAACCCCGGGAGCAGGGGGACTCCCGCCATGCCGAGCGCGCCGATCCCGAACGCGGCGAACGTCAGCGGCATCTTGCGGCCCAGCCCGGACAACTGGGAGATGTGTTCTCTGCCGGTGGCGGCATAGATCGAACCCGCACAGAAGAAGAGGGTGATCTTCAAGAACCCGTGGGCGACGATGTGGAACGCAGCTCCCGCGAGCGCGAGCGGCGTTCCGATCGCGCCCCCGAGAACGATGTAGCTGAGCTGGCCGATGGTCGAGTACGCGAGTCGACGCTTGAGATGGTCCTCGCCGAGGGCGCGTAGCGAGGCGAAGAGGATGGTGCCCGCGGCGAGCAGGGCGAGCGGCAGGCTGAGCCCCAGATCGTGCATCAGCTCGGGGCCGAAAACCCATCCCGTCAGCCGAAGCATTCCGAAAGCCCCGGCCTTCACGACCGCGACCGCGTGGAGCAGGGCGCTCACGGGAGTGGGCGCCACCATCGCGGCCGGCAGCCAGCCATGGAGCGGAAACACCGCAGCCTTCGCGCCGACGCCCACCAGGAGGAGCACGAACAGGAGGCGCAGGGCGCCGTCGGTGGCGGTTCCCGCGAGGAAGCCGCCCGGGGTGAACTGGGCGCCGGGGGCCAGCGTCCCCGCCCAGACGACGGCGCCCAGCAGCAGTTGACCCGCGATCAGCGTGTAGGCGAGGTAGGACCGGCCCGAACCGAGCACTCCGGAGGTTCGCTTGTGAATCACGAGGGGCCAGGTCGCGAGGGTGAGCACCTCGTAGCAGATCAGGAAGGTCACGAGGTTGGCGGCGAGCGCGACGCCCGCGGCCGCCGCCACGGCGGCTGCGAAGGCAGCGAAGTACCCCGTCTGGTGTTTGAGGCCGAGCGTTCGGAGATATCCCACCGAATAGCTCGAAGTGACGAGCCAGAGGATCGACGAAAGCGTCAGGAAAATGAGGCCCAACGGGTCGGCGCGGAACTGCAGCGGCATACCCGGCAGCAGGGGCAGGGCCGGGCTCAGGTGGGCCGCGCCTCCGAAGGCGGCGGGGAGCATGGAAAGCGCGGCGCCGAGCTGTACGGCCCCCGCCAGGAAGGTCCACGCCTCGCGGAGCGCGGGGCGCCGTCCGCTGAGGAGAATCGGCAATACGACGGCCAGTCCCGCGCCGACCGCCAGGAGCGGGCGAAGGGAGACGATCTCAGTCACGGTGGACGGCGGAAGCGCGCGCGATGTCGGACGGCCAGTCGGGGAGAATGTGGCGCTCGAAGGGACGCGCGAAGACCCCGGTGAGCAGGACCAGGACGGCGAGCCCGATCACGGGTAAAGACAGCGACCGGGGGAGGAGAGCGGGGGGCTTCCGGCCAGCGGCGGGCTTCCGGCCAGCGGGGGGTTCGCCGGAGGAAACGGAGTCAGGCGCATCCGCGGGCGCCCGGAACCACGCGGCCTCCAGAATGCGCAGGAAGTAGATGGTCGCCAGCAGGCTCGAAATGATGATGGCGGTAAAGGCCGCCACTCCCGCGGGTCCTCCCTGTCCGACCGACGCCGCGAGCAGGTAGTACTTCGAGAAGAATCCGGCAGTCGGCGGAATGCCGATCATGGAAAGCGCGGCTACCGTGAGAGCCGCCACCGTCCAGGGAGCGCGGGCGCCGAGTCCCGCCCACCGGTCGACGCCGTCCCCTCCGCACCGCGTGCGGATCCCGCCGGCGCCGAAGAAGAGGCATCCCTTGGCCAGTGCATGGGCCGTTATGTGGAAGAGGGCGCCGGTGATGGCGAGGGTGGATCCCATCCCCACTCCGATCAGGATCATTCCCATCGCGGAGATGCTGGACCAGGCCAGCATGCGGGTGACGGAACGTTGGGCGACGGCGAGGATCCCGCCGGCCAGGACTCCGAGAACTCCGAGCCAGACGAGGACGTCGAGCACCACCGCCCCCGCGGCGGTTCCGGCGAGGACTTCACCGAGCAGCCGGAGGAGCGCGTAGGCGCTCACCTTGGCCATGACCGCGGCGATGAACCCCGCCGCCGGCGTCGGCGCGTAGACGTAGGCGTCGGGCAGCCAGCCGTGGAGCGGGAACACGGCGGCCTTGATGGACAGCCCGACGGCGATCAGGACCACCGCCACGGTGAGGGCGGCGTCCGCTTCCACCGAGGGCAGCCGCGCCGCGAGGTCGTCCATGTTCAGGGTTCCGGTGAGCGCATAGAGGAAGCCGACCCCGAACAGATAGAGCGAACCGGCCGCGGTGCCGGCGAGCAGGTACCGGAAGGCGGCTACCGTGGCCCGGCCTCCGCCGGAGGCGACCAGCGTGTAGGCGGCGAGTGAAGAAATCTCCAGAAAGACGAAAAGGTTGAAAACGTCCCGGGTGACGACGATGCCGAGCAGGCCCCCGAGCAGCAGCAGCAAGGCGCCGCGCAGCAGACCCTCCCGAAGTGGAGTCGCCGTGGGTGTAGTCCCCTCCTGATCGGGGCCGAAGGTCTGCGCGACCGCGGCGCAGCAGGCCATTCCCGCAACCAGCGCCGCGATCAGCGTGCTCAGGCCGTCAAACCACAGCTCGATGCCCCAGGGGCCGGGCCAGCCTCCCACCGCGTAGCGAATCGGTCCGCCAGCGGCCACGGACCAGAAGAGCCCCAGGGCCGCCCCGAAGATTGCGGCATGCATGCCGAGAGCCAACCCCCGGGTGCCGCGCCCGAGCAGGACCGCAACCAGGGGGACGAGAGCCGCTCCGGTCAGCGGGAGCGCGACCAACAGGCCCGGAAGAATGTCTCGCACCGGTTCCAGATCCGTTAGCGAAGCTTCTGGAGCAGGCGATGTTCGTCGAGGGTGCGGAACCGCCGCCGAATTCGTACCAGCAGGCCGAGCGCCAGGCCGGTGGTCGAAACCGAAACTACGATGGCGGTGAGCATCAACGTGTGGGGCAGCGGGTTCATGAAGTCGGCGGCCGCCGGACTGCCGGCGCCGTCGAAGATCGGCACCGTCGCTCCGTCCTTGTATGCGAGGGAGACGAAGAAGACGATGACGGCTAGCTGCATCACGTTCATCGCGAGCAGTTTCCGGAGCAGGTTCGGCAGCAGCGCCATGCCGCCAAGTCCGATGGTGAACAGCGCGGCCGCAAAGGCGTACGTCGTCATCGGGCCGTCCGCTTCAGTATTTACGGGAAGGCCGGGCCGCGAGGCGGCCCCTCGAGCGCGGTTGCGGGTTGGGCGCGGTCATTCCGCCGGGCTCCGGCCGGGTGGGGCCCCGATTCCATCTTCCCGCATCCCGATGCTGATCGTGTCGAACAAGATGGCGACCGTGCCGGCGACGGTGAGGAAGACGGCGGCTTCGACCCCGAGAGTGGCGAGTTTCCGCACGTGCGCGGGGTCGCCGCCGAGGGGGAGGGTTCCGTAATCCAGGAAGGAACCCCCGAACGCCATCGCCGCGAGGCCGATCCCGACGTACCCGAGGATCCCGGCGCACGCCAGGATCAGGGCGCCTCGCAGGCCGGGACCGAAAGCGGGAACTCCCGGGGCCTCACTTCGGGAGGCGTTCGGGGGTCCCCAGACGAGCCGCATCATGACGAGTCCGGAGCCGA
This sequence comes from Vicinamibacteria bacterium, assembly GCA_963668695.2. Taxonomy (GTDB): domain Bacteria; phylum Acidobacteriota; class Vicinamibacteria; order Marinacidobacterales; family Marinacidobacteraceae; genus Marinacidobacterium. The sequence goes on from CAXXLQ010000004.1 coordinate 2,609,888, forward strand.
ACAGTACGCCGCCCTGAAAGCCGCCCCCAGGGCTGATATGGCCATGAACGAGCACATAGACGGCAAATACCAGGACGGCCGGGACCAGGATTCTGGCGGCCGCGTCCAGCAGGACGCTCCCGAACGGATGCGACATCCCGGGCCCGGGAAGATCGGCGCGGTCCCGGGCGGCCCCGGCGAGGATCACCAGGCAGCCCAGGCCGGCCGCGAAGATCACCGCGGTCTCACCGAGGGTGTCATAGCCGCGGTAGTCCGCCAGCACCGCCGTGACCATGTTGGCGGCCCCCGTCTCCTCGGCCGCTTTCTCGATGAAACGGGGAGAGACGTGGGTTGCGGCGGGAGAGGCGGGATCCCCGAACCGCGGGATCTCCGCCATGGCCAGGACGAGGCCGACAAAGAGAGCCGGGAACGCGACGGCGCCGAGCAGCAGCCGGATGCGAGCCGATCCGCCCGGCCGCTTCCCGTGGGCCGCGGCGGGCGTGGACCCGTCCATCAATCGAACCTCCGGCTCGTTCGAAACGCGGTCGAGACGAACAAGATGGTGGTCAGCGCCCCACCGACGCAGGCTTCGGTGAACGCGACGTCCACGGCGCCCATGAGCGCGAACCAGGTGGCGGCCGAAAAACTGAAGACGCCGAAGAGCGCCGCGGCCGCCAGCAGGTCTCTCACGGCCAGGGCAGTGACCCCCGCGAGCAGCATCACCGCGAGCAGTCCGACGCTGATCAGGTGTCCCTCAGCCATCATCGCTCTCCGGACGGATCTTCCGCTTCATCCGCGCCCCACACGGGAACGCCGCTCTTCCTGGCCGCCCGGGCGAGGGCGTGCGTTGCCGTCGGGTTGGCCACCGCTACCAGGATCAGGACGAGCGCCAGCTTGACCGCCACCGCGGGATCCCGCGCCAGCAGGGCGAGCCCCAGGAGGCTGAGCGAGAGTCCGGCGGTGTCGCATTTCCCGATGGCGTGCAGACGAGTGAAGAAGTCGGGAAGGCGGAGGATCCCGACGACGGCGGCCAGGGTAAAGAAGAGCCCGGCCGCGAGAAGGACGACCGCGAGCGCGTCGGTAAGGTTGAGCCAGGAGATCACGGGCTGCTTGATCCTTCGAAGTACTTCGCGAGGACCAGGGCGCTGAGGAATCCGATCAACGCGTAGGCGAGGGCGATGTCCGTGAACATCTCGGGCCTCCCGGAGAGCTCGCCCGCGACCACCAGCAGGATCAGGGTCTTGGTCCCGATCAGGGCGACACCGGAAAGCCGGTCCCAGAGTGTCGGGCCGCGGACGACCCGGAAGAGCGATCCGCCGATCGCAAGAAAAATGGCGCCCGCGAAAGCGGTCAGCAAGACGGACATCAGCGCGCCGGAGGGTCGAACAGCGCCCGCACTCTTGCCGCCATCGGTCCGCCGTCCGTACCCAGGCTTCTCGCGGCCTCCGGGTCGATGGCGTGGACCTCCATCCCGTCGTCGTCGCAATCGATGGTCACGGTGCCGGGAGTCAGGGTGATGGAGTGGGCGAGGGTAAGGCGGGCGATGGGATGGGGCAGGTCATCCACAATCCGTACCACCCGGGGAGCGATGGGGAGCCGGGGATGCAGCACCAGTTTCGCAACCTCGATCGCCGACCGGAAGATCTGCACCACCAGCCACATCCAATAGCCGAGGAAAAGGCGCCACCGGAGCGGAGCCCGCCCGAATTCGTCCGGTGGCATCGGCTGGGGAGGCACCCGGTAGAGCCTGGCGGTCGCGAGCGCGACCGCGACGGCGGTGATCAGCCCGAGCGAGAGATGGAAGGTGTCCAGTTTTCCCGAAAGCGCAACCCAGAAGCCGAACAGCAGGACGACCGCTACGACCACCGGTCGGGTCCCCACCGGGAGGACTGGGCGCCGCCGATCCGACATTCAGGGAGAACGCCGGTCTTCAGGCCCACACCGGGAGAACTGGCGGCATCGCCCGCCGGAGGCGGGCGAAACGCGCAAAGTTGGCGCTCTCACGGTGCCTTCTTTGCCCCGCTGAACGCTCTCCAGTTTTGAGGAATACGGGTTACTTGTAGTAGTTGACCCCGATCATGGCCTGCTGTGTGCGGAAGGAAAAATCCTTCGAGGACCAGATGCGGTATTCCGCGCGCGCCGACAGGTAGGAGAACACATACACCTCGAAGCCGACTGCGACGTGGGCGGTCGGGGCGTACCCGGTGTGCTCCAAAGTGATCTCGTTGCCGACCGGGATCCGGATCCCGACGGATCCCGGCTGGTTTTCTCCGCCGGGGTCGGTGGTTTCGTAGATGAGGTCCTCTCGGAGTTCGTCGCGTCTCACGATTCCGCCTCCGGCGACGACGTACATCTGGAACGGCTGGCGCCGGCCGAGGTGGTACACGATGGATCCGTCGAGATGGTACCGATTCGTCCGGAACTGGTACACCGGTTCGGCAATCACGTCTTCGACCGGCTCGTCAGCGGCCGTGTAGCGCCGGTTGGAACGCCCGAAGAAGAAACCGGTGGCGAAGCTGATGTGATCGGTGGCTCGAAAGGCGGCTGCCCCCCCCAGTCCCGCGCCCCTCCCCGGACTCAACTCCGGACGCGCGAAGAACTGCAGCCCGGCGCCAGCGAAGAGTCGGAACTTGTGATCCTGACCTGCGGCCGGTGTTGCGGCAAGCAAGCCGACAGCCAAGGCGGCGGGTACGAAGGCAGCGAAGAGGCGGCCGCGCCTCGCAACCGGCGGGGGAGTGTCTTCCGGCGCGGTCAATGCGCGCGGAATGCTACTTCACATCGAGCGGTCCGGGAACGGGGGCACTTTGTTGGTCGAGCGTTCCCCGGACGGGGCCACGGCGCCTTCGAGTTGGTACCGTGGTCTTGATTGCGTTCGGGCCCCGTCCGGGAACCGCCCGGCGCTGCGCGCCGGCAATCGAAACTTCCTTGCCCGCCTCTCGGCGGGCTTCGGCAAGTTCCGATTGGACGTTACTGATTGTGAAAGGGGGGCGAGCCCCCCTTTCACGCTTTCCCCCCGGACACGTGGGCAGCGAACCGGAGGTTCGCTGCCATGAGTTGTTGCTCGCTCGGTGAGACGCCGATCGTGGCTTTCCGCCGAGGGAGAAAAAGTGCGGTGCAAAGGGAGCGCTGGCCAGTTCTCGCGGTTGCGGGCCTCCAGACCGGCATCGCCTCCCGGATGCGGGCGAAACCGCGTACCACTGTTGTCCCTGACGGCACGCAGATGCACTCCCCTCGGCTACGCTGTTGCAATGCCGGGCGAGGGCGGAAACACCCCAGGGGCGACGCTCGGGCGACGTACTCCGGAGACAGGCGAACTGCGGACGCCCGGCTCGGTTGACGAACGGCAGCTGGCGCGCCGCGCCGGCTCCGTGAGCCTCGGGGTTGTTTTCTCCCGCCTTACCGGCCTGGTCCGGGAGGGAACCCTCGCCTTCCTGTTCTCGACCCCGCTGCTCGACGCCTTCTACGCGGCGTACACCTTCCCGAACACCCTTCGGGAGATGCTCGCCGAGGGGGCTCTCTCGAAAGCGTTCGTTGCGACGTTCGCCGGCGTGGACCAGGGGGAAGGAAGAGAGGCCGCTCATCGGCTCTTCGGGCGGGTCTTCCGGGTCCTGCTGCCGGTCAGCCTCCTGGTCACCGTTGTTGGTGTGGTGTTCGCTCCCCAACTGGTGGATTTCGTGTTCTCGCGGGGAGCGTTCGACGAACCGCTTCCCAAGTCCCTGCAGTTCGGTCTCGAAACACCGAGGGAGTTGGCCGTCTGGCTCACCCGCGTGATGTTTCCTTTCATCGCCTGCGCGTCGATCGCCTCACTCTTCATGGGGGGGCTGCAGGCGCGGAACTCGTTTTTCCTCCCGGCGGTGGCGTCCTCGTTCTTCAACGTCACCACCATCGTCTTCACAGCGCTGGGATTCCTTTCGGCTCCCCGGTTGGGACTTCACCCGATGGCGGGGCTCGCGATTGGCGTGCCGGTCGGAGGACTCGTCCAACTGCTGGTGCAGTGGCGGTGGTTTCGCCGAGATGGCTATCGCGCGGTGGCCACGGGGGGAATGCGAGCCACGGTCTCCGATCCGGCCTTTCGCCGGGTGTGCCGTCTCTTTGCGCCCGCAGCGGGCGCTGCCGGGACGCTGCAGATCAACGTCATCATTTCGAGGCACTTCGCTTCCGCCGGAACCTCCTGGCTCGCCTGGTTCATGATGGCATACCGCCTCGTACAGCTTCCCTCCGGGCTCATCGGAGTCGCCTTGTCGAGCGCCACCCTGCCGGCGCTTACCCGCGCCGCCGGCCGCGGTGACCCGGACGCTTTCGGTCGGGTACTCGGGCAATCCGGCCGCCTCATGCTGGTGTTGACGCTCGTTGCCGCCGCCGGCCTCGTCGGGATCGCAACGCCGTTCGTTGCGGTCATCTACCAGCGCGGAGCCTTCAGCGCCGGGGACGCCCAGCAGGTCGCCCGGGTGCTTTCGATCTTTGCGCTGGGCCTCCCCGCTTTTGGGGCGACCAAACTGCTGTCCGACGCGTTCTTCGCGCTTGGAAGCACGCGGCCGCCGTTCCTGGTCGCCGGTGTCGGCACCGTGGTCACCTGGATCGCGACCCGGAGTTTCGTGGTTGCCGCGGGTTTCGGTCATCTGGGCCTGCCGCTCGCGACCGTTTCGGTGGCCTGGTTCTCGGCGGGATTGCTGGCGGTTCTCCTGACTCCCAGGCTCGGCGCGGATCCATCCGGCCGGTCCCGGGCAAGAGCGGTGTTTTCGGAAGTGGCGGGAGCCGGCCTTCGCGCCCTGCCGGTCGCGGCCGCCACCGGCGGCACGGCATGGCTGCTTGCGCGGTTTGTCGGCGAACGCTTCGGAAGCGGCGGTTGGGGCGATGCCGCCACGACGCTGCTCGCCACCGCTGCCGGAGGCCTCGTCTTCTGGTTCTCCGTGCGGTTCTTCGCGCCGCGGGAATGGGATCCGATCCGCGACGCGCTCCGGGCGCTCGGCGAGCGGTTCGGTTTCGGCGGCGGAGGGCGTGGGGGAGGCCATCCGTGAGTTCCGGGGCGGGGAAACTGCGTCCGGCGCCAACGGGCGCGGAAGATCGATCCGCACGGAATCGGGCTTCGCCGGCGGCGGGGGATCCGCGGGCGGAGGAGTTTCTGAACCACCTCCGGGTGGAGCGCCGGCTTTCGGAAAACACGCTCGACGCTTACCGCCGCGATCTCGGGAAGCTGAACGAGTTCGGCGCCGGCCGTGCGCTTGCCGAATTCGACACCAGGGATCTGCAGCGCTTTCTCACCCATCTGCACCGCCGCGGCCTCTCCTTCCGGTCAATACAGCGGGTCACCTCCGCGATCCGTGGCGCGTACGCGTTCCTGATGGCCGGTGGGGCCATCGAGAAGGATCCCACCGAGGGAATTACCGTGGCGCGGGCCCTGCCGGGGCTCCCCCGCTATCTGTCACCCGACGAAGTGGAGCGACTGCTCGCTGCGCCCGATGACTCCCCGCTGGGTCTGCGCGACCGGGCAATGCTCGAGATGCTCTACGCGACCGGTCTTCGGGTGTCGGAACTCGTAGGCCTACGGGTAATCGATGCGGTTTCCGCGCGCGGCGAGGGGCCGGGCTACGTCACCGTGATCGGCAAAGGGGACAAGGAGCGCATCGTTCCCTACGGAGATGTCGCCGCCGCGAGCCTGGAATCGTGGATACGGGAGGGGCGGCCCCGCGTGCTGGGGAAGCGGGGTCGGGAGACCGGGTCGCCCTGGCTCTTCGTGACGGCTCGCGGCGGGGCGATGACCCGTCAGCGGTTCTGGCAGATCGTCAGGACTCGCGGCGAACAGGCGGGGATCCCGCGCCGCTTCTCACCTCACGTGCTGCGCCACTCGTTTGCGACGCATCTGCTCGAGCGCGGGGCCGACCTGCGGAGCCTGCAACAGATGCTTGGCCACGCCTCGATCACCACCACCCAGATCTACACCCACGTCACCGAGGAGCGCCTGCGGCGGGTGTACGACGAGCACCATCCGCGCGCCCGGCGCGGCGATTCCTAGTGGCCTGTCGATAAAGTGGCGGGAGCGCAGAGAGCGGCGAGGCCCAGTTCTCCCGGTGGGGCCAGTTCTCCCGGTGGGGGCCCGGCTGACAAGGCGCGCGAGGGAGGAGCCCCCACCGGGAGAACTGGCCCTGGTGTATTTCGACCGAAGCGTAACGATGAGCGAGGCGAAGCCCCAGTTCTCCCGGTGGGGGCGCGGTTCAGCCGGGATGCATCGCCGGTCGAGCCCCCACCGGGAGAACTGGGCCGCGTGACTTTGTCGACAGGCTGCTAAGGGCCCTTTCCGATGCCCTTCGACGCTGGCGGAAAGAGGCAGTTCCCGGTGGGGCGTTTGTCGGAAGTGCAGGCGAAGGCGGTCGACCGGATGGCCGCGGATCTGCGCTCCGGCGCCGTGGTGGCCTTCCCCACCGAAACCTTCTATGCACTGGGCGCCGATCCACGCTCCGCTGAAGCGGTGTCCGAGGTATTCCGCCTCAAGGGTCGCCCGGGGGACCGCCGGCTGCCCTGGATCGCCGCGAGCCGGGCGCAGGTAGAAGGCGTCTGCCATCTGCCCGAAACGGCGGCCGCCTTCGCGGATCGCTACTGGCCTGGTCCCGTCACCCTGGTACTGCCGCTCCGTAGCCCTGGTGGGGAAGGGGTGGCGGTCCGGGTGAGTTCGCATCCGCTGGCGCGGGCGCTGGCTGAAGCCCTCGGCCATCCGGTGGTTTCGACGAGCGCCAATCCGAGCGGCCGGCCGCCGGCGGCTACCGCCTCCGAGGTCCGAGAGGCGTTCTCGGGCCAGAACGCGCAGAACCTCCGGATCCTGGATGGAGGACGGACCCCGGGCGGGGAACCCTCCGTCATCGTCGATCTGACGGGTGCGTCGCCCAGGATCCTGAGAGGAAGGCTCTAACAGCCTGTGGTGGAACCCGGGTGAGCGCCGAGAGCGGCCAGTTCTCCCGGTGGGGGCGAGGCCCAGTTCTCCCGGTGGGGGTCCGGCTGACAAGGCGCGTGAGGGAGGAGCCCCCACCGGGAGAACTGGCCCGAGTGTATTTCGACCGAAACGCAACGACGAGCGGCGCACAGCGGCGCGGTTCAGGCTGGATGGATCGCCGCTCGAGCCCCCACCGGGAGAACTGGGCCGCGTGGGTTTCACCACCGGCTGTTAACCCCGGCGCCAGGGCGAATCATTCTCCTGAGGAGCCCTCGCTGGCTCCGAAGCGCCGGACGAAGTCCTTCTGCTCCGGCGTCAGATCCTTGGGGACCGCGATCCGGACGCGAACCACCAGATCGCCGTGTCCGCCGCCGGGGCGAGGCATTCCCCGGCCGGGAACCCGCAGTGCGCCGCCGCCGGACACTCCGGCCGGAATACGGATCCGTACCGGTTCGCCGAGCGTGGGGACCTCGATTTCTCCACCGAGCGCGGCCTCGGCAAAACGGACCGGGATCTCGACTTCGAGGTTGTCGCCTGCGCGCCGGAACCGTGGGTGATCCGCTACGCGAACCACCAGCATCGAGTCCCCGTCGGGAGTCCGGACTCTCAGCCGCGCGCCGTCCCGGACTCCGGGCGGGATGCGGACCCGGTATGACCCGTTCCTGCCGGTGCGGAGCTGCCGGAGCGCGCCGCGGTAGGCCTCCTCGAGGCTGATCTCGACGACCCCCGGCTGCCCGGCCGGATCGGCCGCCGGCCCCGGCGGCCGATACCGGGAAGAAGGCGGCCAACCCGGAGGCCGGCGCGCTCTGCCGTCGAGCGTGCCAAATGGGGAATCCGGGCCGAAGATATGGAGAAAAAAGCTCGAGAAGTCGCCAAATCCGCCCGGACCGGGCCGCGGTCCGCCCGCGGGTCCCGCGGTCCGGGCTCGGGCGTTTCGCCCCTGCTGGGCCCAATCAGGCCCCAACTGGTCGTACCGGCGCCGCCGGTCCGGATCGGAGAGCACCGCATAGGCCTCACCGATTTCCTTGAAGCGCTCGGAGGCCTCGCGGTCACCGGGATTCAGGTCGGGATGGTGTTTTCGTGCGAGTCGTCGGTAGGCCTGTTTGATCTGGGACTCGTCGGCCTGTTTCCCAACTCTCAAGACGGCGTAGTAGTCGCGGTACTTCAACGGAGATGGGTCCGGCGAACGGGCGTTGGCGCCGGGAGGAGCCGTTACTGCATCAGCGGTTGGTCGGGTGTCGTCCCGGCTGCGATCGAGGGGCCAGGGATCGTCGGGGCAGGGGCGAGGTTCGGGAAGATGATCGGGATGGTCTCCTCCAGGCTCGAAACCAGGTGGATCTGAAGCGCATCCCGGATTTCATCCGGCACATCCTCAAGAAAGGACCCCTCGTTCAACCGGGGCAGAATCACTTCCCGGACTCCGTAGCGGTGGGCGGCCAGCAGTTTTTCCTTGATCCCACCGACCGGAAGGACGTGGCCGGTGAGGGTGATTTCACCGGTCATCGCGAGCTCGGGCCGGCACACCGTTCCGGTCAGGACCGAGATGAGCGCCGCGACCAGCGTGATCCCCGCGGAGGGGCCGTCTTTCGGGGTGGAGCCTTCCGGCACGTGGAAGTGGATGTCCGACTTCCGGTAGAACCCGGTCTGGATCCCGTAGGTTGCGCCGTGTTGCCGGACCCAGGAAAGCGCGGCGGTAGCCGATTCCTTCATCACGTCGCCGAGCTGGCCGGTGAGGGTCAGCCGCGTGCTTCCCTTCATGCGGGACGCTTCGGCGAAGAGGATATCTCCTCCCACCGGCGTCCAGGCGAGCCCAACGGCCACCCCCGGAACGCTCACCCGCTCCACGAGTTCTCGCGAGAGCGAGGTGGGCGCACCGAGCAGCTCGCTCACGACCTCCGGAGAGACCTGGAGCGGCCCCGTTTCTCCCTCGGCGAGCTTCCGAACCGCCTTGCGGCAAATCTTCGCGATAGACCGCTCCAGGTTCCGGAGGCCTGCCTCGCGCGTGTAATCCCGGATGATGAGGGCAAGAGATTCCCGGCCGAAGACCGGCTGGTCCTTTTCTTCCTCGAGTCCGTGGTTTTCGAGCTGGCGCGGAATGAGGTGGCGGATCGCGATCTGGATCTTCTCCTCCTCGGTGTACCCCTGGAGGCCGAGGATTTCCATCCGGTCCCTGAGCGCCGGCGGAACCGGATCCATCATGTTCGCGGTCGCGATGAAGAGAACATCCGACAGATCGAACGCCAGATCCAGGTAGTGGTCGCGGAAGGTGTCGTTTTGTTCGGGATCCAGAACCTCGAGCAGGGCCGAACTGGGGTCGCCCCGGAAGTCCATGCCCAGCTTGTCCACCTCGTCCAGCATGAAGACGGGGTTTCGGGTGCCCGCCCGAACGAGGGCTTGAACGATCTGCCCGGGCAGCGCCCCGATGTAGGTGCGTCGATGTCCGCGAATCTCGGCCTCATCGCGGATGCCTCCGAGACTGAGCCGCACAAACTCCCGCCCGACCGCCTTCGCGATCGACCTGCCGAGGCTCGTCTTGCCCACGCCCGGCGGTCCCGCAAAGCAGAGGATGGGCCCCTTCTGGTCCGGCTTTCGCTCCCGAACCGCCAGGAACTCGAGGATTCGGTCCTTGACCTTCTCGAGATCGTAGTGATCCGCTTCCAGGATGTCCTTGGCGCGTGGAATGTCGTACTTGTCCTCGGTCCGCTTGTCCCACGGAACCCGAACCAGCCAGTCGAGGTACGTCCGCCCCACGGTGTACTCGGCGGAAGCGGGAGGAATCCGCCCAAGGCGCCGGAATTCCCGTAGCGCTTCCTTCTCGGCCTCCTCGGGCATCCCGGCTTTCTCGATCTTCTCGCGGAGCTCGTCCATCTCCTTGGTGGAATCGTCGCCTTCGCCAAGTTCCTTCTGGATCGCCTTCATCTGCTCGCGGAGGAAGAACTCCCGCTGGGTGCGGCCGACTTCGCTCTTGACCTTGGACTCGATGCTGCGCCCGAGATCGCGCACCTGCTTCTCGCGCAGGATCGCCGCGTACGCCAGCCCCAGCCGGTCCTCGATGGACAGGGTCTGAAGGATCTCCTGCCGCAACTCGGTGTTAAGGCTCGGAAGCTGTTCGGCGACGAAATCAGCTAACTGACCGGCGCTTCCCACGCGGGCGAGTTGGGTCTTCATGACCTCCCGGGCGCGAGGAAAGAGATCCGTCTTGATCATCTCCTGCAGTTCCTCGCGGATCTTCCGGGTCAGAGCTTCGAACTCCACGGTCTTGTTGGCTCCCACCGTGCCATCCAGAACCCGGATGTCGGCGCGCACGTAGGGCTCGGTCTGCACGACCCGTTCGACACGGAACCGGAAGCTGCCTCGGATCACGATCCGCACGGTGCCTTCCCGCATCCGCACCTGCTTTTCGAGGCGGGCGGCGGTCCCCACGCGGTAGAGGTCGTCCTCGCCCGGATGGTCCACCGAATCGTCCTTCTGGGTGAGGACGGCGAGCATCACCTTGCCGCTCCCGGACGGGTCGGCTTCGGCAGCCTCGCGGGTGGCGTCCCGCAGCATCTGGACCGTGCTCTTGCGGCCGACGGAGAGCGGCAGGAAGGAGTGCGGGAACACCACGATGTCCCGGAGCGGCAGCACGGGCACCATACGGTGCACCTGGCCCTGTGGCGAACCTGCGTCGGTTACGGAGCCTTTCACCGGATCGGACATCGGAGCTTGCCTCCCTCGAATGCGTTCGGTATCCGGCCGTAGCCGAAACCCGGAGAGTACGGTCCGGTGTCCACCGGAACGTTCCATGATCCTAACACGGAGCACCCATTGTTGCGTGATCCGTTATCAAGATCAAACCAAGTCATTGATAACACAGCGACTAATTCAGGCGGCACTACCGTTGAAATATGAGTAGAGTGACATCAGATTGTAATTAGCCGAACGTTACTTCGTCCGGAAGCTCGTTCACATCGTCGGGCTGGATCGGAAAGTGCCGCGCCAGAAAGCCTCCGATGCGACGGACTCCGTGTTCGAGGCCGTCTCCGATGCCGTTTTCGCGGATGTGGCTCGTGATTTCAACTGCGATCTCGTTCCACGACTCTTCGCCGACTTCCTCGTTGATCGCCTGGTCGGCCACGATTTCGAATCGGCCGGATCGAACCGCCAGGAACAGCAGGACGCCGGAACCGTCCTTCGTGCGGTCCACCCCCAGCCGGAAGAACTCGCGGATGGCGCGCCGGCGGGCGTTCTCGAGCGGCAGCAGCCGCGGGACGACGTGAACCCGCAACTCGCCCGACGTCTCGCGCTCGGCCGCTGCAATGGCGCTGGCGATGCGGTCGAGGTCTTCCTCGGACAAGTGGGCGCGGAGACGTTTGGGAACGCGCATGGTCACCAGCTGCCGCTGGCTCCGCCTCCGCCGAAACCGCCGCCTCCACCTGAGAAGCCACCGAAACCACCCCCGAAACCGCCCCCGAATCCACCCCGGAATCCATGAGAAGCCCCCATGACGCCCCGGCGTCCCGGCATTCCCCCGTAGCCCCAGGCGCCGCCTCGGCCTGCGGTCGCGCGCGTGAAGGCCGTGGCTCCGAAGCCGGAAAGCAGACCGAGCGGCACCAGCCAGAACAGGGAACCCACGCCGATCAGCAAGAACCCGAGCAGCGCCGCGATCCCGCCCCCGGCGGCGGCTGCCCCGGCCGGATGGAAGGCGTTCCCGATGTAGCCGAGGAGCTGCATCCCGAGCAGAATCCCCACGAGGACCAGCGTCGAGATCCCGCGTCGGGAGGTACGCCGGGCACCGGGATTCGCTCCGCTGCTGGCTCCTTGGTATTCGCCGGCGGCGGCCTGGGCCAGTGCCGCAGCGGTGGCGCTGAAACCGCCCGCGAAATCGCCCGCGGCGAATCGGGGGACGAGTTCGTCACGAATGATGCGCCCGGCCAGGCCGTCGGGAATCACCGACTCCAGACCGTAGCCGACCTCAATGCGCGCCCGCCGGTCCTCCCGGGAGACGACCACCAGGGCGCCGTTGTCGGTTTCGGACTGCCCGATGCCCCAGGCCTCGGCGAGGCGGAGGCTGAAGTCTTCTATTGCTCCGTCGATCCGCGGAACGGTGACCAGGACGAGTTGGACCGAGGTTTCGGCTTCCAGGCGGGCGAGAAGCTCTTCGAGCCGCGTCTCCTCCGCAGGGGAGAGGAACTCCGCCTCGTCTACGACCCGGCCCGCCTGCGCGGGGAGCGGCGTTTCCTGGGCGGCCACCCCCGCCGGGACTACGAGGCAGAACCCGGCGATGACCGGGAGGACCAGGAGGCGGTGGAAGAACCAAGGCATTCGGAGTGGGTGGCGAGAGTCGGACCAACCCGTGGGAAGACCATCCCGCGAGCGAACGGATTCCGAAGCTGGGGGTGTTTCGCGCGGGCGTGCCAGTCGGGGTGCTTTTTCCACGGGCGGTTACCGGCTGAAGTCCACCTCGGGTGCGGTTTCGGCTCCCTCTTCGGCCTCGAAGTAGGCGGCGTCGGCGAAACCGGACCAACTCGCGATCATTCGGGTGAAGAAACCGCGCCGCCGCGTGTTGTATCCCTGGGCGGCTTCGTTGAAACGCCGCCGTTCGACGGCGATCCGGTTCTCGGTCCCCGCCAATTCATCCTGCAGGCTCAGGAAGTTCTGGTTGGCCTTGATGTCCGGATAGCGCTCGACGACGACCATGAGGCGGGAGAGCGCACCCGAGAGCGCCCCCTGCGCCGCCTCGAAGCGGGCGAGGGCCTGGGGGTTTTGGAGGTCGTTTGCCGAAACCTGGATGCTGGTGGCTCGGGACCTGGCCGCAATGACGGCTTCGAGGGTTTCTCGCTCGAAATCGGCCGCCCCCTGGACCGTGGCCACCAGGTTCGGCACGAGGTCGGCGCGCCGCTGGTACACGTTTTCCACCTGCGACCACCCGGCTTTCACCGCCTCGTCGAGTGTGACCAGACCGTTGTATGTCGAGCGAAATGCAAAGAAGAGGACGACGGCTCCGAGCAAGAGTGCGGCGAGCACGCCGCCGCAGCCGAGGAGAACGAGTTTTTTCTTCATTGAGCGGTTGGATCGGAGTTGAAAAAGGCGTCTGAAAAACAGTCGCCCACGCCCGGAAGCATAGGAGAGGGGAAGTGGATGTGCGTGGGTCCGGCCGGGGCCGGCCGGGGGCGGTGGCCCGATCTGCTAGCGATCGTAGCCAGCGACGGGTTCCGTACCCGGAAGGAAGGCTTCCATGATCGTGTTGGGCCCCCCCTCGGACGGCTGTCCGCTTTCGAGATCCACCGGAACGAGCGCCACTGTGGGTGGCGCCCGGAAGCCGTGCCGTGGAGGGTCGGGGCGCCCGGTTTCCATGAAACGGATCCAGGCAGGCAGCGCTACCCGGGCGCCGCTTTCGCGTTCTCCCAGCGTCTCGTTTCCGTCGTTGCCGATCCAGACAGCCGCGGCAATCTCGGGGTCGAAGCCGATGAACCAGGCATCCGTGAACTCGTTCGTGGTGCCGGTCTTGCCGGCGACCGGTCGGCCGAGCCTGCGTGCTCCTACGGCGGTGCCGCGCGCCACCACGCCCTCGAGCAGGTGGGTGATGACGTACGCAAGATCCGCGGGAATGACCGACGCGGTCTCGGGATAGAAGCGCTCCAGCTCCCGCCCGTCGCGGTCCGTGATTCGCGAGACGAAGAACGGCTCCATCCGGACGCCCTGATTGGGAAACGCGCTGTACGCGGAAACCATCTCCAGGAGAGTGACGCCGCTCGAGCCGAGGGTGATCGAGAGCACCGGGAGGAGTTCCCCGCGGATCCCCAGCCGGCGCGCGAGCGCGACGACGCTTTCGGGGCCGATGTCGTGAACCATCCGCACCGCCGGCACGTTGCGCGAACCCTCGAAGGCCTTCCGCATCGTGATCCAGCCGAGGTGTTGGCCGTCGTAGTTCTGGGGTTCGTAAGGCTCGTCGCTGACCGGATCGATCCAGGTGAAGGGCTCGTCCAGAAGGAGTGAAGTGGGAGCGAGCCGCCCGGTAGCGAGGGCCGCTCCATAGGCGAACGGCTTGAACGACGACCCTGGCTGCCGGCGCGCCTGGATCGCCCGGTTGAACTCGCTGCGCTCGAAGTCAAACCCGCCGACCACGGCCCGGATGGCTCCGATCTCGATGTCCAGGGCCAGGAAGGCCCCTTCGGCCAGCGGCTCCTGTTCCAGCCTGACGACGAGGGGCCTTTCCAGGTTGAGGCGCCCCTCCGTGGACGCTTCGGCGGTCTCCTCCCCCGGTTCGGGTTCGTTGGCCAGAATGCGGAAATCGCCGACATCGCCTACCCGGAAGAGCTGTTTGGCGGTCTGGAAGGTCCACAGGAGTGAGTCGGCGTCCACCCGGGCCCGGTAGTCGGCGATCCGGATCTCCGGCTCCGGCCCGGCTGCGGTCACCACTCCCCGCACCACCGATCCCATGGCGAGCGGGGCGGTCCAGGAGTCGTCCTCGTATTCAGTGGGCTCGACTCCCTCGTCGACGACGTTTCTGGCGAACCCCCGGAATCCCTGCCGCTTGTCGTGGGCGCGCAGCGCCAGCTCCACCGACTCGGTGGCCTCTCGCTGCATTCGGCTGTCGAGCGTCGTGTAAACCCGAAGTCCCCCCCGGTAGGTCCTCGAGTCTCCGTAGTGGTCCCGCAGATAGCCGCGCACCATCTCCATGAAGTGAGGGGCGAAGCGATCCCTGCCGCGGGAGCGGAGCCGGACAGGTTGTTCCCGTGCTGCCTGCGCCTCGTCCGAAGAAAGGAAGTCCTCGGCGACCATTCGTTCCAACACGATATCCCGCCGCCGTTCGGCCGCCGGGAGACTCCGGAACGGGTTGAAGCGGGCGGGGTTCGGGGCGATGCCGACCAGCATGGCCGCCTCTCCGACGGAGAGGTCCGGACTGCTCTTGCCCAGATAGAACTGGGCCGCCGCCTCGACACCATGGTTCCCGTAACCGAGGAACACCTGGTTGGCGTAGAAGGTGAGGATCTCCTCCTTGCGGTATGCCCGTTCGATCCAAAAGGCCGTGATCGCTTCCTTGATCTTGCGCTCGAGCGTTTCTTCCCGGTTCAGGAACAGCTCGCGCGCCACCTGCTGCGTGATCGTGCTCGCCCCGGAGACGATGCGGCCGGTTCGGTAGTTGTCCCAGAGCGCCCTCGCGATTCCGATGGGATCGAAACCGAAGTGACGCCAGAAACGCTGATCCTCGGACGCCACCAGGGCGTCCCGAAGGTGCTGGGGCAGTTCCTCGTAACCCATCTCGATGCGGCGCTCGACGGCGAACTGCCCGATTTCGACTCCGCTCTCGTCATACACGATGGTGGTTGCGCTTGCTTCGTACCCCTCGAGTTCTTCGATCAGGGGGATGTCGCTCTGATACGCAGCCAACAGCCCGAGCATGGCGCCCCCGATCGCGCTTGCGGTGAACAGCAGGCCCACCACGACGATGCGGGCGAACTGGCGGCCCGCCGCCGGACGGCGTAGCGCTGATGGAGAACGGGGCATTTCAGGAACCGACAAGGTCGTTCAACGCCGGCCCGATCGCGGGATGTCCGAACTGGAAGCCGGCAGCGAGCAGACGCCCGGGCATCACTCGCTGGCCGGAGAGCAGCAGCGCGTCGGCCATCTCCCCGAAGGCCAATCGCATCGCCAGTCCCGGAGCCGGAAAGATGGTCGGTCTCCGGAGGGCCTTCCCCAGCGCCTTGGTGAAGGCGGCATTCGTGACCGGGTTGGGAGACGTGAGGTTGTACGTCGATTCGAGAGACCCGGCGGGAGCCTCGAGGAGGTGGGCGATCGCGGCTGCCACGTCGGCAAGGTGGATCCACGGCATCCACTGGCGTCCGCTCCCGAGCCGGCCGCCCACTCCCAGCCGGAACGGAGGAAGCATGGTGGCCAGAGCGCCCCCCTGCGGGGAGAGCACGACCCCGATTCGGAGGGAGGCGGTCTCGATTCCGCAGTCCCGGGCGGCGCCGGCGGCGGCCTCCCACTCCCTGCACACTTCGGCCAGGAAGTCGTGTCCGGAGGCGGCGTCTTCGACAAGCTCTTCGTCGCCGCGCGCCCCGTAGTAGCCGACGGCGGAGGCGGCGAGCAGTCGCGAGGGCCCATTCCGGGAGGCGCCCAGGGCCGCGACCAGGGCTTTCGTGCCTTCGACCCGGCTCTCGCGAATGGCGCGCTTCCGGGCGGTCGTCCAGCGTTTTCCGACCGGCTCTCCGGCAAGGTGGACCAGGGCGTCGAGCCCTTCCAGAACACCGGCCGGGTCGGCGTTGGTTCCGTCACCGCGAGGGTTCCAGCGGGCGGATCGGACTCCGGGCGGGAACCCCGTGAGCGCACCTTCGCGCCGGGTGAGCGCCACCACTTCGTGGCCCCGTCCGGCAAGTTCCGAAGCGAGCGCGCGGCCGATCAGGCCCGTCGCTCCCGTGATTCCAGTCCGCATCCGAAGGCCAATTGCTCGGCGGCGATTCTAGCCCGCGGCCTCCCGGCCCCCCGACGTTTGAAGGCGGGTCGCACACGAGGGGACAATGAATGGGACAATGGTCTGTCCGGGAGGCCTGTGATGCTCCGTTTTCGTTTTCTCTTCGCTCTTTCCCTCGCCCTGTTGGTCGCTTCCGTCGTCACCGCGCAGGACAAACGGCCCATGACGATCGTCGAACTGATCGACTTGCCGTCGGTGGGGAGCCCCCGCCTGTCTCCCGACGGGACCCAACTGCTCTACACCCGGAGCGGTACCGACTGGAAGAAGAACGGCCGGACGACCCACATCCATCGGATCAACGCCGACGGAAGCGGCGAGGTTCAGCTCACCAACGGTGAGGAAGGGGAGTCCAGCCCTCGCTGGTCGCCCGACGGAATGCGCGTCGCGTTTCTCGCAAAGCGCGGCGAGGACTCCGAAACGCAGATCTACGGGATGCGCAACAGCGGCGGCGAGGCGTCCCCGCTGACCGAGCACGACAGCTCGGTGCGGTCGTTCCAGTTCTCTCCCGACGGCCGGCACATCTACTTCACGGCCCCGGACGCCAAGACGCCCGAGGAAAAGAAGAAGGACAAACTCAAGGACGACGTGTTCGCATTCGACGAGGACTACAAGCAGCACCATCTCTTCCGGGTTGCCCCCGACGGGGCAGGGCCGCAGCAGGCGGAACGGATCACCGAGGGCGACTATTCGGTGATCGGCTTCCGGCTTTCGGACGACGGCATGCGCGTCGCGCACCACCGGTCCCTCAGCCCGCTGGTTGACAACCGGGACGAGGGGGAGGTCTGGATCATGGACGTGGACGGCGGGAACGCCGTGCAGTTGACGGATAACACCGTCAGCGAATTCGGCGCCCAGCTCTCTCCCGATGGCACGCAGCTCATGTTCCTCTCCGATTCGAGCGCCGACTTCGAGACCTATTTCAACGACAACATCTTCGTGATGCCGGCTGCCGGGGGAGCGCACCGGGTGCTCTACGAGGACATGACCCACGAGGTCAACAGCGCCCGCTGGGCGCCCGACGGCTCGATCTATTTCACCGCCAACACCGGGGTCCGTACCGAACTCTTCCACGGCACGATGGAGGACGCCGCGCCCACGGCGCTCACCGCCGGCGACCATTCGCTCTCGGGATGGAACTTCCAATCCTCAGCCGGACAGCACGTCTTCGGGATCAGCAACCGCGAAAACAACGGCGACCTCCACCTCCTGCCGGCGAACGGCGGGGATCCGGTGAAGGTCACGAGCGTCTTCGACTATCTGGCCGAGACCTTCGAGCTGCCCGTGCAGGAGGCGATCCGCTGGAAGGGCGAGGACGGGGTGGAAGTCGAAGGACTCCTCTATTACCCGCTCGACTACCAGGAAGGGCAGCGCTATCCGCTGATCGTCCAGACCCACGGCGGGCCGGCGGCCTCCGACAAGTTCTCGTTCGGCCGCTGGAGCAGCTATGTCCAGGTGGCGACGGCTCGCGGTTGGGCGGTCTTCAAGCCCAACTACCGGGGAAGCACCGGTTACGGCGACGACGTTCTCAGGGACATGGTGGGCCACTACTTCAACCAGTCCCACCTCGACGTGATGACCGGGGTGGATCACCTGATCGAGCTCGGGATCGCCGACGGGGACCGGATGGCCAAGATGGGCTGGAGCGGCGGCGGTCACATGACCAACAAGATCATCACCCACACCGACCGCTTCAAGGCGGCGGCGTCAGGCGCCGGAGCGGTGAACTGGATCTCGATGTACGGGACGAGTGACGTGCGGATCTACCGGACCCCGTGGTTCGGCGGTACCCCCTGGCAGGAGGACGCGCCGATCGACACCTATTGGGGACACTCGCCGCTGAAGGACATCTACAAGGTGACCACCCCCACGATCGTGCTCGTCGGCGAGAACGACGTCCGGGTGCCGCCGAACCAGTCGGTGGAGCTCTACCGGGCGCTGAGAACGAACGGAGTGGACACGCACCTCTACATCGCGCCGCGGGAGCCGCATGGCTGGCAGGAGCTCCGTCACGAGCTCTTCAAGGTGAACATCGAGCTCGATTGGTTCGAGCGTCACGTGCGAGGCATCGAGTACGAGTGGGAGACGGCCCCCGGCGACGACGAAGAGGAGATGACCACCACGGACGAAGAAAGTCCCTGAGCCGGACTCCATCTCCATCCCTTCGAGCAGGAGTTCGGTGAAGGATTCCCCCTCGTCCTGTTTGTCGTCTTGTTTGCGGCTGGCGGCTGTCAGCCTGGTCGGGCTCGCCGCCGCCGCGCCGTTCGCGTCGGCGCAACAAAAGCGGCCGATGACCATCGTGGAGTTCGTCGAGGTCCCTCGGGTGGGGAGCCCGCGGCTGTCGCCGGACGGAACACAACTCCTCTACACCCGGACCGATGCCGACTGGAAGGAGAACGGCCGCACCACCCACATCCGCCGCATCGGGACCGACGGCACCGGCGACCTGCGGCTGACGAACGGCGAGCGGGGCGAGTCGAGTCCCCGCTGGTCCCCTGACGGAGCGTGGGTGGCGTTTCTGGCGCAGCGGGGCGGGAGCCCCTCCGCCCAGATCCACCGGATGCGCACCTCGGGCGGGGAGGCGGTTCCGCTGACCGAGCACGAGACTTCGGTGCAGTCGTTCACCTTCTCGCCCGCTGGGGACACCATCTATTTCATCGCCGCCGACCCCAAGACCCTCGACGAAAAAGAGAAGGACGAACTCCGGGACGATGTCTTCGCCTTCGACGAGAACTACCGGCAGCGTCATCTCTTCCGGGTGCCGACGGACGGCGACGGGCCGCGGGCGGCCGAGCGGATCACCGAGGGTGACTACTCGGTGGTGGAGTACCGGCTTTCCGACGACGGGAAGCGGATCGCCCACTCGCGGGCGCCCACGCCGCTTTTCGACAACCGCGACGAGGGTGAGGTCTGGATCATGGACGTGGATGGTGGGAACGCCGTGCAACTGACCACGAACACGGTCAGCGAGCGCGGGGCGCAGGTTTCCCCGGACGGCGGCCGGGTGCTGTTCCTTTCCGAATCGAGCGCCGATTTCGAGACCTATTTCAACACCAACATCTTTGTCGTGCCGGCCGGCGGAGGAGCGCACCGCCTTCTCTACGAGGACATGGCGCACGAGGTGACCGGCGCGCGGTGGGCGCCCGACGGCTCGATCTACTTCATCGCCAACACGGGCGTTCGCACCCAGCTCTTCCACGCCCGGGTGGACGACGAAACGCCCGTGGCGCTCACCGGCGGGGACCAATCCCTGGTGGGATGGAACTACCACGCGCCCACCGCGCAGCACGTGTTCGGGATCAGCAGGCGCGACGACCGTGGCGACGTTCACCTCCTGGCGGCAGCGGGCGGGGACCCGGTGAAGGTCACGAGCGTCTTCGACTACCCGGGCGAGACCTTCGAACTCCCGATCCAGGAAGCGATCCGCTGGAGGGGGGAGGACGGCGTGGAAGTCGAGGGCCTTCTCTACTACCCGCTCGACTACCGGGAGGGAGCGCGGTATCCGCTCGTCGTGCAGACCCACGGGGGACCCGCGGCTTCCGACAAGTTCTCCTTCGACTACTGGTCGAACTACACGCAGATTCTGGCCGCCCGGGGCTATCTGGTCTTCAAGCCCAACTACCGGGGGAGCACCGGCTACGGCGACGACTTTCTCAGGGACATGGTGGGGCACTACTTCCACCAGGCCCATCTGGACGTAATGACCGGGGTGGACCACCTCATCGAGATCGGGATTGCCGACGGCGACCGGATGGCCAAGATGGGCTGGAGCGGCGGCGGTCATATGACGAACAAGATCATCACCCACACCGATCGCTTCAGAGCGGCGGCCTCGGGCGCCGGGGCGGTGAACTGGATCTCGATGTACGGCCAGAGCGATGTCCGCACCTATCGGACACCGTGGTTCGGCGGAACGCCGTGGCAGCAGGACGCCCCGATCGATACCTACTGGGGGCACTCACCGCTCAAGGACATTTACCAGGTGACCACGCCCACCATCGTGCTGGTCGGAGAAAACGATGTCCGGGTTCCGCCGCCCCAATCGGTGGAGCTCTACCGGGCGCTCAAGACCAACGGGGTGGACACCCACCTCTACATCGCGCCACGGGAACCGCACGGCTGGCGGGAACTGCGCCACGCGCTCTTCAAGGTCAACGTGGAGATCGACTGGTTCGAGCGCCATGTCCGCGGAATCGAGTACCAGTGGGAAACGGCCCCGGATAATTACGAGCCCGAGACGGCCGCCACCACGGACGGCCAAAACCCGTAGCCCGCACAGCGCGCCGCAGGAGAACCTTCATGACGTATTCCCTTTTGCTTCGTTTGGGCTTTCTCGCTGCCGGGTTGGCGGCGATGGCCGCCGCGGCCCCCAGCGCATCGGCTCAGGGAAAGCGGCCGATGACGATCGTCGACTTGATCGATGTCCCGCGGGTGGGCAGTCCACGCCTGTCCCCCGATGGGACCGAACTGCTCTACACCCGCTCGGACACCGATTGGAAACACAACGGCCGGACCACTCACATCCACCGGATAGCTACCGATGGCAGCGGGGACGTTCGGCTCACGGGCGGAGAGCGCGGAGAGTCCAGCCCGCGCTGGTCTCCCGACGGGGCCTGGATCGCGTTCCTGGCCCGGCGGGGGGAGAGTCCGTTTACGCAGATCCACCGGATGTCCAACCGCGGAGGAGAAGCGACACCGCTCACCGAGCACGAAAGCTCGGTGCAGTCGTACGCCTTCTCACCGGACGGGGAGCACATCTACTTCATCGCTCCCGACCCCAAGACCCCCGAGGAAAAGGAGCAGGACGACCTCCGGGACGACATGTTCGCCTTCGACGAGGATTACAAGCAGCGGCACCTGTTCCGCGTCCCCACTTCCGGGGAAGGCCCCCGGGATGCGGAACGAATCACCTCGGGCGACTTCTCGGTGCTGGAATTCCGGCTCTCCGGTGACGGGTCGCGGATCGCCCATTCGCGGGCGCCGACCCCGCTTCTCGACAACCGCGACGAGGGCGAGGTCTGGGTCATGGACACAGGTGGCGGAAACGCCCTCCAGTTGACCGACAACACGGTGATCGAGAGCGGCGCCCAGCTTTCTCCCGACGGCTCCCAGGTCCTCTTCGTGTCGGCGTCGAGCGCCGACTTCGAGACCTACTTCAACCGGAATGTCTTCCTGATTCCGGCCGCCGGCGGCCCGCACCGGGTCCTCTACGCGGACTGGCCGCACGAGGCGAACGGAGCCACCTGGGCCCCGGACGGTTCGATCTACTTCATCGGCAACACCGGCGTGCGCAGCCAGCTCTTCCACGCCGCGGTGGATGACAACGCGCCCCGGGCGCTCACCGATGGCGACCACTCGCTCACGGGATGGAACTTTGCGGCCGCCGCCGGTCAGCACGTCTTCGGGATCAGCAACCGCGAGAACAACGGGGACATCCATCTGCTCCCCGCCGCGGGAGGCGACCCGGTGAAGGTCACGAGCGTCTTCGACACCCTGGACGAGACCTTCGAGCTGCCGATCCAGGAAGCGGTCCGCTGGCAGGGGGAAGACGGTGTGGAGGTCGAGGGACTCCTCTACTACCCGCTCGACTACCAGGAGGGACAGCGCTATCCGCTCGTCGTGCAGACCCACGGCGGGCCGCGTTCCTCGGACAAGTTCTCCTTCGGCCGCTGGGGCAGCTACGTCCCGGTACTTACGGCTCGCGGTTACGCGGTCTTCAAGCCCAACTACCGAGGCAGCACCGGCTACGGTGACGATTTCCTCCGGGACATGGTGGGGCACTACTTCAACCAGGCCCATCTGGACGTCATGGCCGGTGTGGACTACCTGATCGAGCGCGGAATCGCCGACGGGGACCGGATGGCCAAGATGGGCTGGAGCGCCGGCGGGCACATGACCAACAAGATCATCACCCATACCGGCCGCTTCAAGGCGGCGTCCTCGGGCGCCGGCGCGGTGAACTGGATCTCCATGTACGGGCAGAGCGACGTGCGCCATCCGCGCACCCCCTGGTTCGGCGGGACTCCCTGGGAGGAGGACGCTCCGATCGACGCCTACTGGGGGAATTCGCCGCTCAAGGACATCTACAAGGTCACGACGCCCACCATCGTGATCGTCGGCGAGAACGACGTGCGTGTGCCGATGCCGCAGTCGGTGGAGCTTTACCGGGCGCTCCGGACGAACGGGGTGGACACTCACCTGTACGTCGCGCCACGGGAGCCGCATGGCTTACGGGAACTCCGCCACCAGCTCTTCAAGGTCAACGTGGAGATCGACTGGTTCGAGCGACACGTCCGCGGGATGGAGTACGAGTGGGAGACGGCCCCCGGCGAGGACGAGGAGAAAAAGGCGGCCACCGACGGCGAGCAGCAGTGAGCGCCGGGGATCGCGCCGGCTCGGGAACGCCGGTCTTCAGACCGGCACCGCCGCCCGCAGGGCGGCGAGACGCGAAGAGGCAACTCCGTTTGTGGCGCCCACTCGGTTAACAGCCTGTGGATAAAGTGGCGTGAGCGCCGAGAGCGGTGAGGCGCCCGGCTGACAAGGCGCGCGAGGGAGGAATACCGGGTGTATTTCGACCGAAGCGCAACGATGAACGACGCGAAGCGGAGTGTTTCAGCCGGGATGGATCGCCGCTCGAACGCCGCGAGACTTTGTCCACAGGCTGTTAAGACGCGATGTGTGGACGCTTCACCCAGTCATCCTCCTGGGAGGAGACCGCCGAACTCTTCGACCTCGAAGAGATTCCGGAGGATCTGCCCCCCCGCTACAACGTGGCGCCCACGCAGCTCGCGGCGGTAGTACGGAACGAGGGAGTCCGCCGCCTCCGGATGCTCCGCTGGGGGCTGATCCCGAGCGGAGCCCGGGATCCGTCGATCGGGAATCGGCTCATCAACGCCCGCGCCGAGACGGCCGGTAGTCGGCCTTCCTTCCGGGCGGCCTTCGCTGCCAGGAGGTGCCTCGTCCCGGTGGACGGTTTCTTCGAGTGGGAGCGTCTTGGGCGGCGCCGGCAACCCTGGCTCTTCCGCATGCGCGAGCCCGGCCCGTTCGCACTCGCCGGCCTCTTCGAGCGGTGGCGTGCGCCGCCGGCAATCCTCGCCGGTCAAACGTCCGGGATCGGTCGGCCGGAAATCCTGGAGACCTTCACCATCCTCACGACGGACGCGAACGACGTCGTGGGCCCAATCCACGATCGGATGCCCGTCATCCTGCACCCCGACACATTTGATCGGTGGCTCACGGGAGGCGAGGTGCCTCTCGGGCCCTATCCGTCCGCCGCGATGGCGGCCTTCCGGGTCAGTTCCCTGGTGAACAATCCCGCGCACGACGACCCGCGTTGTATCGAGCCGCTCGGGGCGCGAGCTGAGAGCGGAACGGCCCGATCGGGGGGCAACTCGCCACCCAGCCTCTTCGGCGCCGGCTGACGGACGGACTGCGGCTCCACCCGGATGCCCCGGCGGGGCGGGGTCCGGACTCCGGCCGGGCCCTCAGGGCTCCGGAGTGTGTTCCAGCGCCGCCTCGGCGAGGCGCCGGGCGGCTTCGGCGAGACCTTCGGCGTTTTGGACGTTCGAGAACACGGCGACTGCCGCTCCCCGTTCGGGAAGGCGGAGCAGACGCGTGGAGCCGCCGGTAGCGCCTCCCGAGTGGGCGACCCAGGTGCCCATCTCATCGGTGGAGATCCGCCAGCCCAGCGCGTACTCACTCATGGTCCCATCGGCGAGCTGATACGGCGTCGTCATCCGGGCATGGACATCGGCCGGGAGGATCGTCTCGGCATCGAGCGCGAGCGCGAAGCGGACGAGATCGGGGGCCGTGGAGATCATTCCGCCGCCGGCCCACTTGATGGAGAGATCCGCGAACGGAGCGTTCAGAACGCCGGCGGCGTCCTCCCGCTTCACGTACTGGCGCACCCGACTCGGGACGATGTCACCCTGGTGCTCCAGGTACGTGACCTCCATCCCCGCCGGTCCCCAGACGTTTTCCTGCAGGTAGTCGTCGAAGCTCTGTCCCGACACGTTCTCGACGATGCCGGCCACGATGTTCCAGGCGTAGGAGGAATAGCTGTATTGCGTCCCGGGCTCGAAGACGAGCGGGTCGTCCTTGAAGATCTCGATGGCGGCCTCGATCGTGTCGAAATGGTCCTTCATGTCCATCTCGCCCGGGTTGTAGTGGCGGATGCCCGAGGTGTGCGTCATCAGATGGCGGACCGTGATCGGAAACTCCTTCTCGGGAAAGGCCGGGAAGTAGGTCTGAACCTCGGCGTCGAGGTCGACGGCGCCCTGGTCCACGAGCTGCATCATCGCGGTACCGGCGACGGGCTTCGAAACGGAAGCGATGCGGTACACGCTGTCCGCGGTTGCCGGCACCCCGTTCTCGACGTCGGCGAGTCCCGACGCGCCGCTCCAGATCAACTCTCCGTTCACTGCCACCGCGGCGGAGAGGCCGGGGCTGCCGGCGGTGTCCCGGGCTTCCGCCACGATCGCCATGAACGTCTCATCGAGCGTCGGCGCCGGTTCGGATCCGGCGCAGCCGGTGAGCAGCGCGAGGAGCAGAGCGGCCGGTGGCCACGGGTTCATATTCGGTAAAGCCGGGCGGTTCATTGCTGTGCTCCTGGTGGGTTGTCGTCGGCGGTCAGGTGGGCGGTGACTTCCTCCCACACCCGCTCGAAGTTGGCGCCGAGGATCCCCTCGACTTCATCACTGTCGAAACCGGCCTCGGCGAGCGCCTCGGCAATCGCTTCGAAGTTGGCTTCCTCGCCGAATCCTTCGCTGTAGGCGGACATCCCCCTCAGATCGCTCCCGATTCCCGCTGCGTCCATCCCCCCGAGGTCCGTAACGTAACGGATGTGCCGGGCCATGTCGGCGACGGTCGGGAGGAGACTCCCGTTCGGCCAGATCCCGATCACGCCTCCCGCCGCGGCGATCGCCTGGATTTCGGGATCGCGCAGGTTCCGGTCGGCCTCGCCGAGGGCAAACGCTCCGGTATGGCTGAAGATGACCGGAGCCCGGGAGAGCTCCAGCGTGTCCCGGATGGTCTCGGGATTCGCATGGGCGAGGTCAATGACGATGCCGAGCCGGTTGCACTCGCGAACCACCTCGCGCCCGAACTCGGTAAGCCCGCCGGGGGTGTAGGGCCACGTCTGGATGTGGCCCAGCCCGTTCGGCCGGAAATGCACGAGCTGCACCAGGGCGAGCCCCATTTCGTGGAGCTGGTGGAGCCGCCCGATCGCTCCCTCGAGCGAGTCCGCCCCTTCGAGCGCCGGAAGAATGCCGAGCACTCCCTCGGCGCGCGCCTTTCGGGCCTCGGCCGGGGTTCGCACGAAGACCGCGCGGCCCTCCGCCGCCGTGCGCGTCAACCGTTCGAAGCGGTCGAGGGTGTATTCCCAGGGTTCTGCGGGATCCGGGCGCCGGTTTCCGCTTTCGATCCGGGTTCCGTCGCGGAGCACGTAGCCGCCCCGGTACGGGGTGTCGGTGCTGATGGTGGCCACCACCGCGTCCATGCCCCGGTCGAGGTAGCGGGCGATCTCTTCGTCGCTGATCCGCGGCACGTTGGCGCGGTGGAACCGGGAGGGATGGGAGTGGAGGTCGATCCGGAGCGTTTCTTCACTCTGCCGGACCGTTTCTTCACTCTGCCGGACCGTTTCTTCACTCTGCCGGACCGTTTCTTCACTCTGCCGGACCGTTTCTTCACTCTGCCGGACCGGGGCGCTCTCTCCCGGAGAGGTAGCGGCCGCCTCGGGTAGAGCTGTCCCAAAAGCGACTCCCGGCGCCAGGGATACCAGGAAGCAAACGGCCGGCGGAAGCGAGCGCTTCATCCGATGACGTCCCGGCTCAGTTGGCGGCCTGTGACGAAGAGTCGCGCCCAGCATCGGATTGCGGCGCGGAGCGCCGCGGGGTCGGGTTTCCCTTCCCCACGGGCTATTGCTGCTGTTCGTCGGTCGTCTCCGACGGCAGCACCACCCGGCCGACCCCGTCACGGATCTCGAGCTGCGTGCCGTAGGGCTCGGAGAGACGCACCACATCCTGAAGGATCTTGTCGGCGAGCGCTCCCTCGGCCATCATCGGGCGGCCGCGAACGTGGCGCGGTTTGCCGTGATTCAGCGTGATCGGATGCAGCGTCAACTCCACCAATTGCCCACCGCTCCACTCGGGCACCGCGATGACCGCCTCCCAGATCTCGGGGAGGGCCGGGAAGCCGGTGGTGTCGTTGTTGTAGCGCGCCTCGTTGAAGTCGGCGAGCCCGTCGGTCTCGCCAAGCCCGACCCCCGAGTAGTTCTCATAGGGCAGGCGCTGCAGCGTTTCGTTCTGGAACAGGAAGTCGCCGAGGCTGTAGAGGATCGGCGCTCCCTGGTAGATCTCGATCGCGCGCAGCGCGTGGGGTCCGTGCCCCACAAAGACCGAGGCTCCCGCATCCACCATCGCCCGGGCGAAGGTGACGAGGAACTGGGCGGGCACGAAGCGGCTGTCGGGGCCCGGCGCGCCCTCGTGGGCGTGGATGGTCACGATGACGTAGTCCGCCTGTCGGCTCGCGTTGTTCACCACCATGGCGATCTCCGCCAGATCCTCGGGATGCGGCTCGGTACGGACTCCCGGGGCATCCGCCAGTTCGAAGCGGTTGCGCAGGAAGTTCAGGCTCGTCCCCTCCGCGGGCGGGTTCATCTTGAGGTCGCGCATGGTGGCGCGGATGCCCTCGAGCTGGTCCTTCGTGACCTCGTAGGTCCTGATGTGGCGCAGCGGATTCAATCCCGGCCGGGGCGGCATGTCGTCGCGCGACTTGCCGGCCATCGCGTGGTTGGGGAAGGACGAGGAGAGCGAAATCAGCGCCACCCGGCCGTCCTTGGTCTCAACGAACTTGGCTTCGCGGGCCTCGGCGAGGCTTTGCCCCACTCCGGCAGCGACGATTCCGGCTTCCCTGATGTATTTTTCGGTCAGCAGCATGGCCGGCGGACCGAAATCTCCGGAGTGGTTGTTGGCCAGCGACCCCAGGTCGAACCCGGCCCACACGAATTCCTGCACGAGTTCGGGCTGGGCGCGCATGTAGGTGCCGCCGCTCGAACTCATCGGGTAGGACTCGTAGTCGTGGAACAGCATTTCCACGTTGGTGAAGGCGAGGTCGGCATCCCGCAACAGGTCGATCATCCGGAGGAACTGGGGCTCCTCGTACACGCTCATCTTGCGGGTAATGATCGAATCGCCGGTGAGGGCCAGGGTGAAGCGGCTCTGTGCGAGGGCCTCGGCCGCGAGTCCAGCGGTCAGCGCCCCGGCGACGACGACGGCGAGAAAACGGGATTTCTTTGTTCTGTTGACCATGGACAGGGTCCTCCGCGGAAAACCCGAGTGTATGGCACCCGGGAACAACGGGCCAGGAGCGCCGGCCAGTTCTCCCCCAGTTCTCCCCCGGTGGGGGCCTTCAGACCGGCATCGCCCCGCCTAGCGGGGCAAGACTCACGGTGCTGTTCGCGGTGATGACGCCACCGGGCAAGGAAAGCTGACCTCCCGGTCGCCGTTGGTCAGCGCCGGTAATCGAGCGGCGGCGGCCGGTCGCCCAGCAGCGGCTTGTACACGAAATCCGGTCCCCGCGCGGCGTTCAACTCGGCGAGCGCCGCGGTCAGGTAGGACGGATCCTGAAAGAGGTCGGCGCCGGTGCGCGCGAGCACCTGGGCGGCAAGATGCATGCCCTTCAGGCCGATGCTCGTTCCGCCGCAGGCGACCGCCTGCCAACTGTGCGCCGGCGTTCCCGGTACCCAGGTGGCAGTGCGGAACTGCGCGGTGGGAACCACCCAGCTCACGTCGGCCACGTCGGTCGAACCGCCCGCCGGCGTTCTCGCCCAGTCCATGACCTCCTCCTGGGAGCCGATCGGACGCGGTTGCTGCAGGTGCTTCTGGATTTCCTCGGCGAAAGCCCGCTCCTCGTCGGTGTAAGTGAAGCCGCCGACCGCCTTCATGTTCTTGAAGAGGAGCCGCCCGAGGTGCTCGTTCGGAAGGATGTTGTAGATCCCGTGGATCATCTCGTGCTCGACTTCGGTCTCGGTGCCGAGCGCCGCCGCGTCGGCGGTCTTCAGAATCCGCTCCCAGTTGGCGCGGGCCGTTTCCACCGAGGGATGGCGGTTGTAGTAATAGACCTCGGCGAAGTTGGGGACCACATTCGGGGCTTCGCCCCCCCGGGTGATCACGTAGTGGATCCGGCTGCGCTCATTGACGTGCTCGCGCATCATGTTCACCATGAAGTTCATGGCCTCCACCGCGTCGAGCGCCGATCGGCCCTGGTCCGGAGCTCCCGCCGCATGGGCGGAGACGCCCCGGAACCGGAACTTGGCCGACAGGTTGGCGAGCGAATCGCCCGGGCTCGCGTCGTTCCGGTCCCCGGGATGCCAGGCAAGCACGGCGTCCACGTCGGCAAAAAGACCCTCCCGGACCATGTACACCTTGCCGGCGCCGCCCTCTTCAGCGGGGGTGCCGTAGACGCGGATCCTTCCGGGCGTTCCCGACCGTTCGAGCCAGTCCCGGATTGCGAGTCCCGCGGCCACCGAGGCCGTCCCGAACAGGTGGTGACCGCAGGCATGCCCGGCGCCCACGCCTTCGCGCTCCATGGGTTCCGGGACGGCCGCCTGGCTCACGCCCGGCAGGGCGTCGAACTCGGCGAGGATGCCGATCACCGGGCTTCCCGATCCCCACTCGGCGACGAACCCGGTGGGCATCCCGGCGACCCCCGCTTCCACCGAGAAACCGCCGGCGGTGAGCTGTTCCTGGAGGAGGGTTGAACTCTGTTCCTCCTGGTAGCCCACTTCGGCCCAGTCCCAGATGCGAAGCGCCACCTCCTCGAAATCGGTGCGCTGGGCGTTCAGGAACCGGGAGACGACGGCAGCGGCGTCCCCGCTCTGGGCGGCGGACAGCATCGGCAGGGAAAACACGGAAAACAGGACCAGGTTCAGCACACGGGCAACTCGCATCGGAACTCGCATTGGGGGGCCTCCTCGGTCGGCGGGTGGGGTCTCGGAGCGGCTTTCGAGTGTACCCGGCTGCGGCGGCATTTCCGTTCTGTCGTAAGACTGGATCGGCGCGTTACAGTGGGCGCATGACGATTGGAAAGACCCGATCAGCCTTGATGGTGGTTCTCATGCTGCTGTTCGCCGCCGTAGGGCAGGGTGATGACGTTGGTGCGAAGAACGGCACGCCGGCCGACGCAGAAGAGGCGAAGGAGGACATCAGGGAGCAACTCTCCGATTCCCTGGCAACGGACGCGACGACCGGGCTGCGGGGCGCGCTGGGGTTCTCGGTGGCCCCCGCGCAGAGCAACTACGGATCGTCCGGGATGCGGATCGAACTGTTCGGGCGCGTGGGTCTGCCGTTGCTCAACGTCTCGGCGGAGGACTCGGTCGGCTTCATGGGTGACCTGCCGGCTGGCGTGGAGGGCGGCGGGGGCACCATTTCCGCCTCCAGGCTCAGTTCGGAATTCGGTTGGGGCGTGGGAGCTCGCCTCATGTCGGGGAACTGGGGAATCGAAGGGAGCTACAACATCTTCGAGAGTCTCGATCTCACGCCGTCCTGGCTCGTCGCGGATTCGAATGGAGCGACAGCGGAAGAAGCCGCACAGTTCGGCCAGCCGCTGGTGCCATCCCAGGCCCGACTGGTCCTCGGACAGGCCATCCGGGTCTTCCAGCTTGGGGGCGGCGCGGAGCTTTCCCTGGGGGTCGGCGCAGGGTGGCTCCAGGCGACCGATTCGGGAACGGATCTGCTGCTCTCCGGCGGGCCGTCCCAGTTCCCGTCGGAGGACCTCCCCATTCTGCCCGCCTTCGTTCCCGAGGTCGAATTCACCGCCGACCGGAAATCCGTGGTCTATGCCGGCTCGTTGGGAGTCGCGTTCCGTTTCGGCCGAATCATGCTTCGTCCCCGGGTTGACGTGGTGGTGTCCCGAGCCCTGACCACCGACCTGGCGATTGGGTTCGGGGACCTCGAGGAGTTGGGAGCGGAGGGGTTGGGTGAAGTCGGATTCCACTACGGCACGAGCGTGAAGCCGACCATCTTCCTCTTTTTGTTGGACATCGGCCTCGGGAACTGACCGGGGCGAGGGAGACGCCGCGGACCGCCGCAGCCTCCAGGCCGGCATTGGAGGAACCATGCTTCGTCTGGCGATCCTGACCACCCTCCTGGCAATGATCCAGGCTGCTCCCGTCGGCGGTACCGAGGAGCCGAAACGGCGCCTACCCGATGTCCAGCCGGGCGAACCCACCGAGCCGCCCCGTTCATCGGATGGGGACAGTTCCTGGGAGATCCAGTTCGCCGGCCACGGTGGGCTTGCCGGGCTGATCTCGCGTGGAGAGGTCAGGCTTCTGATAGCGAGTGCCGCGAGCCCGGTCGACGAGACCGTGGGCTACTCCCGCGAGGGGAGCTGGGGCGCCGGCCTGCGGGTGATTCGGGGAGGGTGGGGCCTCGAGGTCCAGCATCACCGCGTTGCCGGACGGGGCTTCATGCCGGCCGCGATGGTGCGCGAAACCAATTGGCGCGGCGCGCAGGAACTGGCACTCACGGACTCAGCAAACGACCTCTTGAGCGCGTTTGCCGTCCGGGAGTTCTCCCTCCGCGATGAGCGGGTCAGGTTCTATCTGGCCGCGGGCGCCGGGTACCTGCTGATGGGAGGGGATTCCGGCCGGCTGGCGGTGAACGACATCCCGCCCGGGATTTCCGGAGCCTACGACTTCGGCGGGGAGTCCTCCGACGCCTCTATCGAGGTGGTCGGGGGTGACTTCCGCGCAGACCGCGGTGTCGCGATCTTCGGCGGTTCGCTGGGCCTCACTCTGAGGATGGGACGGATGTTCCTGCGCCCGCGGCTTGATGCGTTCGTCGGGCGGGCGCGGGATACCGAGGAGAGTTGGGACATGCGGTTCACCTTCCCCGAGCGCGAGGTACCTGGCGGGGACACGATGACGCTCCACACCAGCGTTCGACCGAGGTTCCTGTTCTTCAGCGTGGATGTCGGCTGGTCGGTGGGAAGGTAGCGAAATAGGGGTGCCCCGCAAGAGGCGGGTGATTTCCGCGCGGCTCCTTTCGTATGCCGCTGTGGTCGCTTTGGTCGCGTCGCCTCTGCAGGCGTACCTCTTCTTCTCCGACACCGGCCGGCTGTGGGTGATGTCTTCGGAGCGGGCTGTCCGGTGGGAAAGAGACGCGTTTCCGCTGCGATTCCGCATTCTGGATACGGGCAACCTCCCCGAGTACGGGAACCTGACCCGCGAGAAATGGCGTGAGATCGTCCGAGCGGGATTCGGCGCCTGGACCGCTGTCGAGACGGCGGACATCGGCATCGTTCTCGAAGACCTCCACATTGCTTCCATCCGGTCCGACGGGTCGGACAGGATCAACACCATCGGGTTCGAGGTCGCTGAGGACCGCGGCTACCCGGCGTCCGCACTTTGGATTTACAGGGATGGCCGGATGCTCGAATGCGACATCCATCTTGATCCGACGATCTTCGACAACTGGCCGCGAGATGATCCAGCGGTGCAGGAGTGGGCGGCTTACTTTCTCGAGGAGGTGGTCGCGCACGAGATGGGACACTGTCTAGGTCTGACTCACGCACCTGCAAACCCCGTTTGGCTCGGGCAAAGCGCAAACTCGGCGAACTGGCCTCCGGGTTTCCTTCCCGAGACGCTCGCCGGTCTTTCCTCCGACCCGCAGATGTCCATTGCCGCCAGCTACGGCGTCCCCCGACTGATGCCTGACGATCGGATCGGGGTGTCTCTCCTGTATCCGGCGCCCGGGTTCCTCGAGGAGCGCGGCTCCATCGGCGGGCGCGTCGCGTTTGCTGATGGTACGCCGGCAGCTTTTGTGTATGTCCAGGCGGTGGACTATGCCGCCGGGACGGCGGTCTTCGGTCCGGGCGCCTTCGCCGACGAACGGGGCCAGTTCCGAGTCGAGGGACTACCCCCCGGGCCGGTTCATCTCTGGGTGCGCCCGACCCGATTCTTCCCGGAGCAACCCGCCTTTCAGGATGCCGGAACGGCGGACATCCTGGACGAACACCGGTGGTTTTCCGTCCGGGCCGGGGTCGTGACCATCGTGCCGGAAATCACGGTGACCGCCGGCCGGAGCCCTCCATGAGGACAGCGCCGGCGCTGGCGTTGCTGGGGTTCCTGCTGGCCACTGCCGGATGCGGCTCCCCGACGGCCCCGCCCGGTCGCTGGATTCCAGAGCCGTCACCGCCGCCGCCAGAGCGCTTCCTTGTACGGCTCGATGGAGTGTTCTATGCGCCTGGGTCGGTGATCGAATTGAGTCCCGGCAACCCGATCGAGATCGAGGTACTCGTTTATCCGAACACGAGTTTCCCGTTGGAAGGGCCCACTCCGAACTGGGCCGGCTTCGTCGTGGAGACCGACGCGCCGGCGGAGAGGCTCTTGATTCGCCGGTCGATTGCGTGGCGAGAGGTCTATGAGCGAGAGGACCCGGAGACGGGCGACCCGACGCAGGTAGGCGTAGCCGTCGGGATAATCCGCCTCGAAGCTCTCGAGTCAGGTGAAACCACGGATCCCGGAGAAGTCCACGAAGTCCGGATCGGCGCCCCGGCCGGCGGTTTCCCGGGCCCGCCCGAGATCGAGGTGGATACCACCCCGCTGCGGTTCCGGGTGGTCGCGCCGAGCCCCGCGATCTCGTGCGACGAACTGACCCTGACGGCTGCACCGGACCACCGATCAGGCGAGCCCGGAGGTTTCTTCCGGCGTCTGTTCGAGGACGCCGGGGAGTTCAATTCCGGAAGATTCACGCTCCGGGCGCCCGGCTTCGGGGCCGGGCTGCGTCTTGTCGCTCCTTACCGGTTCCGGGGTGGCGAGTTAACGGACACCGAGTGGGATCCCTCGGCGCAGCGGAAGACGGACGAGATCGGATTTCCCTTCCTCTTCGCGGCGGGAATGAATCTGCGAGCGGTGGAAGGCGGCTTCGAGCAGACGTTCGAGCTCGGATGGTTCGACGAGCTGGAACTCGCAGCGCACGCGCCCGGGTGTGAACCCCGCCGCCTCCGCTGCGACACGCGCGGAAGCTGTTTCATGGACTGACGCCTCGCAAGAGGCGGCGCCCAGCGGCGGAAAATAGAAAAGGCGCCGGCCCATGAGGGCCGGCGCCTTGAAGGTGCTTGAGGGTGTGCCTAGAAGCGGAGGGTCGTCCGGAAGAGGAACGTCCGGGCGTTCTGCCGGCTCCTGAGCTGGAGGAAGTTCGGACTGTAGGTCCGGTTCGCCGAGCTGTAGGTGTACTGGTTGTGGTGGTAGGCGTCCATCAGGTTGAAGATCTGCGCCGTCACCTCGAGCGAAGCCGGGCCGAAGTCGATGATCTTGCCAGCGGACAGACCTACCGTATGAACGGTCGGGGCCTGCACCTGAAGGTCGCCGCGGGTGGCGGCTACGAAGCGGAAGCGCGTGGACAGCGGGTTCGTCCTGCCGTTGTTCGCGCTACCGGGACCGTACTGGGTGACCCTGGGATCGCTCGAGCTAAGCCGGTTGGTGACCGGGCCGGACCACGGACCAGCGTTGGCTGTGTAACTGATCCCGGCGGTGACGTCCCACGGCAGCAGATATGTCAGACCGCCGCGGACGGAGAACTGCCGCCAGGTGGGCGAGTAGGAACTCGTCGGCAGCGAGTTGTGCTCGTTGTTCCCGCGCGGCATGTTCAGCGCCTTGTTGTTCCCGAACGCCTCGGGCGAGATGTAGCGCGCCGGGTCGTTCGGATTCCAGTCGCCGGCGTAGTGCTGCCACTGCCGGTTGATGTTCAGCGTCGCCGACATGCGCTCGGTCCGCCGGGTGGTGGTGATCTCGAGGGCGGTATAGACCAGCTGGGACCAGGTGTTGTTCGTCTGCTGGTTGATGGTGCCCTGCGCGATATCCACCTTGCCGAACTGGAACTCGCCGAGCGGCGGAACCGCGGGGGAGGCCGACGGGTAGTAACCGTTCTGCTCCAGGAAGGCGTAGTTGTGGTTGTAGCGCCGATGCACGACGGCGGCGTCCACTGCGAATTGTCCACCGAACTGGCGGCGCAAGCCTCCGATGAGTTCCTGCACGAACGGCTGTCCGACATCCGGGTCGAAGAGGACCTCGGGATTGAGATTGGATCGCGGCGGGCTGTACACGTTGTGGTCAGGGACCCCGTCGCCGTCGTGGTCGTACTCGGTGTACGAACCGATGGTGGCCCCGGAGTGGCTTGAGGTGATGTTGTCGCGGCCGTTCATCTGCTCGTGGACCCGACCGACGCTGCCCCGGAGAACGGTGCGGCCGTCCTCGGTGAGCATGTAGGAGAACCCGAAGCGAGGTCCGAGGGCGAGCGTGTCCATCCGGTCGTGGTTCAGGATGCCGTCGTGGCGCTTTACGAAGTCGGCGCGGAGGCCGAGGTTCAGCGTGAGGCGGTCAATCGGCTTCCAGGCATCCTGGAGGTAGAACGCGATGTCGCTGTCCTGGGCGTCGCGGGTCTGGAGTTGACTGGCGGCGCTGGTCTGGTCACCGTTGCGGCTGCGGCTGTACCAGACGGTGCCGACCGCCTGGGACAGGTTGTTCCGCGTCACGATGTTGCCGTTTGCATCCACCGGCGTGTGCCTCTCCGAGTTCCAGCCGGTTGAGTCCGCATACACCGTGTACTGCGGGTACCGGTTCAAGGGAGCCGCATAGACGCCGAATCCGATCTCGTGCGAGCCGGCCGCGTCCTCAACGTAGCGGGTGATGTCACCCCGGAGCAGCAGGAGTCGTGTCGGACGGGTCGTTCCGCCCCCGGTACCCAACGCTGCGAGGCGGCCGCCGTCCCCGGTCGTTCCGCTGTCGTTCACGGTGAATCCGCTGTGGATCTCGACGGAGAGCGGGAGGTCGCCGAACTGCGGCTGCGACGGACGGTCCACTTCCGCCGCTTTGTTGTTCCAGGAAACGAGGAACTGCCCGGTGGTGTTCGTCCCGAAGACGGAGGTGAGCTTGGCGCCGAGGAGGTCGCCGCCCGTCTTTACCACGAACCGCGGCGCGAGGTCGTATTCGCGGTTCGACGTGTTTTGCAACTGGTCGCGCTGGTAGTAGGTGGAGAGTTCGTGATTCGGGTTCAACTGCGCCGTCAGCTTGAGGTAGGGCTGGTGGCTCTTCGTGGTGTTCGGGAACTCGCTGTAGGTGGGTGTCGTACCCAGTCCTCCGCCGAGCGGAAGTCCGGAAAGATCCCTCAGGAACCCGACATCCAGAGCCGAGCGGCTGATGCGGGCGGCGAGGTCCGCGACGCGATAGGTGGCGAAGAACCAGGCCCTGTCCTGCATGATCGGGCCGCCGATGGAGAAGTCAGCCTGCTTCACCAGGTGCGCGGTCGGAGTGCCGGCGCCGGCGTTCGTCTCGGCGGGCGGGTCATATGCACCCAAGGCCGCAAAGTTCGACTTCTCCGAGGCGAAGGGGTCAAAGCCCTGGGAAGCTGGTTGTCGCCGAAGAAACCCTCGAGGCCGTCCTCGTTGCCGGTGCCCCAGTCGTACTCCTGGTGGTCGTAGGCGGCGGACATCGAGAGGTCGTTACCACCGCTCTTCGTGACGATGTTGATGATCAACCCCGTCCCCATCGGATCCTTCGCCTCGGCGCCCCCGGTCTTGACCGAAGCGTCCTCGATCATGTCCGCACCCATGCCGACGTAGGTGATCTGGGCGTCGTTGTAGCCGGCGGCGGCCATGCCCTCGATCTGGATCACATGGGCAAAGTGCTCGGTCGCGTGACCGAAATACACCATCCGGCCGGAACCATCATCGAATGGCCGAGCGTTCACGCCGGGAGTCATCTCGAGGAAGTCGCTCCAGTTGCCGCGGGCCTGGATGGGCAGCTCGCGCTGGAATTCGCCCTCGATCGTAAGAATGTTGCCGGCCCGGGCGATTTCGAGCATCGGCGTTTCCGCCGTGACCGTGATCGTCTCCTCCACGCCGCTGATGGCCAACACGACATCGACCCCGATGTTGGTGCTGGCGCGGACCAGGATGCCTTCCTGCCGGGAGGTGGCGAAGCCGGACAGGGAGGCTTCCAGCACATAGTCGCCCGGAGGCAGGTTCAGCAGCCGATAGGTCCCCGAGCCGTCGGAGACGGCGGTGGCCGCGCTGATCAGAGCGGGGCTCGTCGCAGTGATCGTGACTCCAGGAAGCACGGCGGCCGAGTCGTCGGTGACCGTGCCGCGGATGCTGGAATCGCCGCCCTGTCCGAACGCGAGTGCCGGAAGGGCGAGGGACGCCGCAAGAAGCAGCGCGAAAGTGGACTTCCGCATGGTTCCTCCTATATGAGGTGTCTGAGATTTGTTGGGACGCGGCCCGAGTACGCTCGGATTCCGCGGGATGAACAGCCTGAAAGAGGCAACGATTATGCCATGCTTCGGGGTCTGAAGGAACCACCTATCTAACGGTTCGACTTTTGTTTGGTTTACGCACCGAAGTGCGAATGCGTCGCCGGGCTTCGGTGTCCAATCAACCGAACGAACGGGTTGGAATCTTGGAGAGGCCGCTCGCCGGATCGTTCAATTTCGGCCGGGAGACGGTCCGGAGCGCAGGGCCGCCAGCAGTTCGCGGACATCCGGCTGCTCGGGAAAGAGGGTGAGCGACTGCTCGAGATAGGGAATGGCGCGTGCGTTTTCTCCGGTCGCCGCGAGCGACCACGCCAGCGCGTTCAGGAGAGCCGGGTCGGCGGCCTGGAGGGCCAGGGAACGCTCATAAAGCTCCGCCGCCCGGGGGTGGTTCCCGGACTCGCGATGGGCGTCGCCCAATACCCGCAGGACCATCGCGTTCTCGGGAGCCTGGGCGAGCGCCGGCTCGAGGAGTCGCACCGCGGCGCGCGGATCGCCGTCGTCGAGCGCGAACCTGCCGAGGGCGAGCCGCACGCGCCCGAGATTCGGGTTTTCGGCGAGCGCTGCCTCGAACATCGCGCGGCCGCGCTCGTGGTCTCCTACGCGGAGCCACTGTTCGCCGAGGGCTGCGGAGACGGCTCCCGGAGACTTGGTGTCCGGGGAATCGCTGAGACCCCAGGGAACCGCGACCCGGCTGCGCGCATTCAAATCGAAAGTCACCATCCTGGGGTTGTCGTCCGCGCTCACCGAAAGCACGTAGCGACCCGAGTCCCATGCGGTCGTTGGCGGCTGCCAGGTGGCGAGACCGTCCTGCACCGCGACCTCCTCTTCCAGAACGGCCGACTCCATGGCCACCGATTCGTCGGATGCGTCCCACGGAATAACCCGGAACACCACGCTCTCATGCCCGATTGCCGACGCCACCGCCCGGATCGGGCTTCCGACGGACACTACGCCGCGCCCGTTGGGGACCAGTTGGGCACCATCCGTCAGCCAGGCGCGCAGGTGGTCGCCTTCAACCGGCTGCGGCGGCGTGTGAATCAGCCAGGGGCGCGAGAGCGAGGGCTCACTTTCTGGAACGCTGAGTTCGTCCTCGAACACGGTGTACTCGGTCCGTGCGTCGTTCTTGAAGATGATCCGGAACCGGAAATCGCCGGGAATCAGCGGGAACACGCCGCGGTAGGCGAACGGACGGGCGCCGATGTCCTGAAGCTGGCTCTCGGTCAGCCGCAGGAAGGGGGTGACCACGAAGTCGTGAACGACCTCGCCCTCGGGCGTGGTGACCTCTCCGGTGACCTCGAACCGGGTGAAATACTCGTTGCCGTCCTCTTGCTTGGCGAGCGTGAAGTGCTGCGGCTCGATCTCAAGGGCGTAGTGCACGAACCAGAACCCTGACGCCGGGCCGGGCAATACGCGGGCGAGCCCGGCGCTCGGGACGAAGTTGAAGAGGTAGTCGCTCTCGACCAGCCCGCGGCCCGCTTCGGCTCCCGTCACCCAACCGGTGTCCAGCAGTCGGTACGGGGCGCGATTGATGTCTGAGAGGATGGTCTGAGTCTGGAGGATTTCCATGTCCGGCTGGAGCAGGCTCGCGGCCACCCCGCGGTCCGCCCGCATCGTGATGCTCGCGTGGGCGAGCTGCGGCGAAATCTCCTGCAGGGTCTCGAACGCCTCTGCCCGGGAGTCCCCGATCGTGAAGGATTGGGCCGGCAGGAGTTCTTCCGGCTGGTGGATGACGTGGTTGAACTGGATGAAGGGTCCGGCGTTGTATTGGCGGAAGAAGAGGATGTAGAGGGGCGGGAGCAGTTGCTCGTCCCGCGCCAGGTA
The DNA here is from genome assembly GCA_963668695.2 of Vicinamibacteria bacterium. Taxonomy (GTDB): domain Bacteria; phylum Acidobacteriota; class Vicinamibacteria; order Marinacidobacterales; family Marinacidobacteraceae; genus Marinacidobacterium. The sequence continues at coordinate 2,648,373 of CAXXLQ010000004.1, forward strand.
GAACCAGAGTTCCACCGGATAGAGCCCTGGCAAGGAGGCGAAGCTCTCCCGCTCCTCCGGCTCCCCGAGCTGGATGTACATGCGCCCCCGATCGGTCATCCAGCCGGGGACTGCTGCTTCACGGCCGAGGTAGGTGTTGGCGTACTCGATGCGTTCGTAATGTTCGGTTCGGTACTCGTTCTCCGGAGTCAGCGGTTCGGGGTCACGGCGCTGCCAGAAGGCTGCGATGAACGCCTCGCGTTCGGCCCCCGACTGGAGCCTCTCGAAGGCGTCCTTCTCTCGGTCGCTGATGATGTAGACGACGTCGTATTCGAGCCACTTCTGGTGTTCGTCGGAGAGCGGGAAGCGGTCCTGCCCGGCGGCGGTCAGGGGGACGGCGAGGAGGACGGCGAGGAGGAAGGCCGTGAGCAGCATCGGCGGGAGGCCTCGCGGGAAGGACTGGGTCATGGGATTCCGTTCATTCTGACCTGAAACGGCGATGGGTGCCTCGGGCGGGCAGGACGGTTCCCACTGATCCGGCGTCAGTCGTCCCACAAACTCTCCACGTCCGGACAGCGGCGAAGTCGGGTGTCCGCGGTGACGAGACGCAGGCCGAACACCTTGGCGGTGGCGACGATGAAGCGGTCGGCCGGATCCTCATGGTCCAGGCGAAGCTGCCGGCTGGCGGCCGCGACCTCAAAGGTGAGGGGTACCTCCCGGACGGTTCGCGCCGCCTCCCGGAGCCAGGTTCGGGGGTTGGGGGACAGTGTGATGCGACCCCGTTCGGCAAGGAGGATGACTTCCCAGAGGCTGATCGGCGACAGCCGAGGAGGTTCGGACGCCATCTCGAGTTCCGTTCTGACGGACGTCGGCAGCCGCTCCGGCTCGTTGATGCCCCAAAGCCAGACGTGGGTATCGAGGAGGAACGGCACTTAGCAGCCGGCAGACAACGTCACGCGGTGTTCGACCGGCGATGCATCCCGGCTGAACCGCGCCGCTTCGCGTCGCTCATCGTTGCGCTCCGGTCGAAAGACACGGGGTATTCCTCCCTTGCGCGCCTTGTCAGCCGGGCGCCTCACCGGCCAGTTCTCCCGGTGGGGGCCTCGGCACTCGCGCCACCTTGTCCACCGGCTACTAGCTGAGGGCTTCCCAGTCGGACGGCTCGGATACCGGCGCAACGATGTCGCCGTGGATCGTGACCGAGCCTTTCATGGAGCCGAGCCAGCTCCCGGCGGGGTTTGGGGCTGGAGGGACGATCCTGGCGATCGGTTTGCCGCGGCGCGTGACCAGAACGGGTTCCCGGGTTTGTGCAACCCGATCCAGCACGGCCAGGCAGGTGGCCTTGAACTTTGAAATCTGTATGCGCTCCATGGACCAATCTTACTATGGTCCATTCCTATGGTCACTTCGAGTTCCCGTTTCGCCGCTGATCCAGCGCGCGTTGGCAGTGTCATCGGCGCTGGTTTCGCGCTCCCGCGCGATGCCGGCCAGAGGCCGGCCCAGTTCTCCCGGTGGGGGCTCCAAGCCGTCCCCGCGCCTCTTCGCAGTTGGCGATGCGCGATCTCGCTGCGCGTGGCGCAGCGGTGCCGGATGGGGTCGGCTTGGCGCTACAACTCCGCAAGCGCCTCGCGGAGGGCTCTGGCGGCGTCCGCGACGGCTTCCCCGTCATCCCCGTCCAGCGTGATGCGAGTCCCCTCGGAACCGGGGTACGAGCCGATCTCGACTGTCGGATAGGCCGCAACCAGGCGGTCAAGAAGGGGGATCAGCTCCTCTTCGGGGCGCGGAACCAGTTCCTCGTCGGCGAAGTACCGAGGTCCTTCGGGAAGACACTCGGCGAGGATCCCGAGCTTCTTTTCGAAGACGGGTGGCAGGCCCGGGAGGATCCAGACGTTCCGCATGACGACCACCGGCCAGGCGCCGCTTTGTCCTTCGCGGAGCTCGCATCCCTCCGGAACGCGGGCGAGATCGCGGTGGGTGGTTTCGAGGCCGCGCTGCCTCAGCGTGTCGAGAAAGCGGGGGTGATGGATCACCCCGGTTCCGAACGCGCGGGCGACGCCCTCCATGGTGACATCGTCGTGCGTGGCGCCTACACCTCCGGAAGTGAACACGAGATCGTGACCCGCGGCGAGTGCGGCCGTCTCCGCGGCGATGACTTCCGGTTCGTCGGGAATCGTCAACACCCGCTGCAGAGCCACCCCCTTTTCCCGAAGCAGGCGGGCGAGGAGGCGGGTGTTCGTGTCGGTCACTTTCCCGGAGAGGATTTCGTTGCCGATCACCAGGAAGGCGGCGGTCCTTCTCCGCGGCGCCCGAGGGGATCCCTCCGGCGGGGGGCGATCCGTCGCTGCGGGGTCCGGGTCCTCCGGAAGGGAGTCCCGCACGGCGGCGAGAAAGCGGGCGCCGTACTTCTCGATCTTCGCCGGGCCGACTCCGCGCAGGCGCGCGAACTCCGCCGCGGAGGGCGGCCTGCGGGCGGCCATTTCGTGGAGGGTGGCGTTCGAGAACACCATGAAGGCCGGAAGCCCTTCCTCCCGTGCGATAGCGAGGCGCAGCGCCCGCAGCTTCTCGATGAGAGCCGGGTCGGGAGCGGGCGCTTCGCCGTCGGCCGCTGCGGAGTCGCGGGACTCTTGGTCCGGGGGCGCCGCCTTCGGACGGGTCAGGGTGAGGGACTCCCGGTTCCGGAGAAACGCCCACCCCGCGGGGGTCAGGGACATGGTTGGGAACCCGCTGTCGCCGGCGCGGCGGAGCAGGTCCCGGGCGACGAGCTTGTCCGCGGTGTCCCGCAAATCCTCCTCCCGATGATCGCGTGCGATGCCGTGGACGCTCAGCCGGTCGTGCCCGAGGTCCAGAACCCGCTTCGCCCGCGAGCCGCGCAGCACCGCCACGACGTGGGCCATGCCGAAACGCTGTCCGGTGCGGACCACCCCGGAGAGGATCTTCTGGGTGATCTCGGTGGCGTCGTACTCCTCGATCTCGCCGCCGGTTCCGGGTCCCAGGCAGTTGTCGCAGCCCCCGCAGTTCTCCAATTCCTCAAGCGAGGCGTCCGAGAAGTAGTCGAGCAGGTAGCGTCGCCGGCAGGAGGTGAGTTCGCAGTAGGCGATCATCTGGGCGAGCCTTTCCTGCGCGCGCTGGCGTTCGGCGGGATCTTCGATCTCGTGGATGAACCGCTGCTGGGCGGCCCGATCGGCGACGCTGAAGAACAGGACACATTCGCTCGAAAGGCCGTCGCGTCCGGCGCGCCCGGTCTCCTGGTAGTAGCCCTCCACCGACTTCGGGAGGTTGTAGTGCGCAACGAGGCGCAGGTCGGGCATGTCAATCCCCATCCCGAACGCGATCGTGGCCGCCACGATCAACGCCTCCTTGCTGGCGAACCGGTCCTGCGCCGACCGGCGCTCCTCGTGGTCGAGTCCGGCGTGGTAGGCCAGAGCGCGGAAACCCAGCGCGCGGAGCCGCTCGGCCACCGATTCCGTTTCCCTCCGCGAGAGGCAGTACACGATGGCGGACTCCCCCTCGTGTTCCCGCAGGAGTCCGACGAGAAGGTCGAAGGAACGCCGTTTGGGTCGCACCCGGTAGTTGAGGTTGGGACGATTGAAGCTCCCCACGAAGAACTCGGGGTCCTCCATCCGGAGTTCGGAGGCGATTTCCCGGCGGACCCGCTCAGTGGCGGTCGCGGTGAGCGCCAGAAAGGGGGCCGCCGGGAAGCGGTCGCGCAGCGCTCCCAGGTTCCGGTAGTCAGGCCGGAACTCATGACCCCACTGGGAGATGCAGTGGGCCTCGTCCACCGCCACCAGCGCCACCCGGATCCGTTCGAGGAACCGCCCGAAGCCCGCGGAGGCGAGACGCTCCGGCGCTACGTAGAGCAGCTTTACCTTGCCGGCTTGCGCCTCCTCCCGGACGAGCCGCGCCTCTTCGGAGGTGAGCGAACTGTTGAGGGAGCGGGCGGCGATCCCCCGCGCCCGGAGCGCATCCACCTGGTCCTTCATCAGGGCGATCAGGGGCGAAATGACCAGGGTGACGCCGTCGAGGGCGAGCGCCGGAAGTTGGTAGCAAAGCGATTTGCCCCCGCCAGTGGGCATCAGCACCACCGTGTCCCGCCCGGCCAGGACGCTGGTGATCGCCGGTTCCTGCAGCGGTCGGAAGCTCTGGTAGCCGAAGTGTTCCTTCAGCAGGGAAAGCGGAGTGGGCTTCGCCGACCCGGCCTCTGGTGCGCTCTGCATTCGGCACCCGGCAGCCTACCCGACCGCGCTCGGCGGATGGCCGAGCGGCGGTTTGGAGTGCCTTCGTTGTGGTGTCCAGCAGGCGCGGCCCATCCCGTCCCGGAACCGGGGGCATGCCGCCGTGTGGTGGGAGCGGCTCACTCTTCAGGAGGTGTCCCTCGCCGGGTTCGTCCGGAGCGTGGGACATCGCGAACCACCGGCGCTCGACAGGATCCTGATCGCGCGGGCGCGGCAGTGCCCGCTGGTCCTGCTGCTGGACGAGGCGCATACGCTCGACCTCGGGCGGGTTTAGCAGCCGGTGATGAAACCCACGCGGCCCAGTTCTCCCGGTGGGGGCTCGGCCGGCGATCCATCCCGGCCAAACAACCGGTGATGAAACCCACGCGGCCCAGTTCTCCCGGTGGGGGCTCGGCCGGCGATCCATCCCGGCCAAACAACCGGTGATGAAACCCTCGCGGCACCAGTTCTCCCGGTGGGGGCTCACGTGGGTTCCATCCATCCCGGCTGAACCGCGTCGCTGCGCGCCGCTCATCGTTGCGTTTCGGTTGGAATACACGCGGTATTCCTCCCTCACGCGCCTTGTCAGCCGGGCCCCCACCGGGAGGACTGGCCCCACCGGGAGAACTGGGCCTCGCCCCCACCGGGAGAACTGGCCGACCTCGGCGCTCACGTGGGTTCCACCACCGGCTGTTCACCGCGTCGCTTCGCGCCGCTCATCGTTGCGTTTCGGTCGGAATACACGCGGTATTCCTCCCTCACGCGCCTTGTCAGCCGGGCCCCCACCGGGAGAACTGGGCCTCGCCCCCACCGGGAGAACTGGGCCTCGCCCCCACCGGGAGAACTGGCCGACCTCGGCGCTCACGTGGGTTCCACCACCGGCTGTTCACCGCGTCGCTGCGCGCCGCTCATCGTTGCGTTTCGGTCGGAATACACGCGGTATTCCTCCCTCACGCGCCTTGTCAGCCGGGCCCCCACCGGGAGGACTGGCCCCACCGGGAGAACTGGGCCTCGCCCCCACCGGGAGAACTGGCCAGCCTCGGCGCTCACGTGGGTTCCACCACCGGCTGCTAGCTGAACGCGAGCCAAATGGTGGGACGTGACCTTCCCTTCCTGCTCGTGCTCGCCGGGACGCCCAACCTGGAGACGCACCTGAACCGGTTGGGCGCCTCGTGCTGGAGTCGCGCCGAACGCCCGCGTATCGGGACGCTGGATGGGAACGCCACCGCCCTGGCTTTCCGGGAGCCGTTCCGGCCCGTAGCCGCCGTCCTCTGAACGGCGTTCAGGGTTCGCTTACCAGGTATGCAATCCAGGTTTCGTCGGCGGAGCCTTCGGTGACCTCGTCGAACTCCCCGTTGCCGTCACCGTTTTCGTCGGCCCCTTCCCAGAGCACGACGGTTTTCGAGAACCCCGCCTCCGCCAGGAGTTCATGGAGCTCGGGAAGCGACCAGAAACGCCACTGGTAGCGGAAGGCGTTTCTCAGCCGGCTCCCATCCGGAAACTCGTAGTGGATCGCGCACCGCATGCGTCCGCTGATGGGGTCGAAGGCCACCTGGTCCCAGATGAAGTCGAATCCGTCCTCTTCGCGCGCGTACTCCTTTTCTTCGTGGCAATCCGAACCACCGTAGGCGTCGATAAAGAAGAGTCCGTCGGAGTTGAGAGTTCTTCGGACGCGCTCGAAGTAGTCCCGCACCAGGTCCCGCGTCTCGAAGATCCAGTAGCTGAAGTTCATCGCGGCGATCAGATCCACCCGGGGCTCGGTGACATCCAGGACGTCGCTTTCGACCAGGTCGATCCGCCCTTGTTCCGAGCGGCTCAGTTTCGCGATGTTGTTTTCGCGGCCCCAGGCGAGCGGGTCCGGATCGAGATCCACCCCGATCGCCCGGCTTTCGGGATGCCGTACGACAAATTCGCAGGAGAGGGCGGCGGTGCCGCAAAAATCCTCGCGGAAGGAGAGCGCCCGGCGAGCGCGACGGCGGTGAAATTCGTCATCCAGGAAAGCGGCGTCGGCCGGCGCGTCCTGAACCGAATTCTGGTAGAGCAGATAGCGGTCCGCCCGGTCGGCCATCGACGGACGGCGCCTGCCGCCCCGGCTCGGGCTTCGACTCACGCGACGACTCATGCGGCGAGACCGTAACAGCCGGTGGTGGAACCCGGGTGAGCGCCGAGGCCGGTGAGGCGCCCGGCTGACAAGGCGCGTGAGGGAGGAATACCGGGTGTATTTCGACCGAAACGCAACGCAGAGCGCCGCAAGGCGGCGCGGTTCAGGCGGGATGGATCGCCGCTCGAACGCCGCCTGGGTTTCCCCACAGGCTGTTAAGGGTTACCCCGGAACGAACGTCAGGAGGTGTGATTCAGGGTCATCGGGGGGCTACTCCCCGGCTCTTCGTCAGTGCAGCGTGACCGGTTCACTCAACGTGAACTCCGCGATCTCGACCTTGAAGCGGTCCCCTCCGGGGATCTCCATCAGGTAGGAGCCTCGCATCGAGCCGAAGGGTGCGCGCAGTGGACACCATGAGGAGTAGTGAAAGGACTCGCCCGGGACGAGATAGGGGCGAGCCCCGACCACTCCGGGACCTCGCACCTCTTCGAGCTGTCCTTCGCCGTGCTCGATGACCCAGTGACGACTCAGGAGTTGCACCAATTCCTGTGACTCGTTGGTGATGGCGACGTCGTACCGAAACAGCCACGCCGGGTCCGGCTCGGGGCGCCGGTCGGCGAAACGCGCTTCCACATCCACTCGAATTCCCCGGGTTATGGAGGAAGAAGTGAAGACCTCCTGGCGCACGGATTTGATCGTAGCACGCGGTCAGCCAGCCCGTGGGCGGAGTCGCGTGCGCACCGAGGTCCCACGGGAAGAGTCGGAATTCGCCAGTTGAGCATCCCCCGAGAGAACCGGGCCGCGCGGTTTTGTCCAGGCGCTGGTAGCAGCCGGTGGTGGAACCCGGGTGAGCGCCGAGGCGGGCGAGACGCCCGGCTGACCAGGCGCGTGAGGGAGGAGCCCCCACCGGGAGAACTGGCCCGGGTGTATTTCGACCGAAACGCAACACAGAACGGAGCGCAGCGGAGTGGGTAACAGCCGGTGGTGGAACCCGGGTGAGTGCCGGGTCCGGCGAGGCGCCCGGCTGACCAGGCGCGTGAGGGAGGAGCCCCCACCGGGAGAACTGGGCCGCGCGGGTTTCATTACCGGCTGTTTGGCCGGGATGGATCGCCGGCCGAGCCCCCACCGGGAGAACTGGGCCGCGCGGGTTTCATTACCGGCTGTTTGGCCGGGATGGATCGCCGGCCGAGCCCCCACCGGGAGAACTGGGCCGCTTGGGTTCCACTACCGGCTGTTTGGCCGGGATGGATCGCCGGCCGAGCCCCCACCGGGAGAACTGGGCCGCCTGGGTTTCGCCACCGGTTGGTCGGGCTAGGGTTCGCACCGTGAGCGCTTCTTGCAGCCGATTCCCGGTGGCCGTGTTCATCGCGGCTCTCTCCGTGGTCGCGTTTGGCCGCGGAGCGTCCGCCGGGGAAGACCGCCTCCTGGTCCTTGCGGTGGATGGCGGCGGTTACGAGCTTGTTCAGGAGTTTCTCCGGGACGGAGTACTCCCGAACTTCTCCCGGCTTCGCGAGGAGGGGGCCTTTTCGGACGGCATGGTGACCGCCTTCCCCTCGAAAACTGCGGCGTCCTTCGCCATGATCTGGACCGGGCTCCCCGGGCGGGAAAGCGGAATCACCGGGAACTCGATCCTTGCGCTGCCGGCGGCTTCCCATTCCCTGCTGGACACGCGCGACGGGTTCTCCGCCGCATGGCTCCGTACCGATCCGCTCTGGACGCGGGTGGCTCGCGCCGGCCGTCGCGCCGTCGCGCTTCATACGACCCACACCTACCCACTCGATGCTGCATTGAGCCGGCTGCGTAGCGAAGAACGCGGACAGCTCTTCATCCTCACCGGATATGGAGACGTTCGGTTGCCTCCAGCGACCCTCAATGAGGTGCGCAATCCTTTCCTCACGGAGTCTCCGGTCCCTCTCGCCGAAGGACAGGAGTCCGCGCGGGTTGGTGGCAGACCCGGGTTCTTCCGGTTCGAAGTGGGGGAGTCGCGTTTCCTCGGAGTCTTCCTCGATGATCCCCTGACTCCGGCGAGCGGCTGGGACACGTTCGGGGTGATGCAGGGGCCGGGCGAGCGGGATCCGGAAGCAGGAGCGCCGATCTGGCTCGCGCGGGTCGGGATAGGGCCCGACGCCGGCTTTTCCGGGCCCATCAGCGCCGACTCCGGAGGCCGCCGCGTGGAGTTCCAGGTGCGAGCCTTCGCCGCGGCGCCCCCGGCCTCCGGATCTCCGGGGCAGTACGTCGTTTTCCGCGGCGGAGCGAGCGAAGTAGCGATCCATCCGGAGGAGATGTGGCGAGAGCGGCTCGGCGAACCCGAGTGGCCCCGGACGGTTGGCGCCCCCGAGTACGCCTCGGGCCGGCTGGGCAGACCGAGGACGGAGGGTGGCGAGGGGATCGCCGAGTCGCGCCTTCTCGAAATAGCCGGCGCGATTGCGGATTCCGCGCTCGTCCACCTGGATGCCGCCGCGTCCGTGCCGGACTGGAACCTCATCGCTCTCTATTTGCCGATCGCCGACGAGATCGGCCATCTGCTCTACGGGAGGCTCGACGATCGGCTCGTTACGCATGATCTGTCGCTGGACCGAGCGCTCCGGCCGGTTCTCGCCGGAGCGTTCGGCGAGGTGGACCGCGTTCTCGGACGAATGTTTGCGCTGGCCGAAGCGTCGGGGTCCCACCTCTTAGTGGTGAGCGATCACGGGATGTCCGGTACCGATCGGCTCCTGCACGTCAATGTGGCGCTTGAACGGGCCGGGCTCCTGGCCTTCGGCCCCGACCGAACGGTGGATCTTTCGCGCACGAAGGCGATGCTGCTGACGACGGCGGACGGCAGCGTGGCCATCAACCGGGCTTCACGTCCGCAGGGGATCGTGTCGCCGGATCAGGAACCGGAGGTGGCCGCCGCGGTTCGGGCCGCGCTCCTCGAGATTCGCAGCGACGGAGAACCTGTCGTTACCGGTTTCCTCGTACCGAGCACCGATGGAAGGGTGCAGCCCGGCGGTCCAACGACCGGGGATCTCTTCCCCGTGTTGCGGCCGGGGTTCGTCCCCTCCGCCCGGTTCGCGGAAGACGTCGTGATGCCGGCCCGCGCGGCCGGGAACCACGGCTTCGCCCCCACCCGGCGCGACATGCTCGCGGTGCTGGCTGCCTGGGGGCCGAGGATTCCCCGGCAGTCGGAATGGCCACGGGCCAGTGCCCTGGATGTGGTTCCCACCGCACTGGATCTCCTGGGGCTGCCGGCGGATCCGACCCTGCCGGGGCGCTCGCTGCTCGGGGGAGCCCCGCTGGTCCGTCCCACCGGCGGCGCCCGGGGAACGCCGTCGCCCCGCGGACGTTAAGCAGCCTGTGGATAAAGTGGCGTGAGCGCCGAGAGCGGCGAGGCCCAGTTCTCCCGGTGGGGCCAGTTCTCCCGGTGGGGGCCCGGCTGACAAGGCGTGCGAGGGAGGAGCCCCCACCGGGAGAACTGGCCCGAGTGTCTTTCGACCGAAGCGCAACGATGAGCGACGGGAAACGGCGCGGTTCAGCCGGGATGGATCGCCGCTCGAGCCCCCACCGGGAGAACTGGGCCGCGGCACTTTGTTCACAGGTTGCTCATTCCGGAATGCGTGCCAATACGCGATGGATGTAGCCAGAGAGGGAGTCGCCGAGAATCGGCGCCGGCGGCGCCTTGTCTTCGGCGCGCTCGCGGGTGCCCTGTTCGTGGCGCTCGCCCTGTTCGCCCTCCGCTTGCAGCCGGCGGCCCCGAGCGTGGATCGGGAAACGGTTTTCATTGACACCGTACGTCGCGGAGAGATGTTGCTGACGGTGCGGGGACCGGGCACGCTGGTGCCGGTAGAGGTTCGGCGGATCGCGGCGGGAAGCTCCGGGAGGGTCGCTCGCGTGCATGCGCTCCCCGGGGTCCGGGTGGAGTCCGATACGGTGATTCTGACGCTCGAGAATCAGAACCTGGCTCAAGAACTGACGGGGGCGGAGCTGGAACTCGCGGCCGCCGAGGCAAATCTGGACGACCGGCGAGTTCAGTTGCGCCGTCAGGTGCTGAATCAGCGATCACTGCTCGCCTCGGTCGACGCGGAAGCCCGCCAGGCCGCCCTCGACGCGGAGGCGGACGCCGAGATCTACGCGGAGGGGATCATCGGCCGGATCGCTCTGGAAGACAGTCAAGACGCCGCTGCGGAACTCGGGACACGAGCTCGGCACGAAGCCGAACGACTTCGGCTCGCCGAAGCGGTGGCGGCGGCGGAGCTCGCGGCCGAAGAGGCGGGCGTCGCGCGACTCCGCGCCGTTTTCGAGCTGAAACGCGAACTCGTCTCACGGCTCGAGGTTCGCGCAGGAATTGCGGGCGTCCTTCAGGAGGTGTCTGCGGAGGCCGGCCAGCAGGTATCGGAGGGCGACAACCTCGCTCGGGTCGCCGAACCCGATCACCTGAAGGCGGAACTGAGAATCGCCGAAGTCCAGGCGAAGGACATCGAAATCGGGCAAACGGCGCGGGTGGACACCCGGAACGGAATCGTCGCCGGTCGCGTAACCCGAGTGGAGCCCACGGTCCGCGACGGCGCCGTGATCGTGGATGTGCAGTTGACCGATGACTTGCCGCGCGGAGCCCGTAGCGAACTCTCGGTAGATGGTCTCGTTGAGATTGAGAGCCTCGACGACGTGCTGCACGTGGGACGTCCCGCGTTCGGGCAGGAGGGGGAAGTGGTGGACCTGTTCCGGCTGGTTGCCGGCGGGGACCACGCGGTGCGGGTACGGGTGCTCCTCGGCAAGGCTTCGGTCAACACCGTAGAGATCCGCGAGGGGCTGGCGGAGGGCGACACCGTGATCCTCTCCGACACCTCGGCCTGGGAGGGGCAGGACCGTATCCGTCTACGATGATCGCCCTCGAATTCAACCCACCGACCGGAAAACGGCCGAGAATGGGATGTCCAACTCGGCGCCGAAAGGAGAACCCGTGCCCGACCCCGTCATCCGACTGACCGGAATCAGCAAGATCTTCTATACCGATGAGGTCGAAACTCACGCCCTTGCCGAGGTGAGTCTCAGCTTCGACGCCGGCGACTATGTGGCGATCTCAGGCCCTTCGGGGTGCGGCAAATCCACGCTGCTTTCGATACTGGGCCTGTTGGACACGCCGAACGCCGGGGAATACCTGCTGAATGGTCGCTCGGTGGCGAATCTCGGACTGACCGAACGGGCGCGGATTCGCAACCGGGAAGTCGGGTTCATCTTCCAGGCGTTCAACCTGATCGGTGACCTCACCGTGTTCGAGAACGTGGAGTTGCCGCTCGTGTACCGGGGAACTCCCGCCGGCGAGCGGAAACGGCGGACCCTCGAGGCCCTGGAGCGCGTGGGGATGTCCCACCGCCGGAAGCACTTCCCGTCCCAGTTGTCAGGAGGCCAGCAGCAGCGGGTCGCGGTGGCCCGGGCGGTCGTGGGAGAACCCTCGATCCTTCTCGCCGACGAGCCGACAGGGAATCTGGACTCGAAGAACGGCACCGAGGTCATGGACATGCTCGACACGCTCCATCAGGGGGGAGCGACCATCTGCATGGTTACCCACGATCCGCGCTACGCCGACCGCGCCGCCCGGAGCATCCACCTGTTCGACGGGCGCATCGTGTCGAGCGCGGCCTGACCGGCGCCGGCCCGTAGAATCCCGACCGTCATGGGTCGGCTCGACGCGCGCGTGGTTTCGGGGGAGGAACTGCGCCGATTCGAGAAGAGGTTGTTCACCGATCTGCGGAAGCTGAGCGACATGATCCAAGAGGGAAGAATCGAGGAGGGGGTCTATCGGGTCGGCGTCGAGCAGGAGATGTTCCTGATCGGGGACGGGAACCGTCCCGCGCCGATGGCGATGGAGGTTCTGAAGGAGCTGGACGACCCCTCATTCACCACCGAGATCGCCCGCTTCAACCTCGAGGCGAACCTGGAACCGATGCTGATGTCCGGGGACATCCTTTCGCGGACGGAAAAACGCCTCGAAGAGGTCATGAGCGCCGCAGCCGAAGCGGCGCGCCGCGTAGGGGTGGATGTGTGTCTGACCGGCATCCTGCCGACGCTGCGGCTTTCGGACATGACGCTCGACAACATGACGCCGCTGGCGCGTTACCACGCGCTCAACGAGGCTCTGAGCCGGCTCCGCGGGTATGAGCCGTACCACCTCCATATGGAGGGGGCCGACGAGATCCACTCGACCCACGACAACGTCATGCCCGAGGGTTGCAACGCCAGCTTCCAGATCCATCTGCAGGTCGGCGCGGCGGAATTCTCCCGGCTCTACAACCTGGCGCAGCTCGTTACCGCGCCGATCCTCGCCTGCTCCTGCAATTCGCCTCTGCTCTTCGGACGCCGGCTCTGGCGGGAGACCCGGATCGGGCTCTTCCAGCAGAGTCTGGATACCCGCGGCGCCCGCGCCACGGAACGCCAACGGGCGGCGCGCGGCGCGTTCGGCCGCGACTGGATAAGCGGCGGCGTGCTCGAGATCCTGCGGGAGAACATCACCCACCACTCGGTGCTGCTCGATGCCGGAGAGGAGCACGAGGACGATGAAGATCCGCCCCGCCTTTCTGCGCTGACGCTCCACAACGGCACCGTCTGGCGCTGGAATCGTCCCTGCTACGGAGTGACCGAAGGCAAACCCCACCTGCGTATCGAAAGCCGCTACCTGCCCTCCGGGCCGACCATTCCGGACGAAGTGGCCAACATGGCGCTGTGGCTCGGGCTGATGAGCGCGCTCTCCGGTGATGGCGTCGAACCGCACGAGGCCATCCCCTTCGCCGACGTGGCGGAGAACTTCCTGGCGGCCAGCAGGTTGGGACAAAAGGCGGAACTGACCTGGCTCGACGGGAAGCATTGGCCCGTCCGCGATCTGCTGCTCGAGGACCTCCTCCCCCGGGCGCGCGACGGGCTCGCCCGGAAACAGGTGGACTCCTCTGATATCGATCACTACATCGGCATCGTCGAGGAGAGGGTCCGAACCGGCCGTTCCGGGGCGCGCTGGATGCTCGACGGCTATGAGTCGCTGCGGAGCCATGCGTCCCTCTCGGAGCGGCTGAGTGCGATCACCGGCGCCGCCCGCCGGCAGCAGGGAGCCGGGATCCCGGTTGCCCGCTGGGAACTCCCAACGCTCGGTGACTCGGGCGGGTGGAAGCATCACTACCTTCGCGTTGACCAGTTCATGACCCGGGACATTCTCACGGTCCACCCCGACGAATCCGTCCGCCGCGCCGCCATCCTCATGGATTACGGTCGGATTCGGCATGTCCCGGTGGAAGAGAACGAGAAGCTGGTGGGCATCGTCTCCTACCGGACGATCATCAAGCTGGTCGCCGAAAGCGGTCTCGATGAGAACGAGTTCCTCTCGGTGCGCGAGGTAATGAAGAAAGACCCGATCAGCATTCCCCCCTCGACTCCATCGATGGACGCGATCCGTCTCATGAACGACAGGGGTGTGGGGTCGCTTCCCGTGGTGGAGGACGGCCGGCTGGTGGGCATCGTGACGGAGCACGACTTCACATTCATCGCCCGCGGCCTCCTGGAGGAAAAACTCGCGGAGTAGGAGCGCCGGTGTTCACACCGGCATCGCGGCCGGAGGCCGCGAGACTCACAGCGCCATGATCGTCTGTTGCCCGGACCTATCCGGCGATGGCGGAGCGTTCTTCCCGATTGCGCTGGTGGCGCCGGGCCGTCCCCGCCGCCTGCAACGAAATGCGGACAAGGGCGAGGGCGACGGGATTCCTTTTCCCCGGGGGGACGGCCCAACCGGGAGAATTGGCCGGCGTTCCCTTCCCCTACCGCGACTCCCCGCTACCCGTGGGCAAGACCGGCGCCAGACCCGCCCCGGACAGGTGTTCGTTGAACGCTGCGAGTTCGTCGCCGACGAGCTGATCGAGCATCTCCCGAGTGTCGGTGAGTTCCTGCTCGTAGAGAGCCAGCACTTCAAGGTGCTGATCCGTAGGCCGGTGATCGCTCCCGCCGATGTAGCCGTGGAGACTGCTCAGCTTGGCGTGGAGCCTCCTGGGCCAGCGGAGGGTGTCCTGCCCGGCGTTTTCGCCGGTTAACCGCAGCTCGAAGAAGCGGGCTTCCAGTTCCATCAGCGCGCTGTCGTATTCCCCGGCCGCGACCTCCACGCTCGCGGTGAGGGCAAACCCCAGGGCGCGCCGGTCCGCGGTCTGCTTCCGCAGCCACTCGATCTCTTCGATCATCGTCCCGACCGCGCCGACCATCTTCTGGATCCGCAGGAGGGTCCCGACCTGCTCGCGGATCTGCGCTCCCCCTTCCGGAGCTTCGGGGTCCGCCCGGACCGCCAGGGGCTCTTCGAACGATTCGTCACCCACCCGGAGCCTCACGGTGTACGTGCCGGGAGGGAGCAGGGTCGACACCGGGCGCGACTCGGTCAGCAGGCGAAAGCCCCGGGCCGGCAGCACGTGGTGGGCGCTTCCGAGGGGCGGGGTCCGGAGGCGGGGCTGCTGCGTCGGTTCGTTGCGCAGGTTCCAAACCACCCGGTGGAGTCCCGCGGAACTCTCGCCTTCGAGAGTGCGCACCGTTTCTCCCGTGGAGTCCACGATCTCGACGGACACCTCGTCTGCCTGATCCTCAGCGAGCCGATAGTGGATCGTTGCTCCGTAGGGCGGGTTCTCGCCGGCGCCGGGATCCTCGGGCTGGCTCATGGGACTCGGGCGCATGCGAAAACGCCACGCCTCCCGCGGCTCGAACAGATGGGCCGGGGCATCTTCGACCGCCGAGGTCAACTGCCGGATGGGCGTAATGTCGTCCAGAATCCAGAAGCCCCGCCCGTAGGTGGCCGCCACCAGGTCCGAGAACCCCTCCTGGATCGTGAGCCAGTGCACCGGAGCGTGGGGCAGGTTGGACTGCAGGGACTCGAAGGTCTCGCCGTCGTCCAAGGACACGTACACGGCGTTCTCGGTCCCGAGGAACAGGAGACCGGGACGCACCGGGTCCTCACGCAGGGTGTGCGCGTAGCTGTGGGTGTGCTGTGGGGTGTTCTCTCCCAGCCGCCGCCAACTCGCACCGAAGTTCTCGGTCTTGTAGGCGTAGGTGTTGGTGTCGCCGATCTGGTGCAGATCCACCGTCACGTAGGCGGCGCCCGCCGCGTGGCGGGAGGGCTCGATGCTGCTGAAGGTCCCGAGCGGCGGGAGCCCGGGGAGGTTCGCCGAGACGTCGTCCCACGATTCCCCGCTATTCCGGGATACGTGGATCCTGCCGTCGTTGCTCCCCGCCCAGAGGACGCCGGCGGTATGGGACGACTCGGCCAGTGAGAAGAGCACCGCGGCGTAGGTGGGGCTCACGTCGTCGAAGGTCAGGCCGCCGGTCTTTAGCTGAAGGTCGGGGTCGTCGGTCGTCAGGTCCGGGCTGATCGCTTCCCAGCTCTGCCCGCCGTCGGTGGTTACGTGCACCCGCTGGCTGCCGGCGTACACCCGATCGGAGTCGTGGGGAGAGATCTGGATCGGGAACGTCCACTGGAAGCGGTCCCGCAGCTCGCTGGCCGCCCATCCCTCCGGGTTGTCGGGCCAGACGCTTACATTGCGGGCCTGCCCGGTGCGGTCCTCGTAGCGTTCGAGGATCCCCTCGAAACAACCCGACCAGATGACCCCCGGATCGCTGGGATCCGGGATCGCGAAACCGGACTCGCAGCCCCCCACCGGCCCCCAGGCGCCGATGGGGATGCCGCCACCGGTCAGGCTGTTGGACGGCCCGCGGGAAGAGGGACCGTCCTGACGGTTCCCCATGACCTGGTAAGGGATCCGGTTGTCCGTGTACACGTGGTACATCTGGGCGATCGGCAGCCGGGGGCGGTGCCAGGTCTCGCCGCGGTTCGTGGAGATGCTGACCCCGCCGTCGTGCCCCACGATCATCCGGTCTGGCTGGTCAGGGGCGATCCACATGTCGTGGTGGTCGCCGCCCGAGTTGTTCAGGAACGTCGTGAGTCCGCCGTCGGTGGTCGTGGTGTGCCGGGTGGCGAGGAAATGCGCCTCGTCGGCGTCGTCGGGTGCGGCCACCACCCGGGTGTAGTAGTGGGGCCGCTGCATCAGCGTGTGGTCCCGGCTCGCGAGCTGCCAGTTGTTCCCGCCGTCGTCCGACCGCCAGAGCACGCCGTCTTGTTCGTCAAGCGGAGCGAACTCCTCGTTCGAGCTGGTTTCGATAAGCGCGTAAATGCGGCGCGGGTCCTCGGCGGTAAGGGAGAGCGCGACCTTGCCCCAGGGACGTTGTGGAAGTCCGTTCCCTTCGAGCCGCTCCCAGGTATCGCCGCTGTCCCGGCTCCGGAAGATGCCGCTGCCCGGCCCGCCGCTCTCCCGGCCCCAGGTCCACATCCGCATCTGCCACATCCCCGCGAACAGCAGGCTCGGGTTTGCCGGGCTGATGACGACCTCCGAGGCGCCCGTGTTCTCGTCCACGAACAGGACCCGCTCCCAGGTTCCCCCGCCGTCGGTCGTCCGGAAGATCCCCCGCTCCTCCTGTGGCCCGTAGAGGTGGCCGAGGGCGGCAACCCACGCGGTATCGGGGTCGGACGGGTGGGTGACGATCCGCGAGATCCGGCCGGTGGCGTCCAGTCCGGTGTGGGTCCAGTTCTCGCCGGCGTCCGTCGAGCGGTACACGCCGTTGCCGAGCGAGACGTTGCTCCGGATGTGGGCCTCGCCGGTGCCTACCCACACGACGTTCGGATCGGCGGTGGATACCGCGATCGCCCCCACCGAGAGCACGGGCTGGTCGTCGAAGACCGGAGCCCAGTGGATTCCGCCGTCGGTCGTCTTGAACACTCCGCCGGAGGCCGCCCCGAAGTAGTAGGTGTTCGGGTCCCCGGAAACTCCGTACACCGCAGGAACCCGGTTCCCGACCGGACCGATGTGCCGCCAGCGGAGGGCGTCGAAGCGGCCCTCGGCGGCGAAGGCCGAGGCCGCGCAAAGGAGGACGAGACCGGACAGGGGAGCAAGGCGCATCGGCGAAGTTTCCCGCATTCCGGGCACTGGCCAAGCACGCCGGAAGGCGGAAAGGTCAGGGACCGCCGCCCTCTGGTCGGCATCGCCGCCGTTTTGCGGCGGCGACGACGCGTTGGGCCGCTCAGCCCTGTGGTGCCCCAACCGTCTGGGCCAGGAACGTACCTGTTGCTCGATTACATCCGGGTCGCCAGCTATCGAATCGCCTGTAAATCCGTTCGCGTTGTGAACAAATTTACAGGCGATTCGTTCGCATCTAGGGATGTGAGAGTGAGGCGTCAGCCTCAGCTCTCACATCTTGGGCGATTTCGCTGCGCTGCCGCGCAGCGGTGCCGGCCTGAAGACCGGCTTTCCCTTCCTGGCGTCATTACCGCTCGCCTTCGTAGGTATCCGGCCCGGTGAACGTCACCCGGTGCATCAGCCGGGCCTCGGTTTCGTCGAACGGGGATCCGGCGTGCATCGCCGAGCGGTTGTCCCAGACGGCGATATCGCCGGGACGCCACTGCCAGTACACGGCAAACTGCGGGCTGGTTGCATGCGCCTGGAGTTCGGCCAGCAGCGACCGGGTTTCCGATTCCTCGAGCCCGCTGACGGACTCGATGTGGCAGTCGGGGATCAGCAGCGCCGGACGCCCGGTTTCCGGATGGTGGACGACCAGCGGACGGACCACCGGGGGGTGTGTGCACCGCACTTCCATCGGCATCTTCCGCCGGTGCGGGTTGGTCCGTCGGAGCTGGTCGTCGAGAAACGGGTAGGAGTGGACGGCGAACCGCCCGTCGATCCGCTTGCGGAGTCGGGAGGGCAGGGAGTCGTAGGCGTGCGCCATTCCGGCGTACCAGGTCCCACCCCCGGTTTCGGGATGGGTCCGGCAGTGGAAGATCGAGCCCGCCGGCTGCGGACAGCGAAAGCTGTCATCGGTGTGCCAGAGCACTTCCCCGGGTTCGGCGCGGACGAAGAGCGCCCGGTACTTCCCGTCCCGGTACAGGTTCCCGAGCCGGAGGATCTCCGGATATCCGGGAAGCCGGAAGTCGGGGTCGTACTTTTCGTTCTTCTCCAGCGGCCCGAACGCCCGGCAGAAACGGAGGAAATCCTTCGGGCAGACCGCTTCTTCTCCGCGCAGGACGAGCAGCCCGCCGGAATCGAGCCATAGCTGACGCAGAGCGGCAAGCTGGCGGTCCGTTGCTTCCCCGAGGTGGAACCCTTCGACAACCCGGCCGAAACCGGACGGTGTGACCGCCTCGGTTTGGAGGAATCCGGTTTGCGCTGCCGCTGCGGGACTCACGGACGAGTCGTCACCCCCCGTGGGGGAGGCGGTCGGGCATGTCCGCGAGCACGAACCCGAGGACCGCCAGCATCCCGACCGCCCGGCGGAAGTTGTCGGGATCCACCTTGTCGAGGGTGTCCGACTCGGTGTGGTGCCAGTCGAAATAGTGGTCGCCCACCGTGCGGAAGCCGATCCCGGGGACCCCGTCGGCCATCAGGGCGCGGATGTCGGCGCCGCCGCCGCCCCGGCTCATGCCATCGGCGTCGATCGCCGAGAAGAGGCTCCCGATGGGGCGCAGGATGGCGAGGGCCTCGGCATACGCCGCATCGCCCTCCGGCCCGTCAGCCACCCAGGGAAGTCCGATGCCGAATCCCACCGGCCGCTCGTTGCCGCCGTCCATCTCGATGGCCGCCACCTGGTTCTGAATCCCATCCCCGACGAACTCCCGGTAGGCGGTTCCACCGGCGCCACCGTTTTCCTCATTCGTCCAGAGGACGACCCGGAGCGTGCGGCGCGGCCGTAGTCCAAGCCGCCGGATGAGGGTGAGTCCGTGCCAGGCCGCGATGCAGGCGGCCCCATCGTCGTGCACCCCGTGTCCGACGTCCCACGAGTCGTAGTGGCCGCCCATGACCACGACCTCGTCGGGCAATTCGCTACCGGTGATCTCGGCCATCACGTTGTGGGAAAGCGCGTCGGGAAGCGTCTCGGCCTCGAGTTCCAGCCGGATCTCGATGGACTGCCCGAGGTCGTCGAGGCGGCGGAGACGTTCCGCGTCCTCGACGGTCAGCGCCGCCGCTGGAATCCGGGGTGTCCCTTCCTCGTAGCCCATGTTGCCGGTGTGCGGCGTGTTGAGGCTTCTTCCCGTCGCCGAGCGGGTGAGGCTCGCCACCGCGCCCTGCTGGGCGGCGCGAATCGCTCCCAGGCGCCGGTAGGCGCCGGTTCCGCCGTACCCCATCCAGGGAACGGCCCAGACGACGATCCGGCCCTCCACTGCTTCCCGCGGCATGGCCGCCAGCTCGTCGAAGGAGCGGGCGACCACCACCGGGGCGGTGATGCCTTCGGGCGGCGTGCCCACGCTGCCTCCCAGCGCGAGGATCGGGAGGTCATCCTCCGACGGCGCGATCAGCGTCGCCCGCGCCCGGCCGCGCACCCAGTGGGGAACCATGACCTCCTGCAGGTGGACCCGGTCCAGCTCTTCCTCCCGCATGCTGTCCGCCGCCCACTGGATGGCGCGTTCGAGCCCGGCGGACCCGCTCAGCCGGTGGCCGATACCGAGGGCCAGGTGCTCCAGCTTCGCCCAGCCGTCCACGTCGGTGAGCGCTGCCCCGAGAATCTGCCCGGCGGTCTCGCGGTAGCGGTCCGCGAGTTCATGCCGGTCGCCGGGATGCGTCGGCCGCTCCGGCGGCTGGGCGTGGGCGGCGCACGCGATGAGGAGCGCCGCGGTCAGCAGGAAGAAAATGGCTCGCCGCATGGGCGGCGAATCATAGGAGAGCCGCTATCTCCAGGTCACTTCCATCGCGAAGAAATGGTCGAACACTTCCCGGCCGGGGTGGTTCGCCTCGTTCCGCCCCGGGCTCCGAATGTAGAAGTCCAGTTGTTGGGCTGCCGGATTCACCGCGCCGGCCGGAGAATCGCCCGTCTTCGGAAGAACCGCCAGGGTCTCCCGGTCGCGCATGCCCTGCGTCACCATGAAGTGGATCTGGTAGTCCTCGTAGAGGGTCTCTCCGTTCAGGGTTGCCGACCCGGTGCCCCACCCGGCGATGTAGAGAAGGCTCTTGGGCCAGTTTGCGTCACCGCAACCGGCGTCGCCGTGCTCATAGAGGAAAGCGGCGATCCCGCCGTCCTGGCACGGATCGAACTCCACGATTTCTTCGAGGGTGACCACATAGGTCCCTTCCGGCAGCTCGAGTTCGGCCCGGAAGGTTCCGGTGTTTTCGATCTCGTTGACGGCGACCTCGATGGTCCCGCCCACCTCGCGGAGATTCGAAGCGTCGTCGCCCATGTGGTCCCAGGGGCTCTCGTCGTCCAGCGTGCCCGCCTGGACGATGCGGCTGCCCGACAGCACGAAGCGCCCGTCGTAGAGGTCGTGCTGCTCCGGAGCGTAGATCCGCATCGCGGCTCCCGGCTGCGATCTCGCGCCGGGCGTTTCGACCGGCGCATCCGGAACGGGGTCGGGCTCCGGAGCCGCGCAGCCCCAGCCGACCGCAAGCGCGAGTCCGGCAAGGACGAAGGGACGCAGGTGGCTGTCGGAGCTTCTCAAGCGAGTACGCCCTACGCGCTCAGGAACGGGTAGCGGTAGTCCTTCGCCGGAGCGAAATTCTCCTTGACCGTGCGGATGTTGGTCCAGCGCAGAAGGTGGGAACCGAGGCCCGTCTTGTCGTTCGTCCCCGAGGCCCGGCCTCCGCCAAAAGGCTGCTGGCCGATCACGGCGCCGGTGGGTTTGTCGTTGATGTAGAAGTTGCCGGCGGCGTGACGGAGCGCCCGGTACGCCTGTTCCGTGGCCAACCGGTCGTTCGCGAAGATCGCGCCGGTCAGACCGTACGGGGACGTGTTCGTGCAAAGGTCGAGGGTCTCGGCGTACTGGGCGTCCGGATAGAAGTAGACAGTCAGTACCGGCCCGAAGATTTCCTCGGTCATCAGCCGATTCCGCGGGTTGTCGGTAACCACCAGCGTCGGTTCCACGAACCAGCCAACGGACCGGTCGGCGTTCCCGCCCATCATCACGGTGCACGACGGATCCTCCCGGGCGATGTCGAGGTAGCCCGAATTCTTGTTGAAGGAGCGTTCGTCGATAACCGCGCCCATGAAGTTGCCGAAGTCCGTCGGGTCGCCCATGGTCACGGTGTCCGCCTCGGCGAGGAACCGCTCCAGGAACTCGTCCTTGATGCTGGCCGGCAGGTAGGCGCGGGACGCAGCGGAACACTTTTGTCCCTGGAACTCGTAAGCGCCTCGAATCAAGTTGGCGACCAGCGCCTCCGCATCGGCGGACTCGTGGGCCACCACGAAGTTCTTGCCGCCGGTCTCGCCGACGATCCGGGGGTAGGAACGGTAGTTCGCGATGTTTTCCCCGACCGTCTTCCAGATGTGCTGGAAGGTGGCCGTGGAGCCCGTGAAATGGACTCCGGCGAGGGTTTCCTGAGCCAGAGCCCGGGCGCCGATGGTGGGCCCGTGACCGGGGAGCATGTTCACGATGCCGTCGGGCAAGCCGGCTTCCCGGTAGAGCTCCATCAGGTAGTAAGCGGAGAGCATCTGCGTCTCCGCGGGCTTCCAGACGACGGTGTTCCCCATGATCGCCGGAGCCATCGCCAGGTTCCCGCCGAGGGCGGTGAAGTTGAACGGGCTCACCGCGAAGATGAATCCCTCGAGGGCGCGATACTCGAGGTAGTTCCAGACGCCGGGGTCGGCCGCGGCCACCGGCTGCTGCCGGACGAGCTGGTCGAGGAAGTAGGCGTTGAACCGCAGCATGTCCGCGAACTCGCAGGCCGCTTCGATCTCCGCCTGATGGCAGGTCTTCGACTGGCCCAGCATGGTGGCGGCGTTCATCCGGTAGCGGTGGGGGCCGACCAGCAGGTCGGCCATTCGCAGGTAGAGACTGGCGCGCGCCCGGTAGTCGAGTTCGGACCAGGTGTGCCACGCGTCGGCGGCAGCGGCGACCGCCTGCTCGACGATCTCCGGGGTGGCCTCGTGATAGCGGGCCAGCACGTGGGAGTGGTCGTGCGGACAACGGACTTCCGCGATCTTCCCCGTCCGGATTTCCTTGCCGCCGACGATGATCGGGATTTCGACGATCTGGTTGGACTGGCGGGTGATTTCGGCCTGGAGCGCGGCGCGCTCCGGGCTTCCTGGCTCATAGCCGCGTACCGACTCGTTGGCCGGTCGGGGGACGGCTTGAATTCCTTGGCTCATTAAACTCTGGCTCCTTACGTGACTACGCCTGTTTCAAGGGCTTCCGAAGGCGGGAATGCTACCCGAGCGGGCCCGCCCGGGGACGCCCCACGGCCGGACGGCGGATTGCTCCACCAGTTGCCGGACCGGGTGCGGGAAGCCGCCTCCAGGATCCGGCCCTTTCTCATCGAGACTCCGTTCGAGATCGCGAACGGCCTCGGCCGCCGCAGTGCCGACTCATCGGGGGGAGGGACGGTCCGTTGGAAGCTCGAATGCTTCGGCGCTACCGGCTCGTTCAAGATCCGAGGCGCGCTGAACAAGTTGTTGGTCCTGCGGGACACCGGAGGCCCGCGGGTGCTGCGCGCGGGAGTCGTCACGGCGTCCACGGGGAATCACGGGCGGGCGACGGCTCACGCGCTCTCGCTGCTCGGCGGGCGGGGTGTCGTGTACCTCCCCCGCACGGTGGCCGACTCGAAGAGGCGGGTCCTCGCCGAGCAATACGGCGAAGTGGTCGAACTGCGCCTCGTGGGCGACGACGCGGTGGAGTCCGAGGTTGCCGCCCGGGAAGAGGCGGCGCGCAGCGGGCTGCCGTTCATTTCCCCCTACAACGATGCGGACATCATCGCGGGGCAGGGGACGGTCGGTCTCGAAATGGATACCGCACTCGGTGACGAGCCACTCGACGCGGTTCTGGTGCCCGTCGGTGGGGGCGGCTTGATTGCGGGAATCGCGGGCTGGCTGAAACACGCCCGCCCCAGGATTCGCGTGGTCGGATGCCAGCCGCGGGCATCTGCGGTGATGGCGGCGTCGGTGCGCGCCGGCCGGATGCTCGAATCGGGACGCGATGTCCCGTTTGAGCCGACGCTCGCCGATGCCGTCGCGGGCGGGGTGGAGGAGGGCGCCGTCACCCTTGAGCTATGCACCGAACTTGTGGACGAATGGGTTCTGCTCGGTGAGGACGAAATCGCCGCCGCAATGCGGCTCGTGCTGCGGGAGCGTTTCGCGATGGTCGAGGGTTCGGCGGCCCTGCCGGTGGCGGCGCTCGCGCACCTCGATCCGCGCCTCGCCTCCGTCGCGCTGGTGCTCAGCGGGGCCGGAATCAGCGGAGAGGGCCTCCGGGCGCTGTTAGGGGAGTAGGGCGAAACCGCGTATCGCCGGCAGAGAGGAAGCGCGGGGACGGCTTGGAACGCCGACTTCAGACCGGCACTGCGGCCCGGAGGGCCGCGAGACACCCTGTGCTCCTTGTCCGGATGGCGCCGCCGGGCAGGGAACGCTGGCCAGTTCTTTCGGTGGGCGCCTTCAGCCCGGCATAGCCCGCCGAAGGCGGGCGAAACGCAGCACGGGAACCGCTCCTGCGGTGCCAACTCCGATGCCTCGAAAGGCGATCAGCATGAGAAAAACGGGTCAGGCGTTCGCAGCAGCGAGTTCCGACGCGAGTTCCCGGAGCCCGATCACTTCCACGTTGTCGCCGATGGGATAGCGGTTGTCTCCGGTGCCGAGGAGGAAACAGCGGTTCGGCTTGAGCGTCTCGCGAGCAAAATGAAACCCTCGCGTCGGGGATGGCGACGACGCCCACTTGACCTCGACGGCCCAACGGGCCCCGCCGGGGAGATCCAGGACCAGATCCATCTCCGCGCCTCCCGCGGTCCGGAAGAAGCTCGCGTGGGTGAGGTCGGGAGCCGCCGCCAGGAGGTTCTCGATCGCGAATCCCTCGAAGGAAGCGCCTACCACTGGATGGCCGGCCACCGCGTCGAGCGACGGAAGGTTGAGTAGCGCGTGTACGAGTCCGGAGTCCCGCAAATAGATCTTGGGGGCTTTCACCAGTCGTTTCCCGATGTTCGCCGCCAGCGGCGGCAGGCGCCGAATGAGCAACAGGTCGGTGAGCGTGTCGAGGTACCGGGCGACGGTGTTGGCGCTGACCCCAAGCGACCCAGCGAGGCGGGAGGCGTTGAGCAGCGCTCCCTGCGAGTGCGCGAGCATCGTCCAAAGACGCCCGAGCGTCTCGGCGGGGAGGCGTGGGCTCAGCCACGCGACTTCCCGTTGCAGGTAAGTCCTCACCAGGTCGCGGCGGCGCCGGAAGCTCTGCCGGTCGCTTGCGGCAAGAAACGCCCGCGGATAGCCGCCGCGCAGGAAGAGCGTCGCCAGCAGATCGGAGTCGGGCGGGACTTCCGAAACGTCGAAAGGGAGCAGGTCAAAATAGGCGATCCTGCCGGCAAGCGTCTCTCCAGTCGTTCGCAGGACATCGAACGACGCCGAGCCGAGGATCAGGAAGCGCGACGTTCCCTTGCCCGAGAGCCTGCCCCGGTCGATCACCCCCCGCAGGGTGTGGAGCAGTTCCGGCGCGCGACGAATTTCGTCGAGAATGACGAGGCGGTCTTCAAGACGGTCGAGAACGGCCCTCGGTTCTCGGAGTCGCAGCCGTTCTTCCGGGTCTTCAAGGTCGAAGTACGTCGCGTTCTGTCCCCGGCCGATTTCGCGCGCCAGCGTCGTCTTGCCGACTTGCCGCGGCCCGACGAGAACGACGGCCGCCTCTTCGGCGAGCGCCTCGCGAACGAGCGGCTCCAGTCGTCGTTTCATGTGCGTATATTCTCCATCAGATGGAGAATATACAAGGATGACTCGCAACGGCGCCGCCACGCCGATGCCCCGCGAGCCGCGGTGCGGCGGACGGCGAACCGCGGAGGCCAGCCCTGGTCAGTTGTCGGCCGGTGCGGAGGCGGCTTTCGCAGGCGGAGGCGCCGCGTGCGGGGTGTTGGTGGTGATCAGCAGGGTGGAAAGGAGCACTCCGGCGATCCCGAGCCAGAGAATCGGACCGCCCCGTAGCCGCCCGCCGGAGAGCAGCAGGGTCGAGACCGCGGTGATGGTCACCGCGCCGCCGAAGACCACCGGCATCACCGCATGGGGGATGCGGGCGCCGCCGGTGAACATGGCCATGGTGAGGCCGAAGGCTCCGAGCGCTCCCAAGAGGCCCGCGGCGAAACCCCAGGCCAGGCTGCTGCCGGCGAGCGGTAAGAACGTGAAGGTGTCTCCCCGCTGCCACATCCCGAGCGCGCCCCCCAGGATCGCGACCACCAGGTAGGCGATCCCGATGCCGAGGTACGGCTTGAACGGGCTCGCGGTCGCGTCGGCGAGCCGCGCCTGTCCCAGGGTCGGTCCGTAAAGCCCCCAGGCGAGGGCCGTGATCAGGGCGAAGAGAAAGGGCAGGGCGGTACGCATGGAGGCCTCCGGGCCGCCCGATCATACGGAGGCGGCCCGCTATGGCCGAACCCCGTGGCACACTCCGCCCGCCCGAACATGTGTTACCTCTTCGCGCCCCAATGACCACGGAATCTCTTCGGCGGCTGGCGCTGAGGGCGGTGTTCCGGGGCCACGCGGTTTCCTGCCGCCCTATGAGCCGCTCCGGCGGTTGCCGCCCGGCTTCGAGGCGTGGGAAGAGATTGCCGCCGACCTTTCCGTTCGCTACCTGGTGGGCCGGATCCGCGCGGATCTCGCCGGGCTCCCGGAGCTTGACCCGGCTCCCCTCCTGGACGGTCCGGAAGTGGAGCGCGCCATGCTGCTCCTCGGCTTCTTCGCGGGCGCGTACGTTCACGCCAGCGATCCCCCGGTGGCCAGCCTCCCGCCGCCGCTCGCGCGTCCGTTGCTCGCTCTGTCCCGGAGGCTTGGACGCCCGCCGATTCTGGCGTATGCCAGCCTCAATATGCACAACTGGCGGCGGCTCGACCCGGCGGGCCCGATCGCCCTTCAAAACCTGGTGAACCTGCTCGGCGTTCACGGCAGCACCGACGAAACCTGGTTCCTCACCGGGGCGGTGGCGATCGAAGCGTGCGGGGGGGAAGAGCCGGCCCGGATCGTTCGGGCGACGATCGCGGCGGAAGAGGGAGACGCCGATACGGTTGCCTCCGAACTCGAGCGGCTGACCCGGACGATCGGCAAGATCACCGAACTGACCGAGCGGACCCGCGAGGCGTGCGACCCGTACATCTTCTATCGGCGGGTGCGCCCCCCGTTCTCGGGCTGGTCCGAGCCCGGGGTGATCTACGAGGGGACCGATCTGGCGGAGCCACTCGTCCTCGCCGGGGCGAGCGCCGCCCAGAGCCCCCTCATCCAATGTTTCGATGCCGCGCTTTCCATCGAACACCCGGAAGAGGCGAGGTTCCCGTACCTCGAGATGCGCCGATACATGAACCCGGCGCACCGGCGCTTCGTGGCCGCCGTGGAGAAGAGCGGCGCCATGCGCCGGCTGGCCGCCGCGGGGATCAGCCCGGCGGTCACCGATGCCTACGACGCGGCGCTGGCCGCGTTCATCCAGTTTCGACGGGTCCACATGGCGATCGTTACCGACTACATCGCGCGCCAGGCCGATCCGGGAACGCCGGCACGCGGGACCGGAGGGACGGATTTCGCGCGTTTCCTCGGAGGGACGCTCGCGGGAGTCAGGCAGGCTCGGTTGAAAGGTCGGGTGGGCTGAGCGGCAGCCTTACGATATCCTCCTATTCAGGGATATCCGGAAAGCGCCGATATCCGGGAGAGCGCCATGGTGGTTTCGAGATGGGGTAACAGTCTCGGCGTGCGGTTGCCGCGAACGCTGGTCAAGAGTCTCGGGCTGAAGCCCGGCGATGAGTTGGAGGTGGTCTCGGCCTCTCGAGCGCGCATCATCCTGGCCGTTGACGACCGCCGCGCAAAGGCGGTGGAGCGCATGCGCGCCCGCGCGCTGCGCCGTCCCGAGGGTACCGCCTTCGACCGTGAGGACGCCAACGCCCGATGACCGCCTTCATCGACACCAACGTGCTGATCTACGGTCAGGAAGCCGGTGCAAAGAGCGAGACGGCGCGACGGGTGATCCTGGCGGGCGGCGTCATCAGCGTTCAGGTGCTCAACGAATTCGCCGCCGTGCTTCGGCGCAAGTTCGGTTTGGAATGGGCGGTGATCGCCGATTCTCTCGCCGACGTCCGCACTGCACTGGATCCCGTTCGGCCCATCGGTGTCGAAATCCACACGAGCGCCGTCGCGCTCGCACGGTCCCACGGCTTCAGTTTCTATGACGCGCTGATCGTGGCATCGGCGCTCGACGCGGGCTGCGAAACGCTGCTGACGGAGGATCTTCAGGCCGGCCGGCGGGTAAACGGCCTGACCATCGTCAACCCGTTCGCCTGAGCGAAGGCGCCGGCTGCCGGTTCGCCCGGGTCTTTGCGAGTGGTTCCGGGGGCTCGTTTACGGAGTCGCCGGCGAGCGGTCCTCGTGGGGCACGAGCCGGACCGCCCAGAGGCCGCTGTTGAAGTCCGAGAAGAAAATGGTGCCCTTGTGGGGCTGTGGGCCCCAGACGAAGGGTGCGTTCGCGATGAATCCGTCCGGATCGTCCGAATAGAACTTCGCGACTTCCCGGCCCTGCCGGTAGAGGTCGCCGACGAGCTCCCCGGAGACGTCCACCACCCGGAGTCCCCCGTTGAAGTAGGCGACGTACATGAGGTCCTGCTCGGTGTCGATCCAGAGGTTGTGGGGCCCTGCCTCCGGCACCCGATACCGGGCGATCTCCACCGGGTTCTGGGGGTCGTCGAACTCGTTGAAGTGGATGAAACCCATCGCCCGGGAGGGCATTCGCTCCTGCCAGGAGATGATCGGACCGGGAATACGGGGATTGATTGGGTGGGATTCATCGCCGGTTACCACGTAGAAGCGGTCCGCCGAACGGCTCCGGAAGGGCCAGATGGCGTGGTTCCACCCGGTGAGCTGATAGAGACGGCCCATCTCGACGGGGTTCTGCGGCGAGCCGCCCATGCCGCCGCCGCCCACGTCCACGACGACCATTCCATCGGTGTTTCCCGCCTGGAAGGCGATCCCGTCATGGATCCAGACGTCATGAACGCTGCGTCCGGGGCGGGGGTCCTCGAACCGGGACACCCGGAAAGGGTTCCTGGGATCCTCGGCGTTCACCACGTCCCAGCGCCGGCCGTTGTTGATGGCGTAGATGTGCCCCTCGTGGAAGAACACGTTGTGGACGCCGCCCGTCAGCTCGTCGTCGAAGCGCGACAGGATCTCGGGGTTCCGCGGGTCGGAAACGTCCAGGATCACGAAACCGTTGCGGCGGTTCGAGGCGCCTTCCCGGGTGATGACGGCGATGGTCCCGTCGGCGGACACCTTCACGTCGTTCACGGTCCGGGCGTCCACCTGCACCTCCGAGATGCGCTGCATGTTCGCGGGATCGGTCACGTCGAAGAACAACGCGTGCCCGTCGGCGTTCCAGGTGCCGAGTGCGGCGTAGTCCCGCCCGTCGATCCCCTCCCAGATCCACAGATCGGAACTCGCGCGGTCACGCACGGGGGCGTGGCCGACGAACTCCATGGCCATCCCGACGTCCCGGGGCACGACCCGGATCGCACGTTCGGAGCGCGCCGACCCGGAGGTGGCCGAGACCACGTAGAGCCCCGGCTGTTCGGCCACGAACCGGCCGTCGGCCAGCAGCTGGGCCGGCGCCCCCGCTCCCACCGTGTCGAAGCGACTCGGATCAGGATGGGACTCCAGCGAAAAGCGCACGGGAGCGTCGCCGACATTCCCACCGCCGTCGCCCATGACGGACGCGGAGAACCGCACCACGTCTCCGGTCCGCACCGCGCCCGGTGGCGGGGCTCCGCCGTGCGAAGCGGTCAGCTCGAGGGACCGCGCCGGATTCGGGATGACCTCGATCTCCGCCTCCACCGAAAGTTCGCCCAGGCGCGCGCTCAGGGTTGCCCTGCCGGGAGCGAGCGCCCGGAAGACCCCGGCGGCGTCCCCGATGTAGGTCGAAGGCCGGGGCCGGTCGTAGAAGGGATGGGCGTGGTACGTGCCCTCGAACAGCGGACCGAAGGCGGTCACCGCGCCGACTTCCTCCGGCTGGACGGTGATTTCCGCCCGAACGTCGCGAGGCTCGGATCCCTCGTCCTCGGCGAGCAGCCGGATGGGAAGGCTCGCTCCGGCGATCACCTGCTCGGGCAAACCCACAAAGCGCAGGGTGGCGAGTTCGGAAGGGAGGATCTCGACGGGGATCTCCACCCGGATTCCAGGATCGTCGGGCCGGGTGAACCCCGGGGTGGTGCCGGCCGTTGGCGAAAGCGCCACCAGGGTGTGCCGGCCCGCCCGGTGGGCGCTGACCACTCCGGTGTGCGAGACGCTGACGTCGGCGGGGTCCAGCGAGAAGAAGAGCACCCGAGCCCCCGAGTCCGCGGTCCCGTCGGCGGCGGTGACGGTGGCCGTAACGCTCCCCGTCTGTCCCACCCGAAGCTGTAGGGATTCCGGGCTGACCGTGAGCTGCCGCTCCTGCTCCGGCGCTGCGGTGGCAAAGCCGACGAGGACCACACCGAACGTCAAGTAGCTCGGAACGGCCGAAATCACCCGCTGGTAGATCCGCTCGAACGTCATCGTTCAAGGGTAAGTCAAGAGACGGCGCCCCGGCCAAGCCGTTCCGGGAGCCGGTCCGCTCCGCACTCTGGCTCAGCAACTTTCCGCGGCGATGAAGAATTCGGGTCTCTCCTGCGTAGTCCCTCTATAGAAGCCGACAGAAGTTGAACGACCAGACCCCTACCGAGGTGACTCCCGGCAGCGGCCGGCCCGGCGCGCCCGACCCCGAGGAGCAGGAGTGGATCCGGCGCTGCCGGAACGGCAGCCGCCGCGCCTACGAGCCGCTGGTCCGCCGCTATGCCCGCTGGGCCGAGTCCTACGCCTTCCGCCGCGTCGGAGACCGGGACGAGGCGCGCGATCTGGCGCAGGAGGCCTTCGCCCGCGCCTTCCACGCGATGCCGCGGTTTCGCCTTGGGCGCCCCTTTCTTCCGTGGTTTCTGACGATTCTTGACAACGTCTGCCGGAGCTATCTGCGCCGGCGCCGGCCCGAAATCGGGCTTGACCATGTCCCGGAACCCGCCTCCGACGGCGGCATGCGTGCGGTGGGCCAGCGCCTTTTGCTGGAACGCGGCCTCCGCGGCCTTTCCGAGGAGCAGCGCCGGGTGGTCGTGATGCGGGATCTGGAGGGATACGTCCACCGCGAGGTGGCCGAGCGACTCGGTATTCCCCAAGGAACGGTCATGTCTCGTCTGCACGCCGCCCGCAGGAAGCTGCGGCGCATTCTCGCCGGTGAGCGGCCCGGTCGGCCCCGCCGACCAAAGGAGGGATCGCAATGAACGATCACGATGCCAACCGGGGCCCGGGAGCTTCGGGACGGATTCCCGAAGACGCTCCGGGCGCGGCCGATCTCGAAGCCCGTCCCGGCGACTGGGACGACGCCGCCATGGACCGTTTCTGGCTCGGTGTCTATTCCCGGCTGGAACGGGGTCTT
The DNA here is from genome assembly GCA_963668695.2 of Vicinamibacteria bacterium. Classification (GTDB taxonomy): domain Bacteria; phylum Acidobacteriota; class Vicinamibacteria; order Marinacidobacterales; family Marinacidobacteraceae; genus Marinacidobacterium. Next base: position 2,679,058 of record CAXXLQ010000004.1, read on the forward strand.
GCCTGGACGCTCGTTTCCGCCTCGACGGCGGTGCTGCTCGGTTACTGGGCCTACGTGTTCGCGACCGAATTCATGGCCGAATTCATGGCCGACGCGTCCGTCCCGGCGATTGTCCGTTTTGGGACCGCCGGGCTGCTGCTCGGCATTCTCCTTCTCCTGCTGGGCGCGCTCCGTGAACGGATCCGCGCCCATTCCACCGACCCGTTTCGGAGGGTTCGACGATGATTGTATGTACCACCAACGAGGTTCCCGGCGCCGAGATCGCCGAGGTTCTGGGTGTGGCCCGCGGCAACACGATCCGCGCCCGCCACCTCGGCCGCGACATCATGGCCGGCCTCAAGGGGCTCGTCGGGGGCGAGGTCGAGTCCTATACGAAGCTCATGGCCGAAAGCCGCGAGCAGGCGATCGCCCGAATGATCGAGCATGCCGAGGCGCTCGGCGCCGACGCCATTCTCGGAATGCGGCTCACGACTTCCGTCTTGATGACTACCGCCGCCGAGATCCTTGCCTACGGCACCGCCGTGAAGCTGCGTAGGTAGAGAAGGGAACGCCGGTGTTCACACCGGCATCGCTGCGCGAGAGCGCAGCGAAACCCGCGTACCGCTCCTCGCGCAGATGGCGCGCGGCAGCGGGAACGCCGGCCGCCGGCCGGCACCGCCCGCCGGAGGCGGGCGGACAACGTAAACCCTACGCACCCTCACGGCGCGCGACAGCGGAGCGCTGGCCTCCGGCCGGCATCGCCGCCCGCAGGGCCGCGAGACCGCGTACCCCCCGATCCGCGTCCACAGCAGATAGGCTAGGAAAGCCATGTCCGATATCGGCCCGCCGGAGCGTGATCGCGGACGCTTCCATGAGGATTTCCACGTCGGCCAGCGGATCGTGCATCCTTTGGGCCGCACCATCCTGTCGACCGACAACTCCTGGTTCTCGCTGCTCACCCAGAACCAGAACCCGATCCACATCGACCACCACCACAGCGAGCGCACCCCGTTCGGCAAGCCGCTCGTGAACTCGTGCCTCACGCTGGCGCTCGCCACCGGTCAGTCGGTGAACGACCTCACCCGGAACGTGATGGCGAACCTCGGCTGGGAGGAGGTGCGGCTGCCCGCGCCGCTGTTCGAAGGCGACACGCTGTACTCGGAGAGCGAAGTGCTCGCTACCCGGGAATCCCGCTCTCGTCCGGAAGCCGGGATCGTGACCGTCCGCACCCGCGGGAAGAATCAGGACGGCGTGGTGGTGATCGAGTTCCGGCGCACGTTCCTGATCTGGAAGCGCGACCACGCGCCGCGAGGACGCTGAACTCAGCGAATTTCGCTCGCTTCCAGCGGGCGATGCCGGTCTGATCTGAGGGCCCCCGCCGGGAGGATCGGCCGGCGCTCGTGGACTAGGTCGGTGCGAGAGGAGTGAATAGGACGTGAGTTTCGCGGCCTGCGGCCGCGATGCCGGTCTGAAGGCCCCCACCGGGAGGACTGGCCGGCGCTCCTGGCTAGCGCGACGCTCCGCTCTCGCCCCGTAGCATCGCCACCATCTTGGCGGCGTGAGGCGGCGGAGACCCGGTGCGGCTGACGAACCAGGTCACACCGAAGTTGATCAGCATCCCGAAGGTGCCGATGCCCTCCGGACTGATTCCGAACCACCACGCCTCGGGGCCGCTCCATTCGAAGATCTTGAACCAGCCGATATAGACGGCGGTGAACCCGGTCCCCGCGATCATGCCGGCGACGGCGCCCCGGGCGGTCACCCACGTCGTAAAGACCCCCAGTACCAGCGCCGGGAAGAAGCTGGCGGCGGCCAGGCCGAAGGCGAACGCCACGACGGCAGCGACGTAATCGGGCGGATAAATACCCACGATGATCGCCACCACACACGCTCCGGCGGCCGACAGCCGCGCAGCGATGAGTTCCTTCCGCTCGCTCATCCCGGGCCGCAGGAAGCTCTTCAGCAGGTCGTGGGACACAGAAGCGGAAATGACCAGCAGAAGCCCCGCCGCGGTGGAAAGCGCCGCCGCCAGGCCGCCCGCAGCCACCAGCCCCACCACCCACGCCGGCAGTTCGGCGATTTCCGGGTTGGCGAGGACCATGATGTCCCGGTCGATGAACAGCTCGGCGCCGGCTCCTTCGCCGTACTGGATGAGGCCGTCGCCGTTCACGTCGGTGAACCGGATGAGGCCGGTTGCCTCCCAGTTCCGGAACCAATCAGGGGCTTCGGCGATGGGCCTGTTGTGGAGGGTCTGGATCATGTTGACCCGGGCGAAGGCCGCCACCGCCGGCGCGGTCGTATAGAGGATGGCGATGAAGAAGAGCGCCCACATCACGCTCCAGCGCGCGAGGCGCGCGCTCTTTACCGTGTAGAAACGGATCAGCACATGCGGAAGCCCGGCGGTGCCGGTCATGAGCGCCAGGGTGATCGCGAAGACATCGGGCAGCGTCTTTTTCCCGGCGAGGAACGCTCCGGTGTATTCGGGTAACCCGAGGTCCGTATGGATCTGGTCGATCGCCCGCAGCAGGAACACCCCCGCGCGTTCGCCCTCGATCAGCGGGGAGCCGAACCCGATCTGCGGGATCGGGTTGCCGGTCATCATCCAGGAGATGGCGCCGGCGGGGATGAGGAACGCAACGATGAGCACGCAGTACTGGGCCACCTGGGTGTAGGTGATCCCCCGCATGCCCCCGAGCGTCGCGTAGAGCAGCACGATGACCCCGCCGATCACCACGCCGTACTCCACCGGAATCGTCAGGAACCGGGAGAAGACCACCCCAACCCCGCGCATCTGCCCCGCCACGTAGGTGAAGGAGATGAACACCGCGCAGACGACCGCGGTCATCCGGGCAGCGTGGGAGGCGAACCGGTCCCCCACGAACTCCGGGATCGTGTAGCGGCCGTAGCGGCGCAGGTAGGGCGCTACCAGCAGGGCCAGGAGGACGTAGCCGCCGGTCCACCCCATGAGGTAGATCGCCCCGTCGTAGCCCATGAAAGAGATGAGCCCGGCCATGGAGATGAACGATGCCGCGCTCATCCAGTCCGCTCCGGTCGCCATGCCGTTGGCTACTGCAGAGACGCCCCGGCCGGCGACATAGAAGCCGGAGGTGGTCTGCACCCGGCTCGCTATCGCGATGGTGCTGTAGAGGGCGAAGCTCCCGACCACGAAGACGAGGGTCCAGCCGGCGATGCTCACGACGATTCCTCACCGTCATCGGACCGGTCGGCGTCCCGTTCGATCCGGTCCATGGCGATCGCGTTCACGAGCAGCAGGACCAGAAAGATCACGATCGAGCCCTGTTGGGCGAACCAGAACCCCAGCGGGAACCCGCCGACCCAGATCCGGTTGAGCGGTTCGGCGAGCAGCACCCCGAGGCCCAGCGAGGCGGTGAACCAGATCGCCAGGAGGATGCCGATCAGGCGAAGGCTGCGCTTCCAGGGACCGGCGCTTGGGTGGGGGGCGGGCACGGTGGACCGACGAATGGTGCGGCAGGAAGACGGGCGTCCGCAAGGGGGCGGGCTCCGCAACGCCCGGGGATCGATCAATCGGTCCAGGAAGGCGAAGCCCTGAACCGGGGTCCTTGGGGCTCGCCAGCACCCGATGAGGAACAGATTGGGGTGTCGCTACCCGACGCGGCCGGTTCGGGAGGGGGATGGAACCTGCGGGACGCCTTTAACGAACTCGGCCCGTGGGCGGCAGCGCCCACCCCGTAGTCAACTCCCGGCTCGCCACTCAACGGTCGCGCCGCACCGGATCAAGGCGGTCGCGTCCACGAAGTCGAACATGGCGAAAGTCTCGGACTGGCCCGCGGCCAAGCCGGTTACATGGTCGAACCCGGCGTATTCGCCGTTCACATAGCTCCGGACGGTGGCAAAGCCCAGTGCTTGATGGGCGCGCACCTCTCCTTCAATGTTCACCCGTACCCTGCTCGTGGTGAAAGATTCCGTTTCGCACTTGCTGATCGTGATGGTTGCGGGGCCGCCCCCGTCACCGACTGTTATCGGAACCCGCAATTCCGCGCTGAGGCCTTCGGGATCGGTTGCGGTCACGGCGATCGTGGCGGTTCCCGCATTTACCGGACGAAGAGCGAGGGAGAGTTCCGCTCCGGAGTCGTCGACCCGCATCACCCGCACGACGTCGCGGTTCGTCGAAGTCGCAGCATAGACGAGGGGATCGCCGTTCGGATCATGGAAGATGGGATCGCGGAAAGGAGCGCCCTCAAGGTTCACCAGTACATCACCGCCCTCCGCGAGCGCAAAAACCTTCGCAGTGTTCCCGGCGCGCGGGGGAGCGTTCCCCACCTTTATCTCGAAGGACTGCGATGCGCTCAGTCCGTCTGGATCGGTGGCGGTGACCTGGATCAGAGTGGTCCCGTCACTAACCGGCGTGATTTCCAGTCGGTTCCCCGAAACGACCACGCGCGCGACACTTTCCCTGCTGGAAGTGGCCGTGTAGGTCAGGGAATCCTCGTCGGGATCCTGGAAGTTCCGCGACAGATCCAGTGTTAGTGGACTTCCGCCCGCATTGAGGATCTGATCCGGAACACTCCCCACCCAGACGGGCGCGCCGTTCGACCCTCCTGACTGGCCTCCTGACTGGCCTCCTGACTGGGTGGTGGCCTCCCGGGTGATCAACCCCAGGGTCACTACGCCGTCGACGATGATGCACTGGACGGCTTGGCACCGGTAGGTGTCGTCGCTCGTCTGGACCCACCCGAAGTATTCCAGGGTAATGGTGAGTGATTCGCCAATTGAACTGATCGTTCCGTTGAAGACATCCGGCAGCGCCACACTCGTCGGGAAGCCCGGGATCGTGTCACCCACCGTGAACGAGCCGACCGCATCGCCGACCGCGCCGACCGCGCCGCCGACCGCGCCGCCGACCGCGCCGAGCGCATCGCCGACCGCTTCAAGGGGCGCGATCAGCCCGTCGGCTGCCCCGCATGCGGTGTTCATCCCTCCCGCGGCAAGCAGGGATGCGATAGCGAGACTTCGAATGAGGCTTGGAAGACTGGCTCGCCCGAAAACGGAGTGCGGCCGGTTGGGTGGATCAAATCCGGCAGCACTCACGCTCATTGGTTCGGCGCCCGGAAGATCCCTTGCCGGGCACGCGATGGCCGAAAGCGACAAGTCGTGCCCTGATTGGAACTGCACCACGCCACCTGTCGAAGGTACCGCATAGGCCTGCACGCGCGGCGAAGGGGCGTCGCCGCCGGGGTTGTCCCAGTCCGCCCGAGGCATCGCTGGCGAAAAGTCCTGGCTCCACCCGCAGGTGCCTGATAAGAGCTGCGGCCGACATAGATGGCGGACGCGTGGCAGGGGCGTCGGTGCCCGATTGCGGGTGGAAGGGGCAGAGGCTATATGCTCGGTTGTCCGCAAAGGAGGGGACTCCGTGATTCCACCGTCTTTCGACTATCACGCTCCCGAGAATCTGGAGGAGGCGAGCCGGCTGCTGCTGGCCGACCCCGAGGCCAAACTGTTGGCCGGGGGACACAGCCTCATCCCCATGATGCGGTTCCGCCTCGCGGAACCCACCGCGCTGGTGGACCTGCGGCGCATTCCCGGGCTCTCCGGAATCCGGGAGGACGGCGGTTCGCTGTGCATCGGGGCGATGACCCGCGAATCGGAGCTCGACAAATCCGAACTCGTCCGGAGCCGTTACCCGCTACTCGCCGACACGACGCGCGTCATCGCGGACCCGGTGGTGCGGAACCTGGCCACCGTCGGCGGGAACGTCGCTCACGCGGACCCGGGGAACGACCATCCCGCGACGATGCTGGCCTACCGGGCGTCGTTCGTCGCCAGCGGCCCGTCCGGCCAGCGGACGGTCGCCGCTTCCGACTTCTTCACCGGGCCTTTCTCCACCTGCCTGGAGGCGGGGGAGATCCTTACGGAGATCCGCATTCCGGCGTTCCGAGCCGGGGCGGGCGGCGCCTACCAGAAGTTCGAACGCAAGGTTGGTGACTACGCCGTCGCGGCGGTCGCCGTCCAGGTTCAGCTCGCTGGTGGTCGAATCGCCAGCGCCGGGGTGGCTCTCACCAACGTCGGCCTGACCGCAATCCAGGCTGACGCGGCGGAAGCGGCGCTCATCGGCTCCGACGGGGGCGATGCCGCGCTCGACGCGGCGGCGGCAGCGGCGGCGGGTGCGGCGGACCCTGGCGACGATCACCGGGGATCTGCCGATTACAAGCGCGCGTTGGTCCGCACGCTCACCTATCGGGCGGCGGCCAGCGCCCTCGCCCGGGCGAAGGAGGCGTCATGAGTTCCCACCGAATCAGCGTCACCATCAACGGTGAAGAGCACACGCGCGAGGTCGAAGCACGCCTGTTGCTCGTGCACTTCATCCGCGAGGACGTCGGCCTCACCGGCACCCATATCGGGTGCGATACGACCTCGTGCGGCGCCTGCACGGTGCTCTTGGCCGGCGTACCGGCCAAGAGCTGTACGGTGTTCGCGGTGGCCGCGGACGGCTCCGAGGTCACGACCGTCGAAGGGCTCGCGAACGGTGGGCTCCATCCGGTTCAGCAGGGCTTCACGGAGAAGCACGGCCTGCAGTGCGGGTTCTGTACGCCGGGCATGATGCTGACCTCGAAGGCGCTCCTGGAGGAGAACCCGGATCCCACCGAAGCGGAGATCCGCTGGGGGATCTCCGGCAACCTGTGCCGCTGCACCGGCTACTTGAACATCGTGAAGGCCGTGCAGCGCGCCGCGGAACTGATGAAGGAGAACAGCGATGGCTGAGTGCAGAGGTATCGGACACTCCGTCCAGAGGAAAGAAGACGCCCGCTTCATCAGAGGACAGGGGCGCTATATCGATGACATCAAGCTCCCGGGGATGCTCTATCTGGACATCGCCCGGAGTCCCTACGCGCACGCGAAGATCACGAAGATCCACGAGGACACCGCGACGTCGGTGCCTGGTGTTGCCGCCGTGATCACCGGCAAGACGCTCGAGGGATTCAAGCTCACCTGGATGCCCACGCTGATGAGCGACCAGCAGATGGTGCTGCCGGTGGACACCGTCAAGTACCAGGCACAGGAAGTGGCCGCCATCGTGGCGACCACGCGCTATGCCGCGGCCGACGGAGTGGCAGCCCTCGAGGTGGACTACGACCCGCTTCCGGTGGTCGTGGACCCGCACGAGGCGCTGAAGCCGGGCGCCACCAAGGTTCGGGACGACAAGGAGAGCAACCACATCTTCCACTGGGAGCATGGCGATGCCGATGCGACGGCACGATCGCTCGCCGAGTGCGACACCGTCGTCAAGCAGAAGATGCACCTCCCGCGGATCCACGTGGTGTCCATCGAGACCTGCGGCTGCGTGGCGAGCTGGAATCCGGTGGAGGGTCACCTGACCCTTTACCTGACCACCCAGGCGCCCCACGCCATCCGTACCGTGGTGGCGCTGGTGACCGCCCACCTCGGACTCGAGGAGCACAAGATCCGGGTCATTTCCCCCGACATCGGCGGCGGATTCGGCGGCAAGGTACCGGTCTATCCCGGCTACGTGCTGGCGATCGCCGCGTCGGTGGTGACCGGGAAGCCGGTCAAGTGGATCGAGGACCGCTCGGAGAATCTCCAGGCGGATTCGTTCGCCCGGGATTACCACATCAGCGCGACGCTCGGGTCGAGGAACGGCAAGGTGGTGGCGCTGAAGCTGGACACCGTAGCCGATCACGGCTACACCGACGCGGCGGCCAATCCGTCGAAGTTTCCCGCCGGGCTCTACCACATCGCCACCGGGTCCTACGATCTCGAAAACGCCCACGTGGCGGTGGACGGGGTGTATACGAACAAGCCGCCGGGCGGAATCGCCTACCGGTGTTCGTTCCGGGTGACCGAGGCGGTACATGCCATCGAGCGGATGGTGGATCTCCTGGCCCGCGAGAACGGGGAGGATCCCGCCGACTTCCGCCTCCGGAACTTCATCAAGCCGGAGCAGTTCCCCTATACGTCGGTACTCGGCTGGGAGTACGACAGCGGGAATTACGGGGCGGCGCTCGAAAAGGCCATGGGCATGATCGGCTACCAGGAGCTTCGCGCCGAGCAGGCGGAAAAGCGCGCGCGCGGCGAGCTGATGGGGATCGGGATTTCGTCGTTCACGGAGATCGTCGGGGCCGGGCCGTCCAAGACCTTCGACATCCTGGGAATCAAGATGTTCGATTCGAGCGAGATCCGGATCCACCCCACCGGAAAGGCGATCGCCCGCTTCGGAACCAAATCCCAGGGCCAGGGGCACGAAACCACCTATGCCCAGATCATCGCCGAGGAACTCGGGATCCCACCCGAGCACATCCAGGTCGAAGAGGGGGATACCGACACCGCTCCCTACGGCCTCGGAACCTACGCGAGCCGTTCGACCCCCGTCGCGGGAGCAGCCGCGGCGATGGCTTCCCGGAAGATCCGGGAGAAGGCGAAAAAGATCGCTGCCCACCTCCTGGAGGCCGACGAGGCCGATCTCGTGTGGGAGCGGGGGAAGTTCTACGTGAAGGGCTCGCCCGACCGGGCCAAGACCATCCAGGACATCGCCTTCGCGGCCTACACGAACCACCCCCCGGGGATGGAAGCGGGGCTCGAAGCGGTCTCCTACTACGACCCGCCGAACCTGACCTTCCCGTTCGGGTCCTACATCTGCTGCGTGGACATTGACCGGGGGACCGGTCAGGTCAAGATTCGCCGCTTCGTGGCGGTGGACGACTGCGGCGTGCGGATCAACCCGATGATCGTGGAGGGACAGATCCACGGCGGGCTCGCGATGGGCATCGCGCCGGCACTGTTCGAGGAGATTTCCTACGACGCCGAGGGCAACATCACGGGGGGCAACCTCATGGAGTACCTGGTGCCCACCGCGATGGAGACCCCGCACTGGGAACTGGGCGAAACGGTGACGCCGTCGCCGCACCACCCCATCGGCGCCAAGGGAGTCGGCGAGTCCGCCACGGTGGGCGCCCCCCCGGCCGTCGTGAACGCGGTGGTGGACGCCCTCTGGCATCTCGGGGTGCGCCACGTCGAGATCCCCATGACCCCGGCGCGCGTCTGGAACATTCTGAACGAACACGGCGCCGCCGCGACCCGGTAGCCACCCGAAGCGGCTGCCAGCGTGAGCGGCGGGCCGACGGATGTCCTCGCCGCGGCAGCCCGTCTTCATCGCGACGGTGTGCCGTTCGTGCTGGCGACGGTGGTCCGGGCGGAACGACCGACTTCGGCGCGGCCGGGAGCGAAAGCGATCGTTACCGGCGACGGGCAGTTTCAGGGTTTCGTCGGGGGTACATGCGTCAAACCGGCGGTTCGCCGGGAATCCCTGCGGGCGCTCGCCGACGGAGCTCCCCGGCTGCTGCGCATCTCGCCCGATAGCCCTCCGGAAGGCGCCGAAGCCGAGGAGGGGGTACTCGAGGAACACATGGCCTGTGTGAGCGGGGGCGCGCTCGACATCCATCTGGAGCCCTACCTGCCTTCGCGCCGGCTCGTGCTCGCGGGCAATTCGCCCATCGTGGAAGCGCTGGCGGCGCTCGGTGAGACGCTTGGTATGGACGTGCGAACCGCCGGAGCGGACGAGGACCTGGCAGCAGCCGCGGAGGGAGCCTTCGTGGTGGTTGCCGGCCACGGGGAAGGGGAATGGCAGGCGCTGAAGGCCGGACTCGCTGGTGGACGCGCCCGCTACGTGGGTCTCGTGGCCAGTCCCCGCCGGGCGGCAGCCGTGCGCGAGCGTCTCATGGGAATGGGCGTTTCCGCCGAGGACGCCGCACGACTCCGTTCTCCCGCCGGCCTCGACATCGGCGCTGAAACTCCGGGAGAGATCGCCCTCAGCATCCTCGCGCAGATCGTCGAGGACCGCCGCTCGGCTGACGAGGCGCAAGTGGCCCCGGAAGAGCACGCCCCGTCCCCCGCGGTCGGTATCTCGCTGGAACTTCCGGCGAACGACCTCGCGGTGGACCCGATCTGCGGAATGACCGTGTCCCGGGACTCGCCCCACCGCGTGGAGTCCGGAGGGCAGACCTACTGGTTCTGCTGCGCCGGCTGCGCCGAGACTTTCGCCGCTCAGGCCGGAGGGTGAGGGACCGCCGGCCTCGGCTGGCGCCGCCCGCCGCAGGAGGCTCGTTAGTTGGAGCCAAATCGGGCGAAACGCGCGCTGTTTCCCGCTTTCGCGGCGCTTAGCAGCCTGTGGTGGAACCCGGGTGAGCGCCGAGGCCGGTGAGGCGCCCGGCTGACAAGGCGCGTGAGGGAGGAATACCGGGTGTATTTCGACCGAAACGCAACGCAGAACGCAGCGAAGCGGAGTGGTTCAGCCGGGATGGATCGCCGGCCGAACGCCGCCTGGGTTTCACCACCGGCTGTTAGGACGGCCTACTGGACGTCCGACCCCGCCATCCAGCCAAGGAACGCTCGAACCTGCTCCTGGACCGTATCCAGTGTTTCGGGTAGTCGCTCTTCGAGAGCCCGGATGCGTTCCGCGTCCATCAGGTATCCGTAGACATTCCGAAACGCGTGTCGAAAAGCGAGATATTCCTGAAGCCGGGCCGCGAGATCCGCAGTGATCAGGGCCCGACGAACTCCCGGGATTTCGAGGGCCATGTCTGTCACGAGCTGCCTGTGCCACTGCTCGCCCCGGGGCACTCCGCCGTCCACTTCGTCCGCGATCCGTCGAAACACCCGTTCGATTCCGCTGTAGAAGTCATGGAGGATCGAACCCCGGGCGCGCAAGCCGTACGTGACGTCGTCGCGTGGCGCCGCTGCCGCCTCTTCGCGCAGGGCGGCGAGATGATCGAGTTCGTTCTCGATCTCGACGATCAGACGCCGGGTGATCCTCTCCTCGGGGGTCACAGCGGAACGCCTTCCTCCCGGATCGTTCGCTGCAGGAACTCGGAGGCCGTTTCGATGGGTACCAGGTCGAGCCGGAAGTCGGTCATCGCCTGAGCGCGCGCGAACACCGAGAAGAACCGCTCAGGACGGAGGCCGCCGACCGCGAGATCCAGATCCGAGCGCGCGGTGAACCGCTTCTCGGGGAGGAAGGCCGAGCCGAAACCGACAACCCGGTCCGCGCCCTGGGTCAGGAGGAACTCTCCGATCCGGCGGGCGTCGCTCCGCGCCTGCTCTCCGCCATCCGACGCGAAGCGGGTCTTGCGGATGTGTTCCAGCAGCACCTGACGGTCCATGCTCGCCACTCTAAACCGCTTTCGCGGTCCCGTCAGCGGCGGTGCAGCCGCCGGGAACCAGACGATCCGTAGCGTAGGTCCATCTCAATGCTTCACCAACGGCGCCTGGAACCCACGCTAGCCTTGGCGGAAATGCAGGACAGATCCTGTCCGGCTCTGGTTCTGGCCCGGGCGGCCGCCTGCGGCGGCGGTTTGCTGGCGATGCTGGCCGGCGCCCTGTGGGTCGTTGGCTGCGGCGACTCGACGTCGCCCACGAGTCCTCCGCTGGGACCGATCCCCACCGCCATCCAGATCCGCGGCCTCCCGGAGGAGCCGTTCGAGGTGGGAGCGGTCGTCCAGCTCACCGCCTGGGCGACCTTCAGCGACGGCGCCAGTCAGCAGGTGGATCCGGTCTGGAGTTCGAGCACCCCGGCGGTGGCGAGCGTGGACCAGAACGGTTTCGTGTTTGCCCACGCCGGGGGCGAGACCCGCATCACCGCCGTCCTGGGGCCCGCCACTACCGAGGCGGGAGTCACGGTTGCGCCGGCGAATCCGGACATCTACGACCTGAGCGGGCAGGTGTTCAACCACAACGGCCGCCCGGTTGCGGGAGTGCTGGTCGTTGCGCTGGACGGACCCGCGGCCGGCCGGGGGACGGTGACCGCTGGGGACGGCTGGTACACCCTGCACGAGCTGGAGGGGGATACCTCCGTTGCGGCGCGGAAGGACGGTTACGAGGAGGAGATCGGGCTCGCGACCAGGCAGTCGGGGCGGCTCCACTTCATGCTGGCCGGCGGTGACCCGCGGGAGGCGTTCGGCCACGGGCAGTGGATCGTGGGTGACGAAATCCTGCCCGGCAGGTACTTCACCGATCCCGACCCCGGGTGCTTCTGGCAGCGGCGTGCGGGGTTCTCGGTTGGAGCGCTGGCCGGCGCGGCCGCGCTCTTGCCGTTCGACACCGAGCCGGATCACGATTTCATCGCCGGCAGGGAACTCCGTTTCGATTCCCGGCAGGAGATCGTGGACATCAGCCCAGGTGACGCGGCATTCCGGTCCACGTCGGAGTGTGGCGAGTGGCGGACGGAGCCCCCGCACGTCGCCTCGCAGGAGCCCATCCGTCGCGGGACCTGGCTGGTGGGCGCCCAGGTTCTCTCCGGCACCTATCGCGCGAGCGCGCGGAGGCTGTGCTACTGGGCGCGACTCGCCGGATTCGGGGCCACGCAGGACGACGTCGTCGAGGAAGGCCTCGTCGAGGCGGACGCGGGCGCGGAACTCACGGTCACGATCGAGGATTCCGACGCCGGCTTTACCACCGACGATGACTGCGGTCCCTGGACCCGCGTCGAAGACCCGCCGTAACGGAAGTCGGGTTCCGGCCGGGTCGGCCCGAACGGCGGACCGTCAGAAACTGACGTCCAGTTCGATGCCGATGGTCCGCGGCTCTCCGGCGCGCCCGAAGGCGCTGAAGAGCGGAACGCTCGACTGCCAGGCCCTGAGGAGATAGGCCTCGTCGAGCAGGTTCCGCCCGAACGCGAACACTCCGAGGGATCCCCGCCGATAGCCGAACCGGGCATTGACGAGCGTCCGTCCCCCGGCGCGGAAGCGCGAGTCGTTGTCGCGGTCCGAGAACGCATCCGCCTGGGCCGCGATCTCGGCGTTCCCCGACCAGGAGTCGCCGAGGTGGAGCGAGAGCCCGGTGAGCCAGGACCACGCCGGCGCGTGCGGAAACTCGTTCCCCGTGAAGTCCCGCTCCCCGTCGCGGAAGTCGTCAAACCGGGTGCTCAGCAGTCCCGCGGACCCGTAGAGCTGCACCCGCGCATCCACCCAGTAGCCAGCCTGGGCTTCCAGCCCGCTGACCGTGGACTCTCCGGCATTGACGGTGACGGTGTCCACCGGGAGGCCCAGGTCCGTCATGACCCGCACCTGCTGGTTGGTCCAGTCGGTGTAGAAGACGTTCCCGTTGAAGAACCAGCGCCGGTCGGGCGCCGCCGCGCGCAGCGCGAACTCGACGTTGCTCGTGAACTCCGGATCGAAATCGCTCACCCGTTGGCTGAGGACCGCGATCGAGCGTCCGCCCGCCCGGTAGCCGCGCTGCCAACCGACCGAGGTGGAAAGTTCATCGCTCCAGTCGCGGGTGAGGGTCGCCTTGGGGAGGAAAGCGCGGTAGGACGCCTCCAATTGCTGCGGGGGGCTTCCCCCGGGAGGGAAGTGCGGCAGCGGCGGATCGGAGACCACACCCTGGGTGTTGATGGTTTCCCGGCTCTCGTTGTCGTAGCGCGCGCCGAGCGTGAGGGTCCAGGTCTCGGCCAGCCCCAGGTCGAACTCGCCGAAGAGGGCCGCGTTGCGCGTCGCTTCTTCGGTGTTGAAGAACGAAGTCAGCACGAACCCCGGGGGAAGGCCGGCCAGTTCCCCGGGGCCCGCGGCATCTGCCTGCAAGGTATCGGTCAGGTCGGCGAAATAGAGGCCGACCACCCCGCGCCGCCGGCCCGGCCCCGAGTAACGGAGGAGGAGTTCCTGCGTGATCCACTCGTCATCGGTCGTGTAGTCCAGGACCCCGGCGGAGGCGGGAGTCTGGTCCAGATCCTCGGCGCGGCGGTAGTCGTGCTGGTAGATGCTGGAGATGGATTCGAGGGACAGCGAGTGGCTGAGGTCGTAAGCGAGGTCCAGGGTCACCGCGTGGTGTTTTGAACCATCCTCGGCGGCGTGATCCGAGATGTTCACGCGCTCTTCCGGGAACCGGTCCACGTTGATGACTCCGTCGCCTCCGCGGCTCTCGGTCGCCTGATAGCTGAACATGCCCCGGAACCGCGCGGTCGGGTCGAAGCGCAGCTTCATCCGGACCGTGAGGGCGTCCCGGAAGTCATAGGAATCCTCGCCGCGCGTCGGGTTCGCGACGAAGCCGTCGCTCTTGCGATTGTCCACGGCAAGGCGGAACGCGGCCTTGCCGGCCACGATGGGAAGGTTCAGGACCGCCGAGGCGTGCGTCGCACCCAGGTTCCCGAGCCGGGCGCGCGCCCGCACCGAGGTCCGGTACTCGGGATCGGCGCTCTTCATGACGATGGCACCGGCGAGCGCGTTCCTCCCCTGCTGGGTGGACTGCGGTCCCCGGAAGATCTCGACCCGGTCCATGTCCCAGGTGCTGAAGGGACCGAAGAAGGTGCCCTGATAGCCCTGGACGGTGGCGCCGTCCACCTTCACGCTCAGGAGGAGGCCGCCTTCCGCTCCGAAACCCTGCTGGCTGATCCCGCGGATCGAGAAGCCGCGGTTGTCCGAAGAGGAGTTCACGTTCGGCGTCATTGCCACCAGCCGGTAGAGGTCGGTGTCGGTGCCCGCGTCGAGTTGCGCTCCACTCACCAGCGCCACGCTGGTCGGCTCCTCCTGGAGGCTCCGTTCCTGCTGCTGTCCGGTCACCGTGACGCGCTCCGCAAAGGACATCTCGAGAGGGATGCTGATGCGGACTTCGCCCGCGCTGCCCACCGTGATCTCGATCGTCCGGTCCGTAAACCCGCGGCCGAGCACCGTCAGCCGGTGGAGACCTTCCGGCAGCGTGTCGAAGCGGAAAGAACCCGCCGCATCGCTGGTGGTTTCCCGGATCTCGCCGCTCGCCAGGGTGAGGATCACGTCGGCGCCGGGAACGCGAAGGCCCTGGGGGTCCGTGACCTCGCCCACGATCTCGGCGTTCGCGGCGGCGAAGGCGGTCTCCGACGATGGTGCGACGCGTGCTTCCGGTGACGCGGGCAGCAGGAGGGCTCCGAGCGCGGCGGCGCCGATTGAAAGGCAGCGCGGGACAAAGCGGAACATGGCGGAACCTCAGCCGGGAAGACTACGCCACGCCGGCTTCCTCAGAGGGCTTGGCAGGACGCCTGCAGGAAGCTACGGACGGTGCGGAGGTTCCCGCGGCTCTGGGCGGTGCGACGCCATTCGCAGCGACATCGAAGGACGGCGAAACCGCCGGCGGCCAGCTGCCTCTCCCGGGGGTTCCGCCACGCCAAACACCATGGGTGTCTTGACGTTAGCCCCGTTGCCGAGAAACCCCACTGACACAGTCGGGTTTCTCGTTTCTTGTCTTTCTGCCTCCGGGAGGTATTCGTATGTCGAATCCACGGATCCGGCGTGGCGCCGGCTTTGCCGCTCTCGCCCTTGCCGCCGGGACGCTCCTCGGAGTCCCGGCTGCCGACGCCCAGTTTGCGCGCGCCAGTCTTGCCGGTACGGTCACCGACGCGGGCGGGCTCGCGCTTCCCGGCGTCACGGTCACCGCGACCAACGCCGATACCGGCGCCACCCGGGTGGTTACCACTTCGGGCAACGGGCGCTACGTCCTGAACGGGCTGACTCCCGGCCCCTACAACCTGAGCTTCGAACTCTCGGCATTCCGTCCGGTCAGGCAGGACGGGCTCCAACTCGTGGTGGGGCAGGAGGCCAGTCTGAACGTCACCCTGGAACTCGGGGGCATCGAGGAGACGGTGGTGGTCACCGCCGAGGCGCCGGTGGTGGACGTGACCTCGAAGGAGGTTGGCGCCACGGTGACTACCGAAACCATGGAGTCGCTCCCGACCCAGTCCCGCAGCTTCATCGACTTTGCCGGCCTGATCCCCGGTGTGGTGCCCAACGTGGCCACCGCCTCCACCGCCGCCGACTCCATCTTCGTGAACGGCCAGGACAACAACAACAACTCGTTCAACGTGGACGGGGCGAACAACGACGACGACGTCATCGGTGGGAGCGCCGGAGCGCAGACGCGTACCGCGATCGAGGCGGTCCAGGAGTTCCAGATCCTCACCACCCAGTTCGACGCCGAGTTCGGACGTACCCAGGGCGGCGTGATCAACGCCGTCACGAAGAGCGGAACGAACAGTGTCCGCGGCACCGTTTTCTACTACCTGCAGAACGCGGGCCTCAACGCGAAGAACTTCTTCACCGAGCGCAACAATCAGGACCAGCCGGACCTGAGCTTCCAATCCGTCGGCGGCGTGATCGGCGGACCGATCATCCGGGACCGGTTCCACTTCTTCACCAGCGTGGAACGGCTGACCCCGCAAGAGGGAATCGCCCGCACCTTCGAGACCCGCCCGGACCTCTCGTTCGTGACCACCGAGGACAACCTGCTCCGTAACCTGCTGCTGAAGTTCGATTTCCAGATCAACGACAGCCACAAGGCGGCCATCCGCGGCCTCCAGGAATACTCCCCGCAGTACAACCAGATCATCGGCGATGCCACGACCCTGGAAGCGTCCCGCGAAGAGCAGGACACCGACACCAGCGTGATCGCCTCCCTCGACAGTGTGGTGGGCGACCGGGGCTTCAACAACCTGCGGGTGTCCTTCACCGAAGAGGACGTGGCGTTCGCCAACCCCGGGTTCAACAACAACGGCCAGACTTTCGAGGCGCAGCGCGCCCGCGCTGTCAGCCTTTCGCGGGACACCGTCGTCGAGGGGGCGAGCACCGTGGCCTCCCACCGTCTCAACCAGTCCTACCAGGTGGACGACACCTTTTCGATCTTCGTGCCCGATTGGGGAGGCGACCACAACATCCGCATGGGATTCAACTTCTCGCGGCGGTCGGTGGCGCGCAACAACTCTTCCACCGCGAACGGCCAGTTCGGTTTCGACACCGACACTTCCTGGAATCGGGAGGATCTCGCCACCTATCCGAACTGGTTCTCGGTACGCGTCGGGGGCTCCTCCGGCGAGAACGCCACGGTCCCCGACAACAACGTGTGGGGTCTTTTCTTCCAGGATGACTGGCAGCCCGCCGAGAATCTGACGTTGAACCTCGGCGTCCGGTGGGACAAGGAAGACCTGACCGACGACAACAACAACATCGGTCCACGGCTCGGCCTCACCTGGGATCCGACCGGAGAGGGACGGACCGCGGTCAAGGCAGGCTTCGGGCGCTTTTTCGAGCGGTTCCAGCTCGGCTTCTATGAGGACTACTTCTTCGACGCCGCCCAGCTTCCCTTCGGGTTCACCACCCGGGTGCCGGGCGGGGGCAACGATCCCCAGATGTTCTGGGACATCGTCCACGGGAACGGGATTACCTCGCTCAACGGCCTCCGGGACTTCGTCGCAAGCGATCTCGAGGCCAACAACACCGGAAGCCTCAACAGCCAGCCGACGGTGCCCTATCCGGGCCGGGTGACTCCCTACGCCGACACCCTGAGTATCGGCGTTCAGCACGAAATCCTCGCCGGCACCTCGTTCGGCATGGACTTCATCCACACCCGCAACCGCAACGTGAACGTGGGGGCGGATCTGAATCCGTTCTCGCGCAGCCTCGGCGCGCGCCCGAACATCTCCATCCTGAACGGACAGCAGGTGAACCTCGGTTCGATCCGCACCTACCTGAACGCGGGCGAGAGCGACTACAACGGGCTGCAGTTCTCCCTGAGGCGCCGGTTCAGCGATTCCCCGATCGGGCGGATGAGCCTCACCGCTTCCTATACCGCCGCGTCCCAGAAGGGGAACGTGAACGCCGGCGGAGTGCCGGGTGCCCGCTTCCAGGCGTACCAGCCTGTGGTGGAACCCGGGTGAGCGCCGAGAGCAGCGAGGCGCCCGCCTGACAAGGCGCGTGAGGGAGGAATACCGCGTGTATTCCGACCGAAACGCAACGATGAGCGGCGCGAAGCGACGCGGTTCAGGCGGGATGGATCGCCGCTCGAACGCCGCCTGGGTTTCGCCACAGGCTGGTACACCCGGACGGGATACAACTTCGACACCGGCGAAGTCATCGGGGAGGCGCTCCAACTCAACATGGACGATCCGGCCAACACCGACCGCCCCTCTCCGTGGTTCCGCACCCACAACTTCGTAACCTCGTAGAGCTGGCTGGTGCCGGGAACTTCCTGGTCGGACAGCGCCGGGCTCTATGTGACCGGCATCTTCCGGTACCTCTCGGGCTCCCGTGACACTCTCGAGACGAACGACCGCGAGGACAACAACCAGCGGATGGTCGCTCCGGCAGGGTCCTATAGCGCCAACCGCGACGCGGACATCGCCCGCAGCACCGACTTCGACGGCAAGATCAATGGGCTCGAAGAGCCGGACTTCGCCAAGCTCGACATCAGCTTCCGCTACGCGCTGCCTTTCGGCGACCGTTTCGAGGCCACGCTGCTCGCCGACTTCTTCAACGTCACGAACCGCACGAACTTCAACCAGATGGGAAGCGACATCATCACCTCGGGCAGTTTCCTGATCCCGAGCGCCGCGCACCCGCCGCGTGAGATCCAGCTCGGGGCACGGTTCACCTTCTGAGTCTTTCCGGAATCCGGTTCGGCCGGCGCTCCTCCGCCGGCCGGACCGCCTCGTGGCTGCTCATCGCCGGATTCGCGGCGGCCCCGGTGTCGGCGCAGAACGGAGGTATCCGCGGGCGGGTGATCGATCCTGCGGGGAACCCGCTCGCCGGGGTGGAGGTCACTCTTGCGTTCCTTGGGGGAGTGAACCGGACCGTTTCCCTCGAATCCGATGAGCAGGGAAACTTCGTGCGCATGGGGGTCCGTCTCGGGGAGTACCGCCTGGAACTGAGGCGGGAGGGCTTCGGGCCGTACGACGAAACGGTCCGCATTCGGCCGGGGGCTCCGACCCGCGTCGGGGACATCACGCTGCATCCGGAGACTCCGACTGCGGTGGCGGCGGCGCCGTCTTCGGGCCGCGAGAGCTTGCGGGCCGGTCAGGAGGCGCTCGCGAGCGCAAACTACGAGGCCGCCGCCGCCGCATTCCGGGCCGAGACCGCGGAACGGCCGGAGAGCGCGGAGGCGCACCGCCTGCTCGGCATCGCCCTTCGGCGTCTCGGGCAGGCGGACGAGGCGCGTGCGGCCCTCGAGCGGGCCACCGAACTGGACCCGGCGTCGGCAGCGGCGTGGACCGCGGTCGCCGATCTGGAGGCGGGGCTTCAGCGCTGGGAGGCGACGGTGGCGGCGCTCGAGAGGGCTCTCACCCTCGATTCGGAGTCTCGGGATCTCCGCTTCCGGCTGGGCGGCGCGCTGATGAACGCCGGCGATCTCGACGGGGCGGAACGGGCGTTCGGCGAACTGCTGGAGATCGTGGCCGACGATGCCGCCGCGCACTACCAGCTTGGGATGATCGCGCTGAACCGCGGCCGCAACGAGGACGCGATCGCGCACCTGGAGCGGGTCCTGGAACTGGACCCCGAAGGACCGAACGCCGAACTTGCCCGGGGAATGCTCGCGGTGCTCCGGCCGGGCTGAGCGGGGACCACGCGCCCGAGAGATCGGCAGAGCCGCAGCACCGAGGGGTGGGCGGAGGGCGCCACCGCGGCTGGGCGGGTGGGATTTGTGTCGTGACATCCGACACAACAAGTTCTACACAACCTCCTTGACATCACGATCGCGCCACGGGAGACTCCCTCGATGGCGCGGAGTCACAAGGTGCAGATAACCCTGAACGAGGTGGAGTACGCCGCGATCCGGCGGAGGGCCGAAGCCGAGGGCCTCAAGCATGCTGCCGTGGTCCGGGAGGCGATCCAGCAGTACTGCGTCGAGCCTGATCGGCGTCTGCGGAAGCGTGAGGCGCTCGAGGCGCTCCGCGCCCTGCCTCCCTCGCCGGTGCCTTCGTCGTTGTCGGAGTGGAAGCGGGAGTACAGCCGGCTGAAGACGGCCTTCCGCGAGGCGGATTGGCCGCGCGCCGACTCCCCAGCGGACACCAAACCGAATGACTGAGTTGCCGGCCAGCCCGGGGACGCCGCCGATGCAGTCTGCCGCCGTGATCTTTCTGGACGCGAA
This sequence comes from Vicinamibacteria bacterium, assembly GCA_963668695.2. Classification (GTDB taxonomy): domain Bacteria; phylum Acidobacteriota; class Vicinamibacteria; order Marinacidobacterales; family Marinacidobacteraceae; genus Marinacidobacterium. The sequence continues at coordinate 2,698,906 of CAXXLQ010000004.1, forward strand.
CGTCTTCATGTACGCCGTGGGTATGGATGCAGGGTGGCGGGAGAGCTGCGAGGCGGCAGTGGAACGTCTTCAGGAGAGCAACGTGTGGGTGGTAACGAACGCGGAAGTCCTTCAGGAGATCCTGCACAGGTACTTCTCGCTGGATCGTCCGGGCGACGCCCAAACCGTCCACCGCGCCGTTTTGGAACTCTGCGACGAAATCATTCCGGTAACGGAGCATCACACGACGCGCGCGCTCGCCCTGCTCCTTGAGCACCAGCGGCTCTCGCCCCGCGACGCCGTTCATATCGCGACGATGGAGGAGCGGGGCATCCGTACTATCCTTTCGGCGGACCAGGACTTCGATCGGGTACCCGGCGTGGATCGCCTCGACCCTAGGGGTTTCGTCTCCGGCTAGCCCGTTCGGGACGAACTTCCGGGAAGAGCAGCAACCGCCGCACCTCCAGACAGTTGGCGGCCCTCCCGTAGAATCCGGCGATGGACTTCGAAGGCACCGAGATCATCAGCGCGCCCCGGGAGAAAGTCTGGGCATTCGTGACGGATGCCGAATCGATGGCCTCGTGCACCCCGGGGATGAAGTCGTTCCGCATTCTGGAACCCGGTAAGCGCTTCGAAGCGACGGGCGGCGTCAAGCTGGGGACCGTCGGGCTGAACGCAAAGACGGTCATCGAGTGGACCCACCTGGTGGAACTGGAAGAAGCGAATATGAAGATCCGGGGCAGGGGACCGGGGACGACGATTGACGGTATCGCCGAGCTTCGTCTGAGGGATGACGACGCCGGTACCGCCATGGACTGGAAGGGCACGGTGCAGGTGCGGGGAACGTTGGCGGCGCTCGCCTCCCGGCTGCTGAAGCCGGTCACCGAAAAGGTGTTGCGTGAGATGTTCGCCGAGATGAAATCCAAGATCGAGGCCCAAGGGTCCGGTAGCGCCCCGGAGAGGGGCCAAGCAGGAGACAAAACCAAATGAGACGTGGAAACGGCCTTGCGCCGGTGGCGGGCGTATTCGTCCTTGGACTGCTTGCGGCGAGCTTCGCCGCGGGACAGTCTCCCTACTTCCCGGAGCGCCACGACTGGCAGACGAAGACCCCCGAGGAGGCCGGGTTCGATGCGGCGCTACTCGAGGAAGCCGTGGAGCTCGCGGTGGCCTCGGAATCGGGCGCGCCCCGCGACCTGGCGCTCAACCATGAGTTGACCTTCGGGAGCGAGCCCTTCGGGAGCCGCGTCGGACCGACCACCGTACGGGGCGCGCTGAGCGGCATCGTGGTGAAGGACGGCTACATCGTGCGCGAGTGGGGTCCCTCGGAGAAGGTGGACATGACTTTCAGCGTGTCGAAGACCTTCCTTTCGACAACGGTCGGCCTCCTCTACGACGCGGGGCTGATCGCCTCGGTCGACGACCTGGTCGGTCCCTACATGCCGGACGACGAGCTCTTCGGCTCGGACCACAACGACTCCATCACCTGGGACCACTTGCTCCGCCAGACAAGCGACTGGCAGGGCACGCTGTGGGACAAGCCGGACTGGGCAGACCGCCCGGTGGGTGATCACCCCTTCGAGTACCCCGACCGGCCCATGTACGAGCCGGGAACTCATTACAAATACAACGATGTTCGGGTGAACCTGCTTGGCCTGGCGGCGCTCCACGTGGTGCGCGATTCGCTCCCGGTGGTGCTCCGCGAGGGGATCATGGAGCCCATCGGCGCCTCGAATCGCTGGCGCTGGCACGGCTACGAGAACTCCTGGGTGATGATCGACGGGCGTCAGGTCCAGTCGGTGAGCGGCGGCGGCCACTGGGGCGGCGGCATGCACATCAGCGGCCGCGACCTCGCCCGTTTCGGCTACCTGTTCCTGCGGATGGGGAACTGGAAGGGCAAACAGCTCATCTCGGAGGAGTGGATCGGGATGGCCCGCACCCCCGGTGAAGTGAACCCGACCTACGGGTTCATGAACTGGTTCCTGAACGGTCCGGTCGAGCGGGACGGGGAGATGGTCAAGTCCATCCCCGACGCCCCGGACACCGCGGTGACTTTCCGCGGCGCCGGCAGCAATATCGTCTATGTGGACTGGGAGAACGACCTGGTGGTGGTCGTCCGCTGGATCGAGGGCGGCGCGGTGTCGCCGTTCATCGGGAAGGTGCTGGCGGCGCTTCGCTGAGCGAGTTCCGCCCGCCCCTTCCGTGGGTTAACAGCCTGTGGTGAAACCCGCGCGGCGTTCGAGCGGCGATCCATCCCGCCTGAACCGCGCCGCTTTGCGGCGCTCTGCGTTGCGTTTCGGTCGAAATACACTCGGTATTCCTCCCTCACGCGCCTTGTCAGCCGGGCGCCTCACCGCTCTCGGCGCTCACCCGGGTTCCACCACAGGCTGTTAACAGCCTATGGAAAAGTCACGCGGCATTCCCGAGCCAAGAGGGATGGGGGCCGGGTGAGCCCGTCCCCCGTCCCTCTCGCTCCGGGGTCTCCGCGGTGCTGGCGCCCCGCTCCGGAAGCCCGAGCTACGAAGGATGGACGTCGGCTAGCGCCGCCTCCCACCCCTCGTGCTCCGGGGTCTCCGCGGTGCTCACGCCCCGCTCCGGAAGCCCGAGCCAAGAGGGATGGGGGCCGGCTGAGCCCGTCCCCCGTCCCTCTCGCTCCGGGGTCTCCGCGGTGCTGGCGCCCCGCTCCGGAAGCGAACGGCGATGCATCCCGGCTGAACCGGGCAGCTACGCGGCCCTCATCGTTGCGTTTCGGTCGGAATACATCCGGGCCAGTTCTCCCGGTGGGGGCTCCTCCCTCACGCGCCTTGTCAGCCGGGCGCCTCGCCGTTCTCGGTGCTCACGTCACTTTCTCCACAGGCTGTTGAGCGCCGACGTCGTAGAGGGGAATCCGCATCGCCTGGGCGGCCGTCACCATGCGGCGGTCCTAACTGGCGAGCCGGGCCGGCTGACGGCTATCCCACAAGTGGACCAGCGAAGCAATCTGCAACGCGACCAGTGTGCGGAGAGGCCCCGGAAACGGGTTGCGGCACGCCGGACACGCTCGCCGACCGCTCCGGGAAGCCGATGCCACGCAAGAGACGCTGCGCTGTAGAACCATGGGTCTCGTTGAAACCGCAGGAATCCAGCCCTCCGTGTTCGGGAAAGTCCTACCTGCCACCCCCACTGCCCCGCAGCTCATCCACCTGCGCCTGGTACAACTGCCGCCCCTTCTCGAATGTCGCCAGCACCTCCGCCTTGTGCGCGGGATCATCCCAGCGGTCCATCGCCCGCAGTTCGTCCAGCACCTGGTCGATCCAGCGGACGAAGAACGCCGCGTCGTCCCGCGAGCGGATCGGCTCGCCGTCGGCGATCACGAAGACGGGATTCGTGTGCGCGAACAGGTAGCTGTCCATCGCGCCGTGCTGCGCCGGCCCAAGCACCCGCGCCGCGATCCACCCGCTCCCCTCGATCGGGATCTCCAGCTCGGCGTCGATCGACTTCAGGTCGCCCGTGGCGTCGATCCGGTGCACGATGCGGCCGTTCTGCACGATCTCCAGGCCGTGCATCGTGAAGAGCGACCGTGCCGTCCCGCGCACCGTGACCACATCGCCGCGAGACACCGCCAGTTCCTCGCCCATGCCCTTCCCGGAAGCGTCTCCGGGCCCGGAAACGTCCAGCGTCATGATCGGCCCACTGGTCACAAACGCGCGACCCGCCGCCATCGCGTCGGCCCAAGCGTCGTAGTGGACGTGGTCCTCGCCGGTGTAAACGTAGGTGCGCGTCGTCCCGACCGCGGGATGCCGCCAAATGTCGGACATGACGTCCGTTCCGGCGGTCCCCGGGATGCGCGAACCCGTGTTGAGGAGGCGGTACCAGACCTCAGCCGTCCCGAGTTCGTCGCTCCAGATACACGCCACATCCACAAAGTTGGCCAGGCCGAGGACCGCGTCGACGGGCAGCTCTCTCGCTGATCCCGCCCCCGCCGCGTCGGGGTCCCGATGCCGGAGCCCGAAGGGGTGGACGTATCCGCCAATTCCGCCCTGCTCATGCACACGACGAAGCACCGACGCGTTGTCAGGGTAGAGGGCCTGGTGCGCGGTCCCCACCGAGCCGATGTAAAAGGGCGTGATCAGCTCGGTCAGGTTGAGCAGCGAGAGGTGCGCGAAGAAGCTGGGCCGGTACTCCTCGTTGTAGTAGACGATGGTGCGCGGGCCGGTGTGCGGGTGCGGGTGCCCGAGAAAGTGCTCGAGGTCCTCGACCCGGCTGTTGCCCCAGTAGTTGGCGATCATGCCGTTTGCGACGTTGAGGTCCTCCGAGTGGGCCTTGTTCCGCAGGTCCTCGGGGGTGACGAAGTAGTGGCCGCCGTAGTTGGGGTGGATGTGGTTGTCGCCGGAGTACCAGCCACTCGCGGCCATGTCGATCCAGCGGTCCAGCTGGAGTTCGACGGTGGTGTGCTCGCCGGCGCGGAGTTCGACGGTGCGCGAGACGGGCTCGTATTCGAAACCCCGCCAAGCCTCGACGGTGGCCTCGCCGACGGGGAGGGTCACGGAGAAGCTGCCGTCCGTGTGGAAGTAGTAGTCCTCGGTCACGCTGACGACGCGGGGGTAGCTGCTGTGCGGGAAGTAGGCGCGCCCGTCGGAGCCGGTCAGATAGATGCGCGACGGCAGGAGTTCGCCGTCCGAATCACTGATGCGAACGCGGAGCCGGCCGGTGGGCTCGGACCATGCGTAGCCGTCGATTCGCACGGGTTTGGGCGTGCCACCCCCTCGCGTAACCGTGTAGAGCGCGAACCCCATCCCGTTGTCGATTGTGCGCGGCTGGTCCGCGGTGCCGCCGTTGCGAGCGTACACAAGGCGTTGGCCATCAGGTGACCACGAGGGGAAATACTCATCCGTGCGGCTGTGCGTGAGGCGCACGGGCTGGATTCCGCGGGGCGACTTCTCGCTGGGGACGACGTAGAGGTCGTTGTTGCCCGAGGAGTCTGTGACGTAGGCGACGATGCCCCCATGCGGCGCGACGACCGGTGCCGCCTGATAGTTGGTCTCGACGCGAATGAGGAGTTCCACCGCTCCGGTCGCGCCGCGATACCGCCAGAGGGAACCCGAGCCGAGCGCGGCCTCGCCCCGCCTGGAAACGAACACGATGTCGCCGGTGTCGCCGATCCAATCCCCGGCCATATCGTTGGCCTGCCGGTCGGCGATGACGGCTTCGGCCATGCCGGTTTCCATACCGTGGACCCAGAGGTCGAAGGTGCCGTTGCGCTCCGTCGTGAAGAGGATGCGAGACCCGTCCGGCGACCAGCGCGGCCGCAGGTCGAGGAAGGGGTGGGTGGTGAGGCGGCGCGATTGTCCTGTCGCGAGCTCGGTGACGAAGATGTCGAAGTTGCGGTTGATGTCGGCCGCGTAGGCGATTTGGCTGCCGTCGGGGGACCAGCTGGGCTGGGAGTGGTAGCCGGGGCCGCTGGTGACCTGGTGGGCCGTGCCGCCCTCGATGGGGACGACCCAGATGCGGCCCTGGTAGGCGAAGGCGATGGACTCGCCATCGGGCGACCAGGCCGGGTAGGTGGGCGAGGCGGTGACGGGGGGCGGGAAATAGCTCTCCATGTACATCCGGCCCGCGCCGCTGACGCCCGCGAGGGAGGGGTAGCCGCCCGGGAAGGGGTCGGGGTATTCGTGTTGTTGGGCGGAGGCAGTGCGAGCAGAGAGTGCTGTCAACGCTGCCACCGCCAAGACTGCGACGGCGGGGATGTTCATCGGCGGCGGTCCTCTCCTGGAGCGAAGGGTTGACGCTCGGGCGAATCGGTAGATCCTCATAGTGGACGATGTACGGCGACACCGCAAGCGGGTGACGGCATGATCGGGCGGCGGCGCGGGTTTCGGTATCGTCGGCTGGAATGCCGTCGGTGAATCTGACGCCCTGGATGACCCGGGGCAACTTCTCGTAGCCGTTAACAGCCTGTGGTAAAACCCAAGCGGCGTTCGGCCGGCGATCCATCCCGGCTGAACCACTCCGCTTCGCTCCGTTCTGCGTTGCGTTTCGGTCGAAATACACCAGGTATTCCTCCCTCACGCGCCTTGTCAGCCGGGCCCCCACCGGGAGAACTGGCCCCACCGGGAGAACTGGGCCTCGCCCCCACCGGGAGAACTGGCCAACCTCGGCGCTCACCCGGGTTTCACCACAGGCTGTTCAGACGGCGCCAGGTCCCGCTGGCCGCGGTGACCAGCTTGCCCGATCTTTTCCCCGCTCGCCCCCCGGTCCCGTGCCTTCGGCCGCCGCACCCGAACCGGTCCAATCCCCGTCAGGATCGCCCGCTCCGGGCCATGCCCGTGGTGCCCCAGACGCCGACGGCCGCTCTCGGTCCGATGATCGCCATGGGCCGCCAGCAACGCCACCACCTCCGCTTCCACGGCTTGCCTCACCAACTGCCGCGCCCCGCTCGCTGAACCTCCGTCAGCGGATCCTCAACTCCCTCTGGTGGGGAAAGAAAAACAACGGTCTTTCCGTCATGGCGTATCACTCCTCCCTGGCGATGTGGAAGGTTGGTACCTCCCACGATACGCCACCCGCTTTCGGCCGTAGCCCACGAGGAAGACCACCCGAGAAACCTCATCTCTCCTTGGGTTACAGCTGGTTGGAGAGTCACCTGGGACCACTTGCTCCGCCAGACAAGCGACTGGCAGGGCACGCTGTGGGACAAGCCGGACTGGGCAGACCGCCCGGTGGGTGATCACCCCTTCGAGTACCCCGACCGGCCCATGTACGAGCCGGGAACTCATTACAAATACAACGATGTTCGGGTGAACCTGCTTGGCCTGGCGGCGCTCCACGTGGTGCGCGATTCGCTCCCGGTGGTGCTCCGCGAGGGGATCATGGAGCCCATCGGCGCCTCGAATCGCTGGCGCTGGCACGGCTACGAGAACTCCTGGGTGATGATCGACGGGCGTCAGGTCCAGTCGGTGAGCGGCGGCGGCGACTGGGGCGGCGGCATGCACATCAGCGGCCGCGACCTCGCCCGTTTCGGCTACCTGTTCCTGCGGATGGGGAACTGGAAGGGCAAACAGCTCATCTCGGAGGAGTGGATCGGGATGGCCCGCACCCCCGGTGAAGTGAACCCGACCTACGGATACATGAACTGGTTCCTGAACGGGCCGGTCGAGCGGGACGGGGAGATGGTCAAGTCCATCCCCGACGCCCCGGACACCGCGGCGACTTTCCGCGGCGCCGGGAGTTCGTAGCCTCCCTTGACCCTCAACAACCCCACAACGCGCGTTTCTTCCGCCAAGACATGTGTGACCAGGAAACCGGTCCCGAACCGACCGGTAGTGTGTTCTGAATCGAGCTCTTTGCTGGAACCGCCGGAGAGCAGAGCGGCGAGTTCCTGTGATGAAAACGCGGCGCCGTCGTGTTCGAAGCGCACGTGGTTAGGTTCCTGGTGAAGGCGAACGGCGACAGCTGACCGACCTTCGCGCGGACCCGCGTCGAGCGCGTTTTGAAGCAACTCAAAGGGCCAGCGAATGCTGGCGGTATGTGGGTCGCGTCGAGCGTGGTCCACGCGATTGCGAATGCGGCGCGCGTCGTTCGAGTCGCGCTGTTTGTCCACAGCGGCTTTGAAGGCAGCAAGTGCTTCTTGACTCATAGGAGAATGTGCTGGGTTTCGGTCTCGACTCCTATAGCGGACCTTCTATGTCGCTTGCGCTCCCAGGTCGTAAACCGGGATTCCCAGCCCTTGGGCCGCCGCCACCATGCGCCGGTCGTAGCTGGCGAGCCGGACGTTCTGGCCGTTGTCGCGCAGGTACACGATGGTAGCGACGTGCAGTGCATCGAGGGTGCGCAACGTTGCGGGAAACGGATCGAGGGCGCGGGCCAACACGGTCGGCAACAAGTCCACGAGTGATATCCGGCCAAGGAGTTGGCGTGCGGGCTCTGCGTTGACCTCGGCGAGCCCGCGTGCGTGGAGGCGGACCCAGACTTCGTACTCGATAAGCCGGCTGGCAATGAGATCGTCATTCCAGAGGGCTGCGGGCGGCACCCGGTCTTCAGCCAGGATCTCGGCTATCGCGACCGAGGAGTCAAGGTAGATCACGATCGGCCCGGTCGTCATCAAGCTCACGGAGGAGTTGTGCGAGAGTCGCGACGCGTTTTCCCGAAGGTGGCCGGCCCTTCAAGGGCAGAGCGGGAGGGGTGATCACGCCCTGGCGCACCATCTCGGCGAGGCGGGCATCCGCGATGTGCGGGCTTCTGGTCTCACATGGAGGACCCATCTCGGCGACGACGCGGCTTCGGTCGGTGATAAGCACCGTTTCGCCCGAGGCTGCAAGACGTACGTACTCGCTAAGGCGGCTGTTCAACACCTTGATCCCGACGGCTCGCATAACCCTATGGTAGCCACTAGTAGCGACTTTGGCCAACCGGATGCGCGAGCGGACCGGAGCCGGGCGCGGTGTCCTGTTTCAGTCCACGCAGAAGATCGACTTCGGCATGTGCATGCTCACCAGCATGTTGGGGACGTCCACCGTTTCCGAGATCTTGAGGTCCCCCGCGAGCGAGCACAGGACGTATGCCTCTTCGGGGGTGAGTCCGTGCTCCGCCACCAGGTAGGCGATCATGTGGCGGGTCGCCTTCTTCGCCGCTTCGCCGATTGATGGGTCGAATCCGGTGACTGCGTAGTACTCGTCGGTCTCGTACTCGGGCTCGGTGATCCCCCGCGGATTAGGCATCACCTCGAGCGTGACGACGAGCCGCATCGGGACTTCGATGGCGGTCCCGGAAACCTCGCCGTCCGCCTGTACCGCATGGGTGTCCCCGATCGAGAAGTTCGCCCCCGGGACCTGGACGGGGATGTACACGGTGGTCCCGACGCGCATGTGGCGGTTGTCCATGTTTCCGCCGTTCTCGCGGGGCGGAATGGTCACCAGCATCTCGTCGGTTGCCGGAGCCACGCCGAGAACGCCCGGGAACGGGGAAAGGGGAATGGTGATCCGGTCGTTGAAGCGGGCCTCACTGGAGCCGGGCCCCATGTCGAAACTCCGGATCCAGGGCTCCGTGAACTCGTCGGCGAGGAAGCCGAACCCGGGGAAAATCCCGGCCCAGCCGGGGCCCTGAACGTCGGCTTCGTGGATCGTGACCGCAAGCAAATCGCCCGGTTCCGCCCCTTCGACCGCGATGGGCCCGGTGAGCGCGTGGATCAGTCCGAAGTCCACCTGTCGAAGGTCTTCGGCCGTGGTTTCCGGGGTGATCTGCCCATCCGACGCTTCCTTCGTGAAGATCTCCACGACCGCGCCCGATGGCACGGTCAGGACCGGCGGAATCGTCGCGCTCCAGCGGTTGTGGGTGTTGTCCGCGGCGAGGGTGTAGTCCGCCGTCAGCGCTGGTTCCGGTTCAGGTGCGGGCGGGGATGCGGGTTCCGGCGACCCGCAGGCGGCGGTGAAGGCGAGGGCGGCGAGGTAGGCAGCGGTTCTCACGGCGGACTGGTTCATCGGGGAACTCCTTGCGCGGAGGCGCGGAGCCGATTATCCGCGTTGTGGCCGGGGGCTGGGCTGGGGTGTTCTTCCTGCCGGTGCCCAAAGCGCGCTGCTTCTCAGGAGTCGGCGTATCGCCGTGTGCGAAAAGGACTGATGGCAGCGAACTCTGTTCGCTACCCGCGGGTTCGGGGGGAAAGCGTGAAAGGGGGGCTACTGCCCCCTTTCACAAAAAAACAACGACGAATCGGAACTCGCCGCAGCGCGCCAACGGCGGGCAAGGGAGTTGCCAAGGGAGTTGCCAAGGGAGTTGCCAAGGGAGTTGCGATGTCCGGCGCGCAGCGCCGGGCGGACCGGTCGGGGGGTGCCGGAACCAGTTCAACGTGAGGGAGTGCCGCGGTTCCCTGACTGCGCCCCCCGACCGGTCTGCTCGACCTCGGGAGCCGCGTAGTAGCCCTTGCGAGTCCTTGCGATGAGGTCATCGCGGCCCTTGATCTTGACATCGATGCTCCGCCAGCCGCCTTCCTTGCGGTCCTTGGAAGGGAGGTAGGCGATCTGGTACTGCCGGTGCAATTCGTACTGGATCTGCCGGAAATGGCGCGAGAGGTCTTCGATCTCGTCGGGGTAATAGGAACGTCCTCCGCTTTGTTCCGCCACCGCGTCCAGAAAATCGCGGTTGAGCCGCCCGCCGCCCTCGGGACTCCATCCCGTGTAACCCACCGTGTAGATCGCGCCTTCGGAGAGTCGTGCGCCCTCGAGTGCGTGCTCCCGGGTGCTGACGCTTCCCTTGGCGTCGGGCCCGGAATCCTCGCCGTCCGAAACCAGGATCAGCGCCTTCCGCTCTTCCACCCGGGAGAGTTCCTGGAGGCTCGTCAGGATCGCGTCATAGAGCGCCGTTCTTCCGAAGGGCCGCATGGCGCGGATCGTGGGGATCTGGTCCCAGATGTCCGATGCGTAGGGAGGCCCGAATCGGACGCCTTCACTGAAGGTGGCGACCCGTCCCTGATCGGCGGTCGCCATGTTGCGGAGGAAGAGATAGGCCGCGGTCTGGATAGCCGACAGACTCGAGCGCACGGAGGCGGATGAGTCGAGCAGCAGCAGGCTGGTCACGGGAGTCAGGTCGGCCGTGAAGTAACGGATCTCCTGGGGAACGCCGTCCTCGAGGACCTCGAAATCGTCGGCCGCGAGACCAGTGACGAAACGGCCCCGGTCATCGGCGACCACCACGTCGAGGGTGACGCTCGGAACGCGGACCATAAAACTGAAGCGCTCTCCGAGCATCGTTTCACGCTCGATCGTGGCCGGCCTGTCCGGCACCGGTGGCTGGGTCGGAGGCTGTCCCGGCGCGAACGACCCGAACGCCAGCAGGGTCACAATGGCGGTTGGAAACAGGACGGTTCGCATGACGTTGGGAACGGTCGTAGTCTAGGTTGCTCAGGAGCCTCGCGCCGGATGCGGCCCCCGTACTCTTGCGGTCTCCCGGCGTTCCCGGTTACTCTCGCGGCTCGGATGATTCGATCCCGGCGAGGAGGAGCCTCCCCATGAGCTATTGCGTTCGCATCAGCGTCAACGGAAAAGCCGAAGAACACAGCGTCGAAGCCCGGTTGCTGCTGTGCCATCTGCTCCGTGATCGTCTGGGTCTCACCGGGACGAACATCGGCTGTGACACCTCGCAGTGCGGTTCCTGCACGGTCCTGATGGACGGCAAGGCTGTCAAGTCGTGCACGGTGCTCGCGGTCCAGGCCGACGGGTTCGAGGTCACGACCATCGAGGGCCTGGCCGGCGATGACGGGCTCCACCCCGTTCAGCAGGCATTTTGGGACAACCACGGCCTGCAGTGCGGGTTCTGCACACCGGGGATGATCCTGACCGCGGTCGAGATCCTGAACCGGAATCCCGAGGCCACGGGCGCCGAAGTGCGCCACGGTCTCGAAGGCAACATCTGCCGCTGTACCGGCTACGAGAACATCGTCAAGTCGGTGGTGGCGGCCGGCGCGCGTGGATCGAGCTAGGCGGAGCCGGCACCCTTTCACCAGAGGATCGGGAGGAGAACGATGGGCCGTTACGTAGGAGCTTCCATAAAGCGGCGGGAAGATCCCCGCTTCATTCAGGGGCAGGGGCGCTACGTCGCCAACCTCCAGCTTCGGGACATGGTGCACGTTGCCATCAAGCGCAGCCCCTACGCCCACGCCCGGATCACCGGGATGGACACTTCGGCGGCGAGCGCCATGGAGGGAGTGTTGGCCGTATTCACCGGCCAGGATTTCAAGGACGGGGGCTGCGGCTTCCTGCCGTGCGGTTGGCTGGTGCCGGATACCAAGGTTCCCGACCGGCCGATCGTGGTGATCGACCGCGTCTGCCACGTCGGCGATTCGGTTGCGGTGGTGGTCGCCGAGGATCCCTATATCGCCGCCGATGCGGTCGAGGCGATCGAGGTGGACTACGACCCGCTCCCGACCGTGGTGGACGCCCGCGGCGCGACGGACGAGGGGGCGCCTCTCGTCCATGACGAGATCGAAGGCAACGTTTCCTACCACTGGGAACTCGGGGACCAGGAGGCGCGCGACAAGGCATTTGCCGAGGCCGACGAGATCGTGGACCTCGAGCTCGTGAACCAGCGGCTGATCCCTACCGCCATGGAGCCCCGCGCGGCGGCGGCGCAGTGGGACGCGGCATCCGAAGAGATGACGCTCTGGACCACCAGCCAGAACCCGCACCCGATCCGGCTGTTGCTTTCCGCCTTCACGCTGAAAATCCCGGAGAGCAGGCTGCGCGTCATCTCCCCCGATGTCGGTGGCGGGTTCGGCAGCAAGATCTTCCACTACCCCGAAGAGGTCATCGTGCCGTGGGTGGCGCGCGAGGTCGGTCGCCCGGTGCGGTGGGTCGCAACCCGGACCGAGAGCCAGATGACCGACTCCCAGGGACGCGACCACGTCACGGTCGCCCGGCTCGCCGTGAAGAGCGACGGCACGTTTACCGGGCTCGACGTGGAGACCTGGGCGAACCAGGGCGCCTATCTGTCCACGTTCGCTCCGCTCATTCCGACCGCGCTCTACATCACCCTGCTGTCCGGGAACTACAAGATGCCCGGCGTGTTCGGCAAGGTGCACGGCACGCTGACCCACACCGTGCCGGTGGACGCCTACCGTGGCGCGGGGCGGCCGGAAGCCGCCTACCTCGTCGAGCGCCTGGTGGATCTGGCGGCCGCTCGCTTGGGCCGGGATCCGCTGGAACTCCGGCGGCAGAACGCGATTCCCAAGGAGGACTTCCCCTACCAGACCCCCGTCGCCTTCCAGTACGACAGCGGCGATTACGACCGGCTGATGCAGACGGCCGCCGATCGGGCGGACTACGCCGGCATGCGGCAGGCGCAGGCTGAAGCGCGCGCCGAAGGCAAGCTGCGCGGGGTTGGCGTGGTGTGCTGCATCGAAGCCAGCGGTCCGGCGCCCTCGGCGGTGGCCGGGGCGCTCGGTGCGGCAGTGGGATTTTGGGAGAGCGGTGAGATACGCGTCCATCCCACCGGGCAGATCAGCGTCTTCACCGGCTCCCACTCCCATGGCCAGGGGCATGAGACCACCTTCGCGCAGGTGGCTGCGGACGAGCTGGGGGTGCCCATGGAGAGCGTGGAGGTTGTCCACGGAGACACCGGCCGCGTGAACTTCGGCATGGGAACCTACGGGAGCCGGAGCGCCTGCGTGGGCGGCTCGGCACTCGTCCGGAGCGCCGAGAAAGTGCGGGCCAAGGTCCTCAAGCTCGGCGCCCATCTGCTCGAGGCGGCGGAAGAAGACGTGGTGTACGACCGAGAAGCCGGCCGGGTCCACGTGAAGGGCTCACCCGACCGCGGAAAGGAGTTCGGCGAACTTGCCTTTGCCGCTTACACCGCCCACAACCTGCCCGAGGGCATGGAGCCGGGCCTCAACTTCGTGAGCTTCTACGACCCCGCGAACTTCACCTTCCCGGCGAGTTCGCACATCTGCGAGGTCGAGGTCTGCCCCGAGAGCTGGGAGGTCTCGATCCTCCGCTACGTGGCGGTGGACGACGTGGGCAAGGTGATCAACCCGATGATCGTGGAGGGCCAGATCCACGGCGGCGTCGTCCAGGGTGTTGGCCAGGCGCTCACCGAGATTGGCGTTTACTCCGACGACGGCCAGCTTCTTTCCGGCACGCTGCTCGAGTACGCCGTGCCCCGGGCCGACCTGCTGCCGGGAATCGAGGTAGACCGCATCGAGACCCCGTCCCCGCACAACCCGCTCGGGGTCAAGGGCGCCGGAGAGATGGGGACCATCGCGGCCACGCCGGTGGTCGCGAACGCGGTGATGGATGCGCTCGCTCCCCTGGGAGTCACCCACATGGAGTTGCCGCTCACCCCGGAGAAAATCTGGCGGGCCGTCCAGGCGGCCCAAGGCGCCGCCTGAGCGATGCCGCTTGCGCGACGCCGCCTGAGAAGCGAATAGGAGATTTCGATGTTTCCGCAGCAGTTCGATTACCACCGCGCCGCTTCGGTCGCCGAGGCGGTGGACCTTCTCGCCTCGCTTCCGGATGCCAAGCTGGTCGCGGGTGGGCACAGTCTCATCCCGGCGATGAAACTGCGCGCCGCGCAGCCGGCTGCGGTCGTGGACATCGGGCGGATTCCCGGTTTGTCCGGAATCACCGCCGACGGTGACAGCCTCGTTATCGGCGCGCTCGCCACGCATGCCGCGGTGGCCGACTCGGCGGCCGTGCAGGACGCTTGTCCCATGCTGGCGGAGACCGCGGCGGCGATCGGGGACATCCAGGTCCGGAACCGGGGCACGCTGGGAGGCAGTCTGGCTCATGCGGATCCGGGCGCCGACTATCCGGCGGCGATGCTCGCGCTCGGCGCGGAGGTCACCGCGGTCGGAAAGGAAGGGGAACGCACCATCTCCGCGTCCGACTTCTTCGTGGACATCCTCACCACGGCCCTTTCGGAAACCGAGGTCATCACCTCGGTTCGGGTTCCCAGTGCCGCGGGCGGGGCGTATCTGAAGCACCGCCATCCGGCCTCGAGCTACGCCGTGGTCGGGGTGGCTGCCCGAGTCGCCCTCGGCGGCGGCCAGGTCACGAGTTGCGCGATCGGCATCAATGGGGTCGCCGGCAAGGCGGCCCTCGCGGACGCGGCCGCGGAGGCGCTCTGCGGCGGTCCGGCGAGTGCCGACCGGATTGCGGCGGCGGCAGCCTTGGTCGCCGGCGCCTTCGACGAGCCGCTCGGCGATCTCTATGCCTCCGGAGAGTTCCGGATCCACCTGGCCGGGGTGTACACCAAGCGGGCCCTGACGATCGCCGCCGAGCGCGCGGCCGGCTAGCAGCCTGTGGACAGAGTCACGCGGCGTTCGACCGGCGATGCATCCCCGCTGAACCGCGTCGCTGCGCGCCGCTCATCGTTGCGTTTCGGTCGAAATACACCCGGTATTCCTTCCTCACGCGCCTTGTCAGCCGGGCGCCTCGCCGGTCTCGGCGCTCACGTCACTCTGCCCAAAGGCGGCTAACCGCTTGTCCGCGACCGGGACGGCGACTTTTTCCTCGGTCCCCGAACTCGCGGGGGCGCTCGCGGGGGACGGGTACGTCGCCGACGCCGGGCTGGCGACGGCGCTGTTTTTGGCCCTCCGGCTCGAGCGTCCGCTCTTTCTGGAGGGCGAGGCCGGGGTGGGGAAGACCGAACTCGCCAAGGTAACCGCCGCCGTGCTTGACGCTCCGTTGATCCGGTTGCAGTGCTACGAAGGGCTGGACATTGCCCAGGCGGCGTACGAGTGGAACTACACCCGGCAGATGCTGGCGATCCGGCTGGCGGAGAGCGGCGGGGTGGCCATGGAGCAACACGACCTCTTCGGGCCGGAGTTCCTGCTTCGGCGGCCTCTGCTGCACGCCATCGAAACGTCGTCGCCCGACCGCCGGCCGGTGCTGCTCATCGACGAAGTGGATCGCAGCGACGAAGAGTTCGAGGCGTACCTGCTCGAGGTGCTTTCCGACTTCCAGATCACGATCCCCGAGATCGGAACCATTCGGGCGGACGCTCCGCCAGTGGTGGTCCTCACTTCGAACCGGACCCGGGAGGTGCACGACGCGCTCAAGCGGCGCTGCCTCTACCACTGGATCCCGTATCCCAGCTACGAGCGCGAGCTCGAGATCGTGCGCGGGCGGGTGCCACAGGCGGCGGCCCAACTGGCCTCCGAAGCCACCCGGTTCGCGCAGGAACTTCGCGAGTTGGATCTCTTCAAGCGTCCGGGGGTCTCGGAAACGCTTGATTGGACCATGGCGCTCGCATCCCTGGGGCAGACCGCTCTTGATGAGGCTGCGGTGGATCGGACGCTCGGGGCGCTGCTCAAGTATCGCGACGATCTGGAAATGGTGCGCGGGGAGCGGGCGGGGGCCATCCTCACCCGGATGGCCGCCGGCGCCCCTTGAGCGCCGCGGCCGCGGGTCGGGAGCAGGTCTCTGCGCCGCAGCTTCCGCCGCTCCTTCAGAACCTCACCCTCTTCGGGCGCCTCCTGCGGGGGATCGGACTCCCGGTCTCGACGGCCCGGATGCTCGACCTGGCGCAGGCGCTCCCGCTCATCGAGGTGTTCCGGCGGGAGGAATTCCACGCGGCCGCCCGCGCCCTCCTGATCCATCGGCGGGAGGATCTGGAACTCTTCGATGCGGCGTTTTCACTCTTCTGGGAGACGCCGCCCGAGCGGTGGACGCGGGCGCGGCTTCCGGGAATGACGCTCCGGCGACAGCGCTCGCCTCTCACCCAGGCGACCTTCCGGCCGGCCGCCAGCGGGGGTTCCGGCGATTCCGACGAGCAGCCGCCGCGGCCGCTTGCCCGGCGTACCTGGAGCGACCGGGAGGCTCTCGAGCACCGGGACTTCTCGGACCTCGACGATGACGAACTGCGCGAGGTGCGCGCCCTCATCCGGGATGCCGGCTGGCAGGCGGCCCGGCGCCGGGTGGTGCGTTTTCGGCCGGGAGGGAACCGCAATCTGGATCTCCGCCGGACGCTCCGCAGGGGACTCAGGTCGGGCGGGGAGTGGGTGCGGCTCGAACGCCGCCGGCGCCGGGAGAAACCGCGGCCCCTCATCGTGCTGGCCGACGTGAGCGGTTCGATGGAACAAACGGCCCGGGTTCTCCTCCACTTCCTCTATGGACTCTCCCATGGCTCGCCCGGCCGGGTGGAGGCATTCGTCTTCGCCACCCGACTCACCCGGATCACCAGGAAACTGGCTGACCGGCGAGTGGACCGCGCGCTCCGCGAGGCCTCGGAAGCGGTGCGCGACTGGTCCGGGGGAACCCGCATCGGGGAAGCACTCCTAAGGTTCAATCTGGAATGGGCGCGGCGCCTCCCGACTTCCTCCGCGGTAGTGCTGCTCGTGAGCGACGGGTGGGACCGCGGCGATCCGGCGCTGGTCGCCAAGGAAATGGAGCGGCTCCAGAGACTCGCCTGGCGGATCGTCTGGCTCAATCCGCTGCTCTCGGATGAGGGCTATGAACCGCTCACCCGCGGGATGGCGGCGGCGCTTCCCCACATCCATGACTTCCTCCCGGTGAACAACCTCGCGAGCGTCCGCTCGTTGGCCGACCATCTGGGGAAGCTGGATCCCGTGGGACGCGCTACGGCCCCCCGTCTCGCCGCCTGGCGGCGGGCCCTCGCACCCGCGGCTCCGGCCCCCTCCGCACGATAATCCGGTAGCCCCACCATGCGCGACATCGCTCCGGTGCTCGACTCCTGGCTTTGTCGAGAAGGGCCGCTCGCGCTGTCCACCGTGGTCCATACCTGGGGTTCGGGACCTCGCCGGCCGGGCGCCCGGATGACCGTCGATTCGAGCGGCGGGATCGCCGGCTCGGTGAGCGGGGGCTGCGTGGAGTCGAGCGTGGTGCAAGCCGCGCGCGAGGTGATCGAAACCGGCACGCCCAGGCTCCTCCGGTTCGCAGTTTCGGACGAACTGGCGTGGGGCGTCGGGCTTGCCTGCGGGGGTGCACTCTCGGTGTTCGTGGAACGCGCGGACCGGGAGCTGCTCACCCAGGTGCGGGAGGGGATGCGGCGCCGGCTTCCGGTGGCGCTGGCGGTGGTCACCTCGGGACCGAATCTCGGGGAGAGCCTGGTCCTGGCTCCGGGTTCGTCGGGCTCCGGGTCTCCGGAACTCGCCGAGGTTGCCGAGACGGCACTCGCGTCGGGACGGCCGCTCTCGACCGAAACCGCCCGCGGCCCGGTGTTTTGCGACGTGATCCTCCCCTCCGAATCACTGGTGATCGTCGGCGGCGTCCACATCGCGCAGGCGCTCTGCGGTCTCGCGCAGCGCGTCGGCTACCGCCCGGTGATCTGCGATCCGCGCCCGGTGTTCGCCTCCGCCGAGCGCTTCCCGGGCGTCGAGATCGTGAACGACTGGCCCGAAGAGGGTTTCCGCCGGATCGGGCTGGACGCCAGCACCGCCGTCGCCACGCTGACGCACGACCCGAAACTGGATGACCCGGCGCTTGCCCTGGCCCTCGAGAGCCCCGCCTTCTATGTGGGGGCGCTCGGAAGCCGGAAGACTCACGAACGCCGGCTGGGCCGCCTTCGGGAGCGCGGCGTTTCGGAAGCCGCCCTCGCGCGGATTGCGGCGCCTATCGGACTGCCGATCGGTGCGCGCTCTCCGGACCAGATCGCGCTCGCGGTGATGGCCGAGGTGGTGGCCGCCCGGAACGGGGTGCGCGGCATTCGGGCCGGATGAGCCCGGTCCTGGAACTCGACCGGATCGTAAGGCGCTACCCCCAGGCGGACGGGTCGGAACTGACCGTCCTCGATTCCGTCAGTCTGAAGATCGAGTCCGGCGAAACCGTTTCTGTCGCCGGCCGTTCGGGCAGCGGGAAGAGCACCCTGCTCCACATTGCCGCCGGCATCGAAGCTCCGAGCGAAGGGACGGTGCGCCTGGGGGGACAGGACCTCGCCGGCCTTCGGGACCCGGAGCGCAGCCGGCTCCGGGGACGCTTTGTGGGCCTGGTCTTCCAGTTCTTCCATCTCGTGCCGTACCTGACCGTCCGGGAGAACGTCCTGCTGCCAGCGCGCATTGCTGGCGTCCGAAGCGTGCCGGACGATGAAGGGGTCCTTCGGGAAGTTGGCGCCGGCGCGGATCGCTTGTTGGGCGCGGTGGGACTCGAAAACCGCGCCCGCGAGCCGGCGCGACGGCTCTCCGGCGGGGAGATGCAGCGCACCGCGATCGCCCGGGCGCTTCTCCTCGGGCCGGCGCTCCTGTTGGCCGACGAGCCGACCGGAAACCTCGACGCCCGCGGGGCTCAGGCGGTGACGGATCTGCTCTTCCGCATGGTTCGCCAGCGCGGCGCGGCGTTGCTGCTCGCGACCCATGATCCCGAGCTCGCGGCCCGGGCGGAGACCCGCCTCCGATTGCGCGGCGGTCGTCTTTCCTCGGGCGAGGCGGCGCATCCCGCCGGACCGGAGTGATCCGGCTGCTCCTCCGCGCCGCGCCGGCGCGCTTTCGGGCGGCGCCCGCGCTCGGCGCGCTGCCCATCGCGGTAATCGCCCTCGGCGCCGGTGCGGTGCTCTCGGTAGGGCTCCTGAACCGCGCGGCGCTCGAGACCCTCGACGCCAGTCTCGAGGTCCTTTCCGGCAGCGCCGACCTCGTCGTTACCGGGCTCCTGGAGGAAGCCGGCAGCGTCCCCGACGACGCGTGGCCGGCCGTCCTTGCGACTCCAGGTGTTCGGCGCGCCGCGCCCGTGATTCGTCTGGCCGGGTTGTGGGTAGGAACCCGGGAGCGCGAGGCGTCGGTTCCCGGGTGGGGCGTGGACATCGCTTCCGCATCCTTCAGTTTCACCGGTCCACAGGAGGCGGGCACGCGCCTTTCGCCGGGCGTGTTCTTCGCGGGCGGCATTGTCTTGCCGGGGCCGGTCGCCGACCGGCTCGGCGTCGGGGTTGGCGATCCGGTCTGGATCGGCGGAGTCCCGGATCAGGGGCGGCGGCGCCCAACGCTGGTGGCGGGGACTTTCGCCGCAGAAGATGCGCGCGCCGCCGCGTTCCTGGACCTCGCCTACGCCCAGGCGCTCCGCGGAAAGGCCGGCTTCGACCGGATCGAGGTGTCGGTGGCGGAGGGATTCGACGTCGAGGCCGTCCGAAGTGCGCTGTCGGCCCGGATTCCGGGAGTGCGGGTCGAGGAGAGCGGCACCCTGCGCGCCGAGGGTGCGGAACTCTTCTCGGCTTTCCGGCTGAACCTCCTGGCGCTCTCCGCGGTGAGCCTGCTGGTGGCCGCGTTCCTGGTGTACGCGAGCGTTCGCGCGGCACTCGCCGCCCGCCGCCAGGAGATCGGGCTCTACCGGGCGCTCGGGGCCTCGGCGCGGCGGGTGGGGGCGTTGCTCTTCGGCGAGGTGTTCCTCATGGCGCTGGTCGGCGCCGCCCTCGGCATTCCGGTAGGAGCGCTGGCGGCCGGAGCTTCGCTGGATCGGGTGAGCGCCACGATCTCGAACCTGTACCTGCTCGAGCGGATCGAGAGCCTCACGATCGATCCGCAGGCCGTGTTCGTCGCGGTGCTGGTGGCGGTGCTGGCCGCGCTCCTCGGTGCGGCGCCGGAGGTGTTTCGGGAGGCGTCACGCCCGCCGGTGGCGCTGCTCGCGCCCGGACGGGTGTCCGCGTCCCCGGCGCGGCGCCGGTGGTGGCGCCTTTGGCCGCCGGTCGCCGGGACGGCGTTGATCGGGGTGGCGGCGTGGGCGCTTTTTGACCCCGGAAGCTGGCCGGCCCGCCTGGGAAGCGGTTTCGGGGCGGCCGGAGCCCTTCTCGTGGGCGCCGCGCTGCTCCCGGACTCGGTCCTTCGACTGGGCGCGAGGTTCCGGGCGGGGCAGGGCTCCGCGGTCGGCCGCGGCGTTCTCGCCGCCCTCCGGGAGCCGGGCTCCACGGGACCGCCGGCGGCGGCGCTGGTGGTGGCGGTCGCGATGCTGGTCGGGGTCAGTTCCCTGATCGGGAGCTTCCGGGCCACCCTGGACGCCTGGCTCGGCGAGACCCTGGCCGCGGACGTCTACGTGTCCCGGGCGGGAGGCCCGGGGCGGATCGCGGCGGAACGCCGGGCCTTGTCCCCTGAAGTGTTGTCGGTTACCGCCGCGGATCCCGACGTCCGGGACCGCGATCTGCTGCGTGCGCTCAGGATTCGTCTCGCCGGACGTCCGGTGTCGGTGCTCGGAGTGGATGCCGCACTGCCGGACGGCGGGGAACGGTTCTCGATTCTGGGGGATCGCGAGACCGCCCTCGCCGGATTCCGGGCGGGAGATGTCCTGGTGTCCGAACCGCTCTCCCGGCGGCTCGACCTCGCGGCCGGCGACCGTTTGCTGCTCCCGACGGGTGATACGTCCGGCGCCGAGGGCCACCCGCTGCGGGTCGCCGGCGTCTATCGAGATTACGGGAACGAGATGGGGGCTTTCTTTCTGGACCGGGGCCTCATGAACCGCCTTTACCCTCCGGAACCGGGAACGGATGCGCCGGTCCACGGGACAGCTCTCTACCTTCGGGAGGGGGCGGATCGCGCGGAGGTGGTCACCCGCCTGGAACGAACTCTCGGGCCGAGCGCGAATGTCATCGACAACGCCACGCTCCGGGCGCGGGCGCTTCGGGTCTTCGACCAGACGATGGCGGTGACCGGATTGCTGCGCGTCTTCGCTCTGGTGATCGCGGCGCTTGGGATGGGGCTCTTCCTGTGGACGCTGGTGCGGGAGCGGCTCCCCGAGATCGCGCTCAACCGGGCGCTCGGAGCGAGCCCGGCCCAGGTGGCCTACGCCTTCCTCGGCCGGGCGTTCGTGATCGTGGGGCTCTCCCTGCTGATCGGGGGCGGCGCGGGCGCGCTTCTCACCCTGGTGCTGGTAAACGTGGTGAATCCCGGGTGGTTCGGCTGGACCCTTGAACTGCACTGGCCGGTGGGGACCCTGCTGGCGCAGTCAGCCGCGGTGCTGATCGCGGGACTGCTGGCGGCCGTGCTCCCCGCCCGTCTCGCTTCCCGGGTGGACGGGGCGGCGCTCCGCCAGGAAATCTGATGCCGTGGAGCGCCGGTGTTCACACCGGCATCGCTGCCCGGAGGGCAGCGAAACTCCCCTCGGCCACTCCCCGTGGTGCGCGGCCCGGGCATTCCGTTGTCGACCGCCCATTGTTGTCGGTGGCGTTTTTTTTGGTGCTCCTCGGGGTGCTCCTCGGGGCGCTCCTCGCGCCGGCCCCCATCGCGGCGCAGGAGTGGCAGCCGGCGACCCCGGGTTATCCCTGGGAGTTCCCCGACGATCACTGGGCTCACGTCGGATACCAGACCGAGTGGTGGTACTTCGTGGGCTTCGCCGAAAGCGCGGACGGGTCTGAGCGCTTCGCCTGGCAGTTCACGCTCTTTCGGACCGGGCTGACGCTGGTGGCGCCCCCCGCCGCGCCCTCTCCCTGGCGTGCCCGGCACGTAGCGATGGGGCACGCGGCGGTGGCCGATCTCGGGAGCGGGGAGCGGGTCTTCACCCAGACCATCCACCGGGAGGCCCCCGGACTCGCCCGCTTCGGGGTCTTTCCGGACCCGGAGATCGCCTGGATGCACGGCCCTCCCGGGACGGCCGCGCCCTGGTTCCTTGCCTACCGGGACGGTGCGTTCGCGTTCGGCGCCGCCGATGCCGAACGGGGACTCCGGCTGGAACTCGCCGCCGTTCCGACGCGGGAGCCCCTGCTGCACGGCGAGGGCGGGCACTCGCCCAAGTCGGAAGGGGGGGCGGCCAGCTACTACTACAGCCACCCGCGGCTGGAGGTGACGGGCTCGCTCGGGCTCGGCGAGAAGAGGGTTGAGGTCACCGGCACCGCCTGGATGGACCGGGAATTCGGTTCGGCGTGGCTTGCCCCCGATCAGACCGGATGGGATTGGTTCGGTCTGAACCTCGGGGACGGCCGTGACCTGATGCTCTACCTGCTTCGCCGCCGCGACGGGTCCTTGTCGTACCTCGACGGGATGCTCCGCGGTCCGGGTCCCGATGCCGGCCTCCGGCTGACGGATGCGGAGGTCGAAGTCCTCGGCACCTGGATGCCGCCCGATCTCGAATCGAATCCGGGCCACTCCCGCGCCTATCCGGCAGGCTGGCGCCTGCGCCTCCCCGGCGAAGGGCTCGATCTTGAGGTGTACCCGCTGCTGGCGGCCCAGGAAAACCGCCGGCCGCCAGGACAATCCGGCCCGGACATCCCCTATTGGGAGGGCGCGGTGCGGATCGAGGCCGCCGGGGCCCCGTTTGGTCGCGGCTTCGTGGAGCTCACCGGGTACCGGGAAGATGTCGGGTTCGGGGGGCTGGCCCCGGATACAATCGGAACTCCGCCCAGTGCGCGGCAAGGGAGCGAAAACACCATGATGGACGGCCTGCAGTTCATTTTCCGATGGCTCCATGTGTTCGTAGGGGTCATCTGGATCGGCCACCTCTACTTCTTCAACTTCGTCAACGCTCAGATGACCGCCAAGCTCGACGGGGCCACGAAGGCGAAGGTCGTGCCGGAGTTGATGCCGCGCGCCCTCTACTGGTTCCGTTGGGGCGCCGCCTGGACCTGGATTACGGGAGTCGTGCTGCTCCTGCTCGTCTTCTACCACGGAGGCCTCACCGAACTCGGGAGCGGCGGCGCCATCGCGATGGTGGCGGTTACCTTCCTCGCGGTCTTCGTCTACGACGCCCTCTGGAACAGCGGGCTGAAGTCCAACGTGCGGGCGGCCGCGATCGTGTCGTTCCTGCTGCTCTCGGTTTCCGTCTGGGCGTTCGTGACCATCGGCGGCTTCGATCCGCGCTCGGTTCTCATCCACACCGGGGCCATGTTCGGGACCATGATGGCGTTCAACGTCTGGTTCCGCATCTGGCCGGCGCAACAGCGCATCATCGCCGCGGTCAAGGCCGGCGACGCTCCGGCGGCTGCCGACCCGGCGCTGGCCGGGCTGCGCTCGAAGCACAACACCTACATGTCCCTGCCGCTCTTGTGGGCAATGCTCAACGAGCACGCCACTCCCTTCTTCGGCGGGAACTTCGGGATTCCGGGGGACTACTACTGGGTTGCCTGGCTGGTGATCGTGGCGATTGGCTGGCACGTGATCTTCCACTGCTACCGGATCGCCGGCCGCGTCTCCGGGATGTAGACGGAGAACGGCCCCGATCGTCCGCTACGGCACAGTGACGAGGCGGTAGGGGATCGTCAGGGCTGGTGCGAATCACCGCCAAGGGACCGGGGACCGGTGTACGGGCTGCGGCCCGCCGGATCGCCCTACTGCCGCTTGCGCTCGGCATCCCTCTCGGCGCCTGTAGGTCCTCCCCGGAGGAATCCGAATTCCCAACCGGTCCTATCGAGATCGTTTCCTGGGCAACCGTTGGCGGTCCGAGCGACCTGCTTGCGCGAGCGCTGGCGCAGGCGGCGCCGGACTACTTCGGTGGCCGGCGGGTGAGCGTGCTCACCCGGCAGGGAGGGGCGGGCGCCGCCGGGATGCAGTACGTCAAGAGCCGTGCCGGGAATCCCCACGTGCTCGGAGTGTTCACCGCGAGCGGCACCGTGAACATGGCCACGGGACGGATTCCGTTCACGCCCGGTGATTTCACTCCGATCCTCAGGATCCAGGTGGACCCGTTCCTGATTGCGGTGCGGGAGGACAGCCCGTTCCGGACGCTCGACGATCTCTTCGGCGCGGCGCGGGCTCGGCCGGGAGAGGTTTCGGTGTCCGGCTTCGGGGCCGCTTCCGCGCACTTTTTGGGTTTCCAGCGCCTCCGGGCGGCTGCCGGCGACCCGGATGTGCGCTGGATCGCCTACGAGGGTTCCGGCGATGCGGCGGTGGCGGCACTCGGCGGCCACACCGACGCTACCCACAACAACTACAACGTCATCCGCGAGCATGTGCGCGCCGGGACGATGCGGGTGCTGGCCGTGGCCCTGCCGCTGACGGCGCTGCGGGACGTTCCGACCTATCAGGAGGAAGGCTACGACCTGGCGCCGGTTCATTGGCGGGGGGTGGTGGGGCCGCCGGGACTCTCGCCCGAGGTGCAGGCGGATCTGAGGGACCGGCTGCTCGCGACGATCCGGACGGCCGGCTTTCAGGAGTACATGGCCCGGGCCGCCATGGAGTACGCGGTCATGGAAGATTCGGATGCTTTCGGGGACTGGATTCGAGAGGAAGTCGGGACCAACCGGTCGCTGCTCGAGCGGCTCGGACTCCTCATGAATGAGTGAAGTCAGCCGCCGTTCGGGGTCCTTGGTGGAGGCCGGGCTGCTTGCCCTTCTCGGGGCAGGGGTCCTCTTCGACGCCCACGGCTATCCGCTGGCGCTTGGCCAGGGGTCACCGGGTCCGGCCTTCTTCCCCCGCCTCCTCGCCGTCCTCCTGATCGGGTGCGCCGCGGGGCTGGCGGTCCGGGCGTCGCGACGGCGCGAAACCTCCGCTCAACCGGGTGGCGGGGCGTTCCGGCTCGCCGGGGCCGCCGCCTGGGTCGCCAGCTTCCTCCTCGCCCTGCCGCTCCTCGGGCACCTCCTGGCGCTTCCTCCATTGGTCGCGGGGCTCATGTGGCTCTTCGGAGAGCGCTCGCCGCGAACCCTGGTTGCCGTGCCCGTGACCTTTGCCGGCTTCGTCCATCTGCTGTTCGTCGTGACCCTGGGCGTGCGCCTCCCGTGAGATGACTTTGTTTCTGGAAGGCCTCCTCACCGCCCTGCAGCCGCAGAACCTGGCGGTCCTGCTCGGCGGCAGCGTGCTTGGCGTCTTCGCCGGCGCCGTGCCCGGCCTCAGTTCCACCGTCGGTCTGGCGCTCGTGCTTCCGGTCACCTTCGCTCTGGAGCCCGTACCGGCGCTCCTCATGATGATCTCCATCTACATGGCGGCAGAGTACGGCGGGTCGATCACCGCGATCGCGATCGGGGTTCCGGGGAGTTCCCCGGCGCTGGCCACGACCTTCGACGGCTACGCGATGACCCGCCGCGGAGAAGCCGGACGCGCCTTCGGGATTTCGCTCTTTGCGTCCATGAGCGGCGGAATTCTCGGAACGCTCTTGCTGGTGGTGGCGCTCGGCCCCCTATCCCGCGCCGCCATCGCCTTTGGGCCCCCCGAGTACTTCGGTCTCGGGGTGTTCGGTCTGGCGATCATCGCCAACCTGGTGGGCAGCGATCCGCTGAAGGGGGTCATCAGCGCGCTACTAGGCCTCATCGCCTTCATCGTCGGCCTCGACGTTCTCACGGGGGCGCCCCGCCTGACGCTGGGAACGACGGTCCTGATGGACGGACTCGGGCTCGTGCCCATGCTGATCGGTTTCTTCGCGATCGCGGAGGCGCTGGACGCGATCGCCCGGCGCCGTCCGCGAGTCGAGGCCGCCAGCGGAATGGGGGGCGCGCTGCCGAAGCTGGGAGAACTCCTCCGCCTTTGGCGGCCCATCCTCCGGGGCTCGGCGATCGGCGGAATCATCGGCGCGATTCCGGGGGCCGGTGCGACGATCGCGTCCATCGTCGCGTGGAACGAGGAGCGCCGCCTCTCCCGAACCCCGGAACGCTTTGGCACGGGAGCGCCCGAGGGTATCGCGGCCCCCGAGGCAGCCAACAACGCCTGTGTGGGTGCGGCCATGATCCCACTGCTGGCCCTCGGCATCCCCGGTTCGGCGAGCGCCGCGGTACTCCTCGGCGGACTTACGGTGCAGGGCGTAGCGCCGGGGCCGCTCCTGATGACCGAGCAGGCGCCCCTGGTTTACGCGCTCTATGCCGGATTCATGGTGGCGGTGGCGTTCATGATGGTTGTGGGCCGGCTCGGAATCCCGCTCTGGGTGAGGGTGGTGAGCATCCGTCCTCAGATCCTCATGCCGCTCGTCGTCGCTATCTCCCTGGTCGGCGCCTTCGTGCTGCGGGGCAATCTGGCGGATGCGTGGTTCGCGCTCTTCTTCGGGCTCGTCGGTTTCGCGATGCTGCGGCGCGGGTATCCGCTCGCTCCGGCCGTGCTCGGCCTGATTCTGGGGCCGATGGTGGAGACGAACTACCGCCGGGCGCTGGCGCTGTCTTCCAGCTCGCACACGGTCTTTCTGGAGAGTCCCATCAGCCTGGTTCTGCTGCTGCTGGCCGTGGCCAGCTTCGCGGCCCCGGCCCTCCGCGGGCGGTTCCGGCTCGGGAGCCGGCCGCACTGAGGGTTGTTCTCGCCGGGGAACGCGCATCCAGTTCGGCGACGCGATCGGTCAGGGGGCACCACCGGGAGAACTGGCGCCGGCCTCCAGGCCGTCTTCGCCCGCCGGCGGCGGGCGAGAACGCGTACTGCCCCGCGCCCTTAGCTGAACGGCAGTCTCAGCAGTCGTTCGCCCTTCGTTCGAGGTCGGCGCAGGCGTCCATGAGTTCGTCGAAGGACTCCGCGTCCTCGGGGAGCATGCCGGCCTGCACCATGGCACGGTAGTCCTCGGCCAGCGTCTCCCGGCCGGCACCGGAGGGCACGAGTTGCAGGCCGCCCGACACGGCGTCCTCGTATGAAATCCAATGATCCGCGACATCCTTCTCTCGGAAGAAGATGGCCTTGTGGCGCGCGACGCTCGAAGCGAGCGTGCGGTCGGCCAGCGCCTTCTCCGCAAAGCCGGCGCGGTCCAGTCGAACGAGGTCATGCCAGTGCCGGGTCAGGCGGTCTCCCCGGCCGCGCGCTCGCTTGCAGAAGACGTGCATCGCGGTCGCCTTCTCCCAGAACGTTCGCTCGGCCAGCATCACCGAGGGCCGGGCCTCGGGAAACGAGATCTCCGGCAGAAACGGTGCCGCCTCACACCGCACCGGTCGGACTTCGCAGGGCTCGCCGGTCGAGCGTGCTCCGAATTCCACGACGACTGTGGGTTTGACGAATTCGTAGCCCCGAAAAAGAGGTTCGTATTTCACCAGAATCCGGTCTCCCGAGGTGTCCGCGCGGGCGTCAAATCCGGCGCGCGCGAGACCGTCCGCGACCGCGGCCCGCCCCTCGTTCCGGACCCAGGAGGCGAGCCTCTTCCGGACCTCTCTCGTCCACCGCTGCTCCTGACTTCGCGTAGGCGGCAACGCCTCCGGACCCGCGTCTCCGACCAGGTCCGGAGCGATGGCTCGAATGTCGTAGGTCACGTCCACGTCCTCCGAGAAGCGCTGGATCGCCCCCCAGGCCTTCGATAGCGAAGTTCCGCCTTTGAAGACGAGATCCCCCGCGAAGGGCGCGCCAAACAGGGCTTCGATGGTGGCTACCACCCAGATGTCTTTTTCCAGCAAGTACTCCGCGCCGCTCGGTCCGGACCGAAGGGCGGTTCTGAGCGCCTCGGTCCGCTCGTTCGACGAAAGGGACGCAAACCGGACGTCAGCCATCGGCCATTTCCGTGGTGATCGCTGCCGCCATCCAGGTCGGCAGGATCGGGCGCGCCCCGAGGAGTTCGGCGCGGTCCTCGGCCGCGAGTTGAGGCAGGACCCGCCCGAGGTTCTCCCGGACCTCCTCCCGGCCAAGCCAGTGCAGAGCCCGAATGACCTTGCCGGCCGGGCGATGCGGCAGGGTGAGTTGCCAGCGCGGCGCGTGAACCAGTCGGACTCTTCGGGCGCCAAAGTACAGCTTACGGCCCGGCCCGGAGGTGAGGCAGGTCGGGACTACCTGGTTCTGGGTCGTGAGCCCCAGAACATTGGCCGAGGCTCCGCCGTGCGGGACGATGGCCTCCCCCCAGAGTCTTGCGAGGGCGTCGAGCGATTTCGCAAGATCGGGGGAAGCGATTCCGAACCGAGTCCGGATCGTGCGCATATAGATCCCAGGGAAGATTCGGTCGAGCCGCTCCTCCCGGGCCAGCCGTGAAAGTGCCTGGTCGACTGCGGCTCGGCTTCCGAGGTCCAGAAGCGCCTTCGCGCAGATCGGCGTCGCTTCGGGCAGGGCTTCCGCCCGTTCCATGATGCGTTTCGCGATGCTCGGCATTTCGTCAGTCGGTTTGTCAGAAATAATAGTAGATATCTGACGAACACCCCCCGCTGTGACGCCGACGACCGGCGACTTCGGCCCGCTGCGTCCTTTTGCTATCCTGCGACGCGCTTTCCCGCTGGCGCCGGCGCTGCGCGGCCGCCTCCAACCCCCGAAGAAAGGAACTGCCGTGAGTGCGACCGCCGCCGTAACCGATTTCATCCTCGACACGACGATCGAGGACTTTTCCGACGCGCTGCTCGACGAAGGCCGCCGGTGCGTGACTGACGGAGTGGGCGTGATCCTCGCCGGCTCCACCGATACCTGTTCGCGCATCGTCCAGGAACAGATTGCCGCCCAGGGCGGGCGTCCCGAGGCGGCCATCCTCGGCCCCGCGGGACTCCGCGCGCCGGCATCCCTCGCCGCCCGGGCGAACGGGACCGCCGGCCACGCGCTGGACTTCGACGACACGCAGCTCTCGAACGCCCCCGACCGGATCTTCGGGCTGCTGACGCACCCCACGGTGGCGCCGCTCGCCGCGGGACTCGCGATGGCGGAGCGGGAGGGCGCGAGCGGCGCCGGCCTGCTGGAGGCGTTCCTGGTCGGTTTCGAGGTGGAATGCAAGATCTCGGAAGCCATTGATCCCCGCCACTACATGGAGGGTTTCCACTCCACCGCGACCGTTGGGGCTCTGGGAGCCACGGCGACCGCGGCCAAGCTGGCCGGTCTGGACCGTGAGGAGCTGGCCATGGCGCTGGGAATCGCGGCGAGCCTCGCTTCGGGCATCCGGCTCGGCTTCGGCACGATGACGAAGCCGCTCCACGCTGGGCGGGCGGCCGAAAACGGAATCCTGGCGGTGGAGCTGGCGGCGCGCGGTTACACCTCGGGGCGCGACGCACTGGAAGCGACGTGGGGTTTCTTCCGGGTTTTCGGAGGCGGCTTCGATCCGGACCGGCTGAACCTCGGCAATCCCTACACCCTGCTCGATCCGGGCGTTTCGGTGAAGATGTTTCCCTGCGGCAGCCTCAGCCACCCGAGTCTCGCCGCGCTTCTGGAACTGATTCAGACGCACGACCTCGCGCCGGGAGATGTGGAGCGGATCACCTTCCGGGCGGGGCGCAACATCCTGAATCCGCTCCGGTATCTCGATCCGCAAAACGCCCTTGAGGCCAAGTTCTCCATCCCGTTTCTGCTCTCGAGCGCCGTGCTCCGGCGGCGGGTGGGGATTCCCGAGTTCGCGGACGATTTCGTTCGTTCTCCCGAGGTGGTGGCCATGATGCGGCGGGTCGCCGTGCAGTTCGATCCCGAGATCGACGCGCGCGGCTACGACCGCATGCGGAGCGCCATGGACGTAATCCTGAAGGACGGTTCGCAGCTCACAGTCGAGGCCGACGTCTATCCGGGCGGTCCCGAGCGGCCCCTGACGCGCGAGGAACTGCGGCAGAAGTTCCGCGACTGCGCGGTTGACGCCCTTCCCCCCGACCGGATCGAGGAAGCGCTCGCGCAGGTCGAAGCGGTGGACGAGGCGCCCCGGCTCGCGGACCTGGCGGCCGCCCTCTCCGGGGCGGCGGCGGGGGTCGCGGCATGAGGGTCTTCCGCCTCTTCCTGCTGTTTCCCGTCGCCCTCGCGGCATGCGGGTCGGACCCCGGGGAGGCTCCCGATGCGGCCCGGAGCGTCGCGCCTCCCTACGAGGCGGTGCAGGTCGAAGAGAACCTCATGCTCCCGATGCGCGACGGCGTGCGGCTCGCTACCGACGTCTATCGCCCCGGTCGCGACGGCGAGCCGGTGGACGAGTCGTTCCCGGTGCTGCTCCACCGCACTCCGTACAACAAGGCCGGCGAACGCCTCGCCGAGCAGGCGCGCTGGTTCGCCTACCACGGCTACGTGGTGGTGGTGCAGGACATGCGGGGCCTCTACTTCTCCGAGGGCGTCTTCCAGAAGTACCACGAATTCGACGCCCCCGACGGGTTCGACACCATCGAGTGGGTCGTCGGCCTCGACTACACCCTGCCGTCGGTGGGCATGTGGGGCACCTCCTATGGGGCCCACACCCAGGCCGACGCGGCAAAGCTGAGTCCCCCCGGCCTCGACACCCTGGTGCTGACGATGGGCGGCCTTTCGGACGGCTGGACGCACAAGGTGCGCAACCACGGCGCCTTCGAGCTGGGCCAGCAGCTCGGCTGGGCGCACAGCCAGCTCGCCGCGGTGACCGACGAGCCGAGCATCCGGGCGCGGCTCGAGCAGGAGGGTCCGGCCGACTGGTTTCCCGCCACCCCATTCCAGAAAGGTGAGAACCCGCTGTCCGCCGCCCCCAATTTCGAGGACTACTACCTCGAGATGCAAAACCACGGTGACTACGACGACTACTTCCGGGGCATCGGCCGCAACTGGGCCGAGTACTACGAGCAGAGTTCGGACATCCCCATGCTGCACGTCGGCGGCTGGTACGACTCCTACGCTCCGGGCACCATCCAGAGCTTTCTCGAGCTGTCCCGCGTCAAGTCCTCTCCCATGATGCTCGTCATGGGACCGTGGACCCACGCCGGCAACAACCGGTCCACCGCCGGCGACATCGAGTTCGGGGAGGCCGCCGCCATCGAAGACTTCGCCCGCGACTTCCATCTGCGCTGGTTCGACGCGCGCCTGAAGGGGCAGGGGACCTTCGCGCCGTTCGGGGACGAACGGATTGAGGGGGAGTCAACCGGCCCGGTGACCCTCTTCGTGATGGGCGGGGGCGACGGCCGCCGGGACGAAAACGGCCGCCTGTTCCACGGCGGCGAGTGGCGGACGGCTGCCTCCTGGCCCCTCGAGGGGACCGAGATGACTCCCTTCCACCTGCGTGCCGGGGGCGGGTTGACCCCCGAGTCACCGGAGGAGGACGAAGGTTCCTCGCCGTACACCTACGATCCGGAGCACCCGGTCCCCACGATCGGCGGCGCCTTCTCGGGCGCTCTCAAGCGGGGCGGTTACGACCAGCGGGAACGGACGTTCCAGTCGCTTTCCGGAGGATCCGAGAACGGATTCTTCGGTTCCGAGGTGGACGACCGCCGGACGGCCGACCGGGAAGACGTCGTCGTCTTCGAGACGGAACCGCTGGAGGAAGACCTGGAAGTCGTCGGGCCGGTATCGGCGCGGCTCTGGGTCTCATCGAGCGCACCCGATACCGACTTCACCGCGAAGCTGGTGGACGTGTATCCCGCGAGCGACGACTATCCGGAAGGCTTCGATCTCAACATCACCGACGGCATCCTGCGGGCTCGCTACCGGGACTCGCGGGAGCTTGAGTCGCCGATGAATCCCGGGGAAATCTACGAACTGGAGGTCACCCTCTTTCCTACCGCCAACCGGTTCCAGGCCGGCCACCGGATCCGTCTGGAGATCTCCAGCTCGAACTTCCCGCGCTTCGATCCGAACCCCAACACCGGCGAACCCCTCGGGCGTCATACCCGCATGGTCCCGGCGGACAACGTGATCCATCACTCCGCGGATCGCCCCTCGGCACTGATCCTTCCGGTCCAGCCGGCCCGGTAGGCGGCCGGCCGGCGGCGGCTCAGTTCGCGGATCGGCGGAGGACGAGAGATCCGACCACCGCGACGGTTGCGTTCAGGAAAGCACCCAACAGGCCGGCGTGGATGCCGGCGACCTTCCCGTAGCCGGCGAGCGTGAGCCCGGCGGCGAGGAGCGTGCCGCAGACGACGCCGGCGAGCGCCGCGCGGGCCGAGAGCCGCGGCCAGGTCAACCCCAGCACGAAGACGGGCGCCGCCTGCACCAGCAGTTCCATCTTGAGTTCCAGAAGTCCCCAAAGGCTGATCCGCGGGGTGAGGGCGATCGCCACCAGCACCCCCATGATGGCGAGCGAAAAGCCCTTCCCGATGCGGGTGATGCGGGCTTCTTCCACCGCGGCGCCGGCGCGGCGGCCCAGCACCGGGGCCACGAAGTCCTTGGCCAGCATCGAGGAAAGCGTCAGCAGCACCGAGTCGGCGGTGGACATGATGGCCGCGACGACTCCCACCACGGTCACGATGCACATCCAGAACATCCACTCGGACTCGGCCGCCCAGCCGCGAAGGAGCGCCGGGAGCACCTGATCGGCCGCGATCCCCGTCAGCCCGCTGAGCCGCGGGAGCGCCAGGATGCCGACCAGGAAGACCGGCAGAGTGGTGAGGAAGGGGAGGAACGCCAGGACCGAGAGCGCCTTCCGGAGCGAGGTGCTGCTCCGGGCGGCGAAGATCCGCTGGATCGCCTGGGGATACACGGCGCCCGAAAAACCGATCAGCAGGATGGTGCTCGCCCAGGTGGCCTGCGTGGTGGCGTCGGGACGGAAGCCCTTCGCGGGCTGGTTCTCGAGAACCCAGGCGGTGGCCTCCCCGATGCCCTCGCCGGAGAACATGGTGGCGGCGAGCAGGCCGAAGAGCCCGATCGCGAGCAGGATTCCCTGCAGACAATCGGTCCACGCGACCGCCCGGAGTCCGCCCAGGAGTTCGTAGCCGAGGATCGCGGCGGTGAGCACCAGGACCCCGGCCGCGTAGGGGATCGCCCCGTCGGAAAGGCCCGCGACCACGTGCCCCATCGCCATGAGCTGGGCGAGCAGGTAGTTGGCGATGGCCACCGCCATCAGCAGGTTCGTGACCCGGGTCAGCGCCGGATTCCCGAACCGCTGGTCGAGCCAGTCCGCCGGGGTCACGAACCGGTGGCGCTCGGAAGCGGCGCGGAGCCGGGGCGCGACCACCAGATAGACGACCACGATGGCCAGCATGAAGCCGACGCTCATCACCCACGGGAACCCCACCCGATACGCCTCTCCGGGATAGCCAACCAGGGTGTTCCCGCTGTACTGGGTGGCGTAGAGCGTGAAGAGGAGCACCACGCCGCCGAGCCCGCGTCCGGCAAGATAGAAATCGGCGAGCGATTCCGAGGCGCGGGCGGCGCGCGCCCGGATGCCGAGGAAGGCCAGCACCGCGATGTAGACGGCGAGAGCGGCGACCACCGCTGGTCCGAAACCCACGGATCAGTTCTCCCGGTGGTCCTCGTGGCCGTCCTCGTGGCCGTCCCAGAGCCGGAGCGCCGCGTACGACACGAGGCAGCTCACGCCGAAGGTGCAGAGGAGGGAAACCACCGCCCAGGAAGGGAGCCCGAGAACGATGGAGGGCCTCCCGTCCCCGAACCACCAGGGAATCGAAAACGCGTAGAGCGCGCCGATCGCCGCGAAGAGCCACGGGTGGCGGAGCGGATCGCGCCGGAGCTTCATGGATGGCGACGATATGGCAGTTTGGGCTTCGGGAAAACGGCGACGGGAAAACGCCGTGACCGCAGAGGCGCCACCCGCCAGATCGGCGGGCTACGCCTCCGGGTTGCGAGTCGGTGTCAGCGCGCTCCCAAGCGCTCGAGCAAGGCCGCCGGAGTGAGGATCGGGACGGCGGGAAGACCGGTCACCTCCAAGAGGTCCAGATCACCGGTTGCCAACGCGTCCGCTTCGCCCAGCAGTGCCGTCTCGGTGAGTTTGTCGTCATCCGGGTCGCGGCATCCCAGTCTGGCGCCCGTGATCCAGACCCATTCCGACACCGCGCGGAGGCGGGCCCGATAGACGGCGCTGGTCCTCCGGCTGGCGTAAGGATCGAACTTGGCCTTCATGACACGTGTCTGACGTTCATCGAACGTCTGATCGGAGAACAACAAGAGGCCGCCCGCGCGTCCCACTGCCTCCAGGGCCTCACGGGGCGCGTCCGCCGGCCAGAAGGCAGCGCTGATCAGTACATTCGTGTCCAGGACAACCCGCTCAGCTCTCATCCGCGAGGAGTGTGCCGAGAGCCGACGCGGTCAGCCCCTTGGCAGAGGCTTCCGCGCCGAGGGCATCCATCGTCGCCGTAAGACGTTCCCAGGCAGCGCCGCGGAGACGTTCGTGCTGCTCCACCGACATCACCACGCTCACACCGCGACCCTTCCGGGTGAGGAGCACGGGAGCTGTCTGGGAGGCGTCAAGCAGATGACCGAAGCGGTTTCTGGCGTCCCGGGCCGGGATCTCTCTCATGGGAGCCATTATGGCTAACAGCCTGTGGTGGAACTCGCGTGAGCGCCGAGAGCGGTGAGGCGCCCGGCTGACAAGGCGCGTGAGGGAGGAATACCGGGTGTATTTCGACCGAAACGCAACGCAGAGCGCCGCAAAGCGGCGCGGTTCAGGCGGGATGGATCGCCGCTCGAACGCCGCGTGGGTTTCACCACAGGCTGTTAACAGAGCCACTCCTGATTGAAGGTCCTCCGGTCAGCACCTGAGCCAGGTGGAGTACCGGTTACGGCCGGCCCGGTTCGACGGGCGGAGGCTCGCCGGCCGCAGGTCAGCATCCGGTCCCATCTCGGGCGCGCCGCTGGACCCGGAACGCGGGATACTTTTCCGCCGAGGTATTCCCATGACTGTCCGTCTGCTTGCTCTTTGCGCGCTTGCCGCGATGTTTGCCCGCCCGCCACCGCTCAGGAGCCCGACCTGGCAATCGTCGGCGGTTCGGTGCTGGATGTGCGCGCCGGGACCATGTCCCGCGCCAACGTCCTGATCGGGGACGGGCGGATCCTGTCGGTGGGGCCGGAAGCTCCACCGGCGGGGATCGAGACGCTGGACGTCACCGGGAAGTTCGTGCTGCCCGGGTTCATCGACGCCCATACCCACGCCGACCAGCTCTCCCAGGTTCGGCGGGCGCTGGAATCGGGCGTCACCACCCTCCGGAGCGCGAGCGTCGGCTCCTACCGGGATGTGGCCATCGGGCGGATGGTCGCGGCCGGCCACCTCGCGGGCCCCGACTATGTGGGCTCGGGCATCTTCGTCACCACGAACATCGGGGACGCCCGGCTCGCTTCCGAGAGCCTGTTCGGGATTTCCGACGAAATCGGCAGCGAAGCCGACTTGAGGATGCTCGTGCGGGTGAACGCCGAGAACGGGGTCCGGGCGATCAAGACCCGGGCTACCGAGCGGGCCGGGCTCCCCAACACCGATCCGAGGAAGCAGGTGTACTCCGAAGCGCAGCTTCGGGCGGTCGTCGAGGAGGCCACCGCCCTCGGCATTCCCGTGCTCTGCCACGCCCATGGCGACGAGGGCGCGCGCGCCGCGGTGCTCGCCGGGGTGGCGAGCATCGAGCACGGAACCTTCCTCACCCGGGAGACGCTCGAGCTCATGAAGGAACGCGGTACCGTGCTCGTCCCCACCTACACCACCCTCATCGACCTCGACGAGCCGGGCGGGGACTACGAGCACCCGGTCCTGACGCTGCGCGCCGACTTCATGTTGCCCCGGATGGAGCGGACGATGCGGATGGCCCAGGAGATCGGAGTCCGGCTGATCGCCGGCGGCGACACCAGCTACGGCCCCGAGAGCGTCAGCCGGATCGGCGTCGAGGTGGCGAACTTCGTGAAGGTCGGTCTACCCCCCATGGAAGCCATCCGGGGCGCCACCCTCTACAGCGCCGAACTGCTCGGAATTGCCGAGGACACGGGGGCGATCGAGCCGGGGAAGGAAGCGGACCTGATCGTGGTGGTGGAGGATCCGCTCGAGCACATCGCGGCGATCCAGGACGTGGTGGCGGTGGTGTCGAACGGCCGCTTGGCGGTGAACCGGCTGCCGTTCGGAGTCCAGTAGCCGCGGGCCCGGCGGCGCCGGTTTCAACTACCCCGAGTCTGCGGTTCTGATCGAGGAACCGGAGCGCGCCGGCGCCTCGGTGGCGATCACCGCGGCCGCCCAGGTGTTGCGCGCGGCAAACCAACACCTACGAGCAGGGGACCGCGAGCAGGGGACCGAAGGACACCAGGCGACGGTACGCGCTCCCCTGGCTTCCGGGCCCCCACTCAGTCCTTCCGGTACGCCCTCTCGATCCGCACCGGCGGCGTCAACTGCTGAGCTTCATACGGCGCCAGGTGAATCGCCCGCACCACCTCCATCCCCTCGACCACTCTGCCGAACGCGGCAAAACCCTGCCCGTCAGGGTTCCGCATGCCTCCGAAATCGAGCGACGGCTGATCGCCGATGCAGATGAAGAAGCTGTCCGTGGCCGTGTCCGGGCCGGTACGCCCCATCGAGACCGCGCTGTCAACATGCAGGATCCCCGTATCGGTGGTCCGCTCCAGCGCGATCGCCGGGAAGGCGTCCGCCGCCGTCTCGGGATTTCGGCCGCCCTGGATGACCGCGATCCGGATGGAGTCGTTGGGCTGGTTTTGTGCGTGCACGGTGCGGAAGAAGGTGCCACCGTCGTAGTGCCCACCGTCCACGTAGCGGAGGAAGTTGTGGGCGGTCACGGGGGCCCGGTCGATATCGACCTCCAGTTCGAAGGCGCCCATTTCGGTTTCGATGACGACCCGCACGGGATCGTCGGGTGCTGGTGGGGCGAGCGCGAAGCCGCCGGTCACGAACGCCAGTAGGGGCAGGAGAGCGATCATCGTCCGTCGAGGTGCGGCGTGAAGGGGTCTGCGCCGAGGTGTTCCGCAGTATGTCAGACCTCCGCGCTCTGTCCCCTTCCTTTGCCGGCGTGATCGGCATGCTGCGGTTCGAAGTCCAGTAGCCCCGGGCCCGGCATGAGCGTCGGGCTCCTGGAATGACCGATCGATCGGTCGGTTGATACTAATATGACTTGTTCATCGGTCATTTCATAGCATCATGTCGATCTCGCCACCCATCAATTCCCGCCTCTCCCGGCAAGCTCTCGGTCTGCTGGGCAAGCGGATCCAACTCGCCCGCAAGGGACGGCGGATGTCCGAGAAGGATTTGGCGGCTCGTATCGGCATCGCCCGGAGCACCTTGCAGCGGATCGAGAGGGGTGACCCCGCGGTCGCCATCGGCCGAGTGTTTGAAGCGGCGGTCATCACCGGGGTGGATCTGTTCGTCCCGGAAGCGACCTCGCTGGCGCCCGAGATTCGGCGGACCGAGGAGCGGCTCGCCCTGATGCCGGGCTCGGTGCGCAGAACCCGGCGCGAGGTGGACGATGACTTCTGACGGCTCGTCGCCCCGCGAAGCCTTCGTGTGGATTTGGCTGCCCGGGCGGACGGCGCCGGTAGTGGCTGGACGCCTCCAGGCGGAAGCCGAGCGGTTGGTCTTCACCTACGGACGCTCCTATCTCGCACGGGATGACGCGATTCCTGTCCATTTGCCAGAACTACCGCTTCGGAGGGGCATCATCGAGCCCGAGCCGCCGCTTCCGGTCGCAAACGCCCTGCGCGACGCGTCGCCCGACGCCTGGGGGCGGCGGGTGATCGCCTATCGGCTCTCAAGCCGCTCCGACAACTCGGCCGATGCCGACGTGGATGAACTGACGTTCATGCTGGAGTCAGGGTCGAACCGGAGCGGCGCTCTCGACTTCCAGGCATCCCCCAAGTACTACGTTCCTCGAGAGACTCCGACCGCCACCGTCGATGACCTCCTGACGGCCGCGGAGTGCCTGGAGCGGGGTGAGTCAATCCCGTCCGAGTTGGCGGAACCGCTCCAACATGGCTCGTCCATCGGGGGCGCGCGGCCAAAGGCGGTCCTGAAACAAGGTGACCAGCAACTGGTTGCCAAGTTCTCCTCTTCGAACGACACCTTCAATGTGGTCAAGGCCGAGTTCATCGCCATGCGCCTGGCGCATCTGGCCGGGCTCGAAGCTGCTCCGGTCTTGCTCGTGCAGGCGATGGGCCGGGATGTGCTCCTCGTTCGGCGTTTCGACCGCGAGCTCACGGAGCGAGGCTGGACACGGCGCGCCATGGTTTCCGGCCTGACCCTGCTGGGTCTTGGCGAGCGGTTCGCTGCCCACGCCTCTTACGAGGATCTGGCCGATATTGTCCGGGCGCGCTTCACGGCGCCCCTTCCGACTCTGCGGGAACTCTTCGCCCGGATGACCTTCAACATTCTCGTGGGGAACACGGACGACCACGCGCGAAACCACGCAGCCTTCTGGGACGGCGCTTGGCACACGCTGACTCCGGCCTACGACATCTGCCCGCAGTCGAGAACGGGACGGGAGGCGTCGCAAGCCATGCAGATTCACGGCAGCGGGCGGAGGAGCCAGCTCTCGCTGTGTCTGGCGGCCGCCCCGAGATTCCGGCTGGCAGGCGAGGAGGCCCTCGCGATCATGAAACGCCAGATCACGACGATACGCGAGCGCTGGGACCAAGTCTCTGCGGAGGCCCGGCTCGGTCCCGCTGACCGGCGACTCCTCTGGCGCCGTCAGTTCCTGAACGAGCTGGCGTTCGAGGGGCTGGAGGATCGGCTGGGTGATGTCGTCCGGGACCTGTTGGACCGGGTGCGCCCAGAAGCAGTTTCGGCACCTGCTGCAAGTAGAATTCGGACGTCTTGACACCGCCGTCCATTCCCATCCGGGATACCGAAACCCAGGCTGAAATCCGACGGGCCGTCCGGGAGTTCGCGGCCACCGAGATCCTTCCCCACGCCTCGCGCTGGGACGACGAGGAGTCCTTCCCGGGGGAAACGGTTCGGAAGCTGGGCGAGCTCGGTTTTCTGGGCCCCATCTTTCCGGAGGAGTACGGCGGCGCCGGTTTCAACTATGGCGAGTACGCGGTACTCATCGAGGAATTGGCCCGCGCCGACGCTTCGGTGGCGATCACCGTGGCGGCCCACGTTTCGCTCGCCGCGAACCACATCTACGAACAGGGAACCGAGGAGCAGAAGGCGAAATACCTCACTCCGCTGGCTTCCGGCGAAGCGCTCGGTGCGTGGAGCCTGACCGAGCCGGGCGCCGGAAGCGACGCGGGCGGAACCCGCGCTACCGCAGTCCGCGACGAGAACGGGTGGGTCCTGAACGGGAGCAAGACGTTCACCACGAACGGTTCGCAGGCGGACATCGCGATCTGCATGGCTTCCACGGATCTGGCCCTCCGCACCGGCGGGATTTCGGCCTTCATCGTCGAGCGGGGGACTCCGGGTTTCCGCTCGGGAAGAAAGGAAAGGAAGCTTGGGCACCGGGCATCGGACACCTCCGAAATGGTCTTCGAGGACTGCCGGGTACCGGCCGAGAACCTGCTCGGACCGGTGGGGGCCGGCTTCAAGGGCGCGATGAAGGTGCTCGACGGTGGCCGGATCAGCATCGCGGCGCTCTCCCTCGGCATCGCCCGCGCCGCCTTCGAGTGCGCGGCCGCCTACGCGCAGGAGCGCCGTCAGTTCGACCGGCGGATCAGCGACTTCCAGGGAGTGCGGTTCCCGCTCGCGGATTCCAAACTGGAGATCGATGCGTCACATCTCCTCATCCAGCGCGCCGCCGCCCTCAAGGACTCCGGAGTCACGACGACCTCCGAATCGGCGATGGCCAAGCTCTTCGCGAGCGAGACGGCGGTCCGGGTGACGAACCGCGCGGTCCAGGTGCTCGGGGGTTACGGATACACCCGGGAGTATCCGGCCGAGCGCTACCTTCGGGATGCGAAGCTCATGACCATCGGGGAGGGAACCTCGGAGATCCAGCGGCTGATCATCGCCCGGCCCATTCTCGGGCGGATCGGCGGTTGATCACCCGCATCAGCAGCCGGTGGTGAAACCCATGCGGCGTTCGGCCGGCGATCCATCCCGGCTGAACCGCGTCGCTTCGCGCCGCTCATCGTTGCGTTTCGGTCGAAATACACCCGGGCCAGTTCTCCCGGTGGGGGCTCCTCCCTCACGCGCCTTGTCAGCCGGGCGCCTCGCCGGCCTCGGCGCTCACCCGGGTTCCACGACAGGCTGCTAGCGGGGAGCGCGCCTTGGCATCGGACGCGGATCGCGACGCCGGATTGCTTCGCGCCGGATTGTTTCGCAAGGTCGCGGCCGGCGACCGCCGCGCGCTGGCCCGCGCCATCACCCTGGTGGAGGGTGGCGCGGAGGGGGCGCGCCGGGCGGCCCTGACCCTCGGCTGGCCGGACCGGGCCCGGGTGATTGGCCTGACCGGTCCGCCGGGGGTTGGGAAGAGCGAACTGGCGAATCACCTCGCTGCGGGATTTGCCGCAGAAGGGCGCCCGGTGGCGGTGCTCGCGGTGGATCCCTCCAGCCCCCGGACCGGAGGGGCGCTCCTCGGCGATCGGGTGCGGTTCACCGGCGATCCGAACGCGATTTTCTTCCGGAGCATGGCGGCTCGCGACGGCGATGGAGGCCTGGCTCCCGAGGTGCCGGCGGTTTTGCGGCTCCTGGCCGCGGGCGGCGCGGAGCGCATCCTGTTGGAGACGGTGGGCGTGGGGCAGGGGGACGTGTCGGTCCTGGAGCTCGCCGATCTCGGGGTGGCGGTGACGGCTCCCGGCCTGGGCGACGCGGTGCAGGCGGCGAAGGCTGGACTCTTCGAGGTGGCCGACTTCGTGGTGGTGAATCAGGCGGATCGTTCCGGGGCCGAGGCGATGGCGGCTGCATTCCGCGCCCTCCGGTCCGGACCGGTGCTGTTGACCTCCGCAGTTGAGGGAACCGGCGTGAAGGAACTCCGGGCGGCTCTGGAGGCGGACCTTGCGGCCCGCGCTCCGCTCAATCGTCCCGGCTCTTCCGGTGACGTCGGGCCCAACCCGGAGGAAGCGAACCCGGAGGAAGCGGGCCCGGAGGTCCGTCTGCACCATGTGGGGATTGCGGTACGGGACGGCGGAGCGGCCGCCGAGCTTTGGCGCACGCTGTTGGGGCTTCGGGAAGCGGGCCGCTATCCGGTGGAAGAGTTCGGCGTTTTGGCCCTCTTCCTGGCGCCGGAGCGACCGCCCACCCCGGCCGGCGGCGGTCTTCTGGAACTCCTCGAGCCCATGGCTCCGGACAGCCCGGTCGCCCGTTTCCTGTCCCGGCGAGGCGAAGGGCTCCATCACGTCTGCTTCGAGGTCGAGGACATCCACCGGACGCTGGCCGCCCTCGAATCACGGGGCGTTCGCCTGGTGGACCGGGAGCCACGCCGCGGCGCCGGAGGCCATTTGGTCGCCTTCATCCACCCGGCGAGTGCGGGGGGTGTACTGCTGGAGCTGAAACAGGCCGATCCGTGACGTCCGGGTGGTTCGCAGCTTCCCGGAGTTCGGCCGCTCGGCACTGGGCCACCACGCTGGACCCGGATAGGCTTTCGGAGTCATGAAACCCGCTCTCTCTTTCCGCCGCGACTTGCTGATGCTGGCGGGCGGCGTCCCGGCCGCCTACGCCCTGGGACTCTGGTTGGGTTCCATGGGCGTGGGCTTCGCCCGCTGGCTGCTGCCGCTCCTGCTCGCGGCCCCGGCGATCCACGCTCTCTGGCGCACCCTGGGGGAAGGGCGGCGCTCCGAGGCAGTCCGGTTGATGCTCGGCTGGGCGCTCGCGCTCGCTGTCTTCGGACCGATCGCGATGGCGATCGCGCCCGAGGCCGCCGAGGCGTCGGTCCTTCGCGGTGCGGACTACCGCGAAGAGATGATGTCCTGGCTCGCGACGGGAGAGGGCGCGGAGGGAGACATCCGGATGTTCCTCCCGCTCCATCTGCAGCGGCTCCTCCTCTTCGTCCCGCTCTCGCTGGTGAGCGGCGGCGCGCTCGGGCTCCTGATGGGCGCGGTGATGATGAACTTCATGGACTTTTTCGTCGCTTCCTACGCGGCGGCCGCGAGCGGAGTCCCGGCGGCGCTGGCCTGGTTCCCCTGGGCCCTGTGTCGGGTGGTGGCGTTCGTCATCCTCGGGGTAGTGACCGCCGAACCACTCGTCCGGCGACTCGCCAAAGTCACGGCGCCGCTCCAACCCGGACGCGGCCGCCTGCTCTACCTGGCCGGCGCGCTCCTGGTCGCCGATGTGGTGCTCAAGGCGGCGCTCGCCCCGATGTGGGGCCGGTTCCTCGCCGGCTTTCTCAACTGACGCCGTAGGCGGAGGCGTCGGACCAGCGTCAAGCGCGCGCGACCGCGGGAGTACGTCCAGCCGACCAACGCGACGACGCGCGACGGCGGAACGCCGGCCAGTTCTCCCGGCGGGGGCCTCCGGCCTACACACGGAATTTCTGACAGTCCTGGTTCCGCGGCTCCAGCGTGGAGTTCCACCCGCTACAGCGTGGAGTTCCCGCCAACAGACCCCGCCAGAGCGTGGAGTTCTCGCCAACAGACCCCGCCAGAGCGTGGAGTCTCGCCAACAGCGGCCAGCGTGGAGTTCTCGCCAACAGACCCCGCTACAGCGTGGAGTTCGCGGCCAGCGTGGAGTTCTCGCCAACAGACCCCGCTACAGCGTGGAGTTCCGCGGCTCCAGCGTGGAGTTCTCGCCAACAGACCCCGCCAGAGCGTGGAGTTCCGCGGCTCCAGCGTGGAGTTCCGCCAACAGACCCCGCTACAGCGTGGAGTTCGGCGGCTCCAGCGTGGAGTTCCCGCCAGCAGACCCCGCCAGAGCGTGGAGTTCGGCGGCTCCAGCGTGGAGTTCCCGCCAACAGACCCCGCCAGAGCGTGGAGTTCGGCGGCTCCAGCGTGGAGTTCCCGCCAGCAGACGCCGCTACAGCGTGGAGTTTCCGCCAACAGGCCCTACCACAGCGTGGAGTTCGGCAAAAAAGCGCCGGATTCCGCGGTGGTGGGCGATGCAGGATTTGAACCTGCGACTTCTACCGTGTGAAGGTAGCACTCTTCCGCTGAGTTAATCGCCCGTTGCCGGGTGCTGCCGGGGCGATGCGGACTGACGTCGCGCCCCGGCGGCCGAGGGCTGGGACGCTAGCAATCCGCCCGGTTTCCGTCAACCCGTCACGAGAGGACGACCGTGCGCGCTCGCCCGCCGGCGGCCAGCGGCCGGCCTTCCAGGCCGTCCCCGCGCTTCTTCTCGATCAACCGTACGCGGTTTCGCGGCCCTCCGGGCCGCGGTGCCGGTCTGAAGCCCCCACCGGGAGGACTGGCCGGCGTTCCCTCGCCCTACCGCTTCCTAGGAGATCTCCACCTTCATCATGTTCGTGGCGCCACTCAGTTGGTGGGTGCCGCAGACGAGCACGAGGCGGTCGCCGGAGGCGATATAGCGTTCTGATCGGAGCTGGTCCAAGGCCTTTTTGAGCATTTGATCGGTGGTTCGGAACCGCCGGTTGCGCATGGGGCGGACGCCCCAACGGAGCGCCAGGCGTCGAAATACGTGCTCGGAAGTCGTGAATCCGAAGATCCCGCACCGCGGCCGCATCCGGCTGACCTGACGGACGGTGGCTCCGGAATCGGTGAAGGCGACGATGTAGGACGCGTCGATCGTGGCGGCGGCCTCGCGCGCCGCGGCGGCGATGGCGTGTTCTACGCGGCTCCGGTCGATCAGGGCCTGGTAGTGGGGCCGTTCGCCGAAGTCCGCATGCTGCTCGGTATAGGTGGCGAGGCGGTCCAGCGTGCGTACGGCCTCGATGGGGTACTCCCCGACGGACGTTTCGCCGGAGAGCATTACGGCGTCGCTTCCGTCGAGGATCGCGTTTGCGACATCGGAGGCCTCGGCCCGGGTAGGCATCGGATGCGAAATCATGGAGTCCAGCATCTGGGTGGCCGTAATCGCGATCTTGCCCCGCGAATTCGCCTCGCGAATGATCCATTTCTGGACGATGGGAACCCGCTCCGAGGAGGTTTCCACTCCGAGGTCACCACGAGCGACCATCACCCCGTCCGAGACCTTGAGAATCTCGTCGAGGTTCTCGAGAGCTTCGGGCCTCTCGATCTTGGCGATCAGCGGTATGTCCTCCCGATCCATCCGGGCGAGCAACCCGCGGACAGTCTCGACGTCCCGCGCGCGCTGCACGAAAGACACCGCGAGATAGTCCACTCCCGCGGCAACCGCCGCCTGCAGGTCGGCGCGGTCCTTGACGGTGAGCGAGGGACCGGAAAGGGGTACCCCGGGCAAGTTGAGGCCCTTCCGGGAAGACAGGATGCCTCCCACCACCACTTC
Source organism: Vicinamibacteria bacterium (assembly GCA_963668695.2). GTDB lineage: Bacteria > Acidobacteriota > Vicinamibacteria > Marinacidobacterales > Marinacidobacteraceae > Marinacidobacterium. The sequence continues at coordinate 2,742,936 of CAXXLQ010000004.1, forward strand.
GGTCTGCACGTCCCCGTCTGCTGCCTTGAGAACCCGGAGTTTGAGGAGGCCATCGTCGATCAGGATGAAATCCCCGGGGCGCACGTCGCGGGCGAGCTGGGGGTACGTTGTCGAAACGGTATCCGCAGTTCCCTCGATGGCCCGGGAGGTGATTACGAACCTGGTTCCCGGCTTCAGTTCGACTCCTCCTGCCGGCACCTCGCCGGTCCTCATTTTGGGACCAGCGAGATCCGCGAGCGTGGCCACCGCGCGACCGGCCTTGCGAGCGGCGCGGCGCACGATTCGCACGCGTCTCTGCAGGCTCCCCGCGGTCTCGTGTGCGCAGTTGAGACGGGCCGCGTCCATTCCGGCGTCGACGAGCGCCTCCACGGCGGCTGCGGAGCGCGTTACCGGACCCAGGGTGGCGATGATCTTCGTTCGGCGAAACATGGAGGCTAACCGGGTTCCGGGGTGGTGGATGAACCCGTCGCCCGCGGTTGCAGCACCGTCAGCAGGACCTTCACACTCGCGAGGAAAGAGCCGGTGAGCGTTTCAACCCGCCCGGTTGCCCCGCGCGCTCGCCGGCTGGAAACCGGAACTTCCACCGAAGGGATTCGGGCTCGGGCGGCATTCACCTGCATCTCGGCGAGCCAGCCGAAATCCGGGTCCGACAGTCCCAATCGGGGAATCACCTGCCAACGAACCGCCCGGAAGGGGCCGAGGTCGGTGAAGCGATATCCGTACAGGAGCAGGATGAGGCGGGTCGCGATCCAGTGTCCGACCCGAACCAGGCTCGGGTAGGCGCCGGGGTCGGGTTCACCCCGGCTGCGGGACCCCATCACGAAGTCCACGGCCGGAGAAAAAAGTGGAGACAGCACGGCGGGAAGTTCCTCGGCATCGTCGGCGCCGTCGCCCCGAAGGAACACGACGACATCGGGAGGCTCGGCGGCGAGGTGGACCATCCCCGCGAGGCAGGCGCGCCCGTATCCCGGGCGTGGTTCCTCCACGGGCGTCGCCCCGTACTGGCGCGCCGGCTCGACGATATCGGCGCCCGGGCCCCCGACGACCACGATCCGCTCGAGATGGCCGTGGGGAAGCGCCGCCAGCACGCGGGAGAGTTCCGGCCCGCCGGCAGGTGCGGGAATGATCGCCGCCGTTCGCAATGGCTCTTCAGTCTCGTTTCGCGGGGGCAGTATACGAGGCTGTTCCCGTAGGATGGACGCCGTGAACGACCTGCCGATCCGATTCCGATTCCTCCTGGTCGCCGCGGCGGCGCTCGCTGCCGCCTGTTCGAACGGCCCGCCACCGGAGGGTGAAGCGGGACCGGCGGTCCTCTTCCGGGACGGCCGGATCCTCGATGGGACCGGAAACCCCTGGTATCTGGGGGATGTGCTGGTGGTGGGTGACCGCATCGCCCGCGTTGGCGTCATTCCCGCCGAAGAGGTTCCGGCCGGCGCGCGCGAGGTTGAGGCTGCCGGGCTCACCATCATGCCCGGCTTCATCGATCCGCACTCGCACGCGGGCCCGGGGCTTGCCACTCCGGAACTGCGGGCCGGGGAACCGGTGATCCGGCAGGGGATCACCACGGTCATGGTGAATCCGGACGGCGGCGGCGAGGTGGACTTGGCGGAGCAGGGCCGCAGTCTCCGCGAAGGCGGGATCGGGGTCAATGTCGCGCTCATGATCGGCCATGGGGCGGTACGGCGCGAGGTGCTCGGCATGGAGGACCGGCCGCCGACCGAGGAGGAACTCGAGCGGATGGCCGGGCTCGTGCGTTCGGGAATGGAGGCCGGAGCCTTCGGGATGACCGGAGGCCTCTACTACGCCCCGGGCAGCTATGCGGCGAACGACGAAGTGGTGCGGCTCGCCGCCGAGATCGCGCCGTTCGGCGCCTTCATCAGCCATATCCGGGATGAAAGCGATTACAACATCGGTCTGGTCGCCGCCGTCGAGGAAGTGATCGAGGTGGCGGAGACCCACGGCATCCGCGGCGTGGTGACCCACTTCAAGGCGCTCGGTCCGACGGTCTGGGGTCTCAGCCGGGAGGCGACGGCCGCCATCGATGCGGCGCGGGCCCGCGGGGTGGAGGTCTTCGCCGACCAGTACCCCTACGAGGCGTCCGGAACCAGCATTGTCGGAGCGCTCGTTCCGCGTTGGGCGCTCGCGGGCGAAACGATGCCGGGGATGCCTTCTCCGCTCGAGAATCGGCTACACAGTCCACCGGAGCGCGCGCGCCTGAGGGCCGAGATGCTGGTCGCCCTGGAGCGGCGGGGCGGCGCTGACACGCTGCTCCTCTCCCGCCACCGGGCCGATACCGCGCTCGAAGGGCGATATCTGAGCGACCTCGCGGAGGAGTGGGACCTCGAGCCCATTGATGCGGCTCTCCGCCTGCTCGACGCGGGCGGCGCGGGGCTGGTGTCCTTCAACATGTCGGAAGAGGACATCGCCCACATCATGACCCGCGAGTGGACGATGGGTTCCTCGGACGGCGGCCTCGTTCCCGCGGGCGAGGGACGGCCGCACCCGCGCTACTACGGCGCGTTTCCACGGCGGATAGCCCGTTACGTCCGGGAGCGGGGCGTGCTCACGCTCGCGGAAGCAGTGCGCGGGATGACGAGTCTGCCGGCGACGGTGTTCCGTATGCCCGACCGGGGACAGGTGGCGCCGGGGCGGATCGCCGATCTGCTCATCGTGGACGTGGGCGGGTTTCGGGACGTTGCCACCTACGAAGACCCCCACGCTCTCGCCGAGGGGATCGTGCACGCGTTGGTGGCCGGCGTCTTCGCAATCGAGGACGGCGAGGCAACCGGAGCGCTGGCCGGACAGGTGCTGACCCCTCACTGGATGGACAGCGAATGACGACGAAAGGAGAACCCCGTGAACCGTGAATCCGCGATCGCCGAGACGATCCTTGAAACGGTAGGAGAAACACCGCTCGTCGGCCTCCGGCGCATTGGCCGGGGGCTCCCCGGGCGGGTCGCCGTGAAGATGGAGTCCTTCAATCCCGGCGGATCCGTCAAGGACCGCATCGCCATCACCATCGTTGAGGACGCGGAGCGCAGCGGTGCGCTCAAACCCGGAGGAACGATCATCGAGGGCACCTCGGGAAACACCGGCATGGGTCTCGCGCTGGTCGCGGCGGTGAAGGGCTACCGGTCGATCTTCGTGATGCCGGACAAGATGAGCGACGAGAAGATCCGGGCGCTCCGGGCGCTCGGCGCCGAGGTGGTGGTGACGCCGACGGCGGTGGAGCCCGAAGATCCGCGCAGCTACTACAGCGTGGCGAAGCGCCTCGTGGAAGAAACCGAAGGAGCTCTCTACGCGAACCAGTACCACAATCCCGTGAACCCGGAGACCCACTACCGCACGACCGGGCCCGAACTCTGGCGGCAGGTAGGGCCCGAGATCCACACCCTGGTCTGCGGTCTCGGGACCGGGGGCACCGTCAGCGGGATCGGCCGCTACCTGAAGGAGCAGAACCCGGAGATCCGGGTCGTGGGCGCCGACCCCGTGGGTTCGCTCTACGAGGAATACTTTCGCACCGGGAAGGTGGGTGAGGCCCGGAGCTACAAGGTGGAGGGAATCGGCGAGGACTTCATCCCGTCCACCATCGACTTCGCGGTCATCGACGAGGTAATCCAGGTCACCGACCGGGACTCCTTCCTGATGACCCGCCGGCTCGCGCGGGAGGAGGGGCTCTTCGTGGGTGGCTCCGCGGGGACGGCGGTAGTGGCGGCGCTCGAGGCGGCGTCGCGAGTTCCTCCCGGGGCGCTCGTGGTGGTCCTCGCTCCCGATTCCGGCGGGCGGTACCTCTCCAAGATCTTCAGCGACGACTGGATGCGCCAGAACGGCTTCCTGGAACCCGCGCGCGAAGACGCGAGGGTCGGCGACGTGCTCGCCGCCAAGGGCGGCCAGGAGATCCTGAGCGTTCCCCAGACGGCGGGAGTCCGCGAAGCCGTGACGCTGATGCGGAAGCACGACGTGTCGCAGCTTCCGGTCCGGGACGAGGACGGTTTCGTCGGGGTCGTTACCGAGGCTTCGCTCCTCGAGGGCCTCTTCTTCGGCGGCGCCAGCCGGGGCGAGGATCAGGTCCGCGCGTTTATGAAGACGGACAAGATCGCGTCGGTGGACGTGGACAGTCCCCTCGACGAGTTGGCGCAGATCTTCGCCGGGGGCAGGATCACGGTGGTGACCGAAGAAGGCCAAGCCGTCGGCTTGCTCACCCCGATCGATCTGCTCGACTACCTCTCGCGGGAAAGCTAACAGCCGGTGGTGGAACCCGGGTGAGCGCCGAGGCTGGCCAGTTCTCCCGGTGGGGGCGAGGCCCAGTTCTCCCGGTGGGGGTCCGGGTGACAAGGCGGGTGAGGGAGGAGCCCCCACCGGGAGAACTGGCCCGGGTGTATTCCGACCGAAACGCAACGATGAGCGGCGCGCAGCGACGCGGGTAACAGCCGGTGGTGGAACCCGCGTGAGCGCCGAGGCCGGCCAGTTCTCCCGGTGGGGGCGAGGCCCAGTTCTCCCGGTGGGGGTCCGGCTGACAAGGCGGGTGAGGGAGGAGCCCCCACCGGGAGAACTGGCCCGAGTGTATTTCGACCGAAACGCAACGCAGAGCGGCGCGCAGCGACGCGGGTAACAGCCGGTGGTGGAACCCACGTGAGCGCCGAGGTTGGCCAGTTCTCCCGGTGGGGGCGAGGCCCAGTTCTCCCGGTGGGGGTCCGGCTGACAAGGCGCGTGAGGGAGGAGCCCCCACCGGGAGAACTGGCCCGAGTGTATTCCGACCGAAACGCAACGCAGAGCGCCGCAACACGGCGCGGTTCAGCCGGGATGCATCGCCGCTCGAGCCCCCACCGGGAGAACTGGGCCGCCTGGGTTCCACGACAGGCTGTTAAGAACGGCGATTACATTCGCCGCCAGCGGGTACCCACGCCGCCCTCGCGCGGGGTCCAGCGGGGGCCGAAGACGTCGGCCGCGCGGCAGTCCACGCAGTTCGAGGGGTTGACCGTCAGCCCGTCGTCACGGGCCTCGTACACCCCCGCCGGACAGATCCGTTCCCAAAGCGCCGCGGTTTCGGGCGGCACCCGGTCCGGAACCACGAGATGCGAGGGGATGTCGTCCCGCGTGTTGTTTCCGGAACGAAAGACCCCGTCGAGCTTCGAAAAGGGCAGGGGAGCGGCGGGTTCGGCCGCCTCCCGGGGGGCCGCCACATCTTCCTCCACCTTGAGGGTGCCGCCGGGAAGGGCTCCCGCGGTCAGGGTGGCGAGTACGGAGACGAAAGCTCCGCGGTAGAACCCGCGCTGGAATGCCGGCCGCATGTTCCGGTTGCGGTTCAGGTCGGCGAGGATCTCGCTGTCCTGCAGCGAAGCGTCGTAGAGCGACAGCGGCACGCCGGCGCGCAGATGCGCGACTGCCGCATCGGCGGCCAGGATGCCCGACAGCATGGCGTAGTGGATGCCTTTCAGCGACGGGACGTCCACGAATCCGGCGGTGTCTCCGACGAGCAGGAGTCCATCGCCCGAGAGCCGCTCCGGGAGCGAGCCGATTCCGCCTTCCGGTATCAGCCGGGCTCCCCACTCGAGGCATTCGCCGCCCTCCAGATGACGCCCGATCCGGGGGTGCGCCTTGAGCAGTTGGAGCGCCCGATGCGCATCGAGCGCCTCCGTGGGCGCATCGAGCCCGACCACCATTCCCACCGCCGAGAGGTCTTCGCCCATCGGATAGAGGAAGCCACCCCCGAACGCGGACCGGGGCAGGGGGTAACCCATCGTATGGATCACCCGGTCCGGTGGGTTCTCCGACCGCCAGAGCTCCTTCACCCCCAGCGCGAAAATGGGTGGGTTGGGCGACGAAATGCCGAGCCGTTCGCGCCACGCCTGACCCAGCGGGCCGCGGGCTCCCTCGGCGAGGATGACGACCCGGGCCGCCACTTCGGTCGGAGGTTCGAAGCCTGACCCGGGAGACCCGTCCTTTCGCAATCCGGCGGGCACCGTTTCGAATCCGAGTACCCGGTTTTCCCGCATGAGCAGCGAGCCGATCGCGAAACCGGGAAACACCTCGACCCCGAGATCCTCCGCCTGCTCCCCCAGCCACCGGGCGATCTCCGAGAGCGAGGCCGTGAAGAAGCCGTGGTTCCGCATGGTGGGGGGAGTCGGCACCCGGATCCCGCGTCTGACGGTCAGGAAATGAACGCTCTCGCGGTTCACCCGCGTCCGGAACGGGAACTCCTGGTCCTCCATCGCGGGGAAGAGCTGCCGGAACGCGACCGGATTGACCACCGCCCCCGAAAGGCAGTGCCCACCGAGTTCCGCCGCTTTTTCGAAGACCGAGATCGAGAACTCCTCGCCGGCCGCCCTCGCCGTCTGGGCCAAACGGATCGCGGCGGCCAGCCCGGCGGGTCCACCACCCACGATCGCCACGTCGAAGGGCAGGGCGTCGGGGCCCGGAACACGGTCGGCCAGCAGCCGGTCCACCGGAAGCGGTGGCCGGGTCTCGCGGAGGTTGATGCTCATCCGCCGGTGCCGGGGTCCTCTCCTGGACGACGGCGATGATTCGGGCGAGATAGATGAAGTGATGCCTGATGCGCCGCATCATTTCCTGCTACGCTGCCGTCCATGAGGACGACCCTGAACCTTGCTCCCGAAGCCGCGGCCAAGGTGCGCCAGCTCGCCGAGCAGCGTTCCCAGACCCTGGGCGCCATCGCCTCGGAGCTGATCCTGCTGGCGCTCGAACCAAAGGAGGCGCCGCGCGTCAGGAACGGAGTGCCGATCTTCAACGAACGTGTTCCGGGTGCTGAGGCGCGTCCCGCCACCACGCTCGAATTGGTCAACCGACTCCGCGACGAGGAGCCGTGAGCCACCTGCTCGACGTCAACTTTCTGGTGGCCCTGTTCGACCGCTGGCACGTGAACCACGGCGCGGCGCACCGGTGGTTCGAGGAAGACTGCCGGTCCGATTGGGCGACATGTTCGATAACGGAACTCGGGTGTGTCCGGGTGCTGTCGAATCCCGCCCTGGCGCTCGCGTGGGCTACCCCACCCGAGGTATCGAAGCGCCTCGAGAGCCTGTGCGGATCGGGAGGCCATGTCTTCTGGCCTGACGACCTCCCGCCGCGGAGTTCGCTGGACGATGACCTTGGCGGGCGTCTCCGGGGACACAAGCAGGTGACCGACTTCCATCTGGCCGCTCTCGCGCTTCGCCATGGTGGGCGGCTGGTGACGTTCGATGGCCGGTTGGCGCGGTCGCTGGCTGGTAGCCGACTCGCTTCTGCGGTGATGCTGGTCCGGTAGGGGCGGCCCGGTGCCGGCCCACCGCGTTGCCTGCCTCATCCGCCGAACCGTTCTGGGTCCCATTGCAGGCCGAGCTCCGAGGGCGGCGCGATGTAGCCGAGAAGCGCGGAAGCGGCAACCACCGCCGGGCTCGCCAGATAGCCCTCCCCGCCGCGGCCCATGCGGTTTTCCCAGTTCCGGTTGAAGGAGGTGATCGCCCGCATCCCCGGTTGGAGGGCGTCCTCGCCCTGTCCGAAGCAGGGGCCGCACCAGGAGGCGCGGATTTCGCCGCCCACGGAGCGGAGGACGGAAGCGATCGGCTCCCCCCCGAGTCGCGGTTCGCCCTGCTCGATCTGCTTGCGAACGCCTCCCGATCCCGGAAAGATGACGAACTTCTCCCGCGCCCGGTCGTGCCCCTGGTCGCGGGCGGCGCGGACGACCTGGGCGGCGGACAACAGATCTTCGTAACTGCCGTTCGTGCACGAGCCGATGTAGGCGCGGTCGAAGCCGAGGCGACTCTCCGCCACCCGGGTCGCCGGGTGCGCATTCCCGGGCGCCGCCGGGAGCGCCACCAGCGGTTCGGCGGTTGCGAGGTCGAAGACTTCTTCCTCGGCGAACCGCGCGGAGGGGCCGCTCGCGAGGCGGGGGTAGGGAAGGTCCCGGATCCCGCGGCTTTCGTAGAAGCCGGAAGTCACCTCGTCGAAGGCGAAGATCCCGTTCCAGGCCTCCGCTTCGGCCATCATGTTGCAGATCGTGTTGCGCCACGCGATCGGCAGGGCGCCAGCCGGATCGACGAATTCCACGGAGGCGCCGGCGGCGGCCCCGTTCCACCTCGAGATGAGCGCCAGCACGATGTCCTTGCCCGAGGACCACGGAGGGAGTTCCCCGCTCAGCACCACCCGGCGGGCCGGTGCCGGAGTCAGAAAAACGCTGCCGGTGGCCCAGCCGAAGCCGAGTGCGGTCGATCCGATGCCGATGCCGAGCGCGCCGTAGGCGCCGTAGGCGCGGCTGTGGCTGTCGGCCCCCGGAATCACGGCGCCCGGCATGACGAGTCCCTGCTCGGGGAAGTAGAAGTGGAAGATCCCGTCGCCGGGAGTCGCGAACCAGGGAGGGCGAAGTTCCTCGGCAGCAGCGAATTTCCGGCTGATTGCGGTCTGCCGATCGTCGGCTTGGCGCCCCGTGAAGACGAAGTGGTCGTTCGCGATGGCGGCTTGGCGCGGATAGCTGGCGCCCCCGGTTATTTTCCGGAAGGTGTGGATCGCGAAAGGCGCGGTGCCGTCGGAAGCGGGCAGGAGGTCCGCCGCTACCAGGATGCTTTCTCCCACCGAGACCGGAACCCGGGGATCCACCCGGTGGGCCCAGAGGATCTGCTCGGTCACGGTGAGCCGGCGCTGCTCTTCGGGGCCGGGCCATTCGATCCGCGGCTCGCTGGCCAGGGAGGCGAGGAACTCCCGGCGTCCGGCGGCGAAGATGCCACCCGTCGCCCGGAGTTCGGCTTCTTGCCGGTTGAGTGGCTTCGGCTCGTAGGTGCGGCCGAGCGATTCGTTGGTGAGTCGCCGGGTCGCCGGGTCGAAGCTGAAGCGGTGGCCATCCCGGGCGTCCTCGGCCGCGGCGGGACACTCGAGAACTTCGAGGCCGAGGTTCAGGGCATTCCGGCGGAAGATGTCGCCGATCCCGCGTCCGAGGACCAGCACCAGGGTGGTGCCCGCATCCCGTGCGATCCCGAGGAGTCCTGCCGGGCTCATCTCCCGCGAGGACCCGATACCGAACCGTTCGCCCGCGACCACGAAGTTCGCTCCGGCCCGTACCCGGGCGGCGAAATCAGGCATCAGGTGGAGAAACGCCCCGACTTTCCAGCGCTCGTCGAGCGCGTCCAGGCTCTCGGAAACGCAGTAGGCGGAGGGTGTGATCTGGTCGGTATCGATGGCGTCCCGTTTTCGCCCGGGTTTCCCCGGATCCCAGAATATGAGGGTTTCTCCGGTGACCGGCGCCGCTGAGCCGGATGCGCGATGACCGCTCGGAGGGGAAGGGAGCGGGACGCCGGGCTTCCTCCGTCCGGGCTGGATGCGCACGGTTTTGAGTATAGAGAGGGGCACCCACGGAGGGGTCCCCTTGGGTCCCACCACCGGCTGCTACACCGTCCCGATGATTCAAACGGGGCTGCGGTCACTAGAATTCGGACCGTCTTGGGGCGTTCCTCTTCGCTGTTGCTGGCCGGGTTGATGGCCCTGGCTGCAACGACCCCGGTCCTGGGGCAGTTGCCGGGGGCCCAAACCGAAAGCGCGGAAGCGACACCCATCTTTCTCTTGACGATGGGTCCCGACCAGTCCGTGGTCTTTCGCAAGTGGGGACACGCCGCGCTCTGCCTGGGCGATCAGTGCCTGAACTACGGAGTGACCGATTTCTCGCGGCCGGTGGGCCTGGTCCAGGAGGTTCTGCGAGGCGAAGCGATCTTCTGGGTTGCGGTCTCGGACTATGAAGACATGGTGAGGGTCTATTCGCGGGACGACCGGAGCGTCTTCCGACAGGATCTCGAACTCTCTCCCGAGGGCCGGGCGGCGCTCATCGGACGCCTTTCCCGGGACCTGGTGCCCGGGCAGGGCGAATACGTCTACAACCACTTCGAGGACAACTGCACCAGCCGCATTCGCGACTACCTGGACGAGGCGTCCTCCGGGAAGCTGCGGCAGCCGATCCCGCTGCCCTCACCCTTCGGGACCCCTGGGAGGGAACCCACCTTCCGGAGCGACATTCGCCGCGGTCTCTACGAGGACCGGTTCCTGCTCTGGCTCTCGGATGTCGGAGTCGGTTCGGTGGCCGATCAGCCAATTTCCTCGTTCGACGCCATGTTCCTGCCAGGCGCGCTTCGATACGGGGTGGAGCAGGCCTTCGACGCGCCGCCCCGGAAACTCCACTCCGGCACCTACGGTGATCTGTTGCCCCCGGATCCGGGAAGCCGTCCGTATTTGCCGGGGCTCTTCGCCATTGCGGCGCTCCTCGCGCTGCTCATCCTGCTGCCCGGACGCTCCGGACTCCGGAGGGCGGGGGTCGGAGCCGCGGCGGTTCTGATGGCCGCGGTGGGAGTGCTCGCGACGATCGTGCTGGCCGTGAGCCCGCTCCCCGAGTTCCGGACCAGTCTCCTCGCGCTGGCAGTGCCGCCCAGCGACCTGCTGCTCGCTACCAGACACGCGCGCTGGTACGGGCCGGCGCGGCTCGTCTGGGGCGCCGGTTTCCTGGTGGCGATCCTCGCCGGGGTTCTCCGCCAGCCCCTGGGATGGACCGTTCTCGCAACCCTGCTGCCGGTGGCCGCCATCGTCTGGCGCCAGCGGCGATCCGTGGAAGCCCCTTATGCCCGCTAGCCCGCCGTCCTCGATCGAGGCGGTGCTCCGTCGCCGCGGGATGCCCGCGGCTTTTTGTCGCGGTTTCCTGCGCTCCGTGGCGATTGCCTCCCGGGGGCCTTGTCACCTTCCGGAAGAGTCCATCGTTCCCGTTGCGGACGTTCCCGTATTGCCGGCGCTCGGCGAGGCAGCTCCCGCGGAAGAGCGGGCTCGCACCGTCTCCATCACCCTCAACGGCGGACTCGGGACCACCATGGGAATGCGGGCTCCGAAGGCGCTCCTCTATGCCACCAAGGGCATGACCTTCCTGGACATCACGCTGAGACAGGCCGAGGCGGTGGGGGTGCGCCCGGTCCTCATGAACAGTTTTGCGACCGATGCCGCGGTTCGCGAGAACCTGGGGGGCAAGGACGTTCGCAGCTTCTTGCAGCACGAGGCGCCCAAACTTCGCCAGAGCGACTTCGCTCCGGTCCGCGTTCCCGGGAAACCGGATCTCGAGTGGTGTCCTCCGGGGCACGGGGATCTCTATACGGCCCTCGGGACCAGCGGAGTCCTGGGGGATCTGCTCGCGGATGGGTTCCGCTACGCCTTCCTCTCGAATGTGGACAACGTCGGGGGTTGCCCCGACCCGTCGCTCCTTGCCTATTTCATCCGGTCGGGCGCACCCTTCCTCATGGAAGTCGTCCGGCGCACGGCCGAGGATTGGAAGGGAGGCCACCTGGCCCGCCGGCGAACCGACGGACGGCTGGTCCTGCGGGAAACGGCGCAGTGCGCGCCCGAGGACCAGGCCGCCTTCCGCGACCACGAGTGTTATCGCTACTTCAACGCCAACAACCTGTGGTTGCGCCTGGAGGCGCTTCGCGACGCGCTGGATCGGGAAGAGGGATTCCTCCCGCTCCCCACGATCGTGAACCCGAAGACCGCTGATCCGCGAGATCCGGGTTCCGATCCGGTATTCCACCTCGAACAGGCTGCCGGGGCGGCGCTGGAGGTCTTCGAGGGGGCACGGGCGGTCGAGGTTCCCAGGCGGCGGTTCGCGCCGGTAAAGACGATCGAGAACCTGCTGGTCCTGCGCTCGGACATCTATGCGATCGACGAGAACGGCCTGGTGGAACCGGCGCGCGAGCCGCCACCGGTGGTGGCGCTCGACGGTGAGCGGTACCGCTTCATCAGCGATCTCGAAGCGCGCTTTCCCTACGGGCCGCCTTCGCTCGTTGCCTGCGACCGGTTTCAGGTCCGGGGTGACGTGCGGTTCGGGAAACAGGTCGCGTGCGAGGGAGAAGTCACCGTGCTGGGCCGTTCGGACCGGCCTTCAACCATCCCGGACGGGGCCCGCCTCCGGGGCGTGGTGCGGGTCTAGCAGCCTGTGGCAAAACCCACACGGCGTTCGACCGGCGATCCATCCCGGCTGAACCGCGTCGCTTCGCGCCGCTCATCGTTGCGTTTCGGTCGAAATACACCCGGTATTCCTCCCTCACGCGCCTTGTCAGCCGCGCGCCTCGCCGGTCTCGGCGCTCACGTGGGTTTCACCACAGGCTGCTAGGAGTCGTGGTGCCGACCGCCGGCCAGTCCTCCCGGTGGCGCCCGGCACAGCGGCCCGTAGCGCCGCCGAGATGCGTACGGTTGCGCTCCTTCACGGGATGACCGCCTTCCTCCCAGACAGCCCCGGCTAGAATCCGCCCTTCCCCACTCCCATGCGCGGCGAAGAACGACACAAGCTGGAAACCGACGCCCTGATCCTGCGGGTCGAGCGGGCCATGGACTGGGCGCAGGCGAACCGCCGCAGTCTGGTGACCATCGTGGCGGCCACCATCGGGCTGGGGCTGCTGGTGGGCGGTTTCCTGGTGAACCGCGGGAATCGGAAGGACGCAGCAAGGACGCGGCTCGGTTTCCTGACGGCCGAGATTCAGCGAGCGACGGGCGGGGAAGAGGGCCAGCGAGGTCCCTGCGAGGTCTCGCTCTCCGAACTGGAACGGCTTGCGGAGAGTGAAGGCAATTCCTTCGAAGGCCGGACGGCGCGTTACTACGCCGGGATCTGCCAGCGCGCGCTTGGCGAGTACGAAGAGGCCGCAGCCAGCTTCGAGCAGGCTCGGGGGCGCAACGATCTGCTGGGCGATCTGGCCACCCTCAGTCTTGCCAGCGTTCAACGGACGTCCGGCCAGGGCGAAGAGGCTGCTTTGGCATACCGGAGCCTGCTCGATGGGGGTGGCGAACTGCCCCTCGATCCGGTGCTGTTCGAGCTTGCAGTCCTCGAGGAGGAGCAGGGACGGCCGGAGGCCGCGGTTGAACTCTACGAACGGATTGTCGACGAGTTTCCCGCCTCTGCCTTTCGGGACCTGGCGGAGGCCCGGAGGGAGCGGCTTCCCCGGAAGGAGCGGCTTCCCGGGGGGGAACGATCTCCTGACCCGTCCCGCTGACGCCCCTCCCCGTTCCGCGACAAGAACCGGCCACCGAGCCGGAACGGTTCCTGCCGGCAGCGATGTCTGAGGCGTTCCCGGGCCGCGTGCCCGCTCCCCCTCCTCCTCCGGGGGCCCAGCGCCGGGCGGGATCCGGATGCCTGCTCAGCGCCATGCTGGTGCTTGCCGTCTTCGCGGGCCTCGGTTTTTTGGGACTGGCCATCGTGTTCGTCATGGGTGGCGGCCCGCCGGTGCCCGAGGGGAGCGTGCTGGTCGTGGGCACCGAGGGTGACTATCCGGAGACGCTCCCCTATGCGCCCTTTTTCTTCGCTGACGCGGGACCGAGCTTCAGCGAGCTGATCCGCGGGGTATCGCGGGCGGCGGGGGATCCCCGCATCCACGCTCTCCACCTTCGGGTCGGAGATACCCGGCTCGGATGGGCGCGGGCGCGTGAACTGCGTGATGCAGCGCTCCGCTTTCGCGAAGCAGGCAAACGAGTCACCGCCTCGCTGGAGTACGCGGGTCTCATGGACTACTACCTGGCGAGCGCCGCCGACCGGGTCCACATGCATCCGCGAGGGCAACTCGGGCTCTACGGCGTCTCGATGGAGGTGACGTTCTTCGCCGGACTCCTCGAGAAGCTGGGAATCGAGGCCCAGTTCGAAGCGATCGGTCCGTACAAGACGGCTCCCGAGGTCTTCACCGGCTCCACGATGAGCGCCGAGTATCGCGAGCAACTCGAATCCCTGGGAGAAGAGGTCCGATCCGCACTGGCCGAAGCGGTGGCCGCATCCCGCGGAATGACTGCGCCGGAAGCGGACGGGCTGCTGTCTGACGGCCCCTACACCGCGACCCGGGCGCAGGACCAGGGACTCGTGGATGTCCTGAGCTTCCACGACGAGATCAGGGAGGATGTCGGGGGCGCGGCCCTGCTGGACGTTGCCGACTACCTGGCCTCGTCGGGGTTGGAATCGACGGACGGCGAGGCGCTGATCGCGGTAGTCCACGTGGATGGGGCGATCCTGCCGGGCAAAAGCCGCGAGGACCTGACGGCGGGCAGGGTTGCCGGGGCCGAGACGGTGGCGGAAGCGCTCGCCTGGGCCGAGGAGGAGGCGTCCGTCGACGCCGTGGTGCTGCGGGTTTCGAGTCCGGGCGGCGCCGATTCCGCCTCGGACACGATCTGGAGGGCGGCGGAGCGGGTGCGGGCCGTGAAGCCCCTGGTCGCCTCTTTCGGCGACACCGCTGCCTCAGGCGGCTACTGGGTCTCCACGGCGGCGCGCCGGGTGGTGGCGGAACCCCTCACCGTTACCGGATCGATCGGCGTCTTCGTGGGAAAGTTCAGCATCGAGGAACTGCTCGACAAGGTCGGGCTGGCGGTCGAGGTTGTCTCGCTCGGCGGCAAGCCGAATTGGCTCAGCTCCGCCCGCCCGCTCGATGAGCAGGAACTCGCGCGGCTCAGGGAGGGCGCGGCGGAAATCTACGGCGTCTTCCTCGAGCGGGTGGCGGCAGCGCGCGGGATGTCCACCGCAGAAGTGGACGCTATCGGCCAGGGGCGCGTCTTCACCGGCCGGCAGGCGCTCGCCGCGGGCCTCGTGGACGAGTTGGGCGGCCTGGAGGATGCGATCCGGATCGCGGCATGGAGGCCGGTTTCCCGGAAGGCGCCGCCACCCGCACCGTCTCGCTCCCGGAACCGCCGACGCTTGCGGAGGCGATCGAAGCCGAGTTCCGATCCGGGGGACTGCGCGAACGTTTCCCGCTTCTCGATGCGGCGCTCCGCGGCACCCGCTTGGCGATTCTTCCCTTCGTCCCCGAATTTCGCTGATCGCCAGCGGGAACCGGGGACGAGCGTTGTCGCGACGAGCCCGCTATTCTCTTGTTGGCGCAGCCCATACCGTTGCGCCGAGTGTGAGAGAGGCAGCCCGATTCACAACCAGCCCCGCAGAGGCAGAGAGCCTGTAGGGAGAGCGGCCCAAATGTCGGTAAGGATCGTCAAGCCCGGGACCTTCAAGTGGCCTTGGGACACTCCGGTCGGCTTGCTAGTCATCACCGGAGCCTCCGGTGGAGGAGGAGGGGGAGGCGGCGCTTTCTGTATGGAGGGTCTGCACCTGTACACAGCCGGCGGAGGTGCCGGGGGCACTGGAGGCGACGCAACGACGGTACGGTTCAGGGGCGAGACTCACACCGCCGCCGGAGGTAACGGGGGTGATGGCGGCGGGGGGGGGAGGGCTCGTGAATGGGAAGTCTGCTAACGGACGTGATGGCCGTGGCTGTCACTACGGCGGCGGCGGCGACGGTGGCCGCGGTGCCGTAGCCCCCCCCCGGTCCCGGACGCACGGTCTCAAACGGCGGGAACGGCGGCAAAGGCTTTGTCGGGGAGAGCCTCATCGTGGAACTGACCGACCTGACGGTTGGCGATCGGTTCGAGATGGATGTTGGGGTCGGTGGAGGCGGGGGAGCGGGTGGCAAGGGGTTCGGAGACGGCGACGACGCGGGACAGGGCGCGGGAGGATCGCTCCTATTCGTGCCGATCCTTGCAGAGAGCGGCGGCGAGTGATGTCGGCGTTACAGGGAAGCCCCGGTATCGCGGGCCATACCGGGGCGCATCATTGGTCGCAATATGGCGTCCGTGGAGGTGAGGAAATCTTGCTTCCCGAAGGCTTCGGCTTCGGCCAGTCTGGGTGGAATTCGGCGTGGATCGGAGAAGCGACGGAGCCTGACCCAGCCGTATTCGGTCTCGGCGGCAGGCTCGGACGCGCGGGCGCCACGTTCGTTCCGGATGTTTCCCGGACCTCCGAACCCAGGAGACTGTCCGGCCCGATTCAGTTCGTACCGAGACTGCTGGAGTTTTGGTGCTTGGAAGAGGGAGACGCGGTGCGACTCTTGGGCTTTGATCGGGAAGATTCCGGTTATGTCGCCTCGGCACTGGCGGGGGTGGCGCAGTTCCGTGGACGCGATGTGCGGGAACGGATCGCCCATCTGTTCTGGATTCGGAAGACTCTGTCCGCGTTGTTTCGCGATCGAGACACTGAGAACGCATGGCTCCGGGAATCCCATTCCTGGCTCGACGACAGGGTGCCGATGGATTTGCTGCGTGGCGGATCCATGGAAGACCTGCTGCTGGTGCGGGACTATGTGGATACGGCTGCGGGCGTATAGGTGTGCTTCGAAGTATCCCGAGTCGCAGCCGTAGCACGCAGGTGTATCGCCTGGCGCGCGATGGCCCGATGGAGGAGGTCCTTGCCGAGCATCAGCTCGACCCATCGGCAGGTGACGACATAGCGGCGGACTTCATCGAATTTGGCTACGTGGTGAATGAGCGGGAGTTGCTGGACACTCCCTTTCGACCGAAGCGAAACCGCAAGCCGACCCGGTTTTCCGATGGGTCGTTTCCCGTCTTCTACAGTTCGCTGGATTCGGAAACGGCCGAGGCGGAGGTGCGGCATTGGGCGCGGACGTTTCTCGGGGACCCCGAACAACCGAGGACGACTTACCGCTGGCTGTTTCGCTGTAGCTTCGATGGCGTAGAAAAGGACGTTCGTCCGCAAATTGGGACTTGGCCCGATTTGGTCCACACTAGCGATTACGCTTTCTGCAACCGGCTCGGCGCCGAAGCCGTACGGCTCAGGTTGGATGGTCTTGTGACATGGTCGGCCCGGCGCGCGCGGGGAGTGAATGTGCCGGTTTTCTCGCGGAAGTCGCTTTCGAATCCTGACAAGGTGAGGCTAGTGACCGTGACCTACAACCCGGCTACCGATTCGGTCTCCGTTCAACCAGCTTCCCAATAGGTCGGCGGCCGTCGGCAACCCTTCACGCGGGCTCCGCGGCGGACGGGGCGTCAAACAGACGCACGGCCCGTAGGTCGCGGCACGGTCTTCCCGAGTGGCCGGGCGTCACTTTCCTTCGGGGGACCGCCGTGCGGCTCAGAGGCCGCGGAGGTAGCCGGCGCCGCCGAGCTTCGCCACCAACTCCTCGATCTCGCGGGTGCGGCCGATCACGTATTCCGAAGGGCGCGCGGCCGACATGCGCTTGGGGCTCGGCAGCACGGCGATCAGCGTGGCGGCTTCGCGCGGCGTCAAGTCACCCGGTTTTCGGTCGAAGGCGTGCCGGCTCGCCGCCGACACGCCGAAGATGCCGGGGCCGAACTCGGCGACGTTCAGATACACCTCCAGGATTCGGCGCTTGGGCCACATGAGCTCGACCGCGAGCGTGAAGTACGCCTCCATGGCCTTCCGGACGAGGTTCTGGCCGGGCCACAGGTAGAGGTTCTTGGCGACCTGTTGGGAGATCGTGCTCCCACCCCGGACGCGTCCGCCCCGCCGGTTGCGTTCCATTGCGTCGGTTATCGCCTCGAGGTCGAAACCGAAGTGCCCGGGGAACTTCTGATCCTCGGCAGCCACCGCCGCGATGGGCAGGTGGGACGAAATGCCGTCCCACGACACCCACTGATAGCGAACCGGTCCCTCGCCCACGAGGTGCTCCCGGAGCATGAAGGCCGTGGTCGGCGGCGGAATCCAGCGCCACGGCAGCACCAGCACGATCGTCAAGGCGACCCACCCGAGGGCCGCCGCGAGCGCCAGACGGAGGAATCGCTTTTTGCCGATCATGGCGCCCGTGGTGGCGGCCGGTGCGATCGTCGGGTGGGAACGGGCTCGCTAGGGGCCGGTTGGATCCCCGCGTGGAGAGACGTCGGCGTCCTCGGCGTGTTCCAGGCTCAGCGTCCGCGTCGGGAAGGCGAAGTCGACCCCGATGTCCTTCGCGAGGCGGAGGATGGACAGCAGGAAGCCGTGCCGCTCGGTCAACTCGGCATGCCAGTCGGGCACGTGGAAGAAGCAGTAGACGAGCACGTCCACCGACGAGTCGGCAAAACGATTCAGGTGGATCTCGAAGTAGTCGTGGCGCATCGCGGGGTTCTTCAGAATGAGTCCCTGCACACCATCGACGAACGTCTGGATGCGGTCGGGGTCGGTGTCATAGCGGAGTGCCAGCATCTGCTTCATGCGCCGGTACTTGCGTTGTCCCATGTTGTCCACGACCGAGTTCACGACCGTGCTGTTCGGGACGCTGACCAGCGAGTCGTAGAAGGTGCGGACCCGGGTCGAGCGCAGCCCGACCCGCTCCACGGTTCCTTCGTGGCCGTCCACCAGCACCCAGTCGCCAACCTGGAAAGGACGATCGCTGACGATGGCGAGCGAGCCGAGTACATTGGCCAGCGTGTCCTTGGCGGCGAGGGCGACCGCGAGACCGCCGAGTCCCAGTCCGGCGACGAGAGT
The DNA here is from genome assembly GCA_963668695.2 of Vicinamibacteria bacterium. Lineage (GTDB taxonomy): Bacteria > Acidobacteriota > Vicinamibacteria > Marinacidobacterales > Marinacidobacteraceae > Marinacidobacterium. The sequence continues at coordinate 2,761,180 of CAXXLQ010000004.1, forward strand.
GGTGACCGAGAATCCCTGGCTCTGGGCGATCAGCAGGATCGCCGCGATCAGCGAACCGACCCTGAGCGCGGTGCGCGCCAGAGGGACAAGGTGATCGTCCACGGTCGTCGCGGTCTTCGCCGTGAGGGCTTCGAGCTTCGTGCAGACGGCGTCGATCGCCCGGAACGCGAACCACACGGTGATTCCGGCCAGCGTGAGGTCGAGCAGGACATTGAGGACCTGGTTCACCAGCACCGGAAACCGGAGGTCGGCAAGGAACCGGTGGAAGATCCAGACCGAGGCGAGCCAGGACGCCGGCAGGGCGGCGGATTCGAGTTCCTTGCCCGCCCAACCGCCCTGCCGGGCGGCGAAGCCGACGAGGAAGCCCCGGAAGAAGATGCCGAGTAGCGCCTGCAGCACCCAGGCGAGTCCCGCCAGGATGGCGAGCCCAATGAACTGCCAGAGCGTGAATCCCAGGAACGGCTGTTCGACGATCGGAGGGAGAAGATCCAGCAGCCGCCGCGCGTACCAGGAAAAGGTTTCGTCGTAGAGGCTTTCGGCGGCGCGCACGGTGTTCGCGGAAATGCGCCAGGCCTGATCCTCGCCGCGGCGCACCTGGAAGGCCTGGAGCCGGATCGGGAAGGGGGTGAAGACCGCCTGGCGGGAATCGGGGTCGAGGTAGTCCGGATCGGCTGGGACCGTGCCCATCCGGACGAAGAGACCCCGCCCGTCGAGGATGGACTTGAGCTGTGCGGCGACGAGCTGGCGTTCCTCGGGGGTGACCCCCTCCTCGAAGTCGAGGGTCCCCACGACCGTGTCCCAGGGGATCTCGGCCTTCAACTGTTCGCCGAGGAAGGTGGCGAGCGTGGTTCGCGGGCTTCGGAGGTCCTCGGGGACGCGGGAAGCCGCTGGCTCCTGGGCGTTCGCGGTTGGGGGGTTTGCGGCTGGGGCGCCGAGGAGAAGCGCGAGGACGGCGAAGATCCGCAGCGCGGTCTGCTGGGAGGAATGACTCATGGATGGAGAAAGCTGGAGCAGCGTACGCCTGGCAGGACTCGAACCTGCGACCTACGGATTAGGAATCCGTCGCTCTATCCTCCTGAGCTACAGGCGCATCGAACCGCCGGACGACGCCGGGGAGAATCGTACCGCGTGGGACCTGCCGCAACCTCTCTCCGGCAACCTCTCTCCCGGACCGACGGCTCCTGGCAGCCGGTGGATAAAGTGGCGTGAGCGCCGAGAGCGGCAGTTCTCCCGGTGGCGGCGAGGCCCAGTTCTCCCGGTGGGGGTCCGGCTGACAAGGCGCGCGAGGGAGGAGCCCCCACCGGGAGAACTGGCCCGGGTGTATTTCGACCGAAGCGCAACGATGAACGACGCGAAGCGGAGTGTTTCAGCCGGGGCCCCCACCGGGAGAACTGGGGATCGCCGCTCGAGCCCCCACCGGGAGAACTGGGCCGCGTGACTTTGTCCACAGGCTGCTAGGGGTAGTCCAGCACGGTATGGAGCGCAGCGCCGAGTTCCTCCAGCCGGCGCCGGCCGCCAAGCGCGGGCAGGGCGAGCAGGAACGAAAAGCCGGCCACCTCCGCACCGAGTCGCCGGCAGAGGCGGAACGCGGCGGCCGCGGTGCCGCCGGTTGCGAGCACGTCGTCCACGATGAGAACGCGCTGGCCCGCGACCAGAGCGTCCGAGTGCACCTCGAGGGAGGCCGTGCCGTATTCGAGTTCGTAGTCCTCGGAAAGGCTGGCCGCGGGCAGCTTTCCCGGCTTGCGGAGCAGAACCAGACCACTCCCGAGGCCAAGCGCCACTCCGGCCCCGAAGAGAAAACCGCGGCTCTCGATCCCCGCGACCGCATCCAGCCCGGACTGTGCGAACGGGGAGGACATCGCCGCGACGGCTTCCCGGAATGCCCCGGAGTCCGCAAGCAGGGGCGTCACGTCCCGGAAGACAACCCCCGGTTCCGGGAAATCGGGAACGTCGCGGATGCGGGCTTTCAGCCGCGCGGCGAGCGCGGCCTCAGCGGATGATTCGGAAGTCATTTGGCCGCTTGGCCGGTTCCGGCGCCTCAGCGGCGTCCGCCAGGATGGAATTCACTCGTCCGGGCGTCTCGGTCCGAAGCGCGCGTTCGAAACCGTCCAGGACTTCCGGAGCGCCGTAGGCGTCGATTCCCACGCTCCCGTCCGACCGGTTCCAGACCGTGCCGGTGATCCCGAACGAACGGGCGAGACGGGCCGTGGCCCACCGGAAGCCGACCCCCTGCACGAACCCGGAAACCCCGTAGCGTCGAGCGATCTGGTCTCCCACCGCGCTCAGCGAAGCGTCTCGAACGCGCCTTCGAGGTCTCCCAGCAGGTCGGCGATGTCCTCGACTCCCACCGAGAGACGCACCAGCCCGTCGCCGATGCCGATGGCGCGGCGCATCGGTTCGGGAATGGAGGCGTGGGTCATGGTGGCGGGATGGTTCGCCAGGCTTTCGACACCCCCGAGGCTCTCGGCGATGTGGAAGATGTGCAGCGCCTCCATGACCTTCCGGGCGCGGGCCATGGTCCGGACGTCGAAGGAGAGCATGCCGCCGAACCCGCTCATTTGGCGGCAGGCCAGTTCGTGTCCCGGATGGCCGGGCAGTCCGGGGTAGTAGACCGCGGCGACCTCCGAATGCCCGGCGAGCATCCGCGCGATCTCCCCAGCGTTGGTGTCGTGCCGCTCCATCCGCAGCGCGAGCGTCTTGGAACTCCGCAGGAGGAGCCAGGAATCGAACGGCGACAAAATCGCACCCGCGGCGTTTTGGAGGTATTTGAAGCGGGACAGGTGCTCGGGGTCGCGCGCCACCAGGATTCCGCCGACGCCATCGCTATGTCCGTTCAGGTACTTGGTGGAGGAGTGGACCACGATGTCGGCCCCCAACTCGAGGGGCCGCTGGAAATAGGGGGACATGAAGGTGTTGTCCACCACCACCACGGCGCCTACGGAGCGAGCGGCCGCCGAGAGAGCCTCGAGGTCCGCGATCCGCAGCAGTGGGTTCGTGGGCGTTTCGAGGAACAGCATCGCGGCCCCGGCGTCCAGTTCGCGGATCGTGCCGGCGGTGTCGCTCGTGTCCATCCAGGTGAAATCGAGTCCCCGGGGGCGCAGCACGTTCTCGCACACCCGGTAGGTGCCGCCGTAGCTGTCGTTGGTGGCGACGACCCGCCCGCCGCTCGGCACCAGCTCGAGGGCCATCACGATCGCCGCCATTCCGGAAGCGCACGCCACCGCGCCTGCGCCTCCTTCGAGAGACGCCATGTTCGTTTCGAGCGCGTTGCGCGTCGGGTTGCCCGTTCTCGAGTACTCGTACTTGCCCGGCCGGCCCGGGGACTCCTGAATGAAGGTCGCCGACGTGACCAGGGGGACGACGACTGCCCCGGTTCCGGGGTCGGGATGCTGGCCCGCATGAATCGCGCGGGTGGCGAAGCCCGCGGAGGTGCGCTTGGGTGAGGAATCGCTGGGCGGCAAGGGCGCCGATTCTATCGGCCGTCCGGTGCCATAATCCGGGCCGGACAAGACACTTTGGCGGACGTGAACCCGAACACCGTTTACCGGGTGACATTCCTGAGTCAGGGAGAGGTGTACGAGCTCTATGCCCGTTCGGTCAGTCAGGGCGGGATCTTCGGGTTCGTCGAGGTCTCCGATCTGATCTTCCGGGACGAAACGAAAAAGCTCATCGATCCCTCGCGAGAGCGGATCGCGAACGAGTTCAAGGGGGTGCCCCGAACGTTCGTGCCGCTCCACGCGGTACTCCGGATTGATCAGGTGGAACGGGAAGGGGAGGCCCGGATCACCCCGAGCACCGGGGAAACGAAGCGCGGCCAGGTCCGTCTGTTCCCCGCCCCGATACCCACGCCCGTGTCGGATTCCTGAACAGCGCCCGGTTGGGAGCTGAGCCCGTGACTTCTCGCGCACCGGCTGGTTTTGTCGCGTTCGCGCTTGCCCTGGGCCTCATGTCATTCCCCCCCGGCGCCGGGCGCGCCGAGGCGGCCCAGCCGCCTACGGCCGCCCTGGACGAAGTGTTCAGAGAGTGGGACCGGGACGATTCTCCCGGCTGCGCGGCGGGCGCGCTCCGGCGCGGGGCGTTCGTGTTCCGCAGCGCCTATGGAATGGCGAACCTGGATCACACGGTCCCGCTCACCCCGGATTCGATCTTCCGGATGGCCTCGGTGTCCAAACAGTTCACGGCGGCGGCGGTGCTGGTCGCCGAGGATCAGGGGCTGCTTTCGCTCGAAGATCCGCTGCGGAAACATTTTCCCGACCTCCCGGACTGGGCCGATCCGGTCCGGATCAGGCATCTGATCCATCACACCAGCGGCATTCGCGACTACCTGGTGGTCATGGCGCTGCGCGGCCTGGGGGACGACGCCTACTACACCGATGCCGACGTGCTGCAGGCGCTCCGCCAACTCGAACGGCTGAACTTCGAACCCGGCAGCGAGTACCTCTATTCCAACTCCGGCTACTGGCTGCTGGCCCGGTTGATCCACCGGACCTCGGGGAAAACCCTCCGGGAATTCGCGGCGGAGCACCTTCTCGGCCCGGTCGGCATGACCGCCAGCCACTTCCACGACCGGCAACGGGAAATCGTGCCGGGGAGGGCCACCGGCTACCGGCTTCGTCCGGAGGCCGAGGGGGGCGGCTTCGAGGTGGATGCGACGACGCTCGAGATGGTGGGCGACGGCGGCCTCTACACCTCGGTGAATGAGCTCCGCCACTGGGAGCGGATGTTTCTCGATCCCGCGGCGCTCGGGCCGGACTTGTTACATCGCCTGGTGGCTCCGGGGCGTTTCAACGACGGCTCGGTCCAGGACTACGCGGGCGGCCTCGGGCTCGGCGAGTACCGCGGGCTCGCGACGGTTTCCCACGGCGGCGGATTCGTTGGCTTTCGGACCTATGCGCTTCGTTTCCCCGAGCAGGAGTTCGCGGTCTTTGTGCTCTGCAACTCCGCGAGTGCCGATCCCGGCGAGCTCGCCCGCCGGGTCGCGGACCTCTTTCTCGCGGATCACCTGGTTTCCCCGGGGGCGGCTTCGGAATCGATCCCCTCCGAGGACGCGGGACTGTTACCCGGGAAATTCTGGGAGCGCGCCTCCCGATCGCTCGCCTCCATCGAGCGGAAAAATGATGGCGACGGGGGCGGTCTCTTTTTGATCAGGGGCGGCGCTCGAACGCCGCTGTCCGTCGTCGAGGGTGAGCTGTCGGGGTTCGCCGGGGAACCGCGGCTCCGCCTCGAATTGCAGCCGGACGGCTTCATTCTCCGGCAGCCGGGACAGCGCGACTTCCGCTACGCCCGGGTCGAACCGTACGGGCGGGAGCAGGGGGAACCCGCGTTCGACGAGATGGTGGGGCTAACGGGATCCTTCCGCTGTCGGGAACTGGGCGTGACCTACGAGGTGCGTCCCGACGCGCGGCCGGGGCTCACCCTGGTCGGCGCCGGCGAGGAGCGGGCTCTGGAGCCGGTGTTCGTGGACCCGGAGGGGTCCTCGCCGGTGTACGCCTGGGACGGCGGTACCGTGCGTTTCCTCCCCGATCCCGATCCGGGCGAAGACCGCGCCCGGGGGTTTGAACTGTCGGCGGGGCGGGCCCGCGGGTTCTTGTTCGTGCGGGAGTAAGGGATCGTGTTTCGGATCCCCCCGCGGGCGCTCGCCGTGTTCGTGGCGCGGGGTGTGCTGGGTCTCGTGTTCTTCATGGCGGGCTGGTGGAAGGTGTTCGAGATGGGAGCCTTGGAACACGCACGATCTCTCTTCGTGGGGCCGTACGCGGAGAGCTGGCTGCCGGCGTGGGCGCTTTGGGCGCTAGCAGCCTGTGGCGAAACCCAGGGCGGCGTTCGGCCGGCGATCCATCCCGGCTGACCGCGTCGCTTCGCGCCGCTCATCGTTGCGTTTCGGTCGAAATACACCCGGTATTCCTCCCTCACGCGCCTTGTCAGCCGGGCGCCTCCCCGGCCTCGGCGCTCACCCGGGTTCCACTACAGGCTGCTGAGGACAGCGGTGCCGTTCGTGGAGCTCATCGCCGGGGGGTTGATGCTGGCCGGGTGGATGCGGTGGCCGGCAGCGCTCGGACTCGGGGGAGTGCTGATCCTGGTGACCTTCGGGCATCTGCTGGCGGAGCCGCTCTTTGCCTTCAACGCGCATGTGATTCCGCGCACACTCTTGCTGGTCTTGGTGCTCGCGCTCTTCGAGGAGGACCGCTGGAGCGTGGATGGATCGCTCGCGCGGCGCCGGGCGGCGAAACAAGCGCAGAATCGCTGACCGGTCGCCCCGCGGACTGACCGGGCGCGAAGCCGATCCGGCGGTATTTTTGGAACCACTTGGGCATGATGGACAGTTTCCCGGACTCGGTGAGCGATGCGGACATCGCTCAGCTTCTCGAACCCGTCGCGCTGTTGGACGAGAAAATCGAAGAGCAGATCGGCTGTCGGATCGTGGAGGTGGGCGAGGTGATTCCGGTGCCCGATGGAGCACCGCAGGGGTGGAACGAGGACGAGCAGCGATACCGGCGCACTTGCCCGGTCCTTGCGGACGAAGCCCAGATTCTTGGCTTCTACCTGGACGACGAGAACCACGGGTCCCCGAAGGCACCGGGGCAAGCCAATTCCTCATGTGGGACCTTCAGCTACTTGCGGCCCGTGCTCGAAATCTGGCCGTGTCCGGGGTGCGAAGTGGACGCTCTAACAGCCTGTGGTGAAAGCACCCCGCACCGGCCCCGGAACGTCCCGCGCGCCGAATCTGGGGGTTTGTGTGCGTGCGGGGCGCTTCCCCCACAGGTTGGTGGTGCGAATCGCTGCGCGATTCACTCCACCGTCTTTCGTGGGGAGGGGAAACCCCTCCCCACACCCCACCCCCGCGGCGCTGCGCGCCGCGAATGGATGCCTTCAGAGTTCCACCACAGGCTGCTAACCCTTCACGAACTCCTCCACATCCTCGGCTTCGTTCACTATGGGGATCACGACAAACTCGATCAAGGGAGGGGTGTCCCAATGTTTCCCCCCCTGACCTGGAGCACCTGACCTGGAGCACCTGACCTGGAGCACCTGACCTGGAGCACCTGGCCGGGTGCCGGTACAGTGCTTTCGGAGGACATCGACCTCCTGCGCTGCGTCTTCCCGGAACAGTGACGCGTTCTCCGTTTCGTCAGGGGTGGGCCTTTAACAGCCTGTGGCAAAACCCACGCGGCGTTCGGTCGGCGATGCATCCCGCCCGAACCACTCCGCTTCGCTCCGTTCTTCGTTGCGTTTCGGTCGAAATACACCAGGTATTCCTCCCTCACGCGCCTCGTCGGACGGGCGCCTCGCCCCCACCGGGAGAACTGGCCGACCTCGGCGCTCACGTGAGTTTCACCACAGGCTGTTAGGTGGGTCACGGGAGACCCTGTTCAACAGCCTGTGGCAAAACCCACGCGGCCCAGTTCTCCCGGTGGGGGCTCGCCCGGCGATGCATCCCGGCTGAACCTCTCCGCTTCGCTCCGTTCTGTGTTGCGTTTCGGTCGAAATACACTCGGGCCAGTTCTCCCGGTGGGGGCTCCTCCCTCACGCGCCTTGTCAGCCGGGCGCCTCGCCCCCACCGGGAGAACTGGCCGGGCTCGGCGCTCACGTGGGTTTCACCACAGGCTGTTAACGTCCGACGTGATCCCCCGCCCACGACCGTAGCGCGGCGGCCGGGATGCTGGTAGCATGACCGTCGCAAGCAGCAGGTGACCGGAGGTTTCGTCGCGAAGCGACGGGGCCGCGTGTTGAAGGGGAAGAGACTCATGTCGAAACAAACTACTCGTCGCGATGTTCTCCGGCGCGGTGTCGCGCTGGCCGGGCTCGGGGCCTTCGGCGTGCCGGAATGGGCGTTTCCCGCCCTCGCGCAGGGTGAGGAGCTCGTCGAGTTCACGGACCTGCCGAAAGAGATCGTGCTGGAGCGGACGCCGGACCGCCGCATCATCGACGTCCGGAATATCGACGGGCCGATCACGCCGGCCGACCAGTGGTTCACCACCCAGCACCACGGCCATCCGGAGATCGATCCGGACACCTACCAGTTGAAGGTGTCGGGCATGGTGAACGACACGCTCAGTCTGTCGCTGGCCGACCTCCGGGCGATGCCCAGCCGGGAGCTGGTGTTCGGGTTCGAGTGCTCGGGCAACCGGGGCCCGTTGAACGGGTCGTCGAGCAACGGGCGCTGGACCGGCGTCCCGCTGCGGACGGTCCTCGAGCGGGCGGGCCTGCAGGATCGCGCCCGCGAGATCGTCTTCTTCGGGGCCGATCACGGCGAGGAAGAGGTGGTGTTCCGTTTCGGGACCCACAACGTCGACCAGCAGTACGGCCGTAGCCTGCCGCGGGACAAGGCGCTGTCGGACGAGCCGCTGCTGGCCTACGCCCTGAACGGCGAACCGCTGACCGTGCACCAGGGCCGTCCGCTCCGGCTGCTGGTCCCCGGCTGGTACGGCGCGCCGAACGTCAAGTTCCTCTCCGGGATCCACGTGCAGGAGGACCCCTATCTCGGCAAGTACCAGGCGCGCTGGTACCGCACCCTGAAGGGGGAGATGATCAACGGCGAGATGAAGTGGGTCGAGACCGCGATCACGAAGATGCGGCTGAAGTCGTACATCGCCCGGGTGACGAAGGTGGGCGACCACCACCGCGTCTTCGGGGTGATCATGCACGACGGCACTCCCATCGAGTCGGTCGAGGTGCGGGTGGACGACGGTCCGTGGCAGGCCGCGACCCTCGACCCCACCATGACCGAGAAGTACTCGTGGAAGTTCTTCACGTACGACTGGCGCGGGGCGACGCCGGGCGAGCACACCGTCACCTCGCGCGCCACCGACGTGAGCGGCTACCGGCAGCCGACGGCCGAGGAGCTCGAGGTCAAGCGGACCCGCCTCGAGCAGAACAACCAGCATCCGCGGACGCTGATCATCGCCTGACGGAGGGCGCCGGCGCTCCGTTGTCCTTCCGGCGGCCCTGCGGACACGTTCTGCGGGCCGTCGTCGCTTGCGCGCCATGGCGAGCGTGGGGCTGGGGGAGCCGCTCTTCGCCTTCGACGTGCACGTAGTGCCGCGGACGGTATTGCTGGTCGTGGTAATGGCGCTCTTCGAGGAGGACCGCTGGAGCGTGGATGGATGGCTCTCGCGCCGCCGGGCCGCGAGGGCAGGCCAGGATCGCTAACCGTCGGCCCCCCGATATTCTTCGGACTCCGTGGGGCGGTTGGGCCCCACCTCGTTCCCCCAGCCCGGCTTCGACCATCTTGACCATGACCACCAAATCCGATCTCCGGACCCCGCTCCCGGGCGCTGTCCGCACCCTTCGCGCTCTTGGCCTCTCCGGCCTTGTCGCCCTCGGCAGCTTCTCTACCCAGGCCGCAGCTCAAATCCCTGCCCCTGAGGAGTTCTTCGGACACCGCATGGGTGCGGACCGCAAGCTCGCCCACTGGGACCGGCTCGTCGAGTACTACGAGCTCATCGGCGGGGCGAGCGACCGGGTCCAGGTCGTCAACATGGGTCCCTCGACGCTCGGGCGGCCCTTCCTCTCGATCTTCATCTCCTCCCCGGAGAATCTGGCCCGGCTCGACGACTACCAGCGGATGAACGCAGTCCTCCAGGACCCGCGCGGGCATTCGCAGGGGGAAATTGACCAGGCCATCGCCGAGGGCAAGGTCGTCTTCGTCCAGTCCTACGCGCTCCACTCGACGGAGGTGGCGGCCGCCCAGTCGGCGGCGGAGATCGTCTGGTCCTTTGCCAACCGCGACGACCCCGGGATCCACGAGATCCTCGACAACACGATCTCCATCCTGATCCCCTCCTTCAACCCCGACGGGGTGGACCTGGTGAACGAGTGGTACGACCGCTGGGTGGGCACCGAATACGAAGGGGCGGGTCCGCCCGGGCTGTACCACCACTACATCGGGCACGACAACAACCGCGACGCCTTCATGCAGAACACGGTGGAGTCGCGATACGGGGCCCAGATCATGTTCCGCGAGTGGATTCCGCAGGCGTATATCGACCACCACCAAATGGGGGCTTACACCGCCCGCATCTATCTGCCGCCGTACGCCGAGCCCATCCGTCCCGCTGGCGACCCGCTCGTCTGGCGGGAGATGTCCTGGTACGGCGCGCAGATGGCATACCGCATGGAGGAAGAGGGCCTCGAGGGGGCGGTGAACGCCGCGATCTATTCCGGCTGGGGGCATTTCGGGTTCCACTGGCTCACTCCCTTCCACAACATCGCCGGGATGCTCACCGAGTCCGCCAGCGCTCGTCTGGCGACGCCGCTGTTCGTGCATCCGGACCAGCTCCGGGGCTCCCGAGCGCTCCCGGAATACGAAGCGCAGACCACCTTCCCGAACCCCTGGCCCGGCGGCTGGTGGCGGGTGCGCGACATCGTGGACCGGCAGATCTCCGCCACCTTCTCCCCGCTCGAGATGGCCGCCCGGAACCGCGAGACCGTCCTGCGGAACGCCTGGAACAAGGCCAGCCGCCAGATCCGGCGCGGCGCCGAGGACGAGGTCAAGGCGTACCTCGTGCCGGCGCGCCAGCACGACCCGCTGACCATGGGCAAGATGGTGGACAAGCTGCTCCTCCAGGGGATCACCATGGAGCGCTCGTCCACCGGCTTCATCCATGAGGGCCGGGTGTACGGGCCGGGGACCTGGGTGGTGTCGCTCGCGCAGCCGAAGCGCGGCGTCGTCCGCTGGCTCCTGGGTCGCACCCTCTACCCGGACAACACCTACACGCGCACCGCCGGCGGCGATCCGATCCGTCCCTACGACATGTCCGGCGACGTGCTGGCCGAGTTCATGGGAGTGCGCGTGGACGAGGCGCGCACGCCGGTGGAGGCGGAGCTCGAAGTGGTCGCCGAAAGGAAGCTGCCCCCGGGGACGGTCGCGTCCACCGCGCCGGGCGGCTACCTCATGGACGGCGCGCTGAACGACGCGTTCAAGGCGGTGAACCTGCTGTTCGATGCGGGTGCGTCCCTCCGCCGCGTCACCGAGGACACTGGCATGGCGAAGCGCGGGGACTTCATCGTCGCCCGGGAGACCGCCGGGGAGACGCTCGGCGAGGTGGCGGAAGCCACCGGAGTCAGCTTCACCGCCCTCGCTACCGACGCTTCCGGCGCCTCGCACCCGCTGTCGCAGCAGCGCATCGGGATGTACCAGCGCTACTACGGCGGCAACATGGACGAGGGTTGGACCCGCTGGCTCCTCGAGGACTTCGGTTTCGATTACACCAGTCTCTTCGACGAGGAGATCCTCGCCGGCGAGCTGCACGAGCGCTGGGATGTGATCGTCCTTCCCGCCGACTCGAAGGCCATGATGCTCGGGCCGTCCGGGGATTCCCCGGGTGGGTTCGGCCCCGACCCCAACCAGACGCCGCCGGACTACCGGAGCGGTTTCGGAGCGGAGGGCGCCGAGGCCCTCGAGGCTTTCGTTGAAAACGGCGGCACCCTCGTGACCTTCGCCCAGGCGGGACAGCTGGTGCTCGACGAGTTCGATGTTCCGGTGCGCGACGCCGTGGCCGGCAGGTGGGGGAACGAGTTCTGGGCGCCGGGCTCGACGCTCAAGGTCAAGGTGGACACCTCGAGTCCGTTTGCGTACGGGATGCCGGAGGATGCGCTCGCCGCCTATCTCGCCGGCGGGCAGGTCTACGAGACGGTCCCCGGCGCGCGCAGCGCCGACGTGCGGCGTGTGCTGACCTACGTGGATCGGGACATCCTGCAAAGCGGCTGGCTGCTCGGCGAGGACGCCATCGCCGGCAAGGCCGCCATGGTGTCGGTTGACCACGGGGAGGGTCAGGTCGTGATGATCGGCTTCCGCGCGCAGCACCGCGCCCAGACCCACGGCACCTACAAGCTGTTCTTCAACGCGCTGGTGGGGGAGTAGGGCGCCTCACCGGAAACGCGGCCCGCCGGCCGGCGAAAAAGCGGTCCGACGGCCGGCGAAAAAGCGGGCGGCCGATTCTTCGGAAGGTCCCTTGTCCTAGCGGAAGGTCCCTTGTCGTAGCTAGGCCGGGACGGGCTCGGCGCCGACCGTGGTCCGATCCTGGTTCTTGAGGATCCACTCACCGGTCAGGGCGAGCCCCGCTTCGAGGGACGTCTTGGGCGTCCAGCCGAGGCCGCGAATCCGGCCCGTGTCCATGCTGTAACGGCGGTCATGTCCGGGCCGGTCGGCCACGTGGGCGATACGGCCCTTCCGGCCGCTCATCCGCTCCGCGAGAGTCAGGATGTGACCCGCCATCTCCAGATTCGTTCTGCGATCCTCGCTGCCGACGTTGTAGATGGCGCCCGGGGTTCCGGCGCGCAGGAGCAGATCCAGCGCGGCGCAGTGGTCGGCGACGAAGAGCCAGTCGCGGATCTGCCGTCCGTCCCCGTACACCGGAAGCGCCTCGCCGGCGAGCGCCTTGGCGAAGAAGGTCGGAGTCATCTTCTCGTGGTGTTGGCGCGGGCCGTAGGTGTTGGCGCCGCGACTGATGATCACCGGCAGTCCGTGAGTGGCACGGTAGGCAAGGGCCAACAGATCGGCGCCGGCCTTGCTGGCGGCATACGGGTTCTTGGGCGCCAGGGGCGCTTCTTCGTCGACGTCTCCCTCCGGGATCTCCCCGTAGACCTCGTCCGTCGAGACCTGGAGGAGCAGCCTTCCCCGTGGGGATCGGCGGAAAGCTTCCAACAGGACCGCGGTCCCCAGGGTGTCGGTGCGGGCGAAGGCCTCGCCATCGAGGATGGCGCGGTCCACGTGGGTCTCGGCAGCGAAATTGATCACGTAGTCCGCCCGGGCGGCCAGCGGCTCGCTGACTGCCTGGTCGCAGATGTCGCCGTGGATGAACTCGTGGCGGGGATTCGCGAGCGCGGCGCCGAGGTTGTCCAGGGACCCCGCGTAGGTCAACTTGTCCAACGTGACGACCCGGCAGTCCGGGTAGCGGGCGAGCAGGAGGTCCACGAAGTGGCTTCCGATGAAGCCGGCTCCGCCGGGCACCAGAAACGTCGGGTCGGCAGGCACTTTGGACATCAAGGGCAATTTATGGGTTCTCGACCATTTGCGGTCAGGCGACCTGGAGAACGATCTTGCCGAAGTGGGCGCCGCGTTCCATGCGCTCGAGCGCCGCGGGAAGTTCGGCGAGCGGATAGTGGCTATCGAGGACGGGCCGGATGTCCGTTCCTTCGAGGAAGCGCACCAGATCCCGGAGCGCCCGGCGGCAGTCGGTCATGACGCCTGCGATCCGGATCCGGCGCATGACCGCGGGTGCGAACTGCACTTGGGCCTCGAGTCCGGTGAGGGCGCCGAGCAGCGCCACCGTTCCTCCGGCGGCGGTGGCTCGGAGCGACTGGCCAAGCGTCCCGGCGCCGCCGTTTTCGACGACCAGGTCCGCACCCTCACCGTTCGTGGCCTCCCGCACGGCCCGGTCCCAATCCGCCACTTCCGTGCGGTGGATTCCTACGTCAGCACCCAGGGATCGGGCTCGTTCCAGCTTTTCGTGAGAAGACGAAGTGATGATCACCCGTGCTCCCAGGGCCTTGGCGATCTGGAGAGCGAACACGGAAACCCCGCCGGTCCCCAGGGTGAGGACCGTCTGGCCGGCCTGAATCGGGCCCTCGGTGACGAGGGCGCTCCACGCGGTAAGGGCTGCGATAGGAAGCGAAGCGGCCTCTTCGTGGCTCCACCCGGAAGGTGCGTGACAAAGCGCCGCCTCCGGGAGGACGACTTGTTCCTGGCCCATCCCCGGGCCCGGTCCGCCCAGCGTGGCCCGCGAGTACTCGCGCCGGAAGCGGCCGTCTTCCCAGCCCACCACCGGATGGGTGATGACCCGATCTCCGGGCGAGAAGGCAGCGACTCCCTCGGAGACTTCGAGGACAACGCCCGCTCCGTCGCTGACCGGAACCTGGGGCAGCGGCAGCCGCGGGTTGTAGAGCCCTTTCAGGATCAAGAGGTCCCGGTAGTTCAGCGAAGCGGCGTGAAGTCCGACCAGAACCTCGCCCGGACCCGGCTCGTCGGGGCGGCACTCCTCGATTCGGAGGTTTTCGGCGCCAAACCGATGGAATACCCAGCGCTTCACGGGGGGCAGTGTACCGAGCGGCCCCGGCGATCGGCGCTCTTCTCCTGGCGGTGACTCCGCTCGATCCGCGCCTCCCGATGGTTCGCCCCGGCCAATCGACACTGTCAGCAGCCGGTGGTGAAACCCACGCGGCGTTCGAGCGGCGATGCATCCTTGCTGAACCGCTTCGCTCGTCGTTGCGCTTCGGTCGAAATACACCCGGGCCAGTTCTCCCGGTGGGGGCTCCTCCCTCGCGCGCCTTGTCAGCCGGGCGCCTCGCCCCCACCGGGAGAACTGGCCGCTCTCGGCGCTCACGCGGATTTCGCCACGGGCTGCTAGTGTTCGCCCGCATGTCCGAGGGCACGCTTTTCGACCGGATCATCCGGGGCGAACTGCCGAGTTACCGCGTCTATGAGGACGACTTGGTGTACGCGTTCCTGGACATCGGCCCGCAGAGCGCCGGACATCTGGTGGTGGTACCGAAGGAAAGCAAGGAAACCCTCGGTGAACTGTCCGACGACTCCTCCGCCGCCATCGGAAGGGTGCTGCCCCGGATCTGCCGGGCGGTCGCGAAGGCCACCGGCACCCCGCACTGCAACATACTCCAGAACAACGGTCAGCCCGCCGGCCAGGCGGTTCCCCACGTACACTTCCATGTCATCCCCGCCCACGGCCGCCGGAGCGAACCGGGGCAAGGACTTCACACGGTCTGGCGTCCGGGGTCACTCGGCGCCCCCGAAGGAGAGCGAATCTCGGCAGGTATTCGCGACGCCCTCGCTGATGAAGTGGCGGCTCGCGGCTCCTGATTCCGGAGGACGCCGCCACTTGGCCATGACGCCGGGTGGCCGTCCGCAGAAAGCACGATGACCAAACCCTGGCGGCGAACCGGCGCGCAACTCATCTGGGAGACCCTCCTGGAGGAGGGTGTGCACACGGTGTTCGGGTATCCGGGCGGAGCCATCCTGCCGGCGTACGACGCCATGCTGGACTACCCGATGCGCCACATCCTCGTGCGGCACGAACAGGGCGCAACCCACATGGCGGACGGCTACTCCCGGGCGAGCGGGGACGTGGGGGTGGCGGTCGCGACCTCCGGACCCGGCGCGACGAACATGGTGACCGGGATCGCCACGGCGATGCTGGATTCTTCGCCCATCCTGTGCATCACCGGCCAGGTCGGCAGCGCGCTGATCGGCACCGACGCTTTCCAGGAGACCGATGTCACCGGCGTCACCCTTCCGATCACGAAGCACAACTACCTGGTGACCGACGTGGACGACGTCGCGCCGGCGATTCACGAGGCCCTCTACGTCGCCCGCTCCGGCCGTCCGGGCCCGGTGCTGGTAGACATCACCAAAGACGCCCAGCAGGCATTCACCGAGCAGCGCCCGCGCCTCGGGAAGGTGGACCTACCGGGTTACCGTCCCGAGCCGAAGCCGCCGGAATCCGAGTTGCGGAGGGCCGCGGAGCTCATCAACCGGGCGAGCCGCCCGGTCATCCTCGCCGGGCACGGCATCCTGATATCGGGTGCGATGGGGCAGGTCCGGGAACTGGCCGAGCGCGCCCAAATACCGATCGCCATGACGCTCCTCGGCATCGGCGCGATCCCGGCGAACCATTCCCTGAACATGGGAATGATGGGGATGCACGGCGAGTCGTGGGTGAACCAGGCCATCCAGGAGGCCGACCTGCTCATCGCGCTCGGGATGCGGTTCGACGATCGGGTCACCGGCAACCTCAAGACCTACGCCCCGAACGCCGCCAAGATCCACATCGACATCGATCCGGCCGAATTCAACAAAAACGTCCGGGTGGACGTGGCCCTCGCCGGCGATCTGGCGGCCGTGCTCACCCATCTCTCACCCGAGGTCGAGGCCCGGGACCGCTCGGAATGGCTGGGGACGATCTCCGGCTTCAAGGGGGACACGTCGGTCCGCGACATCCAGGACCTGCCCGATATGGGGCGCCTGTATGCGGCGCACGTTATTCACGACATCTGGCGCATGACCGGCGGGAAGGCGATCGTGGCGACGGATGTCGGCCAGCACCAGATGTGGGAAGCCCAGTACTACCCGCACAACAAACCCCGGTCGCTGATCACGTCCGGCGGACTGGGGACGATGGGGTTCGCGCTACCGGCCGCGATCGGCGCCAAGGTGGCGCGCCCCGATGAGGAGGTGTGGGTCATCGCGGGAGACGGCGGCTTCCAGATGACCATGTGCGAGCTGGCCACGATCGCGCAGGAACGGCTGAAGATCAACATCGCCATCATCAATAACGGGTACCTGGGCATGGTGCGGCAGTGGCAGGAGTTCTTCTACGACCGCCGCTATGCCGGAACCCCGATCCTGAGCCCGGATTTCGCCGCCCTCGCCCGGTCCTTCGGACTCGGCGGCGAGACCGTCCGGAATCGCCAGGAAGTCGAGAGCGCGGTCGAGGGCGCCCGCGCCGACGAGAGGACCGTGGTCCTCGACTTCAAGGTCGAAAAGGAGGACACGGTGTACCCCATGGTGCCGACGGGCGCCCGCCTCCAGGACATGATCCGGCGGCCGGGGCCCCACTCGGAAGGCGACCCGGAGCCGGAAGGCGACCCGGTGACTGCCGGCGGCCCCCGGGAGTGGTGAGCAGGTGACTTCCGATCCGGTGGAGCGACCGAGGCCGCACATCCTCGCGGTCTGGGTGGAGGACCTTCCCGGGGTCCTGAACCGCGTCACCTCGCTCTTCCGGCGCCGCGGCTTCAACATCGAGTCGCTCACCGTCGGACCCGCGCGAGCCCCGGGGGTGTCCCGGATGACGATCGTGCTGCGGGCGGACCCGACGGCCGCGCGCCGGATGCTGGTCCAGCTTTCCCGTCTCGTCAACGTGCTGCGCATCGACGAGATTACGAACGAGCCCACGATCCGCCACGAGCTGGCCATGTTCAAGGTCTCGGCCGCCCCCGAGGAACGCTCCCAGGTGATCCATTTGGCGGGTGCTATCGGGGCCCGCCTGGTGGATATCGCGCCAGGGTCGGTGGTGATCGAGGCCACCGCTTCGCCGCAAAAGATTGATGGGCTCGCCGAAGTGCTGCGCCCCTACGGGATCCTGGAACAGGTTCGCACCGGAATGGTCGGGATGGCGCGGGGCGCTGCGAGCGTCATGACCGACCCGGATGCCCGGAATCCACCGAAACGCCGGATCTCGCGGGACGAGGACGACGGCGGATCGCAGTCCGTTTAACAGCCTGTGGCGAAACCCAGGCGGCGTTCGGCCGGCGATCCATCCCGGCTGAACCGCGTCGCTTTGCGCCGCTCATCGTTGCGTTTCGGTCGCAATACACCAGGTATTCCTCCCTCACGCGCCTTGTCAGCCGGGCGCCTCCCCGGCCTCGGCGCTCACCCGGGTTCCACCACAGGCCGTTAGGATTTTCTCAGCAGCGAAGGCAGACTCTCCCTTTCTTGTCACGCCCGCGGTTTGCGGGCGCCTTTGACGCAACGTTTTCCGGCGAAATGGACGCTTCGCCGCCCCCGGAGGATCTCTTCCATGGCCACCATTTACTACGACGACGCGGCGGATCTCGAACTGATCCGCAGCAAGAAGGTTGCCGTCTTCGGCTACGGCTCGCAGGGCCACGCGCATGCCCTCAACCTCCGCGACAGCGGCGTCGAGGTGCGGATTGCGCTCCACGCCGGGAGCCGCTCCCGCGCCCGGGCGGAAGCCGAAGGACTCACCGTGCTCTCGGGAAGCGAAGCGGCGGCCTGGGCCGACGTCATCGTCCTGCTGACTCCGGACACCACCCAGGCGGGGATCTACGAGGAGCAGGTGGCGCCGCATCTGGCGCCCGGCAAGACGCTCATGTTCGCCCACGGCTTCAACATCCGGTTCGGCACGATCCAGCCACCGGCGCAGATAGACGTTTCCCTTATCGCACCGAAGGCGCCGGGTCACCGGGTCCGCGAACTGTTCATCGAGGGCGGCGGGACTCCGGCCCTCGTTGCCGTCGAGCAGGACGCTTCGGGGAGCGCGTTGGCGCTCGCCCTCTCCTATGCCCGGGGGGTCGGCCTCACCCGCGCCGGAGTGATCGAGACCACGTTCGCGGAAGAGACCGAGACCGACCTCTTCGGAGAGCAGAGCGTCCTCTGCGGCGGAGTCAGCGAACTCGTCAAGGCGGGCTTCGACACGCTGGTGTCCGCCGGATACCAGCCGGAGATCGCCTACTTCGAATGCCTCCACGAACTCAAGCTGATCGTGGACCTGATGTACCGCGGCGGCCTCAACTACATGCGCTACTCGGTCAGCGACACCGCCGAACACGGCGACTACCACGGCGGCCGCCAGATCGTCACCGAGGAGACCCGCGAAGCGATGCGAAAGATCCTCGAGGACGTGCGGAGCGGCGCCTATGCCAAGGGCTGGATCGATGAAGATCGGGAGGGCCGACCCAACTTCATGGCGCGCCGGCGGGAAGAACAGGAGCACCAGATCGAAACGGTCGGCGCCGAGCTGCGGCGGATGATGCCCTTCCTGGACGCCGTCACCCTCAAGGAG
Organism: Vicinamibacteria bacterium; assembly: GCA_963668695.2. GTDB lineage: Bacteria > Acidobacteriota > Vicinamibacteria > Marinacidobacterales > Marinacidobacteraceae > Marinacidobacterium. The sequence goes on from CAXXLQ010000004.1 coordinate 2,779,713, forward strand.
TCCGTCTGATTCCGGAGTCCCCACTCCCCGCTTCCCCGTAACATCTCCGGTTTCGTCCGGGGAGGCGCGTCATGCTGCGAGTCACGGTTTGTGCACTGCTGGTCCTTGGTCCGGGACTTTCTGGAAGCTTGGCCGAGGCGCAGGTGCCGGCGCCGGCGGATGTCCTCGGTTTCGAGCCCGGGGACGACTACCAGCTCGCGCTGTGGGGAGAACTGACCCCCTACTACGAGCAGCTCGCGGCAGCGAGTGATCGGGTCGAACTCCGGCAGATCGGCGAAACCGTCCTCGGGAAGCCGCTTCTCGTCCTCTTCATCTCCTCACCGGAGAACCTCGCGGAGCTGGACCGGCACCGGGCGAATGCCCGCGCGCTGGCCCACGCAGCGATTCCGGAAGAGGAGGCGGTGCGCCTGTCCCGCGAAGGCAAGGCGGTCGTCTGGATTGACGCCGGACTGCATGCCACCGAGGTGGCGCCGGCGCAGATGATGCCGCTCCTCGCCCACCGGGTCGCCACCGAGGAATCGGAGGAGACGCGGAAGATCCGCGACGAGGTGATTCTCATCCTCATGCCCTCCATGAACCCCGACGGACTCGACATCGTCGCGTCCTGGTACCGCCGGAACCTCAAGACCCCCTTCGAGACCACCCGGCCGCCCGAGCTCTACCACCACTACGTCGGGCACGACAACAACCGGGACTGGTTCATGAACAACATGCCCGAGACGGCGGCGGTGAGCCGGGTCCTCTACCACGAGTGGTTCCCCCAGATCGTCTACAACCATCATCAGACGGGGCCGGCCTGGGCCCGGATCTTCCTGCCGCCCTTCGCGGACCCGGTGAATCCCAAGATCCATCCCGGAGTCACGACTGCGGTGAACCTGATCGGTTCGGCGATGGCGAACCGCTTCGCGATGAAGAAGATGCCGGGCGCGGTCTCGGACATGATCTACTCGATGTGGTGGAACGGGGGTATGCGCACCACCCCCTATTTCCACAACATGATCGGTCTGCTGACCGAGACTTCGCACGCCTCGGCGAGTCCGAGGATGTACGACCCCGAGGAACGCCCGGAGTTCGTCGGCAATCCCCGCCGGGGGCAGGCGGCTCCCACGAACGGCACGGATGTCTTCTATCCCTATCCCTGGCCCGGCGGGGAATCGTCCTTTTCCGATCCGGTCCGCTACACGCTCACCGCTTCGATAGCGGTGCTGGACGTGGCGGCCGACCTTCGCGAGAAGTGGCTCTTCGACATCTGGCGAATGGGCCGCGACGCGATCGAGGGGAGCGATGCGAGCTGGATCGTGCCAGCCGACCAGTGGGACCCGGGGGAGGCCGCGGCGCTCGTGAACGTGCTTTATGACGGGGGCATCGCCATCGAGCGGGCGGAAGAAGCGTTCGAGATCGACGGAGAAACCTACGGCGAGGGCACCTACATCATCCCTGGAGCCCAGGCGTTTCGCGCGTATGCCGACGACCTGCTCGAGCCGCAGGAGTACCCCGACCGGCGTCGCACCCCCGACGGGCCGCCCGATCCCCCGTACGATCTGGCGGGCTGGACGCTGCCCATGCAGATGGGGGTGCGGGTGGATCGCGTCACGGAGGTTCCGGAGGTCGCATCCGCGCCGGTGGACGCTCCGGTTCGCGCCCCCGCGGGAGAAATCTCCCCAGGCGCTTCCTTCGGCTATGCGATTTCGCACCAGCCGAACGCCGCGGTGATTGCCCAGAACCGGCTGCTCGCTGCGGGCGCCGAGGTCTCCTGGGCCGTGGAGGAATTCCGCGACCAGGGGACCGACTACCCGGCGGGCACCCTCGTCGTGCGTAAATCGGATCCCGCCGACGCCGCAATGGAAGGAATTGCCTCGGAGCTCGGCCTCGACGTTCGAGGGCTCGCCGACGCGCCCGGAGTGGAACTCCTCCCGCTGGAACCGGTGCGGGTGGGGCTCTACAAGTCGTACGTCGCGAGCATGGACGAGGGTTGGACCCGCTGGCTGCTCGAGAACTACGAATACGACCTCACCAGCCTTTCCGACGACGACGTGCGGACCGGCGACCTCTCGCGCCTGGACGTGATCGTCCTGCCGCACCAGACCCCGGAAGCCATCCTGCAGGGACACGCCCCAGGCACCATGCCGGACGAGTTCACCGGGGGCATTGGCCTTGAGGGATCGCTGGCGCTCAGCCGCTTCGTCGAGGAGGGCGGGATGCTGCTGACGCTCGACGGCGCGAGCGATTTCGCGATCGCCCAGTTCGGCCTTCCCCTGAAGAACGTCACCGCCGGGTTGGGCGACCGCCAGTTCTTCATCCCGGGCTCTCTTATCCGGGCCACGGTCGATACCTCCCACCCACTGGCCTTCGGGATGCGCGACGAAGTGGCGACCCAGTTCGTCAGCAGCCGGGCCTTCGACACCGTGAGCCTGCCGCGGACCCGTGAGGGGGGAGAAGAAACCACCATGGAGCCGCCCCCCGCCAACGTGGAAGCGATCGCTCACTACGCCGAGGAGGACATCCTCATGAGCGGTTGGGCGCTCGGCGAGGAGGACGCGATCGGCGGCAAGATCGCCATGGCCCGGGTGCCGATGGGCGCGGGCGAGGTCGTGCTCTTCGGCTTCCGGCCCCAATTCCGGGGTCAGCCGCGCGGGACCTACAAGTTGTTCCTGAATGCGCTGAACGGCGCCACCGTGGAGGATCTCGGGGCGCGGTAGGTCGAACTGGCGTTAGAATCCGCGCTTTCTATGGCCAGAATCTGCAAGTTGACCGGAAAGCGTCCTCTGTCGGGGAACTCCATCAGCCATGCCCACAACAAGACGAGGCGGCGTCAGCTTCCCAACCTGCAGTGGAAATCCGTGTGGGTTCCGGAACTGGAGCGGTCCGTCAGGCTGCGCCTCACGACCAGCGCCCTTCGCACGATTGACAAGAAGGGTCTGATCACCTACCTGAAGGACGAGGGCCTGCGCCTCCGGGATGTCCTCCCGGCCCGCGCCCACTTCCGCAACCTGTAAGGGTCGGTAGGGGCTCCCCCGACCGAGTAGAAGCACGGGGACGGCTTGGAACGCCGACCTCCGGTCGGCACCGCCCCGTGGAGCGGGGCGAAAGCGCGTATCGCCAATCCGCGGGAAGAACGGTCCGTAAGGGAACGCCAGACCTCCGGTCGGCATCGCGGCCTGCAGGGCCGTGAAACCATCTACTGCCAATCCCCGCACGGACCGCGCGAGGTGGCAGTAGAACCGCGACTGGGAGGACACCAGACGTTCCGTTGCGCGAAGTTGCGGGACACGGGACGGCCGGTTTGGGTTCGCGGATGACTCAACGAGGTGTCGGAGCGACAAGACACGGTAGCAAGGAATACGAAGTTCCTGAACGGAAGCGGTGGCTTATCTGGTGTAAGGAAGGGAGGGGAATAGTCCGCTCTCGGGAAACGCCAATAGGAGGCAAAGCAATGATGACAAACAGAGAAAAGCTCAAGACGGTTACACGAAGGCAACACTACGTCTGGCGCCACTACTTGGAGGCTTGGGCCGAGAGCAACAGAACGATTCGGGTCCTGCGCGAGGGCCGCAGTTTCGCTGCTGACCCGAAGAATGTAATGGTGCAGCGTGACTACTACCGAGTGCCGCAGATGACCGAGTCCGACCTTACTATCGTGGCTGGGCTAACGAGGACAGGGAACTCCGTGCTAGACGGTATGAATCTGAGATTGGCACGGCAGTTTGCCGCTATTGGAAGGGTGTCGTCCGTGATTCAGTCCCTCAGCGGGATATCAGATGACGACAAGAGGATGGCGGAAGCGACCGCGATCGAAGCGGAGGAGAATCTTCATGGTGCTATCGAACAAGAAGCGGTTTCTATGCTTGCCGAGTTGCGGGAGCAGGACGTTGATTTCTTGGAGAGTTCTGATGATGCAGCGGGCTTCTACCACTATTTGGCTCAACAGTATTTCCGCACGAAACGACGTCGAGAGCCGATTGCGAGAGTGTTGGAGGAAATGTCGGGTGACAGAAGCCACCTCAAGAATCTGGTGTGTCACCTTATGGCTGTGACGGTGGGCGGCCGCCTGTTCCGTGACCGGAGCGGGCTAGAGGTGCTGTTCTTGGAGAACGCAACGAATTCGGAACTCGTGACGGGAGATCAGCCCATCGTGAACCTATTGGGACGGATGGCGAGGAGTCGCCCACCGACCTGGCTCTGTACTATCCGCTGACACCTGCTCTCGGGATGGTACTGGCTCCAGCGGGCTACCAGACTGCTGTCGTGGACACTACTGCTGTTCGGGAACTCAACGATTTGATCGCGTACGAGTCGGCGGAATTCCTGGTCGCACAGTCGGCGAATTCTCTGGACGTGTACGCGACGCAGGGACTGCCACAAACCAGACCGGTGTGCCGTATCCTAGTAACCTCACGAGAGAGCTAAGAGGGGCACATGGGCTCGTAACCGCCGAGCGCGCCGACCCGCGTCAGGCGGGCAGGAAACCCTGCTCCCCGAAATGCGCGTCAAACGTGAACGCGTGCCGGATCCGCCGGTCCCGCATCACCTCGAAGGAGAGCCAGTCCACCAGGGAGACATTGCGCCGGGCAGCGGCGAGCATCGCCGCCGTGGCGCGCCGGTGGAGCTTTTCGTCGATCCAGACGATTTCAGCGACCGGAAGCAGCCCGTCGTGGAGCTGGCGAACCGCCCGCATGCCCAATCGCCGCGCGATGAGCGCGCTCGATTCCACGAGGATGGCGTGGTGGGTGACGAGGAGCTTCTGCCCCGTCCGAACGCCGGCCAGCAGGCGATCCCAGGTGTGCTTGGCGTCGTCATGGAACCGGTCCTCGGCGTTAAGGAGAGCGATCAACGCCGACGTATCGAGGAAAACGGAAACCGTCACTCCGGCGGCTGCCGCCTCCCCATCTCCTCAACCAGGATCTCCGCGAACGCCTCGTCGTGTTTCTCGGCGAGGTCGGTACATCCGGAGCGGAAAGCCCCGACCGGCCGCTTGGCGCGCTCGATGAGGTCGGCGAGCGCGTTGTCTCCGACGTAGGCGTCGAGCGCCTGGCGCAGCAGACCGTCCGGCGACACGCCGAGTTCCGCCGCCAGACGGTGTAACCGCTGCTTCGCATTCTCGTCCACATCTCCGGCGGTGTCCGAGCCGTAGGGTTGGACCGCCTCCTCTACCCCCGCGGCGCCCGGGGCCGTCGTTGCCTCCGCCTGGCTCGAGGCGATGACCGGTAACAGGCGCGCGACGGGGCGGCCCCATTTGGTGATGGTTACCGGAGTGCGGGACGCGGCGACTTCGTCGAGGATCCTCAGGCAGGTGTCCTTGAACTTCCCGGCGGAGATGGAACGCATGAGCAAAGTATAGCCATGGCCATATTCCCGTCCCGTGGACAACTGGGGCCAGCCCTGGACGTGTTCCTTAGAATCGGACGCGGGGCGCACTGCGCGAAGGACGGGCTTTTTGCGGGGGTTGCGCCTCCCCTTCAGGCCGGTGCCATGACACAACGCGAATGGGTCGCAAGGATCCGGCCTCGGCTTGCGGAGGTGTTGCCGGACTTCACGGTGGAGGCCGACCGGAAGCTGCGCTACGCCCGGGAGATCCGAGACTTCGAACTGCCGGAGCCGGGGACCCCGCTTTCGCTGAAAGGCGACGAGAGCGTCGGGCCCTTCGCCATTGATCTGCTGGTGGGCGAAGAGGTGAGCGCTTCGGTCTGGCGCCCCCGAGTGGCGCTTGAAGTCAAGATCGGAATCACCCTGCAGGACGCGGTCAGCGACGCTCAGAAAGCGTTTCTTCACAAAACCGTCTCGCCGTATCTGCGCTACGGCGTCCTTCTCCTGGGCTCCGCCGGCGACTCCCGCGAGCTGCTCATTCCCAAAAACGGCCATCTTGACTTCGTGATGTCATTGCCCGGGATGGAACTGACGCCGGCGGACATCGAGACGCTGGCAAGACTCATTTGTCAGGAGGCGGGGGCGTCCCGACGACTGGAAGAGCTCGGGTGATCGAAGGCTCACCCGCGGCAGATCACACGCTTTGCCGGGCCGGGCGCCATTTGCGCGGCTGGTGACGGGAGTTTCGCGTCCTTCGGCCGCGATGCCGGTCTGAAGGCCCCCACCGGGAGGACTGGCCGGCGCTCCGAGCCCGGCTTCCGTAGAATCGGCTCCCCGAGAGGAATGTCCATGTACCTGCGTCTCAGCTTCGCCCTCCTCCTGCTGGCGGCCACTCCGCTTTTCGCTCAGCCCCAGCGCTGGCCGCCGCCACCAATCATCCAGGGGGTTGCGGAGGCGTATCCGCCGGCGCGCCACGGTGGGAACTACATGCACAACTACTACTTCCCGCCGGCGCCGAGCAGCACTCCCTGGGCTCCCGCCTGGTCACCGGACGGGAAGTCGATCGCGGTGGCGATGTCCGGCTCCATCTGGCGCGTGGATCCTGAAACGGGGATTGCCGACGAACTGACGTCCGGCCCCGGATACCACTCGCTCCCCACCTGGTCTCCCGACGGGAGACACATCGTCTTCACGGTGGACCGAAACGGCGAGACCATCGGCCTCGCGATCACGGACCTGGCCACCGGGGAAATCCGTTCTCTCACGAACGATGAGTTCCTTTACACCGATCCGGCGTTCTCGCCGGACGGGACGCGGCTCGCCTACGTGTCCACGAAGCCATCGGGCTACTTCAACGTCTATGTCCGTGAGTTCGCGAACGGCGAACTCGGTTCCGAAGAGATGGCGCTTACCAGGGACGAGAACTACGGCAAGGAGCGGCTCTACTTCGGCTCCTGGGACATGCACATCACACCGGCCTGGATGCCCGACTCCCGGGAACTGCTGATGGTCTCCAATCACGAGGTGCCGCTCGGCTCGGGGAACGTCATCCGGACTCCGATGGCGGTAGACGGCTTCGAAGAGGGCGTGACGGTGCTCGCGGAACAGTCGCTCTACCGGAGTCGTCCGGATGTCTCCATCGACGGGAAGCGGTTCATCTATTCCTCGACCGCCGGTGCGGCGGATCAGTTCTCGAACCTCTACGTCCAGCCGACCGACGGCGGGTCGCCCTACAAGCTGACCTTCTTCGAGCACGACGCCTTCCATCCCCGCTGGTCGCCGAACGGCGAGTGGATCGCCTATGTGGACAACTCCGGGGGACTCCCGCAGCTCGCGCTGCTCGAGACCTACGGCGGCAAGCGGCGCGTCGTCGAGATCACCCGGCGCAACTGGAGCCGACCGATGGGGGTGCTCTCGGTGCGTACGGTGGATGACGCGACCGGCGAGGAGGTCGCTGCCCGGATTCACCTGCGGGCCTCCGACACCCGGTTCTACGCCCCGCCGGACGCCTACGCCCGGATCGGGGGCGCCGATGAGCACTCCTTCCACCAGCCAGGCAGTTTCCGGATGGAAGTCCCGGTGGGACCCCTCGAGATCGAGGCGGTGCGCGGCTTCGAGCACGAACCCCTGAGCGCCAGTGTGGAGATCGCGGCCGGCGACGTCACCGAGCTGACGCTGCGGCTCGTTCGGATCACCGACATGGCGGCCAAGGGATGGTGGAGCGGCTCCACTCACGTCCACATGAACTACGCCGGCAACCTGCACAACACGCTGGAGAACCTGATGTTCATGTCGGACGCCGAGGACCAGGACGTAGTGCTGGAACAGGTCGCCAACAAGGACAACCGCATTCTGGACTACCAGCACTTCATCCCCGGCGGCGAGGAGCATCCGCTTTCCACCGAAGATCGGGTGCTGGTGGTGGGACAGGAATACCGGCCACCCTTCTACGGCCACGTCTTTCTCTTCGGGATGAAGGAGCACCTCCTCTCGCCCTACACCACCGGCTACGAGGGAACCGGAATCGAGAGCCTCTATCCGTCGAACACCGACATGTTCCGGAAGGCGAGAGCCCAGGGCGCGACCGTCGGCTATGTGCACGCGTTCTTCGGGGAGAACGATCCGCTCGTCGGCCCGGGCGGAAGTCCCGGGAACCTGGGTGGCGCCAAGGGATACATGGTGGATGCCGCGCTCGGCACCACGGATGCGGTCGAGTGGTCCTCCGCGTCACGGGCCGGGTTCTTTCCCTGGTACGCCACGCTGAACAACGGCCTCCGGGTCACTGCGGTGGGCGGCGAGGACTCGATCAGCAACATGCAGCGGTCCAAGCTGGTCGGCTCGGTCCGCACCTACGTGCACACCGGAGAACGGGGACTGGATCTCGACGCTTTCCTCGAAGGGATCCGGGAGGGCAGGGCCTTCGTGAGTTGCGGGCCCGTGCTCGACTTCCGCGTAGAGGGCCGGATCCCGGGGGACGACGTGCAGCTTCCCGAATCGGGAGGCGAAGTGGAGTGGAGCGCGTGGGTGCGCTCCTCGACGCCGCTCCAGCGGGCCTGGGTGGTCTCGGGGGGCGTGGACGTGGCCGAGGTGCCGCTGTCGGAGGATCGGCGCTCCGCCCGGGCCACCGGCCAGGTCACCATGGACCGGAGCGGCTGGCTGATCCTCCGGGCGGAAGGTTCCCCGGAGGAGGCGCGCCCGCTCGACTGCAGCTACGCGCAGGCGTTCACCAATCCGGTCTGGGTCAGGGCAGGGGAGCAGCCGGTCCGGAGCGCCGCCGCCGCCGAATACTCCATCCGCTGGATCGACCGGCTCCGCCAGTTGGCTGAAGAATGGGAGTACTGGCGCTCGGACGCCGAGAAGGCGCATGTCTATGCCCAGTTCGACGAGGCCCGCGCGATCTACCAGGGGTTCCTGGCCGAGGCCCGCGCGCTGGGCCGGGAATGACGGAGCGGACTGCCGGGAATCGTCCCGGCGACGCTTCGGGGTTTTCGTTATCGCCTGATACGCTCGCGATATGAGTCTGGTGGGGCGCGCCTTCGGCACGAAAGCGCCGTTTGTCGCGGCCAGCCAGATCGACGAAGTTCTGAGCGGCGGGCGCGTCCTGCTGCTCGACGTACGGACGGCTCTGGAACTCGCGGAGTCGGGGACCATTCCCGGCGCGGTCCATATTCACCTCGGAGAACTCGCGGAGCGGGTGGAAGAACTGCCCCGCGACCGTCCGGTGCTCACTACTTGAATGGTGGGACCACGCGCCGCGCGGGCCGCGGCCATTTTGGAAAACGCAGGATTCGAGGTCGTTGGTTTCAGCGGCCTCAAGCAATACACGGGCGTCCGGGAATACCGGCCGCTCGATTGATTCCTGAACAGCCTGTGAACAAAGTCACGCGGCATTCGACCGGCGATGCATCCCGGCTGAACCGCGTTGCTCGTCGTTGCACTTCGGTCGAAATACAGCCAGTACTCCTCCCTCGTGCGCCTTGTCAGCCGGGCGCCTCACCGGTCTCGGTGCTCACGTCACTTTGTCCACAGGCTGTTAAAGGAGGTCCATTGTGAAACGGACTCTTTCCCTTGCCGGTGTCGCCTTGGCGGCAGCGGTTCTCGGATGGGGCTGCGGAGGCGGTGAGCCTCCGGCCGAGGAAAGTGCGGCGCCCGAGCCCGCGGCGCCGGAACCGGCCCCGGCCCCGCGGGTCGAAGCTGAGGAAATCGACGCGGCTCTTGCGGCCGGCGCCGTCCTCCTCGACGTTCGCACCGATGAGGAGCTCGCCGAGCACGGCACGATCGACGGCTTCATCCACATTCCGATTGACGAACTGGAGGCGAGGATCGGTGAACTCCCGACCGGAGTTCCCGTCCTCACTGCTTGACAGGGTGGCGGAAGAGCCGCGCGTGCCGCGGAGCTGCTACAAGCAAACGGATACGAAGTCGTCGGTTTCTGTGGCCTGAGAGGCTACGAGGGAGAGCGGGTCTTTCCCGGAGCCTCGGGTAACTGATCCAGGCGAAACGGGTCAGATCTGAACGGTCCGGAATCCCGCCATCACGTCGCGGCGGTCCGGGCTGAAGAAGTTGCGGTAGCGGCCGGTCAGCAGCCGGCCGCGAGTTGCCCAGGCGCCGCCGCGCAGTACCTTCGTCTCGTGGAATCCGGCCTCGGAATAGTCCCGGTAGGCGTCGGGACGAAAACCGGGATAGGGCCGCAAGGTGTCCTCCGTCCACTCCCAGACGTTGCCGAGCATCTGCCGGCAGCCGAAGGCGCTGTCCCCGGCGGGCAGTGCTCCGACGTCGGAACATCCGAGCGACCAGCCGTTGAGGTTCGCGCGCCGCGGGTCTGGAGGCGCCTCGCCCCAGGGGTACGTCCTTTTGGTTGCCGCCAGGCTGTTTCCGTCGGGTTCGCCGAGGGCGGCGGTCTCCCACTCCACCTCGGTGGGGAGCCGCCGTCCGGCCCAGGCGCAATAGGCACTGGCCTCGAACCAATTGACGTGGATGACAGGTTCGTTCAGGGGCAGCGGCTCGATGAGGTCGAACCGCCGCACCTGGAATCCTTGCCGACCGTCGGGAATCCAGTAAACGGGATGGGTTGCCGCGGCCTCTACCCTCCAATCCCAGCCCGGTTCGCTCCAGAACTCCCGCCGCTGGTAGCCGCCGGCATCCACGAATTCGGCGAACTCCGCTTGGCTGACCGGCGCCTTCGCGATCGAAAACGGCTGAACCCGGACCGGGTGCGCCCATTTTTCGTTGTCGAAGAAGAACGGCGCCTCCCTCTCCGCGCCGAGCCGGAACGTGCCGCCGGGGACGCTGGCGTCTCCCGGGTGGCTGCCGCCGCCCGCCGCTTCCGGCGTCCGACCCGGGCCGATTCGCGGCGCGGGGTAGCCGAGGGTCTGCCGGGAATAGATGTACGCCTCGGTGTGCATGTCCTCATGGAAGGTGGCGAACTGGTACATGAAACTGTTCCTGGTGCTCGCCAACCCTGGATCCAGTCTTTCCAGGCAGCGGTCCTTGACCGTTTCGGCGTAGCGGATCGTTTCGGCCATGCCCGGGAGGGGCAGATCCCAGCGAACCTCCTGGTGGACGGCCGCCGAGTCGTAGAGGTCGTCTCCCTCGGGCAAGATCGGCGCGTATCCGTAGAGGTCCCGCAGGATGAATCTCTCGTGGAACCAGGCAACGTGCCCGATCTCCCACCGCAGCGGGTTGACGATGGTCAACCGTGTTCCCATCAGTTGGTCCTCGTCGAGGCCGGCGGTCAGCGCCAGGCTTCGCCGGTGGGCGTCGTCCATGATGGCTGCGAGGTGATCGGCCGGGACGCGCTTTGTCATGGTTTCCGTCCGGGCGCGGAGTGAGCAGCCGGTGGTGAAACCCAGGCGGCGTTCGAGCGGCGATGCATCCCGGCTGAACCGCGCCGCTATGCGGCGCTCGGCGTTGCGTTTGGGTCGAAATACACTTGGTATTCCTCCCTCACGCGCCTTGTCAGCCGGGCGCCTCGCCGCTCTCGGCGCTCACCCGGGTTCCAGCACAGGCTGCTAAAGGGTCGCCCGTGCGGATCATTCTAGTAACCCCGGCGGGGGCGGGTTCGCGCAGCGGGAACCGCGTCACGGCGGTCCGCTGGGCACGGATCCTTCGGTCGCTCGGCCACGGCGTCACAGTCGAGACCGCGTGGGACGGCGCTCCCGCGGACCTGCTGATCGCCCTCCATGCCTGGCGGAGCGCCGCATCGGTCACCCGCTACCGATCGCGTTTTCCGGCCCGTCCGCTGATCGTGGCGCTCACCGGAACGGACGTGTACCGCTTTTTGCACTCCGATGAAGCGACGACCCGGCGGTCGCTCCAAGACGCCGATGTCCTGATCGCGCTCCACGATCTGGTCCAGGACGCACTGCCGACGGAGTTCCTTTCGAAGGTGCGGGTCGTTCACCAATCGGTAGCGAACCCGGGTCTGCCGCGCCGTCCTTCCCGGCGTTTTTTCGATGTTTGCGTGGTCGGGCACCTGCGCTTCGAAAAGGACCCGATGAGAGCGGCCTACGCGGCGCGGGCCATGCCCGAGGCCTCCCGGTTGCGCGTTCTCCACGCCGGCGGAGCCCGCGACCCGAGCTGGGCGGAACCGGCGCGCCGGGAGATGGCCTGCAACCGGCGTTACCGGTGGCTTGGTGAGGTGCCCGGCTGGCGCGTGGGCCGGCTCTACGCCAGGACGCACGCCATGGTGATCTCATCGGTGATGGAAGGAGGGCCCAACGTGGTCTCGGAAGCGGTCGTGGCAGGGCTCCCGGTGATCGCTTCCCGGATTCCGGGGAACGTCGGCCTCCTCGGCCCGGACTACCCGGGCTACTACGCGCCGCAGGACACCGACGCGCTTCGCGAGGCGCTCTGGCGCGCCGAGAGCGCCCCTGGATTCCTCGACGAGCTGGCCCGGCACGGCGCGCAGCGAGCGCCGCTCTTCGCGCCCGAGCGCGAACGGGAGACCTGGCGCCAACTGCTCAGCGCCGTGGGGTGATACCCCGGCTCGGAGATCGGCAGGAGTGTCGGCAGCTCGAGGCCGGCGTGCATCACGCCGTCAGCGTTGCGGTTCGCGCAAGCGATCCTGACGGAGCCGCTCCAGATTCTGCTGCGCCGTTTCGTTCCCGGGATCCAGCGCCAGCGCCCGCTCGAAGCTTTGGAGCGCCTCCTCGCGCCGGTTCAGGTAGTAGAGGGCGGCGCCGACGTTGGAGTGGATCTGGGCACTGTCGGGGTCGGTCTCGAGATGTGTGCGGTAGAGATCAAGGGCGTCCCGGTAGCGGCCCTGCCCGAAACGCAGCAGCGCCAGGCGGTCCAGGGCGTCCGGGTGGCCGGGATCCAGTTCCAGCGCCCGCAGGTACCGCCGGGCCGCCTCCTCGTCCGGGCGCCCCATTGCGATGAGCGCGCGCCCGATCAGGACCTCGCGGGCGGGCCGCACGCTTACCTCGGGCTCCAGCGCGATCGAACGTTCCAGAGCTTCGATGGCGGCCTCGTATCGTCCCAGTTCGAAGAGGGTGGCCGCTCTTCCGGCGTGCGCCGAACCGAACGCGGGATCCAGCTCCAGCACCCGCCGGTATTCGTCGAGGGCCTTCTCGTAGAGCCCCTGATCGCGAAGCGCCTCGGCCACGTTCTGGAGGACGGCGACGCTTTCGGGGCCGGTCTCGCGGGCGCGACGGATGTGGACGTCGGCCTCTTCCGTCCGGCCCTGACGCCGCAGCACGCCGGCAAGCCGCAGCAGGGGGTCTCGGCTCGCGGGCTGCAGGCGCACCAACACGCGGTATTCCTCCGCGGCTTCCTCGAGACGGCCCAGTTCGCTCAGCGACTGCGCCCGCATGCTGCGCAGGTTCGCGGCGACGTCCGAGTCGGGCCGCATGACGAGGGCCCGGCCCAGCGCCTCCGCCGCTTCTTCGTGCCGGCCGAGTTGGAACAGCGCGTCGCCGAGTCCGGCGGCGGCGAGGCCGTAGTCGCCGTCCATCTCGAGCGCCTGCCGGTAGAAGCCGACTGCGGTCTCGTGTTGTCCCTGCCGCCGGAAGAGTTCCCCGAGGTTGTGGGTCGCATTCCGGTGATCGGGATCCAATTCCAGCACCCGGCGAAGGTGCTTCTCGCCTTCCTCGAAGCGCTCCAGATTGAGAAGTGCCGCCCCCAGGTTGGCATGGGCGTTTGCCGGATTCGCTGAGGTCTTCATGGCGCGCTCCGCCGCGTCGAGCGCCTCTTCGTGCCGACCCTCCTCGATGAGTGCATCGGTGAGATTGAGATAGGCGTCGCGGGCGTCCGGATTGAGGGAGACGATGTGACCGAAGAAGGCCGTCGGGGCCCGGTAGATTCCCGACTGGCGAAAAGTACTTTCCGAAAAGACGGCGAGCACCAGGACGAAGGAGGCTGCCACTGCGACCCTGCCGCCGCGCGGCAGGGCGTTCGCCCCCCGGGCGGCGCCGGCGATGACGAGAGCGATGATGCCGAGACCGGCAAGATACTGAAAGCGGTCCGCCACGAACGCGTACTGCATGTAGCCGTAGTTCACGAACCCGAGCACCGGAGACAGGGTCACCCCGAAGAAGAGGAGCGCCGTGAGCGGCCCCCTCCCCACGTGGCGGCGTCCGAACCAAGCCGCCGCGCCGAGTGCTATCGCGGCGAGAAGATAGGCCCAGGCCACGGGGTCCGACGACCGGATGTCCCAGAGCGGATAGATCACCGGGAGCTCACCCGGCCAGATCAGCTTCCCGGCATAGAACCAGAGGGCGCGGGCCGCGATGAGCACCCGCTCCAGCAGGGAGTAGTCGAGTTCCACGACTTCACGGGTCCGGTAGTACGCGACATCCGCCACCGTAATCGCGAGCCCCACCGCAAAGAACGGAGCGGTCCGCAGGACATCACGACGCTCGACCCGGCCGGCCTTCCAGAAGCGTTCGAGGAGGAAAGAGGCAGGCAGGGTGACCGCGATCGACTTGCTGAGCAGTGCGGCCACGAACGCCAACAGGGAACCCAGGTAGCTGAGCGGTCGGGGGTTTCGGACGAACCGGAGCCACAGCAGAAATGCGCCCAGGAAGAAGGCCCCCGAGAGGAGATCCTTCCGTTCGATGACCCACGCCACCGACTCCACATGCAGCGGATGGACGGCGAAGGCGGCCGCCGCGAAGAATGCTCCCGGCACCTCGAGTCGCAGTAGCAGTCGCCAGATCAGCAACGTGCAGAGCAAGTGAAGCAGGAGATTGAGCAGGTGGTAGGGGAACGGCTCGAGCCCCCACAGTTGGCGTTCCAGCCAAAAGCTCGTGTACACGATGGGCCAGTAGTGGCCCTCGTGGCGGATGGCGCCGGGCGAGGACCAGATCTTCGCGAGGCCCGAAACCCCCTCCCGCATCACCGGTTCCTCGACGAAAATGGTGTCGTCCCACACGAAGCCGGCGGAGAGCGTCGGGAAATAGCTGAGCAGGATCAGCAGCCCGAGGGCGAATCCCAGGAGCACAGTCCTCCGGAACCCGCCCCGCTTCGTGAGCGCGCTTGCGGGCTCCAACCGGTCCGGCGCGGCGTCCCGGCCACCCGGAACGGCCGTCCGTTCCAGCGCGCGCCGTTGACGCCCGGTCGGCCTGGTCGTGCGACGAGACGGCGTCACCGGGTCCGGGCCCCCTTTGCCCCGTACACGTACCGATTGGCGGCGCCGAAATTCAGCAGACTGCCGATGAGCACCCCCGTAATCAGAGCCAGCAAGCGCTCTTCGGCGAAGAAGCCAACGAACCCGGTCAAGAACCAGTAGCTACCGAAATTCACGAGCAGTCCGGCGATGCTGGAGGCAGCAAAACGGATCCACTGCCCACCGGGAGGCGCGGCGGGCCGGTCCCGGAAAGTAGCGATCCGGTTCCACCACCAGTTCCAGCTCACCGCCGGCCAGAAGGAGAGGAAGCGGGCCACGAGGTGGGAAAGCCCCAGCCGTTGCAGACCGTAATAGAACGAGGTGTCCACCGCCAGCCCGCTGGCGCCGACCAGGCCGAACGAGAGGACGCGGAGTAGTGCGGGAAAACGGAACGCGTAGAGCCGCCCCAGGTGCACCAGAAATCGGAGTTGCTCCCGCCGGTTCAGCTTGCTGGCTCCGAGACTCCGATCGCGGAAAAGGAAGGGCACTTCCCGGACCCGCAGCGCGCCCCGGACCATGAGTTCGAGTCCAATCTTGTATCCGATCGGGCGAAGGTGTTCGCGAGATGGCAGGGCCCGGCGGTCCACCGCGAAAAAACCCGAGAGCGGATCGGAGCAGCAAACGAGAGGGCGCGCCAGTAGCGTGGCGACGCGGGAGTTCAGCCGGCGATATCTGCTCCAATGGCCCTCGATTCCGCCACCCGGGGCGTAGCGGCTGCCGACCACCAGGTCGCAGGCGCCGTCGAGCTTGGCCAACAGGTCGGGAATCCGCTCCGGCGGATGCGACAGATCGGCGTCCATGACGCAGATCCGGTCGAAGCGCGCGAGGCCGATTCCGTCGAGTACGGCAAGCGAGAGATCGCGCGGTTGGCCACGGCGGATTTCGAGGCGGATCGGGAGCCGGCGCGACAAGTCGGCTACCAATTCCTCACTCCCGTCCTGCGAATCGTCATCGGAAAGGAGCAGTTCCCATTCGAAGCCGCTGCCGGAGAGCGCCGCGCGGACAGCCTCGGCGAGTCGGCGAAGATTTGCCGATTCGCGAAGGGTTGGTACGACGACCGAGACCCCGTTTCGTGCAACTGGCCTTTCGATCATCCCGTCCCTTAGGGCCCAAGCAGGCCCTTCCACCGTAGCGCAAGCGTGGGCTCCCGGGCGCCGGGGTTGCAAATGCGGGCTGCTTGGGCGCCATCGCGTCCGTACCTTTGGGTCGCGGACACGACGAGGCATTTTCGCTTCTTTGGTCGCGCCAATTGCCGAGGGGATCTGCGGAGCGGATTGTGGTGAATTCGATGCGCGAAATGAAGGGTCGCGCTTCGCGCCCCAAGCTGCGGTTTGCTGTCTCAGTTTGCCGGCCGGGAAGACTTCCGTCGAGCGACCCGTGTCCTGATACCCGGCGTTGAACAACTGTCCATCGGCCGCGAAAGAGGGCAGCTTCGAGAGGGTGTTCATCGAGACTCCGCGAGTCTGGTGACCGCCCCCCCGGAAACCCCCTCGGGGGCAGGCCGAGAATCTGCGCCCGGCTCGCCGTCGCCAGGGTTTTCGGTGCGGCTTCCGCCACCGCCGCGAGGTTCTCCAGCTGTTTTCCCGAAGGAATCGAGTGGGGTTGCGGTAACACCCAATAGGGAGACGTTCGATTGACAATAGGAAATGGCGAATACAATCAATGGCGCGAGTCGGAAGTGATTGAGAACAATCAGGACATTTCCCAAATGTCATGGGGTTGTGAAGACGTACCCAAAAGAATCCGGCGGATCAGAGCGTCGGGGAAGCGGATCCGGGGAAACTGAGCGGACCCCGCGGGCGCGCGGGGGTGCCGGAGGGACGCGTCGCGGGACGATCCTCCTGTTAGCGGGTCTGGCCGTGCTCCGGTCGGTCGCGGCCCCGGCGCAGACCGAAGTGGACCTTCTGACGACCACGCTGACACCGGCCGCAATCGGGACCTCGGGTGTGGGATACGCCCCACCAGGAACCGGGTCCCTCGGCGCCGACTCCTTCTACTACCGGGGATTCACGTACCAGATCAGAGGTCTCAGGGCTCGTTCGGTGGCCGGATTGGGCGCCAACCGGAGCCATTTCTGTCTGGCCTTCCAGTCGCCGTTCGTGAACGGCCTCCGGCACCGAGGCAGTCTTGCCAATGTCACGCTTTGGGTCGGAGACGATGCTTACGCATTGCGAGATGCGCTCCAGGAAGGCGGCGCAAATCTTTGCTGGTACCCACGCGTGGCCTTCGGCCAGGTATTGGAGGCGGGGGTCGCGACGACGCTGCGGATCACGACGACGGAGATGCGCCCGGTGCTCTCCATCGAAACCCAGCCGCGGAACGGCGACACCTATTTCAAAGGGGAAACGCTCCGATTCCGGCTCTCGACCGGGGATCGGATGAGGGTCAGGGGACAGCCGACGCTTGCGTTGAACATCGGAGGCGAGATCGTCGCCGCTACCGCCATGAGGGCGTGGGTGCGGCCTTATGTGGATTTCACATACACCGTGGCCGATGGCGATGTGGACACCAACGGTGTGAGCGTGGCGGCGAACTTGTCGGAGACCGGCGGGACGCTTCAGCTCAATGGGGGCAGCCTCCTGACCGCGAACGATTCAATTGCCTTTCTCGAGTTCTCGGGTCTGCCCGACCAGGCGGGGCACAAGGTGAATGGTGACCTCGCGGACACGACGCCGCCGGCGCTTGCGAGCGCCACCGTTCAGTACCGCGAAGTATGGCTCGACTACGACGAGCCGCTCGACCGGAGCAGGAGGCCCGGCACCGGCCAATTCACGGTGACGGTGGATGGGGCAGCGGCCAACATCGAGTCGGTCGGCTTTGGCTCTGACCGGCGGCTCGTGCTCACTCTCCAGACGGCGGTCGACACCGGCGACACGGTGCTTTTGTCCTCGACGGCGACGATCCGGGATCTGAGCAGGAACACCGAGGCGTCCCCGCCGGCCGACTACGCCCTCGTCAATAGGACTCTCGCCATGGCGCCCACCCTTGTCCTGTCCGTCAACAAGGAAGAAGTCGTTGAGGGGGAAGAATTTGAGCTGACAGCCACGCTATCCCAAAGCGTCGGGTACGCAGTCTCGGTGCCGCTGTCAGTGTCGCCACTTTTTGCGCTGAGGGACTTGCCATCCAGAATCGGGATTCCGGCCGGGGAGACGGAGGTGACGATACCGGTGACTACGAATCACTTGGCTACTCGCGCCTACGACATCGAAGTCACCATAGGGGCGGGCGAAACCGATTTCTATTCCGGTCGTCCGGAAGTCACCTTCACCGCTCTGGACCGGGATGCATCCTACCGATACAAGGTCCTACCCTTCTCCAATCTGGGAGAGGTCGTCGAGGGTGCCTCGAACACGAGCATCGGCGTCAACTTCAAGGTCTCCGCCGTCGGCCCCGCCGCCGCCGCCCCTGGATCCGTTGCCTTTCAGGTCCACACCCAGGGCCAGACGGCCAGGTACCCGGGCGACTATGCCGCGGTCGGACGATTAGTTGAGATCCTGCCTGAAGGTTTCACTTTCGTCGAGGCGGCCCAGCGGTGGGAGGCTTTGATCTCGGTTGAGGTCCAGATTCTCGCGGACGACGAACCAGAAGGCGACGAAACCTTCGATCTCACGTTGAGCTCGGCGCCCGGGCGGAGGCAGAATGTGGACTTTTGCGGCTCGGGCCAAGCGCAGATTTGCCGGATCTCGATCCTGATCACCGATGACGACGTCGGAGTCCGCGTCGGTCTTGAAGCACGGGACGGATCCCAGCGGATTTCGACAGCGGAGAGCAGCGGCGAGGTCGAGGTGGACTTCGTGGGTTTTATTACCCCGGGTCTTGAGAGGGGTCCAGCGATGGAGTTCCGGATTGCGGCGGAGGACGGTTCTGCCAACCTGCCGGCCGACTACGGATTCTCGGGGGCGACCGGCGCCTCCACCACCGTACGGATTGGCGCTGCGGACTGGGTAACGGGGGAGGAGAACGGCGAGGTTCTCCTCACCGTCAGAAAGCCGATCCGGTTCGACCTCACCGACGACCAGCTCGATGAGAATCAGGAGGAGTTCGGGGTGCGCCTGGGGGAACCCGTCGATCCCATCAAATACCTTGAGTCGATCGCCGGCAAGCAGTTCGTCACGGTAGCCATCGAGGACGACGACGAGCGCGGGGTGATCGTCTCGCCGACGCTTCTCGAACTCCTTCCCGGAGAGACGGGGAGCTACCAGGTCAACCTGGGCTCCCAGCCGACGGGGACCGTCACCGTCACCCTGGCCGGTCCCGATCATGGAGATCTGGAGGCCTCTCCGCCAACCCTCACCTTCACTGCCGATAGCTGGCGTACGGCCCAAGCGGTGAGCGTCGAGGCGACCGACGGCTTCCTCATCCCCGACGAGGCCACGATCGACCACGAGGTGACTGGCGCCGACTACGCGGGCTTCGCGGCCGATTCGGTGTCCGTCCGGGCCACGAACGCGGACGATACCGACCCCCTGCCGCAGCTCGGAATCGCCGACGCTTCCGCTGGCGAAGATGACGGCACGATGTCGTTCGAAGTGACCCTGAGTGCCGCGAGCAGCGACGAGGTGACGGTCCGGTATGCGACGGAGGAAGGAACCGCCGAAGCGGACGCGGATTTCACCGCGGCGTCCGGAACCGTGACGTTTGCCGCTGGCGTCCGAACCGCCACCATCGAGGTGACGCTGCTGGATGACAGTTCCGACGAAATGACGGAGCAATTCCAGGTGACGCTCAGCAATGCTGTCAACGCCGAGATCGACGACGACACCGCTGATGCCGAGATCGAGGACGACGACGAGCCGCCCACCGCCTCCGTCAGGGGCGGAGCCGCTTACGAGACCAGCGGAGAACTTGGGTTCACCGTCAGTCTTTCGGCGCCGAGCAGTTTCGATGTCACCATGCGTTACGAGACGGTTGAGCTACCCGTGGACGATGGTGGGGCCACCGAGGGCACGGACTACGAGGCGACGGCCGGCGCCCTCACCATCGCCCCCGGTGTGAGCGCCGTCAGAGTAAACGTCCCGATCCTGAGTGACAGCCTGCACGAACCGGACGAAACCGTGGGTCTGGCGTTGACCAGACCGACCAACGCCGTATTCGGCACGAACCAGGCAAACGCCATCGGAACGATCCAGGATGACGACGACCCGCCGAGGCTCACCGTGACCGGCGGGACGGCCACCGAGGCCGACGGAAGCATTCCCTTTACGTTCGAGCTTTCCGAAGTCAGCGGTCTCGCGGTGGTCGTGCCGTACGAAACGCAGGACGACACGGCCACCGCTGGGGCCGACTACCAGAGTTCTTCGGGTTCTCTGACGGTAGCCGCGGGCCAGACGCAGGAGACGCTCCGAGTGCCCCTCTACCGGGATGTGCTCACCGAACCGGACGAAACCTTCGGCTTGCTCGTGGACGAAGACACCTTGGTGGGGGCCACCTATCGGGAGGCTGTCTCCGATCCGGTTGCGACTATCCGGGACTCCCCCGGGCCCGGGCTCACCGTCGGTGACGCCATCGCGACCGAAGTATCCGGAACCATCCGCTTTCCGGTTGGCGTCCTCGGCACAAACGCGTCCGCAGTGACCGTTTCCTGGACGACCCGGGACGGGACCGCGGTCGCCGGATCGGACTACACGGCGGCGAGCGGAACCCTGACCATCCCCGCCGAAACGCGCGAAGCGGACATTACGGTGACGCTGCTCACGGACCAGACAGCGGAGCGCGACGAGACGTTTTCGGTCGTTCTGAGCAATGCGTCCGGCGCTGCCCTCATTGATGCAACGGCCGTCGGCACCATAACCGAAGGCGCGCTTCCGGTGATGAACGTTGCAGCCGCTCAAGCGTCCGAGGGTGCCCCCTCGCTCACTTTCACGGTTTCCCTGAGCGAGGCAGGCACGAACGAAATTCGGGCCAACTATCGGACTTCGGAGGTCACGGCGACGGAGGACGAGGACTATACGGAGACCTCCGGGGTCCTGACCTTTGCACCGAGCGACCTCAGCAAAGAGGTCATTGTGCCCATCCTCGCGGACTCCTTCGACGAAGCGGACGAGACTCTGCTGCTGACCCTGAGCGGGATCCGGAACGCGACGCTGGGCGCGAGCCCGGCAACCGGGACGATCCAGGACGACGATGACGCGCCCACTGTCAGCATCTCGGACGCCGAAGCCACCGAGGGCGGAATTCTCACCTTCGAGGTGGGCCTGTCGGCGCCCAGCCGGAGGCAAGTCACGGTGGCGTACGAAACCATCGATGGCACCGCCAGCGAGCCGGACGACTACACCGCGGCGGAAGGAACGCTGACCTTCGCTCCCGGCGACACTGCGCGGCAGATTCGCGTGTCGCTCCAACAGGACTCAACGTACGAGCCGTCGGAAACCCTCTCGGTCGGTCTCAAGAGTCCGGTCAACGCGCCGGTACCCGGGGAAGAAGACGGGAGCGCCAAGGGGACCATCCTGGACGACGACGTACGCGCGGTGGTGGTCAATCCCTCCGAACTCACCGTACCGGAGGGAGGCGAGCGCAGCTACACGGTCGTTTTGTCCACCCAACCCGCGGGGTCCGTGACGGTGGCGATCGCAGTGGAAGGCAACACCGATGTTTCCACCCACTCCTCCACCCTGACGTTCACGACACAGAACTGGAACACCGCGCAGGAGGTGATGGTTTCCGCAGCCGAAGATGGGGACCGCGAGTCGGAGACGGCGACGATCAGGCACATGGTCAGCGGCGCCGACTACGCAGCCGTCCAGGCGGATTCGGTAGCCGTCGAAGTCACGGACGGGGACACCGCCTCTACCGTGATCGCGCTCAGCGTGGAACCGAAAACGGTCACCGAGAGCGGTGGCGCCCAGGCAGTGGTGGTGAAGGCTGCGCTGAACGGTGCGACCCTTCTCGCCTCGACGGTGGTGACGGTGACCGTTCAGGGGGATACCGCGACCGTTACCGACGACTTCGCCCCGGTGAGCGCCTTCAACCTGACGATTCCGGCGGAAGCGGCGGAAGCGACCCGGACCTTCACGCTCACCCCGGTGGACGATGACATTGACGAGGGAGAGAGCGAGACGGTATCGCTTACCGGCGCTACTGCCACCCCAGGACTGACCGTGAGGGCGACGAAAGTGACGATCACCGACGACGACGAGCGCGGGGTGACGGTGCGGCCCAGGAGCCTCACGGTGGCCGAGAACTCGACCGGCCAGTACACCGTCGTGCTGGAGAGCGAGCCGACGGGCAACGTGACGGTCACCCTCGCGAAGTCCGGGAGCGACGCCGTCACCGTTCCCGCCACGCCGCTGACCTTCACGAGCTTGAATTGGGCGACGGCCCAGACGGTGACAGTGACGGCGGCGAGCGATGTCGACGCCGACAACGAGGAGGCAACGGTTGCGCACGCCGTGACCGGGGCGGACTACGCCGGGGAGCCGGCGGATTCGGTGCAGGTCACGGTTGCGGACGAGGGACGGCTCGCGACGACGATCGCGCTGTCGGCGGCTCCGAGCGTGTTGGACGAGGACGGCGGAGCGACGCCGGTGGTGATTACGGCGGCGCTTGACGGCGCGACGCGGACCGCGCCGATCGTGGTGACGGTCGAGGTGGGCGCGGCCGCTGACAGAGCCACGGAGGGGACGGACTACGGGCCGGTGAGCGACTTCACGATGACGATCGCCAGCGGCGCGGTGTCCGGGGCAGGGACTTTCACCCTGACGCCAATGAACGATCTGGTAGCGGAAGGCGACGAAGTGATATCGGTCATCGGGACAACCACCGCGGTGGACCTGACGGTGACGGGGACGGCGGTAACGCTGGCGGATGACGACGAGTCATCGGGGCGGATCACCCTCTCGGCAAATCCGGATTCGGTATCCGAAGGCGGCTCCGCTACCGCGATCACCGTGATCGCGGCGCTCGACGGCGCGACACGGACGGAAGCTACGGCGGTGACCGTGTCGGTGGGCGTCGGGACGGACAGCGCGACCGAAGGTATCGACTACCAGGTGGTTTCGGATTTCACCGTGACGATTCCCGCGACGATGAGCAGCGGTACGGCGACGTTCACGCTCACGCCCAATCAAGACCTGGTGGGAGAGGGCGACGAACGGATTTCGGTGGTTGGCGCTGCCGTCAGCTTCGCGGTAACCGGAGCGAGAGTGACGCTAACCGATGACGAGACGCTTGCTACCGGGGTCACGCTGTCAGCCTCGCACACGTCGGTGGGTGAGGATGACCAGCCGACGGTGGTGTCGGTGACGGCGACCCTGAACGACGCGACCCGGTCGACGGCGACTGCGGTGACCGTTTCGGTAGGCGACCGGGGAGATGGCGCGACGGAGGGTTCGGACTACGCCCTGGTAGCCGACTTCACGGTAACGATCCCCCCGGCTACGGCGAGCGGGACGGGGACGTTCACACTGGAACCCACTCAGGACACGCTGGGTGAGGGTGACGAGTCGATCTCGGTGGGGGGCAGGGCGACGGACCTGACCGTAACCGGGACGGCGATGATCCTGACGGACGCCGAGACGGTGTCGACGAGGGTAACGCTCTCGGTGGAGCCGGCGAGCGTGGGAGAGGAGGATTCGGCGACGGACGTGGTGGTGACGGCAGAGCTGGACGAGGATTCACGGGGTTCGGCGACGGCAGTGACCGTCGCGGTGGGGAACGCGGGAGACGGTGCCACTGAGGGGACGGACTACCAGGTGGTGGGAGACCTGACGGTCATGATCCCAGCGGGGATGACCAGCGGGACGAGAACCTTCACGCTGACGCCCAGGGACGACGACCTGAATGAGGGGGACGAGGATATTTCCCTCGTCGGGACGACTACCGCGGCGGGCCTGAGCGTTACCGGCGCTCGGGTGACGATCACCGACGACGAATCGGCCCCGATGACAATCGCCCTGAGCGTGCAACCGCAGTCGGTCCCCGAGAACGGGGGCGCGCAGACCGTCACCGTGGTCGCGACATTATTGGACGGGGGCGCATTCGTGGCCGCGACCGTGGTGACGGTCGAGGTTGGCGACACCGGCGACGGCGCCACCGAAGGAACGGACTACGGCGCGGTGGGCAGCTTCTCATTGACCATCGCCGGGGGCGCGCGCCGCGGGACGGGAACATTCCGGCTAACACCTGTCGACGATCTGATCTACGAAGGGACGGAGAGCGTCTCGGTGAAGGGAACGACCACGGTTCCCGGCATCACGGTCAATGGGACGGAACTGATGCTGGCCGACAGCGAGATCGAGAGCATGAAAGTCCTGCTCTCGGCCGATCCCGTGCGGGTGGGTGAGGAGGATTCGGCGACCGCGGTGATGGTGACAGCCGCGCTCGACGGGGGAGTGCTTTCGTCGCCGACCGCCGTCACGGTCCAGGTCGGGGCGGGGGGAGGTAGCGCGACGGAGGGGACGGACTACGCCACGGTTTCGGACTTCACGGTGACGATCGGGGCGGGTGCGACGAGCGGGACGGGGACGTTCACGCTGACGCCGACGCAGGACTCCCTGGGCGAGGGTGACGAAACGATATCGGTAGGCGGGAGTACCACGGTGGCGGAGCTGACCGTCAGGGGCACGGAACTTACCCTGGTCGACGACGAGACCTCCTCGACGGTGATCACCCTGTCGGCGAATCCCGCCGCTGTCGGAGAAGGGGATTCGGCCACCGCCGTCGCGGTGACGGCGGTGCTGAATGCCACCCCGCGCCAGCTGGCCACGGCGGTGACGGTCGCGGTGGGGGATACGGGGGACAGTGCGACGGAGGGGACGGACTACGCCACGGTGTCGGACTTCACGGTGACGATCGGGGCGGGCGCGACGAGCGGGACGGGGACGTTCACCTTGACGCCGACGCAGGACGCCCTGGGCGAGGGTGACGAGGCGATCTCCGTGGAGGGCTCGGCGACGGGACTGACGGTGACGGGGACATCGTTGACGCTGGAAGACGACGAGACGGTTTCCACGGAGGTGACGCTGTCGGTGAACCCGGCGAGCGTGGGAGAGGCGGACGGGGCGACGGCGGTGGTGGTGACGGCGGCGCTGGACGGGGGCGCTCTGGGCTCGGCGACGGAGGTGACGGTCGCGGTGGGGGCCGGAACGGACAGTGCGACGGAGGGGACGGACTACCAGGCGGTGTCGGACTTCACGGTGACGATCGGGGCGAACGCGCCGAGCGGGACCGGGACGTTCACGCTGACGCCGACGCAGGACGCTTTGGGCGAGGGTGACGAGAGCATCACGGTGGGAGGGACGGCGACGGACCTGACGGTGACCGGTACGGCGTTGACGCTGACGGACGACGAGACGGTTTCGACGGGGTTGACGCTGTCGGTGAACCCGGCGAGCGTGGGAGAAGCGGACGGTGCGACGGCGGTGGTGGTGACGGCGGCGCTGGACGGCGGCGCTCTGGGCTCGGCGACGGCGGTGACGGTCGCGGTCGCGGTGGGGGCCGGAACGGACAGTGCGACGGAGGGGACGGACTACCAGGCGGTGTCGGACTTCACGGTGACGATCGGGGCGGGTGCGACGAGCGGGACGGGGACGTTCACGCTGACGCCGACGCAGGACTCCCTGGGCGAGGGTGACGAGAGCATCACGGTGGGAGGAACGGCGACGGACCTGACGGTGATGGGAACGTCGTTGACGCTGACGGACGACGAGACGGCTTCCACGGCGGTGACGCTGTCGGTGAACCCGGCGAGCGTGGGAGAGGCGGACGGTGCGACGGCGGTGGTGGTGACGGCGGCGCTGAATGCCACCCCGCGCCAGCTGGCCACGGCGGTGACGGTCGCGGTGGGTGCCGCGGGGGACAGTGCGACGGAGGGGACGGACTACGCCACGGTGTCGGACTTCACGGTGACGATCGGGGCGGGCGCGACGAGCGGGACGGGGACGTTCACGCTGACGCCGACGCAGGACTCCCTGGGCGAGGGTGACGAGAGCATCACGGTGGGAGGAACGGCGACGGGGTTGACGGTGACGGGGTTGACGGTGACGGGGACATCGTTGACGCTGACGGACGACGAGACGGCTTCCACGGCGGTGACGCTGTCGGTGAACCCGGCGAGCGTGGGAGAGGCGGACGGGGCGACGGCGGTGGTGGTGACGGCGGCGCTGAATGCCACCCCGCGCCAGCTGGCCACGGCGGTGACGGTCGCGGTGGGGGCCGAAACGGACAGTGCGACGGAGGGGACGGACTACCAGGCGGTGTCGGACTTCACGGTGACGATCGGGGCGGGTGCGACGAGCGGGACGGGGACGTTCACGCTGACGCCGACGCAGGACTCCCTGGGCGAGGGTGACGAGAGCATCACGGTGGGAGGAACGGCGACGGACCTGACGGTGATGGGAACGTCGTTGACGCTGACGGACGACGAGACGGCTTCCACGGCGGTGACGCTGTCGGTGAACCCGGCGAGCGTGGGAGAGGCGGACGGTGCGACGGCGGTGGTGGTGACGGCGGCGCTGAATGCCACCCCGCGCCAGCTGGCCACGGCGGTGACGGTCGCGGTGGGGGCCGGAGGGGACGGCGCGACGGAGGGGACGGACTACCAGGCGGTGTCGGACTTCACGGTGACGATCGGGGCGGGCGCGACGAGCGGGACGGGGACGTTCACGCTGACGCCGACGCAGGACTCCCTGGGCGAGGGTGACGAGAGCATCACGGTGGGAGGAACGGCGACGGACCTGACGGTGAGGGGAACGTCGTTGACGCTGACGGACGACGAGACGGCTTCCACGGCGGTGACGCTGTCGGTGAACCCGGCGAGCGTGGGAGAGGCGGACGGGCGACGGCGGTGGTGGTGACGGCGGCGCTGAATGCCACCCCGCGCCAGCTGGCCACGGCGGTGACGGTCGCGGTGGGGGACGGAGGGGACAGTGCGACGGAGGGGACGGACTACGCCACGGTGTCGGACTTCACGGTGACGATCGGGGCGGGTGCGACGAGCGGGACGGGGACGTTCACGCTGACGCCGACGCAGGACTCCCTGGGCGAGGGTGACGAGAGCATCACGGTGGGAGGAACGGCGACGGGGTTGACCTGACGGTGACGGGGACGTCGTTGACGCTGACGGACGACGAGACGGCTTCCACGGCGGTGACGCTGTCGGTGAACCCGGCGAGCGTGGGAGAGGCGGACGGGGCGACGGCGGTGGTGGTGACGGCGGCGCTGAATGCCACCCCGCGCCAGCTGGCCACGGCGGTGACGGTCGCGGTGGGGGCCGAAACGGACAGTGCGACGGAGGGGACGGACTACCAGGCGGTGTCGGACTTCACGGTGACGATCGGGGCGGGTGCGACGAGCGGGACGGGGACGTTCACGCTGACGCCGACGCAGGACTCCCTGGGCGAGGGTGACGAGAGCATCACGGTGGGAGGAACGGCGACGGACCTGACGGTGATGGGAACGTCGTTGACGCTGACGGACGACGAGACGGCTTCCACGGCGGTGACGCTGTCGGTGAACCCGGCGAGCGTGGGAGAGGCGGACGGTGCGACGGCGGTGGTGGTGACGGCGGCGCTGAATGCCACCCCGCGCCAGCTGGCCACGGCGGTGACGGTCGCGGTGGGGGCCGGAGGGGACGGCGCGACGGAGGGGACGGACTACCAGGCGGTGTCGGACTTCACGGTGACGATCGGGGCGGGCGCGACGAGCGGGACGGGGACGTTCACGCTGACGCCGACGCAGGACTCCCTGGGCGAGGGTGACGAGAGCATCACGGTGGGAGGAACGGCGACGGACCTGACGGTGATGGGAACGTCGTTGACGCTGACGGACGACGAGACGGCTTCCACGGCGGTGACGCTGTCGGTGAACCCGGCGAGCGTGGGAGAGGCGGACGGTGCGACGGCGGTGGTGGTGACGGCGGCGCTGAATGCCACCCCGCGCCAGCTGGCCACGGCGGTGACGGTCGCGGTGGGGGCCGAAACGGACAGTGCGACGGAGGGGACGGACTACGCCACGGTGTCGGACTTCACGGTGACGATTGGGGCGGGTGCGACGAGCGGGACGGGGACGTTCACGCTGACGCCGACGCAGGACTCCCTGGGCGAGGGTGACGAGAGCATCACGGTGGGAGGAACGGCGACGGGGTTGACGGTGACGGGGTTGACGGTGACGGGGACATCGTTGACGCTGACGGACGACGAGACGGCTTCCACGGCGGTGACGCTGTCGGTGAACCCGGCGAGCGTGGGAGAGGCGGACGGGGCGACGGCGGTGGTGGTGACGGCGGCGCTGAATGCCACCCCGCGCCAGCTGGCCACGGCGGTGACGGTCGCGGTGGGGGACGCGGGGGACGGCGCGATGGAGGGGACGGACTACGCCACGGTGTCGGACTTCACGGTGACGATCGGGGCGGGTGCGACGAGCGGGACGGGGACGTTCACGCTGACGCCGACGCAGGACTCCCTGGGCGAGGGTGACGAAACGATATCGGTAGGCGGGAGTACCACGGTGGCGGAGCTGACCGTCAGGGGCACGGAACTTACCCTGGTCGACGACGAGACCTCCTCGACGGTGATCACCCTGTCGGCGAATCCCGCCGCTGTCGGAGAAGGGGATTCGGCCACCGCCGTCGCGGTGACGGCGGTGCTGAATGCCACCCCGCGCCAGCTGGCCACGGCGGTGACGGTCGCGGTGGGGGCCGAAACGGACAGTGCGACGGAGGGGACGGACTACGCCACGGTGTCGGACTTCACGGTGACGATCGGTGCGGGTGCGACGAGCGGGACGGGGACGTTCACGCTGACGCCGACGCAGGACTCCCTGGGCGAGGGTGACGAGAGCATCACGGTGGGAGGAACGGCGACGGGGTTGACGGTGACGGGGTTGACGGTGACGGGGACATCGTTGACGCTGACGGACGACGAGACGGCTTCCACGGCGGTGACGCTGTCGGTGAACCCGGCGAGCGTGGGAGAGGCGGACGGGGCGACGGCGGTGGTGGTGACGGCGGCGCTGAATGCCACCCCGCGCCAGCTGGCCACGGCGGTGACGGTCGCGGTGGGGGCCGAAACGGACAGTGCGACGGAGGGGACGGACTACCAGGCGGTGTCGGACTTCACGGTGACGATCGGGGCGGGCGCGACGAGCGGGACGGGGACGTTCACGCTGACGCCGACGCAGGACTTACTGGTCGAGGGTGACGAGACGATCTCGGTGAAGGGGACGGCGACGGGGCTGACGGTGACGGGTGCGTCGTTGACGCTGGAAGACGAGGAGACGGCCTCCACGGAGGTGACGCTGTCGGTGAACCCGGCGAGCGTGGGAGAGGCGGACGGTGCGACGGCGGTGGTGGTGACGGCGGCGCTGGACGGTGCGGCGCTGGGCTCGGCGACGGCGGTGACGGTCGCGGTGGGGGCCGGAACGGACAGTGCGACGGAGGGAACGGACTACCAGGCGGTGTCGGACTTCACGGTGACGATCGGTGCGGATGCGACGAGCGGGACGGGGACGTTCACGTTGACGCCGACGCAGGACTTAGTGAGCGAGGGTGACGAGGCGATTTCGGTCGAGGGGACGACGACGATCCCGGGCCTGGTGGTGACCGGTACGGCGTTGACGCTGACGGACAACGAGACGATTTCGACGGGGTTGACGCTGTCGGTGAACCCGACGAGCGTGGGAGAGGCGGACGGGGCGACGGCGGTGGTGGTGACGGCGGCGCTGCACGGGGGCGCCCGGGGGGAGGCGACGGCGGTGACAGTCGCGGTGGGAGACACGGGGGACAGTGCGACGGAGGGGACGGACTACGCCACGGTGTCGAACTTCACGGTGACGATCGGGGCGAACGCGACGAGCGGGACCGGGACGTTCACCTTGACGCCGACGCAGGACTTACTGGTCGAGGGTGACGAGACGATCTCGGTGAAGGGGACGGCGACGGGGCTGACGGTGACGGGTGCGTCGTTGACGCTGACGGACGACGAGACGGTTTCGACGGGGTTGACGCTGTCGGTGAACCCGGCGAGCGTGGGAGAGGCGGACGGGGCGACGGCGGTGGTGGTGACGGCGGCGCTGCACGGCGCGGCGCGGGGATCGGCGACGGCGGTGACAGTCGCGGTGGGAGACACGGGGGACAGTGCGACGGAGGGGACGGACTACGCGACGGTTTCGGACTTCACGGTGACGATCGGGGCGAACGCGACGAGCGGGACCGGGACGTTCACCTTGACGCCGACGCAGGACTTACTGGTCGAGGGCGACGAGACGATCTCGGTGAAGGGGACGGCGACGGGGCTGACGGTGACGGGTGCGTCGTTGACGCTGACGGACGACGAGACGGTTTCGACGGGGTTGACGCTGTCGGTGAACCCGGCGAGCGTGGGAGAGGCGGACGGGGCGACGGCGGTGGTGGTGACGGCGGCGCTGCACGGGGGCGCCCGGGGGGAGGCGACGGCGGTGACAGTCGCGGTGGGAGACACGGGGGACAGTGCGACGGAGGGGACGGACTACGCCACGGTGTCGAACTTCACGGTGACGATCGGGGCGAACGCGACGAGCGGGACCGGGACGTTCACCTTGACGCCGACGCAGGACTTACTGGTCGAGGGTGACGAGACGATCTCGGTGAAGGGGACGGCGACGGGGCTGACGGTGACGGGTGCGTCGTTGACGCTGACGGACGACGAGACGGTTTCGACGGGGTTGACGCTGTCGGTGAACCCGGCGAGCGTGGGAGAGGCGGACGGGGCGACGGCGGTGGTGGTGACGGCGGCGCTGCACGGCGCGGCGCGGGGATCGGCGACGGCGGTGACAGTCGCGGTGGGAGACACGGGGGACAGTGCGACGGAGGGGACGGACTACGCGACGGTGTCGGACTTCACGGTGACGATCGGGGCGAACGCGACGAGCGGGACCGGGACGTTCACCTTGACGCCGACGCAGGACTTACTGGTCGAGGGCGACGAGACGATCTCGGTGAAGGGGACGGCGACGGGGCTGACGGTGACGGGTGCGTCGTTGACGCTGACGGACGACGAGACGGTTTCGACGGGGTTGACGCTGTCGGTGAACCCGGCGAGCGTGGGAGAGGCGGACGGGGCGACGGCGGTGGTGGTGACGGCGGCGCTGCACGGCGCGGCGCGGGGATCGGCGACGGCGGTGACAGTCGCGGTGGGAGACACGGGGGACAGTGCGACGGAGGGGACGGACTACGCCACGGTGTCGGACTTCACGGTGACGATCGGGGCGAACGCGACGAGCGGGACCGGGACGTTCACCTTGACGCCGACGCAGGACTTACTGGTCGAGGGCGACGAGACGATCTCGGTGAAGGGGACGGCGACGGGGCTGACGGTGACGGGTGCGTCGTTGACGCTGACGGACGACGAGACGGCCTCGACGGGGGTGACGCTGTCGGTGAACCCGGCGAGCGTGGGAGAGGCGGACGGGGCGACGGCGGTGGTGGTGACGGCGGCGCTGGACGGGGGCGCCCGGGGCTCGGCGACGGCGGTGACGGTCGCGGTGGGGGACGGGGGGGACAGTGCGACGGAGGGGACGGACTACGCCACGGTGTCGGACTTCACGGTGACGATCGGGGCGAACGCGACGAGCGGGACCGGGACGTTCACCTTGACGCCGACGCAGGACTTACTGGTCGAGGGCGACGAGACGATCTCGGTGAAGGGGACGGCGACGGGGCTGACGGTGACGGGTGCGTCGTTGACGCTGGAAGACGACGAGACGGCCTCCACGGGGGTGACGCTGTCGGTGAACCCGGCGAGCGTGGGAGAGGCGGACGGGGCGACGGCGGTGGTGGTGACGGCGGCGCTGGACGGGGGCGCCCGGGAGGAGGCGACGGCGGTGACGGTCGCGGTGGGCGACGGGGGGACAGTGCGACGGAGGGGACGGACTACGCCACGGTGTCGGACTTCACGGTGACGATCGGGGCGAACGCGACGAGCGGGACGGGGACGTTCACCTTGACGCCGACGCAGGACTTACTGGTCGAGGGTGACGAGACGATCTCGGTGAAGGGGACGGCGACGGGGCTGACGGTGACGGGTGCGTCGTTGACGCTGACGGACGACGAGACGGTTTCGACGGGGTGACGCTGTCGGTGAACCCGGCGAGCGTGGGAGAGGCGGACGGGGCGACGGCGGTGGTGGTGACGGCGGCGCTGCACGGGGGCGCCCGGGGCTCGGCGACGGCGGTGACGGTCGCGGTGGGGGACGGGGGGGACAGTGCGACGGAGGGGACGGACTACGCCACGGTGTCGGACTTCACGGTGACGATCGGGGCGAACGCGACGAGCGGGACCGGGACGTTCACCTTGACGCCGACGCAGGACTTACTGGTCGAGGGTGACGAGACGATCTCGGTGAAGGGGACGGCGACGGGGCTGACGGTGACGGGTGCGTCGTTGACGCTGACGGACGACGAGACGGTTTCGACGGGGTGACGCTGTCGGTGAACCCGGCGAGCGTGGGAGAGGCGGACGGGGCGACGGCGGTGGTGGTGACGGCGGCGCTGCACGGGGGCGCCCGGGGCTCGGCGACGGCGGTGACGGTCGCGGTGGGGGACGGGGGGGACAGTGCGACGGAGGGGACGGACTACGCCACGGTGTCGGACTTCACGGTGACGATCGGGGCGAACGCGACGAGCGGGACCGGGACGTTCACCTTGACGCCGACGCAGGACTTACTGGTCGAGGGTGACGAGACGATCTCGGTGAAGGGGACGGCGACGGGGCTGACGGTGACGGGTGCGTCGTTGACGCTGACGGACGACGAGACGGTTTCGACGGGGTTGACGCTGTCGGTGAACCCGGCGAGCGTGGGAGAGGCGGACGGGGCGACGGCGGTGGTGGTGACGGCGGCGCTGCACGGCGCGGCGCGGGGCTCGGCGACGGCGGTGACGGTCGCGGTGGGGGACGGGGGGGACAGTGCGACGGAGGGGACGGACTACGCCACGGTGTCGGACTTCACGGTGACGATCGGGGCGAACGCGACGAGCGGGACCGGGACGTTCACCTTGACGCCGACGCAGGACTTACTGGTCGAGGGAGACGAGACGATCTCGGTGAAGGGGACGGCGACGGGGCTGACGGTGACGGGGCGTCGTTGACGCTGACGGACGACGAGACGGCTTCGACGGCGGTGACGCTGTCGGTGAACCCGGCGAGCGTGGGAGAGGCGGACGGGGCGACGGCGGTGGTGGTGACGGCGGCGCTGGACGGGCGGCGCCCGGGGCTCGGCGACGGCGGTGACGGTCGCGGTGGGGGACGGGGGGGACAGTGCGACGGAGGGGACGGACTACGCGACGGTGTCGGACTTCACGGTGACGATCGGTGCGAACGCGACGAGCGGGACGGGGACGTTCACCTTGACGCCGACGCAGGACGTGCTGGTCGAGGGAGACGAGACGATCTCGGTGGGAGGGACGGCGACGGGGCTGACGGTGACGGGGGCGTCGTTGACGCTGACGGACGACGAGACGGCTTCGACGGCGGTGACGCTGTCGGTGAACCCGGCGAGCGTGGGAGAGGCGGACGGGGCGACGGCGGTGGTGGTGACGGCGGCGCTGGACGGCGGCGCCCGGGGCTCGGCGACGGCGGTGACGGTCGCGGTGGGGGACGGGGGGGACAGTGCGACGGAGGGGACGGACTACGCCACGGTGTCGGACTTCACGGTGACGATCGGTGCGAACGCGACGAGCGGGACCGGGACGTTCACCTTGACGCCGACGCAGGACTTACTGGTCGAGGGTGACGAGACGATCTCGGTGAAGGGGACGGCGACGGGGCTGACGGTGACGGGTGCGTCGTTGACGCTGACGGACGACGAGACGGCTTCGACGGGGTGACGCTGTCGGTGAACCCGGCGAGCGTGGGAGAGGCGGACGGGGCGACGGCGGTGGTGGTGACGGCGGCGCTGACGGCGCGGCGCGGGGCTCGGCGACGGCGGTGACAGTCGCGGTGGGAGACACGGGGGACAGTGCGACGGAGGGGACGGACTACGCGACGGTGTCGGACTTCACGGTGACGATCGGGGCGAACGCGACGAGCGGGACCGGGACGTTCACCTTGACGCCGACGCAGGACTTACTGGTCGAGGGCGACGAGACGATCTCGGTGAAGGGGACGGCGACGGGGCTGACGGTGACGGGTGCGTCGTTGACGCTGACGGACGACGAGACGGCCTCGACGGGGTGACGCTGTCGGTGAACCCGGCGAGCGTGGGAGAGGCGGACGGGGCGACGGCGGTGGTGGTGACGGCGGCGCTGCACGGGCGGCGCCCGGGGCTCGGCGACGGCGGTGACGGTCGCGGTGGGGACACGGGGGACAGTGCGACGGAGGGGACGGACTACGCCACGGTGTCGGACTTCACGGTGACGATCGGGGCGAACGCGACGAGCGGGACCGGGACGTTCACCTTGACGCCGACGCAGGACTTACTGGTCGAGGGTGACGAGACGATCTCGGTGAAGGGGACGGCGACGGGGCTGACGGTGACGGGTGCGTCGTTGACGCTGACGGACGACGAGACGGTTTCGACGGGGTGACGCTGTCGGTGAACCCGGCGAGCGTGGGAGAGGCGGACGGGGCGACGGCGGTGGTGGTGACGGCGGCGCTGCACGGGCGGCGCCCGGGGCTCGGCGACGGCGGTGACAGTCGCGGTGGGAGACACGGGGGACAGTGCGACGGAGGGGACGGACTACGCCACGGTGTCGGACTTCACGGTGACGATCGGGGCGAACGCGACGAGCGGGACCGGGACGTTCACCTTGACGCCGACGCAGGACTTACTGGTCGAGGGTGACGAGACGATCTCGGTGAAGGGGACGGCGACGGGGCTGACGGTGACGGGTGCGTCGTTGACGCTGACGGACGACGAGACGGTTTCGACGGGGTTGACGCTGTCGGTGAACCCGGCGAGCGTGGGAGAGGCGGACGGGGCGACGGCGGTGGTGGTGACGGCGGCGCTGCACGGCGCGGCGCGGGGATCGGCGACGGCGGTGACAGTCGCGGTGGGAGACACGGGGGACAGTGCGACGGAGGGGACGGACTACGCGACGGTGTCGGACTTCACGGTGACGATCGGGGCGAACGCGACGAGCGGGACCGGGACGTTCACCTTGACGCCGACGCAGGACTTACTGGTCGAGGGAGACGAGACGATCTCGGTGAAGGGGACGGCGACGGGGCTGACGGTGACGGGTGCGTCGTTGACGCTGACGGACGACGAGACGGTTTCGACGGGGGTGACGCTGTCGGTGAACCCGGCGAGCGTGGGAGAGGCGGACGGGGCGACGGCGGTGGTGGTGACGGCGGCGCTGCACGGGGCGCCCGGGGGGCTCGGCGACGGCGGTGACGGTCGCGGTGGGGGACGGGGGACAGTGCGACGGAGGGGACGGACTACGCCACGGTGTCGGAACTTCACGGTGACGATCGGGGCGAACGCGACGAGCGGGACCGGGACGTTCACCTTGACGCCGACGCAGGACTTACTGGTCGAGGGTGACGAGACGATCTCGGTGAAGGGGACGGCGACGGGGCTGACGGTGACGGGTGCGTCGTTGACGCTGACGGACGACGAGACGGTTTCGACGGGGTGACGCTGTCGGTGAACCCGGCGAGCGTGGGAGAGGCGGACGGGGCGACGGCGGTGGTGGTGACGGCGGCGCTGCACGGCGCGGCGCGGGGATCGGCGACGGCGGTGACAGTCGCGGTGGGAGACACGGGGGACAGTGCGACGGAGGGGACGGACTACGCGACGGTGTCGGACTTCACGGTGACGATCGGGGCGAACGCGACGAGCGGGACCGGGACGTTCACCTTGACGCCGACGCAGGACTTACTGGTCGAGGGAGACGAGACGATCTCGGTGAAGGGGACGGCGACGGGGCTGACGGTGACGGGTGCGTCGTTGACGCTGACGGACGACGAGACGGTTTCGACGGGGGTGACGCTGTCGGTGAACCCGGCGAGCGTGGGAGAGGCGGACGGGGCGACGGCGGTGGTGGTGACGGCGGCGCTGACGGCGCGGCGCGGGGCTCGGCGACGGCGGTGACAGTCGCGGTGGGAGACGGGGGGGACAGTGCGACGGAGGGGACGGACTACGCCACGGTGTCGGACTTCACGGTGACGATCGGGGCGAACGCGACGAGCGGGACCGGGACGTTCACCTTGACGCCGACGCAGGACTTACTGGTCGAGGGAGACGAGACGATCTCGGTGGAGGGGACGGCGACGGGGCTGACGGTGACGGGGCGTCGTTGACGCTGACGGACGACGAGACGGCTTCGACGGCGGTGACGCTGTCGGTGAACCCGGCGAGCGTGGGAGAGGCGGACGGGGCGACGGCGGTGGTGGTGACGGCGGCGCTGACGGGCGGCGCCCGGGGCTCGGCGACGGCGGTGACGGTCGCGGTGGGGGACCGGGGGACAGTGCGACGGAGGGGACGGACTACGCCACGGTGTCGGACTTCACGGTGACGATCGGTGCGAACGCGACGAGCGGGACGGGGACGTTCACCTTGACGCCGACGCAGGACGTGCTGGGTGAGGGAGACGAGAGCATCACGGTGGGAGGGACGGCGACGGGGCTGACGGTGACGGCGGCGTCGTTGACGCTGACGGACGACGAGACGGCTTCGACGGCGGTGACGCTGTCGGTGAACCCGGCGAGCGTGGGAGAGGCGGACGGGGCGACGGCGGTGGTGGTGACGGCGGCGCTGACGGCGCGGCGCGGGGATCGGCGACGGCGGTGACAGTCGCGGTGGGGGACGGGGGGGACAGTGCGACGGAGGGGACGGACTACGCGACGGTGTCGGACTTCACGGTGACGATCGGGGCGAACGCGACGAGCGGGACCGGGACGTTCACCTTGACGCCGACGCAGGACTTACTGGTCGAGGGTGACGAGACGATCTCGGTGAAGGGGACGGCGACGGGGCTGACGGTGACGGGTGCGTCGTTGACGCTGACGGACGACGAGACGGTTTCGACGGGGTGACGCTGTCGGTGAACCCGGCGAGCGTGGGAGAGGCGGACGGGGCGACGGCGGTGGTGGTGACGGCGGCGCTGCACGGCGCGGCGCGGGGATCGGCGACGGCGGTGACAGTCGCGGTGGGAGACACGGGGGACAGTGCGACGGAGGGGACGGACTACGCGACGGTGTCGGACTTCACGGTGACGATCGGGGCGAACGCGACGAGCGGGACCGGGACGTTCACCTTGACGCCGACGCAGGACTTACTGGTCGAGGGTGACGAGACGATCTCGGTGAAGGGGACGGCGACGGGGCTGACGGTGACGGGTGCGTCGTTGACGCTGACGGACGACGAGACGGTTTCGACGGGGTGACGCTGTCGGTGAACCCGGCGAGCGTGGGAGAGGCGGACGGGGCGACGGCGGTGGTGGTGACGGCGGCGCTGACGGGCGGCGCCCGGGGCTCGGCGACGGCGGTGACGGTCGCGGTGGGGGACGGGGGACAGTGCGACGGAGGGGACGGACTACGCCACGGTGTCGGACTTCACGGTGACGATCGGGGCGAACGCGACGAGCGGGACCGGGACGTTCACCTTGACGCCGACGCAGGACTTACTGGTCGAGGGTGACGAGACGATCTCGGTGAAGGGGACGGCGACGGGGCTGACGGTGACGGGTGCGTCGTTGACGCTGACGGACGACGAGACGGTTTCGACGGGGTGACGCTGTCGGTGAACCCGGCGAGCGTGGGAGAGGCGGACGGGGCGACGGCGGTGGTGGTGACGGCGGCGCTGCACGGCGCGGCGCGGGGCTCGGCGACGGCGGTGACAGTCGCGGTGGGAGACACGGGGGACAGTGCGACGGAGGGGACGGACTACGCCACGGTGTCGGACTTCACGGTGACGATCGGGGCGAACGCGACGAGCGGGACCGGGACGTTCACCTTGACGCCGACGCAGGACTTACTGGTCGAGGGTGACGAGACGATCTCGGTGAAGGGGACGGCGACGGGGCTGACGGTGACGGGTGCGTCGTTGACGCTGACGGACGACGAGACGGTTTCGACGGGGTGACGCTGTCGGTGAACCCGGCGAGCGTGGGAGAGGCGGACGGGGCGACGGCGGTGGTGGTGACGGCGGCGCTGCACGGCGCGGCGCGGGGATCGGCGACGGCGGTGACAGTCGCGGTGGGAGACACGGGGGACAGTGCGACGGAGGGGACGGACTACGCGACGGTGTCGGACTTCACGGTGACGATCGGGGCGAACGCGACGAGCGGGACCGGGACGTTCACCTTGACGCCGACGCAGGACTTACTGGTCGAGGGTGACGAGACGATCTCGGTGAAGGGGACGGCGACGGGGCTGACGGTGACGGGTGCGTCGTTGACGCTGACGGACGACGAGACGGTTTCGACGGGGTTGACGCTGTCGGTGAACCCGGCGAGCGTGGGAGAGGCGGACGGGGCGACGGCGGTGGTGGTGACGGCGGCGCTGCACGGCGCGGCGCGGGGATCGGCGACGGCGGTGACAGTCGCGGTGGGAGACACGGGGGACAGTGCGACGGAGGGGACGGACTACGCCACGGTGTCGGACTTCACGGTGACGATCGGGGCGAACGCGACGAGCGGGACCGGGACGTTCACCTTGACGCCGACGCAGGACTTACTGGTCGAGGGTGACGAGACGATCTCGGTGAAGGGGACGGCGACGGGGCTGACGGTGACGGGTGCGTCGTTGACGCTGGAAGACGATGAGACGGCCTCCACGGAGGTGACGCTGTCGGTGAACCCGACGAGCGTGGGAGAGGCGGACGGGGCGACGGCGGTGGTGGTGACGGCGGCGCTGGACGGTGCGGCGCGGGGCTCGGCGACGGCGGTGACAGTCGCGGTGGGAGACACGGGGGACAGTGCGACGGAGGGGACGGACTACGCCACGGTGTCGAACTTCACGGTGACGATCGGGGCGAACGCGACGAGCGGGACCGGGACGTTCACCTTGACGCCGACGCAGGACTTACTGGTCGAGGGTGACGAGACGATCTCGGTGAAGGGGACGGCGACGGGGCTGACGGTGACGGGTGCGTCGTTGACGCTGGAAGACGATGAGACGGCCTCCACGGAGGTGACGCTGTCGGTGAACCCGACGAGCGTGGGAGAGGCGGACGGGGCGACGGCGGTGGTGGTGACGGCGGCGCTGGACGGTGCGGCGCGGGGCTCGGCGACGGCGGTGACAGTCGCGGTGGGAGACACGGGGGACAGTGCGACGGAGGGGACGGACTACGCCACGGTGTCGAACTTCACGGTGACGATCGGGGCGAACGCGACGAGCGGGACCGGGACGTTCACCTTGACGCCGACGCAGGACTTACTGGTCGAGGGTGACGAGACGATCTCGGTGAAGGGGACGGCGACGGGGCTGACGGTGACGGGTGCGTCGTTGACGCTGGAAGACGATGAGACGGCCTCGACGGAGGTGACGCTGTCGGTGAACCCGACGAGCGTGGGAGAGGCGGACGGGGCGACGGCGGTGGTGGTGACGGCGGCGCTGCACGGCGCGGCGCGGGGCTCGGCGACGGCGGTGACAGTCGCGGTGGGAGACACGGGGGACAGTGCGACGGAGGGGACGGACTACGCCACGGTGTCGAACTTCACGGTGACGATCGGGGCGAACGCGACGAGCGGGACCGGGACGTTCACCTTGACGCCGACGCAGGACTTACTGGTCGAGGGTGACGAGACGATCTCGGTGAAGGGGACGGCGACGGGGCTGACGGTGACGGGTGCGTCGTTGACGCTGGAAGACGATGAGACGGCCTCCACGGGGTTGACGCTGTCGGTGAACCCGACGAGCGTGGGAGAGGCGGACGGGGCGACGGCGGTGGTGGTGACGGCGGCGCTGCACGGTGCGGCGCGGGGCTCGGCGACGGCGGTGACAGTCGCGGTGGGAGACACGGGGGACAGTGCGACGGAGGGGACGGACTACGCCACGGTGTCGAACTTCACGGTGACGATCGGGGCGAACGCGACGAGCGGGACCGGGACGTTCACCTTGACGCCGACGCAGGACTTACTGGTCGAGGGTGACGAGACGATCTCGGTGAAGGGGACGGCGACGGGGCTGACGGTGACGGGTGCGTCGTTGACGCTGGAAGACGACGAGACGGCCTCCACGGGGGTGACGCTGTCGGTGAACCCGACGAGCGTGGGAGAGGCGGACGGGGCGACGGCGGTGGTGGTGACGGCGGCGCTGCACGGGGGCGCCCGGGGGGAGGCGACGGCGGTGACGGTCGCGGTGGGAGACACGGGGGACAGTGCGACGGAGGGGACGGACTACGCCACGGTGTCGGACTTCACGGTGACGATCGGGGCGAACGCGACGAGCGGGACCGGGACGTTCACCTTGACGCCGACGCAGGACTTACTGGTCGAGGGTGACGAGACGATCTCGGTGAAGGGGACGGCGACGGGGCTGACGGTGACGGGTGCGTCGTTGACGCTGACGGACGACGAGACGGTTTCGACGGGGTTGACGCTGTCGGTGAACCCGACGAGCGTGGGAGAGGCGGACGGGGCGACGGCGGTGGTGGTGACGGCGGCGCTGCACGGGGGCGCCCGGGGGGAGGCGACGGCGGTGACGGTCGCGGTGGGAGACACGGGGGACAGTGCGACGGAGGGGACGGACTACGCCACGGTGTCGAACTTCACGGTGACGATCGGGGCGAACGCGCCGAGCGGGACCGGGACGTTCACCTTGACGCCGACGCAGGACTTACTGGTCGAGGGTGACGAGACGATCTCGGTGAAGGGGACGGCGACGGGGCTGACGGTGACGGGTGCGTCGTTGACGCTGGAAGACGATGAGACGGCCTCGACGGAGGTGACGCTATCGGTGAACCCGGCGAGCGTGGGAGAGGCGGACGGGCGACGGCGGTGGTGGTGACGGCAACGCTCCACGGCGCGGCGCGGGGATCGGCGACGGCGGTGACCGTCGCGGTGGGTTACACGGGGGACAGCGCGACGGAGGGGACGGACTACGCAGACGGTTTCGGACTTCACGGTGACGATCGGTGCGGGTGCGACGAGCGGGACGGGGACGTTCACGTTGACGCCGACGCAGGACACGGTGGGCGAGGGTGACGAGGCGATTTCGGTCGAGGGGACGACGACGATCCCGGGCCTGGTGGTGACCGGTACGGCGTTGACGCTGACGGACGACGAGACGATTTCGACGGGGGTGACGCTGTCGGTGAACCCGACGAGCGTGGGAGAGAGCGCGTCGGCGACGGCGGTGACGGTGACGGCAACGCTCCACGGCGCGGCGCGGGGATCGGCGACGGCGGTGACCGTCGCGGTGGGTTACACGGGGGACAGCGCGACGGAGGGGACGGACTACCAGACGGTTTCGGACTTCACGGTGACGATCGGTGCGGGTGCGCCGAGCGGGACGGGGACGTTCACCTTGACGCCGACGCAGGACACGGTGGGCGAGGGTGACGAGGCGATTTCGGTCGAGGGGACGACGACGATCCCGGGCCTGGTGGTGACCGGTACGGCGTTGACGCTGACGGACGACGAGACGGTTTCGACGGCGGTGACGCTGTCGGTGAACCCGACGAGCGTGGGAGAGGCGGACGCGGCGACGGCGGTGGTGGTGACGGCGGCGCTCCACGGCGCGGCGCGGGGATCGGCGACGGCGGTGACAGTCGCGGTGGGAGACACGGGGGACAGCGCGACGGAGGGGACGGACTACGCAGACGGTGTCGGACTTCACGGTGACGATCGGGGCGGGCGCGACGAGCGGGACGGGGACGTTCACCTTGACGCCGACGCAGGACACGGTGGGCGAGGGTGACGAGACGATCTCGGTCGAGGGGACGACGACGATCCCGGGCCTGGTGGTGACCGGTACGGCGTTGACGCTGACGGACAACGAGACGATTTCGACGGGGGTGACGCTGTCGGTGAACCCGACGAGCGTGGGAGAGGCGGACGGGGCGACGGCGGTGGTGGTGACGGCGGCGCTGGACGGTGCGGCGCGGGGATCGGCGACGGCGGTGACAGTCGCGGTGGGGGCCGGAACGGACAGTGCGACGGAGGGGACGGACTACGCCACGGTGTCGGACTTCACGGTGACGATCGGGGCGAACGCGACGAGCGGGACCGGGACGTTCACCTTGACGCCGACGCAGGACTTACTGGTCGAGGGTGACGAGACGATCTCGGTGAAGGGGACGGCGACGGGGCTGACGGTGACGGGTGCGTCGTTGACGCTGGAAGACGATGAGACGGCCTCCACGGGGTGACGCTGTCGGTGAACCCGACGAGCGTGGGAGAGGCGGACGGTGCGACGGCGGTGGTGGTGACGGCGGCGCTGGACGGCGCGGCGCTGGGCTCGGCGACGGCGGTGACAGTCGCGGTGGGAGACACGGGGGACAGTGCGACGGAGGGGACGGACTACGCCACGGTGTCGAACTTCACGGTGACGATCGGGGCGAACGCGACGAGCGGGACCGGGACGTTCACCTTGACGCCGACGCAGGACTTACTGGTCGAGGGTGACGAGACGATCTCGGTGAAGGGGACGGCGACGGGGCTGACGGTGACGGGTGCGTCGTTGACGCTGGAAGACGATGAGACGGCCTCCACGGAGGTGACGCTGTCGGTGAACCCGACGAGCGTGGGAGAGGCGGACGGGGCGACGGCGGTGGTGGTGACGGCGGCGCTGGACGGTGCGGCGCGGGGCTCGGCGACGGCGGTGACAGTCGCGGTGGGAGACACGGGGGACAGTGCGACGGAGGGGACGGACTACCAGGCGGTGTCGAACTTCACGGTGACGATCGGGGCGAACGCGACGAGCGGGACCGGGACGTTCACCTTGACGCCGACGCAGGACTTACTGGTCGAGGGTGACGAGACGATCTCGGTGAAGGGGACGGCGACGGGGCTGACGGTGACGGGTGCGTCGTTGACGCTGGAAGACGATGAGACGGCCTCCACGGAGGTGACGCTGTCGGTGAACCCGACGAGCGTGGGAGAGGCGGACGGGGCGACGGCGGTGGTGGTGACGGCGGCGCTCCACGGCGCGGCGCGGGGATCGGCGACGGCGGTGACAGTCGCGGTGGGAGACACGGGGGACAGTGCGACGGAGGGGACGGACTACGCCACGGTGTCGAACTTCACGGTGACGATCGGGGCGAACGCGACGAGCGGGACCGGGACGTTCACCTTGACGCCGACGCAGGACTTACTGGTCGAGGGTGACGAGACGATCTCGGTGAAGGGGACGGCGACGGGGCTGACGGTGACGGGTGCGTCGTTGACGCTGGAAGACGATGAGACGGCCTCCACGGGGGTGACGCTGTCGGTGAACCCGACGAGCGTGGGAGAGGCGGACGGGGCGACGGCGGTGGTGGTGACGGCGGCGCTGCACGGCGCGGCGCGGGGATCGGCGACGGCGGTGACAGTCGCGGTGGGAGACACGGGGGACAGTGCGACGGAGGGGACGGACTACGCCACGGTGTCGAACTTCACGGTGACGATCGGGGCGAACGCGACGAGCGGGACCGGGACGTTCACCTTGACGCCGACGCAGGACTTACTGGTCGAGGGTGACGAGACGATCTCGGTGAAGGGGACGGCGACGGGGCTGACGGTGACGGGTGCGTCGTTGACGCTGGAAGACGATGAGACGGCCTCCACGGGGGTGACGCTGTCGGTGAACCCGACGAGCGTGGGAGAGGCGGACGGGGCGACGGCGGTGGTGGTGACGGCGGCGCTCCACGGCGCGGCGCGGGGATCGGCGACGGCGGTGACAGTCGCGGTGGGAGACACGGGGGACAGTGCGACGGAGGGGACGGACTACGCCACGGTGTCGAACTTCACGGTGACGATCGGGGCGAACGCGACGAGCGGGACCGGGACGTTCACCTTGACGCCGACGCAGGACTTACTGGTCG
Organism: Vicinamibacteria bacterium; assembly: GCA_963668695.2. Taxonomy (GTDB): domain Bacteria; phylum Acidobacteriota; class Vicinamibacteria; order Marinacidobacterales; family Marinacidobacteraceae; genus Marinacidobacterium. The sequence continues at coordinate 2,823,501 of CAXXLQ010000004.1, forward strand.
AGGGTGACGAGACGATCTCGGTGAAGGGGACGGCGACGGGGCTGACGGTGACGGGTGCGTCGTTGACGCTGGAAGACGATGAGACGGCCTCCACGGGGTGACGCTGTCGGTGAACCCGACGAGCGTGGGAGAGGCGGACGGGGCGACGGCGGTGGTGGTGACGGCAACGCTCCACGCCGCGGCGCGGGGCTCGGCGACGGCGGTGACAGTCGCGGTGGGAGACACGGGGGACAGTGCGACGGAGGGGACGGACTACGCCACGGTTTCGAACTTCACGGTGACGATCGGGGCGAACGCGACGAGCGGGACCGGGACGTTCACCTTGACGCCGACGCAGGACTTACTGGTCGAGGGCGACGAGACGATCTCGGTGAAGGGGACGGCGACGGGGCTGACGGTGACGGGTGCGTCGTTGACGCTGGAAGACGAGGAGACGGCCTCCACGGGGGTGACGCTGTCGGTGAACCCGACGAGCGTGGGAGAGGCGGACGGGGCGACGGCGGTGGTGGTGACGGCGGCGCTGCACGGGGGCGCCCGGGGGGAGGCGACGGCGGTGACGGTCGCGGTGGGCGACGGGGGGACAGTGCGACGGAGGGGACGGACTACGCCACGGTGTCGAACTTCACGGTGACGATCGGGGCGAACGCGACGAGCGGGACCGGGACGTTCACCTTGACGCCGACGCAGGACTTACTGGTCGAGGGTGACGAGACGATCTCGGTGAAGGGGACGGCGACGGGGCTGACGGTGACGGGTGCGTCGTTGACGCTGACGGACGACGAGACGGTTTCGACGGGGTTGACGCTGTCGGTGAACCCGGCGAGCGTGGGAGAGGCGGACGGGGCGACGGCGGTGGTGGTGACGGCGGCGCTGCACGGGGGCGCCCGGGGGGAGGCGACGGCGGTGACAGTCGCGGTGGGAGACACGGGGGACAGTGCGACGGAGGGGACGGACTACGCCACGGTGTCGAACTTCACGGTGACGATCGGGGCGAACGCGACGAGCGGGACCGGGACGTTCACCTTGACGCCGACGCAGGACTTACTGGTCGAGGGTGACGAGACGATCTCGGTGAAGGGGACGGCGACGGGGCTGACGGTGACGGGTGCGTCGTTGACGCTGGAAGACGATGAGACGGCCTCCACGGAGGTGACGCTGTCGGTGAACCCGACGAGCGTGGGAGAGGCGGACGGGGCGACGGCGGTGGTGGTGACGGCGGCGCTCCACGGCGCGGCGCGGGGATCGGCGACGGCGGTGACAGTCGCGGTGGGAGACACGGGGGACAGTGCGACGGAGGGGACGGACTACGCCACGGTGTCGAACTTCACGGTGACGATCGGGGCGAACGCGACGAGCGGGACCGGGACGTTCACCTTGACGCCGACGCAGGACTTACTGGTCGAGGGTGACGAGACGATCTCGGTGAAGGGGACGGCGACGGGGCTGACGGTGACGGGTGCGTCGTTGACGCTGACGGACGACGAGACGGCCTCCACGGGGGTGACGCTGTCGGTGAACCCGACGAGCGTGGGAGAGGCGGACGGGGCGACGGCGGTGGTGGTGACGGCGGCGCTGCACGGGGGCGCCCGGGGGGAGGCGACGGCGGTGACGGTCGCGGTGGGGGCCGGAACGGACAGTGCGACGGAGGGGACGGACTACGCCACGGTGTCGAACTTCACGGTGACGATCGGGGCGAACGCGACGAGCGGGACCGGGACGTTCACCTTGACGCCGACGCAGGACTTACTGGTCGAGGGTGACGAGACGATCTCGGTGAAGGGGACGGCGACGGGGCTGACGGTGACGGGTGCGTCGTTGACGCTGGAAGACGAGGAGACGGCCTCCACGGAGGTGACGCTGTCGGTGAACCCGACGAGCGTGGGAGAGGCGGACGGTGCGACGGCGGTGGTGGTGACGGCGGCGCTGAACGGCGCGGCGCTGGGCTCGGCGACGGCGGTGACGGTCGTGGTGGGCGACGCGGCGGACAGCGCGGCGGAGGGGACGGACTACGCCACGGTGCCGGACTTCACGGTGACGATCGGTGCGAACGCGACGAGCGGGACGGGGACGTTCACGCTGACGCCGACGCAGGACCCGGCGAGCGAGGGGACGAGACGATCTCGGTGGAGGGAACGGCGACGGGGTTGACGGTGACGGGGGCGTCGTTGACGCTGACGGACGACGACACGGACGCCGCCTCGACGGGGGTGACGCTGTCGGTGGACCCGACGAGCGTGGGTGAAGAGGACTCGGCGACGGCGGTGGTGGTGACGGCGGCGCTGAACGGCGCGGCGCGGGGCTCGGCGACGGCGGTGACGGTCGTGGTGGGGGACACGGCGGACAGCGCGGCGGAGGGGACGGACTACGCCACGGTGCCGGACTTCACGGTGACGATCGGGGCGAACGCGACGAGCGGGACCGGGACATTCACCTTGACGCCGACGCAGGACACGGTGAGCGAGGGTGACGAGACGATCTCGGTGGAGGGAACGGCGACGGGGCTGACGGTGACGGGTGCGTCGTTGACGCTGGAAGACGATGAGACGGCCTCCACGGGGGTGACGCTGTCGGTGAACCCGACGAGCGTGGGAGAGGCGGACTCGGCGACGGCGGTGGTGCTGACGGCGGCGCTGGGCGGGGGCGCCCGGGGGGAGGCGACGGCGGTGACGGTCGCGGTGGGAGAAGCGGGAGACAGTGCGACGGAGGGGACGGACTACGCGACGGTTGCGGACTTCACGGTGACGATCGGGGCGAACGCGACGAGCGGGACGGGGACATTCACCTTGACGCCGACGCAGGACACGGTGAGCGAGGGTGACGAGACGATCTCGGTGGAGGGAACGGCGACGGGGCTGACGGTGACGGGTGCGTCGTTGACGCTGGAAGACGATGAGACGGCCTCCACGGGGGTGACGCTGTCGGTGAACCCGACGAGCGTGGGAGAGGCGGACTCGGCGACGGCGGTGGTGCTGACGGCGGCGCTGGGCGGGGGCGCCCGGGGGGAGGCGACGGCGGTGACGGTCGCGGTGGGTGACGCGGGGGACAGTGCGACGGAGGGGACGGACTACGCTACGGTTTCGGACTTCACGGTGACGATCGGTGCGGGTGCGACGAGCGGGACGGGGACGTTCACCTTGACGCCGACGCAGGACTTACTGAGCGAGGGTGACGAGACGATCTCGGTGAAGGGGACGGCGACGGGGCTGACGGTGACGGGTGCGTCGTTGACGCTGGAAGACGAGGAAACGGCCGCCGCCACGACGGCGGTGACGCTTTCGGTGAACCCACGATCGGTCTCCGAGGGCGCCGGCCCAACGATGATTGCGGTGACGGGGACGCTGGGCGAGCCCTCGGCGGAGTCGAACATGGTATTAATCATGGTTTCGGGAGGCACGGCGAGGGCGGGGCCGGACTTCGTTCCGGTGGATCCGTTCCCCCTCATGATCCCCGCGGGTTCCACCAGCGGGATGGCAACATTCACGCTGACGCCGGTAGAAGAGGCAGCGGTGGAGCCCGACGAGACCGTTGTGATCGACGGGGACGCGGTGGACACTGTCGTGGTGTCCACCGAGATGAGGATCCTGGACAACGACAGCGCGGACGCTCCGGCCGAAGTCCTGCCCGAAATTCGGATCTCCGACGCGGCGGCGGACGAGGCTTCGGGTGCGATCAATTTTCGGCTGAGCCTCAGCGCGTCGGTGCCCCGGACGGTGATCGTCGCCTGGGCGACGGACCCCCGGACCGCGCGGGAAGGACACGACTACATCCGCATCGCCGATACCGTGACCTTCCCTCCCGGAGTCACTGGCGCCACGATCACTGTCCGGCTGCTGGACGACCGATTGGACGAGATCGACGAGACCTTCCAGGTGCTCCTGTACGGTGCGTCCGGCGCGACGATTGCGGACGACATTGCGCTCGGGACCATCCGCGACGACGATGGTCCCGCACTGACGATCGAGGACGCCACCGCGCTCGAAACCGACGGCTTCATTTCCCTGAGGCTTGTCCTCTCCGATCCGAGTCCGCAGTTGGTAGTCGCCCGTTGGGGTACTTCAGCCCAGACCGCGACACCGGGCGCCGACTACACGGAGACCAGCGGCATCACGAGGATCAGTCCCGGCGCACTCAGCCAGACGATCGTGGTCGAAGTGCTGGATGACTACATATATGAAGGGGAGGAAAGCTTCGTTGTGAGCCTCACCGATGTCGACAACGCAATCCCGCAGGGACCCGGGACCGCGGTCATCGTCGACAACGAACTCCCACCCGGAATCCGGATCTTCGACCAGCGCGCCACCGAGAGCTCCGGCGTACTGGCATTTCTGGTCGCGCTCGACCGGCCGAGTGAACTGCCGATCACCGTCGAGCGCACTACCGCCAGCCGCACGGCGACTGGTGACGTCGACTACGTAGAAGCCCTGCAGCTCATTGAGATCGCTCCGGGAGTTACGGAGGTGCGCTCCCGCGTGGAGTTGATCGAAGACCTCTTGAGTGAAGACGACGAGACGTTCCTGGCCGTATTGATGTCCCCGACAAACGCCGTCGTCTCCGACGGGGAAGCGGTTGGGACGATCGAAGATGACGATCCCGATCCGGCGATGTCCGTTCTCGACAGCCGTGCGTCGGAAGAAGCAGGGCAGATCGTTTTCCGGATCGAGTTGGACGCGAGCAGCGGGCGGACCGTTACCGTGGACTGGAGCACCGCGCCGGGCACCGCCAAGCCCGGTAGCGACTACCGAGACGCCAGCGGCACCGTCGTTCTGCCGCCGGGCAAACGGGTCGGAGAAGTTCGCGTCGATGTCATCAACGATCGTCGGGACGAACCGGACGAGACGTTCCAGTTGGTGCTCTCCGGAGCCGGGAACGCGGAGATCGCCAGAGGGACGGCTACCGGGACGATCGATGACGACGATGATGCGGCACCGGTCCTCTCGGCATGGCTGTCGCGGTTCGGGAGGACAGTCACGACGCAGGTCGCGGAGGCAGTCGGCGGACGATTAAATGCGCCGTTCGGCGGATCGGCCAACATGCATCTCGGGCTGCAGCCGATGTATGGCTCGGGCGTCGCTATCCGGCCCGACCTCCATGGCGTTGGGACGCGAAGCCGATCCGCGGCGAGCTATGGGTTCGAGTCCGTCAGCACGTTCGACCTGCTGTCGCGGAGTTCCTTCTTCCTGCCTCTCGCGACAAGGAGCGGCCAGGAGCCGTTCGGGTGGACGGTGTGGGGACGAGGGTCGCTGATGCGCTTTTCGGGCGCCGACGCCCCGGTTTCGGTCAGCGGGGACGTTCTGACAGGGCTCCTTGGACTGGACTACCGCCGGGGCCGTACGGTCGCGGGAGTGGCCGTCGCGCACAGTCGGGGGCAGGGCAATTTCGAGCAACTCGGCATGGCACGGTCCAGTGCGCGCGCCGGAACAATGCGGAGTTCCTTGACGAGTGTGAATCCCTATCTGGGAATCTCGTTGACTGATCGTGTCCGGTTCTGGGGCATGTTCGGAACCGGGGTCGGCGAGATGCAGGTGGACGGGGACTGGAATACCAGCGACCTCGGCATGCGCGCCGGCGTGTTGGGGATGCGCGGGGTGATTCTGGAGCCAACGGATCCTTCCGGCCTTCGGCTCGCTGTCGAAACGGATGCGTTCGTGACGAAAGTGGATTCCACCGACGACCTGCGGCCGCGGCTTATCGAAGCCGACGCGAGCCGGGCACGCGTGCGACTCGAGGCCGCCCGCCGTTCCGGCTTTTCGGGGGGTGGGGCACTCACGCCGCGGGTGGAGGTGGCAGCGCGCTACGACGGTGGTGACGCCGAGACCGGGGCCGGACTCGAAATGGCTTCCGGGGTCGCGTTTGAGCACCCGGGATGGCGGCTGATGGCGGACTGGTCTGGCCGGATGTTGATCCTCCACCAGGACGCGGAGTATCGCGAGTGGGGAATGTCCGGCGTGATTCAGATCCAGCCTTCACTTACCGGGGAGGGCTTGCAGGGCAGTGTCCGGACCGGCTACGGCGCTCAGGCGAACGGAACGGGCCAATTGTTCTCGCCCTTGGGCAACGTGTTTGACACCCCGCTTCAGGCGCCAATCGGACGCCACTGGGATTCCGAAATGGGCTACGGGTTCCTTGTGTTGCGGGACGCGCTGCTCGTTCCCTACGCGGGAGTTGCATCGCGCTCGAAGGAATTCCCATCGTTCCGCTTCGGGTTCCGGGTGGACGTCGGCACCGCCCTCAATCTCGATCTCGAATTGAACCGCCGGCAGGCCACCGACGAACGCGGGGTGTACGGGTTGTTCCTGCGCGCCTTGGTTCGCTAGCCAGCCTCGCACTTGGAGGCTGGCGCTTTCTCTCTCTTGTCCCGCTGACGAATCGGCGAGGCTCCCGGCGATCGGGTTCCGGACCCCGGGAAACGCGGATCTCCCCATCCCGGCTTTCCCGGCGACGGCTCTCCGGGGGACGCCGATGCGTTCCACACGCGCTGGTGGCGCGACGAAACGCCCCGGGATTCCTCGGGGAACTCGGCCGGAACGGCGTACGCGGGCGCCGCCGTTCGCCGCCGGGCGCGAACCGGTGGCGTGGCGCCGATTGCTCGCCACGCTGGGGTGATCTCCGTGTCGAGGAATCCCGGTCCGGCCGCCGGGCAGCGGGCAGGGCTCCGGTCCGGCGGGTTGCCGGAGTCAGGGGATGAGAAAGATCTTTTCGTTCGGCGGCTGGAGCCACTCCACGCCCTTGCTCGTCACGATCTGAGGGTTCGAGAAGTTGATCGCCAGCGGAAACCCCGGTCTTTCCGGGATGTTCATGTGAAGCATGTATTCGAACGCAAAGATGTGATTCTCCTGGATCACGAGGTGGTGCCGGTCGGCCCGGAAATTGGCCATCGAGGGTCCGAGAGTGCTGGTTCCGATGGAGCCGTGCGCGTGGTTGTCGATGGCGAAACCCGGTTGATCGGTGTCGCCGAGCGCCTCCTGGATGATCACGTAGTCGAGATTGCGGGCGCCGTCGGGCGTCCGCCCCATTCCCTGGATGCCTGAATTCACGAACGGCGTATACAGGTAGCCCGCCTCCTCCATGGCCGCGACCATGGCGTCCAGGGATTCCTTGGCCGTCATGCCGACCCTCATGTGGGGTCTCATGATCCACTGGCCGGCCACCGCGAAATCGAACAGCTTCTGGATGCTCTCGGGAGGCGCCGTCTCCCCTTCTCGCAGGATGTAGGCGTGGGTCTTGGTGTCGGTCCCGAATCCCAGGTAGTTGACGCCGACGTTGAAGGCGAAGAAATCCCCGCGCTGGAAGACGTAGTCGCCGTGCCAGATCCAGTAGCGGGCGTCCGGTGGATACGGCGGATCCTCCGAAACCGCGGTGTAGTAGAGGCGGATGCCACCCCGGCCCCAAGTGCTGAATCCGGCCAGGTGCCGCTTGTACGCCTCCTCCCGCGCCCAGGTGGTGATCTCCCGGATCGTCGTCCTCCCCGGCTCGATACGAGCGAGGGCCGCCTGGTGAAGCTGGCGGGCGGCCTCGAGGTTGTTGATCTGCTCGGCCACATCCCGGACCGTTCGTCTCACCGCGAAATCGGTGATGAGGTTCTCGGCGGAGACGATTCTCTCCGCGTACTTGGGTCCGAGAACCTTGATGAGTTTCAGGTACGAAGTGTGGGACAGCCCGTCGGCCTCGGCGAGCCACTCGGAGGTGTTCACGGCGATGGTTCCCGGATCCCTTTCGGCGACGAATTCGGTGAACTCGTCGTACACCTCGTCGCCATAGCCGAACGCCAGCTGGTAGCCGCGGCCGTAACTGGAGATGGTCCGGGCGAAAGCGTCGGAGCCGCGCACGTCGATGTCCTCGACGGCTCCCGCGCTCCCGAACGCGGCCCGCTCGATCCGGTCACCGAGGTCGGTGAAGACGAGGTAACCGTAGGTGTTTCCGAACCAGTGGGCCAGCGGGTCGGGATCGCCATGGCGCGTGACGTGGATCCACATGTCCACGTTGTTGTCGCGCATGGCGCCCGGCAGGATCAGGTCGAGCTTCTCTCGCCGGAGGAGGCGGAGAACCTCGCCCCCACTCGCCGAGGTGTGGACTCCGGGTTGGGCGCCTGCGAAGCTGGCCGCGAGCACCAACGGGATCAAGATGGCTGGGGTTCGAACGATCATGGTCTGTCTCCTGCCGGCGGCCCGTGGAAGAGGTCGCGGAAGCACCGAGCCCGAAGCAAGAACTGGCCGGTGAGAGAACCAGATTACCGAAGTCTCGAACCGGGTAGGGTACCGGAGCGCGGGCTTCCGGGTGTTTGGGAGCAGGGGAGCAGTCCCCCGACGGGCGGGCGTCGCGCCGAAGAGAGCCGTCGAGTGCCGCTCGGCGGGTGGTCAGCAATGCGCGGTTTCGCCCACCTTCAGCGAGCGACGCCGGCTGCGGAGACCAGCGATCTTGGACGGCTGTGCGCGCTCTACCCGGGCTGACGACGGGAGTTTCGCCCCGCTCTAGCGGAGCGATGCCGGTCTGAAGGCCGGCGTTCCTGGACGGTTGCGTGCGCTCTACGCGGGGTGGCGACGGGAGTTTCGCCCCGCTCTAGCGGGGCGATGCTGGCCAGTTCTCCCGGTGGGGGCCTGAAGACCGGCGCTCCACGCTCCTTACGCCGCCATCTTCTGGGCGGAGTCGAGGACCGTCGCGATCCTGGTAGCGGCGCGCTGCATCTCGTCCATCGTGCCGAGGGAGATGCGGCAGCGAGTCCACAACGGCGGGAACGGCCGCCCGACGCGAACGCCCTCGGCGGCGCAGGCCGCCTGGAAATGCTCGATCGGCATCCCGACATCCACGAAGATGAAGTTCGTCTGTGCGTCCGTAGAGCTGAGGCCCCGGTCGGCGAAGAACTTGATGATGAAGTCCCGCGCCTCGGCGTTCCGCTTCTTCTCGTTCGGGAGGTAGTCGGGATCCGCCTTGTCGCGCTGGAGGGCGGCGTTCGCGGCGACCAGCGCCGGCGTGCTGACCGAGTTGCCCATGTGGAACTCGCCCAGTTCGGCGATGGTGTCTTCGTGGGCGATCGCATAGCCGACCCGGAGACCGGCCATCCCGTAGGCCTTCGAGAAGGTGCGCGCCACGATGAGCCGCGGGTTCTCGATCGCCGTCGGGATCATGGTCTCATGACCCGGCGTGGTCACGTAGTCGATGTAGGCCTCGTCGGCCAGGATGCGGAGGTTTTTCTCCACGTCGAGGGCCCGCATCAGGAAGTCCTTGCTCTGGGCTGGATCGACGAGCGTAGCGACCGGATTGTTGGGGTTGCAGTAGAAGAGCATCCCGCTGCCCTTGCAGGCGTGGAGCGTCTGGTCCAGATCCATCTTGAACTCGGACGTCAGCGGTACCTCCTTCGTCCGGTAGCCCATCAGGTTCGCGTATCCGAAGCACTCTTCGTAGGTCGGCAGCGACCCGACGAGCGCCTTCTCCTTGCTTGCGTACTGATGAGTGCAGTCCACCAGGATCTGGGTGGAGCCGGCGCCCACGAGGACGTTTTGCGGCTTCACTCCCCACTTCTCGGCGATGGCCTCCTGCAGGGGGCCGAGGAACCGGAACGGGTAGCGTCCGGCGATCACGCCTTCGGGTCCGATGACCGAATCGATGGCGTCCATGACCGCCTCACCGGGGCCGAGTGAGTTCTCGTTGTTGGCGAGGTTGATCGCCTCTTCGGGGGCGATTCCCATCTCGGCGGCGAAGGCGAGCTGCTCGCGGAGGCGCGAGCGGACGACAGTCGCGGCATAGAGGCCAGCGGCGCCGGCGGAGGCATGACTCAGGAAACTGCGGCGGGAGAGCATGGGGTGGCTACCTCCTCGTAGCGGGGGGTTCTGCGGTTCTGGACGATGAGTGATTCGGCCTACTGCTGCTGGTTGTCGGCGGTGGCGAGCCCGAGCACTTCCGCGAAGACCGCGGTTGCGCGCTGCATCTCTTCGAGGGTGCCGATCGAGATGCGGGCGTGGGAGTTTTCGTAGGGAGGGAAGTCCCGGCCCACCATGATTCCCTGCTTTGCGCAGGCCTCGCGGAACTCCTTTGCCGAACGACCGATGTTCACGAAGATGAAGTTCGTCTCGCTGGGCACCGGGTCGAGGCCGTTGCTCGAGAAGAAGTCGAGGGTGAACTTGCGCGCCGCCTCGTTCCGCTTCACTTCCCTCTTGATGTAGGCCGGGTCTTCCAGCGATCCCATCGCGGCCGCGATGGAAAGGATCGAAGTCCCGAAAGTGAGACGCAACGGGGCCAGCTTCGCGATCGTGCCGGCCTGCCCGAAGGAATAGCCAATCCGGAGACCCGCCATTCCGTACGCCTTCGAGAAGGTCCGGCCCACGAAGACGTCGCGGTACTCCATCGCGAGCGGGGCGCCGGTGTCGAAGGCGGGGTGGGTGACGTAGTCGTAGTAGGCCTCGTCGAGAAGAATCGCGGTGTAAGGCGATTCCTTCTTGACGAACTTCACGAAGTCCGTGATGTCCGCCAGCGAGTGGACCGTGCCGGTGGGGTTGTTCGGGTTGCAGAGGAAAACGAGTCCGGCGCCGATTGAGGCTCCGGCCATCTTGTCGAGGTCGAGTCCAAGATCTCCCATCATCGGGATGGACTTGACCGGTGCACCGACGTACTTGGCGGTCCGCACCGGGTTCTCGTAGGAGCACTCCCCGGTGACGAGCGCCCGACCCGGGCCGGTGTACACCCGAACGGCGTTCCGGAGGATCTCCGAGGAACCCGGAGCGAGGACCACATGCTCGGCGCCCCCGCCGTACATCTCTCCGATCCGCTTGCGGAGGTCGCTGCCACTGATCCGCGCGTTCATCGGATAGCGCATGATCGAGCCGTACTCGCCCCGGAGCGCCGCCACCGCGGCGGGTCCCGGACCGAGCGGGTTCTCGTTGCTGCTGATCCGGACCTCGTCGGCCTCGGGTGGCGGCACGAAGACCGGCGCCCCGCGAAAGCCGTTCTCGGCTTCCCAGGCTTCACGGCCGCGGGCGGAGATCGCGTGAAGAGCGGCCGGGCTGGTTGCGGTTCCACCGCCTGCCAAACTAAGGAAACTGCGACGGTTGGTCTTCATCGGATCTCTCCCTGATCGAGTATGTGCTCCGCGGTCGAGAGCTTCTTCTGAGTCTGATGTCGGATAGGCGAATTCATTCGGGTTGCTATTTTGGGTGGACGGAGCCTACCGGTTGGCCGAGATACGGCGCAACCCCCACGAGGGTTCCGCTCAATGCACCATGAGGTCGGCGACGAGCGCGGTTTCTCCCCACTGCATCTTGAGGGTGCCGTTCATTCCGTCGGCCATCAGCGTGATGGTGAACATCTCGGCGGAACTGTCGGCCTTTTCCACCTTGAGGGGAGCACTGAACAGGTCCTTTTCCGGATTGTGGGCAAGGCCCGACTGCCCGGTCTCGCCGTTCACCAGCAGGTCCCAACCGTCCTCGGTCTTCTGCGCGAAGAGGCTGTAGGCGCCGGCGGACACCATCTGGCTGCCGATCATCAGGTCACCCTCGGTGGTGATCGTGGTGGCGTCTTCGGAGCCGAGGCGCCACACCATTCCGGGCATCGCCTGGCCCAGCATGTCGCGGCCGTTCAGGCTGGGACGGCCGTAGTCCACGGTGACCGCCTTGCCGTCAAAGCTGGCTTCCACCTTGGCGCGCGGGTTGTGCGCCAGAGCGATCGCGGCCAGACCGACGGACAGAGCGACCGCCGAGATCAACATTTTCTTCGGGAAGTGGATCATGGGTTGGTCCTCCGGCCGCGATTCTAACGGGCCGCCCGGTGGCCACGGCAATTCCGTTGCGGCGCTTGAGGACGGCGCGGTAGGCTCACCCAGAAGAGGCCCGGTCGTTTGCGCACGCGCGCGGGCGGGGCTCGAGGATCGATCTCCCATGCAGCCTGCTCCTCATCATCGGCGTCCCTTCCGAGCCCTGGTGGCCGGTTTGGCCCTGCTGGCACCTTGCCTATTGGCACCTTCCCTGACGGGAGCAGACGAGCGCGTTGACCGCCTGCCCGAGGAACATCGGGTGTGGCTGGAAGAAGAGGTGGTCTACCTCATCACCGAGGTAGAGCGGGAAGTGTTCCTTGAGCTCCAAGGGTTCGAGGAGCGCGAACACTTCATCGAGGCGTTCTGGCTGCGGCGGGATCCCGTTCCGGCGACGAAGGAAAACGAGTTCAAGATCGAGCACTACGAGCGTCTCGACTACGCCAACCGCTTCCTGGGCAGGGACGCCCCCCGGCCGGGATGGCAGACCGACCGGGGCCGCCACTGGATCATCCTCGGCAAGCCGCGCCAGCGCGAGCAGTTCGACGGGCGCAACGAGGTGGTGAGCATCGATCTCTGGACCTACCAGGGAGACACCAGAATGGGCCTGCCGCCCCGGTTCAATTTGCTGTTCTTCAAGAAGGAAGATATCGGCGAATACGAGCTGTACCACCCGTGGGGCGATGGCCCGGACGCGCTTCTTCGTCGCGGCGAGCTGCTCCGAAACCGCCAGCATGCGGTCGTCGACATCCTCGAGGTGGTGTCCATGGATCTGGCCCGCGCGAGTCTGGTGGTGGATCTGACCGACCCGCACGCCGATTTTCTTTCGGCCACCAACACCATCGCCCCTCGGCTCGACACCGTGCGGCCCTCGATGAGCGTGGACAAGAACTTCGCGGACATCCTCGAATCCCCCTACAAGATCGTGGATCTGGAGGAAATCGAGGGGTATCTCCGATATGGGGATCGGGTGACCTCCGAATACTCGTTCCGCTTCGTCACGAGCGAGGCCGATTTCCGGGTACTGGTGGGACCCAGGAACACGCCCTTCATCCACTACAGCGTGAAATTCGCCCCGGAGGATTTCTCGCTTGAGTTCGACGATCGTGAGTACGTCTACCAGACGACACTCGAAGTCGAACTCGAGCTGCGCACGCTCGATGGACGCCTGGTCGCGGTGCAGCGGAACGAGCCCGAAATCCGGCTCACCGAAAGCCAGCATCGCGAGGCGGCCCCCCGTCCCTTTGCCTACCGCGACAACCTACCGGTGATCCCCGGCGAGTACGAGGTGAGCGTCGTCGTGCGCAACCGCGCCAGCCAGCAGTACACGGTGGTGAGCGCTGAGGTTCAGGTTCCCGCGACCGGTGGTCCGGGCGCTGTTGGCCTCGCCGACCTGGTGCTCGCGTACCGCGCCGATCTGGGAGCGGATTTCGCAAGCGATCTGCGATTCGGAACCTTCCAGTTCGGTCCCGCGGTGCTCGAGCCGTCGGTGGGCGGAGTGTTCGCGGCCAGCGACACCCTGACCGTTGCGGTCCAGACGTTGAACGCCAAGGCCGACCAGAGTCTGCGGCTCCGCATCCTGACCGATGAGGGCGGTGGTCCCGACACGCGCGCGGCGGGTGAACTGCTGGTGGAGCGGGTGGTGGCGCCGGGAAGTGTGGCCGATCCGCCTATCGAGGAGTTTCCGCTGGCGGGGATCGGGGCCGGCCGCTATCTGGTGGTGGCGGAGCTTCTGGACAGCGCCGGGACAACAGTCGCGTCGCGGGAAGCCCCCATTCTGGTTTCCCCGCGCGCCACGGTGGATCGTCCCGGTTTTATTGTGCGGCGGTCTTTCGCCACCCACGTGCCGGGACTGCTTGCCCTTGCGCTCGGCGAGCAGTTCATGGCCCACGGCCGCGTTTCGGAAGCTACCGTCGCTTTCCGGGAGGCGGCCGCGAATCCGAACTTGCCGATGGCGCGCTGGAAGCTGGCGAGCGCGTTGCTGTTTGCGCGGAAAGCGGACGAAGCGCTGGATCTTCTGCTTCCTATCGAGACGGAATACCCGAATGAGATCGACGTGGCTGAAGGAGTGGGTTTCGCTTACTACATTCGACAGGAGTGCGGAGAAGCAGTCCCGCGTCTGGAACACGCTCTCACCCTGCGCACGGCGGATTCCTCGCTACTGAACGCGCTTGGGGATTGTCACGAGCAACTCGGTGACGGGGAACGCGCGCGGGAAATGTTCGAACGTTCGCTGGAGTTGAATCCGGGCCAGCAGGGTGTTCGAGACCGCCTGGCCGGGCTCGGCGACGGTCGCTGAGCCCGCCGCCGCCGTACCTCGGGGTTTTCCTGAGGTGATTGGCAGGGCGTTCGCCTTACGCCCCGAGGGCGCGTGGTTCCAGCGGAATCGTCCACTCGCTCCGTTCACGACGCTCGGGCTCGGGGGACCAGCCGACTGGTTCGTGCAGGTCGGCGGCGAGGAGCAGCTTCTTGCAGCTCTCTCGGCCGCCAGCAACGCCGGGCTCCCCGTCACCCTTCTTGGCGGCGGATCCAACGTGCTGGTGTCTGACGAGGGAGTCCGTGGGGTGGTGGTCCGGGTGCGCGGGGGCTCTGCGCACCACCTTGACGGCCGAACCGTCCGGGCATTCGCCGGAATGACAGTGAACGGGCTTGTCCGCTGGAGCATCCAGCGAGGCCTCGCGGGTCTCGAGGCGTGGGCGGGCACCCCGGGAACGGTGGGAGGGGCAATCCATGGGAACGCTCACTTCGGCGGCCGGAACGTGAGCGAGTTGGTGACGGGGCTGCGTGTCGTCGGTGACCAGGGGGATGTGGAGACGCTCCCTGTGGAAGCCGCGGAGTTCGGGCCCGGCGGCGCCGCTCTCGCCCCGAGGGGGCGCATCGTCTTGTCCGCCGACTTCGGAGTTCAACCCGGGGATCCGGCCGTCCTTCGCCGGCGGGCTCGAGCATCCCTGGCGTTTCGGAAGCGCACCCAACCCCTCGGGCTCCCGAGCGCCGGCTGCGCCTTCCGGAACCCGGACCCCAGCCGGGTCTCCCTGCCTCCCGATGTCCCCTGCGCCGCCGGCGCTCTGCTGGACCGGACCGGGATGAAAGGGGTTGCGGTCGGCGGGGCCCGGGTGTCCGAGGTCCACGCCAATTTCCTGACTGCCGGACCCGGCGCGACGGCGGCGGACGTGCATCATTTGCTCGGGGTGTGCCGGGAGGCGGTGTCGGCGGCCTTCGGGGTCGAGCTGGTGCCCGAGCTCGTTTTCCTGGGAGAGTTTTCGTCTTGACTCGAGACGCTCCCGCTCCGACCACTTTGATCGTCGAGGGTGGCGCTCGACTGGAAGGCCGGGTGAAGGTCGAGGGCAACAAGAACGCCGCGCTACCGCTCCTCGCCGCCTGCCTTCTCACCGACGAGTGGTGTGAACTCCGGAACATGCCGGAGATTCGCGACGCGGCCACGATGGCCGAAGTCCTGCAGGGGCTCGGCGCCGAAGTGGAGAGAGGGGAAGGGGGTTCCGTGCGGATCCGGGCCGCAGACATCCGGAGCGACGAACCGGACCCCGCGGGGGTGGGCCGGCTGCGCGGATCGGTGCTGCTTGCGGCGCCGCTGCTCGCGCGTCGCGGGAGGGTGCAGATGGGGGAGCCGGGAGGAGACTTCGCCGGGCGTCGAAGCCTCGACGTGCACCTGGCGGCCCTTCGGGCCATGGGGGTCAGGGAGGTCGAGGGGCCCGGCCGGGTGCTCGAGGCTCCTGATGGCCTGCAGCCCGCCTCCATCTATCTCGAGGAGGCGTCGGTCACGGGAACGGAAACGGCGCTGCTGGCCGCGGCGGGAGCCGAGGGCGTCTCGGAAATCCGTCACGCGGCCTGTGAACCGCATGTCGTCGAGCTGTGCGGGTTCCTGGAGAAGATGGGAATCGGCATCGAAGGGGCCGGTACTCCGACCCTGCGGGTGTTCGGCCGGGAGCGCCCGGCCGGTGCTGCGTGGACGCTCGCCGGGGACTTCGTGGAGGCCGGAAGTTGGGCGGCGGCCGCCGCCCTGACCGGCGGAACGGTGGAAATCCGGGGAGCGCGCGCCAGGGATCTCGAGCCGATCGTGGCGGTGCTCAGCCGTCTCGGAGTAGCGATCGAACTCGAGGAGGATCGGCTGGTTGTCGAGCCCTCCCGGCTGCGCGCCGCGCGGCGCATCACCACCGCTCCGTGGCCGGGATTCCCGAGCGACATGGTGAGCCTCACGACGGTGTTGGCGACGGCCGCCGAAGGCGCCACCCTGGTTCACGACTGGATGTATGAACTCCGTCTCTTCTCCCTCGAACAGTTGATCGGGATGGGAGCGGACATGTTCCTCTGCGATCCACATCGGGTGATCGTCACCGGGCCTACCAAGCTTCGGGGGAGAGACCTCGACGCCCGCGACATCCGATCGGGAATGGCGCTAATCGCGGCGGCGCTTGCCGCGTCCGGCGAGAGCCGCATCACCCCGCTCGAAACCGTGCAGCGGGGTTATTCCGACCTGCCGGAGAAACTTCGCTCCCTGGGGGCAAGGGTGGACATTCTAGTAGCTGGTGGACAAAGTGGCGTGAGCGCCGAGGCCGGCCAGTCTCCCGGTGGGGGCGAGGCGCCCGGCTGACAAGGCGCGTGAGGGAGGAGCCCCCACCGGGAGAACTGGCCCGGGCGTATTCCGACCGAAACCCAACGATGAGCGGCGCGAAGCGACGCGGTGAACAGCCGGTGGTGGAACCCACGTGAGCGCCGAGGCCGGCGAGGCACCCGGCTGACAAGGCGCGTGAGAAAGGAATACCGAGTGTATTTCGACCGAAACGCAACGATGAGCGGCGCGAAGCGACGCGGTTCAGCCGGGATGGATCGCCGGCCGAACGCCGCGTGGGTTTCATCACCGGTTGTTTGGCCGGGATGGATCGCCGGCCGAGCCCCCACCGGGAGAACTGGGCCGCGTGGGTTTCATCACCGGTTGTTTGGCCGGGATGGATCGCCGGCCGAGCCCCCACCGGGAGAACTGGGCCGCGTGACTTTGTTCACCGGCTGCTTGGCGCCTCAGTCTGATCCCGGCAGGTAGCGCTCCCGGAACTTCTCGATCGCCGGGAGGAGCGGTTGGCGATCGTGCAGGGTGCCGGCGAACAAGTCACCCAGCCGGTCGAGACGTTCGGGCAGGGTGGCGATCGTGAAGCGGTCGGGGCGGAGATCTCCGTCGAGTTCGTCCCAGTCCAGGGGAGCCGAGACCGATGCGGCCGGCACCGGACGCGCCGCATAGGGAGGAACCACCGTTTGCCCGCGCCGATTCTGGAGGAAGTCGAGGTACACCCGCCCCCGCCGCCGGGAGGTGGTCCGTTCGACGGTGGCGATGTCCCGGTGTTCGCCGGCAACGTGGGTGGAAACCGCCTCGGCGAACTGACGGACCACGTCGTAGGGATAGATCGGTTCCAGCGGGACGTAGATGTGAAGCCCCGTCGCGCCGGACGTCTTCAGATAGGGGCGCAACCCGATCCCGCGAAGCACCTTGCCGAAGGCCCGGGCGAGGCGGACCACGTCGCTGAACGGTCCTCCCCCCGGGTCGAGATCGAAGACCGCCCAGTCCGGTGTTTCGCGGTGCGTTCTCCGGGACAGCCAGGGGTGGATATCGATGCTCCCCAGGTTCGCGGCGAAGAGCAGCGCGGCCGCGTCGTTCACGATGAGGTAGCGGATCGTTTCACCCCGGTGACCCGAAGGGATCTCCTCGCTCACGATCCACTCCGGCGTGTGATCGGGGAGGTTCTTCTGGTAGAAGGCCTTGCCCCCGACGCCATCGGGATATCGAAGCAGGTGCGACGGGCGCTCGTGGAGGTAGGGGAGGAGGTGTTCGGCCACCCGGTCGTAGTAGCGGATCAGGTCTCCCTTCGTGTAGCCATGGTCCGGCCAGAACACCTTGTCCAGATTCGTGAAGCGGAGCGGCCTGGCCGACGCGCGCGCCGCCCGCTGCCGGGAGAGGCCCGCGAGGAGGTGATCGGACGGATCCCCGGTGCCGACGCTTCCGGCGGGAATGCGCAGGCAGTCGGCAAGGCGGTTCGGGTCGCCCGCAAGCACCGGCTCGGTCGGATATACGCCGGCGCTTCGCCGCGCGATCGTCCCGGGAAGCCCGGCGGCCTCGCAGGTCGCATGGAACTCTTGTCCGCGGACGGCCACATGGTCTCCGAAGAGCAGTGCGCCGCCGGGCGGCAGCAGGGTGGAGAGAAGGGTCTTCCGTTCGAGGAGGGGGACGTTCCGCACGTCCCACTCCTCGTAGCGGAGCAGGTCGTTCAGGTAGAGCGAAACCGGAATTGAGCGATCCCCCGCCAGGTACAACGCCAGGCGTTCACGGGAGGGCCGTTCGGTCTCGTCGGTGCTCACGAGCGTCCCATGCGCGAGGAACTCTTCGGCGCGCAGAGATTCGGCGTCCGCCAGGATCTCTGGCAGCGCGAGTCGGATCCGGTCGTCTCCCGTTTCCAGAAACGCCCGGGCCTCGCGCCGCCCGAGAAAGACAGGGACGCCGTCGAGTTCCGGCTCGAAGATCCAGGCGCCATCCGTGAATGGTTCCCGCTCGCCCTGCGGGCGGACCGGAGTGGGAGGCGGTTCGCCGGTCCACGGCGCGGCTCCTTGCAGTTCGAAAAATGGCTGGCGATCCGATTCGCTGCGGACGTAGCGGTCACGCCCCTTGAAGAGGAGCCACTCGTCCTGCCCTCGCTTGGTTTTCACCAGGTGCCAGGAGCCTCGCAGCTTGCGGCCGGACAGGTGCACCACCAGCTTCCCGGCCTCGATCCCGGCGGCCCCCTGATCCTCGCCTCCCTCAGTGATCCGATAGGTGCCCCGGTCCCATATCGCCATGGTGCCGCCGCCGTACTCCCCCTCGGGAATCACCCCTTCGAAATGGGTGTACGCGAGCGGGTGGTCCTCGGTCCGCACGGCGAGCTTCTTGACCTCGGGGTCATAGCAAAAGCCCCGGGGCACGGCCCATGACCGGAGGACTCCGTGCATTTCCAGCCTCAGGTCGTAGTGGAGCCGGCGAGCCTCATGGCGGTGGACCACAAAGCGGCGGCCCGTCGGCAACGCCGTGCCCGGGGCGCCTTCCGGCGGGGGTTCGGGCGTGCGACCGAAATCCCGCTTCGTCACGTAAGCGGTGATCGTTTTGGATCGCTTGTCGGGCATGTCGGGCAGACCGAAACGCCGGTCTGGGTGCTCCATTCTGGCGGCTCCGGGACTAACAGCCTGTCGACAAGGTCACGCGGCCCGGTTCTCCCGGTGGGGGCTCGGCTGGCGATGCATCCCGGCTGAACGGCGACGCTTTCGCGTCGCTCATCGTTGCGTTTCGCTCGAAATACACCAGGTATTTCCTCCCTCACGCGCCTTGTCAGCCGGGCGCCTCGCCAGCCTCGGCGCTCACGTCACTTTATCGACAGACTGTTGGCGCGAAGGACGGTTTCCAAGCCGGCTTCCCCGGCGAGGTCATTCCTTGACAGAGGATCGGGGCGCGCTAATCTGCCGTTACCCAGTCGGTTTCCCGCAACCGGCGTTACGGGTGCGCTCGTCCCGTGCGCGGCTCCAAGGGTCCGGGTTTCCGGGCCCACCTCCATCCGTCTCCTTCCTTCCTCAAAGGAGCCAGAACGGGACACCCCTTGGGGGATGTCCGGGAGCCGCGTCGGGCAGACAACTGTATCCGGTTGCCGGATCGGCTGCCGCTCGGTCGGTAGTGCGCGCTGGCCGGGGAGTCCCGCCGGAAGAACTAGCCCGGATCGCCTGCCTCGCTCCCGTCTTTCCAGAGCGTCGAGGCCACCCCGAACCCGCTACCATCGGGACTCCGGGATTTCGCTCTGTGACTACCGTTCCGAAACCATCAGTTTGCCCATCAGTTTGCCCATCGGTTTGCCTGGTTGAGACACGGAGCGGGGCGGTGACGTCCCCGGCAGCCGGAGGCCGCTCAGATGCCGAAACTCCTGACTGATCCGTACCGGCCGTCATCTCGACCCTCGAGCCGGGGCCCTTGGCGTCCGGCGTTTCTCGCGGGGGCGATCCTCGTGGCCGCGTTCTTCATCGGCTGCGACGAGCCGGCGGACGCTCCGAGCATGACGCTCGAGGAGATCCTCGACATCCGTCACCCGACCGAACCGGTCTGGACCCCCGACGGTTCCGAAGTCATCTTCGTCTGGGACCTGAACCAGCAGATGGACCTTTACGCGGTAGAGCCCGGGTCCGGGGAGCCGCCGCGGCAATTGACCCGGTGGGGGGATTCCTACGAGGAGATTTCGGGTCTTTTCTGGGGCGCGGAGGGTGATGTCCTCCACTTCGTGCGCAATGGCCGGCTCTACCAAATGAATCCGGACCTCGCGGGAACCCTCAGAGCGGTGTTCCCTGAAGAACCGGGTGGAGAATCCGGCTTTGCTCCATCCCCGGACGGCGGGCGGGTGGCCTTCGCCCGGGGTGGCGATCTCCACGTCCGGGACCTTGCCGACGGCGCCGAGATGCAGTTGACCCGCACTGGCGACCGTTCGGAGGGCGGGGCCGCCTGGTCGCCGGACGCGCGTTTCATCGCCTACACGGTTTCGACCAGTGAGACTTTGGACGAGACCCACGAGGTCTCCGGCGACAAGCTGGTGTTTCGGAGCTTTCCGGGGACTCCGCCCGACCTGTGGGCGGTGCCCGTCATCGCGGGCGGGGTGGCGCGGCGAATCGCCGCCGGCCCCGGTGCCGAATCGAGCCCCCGCTGGCTCGATGCGGCGCGCCTGATCTTCCAGGAGGTGTCCCCGGACCACCGCACGCGTTCGGTGGTGCTTGCCGACCTCCGGGACGGCTCGTTGCGCACCCTTCACCGCACGGAGGACGAGAAGTGGTGGAGCCTCGCGTACCTGGGGGCGGAGCCGCGACCCTCGCCGGACGGAGCGTGGGTGGCTCTGCTCGATGACTCCTCAGGCTGGGATCAACTGGTAGTGGTTTCCGTCGCCGACGGTTCGGCGCACGCGCTGACGGGCGAAGGAGAGGAGGCGCGGCGCTACGCCTGGTCGCCCGACGGCCGGTTCCTCGCCTGGGATGCGAACCCGGATCACCCCGGCCAACGCCAGCTCTTCGCCGTGGATGCCGCGGATCTGCCGGAAGCGACCCCGAGGCGATTGACCTCGGCTCGGGGAACGAACGTCCAGCCCGGCACGAGGAGCGGGTTCCTCCTGGCCTCGGAGCACGGCGGGTTCTCTCCGGACGGCAACCGCATCGTCTATCAGCACGCCGGTCCGCGCGCCCCGGCGGATCTCTTCGTGGTGGACACCGCCAGCTCCGGCGAACCGGTGCGGCTCACCAACTCATTGCCCGAGACGCTCGACCCGGCGCTCTTCACCGAGGGCGAGTTCGTCCGCTACCCGGCCCGCGACGGGGGAGAGGTCCCGGGCTATCTCTTCGTGCCTGACGGGCTCGACGGTTCCGTCCGGCATCCCGCCATCGTCTGGGTGCATGGCGACGGGATCGCGCAGAACTATGACGGCTGGCACGTCCGCCGCGACTACGGGGTGTACCACTCGTTCCACCAGCTCCTCGTTTCCGAGGGGTACGTCGTGTTCATGCCCGACTATCGCGGCAGCATCGGATACGGCCGCGACTTCCGGCAGGAGTCGTACCGCGACGTGGGAGGAGGGGACTACCAGGATGTCGCCGCGGCGGGCGAATACCTGAAGACCCTCGAGTTCGTGGACCCGGATCGCATCGGCGTCTGGGGCCTCAGCTACGGAGGCTTCATGACGATGCAGGCGCTGACGCTCGATCCGACCCTGTTTGCCGGCGGAGTGAACGTCGCCGGCGTCGGGGACTTCCGCCTCTGGTTCCGTGATCCGGGCGGACGCTGGGTGGAAGGCCGCATGGGAACTCCGGAGGAGAACCCCGCCGTGTATGAGCTTGGGGCGCCGGCCGACCGGGTGGACCGTATCGAGCGTCCGCTCCTGATGCTCCATGGCACGCCGGACGTGAACGTGCCTTACTTCGAATCCATCAACCTGGCCGACCGCCTGCTGCGGGCCGGCAAGGACTTCGAGTTCGTCACCTACCCCGGCGAGTTCCACTACTTTCACCGTGAGCACGTGCTCCGGGACGCCTGGACCCGGGTGCGGCGCTTCTTCGGCCAGCACCTCCGCGGGTCGTAGCAGCGTGTCGGTGGCAATGCGGGCAAGCGTGACGCCCCCGAAGGACGCCCAGATGTCAAAACTCCTCACCGACGTTTCCGGTTCTCCACCATCCGGTCCCATGTCGTTCTTTCGAGGAGCAGCGTTCGTGGCGGGGTCGGCGTTCCTCGCGGGGGGGCTCTTCGCCGGCTGCGACGAACCCGTGGAGGCGCCGCTCATGACCCTCGAGGACATCCTCGACATCCGCCACCCCACCGAACCCGTGTGGAGCCCGGACGGGAGCCAGGTCGTCTTCGTCTGGGATCTGAACCAGCAGATGGATCTCTACGCGGTGGAGCCGGGCTCGGGCGAACCGCCTCGACAGCTCACCCGCTGGGGCGACTCCTACGATGAAATCTCCGACCTTTTCTGGGGCGCGGACGGTGACCTCCTCTATTTCGTGCGCAACGGGCGGCTCTATGAGATGAATCCGGACCTCGCGGGGACGCTTGAGACGGTCTTTCCCGACGAACCCGGCGGCGAATCCGGGTTTCAGCCGTCCAGAGACCGCCGGCGCATCGCCTTCAGCCGGGGCGGCGATCTCTACGTCCGGGAGCTTGCGCGCGGAGCGGAGATGCAGTTGACGCGCACCGGCGACCGCTCGGAGGACGGCGCCGTCTGGTCTCCGGACGGGCGGTTCCTCGCCTACACGGTTTCACGCCGCGAGACGCTGGACGAGACCCCCGAGATTTCCGGCGCCAGGCTCGTCTTTCGGCGGTCCCGGGGGTCGCCGCCGGACGTCTGGGCGGTGCCCGTCATCGCTGGCGGGGTGGCGCGGCGGATCGCCGCCGGTCCCGGCTCCCATGCAAGCCCCCGCTGGCTCGACGCAGCCCGGCTGATCTTCCAGGAAGTTTCCCCCGATTACCGGACCCGCTCGGTGGTGCTCGCGGACCTCCGGGACGGTTCGCTCCGGACCCTCCACCGCACGGAGGACGAGAAGTGGTGGAGCCTCGGCTACCTGGGGGCGGAGCCGCGTCCGTCTCCCGACGGCGAGTGGGTGGCTCTTCTGGACGACGCCTCGGGTTGGGATCAACTGCTGGTGGTCTCGGTGGCGGACGGCTCGGCGCACGCGCTGACCGGGGAAGGGGAGGAGGTGCGGCGGTACGCGTGGTCCCCCGACGGCCGGTCCCTGGCCTGGGACGCGAATCCGGATCATCCCGGGCAGCGCCAGCTCTTTGCCGTGGACACCGCGGATTTGCCCGTCGTCACGCCCAGACGGTTGACCTCGGCGCGGGGAACGAACGTTCAACCGAAGAGGAGGACGGGGTTCCAACTATCCTCCGAACACGGTGGCTTCTCGCCCGACGGCAGCCGCATCGTGTATCAGCACACGGGCCCGCGCGCCCCGCCGGATCTCTTTGTGGTGGACACCAGCGGCTCCGGTGAACCGGTGCGGCTTACGAACTCGCTTCCCGAGACGCTCGACCCGGCGCTTTTCACCGAAGGCGAATTCGTCCGCTTTCCAGCCCGGGACGGGGGCGAGGTTCCCGGCTATCTCTTCGTCGCCAAGGGGCTTGACCGTTCCGTCCGGCATCCCGCCGTCGTCTGGGTCCACGGCGACGGGATCGCCCAGAACTACGACGGCTGGCACCTCCGGCGCGACTACGGGGTGTACCACTCGTTCCACCAACTCCTCGTTTCGGAGGGGTACGTCGTGCTCATGCCCGACTATCGCGGCAGCGTCGGTTACGGCCGCGATTTCCGGCAGGGGGTCTACCGCGACGTCGGGGGGGAGGACTATCAGGACAACGCCGCGGCGGCCGACTACCTGAAGACCCTCGAGTTCGTGGATCCGGACGGCATCGGCATCTGGGGACTCAGCTACGGCGGGTTCATGACGATGCAGGCGCTGACGCTCGACCCGACGCTCTTTGCCGCCGGGGTGAACGTCGCCGGCCCCGGGCAATTCCGCGACAACCGAGGGCGCTGGGCAGTGGGGCGCATGGGGACTCCCGAGGAGAACCCCGCAGGCCATGACCTGGCGGCCCCCGCCGACCGCGTGGAACGCGTCGAGCGTCCGCTTCTGATGCTCCACGGGACATCGGACGTCAACGTGCATTACTTCGAGTCCGTCAACCTGGCCGACCGGCTGCTGCGGGCCGGCAAGGATTTCGACTTCGTCACCTATCCCGGGGAGTTCCACTACTTTCACCGGGAGCACGTGCTCCGGGACGCCTGGACCCGGGTGCGGCGCTTCTTCGACGAGCATCTCGAGCCCGGCCCGAGGTAGAGCAGATTCGGGCGGCCCGCACGCGCCGCGGCGCCGGCTCCGTCAGCCCAGGGCGGCGCGGAAACGGTGGGCCAGTTCGTCCGGTCCGGTCCGGTTCCAGGTCTCGTTGACGCCGATCATGAAACCGCCGTCCGACCGGACACCTCCCAGATCCACCTGCTGCTCGCCGAGGCGGCGCCGAAACGCCTCGGCTTCGGCGCCGGCTACCCACAGCCGGAACAGGTTGGTGCCGCCGGCCATCCGCTCGACGCGGAACGCCTCGTGCCGGTCCACCTCGGAAATGAAGGACTCGGAGACCGCCACCGCTTTCGCAAATCGCTCGATGAATCCCGGAAGAAAACTGAGCGCGACCGCCGCGAAGGGCCACGCGGCGGGGAGTCCGCTGCCGAACATTCGGCGGGTGTGGAACATGCCGTCGAGGAGGGAAGCCGGGCCCGCCAGAATGGCCCCGGAAGCTGCGTTGAAGTACTTGTAGAGCGACACGTAGACGGTGTCGAACGGGCGGGCCAACTCGGCGACGTCCATCCCGGAATAGGCGCTTTGCAGAAACATGCGCGCGCCGTCCAGGTGCAGCCGGATGCCTTCCCGGCGGGCAAACGCGGTGATCCGATCGAGTTCCCGCTGGTCGAACGTTTCCCCTGAGCGCCGCCGGACCGGCGTTTCTATCGAGATCACCGAGACCGGTCTCGAGACGCGCCCGCCACGAGTGCGGTCCACGATCTCCTCGACCTGTTCGAGGGTGAAGGTTGCCTTTCCGGGGGCCAGCGGAATCAGCGGGATCGCACTCAGCGTCTGCACGCAGTCCCCGGAGTCGTTGTAGAGGTGAGCCTCGGCCTGGATGATCGCCCGCCCGCCGCCGGCTCCGGCGAGGGCGCGCACCGCGAGATGATTGGCCAGCGTCCCCGTCGGCATGAAGACCGCGCGTTCCTTCCCCAGGATCGCCGCGAACTGCTCCTCCAGAGCCTGGACCGTGCCGCCGTTGGAATAGGAATCGCGATGGATCCGGCCTTCGTCCGCCATCCGCGCCAGGAGGTGTCCCTGCTCGGAGGGAGTCAAACCGAGCCCGTCTCCCATCATGCGCACCCGTCTGGATTCGGAAGCAAGGGCGGACAGCGAGGCGGGGCCACCCGCAGCCGCCGCGGGTCCGAAGAGGCCCGCGCCGAGTCCGAGGGATCCGGCCTGAAGGAAGCGTCGTCTGGGAAAGTTGTTCATGGCGTCCTCACTCTGTGGGCTCCTGGCTGCCGGTTGAGCTGCCGCGCCCGGATTCGCTTCCGGGGCCGGTTCTAGATCTGTTTCGATGGGAGCCGAGGTTGCTGAACCAGCGTATCCGGCTCGGTCCAGCCCGGCAACTTCGGTCCGGACCGCAGGGCCGTGAGACGACCCCACCGTACGCGGTTCGAAAACTAAAGGCAGCGAACTTGGTTCGCTGCCCGCCAGCTCGGGGGGAAAGTGTGAAAGGGGGAACTCCCCCTTTCACAAGAAAACAACGACCAATCGGAACTCGCCGCCGCGCGCCGCAGGCGCGCAAGGGAGTTTCGATTGCCGGCGCGCAGCGCCGGGCGGACCTTGGACGGGGCCCGAACGTATTTAGTCCCATGGCGAATCCAGGTCAGCCGCGGTGGCCCCGTCCAGGGTCCGCTCGACCTAGCGTTCGGGTTTCAGCAAGGCTCGGAAGGCTGGAGGAACGTTCATTCCGAGGGTTTCCGCTTTGGCCAAGTGGTTCCTGGCCTCGGCGGTACGACCTCGCTGGCGCGCCACATCCGCAAGCAGGAAATGGAGGCCGGCGCGTTGGCCGGCGGCCGCCTCGTCTTTCTCGGCGGCTGCCAATGCCCGATCCAGGGTTTCCGCCGCCTCGCTGAGCCGGCCCAGGGTTGCGAGCAACTGGCCGAGACCCTGCAGGGCTCCAGGGTGATCGGGTTCCTGGGCCAGCGCCAAGCGCAGGTAACGTTCCGCCTGCCGAAGATCGCCGCGCTGGAAGTGGAGGCTCGAGGCCCCGAGGAGCGTCGGGACGTGAGTCGAGTCGGCGGCGACCGAACGACGGTAGAGATCGTCGGCCTCCCGGTCGCGTCCGCTCCGTGCCAACAGGTTGGCCAGGTTAGCCATCGCCGCGCTCGAATCCGGGTCGCGCCCAAGGGCCTCGCGGTAAGCGGCTTCGGCGTCGTCGTTGCGGCCGAGCCGGGCGAGCGAGTTGCCGTGGTTGTAGTGCAGCTCCGCGCTGTCCGGACTCTCGGTGAGCAGGCGCCGATAGATGGCTTCGGCGGTCTGATGATCGCCGGCGGCGCTCGCGCGCCGGGCCCGGGCCTCCTGTCCCCGGCTGTCGGCCCGCAGATCCTCGACAGCGACGAGAAGGGGGTCTTGGTCCGCGGTGATCCCGAGGGACAGCGAGCGGGAGGCGGCCCGGGCGCGGGCGGCGGCATTCGCCGCAGCCTGGGGGTCCCCGAGGCGTCTTTCGATCTGGGACAGGAAGGACCACCCCGCGGCGGAAGACGGGACGCGGTCCACGACGAGTTCGAGTGCGGCGCGGGCACCCGTCAAATCGCCGTCCGCGATTCGACGTCGTCCAAGGGCGAGAGACGCCTCCGCGGAGTTCGGGGCGTTTTGCCGTAACGCCTCCCAGCCGGCTCCCGCCGCCTCGTCCTGGCCAGTCGCCTCCAGCGTTCGCGCGCTGAGAGCAAGGGACGGGGAAAAACGGGGATTCCGGCGGAGCGCCTCGCCGGCGAGTTCGAGGGCCCGAGCCGGGTCGGCGCCCTCCAGCAGCCGGCCGTGGAGGTGCGGCCAGCGGTGGTCGGCACCGCCGAGGCGCGCAGCCTCGGCGTAGGCAACCGCCGCCGGTCCGGTGAGACGATGGGCATGGAGGACCATCCCGAAACGGCCCCAAGCCGAAGAATCCCCCCGGTCCCGCTCAACCGCCGCCCGGGCGCGCCGGACGGCCTCGACAACGGAGGGCTCCATGCCGTCCGGGGAGACTTCGGGGATCTCGGCTCCCCCGCAGGCAGCCAGGAGCGCCAACAGCGGCCCCAGGAAACGACCCCCGCCGGCAGCGGTGGGGGCCGACGCCTCATTCACCGGGACTACCCTCGCCCCGAACCACGACCACCGCCTGGTCGAGGGCCGGTACCCGGAACACTTCCCGCGAGCCGTCCGACCAATGCACGCTCAGGCTCTGGAGCACGGTTGTGTCCGGAATTCCGAAGTGGGCTCGCGGATCGCCGGAAGAGAGATACGAGACGCCCGGGTTCGCCCGCGCGATCCGGACCCCCGCCGCGGTCTGAAGGGCGACGGTGGCGCCGTGGTCGAGGGTGCCCGCCGGCAGCCGGGGTTCCACCATCAACCAGGCCCCCTCCCCGGCAGAGCGGTTCTCGAAAATCCGGGCGCGGCCGTCCGCGGCGGTAATCACCAGGTCGAGGTCGCCGTCCGCGTCCAGATCCCCGGCCGCCAGGCCGCGGCCGACAACGGGGATCTGGCTGAGTTCGGGCGACAGTGCCCCGGCGTCTCGGAAGCGGTCTCCGTCGCCGCGGAGGACCAGGGCAGGCTCCGCGTATTGCTCGAAGAACGGAGAACGTGGAGATTCCCCGGGGGGGCGGGCTACCCGTCCGTTGGCGATCACCGCATCGAGGATCCCGTCGTGGTCGAAATCTCCCAGGGCGACTCCGAACCCGGTCATGCGGAGGCCGAGCGTCCCGAGTCCGAGGTCGATCGAGCCGTCCACGAAGCCGATTCCCGGTTCCGCGAGATAGACGGTATTCGTCTCCTCGGCGAAGTGCGTGAGCAGGATGTCGAGGACGCCGTCGCCGCTTAGATCCCCTATCTCCACTCCCATCCCGGCTTCCGGGCGGCCGAAACCGCTGAGCGCGGCGCCCAATAGCAGCGCCTCTTCCCCGAAGGTCCCGTCGCCCTGGTTCACCCACAGGTGATTCGCCTCGGTGTCGTTCGCCACGTAGAAGTCCGGCCGTCCGTCGCCCGTGAAGTCCTGGCAAACGACTCCCAGGCCCCTGGCCGGCAGAGCCGCGATCCCGGTCTCGCTCCCGACTTCCACGAACGTGCCGTCGCCACGGTTGCGGTAGAGAAGATCCGGTAAGCCGGGTATATCGGTCGGGTTGCAGTAGTCCTGCTCACCGGTGGCCGCGAAGCATGAGAAGCCCGGGTCGTAGTCCAGGTAGCGGGTCACGAAGAGGTCGAGGCTCCCATCCGCGTCGTAGTCGCAAAAGGTCGCGGATGCCGACCAACCTTGGTCCCAGGGTCCTCCGTCGGACACCTGGAAACCATCCGGGCCGGAGTTGAGCAGAAGGACGTCTCGCCCGAATCCGGTGCGAAAGAGGTCCAGATCTCCATCCCCGTCGACGTCTCCGGCCGCGACCCCCATGCCGTAAGCGCGGGTGGCCGGGATTCCCGGGGCGTCGCCAAACCGGATTCCCGGACCGCGGTTCTCGAAGAGCCGGTCCTCGCCCTCACCCTGGACGAGATAGAGGTCCAGATCGCCGTCACCGTCCTGGTCGAAGAGCGCGACTCCCGAACCCATGATTTCGGGCATGAAGTAGTCCGGGCGGCCGTCACCGGTGCTACCGGGGTGGTGGATGAATTCGGCGCCCGAATCGGAGGTTACGTCGGTGAAGCGCGGCTGCCCCGCGCCCGACGCGACGGCGACCGCGAGGCCCCCCGCGGCGACCATCCGCAAGATCAGCGGCGCAGTACCGATCGCGGGCCGATATCCCCAAGGCTCGGGGTCCCGGCGAGCTGCATGGCGAGTTTCAGCTCGGCCCGCAGAATCCGAAGCACGGCCTCGACTCCCGCTTCCCCGAAGGCCGCGAGCCCCCAGAGGTAAGCGCGACCAATCAGGATGGCGTCGGCGCCGAGAGCCAGGGCCTTGAAAATGTCCACCCCGCGACGGATCCCGCTGTCCATGATCACCGGGATTCGACCCGCAATCGCTCCCGCTACCTCGGGCAGACTGTCGATGGTGCCGATCCCGCTCTCCTCGGCGCGCCCACCGTGGTTCGAAACCACGATCCCGTCCACGCCGTGCTCCAGGCAGAGCTCGGCGTCTTCCGCGGTGACGATTCCCTTGAGCAGGATCTTCATGCTCGTGGCGTCACGGAGCCGCTTGACCACATCCCAGGTAAGCGAGGCATCGTTGAGCCCGGCGAAACGACTTCGTCCGTTCGCGTCTTCCACCTCGATCCCGTCGAACATGCTCTTCCGGGAGACATAGTTGGCGAAACCCGGGACATGGCAGATCTCGCATTCGCGCGGGTCGAGCCGGGCCGAGAGCGCCGTGGTGATCCGGTTGCTTCCGGCGGGGAGGTCCACCGTCAGCACTACAGCGGGACAACCCGCCGCCTCCGCGCGACCGACGAGCTGCTTGGTCACCTCGAAGGAAGTGGTCGGATAGAGCTGGTACCAGACGGGCTCACCGCGCGCTTCGTTCACCTCTTCGACGCCGGAGGTAGTCACCGTGGAGAGCAGTTGGAGGTGGTCCACCGTCCGCGCGGCCCGCGCCACCGCGACCTCCCCCTCCGGGTGAAAGGCCTTCTGGCTTCCGCACGGCGCGATGCCGATGGGGGAGGTCCATTGCCGGCCAAAGAGTTCCACCGACATGTCCGGGTCCGATACGTCCACGAGCCGGCGCGCCCGGATGCCGACGTTCTCGAGAGCCCGCCGGTTGGCGGCGAGGGTTCCCTCGCCGTCCACGCCGGTGGCGATGTAGCCATAGTGCGCGGGAGGGAGGTTCTGCTCCGCGACCACCCGGAAGTCGAACACATCGACAGCTTCTTCCGGGGAACCGACAGGCATCCGGGGGAATTGGCTGTAGCCGAAATGTTCCATGCCGCCAGCATCCGGCGCCCGGGTTTCCTGCCCGCCCGCGGTGCGGGGTTCCCAACATCCCGAGGAAAACAGCAACGGACTCCCGGCCAGATAGCGCAGGAAGCGGCGACGATTCGGGGTTAGGTCGTTCGGGTCACGCATCGGTTCGCTCCTGAGGCGCCCGCCATTGTGTCACCCGCCCGCGAGCGGGCTACCACGAGCAGGATGGGCTGCTGATCGGCCCCGCTCCAGGAGCCGGGGAACGGGCCACCCCGGGTCGAGAGTTTGTGTTGGGGTCGTTTGGATTGTGCAAAGGACGGCACGGTATCATCGAGAATCGACGGCCGGGCAGCGACGCGACCGGGCGGCGAACGAGAGCGTTCCGAGGACGCGGGGGGAAAACCCATGAACACGGCGATGCGTTTGGCAGCGAGTGAGAATCGGCGCTCAGACGGCGGGCCGCTCTGGAGTCGAAGGTCTCTGATGCACTCCAGCTGCGCGGCGGCACTCCTGGCCCCCTGGGCTCGATTCGCGGGCGCGGCCCTTGGGTCGGGTGAAGGCGGATTGTCCGGAGCGGGTTCGGCGCCGGCTTCCGGCGGCCAGGACCCGGGGCTGGATACCGCGGGCGATGACATCGTCCTCGGGACTTCGGCTGCTTTCACCGGCCCCTCGCGTGGACTCGGTAACGAGCTGTACCGGGGCGCCATGGCCTACTTCAGCCACCTCAACGAGAGCGGCGGAGTCGGTGGGCGCCGGGTAGCGCTGAAGCTGTATGACGACGGCTATCAGCCCGACCCATGCGTTCAGAACACCCTGAAGCTGATGCTCGAAGACCAGGTATTCCTGCTGTTCGGCTACGTGGGGACGCCTACCGTGACCCGGGTCCTCCCCATGCTGAAGAAGTTCCAGCAACAGCAGATCTACATGTTCTTTCCGTTCACCGGCGCCCAACCGCAGCGGGAGCCGCCCTACCGGGATTTCGCCTTCAATCTGCGCGCGTCCTACCGCCAGGAGACGGCCGGTTTGGTGGAGAATTTTCGCGCCACCGGACGCCGCCGCATCGCGGTCTTCTACCAGGCCGATGCCTATGGCCGGAGCGGTTGGGCGGGGGTCCGCGCCGCGCTCGAGAACCACGGCGAGACGATCGCGGGCGAGGCGACCTACCGGCGCGGCGCCCGCTTTACCGGCACGATGCGGGCCCAGGTCGAAATCCTGCAAAAGGCGTCCCCGGACGCCGTGATCTGCGTGGGGGCGTACGCCGCCTGCGCCGCCTTCGCGCGGGACGCGATTGACCTCGGTCTTCGGGTTCCCATTGCAAACCTTTCGTTCGTCGGCAGCGAGAATCTGGTGAACCTGCTCAGCGAGGGGCGCGACGACCCGGAGACCTACACCCGGTGGCTCGTCAACTCGCAGGTGGTGCCGAGTTACGAGGACGAATCGGTGCCGGCGGTGCGGGAATACCGCGAGCTGATGGCGCGTTACAACCCCCAGATTCCGGACCAGTTCGCGGATGACCCGTACGACCCGCTGCCCCAGAGCTTCGTCAGCCTGGAAGGATTCGTGAATGCGAAGCTGCTGAGCGAGATCTTCCGTCGCTTCGAGGGAACGCCGACCCGAGCCGGGCTGGAGGACGCGGTCTTCTCGATCCGCGACTTCGACCTCGGTATCGGCGAACAGGTCTCGTTCGGGCCCGACCGCCGGCAGGGGCTCCAGCGGGTCTATTACACGGTCGTCGAGGAGGGCCGTTTTGTCCCCTTGACCGATTGGAACGCGCTGCCCGCCTGACATGAGAGTTCACAAGCTGTTCCAGCGGATGCGGTTCGGCATCTTCGCGCTCTTCGGATTGATCGTCCTTTCCACCTCCCTGCTCTGCATCCGGACAGTGGATACCGAACTCTCCGCGGAATACGCTGCCAACAGCCAGAGCATCGCCAAGACCATCGCCGATGCCAGCGTGGACATCCTCCTGAACCGGAACCTGGCGACGCTGCAATCGCTGATTGACCAGTTCGTCGAGGTTCAGGGGATCCGCTACATCTACATTACGGACGAGCAGGGCGAGTTCCTCGCGCACACTTTCGTACCCGGAATTCCGGAGCAGATCCTGGAAAGCGATCCCTTCCGGACGGAGCCGGTCGAGCGCAGTCTGCCGGGCATGGGCGATTTCATCGAGGTCGGCAGTCCCATCCTGGCCGGGGTGGCGGGGACGGTTCATCTGGGGATGGATCTGGATCTGGTGGCCGCTCAAGATCCAGCGGGCGATCGGGCAACAGATCTATCTGATCTCCATCCTTCTGGTGCTAGGTATCCTGGCGTCCATCTGGCTGGTGAACCTCGTCGCGCGCCCCCTGGCCGAGCTCCTCGCCTATGCGGTGGAAACCGCCAGGCGCCCCCCGGAACAAAGAGCCCACGCGATTGCCAAAGAGGAATTGCTGGCGCGTGACGACGAGGTCGGGCAGTTGGCGCGTCTGATCCTGTACCTCTCACAGACCCGGCCGCCCTCCGGGCCCGAGGCGCTGCCCGGCTCCCCGGAGGCGCGCCCGGCGGCGTGACGGTCGAGGGAGGAGCTGGCCGGGACCGCATCGTGATGGGCGGTCGGCCCTTAGCAGCCTGTGGACAAAGTCTCGCGGCGTTCGAGCGGCGATCCATCCCGGCTGAAACACTCCGCTTCGCGTCGTTCATCGTTGCGCTTCGGTCGAAATACACCCGGTATTCCTCCCTCGCGCGCCTTGTCAGCCGGGCGCCTCACCGCTCTCGGCGCTCACGACACTTTATCCACAGGCTACTAGGGAGCGTCGGGTGATCCAGCCTTCGCCCCGCGTCGCCCGGATCCTGGCAGTCACTGTCTGTACGGTGCTGCAACTGTGTTTCGGGACGGTGTATGCCTGGAGTTTCTTCCAGACGCTGCTCGTCCGGCAGTCCGGTTGGACCTTCACCGAGACGGCCTGGGCATTCAGCCTCGCGATCTTCTCGCTTGGCGTGTCGGCGGCGTGGGCCGGGCAGGTATTGCCGAGGATCGGGCCCAGAAAGCTCGCGCTGGCGGGAAGCCTTCTGTTCTGCGGCGGATATGTGATCGCCGGGGTGGCCCTGCAACTCGATCACGTGCCGCTCTTTTGTCTCGGTTACGGCGTGGTCGGCGGAATCGGGATCGGGATGGGTTACGTGACCCCGGTCGCTACGGTCGCGAAGTGGTTCCCCGACAAGAAGGGGCTGGCGACCGGCATCGTGGTCATGGGTTTCGGAGTGGGTGCGCTCTTGCTGAGCAAGGGTCTGGCGCCGGTGCTGGTGGTTCAGGCGGCCGGCGATCTACCGCTGGTGTTCTTCGGGCTCGGCGCGGTCTTCGCGGTCATCCTGATTCCCGCGAGCCTCCTGATGAGCAATCCGCCCCCGGCGCCGGAAGCCTCGGGTTCGGCAGGAGGCGAGCGGCGCGGAGCTCCCGAGGAAGAAACGGTCAGGACCTACCTGAAGACCGGTCAGTTCCTGCTTCTCTGGATTGTCTTCTTCTTCAACATTGCGGCGGGAATTTCGATCATCAGCTTCCAGTCGGAGTTGCTCCAGGAAGTCTGGACCTTGGCCGACCCGTCGCTGGAACCGGCGGTGCTCGCCCAGTACGGAGCGACCCTGATCGCGGTGAGCTCGTTGTTCAACGGCGTGGGGCGTTTGTTCTGGGGACTCCTCTCGGACCGGATCGGCCGGGTGAACGTCTTCCGGATTCTGCTCGCCACCCAGATGGTCGTGTTCGGAGTCCTCATGACCGAGACGAACCCCTGGATTTTCTCGATCCTCATCTGCTACGTCCTGCTCTGTTTCGGCGGCGGGTTCGCCACCATGCCACCCTTCATTCTGGACGTTTTCGGCGCCCGGAAGATGTCCGCCATGTACGGGGCGGTCCTGACCGCCTGGGCCGCGGCGGGAATCGCCGGTCCCTTGTATGTGGGTTATCTGAAGGACGTGTATCCCGACCGGGCGGTCATGTACTGCTCATCGGGATCCTGATGCTCGGCGGGGGCTACCTCTTCTCGTACCTGCTGAACGACGAGCGGATTCGCCTGAGCAAGCCCACTCTGGAGGGCACGCTTCGGGAGTTCGGGATCGCGGCCCCCAAGAGCTCGTAGCGGCGCTCCGCCCTTCAGAGGCGGATTCGCCGTACTACCTGGCCGTTGTTCTCCCAGGGGGTTGCCTGGTAGCGCGAGGCCTCCACTTCGGTGGGCTGTACGCCGCCGGCGTCCCGCGCCCGGGAGACGAGGCGGTGCTGTCCGGGAGCCGCGGAAGGCCAGTCCATGACAAAGCGACGCAGTCCGAACCGGTGGGTTGACGGCAGGAGTTCCGCCGGCTGGAAAGGGCCATCGTCCACGCTGACCTCGACCGCGGAGATCTCCGAGGCGCTGTCATTCCAGGCGAGCCCGTGAATCCGGAGGTCCGGCCCCGGATCCCCCTCGACGCGGGTAACGAGGGACTTCAGCCGCATCCGGCCGATCACGCTGGCGGTGTGGAGGATCCCGGAGGGGGTTTCCACGCCGCGCACGGTGACGTAGTCCTTGGCCTGGTACCAACCAGCAAAGCGGGACGGCCAGACCTCGATGCGTTCGACCCACTTCACCTGGGCGACACCGTAGAAGCCGGGGACGATCAGCCGGAGCGGACCGCCGTGCTCCCGGGGAAGGGGATCCCCGTTCATGGTGTCGGCGAGCAGCACCTCGGGTAAGAGCGCATCGGCTACCGGCAGGCTGCGGGCGAAGCGCCCGGGGTAGCGGTTCCCGCGGAGGCGCTCCTCGGCCGCGTCGGCTCCGAAGAAGACCACTTCCCGCGCGTCCGGACCGACGAGATCGTCGAGTAGCGGAGCGAGCGGAACTCCGCCCCAACGGGCGGCTCCTACGAGGCCGTGCATCCCGACGCCGCCGTTGCCGCAGCATTCGAACAGCGCGACCGACTCCTGCCGGAGCATTCCGGCCAGCTCGTCCAGGGTGAGCGTTTTGGCAGACGGGGCGCCCCGGATGCCGATTGCTAGTTGGAAGCGGGCTGCCTGAACCTCCGGAATCTCCCCGTGGTGCAGGACGAAGAACTCGTCGTTCGGCACCACCTCGCCGGTGACGCGGGTGAGGTCGGTGAAGCGCGCCCGGGTGCCGGGGGGCAGGGGTTCGAGGTCGGCCCACGGCAAGGAGTCGCTCGCCTGGCCCGCGCCCCGCGAAAGGGCCGGGAACGGCCGCGTCAAAACGGCCGCCGCCAGCCCGGCGAGAACGTGGCGCCGCCTCACGAATTGGGACGCCGGGTCTGTCCCTGCGAAGACGGCGGCCACCGCCAGTCCCCCGGGGGACT
This sequence comes from Vicinamibacteria bacterium, assembly GCA_963668695.2. Lineage (GTDB taxonomy): Bacteria > Acidobacteriota > Vicinamibacteria > Marinacidobacterales > Marinacidobacteraceae > Marinacidobacterium. Next base: position 2,858,734 of record CAXXLQ010000004.1, read on the forward strand.
GGCGGCGGCGCGCTCCCTCAACGGGTGGCTTCGATCAGAAGTGGACCCGGATCGCGAACCGGATGATCCGGGGAGAGAGGAAGTTCAGGACGTTTCCGTATGCCGATCCGGCCGCGGTATTGAGCTGGGTCTCGGTGTTCGAGTTTGTGATGTTGAAGATGCTCAGCTCGGGGGCGATACGCGCCCACCCGGCATAGAAGTCCCGGAACAGGGCAATGTCGAACGTGGTCACGTTCGACAAGCGTTCACTCCCGATCGGCGCGGCCAGAATCGTCGCGCTGCCCTGGTTCAGGTCTCGCACCAAGAAGGTGCGAGCGATCGGTTGGCCGGTCTGGTAGCGCATGACCCCGGAGGCGCGTACGCCGAAGGGCGCATGCCAGGTGCCGATGAACTTGAATTGGTTCGTGCGGTCGTAGAAGGACTTGCCCTTGGCGTTCACCAGCAGGTTCGGGTTGGTGAAGAGCCCGGGGTTCGTGTTCTCCCACTGCCCCCCCCGCGACCAGGTGTCGGTGTCGTTGTATGAGTACGAGACCAGCGCCTGCCAGTCGTTGGAGAGCCGCTTTTGGGCGATCACTTCGACGCCCTTGTAGCCGGTCGTGAACCGGTCCACCGTCTGGACCACCCGCTGGTTCAGCCCCACGAACTCCGGTCGCAGGTTGAAGACAGTGAGCATGCCGCCGTCGTCCCCGGTGCCGGCCATGCCGTCCGGACCCGGATCCCGAACTTCCATCGGGTCGTATGCGGAGTCCGGCGCCGCGAGGTTCAGCCTGTCGGACTTGTCATTGCTGCTGCGTACCGAGAACGTCGCCTGGACCCATAGGTCGCCGGAGAACTCGCGTTCGAGGCTGGCAGTGAACTCGTCCGTGTACTCGTGCTTCAGGGCCGGGTCCACCACATTCACCGCCGCGGTAGCGCCGAACCCGTCGGAGAGGATGGCTCCCTGCTCACCGTTCTGGAACTGGCTGTCGCCGTTCAGGTCGTTCCAGACGTGCCTGTTGTTGAGGTTGCCGTTCTGGTTCACGAAGTTGGCGAACCCGGTGGAGAACTGGTGGTAGTAGCGGCCCCAGCTCGCCTTGAAGGCACTCTGTCCGCCCTCCTCGAGGCCGACCACGACGCCGACGCGGGGCGCGATGCTCGCGAGGTCGAGGATGCCGGTGCGCTCGGGGAACTCGCGCGGGCACCCGGCCGCGGCGGTGCACCAGCTGCCATCCGGACTGTTCTGCTGCGGCAGCCAGCCGTGGTAGCGGTCCCAGCGGAGGCCGAGTTTGAGGGTCAACCGATCTCCGATCGAGATGATGTCGTCAATGTAGGCGGAGGTCTGATCCAGAGTCTGGCCGTCGAATCGCGGGGTGTTGCGGAGGGTCACCTCGACCGGCGCGCCGTTGTCGAAGGTCAGGTAGACATCGTCGATGGCGGTGGTCTCATTCGAGATCGGGTTGTGCGAGTACTCCACTCCCGCTCTGATCTCGTGGTTCGCATTCAACAGGCCCTCGGCGAAATAGGTGAGGTCGCTCTTGTACGAGAACCGCTTCCGGCGCCGCTCGACATTGAAATCACGGGCGTTGAGGAAGCTGTTCGTTCCCCGGTCGTACCCGGCCTGGAGGCCTGCCGCCTGGGCTTCTTCCGAGTGGTAGGTCGGGAACCAGACGTTGAGGTGGGAGAAGCGGGTGTCGAGCAGGGCGTTCTGGCTGAGGGTGGAGGTCAAATTGGCCTGCACGATCCGGAACGTGTCGTCCTCGATCCAGCTCGCCTCGGGTGGCCGGTTTCCGGCCAGCCCGCGCCGCGGCTTCCAGTAGGTCATTTCATGCCACTCGAGACTCAGCTTGTTGCGGTCCGTCAGGTCGGTATCGCTCTTGATCACGAACTGCCGCATGTCGGTGTCCTCGGTGACGCTGTCGATCCCGGAGACATAGCGGTGGACCCGCTCGTCGCGGAACGAGAAGAAGAACGTTGACCGATCCCGCACTACCGGACCGCCGATCTGGAAGGTAGCGTCGGAGAGATAGTCGAACTGCCCAGCGGTGGCGCCGGATTGCTCGAGTTCCTGGGTGAAGTTGTCGAATTGGGTGGCGTCGTTTTGGTAGTGGAAGCCAGCGCTGCCGGTGAATTCGTTACCGCCGCTCTTCGTGACCATGTTGAGGTAAACACCGGGGGCGTTCACCGACGCCGGGTGCGAACCCGTCGCGACCTGGACTTCCTCGAAGCTGTCGTAGTCGTAGTAGTAGCCGCTGGCTCCGAGCGCCGCGGGACAGGTCACGTTCACGCCGTTCAGGTAGTAGCTGTTCTGGCCCCAGGAGGTGCCGCGCGCCGAGAAGACGGCCTGCAGGCCGGTCTCGCTGCCGCCCACGTCGAGGCGGTTGGTGGTGACGCCGGGCGCCTGGTGCTCGAGCAGCGACCAGACGTCGCGGGCGCTCGGCACTTCCGCAAGGAGGCTGGCGTCGAAGGTGGCGCCGATGACGGTGCTCTTGGTGTCGAGCAGCGGGGCTTCGCCCACCACCGTGACTGTCTCTTCGATGGTTGAGAGTTCGAGGGCGACGTCGAGGCCGGTCGTGCGGGCGATGTCCACCCGGACCTCTTCATAGACGCGGGTCTGGAAACCGCCGAGCTCGAAGCGCAGCGTGTAAATGCCGGGCGGAACCGCGAAGAAACGGTAGGTTCCGGTGCCGGAACTGACCGACACCTCACTGCTGCCTTGTCCGGTCAGGGTGACAGACACCCCCGGAAGCACCTGTCCGGTCCCGTCGAGGATGCTCCCCTCGACGGTTCCGGACTGGGTCTGTCCGGCCGCCATGGCCGCGGTAAGCGCGGCGGCGAGAAATGCGAAGACAAGACTTCGCGAGGTTGGCTTCCTCATGGGACCCTCCTGTTTGGTGGGGGATTGGCCGAGTTGGGGTCGAGTGCGAAGGCAGGTCCAGCGGACCTGCCCAAGTCGGGATAGCGAGCGATGGTCCCGGGGGGCGGGCCGCGCTCGAAGGTGAGAGTTTAGGGCCGGCGTCCTGCCGGTCGTCCATTCTGGTGGATTCGGAGAACCGGAGATGCGACCGCTGGCGGGAGGTCCCGACCGGGCAAAAAGCGCGGAACCCCCCGGATTTGAACGCATGCTGGCTCCATTTCCTCCATCGGCCTTCCAAGCCGAAAAGGCGTTATACCACATGCTGTACTAGGACTTCGGGCAAGATTTGTACCGTGGTTCGGCGGCCGGGTCGGCGACCGCTCGCGTGGGCCGTCCACCGGTCACCAAGACTCAGGGCGATCTGGTGCGCGCGCAGGAAAACAGCGCCTGCTGCGCCGCCGTCCAGTCTCCGGAACCGTCCGCGTGCTGGATCAGCATCCGCCCCTCCCGGTACATCCCGAGGTCGAGGGTGAACTCCTTGGCGTTCGACTGACGGCCGCTGTGGTCCCAGGCGGCGGGAATCGCCGGATCGTGGAAGCGGTAGATGCCGGTCCTGCCGTAGGCGATCTCGTTGGACCAGACGTCCATTCCCGGAATCCGGCCGGCAAGGAGGCCGTCCACGAGCGGCAGAGTGGTTTCCATCTCGAGGATTCCGGGAATCACCGCCCGGCGGAGCACTTCTCCGGGGCTTCTCGCTTCGGTGATCGAGAGTGGAACGCGGCGAATTGCCCGGTAGCGCTGGGGAGCGCCCGGCGCCAGGCTGCGGAAAATGCCGAGGATGGCCCGGCCGCGCGGCTCGCTCAGTTCCTCGTCGAGATAGAGGGCGACCCAGGTTTCCGGCCCGAGCGTCACGAACCGGGAGCCAGTCAGATCGAGGCCGCCGTAGTGGCCGGCCGTGATGTGGGTGGCCGTAGTGGCGTGACAGGGGGGATGGGAAGGAGGACCGTTCGATCGGCACGGGCAGGGGGTGTCGCAGGGGCAGGCGGTGAAGGCATGACCGGTGATCTCCCAGTCGGGGAATTCCGCGCCCGCCGTCTGCGCAGCCTGCGCCTCCGCCGGCAAACGCATGCCCTGGCCGCCCGCCGGGCGGAGCAGGAAGCGGACCGTGTCCGCGAACCGGACGGCGGTGGGTTCACCGGCCACGAGGGTCGGTTCGTATATCCAGTGCCGGGCCGCTTCCGCCGCCGCCGCTCCGAGATCTTCGGGTCCCCGGAGGGAGCGGGCGTCGGCGACCGTCCCGTCGCGGTCCACGGTCAGCTCCAGGATGACGAGCGCCTCCTCGCCCCGTTCGCGCGCCGATTCGGGATACGCCGGTGGTTCGAAGCGGATCCTCTCGGGACGGCGGACATCCCCGCCGACAGGAACGATGTCCTCCTCCGCGGGAAGCGCGGGCCGGCTGGTCTCGGAGGCCGGCGGGTTCTCCTCGATGGGCGTCTCGTCCTCGCGGCGTTCGCCGCAGGCGCCGCCCAGCAAGATCGCCAGGGCGGCATAATGCGGGAAACGCCGTGGGCAAAGGAACCAAAACATCGGTTAGGCGCCGATTCTGTCTCATACGGACGACCGCCCCGCGAAACCTGTGGTTCGCGCTTGCTGTCTGGATGTTTTCGGCGGCGCTGGGTGGTGGGCAGGAGGAACCGTCACCCGATCCGGCCCTCGCGGAAGCGGCCGCCCTGATCGAGGCCGGCGAACGGGACGAGGCGGCGCGCATCCTGCACGACTTCCTGGTCGCCCGGCCCTGGGACGCTGGGGCGTTTCACCAAGTCGGCGCGATGTGGCTGGTCGCCGGGGAACCTGAACTCGCGCGCCCGCCTCTGGAGGGCGCGGTGGCGCGCGCCCCCGACTTCGTAGATGGCCGCCTGGCGCTCGGACAGGCCCTCGGACAGCTTGGGAGGGTGGAAGAAGCCCTCAGCCAGTTGGAGGCCGCCTCCACGACGGACCCCGGCCGCTTCGAAGCGCCGTACCTCGCGGCCGCGGTGCTCGACGGGGCGGGACGTCTCTCCGAAGCGGTTGACAAGGCCGCCCGGGCGGTGGAACTCGCGCCGCGCGACGCCGGGATGCGCCGGTTCCTGGGGCGGCTGCTGCTGCGCATCGAGCATTGGCCGGAGGCGCAGGCGGAACTCGAGCGGGCGCTACAGCTCGGCTACCGTGAGGATCCGGCGATCTTCGCCGACCTGGGCGCCGCGCTGCTGGGGCAGGAGCGCCTCCCGGCGGCGCGGGCCGCCTACGAGCGGCATCTGGAGTTGGCCCCGGACGATGCTGAGACGCTCCTGCAACTGGGATATCTCGACTGGCGCACCAATGAATACGAGGCTTCCGAAGAGTTCCTCGAGCGCGCGATCGCCCTCGACCCGAATCTCCGGCGAGCCCACCACTTCCTGGGCCTGACCGCGCTACGTCGCCAGGAGTTCGACCGGGCCGAGGGGGCCTTCCGCCGCGCGCTGGAACAGGGCGAAGATTTCCCGGAGGCTTGGTTGAATCTCGGGAAGATCGCGCTGCGCCGCGGAGACGCGGAGGATGCGGCGCGCCTGCTGGAGACCGCGATCCGCTACGCGCCGGACTATGCGGACGCCTACTACCAACTCTCCTTCGCCCGCCGGCGGCTTGGGGATCCGGAGGGGGCGGCAGCCGCCCTCGAACGGTTCGAGGAACTCAGGCGGGAGCAGGACGGGTAATTGAAGCGACCGCGGCGGGACGGCTTCTCCGGAACGGCAGAGAGTTAACAGCCTGTGGCAAAACCCACACGGCGTTCGACCGGCGATCCATCCCGGCTGAACCGCGTCGCTGCGCGCCGCTCATCGTTGCGTTTCGGTCGAAATACACCCGGGCCAGTTCTCCCGGTGGGGGCTCCTCCCTCACGCGCCTTGTCAGCCGGGCCCCCACCGGGAGAACTGGCCCCACCGGGAGAACTGGGCCTCGCCGGTCTCGGCGCTCACGTGGGTTTCACCACAGGCTGCTAACGGCAGATGCGGTCGAGATTCTTTGGGAGATCCAGCTCCGATTCGGACCGCTTCCGAAGTTCGCCAGCAGGGGATCTGGCCAGGCGCAGCGGGACCACGCGGGACCACGCGGGACGGCGGGCACGGCAGGAACCATGGTGGAAGGACTGGCTGGGGATCGGAACAAAGCGCGAGTGGCTGTGGGTTGGCTTGGTCGTGGTTGTCGGGATCGGCTACACCTACAAACAGGACGGGCTCGCGGGAGCGGGATGGGCGGCTTTCGTGACGGCCGGAGCCCTGTTGGTGGGTGTGTGGATGAAGCGGCAGGAAAAAGCCGAGGAGAATCGAAAACCCGTCTTGCGCCTCCGTGATTCGGAGCGCGACGAATACGGTAGGAAGCGCTGAGCGCGGGGTTTGCTCCCGGGATTTTCGCTGCGCATCGGGGCGCAGCATCGCGGCGGCGTTGCGCGTCGCGCGCGGATCTTGTGGTTCGCCCGGCGCCTCCGGGGGCGCGTACTATGGGGCTGCCGCCCAAACTCAGGAGGAAATCCCCAGGAGGAAATCCATGATCCGTTCGAAACGAATCCTCATCGCCACACTCCTGTTCTTCGGGGTGGGCGCAGTGCCGGCTCTGGCCCAGTCCACCCATCCGCCGGTCGCCACCTTCTCCATCGTCGCCCACGACCCCGACACCGGCGAGATGGGGGTCGCGGTCCAGTCGAAGTACTTCTCGGTGGGGCATGTGGTGCCGTGGGGCGAAGCCGGAGTCGGGGTGGTCGCCACCCAGGCGAACGTGAACGCCGGCTATGGGCTCCAGGGACTCGATCTGCTCCGGCAGGGACTCAGCGCGGAAGAGGTCAAGGATCGGCTGCTCGCCGAGGACACCTTCCCCGGCGTGGAGGGCCGGCAGTTCGCCGTGGTGGACGCGAACGGTGGGATTGCCGTCCACACCGGGCCTACCGCGAATTTCTGGGCGGGTCACCGCGTGGGTGAGCACTACTCCGCCCAGGGCAACATCCTGACCGGGCCGGAGGTGGTCGAGGCGATGGGTGACGCCTTCGAGGCCGCCGAGGGAACGCTCGCCGAAAAGATGCAGGCGGCGATGGTCGCCGGGCAGGAGGCCGGGGGAGACAGCCGCGGCCGCCAGTCGTCGGCGATGCTGGTGGTCGGCAAGGGGATGGGCCGGAACATCAACAACGACGTGGTGGCGAGGCTCCAGGTCGAGGACCATCCGATGCCCATCCAGGAACTGGGGCGGGTGCTCAACATCAACCTCGCCATTACCGCGATGTCCCGCAGCCGGGAAAGGAACGAGGCCGGAGACGGCGCGGCGGCGCTTGCCGCCGCCGAAAGAGCCACCGAACTCTGGCCCGACGCTTCCGACACCTGGCTGAACCTTGGTCTGCTCAACTACTCGCTCGGCAATCGCGACCGGGCGCTGGAGGTCTTCGGGAAGGCCGCATCGATGAACGAGCTCTTCCGTGGCCAGTTGGAGTCCACCCTGGGCTGGACCGGCCATCCCGGGCTCGATGACGAGTTCCTGGCGGCGCTTTTCCCGGGGGGCTCCTGAGAGGTCCCTCGGGCACGCGCGGGTCTTTGAGCCTCGGGTAGCGTGATCCGTTCCCTCGCGCTCGCCCTGGCGATCGCGTCGCTCGGCGCGGCGGAGGCGCAGGGTCCGGACGCCCAGGATCCGGACGCTCTGCTCCGCGCCGGCCAGCGGTGGCTCGACGCCGGCAACTCCGGCGCCGCGGTGGAGTCGTTCCGCCGGCTCGTGCAGGCGGTTCCGGACTCCCGCTCCCACTACTACCTGGGCGTCGCGCTCCTGCGGGATGATCGGCCCGGAGAGGCGGTGGATGCACTTCGGCGGGCGGAGTCGGTCGCCGAGGCACCCAATCCGGCGCTCGCGTTATCACTCGGGACGGCGCTCCTGCGAGGGGGAGCCTCCGAGGAGGCAGTGGTTGTCCTCGAAGCGGCTGCCGGGCATTTCCCGCGCGCCGCTCCCATTCTCATCCAGCTCGGTTACACCCATTACACGAGGCTCGAAGGCGAAATGGCCCGCGGCGTCCTGCTCCGGGCCCGCGAGATCGCCCCGGCGAATCCGCTCGCTCCCTTCTACCTAGGTCTCGCCGAGGCTGCACTCGGTGAGCTGGAGCCGGCGGCCGAGGCCTTTCGCGAAGCGGTTCGTCTGGACCAGGGGAATCCCGAAGCCCGGGTAGCGCTCGGCCGGACTCTCTCCCAGTTGGGACGCCCGCAGGAAGCCCGCCAGGAATACGAGGCGGCGCTCCGAATAGCGCCCGGATCTCCGTCCGCGTTCGTGGGGCTCGGAATGCTCGAGCTTCAGCAAGGCCGCCCGGAAGCCGCGGCCGGTTCCTTCGAGGCGGCCCTCGAAGTGGCTCCCGGCCACCGTCAGGCGCTCTACAACTTCGCTGCCGCCCTGGCCCTGCTGGGGCGCGCGGACGAGGCCGCCGCGGTACGTCGCCGGTTCCGGGAGGCCGCCGCTTCGGGGGAGGACCCCGGCCGTTCGCTTTCGCGTACCAGATCGAAGCCGCGTCCGCGCTGATGGGAAACCCAGCAGCCGGTGCCGGAACCCAGGCGGCCCAGTTCTCCCGGTGGGGGCTCGCCCGGCGATGCATCCCGGCCAAACACCCGGTAGTGAAACCCACGCGGCCCAGTTCTCCCGGTGGGGGCTCGGCCGGCGATCCATCCCGGCCAAACAACCGGTGATGAAACCCACGCGGCCCAGTTCTCCCGGTGGGGGCTCGGCCGGCGATCCATCCCGGCTGACCGCGTCGCTGCGCGCCGCTCATCGTTGCGTTTCGGTCGAAATACACCAGGTATTCCTCCCTAACGCGCCTTGTCAGCCGGGCGTCTCACCGGCCTCGGCGCTCACGCGGGTTCCACCACCGGCTGTTCACCGCGTCGCTGCGCGCCGCTCATCGTTGCGTATCGGTCGGAATACACCCGGGCCAGTTCTCCCGGTGGGGGCTCCTCCCTCACGCGCCTTGTCAGCCGGGCCCCCACCGGGAGAACTGGGCCTCACCGGCCTCGGCGCTCACGTGGGTTCCACCACCGGCTGTTCACCACTCCGCTCCGCTTCGTTCTGTGTTGCGTTTCGGTCGAAATACACCCGGGCCAGTTTTCCCGGTGGGGGCTCCTTCCTCACGCGCCTTGTCAGCCGCGCGCCTCACCCCCACCGGGAGAACTGGCGGGCTCGGCGCTCACCCGGGTTCCACCACCGACTGCCAGAGCTCGGGCTCGCGGTGTTGCTCGGTGCATCGCCGGCGGCGGGTGAGAACTTCGTCTTCGTGGACCGGACCGAGGCGGCTGGAATCCGCTTCCACCACGAGGACGGCGGCAGCGGCCGGCGTTACGTGATCGAGATTGTCGGCGCGGGTGTCGCGGTATTCGATTACGACGGCGACGGTTGGCCGGATCTTTTTTTCGTGAACGGGCACCCGCTGCCAGGTGATACGGGCGGGGGGACGGTCGGGAACCGTCTTTTTCGGAACCGGGGGGACGGGACCTTCCGGGACCGCACCGAGGAAGCGGGACTGCTGGATGCGCCGGACGGCCTCCGCTACGGCATGGGGGCCGTCGCGGGTGACCTCGACGGCGACGGCGATCCGGACCTGCTCGTTACGCATTTCGGCGAAGAACGGCTCTTCCGGAATCAGGGAGACGGCACCTTTCGCGAAGTCCCGGGCGCCGGCGGTGCGAGCGATGCCCGCTGGACGACCAGCGCCGCGCTCTTCGATCCCGACGGGGACGGGGATCTGGACGTCTACGCCGCGAATTACCTCGACTACGCGCTGGAACGGCACCGCGACTGCGTGAGTCCGGTCAAGGAAGTTCTCGCCTACTGCCACCCGCAGGAATACCCGGGAGCGGCCGATTCCTTCTTCGAGAACCTGGGGGACGGGACGTTCCGGGCGGTTCCCGTTCCCGGTTCGGAGGAAGGGAAGGGGTTGGGAGTGGTCATCACGGACCTCGGAGACGACGGTGCGCCGGACGTGCACGTCGCGAACGACACGACCCCGAACTTCCTGTTCCGGACGGAGTCCGGGCCGGAGGGGGTCCGGTTTGTCGAGGACGGGCTCGCATCCGGCGTCGCGTACAACGAGGAGGGCCTCCCGGAAGCCGGGATGGGCAACGATTGGGGAGACGTGGACCGTGACGGGCGCATGGACCTCGTCGTCACGAACTTCGACTTCGAGACGAACACCCTTTACCGGAACCTCGGCGGCGGGCTCTTCCTGGACGCCACCGCGGCCTTCGGAATCGGAAGCGAGAGCCTCACCGAACTCGCCTTCGGGTGCGATCTCGCCGATTTCGACAATGACGGCTGGCTGGACCTGGTGGTGGCAAACGGCCACATTCTCGACAACATCGCGAAAATCCAGTCGAACCTCCGTTTCGCCCAGCCTGGTCAGGTGTTCCGGAACAACCACGGCGTCCTGAGACGCAGCCGGGCCAGCGAGGGCGACTTCGCCCGGCCGCGGGTTGGACGGGCTCTTGCCAGTCTCGACTACGACCTCGACGGGGATCTGGACCTCGTTCTCGCCAACAACCGGGGTCCGGCGGAGTTGCTCGAGAACCGGGGCGGGGACCAATCGGGGCGTTCGGTGGGCTTCTTGCTGGTCGGGACCAGCGGAAACCGGGACGGGATCGGAGCGCTCCTGAGCCTCGCGAGCGGCGACCTCGTGCAGCGCGAGGAGCGGCGGGCAGGGGCCAGCTACCTGGCTCAGCACGATCCCGTGATGTGGTTCGGTCTCGGCCAAGCGGCCAGCGCCAGCGACATCACGATTCGGTGGCGGTCCGGGCGGGAGGAGTTCCTCGGATCCCTGCCGGCGGGGTGGGTCCACATCATCAAGGAGGGGTCCGGGCGCATCGGCGGCTCCGAGGTGGGCGCCCGGGGGGACTCGAACCGGGAGGCGCGATGAGGGCCGGGTTGGGGACGGTGGCCGGGTTGGGGACGGTGGCCGCGCAGGTCCTCCTCTTCGCCGGGGCGGCATCCGCCCAGCCGGAAATCCGCTTCACCGAGGTGGCGGAGGCGTCCGGGATCCGCTTCATCAACATGTACGGCGGGGTCCGCAGCAAGGACTTCATCGTCGAGACGACCGGTACCGGTGCGGCCTTTTTCGACTACGACGGCGACGGGGACCTGGATCTCTTCCTGGTCAACGGATCCCGACTCGGGTATGACGAAAGCCAAAGCCTTTCGAACGCGCTATTCCGGAACGAGGGCGATGGACGATTCACGGAGGTCACCGGGCCAGCGGGCCTCGAGTCCTACGGTTGGGGGCAGGGGGCCTGGGTCGTGGATCACGACAATGACGGTGATCTCGATCTCTTCGTCACCCGCTACGGGCGGAACCTCTTCTACCGAAACCGGGGAGACGGCACCTTTGAGGAAGTGGGGCCCGAGTTGGGTCTGGACGATCGTCAATGGGGCACCGGGGCCGCCTTCGGCGACCTGGACGGCGACGGCGTCTCCGACCTGGTGGTGGTGAACTACGTGGACTTCGACCCGGAGGGCACCCCGGGGCCGGGAGAGGAGCCTTTCTGTTTCTTCCTCGGCATCCCGGTCATGTGCGGTCCGAAGGGGCTGGCCCCGGCGCCGGCGATCCTCTACCGCGGGCTCCCCGACGGGCGTTTCCTCCGGGTCGAAGGAGAGGAGATCGGCGCCGAGCGGTACTTCGGCCTCGGGGTGGCGCTCGGCGATCTGGATGACGACGGCGACCTCGACGTCTACGTGGCGAACGACCAGATGCCGAACAACTTCTACCGGAACGACAGCGGGGACGGAGAACTCGAGTTCACCGAGATCGGTCTTGCGGCCGGCCTCGCCTACAACGAAGACGGGCGGGCGCAGGCGGGGATGGGGGTGGACCTCGGGGACTACGACAACGACGGGCAACTGGACATCGTCGTCACGAACTTCTCCCACGACTACAACACGATTTACCGGGCGGCGGGTAGCGGGTGGTTCCTCGACGAATCGTTCGCCGCCGGGGTTGCGGAACCGAGCTATCCGTACCTCGGTTGGGGAACCGGATTCCGCGACCTCGATCGCGACGGTTGGCTGGATCTGGTGGTGGTGAACGGGCACGTCTATCCCGAAGTCGCGGGTGGAGTCACGGAGAGCGACTACGCCCAGCGGGGACTTGTCTTCCGAAACCTCACCGGAGGCGTCTTCGCCGAAGTCCCGCCGACGGCGCTGGGAGTTCCCCGGGTCTATCGCGGTGCCGCGTTCGCCGACTACGACGACGATGGAGACACCGACCTGCTGGCGACCGTCATGAACGGTCCGCCGGCGCTCTTCCGGAACGACACGGAGACCACAGCCGCGTGGGCCGGGTTTCAGCTCGTCGGCCGGACGAGTCCGCGGGACGGGATCGGAACGCGGCTCACCCTCATGGGGGGAGACGTTTCCCAGGTGCGCGACGCGCGATCTGCGGGCAGCTACCTCGCCTCCAGCGACCCCCGGGTCTTCTTCGGCCTGGGCTTGGGAGACGGTCCATTCCGGGTCCGGGTTCGCTGGCTCTCCGGCTGCGAGCTGGAGGTCGAGGCTGTCCCCGGCGGTTACCTACCGGTAGTAGAACCGCGCGACTGCCCGGCGGACCCGGGCGGCGGGTGAATGTCACGGCCTTTCGTGAAGCAATTATGACCATTGTGAACACAACTTGTCTCTTGGGTCTCTTGGGATGTTTCGCGTGGGCGTCCGCTGCGTTCGGGCAGGATGGCGGCATTTCGGGCACGGTGACTGACTTTGGCGGCGGGGCGCTGCCCGGGGTGACCGTCGAAGTGTCCGGCTCGACGCTGGCCGGCCCGCAGGTGGCGGTGACCGACCGCCTGGCGGTTCGGCGGCTGAACGGCGGGACAGCCACCGCGCCGTCCGCACCGGACCGGGTGGTCGAGCAGAGTTCGCGAGACATTTCCCCCACTCCGGGGGCAATGTCGCTCGAACAGCGGCGGTCCCTGACCACGGGCTTCGCGCCCCGTCGCTGTTTCCCCGTGTTGCTCCCCGGCGGCGTGGCGGGCGGCGACGCCGCGTGGGTTCCACCACCGGCTGCTAGGGGGCGTCAAAGGACACGGTCTTCAGGAGCGCGAACACCTCGCCGCCGCGCTTCAGTCCGAGATCGGCGACCGCGTCCCGAGTGATCCGGGCGCGCAGGCGCTGTCGCCCGACCTCCACCAGGATCTCGGCGAACGGACTGGCAGGATCCTCGGAGACGCTTCCGATTCTGCCGCGTAACACGTTCCGGATACTGATCGACTCGGGTGGCCGGGTCGCGAGCGCGACGTCCCGGGCGCGGACGCGAAGACGCGCCACCGCGCCCACCTGGTAGCGGGTCCCGGGCACCCGGAGAATCTGGCCGTCGAGGTCCAGTTCCGACAGCCCGAGCGCCGGAAGCTGTGCCCGGACCCGCGCGGTCAAAAGGGCGCTCGTCTCGAAGCGCGAGAGCGCGTCTCCCGCCTCCAGCCGCTCGAGCGACTCGGAGGTGGGCGCCGCCGCGGCGATCCGCCCCCCGGACATGAGCGCGATCCGGTGGGCAATTTCGATTACCTCTCCGAGGTCGTGGCTCACGTAGAGCACCGCCATCCCGGCTTCTTCGGCGAGGGAACGGAGCCACGGCAGCACGGCGTCGCGAGCCTTCCGGTGGAGCGCGGAAAGGGGCTCATCGAGCAGGAGCACGAGGGGGTCGGAGAGGAGCGTCCGCGCCAGCGAGACACGCTGGCGCTCTCCCCCCGACAGTCCCCGTGGGGTCCGCTCCAGTTGCGTCGCGAGCCCGAGTCGTTCCACGACCTCGGAGAACGCGAGGGGCCGGTTCCGCTGCGCGGCGGTGGCGCGCCGTTCCGCATAGCGGAGGTTCCCTTCTACCGAGAGGTGCTCGAAGAGCGCCGGTTCCTGAAAGGCGAAGCCGACCCGCCGGCGATGCGGCGCCAGGAAGACCCCGCGGCTGTCGTCCTGCCAGATCGATGCGCCCGCCTGCAGTCGTCCTCGCAGCCGCGTGAGGCCGGCCACCGCGCGCAGGACGGTGGTCTTGCCGCTGCCGGACGGCCCGAAGATCGCGGTCACTTCGCCGGCCGGTGCGGCAAACGCGGCCTCGACTTCGAAGGCCCCGACCGTGCCGCTGAGCGCCAGATCGATGGATCCGGCCGGTCGGGGAGCGGGGGCGTTCACCGAGCTCTCCCTCCCGGCCTCTGCTGCAGGCTGAGGGTCAGCGCCACCACCACGAAGGAGAACACGAGCAGCCCGCCCGAGAGGAGATGGGCGGTGCCCCATTCCATGAGTTCCACGTGGTCGTAGATCGCGATCGAGAGCACCCGGGTGGCGCCCGGGATGTTGCCGCCGATCATCAGGATGACCCCGAACTCTCCGACGGTGTGGGCGAAGCCCAGCACCCCGCCCGCGATCAGGCCGGGCCGGGCGAGCGGCACCGCAACGGTCCAGAAAGCGTCCCAGGGAGAGGCGCGCAGCGTCGCGGCCGCCTCCAGCGGACGATCGCCGACGGCTTCGAAGGCGCTCCGGATGGGCTGGACGGTGAACGGCAGCGAGTAGATGACGGAACCGATGACCAGCCCCGGAAAGGAGAACGCCAGGGAACGCTCGCCGAACAGCCGGGCCACGAAACCACCCGGCCCGTCGGGCCCCAGTGCGATCAGCAGGTAGAAACCAATGACGGTGGGGGGCAGAACGAGGGGTAGAGCGACGAGGGCGGCGACCGCCTCCTTGAACCGGAAGGAGGTACGCGCGAGCCACCACGCGATCGGCGTCCCCAGAAGCAGGAGGAAGACCGTGGTCACCCCGGCCAGCTCGAGCGTGAGCCGAATCGGCGGCCAGATGGTTTCCGCGCTCACGATCCGTTGGGGCTCACTCCGCGCGATAGCCGTGTCGGCGGAGAATCTCGCGCGAAGTTTCCGACCCGAGGAAATCGAGGAATCGCGCGGCAGCCGGGTTGTCCCGCCCGGCCTCAAGCAGCACCGCCTGCTGCCGGATGGGAGCGTGGAGGTCTTCGGGTACCAGCCAGCGAGACCCGCCCGCGCTCGAAGCGATCTGCGAGAGGGCGATGAACCCCAACTCGGCGTTCCCGGTGCGGACAAACTGATGCGCTTGGGAGACGTTTGTTCCGATGACCCGCCGGTCCCGAAGCATGTCTTCGAGCCCGAGCGCCCTCACCGCCTCCATCGCCGCCCGGCCGTAGGGGGCGAGCGCCGGATTTGCCAGCGCGACACGGCTGAGGTCAGGATCGCGGAGAGCGCCGGGCCCCTTGATCCGTTTTGCTTCCGTGCTGAAGAGCACGAGTCTCCCCACCGCGTAGGTGCGGCGGCTGCCGGGGACTGCGAATCCGTCGCGCTCCGCCCGCTGCGGGCGCTCCTGATCGGCCGCGAGGAACACCTCGAAGGGAGCGCCCTGAACGATCTGGGCGTAGAGCTGGCCGGTGGAACCGAAGCTGAGGAGCGGAGTGTCTCCGGTCGCGTCCTCGAAAGCGGTCGCGATCTCGCGAGCCGCCGCCGTGAAGTTGGCGGCCACCGCCGCCCGGACGCTCCCGGTCCCGGCCGAGAGCTTCGCGGGCGAAGCCCACCAGACGCCGGCCGAGAGGAGGACGATCGCGAGGAGTACTACGGGGAGGGTTCGTCGAGCCATGCCCGTCGGCATGGTATTGGGGGTTCGTTGCCGGCGGCCTGGATCGGATTCGGTCACGCGGGGACCCGATTGAGGCGGGAGAAGCGGCGCCCCCACTCCAGTGTGAAAAGACGGATGGCAGCGAACTCTGTTCGCTGCCCGCGAGTTCGGGGGAAAGCGTGAAAGGGGGGATTCTCCCCTTTCACAAGAAGGTAACGACGAATCGGAACTCGCCGAAGCGCGATAGCGCGCGAGGGAGTTTCGAAGCCCGGCGCGAAGCGCCGGGCGGTTTGGGAGCGGGGGCTGGACTCATACTCGCCCAGGAATCTGGACTCGTTCAGCGATGTGCTCCCGCTCCCGAACCGCTCTGGTCTAGCGGGTCGCCGTCATCATGATCTCGACCTTGATGCCGGCGCCCATCATCTGGGCCTCTACCGTGGCGCGCGCTGGAAACGGCGCGCCGACGACCTCGCGGTACACCTCGTTCATGGCGCCGTAGTCGCGCATGTCCTCGAGGAAGACGACAGCGTCGTCCACGTCCCGGAAGGTCAGTCCTCCCGCCTCGAGCGCCTCGGCAAGCCGTCCGAGGACGGCGCGCGTCTGGTCGCCGGCGTCCTCGCTACGGTCCGGTCCGGGTGCGACCATGCCGGACAGATAGAGCCGGTCGCCCGCCCAGATTCCCGGGGAGAGCGGGCTCCCTGAACGGGGGCCGCCCGGAGCCAGCACGCTGCGCTCGGCGCGGCTGGCCACACACTGGACTTCGGCCGCGAAGAGCGGGTTCGCGAGCCGCGCCTCCACCGTGGCCCGGGTCGGCGGATCCTCGGGGAAGAACTGGCGATACGCATCGTTCATATCACCGAAGGTGCGGGGGTCGTCCAGAAACACCCGGCAGTTCGCGACGTTCGAGTAGTCCATACCGGCCGCGTCGAGCACGAGGCCGATGTTCCCCATGATGCGCTGCATCTGCTCCGTCACGCCGCCCGCGACCGGCTGGTAGGTGTCCGGATCGCGCGCGGTGGCGCCGGCGACGAACAGCGTGTCTCCCGCCTCGATGCCCCAGGAGTAGGGAAGCTCGGGGCTCTTCATCGCCTCGGGGTTGATGACTCGCCGCTCCACCCCTTGTTTCACCGCGACCATCGAGATTTCGACGAGCGCTCCCGGGATCGCGATGCCGGCCTCCACCGTCGCGCGGGTCGGAGGGTCCTCGGGGAAGTACTCGCGATACACACCGTTCATCGCCTGGAAGTGCCGGATGTCCGACAGATAGACGTTGACCGCCGCCACCCGGGAAAAATCGAGTCCGACCTTCTCGAGGGTGGCGCCCATGTTGTCCATCGTCTGGCGAACCTGTGCCTCGATGCCCCCCGGAACGAGATCGAGGGTGCCGGGCACGTTGCCGAGGGCGCCCGCCAGATAGACGAGGTCGCCGCTTTCCCGGAACTCGGAGAAGGGCAGACCGACGTCACCCGTGTCGGCCGGAGCCTCGGGTGCTTCTCCCGTACCGCCGCAGCCGAGCGCGAGAAGGATCAGGAAGGGTGCGGCAACAAATCGGGTAGATCGGAACCATCGGATACCTTGGATACGCTGGATCATGGGGGGGAGTCCTCCGGACATCTTGAGACGGCTCGCGATGATACATTCGGGAACCCCCGCGGCCCCGCGCGAAGGCCCGCCCACCGCCGCCCCGAAACCCGGAATCCTCCCGGGCCGGTGGCGCGGACCGGCCGCCCCAAAAAGATTGCATTCCGTTTTTTGTTCCGGCCCGGGCGGCCGCCTCGCCGCCGACGGGGTTTGCCTGGAGCGCGCGCTGGCCGCTGCGGGGGCATCGACGCCCGCCTACGTGTACAGCGTGCGTGCGGTTGTCGAGCGGTTTTGCGCCCTGCAGGGGGCCCTCGCGGGAACCGACCATCTGATTGCGGTGGCGCTCAAGGCGAACGCCCTGCCGGCGCTGCTGATCCCGCTCCGGGATCTCGGCGCCGGGGTGGAGGCGGTTTCGGCGGCGGAATTGCTGGTGGCGAGCGGACTCGGTTTCCCCGGGAATCGGATGGTCATGTCCGGTGTCGGCAAGACCGAGGTGGACCTCGAGACCGCGCTGGACCTTGAGGTGCGTTTTGTTTCGGTCGAATCGGGAGCGGAGCTCGAGTTGCTGAACCGGCTGGCGCTGCGACGTGGTCTCCGGGCTCGGGCGCTCCTCCGTCTGAATCCCGGAGTGGACGTGGCGACACACCCCAAAATTGCCACGGGAACCCCCGCCGCCAAGTTCGGGATGGCAGCGGCGGACGTCCTCGAGGTCGCCGAGCGGGCCCGCGACTGGCACGGGGTGGAGGTCCTTGGAGTTCACGCCCACGCGGGATCCCAGGTCCGCGACGTGGCGACCCTGGCGCGGAGCGCCGAGCGGCTCGGCAAGGTCTTCGCCCGCCTGCGCCGCTCCGGGATCCCCGTGCGGATTCTGGATGTCGGTGGCGGGCTCGGTATCCCGCACCGCGACGGAGAAGACGAGATCCCGCTGGCTGTTTATGCGGAAGCGGTGCTGCGAACGCTCCGGGATGTTTCGGCCAGCGAATTCCCCGATGCGGATCTCACCCTCGTGTTCGAGCCGGGGCGGGCGCTCTTCGGGCCCGCGGGAGCCTTGGTGGTGCGGGTTCTTCACACCAAGCAGACCGGAACCCGGGAGTTCTGCGTCGTCGACGGCGGGATGAACGACTTCCTGCGGCCGGCGTTGTACGGGGCCTGGCATCGCGTCGTGCCGCTCGTCCGCCGCGCGGGTCCCGATCGGGTCTTCGATGTCGTGGGCGGGGTGTGCGAGTCCGGCGACCTGTTCGGAGAAGACCGCGCGCTGCCCCCTCCGGAACCGGGAGATCTGCTCGCCGTGCTGGATGCCGGGGCCTACGGGTATTCGATGGCCTCCAACTACAACCTGCGCCCTCGACCGGCGGAAGTCGTAACCCGGGATGGCTCCGCGTTTCTGGCGCGGCCGGCTGAGAAGCCGGCGGAACTTGCGGCCCGCGAACTCGGTGCCCAACTGGCAGGAATTCCTGGGTGAGCGCCGACAAGGCACCGCCGCCGCGTTTCGCGCTCCTCGGGGCGCTGGCGCTCCTGACCATCCTGGCGGCGGTCCGGGTCGCCACCACGATGGACGATCCGGCCGATTTCCTGCTCGCCCTCGGCCTCGTGGCGCTCTTCACGCCCCTGAAGGCATTGATGATCCGGTGGTTGGATGGACGGCGGCCCTACCAGTCGGCGTTTGCGGCGTCCGTGTTCTCCGCGATCGTCGGCATGGTGTTTCGCGAACCGCTCAACCTGTGGTCGCTGCTGTTTCGCAGCACGATGCTGACCGCGGCCCTCGAGGCGCTTCCGCTCTTTGCGATGCGGACCTCGGATTCCCCGGTGCGAGTCCTCGTGCTGTCCGGCTACATGAGCGTGGTGGTCCATCTGCTCTCCGGCGGGTTCGTGCTGCTCTCCTGGAGACCGCTCGTCGGGGGGCTGTTGATGGTGGCCGGAGTTGGGGCGATGTGGCTTCCGCTGTTCCTCGGCGGTTTCCGGCGCACCGGGGTCCCGCGGTAGCCCGCCAACCGAGAGTCCGAGCCCGACGACGAAACTGTCGGGGAAACCGTCAGGAAACCGTCAGGAAGGCCGCGGACGGGCGGCTATTCGCCGCTCTGGCCGGCGCGGGTCGGTTCCGAAACCTCCGGGGAGCGGGGCTCGTCAGGCGGACGCCGATCGCCGGCGTCCTGGTGGATTCCTCCAACTGCCATCAGCAGGGATTCCACGTCGCGGTTCCCGAACTCGCCGTCGGCGGTCGCCACCGCCACCACCCGGGCCGCTCGCCAGATGTGGCGAAATCCGACCCGTCCCTCCCGGTTCAGCTCGGTCAGGGTTTCGAATGCCGCGTCGATCTCCGCCTCGCGAGCGGCGGCCTCTTCCGCAAGCGATTCGTGCGCGATCTGGCGAAGCGACTCAATGGCGGCAGCGCGTTGTGGTCCCGGATTCGTGAGGTAGCCGAGGTACACGAACAGCCCGACGGCAATGAAGAGCCCGGCAATCATCGAAAGCGCGATGAAGACGAATCCCAGGCGCCGCGAGCTCGGGGGCACCTCCCGGAGGTCTTCTCGGATGCTGAGCGCGCCGGGCGGAGGCGAAGGGATCCATGGTTCCGGTGGGGCGTCCGGAACGGAATCAGCGGGTTTTGTCCCACTCGCTTCCCTCAAGTCCCGCAGGTAGACGAAGACCCCGATTGCCAGGATGCCGGCCGCCGGGACGAGGATCCCCGAGGGGATCCAGAGCGGGTCGCCCAGGGTTTCGATATCGGTCAGGTTGAAGAGCAGGAGCGCCGCGATGTTGTGGAAGAGATGGATCGAAATCGGAACCAGAATGCTTCGGGTGGCCATCGCGGCCAGTCCCAGAACGAGTCCCGCCACGAAGTAGTTCGGGAGCAACAGCCCGTGCATCACGGTAAAGAGGAGCGCCGAGACGACGATGGCCCCGCCTCTCCCCAGCGGGCGGAGTCCGGTCAGGATGACTCCCCGGAACAGCAGTTCCTCGGACAATGCCGCCCCGAAGCCGATGCCGGCCAGCCGGATCAGCCAGGAGAAGAAGCCCTCGGCGCGCACCAGTTCGGCGACGCTCCGGACGAGCTCTTCGTCGATGGGCAGGAACGCGCGGCTCAGGTTGGCGAGTTGATCGCTTACCACGAACAACGAAAGCGCTATCGGGATCGAAAGGAGGAGCTGGCTGTTCTTGGCGGGCCGCAACCGGAGTGCCCGATACGGGTTCAGCCGGAACAGGCGGATGGCCGCCAGGGCTACGAGCAGAGTGGCGCCCGGGGTCGCGAGAATGGCCAGGTCGAGGGGTAGCCCCGTCTGCCCAATGACGACCCCGATGACGATGATCGCGACGAAGGTCGCGACGAACGTCGCGAGTACCTGCGGGACCGTTGCGAGGCCGGGAGTCTTCTTCACGAGGGGGTGTTACCTTGACGGCGATGGCCGGGGGAACGACCGCAGATTATCGCCGTCGGCCGGAAGGGCTCGCTGCCTCTCGAGAATTGGGAAACGGAAAGGCCGGCGCCGCATCAGGAACGCGCTGGAGGCCGCTGCGTGTTTTTCGCGTCGCGGCGGGATTCTTGTTGTTGCTGCTCGGGGTCATCGGACTCTTCGTGCCGATCCTGCAGGGAGTGCTGATGATCCTCGCGGGGCTGGCCCTGCTCGGACGGGACTTCCCCTGGTTCCGGGCGATTACCGAGCGGCTCGCGAACTTCGTGTGCCGGCGCGCTCGGTGACTTCCGAGAGCACCGCCCGCGAGCGGCACCGGGAGCTCGTGGAGACGATCCGTAATCACGACTACCGGTATTACGTCCTCGACTCACCGGCAATCGACGACCGCGACTACGACGCGCTCTTTCGGGAACTGGAAGGACTTGAGCGGGACCATCCGGAACTCGTGACCCCGGACTCCCCGACCCAACGCGTCGGAGGCGCAGTGGCCGAGGGATTTCCGGAGGTCAGGCACGAGGCGCCCATGCTCTCGCTCCAGAGCATCCACGACGAGGATGAACTTCGCGAGTTCACCGACCGGATGGAACGGGAGATCGGCCGGGAGGACCTCGCATACTGCCTCGAGCCCAAGTACGACGGGCTCTCGGTGGAACTCGTCTACCAGCGGGGAACGTTCGTTCGGGGAGCGACCCGGGGGAACGGCGAGATCGGGGAGGACATCACCGCCAACTTGCGGACCATCCGGTCGTTGCCGCTCCGGTTGGCGGGGAAGCGGACGCCTCAGCGCCTGGCGGTGCGCGGCGAGGCGGTGCTGCCGGTGGCCGACTTCGAGCGGATGAACGAGGGACTGGAGCGCGCCGGGAAGGACACCTTCAAGAACCCGAGGAATGCCGCCGCGGGCTCGCTCCGCCAGTTGGACCCGGGGATCGCGGCCTCCCGGCCCCTCGCGCTCTACGCCTACGACCTCCTGGTTTGGGAGGACGCCCGGCTCCCGGCGCCCGATACCCAGTCGGGGGTGCTCCGGACCCTCGCCGACTTCGGATTCCGGGTGGCGCCGGAGGCGGCTTCGCAGGGTGCACCGGGGACGGGCCGGAAATCCGTCTGGTGGGAAGTCGGGCGCGGGCCGGGTCCGGTGCTCTCCTATCATCGCCTCCTCATCGAGGGGCGGGACCGGTTTCTCGTGGAACTCGACGGGGCGGTGGTGAAGCTGGACCGGCTGGCCGACCAGCGCGAGTTGGGAGAAAGATCCCGAAACCCGCGCTGGGCGGTCGCCTTCAAGTTTCCTCCGGGGCAAGCCGAGACGACGCTCATCCGTATTGTCGTCCAGGTGGGTCGGACCGGAAAGCTGACGCCGGTGGCGCGGCTGGAACCGGTTCTGGTGTCCGGCGTCACCGTGAGCCGCGCCACCCTGCACAACGAGGGAATGGTCCGGACGCTCGATGCGCAACCCGGCGACCGCGTGAAGATCCAGCGCGCCGGCGACGTGATCCCGCAGGTCGTGGAAGTCGTTTCCCGCGTCCGGGGAGCGGATCGCGTCCCCTGGTCCATGCCGAGCGGATGTCCGGAGTGCGGAAGACCCGTGCTGGCTGAGGGCGCGAACCATTTCTGTTCGGGAGGGTGGAGTTGTCCGGCGCAGCGGAAGGCGCGTCTCGTCCACTTCGTCGGCAAGGGCGCGATGGAAATCGAGGCGCTTGGCGATGAACTCGTGGAACTCCTCGTCGAGGGCGGGCTCGTGGAGTCGCCGTCCGACCTCTATCGGCTGACCCGGGAGAAGCTGCTCGCGGTGCCGGCCCAGCCCGCCGGACGCCCCTTCGATCGCGCGGGAGCCGAGGCGCTCGTCCGCCGCCTCGGGGCGGTTCGGAACATGCCGCTCGCGAGGGTCCTCGTGGCGCTGGGCCTTCCCGGAGTCGGCCCGACGCGGGCAGAGCAGATGGCCGACGGCTTCGAGGATCTGACGGCGCTCGTGCTGCACTCCGAACGTCTCCCCGACCCGGAACCGGGGACGCGCGCCGACGAGGCGCTGAAGGCGCTCACCTCGCCGGCGAAATGCGCGCTGATTGCCGATCTCCTCGAGGTCGGGGGTTTCGAGAGCGGGACGGGGCGTGAGACGGGGAGCCGGAACCGGGACGAGTCCTTCCGCTGGGAGGAGGACACCCTCGCCGCCGCGATAGCGCGGATGGCGGAAAAGAACGCTTTCGACCTTCCGAGGCTGAGCGAAGCGGTCGCGGGGGATCTGGTGAGCACCGGCAGGGTGAGGTGCCCGGCGGACCTCTTTCGATTGACGGAGGCTGACCTGCTCGGTTTGCCCGAGCGGATGCGGCGGCCCTTCGCCGAGAAATCGGCCGCGAACCTGCTCCGCGAACTGGACGAGAGCCGCACGGTGCGGCTCGACCGGTTTCTCTTCGCGCTCGGGATCCCGCACGTCGGCCAGCACGTGGCGCGGGTGCTGGCGGCGCGCTACGGCTCGCTGGAAGCGCTCGGCTCCGCCACCGGGGAACAGCTCCTCGAGGTGCACGAGGTGGGGGAGCAGGTTGCCGGGGCGGTCACCGGGTTCTTCGCTGACGAAGCGAATCGGCGCGAACTCGAGGATCTTGGGCGCTCGGGGGTGGCGCCGGTCTGGGAAGCGACCGGGGAGGCCACACTTTCCGGCCTGCGGATCGTGCTCACGGGAACACTTGCGGGGCTGACCCGCGAGGAAGCGGGGGAGCTCATCGAGCGCCACGGCGGACGGGTGGTATCGAGCGTCAGCAGCCGTACCTCACTCCTGGTCGCCGGGGAGCGGGCCGGTTCGAAGCTCGCAAAGGCCCGGGGTCTCGGAGTCCCGGTCGCCGGGGAAGGGGACCTCGGAGCGCTGGCAGCCGGGGAGATCACCCTCGAGGCGCTCCGGGAGCCCCAGGAAACCGAAGGGCCCGAGGAAACGTAAGCTCCGGGTATGGCTGGCTTCCTCCTCTGGCTCCTGCTCTTGATCATCTGCTGGCCGCTCGCGCTGCTGGCGCTCCTGCTCTATCCGCTCGTCTGGTTGCTACTGCTCCCCTTCCGGTTGCTGGGCGTTGCCGTAGACGGGGTTTTCTCGCTGCTCGGCGCGATGCTGCGCCTGCCGGCCCGAGTGCTCGGCGGGCCCGGGTAAGGCTCGGAGGAGGATTCGATGTCCGAACTCCGGGTGGCCGCCGCCGAGGAGCGCGCCGCAGCCCTCCGGATCGAACTGGAGGCGGTGAGGCGCCTGCTCGCCGGACTGCCGGATCCTCCGGAGCCGCTCACCTCCGGCGAGCTGGCCGCGCGTGCCCTGGCTCCGGTTGCGAGGCGCCCGATCCGGCAGATCCCGATCCGGCAGATGCCGGCCCGGCAGATCCCGACCCGGCAGATCCCCGCACCGCCGGCGGATTCCGCACCCGGGACCATCGCCGCCGCGCGGTCCGGGCTGGCTGCGGGCCGCATCTCGCCGGTGGACCTGGTGGAGGAGGCGCTCGAACGGGCGCGGGCGTCCGAAGGACTCGGGGCGTTTCTTCTCCTCCGGGAGGAGGAGGCGCTCGCCGAGGCGCGCCGCGCGACCGAGTCGTTCGCAGCGGTCGGGCGGGGCGAGGCCGGCGCGCGCCCGCTCCTCGGGATTCCGCTCAGCGTCAAGGACATCGTTGACGTTGCCGGATTGACCACCACCTCGGGGTCGAAGTTCCCGCACGAGGCGACCCGGAGCGCACCGGCCTGGCAGGCGCTCGCCGACGCCGGGGCCATTCTGCTCGGCAAGAACAACCTGCAGGAGTTCGCCTTCGGGGTCAGCGGCGACAACCCGACCTTCGGCCGCACGCGAAACCCCCACGATCCGGGGCGCATCCCGGGTGGGTCGTCTTCGGGTTCGGCGGTGGCGGTGGCCGCCGGCGTCGGCTACGGATCGGTCGGGAGCGACACGGGAGGCTCCATCCGGATCCCGGCGGGGCTCACCGGGGTTTTCGGATTGAAGCCGTCGTACGGCGTCGTCTCGCGGGCCGGGGTTACGCCGCTGTCGTGGAGCCTCGACCACGTCGGGCCGATCGCCCGGAGCGCGGGCGACATCGCCGCCCTCTTCGAGGCACTTTCCGCCGTGCCGGCGGTGCCGCCGCCGAGCCGTGGGCGGGAGGACTCGCAGCCGCTCGCGGGACTGCGGGTCGGAGTTCCCCTCGATTTCTTCTACACCGACCTGAGCCGGGACGCCCGCCGGGCGGCGGAGAGTGTGGTGGCGGACCTCGTCGGGCTCGGTGCCGAACGCATCGAGGTGCGGATCCCGGAAGTGGAACTGGGCGGCGTATGCCGCAACGTGCTCGCCTTCACGGAGGCCGCGGCGGTGCATCGCGAGCGGCTCGCCGCGCGGCCGGACGACTTCAGCGAGGACGTGCGCCGGCTCCTGGAACTCGGCGGCGTGCTGTCCGCCGGCGACCTCCTCACGGCGCTCTGCTGCCGGCGATTCGTCACCGACGCCTTCACCCGGCTGTTCGACACCGTGGACATCCTGGCGGTTCCGACCACGCCCGCGGGGGCTCCGGAAGCGGGGGAGCCGCTGCTGGCCACCGGGGAAGAGATCCGTCCCGGACTCATCCGGCTGGTCGGCCCTTTCAACTTCACGGGCCTGCCCGCGCTTCAGGTTCCGGCAGGGTTCGATGCGCTCGGGATGCCGCTCGGGGCGCAGCTCGTTGCCGGCCCCGGGCAGGACGTCACGGCGATCCGGGTGGCGGCGTGGTTGGAAACGAGCGGCGCCATCCGGGCGCGCCCGCCGCCCTTCGGAACGTCAATCTGACTGCTAGCAGCCGGTGGGCAAAGTGACGTGAGCGCCGAGAGCGGTGAGGCGCCCGGCTGACAAGGCGCGTGAGGGAGGAATACCGGGTGTATTTCGACCGAAGCGCAACGATGAGCGGCGCGAAGCGACGCGTTTCAGCCGGGATGGATCGCCGCTCGAACGCCGTGTGGGTTTTGCCACAGGCTGCTAAGCAGCGCGTTTCAGCCGGGATGGATCGCCGCTCGCTTCCGGAGCGGGGCGCTAGCACCGCGGAGACCCCGGAGCGGAAGAGACGGGGGACGGGGCTGCCCGACCCCCATCTCTGCTGGCTCGGGAACGCCGCGTGACCTTGTCTACCGGCTGCTAAATTGGGAGCAACGTGCTACTGGAAAAGAAACGAGGGCTGATCGTCGGGGTCGCGAACCACCGCTCCTTTGCGTGGGGCATCGCCCGGTCTACGGCGCGCGAGGGCGCCGAGCTCGCCCTCAGCTTCCAGAACGAGCGGCTCCAGCGCAATGTGGACAAGCTGGCGGCCGGGCTCCCGGGGACCATCACCTTTCCGCTCGACGTCTCGAGCGAAGAGCAGTTGGAGCGCGCGGTCGAGACCGTCCGGGAACGTTTCGGCGGGCTTGACTTCCTGGTCCACGCCGTCGCCTACGCGCTGCGCGAGGACCTCAAGGGCGATTTCGTTTCCACCTCCCGCGAAGGGTTCCGGGTGGCCCACGACATCTCGGTCTATTCGCTGACGGCGCTGGTCCGGCACTTCGCGCCGCTGCTCGAGGCGGACGGAGGCGGTTCGGCCCTGACCCTCAGCTACCTGGGAGGCGAGCGGGCGGTTCCCCACTACAACGTGATGGGGGTGGCCAAGGCGGCGCTCGAGTCCTCGGTCCGTTACCTGGCCAGCGACCTGGGTCCGCGCGGCGTTCGGGTGAACGCGATTTCGGCAGGCCCGGCAAAGACGCTCGCCGCCTCGGGAGTCTCCGGAATCGGAAAAATGGTGGAGCACTACCGCGAATACGCGCCGCTCCGCGCCGGCACCGATCCGATGGAAGTGGGAGACGCGGCGGCGTTCCTCCTGTCCGACGCCGCGCGCGGAATTACCGGCGAAGTGCTGCATGTGGACAGCGGATTTCACGCGCTGGGCGCGACGATTCCCGGATTGGGCGTTGGGGCCTAGCGGACAAGGCGATGACCGATCCGACCCGGAACGCTGAAGAGCGGGGAGATCCGCGATTTCCGACGGGGAACGGCAACGTTCCCACCACGAAGGCGCTGATTTACGACTGGAATCGGCCGGATCCCGACAACGCCTGGTTCCCGCCCAAACCGGTCCTGCTGAACGACGAGACGCTCCGGGACGGGCTCCAGAGCCCGTCGGTCGTGTCGCCCTCGCTCGAGAACAAGGCGAAGGTGCTCCACCTGATGGAGTCGCTGGGGATTCACTCGGCCGACATCGGGCTTCCCGCCGCCGGCCCGCACGTGGAGGAGCAGGTCCTGCATCTCGCCCGGGAGATCGTGGACAACCGGATGAAAATTCGTCCCAACTGCGCGGCGCGCACGGTCATCTCCGACATCGAGCCGATTGCGCGGGTGGCCGACAAGGTCGGCATACCGATCGAGGTCGCGATGTTCATCGGGTCGAGTCCCATCCGCCAGTACGCCGAGGATTGGAACCTCGATCTGCTGCTCCGCCACACCGAAAAGGCGGTGTCGTGGGCGGTCGCCCACGGCGTGCCGCCGATGTATGTGACCGAGGACACCACCAGGGCGCGTCCCGAGAGCATCCGCCGGCTCTACACGGCGGCGATCGAGGCGGGGGCGCGGCGCGTGGTGGTCTGCGACACCGTGGGGCACGCAACCCCGGACGGAGTCACGCGCCTGCTGCGTTTCGTTCGCGGGGTGATCGATGACACCGGAGAGGACGTCCAGCTCGACTGGCACGGGCACCGGGACCGGGGACTGTCCGTCCCGAACAGCCTCACCGCGATCGAAGCCGGCGCCGACTGCGTTCACGGGACCGCGATCGGCATCGGGGAGCGCTGCGGCAACGCGCCGATGGATCAGTTGCTCGTGAACCTGCGCCTCCTCGGGTGGATCGACAACGACCTGACCCACCTGGCCGACTATTGCCAGACGGTTGCCGAAGCCACTTCGACCCGCATCCCGCCCGGCTATCCGGTGGTTGGGAAGGACGCCTTTCGGACGGGGACCGGCGTGCACGCCGCGGCCATCATCAAGGCGATGGCCAAGGGCGACGAATGGCTGGCGGACCGCGTCTATTCGGGCGTCCCGGCCGGGGACTACGGCCTCCACCAACAAGTCGAGGTCGGCCCCATGAGCGGCCTTTCGAACGTCATCTACTGGCTGCAAAAGCATGGACACGAGCCGACCGACGAGTTGAAGCACCGGATCTTTCGCGCGGCCAAGGACGCGCGACGGCTGCTGACCGATGACGAAATCGAGGCGCTGATCGCGTCCCCCTGATCGCGTCCCCCTGATCGCGTCCCCCTGACGGGACGCGTCGGGTTTGTCCGGCCGGCTATTGCCACTAGTGTCATGTCACATGTGATATGTCGTATTTGACGGTAGCCTGCTCGTCGCCCAACGAGGGCGAGGAGGCCGCAATCCCCGCAGGGCAACGCGGACTTCGCGGCGGCGATGGAGCGAGTGCTGGATGTCTATCGGCGTCCCTACGATGCGGCCTTTCCGGTCGTGTGCATGGACGAGACGCCCCGGCAACTGATCGGGGAGACCCGGGTGCCCATCCCGTCGGCACCGGGGCGGGCGCTGCGCCAGGACTACGAGTATCGGCGCTGCGGAACCTGCAACGTGTTCATGGCGAGCGAGCCTCTGGCTGGGCGGCGCATGACCAAGGTCACGGCCCGGCGAACCAAGACCGACTGGGCGCACTTCCTCAACGACATCGCCAAGCGGCACCCCGATGCCAAGCGGATCACGCTGGTGATGGACAACCTCAGGCACGCACCGCCCCGGCGCCTTCTACGAGACCTTTCCCCCGGCACGAGCCAAGGCGCTGTGGGACCGCTTTGAGTTCGTCTACACCCCCAAGCACGGCAGTTGGCTCAACGTCGCCGAGGTCGAACTCAATGTCCTGATCCGTCAGTGCCTCAACCGTCGCATTGACTCCCTCGAGACCCTGCGCGACGAGGTCGCGGCCTGGCAGGCGTCCCGAGACCGCATCCAGGCCAAGGTCAACTGGCAGTTCACCACGGACGATGCCCGCGTCAAGCTGAAACGCCTCTACCCGACACTTGATGAATGACAGGACACTAGTGCGACATGTTCGGCTCCAACCGAACCCGCTAGAGCGACATGTTCCCGGGCAGATCCTGCTAGTGCGACATGTTCCGATCCAGCCGGCCCGGCTAGTGCGACATGTTCCCCCGGGCAGATCCGGCTACTGCGACATGTTCGGCTCCAGCCGATCCCGCTACTGCGACATGTTTCCCGGGCAGATCCGGCTACTGCGACATGTTTCCCGGGCAGATCCGGCTACTGCGACATGTTCGGCTCCAGCCGATCCCGCTACTGCGACATGTTCCCCCCGTAGATCCGGCTATTGCGACATGTTCGGCTCCAGCCGATCCCGCTAGAGCGACATGTTCCCCCCGCCGAACCGGTTAGAGCGACATGTTCGGCTCCAGCCGACCCCGCTAGAGCGACATGTTCCCCGGGCAGATCCGGTTAGTGCGACATGTTCGCCTCCAGCCGATCCCGCTAGAGCGACATGTTCCCCCCGCAGATCCGGTTAGTGCGACATGTTCGGCTCCAGCCGATCCCGCTAGAGCGACATGTTCCCCGGCAGATCCGGCTAGTGCGACATGTTCGGCTCCAGCCGATCCCGCTAGAGCGACATGTTCCCCCCGCAGAACCGGTTAGAGCGACATGTTCGGCTCCAGCCGATCCCGCTAGAGCGACATGTTCCCCGGCAGATCCCGCTAGTGCGACATGTTCGGCTCCAGCCGATCCCGCTAGAGCGACATGTTCCCCGGCAGAACCCGCTACTGCGACATGTTCGGCTCCAGCCGACCCCGCTAGAGCGACATGTTCCCCGGCAGATCCGGCTAGTGCGACATGTTCGGCTCCAGCCGACCCCGCTAGAGCGACATGTTCCCCCCGCAGATCCGGCTAGTGCGACATGTTGGGCTCCAGCCGATCCCGCTAGAGCGACATGTTCCCCGGCAGATCCCGCTAGTGCGACATGTTCGGCTCCAGCCGACCCCGCTAGAGCGACATGTTCCCCCCGCAGATCCGGCTAGTGCGACATGTTCGGCTCCAGCCGATCCCGCTAGAGCGACATGTTCCCCGGCAGATCCGGCTAGTGCGACATGTTCGGCCCCGGCCTCCAGCGGTTAGTGCGACATGTTCGGCCCCAGCCGATCCCGCTAGAGCGACATGTTCCCCGGCAGATCCCGCTAGAGCGACATGTTCGGCTCCAGCCGATCCCGCTAGAGCGACATGTTCCCCGGCAGGCTAGAGCGACAGCCGATCCCGCTAGAGCGACATGTTCGGCTCCAGCCGATCCCGCTAGAGCGACATGTTCCCCGGCCGATCCCGCTAGAGCGACATGTTCGGCTCCAGCCGATCCCGCTAGAGCGACATGTTCCCCCCGCAGATCCGGCTACTGCGACATGTCAGGCGTCCCGAGACCGCATCCAGGCCAAGGTCAACTGGCAGTTCACCACGGACGATGCCCGCGTCAAGCTGAAACGCCTCTACCCGACACTTGATGAATGACAGGACACTAGTAGCGGTCCGCCGATCCGGGGATCGCCGCTGTTCGTGGCGGCTACCGCCGCGAGAGGACGGTAGCCACGCCCTCGTGGATGAGACGCGCGGCGAGGATCAGCGTCCGGTGGTCGCGGTCGTCCGGACAAGCCTCCACGACATCCATCCCCAGGAGGCGGCGCCCCGAAGTTGCGATTTCCTTGACGAGCTCGAGCCCCGCCCGCGCCGACAGCCCGCCCGGAACCGGATGGGCCACCGCCGGGGCGAAGGCCGGGTCGAACCCGTCCATATCCACCGTCAGGTAGATCGCGGCACCCTCCGGGAGGTGGGACAGGAGCGCCGTTCGCCTCTCCGCCTCCCAGGCCGGAATCTGCGTGACCCGGCCACCCGACGACTCCCGGATCCCGCGCTGCACCGAGGTCTCGGTACGGACTCCGATCTGGGTGATGCTCGCCACGTGCGGCATTTCCAGCAGGCGGGCGGCAACGCAGGCGTGGGAGTCCGGGTTGCCCTCGAAGTCCGGATACATGTCGGGATGGGCGTCCCACTGGACCACCTGGATCGGACCTCGTCCCGCGTAGGCGGCCACCAGCGCGGGGGTGATCGCGTGGTCGCCCCCGAGGAT
Source organism: Vicinamibacteria bacterium (assembly GCA_963668695.2). Lineage (GTDB taxonomy): Bacteria > Acidobacteriota > Vicinamibacteria > Marinacidobacterales > Marinacidobacteraceae > Marinacidobacterium. The sequence continues at coordinate 2,889,303 of CAXXLQ010000004.1, forward strand.
GAAGGGAGTCCGGCCCCGTGCGAGTTCCGCCTCGATCGCGGCCCGATACCGCGCGGCGTTCTCCCGGAAACCCGCACCGTCCGGCCCCAGGTCGCCAACGTCCGCAACACTCCCCGCGCAGTCCACCCCGCTCTCGGAGACCGGGTTGTAGCAGGCGCCGTCGTAGGCGGCGCGGATCGCGGGCGGCGCCTCGGCGCAGCGATCGCGGTAGGTGGACTGGGTCGCGTCCATGACGCCGAGCAGGGAGACGGAGGAATGTTCGGCGTCCGCGCCGGCCGCGATCAGACCCCCAAACGGGATTCTGGTTGGTTCGTGCACGCCGGTATGTTGGCAGCACGCGGCATTTAAGCTCCCGGGAAGATGGCTGCTCCGCCGCGCCCCGCCGCGTCCGTGATGCTCACCCGCGGCGACGAAGTGCTCCTGGTTCGGCGCTCGCCGCGCCTCAAGGCGTTCGCGAACCTGTGGGCGTTCCCCGGCGGGACGCTTTCCGAAGGGGATTGGGGGATCCCCGTCAGCGGCGCACCGGATGCCGAGATGGCAACCCGGATAGCGGCCGCGGTGCGCGAGGTGTTCGAGGAGACCGGGGTATTCCTGGGGCAGGGCAGGAGGCCTCTTTCGGTGTCCGACCGGGACGAACTCCGCCAGGCCCTGCTCGCCGGCGAGATTGGACTCGAGGAGGTCCTCGAAGGCTTCGGTGCGGAAATCGATGCCTCGCACTTCGCCCCGGTCGAAGAACTCGTGACGCCGGAATCGGCCCCCTTCCGGTTCGACACCCGCTTCTACCGGCTCCCGCTACCGGACGGCGCCGAACCGTCGGTGTGGCCCGGGGAGATCGTCGATCAGGCCATGCTCCGTCCCGAGGCGGCGCTCGCTCGTTGGCGCGGCGGAGAGATGGCGCTGGCGCCGCCCATCATTGGCCTCCTGGAGCGGTGGTCTCCCGACGATGGAGTCTTTCGGGATCGCAACCGGGAGGCGGCCCGCCTGCGGCCGGCGGTCCGCTATTCGCCCGGCATCGCGGTGGTCCCCTGCCGGACGCGCACTCTGCCGCCCGCGACCCACACGAACAGCGTCCTCATCGGCACCTCACGCCGCTACCTGGTGGACCCTGCCGCGGAAGACCGGGCGGAGCGGCGCGAGCTGTTCGAAATGGTCGACCGGCAGCTCGGACCGGGAGACCGGCTCGAGGCGGTTCTCGTCACCCATCACCACCGCGACCACATCGGGTCGGTTTCCGCGGCGTCGTCACGCTATGGGGTTCCGGTCGGGGCCCATCCGGAGACCCTCGCCCGGATCCCGGCGCCTCCCGGGGGCGTCATCGAACTCGGCGAGGGAGACGCGCTCGACCTCGGAGACGCCCCCGACGGGTCGTCCGGCTGGACGCTCGGGGTGCGGTTCGTGCCCGGACACGCTCCGGGACATCTTGCCTTCGTGGAGAGCCGCTACGGAGCGATGGTGGTGGGCGACATGGTCTCCTCGCTGTCCTCCATCCTCATTTCGCCGGAAGACGGGGATCTCGGCCAATACCTGGATTCACTGCGCCGCCTGGCGGCCGAATGCCGGGGGATCGTGTACCCGGCGCACGGGGTACCGGTGGTGGCCGGCGATGAGCTGCTGGGCGGCCAGCTCCGCCACCGGGAAGCCCGCGAAGCCAGTCTGCTCGCCGCGCTGGAACCCGCGCCCGCCCGCCTTCGGGACATCGGGCTCAGGGTCTATCCGCCGGCAGAGATTCCCCGCTGGGGTCCCGCCCGCGAGCTGGCGGAGGTCGCGCTCACCTCGGGCCTTCTGAAACTGCAACGCGAAGGCCGCGCCGCCCACGACGGCGGGCAGTGGCGCCTCAGAGAAGCGGTCAGTCCGTAAAGACGGCGGGTCAGTCCGTAAAGACGGCGGGTCAGTCCGTAAAGACGGCGGGGCCGCCGGGCCTTATTCGCCGGCGCTGCCCGGAACCGTGTTCCCCGCGATCACCACCCGGTCGATGGACCTGAGGGCGGCGATGTCCGCGAGCGGGTCTTCGTCCAGCACGATGAAGTCCGCCCAGTTGCCGGCGGTAAGGGTGCCCACGCCTTCGATGCCGAGACACGCGGCCGCATCTCCCGTCGCGGAAAGCAGGATCTGCTCGGCGGTGAGGCCGGCCTCCGACATCTCAGCGGTCTCGATGTGCTCGAAGTACCCCTGAAAGCGCCCGGCCGGGCCGGTGTCGGTGCCGAAGGCGATCTTCACCCCGGCGTCGGCGACGGCCTTCGCATTGGCCATCGCGATGGGATAGTGCTCCCGGTAACCCTGCGCGGAGGGGCTCTCCGCCACCCGCGCCATCCGCTCCGGATCCTTCAGTTGTTCCAGCACCGCCGGGTCGGCGTCCTTCAGGAAGAACGGGTCCTCGAAGAACTCGGGCACCTCCGAATAGACGAAGGTGGAGATCTCCCGGACCAGGGTGGGGACGTAACAGACGTCCTTCTCCTTCATCAGCTCGAGGAACTCCTCATCCACGGGCTGGTCCCGCACGCTGTGGGCGATGAGTCCGGAACCCGCTCGCAGCACCTCCTTGGCGTCGTCCAGGTAGAAGATGTGGGTGGTGACGCGCTTGCCGGCTTCCTTCCCCAGCTCCATCACCTTCTCGATGGTCTCGGAAGAGACCCGCTCGTTGGCGCCGAGGTTGGTGTCCACCCGCATTTTCAGGAAGTCGGCGGGGAGCGCCAGGCTCCGGGCCGCCGATTCCGCGGCTTCCTCAGGCGTTCCGCTGGCGATCACCTCGCCGGCGATCCAGATCCGGGCGCGGTCCAGATTCTCGTCCTGCTCGTCGCGCAGTTGCGCTGCCTCGGGACCGTCCCCGCCCAGCGAAGCAACGCTGGTGATGCCGTAGCGGGCGTAGAGGCCGAGTTGACGGATCAGGTTCTCCCGGCTGTAGTGGCCCGTCTCGAGTCCGATGACGTCGCTCGCGTGCGCGTGGGCGTTGATGAATCCGGGAACGACGATCTTGCCGGAGAGGTCTTCCACCTGGGCGCCCGGCGGGATCTCCACGTCGCCGGCCGCTCCCGCCGCCGCGATGCGCCCGTGATCCACCACGAGCACCGCGTTCTCCACGGCGGCGCTCCCGGTCCCGTCCCACAGGGTGGCTCCGGTGAATGCCGTAACGCCGGGGAGCGGCGGCGGTTCGGACCCGCAGCCGCCGAAGGCGAGCAGGACGGCGATCGCGAACGGAATGAGGAGGGGCTGCGTCTTCTGCGAGCGGATGATCATGGTCGGTCGGGCCTCCGGAAACACCCGAGCATATCGACCTTGGATCGCTGGCTGACCGCCGCCTGATCTTGACCGCAGGCTGCTAGCGTTCCCGGACCATGACGACTGCGACGATGGTCTCCGCGCCGACCGAATTGGGGCCGCCCGGAATGTGCGGAAAACTCCGTCGGGCCCTCCTGATTGGGCCGCGCACCGCCGGCTGGAAGGCTTCGGCCCCGTGGCGGGACCTCGGCTACCTCCATCCGCCGGATCCGGACGCGGCGGCGCGGCAGCATGCGGAGCTCCGTGCCCACCTGGTTGCCCGCGAGGTCGAACTCGTGGAGCCTGAAGAAGGCCTTTCCGGACTCAGTCCCGACGCGGTGTACTGCCACGACGCCTCGCTGCCCGCACCGCGCGGCACGATCCTGATGCGGATGGGCAAGGAAAGTCGGCGGGGCGAGCCCGCGGCGCACGCCCGGATCTACGAGGCGCACAAAATCCCGGTGATCGGTGCGATCGAGGCGCCGGGACTTGCCGAAGGCGGGGACCTCGTCTGGCTTGATGAGCGCACCCTCCTGGCGGGAGAGGGGTACCGCACGAACGCCGCCGGAATCGCTCAACTCCGGGACCTCCTCGCCGGCGATGGGGTGGAAGTCATTGCCGCGCCCCTCCCGTACGGGGACGGGCCGGACTGCTGCCTCCACCTGATGTCCCTGCTGAGCGCCCTGGACCGGCGGACCATGGTTGCCGACCTGCGCTTCCTCGCGGTCCCCACGTTCCGGCTCCTGGAGGAGCGCGGCTTCGAACTGATTCCCATCGTGGAGGAAGAGCGGGGGACGATGGCGGCGAACGTGCTGGCGCTCGGGGAACGGACCCTCCTCGCGATCGCGGCCAATCGGAGGACCAACGACCGGCTGCGGGAAGCGGGTTTCGAGGTGTTGACCTACGGGGGCAGCGAAATCAGCCAGAACGGCTCGGGAGGCCCCACCTGCCTTACCCGACCCCTGGTCCGGGAGGCGGCGTGAACACCCGCATGCGCCGGATCGGCTGGCTCGTTTTCGGCCTTTTCGCCCTGCTCGTCGTCTTCCTGGTGACTTCAACGCTCACCATGGGCGAGGCGCGCTGCGAAGTGACCATGGAAATGGTGGGTCGCCAGGCCACCGTGACCGCCCGGGGAGCAACGGAGGCCGACGCGATTCGGGCGGCGGTTACCGGGGCCTGCGCCCGGATCGCGGACGGCCGGACGGCGAACATCCGCTGTCTGGATTCGCCGCCCCGCTCGGTTCGCTGCGACTAACAGCCTGTGGTGAAAGCACCCCGCACGAGCCCCAGGAGGTCGCGCGCGGCGAATCCGTCGGTTTGTGTGCGTGCGGGGCGCTTTCCCCTCCCCACACCCCACCCCCGCGGCGCTGCGCGCCGCGAATGGATGCCTTCCGGGTTTCACCACAGGCTGTTAACAGCCGGTGGTGGAATCCGGGTCAGCGCCGAGGCCGGCCAGTTCTTTTGGTGGGGGCGAGGCCCAGTTCTCCCGGTGGGGGTCCGGCTGACAAGGCGCGTGAGGGAGGAGCCCCCACCGGGAGAACTGGCCCGGGTGTATTTCGACCGAAACGCAACGATGAGCGGCGCGCAGCGACGCGGCTCAGCCGGGATGGATCGCTGGCCGAGCCCCCACCGGGAGAACTGGGCCGCGTGGGTTCCACCACCGGCTGTTTGGCCGGGATGGATCGCCGGGCGAGCCCCCACCGGGAGAACTGGGCCGCCTGGGTTTCACTACAGGCTGTTAATTCCCCGCCGCGGCGGCTGCGCCAGGGTGCCGTCCGGACGGACGATGAAAGCCCGGATCGGGCGCTGGAACAGGACCCGGGCGGCAGCCCGGTAGCGCCGGGCGCGGGCCTCGGCGGCTTCGGCGCCGCCTTCCTGCATCGCGACGACCGTGACCGTGCCGCTCTCGCGCCGGTAGATCAGACTGGGGATCAGGACGACCCGGCTGCTTCCGTCCCTCCGCCGGAGTCCAACGCGGACGTTCGGGCGCAATTCGCCCTCGAGACGCCCCCCGGGTTTTCGCTCGCCGAGCGCGGCGAGGCAAAGCTGGTGCGCCCGCTCCGCCACCTGCCGGCGCCCATCCGGCGAGGGGACGAGGCGCTCGTCCGCAAGCCGGAGCGCCGCGTTGGGGTCCGGCTTCCTTCCGAGCCGGTCGGCGCGGTGAAGAAGCCGGTGGGCCAACACCCGCACCGCCGTCGCCGTGCGGTCCCGACCACCGGGACGATGTTCGCCTTGCTTCACGCGCCCGGTGTCGCCTCGGCGTCCGCCGCTACCGGCGGGAGAACTTCGATGACGTGCTCCTCCCACGGGAAGCTCGCCCGGCGCTGTTTCGCGGCGAGGGCGGCCGCCGTCGTGAAGCCCGTAGGGAGATAGCGTGGCCGGTCGCGCCCGTCCGGCGTGCCGTCCTTCGTGAAGCGCGTCTTCCACGAGAGCGTCAGCGTCTCGCGGGCCCGGGTCATGGCGACGTACATACACCGCCGCTCTTCCGATTCGGCGCGTCCTCCGTCCTTGATCTGCCAGGCGGTGGCGTCCGCCACCAGGGCGATGTTCCAGACCCCGGGCTCGCTTTCGACCACCCGGGGAATACCGGTGTTCCGGCCGCCGCGCCCGCCACAGTCCACGACGAAGACGTGGTCGAACTCCAGACCCTTGGCGGCGTGGATCGAAAGGGCCTGGACGGCCCCCTTCGCCTGGACCGCCGCCTGGGTCGCATCGCCATCTGCCGCCTCGGCCAGCCGCTCGGCGATCCGCTCGAAACCGGTGAAACCTCCGCGCTCGAAGCTGCGCACCAACTGGAGGCCCTTCGCCACGTTCGCGGACTGCTGCCGGGCCTCGTAGCCGTTCCCGGCGGCCGCCTCGGCGCGGCGCACGTACTGCGTTTCCTCGAGAATCCGGGCGACGGTGCGGGAAGGCGGCAGCCGGCGCGCGAGCCGGACCCAGGGCGCCACCCGGTCTCCCGCCCGCTGGAGCCGCTCCGCGCGGTCCGAGCCCAGCGAGGGCGGAAGCTCCTGCGCTCCACAACGGAGGAGGTCCGAAAACGGAGTGGGGGACCCCCTGGCCCGGCGCAGCCGGACGAAGTCGTCGCCGGGGAGCGCAAAGAATCGGGAGCGCAGGAGTTCCACGGCCCGCCGGTCGGAGTGGGGACGCGCCAGATAGCGGCAAAGGGCGCGCAGATCGCGGATTTCGCTGGTTTCGAAGAAGTCCGCGCCCTTGAGCAGGTAGGTGGGGATCCCCAACTCCTCCACGGCGGTACGGTAGATCGGAAGCCGGGTACCGGCCCGCGCCAGGAGGGCGATCTGCTCGGGTTCGACCCGGTCTTCCTGGACGAGCGCCGCGATCCGCCGGGCGAGGCGGGCGGCGACGTCCTCGTGGCTCGCGGCCACCCCCACCGCCAGCGCCGATCGTTCCGAGCGCCTTTCCTCCTCCGGGCCCGGCGCTTCGGGCAGGAGGTCGTCCTCGTCGTAACGGAAGGCCCAGTCGGCGTCGCGATCGGCCTCCGAGCTCTCGGCGATCCGGTGTGAAGCGCGGTTCACGAAGCGGCGCAGGAGGTGGTGGGAACGGAAGTTCCAGCGGAGCACCACCCGCGGCGAAGCCGTGTCGTCCGGAGCCGCCAGGGAGCCGATCTCCCTCTCGGCCCGCTGCAGGATCTCCACGCGGGCGTCGCGGAAGCGGTAGATGGACTGCTTGTGGTCGCCCACCACGAAGATGGTCGGCCGCGAGAGCCGGCCCGCCGTAACGCGCTGCACTTCCTCGGCGGCGAGCCCCATCCCCGCGGCCCAGGGGGCGATGACCGCGCGGAGCAGGTCCCACTGGTGGTCGCTCGTGTCGTGGAACTCGTCGAGGAGCAGATGGTGATAGCGGGCTTCGAGACGGAAGCGGCTCGCCGAGAACTCTCCGAGACGCGAGAGCAGGTGGGTGGCGGCCAGCGTCAGGTCGTCAAAGTCCATGACCCCCCGGTCCTGCTTGAGCCGCTGGTATTCCGCCTCGACCGCCCGGAAGAGTCGCCAGACCGGATCGAAGGCCCGCTCGTTCAGGAAGTCGAGCCAAAGGGATCGGAACGCCTTGACCCGCCCGGCCACGGCGACGTAGTCCTCCTTCAGTTCGCCGGGAAACCCGCGCGGCGGGTTCTTGCGTCTGATGGAGAAGTAGCTCTCGAGCGCCTCCCGGTCCAGCGCGTCCCGGCTGCTTTCCTGTTCCTCGAGCCGGAGGGCCAGGCGGACCGCCAGCGGCATTTGCAGCGGCATTTCCAGCCCCGGAAGCCCGTCGAGCGCTGCCTCCCGGAGACGTTCGCACGCGGGTGCGATCTCACCGAAGAAGGTGCGGAGGCACGGCGGAGAGGTGGGTTGCCGGTCCTCTGCCGCCGCTTTCTCCTCAAAATACCGCCGCCAGGTGAGTCGCCGGTCGAGGTAGCTGCGGACCGCCTTTACGACCTCGCCGCGGGAGCGGCCGAGCAGCAGGGGCAGGGAACCCAGCACGTCGCGATCGAAGCCGGTGACTCCGGAGAGGACCCGCCGGATGGCCTCCTCGCGCACCACCGGCATCGACCGTTCGTCCAGGACCTCGACGCCGGGGCTCACCCCGGCATCCAGCGGAAACTCGCGGATCAGCCCGAGGGTGAAGGCGTCGAGCGTCGAGATGTTCACTTCGGCAATGTCGGTCCGGCCGGCGAGGGCCTGCCGCCGGTGCGCCTTCCCCAGTTCGCCGACGATCCGGTCCTTCATCTCCTGCGCCGCTTTCCTCGTGAAGGTGAGGGCGAGGATGTTCCGGGGCGGCGTTCCCGCCTCGACCAGCGCCACGTAGCGGTCGGTCAGCACCGTCGTCTTCCCGGTTCCGGCCGATGCCCGCAGCACGACGTTGCGCCGCGGGTCGGCGGCGGCGCGCCGGGCCTCCAGATCGGGAGGGAAAGGAGCGCGCGAGGAGTTCATGCCGTCAGGAGTCGAAGGGGGCTCCGGCGTCCGCCGGGGGCTGCGGCGCCCGCTCGGGAAGGTCCCGGCGGATGACCAGCTGGAAGTCGAAGTTCCCGTCTTTCCCGGGCGCGGGTGGGAAGGCCCCGGTGGCGAGTTGGTCGCGGATCTCCGCGAGCTGGGCGTCCTGCTCGGCGTCTTTCGGGGTGTCCTCCGGTCCGATCCATCGCCGGCTCCCGAAATAGGGAATGGCGAAGTCGGTGGGGGCTCCGTCCGCGGCCTCCAGGATGCGCGCGTAGAGCCGGGCCTGGAGGGGCTTTTGATAGAAGCGGCCCGACTTGTATTCGACCACCCGGCGCGTTCCGTCGGGCCGTTGATCGAGGCGGTCCAGCCGGCCTTCAACCCGCAGACGGGGTGTTCCGGGAGCGGCCGGCTCGGGCTCGCCGCCGATCCACTGCTCGAACTGCACGGGGAGCGACGGTCCGCGGTCCGCTTCTTCCCGGAGGAACCACTCCATCGCGCCGGGGGTCGCCTCGCCGCCGAAGAGCCAGCGCTCCTCTCCCCGCCGCTGTGTCGCATCCATTCCCCGGGCGCTGGCGAAGCGCCGGAACTCCTCCCGGAAGAAAGCCAGCAGGTCCTCCAGCGCGGACTCCCGGACGGCGAGTCCCCGATCGCCCAGGGCCCGGTAACTCTCCTCCAGGAACTCATGGAGGATTTCGCCGCGCTCCGTGGGCGGCGGGACGTCGGCGAGCTGACGCTCCTCGTCGAGCCGCAGCACGTAGCGGGCGAAGAACTGGGCGGGACTGGCCGCGCAGGTGTCCAGCGCGGTGGGAGAAACCGGGCGTTCCAGCACGGCGGCGGAAGGAGCGCGCCGATCGAGCGTGGTCGGCAGGGGCTCGCACTCCGCCCGGTCCGGCGGGCCCTCCGTGACTCGGGGTTCAGGAAACGGGATCCGGGAATGCGCCGGGCTGGCGGCGCCGATCGCTTCGGCCAGCTCGACTTCGAACGGGGAGACGGCTACCGGAAACCCGTCGTCGAGTTCGGGGCGAGTGAAGAGAGCGGCGGTGCGGGGAAGGCCGGGAATGGCTCGCAGGAGCCGGATCTCCCGCTGGCGGGCCCGCGAATGGCGCGAGCGAGTGGCTTCCTCAAGGAGGTGGTTGGGAAAGAAGATGTTGCGGGGGCGCGGCCCGGGCCAGTCGGCGTCCGCGACTCCGAGGAGCACCAGGAAGTCGTAGTCGCCGAAAGGAGCATCGGAGGCGGCGATCAGGGACACCCCCCCGCGATGAATCCCTCCGCCGCCGGTGCCGGTGTCGGGTGGGGGACGCCGTCCGAGCGTGCGGCCGTTCAGCAGCCGCCGGATGCGCCGGGGGAAGCGACCCGGCCCGCCGGCGAGCGCCCCGGGGGGCGCGGCGGCGGCCGCCTGCCGGAGCGTTTGGAGCACGGCTTCCTTGACCTCGCCGTCTCCCTCCGCAGGAGGTTCGAGGCACGTTTCCAGGAAGTCGAGAAGCGCCTCGACTGCCGTCTGGAATCCCGTGCCCGGATCCCTTACCGGGCGCAGTCTCCCGGCAGCGGAAGCGAGCGTCCGGAGAGCGGCGGCGGCCGTCTCGAGCGACTCCGCCCGCCCGAGCCTTCGCTCGACGATCGCCGGGCTGTTCGCGTCGGCCTGCTCCCCGTTCTGAATGTCACGGCGGATTGCTTCCGCCCTCCCATCCAACGGAATGGCGAGGGCGGGGAAGGCCTCCGGATCGTTCGTGTCCCGCAGTCCCGCGTCCAGCGCCTGTTTCTGGAGGATGTCGGCCGCCCGCGCGGGGGCGCCAGTGAGTTCGGAAGCGAGGAAGAACGGGTTGCGCAGCAGGTTCAGGCCGACGGAGATCCGGCCGGGGTGGGCCCCGAACTCCAGGACGTCGGAAACGGCGGCGACCCAGGGTTCGCTGCTCAGGCGGGAGTCGAGATGCGTGTCGAAGGGGATTCCCAGCCCCGACAGCAGCGTCTCGGCGCTCTCGAGGTACCGGTGGGGCTCCTGGGCCACGAGCGCGCAGCGTTCGTAGCCCCGAAAGGCCTTTCCGCGGTTCTCCCGGAACCTCAAAATCACCGAAGCCGCCGTCCGGACCTCCGCCTCCCGGTCGGTCACGCGGCAGACGAGGCCGCTACCCGACTCGGGGACGTAGATCGCCGGCGGGGTTGGAGTCTCCTTCGGCGGGCCGGCATTCAACGGAGGTGCCGGCACCGGAGGCGCCGGGAACGGGGCGGAGAAGAGGGTGGGTTGCTTCCGCGGCGGCGACGGGAGCGTGCCGGCAGCCGGGGAACCACCAGGCATCGGGGTCTCCCGAACTTCCAACCAGCGGGGCAGCAATCCGCGGGGGAAGGGGGGCGGCGCATCGGCGGGAAGCGCCCACCAGAGGCCACCCGGCGGCAGCAGCGTGGCGAACAACCCGGCATCCGCGAGGCGCAGGGCGTCTTCGCCGACGGCGAGCACCCGCGTTCGGAGCAGCATCGGACGGAGCGCCGGCGCGAATCGGAGCAGGCGGTCGCGGAGCGAACCCGGATCAACCCGCGCAACCGCTTCGAGCGCTTCCTGGTAGCGGCGATGGGTTCGCCGCAGCCAGCGGGTGAGCGCCAGGAGGCGCAGCGCCCCCTCGTCCGTTTCCTGCGCTTCGGCAAGCCGCCTTGCGGTCCGCTCGGCGAAAGCCTCGAACGCCGACCCGTCCGGCCTGAGGTGGGCGTCCTTCGCCTGCTCGTCCAGGAAGGCGAGCAGCGGATCGGCGAGTTGCGCCGGATCCCCGGGAGGGACTTCGGGCTCGGAGGCTCCCGCGAGCAGCGCCTCTTCGATCAGGATTTCGCGGGTCAGCCGCGGCGCCACCCGGAATGGGGGCTCGAGATCGCCGGCGAGATCGCGCAGCGCGCGGTCTGCCACCCCTATCCAGGGAAGGGGGGAACCCTCAAGAAGCCGGGCGCGCAGCATGCGGTCAAACACCCAGGCGGCCCCCGTTCCGGGAACGACGATCTGGAGGCGCTCGCTGGCCGGGCCGGAGACCTGCCCGGGATCCGCAGGCGAGGCTTCCCCGACGACCCATTCCCGGAGTTCCCCCCAGTTTGGGAACCGCCGGATCTCGATCCGGCGCGGCGACTCGGGTTCCGGCAGGGAAGAACTCATCAGTCGCAGGATCATACGGAGGGAGCACGCCATTTCCCGCCACCCTGGGAGTGCCCGCGGGCATCGCGATGGCGCCGGCGTGCTGCAATTTGCCGGGACGCACGCGCCCAGTTGTTGTGAGAATGCAGTAGCGCCGGGACGCCGACAGCCCAGCTGGCGCGCTGCCAGGGAACGCCGGGCAGTTCTCCCGGTGGAGCCCTTCAGACCGGCACCGCGGCCCGGGGGGCCGCGAAACCGCGTACCGTCGATTGCGAAGAAGCGCGGGGTGTGCAGGCCCCGATCATGGGGATTTCCCCCCCGCGGTTGGTAGCATCGTCGCCGGACCGGCGCCGGTTTCGCCGACTACCTTGGAACCCGACCCGGCGCTCCCAACGGAAACGGATTTTTGGCGCGGCAACCGGCACACGTGTTCCCACTCGGCACTGCGGGGGCAAACGGGGCACACCTTTTCTCCGAGTCCGCGAGATCTCCCGCTCCCCTGGACGTGGCGGCATTTGAGTCAGAGCTGCGTTCGTTTCGCGACTTCGGAACGCGAACGAGGCTGGTTCCATTTCCCGACCCGTCGGTCCGGCTTCCCGTGTACGTCAACGAGTTCTGGACCTCGAAGCAGCGGGCGGCCCATTCGCTGCACGAGATTTCGTACCGCGCCTGCTTCAAGCCGCAGTTGCCGCGCTTTTTCATTACCCGGCTGGCGCGGCCCGGAGACGTGGTGTACGACCCCTTCATGGGTCGGGGCACCACCCCGCTCGAGGCTGCCCTACTCGGGCGCCGAGCCGTCGGATCGGACCTGAATCCATTGAGCGCCCGGCTGCTGGAACCCCGCCTGGATCCACCGCAAATCGCCGAGGTGGCCGCACGCCTCGAGTCGCTGGATCTCGAGCGCCCTTCCGATATCCCGGAGGAACTCCTCGCTTTCTACCATCCGGCCACCCTCCGGCGGGTGGTCAACCTCCGCCGGGAATTGCTCCGTCGCCGCGCGGAAGGAACCCTCGACCGGGTGGACGCCTGGATCCAGATGGTCGCGACGAATCGGCTCACCGGGCACTCCCCGGGGTTCTTCTCGGTGTACACGCTGCCCCCCAACCAGGCGGCTTCGGTCCGGTCCCAGATCCGGATCAACGAGCGCCGGCAGCAGGCTCCTCCGGAGCGGGACGTGAAGGCTCTCATCCTGAGAAAGTCGGGGTCCCTGCTCGGCCGTTTCGATACCGGTGACGGCGTTCGGTTGGCGGGGGCAGACCCTCTTCTCCTGACCGCTTCGGCCGACTGCACGCCGGAGCTCGAGGACGGGTCGGTCCGGTTGGTCGTGACCTCGCCGCCCTTCCTCGACGTCGTGAACTACCGGGCGGACAACTGGCTCCGTTGCTGGTTCAATGGAGTCGATCCGGATAAGGTGGCGCTGTGGCACTGGAAGCGCGCGGCGGATTGGCAGGCGGCCATGACCCGGGTCTTCTCGGAGCTCTCCCGGGTCCTGGTCCCGTCCGGGTTGGTGGCCTTCGAAGTTGGCGAGGTGCGAAGTGGGCGCCTGCTGCTGGAGACCCTCGTGGTGCCGGCGGCCAGGGAGGCAGGACTCGAGCCGCTACTCGTGCTGGTGAACGATCAGCAGTTCACCAAGACCTCCAACTGCTGGGGGGTGGACAACCAGCGAAAGGGCACGAACACCAACCGCGTCGTGCTGCTCCGAAAGCCCTAGCCCGAGGAAGACCTGACCGGATGGAGAGGCGCATGACGGGCCGCCGGGGAGGTTCGCTGGTCCGGAACCTGTCTGCCTGGTTGCTTCTGCTCGGCGCGTCGGCCGCGAGTGCGGAGGAGCCCGGAGAAACGGCCCGGCGGGTCCTCGCTGGACTGACGCTCGATCAAAAGGTGGGCCAGGTGCTGATGCCGCGAGCCCCCGCGGAATTCCGGAACGTGGGAGATCCCGAGCGCCGGGAACTGCTCGAGCTGGCGGAAAGCGGCCGGCTGGGAGGGGTCGTGGTGTTCGCCGGCAGCCCCGAAGGCACGCGGGGAATCACCGCGGCGCTGCAGAACGTGGCGCCGCTCCCGCTGCTCGTTGCTGCCGACTACGAGTGGGGAACCCCGATGCGCACGGCCGGCGGCATCCGTTTTCCGCCGGCGATGCAGGCGGCGGCGGCGCCCGATCCCGCTGCTCTCGAACGCCAGGGGCGCATCGTGGCGCGGGAGGCGCGGGCGGTGGGAGTCCATCTGGTGCTCGCTCCGGTGCTGGACGTGCTCCAGAGCGCCTCGAGTGCGGTGATCGGGACCCGCTCATTCGGTTCCGACCCGGGTCTCGTTGCGGATCTCGGGGTCGCGTTCCTGCGAGGGATCGAAGCGGGCGGGGCGCTCGCCACTGCGAAGCACTTTCCCGGACACGGCGGAACCGGCACGGACTCCCACAACGGGCTCGCCCTGGTCCCCGCGGATCGGGAACACCTCGACGCGGTGGATCTCGCTCCCTTCCGGGCGGCGGTGGCGGCGGGGGTTTCCGCAGTGATGCCGGGACACCTGGCGGTGCCGGCGCTCGACGGCCGGGACGATCGCCCGGCCATCCTGTCCCCGGAAATGCTCGAGGGGGTGCTTCGCTCGGAGATGGGGTTCGACGGGTTGGTGGTGAGCGACGCGCTGGAGATGGAGGGCGCGCGCGCCGGACGCTTCGACGGTGAAGTGGCGGCGCTCGCGCTCGGGGCCGGGGTGGACGTCATCCTGGTGCCGCGCGATCCGGTGGTGGCCCACGGCGCGCTCGTCCGGGCGGTGCGCGCCGGCCGGCTCGACCCGGAACGGCTCGATGAGGCGGTGCTGCGCGTGCTGGAGGCGAAGGCGCGCCTCGGTCTCTTCGCCGACCGCACCCCGCCGGAGCCGCTCGCTGAGGCGTTCGGGGATCCGGCCGCCCGCGACTGGGCGGAGACGCTTTTTGCCCGCGGGTTGACGCTCCTCCGCGATCCGGAGGGGCTGGTCCCCTGGTCCACCCGCCTCACCGGGAAGAGGCCGGGAGCGTCCGACCTGACGCCCGACCTGCTGCTCGTCGAGATCCATCAGGAAGGTCCCTACGAGCCGGATCGCCGGCCGTTCCGGGAAGCCCTGCGCCGGAGAGGCGCCCTGTTGTCGAGGATTCCGACGACCCGTCACGGCGCCCTGCCGCTTCCCCGCTTCGCTCGGGATGCCGACCGGGCCGCTGCGGTGGTGGTGGCCGATTTCCGGAGAGACGGTCTCGAAATGGCGGATGAGTTGCTGAATGCGGTCACTCCCTTCGCCGAGAAGTTGCTCGTGGTTTCCTTCGGCAATCCGCACGGCGTCCGGAACGCGCCGCCGGAGGCGGCAATCCTGCTCGCCTGGGACGGCGCCCGCGAGAACCAGGAAGCGGCGGCGGCCGCGCTCTTTGGCGAGAGTGCGGTGGCGGGACGCCTCCCGATCCCGCTCGAGGGGCAGGCCGCGGGAGCGGGTGTCCCAAAACAGGCGGAGCGCCAACGGCTCCGCGCGGTCCAACCCGGGGAGGTCGGCATGAGTCCCGAAGGCGTAGAGAACATCCGCGCGGTGATCGAGGATGCCATCGCCGAAGGCGTGACGCCGGGCGCGAGCGCTCTCGTGGTGCACCGGGGCAGGGTGCTGTTTCAGGAGGGCTTTGGCCGGCTGACCTACGACGAGGACGCGCCGGCGGTGACTCCGGACACGATGTACGACCTGGCGTCGCTCACCAAGGTCGTCGGGACGACAACCCTGGTGATGATGCTGGTTGAAGAGCGCGCGCTCGACATTTCGCTTCCGGTGAGCGCGTACCTGCCGGAGTTCCTCGACCAGGCGCCCACCGGGGAAGAGCGGAACCGGCGGTCCGCCGTGACCGTCGCCGATCTGCTGGCTCACTGCTCGGGTCTTCCGGCATGGATCCAGTTCTATCTGGAGTTCGACCCCGAGGCCCGCGGTCTGCCGCTCGACGAGGCCAGAAAGCTCGTCTTCGACCGGATCATGGGTGCGGCGTCCGACTACGAACCGCGCACCGACACGGTGTATTCCGACAACGGAGTCCTCCTGGTGGGAGAAATCATCGAGCGGGTCTCCGGCAAGACTCTGGATGCACTCGTTCAGGAACGCCTCTTCGTCCCTCTCGGAATGGTGAACACGCGCTACCGGCCGCCGGCGGAATGGCTCGACCGCATCGCGCCGACCGAGGACAACCCCTGGCGGGGCACCGTGGTTCGCGGACAGGTGCACGACGAGAACACGGTGGTGCTCGGCGAGGTGGCGGCGCACGCCGGGCTCTTCAGCACCACCGGCGATCTGGGTGTCTTCCTCCAGATGCTGCTGAACGGCGGTTCGATGAACGGCCGGCGGCTGCTGCGCGCGGACACCATCGCCCGCTTCACGCGACGCGTGGAACTCGTGCCGGGCAGCAGCCGGGCGCTCGGCTGGGACACCCCGTCCCGGAGTTCGTCCGGAGGCCCCTCTTCCGCGGGCGACCATTTCTCCGCTTCGTCCTTCGGCCATACGGGTTTCACCGGCACCTCGATCTGGGTGGATCCGGAACGCGAGCTCTTTGCGGTGCTGCTGACCAATCGCGTGTATCCCACGCGGGAAAACGAGGGAATCTTCCGCCTGCGTCCGGCCTTTCACGACGCGGTCATCGCGGCGCTCGGGGAAGATCCCTGAGTCGATCCGGTCTGCCCCGCGCAGAACCCGGTTGCCGGCGTTCCGGTTTGGCGGGGGATTGTGGTTCCCGTACACTCATAAGGTTCGGCGCCGCCACGGTGCCGGTGTTTGATATCCGGTCGGGGCAGGAGCTCCGGGAGAAAGAAATGAAAAACAAGAATCTGGCTCTTGTCCTGATCGCTTTGGGGACGGCCTTCGCCGTCGGCTGTCAGGCTGACGCCGAACGGACGAGCGGCGCACCGATGGACGACCCGCACGCGGAGCACGCGGTAATGCCCGAGGTGGATCCGCATTGGCCCATGCTTCCCGACGACTGGCTGATCGGGGAAGTCGCCGGGATCGCGGTGGACATGAACGACCACATCTGGCTCATTCATCGTCCCCGCACCCTGAACGCCGACGAAGCGGGGCTCGCGCAGGATCCGCCCCTCTCCCAGTGTTGCAACCCGGCGCCGCCGGTGCTGAAGTTCGACGCCGACGGGAACCTGCTCGACAGTTGGGGCGACGCGGGCGGCTATCAGGGCGAGGGCTACGAGTGGCCGGCGAGCGAGCACGGGATCTTCGTGGACCACCTGGGGAACGTCTGGATCGCCGGCAACGGGCCCGACGACCACCAGGTCCTCAAGTTCAGCGGTGACGGCACCTTCCTCATGCAGATCGGGCAGGCGGGCCGCACCGAAGGCAGCAATAACACCGAGTTTCTCGGACGCCCCGCCGACATGGAAGTGGATCCCGAGACCAACGAGCTCTACATCGCGGACGGCTACCTCAACAAGCGCGTCATCGTGTTCAATGCCGAGACCGGTGAGTATCTGCGGCACTGGGGCGCCTACGGGCACGAGCCCTCCGACGAGGACACCGGCGGGTTCGCCCCGGGCTCCGAGCCGATCCAGCAGTTCCGGAACCCGGTGCACGCCGTCCGGATCGCCAAGGACGGGATGGTCTACGTGGCCGACCGGGTGAACAACCGGATCCAGGTGTTTCAGAAGGACGGGACCTACGTGAGCGAGATGATCGTGGAAGGGAACAGCCTCGGGAACGGCTCCACCTGGGACCTCGAGCTCTCGCCGGACGAAGGGCAGGTGGATCTTTACAACGCGGACGGCCAGAACCAGCGGATCCACATCATCAACCGCGCCACGATGGAGATCGAGGCTTACTTCGGGCGGCGCGGCCGTTACGCCGGCCAGTTCCACTGGGTCCACAACCTGGTCGTGGATTCGATGGGCAACTTCTACACCGCCGAGGTGAACCAGGGACGCCGGGCGCAGAAGTTCGTCGTGAGCCACGCGGGTCACGTCCACTGATCGCCGCCCGGGTTCGGGAATCCCTGAGAAAGCCCTCCCTGAGAAAGTCCTGACCCGAAGGCCGTGCGCCTCGCTTCGGGCGAGGCGCACGGTCGTTTTTGTCCTCGCCCGGCGCGAGTCGCGGGCCTGATCGCATCATGCAGAAGCGCGCCCGAACAGTGGCTTCGCTGCTCGCAGCGACCCTTGTCTTCCTGGCCGTCGTTCCGCGGCCGGCGGTTGCGCATGACATCCCGGACGAGGTCCGGATCCCCGTCTTCGTGCGCGAGCTGGACGGAGAGCTGCACCTGGTGGCCCGGGTGCCGCTGCTCCTGCTGCTGTCTCTGAACGTGCCCAAGTGGGGCGCCGGGTTCCTTGATTTCGAGCGCGCGGATCCCGCGCTCCGGCGTGCGGGGGAGGCGTTCGGCGCCGAAGCGCCGCTGTTCCATCCCGACGGCAGCCTCCTGCCGCCCACGCTGCGGAGCTACCGGATCGCGCTCCCGTGGGACCGCTCCTTCACCTCCTTCGAATCGGCTCGGGAGACGGTCCTCTCCGAGTCGCTGCCATCCGATACCCAGATCTTCTGGAATCAGGGTTTTCTGGATCTTTATCTGACCTATCCGGCACCGACCGACGGAAGCGCGTCCATCGAGTGCACGGTCGCACCCGGTTTTGGCGACCGGGTAGCGCTCGATCTCGTTTACGAGCGGCGTGCCGAGGACGCGGATGACTGGAAGAGCCACCTCTTCCATATCAGCATCCGGGAGGGGCGGGTGGTTCTCGACCCCTCGCCCTTCCAGGCCTTTTTCGCCTTCGGACGCTCCGGGGTCGAACACATCCTCACCGGCTGGGACCACCTGCTCTTCCTGATCTGCCTCATTGCTCCCTTCGGACAGCTCGGGCGCCTCCGGCACCTTCTCTTGATCGTGACCGGGTTCACCGTGGCCCACTCGGTGACCCTGGTGGCGGCGGCGCTCGGCCACGCTCCGACCGCGCTGTGGTTCGTTCCGCTCGTCGAGGGCGTCGTGGCGCTCTCGATCCTCTATACGGCGATCGAAAACCTGATTTCGGCAAGCGTCGTGCGGCGGGCGGTACTGGCTTTCGGCTTCGGGCTCTTCCACGGCTTTGGCTTCGCTTTCGCGCTCGGCGAATCGCTGGCCTTCGCCGGCGACCACCTCCCGCTCGCGCTCTTTTCGTTCAATCTGGGAGTGGAGGCAGGCCAGGCCGCGGTTGTCCTCGCGGTCATTCCGATCCTCCATCTGCTGGGCGGTCGCGAGCGGTCCCGGTTCGCGGTGACGGCCCTGCTCTCGGTGGTTGGCGGTCACGCCGCGTGGCACCTGCTCGAATCCCGCTACTCCGAGCTGACCCGGGCCTGGGCGATCTCGGGGGGGGCGCCGCCTTCATGGTCCTGGCTGCTTTGGCCGCTCATCCTCGCCGGCGCCGCCGGCTGGGCGGCAGTGGTATGGCGCCGCCGCGCGCCAAGTCGAGGCTGACCGCCCCCGCGGGAGGCCACCGGTCCCAGGCGGCGGCGCGCTCAGGCGGGTCGGCGGTACCCAGCGGGCGGGGCTCCATTCCCGGTGTCAACAACCTGTGGTGAAACCCAGGCGGCGTTCAAGCGGCGATCGATCCCGCCGGAATACAACCCGGTATTCCTCCCTCACGCGCCTTGTCAGCCGGGCCCCCACCGGGAGGACTGGCCCCACCGGGAGAACTGGGCCTCGCCCCCACCGGGAGGACTGGCCGACCTCGGCGCTCACGTGGGTTCCACCACCGGCTGTTCACCGCGTCGCTTCGCGCCGCTCATCGTTGCGTTTCGGTCGGAATACACCCGGTATTCCTCCCTCACGCGCCTTGTCAGCCGGGCCCCCACCGGGAGGACTGGCCCCACCGGGAGAACTGGGCCTCGCCCCCACCGGGAGGACTGGCCAACCTCGGCGCTCACGTGGGTTCCACCACCGGCTGTTCACCGCGTCGCTTCGCGCCGCTCATCGTTGCGTTTCGGTCGGAATACACCCGGTATTCCTCCCTCACGCGCCTTGTCAGCCGGGCGCCTCCCCGGCCTCGGCGCTCCCGTGGGCTCCACCACCGGCTGTTCACCGCGCCGCTTCGCTCCGTTCTGCGTTGCGTTTCGGTCGAAATACACCCGGCATTCCTCCCTCACGCGCCTTGTCAGCCGGGCGCCTCACCGCTCTCGGCGCTCACCCGGGTTCCACCACAGGCTGTTAGCATGCGGCGCCGATGAGTCCACCCCCCTCTGCGCCCGCGTCCAGCCCTCCCATCCGCATCGAGCGGGTCCCTGAGTCCCGGCTGCCCCAGGTAGATCTGACGAACGTAGCGTTCGGTCGGGTGTACAGCGACCACATGCTGAGCGCCCGCTGCCGCGACGGCGGGTGGGACGCCCCGGAGATCGTTCCGTTCGGAGACATCTCGCTCCATCCGGCGACGGCGGTGTTCCACTACGCCCAGGCCATCTTCGAGGGGATGAAGGCGCACCTGACCGACGACGGCGTTCCGGTGCTCTTCCGGCCGGAGGAAAACTGGCGGCGCTTGAACCGGTCGGCGCGCCGGATGGTGATGGCCGAGGTCCCGGAGGACATTTTCCTCGGCGGCGTCCGTGAACTCGTCCGGCTCGACCGGGACTGGATCCCCGGAAACGAGTTCGGCTCCCTCTACATTCGCCCCTTTCTGTTCGCCTCCGATCCCTTCATCGGGGTAAGTCCCTCGCGGGAATACCGGTTCTTCATATTCACCGCCCCGGTCGGCGCCTACTACGAAGGCTCGGTGAGCCTCTACGTGACCAGGAAGTGGATTCGCGCTGCCGAGGGTGGCATCGGAGAAGCGAAGGCCGCCGGAAACTACTCCGCGAGCTACTACGGGATGGCGGAGGCTAAGGAGCATGGCTGCGACAACGTGCTCTGGCTGGACGCGAAGGAACACCGGTTTGTCGAGGAATGCGGCACGATGAACATGATGTTCGTGATCGGCGATCGGGTGGTAACGCCGCCTCTCGGGGGCACCATCCTGCCGGGGATCACCCGGGACAGTGCGATCCGGCTCCTCCGCGAGCAACTGGGAACCGCGGTGGAGGAACGGCCGGTATCCATCGAGGAAGTGGCCGAGGCGCACGCTTCCGGGACGCTTCGCGAATGCTTCGGGGTGGGAACCGCCGCGGTCGTGACTCCGGTTGCGCGTTTGACCGGCGGCGGCGTGGAAGTCAACCTCCCGGAGGAAACCCCGATACAGGACGCGTTACGGGATGTGCTGACCGGGATCCGACTCGGGCGCCGTCCCGATCCCTACGGCTGGGTGGACCGGCTTCTCTGACAGTCCGTCGTCTTGACGGTTCTCGGAGGCGGCCGGGTCGCGGCGATCGTTCTGGCAGTTGCCTCGCTTGCCTGCGGGTCTCCGACCGGCGATCCGCTTGCTCCCGGACACGTTCTACCTGGTCTCGACCGGCTCGTTGCCGAGGGACCCGGGGACCTGCTCGGCAAACGGGTGGGGCTGATCACGAACCACACCGGCCGCACCATCGACGGAAGGTCTGCGGCCACCGCGCTCTTGGAAGCGGGGGTCCACGTCGAGGTGCTCTTTGGTCCGGAGCACGGCGTCTCGGGATCGGCCGCCGCCGGCGAGGGGGTCGCATCGGGCCGCGATCCGGAGACCGGTCTTCCGGTGGTGAGCCTCTACGGTGAGCAGCGGATCCCCAGCGAAGCGTCGCTGGCCGGACTGGATGCGCTCGTTTTCGACATCCAGGACATCGGGGTTCGCTTCTACACCTACATTTCCACCCTCCGGAACTCGCTGGTCGCCGCTTCCCGGGTGGGTCTCGAATTCTGGGTGCTGGACCGGCCCAACCCGAACGGCGGGGACCGGGTAGAAGGTCCGATGCTGGAGCCGGAGTTCCAATCCTTTGTGGGGACGGACCGGCTGCCCCTGCTCCACGGGATGACGGTCGGCGAGCTGGCCCGGCTCTTCGCGGCGCGCGAGGGGGTATCGGTGCAGGTGGTCCCGGTGAAGGAGCTGAGCCGCGCCACCCGCTGGGAGGAAACCGGACTGCCCTGGCGGGCGCCTTCCCCCAACATCCCAACGCTTGAGAGCGCTCGCGTCTATCCCGGTTTCGGATTGTTCGAGGGAGTGATGCTGTCGGAGGGGCGGGGGACCGCGACCCCCTTCGAGGTCGTGGGGGCTCCCTGGGTGGATCCGGGGGCCTGGCTCTCGGCGCTAGGGGGGCCGCTGGCGGTTCCGGGAGTCCGGTTTTCCGAGGTGCGGTTCACGCCCCGGCCGCTTGCCGCCGCTCCCAATCCGCGCTTCGCCGGCGAAGAGGCCGCCGGGCTGCGCGTCGAGATCACCGATCCGGTCGCGTTTCGACCGGTGAGGAGCGCTCTGGAGGCGATCCAGGCGGTCCGAAGAACCCATCCGGAGGAGTTCGCGTGGCGGATCAGCGGCGGGCGTTACTGGCTGGATCTCCTGCTCGGAACGGACCGGATCCGCATCGGGATCGAGCGGGGAGAGCCGGTGGCCAACCTCATGGACGACGCGGACGAGGCGGTGCGCCGCTTCCTGCCGGAGCGCAGCCGCCATCTCCTGTACTCCGAACGATGAACGAAACAGCTGACGGCCGGTTGCCCCGGGAGGAGGCCGTCCCCGGCGAGATCGCGGCTCCTGGCATCGCCCCAGCCGTCCGGCGGCCGCGCCTGCTGGTTCCCGTGGCCCTCTTCCTCGCCACCCTCGCCACCACCCTGTGGGTGGGCGGAGCTATCGGGATTGCCGCCGAATCGCCGGAACTCTTCAGGGAGGGGGCGGACTCGCGGTCCGGACTCGAATGGACGTTGCTCTGGATTCGTCACGGGATTCCGTATTCGTTCTCCCTGCTGTTGATCCTTCTCTGCCACGAAATGGGGCACTACCTCACCGCCCGGGCCTACCGGGTGGACGCCAGCCCTCCCTACTTCCTGCCGATGCCGTTCACCATGGTGGGAACGCTCGGGGCCTTCATCCGGATCCGGTCTCCCTTTCCCAACCGCCGGGCCCTGCTGGATGTGGGGCTCGCCGGACCGATCGCCGGATTCCTGGTCTGTCTCCCCTTTCTGGCAGCGGGGGTCGCCTCCTCGCGCGCGGGCCCCATGATCTCCGGAGGACTGCAGTTCGGCGAGCCGATCGTCTTTCGGCTGTTTGCCTCGGTATTCGGCCCGGCGGTTCTCGACGGCGAGGTGCTCTATCTGAGCCCGATGGGCCTCGCGGCCTGGTTCGGCCTGCTGGTGACCGCGATCAATCTCCTGCCGATGGGCCAACTCGACGGCGGACACGCCCTCTACGCACTGCTGCGCGACCGGGCGGCCCGGTTTTCGAAGACCGTGCACCTGCTCATGTTTCCGCTGGCCTTGTGGTCCCCGACGTGGCTCGTTTGGGGGCTCCTGTGTCTTGTCCTCGGCGCTCGGCGGCCGCACCCGCCGACGCTCGACGACGCGGCGCCGCTGGGACGGAGCCGCCGGCTCCTTGCCGGAGTGGGGCTCGCCACCTTCGTCCTGTGCTTCACTCCGGAGCCGGTCGTCATGGATTGGAGCGAGCTGTTCGGCTCCTGAGTGGCGGCGCGCGAAGACTCAGAAAACCGGCGGCGTTCCCCGGACGAAGCGAACGCTTTGACAGGGACCCTCCCGGGGTCTACCTTTGCGATACCGGTATTCCCCGGCGTCCCACCCGGTCGTCGGATTTCCGCCGCATCAGGCCGCTCCCACGTGGCGCCGGCCTTTTCTCGGGGACAACCCAACATGACATCCACCCCTGCATCGGACCGTGTCTTGATATTCGACACGACGCTCCGGGACGGCGAACAGTCACCGGGCTGCAGCATGGGTCTCGAAGGCAAGCTTCGGATGGCTCGGCAGCTCGCGCGACTTAGGGTGGACATCCTGGAGGCGGGTTTTCCAGCGGTGTCAGAGGGAGACCACGAAGCGGTGCAGGCGATTGCGCGGGAGGTCGAAGGGCCCCGCATCGCGGCTCTCGCCCGCTGCGTGCCGGGTGACATCGAGGCGGCCTGGGACGCGCTCCGCGATGCGCCGCGGTCCCGGCTCCACATTTTCCTCGCGACGAGCGCCCTCCACCGCGAATTCAAGCTCCGGATGGCGAAGCGCGAGATCGTGCGCCGTACCGCCGAGTCGGTCGCGGCCGCGCGGGAACTCACCGAGGATGTGGAGTTCTCCCCGGAGGACGGCTCGCGCACCGAACCGGATTTCCTGGCCGAAGTGGTAGAGACGGCGATCGAGGCCGGCGCTTCGACGGTCAACATCCCGGACACGGTCGGCTACACGATGCCCGCCGAGTTCAGTGCCCTGATCGGTCACCTGCGCCGGACGGTCCCGAATATCGGCAAAGCGGTTATCAGTGTGCACTGCCACAACGACCTCGGGATGGCGGTCGCGAACAGTCTCGCGGCGGTCGGCACCGGCGCCCGCCAGGTCGAGTGCACGGTGAACGGTATCGGGGAGCGGGCGGGGAACGCCTCCCTGGAGGAAGTGGTGATGAGCCTCCGCACCCGGCGCGACCTCTTCACCGTCACCACCGGGATTGACACCCGCGAGATCTTCCCGTCCAGCCGGTTGCTCTCCGAGATCACCGGAATGGTGGTGCAGCGGAACAAGGCCATCGTGGGGCAAAACGCATTCGCCCACGAGGCAGGTATCCATCAGCACGGAGTGCTGCGGAATCGCGCCACCTACGAAATCATGCATCCGCACGACGTGGGGGTGGCCGGCAACGTCCTGGTTCTCGGTAAACACAGCGGCCGGCATGCCCTCCGGGCGCGGCTGGGCGAGCTCGGCTTCGCGCCGCAGGACAGCGAGCTGGACGCGATCTTCCGCGATTTCAAGCGGCTTGCGGACCGAATCCGGGAAGTTGACGACGCGGATCTCACGGCCCTCATGGGGCAGCGAGCGGTGGGAAGATCGGACCGATCGGCAGCCTCTCGGCCAAACTGAAACGGGACCTGAAGCCGCCCGCACGGGCAGGAAACGCCTCCCCCGGACGGCCGGAGTCGGTTAGGCTCCCCGCCGCTTGTCCGTCAAGACCGCGGGGCTCCGCGCCACCCTCGAAAAACGTCCGCTGAAAGTACTGTCACGACTCGCTCAACTGGAAGATCCAGGCGAGTTGCCGGCGGTGCTTGGCCCGCTGGTAGCGAAGCGCCATCCCTTCGCCGCCTACCGGAAGGCCGCCCGCGAACTCGTCGCCGAGCGGGCGGAGGCGCGTGCGCGCCGACTGGGCGAGCCGCAGCTCTCGGAAACCGAGCAGGCGGCGCTCCGCGGCGCCGGGAGCCGGCTTCTTGGCCTGTCGAGCGGCGCTTCGCCACTTGCCGGCTTCTCCGACGAAGCGCTCGAAGCGGTGCGCCAGGAGCGTGATCCGGGCCGGGTCGCCGAGCGTCTCGGGGAACTGGATCCGGAGGGCGCCTGGGACCAGGTGCCGCGCATGGGGCTTCTGAACGGATTGGTCCTGGTGGCGGTATCCTCGGAGCAGGAGCGGCGCTGGCGGCTGAAAGAGGTGGAGAACCGGTCGCGCGTCCGCCGCAATCGCGACACCGACGGAGGCGCCGGTCGATGACGAGCCCGCGAACCCTCTTCGACAAGATCTGGGGCACCCACGAGGTCACTCCCGCCGGTCCCGATCATCCGGCGGTGATCTACGTGGATACCCATCTGATCCACGAGGTGACGTCGCCGCAGGCGTTCTCCCTGCTCCGGGATCGAGGGCTCGCGGTCCGGCGGCCGGGTCGAACCTGGGCCACGGTGGATCACTCGATTCCGACCCGTTTCATCGCCGGGGAACCGGCGTTTCTGAATCAGGCCACCCGAAACCAGGTCGCGACGCTCGAGCAGAACTGCGAGGAGCACGGGATTCCGCTGTTCCGAATGGGGGATCCGGGTCAGGGAATCGTCCATGTCATCGGCCCCGAACTCGGACTCACGCAGCCGGGACGGACGATCGTGTGCGGGGACAGCCACACGAGCACCCACGGCGCCTTCGGCGCCTGGGCCTTCGGCATCGGGACCACCGAGGTGGCGCAGGTTCTCGCCACCCAGTGCCTGCTGCAGGAGCGTCCCCGCACCCTGGGAATCGAGATTTCCGGCCGGCTCGCCGCCGGCGTCTCGGCCAAGGACCTGATCCTGGGTCTGATCCGGCGGTTCGGAGTCGCTGCCGGGAGTGGGCACGTGATCGAGTACCGCGGCGCGGCGATCCGGGCGCTCGACATGGAAGGGCGCATGACCGTCTGCAACATGTCCATCGAGGCGGGCGCGCGCGCCGGCCTGATCGCCCCCGACGAGACCACCTTCGACTACCTCGAGGGGAAGGAGCATGTTCCGGACGGCGAGGCGTTTCGGGATCTGGTGGCTGACTGGCGGCGGCTGCCGACCGACGACGAGGCCGAGTTCGACCGTTCGCTCTCCTTCGACGCCGGCGCGCTCGAGCCCATGATCACCTGGGGTACGAACCCGGGGATGTCCTGCGGGGTCTCCGAAGCCATCCCCGAACCCGAAAGTGCCGAGGAGCGGGCGGCGCTCGAGTACATGGGTATCGAGGCCGGGCGTCCGCTGCTCGGCCGCCCGGCGGACGTGGTTTTCATCGGCAGTTGTACGAACGCCCGGATCTCCGACCTGCGCGCCGCCGCCCGGGTGCTCAGCGGTCGTCGCACCAACCCGGCGACTCGGGTCCTGGTCGTCCCCGGTTCCGCCAAGGTGCGGCGCCAGGCGGAGGCGGAAGGACTCGACGAGGTGTTTCGCAGCGCCGGGGCAGAATGGCGGGCGCCGGGCTGCTCCATGTGCATTGCCATGAACGGGGACCTGCTGTCGCCGCACGAACTCGCGGTCTCCACCTCGAACCGCAATTTCGAGGGTCGGCAGGGGCCCGGGGGACGGACGGTCCTCGCGTCGCCGGTGACTGCGGCGGCTTCGGCGCTTGCCGGAGCGGTTGCCGACCCGAGACCTTTCCTCACCCGCTGAAGAGGAAGAGAGGAATCGGCATGGACCCAGTCGTTCGAATCGCTTCGCGCACCGTGTTGCTCGACGCCGACAACGTGGATACCGATCAGATCATTCCCGCCCGCTTCCTGACCGTGATCTGCCGGGACGGGCTCGGGCCGGGACTGTTCGCCGACTGGCGGCGCGACGCCGGAGGCGCGTTGCGCCAGGATTTTCCCCTCAACCGTCCCGAGGCTGAAGGTGCCCGCATCCTGGTCGCGGGGGCCAACTTCGGGTGCGGTTCGTCGCGCGAACACGCGCCCTGGGCGCTCACCGACCACGGATTCGCCGCCGTGGTGAGTCCCTCGATCGCGGACATCTTCAAGGGGAATGCGGTCCGGAACGGGCTCGTGCCGGCGGAAATAGGACCGGCGGCGCACGCGGCGCTGGTGGCTCAGCTCCGGGCCGATCCGGGGGCGGACCTCGTGATTGACGTGGCGGCGGGAACCGTGACCCTTCCGGACGGTGGAACGGCCGGCTTCCGGCTGTCTCCGTTCGCGCGCCGGTGCCTTTTGACCGGGTTGGGGCCTCTGGACTTCCTGCTCGAACAAGAGCCCGCGATCGGGCGCTACGAGGAAGGCACCGAACACCCCGGCGCGCCGGGCCCATCCCGTTGAGCGGCCTGCGACGCTGTGGCTGGGCCGAGGGCACGTTCCCTGCGTACGTGCGTTACCACGACGAGGAATGGGGCCTGCCGGTGCGCGAGGACCGCACGCAGTTCGAGTTCCTCGTCCTCGAGTCCGCCCAGGCCGGCCTGAGCTGGGCCACGATCCTGAAACGCCGCGAGGGCTACCGGAAAGCGTTTGCCGGCTTCGATCCGGACCGGGTTTCCCGTTTCCGGAGGCCGCGCATCGAGGGACTCGTCCAGAACCCGGCAATCATCCGCAACCGCGCGAAGGTCGAGGCCGCGGTGAACAACGCCAAGCGTTTTCTGGAAGTGCAGCAGGAGTTCGGCAGCTTCAGCACCTACATCTGGGGTTTCGTCGGGGGTTCTCCCCAGGTCAGCCGCTGGGAGCGGGACGATGAGGTGCCAACGACCTCGGGCGAATCCACGGCTCTCGCGAAAGACATGAAGGTGCGCGGGTTCCGGTACGTTGGGAGCACGATCCTCTACGCTCACATGCAGGCCACCGGACTCGTGAACGACCACCTGGTCTCGTGTTTTCGGCACCGGGAGGTTTAGCAGCCGGTGGTGAAACCCAGGCGGCGTTCGGCCAGCGATCCATCCCGGCCAAACAGCCGGTAATGAAACCCGCGCGGCGTTCGGCGGCGATCCATCCCGGCCAAACAGCCTGTAGTGAAACCCGCGCGGCGTTCGGCGGCGATCCATCCCGGCTGAACCGCGTCGCTGCGCGCCGCTCGTCGTTGCGTTTCGGTCGAAATACACTCGGTATTCCTCGCTCACGCGCCTTGTCAGCCGGGCGCCTCGCCACTCTCGGCGCTCACGCCACTTTGCCCACAGGCTGCTAGGGGCGCCGGTTCTCAGACCGGCATCGCCCCGCCAGGCGGGACGATGCCGGCTAGGGCCGGTCTGCGTGAGTGTGGTTCCCGGGAATGAGAGCGGTAGGCTTCCGAGCGTGCGAATGCAGCGCATGCCTTCGGAAAAATGGTTTCTTCCGGGGTTCGGACTTCTCGCGGCCGCGGTCCTGTTGACCCTTTCCTGCGGGGGCGGGGAGAACGGCGGTACGCCGGTTGCTCCCACAACGCCGCGGCCCCCGCCGCGTCAGCTCACCGGCCTTGAAGTCTTCGTCGAACGGACACAAATCCGGGTGGGGCAGGCGGTTGGACCGCTGGTGGCATACGGACAATACGACGACGGCACCACCGGGAGCGTGAACGCCACCTGGACCTCCTCCGATCCGGCGGTGGCCGAGGTGGCCGAAGACGGGATCGTGACCGGAGTGAGCGCGGGAGTTGTTGAAATCAACGCCACCTTCGAGAGTTTCACCGAGACGGTCGACTTCGAGGTGGACGGGCCCAACCCCCGGAATACCCGGGATCAACCGGATGACACCTCCGGTCCGCAGATCCATGTGGTGTACGCCTTGCCGAGCGATGTCGAGGATGGCAACCTCGACCGCTACGGGGATATCGCGAGGTCCTTTGCAGCGATCCAGAACTGGTTGAGCGAAGACATCGGGTACCGCTTGTTGCTTGACACCTACGGCGGTGATCTTGACGTGACCTTCCTCCGTCTCCCGTTCACCCATCAGGAGGGAGATGGACGAAGCGGGAGCTTGGTGTTCGATCTCGAACAGGCGATCAGGGACAGTATCGGGATCGCTCCGAACAAGATTTACGCGGTGTACTACGGGGGGCGGTCCGCGGGAGTCTGCGGAAGCGCCAACCTCGGAGGCCCCGTGGGAGCCGTCTATGTGCACCGCGACGGATGCAGCAACAGCTCCCCGGGGATGGATCCGGAGGTGGCTTCCACCTACGAGGGGGTGATGGTGCACGAATTGCTGCACGTCTACGGCGCGGTCGCCCCCTGCGCACCCCACCAGGGAGGTGGGGCCCACGTGCAAGACGATCCCGCGGACGTGATGTACGCGGGAACCGAAAGGGAGCCTCGCGCTGAGGCGGTAGTCGACGTCGGACGCGACGACTATTTCGGGCACGGCCGGGCGGACTGCCTCGACACGGCGAACAGCCGCTTCTGGGAGCGGGTGGAATCCCGGCGGGCCTGGTCGCCTGGCAGAAGAAGCTCGCACGTCGATATTCCGGTCGCCGACTGGCCCCTCCGCTGCGAACTGCACTGACCGGGGCGCGTCGGTCGCGCTGCCAGCCCGCCGGCGCTTCGGTTTCGGTCATGCCCCGGACTGCGCTCATCGTCGGCGCGGGGATCGGAGGCCTTTCGGCAGCCATCGCGCTCCGGCAGGCGGGTTGGAATGTCCGGATCCACGAACGGGCAGCGTCGAAGCGGGAACTCGGATTCGGACTCCTCCTGGCTCCGAACGCGATGGCGGCTCTCGGGCGCCTCGGCGTCGCCGGTGCGGTACTCGAGCAGGGATTCGCTCCGACCCTTGGCGAGGTGCGGCGGATGGACGGGACGCTTCTGAAGCGAACCGAATTTCCGTCCCCGGAAGTGCTTGGTGGGCCGACAGTGGTGGCGCTACGCCCCGCTCTCTTCGATGTCTTGCTCGATGCGGTTCCGGGTGACGTGCTCCAGCTCGGGAGTGAGGTCACCGAGTTTCGGGAGACAGCAGGCCGGGTGGTTCTTCGGACAGCCGGGGGCGACGATGAAGGAGACTTGCTCGTGGGCGCGGACGGCGTCGGATCCGTCGTTCGTCGCCTGCTCCATCCGGCGCAGCCGCCGCCCCAATCGAGCGGCATCATCGCCGTCCGGGGGATTGCGTGGGATGCAATCGGCCGTCTTGGACCGCTGTCCGGCATCTCCTACCTCGGCCCGGGCGTCGAATCGTTCCTGGCCCGAGCAAGTGACACCCGGATCTACTGGGCGCTTTCCCTGGCGCGGGAACTGGTTCCGGAGAAACCCGGGATCCCGCCGAAATACTGGCGCTGATGTCTCCCCGATTCGATGCGGACTTTCGCGCCGTGACGTCCGCAACCGAAGAAATGCGCTGTGACGAACTGGTGGACCGCGAGCCGCTCCCGTTCTGGGGAGAAGGCGCCGTCACGCTGCTCGGCGATGCGGCGCATCCACTACTGCCACACACTGGCCAGGGTGCCGCCCAAGCGATCGTCGACGCTGTCTCCCTGGCGCGCGCACTGGGTTGGGACGCAAGACTCGAGGACGCCCTGAGGTCCTACGAACGGGAGCGGCGAAAGAGGACCGGGGTTCGCGTGGGCCAGGGGCGCCGGACGGCGCGCCTCATGCGGGCGACGAATCCGCTCCTCTGCCGGATCCGGGAAGAAACGGTGCGGCGGATACCTGCGACCCTGCTGGTGAAGTTGTTTGCGAGGCTTGACAGCCGGTGGTGGGACCCACGCGACGTTCGGCCGGCGATCCATCCCGGCGAAACAGCCTGTAATGGAACCCGCGCGGCGTTCGGCCGGCGATCCATCCCGGCTGAACCGCGTCGCTACGCGCCGCGCATCGTTGCGTTTCGGTCGAAATACACTCGGTATTCCTCCCTCACGCGCCTTGTCAGCCGGGCCCCCACCGGGAGAACTGGCCCCACCGGGAGAACTGGGCCTCGCCGGCCTCGGCGCTCGCGCGGGTCCCACCACCGGCTGTGGACCGGCGAGCCGGAACCGATTCCTCGGCCCAGTGACGCGCTCTTCGCTTCGAGTTTTCCACAGAGCCTGCCCTCGGCGGGAATTTCGCAGTCCCTCTTCCGTCTGAGGGAGTGTGCGCAGTCTTGTCAGATGGAGACGCTCCGTGACCGGGCTCGGGGTGGACTTCGGGTCTTCGGGAGTCAAGGCGGTAGCACTTTCCAGCGACGGCAGCGGCCTGACCCTCCTCGGAGCCGGACGCGAGGCGCTCGAACCGGGGGCTGTCCAGGACGGCGCGATCCGGGACCCCGACCCCGTCGGTGCGGCGCTCGGCCGCCTTCTCGCACGACTGGGGGTCCGTTGTCGTCGGGTGGCTCTTTCGATCGGCGGCAGTTCGGTCCTCGTCAAGAGGTTCCCGGCGCCGGCCGAAGCGGCCCTGTCCGGCAAGGCAGGGGACGGGTTCCGCGACGCTGTTGCACGGGAAGCGGCCCGACACGTTCCGTTCCATCTCGAATCCCTCGAGTTCGACTACGAGGGGCCGCTGCCGGCACTGGCGGAGCCGGTGCCCGGAGAGCCTGCTCGAAGGGAGCGCGGGGCCATCGTGTTTGGCGCCGCGCCGCGCGAGACGGTCGACAACCACTGTCGGGCCGTGACCGCGGCCGGGCGGCAGGTGACCCGGATCGAACTCGAACCCTACGCGCTCTATGCAGCGGCGGGCCTTACAACTTCGCTCACCTCTCCGGATCGGGAACCCAGCGCCCTGGCCATCGTGGAGATCGGTGCGTCGCGGGCCGGGGTGCATGTCTTCGGGGGCTCTCCTCCTCCCCATCGCCTGATCCGGGGTAACCATTCCGCGCCGGACCCCGGGGCCGGTGCGGGCGCGCCTGGCGACCTCCTGGCCAGCATCCCGGCACCCGGAGCGGGGGCACGGGAGGTGGATCGGCCGCCGTTGGATGCGGCCCCTCAATTCGCACCGGCCGGCCGCGCCGGTCATTCCGAGCGTCAGGAAACGGGCTGGCCGGGACGCCCTACGGACGACGCGGACGTGTTCTGGAACCGCATTGTGGCGACGGCACGGGAGGCGCTCCGAGAGGCGGACCCGCGCGGTGGGGTTCGGTTGTGCGTAAGCGGCGGCGGAGCGGGCCTGCCCGGAATGCGCGCCCGGCTGGAGGAACTCGAATTGGGCAAACCCGTGGTCCTCAATCCGTTGGGGCAACTGGGCTCAGGGGACGGGGAGCCGGCGTTCTCGGTCGCAGCCGGTCTCGCCTATCAACAGATTCTTGATCTGACGGGACCTGCAAACGGACGTCGCTCATGAATCTCCTGCCGGCGGAAGCCCGTCAAGGTCGAATGCTCGGAAAGCGCGCCGGTGCCTCTGCCCACGTTCGGATTTTTTGGGGCACGCTGCCCATCGCCCTGACGCTGGCGATGATTGGGCTCGACGTGAATGTCCTGCGTACGCGCCTTCAAGGCGCCCGCTCCGACCGGGACCGTCTGGGGACCCTGATCGCCGAACGGGAGGGGCTGGAGGAGCGTCTCGTGGCGGATCGGGAACGGCTTCGGCAACTGCGCGTGGCCGAAGGGCGCCTGGCGCGCTGGGACGAAGAGCGGTTTCTACTGCCGGAGCTCCTGCGGGGGCTCTCGGTCGCGGTTCCGGATGCGGTCGTTCTCGAAGAGGTCCGTCGGGAAGGCCCGGATTTCCGGGTGACCGGGCGCGGGGATTCGGCGTCCGTGGTCGCCAAGGCGGTGGACGCCCTTTCCGGGATGGAGCGAGTGCGCGATCTGGAGTTGCTCTGGGTCGAGCGGGTGGACGGAGCGGCCGGCGTGGAGGAGCAGCGATTCGCGCTCGCGGGCTCGCTTCGCTTCGCGTCGCGGGAACCTCAGCCGTTCGAGACGGTTGAGGCCGCACCGCGGGACCGGGAGCGTTATCGGTGAGTTGGATGTCTTCCTGGTGGGCGGTGCTTGGGCCTTTCGTGACGACGGGTCTCGTCGTTTATGGCGCCTTTCGGTTCGCGGTTCGGCCAGGAATGGTTGCGGAACTCAAACGCGTCGAGGATCAGGTGGCGGAGTTGAGGGTGCGAGTTGCTACGGACGGGGCGGAGGGTTCGGATCCCGACATCGAGGGATCCGCCGAAGTCGCCGAGGAACTGGTTCGAACCCAGGAGCGGGTCACGGCCCTGGCGGGCATCCTGGCGACTCCGAGGGAAGCCGAGGCCGTTCTGGAATCGCTCGGCTTCATGGCCTCGGAGTCGGGAGTCCGATTTCTGCGCTTTGCGCCGGAACCCGAGTACCGATTGGACGGATATCTTGCCCGCGCCGCTTCGGTGGTGGCCGAAGGGGCGTTCTTCGAAGTCCTGGACTTCTTCGAACGGGTTTCGCTCTCGCCCCATTTGGTCCTGGTCGAGGACGCTGGGCTCGAGCTGGGCCCGGGCGGCGTCATTCGCTGCCGCTTCGTGGCCGTTACCGTGCGGGTCGCCGGAGTCGGGCTCGGCTCGCGGCACGAATCAGCCCCGGTCGCGACCGGGGCCGATGCGGCAGGCCTGGGTGGCGGAGAGTCCGGATGCTGAATGGTGCATCGCTCCGGAGAGGAGCCCTGATCCTCTTGCTTGTCGGACTTCCCGGGTTCGCGGAGGGTCGCGAGGGAGGCCCGGCGCATCGCTCGCAGGTCCGGAGAACGCGCGAGGAGCGAGTTCGCGATCCATTTCAAAAGCCGGCTGAGGGGCCCGACACGGCGCGCCCTCCCGGACTTGCCGGCATCGGGATCATGGAAGCGGTGGTTCGGGGGATCGTGCGCTACCAGGAGCCCTCGGGCGGCGAAGAGGAGACCGGAGCATCCGGCTACGCGATTCTCGAGTCACGATCCGGAGGGGGATTCGTTGCCGCGCCGGGAGGTCGTCTCCTGGACGGAGTTTTGGGCGAGATCGTGGACGGCGGAGTCATTTTCTGGCTTGAAGGCGATCCGCACCGCCCCGTTCATCGGCCCCTCGCGGCGCCAGGGGCGGATCCCCCGGAGGTCCGATGAGATATCCGACGAAGCGCTCGGGATCGCTGCTGCGGTCCGGTTTCGCGCTCTGGGTCCTCGTGGGCCCGGGCGCGCACCCGGCTTCCGCAGCTGGCGCCCGAACGACGCAGGTTCTGGTCGCCGCATCTCAACCGGCGGTAACCGGGTTACAGGTTCATCCGGGGGAGGGCGAAACCAGTCTCCGGTTCCTCACCAACGGGAAGTTGCATGCGCCTGCCGCAGTGCGGTTGCAGGACCGATTCCAGGTGCTGATGCCGGGGGTGGATCTTTCGGCGGTGGTTGGATCCTGGGGCATTGGAACGCCCGAGATCCTTGAGGTGCGGGTATCCGCGGACGAGACGGAGGGCATCACCGTGGAGGCGGCTCCCGGGGTTGTCTGCGACCCTTCGCTCTTCGAAGGCGGCCTTGAGATTTCGTGCCTTGCGCCGCCCTCGGAGAGTGAGGAGGGCGGCGCCGATGGCGAGACCCCCCGCGGGGTGGCGGGCGCCGGGGAACCGCGGGTCAGTCTCGATTTTCGGGACGCGGATCTCCGGGACGTGCTCCGCGTGCTGAGCGAGGTCAGCGGACTCGATTTCGTCCTGCAACCCGGGGTGTCGGGCCGGGTCTCGGTCCGGCTGACCGAGATTCCGTGGGACCGGGCGCTGGAGCTGATCCTCCGCTCGCAGCGCCTCGGACACGTCCTTGAAGGGGGCGTTCTGCGCGTGGGCCCGTCAGCCGAACTTGCGGCCGAACATACGGAACGGCGGCGGCAGGAGGAACAGCGCGAGCTTGCCGGCGAGCTGATGACCTTCACTCGCAACCTGGCGTACGTGCGCCCGGAAGAGGTCAAGGAACTGCTCGAAAGCCGGTTGAGCGAGAGAGGGTCGCTCATCGCCGACCAGCGCACGGGGACCGTCCTGGTGGCGGACGTGGAGAGTCGGGTTCGCGAGATCGAATCGGTGCTGGACGTGCTCGACATCCCGGTTCCCGGGGTGGAGATCGAAGCGCGCATCGTCCTGGCGACCCGGACGCTTACCAGAAGACTCGGAATCCAGTGGGGCGGGGGCCTCCTGCGCGAACAGACCGGCAAGAAACTGCCCCAGTCCTTTCGAATCGGTGCGGACGCGATCGGAGGAGCCACCTCATCGTTCTCCACGGGTAGCCCGGCCGGTGGCGTGTTGCCCGCCGCGAACGCTGACGGCGGGCGCCCGGGCTACGGCGTGAATCTCCCCATCAGTGGCGCCCCCACCGGAGCGCTGGGCCTGGCGCTGGGTGCGCTCGGGGGCGCGGCCCATCTCGACCTGGCGCTGACCGCCGCCGAGCGGAAAGGCGAAGTGAGGATCCTTTCGGCGCCGAGGATCGTCGCGCAGAACGGCTGGCCCGCGACAATCAAGCAGGGAGTGACTTTTCCGGTTCAGGTGGTGGCCAACAACACAGTTACCGTGCAGTTCCGGGATGCGGTCCTGGAACTCACGGTAACCCCACAGGTGAGTCCCGGGGGCACGGTCCTCCTGGATCTCACCGTGAGCAACGACTCGCTCGATTTCGGCCAGTCTGTCGGAGGAATTCCGAGCATCCTGACCCAGAGCGCCACGACCCGGATACGGGTCGCAGATGGAGAGACGACGGTGCTCGGAGGTGTCTTCGCCACGCAGGAGGCGCAGGCTCGGGGCCGGGTACCGGGGCTGCACCGAATCCCGCTGCTGGGGCACCTGTTCCGATCGCGGGAGGAGAACCACCGCGATGAAGAACTGCTCATCTTCCTCACACCGAGAATTCGGTTCGTTGAGCGTGCCCGTTTGCCTGGCGCCGCCCCTCCGTCTCAGGGGTGAATTGGCGGCCCGCTGACCGGTCGGATTCGGGGAATCGCGCCCGCCCCTTGTGGTAGCGTTCCGGCCGTTGCGGGCCAAGCCCCGCTGCCACTCGTGCCCGCATCTTCGTCCAAAGAGCCGAACCTCGCCGACCTTCTGGAGGCTTTGGATCAGCTTGCCGGAACGGAATTCCACGAGGTGGATCTCCGCGTCGGAGGCGCCCGCCTGCGCGTCGCGCGGGGGCCGACCACAACCGCCGCCGGAGCGGTACTACCGGCTGCGGTTCCCATGGCCCCGGCGGCCGGCGCCGACGACGGAGCGGCGGACGCGGCGGCATCCGGACTCAAGGCGATCATTGCTCCCATGGTCGGGACGTTCTACCGTCGTCCCAGGCCCGACGCGGAGCCGTTCGTCAGTGTCGGAGATCGGGTCCGGAAGGGCCAGGTCCTGTGCGTCATCGAAGCCATGAAGCTGATGAACAACATCGAGGCTGACGGCAGCGGCGAGGTTGTGGAGATCTTCCCGGAAGATGCCTCACCGGTGCAGTACGGAGACCGGCTCTTTGTGATCCGGCCCGCCTGAACGGGTGTTCGACAAAGTCCTCGTTGCGAACCGCGGCGAGATCGCGGTCAGGATCCTCGCCGCCTGCCGGGAGCTCGGCCTGCGAACGGTGGTGGCCTACTCGGACGCGGATCGCCACTCGCTACCGGTGCGACTCGCCGATGAACGGGTGTGCATCGGCCCGGCCGCCCCGAGTGAGAGCTATCTGGATGTCCCGCGCATCCTGACGGCCGCAGAAATCTCGGGTGCCGACGCCATCCATCCCGGCTACGGATTCCTGGCCGAGAGCCACGCCTTGGCCGAGGTCTGCGAAGCCTGCCGGGTGACCTTCATCGGTCCGCTACCGGAGAGCATCCGCACCATGGGCGACAAGGCGCTGGCGCGGCGGGTCATGCGGAAGGCCGGGATTCCGATTCTTCCCGGGACCGAATCCGGGGTGTCGGGCGCGGAAGAAGCGGCGCGGATTGCCGGCGAGATCGGATATCCGGTCCTGCTGAAGGCCTCCTTTGGCGGGGGCGGGCGGGGAATGCGGATCGTCACGGCCGAATCCGAGCTGGCGCCGGCGCTGGCGTCCGCCGCCAGCGAGGCCCAGGCGGCGTTTGGGGACGCCGAGGTGTACGTCGAGCGGTACCTGCCGAGCGTGCGCCACGTCGAGGTCCAGGTCTTCGCTGACGCACACGGCGCCACCGTGCATCTGGGCGAGCGTGACTGTTCCGTGCAGCGTCGGCATCAGAAGCTCCTAGAGGAAGCTCCGGCGCCGGGCCTGACCGAAACCACCCGGAAGAAGCTCGGGGAAGCCGCGGTAAAGGCGGCGGAAGCGGTGCGTTATCGAAACGCGGGAACGGTCGAGTTCCTGATGGATCCTGACGGGAACTTCTTTTTCAGCGAAATGAATGTGCGCATTCAGGTAGAGCACCCGGTAACCGAAATGGTGACCGGACTGGACTTGGTGCGAGAGCAAATTCGGGTGGCTGCCGGCGAACCGCTTTCCTTCTCGCAGGAGTCCGTCCAGGTTGCGGGGGCCTCGATCGAATGCCGCATCAACGCCGAGGATTCGGAGCGGTTCATCCCGAGCCCGGGGACCATCACTTCCTTCCATAGTCCCGGCGGACCCGGGGTACGGGTGGACACGGCAGCGTACGCCGGGGCCGTCATCCCGCCCTACTACGATTCCCTGGTAGCCAAACTCATCGTGCACGGCGACGATCGGCCGCATGCCGTGGCGAGGATG
The DNA here is from genome assembly GCA_963668695.2 of Vicinamibacteria bacterium. GTDB lineage: Bacteria > Acidobacteriota > Vicinamibacteria > Marinacidobacterales > Marinacidobacteraceae > Marinacidobacterium. Next base: position 2,926,319 of record CAXXLQ010000004.1, read on the forward strand.
CGGCGGGCTCTCGCGGAGATGGAGGTGGAGGGAATCCACACGACCCTGCCACTCCATCGTCGCATCATGGAGAGCGAGGAGTTTCTCGTCGGTGGCTTCGACACCGGGTTCATCGGACGTCTCCGCTGATCGGGGCGCGAGCGGGACCTACCCAAGGGCGGGGTCCTGGTGTTCCCGGGCTTTCTTCGCGGCAAGCCCCGTCTATCCCATCGTGGACGCGAGCCTCTTCGGTGACGGAGATCCTGGCCCGGTTCTCCGGGCGCTCGGGGCCGCCGGGATCAGACTGGTTCAACTTCGGGGCAAGGGGATGCCGAGCGGAGCCTTCGTGTCCTGGGTATCAGCCGGAGTTCGCGCTGCTTCCGCGCGTGGGGTCCGGGTGCTGGTGAACGACCGTGCCGACGTCGCTCTGTTGACCGGTGCCGACGGAGTCCACCTCGGGCAGCACGATCTCTCCGCGAGGGCGGCCCGGAGGCTGCTGGGAGCCCGTGCCGTCATAGGCCTTTCCACCCACAATCGGGAGGAAATGCGCGCCGCCCGGCGCGAACCCGTCGACTATCTTGCCGTGGGACCGGTGTTCGAAACCCCGACGAAAGCTGATTCCGCTCCCGTGGTTTCGCTGAAGGGCGTTCGGCAGGCACGGCGCCGCTACGAGGGACCGCTGGTTGCGATCGGCGGGATCAGTCAGTCCCGGATACGCGCGGTGCTTGCCGCGGGAGCCGACGCGGCCGCGGTGATCTCGGCAGTGTCCGGTTCCTCGCCCCGGGAAATCGCCGCTAGGGCGCGAGCGCTGCTGGCCGCGGCCGCAGGCGAGCCTCCGCGAGCGGGACCGGGCCGCGTGACTTTGTCCACAGGCTGCCAAGGAGAGTATTGATGTCGGGAAGAATCCTGGATGGGAAGAGAATCGGTGCCGCGATTCGCGCCGATGCCGCCGAGGCGGCTCGGGAGTTTGCGCGTGGCGGTCGCCTCCCCGGGCTGGCGGTGGTGCTCGTGGGAGACGATCCTGCCTCCGCGATCTATGTGCGGGGAAAGATCAAGGCGTCGCGGGAGGTGGGGATCATCTCGGAGACTCATCGTCTGCCGGCGACGACGAAGGCGCCGGAACTGGCCGGACTGCTGGAGCGGCTGAACCAGGACGAATCGGTGGACGCGATCCTGCTTCAGCTCCCTTTGCCGGGGGGGCTCGATGCGTCGGAGTTCCTGGCCCGGATTCGTCCGGACAAGGATGTCGACGGTTTTCATCCCGAAAACGTGGGCCGGCTGGTGGCCAACCTCCCCGGCCCGAGCCCCTGTACCCCCGCGGGAATCATGGAGATGTTCCGCCGCGAAGGGATCGAGGTGCGTGGCTCCCGGGCGGTAGTGGTCGGGCGGAGCGACATCGTGGGCAAGCCCCTGGCGCTCCTGCTGCTGCATCAACACGCCACCGTTACGGTTTGCCACTCGCGGACGCGGGACCTCCCCGCGGTGTGCCGGGAGGCGGACATCCTCTGCACGGCGATCGGCCGGCCGGCGATGATTGGGGCGGACGCCATCCGCGAAGGTGCGGTCGTGGTGGACGTGGGGATGAACCGCGCCACTACCGAGGATGAGGTGCGCGATTTCTTTGGAGACGATGACAAGCGGCTGGCCCGCTTCCGGAGGAACGGGTACACCCTGGTCGGTGATGTCCATCCGGTGGCGATGCGGGAACGGTCTTCCGCCTACACCCCGGTTCCCGGTGGAGTCGGACCACTCACCATCGCAATGCTGCTGGCAAACACCGTCGCTCTTGCCGCCGCCCGCCGGGCATCTTGCCCTTAACAGCCTGTGCTTCGGATCGGTCTCACTGGCGGGATCGCCTCCGGGAAAACGACGGTACGCCGGGTTTTCGAGCGCACCGGCATCCCCATGCTCGATGCGGACGCGCTGACGCACGAGTTCTTTCTTCCTGGCGGCGAACTGGTGGAAGCGATTGCGAGCCACTTTGGTCCCGACGTGATCGCCCCGGGGGGCGGCATCGAAAGAAAGATTCTGGGGGCTCGAGTCTTTGCCAACCCCGCGGAGCGGGGATGGCTGAACAACGTGGTGCATCCGCGGATCTGGGAGCGGATCGGCGCTTTTCTGGATGAGTGCGAACGGCGGGGAAGAGGGGTCGCCGGCATCGAGGCCGCGCTCATGGTGGAGACCGGTAGCGCGGCGAACTACGACCGGATCGTCGTTGTCGTCTGCCGTCCGGAACAGCAGTTCGAGCGCCTCACGGCCCGCTCCGGGATGAGCCCGGAAGAGGCTCGTCTGCGTCTCGCCGCCCAGATGGATCCCGTAGAGAAAGCAGGGCAGGCCGATGACCTGGTGGATGCGTCCGGAACCCTGGAGGAGACCGAAGCAGCGGCCGGAGCGCTCGCCCACGCACTCCTCGCGCGCGCTGCGGGGGCGTGACCGCCCGCGGGGCCAGCTAGCAGCCGGTGGTGAAACCCACGCGGCCCAGTTCTCCCGGTGGGGGCTCGGCCGGCGATCCATCCCGGCCAAACAGCCGGTGGTGGAACCCACGCGGCGTTCGGCCGGCGATCCATCCCAGCCAAACAGCCGGTGGTGGAACCCACGCGGCGTTCGGCCGGCGATCCATCCCAGCTGAACCGCGTCGCTTCGCGCCGCTCATCGTTGCGTTTCGGTCGGAAAACACCCGGGCCAGTTCTCCCGGTGGGGGCTCCTCCCTCACGCGCCTTGTCAGCCGGGCGCCTCGCCCCCACCGGGAGGACTGGCCAACCTCGGCGCTCACGTGGGTTCCACCACCGGCTGTTCACCACTCCGCTTCGCTGCGTTTTGCGTTGCGTTTCGGCCGGAAAACACCCGGGCCAGTTCTCCCGGTGGGGGCTCCTCCCTCACGCGCCTTGTCAGCCGGGCGCCTCGCCCCCACCGGGAGAACTGGCCGCTCTCGGCGCTCACCCGGGTTCCACCACCGGCTGCTAACCCCAGAAGCGGAACAGGGCGTCGTCGAGCAGTCCCCGAGCGTCGAGGATCCGTTCGATGATCTGCCGAACGGCGCCCCGGCCACCCGGAGCGTCAGCGACGAAGTGGACGCATTCCAGCACCGCCGGGTGGGCGTCGGCCGGTGCGGCGGCAAACCCTGCCCTCCGGAGGGCAGGTAAGTCCTGAACGTCATCACCCACAAAGGCAACCTGCTCCGGCGTCAGGCCGAAAGCGACGCACGCTTCCTCAAAGGCCCGGCCCTTGTCGAAGCAGCCTTCCCGGAGGAAATCCAGAGACAGCTCGGCGGCGCGCCCCCTGACGACACCGGAGCGGCGCCCGGTCACGAAACCGAGACGTAGTCCGCTCTTCTTGGCCATCACGAGCCCCAGCCCGTCGCGGGAATGGAATCGCTTGCGCTCCGGAACCCCGGCGTCCTCGTCGCCCGGCTCGAAGGTCCCGTCGGTCAGCACGCCGTCCACGTCAAGCAGCACCGCTTTGATGGCCGCCGCCCGCCGCGCCACCGGATCGTTTCCAGGAGGCGCGTTGGCCGTGGCGACGGGCTGAGAGGGGTCGGTTCGGCCGGAGTGCGTCCTGGGCACCGAAGCTCGGCCGGTCAGCCGATGGCGGCGGCGGCCGCGACTACCGGCAGGTCTTTCGCTACCCGCTGTTCCCGGTTCCGCAGGGCGGCTCCGATGAAATCGCTGAAAAGCGGATGCGGACGGAGCGGGTTCGACTGGAACTCCGGATGGAACTGAACCGCGAGGAACCAGGGATGGTCGGGAATTTCGGCGATTTCGTAGAACCCGTCCTCCGTGAGGCCGGTGAACTTCATCCCTCGGGATTCGACGAGGTCCGTGTAGCCGCGCTCGAATTCGTAACGGTGCCGGTGGCGCTCACTGATGCGGGTTGCGCCATAGGCTCGCGCCGCCAGCGAACCCTCCCGCAGGATGCAGGTTGCCGCGCCCACCCGCATCGTCCCGCCCATCTGCTCGACGCCTTCGAGACCGCGCAACAACTGGAAGACCTGATGCTCCGCGTCCGGATCGAGTTCCTGGGTGCTCGCCCCGGCGAGTCCGCATTCGGAGCGCGCGAACTCCACCACCGCCCACTGGAACCCGTAACAGATTCCGAAAAACGGAACCCCCTCGATTCGGGCTCTGCCGGCGGCCGCCGCCATCCCCTCGGTTCCTCGAGAGCCGAATCCCCCGGGCACGAGGACGCCGTCGCAGTTATCCAGCGAGGAAAGATCGCCGTTCTGGAGGCTCTCGGCTTCCACCCAGCGGATTTCCACCCGGGCGGCATGCGGGACTCCTCCGTGCACCAGGGCTTCGCTGAGGCTCTTGTACGAGTCCGCGAGTTCGACGTACTTGCCCACCACCCCGATCCGGACATCTCGCGTCCCCGCCCCGAGACGCTCCACCAGATCTTTCCAATCGGTCAGCTCCCGTGCCCGCGAAGGGAGGCGGAAATGTTCGAGGACGCGGCTGTCCACCCCCTCGGCCGCCAGGTTCAGGGGGACTTCGTACACGGAGCCTGCGTCCACGGCGGTAAAGACGGCGTCGCGCGCGACCGAGGTGTGCAAAGCGATCTTGGCCTTTACGTCGGCGGGCAGCCTCTCTGCGGCGCGGCACAGGAGTACATCGGGTTGGATCCCGATCGCCCGTAGTTCGCGGACACTGTGCTGGGTGGGCTTGGTCTTGTACTCGCCGGCCGTCGCGATCATCGGGACGAGAGTCAGATGCAGAAAGCAGACCCGAGTCGGACCCGCGTCCAGCCGGAACTGGCGGGCCGCTTCCAGAAAGGGTTGTCCCTCGATGTCACCCACCGTGCCGCCGATCTCGATGATGACAACGTCGGCCCCGTCGTCGGCGACCGCAATCACCCGGCGCTTGATTTCGTCGGTGACGTGGGGAATTACCTGCACGGTGGCTCCCAAATAGCCGCCTTGCCGCTCGCGCTCGATAACGGTCTCGTAGATCTGGCCGCTCGTGACGTTCGAAAGCGCCGAGAAGGCGCTGCCGGTGAATCGCTCGTAGTGGCCTACGTCAAGATCCGTTTCGGCGCCGTCGTGGGTCACGAAGACCTCGCCGTGCTGGTACGGGCTCATGGTGCCCGGGTCCACGTTCAGGTACGGGTCGAACTTGAGGAAAGTGACCGAGTACCCCTGAGATTTCAGCAGCCGTCCGATGGACGCGGATGCGATTCCCTTGCCGAGCGAAGAGATCACCCCACCCGTAACGAAGAGAAAGCGCGTCTTGTCGGGGAAGGAGGGGAGACTCAAGGGGTATGACTCCCTTTCCCGAACGCCCGCCATGCGGGACGTGATTCTACCAGAACACGCCTTTCCGGCGGATGGCGCCCGGAGGGACCGTCCCAATGGGAGGGCGCGGGGGAGCGTCGGGTGCGGAGCCGTCCCGCTGTACTCCGTTGTTCGGTAGTGGTCCCGTCGGCGCGCCCAAAGCAATCGGTGGACCAGAACCCGACCCCTATTCGTCCGGCCAGAACTTTGAGAAGAAATCGCTCGCAATCTCGTCTGATGTCTTGGGATGCCCGACCGACTGCCAGTATCGCCGCCCTCAGATCCATCCGGCCCCCCGGTGGGACTCGCCCGGCTCCTGAAGCACCTCGTGAGTGTCGGCGGGAGCGATCTTCACCTCAGGCCCGGAGCCGTTCCTCGCCTGCGGATCGATGGTCGGCTCATCCAGGCCGAGGGGGAACCGCTTCCCGCAGGCATGGTGGAGTCGATGGTCGCCGCCGGAATCCCGGAGCGCCACCGCGCGCTGCTCGAGCAGGGTGGTGAGGCTGACTACTCCTTCACCCTGACCGGGGTCGCCCGCTTTCGCGGCAGTGTCTTTCGCTGCCGAGGGGCGCTTGCCGCGGTCTATCGGGTGGTTGCTGACGAAGTTCCATCGCTGGATGCGCTTGGGTTGCCGGCAAGCGCGGCGAAGCTCGCCGCCCTCGGCTCCGGTCTGGTCCTCACTTCCGGTCCGGTCGGGTCGGGGAAGTCCACCACCATGGCGGCCATCCTGGACCGGATCAACCGCACGCGCGCGGTCCATATTGTCACCGTCGAGGATCCGGTGGAAGTCATCCACCAGAATCGACGCGCCCTGGTAACGCAGCGGCAGGTCGGAAGCGACACCAACTCCTTTCACGCCGCTTTGAGGTCCGTTCTGCGCTCCGACCCGGACGTGGTGATGATTGGAGAGGTTCGCGATCGGGAGACGGTAGACGCGGCGCTCCGGGTGAGTGAAACCGGACACCTGGCGCTCGCCACGATTCACGCCCGGTCGGCGCTCCACGCGCTGACCAGCGTCGTGGAAATGTTCCCGGCGTCTCAACATCGCCAGGCCCGTATCCGGCTCTCCGCCTCGCTCGAGACGATCTACTGCCAGCGTCTTGTTCCACGCGCCGATGGACGCGGACGCGTGCTTGCCGTCGAGCAACTCGCGCCCACGGCTGCGGCGCGCAACCTGATCCGCGAGGACAAGCTGCACCAGCTCTTTGCCGTCATGGATGCGGGCGCGGGGCAGGGAGCGGTGGTCTCTCTCAACGAGGCGCTGGCTTCGTTGTGCCGCCGGGGCATCGTTACCCGGAGCGACGCCCTCGCCGCATCGAACGAACCGGTGAAATTGACCGCCGCGCTCCGGTCCGCAACCAACGACCGAGGTTAGCAGCCTGTGGCAAAACCCACGCGGCCCAGTTCTCCCGGTGGGGGCTCGACCGGCGATCCATCCCGGCTGAACCACTCCGCTTCGCTGCGTTCTGCGTTGCGTTTCGGTCGAAATACACCCGGTATTCCTCCCTCACGCGCCTTGTCAGCCGGGCCCCCACCGGGAGAACTGGCCCCACCGGGAGAACTGGGCCTCACCGGCCTCGGCGCTCACCCGGGTTTCACCACAGGCTGCCAGGAGCCGGTGGACAAGGTCGCGCGGTCCGGTTCTCCCGGCGGGGGCTCGAGCGGCGATGCATCCCGACGCAAACACCCCCCACCGGGAGAACCGGACCGCACCATTCTCGGCGCTCACGCCACGTTGTCCACAGAGTCCGGGTACCGCATGCGGCCGTTGGAGAGACTTCGGTGATCTTCCGATCGGCAGGGCGCGCGAGAACGTCGTCCGGGGTCATTCGCGGGGTTTCGGGTTGGATTTCCCTGAAGTCCGTCAGCCGCAGGAAGATCGCGGTCACGGTGCGGCAACTGGGAGTCATGGTGGGCGCGGGGCTGCCACTTGCCGAGAGTCTGTCCGTCCTCCAGCATCAGGAGGAGAACCGGCGGCTGCGGACCACGGTGGAGATGATCGCCCGCGACGTCGAATCGGGTAGTTCGCTTGCCATGGCGATGAGCCGCCATCCACGGATTTTCGGCCGGCTCGCGGTGGCTATGACTTCCATCGGAGAGGCAAGCGGGCGCCTTGATCAGAGCCTTCTTCGTCTGGCAACGGAACTCGAAAAGGCAGCGGCAGTGACGCAGCATGTCCGTGGAGCGTTCGCCTATCCCCTGGTCGTGGGCGCCATCGGAGCGCTCGTGGTTTCGGTAATCCTGTGGCGCGTGGTACCTGTCTTCAACGAGCTCTACGAGGGCCTCGATGCCGAGTTGCCTCTCCTGACCCGTATCGTGGTTGACGCATCCCGATCGTTCGGGTCGTGGGCGCTCGGAGCGTCGACTGCCGTCGTCGGCATTGCGTTGGGAGTCACCCGAATTCGGCGGACTGAGCGCGGAGGCGCCTTGTGCGACCGCCTCGCCCTTCGCATCCCGATGCTCGGAGGCCTGCTGCGGCGTGCGGGAATCTCGCGGTTTTGCCGAACCCTGTCGGTACTGACGGGGGCCGGGGTTCCGGTACTGGAGGGACTGGACATCGCCCGCCGCGCCGTGGGAAACCGGCATCTCGAAGGAGCGATATCGAGCGTTCGTTCGAGAGTGGAGGCGGGAGCCTCCCTCGCGATCCCGCTTCGGCAGACCGGACTGTTCCCACCCATGGTGGTGCAGATGGTTGCGGTGGGGGAGCGTACCGGGGAACTCGAAATGTCGCTGGAAAAAGTTGCGGAGTTCTACGAGGAGGAGGTGCGGCGGACGACCGCAACCATCCTGCCTCTCATCGAGCCCCTGTTGATCCTCGTTCTGGGCCTGGTGGTCGGGGCGATCGTGATCGCGATGTATCTCCCGATCTGGACGCTCGTCGGCCGTTTGGGGTAACAACCGGTGGACAAAGTCGCACGGCGCGGTTGCTGTGCAAATGCAGTAGCGCCCGGACGCCGACAGCCGGACGCCGACAGCCTGGATGGCGCGCTGGCAAGGGAACGCCGACCTCTGGCCTCCATCGCGCGGGAGCGCGAAACGAGCGCCGATGACGTTGCGCCATGCCAAGGTGAGGGCCGCGTCTTTTTGCCGCGTCTTTTTCATGACGGGCGAGGGTGTGCAGGAGGACCCGATCATGGGGGTTTCTTCCGGTCGGGCCTCGGCGTCCATCCTCTCGGCTACCGGCGGCCGGGGGCAACCACGAAATCCTGCGCTGTCTCTCAGCCTCGCCGTCCCGCCTGGACGGGTGCGAGTGGGGCGCCGTTCGCCTGCGGCCTCGTCTCCGCCGGCGCGATCCACGAATCGTCCAAGGAGGACGTATCCTTATGAAACACACCGACTCCGTCTTTCCGGTCCGGGACTTCCACATGAAAGAGCCACATTCGGGGCCCATCGTCCAGGGGACGAAGAGGCTCGAGGCGTGCTCCCGCCATTCGCCTCCGTCTGCCGGCTTCACTCTTATCGAATTGCTGATCGTCATTGCGATCATCGGGGTGATTGCCGGAATTGCCATTCCGCAGTTGTTGCGCGCGCGTTTGTCCGCGAACGAGGCGCAGGCGATCGGAGACTCGCGGGCGGTAATTGCGGCGCAGCAGACCTATGCGGCCTCCAACTGCGGATTCTTCGCCGACCTTACAAACCTCTGCCGTAACGGCGCCGATTGCGGCGGGGCGATCGGAATTCCCGACTATCCGGACGCCGCCCCGGAATTCGTTGGTGGGGATCTGGGGCGGACGAGTCCGTACGTGAAAGGTGGATACACCCGGACGCTGACTCCAAACGGGACACCGACTTCCATCCCGGATCACTGTGACCCCGACAGCCTGCTCGACTACTGCTACCACGCGGAGCCCGCCGACGTCGGACGCACCGGGGTCCGGTCCTTCTCGGCGACGAGTTCCGGAGCGATTTACAACGATCCGTCCGGAACGGCGATCGCATGCCCCGTTCCCGCCGCAACCGCGTTCCTCGAATGAGTCGGGGCGAGCAGCCGGTGGACAAAGTCGCGCGGCCCAGTTCTCCCGGTGGGGCCCTTGGCGCTCACGCCTCTCGGTCCACGGACTGCTAGCTTGGAGATTCGAGCCCGTTCGCTGACCTGTTCCTATCCGGCCCCAGGGCGTTTCGGATTGTCGCTTCGGCGGTGGGCTGCCGTCCGGGATCTGAGTTTGGTGGTGGCGCCAGGAGAGGTGGTGGCGCTTTGTGGGAAGAACGGATCGGGGAAGTCCACGACGCTGCGACTCCTCGCGGGACTCCTGATTCCCGACGCGGGCGAAGCGCTTCTCGGTGGAATCCCGGCGGCCAGGAGCGACGCCCGTCGCCGCTTGGGCTACGTTGCTGAAGAAGATGAATTCCCGCCAAGTCTGCGGGTGTGGGAGATTCTGCGCTACGCCGCGGTGCTCGCCGGACATAGCGGCGCGCGGGCGCGCCGCGAAGCCGAAGTCGCCGCGGAGGCGGCCGAACTGGGCGGTTGGACTTCCCCGGGATGCGTTGCTCGCGCGGGGTCCGGCGTCTGGTTTCGCTCGCGCAGGCGCTTGTCGGCCAGCCTCTGGCGCTCGTGCTCGACGAGCCGTTCACCGGTCTCGATCCGGAGGCGCGGGCCCGGTCCATCGCGGCCGTCCGCCGAGCGGCTGGACGGGGAGCCGCCGTGATCCTGAGCCTCCACGAGGCTGCCGCCATCGAGTCCCTGGCGGACCGACTGATCGTGCTTGCGGCCGGTAGCGTCGCGTCCTGCGGACCGCCCGGGGACTTCATCGGAAATGGGTGCGGTTCCACTGCTGCTCCCGGTGGTGGCGGCGACTGGCTTCTCGCCGCGTTGGGCGGCGAGAAGCAGATTTCCTGACTGGTGATGTCCGTCGTCCGCCTGGCGGCGACCGCGGTCGTGGCCCTGCGCGGTTTTGTCTCCGAGCGGAGCCTGGTGGCCAGTTTGGCTTTGGTAGTGGTGTCGCTCGGCATCGGGGTAGCTCTCGCCGATGCGTCGCTTGGTCACGAGGGACGGTTCGAGGCCGACATCGCCTGGGCTTCGGCGGAAGCACTGGGTTGGTTCCTGGCTCTTACCCAGGGAGCCGGACTTGCCGGCTACCGGGGTGTGCTCGGTGCCTTCGCCCTCGCCAGGCCTGTCCCCGCGAATCTCCTGCTGGCGGGACGGTTTCTCGGCCTGGCGGCGGGTCTCTTCCTCTATGCGGCGGCGGTGAGTGTGATCCTGCTCGCGTGGCTGTCCGGCTGGTCGGGAACTGCATCGGTCCCGGTGCTCGGGTTGGGTTGGTTGTTGTGGTTACGGCTGCTCGTGGTCCTCGCCGTCGCCACGTTCCTGCTGGCGCTTGCACGGCCTTCGGTTGCGGCGCCCCTGGCGGCCGCGTCTTGCGTCGCGGGCTGGTTCTTCGGGAGTGTCTCGCCGGCTCCGAGCCCCCTCGCTCTGAGACCGTTGTCGGTGTTCGCGACCTTCGTTCTTCCGGACTTTCCGGTCCTTGACGCTCCGCTCGGAGGCTTGCCGGATGCGCTTGCCGCGGTATCGGTGCTGCTTGCCGGACCTACGCTCTACGCAGCGCTCTACGCGGCCGCGATGGTTGCAGCAGCGATCGCCATTTTCCCGCGGCGCGCGCGCCGGTTGTTGGCGAGAGTTCCCTGAACATCGGATGCGTCTCCGTCCCAAGGTTGCTTTCCTCCGGCGCTACGCGGGACGCATCGCTGGCGTCGGGCTGTCGATCGCGTGCCTCGGGGCATCCGAATTCGTGTCGCCGGCGGTGCAGTCTGCGTCCGGGTCGGCCCGTTGGTGGTCGGGCGCTCACCTCAGCGATGATGGGATCGCCGTCCTCCCGACGGCGATCCGGCGAGTGCTGGCCGACACCTCGTGGCTGCTCGCGATCCAGCACTATGGAAGCCGGAGACTTGAAGGCTCCTCCCATTTCCCGAGCCTCGGCGCACTCATCGACCGGACGCTGCGCCTGGATCCGGGATTTCGTCCCGCGGCGGTGGTGGGGGCCTTACTCCTGGGGGAGTCCCCGCCATTTGGCGCCGGCGAGCCGCAGCGCGCCGATCGGATCCTTGCGGAATGGCTGGCTCGGCACCCAGGGGATTTCGATGCGGTGCTGGTTCGGGGACTACTGCATTCCTGGTATCTGAGAGACCTGGACGCGGCCGCCCGCATCCTCGAAGCTGCGAGCGCGCGGGACGGCGCCCCCCCGTGGTTCACGGCCCTCACCGCCCGATCCCTGACCGAGACGGGAGATCGCGAAACGGCGCGCAGGCTGTGGCGCGCCTTGTTGGAGAGAGCAGACGACGGTCGCACGAGGTCCAACGCTTCGACGCATCTGCTGCAGCTGGACGCTTTGGACCAGCGTGATCGACTCGTCGCGGCGGTAGGGGAGTACGAGCGCCGCTCGGGACGAAGCCCGGTTGACTGGAACCAGTTGATCGCGAAGGGATTGTTGCCGGGCCGGCCGGTGGACCCGGCAGGCGCTCCCTTCGTTCTGGACCGCGACGGAATGCCCCGAATAGCCCGTACCTCTCCGCTGGCCGGTTTCCCCGGCCGCTGACCGGTGGCAGGACCTGAAGCCGGTTTTCCCGGCGCCTTCAGCCTTGTGTTGCTGTTCGTCATGGGACTCATCCTCGGGAGTTTCTTCAACGTGGTGATCCACCGCCTCCCCATTGGGGAGTCCCTGCTGTTTCCCGGATCGAGGTGCCCTTCGTGCACCGCGCCGATTCGGGTCCGGGACAACCTGCCGGTGATCTCCTGGCTCTGGCTGCGCGGCCGGTGCCGGGATTGCCGGATCCCGATCTCCATCCGGTACCCGGTGGTCGAACTCCTGACCGGGCTCCTGGTCGTCTTCGCCCTGGGAACGGGCGACCCGGCGATGGCCGCGTCCCGGTTCGTTTTCGGGAGTTTGCTGCTCATCCTGGCGCTGACCGATTGGGAGCGCATGGTGCTGCCGGACATTCTCACCCTTCCCGGTGCTGCGCTCGGCCTGCTGCTCGCGGGACCCCGGGCCGACCTGGACCTCGTGACCTCCTGCATCGGGGCCGCCCTAGGCGGTGGGCTGCTCTTCTTGTTGCGCGCTCTCTGGTTGAGGTTTCGGGGCGTTGAAGCGGTTGGCCTCGGGGACGTCAAGTTTCTCCTGATGATCGGGACGTTTCTGGGCCCGGTCCCGACGCTGGGCGCGATCGCCCTCGCGGCGGCAACCGGCGTGGCGGCGGCGGGGCCGCTTCTGCTGCTCGGGAAGATCCGGCGCGACACCCCACTTCCGTTCGGCACGCTCCTGGCTCTTGGTGCGGCCGTAGCCTTCGGCGTCTCGACCGGCGGCTGACGCCCGGCCCGGCACGAGCCGCCGGCGGGAAGGGAAGCCGGACGGGCTCCGTCAGGGTTCTTCGGCCTTCGCTTCGACTTTTCCACATTCGGCCCTTTCGCGGGAAAAAAGCGAAGCGATTCCCGTCCTTTCTCTTCATAGGGAAGAGACATGGGCAGACCCGATGAACCTCGCCGGACCGTTTGCCGGGCAGGCGAGGAGGGCTTTTCCCTCGTCGAGACGCTGTTTGCCGTCCTCCTCCTCGTTGTCGCGGGCGGCGGACTCGTCCGGGCGCTCGCCCAGCTGTCCCTGGCCCGGCAGACCGCCGCCTACAGCGGCCTCGCGACCCGGATCGCCCGGGGCAAGATGGAAGAATTCCGCGCAGCGCCCTTTTCACGCGGGTGGCCGTGGTCCGGATATCACCCGGCCGTTGCTCCGGGCGGGAGCGTCGGGATCGGCGGCGGGGGCTCTCCGGGGTATTCCGAATACTTCGGCGAGGACGGTCAACCGAGCGATCAGCACTCCGCACTCTATGAGGTGCGGTGGAGGATCGGGGAGTTGACCCCGCCGGGCCAGGGCCAACTCGCCAGTCTCCGCTTCGAAGTGGTGGCAATGCCGGCCTCCGGCGGGCGCGGTCCGGTTGTTCGGTTGGAATCTGTTCGGGTGGCAAACCGTGAATAGGCTCGGGCCCGAGAGGGGGGCGGCTCTGCCGCGCTCCGGTCAACGGGGCATGGCGCTGGTGATCGCGCTACTGCTTGTGCTCGCCCTGGCCGGCATCGGGGCGGTGGTGCTGGTATCCGTCGGATCCGACGGCGCGGTGGCGCGCAACGAAGCCTGGACGGAGGCTGCTGCGGCTCAGGCCGAAGCAGGGCTCGAGTTCGCCAAGGCGGTGCTGGCAGCGCACGTTGAGGAGCACGACAGCTTCGAAATGGCCCTGCCACCGGTCCGTGCCTCGATTCGGGCCCGGCAGGGGGACCGGTGGGGTGTGGCGCTCCCGCTCGACAGCGCCGCCTGTGACGCTCCGGAGGTTGCTGGTTGCCGCGACTATGAGGTCTTCCGGGATGGGCCGATGGCCGGAGCGGACGCGCGCGTCTATGTAGGCCGGGTCTTGCGGGATGTTCGGGGTCGGGCGCTTCAGTTTGATCCGCGAGCCCCGAATGCCGGTTGGGCTCCGGATCTGGACGGCGACGGGGCACCGGATCTCGCCGGGGTCACGGTCTGGATCCGCCGTCCCGTGGTGGGCGCCTCCGATGCCGGCGCCCCGCACGACCGGGCGGTGCTCACGGCCGAAGCGCGTCATCCGCCGCCGCAGAGCCCGGAGGAGCCACACGCCGTGAGTCGACTGGAACTGACCGTGCGGCTCGCCCGGCGCCCGGAGCGGCAAGAAGCCGGAGACGGCGACTACAGCGACGGATTGACGAACTGGGCCAGTCGACAGATTCCGGCACGCGGTGGCGCAACGTCTCGCTGACCAGGAGTCGGGAATGTTCTCGAAAGGAGGAGATCCATGAAGGAATCGAAGAAGGAATCGAAACTCCGGCCACGCCGCCTCTTTCGGCTGGGGCTCGCGTTCGGCCTGATGCTTGCCGCAATCCCGTCCGCCGGCGCCGAACAGCCCGCCGTCACGGGAGCCGGGTTTTCGCGTGACGGGGCCCTCGACTCGCTGGATGAAGCGGGCCGGGATCCGCTGGGGACCCTTCGCACGAGCACCCGCCCCCGGGTCTGGATTCTGTTCGACACCTCCGAGTCCATGGACCTGTCGATGGGCGACGGAACCCGGTTTGACACTGCTCGGGAAGTAGTGCGGTGGGCGGTCCGCAATCTTGAGTCGGAATCGGGTGAACCGCTGGTTCAGTGGCGGCTTGCGGCGTTCCAGCGATTCCGGCAATCGGAAGACGGCAGTTCCCGGCGGGAGATCTGTGCCGACCCCGCGATGGGCGCCGGACTGCCGAGCGGATCGGGGCTCGGACCGCCGATCAGTCCGGTCCGCTGCGGTGGAGTCCGGATCCTGAGCGACCCCTCCGGATGCGACAGCGAAGCGGCACGTCGAGAGCTGTTGCGGGAGCTTCCCGATGACGTCAACACGAATCGGACGCCCAATGGGATCGCCCTGTACCAACTCGCAACCCATATTGCCGCGACCGCGATGCACGATCTGGAGGCCGGCCAACAGAACGTCATCGTGCTGATCACCGACGGACTCGATACCTGCGAGTGCATATTTCATCCCTGGCTCGATTTCAACGAGGGGCCGGCCGGTCGTGGCGGGGACGACGCGGTGTGGCTCCGAACCGGCCACGCGACTTCCCAGGCGCGCCGCTACCCGGATCCCACCGCGAAGGCGTTTGTCGCCTGGAACGCCGGGCTCAAGGCCAAGGCTGCGTACCTGGCGCTGAACGGCGGAAATCCGAATGCGGGCCTTGGAGACATCCACGTCGTCGGAGTCGCGATGTCGGACGAAGAGACGCGCGGCTATACGAATCATCTGGCCTGGATGGCTTCGTACGGTCGGCGCCCGGCAATCCATGCCGACCGGCCCGAGAGTCTTCGGCAAGCCCTCGCTCAGGTGCTCGGCGAGATCACGCTCCCTCTGGGCGAGGTGAAGCTCTCGGCGCCGCGACTCGCGACGGTCAAGGAACTCGTCGCAGGCTCTCCGACCGCCGCGTTTCCTGGCAGCGATCCGGCGCTCCGATGGGACGCCCTGGTGGCTCCCACCACCCGTGGGGAGCGTCTCGAAGAAGTGATCCGGCTTCGCGGCGCCTACCCGGACAACATCCTGCTGTCGACGAGCGCGGACCTCTCGTCGTTCAAAGGGGGGCTCCGGGCGCTTCCCATTCAGCCAGGGAGCGGAGGAGTTCTGGATACGACACCGGTCTGGGACGCCGGATCGCGCTTGGCCCACCGGGACCCGGACGATCGTCTGGTGCTCTTCAACCGGCCAGGTAGCCGCGAGTTACTGCCCTTCCGGATCGGCGAGGTGACTCCGCGGGATCTCGGCGTGCACGCGGGCTATCTGAACGAACTGGACGGGGTCGGGGCTCGCACCGCGGAGGACGCCGCTCGCATCGTGGTCCGGCTGGTTCGCGGTGAGGAACTTGCGGTCCACCCTGAGACGGGGACGATCTACGGCGCGGACGGGGACCTTCACTTCATCGGAGGGCGCGGTACCTGGAAACTCCGCGAGGGTCTGGCTTCCCCGGTGGTGGTAACGAGTCCGCCCCGTCACCCCGATCGGGTTTCACGGCAAGGCGAGGGCTACCGGGACTTCTTTGTGAGGCACGTCAACCGGCGCACCATGGTGTATCTCCCGACCAGCGGGGGCATGGTCCACGCATTCGCCGGCGACAGCGGAGAGGAGGTCTTCGCGTACATCCCGGATGACATCCTGGGGCCCGCGTCCCCTGTCGGAGACACCGCCGCGCGCGCCTTCCTCCGGGATCTGGCCCTGGCGGGAGTCCGGGGCGCGGCCGGCCTGCAACGGGGACTCGTCCGCCGCTTCGCGCTTGCAGGTTCGCCGGTCGTCCGCGACGTTTTCCTTGAAGGCTCCCAGGAGTGGCGTACGGTGTTGGCCCTCGGCCGTTCTGCCGGCGGTCGGTTCGTGACGGCAATCGATGTCTCGAATGTGGGAGACGGTTGGGCGGGCGGCCACCATCCTCCGAGGCCTTCGATCGGTGGTCCGGGGCTGCCCCGGTTGCTCTTCAACATCGGGAGCCGGGCGGGGAACCCTGGCGGGATCGTTGACGAGCTCGGCGAGACTCCGGAACCCCTGATGGCCGAAGTGGCCGCGACTTCCGGGAGCACTTGGCTCACGTTCCTTCCTGCCGGAAGGGGGAGCCCGGACAGCGACTCCGGGGAGTGGTTGCTGGTGCTCGCGACCGAGGACGGCCGGGTCCGTTCGCGCCATCGTATCGAGCCCGCGCCCTCTCCGCGGATCCGAAAGAACGGCGCCGTCACCTCGGCGGCGGCCTGGCAACCGGCGTGGGCGGTTTCCGGCGCTCTCGACCTGGTTACCCAGGTGTATCTCGCCGACCTTCACGGTCAGATCCACCGCCTGCGGCTTCTGGAGCCCAATAACTGGCAATGGGGGGTGGCGCACCGTTTGGGAGGGGAATACCCGATCCTGACCCCACCGGTGGCGTTCCCGTTTCCGGGCCGGGTGGAGCCGCATTTGCTGGTCGTGACCGGCGGAGATCGTCGCGTTCGGGATATTCCGTCCGACATCGTTCTCCTCCGGGATACGGGGACCAACCTCCAGGAGGTGTGGCGCACGACGCTCTCCGACGGGGAACTGCCTCAGGGAAAACCAGCGGTCCTGAGGAACGGCTCGGAGATCGAAGTCGTGCTGGCCACCCGTTCGGTTCAACGTGAGGAGCTTTCCTGCAACGTAACCACCACCGGGGACGGGGTAGCGCGGCTTCGTGCGTTCAACGGTCTGACAGGCGCAGAGATGGTGGGTGTGGTGGACGCGGCGTCATCCCTGGCGGCGTTTGGCCGAGGCCGCATTCTGGGGATCAGCCTGTCGTCCTCCGGAAACATGGCTTTCAGTGTGAGCGGCGTGGGCGGCAAGATCGTGGATACCGTCATTGGTGATTTCAAGTTCCGGGTACGCGACAGCGCGCTCGAAAACGTGACCCTCTTCGTCGAGGGTTTCCGCCGTTCCCCGTTCTGGATCCGCTAGGAGGGCAGAGACGATGGTGTCCGCTTCCGTACGGTACGGCGCCGGTACCGGGAACCCGCGGAGAGATCGACGCCGGTTGGTCGTGGGGGTCTCCGCGGACGTGGTACTTGGACGGCGCCTGAGGAAAGGGGACGCGGGTTCTCGGGGGTTCACCATCACCGAAGCCGTGGTGGCGCTCGGTCTCACGCTGATGGTCAGTGCGAGCTTCGCGATGCTTTTCCGCCAGGCGCGCATGTCGTTCGACCTGCAGCCGGAACTCGCTGCCATGCGCCAGGACGGCAGCGCGGTTCTGGATCGTATCGGCGCGGACCTGATGCGGGCAGGGTCCGGGCTTCCGGCAGAAATCCCGGTGTTTGCCGATCTTGACCGGGCCGGTGACCAGAATCCGGACGGACTGGACTTCCTGACGGCTCCGGAACGTTTCGCCGATGCCTCGTTCGAACCCGTGGTCGGATTCGATGGGGTCGAAGTGACGCTGGGCCAATCGGAGTCCCGACTGGACCGGGGTGGGGGAGCTTCGGACCGGTCCTTCGCGTTGGTGTTCAACGACGACGAAATGACACCCCGCTGGGCCTTCGGGAGGGTAGTCTCGGTCCGTAGCGGACCGGGTGCGGGTGCTGGAAGCCTCGGCGGAGCGCTGCGAGCGGCGGGCTCGCGGCTCGCGGAGATGCCGGAAGGCGCGGCGCCTCCCGCGGGCGCCGCGATGCGAATCGCGCCCCTGGAGGATCCTTGGCACTGGCACTTCAGGGCCAGCGTGGATGCGGACACCTTCCAGCCGGGAAGCGGGGGCGGTCTCCTCGAGCGCGGTTTGCAGAGTGTGCTTGGCGGCGTGATCGAAGCGGTGGCTCCCGGCATTGGTCGAGGCGCAGTCGCGAGCCTGACCGAACAGGTGGTGGGAACGATGCTCCAGCAGTTGCTGAAGAAGCGAGGCTTGCCGCCAGGAACCCCCAGCGGCGGCGAGGAAAGCGAGGGGTATGGACTCTTCGGCCTCGGACAACCCGGGCTCGTGCCGGTTACGCGGATTCGCTACTGGGTTCGGACGCCGGAGACGAACGCGGCCGATAGGCGGCGGGTGCTGATGCGGCGAGTGGATGAGAACGCGCCGCAGCCCGTCGGGTTCGTCGAGGACCTGCAGGTCCGTTACGTCACGGGCCAAAACGGTGACGTACCGCTCGACACGCCGCCGCGCTTTGTAGGAGATATGGCGTCGGCTGCCCGCCTTCGCGATCACGTCGTGCGTGCGGTGGATATTTCGGTCCGGGTTCGATCCATCGGGAGTCGTCCCGCGGCCCGATTGGCCAATCAGGGTGCGGGAGAGGAGGCTGAGGCTGGCGGTCTGAGCCGGACGTACCGGCGCCGGGTAGCGCTGCGGGCGACGGCCGCGGGCGTGGAGCGTCGCGCCTGGGAGGAACTCATGCAGTTGAACTCGCTGCCCACCGAGATTCCGAGGATCGGTCCGCTGCGTTTTCTTCCGTTACCGTGGTGACGGGAACGGCCTTGGGCAGCGCCCCCTACGTCACCTCCCCGCGACGCGGGACACCTCGCCGCCCGGAATGAATCGCAACCGTCCCGAGCGCCAGGTGACGGTAGGAAACGCCCGTGAAGCCGGCCTCCCGTAGGCTCGCAGCCAGGCCTCCCGCGTCCGGAAAGCTCAGGATCGAATCGCGAAGGTAGCCGTAGGGTTCCGCTCCCGCAACCGCCAGGCGAGCCAGGCCGGGTACCGCGAGCCGGAGCCACGCCGCGTGCCCGAGCCGAACCAGGCTTCCTTCGGGCCGGGAAAATTCCAGAATGACGAGCTTCGCGTCCGGCGCCAGCACCCGGTGAATCTCGGCGAGCCCTGTCTTCAGGTTCGGGAGATTGCGGATCCCGAACCCGACGACGGCTGCCTCGAAAACCCCGGACGCGAAGGGCAGTCTCATGGCGTCTCCGGCAGCCATCGGGAGAGTGGTTCCCGAGCGGGCAGCCTTGGCGTCCGCGATCTCCAGCATGGCGGGTGTCAGGTCACAGCCCACCGGGCGTAGTTCCCGCGGCAGCAGCAACGCGAGATCACCGGTTCCGCAGCAGAGATCGAGAATCCGCGACCCGGGTTCACAATCGAGTTCCCTGAGAGCGGCTCGCCGCCAACCCTGGTCCAGTCCCACGCTGAGGATCCGGTTCATCCGGTCGTACCCGGGCGCAACGGATTCAAACATCCGCCGAATTGCCCCGGGAGTCTCTCTCCGGACCTCGGGGCTCTGGTTACGCTGCGCCATCACTGAAAAGTGAGCCTGGCGATGCCGGCCAGCTTCTCACCGGAGGTCTGAACCGGCGTTCCCGCGCTCCGGATCGCGCTGGGCGGCGGGCGTCTGGCCGCGGGGGAGCGTTCGCTTGGACCCATGATGCAGTCGAGCAGCCTGTGCACAAAGTCACGCGGCCCAGTTCTCCCGGTGGGGGCTCGGCTGGCGATGCATCCCGGCTGAACCGCGCCTCTGCCAGGCGCTCTTCGTTGCGTTTCGGTCCAAATACACTCGGCATTCCTCCCTCACGCGCCTTGTCAGCCGGGCGCCTCACCAACCTCGGCGCTCACGTCACTTTATCCACAGGCCGCTAGCCCCCGATTGCTTGTCGGCCCGCAGACGATAATGTTCGCCTTGGTGCCCCCGCTCTTTTTTCTCCCGCTCATGATCGGCCCGCTCGGCATGCAGGAGATGCTGATCATCCTGGTGGTGGCGCTGATCGTCTTCGGTCCCCGGAAACTGCCACAGATCGGCAAGACGCTGGGAAAGAGCATTGCCGAGTTTCGGCGAACGAGCACCGAGCTGCGCAGCACCCTGGAGCGGGAAGTGCAGATGGAAGAGTTCCGGACGGCGCGCAGCGAGGTCTCCGGTCTCGGAAAGGAGGTGGCGGAGCTCGGGCGCGGGCTCGACCCGGACGCCGGCTCCGGTCCGTCCGCCGCAAAGCCGCCGTCCGCCGCAAAGCCGCCGTCCGCCGCAAAGCCGCCGTCCGCCGCAAAGCCGCCGTCCGCCGCAAAGCCGCCGTCCGCCGCAAAGCCGCCGTCCGCCGCAAAGCCGCCGTCCGCCGCAAAGCCGCCGTCCGCCGCAAAGCCGCCGTCCGCCGCAAAGCCGCCGTCCGCCGCAAAGCCGCCGTCCGCCGCAAAGCCGCCGGAAAGCGATGGAGGTGGCGCCGGTGATTCCGGAGAACCCTCTGCCACCCGGGAGAGGGAAACGCAAAACGGAACGGGCGACTCCTCAGCCTCCGGCCCCGAGACGGGAGTTGAGGAGGGTCCCGAAGGCGTCGCGGAAGGGGCGAGCGAAGCCGGAAGTGCGGAACGGGAGTCGGCAGACGACTCTGGCAAGTGACGAGACGGGGCTGTTTCCTCGGCCCGGCGGAAGTTCGTGAGCGACTCTGACCGGACGGACCGCCCCGATGGGCCGGCCGACCGGATGACCTTCCTTGAACACCTGGACGAACTGCGGCGCCGTCTGATTCGGGCCGCGATCGCGATCCTGGTCGCGTTCGTGGGATGTTTCTTCTTCTACGAGGAGATTTTCGATTTCCTGATGCGGCCGCTGCGACGAGTCATCGAGCCGCTGGGGGGAGAGCTCATCGCCACCACTCCGCCCGAGATCTTCCTCCTCGGGATCAAGATGAGCTTCCTGGTCGCCATCGTGGTTTCAACCCCGGCGTGGCTCGGGCAGGTCTGGGGTTTCGTCGCTCCTGGCCTCTACCGCCACGAACGCCATATCGCCTTCCCCTTCATCCTGGTGGGTTCCGCTTTCTTCATTTCCGGGGCGGCTTTTTGCCACTATGTGCTCTTCCCCGCCGCTACCCAGTTCCTCGGGACGTTCGGAGGTGGCGGAGAGGACATCCAGATCCGGTATCGGGTCTCCGAGGTGTTCAGTTTCTACGCGCGCCTCGTGCTGGCAACCGCGGTGGTGTTCCAGATTCCTACGCTGGCGCTGCTGCTCTCCCGTCTCGGGCTGATTTCGCCGAGCTTCTTGTGGCGGTACTTCAAGTACGCGGTGTTGATGAGTTTCGTGCTGGCGGCGCTTCTCACCCCGCCCGATCCCACCACGCAGATCATCCTGGCCGGGCCCATGATCGTGCTCTACACGCTGTCTATCGGGATCGCCTGGATCGGAAATCGCATGCACCGCCGAAAGAAGCCCGAGGAGTAGGCCGGATTCCGGCGAGACCCGTGTGTCACCATCCACCAGGCTGCTAGGATGACGCCATGAGGCTCCGGGCGCGGGTCATCCCCCTGTTGATGCCGCTCCTCGTGGGCGCGGCGATCTCGGCCACCATTCTGGGTGTCCAGCCGGCGCGTGGAGTCCCGCCGTCGGACGGGCTGCGGATACTGCTCCAACGCCACGCGAACGTCATCCGGGAAATTGAAACGAAGTACGTCCGCGAGTTGGATCCCGAAACTCTTACCCGGGCGACGGTTTCGGGGATGCTTGTCCGGCTCGACCCCCACTCCAACCTGTTTGTCCCCCGCAACTACCGCCAGATGCGGGAGCGGCAACAGGGGGGTTATGTGGGACTCGGGATTCGGGTGCAGCACCAGAATGGGTTACTGACGGTCGTTTCCCCCTTTGAGGGGACTCCCGCATACCGGTTGGGGATTCGCGCCGGAGACGTGATCTCCCGAATCGAGGGCGTGGATGCAACGCAATACACGATGGACGAGGCGGTGACCCTGCTCCGGGGCCCCCGAGGGACGCCGGTCAGCATCACCATTACCCGTCCGGGTTACGACGCCCCGCTCGACTTCACCGTGATTCGGGACCGGATCCCGCTCAAGAGCGTGCCCTACTACTTCGTCCTCGATGAGCCCACCGGCTCCGAGAAGACGGGATATGTCCGGATCTCGGATTTCAACGAGAACACCGACAGCGAGTTGCGGGACGCCATCGTGGAGCTGCGCCTCGGCGGAGCGACCCGGCTGCTCGTGGACCTTCGTCACAACCCGGGCGGGCTCCTCAACCAGGCGGTCGCGGTCTCCAACGTTTTCTTGAAACAGCACCAGGAAGTTGTTGCCATCCGGGGCCGTCATTCCGAGAACGACCAGGTTTTCTACGCGGAGGATCCCAGTCCCTACAGTGATCTGCCGGTGATCGTGCTGGTTTCGCGAGAGAGCGCGTCGGCTTCTGAAATCGTGGCGGGTGCGGTCCAGGACCACGACCGCGGCCTCATCCTCGGCGAGAACACCTACGGCAAGGGGCTTGTCCAGTCGGTGTTTCAGTTGAAGTACGGCTACGCGCTCGGACTTACCTCTGCGGAGTACTTCACGCCAAGCGGCCGGCGTCTCCAGCGAGACTACGAATCGGGAGATTTCCTCGAGTACTTCCAGGGACGGGGAGAGCACGACTCCAACGACGAGGCGGGGACGATCGTGCTGACGGAGCTCGGTCGGGAGATCCGGGGCGGGGGTGGCGTCGCACCGGACATTGAAGTGCCCGCCCCGGAACTTCCGGAGGTGGTGGTGGAAGTCGAGCAACATGGAGCCTTCTTCCGGTTCGCCACCCGCTTCGTTCCGGCCGATGGCCGGGGCGCCGTGGACGGCGCGGGCACGCGGCCGGACGAGTTGGAAGCGCGGGGCGACCTGATCCGGGCGGTGGATCAGAGCTTCCGTGTCGACGAGACAACTGTTGAGGAGTTTTTCCTTTTCCTGTCTGAGGAGCGGATTCCGCACGACCGGGAGGGCCTTGACGAGCACCGCGATGCGGTGGCGCTGCGAATAGAAGGAGCGATTTTCAGTCTCCTTTGGGGCCCGGCGGCCTCGCGCGAGGCGACCATGGATCGCGACCCACAAATCGCGGCGGCACTTCAAGCGATGTCGCAGGCGGCTCTGCTTCTGAATGACCCCGAGGCCTACCTCGCCGGCGCCACCGGCGGGGAGGGCCGCTGAGTGATTCCTCGGCGCCCCTGGGGGGCTGGAGTCGGCCTGTGGCTCTTCGTCGGCGCGGCGACGTTGGGATTCGCGCAGTCGAGCGTCGAGGAACTGGCGGCTCGACTGGAGAGCAGTGATGCGAGGACTCGACGCGATGCGGCGCGAGAGCTCGGAGAAGATGGATCGTCAGAAGCGATCTCCGTTCTGAACGAGGCAGTCCGCGACATCGACCGCAACGTTCGACGCACGGTGCTCGATGCCCTGTTGTCCGTGAGGCGCCCCGATGCGGCGCCGGGACTGATCGCGTTCCTGGAGGACGAGCTTTCGGAAAATCGCCGGGACGCGATCGGTGGCCTCGTGGACATTCACAACCGGGAGGCGCCGCCCGGCCGGAGAGAACGGGCGATGGATTGGTTGCTCCGTCGGGAGCAGGCGTTCGTTCTCGATCCGCTGCGACCGGTGGAACCGCGTATCGTCGAGGCCTTGAGTGGACGGCTCACCGACGACGAGGAAGACAACCGCGAACTGGCCGCCGAGGCCCTGGGCGCCCTGAGGGCGGCTACCGCGGTGGGAGCTCTGGCCGCCGCCGCGTCGGAAGACCTCGAGGATGACGTGCGACGAGAAGCGATTCGCGCTCTCGGTGCGATCGGCACCGACGAAGCGGGGGAACGACTGCTCTCCATGGTGGAAGAACCGGAGCTTCGCGAGCAGGTGGTGCGCGCGCTGGGCCGCTTTGCCTACCGGCCGTCAGTCACCGCCCTGATCGGGGTGTACGACGCGGATCCCGAAAGCGATGTGGCCCGGGACGCCCTCGAAGCGTTGGCGCGGATCGGCGCCGAAGAGGCGCGCGGCACCTTCTACCATGAGCTGGGGAGCGATGACGCCCGGCGGCGCGAGTTCGCTGCCGAGGGTATTGGGCGGATCGGAGATCCGGCGCTGGTGGACGGAATGATCCGGGACTTCCTGCGAGAAGAGGACCGGCGGGTGCAGCTTGCGTTCTGTTTCGCGCTCGTCCGGATGGGGCAGCCGCCGTTCGTGGACCGCATCATCCTTTCGCTTTCTGATTCGAGAGTGGGAGAAGTGGCCAGCCAGTACGCGCTGGAACTCGGCCGGGATTTCCTGCCCGACATGCTCCGTTATCTGGAGGATCCTGATCGGCAGGTACGGCTGGAACTCATTTCTCTGTTGGAACAACTCGGGGACGACAGCGCCATTCCGTCGCTGCGGGCGACCACTCAGGATCCGGATTCGGAGGTGGCGGACCGCGCGCGTCTCGCCGTGAGGCGCCTGTCCGAGTCCGGAAACGGTCGGTAGAGCGGAGTGATGCCAAGCGCAAGCGGAGGCGCCAGCGACCGAACACCGCGCACCACGGTCTTCACCCGCTTGAACAACGGGTGGAAGGGTGAGACGATCCCGAACGTGCGTAGCGGCTTCCTTTCCCGCTGTGCGCCGGATTCCCGGATCCGGCGCTCCTTTCTGACCGGCCTGCTGCTTGTTGGCGCGAGCGGCGCGGGGCCGTTCCTCCAGCTTGCCGGAGCGGAACTCCCGTCGCGGAGATCCGTTTGGCCGGAGGTCCAGCGCGACGGCAAGTCTCTCGTGATTGGCCGTTTCATCGGAAAGTTCGAGAGTCCCGACTTCCGTTCGCGCCGGATCGTTCTGCGGCATCGCGACACCGGACGGAACGAAACCCTGTCGGTGGACGATGGACTTGGCCTGATCAGTGAACTCGTGCCGCCGGGGGTCTATGACGTGGAGGCCATCGAGGCCGTCTACTTCCCCAACATCCGTCCGCTGAACGTCCGGAAGTTCCGCCCGATCCGGCAACGTTTCACGGTGTCCCCCAGAGAGCACGAGCGCGGGGAGACCTTGATCTCGGTACCGGCGGACCGCCCGGTCTATATCGGGACCATCCGCGCCGGCGCCGAGCGCCAGGGGATGGTCTACGAGGGGCAAAAGCTCCGGGTTCTGGACGACTTCGATGTGGCAATGGAGCGGCTCGCGGTTGCCTATCCGGCGCTCGCGATAAGCCTGAGCGAGCGAGCGGTGGTTCCCCAGCGGCACTTCATGCTTCGCCCCACCGAGCCGGAACCTCCACTCGAAATGATCGTGGGGATGGAGGATCCCATCCGGCAGGCGCGCCGCTACATCGAGGACGGCAAGTTCGGACAGGCGATCAACTGGCTCTCGACCTTCATGCCGGTTTCCGACGCGCAGCGGAACGATGTTCGGCTGTTGATCGGAGAATCCCACCTGGGAGCCAGGAATATGGACCTCGCCATCGAGGAGTTCGGCGCGGTATTGCTGCAGGATCCAACGAACCGCAGGGCGCTGCGGTTGCTCGCCCGTTCGCACTCGCTCAACGGGGACCTCGAAGACACCGAGAGCCTCTATCGGGCTCTACTCGATATTCGGCCGCGGGATGCGGAAGCCCACCTGCAGCTCGGTTACCTCTACGCCTTGCGTGCCGACGATGTGGGCGCCGAAGCGGCGTTCGAGGTCGCGTTCGAGACGGATTTCGACTACCTGATGCACGATCTCGCGCCGTTCCTGATGGCGGTTCGGGAGCGTTCCAACAATCCGGAGATCCTCTATGAGCCTCCGCTACTGCGCAGCACTCCGGTACCCTTGGCCGGTTCCGGTGGTTCGCGGCGCTCCGCGGAAAGAGACGGCATCATGGTGCTTATCGATCATCGCGGCCGGGTCAAGTCCGCGCACTTCGCTCCCGAGAGTTCGAGTCGGGTCCACCAGATGATGATGTCCCTGGTCCGGGGGCGCTACAGCCCCGCCACGCTGAACGGCGTGGCCGTCCCGTCCATCATGGCCCTCGGCAACTTCGGCGCGGAACGCTAGCCGGACCTGACAACCTGCTGGCGGTGCTGTCGCTGAGCGCCGCGAAATTCGCGGTGGCCGCGGAACTGTAGGCGCCAGACACCCTCTGGGTTGCTTGGCGTCCGCAGCACCCATCCCTCGGGGCCAGCCCGAACGCCGATGAGGGATTCGCTGATCCGCTGCGGCCGTGCGCAAGCCCTTCCAGGTGCTGTAGCACATGGCTACCAGCACCAGCGCGATCGGGAAGCCGGTGGCGAGTGCCGCGGCCTGCAGCGCCACGAGCCCGCCGCCGAGCAGCAGGGTGATGGCCACGATCCCTTCGAACGCGCACCAGAAGACGCGCTGGGCGATCGGCGCATCGAGCTTTCCGCCGGCGGTGATGGTGTCGATGACGAGCGAGCCGGAATCGGAAGAGGTAACGAAGAAGACGATCACCAACACGATGCCGATGACCGACGTCAGGCCGGCGAGCGGCAGCATCTCCAACATCCTGAACAGGGCCATTTCCGGCTGCTGCGCCTGCACCGCCGCGACCTCGCCCGCCTCGAGATGGTGCGATAGCGCCGTTGCTCCGAAGGCGTTCATCCAGAGCGCGGAGAGCAGCACCGGGGCGACCAGCATGCAGCCGAATGAACGCGCGCACGGTACGCCCGCGCGAGACGCGGGCGATGAACATGCCGACGAAGGGCGACCACGAGAGCCACCACGCCCAGAAGAAGGTGGTCCACCCGTGCAGGAAATCGGAGTCGCCGCGCCCCAGCCAGTTGCTGAGCGGTCCGATCGCCGCGACATAGTGACCGAGGCTGGCAACGAACCCAAGGAACAGGTGGAGGGTGGGCCCGACCGCCAGGACGAACACGAGCAGCAGCAGGGCCAGGAGCAGGTTGGCCTGACTCAGGCGCTTGACGCCCCGGTCCATGCCCGCGACCACCGACGCCAGTGCCATCCCCGTAGTGCCCGCGATCAACAGCACCTTGGTCGTGTCGGTGGCCGGAACCCCGAACGGATGAGCCAGCCCTGCCGCCGTCTGCTCGGCTCCCAGCCCCAGCGACGTCGCCACAACCCGAAGAGGGTGGCGAACACCGCGAGGATGTCGATGACGTGGCCGAACCGGCCCCACACTGCTTCACCGAGGACCGGGTAGAAGGCAGACCGCAGCGTCAGCGGCAGCCCGAGGTTGTAGGCGGCGAACGCCAGCGCGAGGCGACGACCGCGAACATCGCCCACGGATGCACGCCCCAGTGGAAGATGGCGGAGGCGACGGCGAGCTGATACGCGGCGGCGGTATCGGCCGGATCGACGCCGAGCGGCGGATTCCGGAAGTGGTCGACCGGCTCGGCAACTCCGAAGAACATCAGGCCGATACCGATGCCGGCCGCGAACAGCATGGCGAACCACGACCAGGCGGAGTAGTCGGGTCTGGCGTTCGGACCGCCGAGGCGGACGCGGCCGAGCGGCGTCACCCGCAGCAGCAGCAGAAGCGGACGAAGATGTTGCCGGCACCCAGGAACACCCAGTCGAACGTCGAGGTGAGCCAGGCGTAGAGCGAGTCGAAGATGCCGGCGGTGGCGTCCCGGAACGCCAGCACCCCGGCGACGAACGCGATGATGGTGAGGCTGGAGACGACGAAGACCGGGTTGTGGACGTCGAGGCCGAGGAACTGGACGTTGTCCTGCCCGAGCTGGTAGTCGGTCACGGCCGCCCGTTACCTGAGGGGTGAGGTGTGCGGGCCGGACCGCTCACGGGGCGTTTCTCCCGGTTGCGGCCTCGGCTCTCACCTCATTTCATCCAGACGAGGCCAACCTCGGTGGGGCCCGCCGACGCGGTCTAGGGCGTCCCGGCAGGCAAGGACAGGACCCGGTCCACTTCGGCCTCGAGCACCGCGAAAGGCTGATCCGTGCTGGGCGCCGGGTGCAGGAGTCCGTCCCGGTCGATGAGGAAGTTCGCGGGATATCGCGCCGTCTGCGTGAAGATGTCCGGCACTACGCCGTCCTCGAGTGCCTCCGGCACCAGCAACGGGTAGTCCACCGACAGTACGTCGCTGCGAAAGCCCTGCTGGATGGCTTCTTCCTCGGTCGAAATTCCGTACACCAGGAGGCCGTCGTTCGCGCGTTCGCGGGCCAACCGGTCCAGCTCGGGCATTTCGGCGCGGCAGGGCGGGCACCAGGTCGCCCAGATGTTCACGAGCACCACCGATCCGCGATGATCCAAGAGCCGGTGGACCCGGCCGTCGAGATCCTGCGCCACGAACTCGGGCGCGGGCACCCCTGAGAGCGCCAGGTTGGCGGCCTGCCGGGCGCGCCGAACGGCCCCTCCGATCGGTGCACTGACGAGGCCAAGCGAAAGGAGGGCTACCGACGCTCCTACCCATCCGCTCCCACGGAGTCCACCGGCCCGGTAGCTGTGAAGCGCGCGCCGGAGCGCGAACGCGGGGGGAAGCAGCATGACGAGCGCCACCGCTCCGAGGCGAAACAGGTAGTCCTCATCCGGATTCGAACTCAGCCGGGTGAGCCCGAGGTACGCGCCGGCGCCAAAGGCCGCCGAGAGGAGGGGCGAGAGGACGCCGGGCCAGAAGGGAGAACGGGAGGCGGTCATCGAAGAAGCCTAGCCCGGACTTTTCCTACCGACGATTTCACGAGAGACGCTGGTTGCCGTAACTTGTTGACAATCTCATTGGTTGCGCATGAGACTCAGACCCCGGCCGAGCTGACGGCGCGCACGTCCGGGAACGCCGGCCAGTTCTCCCGGTGGGGGCCTTCAGACCGGCAGCGCCCGCCGAGAGGCGGGCGAAAGGCGCGACGCGGGCGGTGTGGTTGCGACGCCCGACTTGCCGCCGTGCGGCATGCGGAGTATGAGAAATGCGGCCTAGCCCCGATACTGTTCACTTAGTGTATTTGGTTCGTTATGCTTGCCCCCGGCTCGGCCGGGAGGTTGCCTATGGCGAGAACGGTTGCGGAGCTTCCGAAAGGGAGCCGGATCACCGACTACATCAGCCTCGGGGTGCTGAACGAGCGGATCCCGCGGGCGGCAGTGGACGAGGCGCTGCGGGCTACGGGGCGGCAGAGTGCCCGTCAGCGGGACCTGCCGGCGCACGTGGTGGTGTATTACGTGATCGCCTTGGCGCTGTACATGCAGTCGTCGTATCGAGAGGTTCTGCGGTGCCTGGTGGAAGGGCTGCGGTGGCTGGGCGATCCGTCAGCACGCCCACGGGTGGCGGGGAAGTCGGGGATTTCGCAGGCGCGCAAGAGGCTGGGCGCCGAACCGCTGCAAGCCCTGCATGACGCCGTGGTGCGGCCGGTGGGGCAGCCATCGGAACCGGGATGCGGCTATCGGCAGTGGCACGTGGTCAGCGTGGACGGCAGCACTTTGGATGTCGCGGACGAGTCTCCCAACGCGGCGGCCTTCGGACGCCCCGGCGCGAGTCGCGGCGCCAGTGCCTTCCCCCAGATCCGATTCGTGTCGTTGGTCGAGAACGGAACCCATGTTCTGTTTGCGAGCCGGATGGCGGGTTGCAACGTGAGCGAACAGCGCCTGGTCGAGGACGTGATGCCTTCCTTGAAGGCGGGCATGTTGTGTCTGGCGGACCGCAACTTCTTCAGCTACGGCCGGTGGAATCAGGCCCGCACCGCGGGGGCGGATCTGTTGTGGCGCATCAAGAAGAACCTGCGCCTGCCACGGGAAACCCCGTTGGGCGACGGCTCCTATGTGAGCCGGATCTACGCCTCCGACAAAGACCGACGCCACGGGCGAGACGCGGTTCGGGTGCGGGTGATCGACTATCAACTGTCCGGCGTGGGCGACGCCGAACCGCTGTACCGGCTGCTGACCACGGTGCTGGATGCGGATCGCGCCCCGGCCCCGGAACTCGCCACCCTCTACCACGAGCGCTGGGAGATCGAAACCGCGCTGGACGAACTCAAGACCCACCTCCGAGGCCCCCGGATCGTCCTCCGCAGCAAAACTCCCGAACTCGTCCGCCAGGAGTTCTGGGGCCTGATGTTGGCCCACTTCGCCATCCGCTCCCTCATGCACGACGCCGCCCGGCAGAGCGGAGACGACCCAGACCGACTCTCCTACCTCCATGCGGTTCGTGCGATCCGTCGCAACATCATCACCCACAGCGCCATTCCCCCCTCAGCGTCAGGACAGCCGCCGCCAACATCTCCTTGACGAACTCCTCGACGAACGGGTGGTGTCCCGTCGCAACCGGTGCACGCCCCGCGGTGGCAAGCGCAAGATGAGCGGTTATCCGCTGCGCCCCAGGCACGCTCCCTCCTGCCGCATGGACGGCCCGCCAACCGTCCGAATCGTCTAAGTGAACAGTATTGGGGCTAGCCGCCGGCGGCGAGACGTTGAGTGAGGCCCTCGTCAACGTAGCGGCGCCGGATGCCGGGGATGAGATAGCGGGAAAAGAGTGTCTCCGCGTCGTGTGCCGGATTGAAGTGGAAATCCCGGCGGGCGGCTGAATCGTCCACGGCGGCTGGCCAACTCGCGACGATGCGGGCGCGAGTTGCGTCGAGTTCGAACAGGACCTCGAGTTCCGGAAAATCCTGGGCGACCCGCGCGATGATTTCCGTCGCCGAGAGGCTCGCGCCCCCGAGGTTATAGGCGGTTCTGGTCAGCGCCCCCTTCTCCCGGCCGGCGAGGCGCAAGACTCCTTCCACCGCGTCGGGCATGGCGCAAAAGGGCAGGCGGGCCTCGGGCTCGACGAAGCACGCGTACGGCTCGCCCCGCGCGGCGGCGTGGATGAGTTCCGGAGCCCAGTCGCTCGTCCCACCTTGGGGCAGGGTGTTCGCAGAAATGAGCCCGGGGAGCCGAACCGCTCGAAAGTCCAGACCGCTGCCCAGATGTTCCACGGTAGCCCCCAGCCGCTCGACATAGAGTTTCTGGGCCCCGTAGAGGGTGCTCGGGTCGAGGTGGTCGTCTTCGCGGACAGGCGCGGCGGCGTCCTTGGCTTCCTGGGATGCGAGTCCGTAGACCGCGATCGAGCTGGGGAACACGAACCGGACCGGGTTCTCCGGAGTCGCAACGTCCGAGGCCATGGCAATGAGGCGGGCGGTTCCGTCGGCGTTGACCACGTGCGCGAGCAGCGGGACCGATTCAGCGCGGGTCGAGAGGATCGCCGCGAGATGGAAGATCAAGGTGGGGCGGTAGCGCGCCAGCAACGCTTTCCAGAGCGCCGGATCGAGGATATCTCCCTGGAAATGCTCCTGGGGGCAGTCGCCGGCGCCCATGTCAGGCAGCGGCTGGAGATCCACCGTTACCACGCGCTCGGGGTGGCCCGCGAGCAGACGGGAGAGGAGGGCGTTGCCGATCTCTCCCGCCGCCCCGGTGATCAGGGTGACCGGAACCCGCCCGTCGCTCACTTTGCAGAATCTCCGGCGCCGGGTTGGTCCTCAAGCACCCGTCGCAGAAAGAACCCGAGGTCGTGAATCTCCGCCTCTGACACGTGGTGCGCCATCGGATAGTCGTGGAACTCCACCGGCCAACCGGCGTTCGTCAACACCCGGCGGCTCACCGCGGCGAAATGGAGCGGGATCATCGGATCGAAAGAGCCGTGGGCCTGAAAGATGGGGACGGGTGGGTCCCGCGGCGCGACCACCGCTTCGAAGTCCGGGACGTAGGTGGAAAGCGCCACCACCCCGGCCACTTCGACGGGCGGTTCACCTCCGGGGCCGGGGCAGACCGTCGCGTGGAGCACCACCGCCCCGCCCTGCGAGAAACCTGCCAGCAGGAGGCGTTCCGGCGGGATCCCCCGCTCGCGCTCCCGTTCGAGGAGCGCTCTGACTCCGGCCACGGATTCAGCGAGGTGCTGCCGGTTCGCGCTGCCCTCCCGCGTCAACGATGCGATGTCGAACCAGGCCCGCATCGAGGCGCCGCCGTTGATGGTTACCGGACGGAAGGGAGCTTCGGGAAACAGGAAGCGGACCCCGAGCGACTCCGGGAGGCGAAGGGCCGGAACGATGGGCTCGAAATCGTGCCCGTCGGCGCCGAGCCCGTGCAGCCAGATGATGGTGGTCCGATGCGCGCCCGCGGGCGCTACCTCCACGACGTTCCATGACGGTTCCACCGTTCTCGGGGGGCCGGCGCCGGTCTCCTGGCCGGGTCGGCTTCCCGGGACAGGGGTCAGAACTGTTCCTCCAGCACGGTTTCAAGCGTGTCCAGATAGTGGGCGGTGTCATCCGAAGAGAAGGCGAGCGGTGGCTTGAGCTTGACGACGTTGGCATCCGGGCCGTCGGTACTGTTCAGGATTCGGAACTCGCGGAGGCGGTTCACGAGCCGTCGCGCCTCCCGCGGGGCGGGTTCGCGACTCGCCGGATCCCGCACCATTTCAAATCCCAGAAACAGCCCGCGCCCCCGAACCTGACCGAGAATAGGGTAGCGGTTCTGGAGCGCTTTCAGCCCTTCAAGAAGTTGTCCGCCGACCGTGTCGGCGTGCTCGGCCAGTCGTTCATCCCGGATCACGTCGAGCACTGCGAGACCCGCGGCGCGGGAGACCGGATTTCCGCCAAAGGTGTTGAAGTACTCCATCCCGTTCTCGAAGGAACGGGCGAGTTCGCGAGTGGTGACCACCGCCCCGAGGGGATGTCCGTTCCCGGCCGGTTTTCCGAGAGTGACGATGTCCGGGCAAACGGATTCCTCTCCGTCCTGAACCGCGATAAACGCCCAAAAGGCCGGTCCCACCCGCCCGAACCCGGTCTGGACCTCGTCCGCCACGATGACTCCGCCGGTGTTGCGCACCGCCCGGTAGAGGGCCTTGAGGTAGCCGGGCGGCGGCACGATCTGGCCGCCACAACTCAGGATGGCCTCCCCGATCAGGGTGGCGGGTCCTGCCTGCCGGACCCGAGATTCGGCATCGGCGATCAGTGACGCAGCGAATTGTGGCTCTTGGTCCCGGAAACGGCCTCGGAAGCCGTCGGGCATGGGCAACCGGTGCAGCCAGGAGGGTCCGGGCCGCCCTCCCCTGCCATCGAGTTTGTAGGGGCTCACCTCGATGAGGGAGGTGAGGTTGCCGTGGTATCCACCGTCGAAGACGAGGGTTTCCTGCCGTCCCAGGTGGGTCCGGGCAATGCGGAGCGCCAGGTCGTTCGCCTCGCTTCCTGAATTCGTGAGGAATACCACCTCGAGAGGTGCGGGCAGGGTGGCGGCGAGGCGTTCCGCGTAGTCCGTGAGTTGGCGATAGAGATAGCGGGTGTTCGTGTTCAGGAGCTGTGCCTGAGCACGGATTGCCTCGACTACCCGGGGGTGCGCGTGTCCCACGTGACAGACGTTGTTGACCATGTCGAGGAAATCCCGGCCCGCCTGGTCGTAGAGCTTGGCGCCGCGGCCGCGCACCACCTGGATCGGCGTGTCGTAGGCGATGCTGAGCGCGTGGCTGAACCGCCTGGTGCGCGCTTCCAGGAGACGACCTTCGGTGTTTTCGAGCGTCCCCGCGGCAACGGCCGCGGAGGGATCCAGGCCCAGGAAGGGCGATGGATCGGGGCTGAGGGCGGAGAGCACCGCAAGATCGCGGCCGTTGCTCATCCTGGGCGGATCGCCACCGAGGTCGGAGAGGAGTACCTGGAAATGCAGATGGGGCGGCCAGCCCTCGTTTGGTGCATTCGCCAGCGCGCCCAACATCGCTCCTCGGCGGACGCAGTCTCCCGGACCGAGGTGCGAAAGCGAGCCCCGGTCGAGGTGCCGGTATGAGGTCCAGAAGGTTTCTTTCCCGGCTTCGTGTTTCAGACCGAGCGTGAGCCCCCCTCCGAACGAGCCGCAGTTGTCCGTGGTCCAGGCGACTTCTCCATCCAGCACGGCTCTGACGGGCGTTCCCGGGTCGGCGAACACCTCGATTCCGAGCGAAAGCGTGGCCGGTTCGTCCTTCCGGCACCCGGGACGTTCGGCGGGCGCGATCTCGGGGAATCGTGGTTCGAGATGGCGACCAATCGCCCTCTTTCCCCCATCGGTCGCGGCCGTGACCGTCTGATGCAGGATCTCGAGCGCGGCGGCTGGATCAAGCGTCGGGCATTCGGGGGAGAGGTCCAGAATGCAGACGTGGGGTGCCGGAGCAATTGGGGGTGCGGCGCGCTCGGCGGCGCGTCGAACGGCAGCGGCTTTTGTCGCCGCGCGGGGCAGGGGGGCGTGACCGGCGGCCATCCGGAAGCGTCCATCGGTGACGTCCGGCGCCTCGTCGTCGAGTGCCTGGAGGAACGCCCAGACACCGGTCTCGCTGACCAGGAGATACTCCTCGGCGGCGGCCTCCGGCACGTGCGCGCGGCGGAGCGCCGCCACTCCGGCGCTCACCAGCGCCCGCGTCGCGATGGCGGTGCGGAAGAGGTCGGCTTCCTCCTCACTCACCGCAAGTTCCCTGGCGAATCCGGCCAGGACCCGGGCGGCGGCCGGGAGCGGCTCGGCCGTGGCGGCTGCCACATACAGCGCGCCGGTCGCTGCCTCGATGATGGACGGTCCGCGGAGGGCGTCCCCGAAGTCGAGCAGCGCGAAGTGCTCCGGCTCGGCCGACTCGGCCTCGCCCGCGACCAGGAGCAAGTTGTCATCGTTTGCGTCGTTGTGGAGCGCCGCGGCTGGAAGGGCCAGGAGCCGGGGCAGGTCTCCCAGCACCGAGTCGGCGACTCGCCGGTAGAGTCGGCCCGGGCCGCGTTCACCCAGTACTTCCGAAGCTGACGCGATGACGCTCGCGGCGTGGACCGGCGCCCAGGGAATGTCCTGGAGGTCGAGCCCGGGGTGATCGAAGCCATTCAGGGCGGATTGCAGGCGGCCCAGTAGCCGGCCGACGGACTCGAGGAGGGCGTGGGGACGGCGACGGAAAGTCGAGAGAGGTACGCCCTCGGCGTACCGAAAGAGGCGAACGTGGTGATCGCCGCTTTCGAAGGGGTACGTCGCCAGGGTGCGGCCGGCGGGGTCGGCGAGCGCCTCCGGCAGGCGCAGGTTCGCATCGCGCTCGCGGGCATACCCGATAAGGCGTTCTTGCAGCTCGAGCCGGCGTCGATCCTCGGCCCCGCCGGAAATCTTGAGAACGAACCGCGCGCCGCGGTTGTCCTGCAACAGGAAATTACGGTCCCGCTCTCCGGGAAGCGGGGTGGCCCGGGTCTTGATTCCCCACAGTTCGCTCGCGACTGCCGCGGCCTGCTCGGCGTTTGCCTGAGGGCGCGCGGCCAGCGGATCGATGGCGAAGGGCACCTGGCCGTCGGGCACGGTTTTCGGCATCAGCGGAGCAGGAGCCGTAGCAGTCCCAACTTGCCCCGGTAGGGCGGATAACGCACCGGCGGATCCAGCCACGTCGCGGCGTTCAGCACCGCCCGCGGCTGGGATAGGAGTTCGAAGCCGTGGCGGCCGTGATACCGGCCGTGCCCGCTTCTTCCAACGCCTCCGAAGGGCAGAGCGGGGTTAGCACAATGGACCACTGCGTCGTTGGTGACGAGGGCCCCCGAGCGAAGCGCGGCGGCGGCGCGCCGAATCGGCTCTTGCCGGCGGGAAAAGACATAGAGCGCCAGCGGGTCGGGGTGCGCCTTGATCTCGCGGAGCGCCTCTTCGAGATCCTTGTAGGGCAGAAGCGGCAGGATTGGCCCGAAGATTTCCTCCCGCTGGGCCGCGTGGCCCTCGGGCCATGGACCGGTAACCGTGGGGCCGAAATAGAGTCGCTCGGCGTCCCGGTCCCCACCCTTCAGGAGGGGAAGTCCGGTCAGCAACTCCTCAAGGCGCCGGAAGTGATCCCGGTGCACGATCCGGCCGTAGTCGGGACTCTCGGCAGGCGCCCCGCCGTAGAAGCGGTCCAGGTTTTCGCCGAGCATCCGGACAAAGGCGTCGAAGCGCTCTTCCGGAACGAGAACGAAGTCAGGCGCTACGCAGGTTTGTCCCGCGTTCAGAAACTTCGCCCACGCGAGGCGCCGCGCCGCGAGGCGGAGGTTGGCGCTGCGGTCGACGAGTGCCGGACACTTCCCGCCCAGTTCGAGGGTGACGGGAGTGAGCGACCGCCCCGCCGCTTCGGCGACCTGCGCCCCGGCCCGGCGGCTCCCGGTGAACAGGATGTGGTCGAAATCGTGGCTGAGGAGAGCCTGGGCAGTTTCCGGCCCTCCCTCGACCACTTCCACGAGCCCGCGCGGCAGTGCGGCAGGCACCAGCTCGGCCAGCTTCCGGGCAGTCGCCGGGGCGTGCTCGGACGGCTTGATCACCACCGCATTCCCGGCCGCGATGGCCGCCACCGCGGGCGCCAGGGTCAGTTGCAGCGGGTAGTTCCAGGGCGCAATGACGAGGACGACGCCGAGCGGAGTCGGTTCAATCCGGCTGAGTGCCGGCATGACCGCGAGCGGCGTCGCTACCCGGCGCGGGCGCATCCAGCGCCGCAAATGACGCCTTGCGTAGCGGATTTCCGCGAGCACCAGACCGGTCTGCGTGGCCCAGGTCTCAAACGCCGGCGCCCCGAGATCGTCCCGGAGCGCGTCTTCCCAGACGTGCTGGTGCTCCCGCAGGACCGCTGCCAGCTTCCCGAGCGCGGCGCGTCGGAACGTCCCGGGTCTGGTCTCACCCGACTCCACGAGCCGTCGGGCCCGCTCCAGGGGCTCTCGCACGTCTTGGTTCACACGCCGCGAGTATACGGAGCCGAGGCGCTTGGAAGGCGTGGAGCTTCGGGCGCGATCGGCGCCTGCCAAATCCTCCTCATGCCCCGCGCCGGGTAGACTTCCGGACGCCGTATTCCCCCCCGCCATGCGCTTCCTGGAACCCTCGCTTCCGTCTCCGGACAACGCGCGCTCGGGTCGGGTCGAGCCGATACCGGTTCTTGAGAAGCACTTCGTACTGAAGACCCCACTCACGCCGCCCTGGCCGGAAGGAATGGAAGAGGCCTTCTTCGGGATGGGGTGTTTCTGGGGTGCCGAGCGACTCTTCTGGACGGCCGCCGGGGTCTACACGACCGCCGTCGGCTACTCCGGCGGGCTGACGCCCAATCCCAACTACCGCGAGGTCTGCACCGGTCGAACCGGACATGCGGAAGTCGTCCGCGTGGTCTTCGACCCCGAGCAAGTGTCGTACGGCGCGCTCCTGCAGATCTTCTGGCAAAACCATGACCCGACGCAGGGAATGCGGCAGGGGAACGACGTCGGGACGCAGTACCGGTCGGCGATCTACGCGGCTCGAGGCAATCAGCGTGGCGCGGCGCTCGAGACCCGGGACGGCTATGCCGAGCGGCTGCAAGCGGCGGGATACGGTTCCGTCACCACGGAGATCTCGGGCGCCCCGGTTTTCTACTACGCCGAGGACTACCACCAGCAGTATCTGGCGAAGAACCCGAGCGGCTATTGCGGCATCGGCGGCACCGGAGTGCCCTGTCCGACCGGCCTCTCAAGCTGAGACCAAGGTGGCCGATAACGGTCCCAAATCCGCAGCCGAAAAAGCGGCGACGCTCGGTCTGCGGCAGGTGGAACGCCATATCTTCTTGTGCGCCGACGCGGACAAGCCCAAGTGCTGTGAGCTGCCGGTCGGCTGTGCAAGCTGGCTCTACCTCAAGCGTCGTCTCGATGAACTCGGCCTCGCCAATGGTCCGACGGGGGGCCGAATCGCGCGCAGCAAGGCCAACTGCCTCCGCGTGTGCGCCGAGGGCCCTATCGCCGTCGTCTATCCGGAGGGTGTGTGGTACTCCGGGATGACTCCCGAAGCACTCGAAGAGGTCATCCAGGGGCACCTGATCGGGGGAACCCCGGTGGAGAAATACCGCATCCCGAACAGTTGAGTACCGCTGGCGCTCCGGCGCTCAGGAGGCCGTCGCGCCGAAGAGTTGGAAGCCGGCGGCCACGAAATCCGGTTCGAGCGTCAGCGCCTCGGTGATTCCGCGGTGCCGCATGACGGCGAAGCTCACCTGATCCACGAAGCTGGTCGTGGCGCCGTCCGAGAGCGCCGCTAGCGCCTCTCGATGGAGATTTGCCCCCACCCATTCGATTTCAAGTTCCGCCGCATCCCGGGAGAACTCGAGAGCCGCCTGGAGGCTAAGCCGCCGTTGCAACAGTGCCATCGTTTCCACCAGTACGTAGCTGTGGGTAACGAGCGGACGGCGGCTCCGGAGGGCTAGATCGAACCGGTGGCGGGCGACGCCATGGAATTCGTCATGACGGTCGGCGAGCGCGTAGATGAGAGAGGTGTCCAGGAAGATCATGGCCTCCGGAACCGCGCGGGGATCGCTTCGTCCAGAAACTCATCGTGCCGCACGGACACCGGGCCCTCGAGGGGCGGTTCGCTGCTTCCCGCACCGATGAATCCGAAGTCATCGAGGGTGCGCGGAGGAGGTTGGGGTGTCCCAAAAGACCCTGCAAGGGCATCGCGGACAACGGATGCCATGGAAGCTTGCTCCGCGAAGGCACGCCGCCGCAGGGCATCGTAGAGAGCTTCGTCCAACTGAATCTGCAGCCGCTTCATGACTGAAGATAGCATGACGTCATGCTGTAACAGGGTTGATTTTCCGGGCTCGCGGCGTGCCGGGGCGCTTACCCAAGATGGCGGCGGAGCAGGCGTTCCGCCTCAGTGATGGATATTCCCCGTCTGCGGGCATAGTCCTCGAGTTGATCCCGGCCGATCGTGCCGACCGAGAAGTAGCGGGACTCCGGGCTCCCGAAATAGAGGCCAGCCACCGAGGCGCCGGGCCGGATGGCGAAGTTCTCGGTGAGTCCGACGCCGATGGCGTCTTCGGCACGCAGCAGGCGGAAGATCTCGCCCAAAATGCCGAGATCCGGGGTGGCCGGGTATCCGGGGGCAGGGCGGATTCCGCGGTAGCGCCCCCGGATCAGGTCCTGGGGCGTCAGGTCTTCGGATTGTCCGTATCCCAGATCGCAGCGGGCACGCTGGTGAAGCCACTCCGCGAGAGCCTCGGCGAGACGGTCGCCGAGCGATCGCAGCAGGAGTGCGTCGTAGTCGTCGCCACGCCGTTCGGCCTCCGCCACCAGTTCCTCGAGACCGCCACCGGCGGTGACGGCAAAGGCTCCGAGTACGTCCGGACCGGCGGCGGGAGGCCGGCCGGCTACCGCGGGGTCGAGAAAGTCGGCGGCCGCGAGCCGCGCCCCGGGACGATCCTCCTGCTGGCGCAGGGTCGGTATCCGGGCCACCGGCGGTTCGTCCAGCCGTCCGGGACGCCAGATCAGGATGTCGTCGCCCTCACTCCCCGCGGGGAAGAACCCATAGACGGCCTCACCCCTCAGTGCTTGCTGTCTGGCCAACTCCTCCAGCCGGCGGAGGGCGTTTTCGTGGAGCTCGCGAGCTTCGACGCTGCTGTTTCCACGCTCCACGATCGCGGGAAACGTGCCGCGGAACTCCCAGGCGTGGAAGAACGGCGTCCAGTCCACATACGGAATCAGGTCGGCGATCGGAACGTCGGGAAGGACCCGCCGGCCCCAGAACACCGGTTCGACCGGTTCCGTCCGGCGAGAGTCGGGAGCGCGGCGGCGGGCGACGGCGAGCTTGAGGAGCCCCGGCCCACGGCGCATGGGACGGCTCCGTTCGTACTCCTGCTGCCGGCGGTTTTCGTCCACGAAGGCGGCCGACTCCGCCCCGAGCAGAGCCCGAACCACCCCCGAGGTGCGCGAGGCGTCGGCCACGTGAATGACGGGGCCCGAACGCGCGGGGGCGATCCGGAGGGCGGTGTGGCGAGGCGAAGTGGTGGCGCCCCCGATCAGCAGGGGCAGAGAAACCCCCTGCCGTTCCATCTCGGCGGCGAAGCGTTCCATCTCATCCAGGGATGGGGTGATGAGGCCGGACAGGCCGATCAGATCGGCGCTCTGTTCCCGGGCCGTGTCGAGAATCCGGTCGGCGGGCACCATGACCCCCAGGTCCTCCACCCGGTAGCCGTTGCAGGCGAGGACGATGCCGACGATGCTCTTGCCGATGTCGTGGACGTCCCCCTTCACCGTGGCCAGCACAATGCTCTCCCGTGGTCGGCTGGTCTCCTCTGAATCCATGTACGGCTCAAGGACAGAAACGGCTCTTTTCATTACCCGCGCGCTCTTGACGACCTGCGGCAGGAACATCCTTCCGTCGCCGAAGCGGTCGCCCACCACCCGCATCCCGTCCATGAGGGGCCCTTCGATTACCGCAAGCGCCGAGGACAGGTGGCGGCGGGCCTCGTCGGCGTCCCGTTCGATGAAGTCGAGAACGCCGTTCACCACCGCGTGGGCGAGCCGCTCCCCGACGGGCTTTTCGCGCCAGGAGTCATCGGCGGCGGAGGTCCTTCGTCCCGCCCGGGCTTCGTCGGCAATCGCGAGGAGCCTCTCGGTCGCATCCTCCCGGCGCGCCAGGACTACGTCTTCAACCCGCTCGCGGAGCGTCTCCTCGATCTCGTCATAGACCGGCAGCCGGCCGGCATTCACGATCCCCATGTCGAGCCCGGCGGCGATGGCGTGGTGCAGGAAGACGGCGTTCATCGCCTGCCGCACGCCTTCGTTGCCGCGAAAGGCGAACGACAGATTGGAGATGCCCCCGGAGACGAGGGATCCCGGGCAGGCCGCCCGGATGCGTGGAATCGCCTCGATGAACTCGACGGCGTAGCGATCGTGTTCGGCCATCCCCGTCGCCACGGCGAGGACGTTCGGGTCGAAGATGATGTCTTCTGGAGGGACGCCGGCCTTGTCCTTCAGCAGCCGATAGGCTCGGCCGCAGATGGCGGTCTTGCGCTCCGCATCCACCGCCTGACCCTCCTCGTCGAAGGCCATCACGATGATGGCGGCTCCGAAGCGGCGGATCCGTCGGGCCGCGGCCAGGAAGGCCTCTTCCCCGTCCTTGAGTGACAACGAGTTGACCACGCCCTTCCCGGGAAGGCAGCGCAGCCCGGCTTCGATCACCTCGATGCGGGAACTGTCCACGATGATGGGGAGTCGGGCAATGTCGGGTTCCATGGCGATCAGCCGCACGAACCGGCTCATCGCTGCCTCCGAATCGAGGAGGCCCTCATCCATGTTGACGTCCAGCAGGTTCGCGCCGCCCTCGACCTGGTCGCGGGCGACGGACACCGCGGCCTCGAACCGATCCTCGCGGATCAGGCGTGCGAAGCGACGGGAGCCGGTCACGTTCGTACGCTCACCCACCACCAGGAACGCCGACTCCGGGCGGACCAGCGGCTCGGTGCCGGCCAAACGGATTCTCGGGGGAGCGTCCGGGAGCTCTCGGGGCCGGGCGCCCCTGACGGTCCGGCGGACCGAGCGGATGTGCTCCGGAGTGGTGCCGCAGCACCCGCCGACGAAGTTGACGAGGCCGTCCGCGGCAAGGGCGCCAAGGGCCGCGGCGGTGATTTCCGGCGCCTCGTCGTAGCCTCCGAGTTCGTTCGGAAGGCCGGCGTTCGGAACGGCGCCCACCGGAACCGGAGCCAGGCGGGAAAGTGTTTCGACGATGGGACGCATCGCTTCGGCGCCGATCGAGCAGTTCACCCCGGCGGCGGTCACCTCGGCGTGGGCAACGGACACCCAGAAGGCTTCGGAATCCTGACCCGTCAGGTTACGTCCTCCCCGGTCCACCGAAGTGAAGGAAACGAGGAGCCCCGGCTCTCCGGGCGCCTCGGCAATGGCCTCCCGGGCGGCGTCGAGGGCCGCCTTGGCGTTCAGGGTGTCGAAGCAGGTTTCGACGAGGAGGAGGTCGGCGCCTCCCGCCAGCAGTCCGGCCGCCTGTTCGCGGTACGCCGCCCTGAGTTCGTCCCAGGAGATTGCGCGGAAGGCCGGGTCCGAGACGTTGGGAGAAACGCTCAGGGTCCGGTTGGTCGGTCCCATGGAGCCGAGCACGAAACATGGCCGTCCGGCGCCGTCAGCGGAGCGGCGCGCCGCTTCAGCGCCCGCGCGGTT
Source organism: Vicinamibacteria bacterium (assembly GCA_963668695.2). Lineage (GTDB taxonomy): Bacteria > Acidobacteriota > Vicinamibacteria > Marinacidobacterales > Marinacidobacteraceae > Marinacidobacterium. The sequence continues at coordinate 2,968,020 of CAXXLQ010000004.1, forward strand.
GATCTCGAAGGCGCGGCCTTCAAGTCCGTAGTCCAGGAGCGAAACGGCGTTTGCGTTGAAGGTGTTCGTGGTGAGGGCGTCCGCTCCGGCGTCGAGGTACTGCTGGTGCACCTTCTCCACCAGCGCGGGCCGGGTCAGGGAGAGCACGTCGTGGAGCCCCTGGAGCGGTTTCGGATGGTCGCGGAGCAAATCGCCTCGAAAGCCGGATTCGTCCAACCTTTCGGCCTGGAGCATCGTCCCGATAGCGCCATCGAACACCAGGATGCGCTCGGAAATCGCCCGCAGAAACCCGGCCCGGCCCAGCCACGATGCCGGCGTCGACGCGTGCATGACGAAGCGGAAGTCTAGGAGCCCGTGGACAAGTCACGCGGCCCGGTTCTCCCGGTGGGGCTCTCGCCGCTCACTTGACTTCATCCACCGGCTCCTGGGCGCGGCACGGGTGGATTGCCGATGTGCGGACGGGCATCTCCTGCGGCCATCGTCTCCCGGGTACCATCACGCGCCCAGATCAATCGGGGGGTCCGCAGATGCCGCTTCATGTCCAGGTCGCCATAGGGGCCGCGGCCGGAGTCCTCGTCGGGATCCTGTTCGGAGAGCAGGCCGCGGTCCTCCAACCGCTTGCGGACCTGTTCGTGCGGCTCCTGCGGATGATCATCGCTCCGCTGATCTTCGTCACCCTGGCGCTCGCGCTGACGCGGACCGGAGGCCGGGGCACGGGCAGGATCGGCGTCCGGGCGATCGCCTACAACCTGAGCACGCTGGCCGTCGCGCTGGCGATCGGCATCGGCATCGCCGTCTGGCTCGGGCCGGGACGGGGGGTGGACATTTCGGCCCTCGGAGGCGCCGACCAGGCCACGGGCCCAACTGCCGGAGAGGCCCGGTCCATCGTGGACATTCTGGTCGGCATCGTTCCGACGAACGTCGTGGGAGCTTTCGCCGAAGCCGAGGTCCTGCAGGTCCTCTTCCTGGCGATCTTGTTCGGGGTAGCCGTAAACGCGCTCGGCAGCGAACGCGTGAAGCCGCTCATCGACGTGCTGCAGGCAGTGAACGATGTCCTCTACCGGGTCGTCCACTGGGTCGTCCTGCTGGCGCCGGCCGGGGTGTTTGCGATTCTGGCCGCAGTGGTGGGCCAGTCCGGGCTCGACATTCTGGGGACGCTCGCCTGGTATGTCACCGTCTGCCTCATCGCCACGCTCGTGCACGTGGGCGGAGTGCACGCCATGCTGCTCCGGCTTTGGGCTCGCCAGCCGCTCCGGAAGCTCTTGCGAGCGTTGCGCGAGCCGCTGCCCATTGCCTTCGCGTCCGTCTCGACCGCTGCGGCGCTTCCGGTCTCCATGGCGGCGGTGCCCCGCGAGACGGGAATCTCCGAGAAGGTGGCGGGGTTTGTGCTGCCTTTCGGCGCCGCGGCCGGCAGGGATTCCAGCGGGATCTATCAGGTGGTGTCGGTCGTCGCGATAGCCCAACTCGTGGGCCGTCCGCTCGACGCGGGCGAGCTGGGAATCCTTTGGGTAACGGCGATTCTGAGTTCGCTCGCGACCTCCGCGGTTCCCGCCGCCAGCTTCGTGAATCTCACCATCCTGCTGGGAGCGCTGGGCCTTCCGGTGACGCTGGCGGCGCTGGTGCTGGCGGTCGAGCGTCCGCTCGACCATCTCAGAACGAGTGGCAACCTGATCGGCCAGATCTCGAACGCGATCTTCACGGGCGCCACCAGCGGGGAAATCGCCGTCCGGGGGGCGAAGCAGGATTAACAGCCTGTGGTGAAACCCAGGCGGCGTTCGGCCGGCGATCCATCCCGGCCAAACAACCGGTAGTGAAACCCACGCGGCGTTCGGCCGGCGATCCATCCCGGCTGAACCGCGCCGCTTCGCGCCGCTCATCGTTGCGTTTCGGTCGCAAAACACCCGGGCCAGTTCTCCCGGTGGGGGCTCCTCCCTCACGCGCCTTGTCAGCCGGGCGCCTGACCGGCCTCGGCGCTCACGTGGGTTCCACCACCGGCTGTTCACCGCGCCGCTTCGCGCCGCTCATCGTTGCGTTTCGGTCGCAATACACCCGGGCCAGTTCTCCCGGTGGGGGCTCCTCCCTCACGCGCCTTGTCAGCCGGACCCCCACCGGGAGAACTGGGCCTCACCGGCCTCGGCGCTCACCCGGGTTCCACCACAGGCTGTTAATGAAGGTCGGCTGGCTGGCTGCCTCCGGTCTGGTTCTCGGTTCCTGCGGTGGGAGCGGCGGCCCCCCGACCGCCCCGCCCACGGTGCCCTCCACGCCTCCGGCTTCCGCCAGCGTACGGGGGGTCCTTACGAAGACCGTGGAAGGCGGCCCCGTCGTCGGCGCCACGCTGAGCGCCAGCGGGATCACAGCGCGTTCGGGACCCGACGGATCGTTTGCTCTTGACCTGCCCGATGGGACGCATCGCCTTACGGTGTCCGGCCCCGGCATGGTCGAGCGCACCACCACAATCCGGGCGCCCTCGTCGGCCGTCGCGCTCGACGTGGTCCCCGACCCCGAAAACGGACCGTGGAACCTCGACTTCTACCGGGAGATCGCCCGCAACGGATCCGGGGGCGGAAAGCTTGAACCGCTCACCCGTTGGGATTCCGAGCCGACCTTCTTCATCGATACCCGACCCGAGCCCACCACCAACGCGGAGATCCCGGAAGAGACGATCGAGTTCGTAAGGGAAGCGATCCGGGTCACCGTTCCCTTGCTCAGCGGAGGCCGGTACACGGCGGAACGCATCGTCGCAACGCGGGAGCCGCCCGAGGACATGACGCCCGGGACCGTCATCCTGCGTTGGAACGCCGCCGACGTCGCCAGGTTTGCGGACAATGCGGACGCATTCGCCAAACAGGTAGGAGGTTCGGAAAACGTGGTCGTATTCCGGCACATTCCCGAGACTTGGGCGGTCCACCACGAGATTGGCCACGTGATGGGCCTCTACCACCCACTGGACGGTCTGCGGCCGTCTCATATGTGGTATTCGGGCCACCTCGAGCCGCCGCACTTCACCAAGTGGGACATCTTCCACGCCCAGGTGCTCTACTCGCGCCCGGCGGGCAACGTGGACGTGGACGTGGATCCGGCCGGATTCGTCGTCGGCGGGCAGGCCGCTATGGTCAAACCGGCAGCCGGACCGGTGGTGTGTTCCTTTCCGGACCCAAAACCTCGACGCTGACCGAACTTTGCGCTCGGCTCAGCGCACGAGCAGGTTCCGGGCGCGGCGGTCCGCCGCCGGACTCTCGAGAGCGGACAGGAGCCACCCGCCGAAGTCCGGCCCGTAGCGGTTCGCGAATACGAGCGGGCTGAGCCTTCGCTCCTGCGGCGTGCCCCCGGGGAAGAGAACGTTTCGGGCGCGCAGGAAGCGCTGCCGGCGTTCTTCGTCCCGGCGCTTTGCGGCACGGACGCTCTTGGCTTCCAGATCCGTGACGATCGCGAGCACCTTCCCCCGGGCACGCCGGGCCGCCGCGGTCAGACTCTGGTCCACCGCCCCGACGGTCCGCTCGATGTCTTCGAACGACGAGTTGAGAGCGTCCTTGGTGTCGGCGAAGGCCGCGACCGCAGCCGGGTCGGCAGCGCGCCGGTTGAGCGCGGCTTCGTCGCTGGCCGAAAGCTCATCGAAATCGATGCCGTCCCGATCCAGCACCCGCAGTTGCGACTGCGTCAGGATCGCAACCTGATGACGAGGGATGATCAGGGGTCGCGGGATCCGGTGGAGGTCGTAGAGGTCGCCCATCTGCGCGTGATAGGCGATTTCTGAGGGTCCGCCCACATACATCGCTGTCGGCAGCAGGAAATCCTGGACCAGCGGCCGCAGTAACACGGCCGCGCTCAGACGTTCCACGCAGCCTCCGAGAACCGCTTCTGGACGGCCCCCGGCGGAGTCCGTGCGGACCCGGGTCCGCACCCCGGTAGCCCCGGTGCAAAAGACCCCGTAGCCCTCCGCCGCGGCCTGTCCGTGAAACCCGATCTCCTCGATCTCGCGGGTTCGGGCCTCGATCTGGCGGCGGCCCTCGGCTTCGTGCCGGACCGCGGCCTCGAACACCGGAAAGGCGAGCCGCTTCAGGTCCGGCGCCGTCGGGTCCATCACGACGAGCCCCGATCCCCGGGAGAGATGCAGCAGCAGGCGCCCGAACGCTTCGAGGAGGGAGCGGCCCGGCGCGTAGCTATCCTCGACCGCGGCGTAGAGGTCGGCCGAGTATTCCGTTTCGGGCAGGATCTGCCGGAGTTCTCGGTGCAGGTCGAGAACGGAGCCGTCGAGGATGCGGCGGAAGGCGGGTAAGCCGAGGTGTTCGTCTTCGGGCTGGTAGCGGAAACTGTGCGGGACCCCGGCGGCGTCCAGTACCCAGGCGCCCCGAATCTCTTCGAAGTTGTGATCGTCGCCCTCGATCCAGAAGACGGCGACGGCCGGCTGCCCGGTCTGAGCTTCCAGTTCACGCGCGGCCGCGACCGTGGACATGGCCTTGATGAGCGAATAGAGGGGACCGCCGAACAGTCCGGGTTGCTGGCCGGTGACGACTGCGAGGGTTTCGGGCCTGGCGAGCCGTTCCGCGGAAGCGAGTGCGCCGGCGTCGGCGCCCCAGGCCCGGTTGGTGGCGCCGATTACCTCAGCGGCGCGGGTCCGGGTGGGGTCGGCAGGTCGCGCGGTTCCGGCCCGCGCGAACGCGCCTGGCGTGAAGGGATCGGGAAGAAGCTCCCCAAAACGCCGCGGGTCGCGGGTCCAGGCGTCGAAGAAGGTGCCGGGGCGGACCCGAAGCGTGCGCAGCGGGCCGGCGGCGTCACCGGGAACGGTCGGCGTGCTCCCCTTGAAAAGAGTTCCCGTAGCGTTCATGGAGTTACCCGCCCGATCCGGCGCCAGGGGAAGACCCGGAAAACGGCTTCGCCGATGATGGCGTCCCTGGACACCGTTCCCCAATGGCGGCTGTCGCTGCTCCCGCTCCGGTTGTCGCCGAGCACGAAGTAATCCCCGGCTTCGAGTGCCACCGATACCGCTCCCGGGCCATCCACCGCACGCGGGGCCTCGGCCCCGGAGGCGTTCGCCACCGGGGTCATGGCCTCCCGGAGCGCGCTCGCCGCGTCGGATCCCGGAAACACCTGAACATGATTGCCCGAAAACCGCACCGTATCTCCCGGCACCCCGATCACCCGCTTCACCATCACGGTGTCTTCGTCGGATGGATCATGAAAGAGGACGACATCGTCACGGGCGATGGAAGAGAGGCGGACGCCCAGCTTGTTCACCAGCACCCGCTCCCCGGAGCGGAGCGTAGGCGCCATGCTCGACCCCTGGATGCGGTACACCTGCGCACCGTACGCCAGCAAGACCCAGGCCGTGGCGCCGGCGATCGCCGCGGTACGGAGAAACCGCCACCGCGGCCGGAGGTTGCCCTTCGGCGCGATTCCGGAAGCCTCTGACATCCCGGTCACATCCGTTCGGGAACGGGAATGCCAAGGAGCGCGAGCCCCTGTCGATGCTGGGTCAGAAATGTCTCCACTGCGTAGGTTCGCAGCAACCGTTTGGTGGGATCCGGCTCACCGGCGATGCGGTAGCGCTCGTAGAAGCCATTGAAACGCTGCGCTCCTTCGAAGGCCCAGCGGGCGAGGACCTGCGGGTCTTCGCCGGCGGCGGCCGCCGCGGCCGTTTCCCGGAGTTCGAGCGCCCCCCGGAGAAGGATCCAGAGGTCGGCTGCTTCTTCGGGGTCCAGTTCGGCGAGGCGTTCGTTGAACCCCTCCGGCGGCAGGGGACACACGTCCGGCGCGGCACGCTCGAGCCGCGCGAGGATTTTCGCGGCCCGCACCGCCGCGTACTGCAGGTACGGCCCGGTGGCCCCTTCGAGGCTGAGGGCCTCCTTGAGATCAAAGACGATGAGCTGATTCTTGGTCACCCGCACCATCCGGTAGCGCAGCGCGCCGACCGCGATCGCCAGCGCCACGGACCTTTGCTCTTTCGCAGGAACGTCAGGATTCCGCGCTGCGACTTCTTCGGTCGCCCGTTCGAGGAGCGCGTCGAGGAAGTCATCGGCCTTGACTCCGACCCCCTTGCGGCCGGAAACCTCCACTGCACCGGCTCCCGGGGCGGCCACCAGACCGAGCGCCTCCACCGTGGCCGGCGTCAGCGCCACTATTTCGTACGACAAATGGCGGGTTCGGGCCCGGTCGACTTCGGAGGTCAGCCGGGCCACGGCTTCCTGGACGACCTGTTGGGGGTAGGACTGCCGGGCGTCGATCACGTGATGGACGAGCGCCGCCGACCCGAAGCTCGGAGCGTCGGCATCGCCGGGCTCGGTGGTGCTGATCCAGGCGCGCCGGCCGTCGGGATACTCGTAGAACCGGCGCCAGCGGAAGTCGCGATCCAGGAGACCGAGCTGCCACAGCTGGTAGGCGATGTCCTTGCCCACGTACGTCACGGTGGCGTTGGAGCGAACGATGACCTTTTCGCCGTCCTGGGCCAGATCGGTATCCATCACCCAGCAGCCGCGGTTCTTGCCGGACTCGCTCAGGCGGATGGCGCCCCGGTCCCGCAGCAACTCGAAGGCGCGTTCCCAGAAGTGGAGGTGAAGGATCGACTTCTCACACGGCAAGAGGTCGTAGCGGACCCCGATCCGTTCCATGGTTTCGAGGTGCCGGTGCGCGATGGCGTCTGCCACGATGGCGCCCATCTCCGCCCAGGGCTCTTCGCCGTGCTCGAGGCCGTGGAGCGCCTCCTGGCGAGCGGCGCGCCCTTTCGGATCCTCCTCGACCCAGCGGGACACCTGGGTGTAGAGATCCCAGCACAGATAGTCGAAGCGTGGTTTTGCTACGAGGCGTCGCACCTCCTGCGCATCCAACCCCCGAAGTCGAAGGAATCCGAGGACTACATCCGCGACCTGTACTCCAGTGTCGTCGATGTAGGTCTGAACCTCGATCCGGTGCCCCAGATACCTGAGGATGCGGGCAAAGGCGTCACCGAGGGTGGCGTTTCTCAGATGGCCGATGTGGGCCGCCTTGTTCGGGTTGATGCTGGTGTGTTCGACGACGTGGACCCCTGGGGGGGCCTGGGCGCCTGCTCCGGCAAGGGTGTGCCGGATCCACATTTCCCGGTTCAGAAAGACATTGACGTACCCGGGACCGGCCACTTCCACCCTCCGGACCTCGGGCCGCTCCGAGAGCGCCTCCGCGAGGGTCTCCGCGATCTCTCGGGGGGGACGCCGCAGGTGGCGCGCCAATCCGAACGCAGCGGGGAACGCGAGGTCCCCCTGATCCGGTGACGGGGGAATCTCGGACACCACCGGGAAGTCCGGCGCTCCCGCGTTGGCGGCGATTTCGCGGATGACTTCCTCAAGCGCGGCGAACATCGGCGCGGAGTCTAGTGGCTGGACCGGGCCGGCCCCGATCTAACAACCTATGGTGAAACCCAGGCGGCCCAGTTCTCCCGGTGGGGGCTCGCCCGGCGATGCATCCCGGCTGAACCACTCCGCTTTGCTCCATTCTGCGTTGCGTTTCGGTCGAAATACACCCGGGCCAGTTCTCCCGGTGGGGGCTCCTCCCTCACGCGCCTTGTCAGCCGGGCCCCCACCGGGAGGACTGGCCCCACCGGGAGAACTGGGCCTCGCCCCCACCGGGAGGACTGGCCGGGCTCGGCGCTCACCCGGGTTCCACCACAGGCTGTTAGTGCCTGGTGTCGCGCCGGCGGAAGCTACTTGCGGCCTTCCGGACCGTTCGATGGTTCGTAAGGTCCGTAATAGCCTCGTCGGGCTCGGACTTCGACCTCGTCATGCCCCGGTGCGGTTACTTCCACCTCGATGCGCCGGTAGCGGCCCTCTCGCCGGGTATTCGAGGAGACATAACCGATCGTGTACTGGCTGTAGAGCTCGTTCAGGATGCGGTCGTAGAGTTCGTCGAGCTTCTCGAGAGAGGACGCGAACGCGTAGGAACCGCCGCTGGCCTCGGCGATCGCACGCAGGAAGCGGGCGTTTTGGAATACCTCGGCTTGCCTCGCGCGATCTCCGAACTGGATCGAATGAATCGTCGTTTCCCCGAGCTTTACGAGGTCCAGCGCTTCCGAGAACATGAGGGTGGAGCGGGAGTCGGCGCCGTCGCTGAACACCGCCAGCGTCTTCCTGCCGTCGTAGTCGTACACGCGGTCGAGGAACGTGGCGACCGCGTCGTAGAGCGCCGTCCACCCCTCGGCTTCGATCTCGTAGATCCGGTTCGAGATGGTGCGCTGGTCGTCGCTTGAGTACTCGGAAAGCCAGATGTTCTCGTCGAAGCTGATGACGAACAGATTTTCGGTCCTCGGGATGTTGGTGAGGAATTTGATGGCCGCCTCGTGCAGGAGCGACAAGTCCTCCTCCATGCTGCCCGATGAATCAAGAAGCAGGCCGATTACCTGTTTTTGCGAAAGCTCCTCCTTCTGATCCGGCGGGAGATCTACCCACGATTCCTCGAGTCCGGCGCCGAAGACGAGGATTTCCTGCTCCACGCCGTCCTCGAGGACGCGGAAGTTCTGGGCGCCGAGTCCCGTGATGAACTCTCCATCGTCCGTGGTGACCGCCACCGGTACCGAGACGAGATCCACCCCCGCTTCGAACCGGAAGATCTCCTGTTCCTGGGCAGGCGCGGCGGAGGCGAAGAGCGCCAGCCCCGCGCCGGCGAGAGGCATCCGGATCATGCGCCGGATTCTCCCACTCGGTGCCGAGACGGCGCGAGCGCCGCCCTTGGCAGGCGGTCGCAAAAGGCAGCCGGCATCAGTCCGCGGCGCGGAGCGCTGCGTGGGGGGAGAGGGGGTGAGGAGGGGTTTCCCCAAGGGTCGTTAGCAGCCTGTGGTGAAACTCTGAAGGCATCCATTCGCGGCGCGCAGCGCCGCGGGGGTGGGGTGTGGGGAGGGGTTTCCCCTCCCCACGAAAGACGGTGGAGTGAATCGCGCAGCGATTCGCCCCACCAACCTGTGGTGAAAGCGCCCCGCACGCACACAAACCCCCAGATTCGGCGCGCGGGACGTCCCGGGGCCCGTGCGGGGTGCTTTCACCACAGGCTGTCAGATGAGTCCCGCCACGCTCCGAATGGCAAGGTCAAAGCGGTTGAAGGGCGGCATCACGTAGACGCCGGCGGCGCTCTCCCGCGCCGCGGCCACCATGTCCCGGGCGACCGAGACGCCGACCTCTCGCGCGCGCTGCCGGGACGGCGCCGCCGCCAATCTGTCCCGGACCGATTGCGGGACGCTCATTCCCGGAACCTCGTTGTGGAGGAACTCGGCGTTTCTGGAACTCACCAGCGGAAGGACCCCCACGATCACGGGAACTCCGAAGTGGCGCACCTCGGCCAGGAATCTATCGAGCAGGCTGGATTCGTACACCGGCTGGGTGAGGCAGTACTGAGCGCCGGCCTCCACCTTCTTCTCGAACTTGCGCATCTCGGCATCCGGGTCGGCGGCCGCCGGGTTCGCACCGACCCCGATGTAGAAGGGAAGGGCGGCGCCGAGAGGGTTTCCGGCGAGGTCGAGGCCGTGGTTCAGGCCGCCGAGGATGCGGACGAGGCCTACCGAGTCCACGTCGAACACCGGCGTCGCGTGCGGGTAGTCCCCGAGCTTCGGCGGGTCGCCGGTGACGGCGAGCAGATTGCGGATGCCGAGAGCGTGAGCCCCCAACAGGTCCGCCTGGATTCCGATCAGGTTGCGGTCCCGGCACTGGTAGTGGAGGATCGTCTCCACCTGACCGCTCCGCTCGAGAAGCGCCGCGAACGCGATGGCGCTCATGCGGGCGGTGGCCCTCGGTCCGTCCGCCACGTTCACGAAGCGGATGCCGGCATCGGCGAGTGCCCGCACCTTGTCGAGGAACTTGCCGGGATCGGCGCCGCGCGGGGGATCCATCTCCACCGAGACGGCGAATTCGCCGTCCAGCAGGTGGCGCGCGAGGCTCGAACGGTCGGCCACCTCGACCGCGGCAACCCCGGCAGGTTCCGTTTCCTCCGAGACTCTGGCGGCGGCCGGCAACGGCGCCTTGACGCGCGCCGCCCGGGAGGCGGCGGACGCCGCCCGGACCACGCCGGCAACGGCGCCGATATGTTCGGCGCCGGTGCCGCAACATCCGCCGATCAGCGACACCCCGAGCCGGAGATACCGCTTCGCATAGTGGGCCACGTAGTCGGGAGACGACGGATACAGGAAGCGCCCCTCGACCCGCTCCGGAATGCCGGCGTTCGGCTGGGCGACGAGCGGGAGACTCACCGCGTCCCGCATGCGCTCGAGGGCCGTGAGCGTGGTGTCCGGCCCCACCCCGCAGTTCGAGCCGACAGCGTCAGCGCCTTCCCGGGCAAGCGACTTCGCCGCCTGGTCCGCCGAAACGCCAAAGAGAGTCGTCGCCTGTTCGGAAAACGTCATCAGCACGATGACCCCGATGTCGGGCGCCAACTCTCGCGCGGCAGAAAGCGCGAGACGCGCCTCGGCAAGGCTGGTGAAGGTCTCGATCAGGACGGCGTCCACCCCGCTCTCGACGAGTGCGCTGATCTGTTCCCGGAATCCCGCGGCGAACTCCGGGGGCTTCTCCTCGTCGAGCGGACCGACGACTTCGCCGCTCGGTCCCACGGATCCGAGGACCAGCACTCCCGGCCGGACCGCGCGGCGCGCCACGGCAACTCCGGCGGCGTTGATGGCCGCAACTTCGGAGGCGAGACCGTGCCGGCCGAGCTTCCAGCGATTCGCCCCGAAGGTGTTGGTGCTGACCACCTCGGCACCGGCCCCGACGTGGGCGGCGTGGATCGCCCGGACCCGGTCCGGGTCGGAGCGATTGAGATCGTCGAACGACCGCCTCGCCGCGACCCCGCCGGTATAGAGCGCCGACCCGATCGCGCCGTCGCCGACCCGGGGCCGTTCCCGCAAGAAAGCGGTCAGTTCGGAACGCCGCATGAACCGCTCCAACTCGCGGTGTTCGCCACCGGCAGGGTTAGCAGCCGGTGGTGGAACCCGGGTGAGCGCCGAGGCCGGTGAGGCCCAGTTCTCCCGGTGGGGCCAGTTCTCCCGGTGGGGGCCCGGCTGACAAGGCGCGTGAGGGAGGAGCCCCCACCGGGAGAACTGGCCCGGGTGTATTTCGACCGAAACGCAACGACGAACGGCGCGAAGCGACGCGGTTCAGCCGGGATGGATCGCCGGCCGAGCCCCCACCGGGAGAACTGGGCCGGCTGGGTTTCACCACAGGCTGTTAGGCTCAGCAGGAGGCTGCGAGAGTTCGACGGTGCGTCCCCCCGGCCGACGGGTTTCCGCTTCCTTCGGGTCGAAAGTAGTCTGTGGCGAGAGCCGGGCGGCATCGGCTCGCGGCGCGGAGCGCCGCGGGGGAGGGGTGTGGGGAGGGGTTTCCCCGCCCCACGAAAGACGATGGCGCGGATCGCGGAGCGATTCGCGGCATCAACCCGCGGGGAGAGCGTCCCGCACGCACAAACTCCGCGCGATCCGACGCGTCTGTCGTCGCGGGAACCGTGCGGGAGGCTCTCCCCACGGGTCAGTAGCCGACCACCCAACGGTGATCTGCCACGAAGCGGAAACCCGAAGCCAGCGGACGGAGGCCGAGTTCGGCGACCAGCGAGCGGGAGAAGGCCCGCCCCAGGATGGCGTTCACGTCCTCGCCGGTGCTCTTCGCCTGCTCTTCGGCGGCGGTGGAGGCGAGATCGGTGACGAGCATCGTGCCTTCAACGGTTTCGCTCCCGGAGACGGCCTTCACCGACCAGGGCTGATGCTTGTCGGTGTCGGTGCGTTCGGCGATTTCCACGGCGCCCGTCCAGCGGGCGCCACGGCCTTCAAAGCTGACCTGCATGGGGTGGAATTGTATTAGCAACCGGTGGGCAAAGTGGCGTGAGCGCCGAGGCCGGCGAGGCCCAGTTCTCCCGGTGGGGGTCCGGCTGACAAGGCGCGTGAGGAAGGAGCCCCCACCGGGAGAACTGGCCCGGGTGTATTTCGACTGAAGCGCAACGATGAGCGACGCGAAGCGGCGCGGTGAACAGCCGGTGGCGGAACCCGCGTGAGCGCCGAGGCCGGTGAGACGCCCGGCTGACAAGGCGCGTGAGGAAGGAGCCCCCACCGGGAGAACTGGCCCGGGTGTATTTCGACCGAAACGCAACGATGAGCGGCGCGAAGCGACGCGGTCAGCCGGGATGGATCGCCGGCCGAGCCCCCACCGGGAGAACTGGGCCGCGTGGGTTTCATCACGGGCTGTTTGGCCGGGATGAATCGCCGGCCGAGCCCCCACCGGGAGAACTGGGCCGCGTGACTTTGTTCACAGGCCGCTCTAAGGAAGAGCGGGTGGTTCGAAGATCTGGGGACCGCTTTGGCAGTCGAGGGACTCGAGGAACGCCACCAGGTCTGCGATCTGCTCATCGCTCAACTCGCGGTCCATGAGTTCGTCGGTGTCCAGATAGGGATTGGCCAATCCGCCGCTCGCCATCAGGCGCACGGCTTCCTCGAGCGTCGCCACGCTTCCGTTGTGGAAATACGGAGCGCTTTTCGAAACGTCGCGGAGGGTGGGGGTCTTGAAGGCTCCCTGGCAGGGTTCGTCCAAGGTGGCGCCGCAGATGTCCTCCTCGGTCACCCGACCCCGGCCGAGATCGGGTTCCTCGGCGTCCATTCCGATGCCCGTGTTGTGGTAACTCAGGTCGGTGAACAGCACCCCGCTGTGGCAGGTCGCGCAACCGGCGCCGGCGGTGAAGAGTTCCGCCCCGCGCATCCCCTGCTCCGACATGGCCGACGCGTCGCCCCGCCGCCAATCGTCATACGCGCTGTCCCCGCAGTAGAAGGCTTCGCGCTCGAAGGCGGAGATTGCCTGCACGACGTTGTCGGGAGTGGCCGGGCCGCCGAAGACGGCATCGAACTGTTCCGCATAGCCGGAGATGGCGTTCAACTCGGCAACTACGGCATCGGCGTCGGCGCCCATGTTCCCGCCGGTCCAGGCGGCGCGGGCCTGCGCTTCGAGCGAACCGCTGCGACCGTCCCAGTAGAACTGTGTGTGGTACGCGATGTTCCACAGCGTCGGACTGGAACGAGTGAGGACCCGGCCGAGGGCTCCTTCGGCGACCACTTTTCCGTCGGTCAGGCCGTTCTCAACGAGGTGACAGCTATAGCAGGACCGGCTCCCATCCGCCGAGAGGCGGGTGTCGAAGTAGAGCTGCTTCCCGAGGGCGACTTTTGCCGGCGTCTGGGGATTGTCGGCGGGGATTACGGGGCTCTCGAAATCCGCGGGCGGCCCGGGAACGAAGGGAGGAGGGGCAGCCTCCTCGGCAGGCTCCTCAGCCGCCGGGGTGCAGGCGAGGGCGGCAGCGATCGCCATGAGAACGGTGAGAAGTGACAAGAGCCGCATTGCAGTACCCCGCTTCGGAAACGTGGACTCGGGAAGCTCCGAATGCTACCAGTCGAGGCTGCCCGGGACGCGCCGGAGAACGCCCCCGGGAGGGCGGCGCCACCGGGCTTTCAGGCGAAAGCAGCGGTCGGCATTCCGGCTGCCGCGCTCGCTCGCTCCCGGACCGCAGGGGGGGTCGCCTCTCCGCGGGAGGCGATGCCGGCCAGCGGCCGGCATTCCCTGGGGTCCACTTCCAAGCGGGCAAAAAACCGATGGCCTCGAACCCTGTTCGCTGCCGGCGATGTCGCTGCGCGCCGCTCATCGTTGCGTTTCGGTCGAAATACACCCGGTATTCCTCCCTCACGCGCCTTGTCGGCCAGGCGCCTCACCGACCTCGGCGCTCACGCGGGTTTCACCACCGGCGGCTAAGACGCGATAGGCTCCGGCGACGTGTCTCGCCGAGGGGTTCTTGCCGCCGCTTTGGTTCTCGTGGGGGTCGCCGCGCTCGGGGGCACCCTACTGATCCGGGGTCCGCTCGCGGTGACGCAACCGACACCCGGGCAGCTCCGCGAGATGCTGGCGGATGCGATCGGGGACGATCTCGGACGCCCTGTCTTCGGGAAACCGCCGGTCCATGATTTCTATTTCACCCGCGCCGCCTACACGAGCTACGGCTGGCGCGGATGGCACGTGGACTACCCGAAGGCGGACCGGCAGTTCCTGATCGGGCTCCGGCGGCTCACGAACCTCGACTCCTATGAGAACGAGAACGGAGTCCTGCTGACGGATCCGGACCTCGGGAAATACCCCTTCCTGTACACGGTCGAAGTTGGATACATGGCGATGACGGAGGAGGAGGTCCTGGCGCTACGGCGCTATTTGCACCTGGGGGGTTTCCTGGTTGTTGACGATTTCTGGGGTACCGCCGAGTGGGCGAATTTCGCGCACGAAATGGGGCGGGTCCTGCCCGGCCGGCCGATCGAAGACATTCCCCTCGACCATCCCGTGTTCCGCTCCTTCTACGAGGTGGACGAAATCGTCCAGGTGCCGAATGTGGGCCAGGGGATGCGCGGCGGACCGACATGGGAGCGAGATGGCTACCAGCCCGTGGTGCGGGGCATCTTTGATGACCAGAGACGGCTGATGGTGCTCGTGAACTGGAACACCGACCTCGGGGACGCCTGGGAGTGGGCCGAGAACCCCTATTACCCGCTGCACTTCTCCACCTATGCCTACGAAATGGGAATCAACTTCATCATCTACGCGATGACTCACTGACTTCCGTTTACAAACCTTTAGCAGCCTGTGAACAAAGTGACGCGGCGTTCGAGCGGCGATGCATCCCGGCTGAACCGCGTCGCTTCGCGTCGCTCATCGTTGCGCTTCGGTCGAAATACACTGGGTATTCCTTCCTTGCGCGCCTTGTCAGCCGGGCGCCTCACCGCTCTCGGCGCTCACGTCACTTCATCCACAGGCTACTAGTGTTCCTCGCGGTATTTGAGTGGCTGCTGGGCAGCCCCCCGGTCGCCTTCGAGCGCGGCCAGGTGGAACTGCTCGTTCCGTGGGGTGTTTTCTGGATCGCCGCCGGACTGGTCGGGGTGCTCGTTTTCTTCCTGCTCGGCTATCGGCGCCTGGGAAGACGGCTCGGGCGGATGGGCCGCGTCCTGCTCGGGGCAGCGCGCGCCGCCGCCATCGCACTCGTTCTCCTCTGCCTGCTTCGGCCGCAACTCGTGTTGTCTCTGGTGGTGCCGCAGGAAAACGTCGTGGGTGTGCTGCTGGACGATTCGCGGAGCATGCAGATCGCCGACGCCGAAGCAGGGCTTCAGCGGAGCGAAGCCCTGCTGGCGGCATTTCCCGACGCCGGGAGCGAGGACGAGGACCGGACGGCTCTCGGTTCCCTCCTGCGGGAGAAATTCGTAACCCGACTCTTTCGCTTTTCCGAGACCACCGAACGGGTCGAGAGGGCTTCGGAACTTCGATTCGCCGGGGCGCGGACCGACGTGCTCGGGAGTCTCGCCCGGGTAGCCGATGAACTCGCTTCGTTGCCGGTCGCGGGGGTCGTGCTGGTCAGCGACGGTGCGGACACAGTCGTCGGAGGCGCGGAGGACGAGCTCGACCAGACCCTGCTCGACCTGCGGACGCGGGGGATCCGCGTCTACCCGGTGGTCCTCGGTCGTCCCGAGTTCGAGACCGATCTGGAACTCGGCGCGCCCGACGTCCCCCCAAGGGTCCTTCGTGGCTCGCTGCTGGAAATCCGGGTTCCGCTGCGGGCGCGCGGGCTTCAAGGGCGCACGGCACGGGTGGAGGCTCTCGACGAGGGTCGGATCATCGCCACGGAGACGGTCCGTTTTGCGAGCGACACGGTGGAAACCACGGTGACGATCCTGGCGCCCGCTGAGGAAGCGGGCGCGCGGCGGTTGCGCTTTCGCGTAGCCCCGTTCCCCGGCGAAGCGCTGACTCGAAACAACGAGCAGAGCGTGCTGGTCGAGGTGGACGATCGGCCGCTCAAACTGCTCTATTTCGAAGGACAGCCGCGTTGGGAACTGAAATTCCTGCGGCGGGCGGTCGCAGGCGATCCCGAACTTCACGTTTCCTGCCTGGTACGCACGGCCGAGGGAAAGTTCTACCGGGTGGACGTAACGAGCGCCGAAGAACTGGCGGGAGGATTCCCGGATACCCGCGAGGAACTCTTCGGCTATGCGGGAGTGATCCTCGGCAGCGTGGAGGCAAGCTTTTTCAGCCAGGACCAACTCAACATGCTTCGGGATTTTGTGAGCCAGCGAGGTGGTGGTCTTCTGACGCTGGGGGGAACGATGGCCTACGGCGAAGGGGGATACC
Source organism: Vicinamibacteria bacterium (assembly GCA_963668695.2). Taxonomy (GTDB): domain Bacteria; phylum Acidobacteriota; class Vicinamibacteria; order Marinacidobacterales; family Marinacidobacteraceae; genus Marinacidobacterium. The sequence continues at coordinate 2,984,150 of CAXXLQ010000004.1, forward strand.
GGGATACCCCACTCGCGGAGATCCTGCCCCTGACGCTCCCCGAGACGCCGACCTCTTCCCCGAACCCGACGGACCCACCTGTCCCGGCGGCCTTCCGCGAATTGCGCGTTCTCCCCACGCGGGCCGGTTCCCTCCATCCGGTCGTGCGGCTTGATCCCGACCCCCTGGTCAATGAGGACCGCTACCGGAACCTTCCTCCGCTCTCGAGCGTCAACCGGTTCGCGGAGCCCAAGCCCGGGGCGGCGGTATTGCTCGAGGGTTTGGGTCCCGGGGAGGAACCCGAGCCGGTGCTGCTGATCCAGAGGTTCGGTCGTGGCCGCTCGGCGAGCTTGACGGTGCAGGATTTGTGGGTGTGGCAGATGGACGCGGCAATCCCCGTCGACGACCAGACACACGAAGTGCTGTCGCGGCGCCTGCTCCGTTGGCTGGCCGCGGATTCTCCGCGGCGGTTGGAGGTGTCCGCATCCCCGGCCAAATCGCTGGTCGGCGAACGGGTCACCCTGCGGGCCCGCGTTGAGGACGAACGGTTCCTCGCGGTGAACGATGCCGTTGTGGAGGCGGAAGTCACGGGACCGGACGGTGTCATTACCGCGGTACCGCTGCGCTGGACCGGGCAGGGGGACGGCGAGTATTCCGGCGTCTATGTCACTGAGGGAGCCGGAACGCATGAAGTGGAAGTACGCGCCGACGGGGCCGGTCTCGCGCAGGACTCCGAGTCGCCTCGAGCTGGAACCCTGTTCGAAGCCGGGAACGTGGACGACGAGTTCTTCGACGCGGAAGCGGATCCGAATCTGCTCTCGCGGATCGCGGACGCGACCGGCGGCCGGGTGTTCAAGGCGGGGGAGGCCGAACAACTGGTGCTGGACCTCAGTCTCGCGGATTCGGGAACCACGGTCGTCGTCCGCCGGGAGTTGTGGAATGTTCCGGCGGTGTTTTTGATGTTGTTCGGGCTGCTCGCCGCTGATTGGGGCGTCCGGCACGCCCGGGGCCTTCCGTGAGCGACGGGCCCGCGCACCGCGTTCAGCGCCGAGGGACTGCGACGCCGTGCGAAGTCCACCGACGCTGGGGCGTGACTTTCCTTGGCATCATGTTGCTGATCGGAGCCGAGGCGGCGCCGGCGTCGCCGGCGCCGGGCGGTGAGGGTGCGCCCGCGATGCTGATCGTGGCCGGGGTGGGCGGAACCCCCGAGCATCGGGAACGTTTTTCGGGTTGGGCGCGGGATCTTTGCGCCGCCGTAATGGCGGGGCCGGCTCCGGGCCGGGTGCGAGTCCTGGTGGAGCGGTTGCCCGAGGCGGAGGACGCCGGGCACTGTGCGCCCGCCGGGAGGAGCACCCAGGAGGAACTCGCACGGGAAATTGCGTCGGCGAGCGGGGCAAGCGCCGGTGGCGCCGGACTCGTGCTGGTCCTGATCGGGCACGGGAGCGGGGGTCCGAATCCGCGGTTCCAACTTCCCGGGCCCGATCTTTCTCCGGAGCGCCTCGGGGAAATGCTGGAGAGCGCCGAGGCAGGGCCGGTGACCATCGCGCACCTCGGAAGCGCCGCCGGGGCCTTCGTTCCGGCCCTTTCCGGTCCGGGGCGGGTGCTGCTCACGGCGTCGCGCGCTCACGAGACGAACGAAACGCGTTTCGCCCGGCACTTCATCGCCTCTTTTTCCGGGGACGACGCCGACCAGAACCGGGACGGGCGTCTCTCCGCACTGGAGGCCTTTGACTTCGCCCGCCTCGGAGTGGAACGCGAATACGAACGCGAAGGTCTGCTCCAGAGCGAACACGCGCTCCTCGATGACAACGGAGACGGCGTCGGGAGCCTCGAACCCGAGATGGCCGCGGGGTCGGACGGCGTGCTCGCTGCCCGGCGTCCGCTGCTGTTTCGGACCGCGGAGGCGGTGGCGGAGAGCGGAGCGGACAGTCCCGAGATTCAGCGCCTCGTCGCCGAGCGGGACGCGCTCGCGGCCCGGGTGGACGCCCTCCGGGAGTTGAGGGACGGTATGGACGAGGAGACATACCTCACGGAACTCGAAGGGCTGCTCCTTCAGATCGCCGAACTCGCGGAACGGATCGGGGCGCTCCGGGGGGAGCCGGAGTGAACCGCCGGTCTCAGCGAAGAACCGCGCGGGACGCGGCGGCTGCCGTATTCCTGCTACTCCTCGCCTCTTTTCCCGCCGCCGGCGGACCTTCACCGGTTTTTGGAGGTCAGACGGAGCCGGACTCCGACCGCGGTGGGTGGCCTCCCGGTCCCGAGTCAGGGGCGGCGGCTCTCCGCTCCGGCCGCTACGCCGAGGCCGAGGCAGCCTACCGGGCTGCCCTGAGCGAAGCCGGCGCCCGCCTCGGGCTTGCAGAGACGCTGCGGCTCACCGGCAGGTATCGGGAGGCCCTTGAAGTTCTGGAGCCGGAGGCGGCGGACACCCCCCCTCCTGCCGCGGAACTTCTGGCGCGGGCGGAACTCCACGTCGAAATGGGCGAGGGTGAACCGGCGGAGGTTCTCCTGCGCCAGCGACTGGAAACGGGACACTCTTCCGGCGCGGGTCCACAGCTCGAGGCGGAAACGCTGCTCGCGCTGCTCGAACTTCGTCGCGGGAAGCGTGAAGCAGGCCTCGCCCGGCTCGATCGGGTCATTGACGTCTACAACGGATCCCCGGGAGTACCCTTCAGCACCCGCGAACTCAGCGCCGTGGGGAGAGCCGCTGCCGCGCTCGGCTTTCAGAACCCGGGGCTGTTTCGCGACGCGCTCCGGGTCTTCGATGAAGCGGTGCGGTTCGACCCCGGTGACCCGCTTCCAATTCTGCTGGCGGGAGAACTACTCCTCGACAAGTTCAACACCGCGGAGGCGGCCGAAAGCGTCGCGGCCGTGCTACGGGACAACCCCAGGCATCCGCAGGCGCTCTTGCTGATGGCCCGGATCCAGGAACGTCAGGGCGTTGCCATGGGGGAAGAAGGCGGGCAGGTGGACGCGCTCGCCGAGCTTCTTGCCGTCAATCCGAACTTTCCGCCAGCGCGGGCCCTCGAGGTCCAGCGGCTGCTTGAACAGGAACGCCACAACGAGGCCGAGAGCCGGGCGGTGGCCGCCTTCGAGGAGTTGCCGGAGTCCCCCGAGATCGTCGCTGCCCTGGCCGCAGTCCGCTTCCTTACCGGCGACGACGTGGCGCTTGCCGAGTTGGAAGCCCGCTACCAGGACAACTGGGCGGGTGACCCGCACCTCGATCTGGCCCTGGCATCCGCCGCCGAGCGGCGCCGCTGGTATCGGGACGCGGCCCGCCGGAGCCGAGCCGCGCTCGCGCGACGGCCCGACTCGCCCGCGGCGTTTCGGCTGCTGGGTTTGAATCTGCTCCGGCTCGGGGAAACCGGTAAGGGGCGGGAGGCGCTGGAGGAGGCGTTTTCGCGGGACCCGTTCGACGCTTTGGTCAAGAACACTTTAGACCTGCTGGATGAACTCGATGGCTTTGAGACAGTGACTTCAGCACCCTTCGAGTTCGTCTTGCCGGCGGGAGAGGCGGAAGTCCTGGGCCCCTACATCGAGGAGGTGTCGCGGGAGGCGGTGGAGTCCTTCCGGCGCCGCTACGGCTACGAGCCGTCGGGAACGCTTCGGATCGAGATCTACGATCGTTCTGCAGACTTTTCGGTACGCACGGTGGGAATCACGGGGATCGGCGCCCACGGCGTCTGCTTCGGGAACGTGATCGCAATGGAGTCCCCGTCGGCGCGGGAGATCGGTTCTTACCACTGGGCCTCGACGCTGTGGCACGAACTGGCGCACGCTGCGTCCATGGGTCTTACCGACAATCGGGTTCCCCGCTGGTTCACCGAAGGACTGAGCCTGCTGGAGGAGCGTTGGCGTTTCGGCGACGGTGCCGGGTTGGCGTTCTTCGCCGCTCTCCGGGACGGGCGGCTCCTCGACGTTCCCCACCTGAACGATGGCTTCATCCGGCCAACCTGGCCGGGACAGGTGGCGGTCTCATACTTTCATGCCTCCCTGGTGCTCGAACACATCGAGCGCGAATACGGGTTTGACGCCATCCTGGCGATGCTCAAGGGCTACCGGCAGGGGCTGAGCACCGTCGAGGTCATCGAGCAAACCCTCGGGGTCAACCCGGAGTCGCTCGACGAAGCGGTCGACGCGCTGATCGACGCCCGTTTCGGTGCGACCGCCCGGGGACTCTCGGAATCGGGCGCCGAAGCGGCCGAGCCCCCGGATGTCCCGCTGCCGGAGGGAGATCACGGGTTCGAGGGGCTGATGGCCCGCGCGGATGCCGCGCCGACGAACTTCGCACTCCAGATCCGGGCCGGGATTGCGCTCCAGGAGGCCGGCCGTGGTGAAGAGGCCGCCGAGCGCTTCGAACGCGCCGCCGAAATCGCCTCCGAGTACGGTGGGGCGGACGGACCCCATCGCTACCTCTCCCTGCTGCACGCGCAGGCGAATCGCCCCGAACAGGCCCGGCTGTCGCTCAAGCGACACCTCGAACGGGTCCCGGCGGCGTACGATGACTGGCTCCGACTGGCAGCCATGTATTCCGCAACCGAGGAACCGCGAGAAGCCGGCGCAGCCCTGAGGTCCGCCATCGAGGCCTATCCCATGCTTCCCGAACCCCACGAACGTCTCGCGGAAGCCGCGGCGGCCCAGGGACTGAGCGATCTCGAAGTTCGGGAGCGCCAAGCGGCCCTGGCGAGCGGCTCGCCGGACCGTGCCGGTGCGCTCTATTCTCTGGCGCTGGCCCATTTTCGGGCCGGCGACCGCGATGCGGCCCGGCGCCGGGTGCTCGAGGCGCTGGAGATTGCCCCCACCTTCGATTCTGCCCTCCGGCTGCTGCTGGATCTGAGGAGGGAAGGCTGAGTGTCCTTTTCGACGGGCGGAGGCTGGAGAGCGGCCCGGCGGATCGGCGCCGCCGTGATCCTGTTGAGCGCGCTGGGCGCGGGTCTCTTCGCGGCGGGCCGGCGCTGGAGCGTGCCGGTGAAACCGCGGGGGGACACCCCCGGCGCGGGGGATGGGTTCGAGCTCACCGCGACCTTCCGTCCCGACCCGAACGCGGTGGAACTCCCGCTCGACTACGACAACTTTCCCTATAGCGACCGTTTCACCTTTGCGCGGGTCCGTTTCGAGCCCCCGCGCTACCGCCGGGGCGGGTTCTATTGGGGGCTCGACCTGAAGTGGAACCACGACTACCCGTGGGGTGAGCAGAACTTCACCCGGATCCTCGGGGAGTACACCTCTCTCACTCTCAACGAGGGCGGAGGCGATATCTATTCGCTGAATGAGGCAGGCCTCTTCCGGCGTCCGTTCGCGTATCTGTGCGAAGTCGGGTTCTGGGAACCGAGCGACCAGGAGGCGGAGAATCTGCGCGCCTGGCTGCTCAAGGGCGGATTCCTGGTCGTGGATGACTTCGTGCAGGCTCGCCAACTCGGCAACTTCCTCGACCAGATGCAGCGCGTTCTCCCCGGCTACGACGCAGTGGAGCTCGACGTCTCACACCCGGTCTTCGACTCCTTTTTCCACATCGAGACACTGGACTTCGAGCATGCCCTCCGTCCGGATCTCGTTCCCGTGTACTACGGATTCTTCGAGAACAACGACCCCGACCAGCGCCTGATGGTGATCGCCAACTACAACCACGACATCGGCGACTACTGGGAGTGGTCGGGCAATGACTTCTGGCCGGTCGCGCTGACCAACGAGGCGTTCAAGCTGGGCGTGAACTACGTCATTTACGGAATGATTCACTGACCGCGGCACGCCGTTGAAACGGAGGACCTCTTGTCAAATCAGGACCTGAACCCGGGTGGCTTCGCCACCGCGGTGGCGGAGCCGCCCGCTGTTTCCGACGGCGAACTCGCCGACCGGATGCGGGAGGCGGCCGACCGCGTCACCGCCGAGATCCGGAAGCGGATCATCGGACAGGAGCAGGCGGTCGAGGAGGTACTGATCAGCCTCTTCGTCGGCGGCAACAGCATCATCACCGGCGTTCCCGGTCTCGCCAAGACCATGATCGTCCAGACCCTCTCGGAAGTCCTCGCCCTTCGCTTCCAGCGGATCCAGTTCACGCCCGACCTGATGCCGTCGGACATCACCGGAACCGACATCATTCAGGAGAACCCGGAGACCGGGAGGCGCAACCTGGTCTTCGTGCCCGGCCCGGTGTTCGCCAACATCGTGCTCGCGGACGAAATCAACCGGACCTCGCCCAAGACCCAGTCCGCCCTGCTGGAGGCCATGCAGGAGCATCAGGTGACCGTCCAGGGCCGTACCTATCCGTTACCCGAGCCCTATTTCGTGTTCGCGACTCAGAACCCCATCGAACTGGAGGGCACCTATCCGCTTCCGGAAGCGCAGCTCGACCGCTTCCTCTTCAACATCATCATCGACTATCTGCCCGTCGATCAGGAGCGCGAGGTCGTTCGCTTAACGACCTCGGACCGTGTCGCAGAGCTGGAGAACGTCCTTTCGGGAGAGGAGCTCCTCGAGTTCCAGCGACTCGTCCGCCGGGTCCCGGTTTCGGAGCCGGTGCTCGCTTATGCCGTGGACCTGGCGCGGCGCAGCCGCCCCGGAGAAGCCGGAGCTCCGGACTTCGTGAACGAGCAGGTCCAGTACGGCGCCAGCGTTCGCGCCGCGCAGTACTCGGTGCTCGGTGGCAAGGCGCGCGCGCTCATGCACGGCCGGCACCACGTGGCGATCGAAGACGTGCAGGCGCTGGCGCCGCCGATCTTCCGGCACCGGGTATTGCCGAACTTCCACGCGCAGTCGGAAAGGGTGGACTCGGAGGCCATCGTCCGGCGCCTGATCCAAGAAGTACCGGTGCCGGCGTCCCGGATGTAAGTACCTCTCCCGGCACTTCCATCCACTCCAGTCATGCCGACCGCCAGCTCGCGGTTCATTGATCCCGCGGCCCTCGCCCGGATCCAGAACCTGTCGCTCGTTGCGAAGATGGTGGTGCAGGGATTCATCAGCGGTCTCCATCGTTCCACGTTCCTGGGCCGTTCCATCGACTTCGCTGAACACCGGCCCTACATGCCCGGAGACGACATCCGGCGGCTCGACTGGCGACTCTTCGCCCGTTCCGACCGTTTTCACGTCAAGGAGTTCGAGGCCGATACAAACGCCAACTTCGTCGTCGCCGTCGATGTCTCACGCTCCATGGACTTTGGCTGGCGAGGCATCCGGAAGCTGGATTACGCCCGTTTCCTCGCCGGCAGCCTGACTGCGTTCTCCAGGTCCCAGCGGGACCGGGTGGGGGTGGCCATCTTCGATCACGAACTTCGGGAGTTCGTCCCTCCCTCGGCGAAGCATCTGGAAACGGTTCTCCAGCACCTCGCCCGGGCGGCTCCGCCGCCGGAACCGGACGCTCGGAGAAGAAAGGTGGCCGAATCCGATCTCGGACCTCCGCTCGCCCGCCTGGGAGCAGCGCTCGGACGGCGGGGGCTCGTTGCCGTGGTCTCGGACTTCTACGAACCCCCCGAACAGGTGCTCGCCGCGTTCGACCGGCTCCGCGTCACCGGGCACGACATCATGGCGTTCCATGTCCTCGACCCGGCGGAACTGGACCTTGATCTTGAGGGAGCCCCCGGCTTCGAGGAGTCCGGGACCAGGTTTCGCGATCTCGAATCGGGAGCCGTACTCGACCTCTCGCCCAGCCGCGCCCGCGACCGCTACCGGAATGCCATGTCCGAACACATCCGCGCACTCCGCCTGGGTTTCGCTCGCCACGGCGTGGACTACGTCCTGACCGATACGAAGACCCCCCTTGATTTCGCGTTGTTCCGCTACCTGAGCGAGCGGGAAGGCCGCCGCCGCCGGCGTTAGAAGCAGCCCATGAGTTTCCTGGCGCCGCTCTTCCTGCTCGGAGGGCTGCTTGTCGCAATCCCGGTTGTCCTGCATCTGACCCGCCGAAGACGCGAGCCGGTCCCCTTTCCCTCGTTCCTGCTGCTCCAGATGACGAGCGCGACCGCGCGCTTCAAGCGGCGCCGCTTTCGGAACATTCCGCTGTTGATCCTCCGCTGCCTCGCTCTGCTGCTGCTCGCGGCCGCGTTTGCCAAGCCGGTGCTGCGCGGGGGGGTGCTCGCCGCCACCGGAGGGACGCCGCTGGATTTGGCGGTCCTCGTGGATCGCTCGCTGAGCATGACGGTGGGAGATCGCATGGAGGCGGCGCGCGAGGCCGCCGGTGAGGAATTGGGCGGCCTGGGCCGGGACGATCGGGCCATCGTGCTGGGGTTTGACGGGCGGCCGGCGGCGTACACCGAACTCACGGGGGATACGGGGGTTCTGCGGCAGGCGGTGGCTGGACTCTCGGCTGGAGGCGGAGGGACGAGTTTCGTGTCCGCGCTGGGCCTTGCGGGCCGGCTCCTGCCCGCGACCTCGGGACGGCGCCGGGAAGTGGTGCTGATCTCCGATCTCCAGCGGAGCGGTTTCGAAGATGGCCGGCCGCAGCCCAGTCTGCCGCCCGGCGTTGAACTCCGGGTTCGACACGTGGGCCGGACACCGCCGGCGAATGCCTGGATCGCCGAGGTGACGGTGGCGCCCGCCGGGCGGGAGCAACTCGTCGTGTCCGCCGAGATTCGCTTCGCCCCATCTTCCCAGCGGCCGGAATGGGACGGCGAAGTGGAGCTCCTGCTTTCGGGCAGGACGGTGGAACGGCAAAGTCTGACGGCCAGTGCCGACCGGTTGGCTACCGCAAGGTTTTCGCCGGTCCTGCGTCCGAGCGAACCCCTCGCGGCGGAGGTGCGGCTTCCGGAGGACGCCCTCGCGGGTGATGACCGTTTCCACTTCGTGATCCATCCGGAGGCCGCCATTCGGGTCGCCGATCTCGGAGGGAGTCCGCCTTCGGTGTACGTCCGGGAAGCGCTGGGGGTCGGCGTTGCTCCCGGTTTTCTTCTCGACCAAGCCCCCGTACGGGGAGAAGGGGCGGTGCGGGGCGCGCTGGAAGGAAGCCGGGTAGCGCTCGTCCGCGATCCCGGGCGCCTCGACGCGGGCGCCATGCGCGCGGTCGGAGAATTCGTGGAGCAGGGGGGAGGTCTGGTAATGGCGATGGGACCGCGGCGTCTCTCGCGAGCCGCCGCCACCGAACTCGAAACGTTCGCACCGGCGCTGCCGGGAGAATTCGTGGACCGCGATCCGGCCGGGAGACTCGCGGATTTCGCCGCCCGACATCCGGTCTTCGAGCCCTTTGGGGAGCGAGGCCCCGCGGGGCTCGGCAGCCTCGCCTTCTTCCGCTATCGGACCTTTTCCGGGGTCTCCCCGGACGCCGGAATCCTGGCGCGCTTTGACGACGGAAAACCGGCAATCATCGAGTCGGTCCGGGGCGAGGGACGGATCCTTTTCTTCGCCTCCTCACTCGATGCGGAATGGACCGATCTCCCGCGCCGACCCGCGTTCGTGCCGTTCCTGCACCGGATGGTGGAGGTGGCGGCCGGCTACGAGCGGATCCCGATCGCCTACCGGGTGGGGGAAAGCGTGGATCCGGAAAGCGCTTTCCGCCTTTCCCCAGGCGCTTCCGGCGAGGCTGGCGAGATCCTCGCCGACTCCCCTTCCGGGGAGCGCACGATCCTGACCGGCACCGGCGCCCTCCGTCTGGAAGAGCCGGGGCTCTACCGCGCCAGACGCCCGGAAGCGGCGGCGTTTCGGCAGATCGGGGTGAATCCGCCTCTCGTGGAGTCCGACCTTCGCGCCCTCGATCCCACCGAGGTGCGGATGGCGGCAGCGGCTCGACCGGAGCCGGAGAGCGAAGTCGCCGCTACCCAGGCCACGCCGGAGTTGCCGGGACGCGCCGTCTGGTGGCTGCTGCTTGGCGGGCTCGTGCTCCTGCTGGCGAGCGAAGCCTGGGCCGCGAACCGCAGCGTGGCTCCGGCGCTGCCCGAATGAGACGGCTCCCGAGCGCACCCGACCGCGGTGCCTATACTGCGCAAGCGCCCTTTCCATCGCGAGCCCCCTTTCCATGACACCCCTCGGGTTGCATTCGTCACCGCAGTCGTCCTACGAGGATCTCCTGCGGGTCATCCGGCGCGTGCGGACCCGGTGGCGGACCCGGCGTCTCATCCTCGGCGTCACCATGGTGGGTGTCGCGGCGGTGCTCGTCGTCGGTGTCTCCTCGGCCGCGATGGACGCGCTGCGTTACGCCCCGTGGGTGGTGAGGGGCTTGCAGGCGGCGGCATGGCTTGCCTTCGGGGTGGCCGTCTGGCGTTTCCTGGTCCGGCCGCTTCGTTTCCGGGTCACCGATCAGCAGGTGGCGCTCTACGTCGAGGAGCACGACCCCACGCTCCGCGAGGCGGTGATCAGTGGCGTGGAACTCGGCCAGCGAAGTCCAGCGGCAGGCGCCGACGGCGACGGGATTTCCACCGACCTCACCCGATTGGTGGTGGAGGAGGCGATACGCCGGTTAGAGACGCTGAAGGAGGGTCGCCTCGTCGAGGCCTCCGGGCTCCGGCGGGCCGCCGGGGCGCTGGCCACCGTCGGTGGGGTGGCGATTGTGGCTTCGCTTCTCGCTCCTTCGGCGCTGCTTCGCGGAGCCGCCCTGCTCCTCACGCCCTGGGCCGACATCACCGACGCGAACCCGTACCGGATAAATGTGGAGCCGGGGGATGCGGCGGTGGCGCGCGACTCGGATCGCTGGATCGAGGCCCGGCTCGAAGGGTTCACCGCCGCGCGGGCGGACCTGCGGACCCGCGTCGCGGGAACGGCGGTTTGGGAATCGATCCCGATGGTGCCCGATCCCGAGGACGGCGCCTTTCGGCATCTCCTGCTCGGGATTCCGGACGCGACGGACTATTACGTCGACGCGGACGGGGTGCTCTCTCCGACGTTTCGGATCGAGGTCGAGGATGTCCCCTACGTGGCGCAGATCGGGCTTACCTACCGTTATCCGGACCACACCGGCCTCAGCCCTCGGGAAGTCGAGGACGGAGGGGACATCGCCGCCGTGGCCGGCACCGTGGTGGAACTGGAAGTGATCCCCACGGTCCCGGCGGCGGCCGGCGTCCTGCGGCTGGAGCCGGGACCGGTGGAAATCGCCCTCGAGGCCGGGACGCCGGAGGAATCGCCATCCGGGGCGGGCTCGGAAGTGTTGACCGCGACCCTCACGCTCGCCGAGACGGGGTCTTACCGGGTCGCGCTCGCCGGGCCGGACAAAAACCTGCGAACCGCGTCCCGGGACTACCTGATCGAAGTTCTCGAGGACATGCCGCCCATCGTGCGATTCGTGCGGCCGGGAAGGGACAGCCAGGCAAATCCGGTAGAAGAGGTATTCGTCGAAGTGCTGGCCGAAGACGACTATGCGGTCCGGCGGCTCGAGATGCGGGTTTCCGTCAACGGAGGGGAAGAAACCCGCGAGGTGTTGGCGGCCGGAGGAACCCGGGAGGAGATCCAATCGGGACACACGCTGTTCCTCGAGGAACACGACCTCGTTCCGGGAGACCTCGTCTCCTACTATGCGGTGGCGCGGGACGGGGCCGGCGCGGAAGCCTCGACCGACATGTTCTTCATCGCGGTCAAGCCGTTTGACCGAACCTTCCGGCAGGGGGACGCCATGCCTGGCGGAGGCGGAGGCGCCGGGGATGGGCTCGACGGCACCTTGAGCATGCGCCAGAAGCAGGTCGTGGTGGCCACCTTCAAGGTTCTCCGGGACCGCGAGGGAATGCCCGCCAGCGCGGTTACCGAAACCGTCGCCACCATCGGTCTGGCCCAGGGGCGCCTGCGGGAACAGGTCGAGACGCTCACCCGGCGCCTCCGGAACCGCGGAATTGGGGCGAGCCCGGAGTTTGCCGAAATCGTGGACCACCTCGATGCGGGTCTCGTCGAGATGACGGTTGCCGAAGAGCTGCTGGTGTCCGGCGAGCCCGAAGACGCCCTCCCCCGCGAACAGAAGGCGCTGACCCACTTGCAGCGCGCGGACGCCGTGTTCCGTGACGTCCAGATCGCCTTTGGACAGGGTGGTGGCGGTGGTGGTGGTGGCGCCCCACCGGTACAGGCGGAGGATCTGGCGAACCTCTTCGAACTGGAGATGGACAAACTCCGAAACCAGTACGAGACGGTGGAACAGCAACAGCGTTCCTCCGCGGACAACGAAGTGGATGAAGTACTCCAGCGGCTGGCGGAGTTGGCCCGCCGCCAGGAGCAGGAGAACGAACGCATTCGCCGCGGCGTCCGCCCATCCGGCGGCGGGGCCGGCTCGGCCCAGAACCAACTGGCCGCCGAAACCGAAGATGTCGCCCGGCGGCTTGAGCGTCTGGCTCGCGAACGTTCCCGTCCTGACCTCGCGGCGGTCTCGCGCAGGCTGCGGGATGCGGCGCAGGACATGCGGTCCGCCAGCGGGGGAAACAGTGGCGAGGGGCTCGAGAGCGCTCTGTCCGCCGCGAACGCCCTGCGCGGCGCGCGGCGCGACCTCGACGGACAGCGGCGCGCTCGTCTCGGGCGCGATGTGGACGCCGCGCTTGACGAGACGAGACGGCTCCGGACCGCACAAGACCGGATCCGCTCCGCTGTCCAGGATCTCGAAGGGGAGCGGTCCAGGGAGGCCATCGCCAATGTTTCGGGGCAGAAGCAGGAGCTGGCCGAGCGCGTCCAGCGATTGGAACAGCGACTCGACGAGGTCAGTCGCGACTGGAGCCGGGATGAACCCGAGGCGTCGCGGGCCGTCGGGGACGCCGCGGACGGGATCCGGGACCGCAAGCTGAAGGAGAAGATCCATTACTCCCGCGGGGTCGCCGCGCAGCGGTCGCCGGAGTACGCGGATCAGTACGAATCGATGATCGCCGGCGATCTGGAAGCGCTGGAGCAGGACCTCTCGGCCGCCCGCGAAGCGGTGGAGGGATCGGATCGGGCGGGCCGGGACGATGTGCTCGACCGGGCGGCGAGTCTCGTCAGGGGCCTTGAGGCGATGCGGAACCGCCTCGCGGACCGGGGGGAACAGTCAGAATCCGCACCGGGCTCCGAGGAAGCGGGAGCCGCCGAAGGGCAGGGCGGGACCGTGGGGGGTACGGGGGGCGGCGCCGAGGGCCGGGAGGCCCGCCAGCTCCAGCGCGAGCTCGAACGCCGCGCGCAGGACGCGGAAGCTCTGCGCCGGGAGTTGACCGGTATCGGGCCGAGCGGCAACGGCGGGGCCGAACGTCTCGGGCAGGTGGTTGCGGCGCTCCGCGGCCTGAACCCCGAACGGTTGACGGGAGATCCCCGAGGGATGGAAATCCTGGAGGCCGAAGTGCTGGACACTCTCCGTCAGCTTGAGTTCGAACTGCGCCGCGCCCTTGCGGGAGGTTCGGGAGCGGATGTCCTTACCGGCTCGAGCGACCGCGCACCCGAGGGGTACCGCGAGATGGTCGAGGAGTACTTCCGGGCTCTCAGCCGCCAACCGGAATAACAGGGAACGCCGGCGTTCACACCGGCACCGCTACGCGACAGCGCAGCGAGACCGCGTATCGCTGAGGGGGTAGAAGCGCGGGGACGGCTTGGAACGCCGACCTCCAGGTCGGCCCCGCCCCGCGGGGCGGGGCGAGACGCAGACTGCCGTTCCCGTTTGGCGGTGCTACCGCCGTGACGTCGGAAACACCACGACGCTCTCGTTTCCGTCGGCGCCGACCGTAGCTACTCCGAACAGGTAGTTGTCAATGACGAGGTTCTCGAACGTGAACTCCGTCACGTCCCCCACGAACCTCGCATCCGTCCATTGGGGCGCGGTGGTATCTCGCCAATAGACGCGGTAACCCGCAAGATTCTCCGACGGCGCCGGATCCCACGACAGGACGGCGGACGCCCGGACCGCCCCGGCAATGCCGACGTTCGCCGGCGGCGCCGGGGCCCAGGCGAGCCCGGCAAGGGTGATCACGTTGACTCCGGTCAGCTTCGCGGCGTAGTCGAAGTTCACTCCTTCGATCACATCCCCGTACTCGATTCCGTCCTCGACCCGGATGTCCTGATGTTGGCGCCGGTAGTTCTCGTGCGTTTCCATGATGCGGACGCCGGGGAAGCCGGCGTCGTTGAAAGGACGATGGTGGCCGCCGCGTCCGAAGCGATCGAGCCGGTAGATCATCTTCGCCTCGAGATTCGGGATGTAGAGGTCGGTCATCCGGGCGACGTAGCGCGCGAGCTGCCGGGAAACCCCGTCGACCTCGCCCCCGGTGACGCGCCTCCGCCGCCGGGACTCGTCGCTCTCGGTAACCGGGGTCGGCTCCGAAAACACCCGGAAAACATCGTTGCGGATCACTCCGTCCACCCCCTCGATGTTCCCGATCATGTCGTTGTTCAGGACGGCTTCGATGTTCCAGCGCTGCTCCCGGGCGACGCTGGCCATATACCGGCCGCCATAGAGCCCCTGCTCCTCTCCGGAGAGACCGGTCAGGATGATGGTGGCGGCAAAAGAGCCGGCGTGTTGGCTCAGCACCCGGGCGGCCTCGATCACGCCGGCCATCCCGCTCGCGTTGTCGTTGGCCCCGGGAGAATCGTCCGTGAAGTTGTTCGAGTCCGAGATGCGGCTGTCGATGTCGCCGGACATGATCACGTAGCGGTTCGGTTCGGTCGCTCCCCGAAGGGTCGCCAGCACGTTCACGACTTCGGTGTCCACCGGAATACGTGATCCCTCTTCTCCAGGGATCACGGTGCTCTGGTAGGAGACCTCAATGCAACCCCCGCACGCATCGGAGATCTGGGTGAGTTCCGCGTGAATCCAGCGCCGCGCGGCGCCGATACCGCGGATCTCGCTCTCGGTATCGGAAAGTGTGTGCCGGGTTCCGAACCCCACCAGCGTGCGGATGTCGGCTTCGATCCGGTCCGCGGAAACGGCCTCGATGAGGTCGTACATCCGGGGATCCCGGGCGGGGGGTTCACCGGACTGGGCGAGGCCAGCCGCCGGCAGGGCCAAGCCAGCCGCCGGCAGGGCCAAGCCAGCCGCCGGCAGGGCCAAGCCAGCCGCCGGCAGGGCCAAGCCAGCCGCCGGCAGGGCCAGGGACAGCAGAAGGGGAAGGAACGGAAGAACGCGCAGTGACATGCGTCTGGTTGTATCACCTCCGGGGCTTCCGCCGTGCGTGCGAGGGGAGCCCTTCCCGCCGTCAGCCGGACGAGGTGTGGTCGTGCGAGATCTTCCAGCCGTCCCGAGTGCGCTCGAAAAGGAGAGTGAACAGGCCGGTGGGGGCGTCGTTTTCCCGAGCGAGGTTGTAGCGCCCGAACACGAACACATACTCGTCGGAGAGAATCCGAACGTCGAGGTCGGTAAAGGTCAGCACTCCCATGGCCGCCCGGTCTGGATAGGTCCGGCGGTAGCGGTCGAGCACATCCTCCGTGCCGTAGCGGACGCTTCCGCCCGAAACGAACCGCATGCTCGGAGAGTCCAGATAGTCGGCAACGAAGGTGACGAGGTCGCCCTCGTTCCAGGCAGCCGACTGCTGTTCCATGAGCGCGCGGATGTCCGCTTCGATGGCGGCCGCCGCCTCGGGGGTGACCACGTGACGCTCCTCGGGAGCGGCGTCGCCGGAACCCCCGCTGGAGCCCGGCGGGGCGGCACAGGCCCCGGCGAGGAGGATCGAGAGTCCAAGGGAGATCACATGGTTCCGCATCTTGAGCATGGTAGCGACCGGGGCGCGCGCTACGATGGACCTGAGCAGCCTGCAATCAAGACCGCACGGTGTTCGAACGGTGATGCATCCCGGCTGAGTCGCTTCGCTCTGCGTTGCGATCCGGTCGGAATACAGCGGGTATTCCACCCAAATCGCGCCTTGTCAGCCGGGCGCCTGACCGTTCTCGGCGCTCGCGCCGTCGTATCCACCGGCTGCTAGCCAGGAGGCGAGAGCGAATGGCGTTTTATGACAATCCCGGGGGCAACGGGCCCTGGTCGGGACTCGGCGGGGGAGGCCCCGGCATGCCCGATCTGGAGGGCTTCTTGAAGCGTTTCGGCGGAGGCGCCCGACGAACGGCCCTGCGGGTCGCGATCGGGGTCGTGGTGGTGATCCTGTTTTTCACCTCGGTCTACCAGATCCAACCGGACGAAGCGGGGATCGTCACCCGGTTCGGCCGCTACACGCGGGTGACCGATCCGGGGCTGCACTTCGTCGTGCCCTTCCTCGAGTCGGTGACCAAGGTCCCGGTAGAGCGCCAACTCAAGGAGGAGTTCGGGTTCCGGACGGTCGAGGCGGGAACTCGGACCACCTACGACGACCGGCTGTTTCTCGATGAGTCCCTCATGCTCACCGGCGACCTGAACGTCGCGGTCGTCGAGTGGATCGTCCAGTTCAAGGTTCAGGATCCCCGGGCGTACCTGTTCAATGTCCGTGAGATCCGCTCGACATTCCGCGACATGAGCGAAGCCGCGATGCGGGATTCGGTCGGGGATCACAGCGTGGATGAGGTTCTGACCGTAGGCCGGGAACAGATCGCCGCCCGGGCGAAGGATCTCCTTCAGGAGATGAACAATCACTACGAAACCGGCATCAGCGTCCAGCAACTCGTCCTCCAGGACGTGAACCCGCCGGATTCGGTGAAGCCGTCATTCAACGAGGTGAACGAGGCGATTCAGGAGAAGGAGCGGCTTACCAACGAAGCGCTTGCCGACTACAACCAGGCGATCCCTCGGGCTCGCGGTGACGCCGAGCGGGTCATCCAGGAGGCCGAGGGCTACGCGGCGGAGCGGGTGAACCGGGCTCGGGGCGAGGCGGCCCGCTTTGAGGCCATCTATGCCGAGTACCGGAACGCGCCGCGGGTGACCAGAGTCAGGATGTATCTGGAGACCCTGTCCGAAGTCATGCCGAAACTCGGGCAAAAGGTGATCCTCGGTGAGAGCGGCGCGAACATCCTGCCGCTCCTCAACCTGAACGGCGCGCGGCGGCTACCACCCGATCCGGGTGGACCGGGCTCGGGCCAGCAGCCCGAACGGGAGGAATCACGATGAAACGCACGCTGCCGATCCTGGGGACTCTGGTGGGACTTATGCTCCTTTCCTCATCGACCTACACCATCCGTGAAACGGAACAGGCGATCATTACCCTGTTCGGCGATCCGGTGGGCGATGCGATTGTGGAACCGGGCCTCCACTTCAAGCTCCCCTTCATTCATCGCGTAACCCGTTTCGACCAGCGCTGGCTGCCTTGGGACGGGGACGCCAACCAGATCACGACCCGCGACAAGAAGTTCATCTGGGTGGATACCTACGCACGCTGGCGGATCGCCGATCCGCTGCTGTTCTTCCAGTCGGTTCGCGACGAGCGCGGCGCCCAGAGCCGCCTCGACGACATCATCGACGGCGAAACCCGAAACGCGGTGGCGAGCTACGACCTGATCGAGATCGTGCGGATCACGAACCGGAACTTTGAGATGACCGAGGACCTCATTTCCTTCGCCAACGAGGACGCCGTGCGGGAGATCGAGCTCGGGAGGAACGGGATCACCCGCAGCATCCTGGAGAAGGCCTCGGAAGTCACCCCGAGCTTCGGCATCGAACTCGTGGATGTCCGCATCAAGCGGGTGAACTACGTGGAGGAAGTCCGGGCCAAGGTGTATGAGCGGATGATCTCGGAGCGCCAGCGGATCGCCGAACGCAGCCGTTCGGAGGGTCAGGGACGCGCCGCCGAGGTTCGCGGCCAGCGGGAGCGCGAACTCAAGACCATCCAGTCGGAGGCTTTCCGCCAGGCTGAGGAGATTCGCGGCCGGGCCGATGCCGCGGCTTCCGCCATCTACGCGGGCGCCTACCAGCGCGATGCCGACTTCTACCGGTTCATGAAATCCCTCGAGACCTATCGCACCGCCCTCGACGAAGGAGTCACCCTCGTCATCGGGAGCGACAGCGAATTCCTCGATTTCCTCAGCCGGTCCCGCTGAGGTCAGGCGGGCCCGCCGCGCGTTCCGAGACCTCCTGGGAACGCGCGGTCGGGGGCGAGCCATGTCCTCGACTCTCTGACGCTCAGAAATCCGTTTCCGGCCGGCTCGTGCTTCGCCGGGCGGGATCGGGGGCCTCATCTCTTTCGCGTTGCTGCGCCCCGGTAGTTCCGGCATGATTCGGAGGCGCGGATTTCTTTCCCCCAAAGGTTGAGCCCCATGTCCAAGACGACGCCGTTCCCATCCCGCCTCCGCTTCTGGCCGGGTGTTTTGCTGCTTGCCGCCGCGCTACTGAGCGCGCCGGCCTTCTCCCAGGATGGAACGCCCACCATCGAGGACAAGACCTCCGGGATGACTGCCATTTCCGGCTTCGTCCCGATCTACTGGGATGACGCCACCGGCAAGCTGTATGCCGAGTTCGCCGAGATGGACGAAGAGTTCCTGTATTCGGTTTCGGCGGCTTCCGGCCTCGGCAGCAACCCGATCGGGCTGGACCGGGGGCAGATCAGCCGGCGCGCCGTGCTGAAGCCGATACGCGTTGGGCCGCGCATCCTGCTCATGGAGCCGAACTACCGCTATCGGGCCGTCAGCGACAACCCCGACGAGGTTCGCGCGGTGCAGGACGCCTTCGCCCCCTCGGTGCACTGGGGGTTCCAGGTGGCTGCCGAGACCGGGGAGCGTGTCCTGGTGGACATGACGGATTTCCTACTGCGCGATGCCCACGGTTCCGCGGCGCGGATCCAGCGCGCCGGGCAGGGGACCTACCGGCTGGATCGGGACCGCAGCGTTTTCCACCTGCCGAACACCAAGGGTTTCCCCGACAACACCGAACTGGAGACCATGCTGACCTTCACCACCGATCAACCCGGCCGCCTGGTCTCCGGCGTCGCCGCCAGCGGGGACGCGGTGACTCTCCGGCACCACCATTCGCTGGCCCGGCTGCCGGGACCCGGCTTCGAGATCCGGGTGGCGGACCCGCGCATCGGGGTGAACGGCCCGACCTACATGGACTACGCGACTCCCATTGACCAGCGGATGACCGTCCGGCTCGCGGCCCGCCACCGCCTGGAGAAGCGGGATCCCTCGGCCGAACGGTCGGAACCGGTGGAACCGATCGTCTACTACCTCGACCGGGGAGCTCCGGAGCCGGTCCGCACCGCGCTGCTCGAAGGCGCGCGGTGGTGGAACGAGGCGTACGAGGCGGCAGGATTCATCAATGCGTTCCAGGTCGAGCTGCTGCCGGAGGGTGCGGACGCCCAGGACATCCGCTACAACATGATCCACTGGACCCATCGCCGCACGCGCGGCTGGTCCTACGGCGGGGGTGTCCAGGATCCCCGTACCGGAGAAATCATCAAGGGCAACGTGAACCTGGGCAGCCTGCGGCTCCGCCAGGATCACCTGCATGGCATCGGTCTGGTGGCGCCCTATACCGGGGCGTCCGGGATGGCTCCCAGCGGCCTGCTCGACATGGGCCTGCCGCCGGATCCCGACGGGCCGCACTCCTGCGGTCTCTCGGCGGTGCCCGGCTTCTCCTATCTGGCGCAAGTGGGTGAGGGAGCCTCACCGGTGGACCTCGCCCTCGCGCGCGTGGCGCAGCTCTCCGCCCACGAGGTCGGCCACACCCTCGGTTTCCCGCACAACTACATGGCTTCGACCTATGGCGGCCGAGCGAGCGTCATGGACTACCCGGCGCCGCTCGCCGTCCTCGAGGACGGCGTGGTCAAGCTGGATGACGCCTACGGGGTAGGGGTCGGTTCCTACGACATCCTCTCGGTCCGCTGGGCCTACGGCCACTTTCCCCCGGATGAGACCGCCGCCGCGCTCGACGCCATCATGCAGGAAGGGCTGATGTCGGAAACCCGCTTCATGGCCCACACCGACAACTACATCGGCGCCGGCGCCCACCCGCTCGCCTCAGTGTGGGACAACGGCGGAGATCTCGTCCGGCATCTCGCGCGCGAGATCGACATTCGGCGGGCGGGTCTCGACGCCTTCGGAGAAAACGTCATCCGGCCCGGCGAACCCATGTCGCTGCTGGAGCCGGTACTGGTGCCGCTCTATCTGCACCACCGCTTCCAGATGAAGGCGGCGATGAACACCATCGGCGGCCAAGAGTACTACTACGCGGTCCGCGGCGACGGACAGCGCCCGGTGGCGCCCATTCCGGGCGACCGCCAGCGGGAGGCGCTGGAAATCGTCCTCCGTACTCTCGACACAGACTTCCTGGCGCTGCCGGAACGGATCGTGGAGCTCATCCCGCCGCCGGCTTACCGCGAAGCAGGGGGCGAGAATTTCGGCGGAAACACCGGCCTCGTCTTTGACCCGCTCGCCGCGGCGGATACCTCGGCGGACTACACCGTGGAACTCCTGCTCCATCCGGAACGCATGGCCCGCCTCGTGAACAACCATGCCCTGGACCCCGAACAGCCCGGACTCGAGGAAGTTCTCGACCGGTTGGTCGACAAGACCTGGGGCGCCGGCGAGCCGGGGGACGGCTACCGGCGGGCGGTGCAAGACGCCGCCGAGCGGAGCGTGCTGAACGGGATGATGCGGGAGGCGATGAACCCCGACAACCCGGCGAGGGTGCGTGCGGTCCTCGAAGATCGCCTGATGGCGCTCGGCGGGACGCTCGCCGGCATGGATGACGGGACTCCCCACGAGGCGCTCGCGATGGCCGACATTCGTCGCTTCGCCGACCGCGACGAGAGCCTGGATCCGAACGCCAGCCGCCCGGCGCTGCCGCCGGGTTCGCCCATCGGGGGCGCGAACGCGTCCGGAACACGCCGTATCCCGGGGCGCTGATCCGCCAGGGCGGCGGGGCCGGTGCTCCGCCGCCCCTAGCAGCCTGTGGACAAAGTCACGCCGCGTTCGACCGGCGATCCATCCCGGCTGAACCGCGCCGCGATGCGTCGCTCATCGTTGCGCTTCGGTCGAAATACACTCGGTATTCCTCCCTCGCGCGCCTTGTCAGCCGGGCGCCTCACCGGTCTCTGCACTGACGTCACTTTATCCACAGGCTGCTAGTGGTGGGTCGGGATCGGTAGTGCGAGGACGGACGCACGGGCGCGGATCATCATGTGGACCGCGGGGTCCGGCCGGAAGAACGAGCCGGCGTGGCCCTGGTCGTATCCGAGTACCAAGAGGTCGCGCGGTCCGGTCAGGCGGGCAAGCTGGCGCGGCGGGTTGCCCTCCGCACGGATGATGGGAACCCGGACCCGGTAGAGATCCGCCATCCGCTCGATGGCGGAAAGCACCGAGGCGACGTCGCCGCCATCCTCAAGCCCCCGGCCTATGAACGAAGGTGGCGTCACCAGCACGGCGGCGAGCGGGATGCTGAATTGCCGGGCCAACCCGATGGCGGTATCCGCGGCGCGCAGAGTGGCCTCCACGTCGGTCACCGGGATGACGAGCCGTTCCCACGGGAAACTGCCGCCCGGAATCAGCACCGGGCAGGCGAACCGCGCCATGGTCGAAAGGAACCGCGCCGCGTTCAGGCCGATGCGGGCCGCAAAGGAGGGCTCTCCGTGGTCAATCACCACGCAGCCCGCGTCCGGACGAGCGGCTGCGAACGGGTCATCGCCGGGGGGAATGCGGGTGACCTGGTCAGCCGGGACGTCGAAATCCGCCGGGGGTTCGACACCCTCCGGGGCCACGATCCGCAGGCGGCGGGCTCGGGAAGTACGGAAGAGATACTCGGCTTCCCGCCAAGCCACCTCGGGCAGGGGTCGCTCGGCGAAGACCACGATGTGGCTGCCGAACTGCAGCGGGAAGAGCGACTTCCCTTCACGGAGGAATTCGGCGGCGCCGGGCGCGACCTCCGGTTCTCCGGTGATGAGGAGCCGGTCTCCGGCCTCGATCACGGCGTCGCCGTCGGGAACGACGAAGCGGTCCCCCCGGTAGATCCCGGCCACCAGCCACTTCCGGGCGCCCAGGTCCCGAAGCTTCACGTTCACCGCCGGGGACGTCGGCAGCACCTGGATTTCCCGTATCTCCCCACGGCCAAGACCGAGCGAAGTAGCCACCTGGTGGGAGCGCTCGACCCGGTTCCGGATCTGGCTCGCGATCACTCCCGGGCGCGCGATGCTTTCGGCGCCCGTCGCGCGCAGCAGGCCGGCGCGGTGCGATTCGCGCAGGGTACCGATGGTGGAGGGGCGCGGCTCCAACTCCGCCGCCACCCGGCAGACCTCGATGTTGACCGTATCCTGATCGGCGGTGGCGATCACCCACTCCGCTCCGTCGCCGGCCGCGGCGCGCAGGGCCAGTGCGCTGGTGCCGTCGCGAAGCAAGGTCTCGAACGTCTGATCGGGCGCCTCCGAGCGGAGGCGTTCGAGCTTCGTCGGGTCGGTGTCGAGCACCACCACCCGCCGCTCGTCGGCGAGCTGACGGGCGAGCTCGCGTCCGGTCTGGCCGGCTCCGACGATGACGACTCGGGGGAGGTCGTGCGGCGGCGGGGCTTCGCTCTCCGAAGTGGCGTCCGGGAGGCGTTCAGGCATGGCGGCGTGGAGCCCGAGCCGGCCCGGACTCACGCCCCGTAACCGGTGGGTATGGGCACAAGAGACGGGAGGGAGAAACCCCGTCCAGCCTCAGGCGAACTCGTGAGAGGAAAACTACTACGGCTTTCGGGTGCCCGTGATTTCAGATACCGCGTCCGTGTCCCAAGGCGGGGTCAACACCCTCGCGATCGGCGCCTGGGGATCCGTCGGGCCGGTGGCGTCCATATAGGGCTCACCCTCGGCGGTCCCGGCGTCGTAGACCTCGGCTCTGAGGTCGAGCGTGTCCACCCAGTTGCCGTCTTCGTCCACGGCGCACGCGCTGGCAAAGCTGATGAACCAGTCCGCGCTTGGCTTGAGCCCTTGGGCGTAGCTGAGACAGGGGGCATCCTCGCTCAGGGTGATTTCCTGGACTCCGAGCACCGCGATGATCTCGTCGAAGGTGCTGGCCAGCACCGTGAAGCCCATGGCCTCGGCTTCCGCCACCAGCGCGGCGGAGTCGCCTGTCTCGGCCAGCATCTTCACTCCCTCCGAAGCCATGCCGCCCTCCTCCCAGAGGAGGGTGTCCCGCGGGTGAGCGATAAAAGCGATCCGGTCGTCAGCCATCGCCCCTTCCGGGTAAAGCGCGGCGCCGAGGATAATGAAGAGGGGATTGGTGGAATAGTTCGGTGTGAATGTGATGCCGTAGGTGACCATCTCCGCCTCCTCCGGCTCCGGCGTCGGGGGCGGAGGGGTGGGGGCCGGAGCGGGCGCCGGGGCGGGAGCGGGGGCGGTGCCGCCCGAGTCGCCGCCGCAAGAGGCGAGCAGCAAGGCTGCGGCAAACACCGCGAGGGCCGACCGAAGTGTTTGCGAAGCGTCCGTCTTCATTGGGGTACCTCCTGATGGCGGCGCACAGGCCCAGCCCCAAATCCCGGGGAGGGTGGCGACCCGTAAGGAATCGTAATGCATCGACCGGGCGTTCCCCGGCCGCCGGAGTGCGGGCTGCGCCCAGGCTACGGCCCGGACCTACTCGGCCTTGCGGGTGGCGCTCAACACCTGCACGACCGCGGGCGACACGAAGTAAGGCGCAGCATCGAGGAGCGCGATGGGTTCGCGAGGATCCGTCTCCCCTGACTTGTACTGAAAGTCCTCGCCTTCGGCGGTACCCGCGTCGTAGGCGATGAGCTCGGCGGAGATCGCCGGGAGCCAGTTCCCCTCCTCATCGGTCGCGCAGATGTTCGTGAAACCGATGAACCAGTCCGGGCTCGGAGCGATCATCTGGGCGTAGCTGAGGCAGGGGCGGTCGGAGTCCAACTCGATCGAGGGATCGGGACTCAGAAACACCTGGAGGAGTTCGGCGAAGGTCCGGGCGTGCACCACCATTTCGGCGGCTTCGGCCTCCTGGGCAAGGTCCTCCGAGGTGCCCGCCTCGGCCAACACCTTCATGCCATCCGAAGCGATGGCATCGAGTGCCCAGGGCGCCGCGTCGCGGGCGTGGGCCACCAGCACGAGGTCCGGATAGAAGTCGACGCCCTCGGGGAGAGTGCCGGGGATCCGGGGGCTGATTCGGACGTCCGGCAGGACAAACGTGTAGGACCGAGTTTCGGGTTCGGCGGATTCCGGAGGCGGCGTCGGAGCAGGGGCCGGGGCGGGAGCGGGAGCCGCGGGGCTGGAACTGTCGCCGCCGCAGCCGATCAGGGAGGCGGCGAAGGCGGCCACCAAGAGGAGAGCAGTGAAGCGAGGGGGGGCGGTTCCAGGGGGAAGAGAGTGCATGAGGGCGGAACGCTCCAAGGGGGATGGGCCGGGAGGCCAGCGCAAGGGAAGACGCTCGGTGCGTCGATCGGCCGAGATTCTATATATTGAAATCGGTTTTCAATATCAGACTAGAACAGCTTCCTCATGACAGTGCATCCGTCACCGCGACTGCGGTGCCCGTACGGACCGGATCCACTCCGGGCACGAAGGAAATTCCATCGCTCCCCTGCTTCCGGAGGATCCCGCTGGCCCGCCCGAAGTGTCCGGTGAGGGCGGTCTCCTGTCGTACCAACACCTCGTGACCGCGCTTTTCCAGTCCGGCAGCTACCGCGTGGCAATTGAGAGTGCGGGCGTCAAGGGTGATGGGCCCGGTATCGGCGTGAAAGCCGGGGCCACCGACGGCCTCTTGGATCGGCGCTTTGCGGTCCACCAGCCGGGCGACCCCGATCGCGACCGCCGAAATGAGCCGTCGGCCGCCGGGCGAGCCCAGCACCGCCCACGGCGAGCCGTCGCGAAACAGGATTGCCGGCGCCGCCGCGTGGAGCGCCCGGCGTCCGGGGGCCGGAGAGATCCTCCGGCCCGGGCGGGGATCGAACCACATCATCCCGTTGTTCAGGGGATACCCGAGCCCGGGCACCGCGAAGGCCGAGCCGAACCGCCCTCCGAGCGTTGCCGTGAGCGAGACCGCCATCCCGTCGGCATCCATGGCGTTCACGTGGGTCGTGCAGTCCGACGAGGGTCCCCCCGAGGGCGGAGGAGTCGCAAATGCCCCACCGCCGGGAGGGATGGGTCTCGCGGGCGTTCCGATGCGCGGGCCGTCTGAAGACATGCCGTTCCGCCGCGCCCGGAGGTACTCCGGGCCGAGGACGCCGGGCAGCGGCACGGGTGCGCTCTCCGGATCTCCGAGATAGGCGAAGCGGTCGGCAAAGGCCAGCCGCAGCGACTCCGCCGCCAGATGGAAGAACAGAATCTCTGGTTCGACGGAGCCGGTCGGAGGTTCCACGGGAGGGAAGGCGTCCAGATGGGAGAGGGCGGCGGCGAGGGTGGGGCCCCCGGAGTTCGCCGGCAGGGTGGCCACCTCGGAGTCCCGATAGCCGAACCGGAGGGGCGAGACTTCGCGGACCGGGATCTGCCCGAAGTCGGATTCCTGGAGAATCCCGCCGGCCCCGCCCACCGCTTCGGCGAGCCGCCGCGCCACGGATCCCCGATAGAAGGGCTCGGGGCCTTCGACAGCAAGGAGCCGCAGCGACTCGGCGAGGTCGGGATTTCGCAGGCGATCATCCTCGCCGAAGGGCACGAACGGACTCCCGTCCTCGCGCGTATAGAGCGCGAACGCCGCCGGGCACCGTTTCAGCCGGCGGTAACCGGCCGCCGCGTGCACTGCGAACACCCAGTCGGGAACGAATCCTTCTTCGGCGAGGCGGATCGCCGGTTCGGCTACCGCCTCGAAGGAGAGCCTTCCGAAGCGGCGGTGCAATTCGAAGAGAACCGCGGGAGCCGTCGGGACCAGCACGCTGAGCGGCCCGGTCTCCGCCAGGTCCCCTCGCGTCGGGGGAAACCCGTAGAGCCCTCCGCCCACACCCGGCAACGGATCGAACATGTCCTCGCGGGTGTGGGCCGGACAACGCGCACTGCCGTCCAGCGCGACCGTCGAAGTGTTCGCCGGGTCGAAAACGACCGCGTAGGCGGTGCCGCCGAGGCCGTTCATCGCCGGCTCGACGACCCCGGCGGCGAGTCCGGCGGCCACCGCGGCATCCGCGGCGTTCCCGCCCGCCGCGAGAATCTCGCCACCGGCACGGGCGGCGCCCGAGGTCATCGCGGTTACGGCGCCGCGGTTGCCGGCCACCCGCGAGCGCCCGGGCAGGGGGACCTGTTCGATCAGCGAGGTGGTCATCCCGCTTCAGTCGGCGAGTAACGACGGGTCCGCGTTCCCGCCACAGAGGGGAGTGAGGATGTCGCGGCCCCGGAACCGATCGGGATGTTCGAGGAGCGCCGCGATCCCCGCGGCGCCGGCAGGCTCCACCACGAGTCCGAGGGTCCGATGGAGCAGGCGCACCGCGTCACGAAGGGCTTCCTCGCTGACCTCGACGACCTCGTCAACCACCTGGCGCATGAGGGGAACCGCCTCCGGAACCGGAACGCGGACGGCGATTCCGTCCGCGATGGTCGCGGGTGCGACCTCCGCGGGGGACGGGTCCCCCGACAGGAAGGCATGCCGCATGACAGGCGCTTTGCGCGCCACCACGCCGACCACGATCATTTCCGGAGCGGCGTGACGGATCCAGAGCCCCATCCCGCCAATGAGCGCCCCGTTTCCGATCGGAATCACGG
The DNA here is from genome assembly GCA_963668695.2 of Vicinamibacteria bacterium. Classification (GTDB taxonomy): domain Bacteria; phylum Acidobacteriota; class Vicinamibacteria; order Marinacidobacterales; family Marinacidobacteraceae; genus Marinacidobacterium. The sequence goes on from CAXXLQ010000004.1 coordinate 3,010,477, forward strand.
CGGTGTCGGCCAAGACCCCCGCCTCCAGACACTCGAGCGCGATGGTGCCGGCTCCCTCGGTGATCTCCGGCTCCCGGCCGTCCTCCACGAACTCGGCGCCCTGGCTCCTGGCGAACTCGAGGGCTGCCTCCTTCGCGGCGTCGAAGTCCTCGCCGGTGAGACGGACGTCGGCGCCCAGGCTGCGCATTGCTGTGACCTTGTCGGGATTTGCGTGGAGGGAGGAGAACACCGTGAGCGGAATTCCCGACCGCCGCGCGGCCCACGCAAGCCCTTGTCCGAAGTTGCCCGCCGATCCGGTGACCCAACCAGGGCTGCCGGGGGGCAGGCCGCGCAGCCGGGCCGCGGCCTCCGGTCCCCGGCGGGCGCCGAACCAGCACGCGCCACGCGCCTTGAAGCTGCGGATCGGGTTGATGCATTCCACCTTGACGGTGACCCGGCAGCCGGTGGCCGCTCCCAGCGGGTCGGAGGCAAACATCGGGGTGTCCCGGAACTCGGGGGGGATGGCGGTCCGGGCGGCTTCGACCCCTTGCGGGGACGGTTCTGACGGCACGCCGGGGATGGTAAGCCGCGGGTCCGGGGTCTCGACCGTCGAATACACTTCGGCTCCCGTTTCGATCGCAGTTGCCGCGCCGCCGGAACGCCTCGCGCGAGCAACGGGTGAGGAGTACCGATGAAAGAAAAGGCACAGTGGACCGGCCGCAATATCAGCCGCCGGCAGTTCGTCCAGGTCGGCGCAGCCGGCGCGGCCGCACTCGGCGCGGCGGCGTCAGGAGCGCCCGCCGTCCAATCGTCAGGCCCGAAGCCAGTGGTGATTTCCTCCGGGAACGGGAACCGCTACAAAAACGGCGGGGACGAGGTCGTCGTGGAACGCGCTTTCCGCATGATGACCGAGGGCAAGGACATCCTCGAGAGCCTGATTGCCGGAGTGAACATCGTCGAACTCGACCCCGAGGACGCGAGCGTCGGCTACGGCGGCCGCCCGAACGCGGACGGGGTGGTTCAACTGGACTCGTGCTGCATGCACGGGCCAAACCGGCGTGCCGGCGGGGTTGCGGGGATCGAGGGAGTGCGGACTCCCGCCAACGTCGCCCACCAGGTCCTCCAGGTCACCGACCATCACCTGCTGGTCGGGAAGGGCGCCCAGGCCTTCGCCCGCAACATGGGCTTCGAGATCGAGGACGATTTGAACACGCCGCGCTCTCGGGAAATGTGGCTCGAGTGGAAGCGCCGCATCGATCCCGAGCACTATCTCGACCCCAAGACGCGCGCGGACGCCGCGCACGCCGCCGGGCTCGCCATGGTCCGCGACGGGCTGATGGACGAGGAGGACTACTACGGGACCATCAACTGTGACGGTCTGAACGCGAACGGCGACCTGGCCGGCGTAACGACCACGAGCGGCCTGGCCTGGAAAATCCCCGGGCGCGTCGGCGATTCACCAATCCTGGGGGCGGGTCTCTACGTGGACAACGCCGTGGGAGCGGCGGGATCGACCGGCCGCGGCGAGGCCAACCTCTACGGCCTCTGCTCGTTCCTCATCGTCGAAGAGATGCGGCGCGGCGCCCATCCCAAGGATGCCGCGATGACCGCACTTTCCCGCGTCAAGGACAACACGGTCGAAAAGCGGCTGCTCAACAGCCGGGGACTTCCGAAGTTCGGCCTGTCGTTCTACGTGGTGAACAAGGCCGGCGAATACGCCGGGGTCTCGATGTACTCCAGCGCCCGCTCGACCTACGCGGTCTGCACCGAGAACGGCCCCGAGTCGCTTCCCATGGAGCCCTTCCTCGAGGGGAACCCTTCGGAGTGAGGACCGCTCGGACGGTGCTGGCGAAGGGTGGCCGGGGCTGGCGGCGATCTGCCGTCCTGCCGGCGCTTGCCTTGGCATTGGGCCTTCCGGCCGTGGCCCGCGCCCAAGATCCCGCGAAAGGCGCCGAGGAGCAGCCCCGTCCACCGACCATCTTCGATTTCATCGACTACGAAGTGAGGGATCCCGAGAACCTGCATCCCCCGGCGCGGAAGTTTCAGGACAACTGGCGCCGCATCTGGGGCGCCCTCGGGATGCGCTACCACCTCTACCCGTCGCAGCAGACCGGGCCCGAGAACTGGCCGCCTCACCTCTACGCCGGTGGAATGAACTACAGCATCTGGCGAAACCCGGTGACCGGTTGGCCGGACTTCTGACCGTCCTTTCGAAGGGCTGAGACCTCGAACGGCCGCGGACGCGTGCGTATCCTGAGCTTCACCGCCGGGGCGGGAGAGATGCTCTGCGGGAGTTGTATCCGCGACAACGCGCTTGCCCGGGCGCTCGCGAGCCGGGGACACGACGTCCGTCTCGTCCCGCTTTACCAGCGGAGCCGGAGTGACGAGGCGAGCGTCTCCGAAGCGCGGGTCCGGTTCGGAGGGATCTCGGTCTTCCTCCAGCATGCCGCCCCGCTCTTCGGGGCCGTACCCGGACTCGACCGGATTCTGGATTCCGCGGCGCTGCTTGGCTTCGCGGAGCGATTTTCCTCGTCTACCGACCCGACGAAGCTCGGACCGCTGACCGTAACTGCGCTTGAGGGAGCACGGGGACCGGCCCGGCGCGCGGTGGAAGCCCTTGCGGAGTCAGTGCGCGATGCCGGCCCCGATGTGGTGGTGCTCCCCAATTCGCTGCTTCTCGGTCTTGCAGCCCCACTTGCCTCGGCAACGGGCGCGCCGGTGGTGGTGACCTTCTCGGGAGAAGATCTCTTCCTGTCGCAGTTGCCCCCCGCCGACCGTGAGCGGGCCCTCGGGCTCATGCGGGAGGCGGTGGACACCGCGGATCACTTCGTCGGGGTTACCGAGCATCACGGGCGGGGGATGGCGAACACCCTGGGAATCCCCGAGGATCGGGTGTCCTTTGTTCGCCTGGGCGTGGATCCCGAAGGATTTCCGAAGGGTCCCAAGGCTCCGCCTGCAGTCGCAACGAAGGGGGCGCCGCAGGCGGTGACCATCGGCTTTTTCTCCCGGATCGCTCCGGAGAAAGGGTTGGATCGCCTGGCCCGCGCAGTGCTCCATTTGGCTGCGCAACCGGAGGCACCGCCTCTCCGGGTGCGGGCGGCCGGCTGGATGAGCCGCGCCGGGCAGGGCTATCTGGATGAGGTTCGGCGGCTGTTCGGCCCCGGCCGGGAGCGGGTTTCCTTCGAGTACCTCGGCGAATTGGACCGGGACGAGAAGATCGCGTTTCTGCGCGCGGCCGATCTGGTGGCGATACCTGCGGTCTTCCCCGAGCCGAAGGGACTTCCGGCGATTGAAGCGATGATGGCAGGCACTCCCGTGGTGGTTCCGCAGGAAGGGGCATACCCCGAACTGCTCGATCGAACCGAGGGAGGCGTTCTCGCCCGCTCCAGCGGGGCCGAGGACTTCGCCGCGGCGCTTTCGCAACTCGTGCTTCATCCGGAGCGGAGAGCCAGCGTCGGGGCGCGCGGCTTCGAGCGCGTCAGGGAGGAACACTCGGCCGACCGGATGGCCGAAGAGGCCGAGGCGGCGTTCGCGCGGGTGATCGCCGCCTGAAACCAGTTCAAGAAGGGAAACAATGGAAACCGATCTTCAAGACACCGAGGCCGCCGTCGCGGCGCGCCAGGACCTTGACCAGCATGTGCGAGACATGGTGCGCTGGCATTTCTCGGAAGAGACGGGATGTCCGTTCTGGCTCGATTTCCGGAAACGGCTGGATTTCGACCCCATTGCGGCAGTTCAGGGCTTTGACGACCTGAGGAAGTTTCCCCCGTTCGAAGACGAATGGCTCCGGGGCGGGCCGGTGCGCCGCTGGATCCCCGCGCCCTACCAGGACCGGCCGCTCTACGTCTTCGAGACCGGCGGCACCACGGGAATCCCCAAGAGCCGCACGTCGGTGGACGACTTCCGCACCGACTACGAGCTGTTCAGCGCGGTGCTGGCCGACGAGCACTTCCCGCCGGGGTCCAACTGGCTGATGCTGGGACCCTCGGGGCCGCGCCGGCTACGGCTCGCGGTGGAGCATCTGGCCCAGTTCCGGGGCGGGATCGCGTTTTGCATAGATCTCGACCCGCGCTGGGTCATCAAGCTGATCCGGAAGGGTTGGACCGAACACCTGCTGGCGTATCAGGCGCACGTGATTGACCAGGCGCTGACCGTGCTGTCGGCCGGCCACGACATCCGCTGTCTCTTCACGACGCCGAAGCTGCTCGAAGCGCTCTGTTTGCGGCTCGAGGACGAGGGGAAGACCCTCGCCGAGACGGGGATCCGGGGCATCTTCTCGGGGGGCACGGAGTTCACCCCGCAGTGGACCCGATTTGCGATGGAGGAGTTGCTGGACGGCGTGTTCCTGCAGCCCACCTACGGCAACACCCTGATGGGGCTCGCCCCGGCCCGCCCGCCGACTCCCGAGGACGGCTACAAGATCGCCTACTACCCGCCGATGCCCCGCGCCGTGCTGGAGGTCGTGGATTCCGACACCGGCGACGTCGTGGACTACGGCGAAACCGGGCGGGTGCGTCTCGCCACGCTCACGCGGGAGTTCTTCGTCCCCGGTTTCCTGGAGCGCGACGAGGGCGAACGCGAGCCGCCCTGGGGCCCCTACGCCTGGGACGGCGTCAGCGGCGTCCGCCCCTTCGGCAAGCTCCCCGGCGGCACCACGGTGGGGGTGTACTGACGTCCGATCCGGCGTTAACAGCCTGTGGCGAAACCCATGCGGCCCAGTTCTCCCGGTGGGGGCTCGCCCGGCGATGCATCCCGGCTGAATCACTCCGCTTCGCTTCGTTCCGCGTTGCGTTTCGGTCGAAATACACTCGGTATTCCTCCCTCACGCGCCTTGTCAGCCGGGCGCCTCGCCCCACCGGGAGAACTGGCCGGGCTCGGCGCTCACCTCGGTTCCACCACAGGCTGTTAAGGACAGGCGCCGGATGCCCGGCGTACATCCACCGGGCGCTACGGGCTGCGATTTTGCCGGGAGGCGAAGACTTCCCGAGGAGGACAAGAAGATGATCTGGCGAACCTGGATCCGGAACGGCGGGCGCGGATGTTTAACAGCCGGTGGCAGAACCCAGGCGGCGTTCGACCGGCGATGCATCCCGCCTGAACCGCGCCGCTATGCGGCGCTCGGCGTTGCGCTTCGGTCGAAATACACTCGGTATTCCTCCCTCACGCGCCTTGTCAGTCGCGCGCCTCACCGCTCTCGGCGCTCACCCGGGTTCCACCACAGGCTGTTAACAGCCTGTGGCAAAACCCACGCGGCCCAGTTCTCCCGGTGGGGGCTCGACGGGCGATGCATCCCGGCTGAACCGCCCCGCTTCGCGGGGCTCTGCGTTGCGCTTCGGTCGAAATACACCCGGGCCAGTTCTCCCGGTGGGGGCTCCTCCCTCACGCGCCTTGTCAGCCGGGCGCCTCGCCCGTCTCGGCGCTCACGTGGGCTTCACCAAAGGCTGTTCACGGGGATCCTGGCGGCGGGCGTCGCGACCGCCGGGCCCAGCGCGGCGAGCGCCCAGTCCGAAACCGTCCTCATTCGCGCGCGGACGATCCACACCGTCACCAGCGGAACCCTTCACGAGGGCGAGATCCTGATCCGGAACGGGATCATCGAGGCGGTCGGCCCGTCCGTGGATGTTCCCGCCGACGCCCGCGTGTACGAAGCCCAAGTGGTGATCCCGGGCCTGATCGACGCGCACGCGCACCTCGCCCTGGACCGTTCCGGCCGCTCGCGCATCCCCGGCCCGGTGACCGCCGAATGGAAAGCCGTGGAGCACCTGGAGCTGTCGGATCCCATGATCCAGGTGGCGCTCTCCGGAGGCGTGACGTCGCTGGTCACGCGCCCGGGCAGCGGTGTCATTTCCAGTGGGCAGTCGGTCGCGCTCAAGTTGAAGCGCATTCCAGGTCCGGAGATGATCCTCAAGCCCTATGTGGACCTGAAGATGGCCGTGCGCCCGCTGATCAACCTGCGGCCAGGCGAGACGCCGCAGACGGTGATGGGGTGGTACGCCGCCGCCGACGAGTACTTCCGCCGCGCACAAGCCTATGTGCGAGAGCAGGAAGCCCGCGCAGCCGGAGCCGGAGCCGGACCGGCGCGTGACGAGCGCCTGGAGGCCTTCGCGGCCGTGATCCGGGGGGAGGTCATGGTCCACGCGCACGCGCACTATCCGAGCGAGGTGATGATGGTGCTGCGCCTGGCGCGCAAGTACGGCTTCTTCGACCGCTTGGCCCTCGCGCACGCGGAGGAGATCTTCCCGCTCACCGAGCTGCTCGCCGGAACCAACATCGTCCCGGTCATCGGTCCGATGATGATCGTCCAGTATTTCAACGATCCAGAGCCCCTGAATCTGCTGAAGGAACTCCTGGACGCAGGCGTGCACGCCAGCATCCAGACCGACATGTCGAACCAGCACTTCAAGGACTTCCGCGAGTACGGGGCGTTTCTGGCGCGCCACGGCCTCACTGACGAACAGGCGCTCGAGGTAATGACAATCAACGGAGCGCGCGCGATGATGCTCGACCACCGGGTGGGCAGCATCGAAGTCGGAAAGGACGCGGACCTGGTGCTGCTCGACGGGCATTTCCTCGATCTGACCGCCGACCGGGTGGAGCGCGTGTTCGTGGACGGGCGGCTCGAGTACGAGCGCGACCGCGTGCTCCAGCCCGAACGACCCCGCGCCGTGGGGCCGTTTACCCCGGTGATCGGGGCGATCACTCCGGACGACGAGGCCTTCGCCATCACGGGCGCGCATGTGTTCACCGTGAGCAGCGGCGCAATACACAACGCCACCCTGGTAGTCGAGGACGGCCGGTTCACCCGGGTGGAGGCGGACGCCGCTCCGCCCGCGGGGATGGCGGTCATGGACGTAGGGGGCAGGGTGGTCATGCCGGGAACGGTGATCGCGCGCGCTTTTCCCAACGACTGGATCGGCGACCTCAAGTGGCAGGTGCAAAACGACGAGACCACCGCGCCGGTGGTGCCGGAGATGAACGCCCTGTACGCCGTGGACCCATGGTTTCCGTCGTACCGGGTGAACACGACGATCGGAGTGACCGCGATCCACGTCACGCCCGGCACGCGCAATCTGGTGGGCGGCAACGGCGTCGTGGTGAAAACGCCTGGCCTCGACTTCGAGAAGATGGTGCGCCGCGAGCCCGCCAGCATGGTGTTCGCCCTCACCGCCTCGGCGCTCAGGGAGTGGACGGACGAGGCCGGGGCGCCGCTGACGGTCGAAAGCGCCTCGGCGATGGTCAGAAAGACGCTGGACGCCGCACGCAGGTACGCGGAGGCGGAGGAGCCCCAGGAGTACGACGCGCGCCTCGAAGCGCTCCTGCCGCTACTCCGGCGAGAGGTGCCGGCGATGGTTCATGCGGATCGCGTGGCCGAGATCGAAGAGGCGCTGAGCCTCGCGGAGGACTACGGCCTGAGGCTCGTGATCACCGGCGGAGTGTCGGCGCACCGACTGGCCGACCGGCTCGCGGCGGCCGGCGCGGGAGTCATTCTGGGCAACTCCGGGAGCTACGCGTCGGACATCCGCGGGGGTGGTGAGGGCTGGAGCGTGGAGGGGCCCGCCATCCTGAACCGGGCCGGCGTCAAGGTGGCGTTTTTCGGTCCGGGCGCCTCGCGGCGCGCTTCGCCCATCGGGCGGCTGGGCGGTGAGCCGATCCTCAACGCGGCGTGGGCCTTCCGCAACGGCGTCCCGGAGGTGGACGCGCTGAGGATGGCGACGCTGCATGCCGCCGAGCTGCTCGACTCGGGCGATCGGATCGGAAGCATCGAACCGGGCAAGGACGCGGATTTCGTCATTCTGGAAGGGCATCCGTTCGACTACCGGGTGGTGCCGGGGTGGGTGTTCGTGGACGGGAGATTGGAGGTGGGCGGTCCTCAGTAACAGCCTGTGGTGGAACCCGGGTGAGCGCCGAGAACGGCCAGTTCTCCCGGTGGGGGCGAGACGCCCGGCTGACAAGGCGCGTGAGGGAGGAATACCCAGTGTATTTCGACCGAAACGCAATGCAGAGCGCCGCAAAGTGGCGCGGTTCAGGCGGGATGCATCGCCGCTCGAGCCCCCACCGGGAGAACTGGGCCGCCTGGGTTTCACCACAGGCTATTCCGCTCGCGAGCGGCGCCTGCCGCACCGCCGGACTTCGCTTCGGCGGCGTGTTCCTGCAACCCACCTACGGCAACACCCTGATGGGGCTTGCTCCGGCGCGCCCGCCGACTCCCGAGGACGGCTACAAGATCGCCTACTACCCCCCGCTGCCAAGCGCCGTGCTGGAAGTCGTGGATTCCGACACCGGCGAGGTGGTGGACCATGGCGAAACCGGGCGGGTCCGTCTCACCGCGCTCACGCGGGAGTTCTTCGTCCCCGGTTTCCTTGAGCGCGACGAGGGCGAACGCGAGCCGCCGTGGGGACCCTACGCCTGGGACGGCGTCAGCGGCGTCCGCCCCCTTCGGGCAACTCCCCGGCGGCACCACGGTCGGGGTCTACTGACAGGGAAACCCCGACTTTTCCCAAGGCCGGCTGGGCAAGGGAACGCCGGCCTCCGATCGGCATCGCCCGCCAGAGGCGGGCTCGACGCAGAAGCCGCGAGGATGGATGGGACGGTGTTCAAATTACGGCGTCGTCCAGCTCGATGATGACCGGAGCGCATGGGGCCCAGTTTTGGCCCGGCAGCTCGTCAAGCGGCCCGCGGTATTTGAGGTCCACACAAGCGGACGTGACATGAGGAGCGACGCTCTTCGATCCGAGAATCAGATGGAGCCGGGTGTTGGGATCCGTCGGGGCACCCTTGTAGTGAATCGGCGTACCGGAGTTGAAGCCCGCTTCATCTTCGCTATGAAAGTCACGGTACAGGTCCACAAAACCCCCGTCGCACAACGCCTGTAGCGCATCCCGTTCTTCTCTTGACCGGTAGAGCGTGTCAGGTTTGGGCTCGCCGTCCAGAACGACATTGAAATCCCCGCAGAGGAAGGTCGGCTTCGACCCGTCGTATTGATCGGCGACGTGCTTGGTCAGACCGTCCAACCACTTCACCTTGGACTTGATCGAACGGCGGATCTGATCTTTGTTCTTGCTGCCATATGGCGCCGCGGGCAGGTAGACGGAGGAGATCCGCAGTCTGCCGGTGTCCACCGTGAGCAATCTTCCATCCGCTTCCCGGCCAGGCCATCCTCTCTGCAGCACTTCCGGTTCTCGGGCTCCGGTCAGGAGGTCCTGTCGGATCAGGATCGCGACGCTGGCTAGTTCATAGTCGGGGAAAAGAGCCTCGATGTGGTAGCCGAGATCCGCAATTCTCTGTCTCGGGAACTCCTCCTGCCGTTTGCAGGAGATACGAATCTTCTGCAGTGCGACGATTTCAGGCTGCCGCTGCTGCAGCCAGTGGTGCAGATACCCGAGTCGTTTGTTCACGCCGTTCACGGACCAGGTTGCGATTTTCATGGATGGATCCTCCCCTCGGACTGTCCACCATATGGCTCCAACATGTCAGTTTTTGTCACGGTGCCGGCCGATCCGAGCTGGGGGCGATAACCGGGTCTGCTACAGCGGGACAGAGGTTCGGCGGACGTGCCGCGGGCAGGGCGGGGGTCTGCGCCGTTCCGCGGCGCCGCGCGCCGCGGGTGCCGGTCTGAAGACCGGCGCTCCCAAGCCGCCGGCGCCATCAGCGCAAGTAGCGGTGTTCTGGACGCTCCGTCAGTTCGTGGTGGGATGCGTCCGGTACTTGTCGAACCAAGCCACGATGTTGGCGATCTTCGCCATCAACTGGCTCGGGCGGCGGCTCATGTCGTGAGACGCGCCGGGCAGCCGGACCACGGCTGTGTCGATCCCGCGGAACTTGAGGGCGTGAAACAGTTGGTACGACTCGGATAGCGGCGTCCGGAGATCCTCTTCTCCGGTGACGATCAGGGTCGGCGTCTTCACGTTGCCGGCCAGGGAGAGCGGCGAGAACTTCCAGTAGGGCTCCGGGTTCTCCCAGGGGAGGCCCTCGTAGCGGCTGAAGTAGTAGCCGTACCAGTTGTCGGCGGTGAGCGTCTTACTGATCCAGTTGACGACCGGTTTCTGGGCGGCGGCAGCGCGGAAGCGGTCCGTCTTCCCGACGATCCACGCGGTCATGATCCCGCCGGCGCTGCCGCCGGTCACGAAGAGGTTGTCCTCGTCGACGTACCCGCGGGCAATCACCGCGTCCACTCCCGACATGAGGTCGTCATAGTCGTTGCCCGGGTAATTGCGGTACAGCAGGTCCCCGAACTCCTCGCCGTAGCTCGTGCTGCCACGGGGGTTTGCATATAGGACGACGTACCCGGCGGCGGCGAGCAACTGCATCTCCGCGGAGAAGCGGTCGCCGTAGTTGGAGATCGGCCCGCCGTGGATCTCGAGAATCAGCGGGTACCGGCGCCCCGGATCGAAGTCGGGCGGTTTGACGATCCAGCCCTGGACCGCGCGGCCGTCGAAGGATGAATCCCACCAGATCTCCTCGACTTCGCCGAGGTTCCTGCCGGCGAGCAGATCCTCGTTGAGCGAGGTTAGCTGCCGCACCGCGTCACCGGGCATGCCCACCGCGAGCTCGCCCGGCTGATCCGGGCGGCTCTGGTTGAACGCGAAGGCGCCGGTGTTCGCGACCGAGAACGACCCGCCGCCGTAGGGGCGGCCGTAGGAGGCGCCGCCAAGGTCCGCCCCCAGAACCGCGAGCTCGCCGTCCAGCGTCACGAAGGCGACCTTCGAGTTGCCCTCGTCGTCATACTGGAAGTAGAGGCGGTGCCCGTCCGCCGCCCACACCGGATTCGAGACACTCCGGTCCAGGCCGGTCGTGACGACGCGCTGGCCGCTCCCGTCCAGATTCATGACCTGGAGTCGGCTGACCTGGTAGGTCCGCACCCGGTCCTCGTAGCCCACGAACGCGATCTGCTGCCCGTCGGGAGAGACGGCGGGGCTCTGGTCCGGCCCGTTCCGGTCGGTCAGCGCGCGGATCTCCCCGCCGGCGACCGGCGCAATGTAGAGATCCGAGTTGCGGTAGTCGTGCACCCAGTCGGGGTTGCGGTTCGAGGAGAAGACGAGGTGCCGGCCGTCCGGCGTCCAGGCGGCGGGACTCGAGTGTTGAAAGTCGCCCGAAGTGACCTGCACCGGCGTACCGCCTTCGACCGGGAGAACGAAGAGGTGGCTGTAACCGAAGTCGAGATAGCCCACCCCGTCCTGGCGGTTCTTGAAGCGGTCCTCCATGATCGGAGGATCAGCCCAGTCGGCGCCGGGGGGCGGTTTCGGGGGTGGGGCGAGTTGGGGCGGGGGATAGGGCACCAGCATGTTGAACGCGAGGTGGCGGCCCTCGGGCGACCAGCGGATATTTCTCGGCGATTCAAGAAGCTGGGTGAGGGTGGCCGTCTCGCCGGTATCCATCCAGCGCAGGTGGATCTGGCCGTCCGCGGTGAAGGCGATGCGGGTCCCGTCCGGGGACCAACGAGGTGACGAGCCGGCGCTTAGCCGGCGGTGGCCGGTGCCGTCGGCGTTCACGATCCACAGTTCGGGCCGCTGGCGGTCGCGCATGATGTCCATCGAGGTCCGGACATAGATGACCTGGCTGCCGTCCGGGGAAATCTGCGGATCCGCCGCGAATTCGAGTTGGAAGACGTCCATGGGCTGGAACGACTCCTGGGCCCCGGAGGAAGCGGGGCCGATGACGAGGACCAGCGCGGCGGCAAGAAGGTTCGTTCGGTGGATTCCGGGCATGTTTCGACTCTCGGGTTCGGGTTCGGTTGGGTTTGGGTTTGGGTTTGGGGGAGAAGCTCTGCAACTTACCAGAGGCTTGCGGGATCAGTTGCCCGCCGAAGTCCGGTACTTCTCGAACCAGGCGACCTGGTTGGCGACCTTCGCGATCAACTGGCTCGGGCGCCGGCTCATGTCATGGAACGCCCCGGGCAGCCGGATCACCGCCGTGTCGATGCCGCGGAACTTGAGGGCGTGGAACAACTGGTACGACTCCGACAGGGGTGTCCGCAGGTCCGCCGCCCCGGTGATGATCATGGTCGGCGTACTCACGTTCCCGACCAGGGAGAGCGGCGAGAACTTCCAGTAGGGCTCCGGATCCTCCCAGGGGAGGCCCTCGTAGCGGCTACCGAAGTAGTTGAACCAGTTGTCCGCGGTGAGCGTCTTGCTGATCCAGTTGATGACCGGCTTTTCGGAGACGGCGGCGCGGAAGCGGTCGGTCTTCCCCACGATCCAGGCGGTCATGATCCCGCCAGCGCTACCGCCGGTCACGAAGAGGTTGGCCTCATCCACGTACCCGCGGGCGATCACCGCATCCACCCCGGACATGAGGTCGTCGTAGTCGTTGCCCGGGTAGTTGTGGTAGAGCAGATCCCCGAACTCCCCGCCGTAGCTCGTGCTGCCACGGGGGTTGGCGTACAGCACCACGTATCCGGCGGCGGCGAAGAGCTGCATCTCTGCCGAGAAGCGGTCGCCGTAGTGGGCGATCGGCCCGCCGTGGATTTCGAGGATGAACGGGTACCGGCGGGTCGGATCGAAGTCAGGCGGCTTCACGATCCAGCCCTGGACGGGGCGGCCATCGAAGGACGAATCCCACCAGATCTCCTCGACTTCGCCGAGGGTCCGCCGGCCGAGCAGGTCCTCGTTGAGCGAGGTGATCCGCCGCACCTCACCGCCGGGGGTCCCCACCGCGACCTCGCCCGGTTGATCCGGCCGTGTCTGGTTGAACGCGAAGCCGCCGCCGGCCGCAACCGAGAACGACCCGCTGCCGTAGGGAAGGCCGTAGGACGACCCCCCGACGCCCTGCCCGAGAACCGCGACCTCGCCGTCCAGGGTGGTGAAGGCGACCTTGGTGTTGCCCTCGTCGTCGTAACGGAAGTAGATGCGGTGCCCGTCGGCGGCCCACACCGGATTCGAGACGCTTCGGTCCAGGCCGGTGGTGACGACCCGCCGGCCGCTCCCGTCCAGGTTCATCACCTCGAGACGGCTGACCTGGTAGGTCCGCACCCGGTCGTCGTAACCCACGAATGCGATCCGCTCTCCGTCAGGAGACACCGCCGGGCTGTGGTCCGGCCCGTTCCGGCTGGTCAGCGCCCGGATCTCTCCGCCCGCGACCGGCGCGAGGTAGAGCTCCGAGTTGCGGTAGTCGTGCTCCCAGTCGGGGTTGCGGTTCGACGAGAAGACGAGGTGAAGGCCGTCGGGGGTCCAGGCGGCGGGCCCGGAATGCTGGAAGTCGCCGGTGGTGACCTGAAACGGCGTGCCGCCTTCGACCGGGAGCACGAAGATGTGGTCATAGCCGAAGTCGAGATAGCCGACTCCGTCCTGCTTGCTCTTGAAGCGGTCTTCCATGATCGGGGGATCGGCCCACTCCGCGCCCGGAGGCGGTTGCGGCGGGGCGACGAGCTGCGGAGGCGGGTAGGGCACCAGCATGTTGAAAGCGAGGTGGCGGCCGTCCGGCGACCAGCGGATGTTTCTTGGCGATTCCAGGAGCTGGGTGAGGGTGGCCGTTTCGCCGGTGTCCATCCAGCGCAAGTGGATCTGGCCCTCCGCTATGTAGGCGACCTGGGTCCCGTCCGGCGACCAGCGCGGGGCGGCGCCGGCGCTCAAGCGGCGATGACCGGACCCGTCAGCGTTCACGATCCACAGCTCGGTGCGCTGCTGGTCGCGCATGATGTCCATCGAGGTGCGGACGTAGACGACCTGGCTGCCACCCGGGGAAATCTGCGGATCCACCGCGAATTCGAGCTGGAAGACGTCCGTTGGCTCGAACCGCGCCGAATCGGCGTTTGCGGCCGTTTGGGCCTCGGCGTGGACCGGGAAGCTGCTGAGCGCCAACGCCGCGGTGAGCGCGAGGGCGCCCGCCGGGGCGAGGGGAATCAGATTCGTTCGAGTGATTCTGGACATTGTGCGACTCTTCGATTCAGGGTGAGGGGCAGGCTCTCCAAGTACGAAAGCCCGACCTACGCATCATGACGGAGTGGCGGCACTATGGCCATGCGCACCCGCTAGCAGCCTGTGGTGGAACCCGGGTGAGCGCCGAGGCCGCCAGTTCTCCCGGTGGGGGGAGGCGCCCGGCTGACAAGGCGCGTGAGGGAGGAGCCCCCACCGGGAGAACTGGCCCGGGTGTATTTCGACCGAAACGCAACGACGAGCGGCGCGAAGCGACGCGGTTCAGCCGGGATGGATCGCCGGCCGAGCCCCCACCGGGAGAACTGGGCCGCGCGGGTTTCATTACAGGCTGTTTGGGCGGGATGCATCGCCGGCCGTTTCCGGAGCGGGGCGCAAGCACCGCGTAGACCCCGGAGCGGAAAGGACGGGGGGCGGGACCACCCGACCCCCATCCCTTCTTGGCTCGGGAACGCCGCCGGGGTTTCACCACCGGCGGCTAAACTCCGTCGCCCGTGATCCGCGTTCCGGTCCTCCGCTGGGGAAAGCCCTACCGCAGTCTGGAGACGACGACCGTTTCCCACTTCCTCACCGGCGAGCCGGTTGCCGAGGTGGATCAGGTCACGCCGGGAATCGTGAAGCGCGACCTGAGGCGGGCCGGAATGGCGCGTGCGGCGCTCCGGGATTTCCCGATCCGGGATCTGCTGGCCCGCGTAAAGGAGGCCGCCCGCCTCTACATGGAGGCAGAACTGCCGCTCGGCGACGCCACCCAGAGCCCGCAGGAGTTCGTCCGCTCCCAGTCGGGGACCACTGGCCTCCCGGAATCCATGTGCCGCGCCAACATGGAAAAGAACCGCTTCGTGCTCGAGCGGATGGACCAGGTACTGGACGCCCTGACCCGCGGCCTGGACCTCGACATCCTTTCGACCGGACACGGGATGGAGGAGCGGGGCGTCCCGGTGTCCTACCAGGCGCAGACGCCGGTGCTCGCCTGCGTCCTGCCGTCCAACTCGCCGGGCGTTCACACGCTCTGGCTTCCGGTGATTCCCCTGCAGATCGGTCTCGTGCTCAAGCCGGGTCCCGAAGAGCCCTGGACCCCGTACCGGATGGCCGAGGCCTTCTTCGCCGCCGGGATTCCCCGGGAAGCGATCGCCGTCTATCCCGGTGGCGCCGAGGTAGGGGCGGCGGTGGTCGAAGCGGCGCCGCGAACGCTGATCTTCGGCAGCCGGGCGACAGTGGAGCGCTACCGGAGCAATCCGTCGGTGCGCGTCCACGGCCCCGGGTTCTCGAAGATTCTGCTCGGTGACGACTTGGTGGATCGCTGGGAAGAGCATCTGGACGTGCTCTTCGAGAGCGTTTTCCTGAACAGCGGACGCAGTTGCATCTCCTGTTCCGGCATTTGGGCGTCCCGGCATACCGAGGCGATCGCCGCGGCGCTCGCGGAGCGGCTCGCCTCGTTCCGGCCGCGTCCTCCCGACGATCCCGAGAGCGCACTCGCCGCCTTTACGGTTCCCGGAATGGCCGAAACGATTGACCGGGACATCGAACAGCGCCTGGCTGGCGGCGGGGCCAGCGATCTCACCGCCACGCTCCGCGACGGCCCGCGGCTCGTGCAGGAGGGACGCGCTTCCTGGCTGCTTCCCACGGTCCTGCATTGCGAGAGCCCACAAGTGCCGGCCGCGAACGTGGAATACATGTTTCCGTTCGTCTCGGTGGTCCGCTGTCCGCAGGAAGAAATGATCGGACGGATCGGAGACACCCTGGTGGCCACCGCAATCACCGACGACGTGAGTTTTCGGACGGATCTGCTGGAGACGACCTCGATCGATCGCCTGAATTTCGGACCGATCCCGACAACCCGGCTCAATTGGCTCCAGCCGCACGAGGGCAACATCGTGGATGTGCTCTACCGGGCCCGGGCATTCCAGAGCGCCTGAGAGGCGTGGATACGAGCGAAGGACGCGCGGGGTCCGTGACCGGGGGCCTCCAGGTATCGGGGCTCGTCAAGGACTATCCGGCGCCTTCCGGGCTGCTGCGCGTGCTGGACGGAGTGGATCTGGAGCTGCGGCCCGGCGAAGCCGCCTCGGTGATGGGCGCCTCGGGCTGCGGCAAGAGCACCCTCCTCTTCGTGCTCGGCGCGATCGAGGCCCCCTCCGCCGGAGAAGTTCGGCTCGACGGAGTGGATCCCCACGAACTCGACCCGGACGACCAGGCCGGCTTCCGGCGGGACCAGGTGGGTTTCGTGTTCCAGGATCACTGCCTCCTGCCGCAGTGCACGGCGCTCGAGAACGTGCTGGCGCCGACCCTTCCGGATCCGCGTCCGAACGACGCCGAGCGCGCCGCCGCCCTGCTCGACCGGGTGGGGCTGTCCGGCCGGCTGCGACACCTCCCGGCGGAGCTTTCCGGCGGCGAGAAACAGCGGGTGGCGATCGCCCGTGCCCTCGTGCGGGCGCCCCGTCTCCTGCTGTGCGACGAGCCGACCGGCAACCTGGACGGGGAATCTGCCGACGAGGTGGCGGCCCTGCTCCTGGAGGCGAGTGCGCTCGACGAGGGCCGGATCGTCGTCCTGGTCACTCACGACGCGGAGCTGGGAGGGCGTTTCCCGAAGCGTTTCCGGATGAGCCGGGGGCGCCTCACCGGCATTTAGCAGCCGGTGAACAGAGTCACGCGGCCCAGTTCTCCCGGTGGGGGCTCGGCCGGCGACGCATTCCGGCTGAAACGCTTTGCTTCGCATCGCTCATCGTTGCGCTTCGGTCGAAATACACTCGGGCCAGTTCTCCCGGTGGGGGCTCCTCCCTCGCGCGCCTTGTGAGCCGGGCGCCTCACCGGCATCGGCGCTAGCAGCCCGTGGTGAAACCCAAGCGGCGTTCGAGCGGCGATCCATCCCGCCTGAACCGCGCCGCTTTGCGGCGCTCTGCGTTGCGTTTCGGTCGAAATACACTCGGGCCAGTTCTCCCGGTGGGGGCTCCTCCCTCACGCGCCTTGTCAGCCGGGCGCCTCGCCGCTCTCGGCGCTCACCCGGGTTCCACCACAGGCTGCTAACGTCACTCTGTCCACAGACTGCTAAGCGATGACCACCGGCTTCGGGGCTGCCCACCTCACGCGGCGGGGACTTCGCTACTACCGCCGCGAGCACCTGCTGGTCGCCGCCGCCACCGCGGTGGCCGTGGCCGTGCTGGTCGGCGCGCTGGTGGTGGGCGATTCGGTGCGGGGCAGCCTGAGGGCGGCGTTCACCGAACGCCTCGGCGCCACCGACTACGCGATCCTCCCGACGCACGCCTTCGCGGACGACCCGGACTCCGGATTGGCGGCCCGGCTGGCGGCACGAGATGAGTACCGCGCGCGGTTCGAGCCGGCCGTTCCGATCTACCGGCTCGCGGGCACCGTAGTCGCCCCGGACGGCGGGACGGTCCCCGTGACCGTGCTTGGCGTGGACGGGCGTTTCTTCGCGTTCCACGGGCTTGAAGACGTCATCGACCCGGGAACGGCGCGCATCAGTAGTGGCGTCCGGCGGCTCGGGTTCGCTCCCGGAGACGCGCTCCTCATCCAGGTCGGCGGGTACGAGGACATCGCGGCGGCGTCGCTGTTCGGAGAAAAGGAGAGCACGGGGATCATGCTCCGGCGCGACGTCGCCGGCTGGCCGGCTCCGGCGCCGGGAGTGGCGTCTGGCGACTTCGCCCTCTTCCCCGGGCAGGGGGCCACCCGGGCGGTCTTCTTGCCGCTCGACGACCTGCGCCGGTTCGTCGAGCTGGAGGGCAGGGGTCGCAGGGACGACCAGGCCCCACTCCGGGCCAACGCCCTGCTCGTTCGGAACACCGCGCGGGACGCGGCGACTGCTGGCAACGCCGCGGCGCTCGAGGACGTACTCGCCGAGGTGAGCTCTCTCGATGACCGCGGGCTGAGGCTGAGCGACGGCGCGTCGGGAGGGAGCGTTCTGGAGAGCCGGAGTCTGGTGCTGGACGACCGCGTCGTCGAGGGAGCGCTGGCGGCGGCCGGCCAACGGGGCGCCGAGGCGGCGCCGGTACTGACCTATCTGGCCACGGGTATCCGGGCAGCCGGTCGCGAAACCCCCTATTCACTCGTCAGCGGGATACCGGCGCCGCTCCTCCCCGGCGGCGACGCGCGGGAAGACGAGGAAGACGTGCTCTATCCGGGGCCGTGGCTGGCCGAGGACCTTGCGCTCCACCCGGGCGACCCGCTCGAACTTTCATTCCTCGTCTGGGAGGAGGAAGGGCGCTTCCATTCGGAATCCGCATCGTTCGTGGCCGGAGCAACGGTCCCCGGCGACGGCCTCTTCCTGGATGTGACGCTTGCTCCCGAGTTTCCGGGAGTGAGCGATTCGACCCGGATGGGTGACTGGGATCCGCCCTTTCCGGTGGATTTGAGCCGGATTCGCGAGCGCGACGAGAAGTACTGGGAAGAGCACCGGACGCTCCCCAAGGCGTTCGTGCCGCTCGGCACCGCAAGGCGTCTCTGGACGATGCGCCAGGGGAGCGCCACCTCGGTTCGATTCGGGGCCGACGTCGGTGGAGGCCCGGGAAGCGATTTGCACGAAGCACTGCTCGCCGCGTTGCCGCCCGAGGACTTCGGGCTCGTGCCGCTGCCGGTCCGCCAGCAGGGGCTCGAAGCGTCGCGGGGCGCGACGGATTTCGGCGTGTATTTCCTCTACTTTTCCTATTTCCTGTTGGTGTCGGCGTTCGTGCTGCTGGCGCTCCTGTACCGGTTGGGAGTGGAACGCCGGCTTCGGGAGATCGGCCTGCTGCTTGCGTGCGGTTGGTCCCCCCGCCGGGTTTCCCGCAGCCTGCTGTCCGAGGCCGCCGTCGTGGCGTCGGCCGGTGCGGTGGCCGGTGCGTTCGCCGGTCTTGCCTACGCCACTGGCATGATCGGCCTGCTCTCCGGAGTGTGGGAGGGCGCGGTGGCCGGGACACTCTCCACGAATACGGGAGACGGCAGTGCGGGCGCCGCGCTCGGGGTGTCGGTTCGGTGGTCCTCGATCCTCGCGGGCGCCTTTTCGGGGGTCGTGATGGCCATGGGAGCCGCCTGGTGGACACTGAGGAAGCTCGTCCGGTGTTCTCCGCGGGGACTCCTCGCCGGGAATCCCACTGAGGACCTCGGGAGTTGGCCACTCGTCGCGCCGGCCGGTTCCCCCGGCGCGGGCTCTAGGCGCTTCGCGGTCGTTACCGGAGCCTCCGGCCTCCTGCTGCTCGGTTTGGCGGTCACCGGGACGATCCCGGAAGCGGCCGGTTTCTTCGGGGCGGGCGCGGCCCTCCTCGCGACGGCGTTCCTCGTCGCGTGGGCGCGTCTGAAGGGCCTTGCGGACCCGGCGCGCCGTGCCGCACCCACGTCCGGTTCCGGCCTCCGCGGGCTTGCGTTCCGTGCCACCACCTTCCGGCCGGGACGCAGCCTGGCGGCGATGATCCTGATCGCCTTCGCCGCGTTCACCCTGGTGGCGGTCGAAGCGTTCCGAAAACAGCCCGATCCCGGGACCCTTCCGGCGGGGGCCGGGGGTTTCGTCTCCATTACCGAAACCGTCTTCGGTTCGCCCTGGGATCCGCGCGATCCCGAGGGCCACCAGGCGCTCAACCTGCTGCCGCCGGATCTCTCCGGAGTCCGCATCCAGCCGCTCCGGCTCGCCGGCGACGAGGACGCGAGTTGCCTGAACCTCTA
This sequence comes from Vicinamibacteria bacterium, assembly GCA_963668695.2. Classification (GTDB taxonomy): domain Bacteria; phylum Acidobacteriota; class Vicinamibacteria; order Marinacidobacterales; family Marinacidobacteraceae; genus Marinacidobacterium. The sequence continues at coordinate 3,029,970 of CAXXLQ010000004.1, forward strand.
TCGCCCCTCGCGGCCCCGGGTGATCGGCATCCCGCGCGCGCTCGCGGAAGAAAACCGCTTTCCGTTCGGCGCCCACCTCGGCGAGAGCCCCGAGGAAATCGAAAACCCGTGGCGCCTGCTCTGGCGAGACCGCGAGTCCGGAGAGGCGATTCCGGTCATCGGCGACCAGAACTCCATGACGTACGTGCTCAAGTGGCCGGTCGGGGAGGAACGCGCCTTTCCGATCGGGCCCGGGGGCGCCCTGGTCCGGCTCCGGCTCGTCGGCACGCTCTGGGACAGTCTCTTCCAGGGCGAGTTGCTGATGGCCGAGGAGGACCTGCTCGCGGCGCTACCCGCTCCCGACGGCTATCGGCTTTTTCTCACCGAACCGGAGGAGATCCCCCGGGGCGAAGAAGCGCTTGCCGCCGCGGAAGCGTTCGCCGGCAATATGGTGACTGGCGCACTTGCCGATTACGGGGCGGTTTCGACGCCCACCCGGGCCCGCCTCGACGAGTTCCACCGGGTCGAGAACACCTATCTCTCCACCTTTCAGGCGCTCGGCGGCCTCGGGCTCCTGCTCGGCACCTTCGGCCTCGGAGCGGTGCTGCTCCGGAATGCGGACGAGCGCCGACAGGAGTGGGCCCTGCTGAGCGCCGCCGGTTACCGCCGCCGGGACTTCGCGAAGCTCGGTTTCTGGGAGAACGCCCTCCTGCTCACGGGCGGGCTCGCGGCCGGGAGCATCGCCGCCGTTATCGCGATCCTTCCGGTGCTAGGGCAGCGGAGCGCCGGCGGGAGTCTCACCCTGCTGGCCTTGTTGCTGCTGGGCGTCCTGACCTTTGGTCTGGGGGCGGGAGCGCTCGCCGCTCGCACCGCCGCGAACCGCCCGATCCTGGAGTCGCTCCGCGCGGGCTGATCACCACATCGGACCGCGACGCGCGGGGATCGCCGGCCTCTGGCCGGCATCGCCGCCCGGAGGGCGGCGGAGCCCGCTTCCCGGCTTACCGGCGCGCGTCGAAACGGTTCAGATGTCCAGGCCAATCGAGAATCCGGCGGTCCGCGGTCATGAGCTGATTACCCTCAAGCGCGGTTGCGACGATGATCCGGTCCGCGGGATCACCGTGCAGGTCGGACAGGAGTCCCGCTCGAATGGCGGCGCCACCGTCCATGGGAAGCTCAACGAGCCCAGATTCCAGGAGGCGAACACGCCATGCATACAGATCGAAGGGTAGGTTGAGGTGGCCCTTCTGGACGCGCATTGCCACCTCCCAAAAGGAAATGCTCGAAAGAGCCACTTCCCCCGGGGGCCAGCGCTTCTCGATGATTCGCCGGGCCTTCGGTCCGAGCCGCTGGTCGTCCATCAACAACCAGAGGATGACGTGGGTGTCGAGAAGGATCAAAACAGATCGTCTTCGTCCTCGGCCGGCTCTTCGAACCATTCGGCGGGCATAGGGGAGACGATGTCGCCCAGAACACGAATCCGGTCTCGATCCTGACCGAACGGAGCCTTCAGTTCGCGCATGTACGGGGTGAGTCGAGAGACAGGACGCCCGTTCTTCGTGATGACGATTTCCTGGCCGGTTTCGGCCACCTCGTCCATGAGCTTCAGGCATCTGGCCTTGAACTCGGATGCCTTTATGGTTCGGGTTGCGGTCGTTTGCGGTTCATGCCGATCCATTGCAATGCTCCCGGATTGTGACCACTATTCTACATGGTCATGACCATGGTCACATGGTACTCATTTCCAGCGTGGATCGGTTGAGGCAAGCGAGCGCGTCCGGCCCGCAAGCCTGATCCCGCCTCCCGGAAACCCTTCCCGCCCCAACCTCGCCCGCATCCCCGGGTTCGAATCGGACCTGGGGCGGCGCGTCTGAATCCACCAGCTTCCGTCGAGGATGGCGGCGCCCCGACGTCGTCCCGAGCTCAGCGCACGAAGATGCTCTTCGGGATGTATCCGGTGACGACCTGCGTGAGGTCCACGACCTCGCTGACGCGGAAGTCCACCGCGATGCTTGCGAGTGAGAGCGCCTTGGCGGGGGAGAGCCCCTTTTCTTCGCCCAGGAACTCCACGACCTCCCAGGTCGCCGCCCGGGTGGCCCGGTCCAGGTCGAGATCGATCCCCATGACCATGTAGAAATCATCGTCTTCCGCCCAGGGCGAAGACGGGGCGCGGCCCTTGTGGACGGCGAACCGGAAAACACCACTCAGCGACTGCTCGATCGCGGTGCCGCTCACCTCGCCGTCCCCCTGGGCCCCGTGCGGATCCCCGGCATAGAAGAGGGCTCCGGGATGAAACACCGGGAGATACAGGGTGGTCCCCGCCTTGAGATCCTTCACGTCGAGGTTGCCGCCGAAGGGTCCCGGCGGACGCGAGCCCTGAACCCCGGGAACGGTCACCCCCGGCTCTCCCACCACCGGATCCGGGGCCACCGCCAGGACGCCCATGAAGGGCGCCAGGGGGACGTGGATGTCGTCCGAGAGGAAGGCGACTTCGCGGCCGTCCACCCATCCGGTCCGGATCAGATGGCGGGTCCCGGGAGGGATCTCGAACGCGGGGTCGTCTGGGCGGGCGCCTGGATAGCTCTCGGAAAAGACCCCGCCTCGGGCGGAGGTGTTGTTGACCCCCCACGGCACCCGGGTCTCGACCGAGAGGATCTCGATCTCGAGCATGTCTCCGGGTTCGGCACCCTCGACGTACACCGGCCCGGTGATGACGTGGCCGCTCCGGCCCTCGCGAGGGCGGCTACCGCGGGAGGCCCAGAAGTCAAGGACATCCTGGTGGATTTCCTCGCGGGGCACGCCGAGGGCGGTGAGCCAGGCCACCGGCTCCTCATCCTGAACCGCACCGTTGTGGGTGAGGGTGTCCATTCGCACGGTCTCCCCGGGCCGGACCCGGAGCACGGGTTCCTTGTCGATCGGGAACCAGCCCCAGCTCGTGTTCTCGGGCGACGACGGGACGAAATGATCGGCCTCTACCGCGGCGGGCGGACCACTCCCAACCGGGGTCGCATCCTCGCCGACCCTGTCCGTTTCGGCCTCGGGAGGGGCACATCCGGCGGCAATCACCGCCGCCAGGACCCAGCCGGGGCCCGCCCGGAGTTTTCCGTTCCTTTGCATCGGCGACGCTCCTCAGCGGCCCCGTTCGGCGGCGGCCGACCCCGTGCGCATCCCCCGGTTCGGGCCGGTGAAGTCCGGCTGGACGTCCGAATCCGCGAGATCCCAGGCCATCTGGTAGACGAGCCGGACGATCCGTTCCATCTTCTCGTATTCGATCTTCTCCGGCCGGTCGTAGATCGTGTGGTAGTCGGGGTGGAGCCCGGTGTGGAAGAAGAGGGCGGGGACCCCGGTCTGCAGGAACGGCCACTGATCGCTGCGGCGGAGCAGGTTGGAAACGTTGTTGTCGTAGTCCATCTTGAGATCGAGTTCGGATTCCCGGTTCGCCGAGCGCACCATCTCGGTCATGGTGCGGCTGTAGCTGTGGCCGAGGATGTTCACGGCGTTCGCGTTCGACTCGGCGGTCTGCGGCTCGAGACCCCGGAAGCGCCGCCCGCCGCCACGCCGGACCTCCTCGTTCCTCCCGATCATGTCCATGTTGAGCACCGCAACCGTCTGCTCGAGGGGATGGAGGGGGTTCAGCGTGTAGGCCCAGGCTCCGAGCAATCCCCGCTCCTCCGAGTTCCAGGCGGCGATCAGGATGGAACGCCGGGGCCGATGGCCGGCGGCGGCGGCGCGCCCGAGCGCCTCGGCGATCTCGATCAGGCCCACCGTTCCGGAGCCGTCGTCGTCGGCGCCCGCCCAGATCAAGTTGCCGTCGGCGCCGTCGTGGTCATAGTGGGCCGAGATGACGACCCACTCGTCGGGGGCCTCCGCTCCGCGCAGGAGACCGACCACGTTGCGGTCCGGGACGGTGGTGCGCTCGACCGCGGTGGTGAGCCGGACGCGGGTGTCGAGGAGCAACGGTTCGCTCATGCCGCGCTCGGCCATCGCTCCCAGCGCGGCGAGCGTCTGGCCGCTTCCCGCGAGGAGTATTTCCGCCACCCGGGGGGAGATCACCGCAGCCGGGATTTCCACCGACTCGACCCAGTCGGCGAGCGTGATCCGGGGAACCCGGCGCGGTGGGTCCGGCCAAGTGCCCCGTGCGCCGGCCGCGAAGTCGAAGTCCTCGGGGTGTTGGTGGACATCGCGCACGAACAGGACTCCCGCCGCCCCGGCCTGAGCGGCGGCGACCGCCTTCCGGAAAGGACGGGAGACCTCCGAGGTGACGACCCCGTCGAAGAGGCTCGCCGGGTCCGCCTCCCCGGGCTCGTGGTCGAGGATGATGGCAACGCGACCGTCCATTCCGGCGCCTTCCCAGTCGTCCCACCCGAAGTCGGGCGCCCGGATCCCGAAGCCGGCGAAGGCCAAGGCGCCCTCCGCACTCGCAGCGGGCGAGAAGCGCTGCGGGTAGAAGCCCTCCCCGAGCTGCACCGCCTGGGTGACGTCTCCCAGGATTTCCAGCCGGTTCCCGCTGCCGAGCGCGCTGTGCGCGAGACGGTATTGCTGGAAGAAGGAACCGCCGGGAGGCTCGAGTCCGGCCCGCGCAAAGCGGCTCGCGACGAACTCGGCGGCCAGGTGGTTTTCCGGCGTCTCGCTGAGTCGCCCCTGCATGCCGTCGGAAGCGAGGAAGAACAGGTCGGCGCGTAGATCGGCGGCGGTGATCGATTCCACCTCGGGCGCCGGCGGACGCTCGGACTGGCTCCAGACGAGCGGAGCGACGAGGATCTGGAGCGCGACCAGCGCGCTGCAACGGGGATGGTTTCGCATCGTGATCCCTCCCGAAGGGCGGAGCGAGTCTATCCGGCGCCCCGGAGGCGGCGTCAGCGAGGGAAGCGCCGGCCGGGGCGGATAGGATTTCCCGCCATGAGCCGCTTCCCGCTTTCCGTTCTCTTCTTAATTTCTGCCGTCGCACTTGCGGTGACCGCGTCAGCTCAGTCGGGCGACCCGGCCCGGGGATTCCTCGGTGGGCAATGGGACGAACAGCGGGAGCTGGAGGAACGTTTCCGGGCGGTTCCCGATCCGGCCCGGCTCCGGGAGTACATGGAGTTCATGACCGAAGAGCCCCACATCGCCGGGCTCGGTCATGGCAGCAAGCGGGTAGCCGAGTACGCGCTCGAGAAGTTCCGGTCCTTCGGCCTCGACGCGGAGATCGAAATCACCGAGGCGCTCATGCCGCTGCCGATTGATCGGCACGTCGAGGTCATCGGGCCCGAGCCCTACACGCTGCGGCTGTCCGAGCCCGGGGTCCCCGATGACAAGGACTCCTCCGACGAGGGGCGGCTTCTGACTTACAACGCCTACGCCGCCGACGGAGACGTCACCGGGGAAGTGGTCTATGTGAATTACGGAATCCCGGAGGACTACGAAAAGCTCGCGGAACTCGGGATCTCGGTCGAAGGGAAGATCGCGCTCGCCCGCTACGGCCGGAGCTGGCGCGGCATCAAGGCGAAGCTCGCGCAGGACAACGGGGCGATCGGGGCGCTGATCTACTCCGATCCCGAGGAAGACGGCTACTACCAGGGACTCACCTATCCAGAAGGCCCCTACCGACCCAAGTGGGGGGTGCAGCGCGGCTCCATCATGGACATGCCGGTGCACCCGGGCGATCCGCTGACCCCGGGCTGGGGAGCGACGGAGGACCGCGAGAAGTTGACTCAGGAGACCGCCCGGACTCTGGTGCGGATTCCGGTTCTCCCAATCTCCTGGGGGGACGCCCTCCCCATCCTGGAACAGCTCCGCGGCACCGCGGCACCGAATGACGACTGGAAGGGCGCGCTCCCGATTCCGTATCACATCGGTCCGGGTCCCACGACACTCCGGATGCGCACCGCCTACGACTGGCAGGTGCGTCCCATCTACAACGTGATCGCGCGGATCGAAGGTTCGACGTATCCCGACGAGTGGATCATTCACGGCAACCACCACGACGGCTGGTCCGTCGGAGCCACCGATCCGATCAGCGGCGCGGTCCAGCTCATGGAGACCGCCCGCGGCTTCGGCGAACTCCTGAAGGCCGGAATCCGCCCCCGCCGCACCGTCGTTTTCGCACTCTGGGACGCCGAGGAGTGGGGTCTGCTCGGATCCACCGAATGGGCCGAGACGCACCGGGACGAACTCCGAGAAAAGGGCGTCGTGTACATCAACTCCGACAGCACCGGGAAGGGCTGGCTCGGCATGGCGGGAAGCCACACCCTGCAGCGCTTCCTGAACGAGGTGGCGCGCGACATCGAGGACCCTGAGCGGGGCATGAGCGTGTTCGAGGCCGCGCGAGCCCGCCAGCTCGAGACCGCCGCGAATCCCGAACTGCGGCAGGAGATCGAGCAAAGCGATGACCTCCGGTTGGCCGCCCTCGGATCGGGCTCCGACTACACGGTGTTCATCGATCACCTGACCATGGCGTCCCTGAACCTCGGCTTCGGCGGCGACAGCCCGGGAGGCGTGTACCACTCGAACTACGACTCGTTCCACTGGTACCTGAACTTCTCGGACGGTGATTTCGTGTTCGGGCGGGCCCTCTCCCAGTTGATCGGGACCGCGATCCTGCGGCTCGCGAACGCAGCGATCCTCCCGTTCGGATTCACCGACCTCGCGGACGCGATGCGGACCTACGTGAAGGAGATCCGCGAGACGCACGCCGCGATGGAGTCACCGGAAGAGATTGATTTCGAGGCCCTGGAGAGCGCACTCGAGGCTCTCGAAGAGGCGGGGCAGGGGTACGAGGAGGCGCTCGCCGGCCTCAGCGATGCTTCGGCAGAAGCGGTGCTGGGCAACGCCCGCGTTTCCGAACTCAACCAGCTCCTCTACACCTCCGAACGCCGCCTCGGCTCCGACGAGGGGCTGCCCAACCGGGAGTGGTTTCGCCATCAGGTCTATGCGCCCGGCTTCTATACCGGCTACGGGGTGAAGACGATCCCTGGCGTCCGCGAAGGCATCGAGGAGGAGGAGTGGGAAGCCGCCCGCTTCTACGTGCGGGTGGTGGGCGAGGCCCTTTCTTCTCTCACGGAACAGGTCCGCCAAGCGGAACGGATCGTCGCGGATCTCCGCTGAAGCCGGATCGCTGCTCGGGACCCGTTTGGGCCGCCCGATGGTCCTGGGCGGCCCGAGGTGACGCCGTCTTCGGCTGATCCCCGCGTCGAATGCGCAAGTTCCTGGCGTTCGCCGCCGTCTATCTGATCTGGGGATCCACCTATCTCGCGATCAGCGTCGGGGTCCGGGATGTGCCGCCCTTCCTGATGGCCGGAGTCCGCTTCCTGACCGCTGGAGCGATTCTTTTTCTCTTCGCGAGGCGCGGAGAAGCGCCCCTCACGCGACGGGAATGGGCGGAAGCAGGGCTCGCCGGGCTCCTCTTCTTCACCTCGGCCCACGGCCTCGGGCACTGGGCCCAGGTTCGCATTCCGTCGGGCGTCGCCGCGGTGCTGGTGGCGACGGTGGTCTTCTGGATCACTGGCCTGGACGCCGCGTTCGTAACCCGCCGCCTACCCAAGGCGATTCCCGTGCTCTGCATTCTGGCCGGTTTTGGCGGGGTGGTGGTGCTGGTTGCACCCTGGCGTTCGGAGGCAGGGCTCGATCCGGCGGGAGTCATTGCGATGCTGGCGGCCCCAATCGCCTGGGCGACGGCGAGTCTCTGGTCGCGTCGGGCCACGATGCCCCGCTGCCTCCCGCTCTCGGCGGGTGCGCAGATGCTCGTTGGGGGGGCCGCCCTGCTTTTGGTGGGGACCGCCGCCGGGAACTGGCAGGCGCTCTCGCTATCGGAGGTCGGCCTGCCCGCTCTCGGTGCCTTGCTCTACCTCGTCGTGTTCGGCTCCATCGTGGCGTTTGTCGCTTACACCTGGCTCCTTTCCCACGTTGAACCCGCGCTGGCCACCACCTACGCCTTCGTCAACCCGCTGATCGCCGTCCTGCTGGGATGGCTGATTCTGAGCGAGGAACTTTCGCCCCGGATGTGGCTCGCGCTCGCCTTGATCGTGATGCCCGTGGCGCTCTTGCAGTGGAACGAGGCGCGGCTCCGGGCGGCCATCGCGGTCGGCCTTCGGGGCCCGGCCTAACCACCACCTCGGGGACTGCTGCACACGGCGGACGCCGCCCGGCGCCCGCGTCGGCCCGGCTTCCGCTAGCGCCGGATGCGCGCTGGATCAGAAGAGAAACTTGTGGTCGAAGTCCGGGATGCGGCCCGCCTCGATGAGGACAATCCAATCCCGAAGATCGTCCTCACCGCGCTCCCAAAGATCCAGGCACAGCTCCAGGTAGCGCAGCACCGTCTCGGTCTCTCCACGCTCCAGCAGGGCCTTGGCGAGCGCCATGTCCGGCCCTCCGTACCTCCGTGGTGGAGCCCCCTGCGTTCGCGCTGCCGCAAGGAGCCGGGCGCCGGCCTCTTCCTGGTTGCCTTCAGCCAAGGCGATGCGACCCAAGACGAGGTTCGCATAGTGAATGTAGGTCCCCTTGTTTCGATCGCCCGCAAACGCAGCGAGCATGGCCTCTGCATAGCCGCTGGCTTTCTCTAACGCGCCCGCGGCAAAGGCGGCTACTGCGAGATCCGGCATCAGGTCTGCGCAGCCCTCCGCATCTGACAGTTCATAGGCGCGCTCGAAGTCGGCGAGCGCCAGGGCAGCGGTCGCGGCGTCGGTGTCTTCATAGGGATTGTGGGCCTCGCGCCAGCGATTGCGCCCCAGTTGCCGGGCCCAATACGGATTCGAAGGTTCGAGCGCCTCGGCGCGTCCGAGGAATTCAACCGCCAGATTCTTGTCGCTCAAACTCAGGAAGCGCGACGCATGCCTTAGCAGCACGACGTTCTCGGATTCGTCATCGATCAGTCGCAGCCACGCCTGTTTCGCCGCCGCGTAACCCTCGGGGTCAAAGAAGGGCACGATGCGCGCTGCGGCGCTTTCGAAGAGTTCCGACTCGGGAGCGTTCCGGATGAACCAGAGAAGGTGCCGCGAGTGCTCTTCCGAGGCTGATCGCTGCTGCGCACGGTAGTAGCCAAGGAGCTGGGAGCGGGCGACCAGGTTCTGAGGGTTCTCAGTGAGTTGCTGTTCAAGCGCGGCGGCCTGCATCGCCGTGAGTTCCGCGCCCTTGATCGCTTCCTCGCGGAGGTCCTGAGCCGACGCCGGCGTCGCGATCAGCGCCAAGATCACCAGTGCGCAGGCAACGCGCCGCCATCCGAGTGACCGGGTGAGCCTCCCCACGAAGAAATGCCGGGATAGCCGCTGTCTCGTGAGCATGGGGGTAAACATCAGAAGTGGAGGTTGAAGCTGAAGTCGGGTGTCCGTCCGGCCTCGATGAGAACGATCCACTCTTTCAGTCGGCCGCGGTCCATTTCCCAGAAGTTTCCGCACAACTCCAGATACCGCACCACCGCCCGAGTTTCTCCGTGCTCGAGCAGCTTCTTGGCGAGCGCCATATCCGGCCCGAAGGAATTCAACTGGGACGACCCGGGAGTCTGGCCCGCTGCAATCAGGCGGGCGCGGGCCTCTTCCAAATCACCGTCTGCAAGAGCGAGCCGGCCCAGAATCAGGTTGCCGTAGTGAATTCGGTTTCCCCCATTCCAGTCGTCGGGGATCGCTTTGAGCATGGCCTCGGCGTAGCCGCGGGCCTTCTCCATTCCGCCGGCGACGAAGGCGGTCTTCCCTAGATCGTCCAGCAAGCTGCCGCGCTCCAACGCGCTCGCGAGTTCGTAGGCGCGCTCGAAGTCGGCAAGGGCGAGGGCGGCGCCGTCACGGTCCGATCCCTCAAACGGGTTGTGGGCTTCCAGCCAACGCAAATGCCCACGCTCTTGCGCCCAATGCGGGTTCGACGGATCGAGCTCCCCGCCCCGTGCCAGCAGTTGGCTGGAAAGCGCGGTATCCGTAAGAGCGAAGAAGTTGGCGGCGTGTTTCAGGAACACCGCATTCCTCGGCTCGTTCTCCAATTGCCTGAGCCAGGCCTCCTTCGCCTCCGCGTAACCCTCGGGGTCGAACATCGCCATGATTTCTGTTTCCGGCCACTCCAGCACTTCCGATTCGGGAGCGTTCCGGATGAACCAGAGGACGTGTTGGGTTTGCCGGGTGCGATCGCTGCGGCGCTCCCCGAAGTAGTAGCCCAGCAGCCGCGCACGGGCGTTCAGATCCTGAGGGTTCGCCGTGAGGTGCTGTTCGAGCGCGGCAGCCTGCTCTGACGTCAGCTCGCGACCTGCGAGCAGTTCGTCGAACAAATCCTCTTCGGAGGCAATACCCGGTGATCCGAACAGGATGGGCGCTGTCAGGGCGCCGACCAGGAAAATCCAGCGAAGCGACATGGCAGGCCTCCGGGAAGAGCGAAAGGTACCGAAACGCAAGCAAACCACAGGCCATGGGGAGCAGGTGGCGCTTTGTCGTCCGGAGGCCGGTGTGTGGTCCGCGGAGAGGGAACCGCGACCTGCGCGGCGCGTAACGTTGACGGTGGGCTCCGCTTGCGCGAACGTATGGCCTGAATCTCGCAACGACGACTCTCGATGATGACGAAACGCCGGATGGCGGCGTGGATGATGCTGGCGGCCCTCACCGCCACCGCAGCGTCGGCCGCATCGCAGCAAGAACCCCGGATGCGGGAGGTCGCCGGACGCGTCACTGATGGCGTGACCGGCGCGCCGGTGGGCGGCGCGACTGTGACGGCCGGCGATTCGACTGTTTTGACCGCTCCGGATGGGAGTTTCCGGCTACCGGCCGATGATGGTGCGCGGGTGCTCCAGGTGCTGGCGGACGGCTATTTCGAAGCCACGGTGCTCGCGAGTGAAACCGGGGAAACCGTCATCGAACTCCTGCCCCGGACCTTCGAAGAAGAGTCCGTCGAGGTAACGGCCGAGGCCCCCGTGCTGGACCGCCCGGCGGCGACCCGGGTAGCCCCCAAGGAAGTCCTCGAGACTGCCGGCACGGTGGACAACATCTTCCGGGCGCTCGCGACCCTTCCCGGGGTAGCGCCCACCTCGGACTTCGGAAGCTTCCTTTCGGTGCGCGGCGGGACTCCCGACCAGAACCTGACCCTCATGGACGGGGTGGAGATCCACAACCCCTACCGGCTCTTTGGACTGGTCAGCGCTTTCAACCCGGAAACGATCACCGATTTCTCGCTGGTGGCCGGCGGGTTCGGGGCCAAGTACGGCGACCGGCTCTCTTCGCTGCTGGTGGTTCGCAACCGCCCCGGGCGCCGCGATTTCCAGGGCACCTCTTCGCTGAGCGTCACGGATGGAAACCTCGTTTTCGAAGGACCGCTTCCGGGTGGTGGCTCCTGGCTCGCAACGGCCCGCCGGACCTACTACGACGTGGTGGTCGGCCGCGTCCTGGATCAGGATTTTCCCTCGTTCGCAGACTTTCAGATCAAGGCGGACTGGGAGTTCGGTCCGGGGCATCGCCTGTCGTTCCTGGGCATCCGCAGCGGGGAGGACACTGATTTCTCCTTTGAAGCCGAGGACGGGGAAGACGAAGGACGCGTGGACTTCCTGGGCGATGTCGCGAACGAGCTGGGGGCCGTGCGCCTGGACGCACTCCTCTCGGAGCGAGTGACGGCGACGACGGTCTTGTCGTGGTACCGGAACACGGAGTTGCTGGACTTCGAGGCCGACATCTACACCGAGAACCGGGTCGTGAACGTTGAAGATTCCGAACGGCAGGACCTGCTCACCACGATCGGCTTCGACCGGGAGCGGGCGGTCCGCGACCTGGCCCTCCGCCAGGAGCTCGGTGTCCAGTTCGGGGACCGCCACTTCGTCGAGACCGGATTCGAACTCCACGGGATCGACTCCTCGCTGTACCAGAATGTCCGGGGCCCCAGGAACGAGTCGGAGGCGAATCCCAGCAGTATCCAGGGTGGTTCCGCGCTCCCCGATCTTCTGGAATCGAACCTTTCCGGGTCACGCGGAGGCGCCTGGATCCAGGACGCCTTCCGGCCCTCGGAACGCTTCACGGTGGAGCCGGGGCTCCGGCTCGAGTGGAGCACGCTGAACGGCCGGGCGACGCTCTCTCCGCGTTTCGCGGCGGCGTGGGATTTCGGAAGCGGTATCCAGGCCCGCGCGGCCGGGGGCGCGTACACCCAGAGCCCGGGCTGGGAGAAGCTGACCTCCTCGGACTACTTCCTGGACCTCAACGCGATCGGAGACCTCGCTCACGAACGCGCGCACCACGCGGTGGTGGGCCTCGAAAAAACCTTCCCGAACGGGACCCGGCTCCGCGTGGAGGGCTACTGGAAGCGCTTCGAGGACCTGCTCGTCGGCCGGCTTGAGACCGACGCCGAACGGCTCGCCCGACTCGCCGCATATGACTTTCCCAAGGAACTGGCGCCGAGCGTGCCGACCGCCGCCCGGATCACCATCAACCCGGTGAACGGGGGCGGGGGCATCGCCCGCGGAATCGACGTCTATCTGGAGAGACTTGACCCCGCAGCCCGGGTGGCCGGGTGGATTTCCTACGCGTACGGGAAGTCGGAGCGGGAAACGTACGGCCTGCGCTATCCCTTCGAGTACGACCGGCCCCACGCGCTGAATCTCGTGGGGAGACTCGGTATCACCGATCGCCTGAGTCTGGCCGCCACCGCCCGGGCGGCGAGCGGGTTTCCCTATACCCCGGCGGTCGGGGTCCGGGTGGCGGCCATCCGCGACGAACGCGATCGGCTCGTGCCGGAGACCGACGACCAGGGGAACCTCGCCTACGCGGTGGATCTCGGGGGGCTCGAGAACCTGCACCGCGCCCGGCTTCCGCTCTACGCGCGGCTCGATCTGCGCCTCACCTACCGCCACGGTGGCCCTGGGGGCCGCTGGTCGGCCTACGCCGAGGCCATCAACGTCCTGAATCGGGACAACGGGGTGGACATCGACCAGCGGGTGATGGCGAACCCCGGCGCGGAGCTTCCGACGGTCGAAGAGATCCCCGCCTTCGGGTTTCCGTTCGTCCCGACCATCGGGTTCCGCGTGCGGTTCTGACGGGCGGTTTCAGGGCCGCGGCCCGCCCGTGCCGAACCCGGTCACGCCGATCCGGCGGGGGACGTAGTGATCGGGATCCACCGTCCGACGGCAGAACCTGCGGCCGTGACCCTCCCGGATCAGTAGCCCACGAAGTCGAGGGCCGGTGATCCGAATCCCGCAATCAGCAGCAGACTGACGGCTCCCACCACTGCGGCGGCGAAGAGCCCGAAGAGAAACGGACGGAGGCCGATGCGGCGCAGGCCGGCGAAGCTCGACTGCAGCCCCACCCCCGCCATGGCCATGAGCAAACAGGTTTCGGCTGCATGGCGGAAGAACACAACCGTCTGCCCCCAAACGTCCGGATCGAGAAAACCGAATGGCTGATCCCCGTGATCGCCGAGCGTGCGGAGGGCGGAGCACGCCGCGAACGCGATCACGAACCAGGGAATCATGCGCAGCCAGGCGCGGGCGCCCGGAGATCCGACCGACCGCGTTTCGCCGAAGAGAATGCCGGCCAGCGGGATCAACGCCAGCATCGCAAGGTTCCTCACCAGTTTGGTGACGGTGGCGACATCGAGCGCCACCGGAGCGCCGTACTGGGCCTGGTACATCACGCCAGCCCCCGCAACCTGGGCGGTTTCGTGGATGGACACCCCGAGGAAAAGTCCGGCAAGTTCCGGCCGGCCGGCAAAGACCGCGTTCGCGAGGATCGGGTATCCGAACATCGCGGCGATCCCGAACACAGTGATGCAGGAAACGGCGTAGCCGACCTCGGCCTGTTTGGCTCGAATCAACGGCGCGGTAGCGACGATCGCGGTGGCCCCACAGATACTCGTCCCGGCTGCGATCAACCCGGCCAGGGTCCGCGAGAGCCCGAGGCGCGGTCCCAGGAGCCGGACCACGCCGACGCCAGCGACGATTGCCATCACGACGAAGGGCAGGGCCGCCAGGGTGAATCTGCCGGCAGCGAGGAGGCTCAGGCGAAAGCCGAGCAGCACGATGCCGAGGCGCAGGATCGTGGTCGAACAGAATCGCAGTCCCGGCGTTGTGGTCCGCGCCCAATCGGACACATTGGAGACGACCATGCCGAGGACGATGGCCAGCACGATCGGGCTGATCGGACTGCCCGAGAGTCCGAGCAGCGACTCCGCGATCCATCGCGCGGAAAACGTGGCGGCTGCCGAGACCAGCGCCGCCAGAGCCAGTCCGGTCCAGAAGGGGGGCGATCGCATCGTCTGCTTTGTCCGTTCCCACTCTCGGTGGCGGTTTAGCCTACCCGCACCGTCCCGCCGCCGCATCCGAGGGTGAAGCCGGGGACGGTGGCGAAACTGGCGCAGTTCCCCTTTCCGCGACGCCGCGGGCGCTGCCTAGCAGCCTGTGGATAAAGTGACGTGAGCGCCGAGGCCCCCACCGGGAGAACTGGCCGGTGAGGCGCCCGGCTGACAAGGCGCGTGAGGGAGGAGCCCCCACCGGGAGAACTGGCCCGGGTGTATTCCGACTGAAACGCAACGCAGAGCGCCGCAAAGCGGCGCGGTTCAGGCGGGATGCATCGCCGGTCGAGCCCCCACCGGGAGAACTGGGCCGCGTGACTCTGTCCACAGGCTGCTAGGGCCGCGGACCGCCGGTCCCGAAGCCGGTCACACCGATTCGGCGGGGGATGTAGTGGTCGGGGTCCACCGTCCGGTGATAGACGATGCGGCCGTTGCTCATGACGAACATGGGCTCGTGGGTCGCGTAGATGTCCTCCAGCGGGTTGCCGTCCACCGACACCAGATCAGCCTCCAGACCGACCTCGATCGCCCCGGTGCGGTCTCGGATCCCATAGACCTCGGCAGAGCGGATCGTCGCGGACTGGAGCGCCTGCAGCGGTGTCATGCCCATCTCCACGAAGTGGGTCATCTCCCGGTAGATCCGGACGTTGGTGCGAGGGCCGTATTGGGTGTCGGTCGCGGTGATGATGGTGACTCCGAGTTCGAGCGCCCGCCGGAAACCCTTTTCCAGGTAGTGGAGCAGGTGGGTGCCGCGCTGAAGCTCGCCGAGGATTCGTAGTCGTCGTGGGGCAGGAGGAAGCCCACCACCGAGGTGTAGGTCGGCACCCATGCGGTCCCCATCTCCAGCATCAACTGCAGTCCCTCCTCGTCCACGTAGGAACCGTGCTCGATGGTCGCGCAACCGGCGATGATGGCGTTGCGCACGACTTCCTTGCCGTGGGAATGGCAGGCCACCTTCACCCCGAGCGCGTCCGCCTCTTCCACAATGGCGGTGAGTTCCTCGACGCTGTAGACCATCATCTTGGGATCGGGCCCGTTCGGGCCCGAGGTAGTGCCTCCGGAACGGGTCTTGATCCAGCGGGCGCCCCGATCCACGTCCACCCGGACCACCTCGCGGACCGCCTCGGGGCCCTTCACCTGTTTGTGGAGGTACTTGTAGAGCCGCGGATCGGCGAGTGCCGACTCGCCGAGACTCGGCAGCACGTAGACGCCGGCGGCGAAGATCTCGGGACCGGCGATATATCCCTTCTCGACCATGTCATTCATCCGGACGTCGAGATAGCTGCCTACCGCGGCGCTCTTCATGGTGGTGACGCCCGACTCCAGGGCCCGGTAGAGACCATCCAGCGTGCGTCCGTGCCAGTGGGCGTCGAAGAGGCCGGGCATCAGATGCCGGCCTCCCAGGTCCAGCACGTGGGCCCCCTCGGGAGGAGGATCGGTGCTGACGGACTCGATGAGGCCGTCGCGGACCACCACCACGGCGTCCTCCAGGACGGTGCCGTCCACGACGTTCACCACGTGGGTGTTGACGAGCGCGACGTGGGGTTGCGGCAGGACGGCGTCCTCGCCGGGGAGGTAGGGGACCGTCGGTTGCGCGAAGGCGCTACCAGCGGCAAGGACTGCGGATGCGGCCAGGGCCGCGTGGGAAAACCGTGTTGTGGAAAACCGTGTTGTCATGGGGAAGTTCCTCCGGAACCCGATGGTATGTTCAGGACGCCACGCGGGCGAAGGAGAAGACCATGCATCGAAGGGCCTTCCTGGGAGTTGCGGGCGGTGCCTTGACGGCGCTGCACGCGGATGCTGAGGAGCGCATCGGCAGGGCAGTCGCGCGGCTTGGCGCCCAAAACGCGGCCGAGGCGGCCCAGGACGAGGATTTCTGGTTCCGGGTACGCGACGCGTTCACCATCGACCGCAACCACATCAACTTCAACTCAGGCAGCGTGAGCCCGGCGCCGGCGTCCGTCCAACGCGCGATGAAGCAGTACTGGGACATCACGAACATGGGTCCCTCGCTCTACGTGGACGAGCTGCTCGGGCCCCGCGTCGAGGTGGCGCGGCGCCGGCTGGCAGAGACCTTCGGCTGCGGGACCGACGAGTTGGCGTTCACGCGCAACGCCAGCGAGGCGATGGAGATCGTCCAGTTCGGGCTACCGCTGAACGCGGGCGACGAGGTGCTCACCACCACCCAGGACTACCCGCGCATGCTCATGACCTTCCGGCAGCGCGAGCGTCGCGACGGGATCGTCCTCCGAACGGTGCCGTATCCGACGCCGCCGGAGGATCTCTCCGAATTGACCGGGATCCTGGAGCGGGCGATCACTCCCAGGACGAAGCTCCTCCTGATTTGCCACACCACCTTCACCACCGGGCAGATCTTCCCGGTGGGGGAGATCTGCCGGATGGCGCGCCGGCATGGCATCGAGACGCTGGTGGACGGCGCCCACGGTTTCGCGCACTTCCCCTTCACACGGGACGAACTCGACTGCGACTACTACGGGACGAGCCTCCACAAATGGCTCTTCGCGCCCGTCGGTACCGGGTTCCTCTACGTGCGCAAAGAGAAGATCCCGAAGGTCTGGCCACTCATGAGCGCGCCGGCGAGTCAGGAGGACGACATCCGCAAGTTCGAACAGATCGGGACGAACCCGATCGCCGTCCGTGGCCCGATCACCGAGGCAGTGACCTTCCACGAGGGGATCGGGGCCGAGCGGAAGGCGGAGCGGCTCGTGTACCTGCGGCGGCGCTGGGCCGAGCGGGTCAAGGAGCTGCGCGGCGTCCGGGTGCTAAACCCGCCGGACATCAAGCAAGCCTGCGGGATCGGCGCGATGCGCATCGAGGGGGTGGACTCGGGCGTGTTGACCGACTTTCTGGAGAGGAAGTACCGGATCCACGTGCGGCCGCGCTTCGTGCAGGGCGAATTCGACTGCATCCGAATCTCGCCGAGTGTCTTCTCCACCCTTGAGGAGGTGGACCTCTTCGCTTCCGCAATCGAAGACGCGGCGCGAAACGGCGTGTCGGCGTGAGTTCCGGGGACGGCGTGCGCCGCCGGGAATTCCTGCAGGGGGCCATCGCAGCGCTCCCGGCAGCCGCCGCCTGCGGGGGCGGCTCCGGGGGAGAGCCGCCACCCGAGGCCCAGCCCCCCACCGGGTCCGGCCCGCCCTCCGGAGTCGCGCTCTGGGGCCAGGACCTCGGCCTCGGGGAGGCTTATCGCGGTGACGGGAGCCAGACCGAGGTCGAGCTCTATGTCACGAAGTGCGCAGACCACGGGGTTTCTCGCGTCTTTGCGCCCGGAGCCTCCGCCGAACTCGTCGAGGCGGGCGCCACGGTGGGGGTCGAGGTCCACCCCTACAAGGGGGTCGCTTCGCACGGCGGCATCCGGATGTATCCCGCGTGGTCGTCCAACTTCATGGTGCCCCGCTTCGGGACCGAGGAGGGACGGGAGATCCTGAACGCCCATCGGCCGATCTGGAGCCACCCGCAGCGGATCGAGAGCCTGAGCGATTTCCTTCGCGAGAATCCCGAGCATCGCCACCGGAATCGGCAACTGACTGACGAGTTGAAGCCCTACGAGCGGGTGTTCCTCAGCCCGGGACTGCCCGGAGGCCGGGCCGAGGAAGCCCGAGCCTTCTCGGATCTTCTCTCCCGCAGCGGCGGGCGCGGCATCCAGGCGGAGTTCGTCTCCATCAACGAGGATGAGAACGGGGTCACCACCGACGGCTACGAGGACTCGATCGCCGGCGCCTTCCGGGAGGCCACCGGCCGCGATCCGTTCGAGCTACCGAACGGCGATCCCCAGTGGGTGCAGTTCCGTGCCGACCGCTGGACCGACATGGTGCGCGCGATCCGGGATGCGGTCAAGGCGGTCCGTGCGGATGCCGTCTTCACCATCACCGTCATCAACCGCGACGCGGACGGCTACGTCCCGCGGATCCAGGACTGGCCGGCCTGGGTGGAGCAGGGGCTTTGCGACGAGATGCACCTCTGGTTCCGGTCCACCACCGACCTCCCGACCATCGAACGGCACTGCCGCCACTTCGTGGACACGGTGGCCGGCCGCATGCCGGCGGTGGCCGAGTTCTCGTGCTACCACCCAGGAAGCATCCAGGATGCGGCAACCATGATGGAGGCGGCCCGCATCGCGCGCGGCGCCGGGATGGATGGGCTGGGGATCTACCGCAGCCACGCGGTGGAGCAACTCGAGTTCTGGCCGTTACTGGAACAGATGACGCAGCTCTGAGGGGCCAGGGTCACGCGGCCCGGGTTACTCCGGATCGTTCATCCGCACGAGGATCAGCGTAGCGAACGGCCTTTCCCGGATGCCCGAGGGCAGTTCGCGGATGGGACCGATCGGCGCGTGCGGGGTCACGTCGGCGTCCGAGGCCGTGAAGGTCGCCCCGCTGTCGGTTCCGGCGTCGTAGCCAACGAGTTCCAACTCGATCCGCTCCCGCCAGCAGCCTTCGTCTTCCATCAGGGGCACCCCGTTCACCCCGACGAACCAGTCCGGGCTGGGGGCGATCATCGAGACCAGAGTCACCAGCGGCCGCTCGGCGTCGGCGTCGAAGGCGAACGAGACCGATCCGGGCGACCGAAACGACGACTCGGCGCTGTTCAGGCAGAGGCCGCTGCGCCCGCGGTCGGCTTCCGCCTGGATCTCCCGGCAAAGTGTGGACACGCTCCCGGTCTCCGCCATGCTCTCGATGCCCGGCGTTGCGATCCCGCCGGGGTTCCAGAACGAGACCTCCGGCAGGTGGGTGGCCCCGACCACGCGGGAGAAATGCGCCCCGGACGGGAAGGGCGGGCGGTTGCCGTGCGACGCCGCGCCCCAAACCGCCCGGAAGGTCACCCCGTACTGCGCCGATGCCGGACATTCGGGCGCCGGGGTAGGCATCGGTTCCGGGGTGGGCATCGGCTGCGGGGCGGGGGCGGGGGTCTCCACCGGCGCGGGGGCTGACGGGGGTGCGGGCGGGACGGCCGGCGCCTCGGCGCCACAAGCGAGCACCAGGAGCACGGGGGCTGCCCGGAGTGGGCCGCAGGCGACTCGGAAGGACGGCGCAAACATTCGCCAGGAAGCTACCGCGACCTCCGGCCGGCGCCCCGCGGTGATTGCGGTCAATCGGACGCTGGCCCGAGGACGAAGAGCGTCCCGTCCTGGGTGCCGAAGACGATACGCCCGCCGGCTATGGCGGGCGAGCCCATGATGGCCGCACCGGCGTGGAATTCGAAGACCTTCTCCCCGGTCTCGAGATCCAGCACGTAGAGGCGGCCGTCGGCGTTGCCGACGTACACCCGGTTTCCTGCCACCGCCGGGGAGGCGTCGAAACGGGCGCGGGCGCGGAAGGTCCAGCGGGCTTCGCCGGTCTCCCGATCAAGTGCATGGACCAGCTTGTCCCGGCCGGCGACGATCACGATGTCGCCCGCGACCGCCGCCGAGGCGTAGAAGGGGAAGTGGCGTTCAGGGTGTTCGTAGCGCCAACGCAGTGCTCCGGCCCCAACATCTACCGCCAGCACCTCGTTGTTGAAGGTGCCGTAGTAGAGCGTGTCGTCGAGGATTGCCGGGGACGCGGCGGTGTAGGCGCCCGAGTCGAAGCGCAGCATCTCGGTTCCGTCCGTGATCCGGACCCCGCGCAGCACGGCGTCGCATCCCGTGACCCAGGCAAGCCCGTTCGCCCTGCCCGGGGTGGCGTGCACCGGCCCCTCGGTCTGCAACTTCCAACGGAGTTTGCCGGTGGTCCGGTCCACGGCATAGAAGTGTTCGTCATAGCTGCCGATCAGCACCAGATCGTCCGCCACGACGGGGGAGGACTTGATCTCGGCGCCGGTCGGGAAGCGCCACCGAACCTCGCCGGATTCCACGTCCACCGCGTGCAGGACCCCGAGCAGGTCTCCGACGAACACGGCGCCGCCCGCAACCGCCGGCGAGGATTCCCCGAAGCGATCCTCCTCGAACTCTCCCGCTGCGGCTTCGGTGGCGCCGGGGCGATAGCGCCAAGCCTCGGCGCCGTCTTCGAGATTCAGCTTTACCAGCACTCCCGGGAGGGAGGTGGCGTAGACGAAGCCACCCACTACGGCCGGCGAGGATTCCACCGAGAAGCCGAGCGGCACGCTCCATTTCAACTCGAGCTCGTCAGGAAGAAGGGAAGCCGCGATTCCAGTGAGCGCCGCGTCCCGCCGGAACTGGGGCCAGTCGGAGCTGTCCTGGGCAATTGCGCCGGGTGCGAGCGCAAGCAGGAGGGCGGATCGGAGAGCGACGCGACGCATCAGACGCAGGAACGATAAACGGCCAGCGCGCCGGCGGCATCGAAGGGGCGCGGGTTGAAACGGCCGGTCCATTCGCGGGACGCTTCCTCGGCGAGGGCGGGAAGGTCGTCCGGCCGCACGCGCGCTTGGTCGAGGTTCTCGGGCAAGTCGGCCAGGACGACCCACTCTTCAAGATGCTTGGCGAGTGTTTCCGCCGCATTGCCGCCGGGAGGGATCTCCGCTGCCTCCAACAGTTCCCGATAGGCGGCGTCCGCCGCGGGCGCGTTCCACCGGACGACCCGCGGCAGGGTGATGGCCAGGGCCCGGCCGTGCGCCACCTCGAAGCGCCGGGTCAGCGGGTTCGCGCAGGCGTGGGCGGCGCCGAGCATGGACCGCTCGATCGCGGCGCCGGCGAGGAAGGCCCCGAGCTGCATGTCTTCCCATTCGGCGGCGTCCGCCTCGCCCGCGACGGCACACGGAAAAGCGCGGCTCAGGAGCGCGAAAGCTCGGTGACTCAGGACGAGTGATTCTTCGGTATGCCCGGAGGTCACCGCCGTTTCCACTGCGTGCGCCACGGCATCGAACCCGGCGGCGGCGATCACCTCCGGCGGCGCCGAGGGCAGAAGCCGCGGATCCAGGATCACGGCCCGGAACATCGCGGTAGGAGCCCCACAGGCGAGTTTCTGATGGTCCCGGTCCCGGGAGATGAGGGCATAGGACTGGGCCTCGCTTCCGGTTCCGGCGGTCGTCGGAACGCCCAACAGCGGAGGCAAGGGACGGGGGCACTTGCCGTAGCCTCGATAGTCCTCCATGCGGCCGCCGCCAGCCAGGAGGAAGCCGGCTCCTTTCGCGACATCCAGCGAACTGCCACCCCCGACCCCGGCGAGAGAGTCGGCGTCCATCCGGCGGGCGGCTTCGGCGGCCCGGACCACGTCGGATTCGGTGGGGTTTTCGCCGAAGTCGGAGAAGGACTCCGCGTGGACGTCTGCGGCCCTGAGCCTCGCCACCGCCCGGCCGGTGATCCCCGCGTCCACGATTCCCGGGTCGGAGGTAACGAGAGTCCGGCGGAAACCCAGCTGCGCAGCGACCTCCCCGAGTGACGCGAGCGCCCCCGCTCCGGAATGAACGAGCGGGGAGGGGCCGCTCGGGAGCCGCCAGGATTGGGGCATGGACGTGCTCCGTCCGAACGCCGGTCGGGTCAGCGTCCTTCGGTGGTCGTGTCCTGGTCCTCGATGGCGAAGAGCTGGTTGCGGCTCGCGATGTAGAGGACGCCGTTTGCGGGGACGGCAGTCGAATAGACGGAACTCCCCATGTTCATCTCGGCGATCACTTCCTCGGCCGGCCCTGGCCGGAGCACCACGACATCGCCGTCCTCGTCGCCGAGGTACAGCTTGCCGTCCGCGATGAGCGGGGAGGCCCAGACCGCCGCGAAGGTGTCGTGGACCCAAAGAGGCTCTCCGGTATCGACGTCCAGGGCGTGGAGGAAGCCGGAAAAATCGGGCAGGTAGAGGATGCCGTCCTTCACCGCACCCGTGGCGATGGTGCGCCGGATGGTGTCGTAGTGCCAGAGGCGGCCCGTCTCGGTGATGTCGCCGCGCTTGGTGGCGTCAATCGCGTAGAGGTGGCCGACTCCCTCGCCGTGTTCCGGATCTTGCCCGTTGGCGATGAAGAGGCGATCGTTCAGGATCACCGGGGTGGAGATCACGTTGTTCCGGGTCCGCGGCCAGACGGCGTCATCCGGGTTGGTGTTGAACCACCAGAGGGTCTCCCCGGTGTCCGCCACGTAGCCCCGGACCCAGCCGTCCCCTTCGCCCATGATGACCTGGGTGATTCCGCCAACCTCCGCGACGCCCGCGGAAGACCACTGGCCGTGAAGGATGTTCTCCCCGACGTGGTTCTGCTCCCAGACGAGTTCCCCGGTCTCCTTGTCCACCGCGATGATCGCGGGCGATAGCGGCGACGGGATGTTGGCGTGGGTTTCGTCGTGGCCGTTCGAGGCGTTGACGAAGAGCAGGTTCCCGTACGCAACCGGGCTGGCGTTCGACATGTTGTGGGGAAAGGAGCCGATCTCCTCCATCATGTCCAGTTTCCAGATAACGTCCCCGTCGGTCGGGGACTGGAGCGCTTCGTCGGTTACCGGGCCGTCGTTGCCGTTCGCCATCCCGTGAACGTCGAGCGCCAGCAGTTCGCCCCGGTTCGTGACGTAGTAAAGACGGTCGCCTTCCACCAGCGGAGAGGAGCAGACCCCCTGGTAGGGCCAGTCGTTGACCCGGCCGGAGACGAGCTTGTCAGAGACCATCTGCCACAAGAACTCGCCCGTGGCGGCATCGAACGCGATCAGGACGCCCTTGTCTCCGATGATTTCCTTGTCGTAGAGGGCCTCGTTGTTCGTGCCGACGAATACCCTTCCTCCGGCAACGACGGGGTTGCCGTAGGTCTGCGACCCGAGGGGGGCCACCCAGCGGACGTTGGTTCCACTGTCCACGTCCCATTCGGCCGGAAGCCGGGCCGTGGTGTCGGAAACCATGTTCCGGTCGGGCGTGCCTCCCCACATCGGCCAGTCCTGGGCCGTTGCGCTGCCGGCGGCGCTCAGAAGGAGCGCGGACAGGGGCAGCGCCGCTGTTGCCGCGCGGCGCTGTGAGTTCGGTCGGAACATGCGGTGTTCTCCCAGTTACTCGCCGGGGTCCACGACGATGTTGTCGAAGAAAACCTCGGCGGACACCGCGTCGGCGAAGATCCCCGGAGTGCCTTCGCGGTGCGGCAATTCTTCGCGCCACTCGAGCGTCCAGTCGGCGGGCTCGCCATCGCCGCGGGGCCACACCTTTCCGCGGGCCACGACTCCGCCTTCGTCCTCCACAACCTGGAACTTCATCGAGTACCAGGTGTCCGGCTCCCACGCGAAGGGCATCTGCGTCGTTCGACCCGGAGTCGCCTGCCAGGACTGGATTTCAAGCCGCTGATGCGACCCCATGAGCACGAACTGGTACCGCTGGGCGACGAGGCCCGCGTTTCCCATCTGGCGGCGGCGCGTTTTCGCCAGGACGTCCGCCGACACCGTGTATCCCGAGAGCGTCGGGGGACCCATGTAGACGCGGGCGCGGCGCAGGAAGGGGTTGTCCGCCCGCTTGACGAGCACCCGCTGCCCATCCTCCAGCGTGCGGGTTTCGTACTTGCCGGCGGAGTTCACCCACACCGCGGGCACCCGCGAATCCTCGGCGTCGAAATCCCAATTCCAGGGCAGGGGAGGAACCACCCGGAACCGCGCGGATCCACTGATTTCGCCGACACTCGCGGTCACGCTTCCGGCGCCCGCCGCAGCATCCGCCATCACCTGCAGCGTGTTTCCTTCGACGCCGCCTGCGAAACCCGTCACCGACCAGGTCAGATCGCCGGGAGCGTCCACCGGATTGCCGAGCGCATCGAACACCCGCGCGGTCAGGGCGATCTCGTCGCCGGGGGCCAGGATCTCCTCCGTCGGTGAGAGCACCAGACGGGCAGGCGCTCCTCCGGGGCTTTCCGGCGGCGACGGGGCCTCTGCATCCGGCGCCGGCCGCCGTTCGCCGATCGCGTAGAGCGCGCCGCTTGAGACCACGTACACCACACCGTCACTGACCGCTGCCGAAGCGATGATCTCGTCCGCGATCTCTTCGGAACCGAGCACGTCTTCGTCGAGCACTTCCACGCCTTCGCGCGACGGACGCAGGATGAAGAACCGTCCGTTGCCCGTTCCCACGTAGAGCTTGCCGTCCGCGAGCACCGGAGAGGCGCGCTGGATGGTGCCCAGGTTGTGGGTCCAGAGGCGCGCGCCGTCCGCCGTCGAGAAGGCCGCCAGGTTGGCGCTGTTGTCGATCTGGTAGAGGAGATCTCCGTCCCCGACGCCCGAGGAATACCCTCCCAGGAATCCGGGCACCTGCCAGAGCGGCGCTTCTTTACCAATTTCCCCCGCTGAAGTAGCGTCGAGAGCGGCGACCAGACCCATCATCGAAGAGTTCAGGTTCTCCTCGCCGTGGCTCACCACGGCCACGTCTCCAAAGAGCAGAGCGCCGGTGTTCACTCCCCGCTTGCTCATCGGAAAGTTCCAGACCGAGGCGCCGGTCGCCGGCTGGATCGCATGAAAGGCGCCATCACCCCCGCCGACCAGCAGCAGCCGCTGGCCGTCAATGGTTCGTACGGAAGCCGGCGAGTAGGTCGTGTCGAAGGGACGGCCGCCGGGCGCCGAGAACCAGACCATCTTCCCGGTCCGCTTGTCGAAAGCGAAGAACCGCTGACTCCCGCGGGCGTGTTCCCCCCACGAAGAGGTCAGGCCGCTGAGGATCACCAGGTCGTCCAGGATCAATGGCGATGCGGTCCGGCCGCCGTGGGTAGTGACCAGGCCGAGCTCCTCGGGGAGCGAACGCTCCCAGCGGAGATGCCCGTCGGCGGCGTCGAAGGCGCTCAGGCTGCCGCCCAGGGTGAAAAAATACACCGTTCCGGTTTCGGCGTCCGCCGCCGGAGACGCCCAACCGACGCGGCGGGGCGGGGCGTCGGAGTGGTAGATGTTCCGCCGCTGCTCCCAGAGCAGATCTCCGGTGCCGGCGTCGAGGGCCACCAGGCGTTCCTGCCGGGTCTCCCGATCGCCAACGCCGTGCTGCAGGAACAGGCGGTCACCGAGGATGACCGGGGTCGAACGACCGCCGTACGGAGCCTTGAAGAGCAGGTTTTCGCCGTCGGGGGACCAGGACTCGGGAAGTCCGGTTTCCGAAGAACGCCCGTCACGGTCAGGTCCGCGGATTTCCGGCCAATCGGAAGCGAAGAGGGAGGCGGCAAAAAAGAAAGCCACTACCCCCGCGGCGGCCGCTGCCGGAACGCCGCGGCGAGTGGTTCCGAGATCCATGGCGGGACGGGAGTCTAACGGGGGCCGGAGCGGCGCGAAAACGCCGTAACGGGGCCGGGGCGCCGGCCCGCTATGCAACCCAAAGCGCCAGCGGACACAATACGGCGCACCGTGCGCAACGTTTTTCATTTGACTGTCCGGGGAACCTTGTTGATCACCGGAATCCTCGTCGCCGGCTCACCCGGGCTCGCCCTCGGCGGCCAGGGATCCGGGGTCGCCCCGTCCCCCCCGAAGAATCCGGGCGCGCCCACGCTGTGGTCCGCCAACTGGCCGGGCTGGCGGGGGCCGACCGCGGATGGAGTCTCGGGCGAAACGGGATTGCCGATTCGCTTCAACCCGGACGAGAACGGGCTCTGGAAGACGGCAACGCCCGGGGAGGGACACTCCTCTCCGGTCGTCTGGGACCAGCTCCTCTTCGTTTCCGCAGCCGTTGCCGGAGAGGCGATTCCCGGGCACGCGCCGCCGGTCCACATCCGGGACGGAGAGGTCTACCTGCACCCCGGAAGCGCGGACGGAGAGCTCCACCACACCCTGCTGGCGCTCGCCTACGACGCGCGGACGGGACGGGAGGTCTGGCGGCGGACGGTCCACGACGGACCGGTCTACGACAACAAGTACAAGAGCAACACCTACGCTTCGTTGACGGCGGTGGCCGACGGGGAGCGCGTCTATTTCTTCTTCGGCTCGGAAGGCCTGTTCGCCTTCACCATGGACGGGGATCCGGTCTGGCAGACCGATGTAGGCGACTTCGGCGTCTGGGGGCTCGGGCAGGGCATTTCCCCGGTGCTTCACGGCGAGTTCCTGATTCTCGTCTGCGACAACGACGGGGGGGAGGGATCGAAGATGTTCGGGGTGGATCGCCGCACCGGGGAAGTCGCGTGGGTTACCGAGCGCCAGGTGCGGAAGAGCTGGGCCACGCCGGCACTGGTTCCGATCGGCGGAAAGACCCAGATGGTGGTACCGAGCTATGACCGGCTGGCGGCCTACGATCCGTTGACCGGCGCCGAAATCTGGAGCTTGGCGGGGCTCGACTCCAACATGGTGCACACCCCCGTGCACATGCCGGTAGAAGACGGACGGCTCGTGTTCATTTCCACGGGGTATCCCAAGAAGGAGATGCACGCGCTGCGGCTCACCGCCGGGGCGCCACCGACCACCGAATGGATCTATCCAAAGGGCACCGGTTACCTCCCGTCGGCGCTCCTCTACGAGGGGGTGCTGGTATTCCTTTCGGACGGCGGGGTCGTCACCGGCGTCGATCCCCTCAGCGGGGACTTGCTCTTTCAGGGTCGGCCGTCGAACCCGGGCCGCTACCACGCCTCGCCGATCGGCTACGACGGAAACATCCTCATCAGCAGCATCGAGGGAGATCTGACGGTCCTGCGAGCCGGGCGGGAGTTCGAGATCGTGGCCGAAAGCTCGCTTCCCGAGGCACTCTGGGCGTCGCCGGCAATCGCCGGAGGGACACTCTTCCTCCGCGGGGCGGACCATCTCTACGCCTTCCGTTCTCCCGCGTCCGGAGAGACGACGCCGGCTCGCTGACGTTGCGTTTCCCTCGCGCCCAGTGGGCGCTCGCTCGCGCCGCCGCCGCTGTCCTCCTGGTGGCGGCGGTGGGATCAGCCCAGGAACCCGGCGCCGCGAGTTGGCCCCAGTGGCGCGGCCCGGGCGGCCGAGCGCACGCGGAGTCCGCGGCACCGCTCCGGTGGGGAGCAGACGAGAACCTTCTCTGGAAAGCGCCCATTCAGGGCCGCGGCCATTCATCGCCCATCGTCGTGGGCGATCTGATTTTCCTCACCAGCGCCATTTCGAGCGAGAGCGTGCCGGAAGCCAAGGCCGTAATCCATTTCATGGGGAGCGAAGAGTTCCTGCACCCTGACAGCCTCGGCGCGGACCAGCGTCTGGATGTGTTGCTGCTGGCCTTCGACCGTCACAGCGGCGCGCTTCACTGGCGGCGGCAGGTTCGGACCGGGGCTCTCCCCTACGACAACCGCCACCGGATCGGCTCCTACGCCAACCCGACGCCGGTCAGCGACGGCGAACGCGTCATCGCCTGGTTCGGGACCCAGGGGCTTCACGCCTTCAGCCTCGGCGGCGACCCCCTCTGGTCCCAGGACTTCGGCGGCGTCGGAACCATGGGGATGGGAGTGGCGACTTCTCCCGTGCTCGTCGCCGCGCCCGGTCTCGTGGTAGTCCAAAACGACGTTGAAGGGGGCGAGGGCTCCTTCATCGCCGCCCTGGACATCCCGACGGGAGCCATTCGCTGGCGGGTAGAGCGGACCCAGCCCGCGGGCTGGGCAACGCCGATTCTGGTCAGCACTGCTGACGGCGCTTCGCTGATCGTCGCGATGGGAGCCGGCGAGATCGTCGCCTACCACGCGGAAACCGGGGAAGAGCGGTGGCGGGTGGAGGGACTCCGGAGCAATGCGGCGCCGAGCCCGGTGGCGTCCGGCGACGGTCTCGTGTTCGCCGTGACGGGCTACCCGCGAAAGAACATCCTGGCGCTCGGCGTGGAAGACGGTTCCGTCCATTGGCGCTATCGCAAGGGACAGGGCTACGTTCCCTCGCCGATCTTTCATCGGGGCGCGCTCTACCTGGTCAGCGACGGAGGCATCCTGACCGCACTCGACGGCCGGAGCGGCGAAGTCGTCTACGAGGGAGGCCGGATGCCGCTGCCGTCGCGATTCTTCTCCTCCCCGGTGGTGGCGGGGGAGCGCATCTACCTGACCAGCGAGGACGGAGACACCCATGTGATCCGGTCCGGACCCCGCTTCGAAGTTCTGGCCACCAACAGCGTGGACGAGCCGGTGATGGCCTCGCCGGCGATCGTGGAGGGCATCCTCTATCTGAGGGGCGCGGAGCACCTCTACGCGATCGCCGATCCGGCGGCCTCGGCCAGTAACGAGCCCTGACTCGCCCACCGCTTCGTGACGGGAACTCTGCTCCGAATGTCCTCGTATCAGCACCAACAACCGTGGCGGCCGCGTGACAGCGACGAGCACATCCGAGGGGACGCACTGATGAGACTCCGAATCCCGAACCCGTACGGCCTCGGTCCGCACTTCCCCGCGGCATTCCTCGCCGTCCTCCTTCCCCTGGCGGTGAGTTGCGCGCCGGAGGCGCCGGAGATTCCGAGCTACGACGCCCGGGCCTTCTATGACACCGAACAGGTCTTCGGAGCGTCCTTTTCGCAGGACGAGACGCGCATTCTGATGACCTCGGACCGGACCGGGGTCATGAATGTCTATGCGCAGCCGATCGTGGGCGGTGAACCCACGGCGCTCACGAGTTCGGACACCAACGCCAACCTGGGAATGGCGTTTTTCCCGGGGGACGACCGGATTCTTTTCACCGCCGACCAGGGCGGAAACGAGTTGAACCACCTCTACGTGCTGGCCCCTGGCGAAAGCCCCCGGGACATCACCCCGGGCGAGAACCTCAAGGCCGGCCTCGTCCGTTTCAGCGCGGACGGCGAGCGCTTCTTCGTAACCACGAACGAGCGCAACCCGCAGGCCTTCGATGTCTATGAGTACAACGTGGAGGATCTGAGCCGGCGCCTGGTGTTCGAAAACCCCGGCGGCTTCCAGCCGGGCCCGGTCAGCGGAGACGGCCGCTTCCTCGCGGTCTCGAAAGCGAAGAACAACGCGGACAGCGACGTCTATCTGGTGGACCTGGAGAATCCTCAGCAGGATCCCCGCCACCTCACTCCCCACGAAGGAGACGCCTCCCACGGCCCACTGACCTTCAGCCCGGATGCCGGCGAACTCTTTTACTCGACGGACGCACAAGGGGAGTTCGTCGAGGTGTGGGCCTATGACCTGGAGAGCGGTGAACATCGGCCGGTTCTGGCCGCCGACTGGGACGTCTTCACCGTGTACTTCTCCAAGCAGGGCACTTACCGGGTGAGCGCGGTGAATGTGGACGCCTCCATCGAGGTCACTGTCGTGGACACGCGGAGCGGTGAAACGCTGGAGTTTCCCGACGTCCCCGGCGGAGACGTCTCCGGCGTGTCCTTCTCCCCGAGCGAAACGAAGATGGCGTTTTACGTGAACAGCGACACCTCGCCGTCCAACCTCTACGTCTGGGATCTGCAGACAGATGAAGCGCGCCGGCTTACTGACACCCTGAACCCCGCGATCGCGGAAGAGAATCTGGTGGATGGCGAGGTGATCCGTTATCCGAGTTTCGACGGGCTCGAGATCCCCTCGATCCTCTACCGCCCGCGCCAGGCGACGGTGTCCTCCCCGGTGCCGGCGCTCGTCTGGGTCCACGGCGGCCCGGGCGGCCAGAACCGCAAGGGGTATCGCGCGCAGATCCAGCACCTGGTGAACAACGGCTACGCGGTGCTCGCGGTGAACAACCGGGGCTCGTCAGGCTACGGCAAGACGTTCTTCCACCTGGACGACAAGCGGCACGGGGACGTGGACCTCAAGGACTGCGTCGAAGCCCGCGGCTACCTCGAGTCGCTCGACTGGGTGGACGGAACCCGGATCGGAATCATCGGCGGCAGCTACGGCGGCTACATGGTGGGGGCTGCGCTCGCCTTCGAGCCCGAGGTCTTCGACGTGGGCGTGAACATCTTCGGCGTCATGAACTGGGTGCGGACGCTGTCCAGCATCCCGCCCTGGTGGGGGGCGGCGCGCGATTCGCTCTACGCCGAGCTGGGCGATCCGGAGACCGAACTGGAACGGCTTACCGCGATCTCTCCGCTCTTCCACGCCGAGAACATCGTGCGGCCGCTCTTCGTGGTGCAGGGCGCGAACGACCCGCGCGTCCTTCAGGTGGAGAGCGATGAGATCGTCGAAGCGGTGCGGGCGAACGAGGTGCCGGTGGAGTACGTGATCTTCCCGGACGAGGGACACGGTTTCCGGAATCGGGACAATCGCATCGAGAGCGCCGACCGCATCCTGGCGTTTCTGGAGACCTACCTGCGGAGCGACTGACCCGGCCCGGCCACCGCACCCGCGGACGGGAAAGGCCCACCTTCCGGATGGCGCCTCGGCAAGGGACCGCCGACCTCTCCAGGTCGGCATCGCTGCGCGGCAGCGCAGCGAAACACTCAACACGATTCTTTCCGGTGGCGCTCAGGGGCCTTACAGTTCGAACGCAATGAAGCTCGCAGCCCTTCTCCTCGCGACCGCCTGCCTGAGTGCGGCAGCCGCCGCCACGGCATCCGAATGGGACAGGTTTCGGGGCCCGAACGGCACCGGGATCGGCCCGGACGGCAAACTTCCGGTGGTCTTCGGGCCGGAACATGGACCCGTCTTCAGGGTGCCGCTCCCCGCCGGGCACTCCTCACCCATCCTGGCGGCTGGCCGGGTGCACGTGACCGCTTACTCCGAGACCGAGTTCTTCACCATCGCGCTCGACGCCAGCACCGGCGATGAACTCTGGCGGGCAGCCGCGAAGCGCGAGCGCGTCACCGAAGTGGATTCCCGGAACAACGCGGCATCGCCCAGCGTCGCCGCTACCGAAGACGGGGTGTACGCGTTCTTCCCGGATCTCGGCCTGATCGGCTACGACGGGAAGGGCAGGGAAGTGTGGCGGCAACCGCTCGGGCCCTTCGACAACTTCTACGGGATGGGGGCCTCACCGATTCTTGCGGGAGACACGGTCATCCTGGTGCTGGACCAGAACCTCAACTCGGAAATCATCGCGTTGGATCGGAAGGACGGAACGATCCTCTGGCGCACCCCGCGGCCGGAAGCTACGAGCGGCCACTCCACCCCGGTTCTGCGGGAGACTGGGGATGGGCTCGAAATCCTGGCCCCGGGCAGCTTCCTGCTCACCGCCTACGGCGTCGAGGACGGGAGCGCCCGGTGGTGGGTTCAAGGACTGCCCTGGGAAATGAAATCCACGCCCCTGCTCGAGGGAGGTCTGGTTTACGTGAACGGCTACGGGGCGCCGGTGAACCAGCCCGGGAACCAGATCACGCCGCCGTCCTTCGCCGAGGCCCTCGAAGCGTCCGACGGGAACGGCGACGGTGTGATCGCGCGCGACGAGGCCGAGGGGCACTCCGATTTCTGGTTCGGGGTGATTGATTTGAGCAGCGACGGGTTGCTGGAAGCCCACGAATGGGCCTACTACGAAGCGGTGCTCTCGTCTCAGAACGGCATCCTGGCGATTCGTCCCGGCGCGCCGGGGGAAGCCGGCGACCTCACGGCGCAAAACACGGTCTGGAGCTACCGCCGGCGCGTTCCGCAGCTTCCTTCGCCGCTCCTGTACAGCGGTGTCCTCTACATGGTCAACGACGGAGGCATCGTCACCGCGCTCGATCCGAACACCGGCGAGATGCTGTCGCAGGGCCGGCTCAAGGGGGCCGTGGATGCCTACTACGCCTCCCCGGTGGCCGCGGACGGCAAGATTTACTTCGTGAGCGAACTGGGGCTCGCGGCCGTCGTACGGCCACTCGACCCCGGCGAGGAATCGCCGGAACTCGACGTCGTCCAGGTGAATCCGCTCGGGGAATCCGTGTACGCCACTCCGGCGATCGCCCCTTCGCGCCTCTACATCCGGACGGTCGAGGCCCTCTACGCCTTCGGGCCGGAGTAATCGAACATCGCACTCCCCGGGTTGGCGGCCGGGCGATGCCGGCCGGAGACCGGCGGACCTTTCCTCATTTCGTGGCGGTGTAGGCGATCACCGGCGGATTGTTGAGGAAGTCGTCCCAGAAGGGATTCCCCCGTTCGCTCGGGTCGAGAGAGACGCCGAGCCAGCGGAAATCGCGGAATCCCGCCGCTGCGAACGCTTCGGAATAGGTCTCCGGCCTCAGGAAGTAGTTTTCGAACCCGAATTGCCGGCCGTCGTGGTTCGTGAACCGGTAGTGGATGGGAGCCCCCTCGCGAAGGACGGGAGGTCCCGTCTTCTCGATGCCGTACTTCTGCAGGGAAACGGTGCCCCGCGGGGGCTTCAGCACGTTGTCGTTGAAGCCGACGAGCCGCCCCCCGGGCCGGAGTGCCCCGTGACAGACGCCCAGGAAGCGACGGAGTTTCTCCGCGCTGCCGGCGTAGTGCAGCAGATACATCGCCACCACTAGGTCCACGAGTCCGTCCTGGCGATGGTCCGCCGCGTCGGAACAGAGGTAGCGGCATCCCAGCGGGTTGTCCCGTTCCTGCTGCTCGGCCAGCCGGATCATCTCCGCCGAGATGTCCACTCCGGTGATCTCCCGAGCGCCGGCGATCTTCAGGAGACGCGTGTAGAAGCCCTCGCCGCAGGCGAGGTCCAGCACGGTCTGGCCGCAAACGTCTCCCAGCGCCTCGAACAGGGTGTAACGCTCGATGGTTTTCCGGAAGGGGAGCTGCTTCGAATCCTGGTAGGCGGCGGCGATCGCGTCGTACTGGGCCAAGGTCGAACGAGCATAGTCGGCCGCGGGCGGGATAATGGCCATGGAACAACCAATGGACTGTCGCTACTGCGGTGAACTGTTCGGTTCTTGCAGCGGCAGGATTCAAGCGGAGGATCCGGCGTGAAATCTCTCTCAGTCCTCTTGGCGGCGTCGATGCTGCTTCTCGCACCCTCGGCGAACGCCCAGGAAGACCAGGGAGAGGCCCTCCGCAGCGCCGCCCGGGAGGGCGACCTGGGACGGATCGAAGAGTTGCTCGCCGGCGGCGCACCGGTTGATGCCCCGAACCGCTACGGAGCGACTGCGCTCTTCTTCGCCGCCGACCGGGGGCACCTGGATGTCGTCAGGCGCCTCGCCGACGCCGGGGCCGTTCTTGACCTCTCCGACCGGTTCTACCAGATGACCGCGCTCAGCCGGGCAGCCGGTTCCGGACATCGCGAGGTGGTGCTCTTTCTCCTGGGAAGGGGCGCGGCGGGTGCGGGCACGGTCCTCCTCCAGGCGGCGCGCGGAGGTGACGAGGAGTTGCTACGCGCGGTCCTCGACAACGGGAACTTCGACGAGGATGCGTTGTCCGCCGCCCGGGAAGCCGCCGCCTCGGACGATGTGTTGGCGCTGCTCCGGGGGCGGACCGCACGCGCGGTCGCCGCACCGGAGCTGACCGAGGAGGCCCGGCGGCGACTCGCCGGCAGCTACTGGAACGAAACCATCGAGCAGGGGGTCCTGGTCACCGCCGAGGATGGAATGCTTCGGGCGCAGCACTTCGAGCGGGATGCTGATTCCGGGAATGACCGCTTCGCCGCGCCGGCGGTGGTGCTCACCCCACGCGGGGGCCTCGCTCGTTCGTGACCGACGAGGGGGAGGATCGCTACGGGTTTGCGGGCCGCGGCGGGATGGTCGAGAGCCTGAGCGTGGAACGGGGAGGCGAGACCGTCGCCTACCCGCCGGAGGGGGAGACGGAGGGCCGTGCTGCGGCGAGGGAGGCCGCGGAAGCCCCGGTCGAAGCGGACTTGGCCCCCGGGGATCTGGCGCCGATACGGACACGCCCGTGGCCGCAGTTCCGAGGCCCCGGCGGCTCCGGGATCGCGGATGAGCAGGGGGTGCCGCTCCGTTGGAACGCCTCTGAGGACACCGGGATCGCTTGGGAGGCGCCCCTGCCGGGGCTCGGCGTCTCGAGTCCGATCGTCTGGGGCGACCGCGTGTTCGTGGTGGTGGCGGCGAGCCTCACGGAGGACTCGGAGTTCCGTATCGGCCTCTACGGCGACGTCGCTCCGGTTCAGAACGACAGCGAACACCGCTGGGAACTCCGGGCGTACGACGTCTCGACCGGTGAGCCAGTCTGGACCAGGGAACTCCGCCGGGGCGTGCCCAAGACGCGTCGCCACACGAAGTCGAGCCAGGCGAACGCGACCCCGGTAACCGACGGCGAACGAATCGTCACCCTGGTCGGCAGCATGGGCGTGCTCATGTGTCACGACCTCGAAGGGAACCTGCTCTGGGAACGGGAGGTGGGCGTCCTGAACAGCGGCTGGTTCTACGACCCCGACTATCAGTGGGGGCACGCCTCCTCGCCCGTGATCCACGACGGTGCGGTGATTGTGCTTGCCGATGTTCACGGCGAAGCTTTCCTCGGCGCCTTTGAGCTCGACACGGGCGAGCCCCGATGGCGGGCGTCCCGGAACGAGGTCTCCACCTTCTCGACCCCACTCGTTCACGAGATTCCCGGCGGTACCGAAGTCGTCGTGAACGGCACGGTGATCCGCGGTTACGACGCGGCGACCGGCGCCGAGCGCTGGCGACTCGGACCCAACTCGGAGATCCCTATCGGAGTTCCGCTGCTTGGCGACGGGCTGTTGTTCGTCCAGGCCGGTTATCCGCCCATTCGGCCCATCTACGCGATCCGTCCCGGGTCGGAGGGAGATCTGAGCCTCGCGCCGGGCGAGGACTCGAGCGAGGCGATCGCCTGGAGCAAGAACCGGGGCGGGGTGTACATCCCCTCACCGCTCTTCTACCGCGGCGTCCTCTACCTGAACGCCAACAACGGCCGTCTCTCCGCCTACGACGGAGAGACCGGAGAGCGCCTTTACCGCGCCCGGATCGGAGGGGTAGGAGGTTCGTACGCGGCTTCGCCGATCGCGGCGGACGGCCGGCTCTACTTCACTTCGGAAGAAGGCGAAACCTTCGTGGTGCGCGCCGGGCGTGACTACGAACTCCTCGCGCGGAATAGCGTGGACCGGATCGTGATGGCCTCTCCGGCGGCGAGTGGCGGCGTGCTGGTGATTCGGGCGATCGACCGGCTCTACGGGATCGTCCGGTAGCGGCCTGCGGATGCGGCGCGCCGCTTCTTCGCCTTCTACAATGTTCGGGACCCTCGGAGGTACCGCCGTGCGCCGCCCGTCTTCTCACTTTTTCCCTGTCCTGCTGACTGTCGGGCTGTTGCCGGCCGGGATTGTTCACGGCGAGGACTGGCCGCACTGGCGTGGTCCGACGCATGACGGAGTCAGCGATGAAGTTGGACTCCCGGTCGAGTGGGACACCGAAAAGAGTGTCGTGTGGAAGACCGAGCTGCCCGCCTGGAGCGGGGCGACCCCGATCATTTCCGGGGACACCATCTTTCTGAACGTCTCCATCCCCGCCGACGCCGCCGGCGTTCCGGCGAATCCCTCCGAGGGTTACGGCCGGCGGCGCGGCGGAGGGGCCGTCTCGGGCCGCGGAAACGTCGCCTACTCGGGGCATATCGAGCTTTGGGCGCTCGATCGGAACGACGGTTCGGTCCGCTGGATCCGTCACCTGAGCGACCGGGACACGCGCGGGCGGAAGCAGAACATGTCCTCGCCCTCTCCGGTCACCGACGGGGAGCACGTCTTCGTCCTCACCGGCACCGGGATCCTCAAGGCCTTCGACTTCGACGGAACGGAACTCTGGTCCCGCAACATCCCGGCGGACTACGGCGACTTCGGCCTCAACTGGGGCTACGCGAGCAGCCCGCTCCTGTTCGAGGACGGCATCTACGTGCAGGTTCTCCACGGAATGAAGACCGACGATCCGTCCTACGTTCTTCGGATTGACCACGCTTCGGGCGAAACCGTCTGGCGGATGGAGCGGCCCACGGAGGCGATCCGGGAATCTCCCGATTCCTATACGACTCCCTTCGTGCACGAGATAGGGGGGCGTTTCGAGCTCGTGATCACCGGCGGCGACGTCGTGACCGGTCACGATCTCGACACCGGCCGGGAGCGGTGGCGCTCCCGTGGGCTGAACCCGGAGAACAACGGCGCCTACCGCATCATTGCCTCTCCGGTCGTGAAGGACGGGATCATCTACGCGCCGACCCGGGTGAAACCGCTGCTCGCGCTCCGCGCCGGCGGGGAAGGGGACATCACCGATTCGCACCGCATCTGGTCGTTCGACCGGGGCCCCGATGTTCCGAGCCCGGTGACCGACGGCAAGCGCTTCTACGTGGTCACCGACAACGGAGTGATGTACGCGCTCGATGCCAAGACCGGGGAGATTCTCCTCGGCCCGACGCGGCTGCCGTCCGGAACCTACAGCGCTTCACCCGTGCTGGCCGAGGGCCGGATCTACATCATCAACGAGGACGGGGTGGCCTCGGTAGTGCGGCTCGGTGACGACGACCTCGAGATTCTGGCGACGAACGACATGGGCGCCTATACGCTCAGTTCGATGGCGATGTCGAACGGACAGATCTTTCTGAGGACGGCGGAAGCGCTCTACTGCATCGGGCGATAGGGCGGCGGAGCGAGGCCGGTATCCATCAGGACAGCGGGTCGATCTCGAGCTCCTGACCACGAACGACAGGGACCCCAACGCACTGATTCGATTCGCGTTCGCCGGCGCCCTGCTGCTCACGTCGTGTAGCGGCGACGGCGGCGACGGTAGCCCGACCGCGCCGGCGCTCCCACTCCGTGCGCAACGACTGACCGGCATTTCGGTGGTCGCCCCGCAGACTTCGATCCGGGTGGGCCAGTCGGTCGGTCCACTGGTGGTCCGGGGCACTTACGACGACGGTCCCTCGGCAACGGTCGATGCGACCTGGGCGTCCACGGATCTCGCGGTATTGACGGTGGACGAGAACGGCGTGGTGACCGGCGTCGGCATTGGAGTGGCCAAGGTGACTGCCACCTTCGGACCGTGGACAGCGGAAGTGCTCTTCGAAGTGACCCCGGCGAGCGCCCGGACCTGACTGATCCGGCGGACGACTTCGGGGCGTCGCCGCCGAAGTGGCGGCGCTCGCGCCCTTCAGGGCGCGAGCGCCGAGCGTCGGCTCCGGGAAAGAAGGAGAAGACCAGCTGACGCTCCCAGACCCAACACGTTCGGCATGGCCAGCAATTGTTCGGGCGCGGGGGGCCAGAGAAGCAGCAGTGCAGACCCGAGCGCCATCGCCCGGAGCCCGGCTGGCAGGGGACCGAACAGCCAGCCGACGATCCCGGCGGACAACAGCAAGACCACCGCACCTCCGAGCAGGAACGCCACCACAGCCCCGGGAATTCCCCGTCCGCCGTCCAGAATCAGGAGCAGTTCGGGACGGAAGACGAAGAAATAGGGCAGGGCAAAACCAGCCAGCGCGAATCGGAAAGCGGTAAGCGCCACGGGCATGATCGGAGTGTTCGCAATGCTGGCGGTGGTGTAGGCGGCGAGCGCGACCGGCGGCGTCACCATGGACATCATCCCGAAGTAGAAGATGAAGAAGTGGACCGACAGGGGAGGGACGCCGAGTTGGCCGATCACCGGGCCGATCAGGATGGCCATCAGGAGGTAGCAGACGGCGGAAGGCAACCCCATACCCAGGACCACCGAGCCCACCATGATGAGGAGGAGCGCCGGGAGCAGTCCTTCGCCAGCGACGGACAGAACAAGAGCCGGAAAACGCGTGCCGAGGCCCGTGAGGGTGACCATCCCGAGAATGATCCCGACTGCCCCCGCGGCCGCTACGAGCGGCGCCGCACCTTCCGCGATGCGGCCGAGGGACGCCCAGAGTTTCGAGAAATCGGGCCGCGTGCTCGGGTGGAACAGCGACGCGAACACGACGATCAACAGGGCCACGCTGACCGCGCGGAACACGGTTCGGCCCGCGATGAGGGCCGCTACGAGCGAAACGAGCCCGACCCCGAACACGATGCCCGCCTGGAAGGGGACCGCGCCGCCCCCCTCGTCCGCGACGCTCTCGCGGGGAGTGGTCACGAGATGCCGCCGGGCGTGCAGGTGGACCATGGAGAGGAGCGCCACGTAGTAGAGGAGCGCCGGAAGGATCGCGGCTTGCACCACCTGGAGGTAGCTGACCGGTGGGTCGACCAGCTCGAGCATCATGTAGGCTGCGGCTCCCATGACCGGGGGAACGAGCGCCGCTCCCGAACTCGCCGCCGCGGTGATGCCGGCCGCGGTCCGGGCGGTGAACCCGGTGCTTCGCATCAGGGGAATGGTCACCGTGCCGGTGGTGGCGGCGTCGGCGACGGCGCTTCCGGAGAGCGACCCCATCATCGCGCTAGCGATCACCGAGACCTTTGCGGCTCCCCCGACGGTGCCCAGGAAGAGGCGCCGCGCCGAGGTCGTGATGAAGCGAATGGCTCCCGTCTCCTGCAAGACCGCGCCGAAGACCACGAACAGGAAGACGTAGGAGAACATGACCTTCATCGCGATTCCGAAGACTCCCTGGCTCTGCAAGAAGCCCTGGGAAGCAATTCGCGCGAGGGAGTAGCCCCGGTGAGGAAAGAGGAACTCGGGGAGATGAGGGCCCACGACGGCGTACGCCAGGAACAGTCCGGCAAGGATGGGCAGGGCGGGCCCGATCACTCGCGCCGTGGCGGCGAGCACGCCGACGAGGCCGAGAAGGCCCAGCGCGCTATCGAGCCCGGTTTCGCCGCCGGCGCGGTCGCCAAGCGTCGTAGGACCGAAACCGCTCCAGTAAAGAACGAAGGCGCAACTCGCCGCCGCCGCGGCGAGGCCGAACAGGTCGGTGCTCCGGCGCCACCAACCGTCGCCCGGTTTCATCCGGATCAGAAAGCAAAGCGGCAGCCCGAAGAGGGCGAAAGCCGCGAGTTGGGCTTGGGGCGAGAGCCCGGGGCGGTTGACCTCGACCAGCACGAAACCGGTCAGCAAGAGGGTGAGGACGCGAATGGCGACCTCGCGCGCGCCGAAGCCCGCCCGCGGTTTCGGCTCAGTCACCGCGGGGAACCAGGACGGCAGTCAGGACTTGGCAGGACTTGGCAGGACTTGGCAGGCAGGACTTGGCAGGCAGGACTTGGCAGGACTTGGGACGCGCTTTTCAGCGGTCCGAGTCCGGTTCCGGCCAGATCCCGGCTTCTCGATAGAACCGCACCGCGCCCGGATGGAAGGGGACGCCGGTATCGCGGGAAACGTTGTTTTCGTTGATGGCCCGTCCGGCGGGGTGTTTTTCGACCACCGATTCGCGCCGTTCCCACAGCGTCCGCGTCACCTGGTAGATGGTTTCTTCATCGGCATCCGCCCGGGTAATGACGTGCATGGAGCCAACGTCGAGGCCCAGATAGTCCTCGTCCTGCCCCCGGTAGGTCCCGGCCGGAATCACCGCCTCCCGGTAGAACGGATACTGCTCGGAAAGCTGGCTGCGGATCTCCGGATCCAGCGGGACGAGCAGCGATTCCATCCCCGCGGTCGCCTGCACGATCGATGCGGTGGGAATCGCACCTCCCAGGAAAGCCGCCACCGCGGAGTCGTCGCTCAGCATGTCCACGGCGCCCGCCTGGGTGTTGTAGAGCGGGATGAAGTCCTCGTAGGTAACGCCGTGCGCCTCCACGATCGGCCGGATGAAGTGCTCGAAGCCGGCGCCGGCCACCCCGACCACGACCCTGTTTCCCGCGAGATCCTGAATGCGGTTGATCTCGTGCCGGCGCGGCGAAACGAAGGTTGCCACGTTGGGCGCCAGGGTCATGACCGCCTGAACCGGATAGGCCCGGCCCCAGCCGTCCTCGCCGCGTGCCGCGAAGTAGGTGACGGCCGCGTTCGAGATCGCGATATCCAGTTCCCCCGAAGCCAGCCGGCGGATGTTCTCACCCGAACCCTTGGTCGCTTCCGCGGTGACGCGGAGACCGGACTCTCCGAGGACCTCGGCGAGCGCCCCGCCCACGACAAAGAACGCACCGCCCGGCGGTGCGGTGCCCAGACTCAGGAATCGCGGTGGGGGGTCGCCACCGTTCCCGCACCCATGCAGAACCAGCAGCAGGAGAAAACACGGGACCGGGGCGCGGAGACTGCCCGCGCCGAGGTAGCGGGAACGCACTGGGTATCGACTATCGCGACAGGGCAGCCAGAGGGCCGGACAGTGCCTCCGCCAGGTCATCCAGAGTGTCGAACCCTCCGGGCGCGCCGCCGGATTCCGAAAGGGCGAACCCCGGGAGGATCCGTTCCATGCCGTCGTCATCGGTCCTGAGGTGCCTTTTCCCGGCCTCCCCGGCTGTCACCCGGGAAAGCCGCCCGCTCTCTCCACTCAGGAAGACAAGCGCGCGTTCGCCCATCATGAACTGGGCGGAATGAGTCGCGATCATTCGCGTGTCACCGACCGTTCCGCCAGGAATGCGGAAGCGGACCAGGTTCCGGGCCGCGCCCTTGAAATTGCGCTCCGTGCGGAGGGTCACGGTGGTGAAGATCTCGCGGCGGTCAGCTGTCCAGGCCGACCGCATGTCCAGCACTTCTCCGGCAACGATGGTGTCCGAGCGGTCGACCAGTTCAGAGAGCGCCGGCCATGCATACGGATTCCGGAAGGGCTCCGGCTCAGGCGTCCGGCCGCGCTGCGCCGGGGCGGGAAGCGCCGAGAACAGAACCCCTGCGGAAACGAGGACTGCGAAGGCGGCGGTACGTCCGGCCCACGCTTGGTGCTTGTGAATACCGCGCATGCCTCTAGCATACCCACACGGTTCCGGCGCGCGCCAGCAGAGATGCCGGCGATTGGGATTCGGACTTCCGGTGGGCCGCCCCCACGGAGCGGAAAGGTGTCAAGATTTCGGTGGCCGACCGTTCGTCATGCAGTCCGAAGTCCTCGTCACCCGCGCAGCTCTTGACAGTAGCCGCCCCGCGCGCAGGCCGGCAGCCGCCTCGATGGTGATCGCGCTGGCGCTGGCCGGAGTACTCATCCCCGGTGGAGACGCACTCGGTTACCGGTTTTTCTGGCGGACTGCGGACGATCCCGCCGTCCCGGTCGCGGCCGAAGGATTGCGCTGGGACCCGGCAATCTGGGGTCCGGGGAGAACACTCCGGTGGGTCATCGCCGATTCGCCGGGATGGACGGAGTCCTGGGAGGACCGAGGGGAAACCCAGGACCCCCCGTTCACGAGCCGGGAGGAGGTGGTCCCCTTCGTTCGCAAGGCGTTTGACGCCTGGTCTTCGCTCGCGAGCACCGACATCGAATGGTCGGTTGCCGGGCTGGGGGGGGAACACCACGCGGAACGCGATCACGTCAACGCCGTCCGCATGCACCCGCTGGGCCTTCGCGCGTCCTATGTCGACATCTGGGAGGTGAACGGCGAGATCGTGGAGTGCGACGTGTCTCTGACTCCGGCGCACACCGAGGATCCGGACGGAACCGGACTCGAGGTGCTCATCCACGAGTTGGGGCACTGCATCGGCCTCGCGCATTCCGCGATGTTCCCGACCTGGGACACCTGGCCCTACCGGTACGGCTTCCAGCCGGCGCTCTGGGACACGGATCCGGTCATGTCCTACGGATACCTGCCGGAGCCGGGATTGACCGCGGACGATGTTGCGGGGGCTTCATTGCTGCGGCCTTCCCGCGGCTGGCTGGAGCGGGTGGGAAGCATCACCGGTCGCGTGACCATGGCCGACCGAGCCGCCCGCTACGTTCCGGTTTTCGCGATGCAGATTTTGGGCGAAGAGCTCGTCGCCTCCGCGGGAGCGTTCACGAACGGCGAGGGGTCCTTCGCGATTGAAGGGTTGCCGCCCGGCGACTACCTGCTGGCGGCCGGCACGATGGGTGACATCAGCGGAAATACCTCGCTCGTGGACCGGGGCGCCACCCTCGGTTCGACCGATCAGTACTTGCTGGATCCGGTGCGGGTGGCCGCCGGAGCGGAAACCAGAGTTCCAGCGATCCGGCTGCGCGACGGGCGGGAGGCATCCCCTTGGAGAAGCGAATGACCCGGCGGGTGTTACTCGCGACCGCCGCGGCGGCCGCGCCCGGATTGTTCGCGTGCGGTGGGGACGACAGCTCCCGTCCCACTGCGCCACCAGCGCCCGCTCCGCCCCCGCCTCCCGCATTCGCCGTTTCTTTCGCGGAGAACGATCTCGAGGTCCGTGAAGGAGAGACCCTCGCCGTCAAGGTGCTCTACGAGGTCCGGGAACTCACCGCTCCGGTGCAGGTGCGGCTCAGCGCCGCTCACGACAGCGCCTCGGAAGCCGACTACGAACTCTTGGCAGACAGCGTCTCCATTCCTGCGGGGCAGGATCTTGCCGGAGACGCGGTCGTCGAACTCGCCGCCCTCACCGATCTCCTCTTCACGGAGGGCGCCGAAACCTTGCCGCTCAGTTTCGTCCCGCCGGCCGGTCAGGCCGTTCTCGGCGATCCGGTCGAGATCGCGATCATCGAGGCCGGCGCGTCACCCTGTCCGGGGGTGATGCTGATTGGGCTGCCGTGGAGCGAGGAGGAGTCGGCCGACGAGGATATGCCGAACATGCTCGCCACCACCCTGAGCATCGAGCTCGGGCCCGGCAGCGCCGGAACGCGGGTGGACCTCCTGGGTCCTTACTTCGACCTCGGCACGTACGGCCGGATCGCTGAGTCCGTGTCGGCGTTCGGCATCAATCGGTGGGGCCTGCGTTCCCGGCCGGGCGCCCTCGTCCACGAACTCGACGTCAATTGGTCTGGGGAAGACTGGTTCGAGGAAGAAGCGGAAGCGCGCCTGGAACTGGGCTTTGCGGGCGGCGCCTGTTCCGGCGAGCCGGTCGCATCCTGCACCAGCGCAGGCTGCGAAATCATTCCGTAGGGGCGGATCTGGGCCAGCGCTACCTGGCAGCCGGTGGTGAAACCCAGGCGGCCCGGTTCTCCCGGTGGGGGCTCCTCCCTCACGCGCCTTGTCAGCCGGGCAGGCTGCTAGACCGGGGGGAGTTCCTCGTGCCAGGCGGTGCGCTCTTGATAGGCATGGGCGACCTGAAGGAGGCGCGCCTCGGAGAACGGCGGTCCGTAGATCTGGAGAGCGAGCGGCCGTTTGGGGGCCTCGGCGGAGAACCCGCAACCCATCGTGAGGCCGGGGTATCCGGTCATGTTGCCGATGAAGGTGTTCCCGGGGCGGGTCGTCAGTTCATCCGGATCGGTTCCGGCCCGAACATCGCTCCCGGCTGCTTCTTCGGATCGCAGACGATCGGCAGGTGAGAACGAACTGGGCACGATCATCACGTCGCAGTTCCGGAAGACCTCGGCCATTTCCTGCTGGAGGATGGTCCGCACCCGGAGGGCCTTGATGTAGTCGGTGGCCGGGTAGAACTTGGCCACTTCCAGGCGCTCGCGCACCAGCGGGTCAAGATCCTCGGGCTGCTCGGCGAGCCGTTTTTCGTGAAACGTCGCGGCCTCCGCCATCGCAACGATCCAGCCCGCGCTCCCCGCGAGTTGGGCGTGCGGCACCTCGACCTCGACGATCTCCGCGCCATCCGCCGTCAACAGCGCGATTGCGGTGTGGACGGCCTCCTGGACTTCTGGCGTCGCGGCATCGAAGAAACCCGACCCCGGAACTCCGATCCGGAGGCCGGACACGTCGGGAGTGAGTCCCGCGAGGTAGTCGGGCACCGGTTGGTCGGCCGCGGTGAGATCCCGAGGATCGGCGCCGGCGATCGCGCCGAGCATGGCCGCAGCGTCCCAGGCGGTCCGGGTCATCGGGCCAGCGTGGTCGAGGGTCCAACTGAGGGTGGTGACTCCGAACCGGCTGATGCGCCCGTAGGTCTGTTTGAGGCCGATGATGCCGCAGGCGGCGGCCGGACCGCGGATGGACCCCCCGGTGTCGGTGCCGATCGAGAGCGGCACGAGGCGCGCCGCGAGCGCCGCTCCCGACCCGGACGAAGATCCCGAGGGGGTGTAGTCGGTGGCCCAGGGATTCCGCGCCGGGCCGAACCCGGAGAGCACCCCACTTCCCATTGCGAACTCGAGCAGGTTGAGCTTGCCGACCAGAATGGCCCCGGCGTCATTCAATCTCGCAGTGATCGTGGACTCGTAGTCCGGGACCCAATCTGCGGTGGCCTTCGAGCCGTTCGTCGTGAGGATGCCGGCGGTCGCGAGGA
The DNA here is from genome assembly GCA_963668695.2 of Vicinamibacteria bacterium. GTDB lineage: Bacteria > Acidobacteriota > Vicinamibacteria > Marinacidobacterales > Marinacidobacteraceae > Marinacidobacterium. Next base: position 3,073,883 of record CAXXLQ010000004.1, read on the forward strand.
TGTCTTTGGGCGCGTAGGGAATTCCGTGCAGGGGTCCGCGCCAGTTGCCGGCGGCGATTTCCGCCTCGGCTTCCCGGGCTCGCTCGCGCGCGTGGTCGCCGGTCACGGTTATGAAGGCGTTGATTGCGGGCTCCGTGGCCTCGATGTGGGCGAGGTGGGCATCCACCACTTCGACGGGTGAAAGCTCCTGACGGCGGATGCGTTCCGACAGCGACTGGGCGCTGAGCTGGCAGAGTTCGGGGATCACTTTCAGTCCCCCTCAGCTGCGGGACCCCGCGCCACGAAGAGCACGGCCGGCTCCACCAGATCTGGAATCTCGAGATCCCGGACCGCCCGGAAGAAGGCGTGATTCATCCGTACCGCCGGCAGGATCGTCGACAGACGATCAGCGGGCAGGGGATTGTCCGTCAGGCTGTTCGCGTACTCGAGCGCCGCGACCGTGGCGCCCTCGCCCGGTTTCGGGCTCGCCCCGCACCCAGCCAGGACGAGGGGCGCCGCCAAGGGGGCCACCGCGGCGCCACCCAGCAGCCGCCTACGGGTTATGGGTTTCGGATCGCGCTTGCTCATAACGGACCTCCGTTGGCGGCAACCTCCTCCGCATTCTACCGGCGCTGTCTCCCGCGCAGTCCGCCAGGAGCCCGCAGTGAAATCCACGCGGCGTTCGGCCGGCGATCCATCCCGGCTGAACCGCGCCGCTCATCGTTGCGTTTCAGTCGGAATACACCCGGTATTCCTCCCTCACGCGCCTTGTCAGCCGGGCGCCTCCCCGGCCTCGGCGCTCACGTGGGTTCCACCACAGGCTCCTAGACCCATCCGCCGGACGGGGTATCCTTATTCCCCGTGCTGCTTCGGGAAGCGGATCGCACGGCGGTCCGGAAACACTTCGAGGACCTCGCCGGCCCCGTTTCCGCCACTCTCTATTCCAGATACGACAGCTCGCTGGTGCTCCCCGGCCGGACGTCCTGTCCGACCTGCGGAACGACCGAAGCTCTACTTCGGGAGGTGGAAGAACTCTCGGAAAAACTCACCATCGAGGTGCGCGACGTAGATCAGGTTCCGAATGCGGCACGCGATGCCGGGATCGCTCGCCTGCCGGCGATCGAACTCACCGGCGTAGCGAAGGGGAGAGTCCGATTTCTGGGGCTTCCCGACGGCCATGAGTTCGGGTCGTTGATCACCGCGGCAACCTGGGTTTCCGGAGCACCTCTGACCATTTCTGAAGAGACCAGGGGGCAGTTGTCGATGCTTCGTCGCCCCCTCCACGTCAAGGTCTTCACCACCCCTACGTGACCCTGGTGTGCGCCGGCGGCCAGTCTGGCCGTCCAGTTCGCGGTCATTAGTCCCGAGGTGACCACCGACATCGTCATGGTTCAGGAATTTCCGGATCTGGCGCGGACCTACGCGGTGGCTTCGGTGCCGCTGACCGTGGTCGAACCGCTGGAAGACGGCGCCGGATTGGTCGGGCAGGGGACGTCGCTGCTGGGCGCGCGAGGAGAGGAAGCGTTCCTCTCCGCAATCGCTGAGGTGGGCGGAATCGGGAATTCGAATCAGGATCCGGGATCGTGAGCATTCATCGTCGCCGGTATCCCGGAGCCGATTGGCGGATGGACCGCCGCGGCGCGCTTCGCGTTCTCTCCGGAGGGGCGGGACTCGCTTTCGGGGTTCCCGCCTTTGGACGAGAGAAGACCCCACCGTTCTCCGAGGACTCGCTTGCCGATCTGGACCGACGGCTCCATGCGGTACGGAGGCGATTCGGCCTGCGGCGCGCCATCGGCATTCACGTCGAAGATCTCGAGACCGGCGCACCGCTGTTCAGCCACAACGCGGACCGAACCTACGTGCCGGCCTCCGGGATGAAGCTGCCCGTCATGGCGGCCTGCCTCCACTATCTGGGGCCGAGCTACCGCTTTTCAACACATCTCCTGGTGAATACCCCGCCAACCGAGGCCGGAGTCATCGAAGGTCCGGTCTACGTTGTCGGGTCCGGCGACCCCAGCCTGAATCGGCACGACATGGACTTCATCGCGGACTCCCTGGCAGCGTTCGGGATCACCGAGGTCCGTGGCGACATCATTCTGGACGACTCGTTCTTCGAAGCCCAGGAGACCGATCAGGCCCTCGTGAGCCGCCGGCTCCGTTACAAGGAGCCAATTCAGAGCGCCCTCGGCTACCACTGGAACCAGGTCGAGGTCGCCGGCGTCCCAGGCTCGGGCAATCGACCCGACGTGCGCGACGAGGGCTATGGCTATTACACCGTCCAGAACCAGATGGTGCTCCGCAATTCCGGGCGGCCCTACATCCTGGCCCAGCGCCGGGGAACCCGGAGGATTCGTCTGCAGGGACGAATCCTCAGGAACGGCAATGAGCGCGTCGCCCGCTTCACCGCTACCGAACCGGCCCTCTATTTCGGGTACGCCCTCAAGGGCAAACTCGTCGAGCGCGGAGTCTCGGTAACCGGGGAACCACGGCGTGGTGTGATTCCGGCGCCGGGGGACAAACTCCTTCTCTACCGCAACGAATCGGCCCCGCTGACCCAGGTCGTGGAGGCGCTCGGCAAATACAGCAACAACTGGTCCGCCGAACAATTGCTCTTCGCCGTCGGGGCCCATCGATGGGGACCGCCCGGAACCCGCGAGAAGGGGGTTCGAGCCACCGAGGAGTACCTCGTGGGTCTCGGCTTCCCGGCTGACACTTTCTCGGTGGACGACGGCTCGGGACTCTCGAGAAAGAACCGTTTGAGCGCCCGCCTCCTCGTCGGAGTTGTCCGCGACCTGTATAGCCAGCCGGAGCTCCGGACCGATTTCCTGTGCTCCCTCGCCGTTTCCGGAGTGGACGGCACCCTCGCCCGCCGTCTCTGGGGCGAAGAAACCCTCGGCCGGGTGATGGCCAAGACGGGAACGCTGAGCGGCGTCAGTTCGCTCTCGGGCGTAGCCTTCCCGCTGGCCGCCGAGAACCGGGCGCTCGGGTTTTCGGTGATGACGAACGGCATCCGCAACTCGTGGAATGGCGACGCGGTCGAAAACCTGATCGCCGCCGAACTCGTTCGCTGGAACGGCGTGTCCGCCTAGCGGCCTGTGAACAAAGTCACGCGGCATTCCCGAGCCAGAAGGGATGGTGGTCGGGTGATCCCGCCCCCCGTCCCTTCCGCTCCGGGGTCTCCGCGGTGCTCCCGCCCCGCTCCGGAAGCCCGAGTCAAGAGGGATCGGGGTCGGGTGATCCCGCCCCCCGTCCCTTCCGCTCCGGGGTCTCCGCGGTGCTCCCGCCCCGCTCCGGAAGCGACCGGCGATGCATCCCGGCTGAGCCGCGCCTCTACGAGGCGCTCATCGTTGCGCTTCGACCGAAATACTCTCGGTATTCCTTCCTCGCGCGCCTTGTCAGCCGGGCGCCTCACCGGTCTCGGTGCGCACGCCACCTTGTCCACAGGCTGCTAGCCGCGGACGGGAGAGCGGTGAGGGGCGTCCCCGGACTCGATCCCCCGGAATACGTCGACTGGAGCGAGGATCCGGAACTCCTCCGTGAGTTCGCGGCGGTGCCCCTGAACGACTCCGCGCGCGCTCAGATCGTTCAGGATCTCGGCGAGCCGATAAGGCTCCGCCTCTACGAAGGTCTGGTCAGGAACCGCCTCTACGACCTTCAGTTGAAGCGGTGGGTCCGTTCCGGGGTGCTCTCCAAGGCATGGCTCGGGCCTGGCGAAGAAGCCGTGACCGTGGGGGCCTGCCACGCGTTGGAGCCGGGGGACGTGGTCGGGCCGATGATCCGCAACATCGGCGCCTTTCACGAACGGGGGATGAGTCTTGCCTCCATGTTCCGGGGAGCGCTCGGAACCGGGGACGGACCGGCACGGGGCAGGGATCTCCATTTTGGAGACCTCACGCGCGGCATCGTCGCGCCGATCAGCATGGTCGGTTCGCTGCTTCCGGTCTGCGCCGGCATGGCTCTCGCATTCCGGCTCCGGGGCGAGTCACGGGTCGCGCTGACCTGGGCAGGCGACGGCACCACCGGAACCGCGGCGTTCCACGAAGGCATGGTCTCGGCGGTCGCGCTCAAGACCCCGCTGATCGTGGTGATTCAGAACAACCGGATCGCCCTGGGCACTCCGCTGGACGATGGAGCCGACGAACGCTTCGCGCGCCTCGGGGGCGGATACGGGATTTCCACATTGCCAGTGGATGGCAACAACGTGCTGGATGTCTTCGCGGCCACCGCACTGGCCCGGAAGGAGGCCCTGAGGCATTACCGACCCGTGTTCGTGCTTGCCGACACCTTTCGGATGGGCGGACACGCAACCCACGACGAGGGAGAGAGCCGGCGAATCCTGCCCGCCGAACTATTCGATCACTACGGGCGCCGCGATCCGGTCGGCACCTATCGAGCTTTTCTGCGGAAGGGCGGGATCGGAGGCGAGCCAGTGGCCGAATCCGTCCTGAAGGACATCGAGGCGCGAGTCGGGGCGGAAGTCGAGAGTGCCGAACGCGAGGCGTTGGCCTCGCACCGGTTTGCGCGACCCGATCCCGCTACGGCGGGGGAAGGGGTCTTCGCCCGCTGACGACCTTTAACAACCGGTGGTGAAACCCACGCGGCGTTTGCGTTTGGGTCGAAATACACCCGGTATTCCTCCCTCACGCGCCTTGTCAGCCGGGCGCCTCGCCCCCACCGGGAGAACTGGCCGGCCTCGGCACTCACGCGGGCTCCACCACAGGCTGTTAACTTGGGGGCTTTTGCCCGCTGACCTAAAGCCGCATCTTGGCCGGGAAGTGGTTCAGCCCGAGGCGTATAGCGGTACGGTCCGTCTGGTCCACGATCGCGGCGGCGTTGATGCCGATCGCGATGACGATCGCTTCGCTGATCTCTTCCTTGGTGGCCCCGAGTTTGAGGGCCTTCTTCACATGACCGTCGAGGCATCCCTCGCACTTGGCGATTAGCGAGCAGGCGAGCGCGATGAGCTCCTGAATCTTCGGATCCAGATGCTTGTTCTCCGAAAAATAGGTCTCTTTGTAGAACTGACCGTAGATGGCCTTCATCCGCGGCTCGATCATCGAATACGACGTCAGCGCCGAGCCGTTGTTCTTCTGTCCGCCGCTTTTTTCTTTTTCGCCGCTCCCGCGCTGCTCCGGCTCGGAGTCGATGCCGGGGATCCGGGCCTCGGGGGCCGCTGCGTTGTCCGCCATTCCGGATGTTGCCTCATGCCCGCCACTCTGGCCGGGACTTCGTCTCGGGGGGACGGCGGGTGGAGCGGCCGCTTGTCTGGCGCCGCCCGCTCAGCGCGTCGAAAAGGGAGTAACCGGTGAAGGTTAGCATCAGGGAAACGATGCAGACCTTTCGATGTTCCGTAGCCTTGACGGCTCCGCTCGACGCGGTCTTTGGGTTCTTTTCGAACACCAGGAATCTGGAGGTGCTGACCCCGCCGTGGCTCCGCTTCCGGGTACTCACAGAAGGAGAGATCCCGATGTCCCGCGGCACGCAGATCGACTATCGGCTGCGGCTTCGCGGTCTACCGCTCCGGTGGCGTAGCGAGATCACCGCGTGGGAGCCGCCGCATCGCTTTGTGGACGAACAGGTAGCTGGCCCCTACCGGAGCTGGGTTCATGAACACCGCTTCGAGGCCCGCGAGCGGCCGGGCAGGGACCCGGTGGTGGTCGCTCATGATGAAGTGCACTACCAGGCCCCGGGCGGAAGGTTCGTGAACCGGTTCCTGGTTGCGCCTGACCTCGAACGAATCTTCGCCTACCGCACCAAACGGCTGAGGGAGCGGTTCGGAACGCCCGGCGGCTGATGGCTCTCGTGGGGCGGGGGCCAGAACGACTCAACCCGGGGCAAACGGCCGGCGCCCGCCCGCAAACCCGGGCGGGCTTCTCGGACAGGGTGCCGCGAGTGCCTTGAGAATTGCTGCTGCTCGCCGCCTGCGGCGGCGAGTGCCGGTCTGAAGACCGGCGTTCCCAAGCCGCGCCAGCGGCTTCGGATAAGCACCGCCTCCTTCATCGGAAGTCGCGAAGGGCTGTCCTGGGTCCGGATCGTGGCTCAATCCCGATCGGAAGTCGCCCTCGCGACTTCGCATCCGCAGCCATGTCGCACCGGGGGCCCGCCCGCATATCAGGGCGCGCTTATCGGACGCCGCGCCAGCGGCTTCGGATAAGCACCGCCTCCTTCATCGGAAGTCGCGAAGGGCCGTCCTGGGTCCGGATCGTGGCTCAATCCCGATCGGAAGTCGCCCTCGCGACTTCGCATCCGCAGCCATGTCGCACCGGGGGCCCGCCCGCATATCAGGGCGCGCTTATCGGACGCCGCGCCAGCGGTCGGACGCCGCGCCAGCGGTCTTCGGATAAGCACCGCCTCCTTCATCGGAAGTCGCGAAGGGCCGTCCTGGGTCCGGATCGTGGCTCAATCCCGATCGGAAGTCGCCTTCGCGACTTCCGATAAGGATGCTTATGTTAAATAACGAGGACAGTGAGCCGCGTCGTCCCGGAGAACAGCGGACATCACCCCTGCTCGCGAAACGCCGTCACGTCGCGGTGGAAGACGAATAGCGAATCCATGTCTTCCGACGGCGATTCGAAGTTGTAGGTTCGCCCGCCAAGCACCTTCACACGCAGGTTGTTGCTCAGGTAGTCCAGCTCGAAGCGTTCCGCCTGTGCGAACGGCAACTGGAAAGCATCCTTGTGATCCGTCCGGTAGTCGAACCCCTGGGGAGTTGCGACGAGCGTCCCTTCGCAGGATCCGAACCGATGTTTGTGTACCACGGCCACCTTGACGTCCAGTGACGCCACCAGGTCGCCGAACACCACTCGCACCGGCACCGCTCTCCTTTCGACCGCCACCCGACGGGAAACGATGTCGTGCCCCTCGGTAGACACCGTCAGGTTGTACTCCCCGGGCTGAAGATCCGCGATCGTGACCGGGGTGTTTCCCTTGAAGTTCCGGTCGATAAAGACGTTCGCTCCGGCGATGTCACTCTCCACGACGATGGACCCGAGCATTTCGGCGAGGGTCGCCGCCAACGAGCGGGTGCGGCCACCGCGGATGGTGACGCTGACCTCCAGGGGATGGAAGCCTTCCTTCTCCACTCGAACCGGGTACTCACCGGCATCCAGGTCTTCCCAGGTGCCCGGAACCGTGCCAAGCACCCGGCCGTCCAGAATGACACTGGCGCCATCGGTGCCCTCGATCTGCAGGGTACCGGTGGTGGGCGGTGCCGGCGGTGGCGGCGGTGGCGCTCGCTCTGGTTCCGGCGCCTTGACCGGCGTCTCGTCGGCCGGTGCGGCTTCTTCCTCCGGGGCCGCAGGCTCCTCGCCTCCCCCACATCCTGCCAAGGCGCCGACCCCCGCCAGCAGGGCCAGTGACCCGAAGAGAATGCGCGCCCACTCAGCGAGGCGAATCATTCACGGAGCCCCCCACCTCACGGTAACCCCGGTCGTAGTAGAGAAGCGGTGCGGCGTCCTCCCGCTCTACCCTGCCCTCGGTCACCCGGCCGATGAACAGCGTGTGATCGCCCTCCCGGTGGGCGCCGACCGTGCTGCACTCGAGCCAACCGATACAGCCGGACAGTCGTGGCGGGTACCCAGCCCCGCCAGCCGCCACCGCTGCAGCAAGAGACTCGCCGAACTGATCGGCCGAGTCCAACCCCGGCTTCGCGAAGTGGCCCGAGACGTCAGCCTGATCAGCAGCGAGAAGGTGCACCCGAAATCCCCCGGCGGCGATCGCAGCATGCGCCCGGGCGGCGTTCATGATGGAGACGAGCACTAACGGCGGTTCGAGACTCACGGGGATGAACGAACTGACGGTGATCCCTCTCGGCCCCTCTGGACCGCTCGCGGTCACGACGGTCACAAGTTGCGGAGCGCGGCGCATCAGAGCACGAATCTCCGAGGCCGCGTCGCTCATCCAGCTACGACCGCGTCTCGTCCAGTTCCTCGAAATCGGCTGTATAGCTGATGTCCACGGCGCCCTTCAGGGTGTTTGCGAGAGGGCAGCCGCGCTCATGGAAACGGAGGGCCCGTTCCGCTTCTTCGCGTTTACCGGCCGGCAACGCCACTTGGTACCGGATCCGGATGGCGCGCAACGCCATGACGCCGCCCTCGTCCACGATGTCGCCTTCGATTTCTGCCGAGAGCCGATCCGGCTGGCTCGGGATGCCGCGTACTTCGAGCGCCCGCCCGAACGTCCCCACCATTCAACCACCGGTGGCGGCCACCACGTAGTCAAGGGTCGCCGGCAACTCTTCCGCTGGCGTTACCCCATAGAAGGCAGCGATTCCGCTGTGGACGCCGAAACGGACCGGCTGCTCGAAGTCCTCAAGGAATGCCTGCCGGACCGGACCAGCCTGCTTGATGACCCGGGCGTGGCAGGTATGGACAACTTTGCTCATCGCGACTCTACGAAGATCTCGGAATGGAGCATCTTCACCGGGGCTCCGGCCTTCGCCGTCGGCAGGGACAGTTCCAGGGTGGTGCTGGTAGGAGCACTGCACGCGTTGTCCGTACAGAGCTGGTAGCGAACCAGCACTTCCGCATCCGCCGAACGTCCGCTCTTGAGGACAGAAGTAACGGGAATGCGGATCGCCACCGTCCCTTCGTAGAGATCGTATTCACCAAGACCGGAAAGATCCCGCCGGATCGGCTCCGGATAGAACGGCTGTCCGCTTTCGAAAGCCCCACCCTGGGCCAGTTCCACGACCGTGGCGGTGGGGAATGCCTCTTCGGGTCCGTAGAGGTGGTATCCCTCTTCGAGTTCTGCGACTACCGCGACTTCGAAGCTGTCGCCGGGACGCACCGGGGACTGGGAGGCCACCAACTCGAAGCGCGCCGCGTTCTCCCAATCGGGAATCATCGGCGCCTGGGCGGCAAGGGCGGCAGCAAGGCCGCCGGACACGGTCAGGGCGAGGCCGGACAGCAGGAGAGAGTGTTTCATGGGACGAAACTCCTTGGGATTGGGCTCGCGATCAGGATCCGGCGAGACGGGAGAGCTCGGAAAGGATCTCCTTGGGGGAGGTCCGGTCGCGGTAGTTCACCCACACGTTGACGAACCGAACTACGCCGTCACCATCCACGATGATGGTTGCCGGATGGGGAATGCCTTCCCGCTCCGTGCCATTGTGCTCCGGATTGGGGATGCCGTATTCGCTGATGACCTGACCTCCGTCCACCATGATCGGGAACGTCCAGTCATTCTTCGAGAGCCACATCAGGGTGTCCCCCACCCCGTATTTGGAAACGCCGAGTACCGTGACGCCGCGCGCCTCGAACTGATCCAGGGACTCTTGCAACTCGCCGAGTTGCGCAATGCAGAATGGTCACCAACCGCCACTGCGGAAGAACTCAAGAACGACCGGCCCTCGCTTCACGAGTTCGGAGAGTCGGTAGGAGGCGCCGTGGGCGTCCTTCAGTTCGAAATCGGGCGCGCGGGCACCAACCTTCACCGTCGGGGTGTCGGTGCCCTGCGCGGATCCGCTGGAAGGGGCGAGGCCCGTGGCCAAGCCGACGGCCAGCAATGCAGAGACAGGAAGTCGAGACATGCGGGCCATTTTAGCCCGGCTGTTTCGATGCCAAGAAGACGGCCAAGGCCGAAAGGAACGATTCGTCTCCTACGGGTTTCCTGGTCGATCAGCGGCTAACCACGAATTGCGGCGCATAACGGGCCGCCCCACCAGCATTGGCCGCCGGCGTTCACCTTCGGGGACCCTGTCGATCTGTCTATCCTGTTGATTCACCTTCGCTTGTGTCCGATGTCGGCGCGCCGACATCCTCACGTTGTTCTTCAAGCTGCCGTAACAACGTGCGGAGTGCCTCCACCACTTCCGCCTCCTCGACCTCACTGCGCCGGAAGGTCAACTGGAGGCGAAAGGGGCCGCCCTTGGGGGCGAACCGGAAGACAAACGGTCGCGCTCGTTCTCCCTTGGACTTTCTGCGCTTCGGGATCGGTTCATTCAGTCCCTGGGCGAGGCGTTGGACGCACGCCAGCATGGCCTCGACATTCGGCTCGCGGGCCACTCGCAGCAACTGTCGACGAGACACGATCCCCGACGCCCAGGAGACCTCGCGGATCTCTTCCGGAATGTTGAGCAGGGCAAGCGTCTCCGTGATCGAGGTGCGTCCTTTGCCCACCCGGCGGGCGAGAGAGTCGTGAGTGTGTCCATGCTCCCTGATGAGCCCCTCGTACGCGGTGGCCTCCTCAAAGGGAGACAGGTCGTCCCGGAGCAAGTTCTCCACCAGAGCCAGCTCGAGGGCGTCCCCTGCCCCCGCCTCCCTCTCGATGCAGGGCACTTCGCGCAATCCGGCCAGCACCGCCGCCCGGTAGCGGCGTTCGCCAGCGATGATCTGAAAGTCCTTCGAGCCCAGTCGGCGCACCAGGATCGGCTGCAGGATTCCCTGGTCCCGGATCGAGGTGGCGAGCGGTTCCAGCGCTCCGATGCGTTGGCGCGGCTGATCGGGATTGGGGTGGATCTGAGCGGTTGGGATCATCCGTTGACGGGCGCCCGGCTCATCGGGGGTCAGCCCCGCCACGTAGTGGCTGTCACGCGGTTTCAAGCTGACTTTTTCAGGAAGACCGGTTCGTTTGGACACGGGCAAGCACCTCCCGAGACAGATGTCGGTAATCCTCAGCTCCTCGAGAGTTGGGGGCGAACGTGAAGATGGACTCCTTGTACGCAGGACTCTCCTCGAGTCGGACGTTGCGGCTGATCAGCGTTCGGAATACCGCTTTCCCGAAATGCCCGCGGATCTTGCGGATCGCGTCCCGGGCAATCCGCGTCCGCTGATCGGCCATGGTGATCACCACCCCGAGGATGGACAGATCCGGATTGGGGCGCCGGCGGACCTGCTCGAGCGTGTCGAGGAGATCGTCGGCCCCTTCGAGGGCGTAGTACGTCGGCGGCAGCGGCAACAACAGATAGTCACTGGCAACCAGCGCATTCACCGTGATGAGCCCCAGGGTGGGAGGGGTGTCGATCACCACGAAATCGAACTGCTCCCGGACATACTGGATCCGATCCCGGAGCCGGTAATGGGCGTCGATGTCGCCAAGAAGTTGGCGCTCCAATTTGGCCAGCGAGATGCGCGCCTCGGCCACCGACAGGCGTTCCACCGATGTGGGCCTGATGATGTCCGCGAACCGCACCTCACCCGTCAGAGCCTCGAGCATTGAGGCTCTGGATGGGTCCGGGCCGATGACACTTACCGAGGCGTTTGCCTGTGGGTCCACATCAACGAGCAGCGTGCGGTGTCCGGCGTCCGCGAACGCCGCCGCCAGGTTGACCGCGGTCGTGGTCTTGGCCACCCCGCCCTTCTGATTGGCGACGGTGATGGTGGCGCGCATTTAGCAGCCTGTAGACAAAGTGACGTGAGCGTCGAGGCTGGGGAGGCGCCCGGCTGACAAGGCGCGATTTGGGAGGAATACCGGATGTATTCCGACCGAATCGGAACACAGAGCGTAGCGGTTCAGCCGGGATGCATCGCCCGCCGAACGCCGCGTGACTTTGTCCACAGGCTGCTTGGTGCTCAGTGCGCGTCGCCGAGATCGTCCTCGTCGAGGGCTTCGAGCCAGTCGCCGAGCGCCTCGCTGTCCTCTGGCGGTTCCACGTCCTCTGCCATGAGCTCTTCGGCCCGCCGCGCCCCGCGCTCGATGACACGCGAATGGACGAAGATGGGCGCCCGGGTCCTTAGCGCCAGCGCTATCGCGTCGCTCGGGCGGGCGTCCACCGCGAGCCGCTGCCGTTTCCGCTCCAGATGAACATGCGCATAGAAAGTGTTGTCCTGAACATCATGGATCACCACCTTGATCACCCGCGCGTCCAGCTCCCTGAGGAGTTCCCGGATCAGGTCGTGGGTGAACGGGCGCGGGGGTTCGTAGTTCTCGATCTGAAGGCCGATCGCGCGCACCTCCATGGGTCCCACCCAGATGGGAATTTCCCGATCGCCGGATTCCTCCTTGAGCATGACCACTGCGGCGCTGGTCCGCGGCACCATCAGGATCGCCTTGATGCTTACCTCAATCTCCACGGTCAGCTCCTCGTTGGTTCTTCATCTGGGCAGTAGCTGCTCGCGGACATTGCTGCCGGGAACCGCCTGTACTACCGGAAGAGGGATTTCGGATGTCCACGCGTCGGGATCCGCCGCGGGAGCCGGGGATTCAAGGGCGGTCCGTCGTGGCTCCCCTGAACTCACGAGCTTTCCTATCAGGCTGTTCGGACTGAACCCGGTAATCATGACCTCGCCGAAGCCTCCGGTAGCCTCCACGGGACCGTCGAAATTGACGATCCGGTTGTCGGGGCCTCGTCCCGCAAGTTGATTGCCCTTTCGGCTGGGCCCTTCGATCAGAACTTCGACCTTGCGGCCCACGAGATCGCGGTGGAGAGACAACTGGATCTCTCGCTGTCTCGTCTGCAATTCAATTAGCCGTTCGGTTTTTTCGGTATCCGGGACATCGTCCGGCAGACGTTTCGACGCGAGTGTATGGGGACGCTCGGAGTACTTGAAGGAATACACCGATGAAAAGCGCACCTCATCGAGGAGGGTCAACGTGTCTTCGAACTCGTTCGCGGTTTCACCGCAGAACCCGACGATGAGGTCCGTGGAGAGCGCAAGGTCGGGAGCCCGCTCGCGCGCCCGGAGGACGAGTTCCAGAAATCCCTCGCGGCTGTAACCACGACGCATGCGCTCCAGCACACTCGTCGAGCCGGATTGCGCGGGCAGATGCATGTGTGGCATCAACGGTCCCCCGGCCGCAAAACGGTCCATGAGTTCCTCGCTGAAATCCTTGGGATGAGGACTCGTAAAGCGGATCCGGCGGATTCCCGGTACTGCCCCCACCGCATCGGTCAACTCGGCAAAGCCAAGTCCATCCTCCGGATCCCGATAGGAATTCACGTTCTGGCCGAGTAGCTGGATCTCCGCGAACCCCGACGCTGTGAGGGATTCGGCTTCCCGCACGATCGACGCTACGGTCCGGCATCGCTCACGTCCCCTGGTGAAGGGCACGACACAGAAAGAGCAGAAGTTGTCGCAGCCCTCCATGATGGTGATGTACGCCTTTACCCCGGGAATCCGATCGATCTGCTCCGGCGGGATGTCGAGGTTGTCCGGGTGCCGCCCGATTTCGACAATCCGGGACTCGCCATCGAGTAGCCGGCGCACGACATCCGGAAGACACACGAGGCTCTGGGTGCCGAGGACGAAGTCGACCGCGGGCGCCCGGCCGAAGATGGCTGCCCCTTCCTGCTGGGCCACGCATCCTGCCACGCCGATCAGTTGGGGGCGCTTCCGGCCCCGACCGACGAGCTGCTCCACGCGGGCAAAGACCTTTTCCTGCGCCTTTTCGCGAACCGAACAGGTGTTCAGGACGACGACCTCCGCGGGTTCGGCTCCCGCCGGACGGCAGCCCAGCGTTCCGAGCGCGGCCGCCATCTTCTCCGAGTCGTGGACGTTCATCTGGCAACCCCAGGTTTCGATCCGGAATCGGAAAGGAGCGCGCGATCCCCGGCCGGACAGGTCGCTGACTGAACCGGGAAGGGCGGCTGGACCGGCCAGGGGGTCGCTTGTCCAGACGGTCATTCAGGAACCCGCAAACGCCCCCGGAAACCCGGCGCTGTCGCCGCCGGAAGACTCGGTGTTCGCGCCGGCGAGCAATTGCGACGCGTGCTCCCGGGCACTGTCGGTAATCTGGGGACCAGCGAGCATACGGGCGATTTCTTCGATCCGGGCGCTGTCGTCGAGGCAGCGAACGCGAACCGCATCGCCGGATTCTAGTTTCTCGACGACCAGATGGGCTCGGCCGAGGGCCGCCACCTGAGGAAGATGCGTAACCGAGACGACCTGGCGCGACACGGCAAGACGACGAAGGCGCCGCCCGACCGCATCCGCAATGCGCCCGGACGTGCCGGTGTCCGCTTCGTCGAAGATCAGGGTATCCGCGCCTCCCTCCCCCGCCCCGGCCGCTTTGAGCGCCAGGAAAAAACGCGAGGACTCGCCACCCGATGCAACTTCGCCGATGGGAGCGGGCACCATCTCGGGACTGGCGCTGAAGAGAAAATGGACGCGGTCCAACCCGTGCTCCGTGAAGTGCTCCGTGCCCGCGTCCACTTCCCGTTCCGATCGTCCCCGTAGAGCCTTGATCCCGATCAAGAAGCGCGCGCGCGGAATACCGAGCCCAACGAGTTCGTGCTGTACCTTGCGCGCGAGTGCCTCCCCGGCGGTCTCGCGGGCAGCGTGGAGCGATGCGGCCAGGTTCCGGTAGCGGATAGCCCCAGCCTCTGCGGCCGTCACCGCCCTTCGGCGCTCCTGGGCCTGATCGGTGAGCTCGGAGAGTGCGACCCGGATCTCTTTCGCGCGCTCGAGCAGGGCGTCGGCTCCACCCGTTCCCCCCGCATGGCGGCGCTCGAGACCGCGCAGTACGACGAGGCGGTCTTCGATCTCCGCGAGCCGCTCGGGCGCCGCCCGGACGCGGTCCCGCCGATCCCGCACGCCAGCAGCCAGATCCTCCACTTCGACGAGCAGATCCGGACGTCCGTCGAGCAGTCGGGCGGTCTCCGGGTCCAAGGCAGCCGCGCCGTCAAGCGCACGAAGCGCGATCGCCAATTGCGCACCCGCTGCCGTTTCTGACCCGTAGAGCGCCTGATATGCACTCTCGAGACGTCCGGCGAGCTGGTCCGCATGCCCGAGTGCACGCCGCTCGACCAGCAGGGATTCCGTCTCGCCCGGTTCCGGCGCAGCGCGCTTGATCTCCTCAAGAGCGCGTTCCATCGCGGCACGCTGAAGCTCCGCCTGGCAGAGCCGGTTTTCCAGAGCGTCACGCTCGTCCTCGGCAGCGCGAAGCACCCGGAGGGCCGCCGCCACCTGCCGCCGCAAGGCGGCATGTCCGCCCACCGCATCCACGCTTTCCCGGGCAGCCCCGGGTTGGAGCAGGGCCAGATACTCTCCCTGGCTGTACACCTCGGCAAGCAGCATTCCCACCGCCCGGAGCCCGGCCACCGGGATCGCTGCGCCGTTCAGGGAAATCCGATTGGCAGCCGAGCGCCGCCCCGGTGCGAAACGCAGTTCCCGCCGTACCACGAGTTCGCCGTCCTCGGTCGAAACGCCAGCCTCTTCACATAGCGCCAGCAGCCGCTCGCTGGCTGCTGACGCCTCGTCCGACAGGGTGAATCCCGCCTCGACAACAGCGCGATCTCCAGCAGGTCCTATGAGCTGGGAACGGCCGCGGCCGCCCAGGATGAGGCCCAACGCCTCCAGGAGAATGCTCTTCCCGACGCCGGTCTCGCCGGTAACGACGTTCAGGCCTTCCCCGAATTCGAGAGAGACATCCTTGAGGAGGGCGACGTTTCGCGCCCGCAGCCAGTGAAGCATGGTGGCCAGTACGACGTTCGAGTGCGCTACAACGATGTACAGGCGGCTTCGGCCCTGCCGCCACCTGGGAAGCGCACCCCGAGGGGTGCACACCCCGAAATGGACGAGAACCCCAACGGGTAGTGGTTGAGCATGGGTTAGGCTACTATATGTTGGGTATCCTGGTTCCTCGCCGCTTCTACGTGTTCGCCCGGTTCACGGCTTCGTGCAACGCTGTTCTCCGGGCCGGAGTCTCGCTGCTGGTGGCCCAGGCTGCATGGGCGGGACAGGAGCCACCCGAGCCTCAGGCCGCCCGTGAGACGGTAACCGCGGTTGACATCGCTTCCTCCGGAGGACTCTTCGAAGAGGGCGGTTTGCTGGCGCTGGTGGTGGAGGCGGGGCCGGTCTCCTGGTTCGTGCTGGCGACGTTGCTCTTCTTCAGCCTCGTTTCCTGGGCCATCATCCTGAACAAATCACGACGGCTCCGACAGGCAGAGCGGGACTCGGCCGCCTTCCTGAATCACTTCCGGTCCACCAAGCGGTTCGCCGACGTCGTGACCTGGGCCCGGAAAAACCCGGACAGCCCGTTGGCCCGGTTGTTCAACGCCGGCTATCAGGAGGTCCGCTATCAATCCCGGCAGGAGGACGAGGAATCCATGCGGCTTCAGGTATCCAACATGGAAGCCGTGGCGCGATCCTTGCTCCGTGCATCCTCGGCCGAAATGGCCGCACTCGAGCACCGGATGATCTTTCTCGCCACGACCGGCGGCGCCGCTCCGTTCATCGGTCTCTTCGGGACCGTCTGGGGCATCATGAGCGCGTTTCAGGACATAGCCCTCACTCAGGCCGCGAACATCAGCGTCGTCGCCCCGGGCGTATCGGAAGCGCTCATCGCGACCGCCGCCGGTCTGGGAGCGGCGATTCCGGCCGTCATCGCCTACAACGCTTTCCTCGCCCAGATCCGCCGCATCACAAACACCATGGACGATTTCTCGATGGAGTACGTGGCCATGCTGGAACGGCACCTGGCCCGCTGACGACATGGCGATGGGGACCGCCGGCGGATCGGCCGGGGGTGCAGGTTCGGGTTCCGGTTCTGCGCTAGCCCAGCTCGGCGCCCGCCGGAGAGCCCCCGCGGGGAGCGCCCTCTCCGAAATCAACGTCACCCCCTTTGTGGACGTCGTGCTCGTGCTGCTGATCATCTTCATGGTGACCGCTCCGCTCCTCGTGCGATCGCTGGAGGTGAGCCTGCCCACCGCCCGGATGCGTTCCGCCGAGGCAACCGAACGCGTCATCATTACCGTCGACGCCGAGGGCCGGACATTCGTTGGCGAACGGGCCGTGAATCCGTTGCTGTTGGAGGAGCGGCTGCGTGAAATCGTCGATCTCGAGGGAGCTCGCGAAGGCTATTTGCAAGGGGATGTCTCGCTAGAATACGGACAGGTCATCGAAGTGATCGACACGATGAAACGAGCGGGTTTTGACCGTGTCGGTCTCGTGTATGCCTACCCGGGCGAACAACGGCGGAGGTAAGCCGGTGCCGGATCCATCCCGGAGTCCGTCGGCTTCGCATTCACCGGCGGCAACCTTCCGATCAAGTCGGAGCGAGGATGCGTTTCGGCGCAATCTGATGTGGTCGGCGACGGCGCATCTCGTCTTGCTGGGGGGCGCGGCCTTCGGGCTGGAACTGGATCAGGGTGCTGATCTCGCTCCCCCCTCGGCGGCCTTCATCGAACTCGGGATGTCCGGTCCGAACCCGACCCCCAATCTGGGCAGCGCCGCAGCACCGAGTCCGACGCCGCCCCCGGAACCCGAGCCCGAACCGGAACCGCCCGCTCCCGAGCCTCCGGAGCCTGAGGCCCCAGAGCCTGAACCCCCTACCCCCGAAGCTCCGGAGTCCCGTCCGGACGTAGTTCGGCCGACAGTGGAAAACCGCGACCGGATGCCGGTTCCCGACGCCCGGGAACGCCGGCGGGCCGCCCGGCCCCAGCGTCCGGAGTCGGGTCTCAGAGGCCGCGATGCGGCCTGGGCTGACTCCGCGCGACTCGAAACCCGCCGCCCTGTCGATACGAAAGCACGCCCCAGCAGAAGCGCGGCGGCCGACGCGTCCCACGGGGCTGCCGGCAACACCGCGATCGGCCTCGGAGGAAGACCGGGGGGCACCCGCTTCGATCAGGATTTCGAGTACGCCTTCTATCAGCGCCAGATGATCTCCCGGATCCAGGCAAACTGGCAACAGATCCCCGTTCGCGGGCGGGCCACCGTGGTGGTCCGGTTTACCATTTCCCGCGACGGCGCCGTCAGCGGCGCCGAGGTGGAGACTTCAAGCGGGCAGTCGCTCCTTGATCGTGCGGCGCTCCGGGCCGTCGTTCTGGCGGAGCCCCTGCCGCGACTTCCAGACAGCTATCCGAGAGACCGGGTCGGGGTACACCTTCTTTTCACGTATTCGCAGGACGCGGGTGGCAACCCGGAAGGACCTCCAACCGAAGCTCCATGAAACATCTTCCCCTGCCCCGCTTCGGCCTGCCCCGCTTCGGGCTTGCCCTCCTCGGCGCCGTGCTGGCCACCGGAGCCGCGGCGGGTTTCGTCCCCATTTCCGGCGTTTTCCGCTCGGGAGCCGCGGGACACCCGGTGTCCGTCGGAGTTGCAAGGCTTTTCCCGGAGTCTGGGGCAACGGACTCCCGCGCGGCCGGGGCGCCCACGGCACTCCCTCAAGAAGCCGGCGATTGGTACCTCGACATGACACGTCCGGGTGCTCCGGTCAGGATGGCCATTCCCGATTTCGAGGTGCTTCCGAGCGACTCGGGACCCGAGTCCGGTTCCGGGGAGTCTCCCGCCGACGACGGGGACACGCTGGGTGGAGAGGCGACGGAGGCTGCGTCCGTGACCAGTGCCGTGTTGTGGGATGACATCGAGTACGCCGGGATGTACCGGATGCTTCCCAAGCGTTTCTATCGGATCGCGGAAGCCGGGTCGGCCGAAGGAGTTATGGACTACTACCAGTGGGAGTCCATCGGAGCCGACATCGTGATCGATGGGAAGCTCTGGATCGAGGGGGACTTGCTCCTCGCCGAGGTGCGCATGCACGCCGTACGGGCGCAGGAAAACGTCTTCGGGCGACGGTACACGGCCGCGCGCGGGGCCGCCCGGACGCTGGCCCACCGGATCGCCGACGACATTCTGGAGCATGCCGGGAATTACCAGGGAGTCGCCCGAACTCGAATCGCTTTCTCCACCAGCCGATCGCAGCCGCGCAGCAAAGAGATCTACCTGATGGACTACGACGGACACGGGCAGCGCCCGGTGACTGCCAACGGTTCGCTGAACCTCACCCCGAGCTGGTCGCCGGATGGACGAGCGCTCAGCTATATCTCCTACCGCGAAGGCGCACCTTCCCTGTATCTCGCCTTCCTCTATCAGGGGCGCGGGGAAAAACTCGTGGGCGAGTTCCAGTCATTCACTCCCGCCTGGTCGCCGGATGGGCAATGGATCGCGTTCACTTCGAATCGTGACGGCCAGTCCGAGATCTACCTGGCAGCGGTGGACGGCAGCGAGTTGCGACGGCTCACCGACAACCGCGCCATTGACGTCGCACCCACCTGGTCCCCGAACGGGCGCGCGATCGCCTTTACCTCCGACCGCACCGGAGCCCCGCAGATCTACACCATGGACCGGGACGGATTGAATTTGAGGCGGGTTTCCTTCGAAGGCTCGTACAACGATTCGCCGGCGTGGTCTCCCTCGCGGCAATACAGCGAGATCGCCTATGCCTCGCGGATCGAACGCCGCCCCTTCGACATCGTAGTACACGACTTCGAGACCCGACAGACCCGGCAACTCACAACGGGGCGCGGCAGCAACGAGAGTCCCTCCTGGGCGCCGAATGGCCTGCACATTGCGTTCACATCCAACCGGGCCGGTAACGACCAGGTGTTCACCATGCACCGGGACGGCTCCAACCTGAAGCAGCTCACCCGAGAAGGAAGCAATACCACCCCACGTTGGGGCAATCCCCCTGGGGATCCGCAATGAGGTCGCGTTGATGAGAGTCTTTTCGAGCCGCCAGGCTCCAGCAGCCCACCGCCTTTTCTTCATCACCCTCCCGGCCGCCCTGCTCGCGCTGTCGCTGGTGGGGACATCCTGTTCCTCCATCTCTCGCAGCCCGGCGACCGGAGGCGATCCGGTGGCTGCTCCCACGGCCAGGCCCGTCCAGCCTGCGGGTTCCGGGGCAGACCCGGAACCGGTACCCGAGCCGGAGCCCGCGAGTTCCGGGGGGTTGACCGAAGACGAGATCCTCGCGATCCCGCCGGAGGTCGGAGCAGAAACCGACCTGCTGGACATCGGATCGAAGAGCCTCGAGGACTTGAATGCCGAGGAGCACCTCAAGGACGTGCTTTTCGAGTACGACAGCGCTGAACTCAGTGCCACGATGCGGGCCGCTCTGGAGGAAAACGCCGATTGGTTGTCCCGCTATCCCTCGGTCCGAATTCTGGTCGAAGGGCACTGCGATGAACGCGGCACCGTGGAATACAACCTGGCCCTCGGCGAAGGACGTGCCCGGGCTGTCCGCGATTACCTGCGGGACCTCGGCGTCGGGTCCGGCCGGATGCGGATCATCAGCTACGGCAAGGAATTCCCGCTCGATCCGGCTCACAATGACGCTGCCTGGCGGCGGAACCGCCGCGCCCATCTGGAGATCATCGCCAAGTGAGATCTTCCCGAACCGCATTCCCGTCCGTGTCGCTTTTCGTCGGGATCCTCTTTGTTTCCCTTTCTCTGATCCCGGCCGTTCCGGAAGCACGCACTGTCACCCAGCGGGACCAGAACCGCGTCGTGTCCGAAATTCGGCAGCTTCAGGTGCAACTGGCCACCCTTGTCGAGACGCAGACGGCTCTGTCTCAGGCAGTAGAGCGCCTTCTCGAAGATCGGGAGGAACAACTGACCGCCGATCGCCGCAGCCGTGCCGAAACTCTGAACACCCTCGACCGGATGGAGCGGAGTGTCGCCACCCTGAGCGAGGCGTTTCGGGAGGTGGGCGAGCGCCTTTCGGCTCTCATGGTGGAAGTGGAGTCGGTACGGGAGGGGCAACGCCGTGCGGCGCTTCTCGGAGCCCCCCCGGAAACGGCGGACGATACGGAACCTTCCGAGGAAGAAAATGTCGCAGCGGAGGAAGCCTCCGGGGAGGAGGACCAGGGAGCGACGGTGCTGGACGAACCGAGCGTGTCCGAAATCTATCTGGCAGCCCAGGCCGACTACTATCAGGGGCGCTACGACCTCGCTCTGAAGGGGTTGGAGCAGGTCGCAAGCCTGGGAGGGGAACTAGCGGACAACGCCCGCTACCTCATGGGAGAATGCCTGCTGGCACAGGACCGCCTGGACCCAGCACTGGAGCAATTCGAGATTGTGATCCGGGATTCCCCGGACCGGAGAATGGAGGGTGAAGCCTGGTACAAAAAGGGTCTCATTCTCGGGCGGATGGGCCATGAGTCCGACGCACGCGAAATCTTTGAGGACATCTTGGATGTTTTTGCCGGCACCCCGGCGGCGCGTCTGGCGCAGAGAGAGCTGGACGCCATGCCCCCGAGGGATCCCGGCTGTTGAGAGCCGGCCGCACCACGCGGCCGGAAGGAGTAGATGTGATGCGAGATGTGAACAAGGTCGTGTTGCGCGGGGTGGTTTCCGACGCCCCACGGACAAAGGTCTTCGACGACGGGCGAAAACTCGTCAATCTGAACGTCAAGACGGTGACGATCGAGAACGACGAGACGGGCGCGATGCGGGAACGCCCAGCCTGGCACCGGGTCGCGGTGGGCGGAGACCGCAACTCGGAGATCGCCGAAAGACTGGCTCCCGACAGCCCCGTGTATGTGGAGGGACGTCTGCGAACCCGCAAGTACCGAAATCAGGAAGGCGAGGACGTGTACTCCACGGAAATCCGGGCCGAGGTCGTACGCGAAACCGAGAGCGCCGATCCCCACGTCAACCGTTCGATCGTCCTGGGGAATCTGGGGCGGACACCGGAACTGCGAAAATTCGATTCCTTCATGGTCATGAACCTTGCGGTGGCCACGAGCGAAAGCTGGTCCCGTCGGGACGGGGAATCGCGCGAAGAGACCGAATGGCATCAGGTTGCGGTGTTCGGAGAACCTGCCCAGCGCCTGGAGGGCCAACTCGAGAAGGGACAGCGAATCCTGGTGGACGGCCTGCTCCAGACCCGCAAGTACAACGACCGCAGTGGCCGGGAGCGCCGGGTCACCGAAACCCGGGCCCACTCGGTGCTGGGAAGCGGTAGCTCCCGGCGTAGCGGATACGAAAGTGCGAACCGGGCCCCGGCCGAAAAACCTGGGGCAGACGCCGGGTTGCGCGGCGGGCAGAAACAACAGGACGCCTGGGGATCCAGCGGAGTCGATACCAAGGACGACGTGGACGACATCCCGTTCTGACCGTCGGGCGGCCCTGGGGCGGGGCGCCGGAAGATCGGGACAGAACAACGACCAAGGAGACGGAGTGGTGCGCCCCACCCCAGGGCCGCCCGGCGCTCCGCGCCGGGATCGCAACTCCCTTGCACGCCTTCGGCGCGCGGCGGCGAGTTTCGATTCGACGTCGTCTTTTTGTGAAAGGGGGAGGTCCCCCTTTCACACTTTCTCCCCGATCTCGCGGGCAGCGAACGGAGTTCGCTGCCGTCAGTTTTTATTGCTTGCTTGGCCGGACACCACCTTAGGGCGGGGCGCCGGAAGATCGGGACAGAACAACGACCAAGGAGACGGAGTGGTGCGCCCCACCCCAGGGCCGCCCGGCGCTCCGCGCCGGGATCGCAACTCCCTTGCACGCCTTCGGCGCGCGGCGGCGAGTTTCGATTCGACGTCGTCTTTTTGTGAAAGGGGGAGGTCCCCCTTTCACACTTTCTCCCCGATCTCGCGGGCAGCGAACGGAGTTCGCTGCCGTCAGTTTTTATTGCTTGCTTGGCCGGACACCACCTTAGGGTGGGGCGCTGGAAGATAAGGACCGAACAACGACCAAGGGGACGGAGCGGGGCGCCGCGCTTCTGAAGTGCGGCGAGAGCCGCACGGAGACCTCGGAGCAGAAGGGGTTGGGGTCGGGGAACCCGGCGCCCAGCCGCTCCTGGCTCGGGCTTCGAAAGGGGATTACATACCTGAGTGACCATTTTTGGCTCTAGGCTCGCCTAGAGTCAGGTGCATGGCACACAGCGCACCCGGGAAGCACTACCGCAAGGGTCTCACCTTGCCGCAGGTCATGCGGACGTTCCGCGATGACGCCGCCGCTGAGCGATGGTTCGCCAAGGTCCGGTGGCCCGACGGCCCCCGCTGCCCCGGCTGCGGAACCGCCGACGTCCGGGCCGGGACGGCGCACAAATCCATGCCTTACCGCTGCCGCCCCTGCCGCCGCTACTTCTCCGTCCGCATCGGCACCGTCATGGAGGACTCGAAGCTCGGCTACCAGACCTGGGCGCTCGCCATCTACCTCCTCACCACCGGCCTCGAAGGCCAGTCCTCCATGAAGCTCCACCGCGACCTCGGGATCACGCAAAAGTCGGCCTGGCATCTGGCCCACCGGATTCGGGAGACCTGGCGCGACGCACCGGCGCCCTTCGGGGGACCCGTCGAAGTGGACGAGGCCTACATCGGAGGGAAGAGGAGGAACATGAGCCTGGCCAAGAGGAGGGAAATGGCCGGCCGCGGACCCGTCGGAAAGACGATGATCGCCGGCGCCCAGAACCGGAAGACCGGCGAGATCAACGCCGCCGTCCTTCCCGACGGGACTTGGCGCGCCCTCCGGGAGTTCGTCCGGGAAGCGGCGGTGCCGGGTGCCCAGCTCTTCACGGACGACTCGGACGCCTACTCGGCTTTGCCGGAGTTCCGGCATGAGAGCGTCCATCACACGGTCCGGGAATACGTCCGCGGGGAGGTTCACACGAACGGCATCGAAGCCTTCCGGTCGCTGCTCAAGCGGGGCTATGTCGGCACCTATCACCGCATGAGCCCGAAGCACCTGGGTCGCTACGTGGACGAGTTCGCCGGCCGCCACAACATCCGGAGTGCCAACACCGTGGAGCAGATGCGAACCATCTCCCGCGGGTTCCTCGGACGAAGGCTGGAATACGCCACCCTCATCGCCACCCGGTGATGGTCACTCAGGTATGTAATCCCCAATCGAAACTCCCTGGCGCGCCATCGGCGCGCTGCGGCGAGTTCCGATTCGACGTTGTCAATTTGTGAAAGGGGGAGTTCCCCCTTTCACACTTTCCCCCCAATCTCGTGGGCAGCGAACAGAGTTCGCTGCCGTCAGTTTTTGTTGCTTGCTTGGCCGGACATCACCTTAGGGTGGGGCGCTGGAAGATAAGGACGGAACAACGACCAAGGGGACGGAGCGGTACGCCCCGCCCCAGGACCGGCCGGCGCTCCGCGCCGGGAAGGGAACGCCGGCCAGTCCTCCCGGTGGAGCCTTCAGACCGGCACCGCGGCCCGCAGGGCCGCGAAAGCCTCGCCATCCGCTGGCATGGCGGGCACAGCGTCCTCCTCCCTCATTGCGCCGTCGGCACCAGGCATCTCCAGCTTTCCGCCTCAAACCCCCACCAAACGTGGTGTACCCGCCCCGCAAAGAGATCGCCCCACGCAGCGGGGCGAACGCTCCGCCAACTTTTCCTCATTAGCCCATCGTCGCCACCTGACGGCGAGGTGCTGTGCCAACCCGGGAAAGCTCCATCCTCTTCAATCTGGCATAGCAGACAAATGTCTGCTATGCTGCGTGCGTGCCCAAAACCCCGCCGGGACAGACCCGGAACCGGATCTTTCACTTCGTCCGCGACCGCCTGCTTCAGGGCGACTCCCCTTCCCTTCGTGAGGTACAGCGGCATTTCGGTTTTCGGGCCGTCGAGACCGTCCGGGCCCATCTCACCGCTCTCGTGGGAGAAGGACGCCTGGTCAAGGAATCGGGTCGTTCCCGCGGCTATCGGTTGCCTTCGGCGTCAGGCCAAGCGTCGAGCCAAACGTCGAGCTGGTCTCCCAACCGCCTTCAGCCGGTCCCCCTTCTGGGCGAAGTCGCCGCCGGCGGTTTCGAAGAGGCCATCGAGAACCCGGAGGGGAATCTCCCGGTAGAGATTCCCGATTCCCGGGACCTCTCGGACTATTTCGCACTCCGGGTGCGAGGGGAAAGCATGTCCGGGGCCGGCATCCTGCCCGGCGACACCGTCATCGTCGAACGCCAAGGGGCGCCAGTTTCCGGTCAGATCGTGGTGGCGCTCCTCGAAGAGGAAGCCACGGTGAAACGGCTCTACCTGGGGCAAGACGGGATGGAACTGCGTCCGGAGAATCCCGCCTTCAAAACGCTCCGTCCACCTCCCGGGTCCTGTCGGATTCTCGGGAGAGTCGTGGAATTGCGCCGCCAATTCCGCTGAATATCCGATGCCCTCCGAAAGAGAACCCTGATGCAGCAAACCCTCGCCCCTGCCCGGTACCAACAGCAGACGTCCTCTCCCCAATTCGGCCGGTCACCTGCCTCCCGCAAACTTCCCAGTAAACCCCCAGACCCTCGGGGCTCCCACCCTGCCCTGTCGACCCCCCTGCCGACTCCCCTGTCGACCCCTGACTCAGGACTTCTGAAATGGGGGCTTGCCCGGCTTGCCGGCAGTCTGGTGGAAATCTCTGGAACGGCTGATTCGGGAGTCTTGTCCTCAGCGCTGGCGCTTGTTGCCGAGGCCCAGCATCATCAGGCCCGACACCACAAACAGTGTCACGGCCTGCATCCCGGTTCGCATCCGGATCCTGCTGCAGGTCCTGCTCTGGTCGCCTGGGTGGCGACAACCCACAGCCTCTTCTTCCCTCCGGACGCGTTGGAGTCCGGGATCGCTCTGGAGCGATTGGTTCTTCTTCGACTGGAAACACCGGCGGCGCAGATCCGCGCCGCTACCCGAATTGTCCACTCGGGAGCTTTTGGGCTGGTGATCGTGGACCTTGCCGATTCGGTTCAGCCGGAGAGGCCGGCCCGGAAGCCGATCCCGGAATCCATCGTGACATCCCCGCGACTTCAGAGCCCAAGAACCCAAAGATTGGAAACCCGGAATCTGATGTCCCGTCCGAACACCCCCCTCGGGGTTCCTCCCCTGTCACGGCTTGCCGGACTCGCGCACAAATACCGAACCGCTGTCGTTCTGCTGACCGACAAGCCGCCGGCCGCCCCATCGATCGACCCCCGGGTGGGGAAGCGTTTCGACGCGAGCCGCAGGGGTAACGACATCGTCATCACCGTTCTCAAGGACAAGGGAAGCCGAGGTTCTTTCTCTCCGGAATTTCCGCCGCTCCGCGACAGGGATCGCCTTTTCCCCGGATTCCGTTTCGAAAGGAAATGCCGTGAGCCGGCTGGCATGTGTTGACGTTCCGGCGCTGCCGCTACAGATCTTGCTCCGGCGTCATCCCGAATGGCGGCAGGAACCGGTGGCGGTGGTCACCGAGGACAAAACGCAGGCGCGGGTTCGCTGGGCAAACCGCCGGGCAGTCACTCTCGGGGTGCGTCCGGGCATGCGGCAAGTGGCTGCAGTCGCCTGCTGTCCCGCGCTCCGGGTCGACCATGTCCGCTCTTCGGAAGTAGAACAGGAAGTCCGCCGACTGGCAGAGCGGCTCCATCGCTGGAGCCCTCAGGTCGAATCGGCTTCATCCCTTGGTCCGCAATTTGCCGGATTCGGTGCTGCCGGAACTTTCTGGCTTCGGGCATCCGGCCTGGCCGGATTGTTTGGTCCGCTTTCAGATTGGACCGACGCACTCCACAAGGATCTCGTGGAAGACGGTTTTCATGTCTCGATCGCAGTGGGTTTCAACCGGTTCGGAACCTTTGCGGCGGCGCGGGCCATCTTCGGGCTGCAGATCTTTGAAAGTCCCACCGAGGAGAAAACCGCCGCCCTCAGGGCGCCGCTAGTTCGCTTCGGACTGTCGGAGAAGACCCTCGCCAGTCTGGAAAAACTCGGCATCTCATCTCTTCGAGACTTGCTGCGCTTGGCCGGGAATGGACTGTCCGGGAAAGGACTGGCGAGCCGCTTTGGGAAAGAAGTTCTGGAACTCCATCGTCTTTCATCCGGGGAGAATCCCACGCCCGTTTGCGACGTCTTCCGCCCGGAAACGCCGATCGAACAACGGATTTCCTTCGAGCCGCCCGAGGTCGGCATCGAACGGCTCATCTTCCACGCGAAGCGCCTCCTTGATCAGATCCTCGCCGATCTCGGCAAACAGGGGCTCGCGCTTGTCGAGCTCGCCTACGAAATGGAATGCGAGGACGCCCCGCCAATTTCCGGATCGGTCCGCCCCGCCCTTCCCACCGAAGACAGCGTGAAGCTTCTCTCCCTGCTCCGCCTGCGGCTCAGAACCATCTCCCCGGAAAACAGGGCAATCGCCAGGGGGCAGGCAGGTGAACCCGGAAGAAGGATCCTCGCCCTCGTTCTCCGTGCTCGCGGCGGCCTTTACGTCTCCGAACAGCCCGGCTTGTACCAAAGCCCCTTGTACCAAAGCTCCGACAAGGCTCTTTCCCGGGGTCCGAAAAAGGCGTCGGAAGCGCTGGCCCAGGTTCAGGCCGAGTTTGGCGAGGACTCCCTGGTCCGATTGGAAACCCGGGATGCACATCTTCCCCGGGGGCGCTATCGCTGCCGGCCGGTCTCCCCGGAAAAGGCCGTCTCCTGCAGTTGCTCAAGCAAAAGCTTCCCGAAGGAATTTTTCGAGACCCGAGCGCCTCGCCTGATCCGCCGCATTTACGACCAGCCGCTCATCCTTCCCCATCGGGGTTCGGAGGAACCGGACGGCTGGCTGCTTCGGGGAATCGAACACGGTCCCGTTCAGAGTTACACCGGGCCCTATCGCATCTCCGGAGGCTGGTGGCGCCTCCTTTCGGGACGGCCGATCTCTCGCGACTACTTTTTTGTCCGCCTGAAGCGCGGCGATGTCTGCTGGGTTTTCTTCGACCGGGAGCGACGCTCATGGTTCCTCGAAGGCCGCGTCGAATGACACGTGGAAAGACAACGGATGGATAGCCCGGGCTTTGTACTTTCCTCTTTTCTGCAAGAGCAACGCTTCCTTCCTGGAAGGGGCGAGTCATCCTGAAGAACTGATCGAGGAGGCCCACGCCCTCGGTCTTCCCGGGATTGCACTCACCGACCGGAACGGCCTGTACGGAGCCGTCAAGGCTCATGTCGCGGCACGGGAGCGGGGTATCCGGTTGGTACTCGGCGCCGAAACATCGGTGGCGGCGGCCGCAACCGGAGGAGGCAGGCCAAGCGAACAGGGAAGCATCCTCCTGCTCGCCCGGAACCGGACCGGTTACCGGAATCTGTGCCGGCTCCTGACCCGGGGGCTGTTACGAGGCCCCGGCGCCGTCTCTGACAAAGACCCGAAGGGGAATTCCCTGGGCATCCAATCCGGAACGGGCGGACCACCATCCCGTAAGGGAACCGCCGGCGTTTCCTGGGAAGAGATCGCTTCTCATGCCGAAGGGCTTCACGCACTCTGGGGAGGAGGCGTCTCCGCCCTCAAGCAGGAAACCCCTCCCGAGAAGCCGGCGCACCTGCTCCGGGAGGCTTTCGGGGAAAACATCCATGTCCTCATTACCCGGCACCGGGCTGACAACGACGTTCCAGCAGAGGCCCTTCTTCGCCAGCGGGCGAAGCAGTACCGGATCCCGATAGCCGCCGCTACCGAGGTGCTCTACCACCGTCCGGGACGCCGGGAACTGCAGGATGTGCTCACGGCCATCCGTCACGGCGTGCCACTTCAGGGTGCCGGACGGCGTCTTCGTCCGAACGCGGAGCACTACCTGCTTTCCCCTGCCCTATTCGCCGAACTCTTCGCCGACGATCCGGTCGCGGTCGCCCGAACCCTGGAAATCGCCGAGACCTGCCGCTTCTCGCTCGACGAACTCCGTTACCGATACCCCGCCGAGGATCTTCCCGGGGGCATGAATTCTTCAGCGCGACTCCGGGAACTGACGTTCGCAGGCGCAGCCGAGCGTTATCCCAGCGGCATTCCACCGGCGGTCAGACAGCAACTGGAAAAGGAACTGGCGCTGATCCGTGAGCTCGACTACGGCGGTTACTTCCTCACCATGGTCGAGATCGTGCGGTTTTGTCGTGAGCAGGAAATCCTCTGCCAGGGACGGGGCTCGGCAGCAAACTCGGCCGTCTGCTACTGCCTCGGCATCACTGCGGTGGACCCGGTGCGAATGGGACTTCTATTTGAGCGATTCCTGTCCCGCGAGCGCGCCGAGCCACCCGATATTGACCTGGACATCATGCATTCGCGGCGGGAAGAGGTCATCCAGTTCCTGTACCGCAAGTACGGTGAGGGACGCGCCGCCATGGTGGCCAACACCGTCTGTTATCGGACCCGGTCGGCAATCCGGGAGGTGGGCAAGGCGCTCGGATTTTCCGAGCGATCCGTGGATCGCCTGGCCCGCGCTTTTTCTCATCACGAACCACTCTCGAGTGACCGGTTGTCCGCTGCCGGCTGGTCTTCGGAGGGACCAGCAGCCCACCATCTCCTCCGTCTCGCAAACGAGATCCAGGGGTTTCCGCGACACCTCTCGATTCATCCCGGCGGATTCCTTCTCGGAGAGGAGCCGGTCTCTCACATCGTGCCCGTCGAAAACGCCGCGATGGAGGGAAGAACGGTCATCCAGTGGAACAAGGACGACATCGAGGAACTGGGCCTTTTCAAGGTGGATCTGCTGGGACTCGGAGCCCTGACCCAACTGGATCTCTGTTTCCGGATGCTCCGGAACTCACGGGGGCTCGATATCTCCATGGCCAGCATCCCCGCCGGCGATCCGGAAACTTTCGCGATGATCCGGAATGCCGCAACCATCGGTGTTTTCCAGATCGAAAGCCGGGCCCAAATGGCCATGCTGCCGCGACTTCAGCCCCGGAACTACTACGACCTGGTGATTGAAGTGAGCATCGTTCGGCCCGGGCCCATCGCCGGAGGAATGGTGCATCCCTACCTCCGCCGCCGCCGGGGGGAAGAAGCGGTGGAATACCCTCACCCGTCCCTCCGGCCCGTTCTGGAAAAGACCCTTGGGGTACCGTTGTTTCAGGAACAGGTGATGCGGCTCGCGGTGGTCGCCGCCGACTACACCGCCGGCGAGGCCGATCAACTCCGCCGCGATATGGCTGCCTGGCGGCGCACTGGCCGGATGGAACGGCATCGGAGCCGCCTGCTTTCCCGGATGTGCGCCAAGGGGATCGCTCCCGAGTTCGCGAAACGCGTTTTCGAGCAGATTCAGGGATTTGGCGAGTACGGCTTTCCCGAAAGCCACGCCGCCAGTTTCGCTCTCATCAGCTATGCCGGCGCTTTCCTGCTCCGTCACTACCCGGCGGAGTTCGCATGTGCGCTGCTGAATGCGCAGCCGATGGGTTTTTATGCTCCGGCAACAATCATCGAGGACGCCAAACGACGGGGAGTGCGCTTTCTTCCGGTGGATGTGACTGCGAGTAGCTGGGACTGTTCGCTGGTTACTGGCTCCACATCCTCCAGAGAAGCCGGGAAACCGGATGTCCGCATCGGCCTCCGCTACGTGAAGGGGCTCGGGTCCGTCGATGGAGAGAAGATCGTGGCGGCTCGCCGGGAGTCGCCCTTCTCTTCCATCGCCGCCTTGGCCCGCCGTACCGGTCTTGGGAAAAAGGTGATGGTTGCGCTTGCCGAGGCGGATGCACTCCAGAACCTCGGGCCGAAAAACCGACGCGATGCGCTTTGGCAGGCGCTTGCGGCGACACCGGAAGACCCGCCCCTCCTGCGGGAAACCGTTCCCGACTTTGCCTCGCTGGACACTTTCGAATCCATCGTCTGGGACCACCGGACAACGGGCAGCAGCACCAGAGGGCATCCCCTGCTGCCGCTACGAAGCCAGCTGACCGCCGCCGGACTGCCCACGGCCCTCGGGGTAACGAAGCTTCGAAACGGGACGCGAGCGCGTTACGCGGGGATTGTGATCTGCCGCCAACGGCCGGGAACCGCTTCCGGGGTGGTGTTCATGACCCTGGAAGACGAAACCGGATTCGTGAATCTCGTCCTCTGGCCGGACGTCTTCGAAGAGCATCGCCACCTGGCTCAGACCCTGTCGTTCCTCGGAGCCGCCGGCCGGATTCAGGCGGAACAGGGCGTCACCCACATCGTGGTGGACCAACTCTTCCGGCCTCGGATTTCAAGGATGCCGGAACCACCGGAGGTTCCGAGCCGCGATTTCCATTGAACCGGAGAGGTTTTGCAAGGAGACGCTGCTAGCAGCCGGTGGTGGAACCCGGGTGAGCGCCGCCGGCCAGTTCTCC
Organism: Vicinamibacteria bacterium; assembly: GCA_963668695.2. Classification (GTDB taxonomy): domain Bacteria; phylum Acidobacteriota; class Vicinamibacteria; order Marinacidobacterales; family Marinacidobacteraceae; genus Marinacidobacterium. Next base: position 3,104,507 of record CAXXLQ010000004.1, read on the forward strand.
CGGTGGGGGCGAGGCCCAGTTCTCCCGGTGGGGCCAGTCCTCCCGGTGGGGGCCCGGCTGACAAGGCGCGTGAGGGAGGAGCCCCCACCGGGAGAACTGGCCCGGGTGTATTCCGACTGAAACGCAACGATGAGCGGCGCGAAGCGACGCGGGAACAGCCGGTGGTGGAACCCGGGTGAGCGCCGAGGCCGGCCCCCCCGGGAGGAACTGCCAGCGGCTGACGTGAGGGAGGAGCCCCCACCGGGAGAACTGGGCCGTTCTCCGACGTGGGTTTCATCACCGGTTGTTTGGCCGGGATGGATCGCCGGCCGAACGCCGCCTGGGTTTCATCACCGGTTGTTTGGCCGGGATGGATCGCGGGCCGAGCCCCCACCGGGAGAACTGGGCCGCGCGGGTTCCATTACAGGCTGTTTGGCCGGGATGGATCGCCGGGCGAGCCCCCACCGGGAGAACTGGGCCGCCTGGGTTTCACCACCGGCTGCTAGTCCCCGGCTTCGCTCCCCTCCCGGACCGCCCGGAGCACCCGGGCCCGGACCCGGCGCGAAGTCGTCAGCCGGACGCTCTGTTGAGCTATTTCCTCAGCCCTCCGAGTGTCCTGAATGGCGATCAGGCGCTTCATTTCGGGAATCGCGTTCGGGCTCATCGAGAACGTCCGCACTCCAAAGCCAAGCAGCAGGGGAATCATGAGCGGCTCGGCGGCCACCTCGCCGCAGACAGCGAGCGGCAGGCCACTGCGACGGCAGACCCGGGTTACGAAGCGGACAGTGCGCAGGAGCGCCGGATGGAACGGGTCGCTGAAGTGCGCTACCCGTTCGTTCGCCCGGTCCACGCCAAACAGATACTGCATCAGGTCGTTCGTTCCGATGCTGAGGAATTCCGCCTCCTGCCCCAGCAGATCCGCGGTCGCTGCCGCCGAGGGCACTTCCAGCATGGCTCCCACCGGCACTTCGCGGAACGGAACATCCCGGTGGCGGAGCGCCCGGATCGCCGCCCGGACATGGGTCTTCGCGGCCCTGAATTCCTCGAGTCCGCCCACCATCGGGAACATCAACTGGACCTTTCCGTGGACGGCGGCACGCAGTACGGCCCGGATCTGAGTCTCGAAGATCCCCGACGCCAGCACGAGCAGCCGGATACCGCGCAAGCCGAGCGCCGGATTGAGTTCAGGGGCGCGACCGATGTCCGTCGCGCTCAGATCGAAGGCCCGGATCACCAAAGGATGCGGATCGAGAGCCTCGGCGAGATCCCGGTAGATGCGGAACTGTTCCTCCTCGGACGGGATCTCCTGGACCGCGATCCGTTCGGTGCGGAAGAGGCCGACTCCCTCGGCGCCATTGCGGCGGACGAGCTCGATCTCCCCCGGTTCGTCCATATTCGCCATCAGGACGACGCGCTCGCCGTTTGCGGTTCGGGCCAGGTCCGCGGTGGCGGCCAGCAGACGACGGCGGCGCTCACGCTCCCTCCCCCGCTTCTTCCGGTATTCGACAACGGTTTCCGGCGCGGGATTCACCACCACGAGGCCCTCAAAACCGTCGACGACGACCGGCAGGTCGGTGTGAAGGTGGTCGAGAAGTCCGGGTATCCCGGTGACGCACGGAACATCGTGTGTCCTTGCCAGGATGGCCGTGTGGTACGTCGGCCCACCTGCCTCCATGACGACGCCCAGGATCTTGCTCCAGTCCAGTTCTGCGGTATCCGACGGGCGAAGGTCGTCGGCTGCGACTACGTGCCGGCGTTCCCAGCGCTCCAAGCCGGGCCTCGTGGCCCCACCAAGGTTTTGGAGCACCCGCCCGCCTACATCCGCGATGTCTCCCTTCCGCTGACGCAGGTACTCGTCGGCCAGCCCGTCGAACACCGCCTCGAGCTCTCTCAGCACGGTGCGCACCGCCCATTCCGCATTCACCCGCTCTGACCGGATCACCTCCTCCACCCGTCCGACCAGCAGCGGATCGGCGAGCATCAGGCGCTGCGCTTCAAAAAGATACGCCGGGTCCTGCCCCAGGGCCCGACGGGTGGATTCGCGGATTTCGCGGAGCTGCTCCGCCGCGCGATCACGGGCCTTTCGGAAGCGGCGGATCTCGCGGCCGATCTCCCTTTGGCTGATTTCCACCCGGAACACCGGAACGGCCCGTCGCTCGAACACGATCGTCGGCGCTACGCAAATGCCGGGCGCGGCGGGTTCCCCGCGCAGTACGGTCTCTCCCGCACGTGTCCGCACGGAATCGGTTCGGGACGCGGGCACCATCATGGCGCATCACCAAGCCGGGGCCCGTCCGATTCAGGGTGCGGAGGATCCCCGATTCCGCCCCTGACCAGTCGCGTCAAGGCTTCGAGCGCCGCCATTGCTTCACGCCCGGAAGTGTGAATCCGCAGCCGGCGCCCCTTCCCGGCAGCAAGAAACAGGAGACCCAGGATGCTCTTCCCATCGATGGTGGTCTCGCCCCGGGTTACTGTCACCACGGCGTCGTAGCGCGTCGCCGTCTTCACAAAGCGGGCCGCCGCGCGCGCGTGCATGCCTAGCGGGTTCGTGACCAGGACCACCCGCTCCGGCACGGTCCCTCCCCGACGATTCCCCCGGAATCAGTCCTGGGTCGAGCCGGGCTGATCCTGCGGATCCGCTTCGGCCGCTTCCTCTGATTCTTCGCGCGCCGGCGCGGGGCCGAGTCCGCCGCCGAGCAATTCGGAAGCGAGGTAGATGTTCTCCTTGCCCTGATAGAGAGCCGCCCGCGCCGCCTCCGCCGGACCCACCTGTTCTTCCTCACGGATCGAAACGAGGCGAATGAGCATGGGAAGGTTCACCCCCGTCACCACTTCCACCCGGCCTTCCTCAAGTAGGCTGAGTGCCAGATTGGAAGGCGTCCCCCCGAACATGTCCGTCAGGATTACCGACCCATCACCCCCGGAAACCCGGCCGACTGCGGTCACGATGGCCCGCTGCGCATCCTCCGGGGAATCGTGCCAACCGATGGAAACGCTGGTGGCGTTCGGAATGTCCTCCCCCGTAATCATCTCCGCAGCGGCTACCAGCTCGCGCGACAGCTGGCCGTGCGTAACCACGACAATCCCAATCATCGGAAGCGAGTATCCGGGAGCCGCCGCGCCTGGTCAACTCCCGGAAGACGCGGGTGGCCGGTTGCGGTAGCGGGCCCGTCGCTCGTTGGAAGACGGAATGCGAAGCGATTTCCGATACTTGGCCACCGTCCGGCGCGCGATCATGATGCCTTCCCGGTCGAGAAGCTGCACGATCTGATCATCGGCCAACGGGTACTGCGGATCCTCGCGTTCCACGATCTTCCGGACCCGCGCCCGGACAGCCTCCGAAGACACCTGACGCCCATCCCGCAGCGACAGCGCGCTGTGAAAGAACCGGCGGAAAGCGATGACGCCGCGAGGTGTTTCCAAGTACTTGTTGCTGACGACCCGCGAGACGGTGGATTCCGCACGCCCGATGTCCTGCGCTACATCATTCAGGACCAGCGGACGGATGTGGGCAATCCCGCGATTCAGAAAACCGGACTGTTTGCGCACGATGTCTTCAGCGACGAGGCGAACGGTTTCCCGGCGCTGCTGAACCGACCGCTGGAATCCCTTCGCGCGGACCCATGCATCCCGCGCGAACGCCCGTTCCTCGGGCGTGTGCCGGTTGGGAGTCCTGATCACCTCCCGGTACGCCCGGCTGGTGCGAAGCCTCGGGATCCCATCGCTCATCTCGACGCGCCATTCCCCATTGAAGAGGTAGGCTCGGGCATCCGGCACCACAATCTGGGCGAGACCCGGTGAAAACCGGCTCCCCGGGCGAAAGTCCAGCGCCCCGATCCGACGGACCCAGCGCATTACGACGGTCACCTCGGTGGACATCGCACGAGCCAGCTCCCTGAACCGCTCGCGGATTACGAGATCCAGGTGCTCCCGCACGATTGTCGCCAGTGGACCCGCGGCCTGGTTCGCCGCTTCCAACTGGACGAGCAAACACTCGGCAAGGTTCAGGCAGGCCACGCCGGTCGGGTCGAAACGCAGAATCCGCCTCCTTACCGACTCCACGTCTTCTTCCGTCACCCCGACCGAGGCTGCAATCTCGGCTACGGAGCCGTCCAGGTACCCGCGTTCGTCCAGATTACCAATGATCTGCAGGCCTATCGTTCGCTCGAGTTCCGTATCGACGGACAGACCGAGTTGCTCGATGAGATGCTGGGCCAGCGTACGCCCCGCCGCGAGCGTTCGCTCGAGGGCGGGGGGCTCCGCTCCAAGAGCCAGCCCTCCGGTGTTCTCCTGATTCTCGAAAAAGAAATCCTCCGGCTCGATTTCCGTCATCGGATCGCGCTCGTCGTCCGACCCACTGTCGTCACTTTCGCTCCCCTCCGACTCCTCCGGCGCGGCCTCGCTGGATTCGGAGTCTTCTTCCTCTTCTTCCGTCACCTCTTCGAGCGCCGGATTCTGGAGCAGTTCCTGCTGGACCCGGACCCGCAGTTCGGTGAGGGGCAGCACAAGCATCTCGATCGTCTGCCGCACCTGCGGCGTCAACGTCAGCCGCTGCTGCTGGCGAACGCCGACCCGAAGCTCCGTTCTGGGTCCGGACCTCGGGCTCACTGCCACTCGAAGTCCTCCCCGAGATACGCGCGCCGCACTTCCGCACTGCTCACCAACTCCGCGGGTGTACCTTCAAAGAGGATTCGACCGTCCTCGATGATGTAGGCGCGATCGGTCACCCGGAGAGTCTCGCGGACGCTATGGTCCGTCACGAGGACTCCGAGGCCACGGTCGCGAAGCCGGCCGACGATCCTCTGCAGTTCGGATACCGCGATCGGGTCGATGGCGGCGAAAGGCTCGTCGAGCAACAGGAATTGCGGATCCGGAGCGAGCGCGCGGGCAATCTCCGCACGCCGCCGCTCGCCGCCGGAAAGAGAGTGCCCCAGGTTGCGCCGGCGTTCCGTAAGCCCAAACTCGGCCAGGAGCGCCTCCGCTCGTTCGCGCCGCTCCCGCCGGCCCAATCGGGGGACCTGCTCGAGAATCGCCAGCACGTTTTCCTCGACGGTGAGGCCCCGGAAGATGGACGGTTCCTGCGCGAGGTACCCGATGCCGGAACGCGCCCGCTTGTGCATGGCAAGGCCGGTGAGATCTCGATGATCAAGGGATACCGCGCCCTGATCGGGCTGGATCAATCCGACGATCATGCGAAACGTCGTCGTCTTGCCCGCGCCGTTCGGTCCAAGCAGACCCACCACCTCGCCGCTCCCGACCTGGACTGTCACCTGATCCACCACTCGGCGCTGTCCGTAGCTCTTGACCAGGTCGTGGCAGGCGAGCACGTGACCCCCGGCAGTATCTGGATCTTTCTTCGCCGGTTGCCTGTTCGTGGTCGGGAGGCGCCCTTGCAGTCGATCCTCCCTCTCCGCCACGACGCTTCCGGACGAGCCACCGGCGCCGGAGGAGGAGACGTTCACGACGTGCTCACCGACGGGCCCCGGCCCCCCTGTTCGCAATACGGCTCCGGGTAACGGCCCGTCTGATCCTGGTTGGGTGAATTTCGGTCCGATTGTCCGCGAGGGCCAGTTCCAGAAGGCCTCCCTCCGAACTCCTTCCGTCCACTTCCAACACCGCCGGGGAGCCCCAGGCGACGAGGAGATCGGCGCCGGGTTCATAGCGGATCCGCGATCCACGCACCACACTCCCCCCCCGTTCGAACCGGGCGCCCTGGATGCCCCGCACCGCTCCCAGGGATCCGTCCGCCGCGAGGTCCGCTTCGATGCGACCCGCGAAGAGCCTGCTGACCTCGCCGGATGGCTCCTGGCGTTCGAGACGAGGGGCGCCGCCATACGAAAGCTGTCCCTCGTCGGCCGCATAGCGGAAGCGCTCTGCTTGCGCACTGAAGACAAATGGAGACGCCGGCGAGGCGTCACCGACCGGAGCTACCCCCCCCTCCGCGACAGCCATCCCGTCCCCTGCCCCGGCCGGCGTGTCGGTCAAGCCGGATGCCGTCCCGGCCGATTCGGTCAGATTGGGGACCGGCATGTCGAGTTCCAGCGAGGTAGCGACGCCACCCGTGGCCTCGATGACTCTGGCTTCAGCATCCACTTTCACTTCGTCCGAGAGAAGCCGGTTCCTGCCGAAGAGCAGCCGTACCCCACCTGTGAAGACCCCCTGGCCGCGCCCGGTCTCGATGACCCCGGAGTTCCCGGTCAGAACTACCCCTTCGAACCGGCCCGGCAGCCAGTCCAGGCGAGCCGGCAGGAAACGGGCCGTTACCGCCCCAGCAGCCTCGACGCGGCTGGGTTCCGCGATCACCAGCCGTAGATCGCGACCCTCCAGTTCCAGGAGCGACGAATCCACGACCCGTGGATTGCCTTCGAGCACCAAGGTGTCGGAGCCGTTCCAGTGGGCGCTCTCGGCGGTCGCCGACGCCCGGCCGTAACGGGCCCTGACTCCGTCTCCGAACACGGCCGTCTCGATGTTTCCCTGCGGATCGAAGCTGACCTCCAGTTGCGACGAGTCCACGGAAATCAGTTGGCGCCGCTCATCTCCCGCGGGGAGACGGGAAGTCACCGCGCCGGTCATGTTGAGCCGCTCCGGTGTTCCCTCGGGATCCAGCGCCAAGCTTCCCTCGTCTCCCCGAAGTTCGGCTCCCGAGCCCCCGGAGAACGACGGGTTTTCCGTCACCCGCACCAAGCGCGGGATCCGTCCGTCCTTCAGCACGATTTCAAGTTCGTCGCCGCGAAGCCTCGCGGCGTCTCCATTCATCTCCTCCACGGGAGCGGCACCGCCCTCGCCGGCAGCGCCGACGAGCGTCAGTACCGTTCCAAACCCCGCCTCAATGGAGCGCATCTGGTTCCGCTCCCGATCCCGGCGGGCAATCACTGACTCTTTGGAAAAGAGCTTGATCTGGTCCGAGTCAATTTCCACCTCCCCGAACAGCGTGGTGTCGGCTGTTTCCCTATCGAAGCGCACCCGCTCGGCGACTACGGAAAAGCCGCCTTCTTCCACCGGCCCGGCAACGACGCCGTGCAAAGACACGTCTCCAGCTTCGATGTCGAACTGCATCGAAGCGGCGATTCCGACGAAATCCTCACTCCGAAACTGCACCGGGTCGCGCGACCAGAGACGGTCCGGCGCGCGCCGGAAGTGCAGGTGGGGCCCCGAAAGTTCGAGGCCTTCGACGCTGAGAAGAGCGTTGCCCAGGAACTCGACCGCCAGGGTCTGCGGATCGAGGAGGAGTTCGTCGGCGGTAACCACTGCATCTTCGCCGCCATACACCCCAATGAGACGCAGCTCGACTTCCAAAAAGCGCTGCTGACCATCGCTGCGCCCGAGCGCTTGGTCCGCCCGGCCCTGCAGCAGCGGGCGGCCCTGCTCGTCGAACCATGTGAACTCAGGCTCTTCGGAAACCACTTCCTCCCGCTCTTCGGGGATCTCATCGGCGGATTCGAACCACTCCGTGGCCCGCCTCTCAAAACCCTCCTGGAGACGAAGGACCAAGAACACCGTGAAACCCGCGAACAAGAGCACGGTAACTGCCGTGCCTATCCACCTCGAAGAGCGCGAGGCGCCCCGCCGGAGGGCGCCGGGCCCGGCGCGAGGCAGGGTGGGCACTGGGGTCAGCTTGTGCCCGCCGGTCCGTAACCGGCGGCCTCCCCCGCCCCGGCCCCCTTGCCCGCCGGGGACGACACCGTTGCGGGCCGCCGGGAAGGCGCTTCCTCCAGTCCCACGTTTCCCATATTTCGAAACTTCCGATAGCGCGCCTGCCGGCGGTCCGCCGGAGCGACTTTCTCGAGAGCACGGATGGCAAGGCGCAACCTCTCACCCAGAATCGCCGCCGCCGCGTCGTGATCAGAGTGCGCTCCTCCCGGCGGTTCCGGCACGATCTCGTCGATCAGTCCGTTCCGAAGATGCTCGGGCGCCGTGATTCGCATCCGCGCGGCCGCCTCCTCCGTAGCCGCGTACGCCGTTTCCGGGTCTTTCCACAGAATGGCCGCACATCCTTCGGGAGAAATCACCGAATAGATGGCGTTCTCCATCATGAGAATCCGGTCCCCGACCGCAATGCCGAGCGCCCCTCCGCTGCCTCCCTCGCCGATGATTGCCACCACGATCGGCACCTCGAGACGAGACATCTCGCGCAGATTCCGCGCAATGGCTTCAGCCTGCCCGCGCTCTTCCGCTTCGATGCCCGGGAACGCGCCCGGGGTATCCACCAGCGAAATGATCGGTCTGCCGAACTTCTCGGCCATTTTCATGAGCCGCAGCGCCTTGCGATATCCCTCGGGGCGCGCCATTCCGTAGTTGCGATGAATCCGCTCCGCCGTGTCCCGGCCTTTTTGCTGCCCGATCACCATTACCGGCTTGCCCGAAAGCCATGCCGGACCTCCTACGACGGCCGGATCGTCGGCGTACCGCCGGTCTCCGTGAATCTCCGTGAACCCGGTGAAGAGGCGCCGCACGTAGTCAAGCGTGTAGGGCCGCTCCGGATGCCGGGCCACCCGAACCCGCTGCCAGGGCGTCAGTCCGGCGTAGATCCGCTGGCGCCGCCGCAGCAGTTCGCGTTCCAGCCCGGCGATCCCCACCCGGTGACTGTCGGGGTATCCGGTGAGTGCTTCGATGCGCTGAACAATTGCCTGAATGTCAGTTTCGAAGTCGAGAAACTCGCGCTGCACGATGTGAAGTCTAGCGAGCCCCGCTCAGGCAAATCCCGTACCACCGTGGCGGGGGTTTTAGGGGGGTTTGGGACGTAACGGCCCGAAGTCCGGCCGGTTAGCGGGCGAAAGAAGGCGGCAACTTTCCATCGAGGCGCACACTGTCCGGCCCCAGGAGTTCGGTCGCGGCTCGCGCCAGACTGCGGCAGGCGTGAACCGGAGTCGCCGTCTCCAGGATGAATTCGACCCCGGGAACGCGCAGCCTGAGCAGCAGAGGTTTCTCGCCAGGATGATGCGCGAGCAGATCCTGCAACGGAGCCTCCGTGTTCTCCGGCTCGGTCACCGACAGTTCCACCCGGCGGGCGAGTCGGAACGGCGCCTCGTCGGCGAGCAGGACTTCGGAAGCGACCAACTCGCCCCTCTGGGGGCCGCGGCCGCTCCCTCCAGATCCGCCGGTCTCGCTCTTGAACCGCCCTCGTACGACGACCACCGGCTCGCTCTCCAGAGGGGGACACGTCTCCCACAGGTCCGGGAACACCACCACCCCGATCGCCCCCGTTTCGTCTTCAAGGGTGAAGTTACCCATCGGGCGGCCCGCCCTGGTGGTCCGCTTCCGCAGTTCGCGCACGAGTCCGACGACCCCGACCTCCGCCTTGTCTCCGGCCTTTAGCGCCGCCTCGACCGGACCGGTGACCACGGTTCCCAGTTCGGCGCGGTATTCGGTTGCCGGATGTCCTTCCCAGTAGAAGCCGAGCGCCTCGCGTTCACGCCGCAGCCGCTCCGCATCACTCCACGGCGGAGCGTCAGGAAAGACGTCAACGGAGGTTTCATTCGCGCTCCCGAAGAGGGACTGGACCCCGGCGTCCTTCCGGCCGCGAGCGCGATTGGCCGCTCCCATGGCCCCCGGGATCGCCGGGAGAATCCGCCAGCGCGGAACCTTCAGGAAATCGAGTGCCCCGGCGCAACAGAGTGCCTCTACGACTCCCCGGTTGAGAGCTTTCGGCGCCACAACCTCGAGAAGATGGTGCAGCGACTCGAACTCGCCGTATTCGCGCCGCGCGCGTTCGATTTCCCGCGCGGCTCGATTGCCAACCTGCTTGACCGCCTCCAGGCCCCAGCGGACCCCCTGCCCCTCCACGAGAGCCTCCGCACCGCTGTGCTGAACGCTGGGTGGAAGCACGGCAATCCCCGCGGCCTCGGCGCCATTCCGGATACGCGCGATCCTCTCGTCCTTGTCTCCCGACCGGTGTTGCGCGGTGAGCAGCGAAGCGAGGAAGTGCAACGGGAAGTGGGTCTTGAGCCAGCCCGCCACGTATGCCACGAGCGCATATCCCACGGCATGAGAACGGTTGAACCCGTAGCCGGCGAACTTCGCTATCTGCTGGAACGTCTCCTCGGCGACCCGGCGGGCCAGACCGCCCGCCACGGCTCCCTCGACGAAGCGCCCTTCCTCGCGGCGCATCACTTCCGGGTCTTTCTTGCCCATCGCCTTTCGCAGAATGTCCGCCTGACCGAGCGAAAACCCGGCCAACTGCTGCGCCACCAGCATGACCTGTTCCTGGTAGACGATCAGCCCCCGGGTTTGTGGAAAAAGAGCGCGCACGCGCGGATCCAGCTTGCCCGACAACCCGCCCTTCTTCTTGGCCGCAACAAAGTCATTCGCCATGCCGCTCTCGAGGGGGCCGGGTCGGTACAACGCGTTGAGCGCCGCCAGATCGTCCAGGGTTTCCGGTTTGTAGCTGGAGAGCAGCTCGCGCATCCCGCGGCTTTCGAACTGGAAGATGCCGTCGGTGTCCGCCCGCCCAAACAGCAAGAAGGTCTGGCGATCCCGCGGCACCTTTTCGAACCGGCCCGCGCGAATGTGTTCGAGCGCCGCCGTTTCCTCGGGCGTGCGGGCAGTGCTGTCGTCTTCCTGCACCCGCCGCGCGCAGTCATCGATCTGCGTAAGGCTTCGCAGTCCGAGGAAATCCATCTTGAAGAGCCCGGCTTTCTCGCAGTCCTTCATGTCCCACTGGGTGCGGCGGCGAACGGTCACCTCCCTGCCTGAATCGGTTCCGTTCCGGCCGGATCCCGGGCCCTTGGTCTCCACGTCGCGGTAGAGGGGCAAGATCTCCTCGAGTGGTCCCGGGGCGATGACCACCCCGGCGGCATGGGTCCCGATGTTCCGTGGCAAACCCTCGAGCCGTTCCGCCAGTTCGAAAAGACGGGCGGTCTCCGGCGCCTGCTTCGCTTCACGGAGTTCCGGAACGCTCTCCACGGCCTGCGCGAGGCCCATGCCCTCGGGGATCAGCTTTGCGATGCGGTCCACCTGGGGCGGCGGCAACTCCAGCATCCGGCCCACATCGCGGACCACCAGCTTGGCCTGCATGGTCCCGAAGGTCATGATCTGCGCCACCCGGTCGCTGCCGTACGTCGCGGCCACATAGTCGAGCACCTCCTCGCGCCGAAATTCGCAGAAATCGATATCGATGTCCGGCGGGCTCACCCGTTCCGGATTCAGGAAGCGCTCAAACAGGAGGCCATGCGCGAGGGGATCGATATCGGTAATGCCCAGCGCGTAAGCGACCAGGCTGCCCGCGGCCGATCCCCGGCCCGGTCCCACCGGAATCCGGCGGTCCCGGGCGTAGCGGACGAAGTCCTGCACGATGAGGAAGTACGCGGAATACCCGGTCCGCCGGATCACCTCCAGCTCCCTCGTGAGCCGGTCGTCATAGTCAGACCGGGTGGGGCGAATCCCGTGGACCTCCGGCGATTCGAGGCGCCAGGACAGCCCCCGGCGCGCACTCTCCTCCAGGTATCCGTCCAGGTTCTTTCCCTCGGGCACTTCGAAGCGCGGGAGCAGGTTTCCTTCTTCGACAACGTCGAAATCCTCAATTTGCTCGGCGATTTCGAGGGTGTTCCGGTAAGCGTCGGGGCAGCCTTCGAAAACGGTTTCCATTTGTTCCGACGTCTTGAAGAAGAACTGATCCGAATGGAACTTCAGCCGTCGCGGGTCGCTTACCGGACGGTTCACGCTGATGCACAGCCGCATATCGTGCGCTTCGGCGTCTTCCGGCGACGAGTAGTGAGAATCGTTCGTGCCGACCAAAGGAATTCCGGTCTTCTTCGAAACCTCGATCACTCCGTCGCGTATTCGCCGCTCCAGGTCGGAGAGGCGTGTCCCCTCGGGCTCCGCCCCCCCCGGCGGGGTGTGGTCCATGATCTCGAGGTAGTAGTTGCCCTTGCCAAAAACCTCTTGGTAGCGGCCGGCCCACTCGACGGGGTCCCCGCCGGTGATCACCTCCCGCGGCACGATTCCCTTGGGACAGGCCGAAAGTGCGATCAGCCCCTCGTGATGCTGCTCGAGGAGACCGAAATCCATCCGCGGCTTGAAGTAGTAGCCCTCGTGGTGCGCCATCGAACTGAGCCGCATGAGGTTCCGGAAGCCCGTCCGGTTCTTCGCCAGCAGGACCAGGTGCTGATTCTCGGAATCGGGATTTCGTTCGCGCCGATCTCCCGGGGCGACGTACGCCTCGCAGCCCAGGATGGGTTTGACTCCCGCCTCGCGGGCCGCCCGGTGAAACTTGAGAGCTCCAAAGAGATTGCCGTGGTCGGTGATCGCCACCGCCGGCATCCGGTCCCGCACCGCCATCCGGGTGACCTCGGAAAGCCGGCTCATGCCGTCAAGCAGCGAATACTCGGTGTGGGTGTGGAGGTGCACGAAGGGACGGCGCGGTCCCCTGCCCCCCGCGAAGGCGTCGCTCAACGGAGCTTCATTCCCACTCGATGGTGCCGGGCGGCTTGGAAGTGATGTCAAGCACTACCCGGTTCACACCCCGCACCTCACCGGTAATTCGGTTGGAGACCCGGACCAGCAACTCGTGGGGCAGCGCCGCCCAGTCGGCGGTCATGCCATCCCGACTCTCCACCACGCGGATGGCTGCTACCCGCTCGTAGGTCCGCGCGTCTCCCATGACGCCCACCGTTCGAAGCGGCAGCAGGACCACGAACGCCTGCCAAATCCGGTCGTAGTAACCCGCAGCCCGGATTTCCTCCTCGAGAACGGCGTCCGCTTCGCGCAGGACTTCAAGACCGGACTCCTCGACCGATCCCAGCATTCGAACGGCCAGTCCGGGACCCGGGAACGGATGACGGTTCACAAGTCCTTCCGGAGCCCCCAACTGGCGCCCCAGCACCCGGACTTCGTCCTTGAAGAGTTCGCGTAGCGGTTCGATCAGCCGGAGCCGCATCCGCTTCGGCAGGCCGCCCACATTGTGGTGGCTCTTGATCACCGCTGAGGGACCCTTCACCGAAACGCTCTCGATGACATCCGGGTAGAGCGTCCCCTGCGCCAGAAAGCGCACCTCCGGGATGTCCCGGGATGCTTCCTCGAAGACCCGAATGAACTCGCGCCCGATGATCTTCCGTTTGCGCTCCGGATCGCGCACTCCCTTCAGCCGCGCGAGAAAACGCTCCGAGGCGTCCACGACCTGGAGCGGAATCCCGAGCCCTTCCTCGAAGTCGGATCGGGCCCTTTCGGCCTCCCCTTTCCGGAGTACCCCGTTATCCACAAGGATGCAGTGGAGCCGGTCTCCGACCGCCCGGTGGACAAGCATGGCGGTGACCGTTGAGTCCACTCCGCCCGAAGCTCCGCAGACCACCTGTCCGTCTCCCACCTGAGCCCGGATCGCGGCCACCGTGCGCGCCGCGTGGGACCGGGGCGACCATCCGCCCCGGGCCCCACACACCTCGAACGCGAAATTCCTCAGAATCGCGGTGCCGTGCTCGGTGTGCACGACTTCGGGATGGAACTGCACCCCGTAGAGCCGGCGGTGGGGGTTTTCGAACGCGGCTATACGCGCCTGCCCGGTTCCCGCGGTGCGACGGAAACCGTCCGGTAGCGCGTGGACGAGGTCTCCGTGGCTGGCCCAGGCTCGAAACCGTTCGGGCACCCCGGCGAAAAGACGCCCGCTCCCATCGTGCCCAACCTCCGCGGGACCGTACGAGCGGCGGGGTGCCGGCCGGACGTCTCCGCCGCTTTCCCGCGCGAGCAGCTGCATCCCGTAGCAGACCCCAAGTACGGGAACCGGTGGGGCGAGAACGCCGCGGGGGGCGGCCGGCGCGCCATCGCCATAGACGCTCTCCGGCCCCCCGGAAAGGATCACTCCTATCGGATTCCGTTCCCAGATATCGTGGTCGGGGGTCGTACAGGGAAGGATCTCGCAATACACCCCCATTTCGCGGAGACGCCGGGCAATCAGCTGCGTGTACTGCGAGCCGAAATCAAGGACGAGGAGGGATTCCGCCGGGTCCATCACAGAAGATTGGCCCCGGCCGGCGTTCCTTGTCCAGCGCGCGCTCGACGGCGATCGGCGGTGCGCGCGTTCCGCCCGCTTTCGGCGGGCAATGCCGGTCTGAAGACCGGCGTTCCCAAGGGACGCACCATCCGCTCGAATTGTAAGCGTGCGCGCTCTCTTCGCCGCGGCGGTTTGGCCGGACTCCGCCCCTTTTTGCCGACGCCTGCCCCGTTCGGGCCGGCGCCTGCGGCAGCCCCTTCCCGGGGATCCGTGAGCTGGCGCGCTTCGCGTCCGATCAGGGCCCCCCGCGACTCGCCCGGGGACCAAAGACCGCGAGGCGACCGTCGCGGAGGCCCAAAAAGAGGCGCCGGTCACGCCATCCATCTTCTCTTGCCGCATCTCCCCGCTGGCGTACCACTCCCAGGACTTCGACGCCCAGGTCATGCGGGCGGCCGATCCGCGCGCCGGTCTCCGCATTCAACTCCACGAGCAACCCGTCCTGGGTCACGACCAGGACGGCACCGGCGATTCGGAGCGGCGGGGCCGCCGGCCGGCCCGGCAGCGCAGTGCGCCATCGTTCCCCACCGCGTTTGGCGTCGAAGCAGTAAAGGCTGTTCGCCTTGGTGGCCGCGTACAGGCGCCCGCGGCTCAGCAGCGGCGGATGATGGAAGCCCTCGGCCAGCCGCCAGCGCCAACGCGGCTTGCCCGAATCCAGATCCACCGCGGTGAGATCGCCGCCTTCATCTCCGAAAATCGCGAGCCTCTCCTCAGAAAGCGCGAGCACCGGCCCAGTCACCGGTCCCGCACCCTCGGCATGCCAGCGGAGGGCGCCCGAGGTCGTTCCTCCCGAGGGGGACACCGCGGCGACTCCGCCGCTCCCGAGGGAAACCAACAAGAGCGGCGGGACGTTTCCCGCGGATTCCGCCGTAGCCGACGCTGCCGCCACCACGCTGGCGGCTTCTCCGTCCGGTAGCGCGACCTCGACAACGGCGTTCCCCGCGGGAACCCGATATCCGTGGAGAGTCCCCGCCGAAACCCAATAGAGCACCCCGCCGAACAGCGTCGCCGCCGCCGGACCACGCCCCGCCCCGGGCCCCGCCCCGGCAACCATTCCCGCGTCCGGTTTGAGCCCCGTCGAGAATCCTCCCACCCGGACACCGTCCGCGAACCGGCGCAGCGTCACGTCACCGCGCTCGTCGAGGAGCACCACGCTTCCCGAATCCTGGGCCACAAACGTCGCGTCCGCCCCCGGCAAGCCCCAGCGGGTCGCCTCTCCGTCTCGCTCGTAGGCAATGACCTCACCGCCGGCCATATGGAGGAGGAATCCGTCCTCTGCGAAGACCATCCCGACGATGGCGGCTCCGGGAACGGGAGCCGGAGCAGCCAGCAGTCCACCGGGGAGAATTCCCACGGGCGCGGTGGCTACCTCCGGAGCACGGCGCGCTGATTCCTCGCTCTCGCCCTCCGTTTCTTCATCCGCGCCCTCTGATGCTTCACCGGTGGCTTCCTCGCCGGCTGGCCCGGTCGCGGCGGTTTCGTCCGTGAGTGGAGGCTCTTCGGCCGGAGGCTGAGCCACCTCGCCCGTCTCTTCTTCCTCACCGGGCGGCCGCTCGGGCGGTTGGTCTGGATCCTCCGGAATCTCGTCTCCGGAGAGAGGCCCCGCATCCGAGCGCGCGACAGTCGGGATCACCAGCAAAAGACAGCTCAGCAGGCCGACAGCCCCAAAAAGAGTTCGGGTTGCCACGGGGTTTCGACGGGGACTCTCTCGTACCTTGTCTGAGCGCTCGCGTGACCTCGTCCCGGCGGCCGGCGCCGGAGCGCCATCCCGGAGGAACCGGGCGAACCTTTACCCTAGCAGTTCGTGAACAGAGTCCCGCGAATGCGTCGTCTGCCGCCGCTCGTGGTCGCCGTGGGGGCTTTCCTGTTCTTCGCGGCCGCGCTGTACGACGTGGCGCACCGTTTCGGCATGTTGCCGAGCGCGGTACATGCCACCCTGACCGTGGGGTCCGGCCTGGTATTGCTTGTCGTCCTCATCCGGCGCGATCTCCTCCCGCCCGACGGGCGGTGGATCGTGGCGGCGCTCTCCGGGGCAGCCCTGGTGGCTCTTTGTTGCCGGATCCCCCTGAGTCGAACCATTACCGCCGGGCCCGAATCCGCTTCGCGGGCTGCGGACCGCGTCGATGCCTTTCTCGCCGACCTCACCAGGGAAGTCGGCGACGCGGCCTATCTGGTCGCCAGAACCGCTCCCGTAGGTGCCGCGCTCGAGGGTTCCGACGCCGGCGACAGAGAAGCCGAGGCGTTCCGGGCGCTCGCTGGCTGGGCGCTCCCTGACACCATGATCGGGCAAGGTGGGGCGACGCTCTACGACCGGCAACTGCGGCCGGTCGCCTGGTCCGGGGGAAACCCGGACTTCGAGGATGCTCTCGCCGAGGCCTTTCCCGAAGGAGTTCGTGCGGAGAACTGCCCGGATCCCGCCTTCCCGCTCTTCGTGTTTAGCGAGGGCGGGCGACGCAGCTACCTCGCCGCGGCGGAATGCACCCGGAATCTTCTCGGGGTCGTGACGGTGGAAATCCCCATCCGGGAGGCGTCTCCGCCGTCTTCCGGCGCGGCGCCGGTTTCCGCGTTGGAAGCCGCCGCCGGTCGCGGGCTCGAAACCCAGTTTCTGGACGGCGCCGAAGATCTCCAGGCTCTGGCCCAGCTCTTCGAGCGGCGCGGGGACCGGTTCCTGGACGGCGCGGCAGATTCCGAGCGCTACTACTTCGCCCTGAGGGCCTACGACGGTCAGCTGCTGGGAGCCGCCAGCACCTCGGTGGCGCCGATCGCGGCGCGCCGCGCGGAACGCGAGACCGAGGCCGCGCTGTTCGCGACCCTCGCGCTGCTGGGAGGAGCGCTCATCGCTCTACCTTGCCTGTGGCGGTTCGGGGGCCTCGGCGCATTGGCGGCCATCTGGACATTGAGGTTCAGCCTCTCGGAGCTACTCGCCACCCTACCCGCCCAACCCGGCGGACCTCTTTCGGCTACGTTGGCCGGCCCGCCGCTTCTCCCACTTCTCGCCGATTCGCCCGTCATGGCGGTTGTGACGGCGGCGGCGCTTTTCCTGTCCGCCCGGATTGTCGGAGCTCGACTTCGGCCCGGTTCCGCCCGGAATCCAACCAGCGGTCCGCTGAGCGTGGCCCGAGGTCTCGGCGCCGGCGCCACCGCGGTAGCGGCTGCCGCTCTCGTCCGTAACGCCGGCTTCTCGGGCGGGGCGCCGCTCACCCCGACCTGGGCCGTGGACACCGGATGGCCGGAAGTTCTCGGTTGGACCGCGCTCCTGCTCAGCCTTGCCGCGCTCCTACTCGTGCTCCAGAGCTTGGTGCGGCCGAGTGGGCTGGTTCTGCTCACCGCCGCCGCGGTAGTCACCGGCTCGGTAGCGTTTCTCCCCGAGGGTTCCTTTCTGTTTGCCGGACTCCCGCTGGCCGCCGCCGCCGGATTGTCACTATCGCGTCGCGGACGGGTGTCCCTCCGGCACCTGAGGCAGCCACTGCTTTCGCACGAACCCGGTTTTGCGTTCGTAGTCGCCTTTCTGCTCTTCGCCGTCCCTTCCGTTCTTCTCTACCCGGCCATGGTCTGGCACGAAGACAACGTCCGGCAGCGCTATGCCCTGGACGCCGCTCCGGTCCAGACCCTGCGGCACCGCTTTGCCGTCTGTCACGCGCTCGAGGAAGCCACTCGGACTCTCGACAACCAGGCATCGGCGCTGGTGCGGCTACGCCCGGACACCGCCTATCGGCTCTGGCTCGTAACGGGGTTGCCCCGCCTGACGGTGGCCAGCGCCCTCGAAGTGCGCGGTCCGGCCGGACAGCGATCACGATTCGGAGTGGGTCTCCCGCGGCGACCCGATCCCTCCTCTTCCGCTCCGTCGCCAGCGCGCTGGAATCCAATTCCAGGGTGCCAGCTTGCTTCCGGGAGCGATGCCGTCCTCGAAACCGAGCGGCAGTTTCCCTCGGGGTTGAGCGTCACTCTACGGGTAGCGGACCGTGCATCGGAGATCCCGTTCCTGCCCCGGGCGGCCGGCATCGCCGACCATTTCCTGCTCCGGGGAGATGCCGCTCCCGCCGTCTTCTACGGAAGAGACCTGCGCCTCAGGCGCCGCCGGCCAGGGGCTCAGCAAGAGCGACCCGCCAATCGGGCTGAACTCGACATCCTCGTGCATGGCGAGCCTTTCGTTATCTCCTGGCGACGGACCGGAGCCGGCGACCACGCCGCTGCGCTCCTCGGTTGGGGATTTCTCGCGGCACTCGTCGCACTGCTGATAGCCGTCACCTCCCGAGTCCGAATCCTCTTTCCGGGCCGGGGAGGCCGGTTCCGGCGGCGCAGTTTCCAGATGCAATTGACGGAAACCCTGGCGGCGGCCGTGCTCGTCGCGATTCTCGGAGTCGCCGTGTTCGCGCAGCAGAGGCTCGAAACTCTCCTGCAGTCCGCCAGCGACCGGGAGGCCATTTCGCGGTCATTCTCGGTCGAGCGAGTGGCGCACGAACTCGCTGCGCTCGATCCGCTGGTTCCGCCGGAGGAACTCGCCTCGCGCCTGGCGCAGGCAGCCGACCAATTGGATACCGATGCGGCGCTTTACAACGGCGGAGAACTCGTGGCGGTGAGCCGCCCGGAGCTCGCACAGACCGGACTCCTCCCACCGCGCCCACCACCGGCGGCGGTTCTGCCTACCGCCGAGTCTGCCGATCCCTTCCTGAGTATCCAGGAGGCCGGTTCGCTGCGCTATCGCATCGTCTGGATTCGTCTCGACACCCCTGCCCGGCTGCACGGTCCCCTGCTCCTGGCCGTTCCGCTGCCTGCCGACGAGGCCGCCCGCCTGGAGGGTGTCCGCGCAATCCAGAGAACCCTGTTGATGGGGAGCGGCTCGCTCGCCCTGATCTTCGCGATCGTGGTGCCCGGCCTGCTGGCACGCCGTCTGGCCGCTCCGGTCCGCGCTCTCGCGCATGCCACGGGGCAGATCGCTGACGGCGACCTGGAGGCGCGGGTACCACTGCACGGGACCCTGACGGAGCTGAGGCTGCTCGCGGCGAGCGTGGAACGACTGGTTCGACGTATTCCGGATGTCCGGAAACAAATGCGCGAGGAGGCGGCCGCCGACCTCGCCCGACGGGTGGCGCACGACATCAAGAACGCCCTCGCGCCGATTGGACTGGCGGCGGACTACATTCGCCGGGTGCTGCGCGATCCGCGAGGCCGGGATCCACAGCAGGCGGTCGACGAGAGCGTCTCCGAAATTCTCGGCCAGGTGGAACGCCTCCGGCGGATTTCATCGGAGTTTTCCGCGCTGGGAGCACCTCTCCGGCTGGAGACCGCTGACGTGACGAAACTGGTCCGCGACACGATGGCCCCGTATCTCCGCTCGCACGCCGGACCTCGGATCTCTTTCTCGGGGACGCCGACTCCAGTGGCGCGCGTCGATCCTGAGATCGTGGCGCGGATCGTTGAAAACCTCATGCAGAACGCGCTGGAGGCCACGCAGGACTCTCCGAACCTGGGGGACGAGGAGGCGGAAGTCTCCGTCAGAGTGTTCCCGGTCGAGCGTGAAACGCGGATCCGGATTGAAGTCGAGGACAACGGCCCGGGTGTCCGGACCGATCTTCGCGAACGGATTTTCGATGCCGCGTTCTCGACCAGGACGCGTGGATCGGGACTCGGACTCGCGAACGCCCGTCGTTTCGCTGAGGCCCACGGCGGAAGAGTCAGCGCCGGCCCGCGCGCGGACGACCGCTCGGGACTGTTGCTCGTTGTGGAACTGCCGGTGGACGGGCCGCGGGATAGGGAACAGGTTTGAGGGTCATCCCGAGTTCAGCCCGCGCGCTCTGGCTCGCTCGAGCGCTGTCCGGAGCGATCCTGGCGTTTGCGCTCTGCGCTCCGGCACCGCCGCCGGATGATCTCGAGGAGGTACTGGGGCGTTTCCGGCGGGCATTCGAAGAGGCGGACGCGGGCCACCTGGAGGGCCTCTATCCGTCAGGTTGGGCCCTCGTGGCGTTCGCCGGGGAAACCCGCCGCAGTATCACCGGCGACGAATTGCGACGCGGGCTGGAGCGGCTCTTCCGGACCCGGACGCCGATCAGCTACCAGGAGCGGCCGCGTTCCATTCGCCGCTCGGCGGACGGCGGGTATGTCCTGTTCGTACCCGAATGGACCAGCATGACCACCGGGACCGACCGACATGTGGTCGAGGCGCTGCGAATCGGAATCGAACGGGCACCCGTCACGCGAAACGAAGACTCGGCTCACCGCTGGGTGATCCGCGAATTCACCGCCTGGACACGGTAGCCGGCCCCACACCAGACGGCCGGAGACGCCGTGCTCCGGCCGACCCCCAGTCTTGCCCAGTCAGCGGCCGTCCGCCCGTCCTTCGCCGATCTGCGGAGACGCAGGCCCGCCCATCGCTACGGGATCCGGATCTGCGGAGCTGGTGGAAGTCGAGCGAACGAGCCGCTTGCCGAGCCTCCGCAAACCACGCAGCAGCGGTGAGGCCGCGTAGCCGGTGGCGAGGACCAGGAACATCGCCACCGGCTCCGCAATCGTCGCGACGATGAAGATCGCCAACACGACCAGCATCCGATGGGACTGCGGCCTCCGCCCGGTCTGGCTCTTGAAGCTCGGATAGCGCACCGGGCTGCTCATCAGGAGTGCGAGCCCGAGCATTCCGAAAAGACAGGCGGCCGCCGCCACGGAGTTATCGGGAGGCGCCGGATGCCAGTAGGTCACTGCGGCTACCAAGGCGGCCGCCGCCGGCGACGACATCCCGGTGTAGTAGCGGGGATCGGCACTCAACCGCCCCACGTTGAAACGCGCGAGGCGGACAGCCGCACAGATCGTGAACAGCGCCGCAACCAGCCAGCCGGTCTGGGGCCAGCGATGCAGAACCCAGGCGTACGCCAGGACCGCAGGCGCCACGCCGAAGGAGACCATGTCCGCCAACGAGTCCAGTTCGCGGCCAAAATCGCTGGTGGCGCCGGCGAACCGCGCCACCCGGCCGTCCACCAGATCCGCAAGGATGGCGAAGCCGATGATGAGCCCGGCACTGCCGAAGTCCCCGCGAAGACTCTGGACAATGGAGAAGAACCCCAAGAAGATGTTGGCCACCGTGAACACGGCCGGGAGCAGGAACACCCCCCTGCGCGTCCGGAGGCGCTGGCGTTTCATTCCCACTGTCCGATGACGCTGACTCCGCCGCGCACCCGGTCTCCCGGACGTACCGTGAGCCGGGCGCCGGCAGGTAGTAGAAGATCGGTCCGTGACCCGAAACGGATGAGCCCGAAGCGTTCACCCATCCCCAGGCGGTCCCCAACGCGCACGCGGCAAACGATGCGCCGGGCGACAACACCGGCGATCTGGCGAACCCGGACCGTGCCCCGCTCGGTCGTCATCTCCAATTCGTTCCGTTCGTTCCGTTCGGCCGCGTCTTTCCGGAACGCCGCCTTGAACGCCCCTTCACGGTAGCGCACCGCGAGCACCCGGCCCGCCGTCGGAGCGCGGTTGATGTGCACGTCGAAGATCGAGAGAAAAATGCTCACCCGCTGCGTCTCCGCGTCTCCCTCTTCAGCCCGGCCCACCTCGGTGACCCTGCCGTCGGCAGGAGCGAGGATTGCATGGGCGTCATTCGGGGTACGCCTCTCCGGATCCCGGAAGAAAAAGGCGCAGAAACCGGCGCCAGCCAACAACACCCAGCCGGCCCACGAAAGGACGTCGACGCCGGCTACGCGAGCCGCAGCGAACAAGGCGACGGCGACGGCGAGCGGGGCCACCACGAAGACCCGGCCCTCCGGAGCGATCGGCAGTCTCACGCGCCTATCGGGCAGTCTGCCGCAGAGAGAGTCGGCTCAACAGTCTGTGGTGGAACTCGCGTGAGCGCCGAGAGCGGGGAGGCGCCCGGCTGACAAGGCGCGCGAGGGAGGAGCCCCCACCGGGAGAACTGGCCCGAGTGTATTTCGACCGAAGCGCAACGCAGAGTGCCGCAAAGCGCCAGTTCTCCCGGTGGGGGGCGGTTCAGCCGGGATGCATCGCCGCTCGAGCCCCCACCGGGAGAACTGGGCCGCGTGAGTTTCACCACCGGCTGTTAGCAGCCGCTCAAGAGGACGTCGCAAGCGCGGCAATCTGGTCCTTCAGGGCCAGTTTGCGCTTCTTCATCACCGCCGCCTCGTGCTGCTGGCGGGGCGAGAGGTGCCCGTCCTTCGTCAGTTCTTGCAGCCGTTCGTCGAGTTCCCGGTGTCGCCGGATCAATTCCTCGAGATCGGGCATTTCCGCGGATGGGGCCATCGGGCCTGCGCCGGCCGCCGCGACGGTGTCGGTTTCGATCTGGTCTTCTTGGTTCATGAATGCCTCCAGAATTCCGAAGCCGTTCCGCATCGGAAGCCGCTTCGGGAAAACACGGCAGTTAGTCCGTAACAGCCTGTGGACAAAGTGACGTGAGCGCTGAGGCCGGTGAGGCCCAGTTCTCCGGGGGGGCCAGTCCTCCCGGGGTGGGGGCTCGGCTGACACGAAGCGCGAGGGAGGGACCCCACCGGGAGAACTGGCCTTGGTGAATTTCGACCGAAGCGCGGCGATGAGCGACGCAAAGCGGATTGGTGTCAGCCGGGAGGTATCGCCGGCCAAACACCGGATGACTTCGTCCACAGGCTGCTAAAGGGTATCGGAATGGTTGGCCAGGCCATGGATGTCAGGATCTCGAAGATAGAGCGGTTCCAGCGTGAACTCTCCGCGTCGCGCCGCTTCGAGCCCCAACCGAAGCGCGGCCGGCGCCAAGGCTCGCTGCTCAGCCACTACCTCTACGTCCGAAGCTCCCTCCGCGATGATCTCCCGGTAGCGGGCGACAGCCGGCCCGCAAATGCGCCGCACGCGGTGCTTCGCAGCCCACCGCACGGTGTCTTGCGGCAATAGCCGGAAGGGGCCCTGCACCAGACCCTCCGGGCCGATTCCGTCGTATATGGCGGCAAACAACTCACCCCGCAGGGCATCCACGACCGCCAGCCGGCGCAGTGATGCGCCGTTCGTAGCCGCGTCGGCGTACGCCGCCGCGTCCAGACTCGAGACGCCGACAGCCCGAATCCCCGCCGCCAGAGCGAACCCCTGTGCGGTAGCAAGGCCGATCCGGAGACCCGTGAACGAGCCGGGGCCTCGCGTCGCAACCAGCATCGCGAGCTCGCCGTTTTCCAGCTTCGCCTGCTCCAGGGCCTCACGGATCGCGGGGAGCAAACTGCGAGAGTGCCGATTCGAAGGTTCGAAGGTCTGAACAACCTCTCCGGCCACGGCTGACCCGACATCTACGAACCCAAGGGCGACGCTGCCGAGCGTGCCGGTCGTATCGAGGGCCAGCACCGGGCCGGAGATCTGCTCTCCGCGCACGCGCTTGGGTTCCGACTCTCGCAAGGCTCCGGCAATCCTACTTCCGGCGCTTGCCGGAGGGCCACGTTCCCGGGTGGCGGGTTTACGTTGGCCCGGGAGGGTGTTTCGCCGTCCCCGCCCAGGTCCACGCAACAAGCGTAGACAAAAGCGTGCGTCTCGCGGCCTACGGCCGTGATGCTTCCCAATGGCGGGTTTGCGTTGGCCCGAGAGGGTGCTTCGCCGTCCCCGCCCGGGTCCACGCAATAGGCGTAGAGAAAAGCGTGCGTCTCGCGGCCTGCGGCCGCGATGCTTCCCCAATGGCGGGTTTGCCATTGGCCCGGGAGGGTGCTTCGCCGTCCCCGCCCGGGTCCACGCGATAAGCGTAGGCAAAAGTGTGAGCTTCGCGGCCTACGCCCGCGATGCTGGCCAGTTCTCCCGGTGGGGGCCTGCACCCGACTTCGCCAAAACGTGACGTTCGGTTTCCGTAAGTCGCAGACAATACGGCCATTACAAAACAGGGTGCCAGCAGACTGGCACTACGTTTGTGTGTTTGGGTCCGGCCTTCGGCGGGTGCGCCGGCGGTAGTGGTGGGGCTCGACGCCCACCGCCCGCGCGATCTGGGCCACCTGCGCCGGGGGGCGGACATCCTGCCGATTCACGATCAGCCGTCCGTTCGTCTCCCGGATCGTGGTGGTCATCCGCACCCACGGCCGTAGCCGGGTGCGGATCGAGTCCCACGACAGGGGGATGGCGCGCGCCTTCAGCCGGGTGCGGATCAGGTGCACCGCGTGATAGGCGAGCACCGCCAGGAAGAGGTGCGCCGCGATCCGGCGGTGCTTCACATGCCAGATCGGCCGCAGCCCCAGCTCCGTCTTGAGCGACCGGAACGTCGCCTCGATCTCCGTCAGCCGCCAGTAGGTCCGCACGATCTGCTCTGTGCCCCAGCCCGTCTGGCTTGACCGCAGCAGATACGAACCCGCCCCCGCGTCCCGCGCCCCATAGCGCTTCGTCCGGCTCCACACCACCGCCGTCGCGTTGGGTCCCGCACCCTTCTCCACCTCCACCTCATACTGCGCCGACACCTGCCGATACCGCTCCCGGAGCCGGCCCACCGTGTCCATCACCTTCTCATACTGCTTCCGGCGGTGCGGGATCGTCAGCCCCTCGTGGAGGTGCCGCAGCGCCGTCTCATACTGCTCCCGGTGCCGCCCCAGCATCGCCTCCTCGGTGGCCCGCTTCCCCTCGCTCACCGCAACCAGCCGCACCTCCCCCTCGTCCTCCTCCAGCCTCCACGCCAAAACCTCCTGCTGCGCGCTCGTCGTCAATGTGACGTCCGCCTCCCCCTCCGGCGGCGCCGGCCGCGTCTCCCGACTCACGCAGATCCAGCCGTAGCCCCGCTCCCGAAGCCAGGCGATGTTCTCCTCCGTCGCGATCCCCGCGTCCAGGATCACCGTCGGCTTCTTCCCACCGTGCCCGCCCCCGGCATCCACCTCCGCCTCGAACCGCCCCAACGCCGCCGCCAGCGTCGCCGGCTCCGACACGTCTCCCGCCAGAACCTCGCAACCCCGCGGGAACCCCGCCCCATCCAGCGCCAGCGCCAGCGTCACCAGCGGGTGCTTCCGCCCCTCCTTCGAGCGCCCGAACCGCAACAGCTCCTTGTCCGAACGCCCCGTATACCAAGTGTTCGTCAGATCGTAGAAAACATCGTGTCCGGCAACTCCAACAGCTTCCGCTCCCGGCGGAACAGCCCCGCCTGCAACTCCCGCCGCAGCCGCCACAACACATCCCCCGTCCGGTAGAGCTTCTGGAGCGACAGCGCCTTCCCCCGATCCAGGTCCAAAAGCTCCAGCGCCGCGCTGTCCTCCCGCAACCAGCGCAACGCCTCCCGTTCGCTGCTCGGATGCAGCATCTTCGCCACCACCAGCGCGGTGGCGATCCGCGCATCCCGGCCCCGCACCCCCTGCGCGTGCAGCAAGTCCCGAAAGCCCAGCTCCGCAAGCCCCGCCAGGCAGACGCGCTCCCCGCCTGCCGAACGGGAGTCCTCATGCTCCAGACTGTCGAGGTCCACCGTGGCCACCGCACCATCCCGGCCCGGCGTCTCCGCCCGCGGCGGCGCCAGCCCCTGGGTGCGCAGCCGGCGCACCAGGTCCTCGGCCGCCGCCTCGATGTCCGGGGGCACCGCCAACATCGGCCGTTGGCCCGCCAGCAGCACCTCGGTCACCAGAACCACATCCCGCCACTGCTCCTTCGGAACCGGATAGTCCACGCCCAGGTTCAACAGAGACTCCTGGCGGACCTTGTCGCCGATTCGCACCGAGCGGGACAAGCGATAACTGTGCGCGGGTTCGCCGTGCTTGGTGTGGGTCTTGGTGGCGCGGATGTACACGGCGGGGCGGCGAGAGAGGCTGGGAGGGATGCCGGCGGATGGCAGAGCCAAAGTCAAGGCCTGAAACGCCATTTACAAAAGAACCTGGCACTACACGCCTCTCCCCCTCCTCCAAACCGCCGTCCGCCCACCGAGAGCCCGTTTTTGGCCCGTTTCGGACCTCCAATGGCCACTCTGGGCCCACTTTGGAGGCCGATTCGAACTTCCCTCAGCTCTGCATGCCGGCCCGACCCTCTAAAAGTGGCGAAGTCGGGTTCAGACCGGCGCTCCTTAGTCGCCAGAGGTCCGCGTTCCCGTGCAGGCGGCGCATAGCTGACCGGGCCAAAGAAATGGCGGCGAACCGGAGGTTCGGCGTCTGCGTGACCGGGGGGAAAGTGTGAAAGGGGGGCTCGCCCCCCTTTCACAATCAGTAATGACCAATCGGAACTTGCCGCAGCCCGCCGGAGGCGGGCAAGGAAGTTTCGATTGCCGGCGCGAAGCGCCGGGCGGTTCCCGGACGGGGCCCGAACCCAATCAAGACCACGGTGCAAACCGGCCACACCTCTGGCCCCGTCCGGGAACCGCTCGACCCTGAGAGACAATCGCGGCGTGACGACGGCCCCGCGGCTCTTCCCGGATGTCCAACTGGCGCCCGCCGGGCCTCCCGGCCGCCCGCCCCGCCCACCGGGAAAAGGACGCGGCACCTCGCCGGTGATGCAGCAATATTCGGAGCTGAAGCGGGAGGCCGGGGACGCCATCCTGTTCTTCCGGATGGGCGACTTCTACGAGATGTTCTTCGAGGACGCCAAGCGGGCCGGCGAGTTGCTGGGCATCGCAGTCACGTCGCGGCAGAACGATGCCGACGGGAAGGCGATTCCCATGGCGGGCGTCCCGTACCACGCCGCCGAGGGATACATCGCGCGCCTGGTGCGGGCCGGTCTCCGGGTCGCGGTCTGCGAACAGGTGGAACCTCCCGGTCTCTCCAAGGGGCCGGTGCGCCGGGAGATCGTGCGGGTCGCGACCCCATCGACCTATCTCGATCCGGCCTATCTTGCGGGATCCGAAGCCGCCTACCTGATGGCCGTGGCCGAGGCCGGAACGCGGACGCAGCCCCGCCTCGGAGCGGCGTGGGTGGATCTTTCCACGGGGGATTTCACCGCTGCCGAATTCTCCTCGGCTAGCCGCCTGACGGAATGCGCCGAAGCCATGGCCGGTTTCCGTCCGCGGGAACTGTTGGTCGCGGAGGGATCGCCACCGAAGGACCTGCTTCCGGTGCTGGGAGATCTGCCTCTGTTGACGGTGCGCCCTGAGCTCTGGTTCCAGTTCGAACATGCCCGTGACACGTTACGCCGCCACTTCGGAACCCTTTCGCTCGAATCTTTCGGCGTCGAGGGAATGCCCTCCGCCATCTGCGCGGCGGGGGCCGCGATCAGCTACCTGACGGAGACTCAACGCGGTGGGCTCCACCACCTCGGCAGCCTCAAGCGTCTGGACACGTCGGGGCGCATGCAGATCGACCACCTCACCCAGCGAAATCTGGAGTTGTTCCGGTCGCTCTCCGTAGACATGGGAACCCCGTCCGGCGCAACCCTCGTCGAGATCCTCGACAGGACCGCCACCGCGATGGGGGCCCGCTTGCTGCGGCGGCGTCTGGCTCACCCCCTGCTGGATCCTCCGCGAATCCGCGGGCGGCATCTCGCGGTGGAGGCGGTCACCCGCGACCGGAACCTCCGGCGGGAGATCACCGGCGGACTTCGAGGCTGCCCCGACCTCGAGCGACTCGCTTCGAGGGTGGCGCTTCGGATCGCGGGCCCCCGGGAATACCTCAGGCTCGCGGACGGGCTGCGTGCGGCGTCGGCGATCCGCGCCACTCTCCGAGCAGCCCATGCGGAGCCTCTTCAGGAGGTCGCCGAACGCATCCTGGAATTGCCCGCAGTACTTCGGCGCATCGAGGAAACGATCGCACCCGAAGCGCCGGTCCTCGCCCGTGAAGGCGGCGTGATTCGGGAAGGTTTCTCCCCGCAAATCGACGAGCTCCGGCGTCTCCGCTTCCACGGCCGTGAGTGCATCCGCAACATGGAGACGAACGAGAAGCAGCGCACCGGGATCACGTCGCTGCGTATCCGCCACAACCAGGTCTTCGGTTACACGATCGAGGTCCCCAAGGGTCAAACGGGCCGGGTTCCCCAGGATTACGTTCGCCGGCAGACCCTGGTGGGGGCGGAGCGCTACGTCACGGAGGAGTTGAAGGAGTTCGAGGCACGGGTGGCGCGCGCCGACGAGGAGATCCGCGAGTTGGAGGGTGAACTGTTCCGTAGTCTCGAGGACGAAGTCGGCGACGCCGCACGCGAAATCCTGGCAACCGCCGGCGCGATCGCCGAGGCGGATGTTGCCGCCGGACTTGCCCAAACGGCGATTACGCATCGTTACGTGAAGCCGGAGGTTCACGACGGATTCGAGATCGAAGTGCGCGGCGGAAGGCACCCCGTGGTCGAGGCACTGTCCGGCGAGGAGTTCGTGCCCAACGACCTCAGTCTCGGCGACTCCCGCTTCCTGATGATCCTCACCGGCCCCAACATGGGAGGCAAGTCCACCTTCCTGCGCCAGACCGCGCTGCACGCCGTGATGTCCCAGATGGGCTCGTTCGTCCCGGCGGAGTCGGCGCGGCTGCCGGTGGTGGATCGTGTCTTCGCCCGCGTTGGAGCATCCGACGACCTCTCCCGCGGACGGTCCACGTTCCTCACGGAAATGGAGGAAACCGCGCACATCCTCCATCACGCGACGAGTCGAAGCCTCGTCTTGCTTGACGAAGTGGGTCGGGGAACCGCGACCTACGACGGCCTGTCGCTTGCCTGGGCCATCGTCGAGCACATCGCGCGCGATCCGGGATTGCGCATGAAGACGCTCTTCGCAACCCACTACCACGAGTTGACCGCGCTGGCGAGCGCCGAAGACGGCGTCGTCAACTTCCATGTCGAAGCGCGGGAACATCGGAATGAAATCGTGTTTCTGCGCCGCGTCGCGCCTGGAGGGACCAACCGAAGCTACGGCATCCAGGTGGCACGGCTGGCGGGGGTACCGCGGGCAGTGGTGCGTCGGGCTCATGAGGTTCTTGAGGGGCTCACCGGCGGACTCGACGGACGCGGAGCCCGTCTGCCCGCGCCCGAACCAGGGGGCCCCTACTCCCTGCTGGAACCCGCCGAAAACCAGGTGGCCGAGGCATTGAGGGCATGCGATCCCGACAGTCTCAGCCCTCGGGACGCGCTCGAACTCCTCTACCGACTACGGCGGCAACTCGATCCGGCCGGATTTGGAGCAAGCGGGCGCTCCACTTCGAACCCGGTGGAGGAAGAGGAATCCTGACCGCTGCCCATCGTCCGGCCGCCCGCGAAGCCCCAGGCGCAGCCATACACTCCCGCCAGTTAACTGCCTGTGGACAAAGTCATGTGGCCCAGTTCTCCCGGTGCGGGCCTCGGTGCCCACCCCACTTCATCCACAGGCAGTTAACAGCCCGTGGTGAAACCCAGGCGGCGTTCGGCCGGCGATCCATCCCGGCCAAACAACCGGTGATGAAACCCAGGCGGCGTTCGGCCGGCGATCCATCCCGGCTGAACCGCGTCGCTTCGCGCCGCTCATCGTTGCGTTTCGGTCGAAATACACCCGGGCCAGTTCTCCCGGTGGGGGCTCCTCCCTCACGCGCCTTGTCAGCCGGACCCCCACCGGGAGAACTGGGCCTCGCCCCCACCGGGAGGACTGGCCAACCTCGGCACTCACCCGGGTTCCAACACAGGCTGTTCACCGCGTCGCTGCGCGCCGCTCATCGTTGCGTTTCGGTCGAAATACACTCGGGCCAGTTCTCCCGGTGGGGGCTCCTCCCTCACGCGCCTTGTCAGCCGGACCCCCACCGGGAGAACTGGGCCTCGCCCCCACCGGGAGGACTGGCCAACCTCGGCGCTCACCCGGGTTCCAACACAGGCTGTTAACGTGCTGACGAACTGGCGCTGCCGGATGACTCTCATCGCCATCGCGGCGGGGATGGTCGTGCTTCCCGCCTGCGATCACGAACGGGGGCGGCCCATGGCGCTCGCAACCGGCACCACCGCGGGCGTCTACTACCCGCTGGGCGGGGCGATGGCGAGCCGTTGGACGCGCGACCTCCCCGGCGTCGTGGTCAAGGCGGAGGTCAGCGCCGGCTCGGTGACGAATCTCATCCAGGTCGCCAAGGGCGAAAGTGACATCGGCTTTGGACAAGCAGATGCGGTGGCGGACGCAATTCGCGGGACCGGCCGTTTTCCTGAACCCCTGCCCCTCGCGGTTCTCGGCCGCATCTATCCCAACATCGTGCATTTATTGAGTGTCGAAGGCCGCGGCGTGCACTCGGTAGGCGACCTTAGAGGGAAGCGAGTGTCCCTTGGGCCTCCCGGATCCGGGAACGAGGTGACCGCGAGAAATGTGCTCCGCGCGGTGGGAATCGCCGAAGAGGATTTCCGGGTACGCCAGATGAACTACAACCAGAGCATCAACGGCCTCAAGGACGGTACCGTCGACGCCGTTTTTCTCGCCGCCGGACTGGGCGTATCGTCGGTGGTCGAATTGGGTCTTACGCGGGACCTGGTGCTTGTCCCCTTCACTCCCGAAGAGATCGTTGCGGTCGAGACGGCAAACGCCGCGTACCAGGGAATCGAGGTGCCGCCGGGCGTCTATCGCGGGGTGGACGTTCCGACGCTCACCCCCTCGCTTTGGAACATGCTCTTCGTACATCGCGACCTCCCCGCCGATGTCGCCAAGCGCCTGGCCGCCTCGCTCCTCGCCGGGCGCGAGGAGTTCCGCTCCGTCACCCGAAACGCCGAGTTCATCCAGGTTGACAGCCTCGCGGAGGTAGGGAATCTGCCACTCCACCCAGGCGCCAGAGCGTTCTACGGAGAAGAGCGTAGGCGCATCGGCGGTGCGCCCGGGAGCCTGCCCTGAAAGTCAGCCCAGCCCCCGCCGGAACGGTGTCGTTTCCGGAGGAGGCAAAGACCGCGCTTTCTCTGCCGGTTCTGCTGACCGGCGCCTCCCTCTCGCTCTTTCAACTCTGGCAGGCCGTTTTTGGCGCTCTCGGAGCCACCTGGCTCCGACCGATCCATCTCACCTGGATTCTGGCGCTCGGTTTTCTCGCGGCCGCCGCCTGCCGCCCACGTCGGGAGCGCGCCGTCGATCTCGTTCTGGTCGTGCTTTCCGTCGCCGCGGGAGTCATGGTCATCCGCTTCGACCGGCAGGGCATCGACCACATTCTCTATGGCCTGAACACCGTCGATGTGGCCGCGGGAATCACCCTGATCGCACTCCTTCTCGAAGCCACGCGCCGGAGGGTGGGTGCGGCGATGACCTCGGTAGTCGTCGTATTCCTGGCCTATAACGCCTTCGGTGCGTCCCTTCCCGGCATCCTGGCGCACCGCGGCTTCGAACTCGAGCGGATCGTCCGCTTTGAAGTCTTCACCGGGGCGGGGCTCTTCGGCCTCCCGATCGGAGTGGCAAGCAGCACGGTCTTCGTGTTCGTACTCTTCGGCGCGCTACTCGAGTGCACCGGCGGGGGCCGTTTCTTCATCGATCTCGCGTTCGCCGCCGCCGGGAAGTCGCGCGGTGGACCCGCGAAAGCCGCGGTCGTCGCTTCGGCGGCGCTCGGCTCCGTGTCCGGCTCCGCCATCGCCAACACCGTGACCACGGGTGCTCTCACCATCCCGATGATGAAGCGCCTGGGCTTCTCACGCGAAGAGGCCGGCGGAATCGAAGCGGCCGCGTCCACCGGGGGCCAGTTGATGCCGCCGATCATGGGGGCGGGCGCCTTCCTGATGGCGGAGCTCACCAATACCCCCTATCCGCGGATCGTGCTCGTCTCCCTGCTGCCGGCGGTTTTGTTCTTCGCCGGCACCCTCTTTTTCGTACACGGGCTCGCAGTCCGACGCGGCATCGAGGCCATGCCGTCGCGCCCGCGAATCCTCGCGACACTTGCCGAAGGGGCCCATTTCCTTGCCGCCGTCGCGGTCGTCGTCGCGCTCCTCCTCATGAACTATTCGCCCCCGCTGGTGGGGGCCGCTGGGTGTCTCGCGGTCGTCGTCAGCGGCGCACTGAGGCGGCGCACGCGAGTGGCACCGAAACAACTGATCGAGGGGCTGGCGCGGGGCGCCGTCACCGCGGTCCCGGTGTCGCTCGCGTGCGCCGCCGCCGGCATCGTCGTGGGAGTCATCGGTCAGACGGGAATCGGACTCCAGTTCGCCGAACTGCTCCTGGGCGCCTCGCAGGGCGCGCTCCTTCCCGCCCTGGGCCTGTCCGCACTGGTCGCGCTGGTGCTCGGCATGGGTCTCCCGGTGACCGCCGCCTATATCGTCGTAGCCGTGGTCGCGGCGCCCGCCCTGACCGGACTGGGAGTGCCGCTGCTGACGGCCCATCTCATCCTCTTCTGGCTCTCTCAAACGTCCAACGTGACACCTCCCATCGCCCTCGCCGCCTTCGCGGGTGCGGGCATCGCCGGGGGGCGTCCGATGCCTACCGCGTTCCAGGCGGTGCGGCTCGCTGCGGGGCTCTTCCTGGTGCCGCTGCTCATGGCCTACACCCCGCTCCTGCCGGCGGCCGGCGACCCGCTCGGCCTCGCTCAGGGGATCGCCTTCCTCGGTGGCCTCGTCGCCATGGCAGCCACCGCCGTCGCGCTGTACGGCCACGGACTCCGTCGCGCTTCGCCATCGCAGCGGCTCATTCTTGGCGCTGCGGCAATTCTCCTCATCTTTCCGGATCCCCTGCTTCGGATAGCCGGAGCGGGTCTCGCGGGTCTCGGGTTCATCCCGCAGTTGCGGGCTCCGAGAACCCTCACGTGACGGGGGGAAAGCGTGAAAGGGGGGCTTGCCCCCCGTTCACAGATTGACGTATCTGTCGCCTGACACGCGGGAGCGGCGAGCGGTCGCGCCCTGCGGGATCGGAAGGTGGTGCGGCCCTCACATTGGTACAGCGCAGCGTCATCGGCGCTGGTTTCGCGCTCCCGCCCGATGCCGGCCGGAGGCCGGCGCTCCCGCTGTCGCGCGCGCTTCACGCGGGTCAGCAGAACGACGCTCCGCTGTCGCGCGCCGCCCGCGTGATCGGGGGGAATGTGTGAAAGGGGGAACTCCCCCTTTCACTAATTGACAACGACCAATCGGAACTCACCGCAGTGCGCCTGCAGCGCACCAGGGAGTTTCGATTGCCGGCGCGAAGCGCCGGGCGGTTCGGAAGGGGGGCTCACCTTCGAACAAACGAATAACGACACCTATCGAGATCGGTGCCCCCCTTCCGGAACGCTCGACCTAGAGCAGTCGGACGCGCCAGAGGTACTGGAGCGAGGTAATCACCGTCAGGGTCACCATCGCCGCCAGCAGCAGGGGAGTCACGACACTGTCCACCTGGAACAGGTTCGCGACGAGGAACCAGAGAATCCCCACGACGTTGATCACCGTCGCGGCCTTCCCCAGCCGGCTGGGAGTGAACTTCCGTCGTTGAACCGCCAGGTTGTAGGCCCCCGCCACGAAAAGAATCGTCGCATCCCGGGAAAGGACCATGATCGCTACCCAGGCGGGGATACGGACCGACACCGCCTCGATGGGGGCGGCAAGGGTCACCACCGCGGAAACGATCAGAACCTTGTCGGCGAGCGGGTCGAGGAGGGCGCCCAGATCGCTGTTCTCTCCGAGCCGACGCGCAAGAGGCCCGTCGATCATGTCGGTCAGGCCGGCCAGCAGGAGCGCGGAAAGAGCGAGCCCGAAGCGGCCGTAGAGGATGCAGATGACCACGACGGGCGCCAGCAGCAGCCGAAGAACGGTGAGCTGATTGGCGAGCGTCATCCCAAGAGCGCCCCGAGTGTTCTCAACAACCTTTGGACAAAGTGACGTGAGCGCCGAGGACGGCCAGTCCTCCCGGTGGGGGCGAGGCCCAGTTCTCCCGGTGGGGCCAGTCCTCCCGGTGGGGGCCCGGCTGACAAGGCGCGTGAGGGAGGAGCCCCCACCGGGAGAATTGGCCCGGGTGGTTTTCGACCGAAACGCAACGATGAGCGGCGCGCAGCGACGGGGTCAGCCGGGATGCATCGCCGGCCGAGCCCCCACCGGGAGAACTGGGCCGCGTGGGTTTCATCACCGGCTGTTCGGCCGGGATGCATCGCCGGCCGAGCCCCCACCGGGAGAACTGGGCCGCGTCACTTTGTCCACAGACTGCTTGGATCAGGGGAAAATCCCGAGTTCCTCGTAGGAAAGCCGGATCTTCTCGAGGGCCACGACGTAGGCCGCGGTTCTGAGCGTCCCGCACTCTGGGAACCGCGTCCTGGCCTCCCGGATTTCGTCGTAGGCGCGCGTCATCTTCTCTTCCAGGCCGCTCACCACGAGTTCCTTTTCGTCGGACTGGGTGACCAGGTTCTGCCGCATTTCCGGACTCAGACGCCGGCCGGAGAGCGTTTCCGCCGCGTTCAGCAAGGCATTCGTGTTGGCGATTTCGAGCCGCTTCTCGAGGAGACCGAAACGCATGTGAGACAGATTGCGCGCCCATTCGAAGTAGGACACCACGACCCCGCCCGCATTCAGGTAGACATCCGGAATGACCGGAATGCCGCGCTCCCGGAGGATGCGGTCACCCTCCGGAGTCGTCGGGCCGTTCGCGGCCTCGGCAACGAGCTTCGCGCGCACTCGCGGAGCGGTCTCGCCATGGATCACGTTCTCGATGGCCGCCGGGACCAGCACGTCGCAATCCACTTCCAGGACCGCTTCTGGAGGCAGTTCTTGCTCCGCATCGGGGAATCCCTTGATCGTGCCGTGTTCCGAGCGCCACTCCAGAAGATCCGGTATCGAGATCCCCCGGCCGGAGCGGACGACGACCGTAGCGTCCCACTCGCCGATGGCGACGACCTTCGCGCCGCGGCGAGCGAGGATGTCGGCGGTGTGGAAGCCGACGTTGCCGAAACCCTGAATGGCGACCTCCTTGCCCGGCAGCCCGCGCGTTAACCCGCTTCCGGGAAAGTCCTCGACAAAGTCGAGTCCCCGCGCGAGACCCAGCACGACGCCGCGCCCGGTGGCGTCCTCACGTCCCCGGATTCCGCCCTGGGTAACGGGTTTGCCGGTGACACACGCGAAATTGTCGATGCCGCCGGGATGCAGCGCGTCGTAGGTGTCCGCGATCCAGGCCATCTCGCGAGGTCCCGTCCCAAGATCGGGCGCCGGAACGTTTACGCCGGGACCGATGAAGTTCTTGCGGATCAGCTCCGCGGTGTAACGCCGGGTGATGCGCTCCAACTGTTCCGGGCTGTAGCGACGCGGGTCGAAGGCGATGCCGCCCTTCGAACCTCCAAAGGGTACGTTGACGATGGCGCACTTGTAGGTCATCAGCGCCGAGAGCGCACTGATTTCCTGTTGATTCACCAGCGGGCTATAGCGAATACCGCCCTTGAGCGGATGGCGGTGGTGGCTGTGCTCCGCCCGCCAGCCGGAGAACACCTCCACGCGGTTCCCGAACTTGACCGGGAACCGCGTGTAGTAGATCGAGTCCGTGATACAGATCTGATTGAGCAGACCCTCCGGAAGCTCTAGCGCCCGCGCCGCCTCGTGGACCAGCCCGTGAACGCTTCGCTCGAGATCGAGATCCCTGGCCGCACCGTTCGTCGTCATATACCGTCATCGTAGAGCAGTTGCTTCGAAGTTCCGGCCTCCTCTCCCCGGAGACCAAGGAATTCCGCCAGCGCCGCCTCGCACTCCCTCGGGTTCACGACACACGGGCGCCCGTGTGTCGCCCCCTCGACGACGATCATCCGGCTCGCCGGGTGACCGTTCGCCCGAAACACGGCAGCCTGACCGTCAGCCGGAGCCCGTCGGTCCTCATCGCCGACGATGACGAGTATCGGGACGTCCCCTTCGCCTAGACGCGCCGAGAACTTCTCCACATCCATCTCCCCCGGCTCGAAACCCGCAGTCAGGCCGAGTCCGATCAGGGTCAGGTCCCCGGCCGGAAAGGGAGGCAGACCGAGCAGGAGTTCCGCGTAGCGGTCCACCACTTCGGGAGCGTTTCGGAAGGTGCTGTCGAGCACTACTCCCGCGATGTCGTCGACGATGAGAGCCCCCGCCCGCGCCGCCGCCGCGCCTCCCATCGACACGCCGAGAAGATAGAGACGGTCGCGGGGGTACTCGCGGCGGAGGAACCGGGCCCCCGCCACAACGTCAAGCGACTCGAAGTAGCCCAGGCTCGTGTGGTCGCCGGCGCTCTCCCCATGACGTCTGAGATCCAGAGTCAGCGCGTGGCATCCACGGCGGACCAGATATGCGGCCCGGTCCAGAACTTCGTGGCGTGACCGGAAGAGGCCATGTGCCAGCACTACGGAACACCCAGCCGGATCCTGAGCCCGAATGAGCCACGACGAGAGACGCACCCCGTCCTCGCTCTCCAGAAGGACCGTTCGGTAGGAGTTTCCGAAATCCCCCGGCGTCGCACGATCCTCCCGGTCCTGGGGCCGCGTTCCCGCGAAACTCGCGAGAAGCGCACCCACCGCCATCGGCAGCGAGAGGGCGACCAGAAGCAGCAATCCAGCGACGCTCAGAAGAATCCGGACCCCGCGGCGGTGGCGCTTGCCCGCGACGGTCATGTCCTCCCAAGGATCCGCCCGCTGGCGACCCCAGGTTCCGGAACCCTCAGAATCAGTAGCGCCGCCAGCCCGCCGAGGCCAGCCATCATCCAGCAGACTGCTTCGAATCCGTAGGGATAGATCAATCCACCCGCGGCAGCGGCCGAGGCGATACCGAGTTGCGAGAACACGTTGGAAAAGCCGATGAACGCGCCGCGGCGGGCTCCCGGTACGAGCTCACTCCGAAGGGCGGCGAACGCGGCTATACGCGCCACCCCGAGACATCCGAAGAGGAGCAGCGCGACGACCAGCGGCACGGTGGGCAATGCCGGGAGCACCGGAGTGAGGGCAGCGGCCGCCACCGATACCACCAGCGTGAAGCGACGCTTGCCAAAGCGATCCGAGAGCGGGCCGGCGAGTAGCTGGGACACCATGATCGCGGCGCCCAAACCGCCGTACAGCAGGCCCACCTGCTCCAGGGGGAAACCGCGTACTTCCTGAAGCCACCCGGAAGCGTAGGCAGAGACCCCCACCAGGCTCCCGGACATGCAAAACGCCGCCAGCGCAGCGTTCCGGTGCGGCGGACTTCGAAGGAACTCGAGATGTCCGGCCAGGCTCCGGCCGATGGATCCCGAATTCGCGCCCGCCGCTCGGCGTTCCGGCAAACCAGCCAGCATCGCCACCGCCACAACCGCGAAGAGCGCGATTGCGGCATAGACCCATCGATGTCCGAAGCGCGCTGCCGCAAAGGCCGCGCCGACCTGCGAAAGCACCGACGCCCCCATCGCCCCGCCCATCAGGAGGGCCATGATCTTTCCTCGGCGCTGGTACGGCACCAGGTCCGCGACCCACGCCACGGCGAGTGCCGCGATCGTGCCCCCCGCGAACCCGGCGGCGATCCGGGCCAACATGAAATACCCGTAGCGCGGCGTCAGCGAAATCACGGCTGCCGAACTCAGCATCAGGATGACCGCCAAGAGCAGATAGGGACGGCGACCGCGAGCGTCGGATAGCGGAGCGATGACCAACCCGGCAAACGCCGCCGCAAATGCATACGCCGAAATAGCGAGGCCCACACCCGGAACACCGACGTCGAGCCCTTCGGCGAGGGCGGCGATCAGGGGCGTAAGCACCTGCTGGTCGAGCAGCCCGAGAGCAATGACGCTGCCCAACACCACACCGGGCCAGGCAAACGAGGGGCTCTCGGGGCGGGTAGTCAACGACAGAGGACCGCGCGAAGGCTACCTTCCAGAGCACCGGGACATCCGCCACAGCCCCGGGCCGCGGCGCTCCCCAAGCCACCCGTCCGCCCTGAATCCTGCCCACCGGGCGGCCGCGCGCCGCCAATCAAATCGTGGCGCAACGGCTGAAACCTGGATTTGAGGGGTTGCGTCGATTCCAAGCCTATATATCCTCGCGCCCCCACCCACATGTCCGTACTCGAGCGATTCGCCTCTCCGCTGCGAAGCCGCGACGCCGCCGTCCGTGTCAAGGCTGTTCAGAAACATCCCCCGGAGGACACCGCAGCGCTGGCGGAGCTCGCCCGTTCAGATCCGGATGCGCGGGTCCGCAAGGAGGCAGTGCGCCGCATCGAGGCGCCGCGCGTCCTGCTTGACCTCACGGACAGCGCCGGCGATGACGCCACCCGGCGTCTCGCCCGATCGCGCGCGGAATCGCTACTCGTCAAGATCGCTGCCGACGATCGGGATCTCGGAGAATCGCAGCGCGCGCTCGGACTCCTTGCCCCGCCGCGCGCGGTGGCCGAAGTGGCGTGCCGGGCGCGCTTCGAGGCGGTTCGCTTCGACGCACTCGCGCGCCTGACCACCGGACCGGCGGCGGGCGCGGAACGGGACGGTGCGGTCGCCACGGTGGCCGGAAAGGCCGCCGACCCTGCCCTTCGGAGTCAGGCTCTCGAGGCGATCGTCAGTCCGGCCGGCCTGCTTCAGGTGGCGATTTCCGCCGAGGATCGCGAGAGTGCCCAAGCGGCGGTCCGGCGGTTGGAAGATCCCGAGTCGCTGCTCGCCGCGGCAAGCAACGCCAGTTTCAAGGGGGTCCGCCGGCTCGCCCGGCGTCGAGCCGACGAACGCCTGCCACCAGATCATCCCGAGCGGGTGCGGTCGCGCGAGAAGGCCCTTGGTGGCCTGTTGGAACGCCTGGCCGAGGCCGACCCGGCCAACTCCGGTCAGAATGCGACCCTTCTCGCCGAAGCGGACGAGGTCGCGGCCTCGGGCCCCGCCGCCCCGGAATTCATCACCCGGCTGGCGGCGCTGCGCGAGACCGTTCAGGGCGGGGGCGCCCCTCACCCGCGCGCCGCGCGTCTGTTGATCCCGGAAGCAACCCTTCCGGCATTCAATCAGTCGGCGCCCCTCGAAGACACGGAACCACCTCCGGACCTCTCACCGGAGATCGAGGAAATCTTCACCCGGCTGGAAGATCCGGGGGATGGCCTGAGCCTGGACGAGGTGGACTCCGCCGAGCGGGAATGCGGCCGGCTGCTCGAGAGGATTGCGCGCGCCGGCGCCGCTCGCTCCCGACTCCGGGCGGCGGCGGACGGCGCCCGGGCACGGGCGCTGCAGCGCAAGAAGGCCCGAATTCGGGAATTCGAGACGGTCGAACTGGCGGACCACGCCGCACTGCTTGCGAAGTCACTCGAAAACCCCCGCTCCGGCCCGGAACTCGCACAGGCTCGCCGCGAACTGACGCGTCTCGTGCGGCGGTTCGAGCGCCTGGAACCAGCGGAGACACCGGACACCGAGCGGTTCCGCAACGCTGCCCGCGGCGTAGAGACCGCGCTCAGCAGCGCCGAAGCGGCACGAAAGGACCACCTCCGACAGTCCGAGGAGCGGATTGCCGCGCTCGAGGAGCGACTCGGGACGCTGGAGTCATCCGAATCTTTCCCACTCGAGGAAGGTGAGGCGGTGCTTCGCGAACTCGGCGGCCTCCGCAGCAACGCGTCTCTCTGGCGGCAGGTCGGGCCCGAGCGGCAGGCACGTTTTCAGCGCTCCCAAGCTGCACTCATCCCGAGGCTGCGGGAGGCGCGGGAGATTCGGGAATGGCGTCACTGGTCGAATCTTGAAGAGCAGTCGGCACTCATTCGCCGAGCCCGGGCGCTCATGGAAGACGACGACCTCCAGCGCGTGGAGCGGGAACTCACGCTTCTCGAACGCGCGTGGCACAAGGCCCGGCACACGGGACGCGACCGGGGTCAGGAACTCTGGGAAGAATGGGGGAAGGTCCGGGAAGCACTGCTCGAGCGCGTCGGCCCGTTGCGCGAAGCCGCGGAGCGCGAACTGGCCCTGCAACTGGAGGGGCTCCGGGCGCTCGCGGAAAAGGCGGAGGAGATCGCCGACGGCAAGGATCCGCGCCAAGGCGCCGAGATGCGCGCCCTGATGCCCGCCTGGCGAGAGCGCGCCCGGGGAATCGGGAAACGCTCCGAACGCTTGTGGAAGCGGTTTCGCGCTGCCAACGACCGATATTTCACCGAACTCAAGGTACTGGGAAAGAAACGGTACGAAGAGTTCGCCGCGAACATCCCGATCCGGGACGAACTGATCGGCCGCGCCCGGGCGCTCTTCGACCAAACGGACGCCGCGGCGGTGCGCGAAGCGGTGCGTGATCTGATGCGGGAGTGGAAGGAGTCGCCGCCCGTCCCGCGCAAGGAAAGCGAGCGCCTCTGGGACGAATTCCGGACCGCCTGCGACACCGCGCGGGATCGCCTCCGGGAGAAACCGGAAAACCCGAACTCGGGCTCCAGCGAAGCCCAGGAACACTCTCCGCCGAGGGAAGCGGAAGCCGACCTCCGCACCCGCATCGCGGAACTGGCTGCCCAACCGGCCGGAGAGCGGCGCGACGCCGCGATTTCGCTTTGGGATGACTATCGGCGGATTACCCGCTCCACCGACCGATTGGCCCGGGAAACCGACCGCGCGTTGCTCGACGTTCTGCGGGAGACCTTCGAAGCGGATCCCGAGACCTTTGCCGGCACCCGCCTGGACCAGGAGCAACTCGCCGCGCGTCTGGAAGGCTTGCTGGAAGCGGTCGAGACGCTGGCGGCACCTCGCGCCTCCGCGCCGTCGGACGCCGGAGTCGTCGGCATTGTGGAACATCTGCAACGCACTCTGCAGGCGGGACGGGCGGCGGACCGCGGGGCAGTCCTGCGGGAAGACGCACAGGCCGCGACCCAGATTCTGGAGCGAGCCCGCGCTGCCGGTCCGGCGCTCGCCGACCCCACGGTGGAAACCGTAAAGCGGATCGAAGGGCTGGCCCGGAAGGTCATTGCCCGGGCGCCATCAGCCGAAGAGCAGCCACGGGACCGCGGGCGCGGAGACCGCGGGCGCGAGGACCGCGGGCGCGGGCGTACTCGCGGGCGACGCCCACCGAGGCCTTAGCAGCCTGTGGACAAAGTCACGCGGCGTTCGAGCGGCGATGCATCCCGGCTGAACCGCGTCGCTTCGCGTCGCTCATCGTTGCGTTTCGGTCGGAATACACCCGGTATTCCTCCCTCACGCGCCTTGTCAGCCGGGCGCCTCACCGCTCTCGGCGCTCACGCCACTTTATCCACAGGCTGCTAGCCAGCAGCCAGCGGACACGATCACCCGACCCCCTCCCGCCGGCGATGCGCCGGCGATGCATCGTTCGAGGGAGTCCGCCGGCGCGGCCGGCAAGCCGCTCAATCTCCCGCTCAATCTCCCGTTTTGAGGCGCAGCGCGTTTCCCACCACCGATAGCGAGGAGAGCGCCATGGCGGCAGCGGCCCCTTCCGGGGGCAAGAGCAATCCCGTCGCCGGATACAGAACCCCGGCTGCGAGGGGAACGGCAGCCAGGTTGTAGAAGAAGGCCCAGAACAGATTCTGCCGAATGATTCGGAGCGCGCGGCGCGCAATCCGGAGCGCAACACTCACCAGACGCAGATCCGGGCGCATCAGAGTCACTGCCGCCGCCTCCCGGGCTATCTCGGTCCCCTCGGCGAAGGCGATCCCCACATCGGCGCGAGCGAGCGCGGGAGCGTCATTGATCCCGTCTCCGACCATCGCGACCGGGCCGTAGCGCTCCCTCAGGCGATCCAGGGCCGAGAGCTTCTGATCCGGCAGGAGCCCTCCCTCGAGTTCCCGGACGCCGATCTCGGCGCCGGTCGCCGCCACCGCGGCCGGTTCGTCGCCCGAAACCAGCGAAACCGCCAGTCCGTCGCCCTCCAGTCTCCGGACCAGTTCCGCCGCCTCGGGGCGCGGCCGGTCCCGAAAACCGATGCTCCCGACGAATTCGAGGCGCCCCGCCGATTCCCGAAGTACCCGCAGCCGGCCCGACGCGCCCGCATCGTCCGGGGCCGGCGGAAGGGGCAGCCCACGCTCCCGGACCAAGCGATCGCTGCCGACCCACACGGTGGTTCCGCCGCCAAAGCTCGCGCTGACTCCGCGGCCCGGGAGAGCCTCGAAACGCTCGGGGGTCTCGAGCACCAATCCTTCCTGGTGCGCATGGGTGACCAGCGCTCTCCCGAGGGGATGTTCGGATCCCTGTTCCGCGGAGGCCGCGAGTCGAAGGAGATTCTCGGCGCTCCCGCCGGGCGCCGGCTCCACCGCGACAACCACCGGTTCACCGGTCGTGACCGTCCCCGTCTTGTCGAGCCCCACCACCCGGACGGAAGCCAGCGCCTCGAGGGCTCCCCCGGAGCGAAACAAAATGCCCCGCCGCGCACTTCGGCCAGTCGCCACCAGTACCGCGATGGGCGCCGCGAGGCCTACCGCGCAAGGACAGGCCACCACCAGCACCGCCACCCCTCGAGCCAGGGCGAAATCCGTGGCGCCCCCGGCAAGAAGCCAGCCGCCCACCGTGACGGCCGCCGCCACCATCACGATCGGGACGAAGACGCCCGCCACCCGGTCGGCGATCCGCTGAATCGGAATCTTCTCCGTCTGCGCCTTCCGGACCGACGCGGCGATCCTCGAGATGGTGCTGTCGGAAGCCACCCGGGTCACCTCAACCTCGACGGCGCCCGTGAGATTCATCGCCCCGGCGATCACCGGATCGGGCGCCGCCCGTTCGACGGGCACGCTCTCGCCGCTTACGAGCGACTCATCCATCGCGGCCCCGCCCTGAACGATGCGACCATCGAGCGGCACCCTTTCTCCGGGTCGCACCCGAACATGTTCGCCAAGTTGGATCCGGGCTACCGGCACCATCCGCTCGAACCCCCGGCGCACCACCCGAGCCTGGTCCGGAGCGAAGGCGAGCAACTCGCCGAGCGCATCGGCGGCTCGGCCCCGGGCCCGCTCCTCAAGCCAGCGTCCGAGGCGGACGATCGCGACGATGATCGCGGCAGTATCGAAGAACAGGGGGCTCCCCGCGGCTCCCGCCAGGGCCACCACCGAGGACACGTAAGCAGTTCCGGCGCCGAGCCCGATCAGGCTGTCCATCCCGAACGCCCGGTATCGCAGAGCCTTCCCGAACGCCATCAGGAAATCGCGACCGAGCAACACACACACCGGAGTCGCGAGCAGAAATTGCGACCACCGGCCCGGAGTGGTCCCGCCGAAGGCGCTCATCGCAACCGCCATGGCGGCCGCGGAGAGCCCGAGGGCCATGGCGACGGGGAAAAGTCCGTCGCGCCAGCCCAGGCGTCCAGCGGTGTTCCCTGCCCGCCCTGGTTGCTCGGGACCAGGTTCTTCGGCCGGCTCCAGCCGGTAGGGACCGGCCGATTCCACGGCCCCGGCGACATCAGCGGCGAACGCGGCGTCGGGTGCATCGACTCCCAATAGCCGGACGGCGATATCCCCCGTGAGCAGGCTCACCTCCGCGCTTTCGACCCCGGGGAGACTGACCACCGCCTTCTCGATGCCAGCCACGCAACCGGCGCAATGCATCCCGACGACACGCGCCTCGAACCTGGCTTTCGGTACAAGTACCGGCGGTGGCGGCGCTTCGGAATGCCGATCCATGTCGATTCGCGGAGTATAGGAACCAGCAACGATGTCGGTCGGGACGGCCGCGGCTGGCATGAATTCGGTTGCGCGCTTCCCTGAGGCGTTCCCCTCAGGGAAACGGATCCGCGAGTGACCGCCCGCCTAGCGGCGGTGCCGGTCTGAAGGCTCCCACCGGGAGGACTGGCCGGCGCGTCCAGGGCTACAATCGCCAGCCGCTTGCCTGTCCGCCCGATCCTGCGTTACGGGGCTTCCCCCCTGACTACCCCGGCCGAACCCATCGCGGACTTCGGCCAGAACTGGCAGGGTCTCGTGGACGACATGATCGCAACTATGTACGCGGCTCCCGGCATCGGCCTCGCCGCACCCCAGATCGGCGTGGGCGTGCGTCTGTTGGTGATCGACATCACCGTCGGGGAAAAGGACGGCGAACTGATCGTGATGGCGAATCCGGAGATCCTCGAATCGCGGGGCAGCCAATCCGAAGAGGAGGGCTGCCTCTCGGTTCCGGAGTACTCCGGCGTGACCCGGCGGCCGGGTTGGGTGCGGGTGCGCGGGCAGCGTCTCGACGGTTCGTTCTACGAGATGGAGGGCGACGGATTGCTGGCGCGGGCCTTCGCCCACGAGGTGGACCACCTGAACGGCCGCCTCTTTCTGGATCGGCTCGGACTCCTGAAACGGGATCTCATCGTTCGCAAACTGCGTCGCCGCATGCGTCGCGGCGACTGGTAACCCCCGGCGGGTCGGTGCGGCGGGTCGGAGGAACAGAAGTGGAGCGCCTCCGCATCGTCTTCCTGGGCACCTCCGCCTTTGCGGAACCGGTCCTGCGCGCTCTTCACGCGCACCATGTGGTGGTGGCGGCGTTTACCCAGCCGGATCGGCCCGCGGGTCGGCATCACCGCCCCCGCCTCAGCAGGATCAAGCGGTTGGCGGTGGAACTCGGAATACCGGTCCAGCAGCCGGAACGAATCCGCCGCCGGAGCGCATGGGAACCCGTCGCGGGCCTCGCGCCTGATGGCATCGTCGTCGCTGACTACGGCCAGATCCTTCCTGCCCGGTTGCTCGCGATCCCGCGCCTCGGCGCCGTCAACGTTCACGCCTCGCTACTCCCCGAGCTGCGCGGCGCCGCTCCGGCCATCTGGGCCGTGGCCCGCGGTCTCCCCCGAACCGGGGTCACAACCATGCTCATGGACGCCGGTCTGGATACCGGGCCGATACTGCTCCAGCGGGAAACCGCAATCGGAGAGTCCGAGACCGGGGGCGAACTCCTCGCTCGCCTTGCACCCATGGGCGCCGAACTCCTGATCGAGACCCTCGCCGGTCTGGCAGCCGGGCGCCTTTCCCCCCGTCGCCAGGACGATGACCACGCCACTTTCGCTCCGCGGGTGCAAAAGGCCGACGCGGCTCTGGACTGGGAGCTCGCAGCTCCCGCGCTGGCGAACCGTATCCGCGCCTTCTCTCCGGCCCCGGTGGCCTTTACCGCGCTTGCCGGAGAGGCGGAGGATGGGAAGGGCGAGCTCCTCCGGATTCACCGAGCTTCGGCCGACATCGGTACGCCGCCGCCGAACGGGTTCACCCCGGGCTCTTTCCG
This sequence comes from Vicinamibacteria bacterium, assembly GCA_963668695.2. GTDB lineage: Bacteria > Acidobacteriota > Vicinamibacteria > Marinacidobacterales > Marinacidobacteraceae > Marinacidobacterium. The sequence goes on from CAXXLQ010000004.1 coordinate 3,149,242, forward strand.
GATCGCGGGTTCCGGGCGCGCTCCCCGCCTGGGGATCACCTGCGGCGAAGGCAGCACACTCTGGCCCCTGGACGTGCAGGCGGCAGGCCGACGGCGCATGCCCATCGCGGATTTCCTCCGCGGCAGAGTCCTCGCGGCGCCGGTCGAAGAGCGGGGGACACCCATCGGCCTTTTTCTCCCAGCAGCGCAGGCGGCGCGCCTGGCGGAGGCGCGGTAGATGGGTTTCAGGCGCGCTGCGCTGGCGCTGATGGGGCTACTGGCCCTGCTGGGAATCGGCTACGGACTGCTCCTTTTCGTCTCCAACTCCCGTCCGCCCAAAACGGCCCACGTCTTCTTCCGAACGCCGGCCCGCAACGTCGCGCACCGGGGGGGCCGCAAGCTTGCTCCCGAGGCAACCCTGGCGGCGTTTCGAGCCGCGTCGGCGGCCGGAGCGGACGTCCTCGAGATGGACGTCCGGCGCACCGCCGACGGCGCGCTGGTGGTAATCCATGACGCGCTCGTGGACCGGACTACCGACGGCAGCGGTCCGGTCGCCTCGCTTCGTCTCGACGAACTGCGCCGCCTGAACGCCGGGCACCATTTCCGAACGCCGGAGGGGGCGTTCCCTTACCGCGAGGAACCCCTCCCGGTGCCTACCTTCGAGGAGGTTCAGGAGGCCCATCCGGACCTCCGTTTCGTCGTCGAAATGAAGACGCCCGATACCGCGGAACCGCTATGCGACGCAATCCGGGAAGAGGGACGGGAACTCCGGACCCTGGTGGCTGCTTTCGACCGCGAATCGCTCGAGCGTTTCCGCGCGGCGTGTCCCGAAGTGGCGACGAGCGCGAGTTTCCGGGAAGTCGTTACCTTCCTCGCTCTCGCCTATGGAGGCTTGGCCGGTCTCCATGACAGCGCTGCAGATGCACTCCTGGTCAGCGAAACCAGCGGGCCGTTGCGGGTGGTCACATCCCGCTTCCTGCGCGCTGCCCGGCGGGCGGGGCTTCCCGTGCTCGTCTGGACGGTGAACCGGCCCGAGGACATGGAGCGTCTGCTCGCTCTCGGAGTGCACGGCATCCTCACCGATGATCCCGCCACCCTCTCGGGCGTACTCGCGGGTCGACGCTGAAGTGTCCCAGTCCCCACGGAAAACCGCCGGCACGCGCGACCGGACACCCCGTCCCGGGTCGTCGCGGCCCGCTTCCCCGGCGCGCCGCGCCGCCTTTGCCGTTCTCCTCCGGCTGGAACCGACAACCGATCGCCCCATCCCACCGCGCCCGGACACGCTGATCGCCCGCCTGGAAGACGCCGAGGGGCAGCCTCCGACCGATCGGGACCGGGCGCTGGCGCGAGAACTGGTCTTCGGCGTTTTGCGCTGGCGACGAGCACTTGACTACGCCCTGGACTCGTATTCGCGGCGTCCGGTCAGCAGACTCGATCTTCCGGTGCGGATAGCTCTCCGCCTCGGGCTCTACCAACTCCGGTATCTCGACCGGGTGCCCGCGAGCGCGGCCGTCCACGAGTCGGTATCGCTCGCCACCGCCTTCGCACGGCCGGGCGCCGCCGGACTCGTGAATGCAGTGCTCCGCTCCTACCTGCGTGCGGACCATCCCTGGCCGCACCGCGGGGGTGATCGCGATCTCTACCTGCGAGTCGGTTTGTCCCACCCGGATTGGCTCGTGGACCGCTATGTGAACCAGCTCGGGAACGACGGCGCCAGACGGCGTCTTGAAGCCAACAACCGGTCCCCGACCGTGTTCTTGCGGGTAGGTCTCAGGGGAGACCTCGACGACGTGCGGCGGCAGCTGGAGGCGGACGGCATTCGCACCGAACGCTTTCCGCTCGCGCCACGCTGCCTGAAGGTCACCGAGGGAAACCCGCAGGATTCCGCACTACACGAGGAAGGCGAAATTCACATTCAGGATGCGGGGTCACAGCTCATCGCCTGGTTGCTTCCCGCGGAGGGAGCCCGGCGGTATTTGGACGCGTGTGCGGCGCCGGGCGGTAAGGCCGCCATCCTTGCCGAGCGCATCGCGCCCCGCCCGGTCATCGCCGCCGATCTGCGAACGTCACGCATCGAGCTCCTCCGGAATACCGCGCGGCGGCTCTCCGCCACCAATGTTCTCCCCCTGGTCGCCGACGCTTGCCGACCCCCCTTCTCGGCGGAGTCCTTCGACCGGGTGCTGCTGGACATTCCCTGCAGTGGCCTCGGCACCCTGTCGCGCAATCCCGACATCAAGTGGACCGCCTCTCCGAGCCGCCTCCGGCGCCTCGGGAAGACTGCGCTCCAGATGGCCCGGGCGGCAGCCGGGCTGCTTGCCCCCGGCGGAATGCTCCTGTATGCCACCTGTTCGCTGGAGCCCGAGGAGACGAGCGAACCGGTGCGGGATCTGCTGGCCGAAACCCCCGGCCTTCGAGCGATCCCTCTCAGGGATCGCCTGCCGGAGGCACTCGCGCCGCTCGTCGGCAACGATGGGGCGCTTCGCCTGGCGCCGGAGGAACATGGGACCGACGGCTATTTCGCAGCGCTCCTCCAGCGCTCAAGCATTTAACAGCCTATGGTGAAACCCAGGTGAGCGCCGAGGTCGGCCAGTCCTCCCGGTGGGGGAGGCGCCCGGCCGACACGGCGGGCGGCGGGAAGGACCCCCAGTGCGGGGGGGCCTTTCCGGCCGGGAGCCCGGCGTTCAGCGTCATCCGGACGGTGGCGTGGTACACGCCTTTCGCTGCGCTTTGCGCAGCGGTGCCGGCCCCCACCGGGAGAACTGCCCAGAGGTCGGCGTTCCAAGCCGTCCCCGCGCTTGAAGCGCGGTGGAGTACTGCCGAGCGCGCAAAAACAATGGCAGCGAACTTTGTTCGCTGCCCGCGTGACCGGGGGGAAAGTGTGAAAGGGGGGCACCCCCCCCCCTTTCACAAATCAACAATGACCAATCGGAACTCGCCGCCGCGCGCCGCAGGCGCGCAAGGGAGTTTCGATTGCCGGCGCGAAGCGCCGGGCGGTCCCCGGACGGGGCCCCAACTCCAAGCAGGACTACGACCGAAAGCTATTCCAGATCAAGGCCCCGTCCGGGGACCGCTCGACCCTGATTGCCGCGTGGGTTTTGCCACAGGCTGTTAGGTCGACGCCCGCGCGCGATGTTTCGCCGGCGCGCCATACCGTAGCGACCGGCTCTTCGGACACCCCGCCCGGCACTACACTTCCGGACACGTACTTGGCCGATGGGCACCTTTCGAATTCGCTGGAACCGGCGAGGCGGGCGTTCGGCATCACGACTGTCGCGGGGCCTTTACTACCTGGTGACCGCAGCCCTGTTGGGGGCAACGTTCGCTTTTGCGGCCGCCGCCACCTTCCTGATCGCGTCCTCAGCCGCGGATCCGGCCGTTCCGGACCTCACGAGCCTTGAACTCGAGGCCGCCGAAGCCTTGCTCGGCGGAGTGGGCCTTCGCCTCGCGGTGGGGCAGGCGCGGTTCGACGACCAGATTCCCGAAGGCCGCATCGTCTTCCAGGAACCGCCGCCCGATTCCTTCTTCAAGCGTGGGCGTTCCGTCCAGGTCTTCCGCAGCCTCGGGCCGACCCGCCGGGTGGTTCCGCGGCTTGAGGGGAGCACCCTTACCGAGGCCCGGCGCCAAATCGAAGCCGCCGAGCTGAGTGTGGGGCGGGTCGCCGAGGTGGAAAGCGACACCTATCTCGCCGGTCGGGTCATTGCCCAGTCGCCCGTGGCCTACAGTGAAGCCGTCCCCGAGACCTCGGTGTCGGTGCTGCTCTCGGCGGGGTCGGAACCCGAATCGTTCGTAATGCCGGATTTCATCGGACGGCGGTACGGAGACATCGCGGATGACCTGAGCAGAGGCGCGGTCCGGGTACGCGATGTGCGGAGCGTCCCGTACCGGGGTGTTCCGGCCGGGATCGTCGTCGATCAGGTACCCGCGGCCGGTGCGAAGGTAAGTCGCGCCGATCGGATCGTCCTCACCCTCAGTCGATAACTTCAACCGGATGCGGCTCACGCCCTCGCTTCTCTCCGCTGACTTCACGCGTCTCGCGGAGGAGGTGCGGACAGTCGAGGAGGCTGGAGCACATGGGCTGCATCTCGACGTCATGGACGGGCACTACGTACCCAACCTGACGTTCGGGCCCATGGTGGTGGCGGCGGTGAGGCGCTGCACGGATCTGCCGCTCGACGCTCACCTGATGATCGAAAACGCCCCGGAACACATCAGGGCCTACGCGGAAGCGGGCGCAGACGCCATCGCGGTGCACCCGGAAGCCGTGCCGCATCTCCACAAGACGATTGCCGATCTCCGAGCCCTCGCAGTTCGGCCCGGACTGGCGATCAATCCCCTTTCGCCGCTCGCGTCCCTGGAAGAAGCGCTCGCCGCGGTGGACTACGCGATCGTCATGTCGGTCAATCCCGGTTGGGGAGGCCAGCGCTTCATCGAGGGAAGCATGGACCGCGTCCGCCAGGTTCGCAAAATCGCCGAGCGGACGAACCCGTCGCTCGAGATCGTGATCGACGGAGGCATCAACGCTTCCCGGATTGCGGCGGCGCGCGACGCCGGAGCGGACGTGGCGGTGGCGGGATCGGCCGTGTTCGGCGCCGCCGACCCGGCGGCGGCCGTCCGGGAGATGCTCGCCGCGTGATGCATTGGCTCGCCACCGTCGGGATCCCCGTGCGGCCCGATCTTTCGGCAACTGGCCGAGGCACCTGAGTCTTCGCCGGGCCGGCGGGCCATCGCCCTTGACCTCTCTGGACTTGACCTCTCCGGACGATTCGCCGGCTCTGGCAGCCGTGACCTCTCCTCCCGCCGACGCCACTCAGGTTTCGATCCGCGTCCGCTATGCCGAGACCGATCAGATGGGGGTGGGCTACCACGGCGCCTACCTTCCCTGGCTTGAGGTAGCGCGGACCAGTTGGTTGCGGAAACACGCGCTGCCCTACCGGGAGCTGGAGGCGAGCGGCTTCCACTTTCCGGTGATCGAAGTGCGGTGCCGCTATCTGCGGCCGGTCCGCTACGACGACGACCTCATCGTGGAGGCCCAGGCGTTCCCCTACCGGCGGTCGGGTATCGGCTTTGCCTATCGAATCCTGCGCCCTTCCGATGGGACGCTGGTCGCCACTGCCGAAACGCGGCATGCAACGGTTGGGACGGACGGGCGGGCGCGCCGCTTGCCCCAATCGGTCCGCGGAGCGTTAACAGCCTGTGGTGAAACCCACGTGAGCGCCGAGACGGGCGAGGCCCAGTTCTCCCGGTGGGGGTCGGGCTGACAAGGCGCGCAAGGGAGGAATACCGAGTGTATTTCGACCGAAGCGCAACGCAGAGCACCGCGAAGCGGGGCGGTTCAGCCGGGATGGATCGCCCGTCGAACGCCGGGTGGGTTTTGCCACAGGCTGTTAACAGCCTGTGGTGGAACCCGGGTGAGCGCCGAGAGCGGGGAGGCTCAGTTCTCCCGGTGGGGGTCCGGCTGACAAGGCGCGTGAGGGAGGAATACCGGGTGTATTTCGACCGAAACGCAACGATGAGCGGCGCGAAGCGACGCGGTTCAGCCGGGATGGATCGCCGGCCAGAACGCCGCGTGGGTTTCACCACCGGCTGTTAAGCAGCCTGTGAAGAAATGCCGGCCAGACGCTAGCATTTCGTGAGCCGCGGCATCCGCCGCTCCATGCCATGCCCCCCGACACCGCCGGCCTCGCAAATCGACGCCTTCTGGGCCCCGCTCTGGCGGTAGCCGCCGTAGTGTGCGGCCTCGCCTGCAGTTCCCGCCCGACGGCGGAGGTGCCTACCGGAGTGCAGGCCGATCGACGGCTCCTCGCGCTGGGTCAGCAAAGTCTCGAGGGCCGCGATTGGGAGACCGCCCGTACGTGGTTCCGTCAATTGCTCGACAGCTATCCTCGCAGTCAGTTCGCCGGGGACGCCAGACTGGGAATCGCGGACACCTATAACAACCGGCGCGGGGCCCAAAACGCCTTGCTTGCCGCTACCGAGTACCGGGACTATCTGACGTTCTTCCCTAACCACCCGAGAGCCGACTACGCCCAGTTCCAGATCGCGTATGGGCACTTCAAGCGGCGTCGCAACGCCGATCGGGATCAGGAAGACACCCGCCTCGCGTCAACCGAGTTCGAAAAGCTCCTCGAGCTGTACCCCAACTCCCGATACGCCGAGGAAGCGCGCGTACATCTCGCCGATTGCCAGAACGACCTGGCCAGTTCCGTCCTGCTGAAGGCCGAGTTCTACCAGGACCAACGCGGTTGGTGTCGGGGCGCCATCCCCCGACTCGAAGAGATTCTGGCGAACTACCCCAACTTCGGCCGCCTCGCAGAGGTCCGCCACCGGCTGGCGCAGGCGCTCACCGAATGCGGTCGGGAGCAGGAGGCTCTGGTCCACTACCAGAAGATCGTGGAAGAACACGCGGACAGCCAATACACCGAAGCTGCCCGAGAGCGGATTCGCGAGATCCTCGCCCGGACCTCGTAAGACAGGACCTCGTAAGAATCGCGGTCCCCAGCTCTCTCGAAGGCGCAGGGGCCTTCAGAAACCGCGCGGCAGCGTGGCCTTGATGTCCGCGAGGGAATCCCCCCGGTGGACCAGGATCCTCATTCCTCCCTTCCGGGAGCGGGCTGTTTCGCGGCAAGCGGGTTCCGGCGCGCGCTGCACAGCGAGCACGATGTCGCCGGCAACGAGACCCAAGAGCAACGCCTCCTGCCCAATTTCGAGGTCCGCCGGGCACACCGCCAACCCCACGATGCGCCATCCGCCAATCGCTGACCGGTCCAACCGCCGTTCCACGAGCGTCTCGAGCGTCACGGTCCCGGACGTACGGTCTACCGCCGGTTCGAACCCAACGATATCGACTTGCCGGTGCCGCTTCTCGCCGTAGAGGAATCCGCGCCGTCCATCAAGCGACGCGGCCGCGTCGGCTCCGACAAAAACGTCCGGCAAGGCGCGAACCAGACGGCGGGCCGCGGTCCGCCGCGCGCCAGCAGGTTGGTCAGCCAGAGAGCGCGACTCTCCCCGCTCCGAGGAAGTAGGAGAAACCGGACCATGCCGTCACCACGGCCGCGGCCCAGAGACCTGCCACCCCGAAAGGCGCCAGAACAGGATAGAGAGCCCCCACCAGAACCAGCAGTGCGGCGTAGACCTGCGCGTGCATCTTGATTTTTCCGAGAAGGCTGACCGGCACGCTTCCGCCCCGCTGGAGCGCCACCATGCGCAACGCCGTCACCGCGAACTCGCGGCCCACGATCACGATCGCCACCCATGCCGGACAGAGCCCCCGATCCACCAGGCAAATGAAGATCGTGGCGATGAAGAACTTGTCGGCGATCGGATCGAGGAGGGTCCCGAGCGCAGTGATCTGGTTCCGGCGGCGGGCGATGTACCCGTCGAGCAGATCGGTAAGAGCCGCGCCGGCCACGAGAATTGCGCTGACGAGTTGCCAGCCCGGAAAGGAGGCGAGGAGCGCCACTGCCAAGACCGGCGTCAGCAGTATCCGCAGCAGCGTGAGACGGTTCGCCACGCTCATTTCGGGCTCACGTTCGAAGAGGCTCTCCGCGCCCGTAGCGCGGTGCGCGAATGTTATCAGCCGCTGCCGGGAGACCCGCCATCCAGACGCCGGTCACGACCGCCAGCGAGTATCCTGTCGGGCGGTTCGATGAAGGCGGTCATTCTGATTGGGGGAAAGGCGCTGCGGCTCCGCCCCCTTACTTTCCGCCGGCCGAAGGCCATTGTCCCGCTCCTCGCGCGGCCTTTCCTCGTCACGCAGTTCGAGTTGCTCCGCAAGGCGGGTGTCACCGACGTCGTCCTGTGCCTCGCCTCGCTGCCCCGGCGGATCGAGGCCACCTTTGGTGACGGAAACGCGTTCGGGATCTCGCTCCGCTACTCGGTAGAGCCGAAGCCGCTCGGCACCGGAGGAGCTGTCGGACACGTACGGTCCTTGCTGGCCGAACCATTCGTCTGTCTCAACGGCGACGTGTTTACCGACCTCGACATAGCCTCTCTGATCCGGACCCATGAATCGGCGCGGGCAACGCTCACCCTTGCCCTCAGCCCGGTAGCGGACGCATCTCAATACGGCGTGGTCCGGACCGCGGGCGGCGAGGACGGCGAGCCACTCCGCGTTGTCGACTTCATTGAAAAGCCGCGCGCTCCCGGGCCGGCCGAGATCAGTGTCGGCGCCTACGTAATGGATCCGGAGATCTTCGAGTTCTTGCCGGACAAGGGTCGCTGTTCGCTGGAGCACGAGGTCTTCCCGGCCGTGGTAGCCGCGGGCCGCCGGGTTGCCGCGCACCGACACGGGGGATATTTCACCGATATCGGAGTGCTCGACCGTTACCGCCAGGCGCACCGCGACGCCCTTGACGGCAAGATACGGATACCGGGGGTGGGACGCCCCAACCCGGGAGGGGTCATCGTGGACGAGACTGCTTCGGTCCATCCCCGCGCTCGCCTACTCGGGCCGGCGCTCGTGGGCCCCGGGGCCCAGGTGCGCGAGGACGCCGAGATTGGTCCCTACGCGGTACTCGGACGCCGGGTGAGGATCGAGGCGAACGCCCGGGTAAAGGATTCGATCCTCTGGGCCGACACCCGCATCAGCGAAGAAGCCGACGTTTCGGGATCCATATTGGGCGTCAGCAGTTTCGTAGGGCCGGGAGTGCGTCTGTCGGGCGCGGTCCTCGGCGACAAGAGCACCATCGCTGCGTACAGCGCCGTGCCATGGCTCACGGACTGACTGCCGCGGAAGCGGGCCTCTTCAAGGCCTACGATGTCCGGGGGGGGGCCCCGGCGCCGCTGTCTCCAGCGCTGGCGTGGCGCGTCGGCCGGGCGTTCGCTACCTGGCTCGGGGGAGGACGGATCGGCATGGCCCGGGACGCGCGGCTCACGAGCCCGGCGCTGGCCCGGGCGTTCGCCGCGGGTCTTCAACTGCCGGGCGTCGAGATCCTCGACTACGGGATGTTGCCGACCGACGCGATGTGGTTCGCTGTCCGCCGCGACGGCCTCGACGGGGGTGCGGTAATCACCGCCTCCCACAACCCTCCCGGCGACAACGGGATCAAACTCGTCGAACGCGACGCCGCACCCGTCTTCCACGAAAACGGCTTGCCGGAAGTGCGCCGCCTGGCCGGCGGATTCTCCGATCCGCCAATCGATTTCCCGCCCGGCCCGCCGCCTGGCCCTCCCCTCGAGATCGCACCCGACTATCGGGCGTTTCTGAACAGCGTCGTCAGCTTTCGCTCCTTGCCGGCGCTCCGCGTGGTGCTCGACGCCGGCAACGGCATGGGAGGACTGATGGCGGCCGAGGTGTTCTCGAGAGTCCCCGGACAGTTCCTGGCGGTGCAGTTCCGGCCCGACGGCTCCTTCCCGAACCGGGGCGCCAACCCTCTCGACCCCGAGAACCGACAACCCCTCGTGCGCCGCGTCCTCGAGGAAGGCGCCGACTTCGGGGTCCTCTGGGACGGCGATGCCGACCGCTGCGTGTTCGTCGACGATCAGGGATTTCACATTCCGGGTGACTTCACGACGGCGCTACTGGCCACGGCCGAGATCGCCAAGGAACCCGGCGCCAGAATCGTGTTCGACCTGCGGTCATCGCGCGCGGTGCCAGATACCGTGACCCAGGCCGGCGGAATCCCCTGCGCGGGCCGGGTAGGACATGCCTATCTGAAACGACGCATGCGGCAGGAGGACGCCAGATTCGGGGGCGAGCTGAGCGGTCATTTCTTCTTCCGGGCCGCCGGGTATGCCGACAACGCCCTCCTGCCCATCTTGCTCATGATCGAACGGATCCGGGACTCGGGCAAGTCTCTCTCGGATCTGGCAAGCGAACTGCGACGCCGCTATTTCACCGTCGACGAAGAGAGCCGCGTGGTCCCCGACCAGGCGATGGCCTTCGACATGGTGCGGGAAGCCTTTCCGGGCGGCAAGGTGAACCGGCTGGATGGACTGACGATGGACTTTCCCGACTGGCGGTTCACTCTGCGGCCCTCCAACACGGAACCCGTAATGAGGCTGACCCTGGAGGCCTACCGCGCGGGACTTGCCGAACGGCGCCGGAACGAAATCCTGTCCCTGCTGGACCAGGCCCGGGAACGAGGAGAGGCGAGTCCCACTCCTCCGGCAGGGGCTTTCGCCGAGTAGAATCACCGGTTTCCGGGCGGGCGTATCTCAGTTGGCAGAGTACGAGCTTCCCAAGCTCGGTGTCGCGGGTTCGAGCCCCGTCGCCCGCTCCGTTTTATTTTCCGGTTCCGCTTCGCCCTATGGCCATTTTCCGTCGCAACAAGGAAAGCGAGGCTTTTCTTAACGAAGTGCCTCCTTCTCCTCCCGAACGGGGCGCCCGCTCGACCTGGATCGGCCCGGACACCTTCGTCGAGGGCAAGAGCACGACCCGGGAGGACATCTGTATCCAGGGACGTCTCAAGGGCACCGTGGAAAGCACCGCCTCGGTGCTGATTCCGGAGGGTGGTCAGGTAGAGGCCGACATCGTGGCCCGGAACGTGGCCATCCATGGCCGGGTCTCGGGCAACGTAGAAGCGATCGAAAAGGCGGAAATCGGCGCGTCGGGCGTCCTCACCGGAGGGATTCTGGCTGCGACCGTGGTCGTACAGGCAGGGGCCACTTTCGAGGGAACCATCCGGACCCGCGCCAAGACCGACACGAAGTCGGAGCCAGATCCCAAGACAAAAGAGGAGGCTCCGTGAGGATCGGCACCGTCCGGGAGATCAAGGACAGCGAGAACCGCGTCGGCCTGGTCCCGGGAGGAGTCGACACCCTGGTGGCCGCCGGCCACGAGGTCCTCGTCGAATCGGGAGCCGGCTGTGGCAGTTTGATCTCCGACGAGGAGTTTGCCGCCGCGGGCGCGCGCATCGTCGAAACCCGCGAAGAGGTTTTCGGCACCTGCGATCTGTTGATCAAGGTGAAGGAAGTCCAGCCCGAGGAAGTGGAACTTCTTCGTGAGGGCCAGATTCTCTACACCTATCTCCACCTGGCGCCGCTCCCCGAACTGACCGAGGGGCTTCTTGCCCGGGGAGTCACCGCGGTCGCCTACGAGACCATCACGGCCCCCGACGGAACCTTGCCGCTCCTGACTCCGATGAGCGAGGTTGCGGGCCGCATGGCGATTCAGGAAGGAGCCCACCATCTGCACCGGTCCTGCGGCGGCTCGGGGATTCTCCTCGGTGGGGTTCCGGGAGTGCCTCGCGGCCGGACCGTCATCGTCGGCGGTGGAGTCGTAGGGCTGAACGCGGCGAAACTCGCGGTCGGGATCGGCGCTGAGGTCACCGTTCTGGAAAAGAGCGCCAGCCGCATGCGCTATCTGGACGACATTTTCGGAAGCCGGGTGACGACTCTCAAATCAAGCGCCGTCACCCTCGCCGCGTCGATCGCCGAGGCAGATCTGGTCGTCGGGGCGGTCCTCGTTCCCGGCGCCGCCGCTCCCCGTGTCGTCACCCGCGAAATGGTCGCCGGAATGCGCGAAGGGGGGGTGATCGTGGACGTCGCCGTGGATCAGGGCGGTTGCTGCGAGACCACCCGCCCTACGACACATTCGAAACCCACCTATGTGGTGGATGGAGTGGTCCACTACTGCGTCGCCAACATGCCGGGCGCCATGCCCCGCACCTCCACGTACGCGCTCACCAACGTAACGCTCGAATATGCCCTCACGATCGCCAACTACGGCTTCGAGGAGGCCGTTCGCCGGGACAGTTGCCTTCGCCCCGGCGTGAACACCTATGCCGGCCGCCTCACCTGCCGTCCGGTCGCGGAGTCGCAGGATCGGGATTACCAGCCACTCGAAGAACTGATCGCCTGATTAGCAGGCTGCTGGCAGCGGGCGATACCGAGTGGCGTGAGCGCTGACGCGGAGGCGGCAAGGCCGAACGATCGCCGGCCCAACAGAAAGCGATACCGGAAGCGATACCGCCTTCGCCTCGTCCCGGAGTTTCGTCCGGCGGTCCGCGCCGGAGCAGTACCGAGCCGATGAACATCCCGAAACCCGCAGCCATTCGGGAGCCATCACCGGGGCTGCGGCGGTTTGCGGATTGGGAAACCCCTGCCGATGGGGCGACCAACATGCGGCGCGATCACGAGCTGCTGGAGGAGGCCGCGCGCGGAGCGCCTCCAACGCTTCGTCTCTATCGCTGGTCCCGACCTACCCTGACACTGGGGCACGCGCAATCGCTCGCAAGCGCCACGGACCCGGCGGCGCTGGCCAGACTGGGCATTCCCTGGGTTCGCCGCCCGACCGGCGGCCGGGCACTCCTCCATCTGCCGGACGAACTCACCTACGCGTTCGCGGCGCCCAAGGGCCTGGCGCCGGGGGTCCGGACCGCCTATTTCCGGGTGATGGGGGCAATCGCCGAGGCGCTCGCCGGCTTCGCGCGGGTCGATCCGATGCCCGCCGGCTCCCTGCCCCGCGAACCTGCGGCCCCCAGGCTTCCATGCCACGCCGTTGCCACCGGCCACGAGATCACCGCCGGCGGACGGAAGCTGGTTGCCGGGGCCCAACGATGGCGCCGGGGCGCCTTCTTGCAACACGGCTCGATTCCCTGGACGGTGGACCGACCCCTCACGAACGCCCTGGCAGGACTTCCCGCCGGCTCACCCGTTGCTGCGGTTGGCCTGAGTGAACTCCCCGCTCTCGGGCAAGCGGACGTGCCGCCTCGCGTGGGCGCGGTAGCCGACGCGCTGGAGGCATCGTTCTGCCGGAAATTCGGGGCTCCGTGCTAGTCTGATTGGCTGGTTTCCAACCGGTATTCAGGAGCGATTGATGAACGATTCCTCGCAGGGAGAACCACCCGAGCCGCTTGCGGAAGCCCGCGGGGCGAATGGCGCCGCCGCCGGAAATCCCACGGATCCGCCTGAGTCTCCGGAAGGGGGCGGTTCCACCGAGATCGACGACCTGCGAGACCGGGTCACCGCCCTGAACCAGGAACTGGCCGATGCCAAGGATCTCGCCCGTCGGGCGCAGGCCGACCTCGCAAACGTCCGCCGGCGCTCCCAAAACGAGCGTGCCGAGTTCCGGTCCCGCGCTACCGCAGAGATCTGCTCCGCCCTGTTGCCAGTGCTGGACGATCTCCACCGCGCCGTTACCGAAGTGGACAAAACGACCGTGCGCTGGGAAGAGGACGGCGGCGGCGATCCGGCGGCGACCGTGGTCAAGGGGCTACACCAAGGGATCCGGTTGGTTCTGCGCCGGTTCCAGGACGCTCTGAAGCGCCAGGGACTACTTGAGATTGAAGCAGACGGTGCGCCTTTCGATCCGCGGCTGCACGAGGCCGTCCATGAAATCCCCGCCGGGCCGGGACAGCGCGAGGGCGACGTGGCTGAGGTGCTCCGCCGGGGCTACCTCCTCGACGGCCGGGTGATCCGCCCGGCCACCGTGATCGTCGCCGCGGCATCCGCTGAGCGACCGGGCAACCCCGAGGAAACGGACGAAGGCGCAGACGAAGACGACGGCGGGTCGGCGACCGAACCGGCGCCGCCGGGATCCGCAACCGAACCACTGCCCGCCTGAAGAACTCCATGCCAGCCACCGCCCAGCGCGATTACTACGAAGTTCTCCGTGTGACCCGGGACGCGAGTCCGGAGGAGATCAAGAAGGCCTATCGCAAGCTCGCGATCCGCTATCACCCCGACCGCAACCCGGACGACAAATCCGCCGAGGGGCAGTTCAAGCAGGCATCCGAGGCGTACGGCGTCCTGGGCGATCCCGACAGGAGGTCCCGCTACGACCGGTTCGGCCATGCCGGCGTCGGCGGCGCTGGACAGACGATGGACAGCGAGGTTTTTGCGGACTTGCAGGATGTTCTCCGGGGCAGCGTCTTCGACCTGTTCGGCGAGATGTTCGGCGGCGGGAACCCGCGAGGCCCCGCGCGCGGGCGCGACATCCAGTACGAGCTGAACATCGACTTCAGCGAACCCAAGCAAGAGAGCAGCAAGAGAATCCTCGTTTCCCGCTCGGAGCCCTGCGATTCCTGTCGCGGGAGCGGAATCGCAGCCGGCAAGCAGCCAATCCTCTGTGGACGGTGCGGCGGACGCGGGCAGGAAACCTTTTCCCGCGGCTTCATGGTGATGAGCCGGACCTGTTCCGGCTGTGGTGGAACGGGAAAGATCGTGCGCGACCCCTGCGGGGAGTGCGCGGGCGCCGGAAGAACTCCGCGGGAGCGGGAGATCACCGTGCAGCTCCCCGCGGGGATTGCTGACGGAAACCAGCTTCGCGTCTCGGGCGAAGGAGAACCGGGAGCCCGCGGTGGACCACCGGGCGATCTCTACGTGCGCGTCCACGTCCGGCCCGCTCGCGGCATGCGGCGGGAGGACGACGACGTTCTCAGCGAGGCGCCGATCACTTTTCCCCAGGCGGTGCTCGGCACCGAAATCTCGATCGCGACCATCTGGGGAGAGAAAACCCTTCGGATCCCACCCGGCACGCAGCCGCACACGATCCTCCGCTTGCGAAGCAAGGGTTTCCCCGCACTCCGGGGTCGAAGCCGTGGCAATCACCTGGTCCGCGTTCTGGTGGAAGTGCCGAGGAAGCTGAGCGGCCGGGCGCGGGGCGCGGTTGTCACCCTGTCCGAGGAATTCGACGCGTCCTTCGTGCGTTCCTCCGGCAACCGCGACGCGAATTCGCAGCGCCCCGGTGAGGCTGGCCGCGAGCGGGGGGCCGGAGCGACTGGCGACCGCTCCGCCGATAGTTCAGGAAAGTCCCGCTCGTCATTTTTCGACCGGATCTTTTCGTGACGGGGTTCCACGGCTAGCAGCCTGTCGATAAAGTGGCGTGAGCGCCGAGAGCGCCAGTTCTCCCGGTGGGGGCGAAGCCCAGTTCTCCCGGTGGGGGTCCGGCTGACCAGGCGCGCGAGGGAGGAGCCCCCACCGGGAGAACTGGCCCGGGTGTATTTCGAACGAAGCGCAACGATGAACGAGGCGAAGCGGAGTGTTTCAGCCGGGATGGATCGCCGCTCGAGCAGCCTGTGGTGGAACCCGGGCGAGCGCCGAGGCCGGTGAGGCGCCCGGCTGACAAGGCGCGTGAGGGAGGAGCCCCCACCGGGAGAACTGGCCCGGGTGTATTTCGACCGAAACGCAACGCAGAACGTAGCGAAGCGGAGTGGTTCAGCCGGGATGGATCGCCGGCCGAACGCCGGCTGGGTTTCACCACAGGCTGCTAGCCCCCACCGGGAGAACTGGGCCGCGAGACTTTGTCCACCGGCTGCTCGTCCTGACCTTTCAGCCACCGACCCGGGGCGGACCGCAACCCGGCGGCATCGACCGGCAGAAAATGGCGTCCGAAGACGGCCGACGTACCCGCTCGATCTGCACGGGCCCGGCCCGCTTACCGGCTGGGAAGGGCTCGTGGTGGACGAGAACGAGTTCCTCGGCGCCGCGGAAACGTCGGCAACGGGCGATCGGGTGCGGCTCTGGTTTGGCTCGGCGGGCGCCCGGCGACGGCTGGCGGCTCGTCTCGACGCGCTGGTCGAGTCCAAAAGGCCAGCCGCGGCGGCCCGAGAATCCGAATTCCCGCTGCACGGCGTCACCGTCCGGCATGCGCCTCCCGAACCGGCACGCGACTGGACGGCACGATATCGCGAGCTTTTTTCCGGGGTGCGGGCGGCTGGATTCTTCATTCACCCACCCCACATTCCGGCGGTGCCCGGGTTCCGGTCGCTCCTTCTCACACCCGGACTGGCCTTCGGCACCGGAGTCCACGCCACGACCCGCATGGTTCTGGAATCGCTCGAAGAACACCTCAGCGCCCGCCAGTCGCGGACGCGCGTTCTCGACATCGGGACCGGATCGGGAATTCTTGCCGTCGCGGCCGCGCTGCTCGGAGCAAGGACGGTTGTGGGCCTCGACCAGGACCCCACGGCGATTCGCGCTGCGGAAGAAGCCGCGGCGGCGAACAGCCTGGTTGGCAGGATCCTGTTCCGTGCCGGAGACTATCGGGATCCGGACCTGGCGGCCGATCTGCACCCGCTGGCTCCCCGCGGCTTCGATGTAATCCTCGCCAATCTGTCGGCCAAACCCCTGACGGATTTTTGGGAATTCGCCGCGCCCCAGCTGCGGTCGCGAGGCCGGATTCTCATCTCGGGATTCCTCCGTGAAGAGGCGTCCCGCGTATTGGGCGCCTTCCCCGGACGATCGGTCAGATTGGCGGAAATCCGAATGGAGCTACCCGAACACCCCGAAACCGACACCTGGGTCGCGGCCGCGCTGGAGCGCCGAGAGAGCGAACGTTCCGCGCCGGAAGACCGAGCCGCCGCCACTCGCTTCTAGCAGCCTGTGGTGAAACTCACGCGGCCCAGTTCTCCCGGTGGGGGCTCGAGCGGCGATGCATCCCGGCTGAACCGCCCCCCCACCGGGAGAACTGGCGCTTTGCGGCGCTCTGCGTTGCGCTTCGGTCGAAATACACTCGGGCCAGTTCTCCCGGTGGGGGCTCCTCCCTCGCGCGCCTTGTCAGTCGGGCGCCTCCCCGCTCTCGGCGCTCACGCCAGTTCCACCACAGGCTGCTAGCATGGCCGCTGCGCGCCGCTTCCTCGCTCCCGAAGCGGCCGGCAGTTCCGAACTCCGGCTCGCCGCCTCGGAATCGCACCACCTGCTGCGCGTTCTCCGCCTGCCCCCGGGCGCGGCGGTCGAAGTCTTCGACGGCGTTGGCAACGCCTTCGCGGCGCGATTTCTCCGGGCCGACCAAGAAGGCCGCTGCCTCCTCCGGCGCGGTGAGGCGCTGGCCACCAGGGAACCCGCCATCCGCCTCACGGTGGGCGTTGCAGTTCCCAAAGGGGACGGCCTGACCGGGATCGTGCGGCAGCTCGCGGAGATCGGAGCAGCCTCGATCACCCCGCTCGAGACCGACCGTTCGGAAGGGCGCGCGTCCCCTGCCCGGGTCGAGCGTTGGCGCGCGGCCGCCCTCGCGGGGACCCGCCAGTCCGGTCGGGCGACTGTTCCCGCGGTCAGCGCACCGGCCCCGTTCGAAAACTGGATCCGGGATCCGCTGCCCGAAGAGCGCTGGATCGCCTCGCCCCCTTCCGCAGTCGAGACTTTCTCCGCCGTTCCGAAACCCGCACCGGCAAGGGACCGGGTGCTCGCCATCGGCCCCGAGGGGGGCTTCTCAGCCGGGGAACTCAAGGACGCCTGCCGGCACGGGTTCCGGCGCCTCGACCTCGGAGCACGCATCCTGCGCACCGGGACAGCCTCGGTGGTGGCGGCGGCCGCGCTGTTGCGATCGCACGGTTGGCAATGACGGCCTTGGCGCCCGGAGCACCCGCCGCAACGCGGAGTGCGGGTTAGCAGCCTGTGGTGAAACCCAGGCGGCCCAGTTCTCCCGGTGGGGGCTCGGCCGGCGATCCATCCCGGCTGAACCGCGTCGCTTCGCGCCGCTCATCGTTGCGTTTCGGTCGAAATACACTCGGTATTCCTCCCTCACGCGCCTTGTCAGCCGGGCGCCTCACCGGCCTCGGCGCTCACCCGGGTTCCACCACAGGTTGCTAGCATCGGCCTCGATGTTCCTGCTCGGACAGCGGATCGGAAACTACGAGATCCAGCGAAGCATCGGCCGCGGTACGTTCGGAGCCGTCTATCTCGTTCGGGACGTCTTCCTCGACCGGCTGCGGGCCGTCAAGGTTCCCCACGACCAAACCCCGACGGGGCGCGAAGCGATCCTGCGTGAATCCCGCCTGCTGGCCACCCTGGAACACCCAAACATCGTCCGCCTGATCACCTGCGACGAGCACGAGGACACGCTGTTCGTGGTTATGGAATGGGTGGAGGGCGCCTCACTGGCGCGCCGCCTCGAGAACGAGGCGGCGATCTCGACAGCCGTCGCCATCCGGATCGCCCGGCAGGTACTTTCCGGGTTGGCCCATGCCCATGAGCAGAAGCTGCTTCACGGCGACATCAGCGCCGACAACATCCTGCTCTCCGGCGATGTGGCCAAGATCACGGACTTCGGAATGGCCCGCACCGTCCACGTTGCCGAGCATGACGCGCGCCAGATCGGAAATCCCTACTACCTGGCGCCGGAGCAGTTCCAGGCCGAAGCGGTCTTCGCGTCCGATGTCTATGCGGTCGGGGTCGTCCTCTACCAGATGCTCACCGGCGCGCTTCCCTATCGGGACGCCGACCCGGAACGCCAAAGGGTGCTGGTTGAAACCGGAGGCAACAACCATCCCCGAAAACACAACCCGGCGGTGTCGCAAGACCTCGACGCCGTAGTCGCGAAGGCGCTCGCGCCCCAGGTTTCAGAGCGCTACGCCACTGCGGAGGCCGTGCTCAGCGATCTCCGGGAGTTGGCTTCCTTTGGCCCGGAACCGGAAGAGCGGGACGCCGTCCTGAGCCGGATCCGGGAAGCCGAGCGGCGGCCCCGCAACTGTTGGAACTGCGGACGGCCGCGCCATCCGGACGCCTTTCAGTGCGCCCACTGCGGGGCGTGAAATCGCTCCGGCCAGGAGCCGGAAGGTGGTGGCTACCGGAGTTAACAGCCTGTGGTGGAACCCACGCGGCGTTTGGCCAGCGATCCATCCCGGCCAAACAGCCTGTGGTGGAACCCACGCGGCGTTTGGCCAGCGATCCATCCCGGCTGAACCGCGTCGCTTCGCGCCGCTCATCGTTGTGTTTCGGTCGAAATACACCCGATATTCCTCCCTCACGCGCCTTGTCAGCCGGGCGCCTCCCCGGCCTTGGCGCTCACCCGGGTGCCACCACAGGCTGTTAAATCCGACCCAGAGGCGGCCAGCCTTGGCGTTAGTCTCCCGCCCATGTCCCGCAGCCCGGACCCGCCGTCCCGGCCCCCCCGGACGGCGTGGGTTGCCGCCATCGGCATGCTGGCCCGGCGGGATCTGAGCGAGGGAGAAGTGCGGACGAAGCTCCTCGCGCGGGAGTTCGCGGAAGATGAGGTCGAAGAGGCCCTTTCCCGGCTACTGAGACGCCGCTACCTCGACGACCGCTCGCTCGCGGCTGCGGTGGTGCGCGCTCAGGTGCGGACGAAACATCAGGGCCCGCTCAAGGTGAAGGCGTACTTGCAGCGGCGGCAGATCCCCGCGGAACTGGCAGAGGAAGCCATCCGGGCGGAGTTCCCCGACGGGGCTGAAAACGAGCGTGCGGTGATCGCGCTCCAAAGGATGTGGCGTCGCGCTGCGGGTGGAGACGCAGAGGGGGACTCGGCGGCAGCGGAACCGGAACCCCGGAACCGGAAGGAGACAGGTCGTCTCTTCCGGCACCTGGTTTCCCGGGGCTACTCGTGGGCAGCGGCCCGGCACGCCCTTTCGTCCGACATCAACGCCCCCAGCGAGGAGCGTGATCGGGAGATCGAGAGATGACATCACCCCCGACCCGCGGCGCCGAGCTGCGCCGGGCGTTCCTCGATTTCTTCGCGGCCCGGGACCACCTGGTGGTCAAGAGTTCGTCGCTCGTTCCCCACGGCGACCCGACGCTGCTCTTCGCAAATGCCGGGATGAACCAGTTCAAGGATTACTTTCTGGGGTACGCGACCCCAAAAAAGCCCCGCGCGGTCA
Source organism: Vicinamibacteria bacterium (assembly GCA_963668695.2). Taxonomy (GTDB): domain Bacteria; phylum Acidobacteriota; class Vicinamibacteria; order Marinacidobacterales; family Marinacidobacteraceae; genus Marinacidobacterium. The sequence goes on from CAXXLQ010000004.1 coordinate 3,168,711, forward strand.
GCGTGCAGAAATGCGTGCGCGCCGGCGGCAAGCACAACGACCTGGATAACGTGGGCTTTACGCCCCGGCATCACACCTTCTTCGAGATGCTGGGCAACTTCTCCTTCGGCGACTACTTCAAGGAAGAAGCCATCGCACTGGCCTGGGAGTTCCTCACCCGGGACCTGGGGCTCGATCCGGACCGGCTTTCGGCCTCGGTCTTTGCCGGTGACCGGACCACCCCCCCGGACGAAGAGGCGCGCGCGATCTGGAGGTCCTACCTGCCCGAGGAGCGGATCTCCGCGCTCCCCGCCGCCGAGAACTTCTGGTCGATGGGTGACACCGGACCCTGTGGTCCGTGCTCCGAAATCCACTACGACCAGGGTCCGGCCTACGCGGGCGACGACCGGTATCTCGAGATCTGGAACTTGGTGTTCATGCAGTTCGATCGCGACGACGCCGGCACCCTCACACCACTTCCCGCCCCCTCGGTGGACACGGGCATGGGACTCGAGCGCCTCGCCGCCGTGTTGCAGGGGGTCCGTTCGAACTACGACACGGATCTGTTTGCCCGCCTGGTCACGGCCGTGGAGGGCCGCGCCGCTCGCGACCTGGATCCCGGAGCGGTGCGAACGGCGGCCCGGGTGATCGCCGACCACGCGCGAGCCACGGCCTTCCTGATCGCGGACGGGGTGCTTCCGGCAAACGAGGGCCGGGGATACGTGCTTCGCAAGATCCTCCGGCGGGCCCTTCGTTTCGGGCGCAAGGCGGGGGTGCCAGAACCGTTTCTGCCCGAAATGACCGATCTGGCGATCTCCGGAATGGAGGACGCGTGGCCGGAACTCGGCCTTTCCCGCGATCTGATTCTGCGGGTCGCGGCCTTCGAGGAGGAGCGTTTCTCCGGGACGCTCTCCACCGCGATGGGTCAGCTCGACCGCGTGCTGGCCCGGGACTCGGTGCAGCACGCGGCGGAAGTCCCGGGGGAAGACGCCTTCCGCCTCTACGACACGTTCGGCCTTCCCCTCGATCTGGTGGAAGAGGTGGCGCGCGAGCACGGGATGTCGGTGGATCACGAAGCGTTCGAGGCCCGGATGCGCGAGCAGCGGGAACGCGCCCGGCAATCCTGGAAGGGGAGACCCGCCGCCGGCTCCACGGCCTACCGGGACATCGCGGAAGGCCAGCCCACCCGCTTCCTGGGCTACGACGGCACCGAGGCGGACGGCTGCCGGGTGCTCGCGGCGCTCGCCACCCAGGAGAGTGGATCTCCGGTTCCGGCGCCAGCGCTTTCCGCGGGGACCACCGGGGAGTTGATCCTGGACCGAACCCCCTTCTACCCCGAGGGAGGCGGACAGGTCGGGGATCGCGGGCTCCTCCGCTCGGAGGGCGGCATCGCGGAAGTCGTCGACTCGCAAAGCCGCGACGGCCTCGTGGTGCACTCGGTCCGCATGCGGGAGGGGGCCATCGGCGCCGGGGAGCGCGTCGAAGCCATCGTGGACCGGACGCGGCGCCGGGGAACTGCGGAGCACCACACCATGACCCACCTCCTCCATGCGGCGCTCCGCGACACCCTGGGGCCGCACGTGAAGCAGGCGGGCTCTCACGTGGCTCCCGAACGCCTGCGGTTCGACTTCACGCACTTCACGGCGCTCACGCCCACCGAAGTCGAGACCATCGAGGGAAGGGTGAACGAGCAGATCCGGGCCGACCGGGAAGTGCTGGCGAGCGTGATGCCGCTCGACGCGGCCCTCGCCCGGGGCGCGCTCGCGTTCTTTGGGGACAAGTACGGCACCGAGGTGCGAGTGGTCGAGGTGCCCGAGTTCAGCATTGAACTCTGCGGCGGCACCCACCTCGGCGCGACGGGTCAGGCCGGGGTGTTCGTCATCGTTTCCGAGGAATCGGTATCGGCCGGGGTCCGCCGGGTCGAGGCACTCACCGGCCGCCCGGCGGTCGAGCACGTAGTCCACGGAAGACGTCTCCTCCATGACATCGGGCGGGCAGCGAAGACACGTCCCGAGGATGTCGCCCGCAAGGTCGAGAAACTGCGCTCCGATCTGAAGCGGATGCAGCGTGAAGTGGAGCGCCTCCAGGACCGTCTCGCGGTCGGCTCCGGAACCCCAATCCAGGCGATCGGCTCCCTAGGCTCCCCGACCGGCACGGTGGGTCCCGCGCACACCGAGACGATCGCCGGCGTCCTGGTGTGGATGCCACCGCCGCTCGACGGAGTTTCCAAACACGAGCACCGGCGGCTGATGGACACCTTCCGCGATCGGCAGGACGGACGCCCGTGGATCGCGGTGTCGGCCGCCGTCCGGGACGGACGGGCGGCCGTCATCCTGGGGGTCTCTGCGGACATAGCCGAGCGCCTTCCTGCCAACCGGCTTCTCGGGGAAGCCGCGGCGCTGATCGGCGGCCGGGGCGGCGGGCGGGCGGATCGCGCCGAGGGGGGCGGTCCCAATCCCGGCGGCCTGCCCGCTTTCAACGAGCACATCCGACAGGCCATCCGGGACACCTTCGCGAACTGACCCCCGAGCGCCTGGGGGCACCGGCCGGGGGGCACCGGCCGGGCAGCAGCCCGACCGGCCGCGAAGCGTCAGACAACCCGTCCGGGGCGCGCGCCGGTTCCCTCTTCCCGGGTTTCCTCGATGCCCAGCCGGTTCCTCATGAACCACACCGCTCCATAGACGAGCGGGGTGTCGAGGATGGCGACGAACCACTTGAAGACCACCCCGTTGGCGATCAGGATCGGCACCCGCTCGATGGTGATTTCCTCGGCGCCGAGCAGAGCGAGGACAGTGGTGATCAGGATGGTGTCCACGAGTTGCGAGGTAAACGTCGAGGCGTTGTTGCGAAGCCACAGATGGCGCCCGCCGGTTCGTCGCTTCCAGTAGTGGAACAGGCGGACATCCAGATACTGGGCGCCCAGGTACGCGCACATGGAGGCGGTAACCGCGACCGACTGGATCCCGAACACCAGGTCGAACGTCGCGTCGTCCACCGCGCTCCAGTCGGCGGCGGGCATCACATTGGAGAGCGCCACCAGCCCCACCACGAAGATGCTCGCAAAGAACCCGGCGGTCACCAGTTGGCTCACCCGGCGGCGGCCATAGAACTCGGACAGGACGTCGGTACAGATGAAGGTGACCGGATACGCCAGGATCCCGACCGAGAGTTCCATCTGCGGGTTCAGGCCGAGAAGGCCGAGAGCCGGGATCTCCCAGACGAAGAACTTGCGGAAGATCAGATTGCAGGCGATGAGCGCCGCGATGAAGACCGCGGCGAGGGTCAGGAAGGCCTGTTCCCTGACGCGCGGGTTTTCCACGATCCGCTACTCGGGCGACCCGAGGTCGGGTGAAACCCGCAGCAAGGCGCCATAGGTGTCGACCCGCCGGTCCCGAAAGAACTGGAGCAGTTCGCGCAGTTCACGGTTCTTCCCGAAGTCAAGATCCGCAAACACGATTTCGGGATCTTCGCCCCCCCGCGCCATCACCTCGCCGAAAGGATCGCAAACGAAACTGCCGCCGTAGTAGGTCATCGGGCCTTCGACACCAACCCGGTTGGGAGCCCCGACGAAGACGCCGTTCGCGATCGCGTGGCCACGCATGACCGTCCGCCAGGCGTCTTCCGAGGAGTAGCCCGGCCGATCCGGCTCGCTACCGATCGCGGTCGGGAACAGGAGGAGGTCGGCGCCGCCAAGGGCGAGCAGGCGGGCCGTTTCGGGAAACCACGAATCCCAGCAGACCCCCACTCCGATCCGCCCGAAGGCCGTCTCCCACACCGGATACCCGCGGTCTCCCGGTGTGAAGTAGTACTTTTCGTGATAGCCGGGTCCGTCCGGGATGTGATTCTTCCGGTAGGAACCGAGGTAGCTGCCGTCGGCGTCATAGACGACGGCCGTGTTGAACAGCACTCCGGGGGCAGCCTCCTCGAAGACCGGTACCACCAGCACGATTCCCAGTTCGGCGGCCAGCCGACCCAGTTCCCCAACCCGCTCCGAGGGCTGTCGCTCGGCGTACCGCCAGGACTCCACCGCGACCAGCCGCGGAAAGTACGGCAGGTCGTACAACTCGGGGAGGCAGACGATGCGAGCCCCGCCGGCCGCCGCCTTGCGAATGGCAGTCACGGCTCCTTCGTGCGCAGCGTCGCGGTCAGATTCGATCGCGCGTTGGATCAGGGCGAGCCGGGGCTGTCCTTCGGGTTTCTGATCGGGATTCATCGGGTAATTCTGTCGCGACTGATCGTGTCGTGACCGGGCTCCGGAACAAGGCAGCGAAAAAGTGCTCGACCTGTCCCCAGGCTGCTAGCCCGAGATCAGACCGAGGAGAACGAAACCGATGAGCGCGGCGGCGGCCCCGATCAGGGCGTACGGCAACTGCGTCCTGACGTGCTCCACCAGGGAGCATCCGGCGCTTCGCGCAGCGAGCACCGTGGCATCGCCGTAGAAGCAGGCGTGGGAACCGAAGGCGCCCGCGGAGACCAATGCTCCCAGGGTAAGCGGCAGAGGAGCCCCCAGTTCGCTCGCCAGGCCAACGACTACGGGCATGCTGACCGAGTAGGCCCCCCAGAACGACCCGGTGGCGAATGCCACTCCGGACAGGGCCACAAACACCAGCGCCGGGAGCATCCAGGCGCTCGCAATCGGCCGCACGCTACCGATGACGAACTCGGTCAATCCGAGCGAAGCGTTCACATCCCGGAGGACGAAAGAAACGAGCACGATCCCGAGGGGATAGACCATCTTTTCCATCCCGAGAAAGGCGCCGTCGGCGACGGGGCCGAGACCACCCGCCGGACGGACCAGACCAGTCAGCAGCAGCGCCACTCCCAGCGCCGCCACGACGCCGAACAGCGCGTCCCCACCAAGCGCCAGGGTGGCCGCCGGCAGAGTCAGGATGGGGAGCACAAACGCCGGGGTACGGAGCCCGGGCCGAGCGGGCGGGCCCGCGGTAGGCGGCGGCTCCAGGCCTTCGTCGAGCGCGGCGGCCTGCGGGACCCTCCCGGAGCGGACGGCCCGCTCGGAGTCCGCCATCGGCCCGAAATCGCGTACCGCCCCCACGATGACGGCCAGCACCAGCATTACCGCGAACCACGGGTAGAGGAGGTAGGGAATGATGGATGCGTAGAGACCGATCCCGCCGCCCGGACCGGCGAGCCCGTTCTGCTCGAAGAGCCCGGCGATGAAAACCGTCCAGGTCGAAGCCGGGATCAGGACGCAGATCGGGGCCGCCGTGCTGTCCACCACGTAGGCGAGGCGAGCGCGGGAAATTCCGATCCGGTCCGCCGCCCCCCGGAAGGCCGCTCCAACCGCCAGGGCGTTCAGGTAGTCGTCCACGAAGGTGACGATGCCGAGTCCGAAGGCGGCGAGTAGCACCCCGCGGCGGGTCCGGAGCTTCCGGGACAGCGCCTCGCCGAAAGCGCGGGAGCCGCCCGCGCGGGCAAGGATCCCGATGAGGGCGCCGAAGAGCATCACGACCAACACCACCCAAACGCTCGTCGGTTCGGCCATCACCGACTGGAGGTTCTCAAGGAAGGCGCCAAGAAAGCCGCCTCGGGAGAGCATCAGGTGGCCGAGCAGCGATCCGAAGATCAGCGCCTCAAGAGGGCGGCGGGTGAGGACCGCCAGGCCCAGCACCGCAAGGCTCGGGATGAGGCTGAGGGCCCCCCACCCCTCGACGCCGCTCACGCGAGTGGGGTTCCGGGGTGCTGGGGGCTACCGGTGGTCATAGCGGGATCCTGGGCGCAGCACGCCCCGGCCCGGTGCGCGTGGCACGTTTCGCCCCTGCGGGGGACGATGCCGGCCCCCACCGGGAGAACTGGCCAGAGGTCGGCGTTCCCCTGCCCGGCCGCGCTCGGAGTGCATCGGCCGTGAGCGGTTTCGCCCGCGTTCCGGGAGCGATGCCGGTGTGAACACCGGCGTTCCCCGTACGCGCTGCCCTTCCGGTGGGTCGGCGCATCGCTCTACGCGCAAAAACTGATGGCGGCGAACGCCGTTCGCTGCCCACCAGATCGGGGGGTGGGTGTGGGCGGGGGCACTCCCCCGCCCACAAGAAGGTAAAGACAAATCGGAACTCGCCGCAGCGCGCCTACGGCGCGCAAGGGAGTTTCGATTTCCGGCGCGAAGCGCCGGGCGGTTCGGGAACCGGGGTGCGACGCCCAACTTCTCTGATAGCACATCGGTACCTGCCCGATCTCTCGTCGCACTCCGGTTACCGGAACGCTCGACTCCGAGGCGCGAAGCGCCGGGCGGTTCGGGAACCGGGGTGCGACGCCCAACTTCTCTGATAGCACATCGGTACCTGCCCGATCTCTCGTCGCACTCCGGTTACCGGAACGCTCGACTCCGAGGCGCGAAGCGCCGGGCGGTTCGGGAACCGGGGTGCGACGCCCAACCTCTCTGACAGCACATCGGTACCTGCCCGATCTCTCGTCGCACTCCGGTTACCGGAACGCTCGACTCCGAGGCGCGAAGCGCCGGTCGGTCCGGTAGCGGGGTGCGACGCCTGGTCGCCCCTGAGATCTCCCCATCATGCGACCAGATCACCCCGTCGCACCCCGTTACCGGACCGCGCGAGGCTCAGGCTCCTGTTGAAGGATGCAGTGAATCCCGCCGCCACCCAGGTTGACGGCGATCGCGTCGAGGGCGAGCACTTCCCGGCCCGGAAACACCTCGGCCAGGATGGCGAGTGCCCGTTCATCCTTGGCGCGCACGCTCTCGGGCATTCCCGCCTTCCAGTATTTCTGGGCCAGGACGAGCCCGTTCGTGATCTGGAAGTTGAGATAGCTCGCGGCCGCGATGACCCGGATCTCGCCCTCGGGATCGATCCGGGATCCGTCTTCGTAGTCGAGCGGCTGAATGTAGTCGAACACCCCGTCGCCTTTCCGCATCGTGTCGAGAAGGGAATCCGGAACCGGCATCCGCACAATCCGGAAGGGGTTGCCGTCCTGATCCGTCGCGGCGCGGAGTCTCCGGAAGCTCTCCTCCAGGCGCTCATGGCTGATGGCGGCGATGGGATCCGTCTGCCGTTCCTCTTCCGTTATCTCGGCGAGGAGGATGGTTTCCGGGTCGGCAAACCGGGCGAACTCGTCCACGTGACCGCCGGTGGTGATGACGGTGTAGACGTCCCCGGGGAGCCGGCCGCGGAAGGTGAGTTCGTCTTCCGCCATTCCTTCGGCAAGCCAGATGACTTTGGAGACCCCCAGGACCCGGCGGAACTCCTCTGCCGTGGCTTCGAGGGTCCACCCGGGATTGCGTTGGAGTTCCACCGCCTCCACCGCGATCATCACGCCCCGGCCGTTGAACTCCCGGGAGCCTCCTTCGCTGATGAGCGATGACTTCTCGACGTCGAGATCGAGCAGTTCCGCGATGTGCCGGTCAACCGCCTCTTCAAGTCTGGAGTTGGCGCTCTCCGGCGATTCATAGCCCCACATGTTGAAGCCGAAGTCGGCGATCCGGAGTCCGCCCCGATCGCCGCGCAGGAAAATGGGCCCCATGTCCCGCATCCAGACATCGCCGTGGGGCACGCTGTGAATGGTCACGTGACCACCGGGGACCCCCTCCCGCCGGAAGCGATCGCGGATGGCGCCGGCTTCGTCGTCGTCCTGGGCCAGCAGTTCGATCGCCACCCGACCCTCGGCGGCGCGGATGATTTCGATCAGCAGCGGTTCGGTCGGCAACCCGCGCTTGTTCTCGTAGGTCGGCCACGCCATCCAGAGGGCCCGGTGGGGCTCGAACTCCGCCGGAAAGACGAACGCCTCCCCGAGCGGACCCATCACCGGTTCGCCACTCGGCGCTCCCCCGCACGACCAGAGTCCGAGCGCCAGCAGAGCGGGCGGGATTCGTAGCAGCCGGTGGTGAAACCCGGGTGAGCGCCGAGGCCGGGGAGGCCCAGTTCTCCCGGTGGGGCCAGTTCTCCCGGTGGGGGCCCGGCTGACAAGGCGCGTGAGGGAGGAATACCGAGTGTATTTCGACCGAAACGCAACGATGAGCGGCGCGCAGCGACGCGGGTAACGGCCGGTGGTGGAACCCGGGTGAGCGCCGAGGCCGGGGAGGCCCAGTTCTCCCGGTGGGGCCAGTTCTCCCGGTGGGGGCCCGGCTGACAAGGCGCGTGAGGGAGGAATACCGAGTGTATTTCGACCGAAACGCAACGATGAGCGGCGCGTAGCGACGCGGTTCAGCCGGGATGGATCGTCGGCCGAACGCCGCGCGGGTTTCATTACAGGCTGTTTGGCCGGGATGGATCGCCGGCCGAACGCCGCCTGGGTTTCACCACCGGCTGCTAGGGCGCTGCGACCGCTAGTCGAACACCACATCGCCCCGACTATACTGAGCCGGCTGCGGTCCGAAGCCGCCTCTGTCGGGTCTCGGAGACCATTCGCACGAGACGACATGGACGAGAACGAGTTTCTGGGGATCGCCGAACTGGCGTCGCTCGCGGTGCCTCACGATCCCAAAGACCGGGAGGCCTTCTGGCAGGCGCGCACCGTGCTCCGGGCCTTTGCCCGCCGCGTCACCCGCATGTCCGACGCCACCCGAACTCCGTCCGGAAGCCCGAGGGCGGGCCAGGCGTCATGTCCGCTCCGTCCCGACGATCCAAAGGGCGGCCTCCCGGAAGGCGCCGCCTTCGAAATCGCCCCGGAAACCGGAGAGCGTCTGATTCAGGTTCCCCGGGTACTCTGAGAACCGGAGTGCCGACTTCCGATCGCGGGCCGTCCGCAGCCTCGGGAGCGCGCGGGGAACCGAGCCTGGCCGCGGCAACGGAGGCCGCACTCGAGCGCGCGGAGGAAATCAACCGGCGAATCCACGCGTTCCTGCATCTCGACCGCGAGGGCGCCCTCGCCACCGCCAGGGCGCTCGATCGGCAGTCGCCGGATTGCCGGGGCCCTCTGTTCGGACTTCCGGTTGGCGTGAAGGACAACATCGCCGTCCGGGGACTGCCTTCGACTTCCGGCTCCGCCCTGCTTCGCGATTACCGGGCGCCCTACGATGCCACCGTCGTCGAACGCCTCCGGAAGGCGGGCACGGTCATCCTCGGCACCGCCAACCTCGACGAGTTCGGAATGGGCTCCTCGACCACCATGGGCTTTCGGGGCCCCACGCGGAATCCGCTAGATCCCACCCGGATCACCGGCGGTTCGTCCGGCGGCCCGGCGGCGGCGGTCGCCGCAGGTGCGATCACGGCAGCACTCGGAACCGACACCGGCGGCTCCGTGCGCCAGCCGGCCGCACATTGCGGCATCTACGCCATCCGTCCCACCTACGGCCGAGTTTCCCGCTACGGCATCACGGCGTACGCCTCCTCGTTCGACCAGGTCGGCTGTCTCGCCACCGATTTGCGCGTTTTGGGACGCGTCCTTTCCCAAATCGCCGGCGTCGATTCCCGAGACGCGACGAGCGTGTCCCGGGAGGTTCCCGACTTCGCGGCCGCCGCGGCCCGACCCGAGCTGCCCCGCCGGATCGTCACGGTGGGGGACGCCGACCTCGAGGTGCTCGACGCTCCCTCGCAGAGGGCGTTTCACGCGGCAGTCGGGCGATTTGAGGAGGCCGGCTGCGAGATCCGGCGCATCGGGTTGCCTAACCCCGAGAGCAGCGTCGCCGCCTACTACCTCCTGGCCTGCGCCGAAGCGAGTTCCAATCTGTCACGGTTCGACGGCATCCGCTACGGACACCGCAGAGCAGGCCAGGAAATCCTGTCGACCACGTTTCGGGAGAGCCGCACCCAGGGTTTCGGGACCGAGGTGCGCCGGCGCATCCTGCTCGGGACCACCGTTTTGTCCAGAGGGTACCGGGACGCGATTTACGGGGCGGCTACCGAAGCGCGCCGACAGATCACCGCGCACGTGCACTCCACCTTCGACCACGGGGCACTGCTCCTGCTCCCGATCACGAAGGTCCCCCCTCGCCGTCTCGCCGATCCGGTGCCCGCCGCCGCCGACTACGATGGAGACCGGTTCACGATTCTCGCCGCCCTCGCGGGAGTGCCGGCGATCGCCGTCCCGGCGGGCGAGCGGAGCGGCCTCCCGTTCGGAGTCGAACTGATGGCCCCCCCCTGGAACGAGGCCGCGCTCTTCTCGGCGGCGGCCGCGTTCAGCGCGATCCCGAGCCCCGCCGCCCGGCGGCCCAGGAGTCCCAGCCCCGGGGCGGCAGAGGTTCGGTGAGCCCGCTGGACCGACAGAGTCGCACTCCTTCCCCGACCCCGGTGACCCACCCCACCAGAGTCACCGGGATGGCCGCCGCCGCGGCGGCGGCCAGTACCCGCTCCTTCGGCCCGGCGACCAGCAGCTCGTAGTCCTCGCCGCCGAAGAGTGCGGCCTCCAGACCCGCCGCCCCCTCCCCGGCGAGGGGTAGCCGGGCCTCCTCGATGAGCGCTCCGACCCGACTCGCTTCGGCCAGGCGATGCAGGTCGAGCGCCAACCCGTCCGAGATGTCCATCGCGGCCCGGGCTGCGCCAGCCAGGGCCACCCCGGCCGCCAGCCGCGGGATGGGATCGAGCTGCCGGGCCACCAGCCGCTCTTCGTCCGGGCCGAAAGGAGACCCTTCGGCACCCGCGCGGCGGCGCAGCAGGCAAAGACCCAGCGCGGCGCCTCCCAGCTCCCCGGTCACGAAGAGGCCGTCACCGGGCAGCGCTCCCGTTCGGCGCAGTAGCGGAGCGCCCGGGGCGGCGGCCCCGGCGACCGTGACGTGAAGCCCGAGGCGCTCGCCGGACGTAATGTTGCCCCCCGCGAGGGGGGCACCCAACTCCGAGGCCCGGTGCGCCGCCGCTTCGGCGATCGCTGCCGCCGCCTCCTCCCGGGGCGGCGGAGCAACCAGGGAGATCAGGGTCGCTACCGGACGGCCGCCCATCGCGGCCACATCGCTTACCGCCGCCGCCACCGCCCGGCGTCCAATGGCCCGCGGTGGATGAAGGCGGGGGTCGAAGTGAACGCCCTCCTCGGACGCATCCGTTGTCAGGAGGAGCGTGCCGCCATCGGGCCAACGAAATGCCGCAGCATCATCCCCCGGTCCCAGCACCATCCGCGGCACGGCGTCCGTGTGCTCCCGGGGATGCGCCGGAAGGGCGGCCAGGATACGCCGGAGCAACCGATCCTCTCCGGACAGGGACCGCGGCGCGGGAGACCCGTCCGCCCGCGATCCCGAGGGACCGTCTGCCCCGCCGGAGGAACCGCGCAACTAGTTAGCCCCCCGTGGGGAAAGCACCCCGCACGATTCCCGGAACGGTACGGGCAGCGATTCCGGCGACTTGTGCGCGTGCGCGGCGCTTCCCCCACGGGGGGATACCGCGCATCGCTCCGCGATCCGCGCCATCGTCTTCCGTGGGGCGGGGAAACCCCTCCCCACGCCCCTCCCCCGCGGCGCTCCGCGCCGCGAATGGACCGCACCAGAGTTTCGCCACCGCACACTCCGTGGGAAAAGCACCCCGCACGATTCCTGGAACGGTACGTGCGGCGATTCCGGCGATTTGTGCGCGTGCGCGGCGCTTTCCCCACAGGGGGATAGCGCGCATCGCTCCGCGATCCGCGCCATCGTCTTCCGTGGGGAGGGGAGACCCCTCCCCACGCCCGTCCCCCGCAGCGCTGCGCGCCGCGAATGGACCGAACCAGTGTTTCGCCACCGCCTGTTGGATCCGGAGCCGCGACCGACGGCGGTCAGTCCTTCCGAGGGGCAGCTTGCTCCATGCGCTTCACGAAATCAGCGAGCCGGCCCCGCACGGCCTCCACCGCCCGCTCGACTTCGTCCGACTTGGCGTCGTTCGCCGCCCGCTGGCGCAGCAACTCATCCCCCATGTTGAGCGCCGCGAGAATCGCGACCTCCTCCTTTTCAAGCTTCGGCGCCGCCCGCACGATGTCTCCGATGCGCCCGTTCACCAGCCGGGCGACCGCCTCCAGGTCGGCGCCCCCCTCGTCCGAGCGCAAGCGATAGGAGCGGCCGGCAACCTCGACTTCGACGATCGCGCTCATCGCAGACCGACCTCAGCGAGAACCCTTTTCGGAGGAATCCCCTGCCCCGGTGACCGCACGAAGCGCTTGGCGGATCACCTCGCGTTCCTCACGCAGGATCGCGGTCGCCTGCTCGGCCTGCTTCGCCCGGGTCCTGGCTCCCTGCTCCGCCTCCCGAACCGCATCCCGGTCCCGCTGGGCCTCGCGGACGCGCGCATCGGTTTGCTCGGCAATTTGTGCGCAAACCGTCTCGAAAGCGGACGCCGCCCGCTCGATGTCCGCCAGCAACCCCCGGACGGCGGCTGCGGGATCGGACATGGACGGTTTCCGGTTGGGTATCGGTGCCTCTCTCTACCCGGGGCTCGCCCCAGCCTGCAGGGCGCCCCGAGCCCGGTCCACCAGGCATTCGAAGGCCCCCGGGTCGTGCACGGCCAGCTCCGCCAGTTGTTTCCGGTTCACACCCACCTGCGCCAGGTTCAGCCCGTGGGCGAACTGGGCGTACGGAAGCCCGCGCTCGCGCGATGCCGCGCTGATGCGCGTTATCCAGAGGCGGCGGAAATCACGCTTGCGGGTGCGCCGGTCGCGGTAGGCGTACGACAGGGCGCGATCCAGGGCCTGCATCGCGTGCCGATAGAGCTTGCCGCGCATCCCGCGGTAGCCTCGGGTCAGTTTGAGAACCCGCCGGCGGCGATCCCGCCGGTGGGTCCCGCGTTTCACTCGGGACATCGTGTCTTCTCCAGCTCCCTGCTTCCGGTGGTGGAAGGGACTTCCGCCATCAGCCGATGATCCGGGAGATCATCTTCGCCTCACCCTCGAACACCCAAGCGCCGCTGCGGAGCCGGCGGCGACGCTTCGCTGACTTCTTGGTGAGGATGTGGCCGTGGTACGCACACCTGCGGCGCACTCGGCCGCTGGCGGTCTTTTTGAACCGCTTGGCGGCCCCGCGATGGGTTTTCATCTTGATTTTCATGGATGGGCTCCGGAAATCTGTCTGCGGCTCAACCGGCCGCGACGCGCTGGGCGCGCCGCGTCCGGGGCGCGTGGGAATCTTCCTCCGACGCTGCTTTTTCGGCGCGCTCGACGCGCAGCGCCTCGAGCAGACGGCGGGTTGGAGCGAGGATCATGCTCATCTGGTTTCCGACGATGCTCGATCTGGACTCGACGGTTGCGATCTCGGCAAGCCGCGCGGTGACGTCATCGAGGATGCGATCTCCCAATTCCCGACGACTCCTCTCGCGCGCCCGCTTGAACCAGATCGTGGCCTTGACCTTGTGACCTTCATGGAGGAACCGCTCAATCTGCTTCATCTTGGTCGCGCGGTCGTGCTGTCCGATGATGATGCGGAATTTGACCTCCTTGACCTGGTTCTGTTTCTGGTGGCTCTTGGAATCTTGGGATTTTTTGCTCTGCTGATACACGAACCGGCCATAGTTCATGATCTTGCAGACCGGAGGGTTCCGATTCGGCACGATCTCGACGAGATCGAGTCCCCGGTCGGCGGCCAGGCGCCGGGCATCCATCAGGGCCAGATCGCCAAGTTTCTCGCCGCCATCGCCGATCACCAGGACAATGGGAGCTCGTATTCGGTCGTTTATCCTGAGAGAACTATTGATGGATCACCTCCGCACCGCAGGCGGGTCGGCGGATTATCGCCCCTTCGGGCCCGATTCGCCAGCGCCAGCCCGCCGCGTTCCGGGTCGCCAGTGGTCGGTGGTGGAACCCGGGTGAGCGCCGAGGCCGGTGAGGCGCCCGGCTGACAAGGCGCGTGAGGGAGGAATACCCGGTGTATTTCGACCGAAACGCAACGATGAGCGGCGCGAAGCGACGCGGTGAACAGCCGGTGATGGAACCCGCGTGAGCGCCGAGGCCGGCCAGTCCTCCCGGTGGGGGCGAGGCACCCGGCTGACAAGGCGCGTGAGGGAGGAGCCCCCACCGGGAGAACTGGCCCGGGTGTATTTCGACCGAAACGCAACGATGAGCGGCGCGCAGCGACGCGGTTCAGCCGGGATGGATCGCCGGCCGAGCCCCCACCGGGAGAACTGGGCCACGTGGGTTTCATCACCGGTTGTTTGGCCGGGATGGATCGCCGGCCGAGCCCCCACCGGGAGAACTGGGCCACGTGGGTTTCATCACCGGTTGTTTGGCCGGGATGGATCGCCGGCCGAGCCCCCACCGGGAGAACTGGGCCGCGCGGGTTTCATCACAGGCTGTTTGGCCGGGATGGATCGCCGGCCGAGCCCCCACCGGGAGAACTGGGCCGCCTGGGTTCCACCACCGGCTGCTCGGCCGCTCACGGGGTGAGCGACCTGTTCTTTGTGAGTTCCCCTAGCCGGTCGGCAAGGGCGGCGGTCGTCAGGATTTCCTGGCCCCGTTTACCCCGGGTGCGCACCGCCAGAGTGTCTTCTTCCACTTCGCGGTCGCCGAGCACCACCATGAACGGAATCCGCACCACTTCTGCTTGGCGGATCTTGTAGCCCATCTTCTCCCGGCGGTCGTCAACGGCGATCCGGAAGCCCTGGGCCCGGAGCGCGTCGGCTACTTCCGCCGCCGCCGCCTGATGCCGATCGGCAATTGGAATCAGCATTGCCTGGACCGGCGCGATCCAGACCGGGAGGGCTCCCGCGGTGTGCTCGAGGAGGAGCGCAAAGAAGCGTTCCACGGAACCCAGGATGGCTCGATGAATCACCACCGGGCGCTCCCGCCCGCCGTCTTCGGTCGCGTAGTACAGATCGAAAGCCGGAGCCTGGGAGAAATCGAGCTGGATGGTGGCGCACTGGTGGCTGCGGCGCAGGGCGTCACGGACATGGAAGTCGATCTTGGGGCCGTAGAACGCGCCATCTCCCGAGTTCACCAACCAGGCATCTCCGGACTCGGTGAGGGCTTCCACCAGCGCCGCTTCCGCCTGTTCCCAGGTCTCGGACGTACCGACCGATTTTTCGGGTCGGGTCGACACCTCGATCTGGATGTCCTCAAAGCCGAACTCGCCGTAGACCTCCTTCACGAGATCCACCAGTGCCACGACCTCCGCCTTTACCTGGTCGAGCCGGCAGTAGATGTGGGCGTCGTCCTGGGTGAAGGCGCGCACCCGGGTGAGGCCCGAGAGAACGCCCGAGGGTTCGAAACGATGGCAGTGGCCGAACTCCGAAAGGCGGAGCGGCAGATCGCGGTACGAACGGATGTCGGAGCGGTAGACGAGCGCCGCACCCGGACAGTTCATCGGTTTGATTCCGAAACGGTTCTCGTCCGACTCGATGAAAAACATGTTGTCTCGATAGTGATCGAGATGGCCGCTGCGAGCCCAGACCGACTCATTCAGGATCAACGGAGTGCGGATCTCCTCGTAGGAACGCCGTTCCAGCTTTTCGCGCATGGAATCGAGCAGCCGGTTCACCACTCCCATCCCCGCGGGGAGCCAGAACACCTGACCGGGAGCCTCCGGGAGGATCAGGAAGAGGCGCTGATCGCGACCGATCCGGCGGTGATCGCGCCGTTTCGCCTCCTCCAGGCGAGCAAGGTGGGCCGCCATCTCCTTCCTGTCGGTGAAGCTCGTGGCGTAGATCCGCTGCATCGGAATCCCGCTCGAGTCTCCTTTCCAGTAGGCGTTCGAACTCGACAGCACCTTCAGGGCCCGAATCACCCCGGTGTGCGGCACATGGGGCCCCTCGCAAAAATCAAAGAAATTCCCGACCCGATAACACGAAACCCGCGCATCTCCCTTTTCGCGGACGAGCTCTACCTTGAAGAGCTCCCCCTGTTCCTCGAAGACGCGAATGGCGTCGTCCTTGTCGAGGATTTCGCGCTCGAACGGGATGCGCTGTTTGACCAACTCGCGCATCCGCACCTCGATGCGGTCGAGGTCCTCGCGGGAGAAAGGCTCTTCGACCCGGAAGTCATAGTAGAACCCGCCCTCTATCGGCGGGCCGATTCCATAGCGCGCCTCGGGAAACAGATCCTTTACCGCAGCGGCGAGAAGGTGCGCCGAACTGTGGCGAAACACATGGAGCCCGTCGGCATCTGCAGGCGTAAGGAACCGCACGTCGGCGTCGGCCTCGGGACAGTAGGCGAGATCCACTTCCCGCCCATCCAGGATGGCGGCGACGGCGCCAGCGGGAGCGACGCCGGCAAGGGGATCCCCAGCCGGGAGAGACACCTCGCCGCGTTCGGCGAGGCGGATTCGGATGGAAGGAGAAGGCACTCTGTCTTTTTATCCCGGCGCGGGACGCCGCACAAGGCCCGACCCGTCGTTGCCCGTCGTGGTTTCGCATGAACCGCGGCCGGCTGGCACGCGAAGAACCGGACCGGACTCTTCGCGGGTCTTTGGCACCCCGGGAAAGGAGGAATGGTAGGCGCGGGCGGATTTGAACCGCCGACTTCTACCGTGTCAAGGTAGCGCTCTCCCCCTGAGCTACGCGCCTGCCCGGGAAGCAGAAATTTAGCAGCCTGTGCACAAGATCACGCGGCCCAGTTTGGGGCCCCGGCCGGCGATGCATCCCGGCTGAAACGATCCGCTTGGCGTCTCTCGTCGTTGCGCTTCGGTCGAAATACACCAGGGCCGGTTCTCCCGGTGGGGGCTCCTCCCGCGCGCGCGTTGTCAGCCGGGCCCCCACCGGGAGGACTAGCCCCACCGGGAGAACTGGGCCTCGCCCGCCAACCTCGGCGCTCACGTCACCTGGTCCACCGGCCGCTGACGATTCCCACCCACCCAAGAACGACTTTTCCACATTCCGGCCTGAGGTGGGAAAGCAGCGGCCGAATTTCCGTCTACTCATTACAGAGTGTCCCCGACATCTGCACCCCACCCGAATCCGCGCCCGGTGCGGAATCCGATCCCCGGCCTGCTGCCGCTTCTCCGCCGGCAGGGACGGATCCCGGCGTCCATGGCGGAGCGCACCGCCGCCATCGAAAGACTGTCTTCCGCGCGGCAGGAGGCGGCCCTGCTCGCCGACGGGATCGTCTCCGAAGAGGACATAGCCCAAGCAGTCGCCCAGGATGCCGGGCTCCCTTTCCAGGTGATCAACCCCCTGGACCTCAACTCGGAGGTGGTCACCGACGCCCTGCCCGCTCCTTTCGCGCGCCGGAACACGATCTGCGCCCTCTCGAAGGAAGGCGACACGCTGACCGTCGCAGTCGCCAACCCCTTCGACCGCGGCGCGATCGCGGATCTCCGGCGGTATCTGGGAGTAAGGGTCAACGTGGTGGTGGCCACCCGCTCCGACATAGAGGGAATCAACGGGAGTCTCTACAACCTTCGCACCTCGCTCCGGGCTGCCGAAACCGAGTTGACCCACGAACACGGCGCGGCTTCCCAACTGGGGACCCAGGAGTTCGCTTCGGAATCCGTGGACGCCGGAGACCTGGAGCCAACCACCCGGCCGGTCGTGGCGGCGCTCGACAGCATCCTCCGCCAGGCGTTCGAGCAGCGCGCTTCGGACATCCACCTTGAGCCGAAGCGCGACCGGGCAGTCGTGCGGTTTCGGGTGGACGGCGTCCTGCGCACGATGCACACCTTCCCTCGCATCGTCTATCAGGCGGTGGTGAGTCGTCTCAAGATGCTCAGCGGACTCGACATCGCCGAAAAGCGCCGGCCTCAGGATGGCCGCTTCAAGCGGATCGAGCCCGACAAGGAAATCGAGCTGCGGATCTCGACACTCCCCACCGTCTTCGGCGAGAAGGCGGTACTCCGGGTGTTCGACCCGGCGGCGCTCGTTTCCTCCCTGGAGCAACTGAAACTGACCGAAGACGACGAAACCCGGCTGCGCCAAATCCTGGGCCGCCGCGAGGGTCTCGTGCTGGTCACCGGTCCCACCGGGAGCGGCAAGACCACAACGCTCTACTCGGTGCTCCGTCACCTCGCGACTCCCGAAGTCAACGTCGTCACCATCGAGGATCCGGTGGAACTGATCTATCCGCCGCTCAGCCAGGTTCAGGTGAATCCGCGCATCCGCCTCACCTTCGCGGCCTGCATCCGCAGCGTGCTCCGGCAGGATCCCGACATCGTGATGGTGGGCGAGATTCGGGACCGGGAGACCGCCGAGATGGCAGTGCAGGCGGCCCTGACCGGGCATCTGGTTCTCTCCACGCTACACACCAACGACGCTCCCGGAGCGATGACCCGGCTCGCCGATCTCGGAGTGCCCCGGTTTCTGATCGGGAGCACCCTGGTGGGCGTGGTAGCCCAGCGTCTCGTGCGCACCATTTGCAGTGGTTGTACTCGCGAGACGCGGGTGTCGGCCGAAGAGGCCCGCACCCTGCTGGCCCCGCAAATCCGGGGGCGGCTCGTCCGGCAGGGACGCGGCTGCGCGCGCTGCCGGGACACCGGCTACCGGGGTCGCAGGGGTATCTTCGAGATCCTCACCATCGACTCCGAAGCCGCGGCCGACATCCTCGGCGGCTGCACGGCCGAGCACCTGGCGCGCTCCGCCCGCCGGCGGGGCATCCCGGATTTGCGCCAGGCTGCGGTGGGTCGACTCCTCGAAGGCGACACTACGGTCGCGGAGGTGATCCGGGTGACCGGGGTGGGTCAAATCCCGCGCTCGGCCGAGGCACCGCCGCGTGGGGCCGCGGCGGACCGCAGGGGCGACGCGCTCTCAGTCGCCCAGGGCGCGGCTGATCACGAGGAGCAGCCCCGGGATCCCGTAGAACGCCACGATCACGTAGCCGACCGCCACGGCCCGGTTCGCCACAGCGATCTCCGCGAGGCGGCGCGCGACCGCCAACGGGATTTCCCGGATCCTGGGAACCGGGTAGATGAGCAAAATCCCGACCAGGTTGAAGAGGAGGTGCACCACCGCCAACTGGAATCCCCAGTGGGCATTGGGGCCGGAAACCGCGAGAGCTGCCAGGAAGGCGGTGAGTGTCGTTCCGACGTTTGCGCCCAGGGTGACCGGGAAAGCGTCATCAAGGAGCAAGAGCCCCGCCCCGGCGAGGGGGACCAGCATCGAGGTGGTTATCGAACTGGATTGGACCAGAACCGTGACGAGCGCTCCCACCCCCATGGCCGCAAGCGCGTGGCTGCCGAGCACCCGGTGCATGACGGCCTCGCCCCGACCCGCGGAAAGGCTCTTGAGGGTGCGAACCAGCAATCCGAGGGCGACCACGAGCAGCACCACCGAGACGATGGCCAGGATGGCGGCAGCCGCCTGATCCGAACCGGTGACGACGCCGGCGAACCACTCGATCGGCCTCGGAACCAGTTGAATGACACCCTTGAGCGGGCTCTCATAGTCGATTCCGTGGCCCAGTGCCCCTCCGAAGATCCCCGACACCGCACCGGACAGGCGCACCAGGAAACCGGTGGCCATCTCGAGCGGCAGCAGGATGCCCACCGCCATCAGATTGAACAAGTCGTGGCAGGTCGCCACGGCAAAGGCCCGCCGCAGTTCCTGGCCGACTCTCAGGTGTCCGAGGGCGGCGATCGTGTTCGTGACCGTGGTCCCGATGTTGGCGCCCATCACCATGGGGATGGCGCTCTCGAACGGCAACGGGGACTCGGGAGCAGCCACCAAACCGACGATGAGGGAACTGGTCACCGAGGAACTCTGCACCAGGGTAGTGGCCAGAATTCCGATGAGGAGGCCGACGAGGGGGTTCTCCGAAGCCTGGAAAAAGCTGTCGAGGAGCCCGGACCCGAGGCCCTCGAAACCCTCCCCCAAGCCGTCAATCGCTCCGAGAAAGAGGATGAAGAGCAGAATCAGGCCGACGAATCGGGAGACCTGGCCGGACACGCTCCTACCGGATTCGCGGCCCGACATCCCCGGCTCCCGCGCGCGGTCTATACCGAGTCCGGCCCCGCGGACCAGAGCGTCAGCGACAGGAAGACCGAAGGGAAGAACGACCGACGCCGGAAGACTGGGAAGGCGGGTGAAGAGGAGTTGTCGGAGCGGCCGCGCTCGAACCGCGTATGTGCCTCCAACATGAGGCGCCATGTTGTTCCTCCCGCATGACGGGTCCTTGAACCATTCGTGAAACAAAGTTCAAGATCGAGTGAATATTCAGGGACTCAAAATGAATTCAATGTGAACGCAGATTTGCGCAACGTTACGGCTTCGAAAATCCGCGTGCCCGCGACCCCGAGCGTTAACAGCCTGTGGTGAAACCCACGTGAGCGCCGAGACCGGCGAGGCGCCCGGCTGACAAGGCGCGTGAGGGAGGAGCCCCCACCGGGAGAACTGGCCCGGGTGTATTTCGACCGAAACGCAACGATGAGCGGCGCGCAGCGACGCGGTTCAGTCGGGATGGATCGCCGGTCGAACGCCGTGTGGGTTTTGCCACAGGCTGTTAACAGCCTGTGGTGGAACCCGGGTGAGCGCCGAGGCTGGCCAGTTCTCCCGGTGGGGGCGAGGCGCCCGGCTGACAAGGCGCGTGAGGGAGGAATACCTGGTGTATTTCGACCGAAACGCAACGACGAGCGGCGCGCAGCGACGCGGTTAACAGCCTGTGGTGGAACCCGCGGGAGCGCCGAGGCCGGCGAGGCCCAGTTCTCCCGGTGGGGCCAGTTCTCCCGGTGGGGGCCCGGCTGACAAGGCGCGTGAGGGAGGAGCCCCCACCGGGAGAACTGGCCCGGGTGTATTGCGACCGAAACGCAACGATGAGCGGCGCGCAGCGACGCGGTTCAGCCGGGATGGATCGCCGGCCGAGCCCCCACCGGGAGAACTGGGCCGCGTGGGTTTCATCACCGGTTGTTTGGCCGGGATGGATCGCCGGCCGAACCCCCACCGGGAGAACTGGGCCGCGCGGGTTTCATTACAGGCTGTTCAGCCGGGATGGATCGCCGGCCGAGCCCCCACCGGGAGAACTGGGCCGCGCGGGTTTCATCACAGGCTGTTCAGCCGGGATGGATCGCCGGCCGAACCCCCACCGGGAGAACTGGGCCGCGCGGGTTTCATCACAGGCTGTTTGGCCGGGATGGATCGCCGGCCGAACCACCACCGGGAGAACTGGGCCGCGCGGATTCCACCACCGGCTGTCAAGGCGCTTCCACGATGACGAAGGTCCGCTGCCATTCGCCCGGACTTGCTGCGCGCGCCATCCAGATCGGGAACGTCTCTCCCGCCTCGATGCCGGAGAGCGCTTCCCGGAGATCGCCGACGTTCTCGATGGGATGGCCCGCCACGTCGGTGATTACGAAACCGGGTTGAATCCCGGCCCGGTGAGCGATTCCGCCCGGGATCACCCGCCGAACCACCACGCCCGGAAAATCAGCGCGCAGCCGGTCGGCCAGCTCGCCTTCGAGGGTGTCTCCGACGATCCCCAACCGTCCGGGGGGGTCCATCGGCTCTGGAGGGTCAGGCGGAGCCGCCTCGGCGATCGGCGCGGCTTCCTCGAAGTCCCGCTGGCCCAGCATCACCTCCACCGACCGGAGAGCGCCGTCCCTCAGAATCTCGACGGTCGCGGGTTCGTCGGGACGGGCATCGGCCACCGCGAACTGCAAATCCGTGCTGTTTTCGATGGGCCGGCCGTTGAACCGCACGATGACATCGGCGTACTTGAGGCCCGCCATCGCGGCCGGCGAATCCTCTCCGGAGTAGTCGGTGATGATCGCCCCCCGGACGCTCTCGTCCAGATCGAACGCCTTCGCGGTCGCGGCGTCCATGGGCCGAACCGCCACCCCGAGCCAACCTCGGGTCACCTGGCCCTCGGAGGCCAGCTCGTCATACACCCGGCGCACCAGGTTGGAAGGAATGGCGAAGCCGAGACCGATATTTCCCCGGGTCCCGGCCACCTGAATCATGGTGTTCACCCCTACCAGGCTGCCGTCCAGGCTGACCAGCGGGCCGCCGGAGTTCCCCGGATTGATCGCGGCGTCGGTCTGGATGAAGTCCTGGTAGTCGCCACCCAGCACCCGGCCCTTGGCGCTCACGATGCCTGCCGTCACCGAGTGACTGTTTCCGAGCGGATTCCCGATGGCGAGCACCCACTCCCCGACCCGGACCTCGTCCGAATTTCCGAGCGCGAGGTGGGGAAACACCTCGCCGTCGGCTTCGATGCGGATCACCGCCAGGTCGGTCGGCGGATCGCGCCCCACCACCACCGCCTCGAATCTCCGGCCATCGGCCAGCGTCACCTCAATGCGGGAGGCTCCCTCCACGACGTGGTTGTTGGTGATGACCAGACCGGCCGGATCCACGATGGCGCCGGATCCCCGCGCCTCACGCGGGCCGGGCTGCGGCATCTGCGGCATCTGCGGCATCCCGAAGAACCGTTCGAACGTTTCCTCGTCCGGCCCACGCGATTCGTGTTCGACGGTGAGGCTGACCACTGCCGGGGTGGCCACCCGCGCTACTTCAACGAAGGCGTCGGCAAGCGTCCACGCCGGTTGGGTCCGGGCGGCATCCGGCATGGAATCGGGCGCGGGTATGTCCGCCGTCCGTTGATGCCCCGGCCGCTGGCGCACGCGTTCCTGGTCCGCAGCCTCCTGGCCCTGCCGGCCCGTGGCGGACGCCGTCAGGGCGGCGAACTCGGTGTCCTCGGGCAGACACCCAGGGGCGGCAATCAGCACCCCAAGGGCGAGTGCAACCGGCAGGAATCGGAACATGGACAGGCGCCTCCTTCGTCGGGACAGGTTGGAAACGAATATAACGCGCGCCAGTCGATCGGGTTCCTCAGCGGGGCCTGGCTGAAGTCTCGGCGCACCCCTGCGAAGTCACCCGGCGCCCGACCAGCGACGCACCTGGCTGCCCGGGGAGGGGCCCCGCGTTCCCGTGAGTTGGCCCACCCGAATCACACCGGGACCCGGAGCGGTGGCGGGGGCCGGCGCCTGACGGCTCCCCCGCTCGGCTGGCACAGGCATTGCGGAAATCCGATTGGCGCCGCCGGCGCCCTCTGAAGGAGCTCACCATGACCCGTACCCGACACGTCCTGATAACCCTGCTCGCGACGCTCGCCTTCGCGACCACAGCGGTGGCGGAGGATGACGGGCAGCCTCCCCGCGGGAGCCCGTATCCGGACGCCTCGCAGCGCAGCGTGTCCGAAACCAGTTATGCCGTCTCGACGTACGGCGGCTTTCGGGTTCTGGAGGTCACGAGCGAACTCTTTGCCGCCAACGAGTTTGACTTCGGGATCACCGACGACGACTTCCGGACCAGCGGCTACGGTTTCGAGTTCGACTTCGCCGTCCTGCCGCGGGTGGACATCTCGATCGGTTTCGACACTGGAGATGCCGAAACGTCCGGTTCCTACCTCGACCTCGTGTACGAAGACGGCGGAGAGATCGAACACTCGGCGCGGCTGAGCATGACCGAGTTGAGCCTCGGGGTGCGCGTCCGGCTGATCGGCGGTTCGGCGCGGATCCGTCCCTACCTGGCGGCCGGCGTCACGGGCGCCTACTACCGGTATAACGAGATCGGGGACTTCGTGGACTTCGAAACCGGGGACATCTACTACGACGAGTTCGACGAGAAGTCGTTCCTGCCCGGATTCTTTGCCGGCGCCGGAGCCGATGTCGCCGTCGTGCGCCTGCCCGACGGCGGCCGCGTCGAACTGTTCGGCGAGTTCCGCTTCGCCCGCGCCCAGGGGGAGCACACGGAAGGATTCGATGGCTTCGGCGACCTCAGGCTGGACCGTTCCGGCGGCCTGTTCGGCTTTCGCGTCCGGTGGTAGCAGCCTTTCGGCGGCGGCCTGCCCGGCGACGTAAGGGTGTTTGGTACCACGCGCTTCCGCTGTCGCTAGCCGTGTGGGCGAAGGGCGGCGCGGCGCCGCCGGGGAGGCAGCGACCGCCCGCCTGCGGCGGGCGGTGCCGGCCAGGGGGGGACGGTGCCGTCCCCGGAGCGGGTTCGGACGAGGGAGGGTGGGTAAGGATGGGAGTTTCGCCCCCTCGGGGGGCGATGCCGGTCTGAAGACCGGCGCTCCATCGCCGCGCTCTTGCCGCTGGCACAGGCATTGCGCAACCGAGGTTGTCGTGTTTGCCGGTGGGACCGGCGCTTCCCCAAGGATCCTGACCATGATTCGTCCCGGCCAACTCCTGCCGACACTGCTTGCGACTGCCTGTTTCGCTACCTTCGATCCCGGAACCGGGGCCGCCGCCGAGGGCACGGGCCAACCCCCCCGCGGCACCCGGTACCCGGACAGTTCGCAGACCGCGACCGCCCGGCCCCGCTATGGGTTTTCCGCGTTTGGCGGGTTCCGCGCCTTGCAGATCAAAAGCCAGCTCTTCGATAGCAACGAGGTGGATTTCGGCATCACTGAGGGCGATTTCGGGTCTGGCCGCATTGGATTCGAAGTCGACTTCGCGCTGCTGCCCATGGTGGAAATCATGGTCGGTTTCGACACCGGTGGGTCGGAAACCTCCGGCAACTATCTGGACCTGGTGTACGAAGACGGTTCCGAGATCGAACACTCGGCGCGGCTGGAGATGACCGAGTACACGTTCGGAGCACGTGTCCGGCCGCTTCCGGAAGGCCGGGTAAGTCCGTACCTGGCGGTCGGGGTTTCGCTGGCTTCCTACCGCTACTCCGAAACGGGCGAGTTCGTGGACTTCGAAACGGCGGACATTTTCTATGACGAGTTCGAGGAGCGCCAGGCGCTCTTCGGGTTCTTCGCCGGCGCCGGGCTCGACTATGCACTCGTCCGGTTGCCGTACGGGCGGCGAATCGACCTCTTCGGTGAGTTTCGCTATGCCCGGGGCAAGGGTGAACACGAGGACGGCTTCGACGGCTTCGGCGATCTGACCATAGGACGAACGGGCGCGCTCTTCGGACTCCGGGTCCGGTTCTAGCAGCCTGTGGTGGAACCCGGGTGAGTGCCGAGGACGGCGAGGCGCCCGGCTGACAAGGCGCGTGAGGGAGGAGCCCCCACCGGGAGAACTGGCCCGGGTGTATTCCGACTGAAACGCAACGACGAGCGGCGCGAAGCGACGCGGTCAGCCGGGATGGATCGCCGGCCGAGCCCCCACCGGGAGAACTGGGCCGCCTGGGTTTCATCACCGGTTGTTTGGCCGGGATGGATCGCCGGCCGAGCCCCCACCGGGAGAACTGGGCCGCCTGGGTTTCACTACAGGCTGCTAGCGCCGCGGGACGGCCGGTGCGGGCCGTCTGACGGCACTCAGGTTGACCGGGCCCCACGCCATCGCCGCAGGTTTCGCGCTCCCGCGCGACGCCGGGCCCCACCGGGAGAACTGCCCAGAGGTCGGCGTTCCAAGCCGCCCCCGCGCTCCTTCTCGGGCGGCGTGGGAGCGGTTTCCGCTGTCGCGCGCGCTCCACGCGGTTCGGCAGTACGCGCCTCGCAGGCAGCGCATAGCTGACCGCGCTAAACAAATGGCGGCGAACCGGAGGTTCGCCGCCTGCGTGTCCGGGGGGAATGTGTGCAAGGGGGGCTCGCCCCCCTTTCACACGAAGGTAACGACGCATCGGAACTTGCCGCCGCGCGCCGGAGGCGCGCAAGGAAGTTTCGATGCCCGGCGCGAAGCGCCGGGCGGTTCGGGAGGGGGGGCTCTATCCCCTCCTACTCGACAATCCGGACTGATCCAACGATGTGCCCCCGCTCCCGGAACGCTCGACCCCTGGGCGCGAAGCGCCGGGCGGTTCGGGAGGGGGGGCTCAGTTCCCTCCCACTCGACAATCCGAACTGATCCAACGATGTGCCCCCCCTCCCGGAACGCTCGACCTTAGATCAGGACAGCTCCCCGCGCCTCTCGGAGGATCTCAAGCAGGGCCGGGTGCAGCCGACCATTCGAAACGGCGATATTCGGGCCGCCATTCGTGAAGGGGCCACCGTCGAAATCCGTGACCTGACCGCCCGCTTCCCGGACAATGACTTCGCCGGCGGCAGTGTCCCACGCCCGGAGCGTCTCCTCCCAGAACGCATCAAGCCGTCCGGCGGCGACCGAACAAAGGTCCAGCGCGGCCGAGCCGGCTCGGCGTACGGCGCGGGCGCGCCGCATGATCCGGACAAATAGATCCAGTGCCCGATCCATTGCTTCCCGGGAATACGGGAAGCCGGTCGCGAGCAGAGCGCTTTGCATGTCACTCGTCACGGAGACCCGAATGGGGTCGCCGTTCAGGTACGCCCCCGCTTTCGCCTCCGCGGTGAACAGTTCTTCCCGGACCGGGTCGAGAACCGCGCCGGCGACGACTTCCGTCCCTTCCTCGTAGGCGATGGAAACGGCGAAAACCGGAAATCCGTGGGCGAAGTTGGTCGTTCCGTCGAGCGGATCCACGATGAAACGACAACCGGTCTTCGTCCCCCCGATCGCGCCGCGCTCCTCGGCCAGGATAGGTACCGACGGCTGAAGGCGCTGCAGGCATTCGACAATCGCGGTTTCCGCCGCTTGGTCGACGACAGTGACGAGATCGATCGGCCCCTTGAGGTTCACCCCAAAACCGCCCTCCGGCCGCTCCCGATGCGCCTGGCGGATTACCTCGGCCCCGACTTCGGCCGCTTCGACGCAGGCCCGCCCGGCCGCTGTCTTCACGACGCTTTGGGCACGTGTCGCTGGACGAGCACCACCCGGGTACCGCCACGGTCGGTGCGCGTCCAGGTGACGCCGTCCATGAACTGGCGCATAAAGAAGATGCCGCGTCCGCTGTCCTTGAGCAGGTTGTCTTCACGCAGAGGATCCGGGACTTCCGCCGTGTCGAAGCCCTCCCCCTCGTCCTCCACCGCTATTTCGACCGCGGGGCCGCCGCCTTTGCCGTCGCGGGTTTCGATCTGAACCGTGAGGCGCTTTTGCGGATCCATCCGGTTCCCGTGCCGCATTCCGTTCGTGACCGCTTCCCGAACCGCCGCCCCCATCCAGTGCGTGGCATCCGCCTCGTAGCCGCACTGGGCGCAGTGGCGTTCAAAGACGCCGAGTACCACCTCAACCCACTCGATTCGGGTTTCGACGTCGAGTCGAACCGTTAGCTGCCGCTCTTCGGGGCTCACGCCGACTCCAGGCTCGGCTCCGGAACTGCCGAGTCGGCCAGGAACTCGTGAGCGGCACCGGCCTCGGCATCGGATTCACCCCCGACGGTTTCCGGAAGAAGCTCGAACTGCGGCTCCGGCAGCGCCGGTGCATCTTCGATCGCCACCGGGCCGGCCACCACCGTCCGAATCTCCGCGAGGACAGCGGACCGGCGAAGCGCCGAAGCCACCAACGGAGCGGCGCGGATCAGGAGTCCGGAAGCGAACTGCGCCGACTTCTTTTGTGCGCGGACCAGCACGTCCTGGCAGACCGCGCCGAGCGACCGGACCCGGCCGGATCCCTTGCAGGCCGGACAGGCGGCCAACAGGGCGGACTCAAGCGAGGGGCGCTCGCGCTTCCGGGTGATGATGACGAGCCCGGCGCGCGATTCCGGTGGAGCCACGCGGGTGAAAGCGGGGTCGCGGCGCAACTCGGCTTGCAGGCTGCGGAAGACGCGATCCCGATTCCGCCCCTCCTTCATATCGATGAAATCGATCACGATGATTCCCCCGAGTCCGCGCAACCGGAGCTGTCGCGCGGTCTCCACCGCGGCTTCGAGATTCGTGATCGTGTTCGTTTCGTCGCGCTCCGCGGTGTCTCCGCTGAAGCTTCCGGTATTGACGTCCACCGCTACCAGCGCTTCCGTCTGATCGATGACGATCGAGCCCCCCGAGGGCAGGCGAACCCGCCGCCGGGCGGCCTGCTCGAAGGCGGACTCGACTCCATACTCCTCGAAGATCGGATAGTTCCGCGAGTAGAGCCGAACGTTGTGCTCCATCCCCGGGAGGAACTGGCGGATGAAGTTCACCATCCGTCCGTACAGCGTTTCGTTGTCGACCCGGATCACGCTGAAACCCGAGGAGAGCACATCCCGGATATACCGGAACACCATCGGGACCTCGGCCCGGAGGCAGGCCGGCGGACCGGAGAGACTCTCCTTCCGGATCTGTACCCAGTCGGCCTCCAGCCGCGTTATGTCGGCAGCGAGGGTCTCTTCGTCGCGCTGCTCCGCGGTAGGGCGCGCTACCCATTCCCCTTTCAGGGTGGTCAGGCGTTCGACCAGCGCTGCGATACGAAGCTGTTCGCGGGGTCCCGCCGTCGCCCGCGAGGTGATTACATTCGTGGGGGCGAGGGGCCGAAAATCGAAGAAACGCCCCTGGAGATTGAGATCGCAACTGACCTTGTAGCCCTTCGGCCCCAAGGGTTCCCGGACCACCTGTACCAACGCGGACTGCCTCGGCCGCAGCAGGTTCTCGAGACGAAAACCGGAACTCCCGGCATCGGCTCCGCTCCCTCCCCCGCCCTTTCCGGCTTCCGGCACCCGCCCCTCATCCCGCCAGGCGTCGAGCGCACCTTGGGGAATCTGGTCCACCTGCAAGAAGGCGTTGCGGTGCAGCCCAATGTCCAGGAAGGCTGCCTGGGTACTCGGCATGACGCGCTGTACCCGGCCGCGGTAAATCCCGTGCAGGACGCTCTGCTCGGAGCGGTGCTCGACACCGAGTTCCACCACCACCCCATCCTCAAGGAGTGCCATTCGGGTCTCACCCGGAAGACTGGTGACGATCAGTTCTCGATACACAGGACGTCCAAATAAACGCGAAAAGGGATTCGCCGAAACCGTAGCACGGAAGAGATCGGATCGGTCCGGGAGGCGTCGGTGCGGGAGGCGCCCGAAACGCTAGCAGCCTGTGGTGGAACCCACGTGAGCGCCGAGGTCGGGGAGGCCCAGTTCTCCCGGTGGGGCCAGTCCTCCCGGTGGGGGCCCGGCTGACAAGGCGCGTGAGGGAGGAATACCTGATGTATTTCGACCGAAACGCAACGCAGAACGGAGCGAAGCGGAGTGGTGAACAGCCGGTGGTGGAACCCACGTGAGCGCCGAGGTTGGCCAGTCCTCCCGGTGGGGGCGAGGCCCAGTTCTCCCGGTGGGGCCAGTCCTCCCGGTGGGGGCCCGGCTGACAAGGCGCGTGAGGGAGGAATACCGGGTGTATTCCGACCGAAACGCAACGATGAGCGGCGCGGTTCAGCCGGGATGCATCGCCGGCCGAGCCCCCACCGGGAGAACTGGGCCGCGTGGGTTTCGCCACAGGCTACTAGGTCAGGAAGTTCCGGCGCCGGACGGAGGCAGCCAGCCCGATGGCCGCCGCCGCAATCAGCAAGGAGTTGCCTCCGTAGCTCATGAACGGCAATGGGAACCCCTTGATGGGAACGATCCCCGCGACCATCGCGATGTTATAGAACGCCTGGAGGTGCAGCATCAGAAAGAAACCGCCCACCAGGAGCGCCCCGGTAGGGTCCTTGTTCTCCGCCGCTTCCACGGCAATCTGAAGCAGACGCAGCCCGAGGATCAGATACAACGCGAGGACGACGACCACCCCCAGGAACCCGAATTCCTCCGCGAGCACCGCGAACACGAAGTCGGTATGTGGGGCGGGGAGAAACTGGAGTCCGGTCTGCGAACCCTGCAACCAGCCGGTACCAAAGAGGCCTCCGGAGCCGACCGCAATGGAGGCCTGCAGGGTCTGATACCCCGCCCCCAACGGATCGCTCTCCGGATTCAGGAAAGAGAGAACGCGTAGCCGCTGGTAGTCGCGCAGGCCGAAGACCCAGATCAGCGGCAACGCCAGGGCGGCCAATCCACTGCCGGCCAGCATCCACTTTCGCGAGATCAACAGGCCGCTGAAGAAACCCATCCCGACCCCGATTCCAACGAGGATCGCCGCGCTGCCCAGGTCGGGCTGCGCCGCTACCGCCAGCACGAGGGCACCGGACGCCGCGACCCAGCCGACGGTCGCGCGCCGGCTGAGCGGCTCATGTCCCGACCGGGCCACCAGATGGGCGAACAGGAGCACCAGCGAGATCTTGGCGAGCTCACCGGGTTGGACGGTCAGCGTTCCGATTTCGAGCCATCGGCGGGTCCCCGCACGGAGAGCCCCCGAGGTGGTCGCGATGGCGCTGAGAGCCAGGGCCAGCAGGAAAAACCCCGGCGACAGTCGGGCCAGCCGGCGATGATCCATGTGGTACGCAACGACGCCAACGCCCAGGGCGATCACCAGCCGGATGACGTGCGCCCCGAGATTCGCTCCGGACCCGGCACCCCGCAGCGCGCTCTCGAGCACCAGCAGCGCGATCAGAACCAAGAGCCCCACGCAGACAAGGAGCACCCAGTCCGCGCCCTCGCGGCTTCTCAGATCCATCGTCGCCACTTCCCGGGCCTGTGTTTCCCGGACCCATGCCTGGACGACCCGCACCTGCCGGATCCGGAGCGCCGCTCCACGCCCCCCGGCAACGGGAGCCGGCCGCGCCTCCTCGCAAGACTCACTGGTCCCCTCCGGGGCCGCCGACTACCCGCACCTCGGGGGAGCCATCAAAGAAAGTCTGCAGGATCTCACCCCCGATAGGGGCCGCCGCCGCCCCGCCGGCTCCGCCGTGCTCCACGACTACCGCCACCGCAATCTGCGGGTCATCGAACGGTGCGAACCCGACAAACCACGCGTGGGTGCGCAACTCGTACGGGCGATCCTCGTTGTTGGCCGCCACCACGTTCGCACTCGCCACCTGGGCGGTCCCGGTTTTTCCGGCCACCGGAGCACTCGGAATTCGAGCCCGCCAAGCCGTCCCCGACACCACGGCGTCGCGCATTCCGTCGCGGATCAGCTCGAAGTGCTCCCGCATCACTCCGTCCATCTGGCCGGCGGGTGCGCTCCCCACCAACCTCGGGGTCAGAACCCTTCCGAACGAGGCGAACGCCGCCGCCAGCCGCGCCATTTGGATCGGGGTCACCGAAACCGCCCCCTGACCTACGGCGACCGACGCTGTCTCACTGGCGTACCAGCGCTCCCCCGTAACGCGGCGCTTCCATTCGCGGGTCGGAATGAGTCCGCTCGACTCATTCCTGACGTCCACCCCGGTGGGCTCCCCGAGACCCAAAGCGCGAGCGTAGGATGCGATCACATCCACATCGAGTGCTTCCGTCAACCGATAGAAGAACACGTTGCATGACTTGGAGATCGCCTCGCGAAGCGTCAGCGCGCCATGCCCCTGCGCGCGGTGACACCGGAAGGTCCGACCCGCAATGCGGGCCCTTCCGTTACACCGATACCGGGTTTCCGGGCCCACCACGCCCTCCGCAAGCGCCGCGATGGCGGTGACCAGCTTGAAGGACGACCCGGGGGGATAAGTGCCCTGGACCGCCCGGTTCAGGAGCGGAGTCGCGGTGTCGGCGAGCATTTCGCGGAACTTCCCTGCATCGCGGCGGAACTCTTCGGAACTCTCAGCCGGATAGCTGCCGAGGCCCAGGACTTCCCCCGTTCTGACATCCAGCGCCACAAACGCTCCCCGGTGGTCGGCGAAAGCACGGTGGGCCGCCTCCTGAATCGCCCCGATCGCGCCGATCTGCAGGGTGTCGCCCCGGACGGGCTCGGTGCTCCTCAGCCCGCCGGATACCAACACGCGCTGACGGCTGTCGACCACCCGATCCAGATACCCGTCGGAACCGACCAGGATCCCGTTGTAGACCCGTTCGATCCCGGCCTGGCCCACGAGATCACCGGAAGCCGCGGTCACAAACTCCTCGAGGAGGAGTTGGGCCGCAGTGACCTCCCCCACGTAGCCGAGGAGATGCGCGGTAGCCACGCCGAGGGGGTAGTCCCGAGCCGGCACGAACTCCACCCGGACGCCCGGCAGTTCACGCCGGCGGGCTTCGAAGAAAGCGGCTTCGGAGAAGGGGATCCCGGAGCGGACTACCGCCGGGCCGCGTGCCGCCCGCCTTTCGAGATCGGCGCGGTCCTCCTCATCAACCAGCAGGAGTCCGATCTCTTCCAACTGGCCGAGCCCCGATTCGTCGGCGAGCAGAGTGAACGACGGCTCGCTTCGGGCCAGGACCGCGCCGTGTCGATCCACTACCAGCCCCCGGGGGGCGCGCCGGCGCTCGGTCTGGAGGTAGTTGTCCCGCGCCAGGTCGCTGAACTCCTCACCCCGGACGATCTGGAGCTGCCAGAAGCGGACAGTCAGCAAAATGACGAAAGCCCACAGCGGATACCGCGCGATGGCCAGTCGCCTGCGGATGCGGGAGAAGTACTCGGCCTGGATCACGAAAGGTTTCGGCTCCGCCGGGGGAAGTTCCTCATGGCACTCCGTAGCCCGACGACTTCGGCCGGAGGAAACGAAGAACGAGAGCCCCGTAGATCACGGTGATCGGGATCCCGAACCCCGCCGCCCCCAGCTCCTGGCGGGGAATCACGGTGAATCCGGCCACTTCACCGAGTGCCCACAGAATCAGCAGATCGGCGGCCGCGGCGAACAGGAGCAGCACGGGCACTCCCACAGACCCGTCCAGCGGCGGGTGCTCGCGGGCGCGCGCCACCGCAAAAACGACGAGCGGCTTGGAAAAGCCGTTCATCCCCAGCAGACCTCCGGAAAAGGAGTCCTGCAAGAGCCCTGAGACCAAACCGACTCCGATCGCGGGGCCCGGCCCGGCAAGCAGCGCTACGGCAGCGGCGGTCGCGAGCAGGAAGTCCGGCGTCACTCCTTCGGGGACTACCAGCGGCAGGACCGCTGTCTGGAGCAGGAAAGCCACGACGACCGCGCCGGCGGCTCGCAGATAGCTCATGACCCCCGTGTCAGCGTTCCGGCAGCGGGATCCGGCGCCAGGCCCGCGTCGTTCCGCCGCTCCAGGACGAAGACCCGTTCGAGAGTGTCGAAGTCGACGGCCGGCTCGATCGCGATCTCAAGCAGCAGTCCGGCTCCCTCGTGGACCCGGGAAACCCTACCCACCAGAAGTCCCTTCGGATACAAACCTTCGAGCCCGCTCGAGATCACCTCTTCCCCCACCGCGACCTGCTGCCCCACCGGGACAAAGTGAAGCCGGTAGCCGCTGGTCCCCTCGTCGCCGGCCGCGGCGCGAACGACCCCGCGAGTCCGGCTGGACGAAGTGATCACCGCGACGGCGGCGGTGGAGGACGACAGCAGCTCGACCTGGCTGATCCCCGGCCCTACCGCCACTACCCGCCCGGCGAGCCCGCTCGCCGCCATCACCGGAGCGTCGCGCTCGATTCCATCTCGACTTCCCCGGTTCACGGTGACGGTCCGATCGAGCGGAGATGCGCTGACCCCGACGATTTCTCCCGAAACGGGCTCGCCCAGTCCCATCGCTTCGGCATCGAGGCTCGTGAACCCTCGGGCGCGCTCGAGCATCCCCCGCTGGACTGTCAGTTCCCATTCCAGCCGGGCCACCCTTTCCTCCAGCTCGTCGCGAGCGATCTGCATCCCGTGGGCGTCGCGAACCGTCGCCGCCCACGACGAAACCGCTCTGGTGGAACTCACCAGCAGGCTTTGGCCGTCTCCGAATACTGCGGCCAGCCCGTCCCGAACCGGGAAGTTGGTCCCCGTGCGCACCTGGAAGGTCAGTCCGAGGAAGTTCGCGGCCAACACGATCCCCAGGATGACTCCATGGCCGCGTTTCCCGGACACCGGCTGACTTCCCCGCTCCTACCGCTGCTTTCCGGCGTGCATGGACCCGGGCGTCCTACTCGTGCCTCGAAACCTGCTGGAGCAGGTCCATCCGTTCCAGCATGACCCCGGCGCCGTTCACGACGCAATCGAGCGGGTGTTCGGCCACCTTGACCGCCAGGTTCGTCTCATCGGCGAGCAGCTCGGGAAGTCCCTCAAGCAGCGCACCTCCACCCGTCAGGAGGATTCCGTTCTCCACCAGGTCGGCCGAGAGTTCGGGTTCGACTTTCTCGAGCACGTTCGACACCGCGTTAAGGAGCTGTTGCAGCGGGCCGCTCAAGCCCGCCCGGATGTCCTGGTCGGTCACCGTCAAGGTGGCCGGGGAAAGCCGGGAAAGATCCCGCCCGCGGATCTCCATGCTGCGCGCCTGCGTGCCCGGTCGGGCGCTGCCGAGCGCCATCTTGATTCGCTCTCCCGTCCGCTCTCCCACGAGCAGGCCATGGGACCGGCGCAGGTGTTCGATGATTCCCTGGGTGAACATGTCGCCGGCGGCACGCACCGAAGTGCCGGCCGCGATCCCCGAAAGGGAAATCACCGCAATGTCGGTCGTTCCGCCGCCGATGTCCACTACGCAA
This sequence comes from Vicinamibacteria bacterium, assembly GCA_963668695.2. GTDB lineage: Bacteria > Acidobacteriota > Vicinamibacteria > Marinacidobacterales > Marinacidobacteraceae > Marinacidobacterium. Next base: position 3,202,581 of record CAXXLQ010000004.1, read on the forward strand.
CACCCGATGGGAGTCGTGACGTCCAGTCCGGCGCCGATGGCGGCGGCGATCGGCTGCTGCACGAGGAATACCTCGCTGGCCCTCGCCCGGAGCACGCTGTCCCGCACCGCCCGCCGTTCCACCGGCGTGATTCGGAGAGGCACGCCGACCACCATGCGGGGGGCGGCCCACCGGCGCCGGCCCAGCGCCTTCTGCACAAAGTGGCTGATCATCCGCTCGGCAGCCTCGAAATCGGCGATCACCCCGTCCTGCATGGGGCGGATGGCCTTGATGTGGTCGGGGGTCTTGCCGACCATGTCGTACGCCTCGGCCCCGACCGCTTCCACCCGTTTCGTGACCGTATTCATGGCCACGACGGAAGGCTCGCGCAGAATGATTCCCGACTCCTGGGTGTAGATGAGGGTGTTGGCGGTCCCGAGGTCTACCGCCAGATCAACGGAGAAAAGACTGAGTAAGTATTTGAGCATCAAGCAAAAGCGGAAGAGCAGGGCAGATTGCGGGAGACCGAACGGCCCAAGATGGGGAATACGGCGGGAGCCCCGCCCCGGGAGCCCGGCCAATGGTAAAGATTACCAGCCAAGCGGCTGGCGCGACAGAGTCAAACCCGGCACTCGCGCGTTCCGGTTTGCCGCTCGGCGGTGTCTGGCGGTACCATGGCGGGTTGCCATGATTCTCGAGTACTTTCGCAACCGTCGTTCCGTCGGCTGGTTCATGGGCGCCGGGCTGCTCGCCCTGGTCATTCTGGCGTTCGTCGCTCTGTATTTCCCGGACTTCATGGGCGACCCCGCGACGGCAGCGATGCGCCGGGGCGTCGCCTGGGTGGACGGACAACCGATCGCGGCCTCGACCTTTCTCGATCGGTACCGAAACGTCGCCCGCCTGTACCAGGAACAAAGTGGCGGGGAATTCTCCCCCGCCCTGGCCCGCCAACTCGGCATCCCCGATCAGGTCGTGGGAGAGCTGGTGCGCAGCCGGGTGCTCGTGCTCGAAGCCGAACGGCTCGGGCTCCAGGTCACGAACGCCGAAGTGGGAACCAACATCGCGACCTCCCCCACCTTTCAGGAGAACGGGGTCTTCATCGGGCGGGATGCCTACCTCAGCAGGCTGCGGGCAGCCCGCCTGAACCCCAGAGACTTCGAGGACTCCGTCCGGTCGGACGTGCTGACCGAGAAGCTGCAACGGCTGATTACCGAATCCCCCCACGTGTCCGATCTCGAACTCCGGGAGGAGTATCGGCGCCGCAACGAGAACGCTTCTCTCGATCTCTGGTTCCTGACCACCGATAGCCGGCGCGGAGAGGTCGAGGTCACGGAGGTGGACGCGCGGGCGCGCTTTGAGGCTGCCCCCGAGGCGTTCAAGGTCCCGGAGCAGCGGCGAATCCGATACCTCACGCTCTCCGAGCAGACCGTCGCCGAGGAAGTCTCCGTAAGGCAGCGCGAAATTCAGCGCTACTACAACCGCAACCTCTTCCAGTACCAGTTGGGGGAACAGGCGGAAGCCAGTCACATCCTGCTCCAGGCCGAATCAGAGGCCGACGAGGACGCAACCCGCACCCTGGCGGCCCGCCTCGCCGAACGCGCGCGCCTCGGCGAAGACTTCGCGGAACTCGCCCGGACCTACTCCGCGGACGAGGGGACGCGGGAGGCGGGTGGAGCGCTCGGAATCTTCGGGCCGGAAGAAATGGTCCCCGAGTTCTCCGAAGCCGTCTTCAGCATGATGCCCGGCGAGATCAGCGACCCCGTCCGCACCGACTACGGTTACCACGTAGTGCGGCTCGACAACCGCCAGGCCGCCGAAACCCGCGAACTGAGCGAGGTCGAGGGGGAGATCGAGAGCCGGCTGCGGCAGGAAAAGGCCGCGACTCTTCTTGCCGAACGGGTTCTCGAACTCGGAGAGCGGGTCGGAAACGCCGACTCGCTGAGCGACCTGGCGGGCGACTACCCGCTGCTGATTCCTCAGGAGTCGGATTTCTTCTCCGCCAGCGACTCCGTCGCCGGATTCGGTTCGCTGGAACTTTCCGCTCTGGCCTTCGACCTTGAGCTCGGCGCGGTGGGCGGCCCGGTGCGGCTTGCGACCGGTTACGCATTCGTCGAGGTGCTCGAGGAACGACCGCCGCACGTCCCCGAGTTCGAGGAGATCCGCGAGCAGGTGATGGCGGATCTCGAGGAAGAGCGGGCGGAATCGCTCGCGAGGGAAGCGGGGCAGACCCTTCGTGACCGGGTCGCCGGCGGGCAGACCGTCGATACCGATCCGACTCCCCTGGAGCGCTGGTTCCGGGGCAGCGCGCTCGGCGCCGCCGGCCCGCTTCCCGGCGCTGAAGAGACGGTCTTCGGGGCGGAAATCGGAGACGTCGTTGGTCCCCTCGAAGCGGGGCGGGGCTATGCCATCGTCCGGATCAACGGAAAGGAGGGGTTTTCCGAAACCACCTTCGAGGAACAGCAGGAGCCCTTCCGGGCGCAGATGATGGAAGAGAAAAAGCAGCGCGTTTGGGCGGCTTTCGTCAGTGGCGCCGCCGAGCGCTACAACATCCGCATCGATCGCCAGGCGCTCAATGCCCTGATCGGGTAACAGCCTGTGGATAAAGTGACGTCAGTGCAGAGACCGGTGAGGCGCCCGGCTGACAAGGCGCGCGAGGGAGGAATACCGAGTGTATTTCGACCGAAGCGCAACGATGAGCGACGCATCGCGGCGCGGTTCAGCCGGGATGGATCGCCGGTCGAACGCGGCGTGACTTTGTCCACAGGCTGTTAAGGGGGGCCGGCCATGCAACTTGACCTCAAGGAACGATCCGGCGTGTCGCTGCTCCAACTGGGCGGCCGCCTGGTGGACGGTCATGGGGACCTGGAGCTTCGCGAGGCCGTGGACGTTCTCGTTGATTCCGGCCGGGTGCGCATCGTCGTGGACCTCAGCGGGGTGAGCGCTATCGACAGCGCCGGCCTCGGCGAACTCGTAGCCTCCGCCCGCCGCGTCGCGCGGGCCGGAGGGACCCTCAAGGCTCTTCACCCGCAGGAAAGGGTCGTGCACGTGATGAACATCGCGCGGGTGCTCCCGCTCTTCGAGGTGTTCGAAACCGAAGACGAGGCCATCGCCAGCTTCGGCCCGGACGCCTGAGGAGTCCGCCCCCCTGTCGGAGCGGGTTCGGCGATCCGCGGAGAGGTCGCCTTGATTTCCGTCGAGGAAACGCTTCGCCGAATCCTGGAGCAGACGCCAGTGTTGCCCGCCGAGAGGGTGGGGCTCGCCTCGGCTCGCGGGCGGGTGCTGCGGGAAGCGGTGTTCGCGGATCGCGATCTGCCTCCCTTCGACCGGTCGGCGGTGGACGGTTACGCCGTCCGGGCCGCCTGCCTTGCCGGCGGCGGCCGATTGCGGATCGTGGATCAGATCCCCGCGGGCACGATGCCCCGGATCCCGGTGGGCCCCGGGGAAGCGGCGGCCGTCATGACCGGGGCCCCGATTCCGCAGGGTGCGGACGCCGCGATCATGGTGGAGGACACCGTCCGCGACGGAGATTTCGTCGGCTGGCCCGCGCCGGGCCGAAACCCTCCCCCGGTCAGGGCCGGAGACCGTATGACCGCCCGGGGCGCCGAAGTGCGCGCCGGAGCCAAACTGCTCGAAGCCGGAGGCCGCGTGTCGGCAGCGGCGCTCGGCTTGCTCGCTACCGTCGGCAAGGTGGAGGTCGCGGTCGGCCGGCGGCCGCGCGTCGCGGTCTTCTCCACCGGGGACGAGCTCCGGCATCCGCGAACCGTCACCCCGCGCCCGGCGCAAATCCGCGACGCCAACAGCCACATGATCGCCGCGCGTTGCCGCGGCATGGGGCTTCCGACCCGGCGGCTCGGTTCCGCACCGGATGATCCGCAGCGGCTGGCCGAGACGATCGCTTCGGGACTCGAATCCGATGTGCTCTTCATCTCCGGCGGGGTGTCCATGGGCCGCTACGACTACGTCGAACCGGTGCTCGAAGCGGCCGGGGTCCGGCTCCTCGTCACCGCCGTCGCGATCCGCCCCGGGAAGCCCTTTGTTTTTGGAATCACCGGGGAATTCCGGCCAATTCTCGTGTTCGGGCTTCCGGGAAACCCGGTCTCGGCGCTCACCACCTTCGAAGTCCTGGCGCGTCCGGCGCTCGAAAAGATGGAAGGGATCCCCGACCCGCGATCACCGCGGCCCTCCGTCCGCCTGCTCGCTCCCGTAACGCAGCACGGACCGCGCCGAGCATTCCTCCCGGCCCGGGTGGGAATCTCCGGAAACGGCGAGCTGACGGCGCAGCCGATCCGGTCCCAGGGTTCGGGCGACATCGCGGCGGTAGCGCTTGCCAACGCCCTGGTCATCGTGCCCGAGGACGCCGGGACCATTCCGGCCGGGGAGAGCGTCGCGGCGCACCCGCTTCCAGGCTTTCCTGACGCCGGACCCGAGTGGCATGATCCCCGCCGATGAGTTCCGCCACGCCTGATCGCCCGGCGCCGGCGGTGGCGACCCTCAGCCACGTGGATTCGGGGGGAAGCGCGCGGATGGTGGACGTGGGGGCCAAACCCGTCACCGAGCGCGCCGCCGCCGCGGAGGCCTTCGTGACGGTCTCGCGGCCGGCGCTGGAACTGGCGCGGCAAGGAAACGCTCCCAAGGGCAGCGTGCTGGACACTGCCCGCCTCGCCGGCATCCAGGCCGCGAAGGCGTGCGCGACCCTGATCCCGCTCTGCCATCCCCTGCCCCTCGATCACGCCGAGGTGTCTGCCGTGTTCGAGGAGACGGGGATCCGGATCGTCGCCCGGGTCCGCTGCCGGGCTTCCACCGGCGCCGAAATGGAGGCATTGACCGCTGCCTCGGTTGCCGCGCTCACCGTCTACGACATGCTGAAGGCCGCGGATCGGGGCATGGTGATCGGCCCGGTCCGCCTCCTCGAAAAAAGCGGCGGCGCGAGCGGCCCCTGGAGAGCGGAGGATGTCTGAGGAGCGGAGGATGTCTGAGGAGCGGAGCGGAGGATGTCTGAGGAGCGGAGGGTGCCTGAAGACCAAAGCGGGACGGCGCTCCGAGGCACGGACGAAACGGGCGACCTGATCACCTACCGGAACGCTCTTAAAGCGATCCTCGAAGGTTGCGGTTCCGCCGTGGTCGCGCTGAGCGGCGGAGTGGACAGTGCAACGCTGGCCGTCTTCTCCCACCTCGCGCTCGGAGACCGAAGCCTCGCGGTCACCGGGGTCAGCGCCAGTCTTTCCGAATACCAGAAGACGCTGGTGGAGGGGGTCCTCCGAGCCCACCCCATGCCGCACGAATGGCTGGCAACCGACGAAATGGCGTCGGAGGAGTACCGGCAAAACGGGCCGGACCGCTGCTTTCACTGCAAGAACGAGCTCTACCGCCGCCTTCGGCAGCTCGCCGACGAGCGCGGCTTCGCCGCTGTCCTCGACGGCACGAACGCCGACGACGCCGGTGACGTCCGGCCCGGGCGGCGCGCGGCGACGCTGCTGGGGGTCCGCTCGCCGTGGCTCGAGGCCGGGATCTCCAAGGAAACCGTCCGCGCGCTGGCCCGGTCGCTCGGGGTGCCGGTAGCGGACGAACCGGCCTCCGCCTGCCTCGCCTCCCGGGTGCCTCAGCGCATTCAGATCAGCGCCGGGATCCTGGGACAGGTCGAGGCCGGCGAGGAAGCGCTCCGCGAGCTGGGGTTCTCCGCTTTCCGGGTCCGGCACCACGGAGACCTGGCCCGTATCGAGCTGCCCGCCGCCCAGATCGCGCGCGCGCTCAGCCCGGAGGTCGGCGACCGGCTGGCGGGCCGCCTCCAGCGGCTCGGATATCGCCGGGTGGCGGTCGACCTCCGCGGCTACCGGCCCGCCGGACTCGCGGCGCCGTTCGATCCAGGCCGCGATCTGGCCTTCCTGCCGGCCGCCAGCGCCGGTTAGCCAAGTCGGCCCCGGCGTTGTTCGAAATCCGTGTCCTCGCCGACCCCGACGAGGAGGACGCGACCGGACGCACCGTCGAGGTCCGGCTGACCGTCCGGCCGCGGCCGGATGAGGATCCGCTCGAAGATTCCCGGCTCTTCGCCGCCGGCGACCGGGAACGCATCGTGGCGTTCGTCGCCGCGATGCTCGAACGGCACGCGGGCGCTCTCCCGGCCCCCCGGCTGGAGTGTTGCCGGCGCTGTGACCGGGCGCTGGATCCCGCGGCAGAGGGGGAGGGCCGACGCCCCTTCGTCTGCGCGGACTGTCAGGCGGCTGCGTCCCGGACTTCCCCGACTTCCCGGACTTCCCCGACTTCCCGGACGGGCGATCAGCGCGGCGAAGGGGCAGGCGTCGAGGTGCGGTTTCTCGGCACCGGCGACGCCTTCGGATCCGGGGGGAAGCGACAGGCCGCGATTTTCCTGCGCGCGATCGGCAGCCGGCTCGGGCTGCTGCTCGATGCGGGGCCGGGTTGCCACGCCGCCCTCCGCGCGGAAGGCCTGTCAAGCGACGATCTCGGGGCGGTGGTCCTCAGCCACTTCCACGGAGATCACTACGGGGGGTTCCCCTTCCTCGAACTCGACGCCCTGCGGAGCGGCCGCACGGTCCCGTTCCTGGTCCTGGCGCCTCCGGGCGCGCGGGAACGCATCGAAGCCCTCCGGGAATGCCTCTACCCCAACCTCCCCATCCGCTTTGCCGAAGAGATCAGGGAAACGCTGCCCGGCGAGGTGGCCGGCTTGCCGGAGAGCGTGGGAGGCGGTTCGGCGCGAGCCTTCGCCGCTCGCCACCAACCGGAGGCGTGGGCGTTTTCATGGAAGTTCCAGGTCGGGGGCCGGACCATCGTGTACTCGGGAGACACCGGTTTCAACGATCGGCTGATTTCGGAATCCGCGGACGCCGATCTCCTGATCCACGAGTGCACCTCGCTCGAAACCCTTCCCGGCCACACGTCCCACTCGGAACTCCGGGCGGCCGCGCCCCGAATCGGTGCCCGCCGGGTCCTGTTGGTGCACACCGGCGAAGACGTGCTGGGCGCCACCGATCTGGTCTTCGAGCGCGCCCACGACGGGCTAAGGGTGATCGTTTAGCCCGGGATTCATCGGCAAGACAGAGCCCCGGCGGGCGCACTGGGATGCCCTTGGCGGCGCCGCCCAGCGCCGCCGAACTCAGTCGTCGTCCTTGGAGGCGTCGGCGTCATCCGAACCGTCGTCCGGGTTCGTGACGCTCTTCAAGGAGTTCCGAAAATTCTTGATACCCGCGCCGAGGCCTTTACCCAACTGGGGCAGCCGTGTACCGCCGAAGATGAGAATGACGATTCCCAGGATGATCAGGAGTTCGGTCGCGCCAAAGGGGCCGACCAGAAGAATCGGAACCCACAGGAAGGAAGTCATGACGCGATTCTACCCGCTCGGGAACGGGACTGCCTCTGTCCTCCCGCGCTCGTAGACAAGCGCCGCTACCGCGATGTCTTCCGCGGCGATGCCCTGAGATTCGAACAGGGAAGACCCTGCCCCGGCACTCCCCTTTCCGGCCGTCACCACCTCGCCGAGCGTTTCCAACTCCTCCCAGCGCAGTTCGCCCGCGGCCACGAGGGGCGCGAGATCCCCGCACTCGATCCGCGCCTGCTCCCGGTCGTCCACCACCACGCGATGGGCATGCCGCACCGCAGCGCGGTCCAGTTCGCGGCGTTTCAGCGAATTCCCTCCGGCGGCCGCCACGAACGCCCCCGGGATGAGCCATTCTCCGCGGACGACCGGCTCCGCGGCGCTCGTGACCGCCACCACGATGGGCTTGCCGCGCACCGCCGCCTCGGCGCTCCGCGCCGGAACCACCTCGACGCCAAGCCGGACGGACATCGCGGCGGCGAACCGCTCCCGCCGCTCGGGACTCCGGCAGAACGCCTCGATCCGGGTGAGCGGCCGCACCACCGAGAGCGCCTCGATCTGCGTCTCCGCCTGGTAGCCACAACCCACGATCCCCACGCTCGCGGCCGCCGGATCGGCCAGGTAGTCCGCGGCGACCCCGGTGGCGGCGCCGGTCCGGATCTGACCGAGCGCGTCGGCTTCCATCACGGCGGCCAGTGACCCGCTCGCCTGGTCGAAGAGCAGGAGCACGAAGCGCGCACCGTCCCGGCCCGTCAGATAGGTCTTCAGCCCGAGATAGCCGAGCGCCGCGCTCGAGGCGCTCATCGTGTGGAGCATCCGGCCCGGTACCCGGACCCGCTGCCGGGGCCGATTCTGGGCTCCGCCCTCGCCGAGTTCCCGGAATACCGCCTCGACGGCAGGTACCGCATCCCGCATGGGAAGGACCTCGCGCACGAGCGCCTCCGGGAAGTACAGGGTCACCGAGACAAGGGTACCGAGAGCGGGACCGAGAATGGGCAGGCTTCCCTTTCCTACAATCCCGGGCATGGACGTGCTCACCGCTCAGCAAATGCGCGAAGCGGATCGCCACACCATCGAGGAGGCGGGGATCCCGGCGCGCGTCCTGATGGAGAACGCCGGCCGGGCCGTCGCAGAGATCGTTGCCGCCGAGGCAGCGGGCAGCGGGCGACGAATTCTCATCCTGTGCGGGCGGGGCGGCAACGGGGGCGACGGACTCGTGGCGCTGCGGGCGCTCGCAGCGCGCGGGCTTCGGGCCAGCGCCGTTCTGCTGACCGATCCGGAGCGGCTCACCGGGGCCACCAGGGCGAACTTCGAGACCGCGATGCAGCTCGCGCTCCACGTCGTTCCGGTCCCCGACGAAGCCTCCTGGGAGACGGCGCTGCGCCAGGCCGGTCCGGACGGGCTCGCCGGGCCCCGCCCGGGGGTGATCGTTGACGCCATCCTCGGAACGGGAAGTTCCGGGACGCTTCGGGGGCTCACCGCCCGGGTGATCGCCGACCTCGACCACGTCGGACGATTCCGGGACGCTCGCCGCGTCGCCATCGATATTCCGACCGGCCTCTCGGCGGATACGGGCAGCGCGCCGGACCTCGCTTTCCGCGCCGATCTCACCGTGGCGCTCGCCGCCCCCAAGATCTGTCACTTCGTTTTTCCGGCCAGCGCCGCGTGCGGGGAGATTCGGGTCGCAGAGATCGGAATCCCGCGGGTCTGGCTCAATGCCGGCACCACCGGGGTCCGAACCAACGACGCCCGCCGCATCGCCCCGTTCTTCCCGGCTCGCGAGCCCGGCGTCCACAAGGGACAGCTCGGCCGGCTCCTGCTGATCGCGGGTTCGCGGCGGATGCCCGGAGCCGCGGCGCTCGCGGCGCAGGGCGCGCTGTCGGCGGGGGTCGGGCTGCTGACGGTGGCGGGTCCCCCCGACGGCCTGACGGAACTGCCGCCGGAGGCGATGCGGCTGCCCCTGCCCTCCACCGACCCGGGGGAGATCTCCCTCGACGGGGTGCCGGAGATCTCCGCCTTCGCCGCTGACGCGATCGCACTCGGTCCCGGACTCGGCAGCCGCGAGGAAACGAAGGAGGCGGTGCGAAGGATCGTCCTGACGACTTCGGCGCCGCTGGTACTCGACGCCGACGGGCTGAACGCCTGGGCCGGTCGGGCCTCGAAACTCGCCCAGCGGCCGCGGCTCGCGTTGACGCCGCACCCTGGCGAAGCCGCGCGGCTGCTCAACCTGACGAGCGCCGAGGTCCAGGACGAGCGATTGCAGGTGGCGCGTCGCCTGGCCCGGGAAACGGAGGGAGCGGTAGCCCTCAAGGGACCCGGGACGCTGATCGCCGATCCCTGGGGCGCCGTCTTCGTGAATCGCTCGGGGGGGCCCGAACTCGCCGCCGGTGGATCCGGGGATGTCCTGACCGGAGTGGTGGGAGCGCTGCTTGCCCGACGCCTGGGTCCGCTTGAGGCACTCTCGGCGGGCGTGTTCCTGCACGGACTCGCGGGCAGCGAAGCGCGGAAGCACTGCGGGGAGGACGCGGTCACGGCGTCCGGCGTGGCCGCCCACCTCGGGAGGGCGATCCACCGGCTGCGGGCGGAGATGTCCCGATGACCGCCGCGCCGGCGACGCCGAGGGCCGGCCGGGTGGCCAGCCGCAGCCCGGAGGAGACCCTCGAGGCCGGAGCGCGCCTCGCCGCCCGCGAACCCGCCTGCCGCGCCTTCTATCTCGAGGGGGACCTGGGCGCCGGAAAGACCGTTTTCGCCAAGGGATTGGCGCGGCACTACGGAGTGGATCCCAATCAGGTCACGAGTCCGACGTTCGCCCTGGTGGCGCGCTACGGTGAGGGAAGCCGCCCGCTGTACCACCTGGACCTGTACCGGATCGAGCGCCCGGAGGAACTCCGGGAGCTCGGCATCGAGGAGATGGAGGAGGAAGACGCGATCGTGATCGTCGAGTGGCCGGAGAGGCTCGGACACTACTGCCGCACCGACGCGATTCGGGTGCGCCTGCTTCGCGAGCGGGACGGGACCCGGCGGATCGAGATCGCGGCGGGGAGCGACGGACGATGAACGGCCGTCCGCCCCGCGCCACCCGGCCGGCATCGCTCTGCGGGAATGGCCGGATTGCAGTTGCAGCGCTGGCGGCGGCGCTGGCGGGAGCCGCCTGCGGGAATCCGGGGCCGCCGCCGCCCGGCGAACGGTTGAGCCTGGTTCTGGTCACCGTCTCCTCGCTTCGCGCGGACCACCTCGGAATCTACGGCTATCCGCGCAACATCAGTCCGAACCTCGACCTCTTCGGTGCTTCCGGGGCGGTGTTCCTGGAGGCGCTGACCCCCTGGCCCGAAACCGGGCGCGGAGCGGCGGCACTACTCACCGGGGTGGATCCGAGCCGGAGCACCCGGGGCGAACCGGCCCGGCTCGTCGAAGACGGCACGCTCGCGTCCAGGCTGCGTGCGCACGGCTACCGGACCCTCGGCGCGGTGAATCATCCGGCCCTGGCCGCGGAACTCGGCTTCGCCCGGGGTTTCGACGAGTTTCGGGAGCACTGGGGGGGCGACGCCGCGGGAGGCGCCGATGCCGTCCGCGACTTCGGGGTCGAGGCGCTTCGTGCCGCCACCGGCGAGTCTCCCGTTTTTGTCTGGCTTCATTTCTCCGCGCCCTCTCCGCCGCACAGCCCTCCGGCGGAGGATCTGGATGCGGTGCGGACCGATGAAATGACCCCGGCCGGCCCGCGTTTTCGAGGCGGGTCGCAACCGGCCGCCGCCGTGACCGGGGGAGCCGGCTACGGGGAGCTGGCGGATCGCTACGACGCGTCCATCCGGTGGGTGGACCGCGCCGTCGGCGCGGTGCTGTCGAGCCTCGCGTCCGGTCCGCTTGCCGGGAAGGCGCTGTTCGTGGTGGCCGGGCTCCACGGCGAATCTCTCGGCGAACACGGTCCACCCTTCGAAACGCCCCGCGCCCTGTTCCGGGAGACGCTCCAGGTTCCGTTGCTGCTCGGCTGGCCCGGCAGCGACGGGTCACGGTTCCCGGCGGAAACCCGCTTCGGTTCGGCGGTAGGCATCGGCGACGTTGGCCCAACCGCGTTCGAGCTGATCGGGGTGCCGCTCCCCGAGACGCTGCCGCTGGGCACCATCGGCAAGTCGCTCGTTCCGGCGCTTCAGGGGGACGAGCCGCGCCCCCATCGGCGGCTCTACGCGCAGTCCGAGCGGGGGCTCTTCGGCGTCTTCGACGGGCGGCTGCGGATGCTCCGGATACCGGTTCCGGGCCAGCCGGCGCCCCTGTTCGCGCTCTTCAACCTGGTGCGGGATCCGAACGAAGCCGAGAACGCGTACGTGCAGGCGAGCTTCTCGATGGAATCCTTCAAGGCGCAACTGGAGACCCGGAGGATCCAGACCGTCGCCTGGCAGCAGGAGAACGAACGGGCCGGGCCCGGGCCCCAGCTTTCGCCGGACCTCGCCGCCGCGCTCGAGGCGCGCGGCTACCGCTGACGGTCCGACGCTCGTGGCAGATTCTCGTTTCCCAAATCACTCTGGACCGGGTGGCATGCCCTTAAGGTGCCGAACCTGCGGGACGATGAAATGCTCGACCCGGAGTTCAAGCCGCTGATGTTCGAAGAGGTGGCGGCATGAGTCCTCGGTTGCTCATCCCGCGCGATGAGATTGCAGCGTTTTGCAGGAAACACGGGATCGGAGATTCTCGCTGTTCGGTTCCGTGCTTCGCGACGACTTCGGACCGGACAGCGATTTGGATGTGCTGGCGGAGTTCAAACCGGGAGTGCGCTTCTCCCTTTTCGATCTCGTCGACATGCAGGACGAGCTGAGCGAAATCGTGGGCAGAAAGGCGGAGATCTTCGAGTTCCGGGCACTTCTTCCGGGCACTTCGGCCGTGGATGCAGGAAGAGGTCGCCGGATCGATGGAGTTGTTCTATGAGTTGCCGGAGTGAACGCGGGCCGCTACCGGACATGCGGGACTACACCCCGGGAGGGGGTTGAGACATTCCAGGGGGCCAACGCCGACGCTCTCGAAAACGACAGGACGCTTGATTGGGCTCTCCGGTATCTCGTTCTGACTGTGGGCGAGGCGGCCACCCGCGTTGTACCCGAGGTGCGCGCGTGCCTCCCCTGTTCGAGCACACCGACCCGAGACTGGTCAGGCGCGAACGACAGCAGGGACGGACATCAGGCGCAGGACACGGATCGAGCGGGGATGGACATCGACGAGAGCGCCGGAGCAGGAGAGGATCCCGACGGGCGACGACGAAGATCCAGTCGGTGAAGGAGGAAGACTGTCGGACGCGCGATCGGAGGACACGTGATCTGGCTCCTGACACCGGCAGGTATCAGGAGCCAGCCTACCCAATGTGTGCACATTGGGGTCTGGCGAGGGAGACGCTGCGCCCCCCTCGAACCAGCGGATCAAGATCGATCAGGGTGGAACGGGTTTCGGCATCTGGATGATCGGTTGGCTCTTCTCCATCCGCTTTCCGGATCTGGGCTTCTGGCAGGGTCTTCTGGCTCTGTTCGTATGGCCTTAACAGCCGGTGGTGAAACCCACGTGAGCGCCGAGGCTGGCCAGTTCTCCCGGTGGGGGCGAGGCGCTCGGCTGACAAGGCGCGTGAGGGAGGAATACCGGGTGTATTCCGACCGAAACGCAACGCAGAACGCAGCGAAGCGGAGTGGTTCGGCCGGGATGGATCGCCGGTCGAACGCCGCGTGGGTTTTGCCACAGGCTGTTAGCAGCCTGTGGTGGAACCCGGGTGAGCGCCGAGAGCGGCCAGTTCTCCCGGTGGGGGCGAGGCGCCCGGCTGACAAGGCGCGTGAGGAAGGAATACCGAGTGTATTTCGACCGAAACGCAACGCAGAGCGCCGCAAAGCGGCGCGGTGACCTAGCAGCCGGTGGTGGACAAAGTGGCGTGAGTGCCGAGGCTGGCCAGTTCTCCCGGTGGGGGCGAGGCGCCCGGCTGACAAGGCGCGTGAGGGAGGAATACCGGGTGTATTTCGACCGAAACGCAACGCAGACCGGAGCGAAGCGGAGTGGTTCAGCCGGGATGGATCGCCGGGCGAACGCCGCCTGGGTTTCACCACAGGCTGTTAAACCCCCGCCGCTCCCAACTCCTCCAGCACGCGCTCCGGCCGCAGCGGCAGTCTTCGCATACGCACTCCCGTCGCGTCATGGATTGCGTTCGCGACGGCCGCGGGAACTGGCCGGTGCGAGGGCTCACCCGCTCCGTAGGGGCGCAGGTCCGGGCGGTCGGGGTTCGGGTCACCGTTGACCATCACGACATCGATGCGCTCGGGCGCGTCCATGTGCGTGAGGGTCGGGTGCGTGCGCCAGTCAACGCTGGTGACCTTCTCGCCGTCGAACCGGACCTCCTCGTACAGCGTCCGGCTGATCCCGTGCAGGAGGTTCCCCTGGATGGTGCCCTCCAGGCTGTTCGGGTTGATCACCAGGCCGCAGTCGTGGGCGCACACCATCCGCCGGACCCGCACCCGCCCGGTTTCGCGGTCGACCTCGACTTCGGCGATCACGGCGATCACGGTGCGGGCGCGGTAGGCGTACGCGATGCCCCGCCCGGTGAGAAAGCGCCCGCTGCCTACCGTCCCGGGTGACGGCCGCACCTCCCATCCGTACGCCTCGGCGGCCGCTTCGACCACCGCGATCGATCGAGCCCGGCGGAGAGCCTCGTCGTCATCGGTTGCGCCCCGCAGGAGGCGCAGCCGGAACTCGACCGGATCCGCGTTCGCGGCCGTGGCCAGCTCGTCCACGAACGACTCCCCGGCGAACGTCGTCTGCGGGCCGTTGGGGTCGCGCAGGTTCCCGGTGCGGAGCGGCGTCTCGAAGGCCAGCGGGAAGCGGATCGCCCGAGTCTCCTGGCGCCGGTTCGGGATGTGATACATGTCGTCCGGCCCGCGGGCACCCCCAGGCGACGGCCGCTCGGGCCGGAACCCCATCAGTTGCGCGATGAGCACGGTCCGGGCCTGGTTGTATCCGAGGTGCGCGTAGTTGGCGATCCGGCCCTGATAGTCCAGCGCGACCACGTTGCCGTCCGCGTCGAGCCCTCCCCGGAGGTCGATTGCGAAGGCGGGACCCTTGGTGTCCCACGCCGTCTCCTCGTGCCTCATCCACTGCACGCGAACGGGGCGGCCCAGCTCCTTGGCCAGGTACGCGGCCTCAAAGCCCGCGTCGTCCGCCGCCGTGCGCCCGTAGAGCTGCGGCCCCTCCATCCAGATCACCCGCACCTGCTCCGGCGGCATGCCCAGGAACTCGGCGATCCCGGTCCGGTGGCTGTACGGCTTCATGTCGTTGGTGTAGATCGTCATCTGGCCGTCCGAGGGATCGGCCAGGGCGTGGGCGGGCCCGATCGCGGTGTGTCCGTGGAAGGGGATGTCGTATGCGGCTTCGACGACGGTCGCGGCGCTCGCCAGCGCCCCATCGGGGTCTCCCTGCACCTGCGCCGCCGCCCGTCCACCCGAGCCCGGCACTCCCTCCGCGCTCCGCATGTAGGCGAAGAGGTCTTCCGATGCCGGGAAGGGCGCCGTGGCGGGCTTCTCCCATGCGAGGACAAGACGTTCCGCAGCCTCGATCGCCTGCTCCTCGCGCTCGCACACGACCGCGACGTAGTTGCCCTTGCTTACGACCCGGATGAGGCCGGGCACATCGCGCACCGATGACTCGTCGATGCCCGTCAGCGTCGCGCCCGCGAAGGGCGGGCGCACGTTCCGGGCGTGAACCATCCCCGGGAGGTTGACGTCGACGGCCCACTCGAGCGATGCGTCGACTTTGGCGGGGATGTCGTAGCGCGGAATCGACTGGCCGACAAGCTTCAGGTCCTGCACCGGCTTGATGCTCGCGACGCCGGTGGTCGAGTTGATGTTGGCGCCCGCCAGCGCGACATCGAAGCGCCGCCCGCCGATCAGCTCGCCGTAGGTGACCGTCCGCGAGGGATCGTCATGCAGCGAGATCACGCCTTCGCTCACTCGAAGCTCCTCCACGGGCACGCCGAAGCGCTCCGACGCCATCTCCAGCAGCACCCGCCTGGCCTCCGCCGCGATCCGGCGTCCGACCATGGCGTCGCGCTCGATCGCGTCCGAGCCGCCCGAGCCGCCCTGGTCCACCGTCAGGTCGGTGCGTCCCATGACAACCGTGGCCCTGTCGAAGGCGATGTCGAGCTCGTCGCACATCATCTGCTGGGTGGCGGTCCCGGTCCCCTGGCCGCCATCGGTCTTGCCGACGTAGAAGGTCGCGCTGCCATCCTCGTGCACGACCAGCCACGAGTCGAGTTGGAGGAAGTCGGGATCCGGATAGGCACCGGGCTCCGAAGGCCTGGACCCAACGCCCTGGCGGGCCGCCCCAATCGCTCCCCAGCCGCGCTCATTCCGCTCAGGCCGAAGACGAACAATCCCGAGGTCTTGAGGAAGTCGCGCCGGGAAGTGGTGCCGCCCCAGCGCTCGACAGCGCGGTCGATCGAGTTCGCGACCTGCCAGTCGCCGGTCGCGGGCGCCTTGCCCACGGGGGCATCGGGTTCGCCGCTGGCCAGATCCCGCCCTCTTTGCGCGTCGCGCCCGCTCATCGGTCTGCCTCCGCTTGGGCCATCGCAACCGCTGCGCGCTTCACCGCGGACTGGATCCGGAAGTAGGTCATGCAGCGGCAGAGAATCGGGTTCATGCCCTCCCGGATCTCGTCGTCGGTCGGGTTCGGGGTGGTGCGTAGCAGTGCTGCGGCCGTGAGGATCTGCCCGTTCTGGCAGAACCCGCACTGCGGCACCTGCTCATCGATCCAGGCCTGCTGGACGGGATGCAGTTGCCCGTCCTCGGGCAGTCCCTCCAGGGTCGTAATCTCGCCGTTGCTACGCGAAACCGGCAGGATGCACGAGCGGATCGGGCGCCCGTCCATCAGCACCGTGCACGTCCCGCACTGGGCAAGGCCGCAGCCGAAGCGCGGTCCCCGCAACCCGAGATCGTTCCGCAGGACGTACAGGAGCGGCGTCGACGGATCGACGTCGAGCGTACGGGTCTCGCCGTTGACCCTGAGCGTGGTCTCTCTCATCGGTGCATCCCCCCTCCGCGCGGAAGATCCTCGGTGCAGCAACCGGCCGCTTCATGGCTCCACTCGCTCAGAGCCTGCGAACCCCGCCAAGTCCCTCGATCAAGAAGATTGAGATGGCCCGGCACCGATCCGATACTACGCTCTAACAGCCTGTGGTGAAACCCGCGTGAGCGCCGAGACGGGCGAGGCGCCCGGCTGACAAGGCGCGTGAGGGAGGAATACCGGGTGTATTTCGACCGAAACGCAACGCAGAAGCACCGCGAAGCGGGGCGGTGAACAGCCGGTGGTGAAACCGACGTGAGCGCCGAGGCCGGCGAGGCGCCTGGCTGACAAGGCGCGTGAGGGAGGAATACCGGGTGTATTCCGACCGAAACGCAACGAAGAGCGGCGCGAAAGCGACGCGGTCAGCCGGGATGGATCGCCGGCAGAACGCCGCGTGGGTTTCATCACAGGCTGTCTGGCCGGGATGCATCGCCCGTCGAACGCCACGTGGGTTTTGCCACCGGCTGTTAACCCCATCCATCTCGTGGGCCGAGTGGACGTCGGCGCCAAGGGGTTCACAGAGTTGCTGCGGAGGATGGTCACGGTACATGCCTGATGCGATGGATACGACCGGACTTGTTGAAGCGTCTCCCTGACGCGCGTGGCGACGAGATCCGCGCCCCCGGGCTTTCCGCGGCGACTCCGTAGCGATTCGGCTTCCGCGCCGGTCGCGCGAGTCTCGGGCGAGGGATCGCGTCCGCCTCGGCGTCGAGCCCGGTCGCCCGGGGCGGGCCCGCGGCATGGTGATCGACCCGGGCGAAGTGGCCCACAATCGCCTCGCCATGGACCACCTCACTCCCGCGGGATTCGCCACCCAGGGCCGCGAGGTCCTCGACTGGATCCGGGCGGGCCTACTGGGAGCGGGTCGAGGGTCTGCCGGTCCTGTCGCGGGTCCGCCCCGGCGACCTCCGGGCCCGCCTGCCTGAGCATCCGCCGGAACAGGAGAACGAACGGGCCGGGCCCGCTCCCGAGCTTTCGCCGGAACTCGCCGCCGCGCTCGAGGCGCGCGGCTACCGGTAGGGGAAGGTCCCACCGCCAGCGAAGGTCCCGCCGCTAGCCAAGATCCCGGCGCTAGCGAAGAGCCTCGACCCTCTCGAAGGTCATCGAGTTCCCGCTCGGGAAGAACAGGGTCAGGAGGTTTCCTTCCACCGTGACCTCGCAGGGCTCGCGGTGGTTGTCGGCGGCTTCGGCGGCCGAGCGGAGCGCCATTGCCAGCGGAGCGGCAGGCAGCGGTCCGGCGGCCTCGCCCGCGGACAGGTGGTATTGATGGGTCAGGAGCAGCGACTTCCCGTCCCGGGACCACTCCCCGCCCTCGGCCGATCCCCGCAGCGTGGATCCGTCCTCTCCGGTCACGAAGAAGACCACGAACCACTCGCCGCTGCCGCCGTCTTCCCGGCTCGCCAGAAAGACGATCCTGCCGTCCACCGGCAGTTCCTCGCCGCCCTCCAGGCGGTATGCCCCCGGACGCCAGGAACCCACGATGGGATCGACCGCGGCCGCGACCCTCGGGGTGTCGGAATCGGCGGCCGTCGGCTCGCCCGGCGAACCGCAGGCGCCGAGCGCGAGGAGGCTGACCGCCAGCACGGAAGAGGGGGCGGGCCGGGCGACCGAAGGAGGAGGATTGGACAGCATACGAAAGAGAGGCTATCCGGTCCGCGGCCCGGAGGCGGCCAACCCCGGCGTCCCGCGGAGTAACCTTCCGTGCCCATGAGAATCAGGGGGCAAGCGGCGCGCTGCGCCGTTGCCGGAAGCCTGGCGGCCTGCCTGCTCTTCCTGCCGGCGTGCTCTTCGTTCATCACGAACATTGCGGTGAATTCCCTCGCCGCGGTGCTCGCCGAAGGCGAGGCCGTATTCCGCTCGGACGATGACCTCGGCCTCGTCGAAGGGGCCCTCGCCAACAACCTGAAGCTGATGGAGACTCTCCTCGAAACCAGCCCGGAAAACCGGGAGGTCCTCCTGAGCGCTACCAAGGGTTTCCTGCTCTACGCCTACGGGTTCGTGGAGCCGGACCTCTTCAAGCTGGACTTCACCCAATTCGACGAAAAGCAAGCGGTGCGGAGGCGGGCCGCGCGGCTCTACCGGCGCGCCACCGACTACGGACTGCGCGGGCTCGAGGTGGACTACCCGGGGATCAGCGAGCGGCTCCGGCGCGATCCCGAAGCGGCGGTGATGGAACTCGAGGTGGAGGATGCCGGGCTCGCGCTGTGGACCGGAACCGCGATCGGCGCCCGGATCGGGATGGAGACCGACAATCCCGAGGCCACCGCGGATCTGTCGGTCATGGGAGCGCTGCTCTACCGGTCGCGGGAACTCGACGACGGCGTGGACGCCGGAGTGGTGTACGACTATCTGAGCATCTACGAGACGGCCCGGATCGGGGGCTCCCTCGACGAGGCCCGCGAGTACTACGAACACGCCCTCCAGCTCGGGCCGGATCGGCGGCCGGTGCTCTGGTCCACCTGGGCGGAAACCGGGTCAGTCGCCGGCGGCGACCGGGAGGAGTTCGAAACCCTCCTGCAGCAGACGCTCGATTTCGACATCGACAGCGAACCGGAAGGCCGCCTCCTGAATCGGGTGGCGCAGAAACGGGCGGCCTGGCTGCTCGCCAACGTGGACGACTATTTCTTCGACGAAATGCAGGACCACTGCTGAGGATCCCGTCATGAACAGACTCAAGGAGCTTTTCTCCGCCCGGCGCGGCGTCCTATTGGCGGCCGCCGGTCTCGCCCTCCTCCTGCCGGCGGCCGCGGCCGAGGCGCAGGTCAACCTGCGTCTCGCCACGGTGGCGCCCCGGGGATCTGCCTGGTACCTCATCCTCGACAAGATGGTGGCCGCCATCGGCCGGGACACCGGGGGCGAAGTGCACATCCGCATCATCGCCGGGGGCGCCGCCGGCGACGAGAGCGACATGATCCGCAAGATGCGGCTCGGTCAGGTCCAGATCGCCGCGGTCTCCAATGTGGGCCTCGCGGAGCTGGACTCGAGTGCCTGGACGCTTTCCATTCCCATGGTGTTCCGTAACTATGCTGAATGGGACCATGTCCGGGAAGCCATGAATCCGAGCATCGAGGAGGCGCTCCGGGGACACGGGTTCCGGACTCTCGCCTGGGCCGACGTGGGGTGGCTTCACTTCTTCGCGAGCAAACCCGTCAATTCACTCGACGACCTGAAGAACCTGAAGCTGGCGGGCGCCGCGAGCGACCCGACGGTGCTCGATCTCCTGCGCTGGGCGGGTTTCGACCCGGTCCAGATCAACACGGTCGAACTCGTCAGCGGCTTTCAGACCGGGCTCGTCGAAGCGGCGCCCCTGCCGGTCATCCTCGCGGAGGGATCCCAGCTCTACCGTTCGGCCGAGTTCATGAACGACCTGCCCTGGGCGCCGATGCAGGGCGCCCTCATCATCCACGATCAGGGATGGGACCGGCTGGACCCCTCCCAGCAGGAGGTGGTCGCCCGCCGGAGCCAGGAAGCGGCGCTGGAACTCCGCGCGACGAACCGCGAGCAGGAGCGGAAATCGCTGGAGGCGATGAAATCCCGTGGCCTCCAGGTGATCGAAGCCTCCGCGGCGTTCGAAGCCGATTGGCTCGAGGCGGCCGAAGTGATGTTCCCGATGATCCGGGAACGCCTGGTCCCTGCCCCGGTGTTCGACCGGGTAATCCGGCTCCGCGACGAGTTCCGGGCGGCCCGGGAGTAGGGCGAGTAGGGAACCTGCCGCCCCATGAGCGAGGCCGCCGCCGAAGAAACCTCCGGATCCGCCCCGTCGCCCGGACGCCTCGCGGGGTTCGAGGACGCCCTCTCGGTGGGCGCCCTGGTCCTGATGGCGGCGATCCCGATCGGGGAGGCGCTCATCCGGCCGGTGTATCCGACCGGGATTCCCGGTTCGACCACGTGGGTGCAACACCTCGCGCTCTGGGTGGGTTTCCTGGGAGCGGCGGTGGCGGCCCGCCGGGGGGAACTGCTCTCGCTCAGCGCGGGCCCGAGCATGGCGTCCGACGTCTGGCGACCGCGACTCCTCTCGCTCTCCGGCGCCGTCGGCGTCGTGGTGTCGATCGTACTCGCCTACGCGAGCGTGGTGCTGATCCGCGCGGAGTGGTCGGGTGGGCGCGAGCTCGCTTTCGGAGTTCCGGTATGGGTTGCCGAAGGCGTGATGCCGGTGGGCTTCTTGCTGATCGGCTGGCGGCTCTTCCGCCGGATCCCGACCCGCTGGGGCCGCTGGGCGGCCATCCTCGGCCTCGCCATCCCGCTCCTGCTGCACGAGGGACTCACCGGGTTCGACCTCACCGGGAACGGGATCGAATGGCCGCTGCTCGCCCTGATCCTGATTGCCGCGGCGTTCGGAGCCCCGATCTTCGTGGCGCTCGGCGGCGCCGCCGCCGTGCTCCTGTGGAGCAACTGGGACCCGGTCGCCGCGATTCCCGCGGAGGCCTACAGCATGGTCAGCAAGCCGATGCTGCCGACCATCCCGCTGTTCACCCTCGCGGGCTACATCCTCGCCGAAGGCGGCGCTCCGAAACGGCTCGTGATCCTCTTCCGCGGGCTCTTCGGCTGGATGCCGGGCGGGATCGCGGTGGTCGCCCTCGTGGTGTCGGCGTTTTTCACCTCTTTCACCGGGGGAAGCGGGGTGACGATCCTCGCGATGGGGGGCCTGATGTACCCCATGATGCTCGCCGAAGGGCACCGTCCGAAGTTTTCGACCGGTCTCCTGACCGCGGCGGGCTCGCTGGGGCTCCTGCTGCCCCCCTCGCTGGCCGTCATCCTCTACGCGCTCATCGCCGAGGTGGACATCTCGCGGCTTTTCGTGGCCGGAATCGTCCCGACGGTGATCCAGATCGGGCTGGTGGCGGGTTTCACCATCTTCGTGACCCGGCGCTTCGCCGGCAAGACGTCCCCCTTCCAGGTGCGCGAGGCGGCGCGGGCGGTCTGGATCGCCAAGTGGGAAGCGGCCATCCCCATCGTGGTTCTGGGGGTCATCCTCGGCGGGTTCGCGACCCTCGTGGAGGCGGCCGCCCTCACGGTCCTTTACGCGCTCTTCATCGAGTTCGTGGTGCACCGGGAGGGGAAAACGCTTTCCGACCTCGTCCGCACCGGTGGGAACGCGGTAACCCTGATCGGCGGCGTGCTGCTCATCCTGGGCACCGCGCTCGGGCTCACCAACTACCTGATTTTCGCCGACATCCCGGGCACCGCGGTCGACTGGGTCCAATCGTTCGTGGCCTCCCCGCTGTTCTTCCTGCTGTTACTGAACGTCTTCCTGCTGGTGGTCGGGTGTCTCATGGACATCTATTCGGCGATCGTGGTCGTCGTCCCCCTGATCGTTCCCCTCGGGCTCGCCTATGGAGTGGACCCGGTCCACCTCGGCATCATCTTCCTGACGAACCTCGAACTGGGCTATCTCACCCCGCCGGTGGGCATGAACCTCTTCCTCGCCTCCTACCGGTTCAAAAGGCCCCTCGGCGAGGTCTATCGCGCGTCCGTCCCCTTCTTGCTGATTCGAGCCGGCGCGGTACTGCTCGTGACCTACATCCCGTATCTCACGCTCGCGTTGCCGGGGCTGGTGTTCGACTAGCCCGAAAAGGGACTGCCTGAGGGCACCGAGTGGATTTCCAGATCGCCGACCGGCACCGGAAACGCCGTACCCGGCGGCTGATCTTCGCCGGCGGAGGGGTGGCCGCGCTGGCGGCGCTCCTGATCCTGCTCGGCAGGATCGCCCCCGGGCTCCCCGAGGTGAACCGCTCCGTCGTCTGGACCGGCGTTGTCGAGCGGGGCGAGCTCGTGCGGCAGGTGCGCGGCCCCGGCAGCCTGCAGGTTCCTCCCGAACAGATCCGCTGGCTGGCCGCGGAGACCCGCGGACGGGTTGAAGAGCGCCGCGTCCTGCCGGGGACGCCGGTCGAAGCGGACACCGTGCTGCTCGTCCTCTCCAATCCGGAGTTGGCGCAGCAGACCCGGGACGCCGAACTCCAGCTCCGCGCCCAGGAGGCGGAACTCCGCCGGCTGCTGGATCAGACCCGATCCAATTTGCTGGAGCAGCAAAACGCCGCCGGCCAGTTGGCCTCCTCCTCGACGAAGGCCCGGCGGCTCGCCGACGCCAACCAGAAACTCTTCGAGGCGGGATTCGTCGGGGAGCTGATCCACCGGCGCAGCCAGGTCAGCGCCGAAGAACTCAAGACCCGCCACGCACTCGAAGAGGAGCGTCTCTTCATCCTTTCCGATTCCAGCAAGGCGCAGCTCACCTCCAAGGAAGCGACGGTGGCGCGCTTTCGGGCGGTGCTGGCGCTCCGCCGGCGTCAGCTCGCGGCCCTCACGGTGCGGGCCGGACGGGTCGGAATCCTGCTGGAGGCTCCCGTCGAAGTCGGCCAGGAGGTGACCCCCGGGCAAAACCTCGCGCGGGTGGCCGATCCCCAGGAACTGAAGGCGGTGCTGCGGATCGCCGAGACGCAGGCGCGCGACATCGAGCCCGGCCAATCGGCGCTCGTGGACACCCGCAACGGTGTCATCGAGGGCGTCGTTTCCCGGGTGGATCCCGCGGTGCGCGACGGGACGGTGGCGGTGGACATCCGGCTTGAGGGCGCGCTCCCCCGCGGCGCCCGTCCGGACCTTTCGGTGGACGGCACCATCGAACTGGACCGGATCCCGGACACGCTCCACGTCGGCCGGCCGGCCTACGGCCAGCCGGGGAGCACGGTTGGGCTCTTCCGGATCGCGCCCGACGGTCAGACCGCGGTGCGTGTTCCGGTCGAACTCGGAAGGGGCTCGGTGAACCGCATCGAGGTGCTCGGCGGCCTCGCCGAGGGCGACGAGATCATCCTCTCGGACACCTCCGCCTGGGACACCTGGGACGCGATCCGGTTGCGGTAGAGCGGCGTTCGAGCGCCCTGCACCGGTCCGGCAACTGGCTGTTGGCAGCCGGTGGAGCAAGTCACGCGGCCCGGTCCTTCCGGTGCGGGCCAGAGTGGCTGGTGTCCTTTCATTCATCAGGTGTCGGATAGAGGCGTTTCAGCTTGACGCGGGCGTCGTCCGTGGTGAACTGCCAGTTGACCCTGGCCTGAATGCGGTCTCGGGACGCCTGCCAGGCCGCGACCTCGTCGCGCAGGATCTGTCGCGCAGGATCTCGAGGGAGTCCAGGCGGCGATTGAGGCACTGACGGGTCATTACGTTGAGCTCGACCTCGGCGACGCTGAGCCAACTGCCGTGCCTGGGCGTGTCCCATTCAGGCGCTCTCGCCGTTGTCCGGTCGCCGTTCATTCGCCGCGGACGACGATCTCGGTGAGGCCGGAGCGCAACCCTTCCGCGTGGTGGAGGACGATGCGCACCCGGTCGGCGGCCTCCGGCGCGAACCGGATTTGGTGGAGGCTCATCGAGAGCGGAATGTCGGGCGTCTGGGTCGCGTCCGGGAGATCGCGCCAACCGGAATCGCCATTCGCCACCTGCACCTCGATGCGTACCGGCGCGCCGGTGCCCCGGCTCTCCCAGCTCCATAAGTACAGATCGAGGCCGCTCACCGCTCGGCTCCCGCCAAGCGCGATCTCCACCCAGTCGCGCTGGCGGGGGGAGCCCAGCGCCGTCCACTGCCGGTCGGAGTAGCGGTTGAAGCCGATGCGCCCGTCGGTGAGTCGGCCGGCGACTCCCTCCGGGTCGAAAGAAGCCCGTACCGGCCGGGATCGGGCCAGGTTCGGCGTGCGGGTCCCGGGCTCCGGAAGCGGCGCGGGCACCTTCGCCCAGACCTCGATTTCGGAGAGTCCCGCCACCCGACCCGGCGGGTGGGTGAGCACCACCCGCAGGCGCCGGGTCGTGGTCGGCGCCAGCTCGACCCGGTTGGCGCGACGGCCCGCGGGGAGCGCCGGCGTCCGCTTTCGGACCCGGGCCGGAACGAAACGCCGGCCCTCCCAGACTTCGATCCGGTAGGAGGACGGAGCGGCGGCGAGCGGGGCCGCGCGCGCACCACCGGGAAGCAGGTGCTCCGGGGCGTCCTCGGCTACCAGATCGGGGAGCCCCGCCGTGTCATCGAGAAAGTACAGCCGGACCTCCTCCACGGGGCGCGCCACGCCGAAGTCCACTTCCAGCCAATCCTCGTCTCTCGCGCCACTCGGCAGCCAGCGGTTCGGGGGGGCCCGGTGATACCAGAACTGGCCGTCCGACGCCCACCGAGGCGGATAGCGCGGGTGGGAACTGGAGGCGGAGACCGCGGGATACCAGTCGGGGCCGTTGTTCACCGCGAGGTTGCGGGGGCGCGCCGCCTCCGGGTCGGAGGGCGGCGGCGGCGCCAGGCGGGCGGGAAAACCGGCCAGATCCACCTCCAGCCGACCCGGATCGGCACGGTGCGCCGCCAGTTCCCCGTCGACGAACAGCGAGAGGCCGGCGCCCCGCCGGTAGCGATCCCCGTCCCGGTCCCAGACCACGCTGACCGTTCGCCCACGGTAGGCCACTCCGTCGAGGGCGAACCAGTCCCACTCCAGCGGCGCCAACGGGTTCACGACGAGCCGGTCGTCGTCCTGCGGTCGGAGGCCGACCAGCCCGGTGATGGCGAGGTCAACGAACGTCGAATGCAGGTAGTGCTCGCTGTGGAAGAAGCTGTCGTGCCCCGACCAGGAGCCCGTCTCCGGGTGGCTCGCCTCGGCGAGATAGGGGCGGCCCTGTTTGCGGTGCGA
This sequence comes from Vicinamibacteria bacterium, assembly GCA_963668695.2. Lineage (GTDB taxonomy): Bacteria > Acidobacteriota > Vicinamibacteria > Marinacidobacterales > Marinacidobacteraceae > Marinacidobacterium. The sequence goes on from CAXXLQ010000004.1 coordinate 3,227,607, forward strand.
GAGCGCGTACGTCCGGAACAGCGCGAACCAGTCAGCGGCGTTCACCTCTTCCTGCTGGTACTCGTTCAGCAGTCTCGCCATGGCGGTGAGCGTCTGCGTGCTGGCGTAGGGCCACACATTGCCGCTCCAGACGCAGCACCGGGGAGATTCGTAGTAGAGCGGGTCGTTCTTCTCGGTGGTCCGCAGCCCGGCGCGGGCGTTGAAGCGTTCCGGGTCCATGAGAAACCCCCAGGCCGGCTCGTAACCGGGACCCGGGAGGCCGAACTGCCAGGGGACGAACCCGATGGCCTCCCGCCCGTAGGGGCTGCCCGCCCAGGGTCCGCTCTCGTAGGTGAGCGAACCGGCGCGGATCATCGCCCCGGGAGACGAGGCGGCGCGCCGCGCTCCCGCGACCGCCGCGGCGCCCTCGGGTTCGCTCCCGGAACCGGGCCAGGGGTCGTCCACGCCCGGCTCGTCCTCGGCGAACTGCGGGAAGAAGAAGCGGCGCTCGGGGTCCCAGAGCTCCTCCTGGATCCGGGCCCTCAGCTCGCCGGCGCGAGCTTCGAAAGCGGCGGCCGCCTCCAGGTCGCCGGCGAGTCGGTAGGTCCTGGCGATGGCGGTCGCGTCGGCCCAGAGATAGCTGTTCAACGTGGGCCGATACCCCTCGGCCCCGTCGAACCACTGCTCGGTTTGCCGCGAGTTGATGTTGGTCTCCATCCCATCGTGCATCCCATCCCAGCGGAACATCCGGTGCCCGCCGTCCCAGCGCTCCTTCATCCAGCCTTCGTACTGCCGCACCATCAGCGGCAGCATCGAAACCACCCAGTCCCGGTCGCCCAGCACCCGGTAGGCGGCCCACACGCCGTCGGCGTACCAGTTGGAATAGCTGCGGGGTTCGGCGCCGGGAGTTTCGAGCCAGTAGCGGGCGAAGTCGTCGAGGATGTCGGGGCGCTTCAGCCAGCGGATCTCGTAGAACTGATGCCCCAGGGGGCAGGAAATCGCCCCGTAGGCCCCGGACCAGAAGGGGCGGTCCATGAACTCGGTGAAGGTGTAGCCGTGCTCCGGGGAGCCGTAGACCAGGTGCTTCGTGAGCAGCTCCAAGCGGTAGTAGTAGGTCGCGTCAATCTCCGGGTCGGGCGTCTCGAGGAAGGGGACCGCCTCCCTGAACCAGTCGGTGTCGAGGTTGTCCCGCCAGTCGAAGCGGCCGAGCTGCGCTTCCGGATCAAGGATCGGCCCCGCGGGAGTCTCCGGGCTGCAAGCGGTGAGCAGCAGCGCGGCCGCCAGCGTGGCGCGGAACAGGCAGCGGGCGGAACTCACGGCCGCATCGTATGGGAGGACGGCCGGGGGCCGTTGCCGCCCGGCGGCGCATCCGGCAGCCTGGCGGCGGGCCGCCGGCTCCGGACCGCCGGTTCCGGGCCCGGCCGGGATCAGCCGGCAGTGGTCGCTCAGGGGTCGCTAGCAGCCTGTGGTGAAACTCACGTGAGCGCCGAGACGGGCGAGGCCCAGTTCTCCCGGTGGGGCCAGTTCTCCCGGTGGGGGCCCGGCTGACAAGGCGCGCGAGGGAGGAGCCCCCACCGGGAGAACTGGCCCGAGTGTATTTCGACCGAAACGCAACGCAGAGCCCCGCGAAGCGGGGCGGTGAACAGCCGGTGGTGGAACCCACGTGAGCGCCGAGGCTGGCCAGTCTCCCGGCGAGGCCCAGTTCTCCCGGTGGGGGTCCGACTGACAAGGCGCGTGAGGGAGGAGCCCCCACCGGGAGAACTGGCCCGAGTGTATTTCGACCGAAACGCAACGATGAGCGGCGCGAAAGCGACGCGGTGAACAGCCGGTGGTGGAACCCGCGTGAGCGCCGAGGCCGGCGAGGCCCAGTTCTCCCGGTGGGGGTCCGGCTGACAAGGCGCGTGAGGGAGGAGCCCCCACCGGGAGAACTGGCCCGGGTGTATTTCGACCGAAACGCAACGATGAGCGGCGCGCAGCGACGCGGTTCAGCCGGGATGGATCGCCGGCCGAACGCCGCGCGGGTTTCATCACCGGCTGTTTGGCCGGGATGGATCGCTGGCCGAACGCCGCGTGGGTTTCATCACCGGCTGTTTGGCCGGGATGCATCGCCCGTCGAGCCCCCACCGGGAGAACTGGGCCGCGTGGGTTTTGCCACAGGCTGCTAGGGCTCCGCCCCCGGGGGATCCACCGAGAAGCGCCAGACCGTGCGGGATCGATACTCCTCGCCCGGACGAAGGACGGTGTCGGGGAAACGGGGCTGGTTCGGCGAGTCCGGATAGTGCTGGGTTTCGAGACAGAAACCGGAGCGGTGGCCGTAGGCGCGCCCGCCCTTGCCGACGACGCTCCCGTCGAGGAAGTTCCCCGAATAGAACTGGATGCCCGGTTCGCTGGTGAAGATGTCGAGCACCCGGCCGCTCGCCGGATCGCGGACCCGCGCGGCGCGCGCCAAGCCCACGGTTTCGGCGCCGGTGTCGCTGCCGCCGCCGGGCGGCGGGGCGGACTCCCCGCCCAGGACGAAGTTGTGGTCGTAGCCGCCGCCCCGGAGCAACTGCGGGTGGGTTTCGCCAATGCGCTCCCCGATCCGCCGCGGGGCGGTGAAGTCGAACGGCGTGCCCGCCACCGGGACGATCTCGCCCGTCGGAATCAGGGTTTCGTCCACCGGGGTCATGAAATCGGCGTGAAGCAGCAGCTCGTGTTCGAGGACATCGGCGCTCTCGCCCGCCGACAGGTCGAAGTAGGTATGTTGCGACAGGTTCACCGGGGTGGGCGCGTCGGCGACCGCCCGATAGTCGATCAGTAGTTCATCGTCGTCGGTGAGCGTATAGGTCACCCGCGCCGACAGGCGCCCCGGGTATCCCTCTTCCCCCGCCGCGCTCTCGTATCCGAGGCAAGCGCTGGCGCGATCCTCGCCAACCCCGGTTTCGAGTGTCCAGAGCACCTTGTCGAAGCCGCGGATCCCTCCGTGCAGGTGGTTCTCGCCGTTGTTCCGCGCCAGTTCGTAGCGCACGCCATCGAGCTCGAAGCGGCCGCCGGCGATGCGGTTGGCGTAGCGGCCGACGACCGCGCCGAAGTAGGGGCTGTCCCCCAGATAGCCGTCGAGATCGGCGAAGCCGAGGGTGATGTCGCCGGGGGACCCGGAGCGGTCAGGCACCCGCAAGGCGCGGATGATCGCCCCGTAGGCGATGATCTCGACTTCGAGTCCCTTCCGGTTCCGGAGCGTGGCGCCAGCGACTTCGGTCCCGCCGGGAAGGACACCGAAGACGGACTTCGTGACGCGCGCCGGGCTCTCCCCGGCGGGCTGCCCAGTTGCGGCCTGCCCAGTCGCGGCTTGCCCGGTTGCGGCCTGCCCTGTCGCGGCTTGCCCAGTTGGGGCCTGCCCAGTTGCGGCTTGCCCGGTCGCGGCTTGCCTCGGCGGCGCGCCGCACCCGGCGCAGAGGGGAAGCGCCATTGCTCCCGCGCCGGCCAGGAGGGTTAACAGCCTGTGGTGAAACCCACGTGAGCGCCGAGACGGGTGAGGCGCCCGGCTGACAAGGCGCGCGAGGGAGGAATACCGGGTGTATTTCGACCGAAGCGCAACGCAGAGCCCCGCGAAGCGGGGCGGTTCAGCCGGGATGCATCGCCCGTCGAACGCCGCGTTGGTTTTGCCACAGGCTGTTGAGACGGCGGTCGGATGCCGGCGCCGCACGCCGGAGCACCGTCCCGGGCGACGAAGGGGTCGGCGCAGATTCCTTCGGGAGAGCCCGATCCGGACCGCGGAGCCGCGGACACCGGAGGTCGGTCGAATCGTCATCGGGGCGCCGCGGATAGGGGCCGATGGTACCCCGGTCAAATTCCCCCCGGCATACCGGGGCAGCGGCCCCGGGTGCGCGTTGCGGTCGAACTCGGAAGGGGCTCGGTGAACCGCATCGAGGTGCTCGCGGTCTCGCCGAGGCCGACGAGGTCATCCTCTCGGACACCTCGGCCTGGGACACCTGGGACGCAATCCGTCTGCGGTAGGGAATCCCCCGGAGGCCGGCGCGCCGGGACGGGCGCCGCCTTAGTGAACCGGAGTGAGCGCGAAGTTGCCACTCACGCCGAGGCGAGTTCCTCCGGATCGCCGGGAGTCAGGTGAAGTCTTCGGGCACCGAGGCCGCGGAAGAGTTGCTCCCGGCAGGTGAGCACGAGGATCTGGACCGTCTGAGCGGCAGAGGTCAGGACATCAAAGAACCGGTCGAGCCGCTGGTCATCGGAAAACGCCAGCGAATCGTCGAGGATCACCGAAGCAGGCCGGCCCTGTTCGGCGAGAAGTTGCGCAAACGCTAGCCGGACAAGCACCGTGACCTGTTCGCGGGTGCCCATGCTGAGCTGGTGGTACGGCTCGGCGTGTTCCGGGTCGCGGCGCAACTTCGCGATCGAGAGGTCTTCGTCCACCACAATGTCGGCTCCCGGAAACAGGGCGCGTAGGTACGGCCGAACGCGGCTGACGACCGGCGTTACGAAGCGTTCCTTCGCCGCGTTTTCCGCACTACGTAGCGTGTCAACGAGCAGGGTGAGGATCTGCACCTCTTTTTCGAAGTTTGCGACAGTGGCCCTGTCCTGTTCCAGACTGCGTTCACGCTCGCCGATCTCTTCGTGAACCTGCACGGCGTGTCGTTCCTCGGCGCGCGCCTCGAGCCTCGCAATCTCCTGCCGCAGCCGATCCCGCTCACTCCGCCGCTCCGCACGGATTTTGGTCAGGCGTTGGATCCTCGCTTCAAGGACGGCCACCGAGTCGCCGGTCACCGAACTCTCCAGGCGTTCGACCACACCCGCCCGCTCCTCGCATGCCCGCCGCGCGCCGCGCACCGCTTCCTCGATATCGGCGTCGGTTCGCTTCGCCTCGGCCCCCGCGAGTTCCGCCTGACGCTGGCGCCACAGCCCGGCGGCAGCTTCCGCCCGTTGCTTGGTGGCACCCAGCTCGGTCCGTCGCTCTTCGAGCGACTCCTGTGGACCCGCGAGCGCCGCGTTCGCCTCGGCCTGCTTTTGCCGGGCCTCTTCGGCCGCTTGCCGCTTCTCGGCGACCAACCGCTCGGCCTCGGCGACCGACGGCGGCTCGACATCACCGGATCCAAGGACGCGCGCCGCCGCGCCGTCCGCCTCGCGGACCTGTCGCGCCAGTTCCTCGAGTCCATCGGGGGCGCGGTCCGCAAGTTCGTGCTCGGCCCTTGCTACTTCGGCAAGCGCCGCTTCGCGCTGCCAAAAGCGGGTTTCGGCCTCCGACATGTCCGCGACGCCGACGGCGTCGAGCGCCGCCGCCTGCGCTGTCAGCGCCTCCCGGCTCTGCTGATCGAGCGTTTCGAGGTCTCGCACTGCCGGTTCTATGGTGATCCGACCCCAATCGGGAATCGTGAGGATCGTCGGCGCCAGGGCGCGAAACCGCGCGCCGCCATCTCCAAGCGGCGTGCCATCGCGGGTCACGCCAATCAGCCTCTCCGGTGACGCCTCAAGCGCGACGGTGGTCGCGGCGGCATTCCGGAGTGCCGCTACCGTTTCCACCCGCCGCGCCGCTTGGCGCAATCCTTCCAGCACCTCCGAAGTCAGCGGGATCGCCACAGCTTCGAGTTCCGCGCTGCGTCTCCGCTCAGCGGCTGCGGTGGCGCGCCGGTGTCTAGCTCGCAGAACAGCCCGGGCGTCTCCCCTTACCACTGCGTTGAGGACGCGACCGGCGCGGGACTCCGCAAGTGCCGCTTCGTCCGCCGCGGTCCGAGCGTTAGCCACCGCACCCCGCAGCCCCGAGACGTTGGCTTCCACGGCATCGACCGCCGATTGCGCGGCGGCGAGTTCACCTTCGGCGGTTTCCGAATCGCGCCGTGCCTCTGCCACCGCCGTCCGTAGCGCGGCACGCCGTTTGAGGTTGCTCTCCGCGTCGGCGAGGTCGCGGCCTCGCAATTCCGCTTCGGCCCTAGCAGCCTTGATGCGCTCTTCGAGCCTCGCGGCTTCGGTGTGCTCTCGTCGAGCGGCTTCCAACTGGGCTTCGAGCTGTTCTTCCTCCACGCCGTCCTTCGATTCAAGCGACGCCAACTCCGCCGAGCGCCGATCCAGTTCGTCGAGGATGGCAGAGACCTCGTCGCGCTGCCCACGCAGGTCGGCAAGCATCGCCTCGGTCGCGGTGACCCTCTCCACCGCTGTGGCGTACTCATTACGCAAACGTCGCTGCTGCGGGGAGATAAGCGCTGCGAGTTGTTCTTCGAGCGCCGACACGACGTTCGCACCTCGGTTGCCGCCGAGAACATCGCCGACCTCGGCCTCGAGCGCCTGGTAGAGGCTTGCCCGCGCCTGTGCGGTGACCGCAACCGAGCCCGAAGAATCCCCCTGCCGCACCCAGAGAACGCTCCAGATCCCCCGCGTTTCCGGATTCGCGCCGTGCGGGCCCGACTGCTCGAACGAGAGCCGCTTGCGCAGTGCGTGTTCGGCTTCGCCGCCCTCCAACTGACGCCCGTCGGGACAGTGGAGTCGAGCGTAAGGCTTCTTCAGGAAACGCTTCTCAATGCGGTAAGGGCCGTCTTCGAGTTCGAAGTCGACATGGACAACCGGCGCCGCCCGGTTTCGGTCGTTTTGGAGCGCGCGGATCGGTTTCGCGGCGGAGCCGTGGCGCTCGAAGAACACCGCTCCGATGGCGTCGAGAAGCGTAGATTTGCCCATTTCGTTCGGGCCAATGAGGATGTTCAGCCCGTCGCCGATCCCGTCGAGACGCGTGGGCGCCGTGAACTTGCGGAACTGGTTAACGGCGACCGAGCGGAGTTTCATCGGTTGGCGGCCGTCAGTTTTTGGTGCTCGACATACAGCCGGCAAAGCGCCGCCTGCGCGAGCTTCCCCTCGGGAGTGTGGCCGTCTGTGGCCGCCCGCCGCCGAAGCTCGTCCGCGGCGCGGCGCACGAATCCGTCGGGGCCAATCCGGTCCAGATCGGCCTCCGTGGGCTCAGCATACAAGTGCTCCCGATGCACCCGGAGCACTGCGAACGCGGCCCCGACCGTTTCCACGATCCGCTGCTCGAAGTAGAGGAACTCCTCCAGCGATAGCGCACCTTCGACGCGGAGATCCACGAGGGTGTTTCCGAGCGGATCGTCGAGGCCGCGTAATCGGCGCTCGAGGTCGTCCACCGCCTCGCGCCCGTCGAGCTTCGCGGTGTGCTCCACCCAGCGGTATCGGCCCGTGTCGAGGGCACGAACCCGCGGCGGCGTCTCCCGTTCCGTTATTTCGACGAGCAGCGCCTGGCCACGCTCCCCGGCACCGAAGCGGTCTGTTTCCGGCGTGCCGCTGTACCAGCAGCGTTCGCCGACCGATCTCTGCCTGTGCCAGTCGCCGAGTGCGAGGTATACAAGCGCGGCTTTTTCCGGCCGGTCAGGCGCGATGAAGTTGGGTGTCGGAGTATCGTCGGAACCGAACCCGGCGACCGTGCCGTGCGCGAGCCCGATCCGCAGGGTGTCGCCCGGCGGGGCGTCGGACATCCAGGCGGTCGGATCCACGAGACTCCGCCGGTGGAGGAGCGGGGCGGGCAGCAGCGAGACGCCCTCCTCGATGAGCGTCGCCTGGGGGCCGCAGTGGACGCGGACATTGGGCGGCAATCCGCGCCGCACCAACTGATCCCAGAGGCCGTTCCGTCGGTGGGGGTCATGGTTTCCGGGAAGCAGATGCCACTGGACCGAACGGAAGGCCCGCATCCGCTCGATCGGCTCGTTGACCGACCGCCGTGAGAGCTCCGCGGAGTCGTACACATCCCCGGCCACGAGAACGTGTCCGGCGCCGTGTTCGCCGGCGAGTTCACCGAGACGGGTGACAGCATCGAGCCGCGCCGCCTGCAGCACGCCCATCCGCGCCTCGTCCACAAACCGGAAGACCTTGCCGATGTGCCAGTCGGAGGTATGAATGAAACGGAATGGCATGGATCACCCCCGACGCGGATCAACCAGGCGCCCGCGGCGGGAATCATCGCATCCGACAGGAGACCACCGACCTTCCCGAGGTTGCGGATCCCGGCGTTTTGGTCTCGGTGTGGAGGAGTATCGTCGTCGAGACGCTTTGAGTTGCACCACTCCGACGTCTCCCCGATGAAGCGGTTTCTGCACCGGCTCGGTCCTCCGGGTTCGAGCGCGCCCCGAGCCGCTCCGTACCGACACACACCGGTTAGCAGTCGCCGGCAATCCTGTCCGGCACACGCGTGAAGCTGAAGGCGTCAGCGCCCGTCCCCGCCCCGTCATCGGGTCCGGCGCGCACGAGCGCCCCCGGAACCGGACCGCTCCGGACTCAGCAGCCTGTGGATAAAGTGACGTGTGCGCCGAGATCGGTGAGGCGCCCGGCTGACAAGGCGCGTGAGGGAGGAATACCGAGTGTATTTCGACCGAAACGCAACGCAGAGCGACGCGAAGCGGCGCGGTTCAGCCGGGATGCATCGCCGGTCGAACGCCGCGTGACTTTGTCCACAGGCTGCTAGGGCCGGGTGAGGGAGAGCGCGATGCGGTCGGCCACCCAGTCCGCAAGTTCGGCGCCTGCTCGCTCACCGGGCTCCGGCATCCCGAGCGGGAACCGCTCGGCGAATACGTGGGGCGGGTCGGAGTCCCGCACCAGCAGGATGTCCAGGCGAATCTCCTCGCCGCCGGTTTCTGCCGATCGGGGGGGCGCCCACGAGGACCCCGGGCCGAGCGGGCTGCCGGGACCCGATTCGATGCTGCCGGCCAGGACGTAGTCGGCCCCGAGCCGGGCCGCGATTCCGACCAGGCCTTCCTCGCGCTCCTGGGGGCCGAACGCGGGACGCAGCCGGCGCGGCGAGAGCTCGAAGATGCCGGCCGCATCCTCATCGAGGCGCGTGCGGACCGCTTCCGTGAACTGCCGGGCTAACGAGGTGAACTCGCCCCGGCCGGTGCGGTTGTCGAAGTCCGGGATCAGCAGCACCGGACGGCTGACCGGGTCGGGCTTACGGATCACGGTGGGCTTACCGGCGACCGCGAGGAGGGTGAGGCCGCTCCCCAGCGCGAGGATTGCCGCCACCACAAAAAAGCCTCTCGGCAGACCGCTTCTCACCTTGCCCCCGAACGCTAGCGCGGCGATCATAAGCACCGGAATCCATGAACGCCGTCGCCCTCGTGAAGCAGGTTCCCGACCGGAACTCGGCGTTTCGTCCGGCGGGTGACTGGATTGACGAATCCAGTCTCGGCTACGGCATCAACGACTACGACCGTTACGCCGTGGAAGCGATCCTGGCCCTGAAAGAGGCGGGGCACGCGGCGGAGACGATCGCGGTAACCGCGGGTCCGGCGGACGCGGGCCAGGTGCTGAGGAGTTGTCTCGCCATGGGAGTGGACCGCGGTGTCCACCTGGTGACCGACCGCACCCACCTCGCGGACCCCTTCTTCGTGGCGCGGGCGCTCGCGGATGCGGTGGAGAAGCTGGAGCCCGCCGTCGTGACCGCCGGCCTTCTCGCCGAGGACAGCGGCCACGGACAGGTGGGCGGGCTGGTGGCCGGCCTGCTGGGGTACTCGTTCGCGTCCGCGGTAACCGAGATGCACTTCCGGGACGGATCGCTCGAGGTGCACCGGGAACTCGAAGGCGGCCGGATCGCGGTCGTCGCACTGCGCCTGCCGGCGGTGGTGGCCGTCCAGACCGGCATCAATACTCCGCGCTACGCGAGCCTGCGCGGAATCATGGCGTCGCGGCGCAAGCCGGTCGAGCGCACCGACCTCGCGGCGCCGGACGGCAGTAGCAGGGTCCGGGGCGGGCTCCGGCGGCTGACGCTCAAAAAGCCCGAACGCGGCGCCGGCGCCGAGATTCTCCAGGGTTCTCCCGCGGAGGTGGCGGCGGCGCTCGTTCCCCGGATCCGCGCCGGCGCCGGGATTTCCTTTCCCGGCGACGCCGTATGAGCCGCCGGGTCCTGATTCTCGCGGAGCGGGGCGAAACCGGCATCACGGACTCCAGCTACGAGCTGATCGAGGCCGCCTCCCGCCTGGCCGGCAGTTCGGAGGAGGTGAGCGCCGTCCTTCCGGTCGGTGACGCCAGCGACGCCGAAGCACTGACCGGCGCCTTTCCCGCGGGGGAACTGCTGCTCGTCGAGGGGCCGGCCCTCGCGGCCCCGACCGCGGATGGCTACGCCGCCGCCGTCCTGCATGCCCGGGAGGCCAGCGGGGCGGAGTGCATCCTGCTGTCCCACAACCCGGTCGGCTGGGACGTCGCGCCGCTCGTCGCCGCGCAGCTCGGGACCGCGGCCGCCACCGCGGTGTCGGCGCTTTCCTGGCGCGAGGGCGGCCTGGTCGCGAAACGGTCGGCGTTCCTCGGCAAGTTCGTCCAGGAGGTGCTGGCGCCGGGCCTTCCCGCGGTGGCGACGGTCGAGCGCGGCGCCTTCCCGGCCCGGAAGGCGGGTCCGGCGTCCTCCGTCCGCATCCTCCCCTCCCCCGTCGGGCCGGACGATCTGCGCTCGCGTCTCGTGGAAGTGCGGGACGCCGGCGGCGGCGGAGTGGATCTGACCGCGGCGGAGGTGGTGGTCGCCGCCGGACGGGGCCTCGGCGGCCCCGAAAACCTGGAAATCGTGCGGGAGCTGGCGGCCGCGCTCGGGGGCGTGGTCGGAGCTTCCCGGGCGGTGACCGACGCCGGCTGGCTGCCTCACGAGTTGCAGATCGGCTCGAGCGGCGCGACCGTGTCGCCGAAGCTCTACGTCGCTTGCGCGATCTCGGGCGCCATCCAGCATCTCGTCGGCATGCGCGGCTCCCGCTTCGTGGTGGCCATCAACAAGGATCCCGACGCTCCGATCTTCGGCGCGGCCGACCTGGGCATCGTCGGCGACGCCCTGGAAATCCTCCCGGCGCTCACCGAGGCGATCCGCAACCCGGACCGGACCCGCGGCTAGCCAGGGTTTCTGCTGCGCCATACGGGGACTGGCGACGGGAGTTTCCTATTCCCTGCGGTGCCATGCGGGGAACAACGATGGGAGTTTCGCGGCCTGCGGCCGCGATGCCGGTCTGAAGACCGGCGTTCCTGCCCGCCGGGGCGCGATGCCGGTCTGAAGACCGGCGCTCCTACGTCCCCGCCGGAGGGGCGCGGGAACCCGGTGAACTTCCGTCCGGCTCCGTTCGTTATACCGGACCGGTGAAGGGCGCCGGCGCCGCTCCCGCGCCTTCCGCCGCCGGGCCGCCCCAGGCATCGCCGGACACCACCGGACGCGGCCGAGCACCGCCGGACACGGCCTCTTCCGAACATGCGAAGCGCTCTCCGCTCCCTCCTGCAGAACCCCGGTTACGCGGCGCCCGCGTTCCTGGTGGTGGCACTCGGGGTCGGAGTGAACACGGCGGTCTTCACCGTGGTCCACGGGGCCCTGTTCGCGCCGCTGCCCTACCGCGCCCCGGACGAGCTGGTGCGGGTCGCGACCCAGTTCCCCAGCATGGGCTTCGACCGGTTCTGGATCTCCGCTCCGGAATACCTCGAATACCGGGAGTGGAGCGCGTCGTTCGCCGAGTCCGGCGTCTTCAACACCGGAACGTCCTCGATACAGGCCGGCGGGGCGCCGTTTCGCGGCCAGGTCGCTGCGGTCACCGCAAGCCTCTTCCCCACCCTGGGGATCTCCGCTTCCCACGGGCGGGTCTTCACCGGCGCCGAAGACCGACCCGGCACGGAGCCGGTCGTCCTCCTCTCGGACGGGGCCTGGCGGCGCTCCTTCGGCGCCGATCCCGAGATCCTCGGCGCGAGGATCACGGTGGACGGGATCCGGCGGACGGTGGTGGGGGTATTGCCGCCCGGGGTGGATCTGCTCGACGGCCGGATCGAGTTCTGGACCCCGCTCGCCCTCGACCTCGCGAACCTCCCCGGCCGCGCCTCCCACAACTACACGATGGTCGCCCGGCTCGCGGACGGCGTCGCGCTCGACGCGGCCCGCGCCGAGTTGCCCGTGCTGCTCGAACGCTGGCGATCGGAGTCCCTGGACACCCACGCGCCCGATCCCGAGTTCCACCCGGTGGTCCTGTTCGACCTCCACGAGGACGTCGCCGGCGATCACCGCGATCGGTTGCTCGCGCTCTTCGCGCTCTCCGGGCTCCTGCTGCTCGCCGCCTGCGCCAACCTCGCGAACCTCATCCTGGGGCGCGCCGAGGCGCGGCGCGGGGACTTCGCACTGCGGACCGCGCTCGGCGCCCGCCGCGCCGAGGCCGTGCGGCCGTTCGTCGCCGAAGGGCTGATCCTCGCCGGGCTCGGCGGCGCCGCGGGCGTCCTGCTGGCGCGGGCCGGGGTCGGGGCGCTGCTCGCCGCCTACTCGAGCGGGATCCCCCGGGTCGCCGAGATCGGGATCTCGGGCCCGGTGCTGGCCTTCGCCCTCGCCTCGATCGCGATCACCGGCGCGGTCTTCGGCCTGGCGCCCGCGACCCACCTCGCCACCGGCCGCCGGCAGGCGCAGCTGCTGCGGGAACTCTCTGCCGGCGGGGTGCGGACGACGCCGCGCCGCCGCCTCGCGCGGCAGGCGCTGGTCGCCGTCGAGGTCGGCCTGTCCGCGGTACTGCTGGTCGCCTGCCTGTTGCTCGTGCGCAGCCTCGCCGCCATCCGGCAGACCGACCCCGGATTCGCGCCGGAGAACCTCGCCACCTACCAGACCTTCCTCCCGGATACCGACTACCCGGAGGCTCTCGACCAGCTCGCCTTCCTGGAGCGGCTGCGCGCCCGGCTCGCCGCCGTGCCCGGTGTCACCTCGGTCACCTACATGAGCGGACTGCCGCCCCGGCGGAGGCTGAACGCCAACGATACGGATATCGAAGGAATGCCCGAAGGCGAAGGGTTCCCGACCCAGAACATGGATTACTGGCAGTTCGCCGGGCCCGGGTATTTCGAAACGATGGGGATTCCGCTGCTGGCGGGCCGGGGATTCACCCCGTCCGACGACGGTGGTGCGACCCCGGTGGCGGTCGTGAACCGGACGGCGGCGGAGTTGTTCTGGCCCGGCCAGGACCCGGTGGGACGCCGGCTGCGGCCGCCCGGGCCCGGCGTCCCCTGGTTCACGATCGTCGGGGTGGCCGAGGACGTGAAACAGGGCGGCCTCGAGGTGGAAACCGGCACCGAGGTCTATTTCCACTATCCCCAGACGGCGGCGGGGGTAGGTTTCGCACCGCGGACGGTGAACCTGGTCACCCGCGCGGCGCTTCCGCCCGAGGCCCTCGCGCCGGCGGTCCGGGAGGCCACCCACGCGCTCGACCCGGCACTCCCGGTGGACGGCTTCCGGAGCATGGAGGCGGTACTTTCCGATTCGGTCGCCGGGCCGCGGTTCCTCGCCCTGCTGCTCGTCGTCTTCGCGGGGCTCGCGGTCGCACTCGCCGCCGTGGGGGCGGGTAGCGTGGTCGCGGCGCTCGCCGCCGAGCGCACCTCCGAGCTGGGAGTGCGGATGGCGCTCGGCGCCACCCGGGGAGACGTGTTACGCCTGGTGCTCGGCCAGGGGATGCGGCTCGCCGCGCTCGGGCTCGCCGTCGGCGCGGCCGTCGCGTGGGCGGCGGGCCGGCTGCTCCAGAGCCTGCTCTTCGGGGTGAGCGCTACCGACCCCGTGTCCTTTGCGGCGGCCTTCGGGATCGTCCTCGCGGCCGCGGCGCTCGCCTGCGTGCTCCCGGCCCGCCGCGCCGCCGGCCTCCAACCGACCGAGGCTCTGCGCCACGGATAGCGGGCCGCCGCCGGGGCGAGCGCTGTCTATCCTCGCAGGGTGGTGCCGCGCCGTCCCTCCGTCCCACGTCGGGTCCAGGCAATGGACGAGCGTGCCGACGGGAGTTTCGCGGCCGCTGGCCGCGATGCTGGCCAGTTCTCCCGGTGGGGGCGTGAACACCGGCGTTCCTGGGTGTCAGACCATCGCTTCCGGGCGGACCCAGGCGTCGAACTGTTCGGCAGTGAGGAGGCCCAGGGCCAGCGCCGCTTCCTTGAGCGAAGTCCCGTCGTTGTACGCCTTCTTGGCAATCCGCGCCGCGTTGTCGTACCCGAGGTGCGGGTTCAGCGCGGTGACCAGCATGAGCGAACGCTCCAGGTTTTCGCGCAGGCGGTCCAGGTTCGGCTCGATGCCCACCACGCACCGCTCGCGGAAGGAGTCGCAGCCGCCCTCGATGAGCCGGGTGCTTTGCAGGAAATTGTGGGCGATCAGCGGCTTCATCACGTTCAGCTCGAAGTTGCCCCCTGCCCCGCCGATCCCGATCGCCACGTCGTTTCCGAGCACCTGCGCCGTCGCCATCAGCAGCGCTTCCGACTGGGTCGGGTTCACCTTGCCCGGCATGATCGAACTCCCCGGCTCGTTCGCCGGGATCCGGATCTCCCCGATTCCGGAACGGGGGCCGGAGGCCAACCAGCGGATGTCGTTCGCGATCTTGTGGAGCGACACCGCCACCGTCTTCAGCGCCCCGTGGGCAGCCACCAGCGCGTCCTTCGAGGCGAGCGCCTCGAACTTGTTGGGGGCGGTCACGAACTCGCACCCGGTGAGCCGGGTGAGCCAGGTCGCAGCCCGCGCCCCCATCTCGGGATGGGCGTTCAGGCCGGTCCCCACCGCGGTGCCCCCGAGCGCCAACTGGCGGAGATGGGGGAGCGACGCCTCGATCCGCGCAGCGCCGTGGTCGAGCTGGGCGGCGTAGCCCGAAAACTCCTGCCCGAGGGTGAGCGGAGTGGCGTCCTGGAGGTGGGTGCGTCCGATCTTGACCACCGAGCGGAAGGCTTCCGCGCGTTCGGCGAGCGCCGCGCCGAGAGCCCGGACCGCGGGAAGCACCCGCTCCTCGAGGGCCAGGACCGCCGCCACGTGCATTGCGGTCGGGAACACGTCGTTCGACGACTGCCCCCGATTCACGTCGTCGTTCGGGTGGACGAGGCGGCTTTCGCCGCGCGGCCCGCCGAGGATTTCGCTGGCCCGGTTCGCAAGCACCTCGTTCAGGTTCATGTTGGACTGGGTGCCGCTGCCGGTCTGCCAGACGAGGAGCGGGAACTCGCTCTCGTGTTCTCCCGCGAGGACCTCGTCGGCGGCGGCCGCGATGGCGTCCGACTTCTCCTCGGTGAGCCGGCCGAGGTCCCGGTTGACGAGCGCCGCCGCCTTCTTGACGAGCGCGAGCGCCGAGACGATCTCCCGGGGCATCCGTTCGCCGGAGATGCGGAAGTTCCGCCGGGAGCGCTCGGTCTGCGCCCCGTAGAGCCGCTCCGCGGGAACGGCCACCTCGCCGAGGGTGTCCCTCTCGATTCTGGTCTCTGACTGCGTCAACGGATCCTCCCGCGCGGCACGGTCGCTGCCGCCGGAATCGTACCGTGCCGGAGGCGCGGCAGCGGCGCACCGCCTCGCGGTTCCCGGCCTCGGAACCGGGTGCTGGCACACGGTGCTAGCATCGTTGATCCATCACCAACCCAGGGAGGCGCCCATGAGTTACGCCATCACGGTCCGCGGTCTCGACGAGCGCGAGAAGTCCTGGCTGCAGGCGGAAGCCAGAGAAGCCGGGATTTCGATGGAGGAGTTCGTCCGGCGCATGATCCGCGCGGAGCGGGAACGGCGAATCGGTAGCGAGAGCGTGTCCGACATCGTTCTTCGATACTTCGGACCGGAACACGGAGTGGAGTTGCCGCCGCGCGGTCAGTATGGCTATCGGCCCCTTGAATTTCCCGAAGACGAATTTCCCGCGGACGAACTCCCCGCGGACGAAGGGACACCCTGAGAGTGTCCTGCGCCTGGCTCCTCGACGCGAACATCGTCTCGGAACTCATGAGGCCGACGCCGAGTCCCACCGTCCTCGGTTTTCTGAATCGGATCGGCCCTGATGGGCTCGGACTTGCTTCCGTCACCGCCTGGGAAATCCTGAACGGTCTTGGAATGATGTCCGCCGGTAAACGCCGCTCCGAACTGACGGAGCGATTTCATGGATTCTGCGAACGCCTGTTTCGGGATCGCATCGTGGACTGGACGCTCGAGGACGCCCGGATCTGCGCCCGGATCATGGAGGAAAGGCGCCGAGGCGGTGAATCGCTCGACGGGCAACTCGCCGACGCTTTCTTGGCGGCCGCTGCGGTCCGGCGGAACCTGACGATCGTCACCCGGAACACCCGTGACTTCCGGAACACCGGCGCCCGCACGGTCAACCCCTGGGCTGTCGGCTGACCCGGAGGTCGCGGCTCAGCGGCAGACGCCGAGGTGGCGCGCGAAGAACTCCTCGACGCGCTGGTAGAGGGCGATCCGGTTGTCGGGGTCGCGGAAGCCGTGGCCCTCGGGATAGGTGTGCGCCTCGTACTCGATGCCGTGTTCTTCGAACGCCGCCACCGCGAGTTCGAAGTTCAGGAAGGGCGCCCGGACATCGCGGTCGCCGTGCTGGATGAGGACCGGCGCAGTGATGTTTCCGATGCGGGCCAGGGTCTCCGTCTTGTCATAGATCTCGGGCCGCTCGTCGGGGAGTCCGCCGTGGCCGTCCACGGTGAACACCCTGCCGAGCCGGTCCTGGTGCTCGAAGGTCTGCCGCTGGGAGTAGATCCCCGCCATCGGCGCCGCGGCGTCGAACTTGTCCGGCGTGCGGGTGATGGCCGCCATGCTCTGCATGCCCCCGTAGCTGTAGCCGTAGATGCCGACCCTGCCGCTCACGTAGGGCTCTGCCCGCAGCCAGTCGGCCGCCGCTCCGGGATCGAGGGCCTGTCCGTTCAGCCAGTCCTCGTCGCCGAGGTCCTGGAACTCCCGCCCGAAGCCGGAGCCGCCCCGGTAGTTCACCGCGAGCACCACGAAGCCCCGCGAGGCGAGGTACTGCTCGGTCAGGTTGGGACCCGCGAGGTAGGAATTCGTGCCGCCGCCGTGCACCTGGACGAGCGCCGGGCAGACGGCGCCCTCTTCCACCGCCTCCGGGAGGTAGAGGAAGCCCTGGATGTAGTGGCCGTCAAAGCTCCGGTAGGAAACCTCGCGCGGGGCCCGCACTCCTTCCCACACCGGGGACAGCCGGGTCCGCCGCTCCGCCGGGCCTCCCGCCGCCGAGACCGTGTAGAGCTCGGCGCCTTCGTTGGAGGAAGAGCGCACGAAGGCGAACCCCTCCGCCCCCGCGCTCGCCGAGAGGCTCGAGAACACCCCGCCGAGGTTCGTCACCCGGGTGGCGGCGCCCCCGGCGGCTGGCACGGACCAGAGGTAGTGCTCGCCGCGTTCCTGGTGCGCGAAGAAGAGCCGCGAGCCGTCCCCGGACCAGAACGGCCGGAAGCGGTAGGCGGTCGCGAAGGACGACATCGGGACGGGTTCTTCGGGCCCGCCCGCCGGGTCGAGGAGGTAGAGATCGGCGATGTCCAGGTACCAGTACTGCTCCTTCTTCACCGCCAGCACCGCGATGTGGCTCCCGTCGGGGGACCACGCCGGGGCCGTGGAGATGGCGCGCAGGGAATCCGTCAACTGGCGCTCGGTTCCGGTCGCCACGTCCGCCAGCCAGACGTCGTCGGACCAGGTGTCCGCCTTATTCGCCACGTAGGCAACGGTCTCCCCGTCCGGCGACCACGACACCCCGAAACGCACCTCGTCGGCGGTCATCGCGCCGGAGGTGAGTTGACGGGGCTCGCCGCCCGCCGCTGGCACCAGCCAGACGTCCTGGCTGCCGCTCGCGCTCGCCAGGACCGCGACGGTGGCTCCCTCGGGAGACCAGGCAGGGGCGCGGACTCCCTCGAGCCCGTCGGTCAGCGGGGCGGCATCCGGATCTCCGACCGGAGCGGCGAAGAGGTTTCCGTCCCGCAGGAAGGCGACCCGCCCGCCGTCCGGCGACCAGGCCGGCGAGCTTCCGGTGAGCCAGAAACGCAGCACCGGCGGCTTCTCGGTGAGGTCCAGGAGGTGGATCCCGCGGCCGTCAGCGCTTTCGGCGACCGCCGCGACCCAGCGCCCGTCGGGGGAGATGGCTGCCTGAAAGACGCCGCCGCGGGCGTCGCGGAAGATGTTCTCGAGGGTGAGGGGGACGGCGCCCGACTCGACCGGATCCGAGGGGCTGCCGCAGGCGACGAGGGCGAGCACCGCAAGTCCGCAGCATGTCGCAAAGGCCCGCGCCGACAACATGAATGCGCTTCGGCAAAGCGGCAGGTGGGTTGGTCTCGAGGGTGGTTCCGGCATCATGATTATGGTGACACTGCTTTCCGCTGACTGGAAGCGGCCGATGCCTGCGAACCGCCAGAAGTTCTCCACCCGGGTCAATAGCGAAACCCTTGCCCAGGTTCGCAAAATCGCGGCGGAAGAGGATCGTCAGCACCAGGCAGTGGTCGACGAAGCGCTGGCTGACCTCGTGGAGAAGCGAAGGCAGGTCCGTCCCCGGCCGCACGTCGTTGCGGCCTGTCGGGGGAGTCTCGACAAATACGACGAGCTGTACCAGAAGCTCGCGAAATGAGGGACTAACCTCACCCCGGCGGCCCCCACCATCGCCGTCTCAACCTCGCCCGATCGAAGGAGGCCGACATGCGTAGCGGCATTGTTCTGCTGGCGGCTTGGCTCCTGGCCCCCGCCCCGGAGGCGTGGGCCGGGCAGGCCGGCCCCGAGGCGGAACCCATCACGCTGGCCCGGGTGCTCGCGGCCGGACGTGCCGAGTCGCCGGCGATCGCCGCGGCGCGGTCCCGCGAGGATGCGGCTGCCGCTGCGGCCGGCGCGGCCGGGCGTTGGCCCAATCCCGCAATCGAATTGCGGAGCGAGAACTGGGGCGCCGGCGTGCCCGGAGGCCTGCGGAAGGACAGCTTCGCCACCCTCACCCAGACGCTGGAACTCGGCGGCAAGCGGGGCGCCCGGCGGGGGATCGCCGAGGCCGAGGCGGAGGACGCCCGCGCCGCGACCTTCGCGACAACGCAGACGATCGAACGCGAGATCGCCGCGCGCTACCTCGACGCCGTCCGCCTGCGGGATCGGACGGGCATCCTGACGGCCCAGCGCGACGCCCTCGACGAACTGGTCCGCATCCTCGAACGCCGCGTGGCCGAAGGTCTGGCGCCCGACGCCGAGCGCGCCCGCCTCGCGGCCGAACGGACCACCGTCGCCATCGCGGCGACCCGAGCCGAAGTGGCGGCCGACCGGGCTTTCCTGGAACTCCGGGCGCTCGCCGCCCTTCCGGGCGGGATAACGGCGGAGGCCCTCGTCCGGCCCGAGCCGATCCCGGTGCCCACGGGAGATCCGGAGGCGCTCGCCAACGGCGCCGCGGCCGCGCGCCCCGATGTCCGCGCGGCAGCCGCACGGGTCGAGACCGCACAACGGGAGCTCCGTCTGGAGAACTCCCTCCGGATTCCCGACCTGACGGTGAACACCGGCCTGAAGCGGACGCTCGAGACGAACACCGGCGTTTTCGCGCTGCGAGTGAGCCTGCCGCTGTTCGACCGGCGCCAGGTGGCCACCACCCTGGCGCGCGGAGAGGTCCGGGCCGCCGAACTCGAACGGGATGCGGTCACCCGGCTTGCCGCCGCGGACGCCATCGCCGCGCTCCTGACCGCGCACCGGCTGGCCGAGGCTGCCGCCGGCGCGGCCTCGCAACTGGTTGAGCCGGCGACGATCGCGCGCACCGCGATGCGGTCGGCGTTCAACCTCGGCGCGGCGGACCTCCTCCTCGTCGTGGACAGGGAGCGCGCCTACGCCGACGCCCGCCTGCTCGAGAACGACATCCAGATCGAAGCCGTCGCCGCCGCCATCGCGGCGCGGCTCGCCCTGGGGGAGGCGCCCCTGCCATGACTCGTGCCGCCGTCCTTGCGCTGATCCTGCTCGGCGGCCTCGCCTGCCGGAATCGGCCCGAAGACGCTGCTCCGTCCGCCGCCACCGCGGATCCCTCGACCGGGATCGTCACGATGACCGAAGCGGGCCGCGCGGCCGCCGGCATCACCACCGCCGCGGTGCGGGAAGTGACCCGGGCCGAGGCGCTCGAAGCGGTCGGGGTGGTGAGCCTCGACGAGCGGCGCACCGCGCGTCTCGGCGCCATCGTGGACGGCGTCGTCGCCGAGGTCCCGGTGCAGCCGGGAGACCGGGTGGAGGCCGGAGCGGTCCTTGTGCTCATCCTCAGCCACGCGGTGCACGATGTCTGGGCCGAGTACTTCATGGCCGGAGCCCGCCAGCAGCACGCCGAGGCCGAAGTGAACTACGCGCGGACGGCGGCGGCGCGCGCCGAACGCCTGGTGGCCGACAAGGCGCTCGCGGCGCAGGAGCTGGAACGGGTCCGGGCCGACCTGAGCGCGGCCGAGGAGGAATTGGCTTCTGCCCGGGCCGATGTCCGGCGGACCGAGCAGGATCTTCGGCACTACGGCCTGACCCCCAGCCCGGACGCCGATCCGAACGAGAACGAGCACGTACCGATCCGCGCGCCGTTCGCCGGCGCGGTCATCGAGCGGCAGACTTCGCCGGGAGCGGCGGTCACCCTCGGTGAACCGCTGGTGGTCGTTTCGGATCTGTCACGCGTCTGGATCACCGCCGAGGTCGGCGAGACCGACCTGCACCGCCTGTCGGTCCCCGAGCCCGTCGAGTTCCGGGTGACGGCCTGGCCCGACGAGGTCTTCTCCGCCACGCTCACCACCATCGGCGACGTCATCAATCCGGCTACCCGCCGGATCATGATCCGCGCCGAGGCGGACAACGCGGACGGCCGCCTCAAACCCGAGATGTTCGCGACCCTGAGGGTCGCGTCGGAGGCGCCGCGCCGTTACCTCGTCGTTCCGGAGGCGGCGGTGCAAACGCTCCAAGGCGAGACGGTCGTGTTCGTCGAGGCCGGTCCCGGCGAGTTCCGGCGCCGGGCAGTAACCCCCGGGGTCGTCTTCGACGGCGACATCGAGATCCGCGAGGGCCTCTCGGCGGGTGAAACGGTCGCTACCGGCGGCGCGTTCCTGCTCAAGTCGGCGCTGATCGGCCTCCCGGAAGAGGAATAGCGTTGCCCCTCGTCGAGCGGTTTGTCGGCGCCGCCACCGGGCAGCGACCGCTGGTGCTGCTATTCGTCGTCGCGCTCGCGATCACCGGGGTCGCCGCGCTCTGGAACCTGCCGGTCGAGGCGTTTCCCGACCTCACCAACAACCAGGTCGTCGTCATCACCGAGGCGCCGAGCCTCGCGGCTCCCGAGGTCGAGCAACGGGTGTCCTACCCCATCGAGACGGCCCTCATGGGGGTGCCCGACGCGGAGGAAGTCCGGTCGGTCTCCAAGTTCGGGCTGTCGCTGGTCACCGTCGTCTTCGACGACCGGGTGCCGATGTACCTCGCCCGGCAACTCGTGACCGAGCGGCTGACCGATGTCCGCGGGCGCATGCCTGCCGGGCTCGAACCCACCCTCGGTCCTCCCGCGACCGCCTTCGGCGAGATCTACCAGTACGTCGTCACCGGGGACGACCCGATGGCGAACAAGACGACGCACGACTGGGACGTGCGCAACCGGCTGCGGTCGGTGCCCGGTGTGAGCGAGATCAACTCGTGGGGCGGCCTGACCAAGCAGTTCCAGGTGGTCGTGCGGCCGGAAGCGCTCGAGGAGTACGACCTCAGCCTGCGCGAGGTCTTCCATGCCATCGGCGACAACAACCGGTCATTCAGCGGCGGGTTCATCGAGTACCGCGACGAGCGCTACACGGTGCGCGGCGTCGGCCTGCTCACCGGGGTTCGTGACCTCGAGCGGGTGGTGCTGCGGGCCGACGGCGGAGTCCCGGTGTTGCTCGCCGACGTCGGCGAGGTCGAGGTGTCGGCGATGCAGCGCAGCGGCGCCGTGACCCGAAACGGCGAGGGCGAGGTCACGAGCGGCATGGTGGTGATGCTGAAGGGCGAAAACGCCCTCGAAGTATCCGACCTGGTCAAGGCGCGGATCGATGAAATCCTGCCCGGCCTGCCGCCGGGGATGGGCATCGAGCCGTTCTACGACCAGAGCGAAGTCATCGACCGCACCTCCGCGACGGTTCGCCGGAACCTCATCGAGGGCTGCCTGCTGGTCATCCTGGTCCTGTTCATCTTCCTGCGCGACGTGCGGGCGGCGCTCATCGTCGCCGCGGTCATTCCGCTCTCCATGCTCGTCGGTTTCATGGGAATGCGGGTGTTCGGCATCTCGGCGAACCTGATGTCGCTCGGGGCCATCGACTTCGGCCTCATCGTGGACGGCGCGGTGGTGATGATGGAGAGTTTCGTGCGCCGCCGCGCCGCCGGCGGGGCGGACGGACCAACCCGCGAGGGGCGCATCGCACTGATCCGCGCCGCGGCGATGGAGGTCGCCCGTCCGGTCCTCTTCGGGGTGCTGATCATCATCGCGGTCTATCTGCCGATCCTCACCCTCGAAGGCCTCGAGGGAAAGATGTTCCGGCCGATGGCCATCACGGTCTGCTCGGCGCTCTTCGGGTCGCTCCTCCTCTCGCTCACCGGGGTGCCGGTCGTCTCCTCCTTCCTGCTGAAGTTCGGCGGGGTCCACCGGGAGGCGTCGTGGTTCGTTCGCCTCCGCGAGCGGTACCTGTCGGTGCTGCGGGTCGCCATGGCCCGGAAGGCCGCGACGATCGGCGTCGCGACGGTCATCATCCTGACCGCCGTGGGGTCCATTCCCTTCCTCGGCACCGAGTTCATGCCGCGGCTCGACGAGGGGTCCATCCTCATCGAGACCCGGAAATTGCCGTCGGTGTCGCTCGAGGAGTCGGTCGAGATCTCGACGCGGGTCGAGCAGAAGCTGCTCGCCGAGTTCGCCGAGATCTCGGAGATCGTCACCAAGATGGGCCGGCCGGATCTCGCCACCGAGGCCATGGGCATCTACCAGGGGGACGCCTACGTGCGGCTCCACCCCGAGGACGAGTGGGAGAGCGGGCGCTCCAAGGAGGAACTCATCGACGCCATGGCGGCATCGCTCTCGGAGATTCCCGGCCTGTCGGTGAACTTCACCCAGCCGATGGCGATGCGGCTCGACGAGGTCGTTTCCGGCATCAAGGCGGACGTGGCGGTGAAGATCTTCGGGCCGGACGCCGCCGTGCTCGAGCGCCTGGGCGTCGAGGTGCTCCGGGTCATCGAGGAGGTGCCGGGGGCCGCCGACGCCCAGGTGGAGGTGCTCTCGGGAGCGGCGCAGCTCGAGGTCCGGATCGATCGGGACGCCCTCGCCCGCTACGGGCTGCACGTGGGTGATGTGCAGGAGCTGGTGGAGACGGCGGTCGCCGGCCGTCAGGCCACCGAACTGCTCGAGGGCGCCCGCCGCTTTCCGGTGGTGCTGCGCTTCCCGCCCGAAAGCCGCACCGACGCGGCCGCGCTGGCGTCGCTTCCCATCGTCGGCCCGGGCGGCGAGCGGGTTCCGCTGGGCCGGGTCGCGGAGATCGTCGCCACGCCGACGGCGGAAGCCATCAACCACGAGAACGGAGAGCGCCGGCTGGTGGTGCAGAACAACGTGCGGGGGCGCGACATCGGCAGCTTCGTTTCGGAGGCGCAGCGCCGGATCGGGGAGCGGGTGACGCTGCCGTCGGGGTACTACCTGACCTGGGGCGGGCAGTTCGAGAACCAGCAGCGGGCGATGTCCCGGCTCGGACTGGTAGTGCCGCTGTCCATCGCGATCATCTTCGGGCTGCTGTACGTCACTTTCCGGCGGGTGCGCTGGGCCTTGCTGATCCTGATGAACGTCCCGTTCGCCGCGGTGGGCGGGATCGCAGCGCTCTGGATCCGCGGCCTCACGCTCAACCTGTCGGCCTCGGTCGGCCTGATTGCGCTCTTCGGGATCGCGGTCCTGAACGGCATCGTGATGTTGGCGGCGATCCGGGCGCTCCGGGAGGACGAGGGACGAGGGCTCCGGGACGCCATCGTGGCTGGCGCCGGCTCCCGGCTGAAACCGGTGCTCATGACCGCCACCGTGGCGTCCATCGGCTTCCTGCCGATGGCGCTCTCGCAGGGCGCCGGCGCCGAGGTTCAGCGCCCGCTGGCGACGGTGGTGATCGGGGGCATCGTCACCTCCACCCTGCTGACTCTCATCGTCCTGCCGACGCTCTACGAACGGATGGAGGAGTGGGTGGCGGCCCGAACCCGCCGGCCGGATTTCTCATCCTGACGGTCGCCGGAATGGTTCCCCCGGCCGCAAGCTGGTGACCATCCGAACCGTTCTTCGCGAAGCTCACACTCCGGCACGATGCGAGGATGGCAACGGGGGGCGGTTCCGGCCGGGCGAACCTGCGCTGGCGCGGTTGGGGACGACCGCGTTTCCAGATTTCTTGACGGATCATGATTTATCATGATATTCCTGTTCGTTCCAGGAACCGCCCCATGCCTCCGACCCGCGAAAAGTTCGCCACCCAGGTGAACACCGAGACCCTGGCCCAGGTTCGCGAGATCGCGGCGAAAGAGGGTCGTCAACTCCAGGCGCTGGTGGACGAAGCGCTGGCCGACCTGGTGGAGAAGCGAAAGCAGGCTCGTCCGCGACGGCACGTCATGGGCGCCTATCTGGGCAGTCTGGACAAGCACGACGAGCTCTACAAGAAACTCGCGAAGTGAGGGACTACCTCACCCTGGCCGAGGTTCTCGCCATCCTCGCCGACCAGGTCGAGCGCTACGGCGGCCTGCACGGCGTCCGGGATCCCGGTCTGCTGGAAGCGGCGCTCTATCGGCCTCAAACCGGTTACTACGCCGATCTCGTAGAAGAAGCCGCCGCCCTTTGGGAAAGCCTTTCCCAGAACCATCCGTTCCTCGATGGCAACAAGCGCACGGCGTTCGCCGCGATGTACACCTTTCTCGCAATCAACGGCGCGCACCTGGCGGCGAGCGCGGAGGATGTCTACAGCTTCGTCTCGGGGTTGTACGAAACGGGAACGTTCCGTTTCGACAATCTGGAGCCGTGGCTGCGGAGGAATGTCAGCGAATCCCCGAAATGACTCGGCGGCGCCCGGGTTGGTTGCGCCGGGGTAGGCAGGCGCGCTGTCGGCTCGGTGACGACGAGCGCTATCGATATCCCCGGTCCTCCTGTATCCGGCGGTCACAGTCGCGGCAGAGGAGTCTTGTTCGCGTCGGGGGAGCCGATTGGCTAGCGCCGTTCGCGGCCCTGCCGGGCCGCGGTGCCGGTCTGAAGACCGGCGTTCCCGGGCCGGCGCGCCATCCCGATGTTTGGCATTCCGGCGGGTTTGCTTTTCACTGCAACTGCCTGGAGGTCGGTGTTCCCGGGCCGGCGCGACCCGAGCCCATGGCGTCTCTTTCACCACAACTGCCCGGCGGTGCCGGCCCGGCTTCCGCGGCCGGTACCATTGGGCTTCCCCTTCGCGGGAGAGACCGCCTGCCATGAAATGGAATCCCCTGCCCCCTCGCCTCGGAGGGGTGTTGTCCGCGCTGCTGATCGCCTTGCTGGCCGGGGCTGCCGCCGGTCAGACGAGCGCCGAGCGGAGCTACTTCGTCTACATCGCCGCCGAATCCGACGACACCGTGGATCTGGTCCGCTTCGGCCCGGACGGGGGTGAGCTCCTTCGCCGCATCCCGGTGGGCATCCTGCCGAACGAGATCGAAGGGCCCCACGGCGTGCGGGTGTCCCCCGACGGCCGGCACTGGTACGTCTCCATCGCCCACGGCATGCCCTACGGCAGCGTCCACAAGTTCGAGACCGGCACCGACCTCGAAGTCGCCGACACCACCGCCGGCCTCTTCCCCGCCACCATGGACATCAGTCCGGCGACCGGCTTCCTCTTCGTCGTGAACTTCAACCTTCACGGGGACCACGTCCCTTCGAGCGTCTCGGTGATCGACACCGTTTCCATGACCGAGATCGCGCAGATCGAACAGGGGGTGATGCCCCACGGATCGCGGCTCGGGACCGACGGAATGCTGGCCTACTCGGTCGCCATGATGAGCGCCGAGCTGTTCGAGATGGACACCATGACGTTCCGCCCCAGTCGGCGGCTGCGCCTGACCGGCGACAACGAGACCACGGTGGCGGTGATGGAGAACGATCCGCACGCGGGACACGACATGAGTGCCGGGATGGAGGGCGGTATGAGCGCCGGCCCCGGCGCGAGCCCCACCTGGGTCCAGCCCGCCCCGGACGGCAAACACGCCTACGTGGCGCTCCAGGGACTGAACCAGGTGCTCGAGGTGGATCTGGAGGCCTGGGCGCCCAAGCGCCGCTTCCACACCCGGAAGGGCCCTTACAACATCGACGTCTCGGCGGACGGCAAGCACCTGGTGGTCACCGAGAAGACGAACCATTCCGTCGGCTTCTGGGATCTCGAGAGCGGAACCGAGCGGGCCTCGGTAGCGGCCTCCGCCCGCATCACCCACGGGGTGGTCATCACGCCCGACAGCCGCTTCGCCATCGTCACCGTGGAGGAAATCGGGGGTGAGCCCGGGCGGGTCGAGTTCTACAACCTCGAGTCCCTGGAACGGGAGGCAGTCGTCGAAGTCGGAAAACAGGCCTCCGGCATCGCCTTTTGGAAGATGGAGTAGCGGCGATCCTTCTGGACGCCGGGACGACGGCTTGCCCTTCGCGTCGCAGCCGCCTTACCGAGCACCTCGAATCCGCGGGTACGGCTGCACTCCGTGGGAAAGGAGAATTTAGGCATGCCAATCGAAGTCGGGGTATGGCGTCTGGGGAACGATCTGAAGCAGATTCCCTTCTCATCCTTGGACAGGGAGTCGAGGCTCGAGGAGGCGCTCGCCGAGGACATCTCGATCCTCTCGCCGGGACTGATGCTAGTGGGCCGTCAGATCCCAACGGCCTACGGGAAGTTCCTGGACATCCTGGCGATCGACGCCGAAGGGAACCTACACGTCATCGAACTAAAAAGAGACCGGACGCCGAGGGATGTAGTCGCGCAACTGCTTGACTACGCGTCCTGGGTGGAAAGCCTTTCCTACGACCAAATCGCTCAGATCTACTCCGAGAAGAACGGCGGCAACGAACTCGAGAAGGCATTCGCGGAGTCTTTCGGTGCCAGCCCGCCGGAAAAGCTCAACCAGAGCCACGAACTAGTCGTTGTCGCCTCCGACCTCGATCCCAGCAGCGAACGAATCATCGGTTATCTGAGCGACAACTACGGCGTCCCGATCAACGCTGTGTTCTTTCGCTACTTCGAGGACGCCGGCAAGAACTACCTCATTCGGACCTGGCTCGTCGACCCGAAGAAGGCGGAAGCCAGGGTCAGCGGTCCTGGCAAGTCGAAGCACCGCGAGCCATGGAACGGTCGCGACTTCTACGTATCGCTGGGTGACTCGCGCCACCGGACATGGGAGGACTGCATGAAGTATGGGTTTGTCTCGGGAGGAGGAGGCAAGTGGTACAGCCAGACTCTGGATCTCCTGTTTCCGGAAGCGCGGGTCTTCGTCAATATCCCGGGAACTGGTTATGTGGGCGTTGGCACAGTGAAAGGAAAGTCGGTCCCCATCACTGAATTCAAAGTGAAGCACAATGGCACCGAGGTTCCGGTTCTGGAAGCTCCGCTCAATGCCCCGGACTTGGCAGAGCACGCGCAAGAACCGGAGAATTACGAATTCTTCGTGCCGGTCGAATGGATCAAGACCGTACCCCGGGAGCAGGCCTACTGGGAAAAAGGCCTCTTCGCAATCCAGCACACCGCCTGCCGCCTCAGGAATCAATTCACGCTGGAGAGGCTCGTGCAGCACTTCGATCTCGACCAGTGAAAATCGTGACCTGTGACAACGAACTTGCGTGACAGCAATGAGAGCCAGGTCGTGTTAGGGCCAGCAGTGGTTGCGGCGGGCGGGGAAGCAGACCCCCAGAGGAAGCGCACCTGACGGACTCGAAAGGGGCCCTGCAGGGGCTCGTGCAAGATCGTGGAAAGCGGCTTGCAGGAACCAAGACGCCAGCACGTCTCGGACAATCCCTCGCGGTTAGACGTACGGTCGCCTTGGCCGCCATCTTCGCCACGAGTTGCGTAGGTTCCGACCAGGTGTCCACCGAGTCCGAAACCCCCGACTGGCCGGACCGCTACGCCGAGTACGACGCGGCCATCGGGGACGTCCCCGAGTACCGGGGGGTCCAGGCGCGCCTCGCCACCGGCTGGAATACCTGGGACAGCCGCAGCGTGCTGCGCTACGTGCTGCTGCCCGAGGGGCTCGCCGTGAACCTCGGCCTCAAGCGGCACGCGTTCCTCGATGAGAACCATCTCGAAGCGGCGCTCATCGGGCGGCGGGAAGAAGGCGCCGAAACGGTGCGTCCCGGGATCCGCGCCGCGAACGGGTCCTACCAGCGGCTCGAAATCGCCTGGCGGGGCCTCTCGGCGGTGGTGGAGGCAGGACGCGACGAGGACGGCGAGCTGGTGGTCCTGGTGACTCCGGAGCCCGCCTCCGACGCCGCCTCCGACGCCCCCTTCGAACTGGTGGTGAGCGCGGGGATGGCCTGGAATCGCCCCGGCTCGGTGGAATCGGCGCCGGACGGGCTCATCGCCCGGTTGCCGGACGGCGAGAAGGCGATTCGGGTCGCCGGAATCCTCGAGGCCGACCCCTATGCCGGCGGCCTGACGCCGCACCGGGTGGTGCGGCTCGGCGGGCCGGTTGGGGTGTTCACCGGCCGCCGGGGGGAACCGGCGAAGACAACCTCCGACATCCGCCGGACGCTCGACGCCCGGCGCCAAGAACTCGAAGCCCGCGCCGCGGAATTCGGGGAACTCGCGGAGGCGTGGCTCGCGGTGACTTCCGGGTTCGCCTGGAACACGGTGTACGAACCCCGCCACCGGCGGGTGGTCCCCACCGTGGGCCGTCTCTGGAACCGGGAGTACGGCGGCGTCGCGCTCTTCGGCTGGGACAACTTCTTCCTCGGCTACCTCGCCTCGCTCGAGAGCCGCGACCTGGCGCTCGCCGCCATCGTCGAACACCTGCGCGGCCACACCGCCGAGGGGTTCCTGCCGAACGACAACCGGGGGAACGGCAGCAAGTCCTGGGACCGGTCCCAGCCGCCGGTGGGCGGGATCATGGTGCGCGAGGTGTACCGGCGCTTCCCCGAGCGCTGGTTCCTGGAAGCGGTTTTCGATCCCCTGCTCGCCTGGAACCGCTGGTGGCCGGAGGCCCGCGGCAACGGCGATCTCCTCTCCTACGGATCCCACGAGGCGAAGAACCCCTTCGCCGAGCCGGTGGCGCGGACGAAGACCGCCGCCGGCTACGAGTCCGGGATGGACGACTCGCCGATGTACGAAGACGTCCCCTTCAACCGCGAGCAAAACGTCCTCGAGCTCCAGGACGTCGGGCTGAACAGCCTCTATATCGCCGACTGCCGGGCGCTTGCCGAGATGGCGCGCCTCCTCGGGCGGGCGGCCGAGGCGGACGAGCTCGAAGCCCGGGCGGACGCCTTCGGCGCCGCGCTCGACACCCTCTGGGTCGAAGAGCGGGGCTACTACCTCAACTACCGCACCGACCTGGAACGGCCCTCGGAGCGCCGCTCCCCCACCCTCTTCTACCCGCTCCTCGCGGGCGTGGCTTCCGAGGCGCGCGCCGGCCGCCTCATCCGGGAGCACCTGCTCAACCCCGAGGAGTTCTGGGGCGAGTTCGTGCTCCCGTCCACGACGCGCGACGACCCCTCCTTCGCCCGCCAGCGCTACTGGAAAGGCGCGATCTGGCCGCCGCTCAACTTCCTCACCTACCTGGGGCTCCGGCGCGCCGGCGACCGGGCGACCGCGGCCGAGCTTTCGGCGCGTTCTCTCGATATGTTTCTCCGGGAGTGGCGGCGGAAGGGTTACGTGAGCGAAAACATCTCCTCGATCTCCGGAACCGGGGACGACGAGCGACTTTCGAGCGATCCCTTCCACTCGTGGGGCGCGCTCTTCGGGATCATGGCGTTCATCGAGTCCGGCCACCTCGGCTCCCCCGAAGCCCCGCTCCCCGGCATCCGATGACGCAGCGGGCCGGCGCTCACCGCCACGGCGCCCCCGGGATCGCGGCCGTCCTGGTTGTGCTGGCGTGGTTCGCTCCGGACCCGGCGGCCGCCGGCCAGCCGACCCGGCCGCCGGAGGAGCGACGGGCAGATCCGCAGCCGCCGGCGGAACAGCAAGAACCCGGCGACCCGCCCGAGTCCGAAGCGGAAGCGGCGCCTCCTCGCTTTACCGAAGAAGTCGTCGTCGTCGGCACCCGCGCCACGCCCCGCTCGGTGGTCGAGTCGGCGGCGCCGATCGACGCCATCCGCCCCGAGGACCTCCTGAACCAGGGGCCGCCCTCCATCTACGAGCGGCTCCGCACGGTCGTCCCGTCGTTCGCCGTCAACATCCAACCGATCAGCGACGCCTCCACGCTCGTGCGGCCGGCGATGCTGCGCAACCTGGCGCCCGACCACACGCTCGTCCTCATCAACGGCAAACGCCGGCACCGCTCGGCGGTCGTTGACTGGAACGGGGGAAACGGCGTCTCGTTCGGCTCGCAGGGGCCGGATCTCGCGGCAATTCCGTCCATCGCGCTCCGCCGGGTCGAGGTGCTGCGCGACGGCGCGACGGCCCAGTACGGCTCGGACGCCATCGCCGGGGTCATCAACTTCCTGCTGCGCGACGACCGCTCCGGGGGCAGCGTCGAATTCCTGAGCGGGGTCCACGGAGAGGCGTGGGACGGCGAGACCTGGAACTTCGCCGGAAACGTCGGGCTCCCGCTCGGGGCCGCCGGCTTCCTAAACCTGAGCCTGGAGTACGGGGGCGCCG
Source organism: Vicinamibacteria bacterium (assembly GCA_963668695.2). Lineage (GTDB taxonomy): Bacteria > Acidobacteriota > Vicinamibacteria > Marinacidobacterales > Marinacidobacteraceae > Marinacidobacterium. The sequence goes on from CAXXLQ010000004.1 coordinate 3,258,069, forward strand.
CGCCCACCGACCGCGGCGTGCAGCGCAGCGACGTGGCGGATCTGATCGCGGCGGGCAACCGGAACGTCCAGAACCCGGCGCAGGTCTGGGGTTCGCCCGACGTGGACGGCGATCTCAAGCTGTTCGGGAACTTCGGCCACCTCTTCCACGGGCGGCGTGCAGCTCTACGGCCACGCGGGGTACGCGAACCGCACGGTGAGCGGCAGCTTTTTCTTCCGGAACCCGAACACCCGCGGGGGCGTCTTCAGCGCCGACGGCGGACAGACGCTGCTGGTGGGCGACACTCTGGCGGCCGAGGGAGCCGGCTCGGCGAACTGTCCGGTGGTGCGAGTCGTGGACCACGTCCCCGACCCCGACGCCCTCGCGCGGGTCTTCGCCGACGAGCGGTGTTTCTCGTTCCAGGAGCGGTTTCCGGGGGGCTTCACTCCCACCTTCGGCGGCTCCGCCACGGACGCCGCGGTCGTGGCCGGCGTGCGCCGCCTGAACCCCGGAGGCGTCACCTGGGACGCGAGCGCGAGCATCGGCACCCACCGCGCCGCCTTCTTCCTCGAGGACACCGTCAACGCCTCCCTCGGCCCGGCGACCCCGACCGACTTCGATCTCGGCGCCAACCGGCAGCGCGAGATCGCCCTGAACGTCGACGCCACCCGCCCGCTCGGCGAGCGGGTCCACCTCGCGGGGGGCCTCGAATGGCGGCGGGAGCAGTACGGGATCGAGGAAGGCGAGCCGGATTCGTGGGAGGTCGGCCCCTACGCCGCCCAGGGGTTCGGCGCGGGCTCCAACGGCTACGGCGGCTACGGCCCGATCGCCGCCGGGAACTGGCGGCGAGACAGCGCGGCTGCCTACGGCGACATCGAGTTGACCGGCGAAGGCGGGCGCTGGCTCCTCGGCGGGGCGCTCCGCGCGGAGCGCTTCCAGGACTTCGGGAACACGGTCAACGGCAAGCTGGCGGGACGCTACCGGGTGAGCCGCGGACTCTCGCTCCGCGCCAGCGTGGGTACCGGGTTCCGGGCGCCGACCCCGGGCCAGCAGAACTCCTTCAACGTCTCCACCAAATTCGACCCGGTGCTCCGGGACCTCACCGAGCGCGGGACGATCCCGTCCACCTCCCCGGTCGCCGAGCTCCGCGGCGGGGGACCGCTCGCCCCGGAAACGTCGAAGCACACTTCGGCGGGGGCGGTGGTCGAGCACGGCCGTCTCACGCTGACCGCCGATGTCTTCCGGGTTGATCTCGAAGACCGGCTCGCGGTCACCAGCGACTTCACCCTCCGCCCGGAGGAAGTGGAACAGCTCCTCGCCGCGGGCGTCGAGAACGCGCGGGGCTGGCGAGCTTCCGCTTCTTCACGAACGGCGTCGCCACCCGCACCCAGGGTGTTGACATCGTCTCGACCTGGACGCCGCGGGCGCTGGGGGGCGGCACCCGGATCAGCGCCGTGCTGAACCACACCTCCACCGTCGTGACCCGCTTCAATCCGCAACTGCTCGAGGCCGAACGCCGGGTGCGCGAGTTCGAGTCCTCCCTGCCGCGGAACCGCTGGAACGTAAGCGTCACGAGCCGCGTCGGGTTCGCCGAAATCCTTGGACGGGTGGGCTACTACGGGGCGTGGTTCGACTGGGACAGCGCCCAGACGCTCTTCGGCGGGAAGCCGGTGGCGGATGTCGAAATCAGCCTGCCGGTTTCCGGCCGCATCGCTCTCGCGCTCGGCGCGCAGAACGTCTTCAACACCTTCTCCGCCGAGAGCCCGAACGCCCGCGACGTGGGCGAGCGCTACAGCGAGTACACCCCCTGGGGTTTCAACGGAGTGTTCCTCTACGCCCGGGTGCGCTACACCTGGGACGGATAACCCTGGGACGGATAACCCTGGAACGGATAACCCTGGAACGGATAACCCTGGAACGGATAACAATGTCCGCGCACCCCGTGTCTCGCCGAATCCGCCGCCGGCTGCGCGCCGCCTTCCTCTGTGTGTTGCCCGCGCTGCCGGTTGCCGCCCAACCGCCCGAGGGTCCCCCGCCCTGGCAGGATCCCCCTCCCTGGCAGGATCCCCTTCCCTGGCAGGATCCGCCGCCCTGGCAGGATCCCGCGGTCTTCCAGATCGGCCGCGAGCCGCCCCGCGCCTCCTTCACGCCCTTTCCGGCCGCCGAGCTGGCTGTTTCCGGCCGCCCCGAGGACTCGCCCCGCCGCGTCTCGCTGAACGGCGACTGGAAGTTCCACTTCGTCCCCCGCCCCGCCGACCGGCCGGAAGGTTTCTTCGAGCCCGGCTTCGACGACTCCGCCTGGGATGAGATCCCGGTGCCCTCGAATTGGGAGCTGCTCGGCTACGGCTATCCCGTGTATCGGGACGAGTCCTATTCGTTTCCGGCGAACCCGCCCTTCGTGCCGGAAGACGACAACCCGGTGGGTTCCTACCGGCGCCGCTTCGAGATTCCCGCGCGGTGGGACGAGGGCGAAGTCTTCCTCCGTTTCGACGGGGTGTACTCCGCGTTCTACGTCTGGGTGAACGGCGCCTTCGTCGGCTACAGCGAGGGAAGCCGGACGCCTGCCGAGTTCCGGATCACCGAGCAGGTCACCGCCGGAACGAACACGCTCGCGGTGCAGGTCATTCGCTGGAGCGACGGCAGCTATCTGGAGAGCCAGGACTTCTGGCGGATCAGCGGCATCGACCGCGAGGTTTCGCTCCTCGCCCGGCCGCCGACCTTCCTGCGGGACTTCTCGGCGAACGCCGACCTGGTCACGGGATACCGCGACGGCATCCTGGACTTCAGCGCGAGCGTGGCGAATCGGGGGCTCGGTGAGGCGGGGGCCTACGAAGTCCGCTACGAGCTGTTCGATCCGGACGGCAATCCGGTCTGGGGCGGCCCCCGGCAACTGCGGCTCGACGTGCCCTCCGGGGGCGAGGCCTCCATGGGGGCCACCGAAACGATCCCCGATGTCCGCGCCTGGTCCGCCGAGACCCCAAATCTCTACCGGCTGGTGCTGTCGCTCGTCGGCGCGGGCGGACGCGTGGCCGAAGCGACCGCGGTCCGAATCGGGTTCCGGCGGGTCGAGACGGCGGACGGCGAGCTGCTGCTGAACGGACGGCCCATCGTGCTCAGGGGAGTGAACCGGCACGAGCACCACTCCGAGCGGGGACACGTGGTGGACGAAGCGACCATGCTGGAAGACGTCCGGCTCATGAAGCTCCTGAACATCAACGCGGTGCGGACGGCCCACTACCCGAACCTGCCCCGCTTCTACGAGCTGACCGACGAGCACGGGCTCTACGTGGTGGACGAACCCAACATCGAGTCGCACGGCATGGGCTTTTTGCCCGAGGTGACGCTCGCGGGGCGCCCCGAGTGGCGTGACGCCCATCTCGACCGGACCGAGCGGATGGTGATCCGCGACCGGAATCATCCGTCGGTGATCGTCTGGTCGCTCGGCAACGAGGCCGGTGACGGGGAGAACTTCGACGCCACCTCCGAGTGGATCCGCGAGGTCGACCCCTGGCGTCCGATCCTCTACGAGCCGGCGGGCGAACGCGACATCGTGGACATCGTGGCTCCCATGTACGTCCGTCCCTACTGGCTGGAGCACTACGCGGCTTCCCGGTCGGAAAAGCCCTTCCTGCTGGTCGAATACGCCCACGCCATGGGGAACAGCGTCGGAAACCTGGCCGATTACTGGGAGGTGATCGACAGCGATCCGAAGCTGGTGGGCGGCTTCATCTGGGACTGGGTGGACCAGGCGATCCTGCGGGAGGACGAGTCCGGGCGGCCGTTTTGGGCTTACGGAGGCGACATCGGGCCGGCGGGGATCCCGACCGACGGCAACTTCCTGGTGAACGGTCTGGTTTCCGCCGACCGCCAGCCCCACCCGCACGCCTTCGAGGTGAAGAAGGTCTATCAGCCGGTCCGGATCCGGGCGCTCCACACCCGCTCGGGGCTGATCGAGGTCGAGAACCGGCGCGCCTTCACGGATCTTTCCGACCTCGCGGGAAGCTGGCAACTCACCGCGGACGGCGTGGTTCTCGCCGAGGGGACCATGCCGCCGCTCGCGATCCCGCCGGGCGCTGCGGAGGCCGTCACCTTCGACATTCCGGAGACCGAGATCGAACCCCTGATGGAGCGGCTGCTCACCGTCCGCTTCCGGACCCGGGAGGACGCGCCGCTGGTCCCGGCCGGCCACGAGGTGGCCTGGGAGCAGTTCTTCGTGGACGTGGTGCATCCCGACGACATCGAGGAGGAAGAAGAAGCGGAAGAGGAAGAACCCCCGCCTCCGGAGGCGCCCCCGATCGAGCCGGTGAGGGTGCGGGAGTCGGAGGACGCGGTCACGATCAACGGCCGGGGGTTCACGGTCGCGTTCGACCGGAAGCTCGGCACGCTCAGTTCCTTCCGGGCGGGCGGGCGGGAACTCGTGAGTTCCGGGCCGGTCCCCAACTTCTGGCGGGCGCCCACCGACAACGACTACGGGAACGGCTTGCCGGCGCGTTCCGGGGTCTGGAAGGCGGCGGGGAGCCCGCCGGCGCGCGTTCTCGAGGCCGTCCTGGTGCGCGAGGACCCCGACCGGCGCCGGGTCGAGGTGGAGAGCCGGTTCTCGCTCCGTTCGGTCGATGCCTTCTACACGCTGCTGCACGAGGTCTTCGGGGACGGAACGGTGGCGGTCTCCGCGCGGCTTTCCGGCGTGAGCGAGGACCTGCCCGAGATGCCGCGGTTCGGGACGCTGTTGACGCTGCCCGGGTCGCTGAGCCAGGCGGAGTGGTACGGACGCGGGCCCCACGAGAACTACTGGGACCGCCGGACGGGGGCCGCGGTCGGCCGCTACCGGGCGGCGGTGTCCGAACTCGCCCACCCCTACGTCCGCCCGCAGGAGACGGGCACGCGGAGCGACGTGCGCTGGGCGGCGCTCACCGACGACGCGGGGACGGGACTCCTGGTCGTCGGGTTGCCCCACCTGTCGTTTTCCGCGCTGCCCTACCGGATCTCCGACCTCGACGGCGGCGAGACGAAGAGCCGGACCCACTGGGCCGAACTCACCCCCCGCGAAGAGATCACGCTGGCGGTGGACTTCCGCCAGACCGGAGTCGGCGGCGACGATTCCTGGGGCGCGGTCACGCACCGGGAATACACGCTCTGGCCCCAGAACCTGGAGTACCGGTTCCTCATGCGCCCGCTCGGTCCCGGCGACGACCCGGGGGTGCTGGCGCGGCTCGTCCTCCCCGACGAGGCCGCCGAGACGGAGGTGTACGCCCGCTCCCTCGATCTCCACGACTTCGCCGAGCGGAACCTGGCGGCGCATCTCGCCCGGGGGGCGACTGCGCAGGTGGATCCGCCCCAGTCGTCCCCCTATTCGGCGGCCGGGGACGCCGGGCTCACCGACGGCATCCGGGGTTCGGTGGACCGCCGCGGCGGGCACTGGCAGGGCTACCGGGCGGACGAGGTCACGGCCCGGCTGGACCTCGGGCCGGCGCAGCCGGTCTGGTCGGTGAAGCTGTCCTTCCTCCAGCACCCGGGTTCCGGGGTGTACTTCCCCCGGCGAGTGGAGGTCGCGACGAGCCTCGACGGGCAGTCCTGGTCCGAGCCGGTGGCGCGTGAGGTCGCGGATCCGGCGGACGACGCCGGAGACGACGTTCCGGCGGGCGCCGCGGAAGAGGTGCCGGCGGGCGGACGGCAGCGGGTCACCGTCCCGCTCGCCGGCGACGAGGCGCGCTTCCTGCGGGTCCGGATCACCGGCCTCGGCGAGGTCCCCGCCCCCTGGCCCACGGGTCCCGACGGCGCCCGGCGGGAGGGAGAGACCGCCTGGATCTACCTGGACGAGATCATCGTCCGGTAGACAGGGACCGCCGGTCTCGGGACCGGCATCGTGCATCGCTGACAGAGAAAAAGCGCGGGGACGGCTTGGAACGCCGACCTCTGGCCAGTTCTCCCGGTGGGGGCCGGCACCGCGGCCCGCGAGGGCCGCGGCCGGTTCATTGCTGCCGGCTTTCAAGGGACGCAGGCGGGGTAACGCTACGCTAGCCACCGGCGCGGGGAACACATGCCAGAGATCACGCTGCGGGCGAATTTCCACCGGGAGCGCGACCAGTGGATCGGATGGTGTCCTGACCTCGATGTGACCACCCAGGGCGACACGCGACGGGAAGCCGAAGAGAACTTGCGGGAAGCGGTGAGTCTCTTCCTCGAAACGTGTCAGGAGATGGGGACCTTGGAAGATGTGTTGCGCGAGGCCAAGCTGTTCCCTGGGCTGTTCCCTGGGCTGTTCCCCCTACCCGAGGTGAAAATCTTCCGGATTCCCTCGCCCTTGCTCGTGGAATCCCGGAAGGACTCCCGTGCCTCGGCTCCAACCGCTTAGTTAGCAGCCTGTGGTGGAACCCGGGTGAGCGCCGAGGCTGGCCAGTTCTCCCGGTGGGGGCGAGGCCCAGTTCTCCCGGTGGGGCCAGTCCTCCCGGTGGGGGCCCGGCTGACAAGGCGCGTGAGGGAGGAGCCCCCACCGGGAGAACTGGCCCGGGTGTATTTCGACCGAAACGCAACGATGAGCGGCGCGCAGCGACGCGGTTCAGCCGGGATGGATCGCCGGCCGAGCCCCCACCGGGAGAACTGGGCCGCGCGGGTTTCACCACAGGCTGCTAGGGTCGAGATCCTCATCAAGGTCTTCGAGGCCGACGGATGAGTGCGGTCCAGACAGAAGGGTTCGCACCTGAGCATGACCAAACCGGGTCACAAGCGTCCGGTAGTCGTCATCACGAGCAAGAAGGAAGCGGAGGTCTGGCTGATCCGGACGAATCTGAGAACGGCCGGAATGAGCCGGGATAGGTACTTCGCGCTTCTGGAACAAGTTCGCTGAGGACCGCGTCGCAGCCGACCCGACGAAGGCCGAGCCGCCCGTCGCGCTGGGACAATCGGCCGCATGAGCCGTCATTCAGTCCGGCGCCATCTGCGCGTCGAGGTCAGCGCCTACGACGAGGCGATTCGGCGTTTCATCCCGGGGTACGAGGCGATGCTCGACGTCGCCGCCGCCGAGATCGCGCGCGTGGAGCCGCGACGCGTCCTTGACCTCGGCGGCGGCACCGGCGCCCTCTCGGAGGCAATCCTCCTCGTGGCGCCGCATGCCGTGGTCGAGTTGATCGACGTGGACCGCGACATGCTGGCGAGGGCGCGGGAGCGCCTCGCCCGTTTCGGCGCTCGGGCACGCTTTCACGAGGCGTCTTTCGACGATCCCCTTCCGGAGGCCGACGCCGTCGCCGCCTCGCTCGCACTCCACCACGTCCCCACGATGCACGAGAAGCAGCGGCTCTTCGTTCGGATTCACGACTGCCTCCGCCCGGGCGGCGTCTTCGTGAATGCCGACGCCACGATGCCGACGGATCCCGGGCCCCGCCAGGCCACCTGGCGCGCCTGGACCGCCCATCTCGTGTCCTGCGGGATTTCGGAGGAGCGCGCGTACCGGCACTTCGCCGAATGGCAGGAGGAGGACACCTACTTTCCGCCCGAAGAGGAGGCTGCGGCGATGTGCAGCGCCGGCTTCGAGGTGGCGGCGGTGTGGAGTGAGCGCCCGATGGTGGTCGCGGTCGGGAGTCGGCCCGTCCAGCGTCCGAGCAACGTCCGCGCCGGCGTCGCTGTCACGAACGCCAGGTAACTCCCCACCGCGCAGCCGGCCAGCGCCAACGCGCTACCGGCAGCAGCCTGGCCGCGTCGCCGCGGGCGAAGGCGTGCTGCGCCCGGAAACCCGCGGCGCGGTCAGGGGTTGTCGAGGTGCCGTACAAAAGCCGCCGGACTGAGGATCGGGATCCCGGCGAACCCGGCCATTGCCAGAAGATCCTGATCGCCGCTCACCAGGACATCCGCCTTTCCCATTTGCGCCGTCTCAAGCATTTTGTCGTCGTCGGGGTCGCGGCATCCCATCCGAGACCCCGCGATCCAGATCCATTCCGACACCGCCCGAAGCCGCGCCAGGAAAGCTGCTCTCATCATCCGGCTTGCGTAAGGATCGAACTTCGCCTTGAGCAAACGGGTCCGAAGTTCGTCAAACGTCTCGTCCGAAAACAACAAGACCCCGCTCCGGCGAGCGACCGCATCCATTGCGGAACGCGGCGGACCCTGCGGCCAGAGTGCCGCGCCGATCAAACCGTTGGTGTCGAGAACAACCCGCTCAGCTCTCATCTGCGAGGAGCTCGCTCAAAACGGCCGGCGTAAGCGCGTTGGCGGAGGCTTCCTCGCCGATGGCATCCATCGTCGCTGCAAGACGCTCCCAAGCGGCGCCGCGAAGGCGCTCGTACTGCTCAATGGACATCACGACGCTGACCCCGCGACCCCTCCGGGTCAGCAGGACGGGCGCCCGTTGGGAAGCATCCAACAGGTGTCCGAATCGGTTCTTGGCATCACGAGCCGCGATCTCTTTCATGTGGCCATAATAGCTATTAGAGCCAACTCACTACCAACGAGACCGGCGGTCAACGGGAAAGCCACACCGGCCCAGGAAGGCGGCTTCGGGGCATGCTCCGAGTCGTTGAGTTCGGTCGGTGAGTTCAGTCGGGGAGCTTGGTCGAGCCCCGTGACGCAATCGCCCCCTCACCCCCCGAGCATCGTCCGCGCCAGCGTCCCCATCCCGAACCCGAGGTAGTTCCCCACCGCGTAACCGGCGAGCGCGACCGCGATCCCGGGGAGCAGCTTGTCGCCGTAGCCGCGGGCCGAGGCGATCGCCACCGCCGAGGCGGCGCCTCCGATGTTCGCCTGGGAGGCCACCACCAGGGTGCCCGCGTCGAACTTGAGCAACCGCCCGACGCCGAAGATCACGAGCCCGTGGATCGCCACCGTGGTGAGGGCGAACAGGAAAAGCGCCGGCCCCGCGGCAAGCATCTCGGAGACCAGCGACTGCGCCCCGTTCCCGGCGAGGAACAGGTAGAGGAGCGAGTTGCCGAGCACCGGCGCGCCCCTGAGTTTCCGGACGGGCGCGGTGTGGCCGAGGACGAGCGCGATGGTGGTCAGCCAAAGGACCGCCGGAATCGCCGGCACCGCCGCTTCGGCGAGCCGCGCGGTCACCATCGCCCCCAGGGTGATCGCGGCGAGCCCGAAAAAGTCCATCATCCGGAGGCTCTCGCCGCTCTCCTTGAGCCGCTGCTCGAGTGTCAGCGGCGCGTCGCCGGGCCGGACCGGATCGAGCTCCTTCCCGCCGTAGAGAAGCGCGGGGACGATGAGGCAGGTCGCGAGCCAGGCGACGGTCACGATCACGTCCGCGGCCACCGCCGCCGACATGACGTTCGGGTCGGTGCCGAAGGCGCTCGCGAGCGCGTAGAAGTTGGCTCCGCCGCCGATATAGGTCCCGGTGAACTGACCGGTCAGCTTCCAGGCCTCGCCGCCCACCGAGCCGGAGAGCAGGAAAAACGCCACCAGCGTTCCCAGCATGGTGCCGAGCGCTCCGAGCCCGAAAGCCCCGAGCATGCTCTTCCCCGCGTCCCGAATCGTCCGCAGGTCCACGTTCAGCAGGACCAGCACGATCGCGGCGTTCACCCAGATATTGCCGAGCTGGTAGTAGGCCTCCGCGTCTCCGGGGAGGAGCCCCGAATTCGAGAGCACCATGCCGAAGACGAGGCACATGAGCCCGGCGCTCATGGCCCGGAAGAAGCGGTAGCGCCCTTCGAGCCAGACCGCGAGGAACACCGCGGCGGCGAGCGCCAGGAAAATGCCGAAGGGATCCTGGATCACGGCGGTCAGTTCTCCCGGTGGGGGCCCTTTCCCGCGGTCAGCGCCCGGCTTTCCCGCTCAGCGGACCCAATTCAGCGGACCCAGTTCAGCGGGCCCAATTCAACGGGCCCAATTCAACGGGCCCAATTCAGCGGACCCAAGTTCAGCGGATCCATTCCGCCCACTCGCGCACCGGGTTCACGAGCGTCCCGATGCCCTCGGCCCAGCAGGCGGCGGTGTCGCCGGGTTTCATGAAAATGGGTGGAGTCCGGGCGTAGCCCACCCCGCCCGGGGTCCCGGTGGCGATCACGTCGCCCGGCCGGAGGATTAGGTTGTGGGAGGCGAACTGGATCAGTTCCGGGATCTGGTGCTCCATCAGGCTGGTGTTGGCGTCTTGCATGATCTCCCCGGAGAGCGTGAAGCGGATGTCCAGGACGTGGGGGTCCGCGACGAACTCGGCCGGAGTGATGAAGGGGCCGAGGGGAGCGAAGGTCTCGGTGGACTTCCACACCAGCCAGTCGGAGCCGTAGCGGTCGTCCCCCCGTCCCTCACGGTCTCCCACGTCGTTCATCATGGTGTAGCCGAAGATGTGGGCGCCGGCGTCCCCGGCCTCCACGTCGCTCGCGGGCTGGCCGATCACCACCGCCAGCTCGCATTCCCAGTCCACCATCTCCCGCTGGGGCTTCATCAGGATCGGCTCGCCGTGGCCGATGACGATGCTGCCCGGCTTCATGAACAGGTAGGGGTTCTGGCGGCGGTCCCCTTCCTCGCGCTCCCAGAAATGGTCCATCGAGACCTGGGTCTCGTCGAGCGCCGAGGCGTCCGACATGCCGGCGGGCGCGCCGGTGGTCATCTCCGTTCCGTGCGCCGGGTAGTTGAGGGCGGTGGCGAGGATGAGCCCGGGGCGCACCGGAGGAAACACATGGAGCCCCTCGAGGTCGTGGAGCCACCGCGGCCGCTCGTCCGCGGGGCCGTCGAGCAGCGGGACCACCTGGTCCACGATGGCGTGCACCCGGTCCCGCATGCCGATCGCCCAGCGGCCCGCCAGTTCCTTCATGTCCTCGGGCATCGGGAGCCGCACCCAGAGCCGGTTATGCCGCTCGAGGGAGGCGTTGGCCCCGGCGAGGTCCACCGCGTAGGCGTCGCGGAGGACGATCCCCAGGAAGGACTCTCCCCGATCTTCGAAGCTTCCGAGCCGGAACGGCTCGACCGAAGCGGCGGCCGGAGCGGCCAGCAGCACGGCGGCGGCGAGCGCAAGGACGGAGCCTCTGATCACGGCGCCGGAGTATGCCAGAGGGAACGCCGGCCAGTCCTCCCGGTGGGGGCCTTCGAGCGCGCTCGAACGCCGCGTTAACAGCCCGTAGCGAAACCCACGCGGCGTTCGAGCGGCGATGCATCCCGGCTGAACCGCCCCCCCACCGGGAGAACTGGCGCTTTGCGGCGCTCGGCGTTGCGTTTCGGTCGAATTGCACTCGGGCCAGTTCTCCCGGTGGGGGCTCCTCCCTCGCGCGCCTTGTCAGCCGGGCGTCTCGCCCGTCTCGGCGCTCACCCGGGTTCCACCACAGGCTGTCAAGCAACGACGGTGGCGCCATGCACGAACGAATGCACGAACTTTGGATAGGCTCCGGTGCCGAAACGAAGACAGCTCAGTGGCGGAGTCCATCGAGAGAAGCGACGGCGCCACGCTGCGGGACGGGACACCAGGAGTTCGGGAGCAATGACGATCGGGACAACCACCCGTGCGGTCGCCGCAGCGGCGGTGTGTACCGCGATCCTCTCCGGGTGCGGGGGCGAAGGGAGCAGCCCGCTGTCCGCCTCGATGGATTCGCCGCCTCCCTTGCCGCTCGGCACCGGCGCCGAGATGTGCACGAACGGCAGCGCCGGCGACTTCCGTTGTGACGGCATCTCGCTGCACAGCCGGGTGGCGCTCGACGTGATGGGCGGAAGGACCGGCAACGACATCTGGGGCTGGTCCGATGCGCAGACCGGCCAGGAGGTCGCCCTGATGGGTATGAACAACGGCACTGCCTTCGTCGACGTCTCCGACCCGGAGAATCCGGTCTTCCTCGGGCGGCTGCCGACCCAGACCGAGGAGTCCTTCTGGCGGGACGTCAAGGTCTATCGGGACCATGCGTACATCGTCGCGGACGACGCCGGCGCCCACGGCATGCAGGTGTTCGATCTGACGCGCCTGAGGGGGCTGTCGGCGGCCGAGACATTCGACGCCGACGTCGTCTACACCGAATTCGGGAATGCGCACAACCTGGCGATCAACGAGGAGACGGGCTTCGCCTACGCCATGGGGTCCGATACCTGCGAAAGGGGTCTGCACATCATCGACATCCAAACGCCCGACGATCCGCAATTCCGGGCCTGTCACGACGCGGCCCCGACGCACGACACCCAGTGCGTCGTCTACCGGGGGCCCGACGCCGAGCATCTCGATCGGGAGATATGCGTCAGCTCCAACGAAGATCATCTCGAAGTGGTGGACGTCACCGACAAGTCCGCTCCGCTGATCCTGTCCTCAACCACGTATCAGATGTTTGGCTTCGTCCATCAGGGGTGGCTGACCGAGGACCACCGGTTCTTCCTCCTGGGGGATGAAGGGGACGAGCTCAGCTTCGGCGTGCGCACGCGCACGCACGTGTTCGACGTATCGGACCTGGATGCCCCGGTATACCTCTACCCGCACGAATCGGATACCCGCTCGACCGATCACAATCTGTACGTGCTGGGCGACCGCGTGTTCCAGGCCAACTACACCTCGGGATTGAGAGTGCTGGAGCTGGGCGATCCGGCAGACCGGGAGTTGCAGGAGATCGCCTTCTTCGACACGTATCCCCAAGGCGACAGCGTCGGGTTCGCCGGCGCCTGGAGCGTGTATCCGTATCTGCCGTCGGGGACGATCATCGTCAGCGACATCTACAACGGGCTGTTCGTCCTTTCGATGCAGTAGGCGCCGAAGCCGCTACCGGCGACCGAACACTGGCGGGCGCGCTTCCACCCTTCGGCTGGACCGCCGGCGCGGAGGAGAGCAGGATCGCGGCGTATCGACATGAACGCGACGGGCGGCGGATACGGCCCTCCCGCGGCGCGCCGGCGGGAACGCCGAGCCGGTCCTCGGGCGGGGGGGCCTCCAACTCAGACCGGCATCGCCGCCCGGAGGGCGACAAAACCGCCGCCCCCCAATCTCCCCAATCCCCCGAAATCAATCTCCCCGAAAACGCTCCCCGCCTCAGGGCCTGAGGTCCAGAACCGGATCTTTCTCGCCCGTCAGCTCCCAGCGCACCAGGGTGATCGGGAGCACTCCCGCGGCGTAGAAGCGGTCGAAGAAGTCCTTCACGGTAAACGCGTCCCCCTCCATGAGCGCCACCTCGGCCAGGAGCGCCTCGATCTGGAGCTTGCCGACCACGTAGCTGGTCCCGTAGCCGGGCTGGCGCAGGTAGAGGTGCTGTTCGCCCCGCACCAGCGCTCCCTCGGTCAACCAGCCGCGCGGCGTCCAGCGCATCGCGTATTCCACCGCATCCTCCATGTCGAAGTCGCCGCCGTGGAGGTGGAGGCCGCTGAGGGCGCGGGCGGCGCGCTGGGCGAGCAGGATCCAGGTGAGTTCCCGCTCGCGCGGGGCGCCTTCGATCAGGCCCAGATGCATGAACATCTCCTCGACCCCGGTGGCGAGCCCCTCCGAGCGCACCGCGAAGATGTTGGAGAGCGAGGGCACCGCCCGGATGGGGCTCAGATGGGGCGCGTCCCGCATCGTCGCCAGTTCGATCCAGTGGTGCATGTGGGGCCGGAAGGCGTCCGGGCCGCGGTAGTTGACCTCGCTGAAGAAGTTCCTGAGGTCGTCCGGGTTCTCGAGCGGCTGGAAGGTTCCGTTCACCGCCCGGAGCGCCGGATCCATGAAGTCCTCGATGCTCTGCACCTCCTCCCGCTCCAGAAACGCCAGGTAGTTGTCGACCGATTCGTTGAGGCGCCGGTCGAACTCCTCCGCCGATGCGATCCGCTCGAGTTCGGGGAGCGCCCGGTTCCGGTTCTCCTCGAGCCGGAGCGAGGAGTGCGAACGGGCCAGTTCCCGCTCGAGCAGCGTCACCGTCTCCTCCCACGACCAGGGCAGCAGGTGGACGTGGCGCATCAGCCAGGTGTAGTTGTCGGCGCCGACCCCGGAGGGTCCGGTCTTCCCGTCCGCTTCGGCCTCCAGAAAGGCGCGGAAGTCCTCGCTGGCGGCGTGGGCGGCCGCCACCGCGGCGTCGAGGTCCGCGCTCGTGCCGGCAACCCGTTCACCGAAGGCCGTCAGATCGGCCGCCTGGTTCCGGAAGGCGCGGAGTCCCGCCAGCCAGAGATCCCGGGCGTTCGAGGCCGCCAGGTTTTCCTTCGCCTGCGCCAGGAGGCCGGGGATGGCCCCGATCCGCGCCGCCAGTTCACCGGCGTCGGTCGGGGACAGCGGGTAGTCGTAGGTCCACAGATCGATGAATCCGTGGATCACCGCCCCCTCGTGGGCCGGGACGTCGCTCTGGGCGGCGAAGATCGTGACGTAGAAGGCCGGGTCCCGGGCCCACGGCCGCCGAACCCGGTGATCGAAGTCGAGCCCGTTCATCTCGGCGCGCACCAGCTGCCAGTCGATCTGCTCGGAAACCGGCCAACTCCCGGGAGCGAGGCCGTCCAGGCGGGCGCGCCAGTCGGGCAGTTCGGCGTGCTGGCGGGCCATGGCCTCCGCGCCGTAATCCGGGACGGCGTCCCGGAACTCGGGCGCTTCGAAGTCCCGCCACTCCCCGAAGAGGGCGACCAGGTCGGCGTGGGCGCCCGGCTCTGCCGCCGCAGGCGGCGGCTCGGCTCCGCACCCGGCGAGCGTCAGGCCGGCGGTCAGGGCGGCGGTCAGGGCGGCTCCCGGGGCGAGCAGCGGCAGCGGGGAAGAAAACGTGGATGACGGGGCGTACGGAGCGTTCATGGCGGGCCTCCCACCAGGGTGTGGACAAGTTGGCGCGAGCGCCGAGGCCCTCACCGGGCGGTTGAACCCGCGATCGTACGCGCCCTTTGGGCCGCCGAAAAATGGCCGCCGGAAAACGGGCGCCGGAAAACGGGCGCCGGAAAACGGTAGGACGACTACCGGAGCGAGGACAGCAGGCGCAGGAAGCGCTCGATGTCCTCACGGTTGTGGTAGTGCCCGATCGACACCCGTACCACGCCGTCTTCCGGGTTCACGCCGAGCGCCTCGAGGGTGGCCGCCGATCCGAGATCTCCGACGCCCACCTGGACTCCGGCGTCCCGGATCGCGGAACCCAGTTCCCGGGCGCCGCCTCCGTCCACGGTGAAGCTGAAGGTGGGGATCCGGTAGGCCGCCCGCCGCGGGTCGTCCTCGCCGAGCAGCGAAATCCCCTTGATGCGCGACAGGCCCCGGAGCATGAGACGGCTGAGGATGCGCTCTTCCTGACGAATGCTCTGCATTCCCTTCCGCATCGGTTCCCGCCGTCCATAGCGCTCGGAGGGAGGGGCCACGAGGGCGTTCGGCGCGTCGCCGAGCCGCTCCGCGTAGGACACCGCCCGCGCCAGCCCCGCCAGGATGTTCGGCGAAACGGCGCCGTTCGTGGATTCCTCCGCCACCGAACCCAACTCGCGAGCCCAGAGCGTCGCGCCGCGGGCTCCGAACAGTTCGTCGCCGTTCGCGATGACCGCGTCGCAGCGGAGATTCCGGATGTCGAGCGAACCGTGGGCCACGAAGTGGCTCGCCTCGGTGACGAGCACCGCATCCGTCCCCGCGAGGAGTTGCGTTACCGGGATGACCTCGTTGAGCGAGCCGGTCACCGGACACGCCTTGGTGAGCAGCACCAGCCGGGTCCGTTCGTCGAGCAGCGCCTCGAGGTCGCGAACCAGAACCCGCCCGAGGCGGCGCGGCCGCCAGTCGGACACCTCGACGCCGTCCGGGAGCGCGCTTCGCCAGACCGCCCCGCGATCGTCCGGCTCCGAGGCGGAGAGCACCACCTTGTCACCCTCCCGCAGTCCGACGCTCGCAACCAGCCGCCGCACCAGCGTCTCGTAGGTCTCTCCGACGGCGATCTGATCTTCCGCCCAGTCCGCGTTCGAGTTCCAAAACCACGCCAGATCGGACCGCAGGTTCGCTTCCGCCGACGCATCGGCGCCCACCGGCCGCGGCCGCAGGGCGCGAGGCGCACCCATGGTGTCGAAATCAAGGCGATCGCCCCCGGGCGGGATGAACGATTCGGCGACGACTGAGAGAGGTAGATGCATGGGCGGAAACGAGTTCTCCCGGGGACGGATGCGGGATCCCGCTTAGGATACGCGCCGAGAGCGATTTACGAGAGATCCGATGCCGCAGTTCCCCGAGTTTCCCGGCGCCCGGGCCGTGCTCTCGGTCCGGACCGGGAGTCGCGGCGTCGTGCGCGTCACCGGGGGGGACCGGATGGCGTTCCTCACCCGCATCATGTCGGGCCAACTTCCCCCCGCCCCCGGTGCGGCTCCCACCGCGCTGCTGGGCCCGAAGGGCAACGTCATCGCCGCCGCGGTGGCGACGGTGACCAGCGAAGCCGTGTTCCTCGAGTGCGAAGCGAGCCGGGAACACGCGCTGCTGGTCGCGCTCGACCGGTACCGGATCAGCGACGACGTGGACCTCTCCCTCGCTGACCGCAGCGACTTTGAAATCGTGTGCACCGACGCCGCCCCGACGCCGGAGAAACCGGATCTCGCCTCGCCGGGATGGGTCCTCGAAACCGCCGTCGGATTCATGCGCCGGGATTTCCGGCCGTGGTCGGCCACCACCATCTTTCATCTCGGCATCCGGACCGGGGACCGGGTTCCGTTCCGCGATCTGATGCTCGCCGAGGGGGAGTCGGTTGAGGCGTCGCCGGAAGAGCAGGAATACCTCCGGATCCTCGCCGGCGAGCCGCGCTGGGAGGCCGAGCTCCACGAGCGTTCCCTGCCCCTCCAGAGTGGTCTCTCGGCCCACGTCCGCCTCGGCAGGGGCTGTTACATCGGCCAGGAGTACGTGGCGCGCCAAGCGCATCGGGGCCGCATCCCGCGGCTCCTCCGCCGCCTGGACTTCGAGGACGGAGGAGTCCCCGAAACGGATGCGGTGGTCCTCTTCGAGGGGGCTTCCGCGGGTCGGATCAAAAGCGCCGCCGGCCGGCCGGCCGACTGGCGGGGTCCGGCCGGCGTCGCCCTCGCCGTCGTGTCTGCCAACGTGCCCCCCGGCGCCGCCGTGGAGGTCCTTCGCGGCCTGACCGCCACCATCGCAGAGGTCTAGCTCCGCCAGGGAACGCCGGTCTTTAGACCGGCACGGCGGCGCGCAGCGCCGCCAAATCGCGTACCGCCCCTCGCCCGGACGACGCGCGACAGCGGGCCCCCACCGGGAGAACTGGCCTCCGGCCGGCATCGCGCCCCGAGAGGCGGGCGAAACGTTCCGTCAGGCTTGCCCTCGCCCCCTCCAGGAAGGGAGGGGCAGCCCGCGGTCCAGATCGCCGCCCACTGCGAGGAGAATCAGTTAGCGGGAACACCCGTCCATCGGGCGGGGAGCTTCTGGACGAGCTTTTGGCGGGGGAGGACCCGCGTGAGGCGTTTCGGAGCGGGGAGTTGTTTGCGGATCTCCAGAAGTCCCTGGCGGAGCGGGCGCTGGGCGCGGAGATGGAGGCGCACTTGTCGAGCGAGGAGGAGGCGGGTTCTGGGAACCACCGGAACGGTCACAACCGGAAGCGGGTTTTGACGGGGACGGGTTCGGTGGAGTTGGCGGTTCCGCGGGACCGAGAGGGCCGCTTCGAGCCGCAGTTGATCGAGAAGTGGGCACGGCGGCTTCCGGGGTTCGACGAGAAGGTGATTTCGCTGTATGCGCGGGGGATGACGACGCGGGAGATCCGGGCGCAGGTGGAGGAGTTGTATGGGGTTACGGTGTCTCGGGAGTTGATCTCGAAGGTGACGGACGAGATTCATGAGGAGCTGCGGGAGTGGCGTTCACGGCCGCTGGAGGCGGTGTATCCGCTGGTGTATTTCGACGCGTTGCGGGTGAAGATCCGCGAGGAGGGGGTGGTTCAGAACAAGGCGGTTCATCTGGCGATCGGGATTACGGCGCTGGGGCGGAAGGAGATTTTGGGGATGTGGACGGCGGCGAACGAGGGGGCGAAGTTCTGGTTGGGGGTGATGAACGAGTTGAAGGCGCGGGGCGTTCGGGATGTGTTGATCGCGGTGGTGGACGGGCTGAAGGGGTTCCCGGAGGCGATTGAGGCGGCGTTTCCGGAGGCGATGGTGCAGACGTGCCTGGTGCACCTGATCCGGTATTCGCTGGCGCACGCCTCCTGGAAGGAGCGGAAGGAGTTGGCGGGGGCGCTGCGTCCGATCTACCAGGCGGACACGGTGGAGGAAGCGGAGGAGGCGCTGGACGGGTTCGAGGCGGGTTCCTGGGGTCGGAAGTTCCCGGCGATCGTGCGGAGCTGGCGGCGGAACTGGGCGCAGGTGATCCCGTTCTTCGCGTTTTCGAAGCCGATCCGGCGGGTGATCTACACGACGAACGCGATCGAGAGCCTGAACAGCACGGTGCGGCGTGCGGTGCGGACGCGGGGCCACTTTCCGAACGACCGGGCGGCGGCGAAGCTGATCTACCTGACGCTGCGGAAGATCGAGCGGAAGTGGCAGCGGCCGCAGACGTTCTGGCCGCAGGCGCGCGCCGAGTTCGCGATCCTGTTCGGCGACCGGTTCCCGGTGGAGGCCTTGTGAGCCCGCCCCGCGCCGCCCCCCACAGAGCGGCCGCCGGCCGGCCTCGCGGCCTCCGGCTGATTGCCGTAGGCGCCGCCTCGAGCCCGTGGAAAGCGCCGTCCTGGGGAAATCGCGGCGCCCGTGGCGACCGGATCGCGTGGACCGCTTCGTCCGGAGCGATTCCCCCAGGACTTGGAAAACGCTGGCGCGTTTCCCACTCTTCCCACCGGCTCACCTCGAAGCCGGTCAACCAATCCCGGGAAGCCAAAACCAACGCAGTTTCCAAAGTCTCCGTCCTACACACGGAATTCCTGACAGTCCCCCACCCCCTCCAGCGTGGAGTTCCCGCCAGCAGACCCCGCACAGCGTGGAGTTCCACCCCTCCAGCGTGGAGTTCCCGCCAGCAGACCCCGCTACAGCGTGGAGTTCCACCTCCTCCAGCGTGGAGTTCCCGCCAGCAGACCCCGCTACAGCGTGGAGTTCCGCGGCTACAGCGTGGAGTTCCCGCCAGCAGACCCCGCACAGCGTGGAGTTCCGCGCAGCGTGGAGTTCCCGCCAGCAGACCCCGCTTCAGCGTGGAGTTCGCCAGCAGACCCCGCTACAGCGTGGAGTTCCGCGCCTACAGCGTGGAGTTCCCGCCAGCAGACCCCGCCCAGCGTGGAGTTCCGCGGCCTCAGCGTGGAGTTCCCGCCAGCAGACCCCGCTACAGCGTGGAGTTCCGCGGCTACAGCGTGGAGTTCCCGCCAACAGACCCCGCTACAGCGTGGAGTTCCCACCAGCAGACCCCGCCAGCGTGGAGTTCCGCGGCTACAGCGTGGACCCCACAGCGTGGAGTTCCGCGGCTACAGCGTGGAGTTCCCCAGCAGACCCCGCCACAGCGTGGAGTTCCGCGGCTCCAGCGTGGAGTTCCCGCCAGCAGACCCCGCCACAGCGTGGAGTCCCGCGGCTACAGCGTGGAGTTCCCACCAGCAGACCCCGCCACAGCGTGGAGTCCCGCGGCTACAGCGTGGAGTTCCCACCAACAGACCCCGCCAGCGTGGAGTCCCGCGGCCACAGCGTGGAGTTCCCACCCAGACCCCGCTACAGCGTGGAGTTCCGCGGCTACAGCGTGGAGTTCCCGCCAACAGACCCCGCTACAGCGTGGAGTTCCGCGGCTACAGCGTGGAGTTCACGCCAGCACCCCGCGGCTACAGCCCGCGGCTACAGCGTGGAGTTCCGCCAGCAGACCAGCGCTACAGCGTGGAGTTCCCGCCAGCAGACCCCGCCACAGCGTGGAGTTCCGCGGCTACAGCGTGGAGTTCACGCCAACAGACCCCGCCACAGCGTGGAGTCCCGCGGCTACAGCGTGGAGTTCCCGCCAGCAGACCCCGCCACAGCGTGGAGTTCCGCGGCTACAGCGTGGAGTTCACGCCAGCAGACCCCGCCACAGCGTGGAGTTCCGCGGCTACAGCGTGGAGTTCACGCCAACAGACCCCGCTACAGCGTGGAGTTGCCCCCGCCGGACCCCCTCCAGCGTGGAGTTCCGCCGCTACAGCGTGGAGTTCCGCGGCTCCAGCGTGGAGTTCCCGCCAACAGATCCCGCTACAGCGTGGAGTGCGCGGCTTCAGCGTGGAGTTCCCACCAGCAGACCCGCTACAGCGTGGAGTTCCCCCGCCGGACCCCCTCCAGCGTGGAGTCCCCGTTAACGCACTCCGCTGGTGCGTTGAGTTCGCCCCGCCGAACGCGCCGAACGGCGGAGCCGTCACGTTTGCTTCGATCGGCGCTGTGCACCATAATGGTGCATCATGGTGCAAACAGGCCGGCCCGCCGGCGAGCAGGCGACACCTCCGCCGGCGCCCAAACCGCGCGTCTCGGTCTCCTTCGAACCGGCGGACTACGACGAGCTCGTCAGGATCGCCGCCGAAAAGCGCGTCTCCCTCGCTTGGGTGGTCCGGGACGCGGTAGCGGCCTACATCTTCCGCCGGGGCCCCCTCTTCCGGCAGCCCCCGCACGCCCGGCCCGCCCGGAGAACCCCGGAATGAGCCTCGCCGCGCCCGCCCGATTCCAGCCTCTCCGGGGTGTCAGGTTCTGGCGTGCCGGGCCCGGAGAATGGGCCTCATGATCATCACGACCCTTCTTCTCTCGCTGCTCGGGGCCGGCTTGGTCGCCGCGACCTTCTACTTCGTGGGAGTCCGGGCGGGCGAGCGGCTCGGCCGCGACCAGACCCGCGCGGACCTCGACGCCATCGCCCGCGCCGCCGCCGCCGAAAGCAACCAGCAGGCGCGTGAGGCCTACGAACACGCCACCGGTCAGGCCGTGAAGCAACTGGAGGCCGCCGTCCGCTCCGACCGCGAGCTCGGTCAGGAACAGTTCGCGAAGACGGCGGCCCCGATCCGCGAGTCGCTCCGCAGCGTGGCGGAACTCGCCCGGGAGCTGGAGAACAAGCGGGCCGCGGATCACGGCGCGTTGCACCAGCTCACCGAGCGCCTGTCCAGCCAGGTGGAAACCGTCCAGGACAGCAGCCGTTCACTCCGCGACGCGCTGAAGGGGGACCGTCAGGCTCGCGGCCGGTGGGGCGAAATCCAGCTCGAGAACCTCGTCGAATCGGTCGGGCTCACGCCGCACTGCGATTTCGAAACGCAGACGGGATGGAACGGCTCGCGGCCCGATCTGGTCCTTCGCCTCCCGAACGGATCGTTCCTCCCGGTGGATTCCAAGGTTCCCCTGGACGACTACCTCGCCGCGACCGAGATGTCCGCGGTAGACGAACAGACCATCGCCCTCCGGAAACACGCGAAGGCGGTGAAGGCTCACGCCGACGCGCTCGGCAAGCGCGACTACCCGGCGAAGGTCGGGGACGGCCCGCCGTTCACCGTGATGTTCCTGCCCATCGAATCCTTGCTCTCGGAGGCCATCCGGCACGAACCCGATCTCCTGCAGTTCGCGGCCGATCGCAGAGTGGTGCTCGCCACCCCGCACACGCTCCTCGGCCTGCTCTGGAGCGTTGCCGCGATGTGGAGGAACGAAACCAGCACCCGGAACGCCGAGGAGATGCGGAAAGCCGGCCTCGAACTCGAAAAGCGTCTCAACATCTTCCTGGGTCACTTCGCCGACGTCGGGAGTCAGCTCGCCAAGACGACCGCCGTCTACAACGCCGCCGCGGGCTCGGCCGAGTCCCGTCTTACGCCGCACCTCCGGAAACTCCGCGAACTGGGAGGCCAGCCCGAGGAGACCCCGGAGGACAAGCTGCCGAAGCCCGTGGAGCTGGCGCCCCGCAGGCTCTTCGGGGACCACGTGGACGTGGCCACCGGGCGGGAACTGTTGTAGGGGAGCTGCAGGGATCTGGGTCGAGGAGGCGGCGGGCCGGGACGGTGCGCCGTCGATCTGTTTCGTGGCCCGCATGTACCACGAAACGCCGCGGGGCTGCCGCGCCCGCACGTAGGAGACCCGCCTGGATTCCCCCTTCCCTCAGGGGTGGCAGGTTCTGGCGCATCCGGCCGCCATCATGCCCTCATGACGGTCATCGCACTCCTTCTGGCCCTGCTGGCGGCCGCCGTGGTCCCCGGCGGCTTCTACGTGGCGAGCCTGGCTCTCGCTGGGGGACCGCCGGGCGAAGAACCGGGAGGCGGCCCCTTCCCCGCATGCCGGTGCCTTGCTCCGTGCAGATGTCGGCGGGACGGCTGGAAGCCTGAGATGGCGCGCTGAGCTATGCGCATCGCTCCCCGGGAAGCTCAGGAGTTGGCGCCTGCGCAACCGAACGTCGAATTTGCGGCCGTGGACGTCGAAACTGCGAATTCCGATCCGGCCAGCATCTGTCAAATCGGGATCGCGACGGTGGAATCAGGCCGGATCAGCCACGTGTGGACTCGACTCATTCGACCTCGCGGCCGCTTCGAGCGCCGCCACGTCGAGATCCACGGGATCACGAGAGATGCGGTGGCGACCGCCCCGGCGTTCGCGGAAATCCACGGCGAGATCGCCCGCCGACTTCCGCGCTTCGTGGTGACGCATACCCGGTTTGATGTCGCGGCCCTGACCCAGGAATGCCGTCGCGGTCGTTTGCCGGTCTTTGAGCGGGTCTGGCTCGACAGCTCCTTGTTACCGAACCGGGCGTGGCCGGGGCGTTTCCCGCGCGGCTCGCGCGGTTTGGCTGCAATCGCCGCCCGACTCGGGATCGAGTTTCGGCACCACGACGCCGGCGAGGACGCCCGGGCGGCGGCCGGGATCACGTTGCTCTCTCTGGCCGCCGGAGGTTTCAGGTTGGAGGATTTGGTTGGGACCAGAGGCCCCCTGCCGGAGCTGAACGGTCGCACCGGCGGTCGGAGGACCCGCGCCAGCCGCCATCGCCGTATGTGCGGGGAAACCGCCAGCTGACCAACTCCGAAATCCAACTGGCCCGTCTATCCCCCGCGGGTCTATCCCCCGCGGGCGCGGGGGAAACTGGGTCTGCTCTGGCGTCCTACGATCCGAACGAGGTCCATCCCCGCGCGTGCGGGGGAAACGATTAGAACCCGGTGATGACGGGGCGCCGTCCCGGGTCCATCCCCGCGCGTGCGGGGGAAACGACCTCGCGGCCGGCTACGCGCGCCGGTGCCAAGGGTCCATCCCCGCGCGTGCGGGGGAAGCGCGCCACCCGTCACTGACGGCACATGGGCACAAGGTCCATCCCCGCGCGTGCGGGGGAAGCTCGTGGTCCCCGAAGAGCTGACGCACGCCAACGGTCCATCCCCGCGCGTGCGGGGGAAACGCGCTTCCCTTCAACGCGGCATGGGCGGACCGGTCCATCCCCGCGCGTGCGGGGGAAGCTCTGCTCCCATGCCTCTGAGAGATGCGGGCCGGGGTCCATCCCCGCGCGTGCGGGGGAAGCGGTAGAGCAAGCGTTTCATTCCAGTCCGTTTCCGGTCCATCCCCGCGCGTGCGGGGGAAGCATCGTCGCGTGGTCCTTGTCGGAGAACGGCTGGGTCCATCCCCGCGCGTGCGGGGGAAGCGGCGACGGCAACCTCACCACGACCCGCAAGCAGGGTCCATCCCCGCGCGTGCGGGGGAAGCCAGCCCGACGACCGCCACCAGGTAGAGCAAGCGGGTCCATCCCCGCGCGTGCGGGGGAAGCTGCGTCAGTTCCGGGCGCGGCGTCAGGCAGTCGGGTCCATCCCCGCGCGTGCGGGGGAAGCATCCCCGCGCTCGCCCAAGAGGCCGAGGTCCGGGGTCCATCCCCGCGCGTGCGGGGGAAGCATCGTGTGGGAGGTCCACCAGGACAGCGTGAACGGTCCATCCCCGCGCGTGCGGGGGAAGCGGATCGTCGGTCCCGAACACGCCAGGGGGGACGGGTCCATCCCCGCGCGTGCGGGGGAAACCGCACCCTCCTTCGCAGGTGGTGGAGCGGGTCCATCCCCGCGCGTGCGGGGGAAGCCGGCGCGTTGCCTCCGACCCTTCATGGACCTCCGGTCCATCCCCGCGCGTGCGGGGGAAGCGCTCCGTTCTTCACGACGCAAATCCCGTGGCCGGGTCCATCCCCGCGCGTGCGGGGGAAGCGATCCTTGGGTTCGGTGGCCCGAGGTTCGCCCGGGTCCATCCCCGCGCGTGCGGGGGAAGCTCTCGAAGCAGATCTACAAGAAGATGCCGATGGGGTCCATCCCCGCGCGTGCGGGGGAAGCCGCAACATCTTCGGGCCCGCGGCACCGATGGACGGTCCATCCCCGCGCGTGCGGGGGAAACGACTCCATGGCGCGGAAGGAAGTTGACGAGGGTCCATCCCCGCGCGTGCGGGGGAAGCGGCTTCTACTTCGCGGCGCCGCACCTCGGAAAGGGTCCATCCCCGCGCGTGCGGGGGAAGCGCGTTCGCCCGGGCCTTTTCCCCCTCAGTCACCGGTCCATCCCCGCGCGTGCGGGGGAAGCATGGAGGTATTACGTCAGGAAGAGACAGCGAACGGTCCATCCCCGCGCGTGCGGGGGAAGCACATCAAAGCACTCCAGGCGTGGAAGGTGGACGGGTCCATCCCCGCGCGTGCGGGGGAAGCCGGGGCTTGGTGGTCATGGTTGTTCCTCCGGGGGGTCCATCCCCGCGCGTGCGGGGGAAGCGCGAACGACGCGGGGACAAGGGCATGGTTTGCCGGTCCATCCCCGCGCGTGCGGGGGAAGCGTCAGCTCAGTGCCGCTGGCGAGGTGGAGGGAGGGTCCATCCCCGCGCGTGCGGGGGAAGCTGGGTCAACTCTCGGTAGAACACACGACCGTCGGGTCCATCCCCGCGCGTGCGGGGGAAGCGACCACGCGAGCGTAAGCGGGCCGAGCTTGAACGGTCCATCCCCGCGCGTGCGGGGGAAGCCGGTACGACTTCGGGGCGGCCCACACGGGTGGCGGTCCATCCCCGCGCGTGCGGGGGAAGCCAACGTCTCCTGCGTCCCGGTCGGGCGGTACCGGGTCCATCCCCGCGCGTGCGGGGGAAGCTCCATCGCCCACTGCATGGCGCCCGGCGTGTACGGTCCATCCCCGCGCGTGCGGGGGAAACCCGCTTCCAGCTCGGTGAGGCTGGCGTGGTGACGGCGGGTCCATCCCCGCGCGTGCGGGGGAAGCGCCAACTCCGCGGACGATGACTACTCGCCAACGTAGGGTCCATCCCCGCGCGTGCGGGGGAAGCCTCTCGGGCCGTCGGCAAGGAGCGCGGTCAGCGCGGGTCCATCCCCGCGCGTGCGGGGGAAGCTTCCAGCGGCCCCGGTGTGGCCCGAGCAGGGATGGGTCCATCCCCGCGCGTGCGGGGGAAGCGGCATCGCCTTTGCCGTCCTCGTCTTCCTTGCCGGTCCATCCCCGCGCGTGCGGGGGAAGCGGGCTCCTGTTCCAGGTGCGCGCCGACAAGGGAGGTCCATCCCCGCGCGTGCGGGGGAAGCCCGCACCTTGTCGATGGCCCGCTGGAGCCACGGGGTCCATCCCCGCGCGTGCGGGGGAAAGCGTGTCCGAAAAGCCGGATCGGGGGGGTCCATCCCCGCGCGTGCGGGGGAAACCCAGCTTGTCCAGCGCCCGTCCCCCGGAGGGTCCATCCCCGCGCGTGCGGGGGAAGCGGAGCGATCGACCGTCGGGGTCCATCCCCGCGCGTGCGGGGGAAAGCCGTTCTGGGGTCCATCCCCGCGCGTGCGGGGGAAACCCTTATTGTCACCGAAAATTCACAATTCCTTCGTCGTCCTCCGAGAACACCCGCCAGACCTTGATGGCCCGCTTCTAACCAGGGCGAGAGTCCGATTCGTCCGCTGGTCCTTGTCTGGACGCGCCCGCTCCCTCCTTCGACGCCTCCTCCTCGGTCTCTCGGCGCACCAGGTGGATCCCCTCGTACTCGACCAAGTCCTTGGCCGGCGCTCCCAGCGTGAGAACCTGCTGGCGTTCATCCGTGGAGGGGGCCGCCCAGGTCATTACGACAGAACCTTGAGCGTAGTAGGACCACCACACCCTGAGAACCTTCCACACGCGTTCCCTGACCCTGGCCGACATGTCGGGTTGTGTATAGACGCCGGGCGCCAGCTCCAGCATGCACGACGCCAAAAACCCCCGGAACCGCGCCGGGACATCACGGGTCACCACCACGCACATCGCCATCGAACAACTCCTTGATCCGGTCAATCATGTGGGAAATCAGCTTACGGCGGCGCATTTCCCGGCCCGTCATCCGCCGGACGACTCGCTCCAACTCGACTCTCCGGTCCCTTTCATGCTCCTTCACGGCGGCAAACGCCACGGGGAGCGTCACTTCCCCCCGGTACAGGTCGGCGATGTCAAGCACGAAAGAAATCCCGGAATCCTCGTGGATGAAACCCAGGTGGGGCAGCGCCCCGACGCTGATCACCGCGATCGTCGCGGCGGCCTCCACGGCGGTGGCCGCGTGGTTGATGGCCTGATTCGGAAGATCAGCCCAGTCGGGAACATCCCGCTTGTAACTGCGGCGATCCCATCGGACTCCGTACTGCCTCGCGATCGTCTGATAGAGCGCGCGCATCCGAGCCCCCTCAATCCCCCGCAGGGCATTGAGGTCCCGGTGCGGCAGGACTTCGCCGAGCCGCCACGCGTACATCCGCCGCGCCGTATGGATTCGTTGCTCCTCATCCGCCCACAACTGCACCTGCCGCCGTGCCATCGCGGACTCATCCGGGCCGATCGGTGGCGCGGTGTAAGCCCGCACTCCGTCCTCGCCAACCGCGATCAGTCCGGTCCCGTGACGCGCGCAGAGACGAAGCGCGTCGTGGCTCACCGTAGTCCCGGGCCCGAGGAGCAGCACCGAGACCATCTGAAAAGGAATCGCGTAATCACCGGCCTCCATCACCGGGCTTTTCGCCGCTCGGAACCTCAGTGTTCCGGACTCGACCCACAGGTTTCCGCGGGACAGCCACATGAGACCGTGCCGGTCTGCGTGCGGAATCCGCGCGGTCTCCAGCCCCAGGCGCCCCTTGAGAACCAACCGCAGACCCTCCAGCGATCAGGCGGGCCGGAGCAGCACCATCCCGAAGCCGAACCCGCAGTGCCGACCGACACCCTTGGCCAGGAGTTCCTGCACTCCCTCTCCCGTCACTACCTCCAGTTCGCCGGTAAACCGGACATCAGGCCGCGTGAGCCACTGCGCGGAGCGCCCGTTCCCGTTGCGCGGCCTGCGAAGCAACCGCACGGAACGAAACGAGCGAACCCGCACCGAACCCTCGACGAGTGTGCATGGCGGCGGTCGGTCGGGGCCTGAGGCGAAGCGTTCCTTCAGCCAGGCCAAGTACACCTCGTCCCGCTGCGGAAGCGGAGCTCCGCTTTCCTCGGCGCGGGCCGTCGCAAGCTGGAATGCGTCCACTTCCCGGCCTCGCTCGGAATAGACGACTTGGCGGCGCTCCGGATGCGTGATGTTTGTTGTGAACGGCCGCTTGGCCAGCCGGCGTCGCACGGGGCATGCCCGCAGCTCGAAACCAAGCCGCAAGCCTCCGGGCCAGTGCGTCGGCAGGCGCTTGGCGCGGAGATCCTCCCAGTCAAAGAGATTCTGGAATTCGTCCTTCGCAACCTGGGCCAGCGTCGCTAGCCCGTCCCGATCCATGGCCGCATAGCCGAGAACGGGCGTTATGTCGGCGCTGCCGGGTCCGCATGCTCGGTTCCGCGGCCCGTTCCCGGTGGGTGCAAGCGTGAACGGCCTGGGCGCCTTCTCACCGAAGAGCCCCGCCAAGGCGGCGTGAAGCGCGTATCCGGGATCCGGTTCCCGCGGGCGTCCCCGGCCGTCACCGGGAGGAACCCTGAAATACCGGCGCGCCAGGGCCCACTCGGTAAACGCGCGCAGTCGGAGCGGCAACCGGATGAGATGAAGATCCGTCATTGCGCCGGTTCCCCGCGCTCAACCGTTTGAAGCGACAGCATCCCTCGGGCAACCACTCGTTCGCCGCCATGAAGCTGGTTGCGCCAGTCCCTCCGGTCCACCACGCGGTGCGCGTGCGTCCCACTCGCTTGGGCGGCGTCCTCTCTGGCGATGGGCCACTCGGCTGGAACCCGCTCCATCGTCGTGGCACCGAAGGCCGTCCTCCACTGATCCGGAAAAACAATCGGGGCACGAGAAATGGCATCGGTCAGATTCCTGGCGTCCGAAACCAACCCGAAGACGATCCGGTCGGCCGGGAGACAGTGCTTCCGGCCGAGGAAAAGCGGGCGGAACGGCCGGTCGAGCGCGTCGGCGATCTGTTCGATCTTCGGTTGCGTCTCGGGCGACGAGAGAGTCATCGCCGCCAGGACTTTCGCATCGGCGCGATACCGGCGGACCCTGATGTGGGTTCCGAACCTGGCCTCGGCGCCGCCAGCGCGGTGCTCCACATGGCCGCGCGTCGTCCAGCCCGGCTTGGAGAGATGTTCCTGCCCAAGGTCCACCGTCTGGTAGTCCTCCAACTCCTCCCCGTCGCGCAGCAGCACCGCCGCCAGGGAGATGCGATCCTGGAGCGACTGCAACCGGTCATGTTCGCGATGCGTGTAACCCAGCGCATTTCCCAGCAGACCGGTGATCTGGCTGACGGTCGGGAATCTGCCGGTGGGCCCGATCTGATCCACCTGCGGACCGCCGAAGCTCATCAGGGGAGCCTGCAGATTGAGGAGAAGAACCTGCATGGCGTTACGCCTCGATCTGAGCCGCCGCCCAGTCGGCGAGTTCGTCCAGCGTGACCCGCTTCCCCGCGTGATCGGGAACCGGTTCGACCATGCTGGCAATTCGCCGCTCTTCGTGAACGCCATACATCGCGTCGTAGCGGCGAAGGTAGTCGCCAACCGCCTTGCTCGCCTCGCTCTTCATGTCCTCGTGGCGCTTCGAGACGGGCTTCATGAAGGCGTTCGCCAAGGTACGCGGCTGCCGGGCGCCGGCTTCAGCCAACATCACCTCGGCGCAGGCGTAGGGCGCGGTTGCGCCGCGCTTCGCTCCGGGCGAGACCGTGGCGATCAGATGCGGCAGGCGGCGCAACACGTTCGCCGCCAGTTCGGAGTCGTTCGACAGATTGGAGGTCAACTGGCCGAGGTCCACGACGACATACGAATAGAAGAGGCCGCTGGTCAGTTCGGTGGTGTTGATGTGCCCCGATCCGAGTTCACCTTCCTCGGTAACGAGGTCGTCGAGCGCCGAGAAGTAGTCCGGCTCCGACTCCTCCTGGTGGACCGTGAAACTGTGGGAAACATGGACGGCGGCATCCGACCGGGCCAACAGGTCGGAAGTCACCATTCGACCGAAGAGCGCCGCGTCGAGACCGGCCCCCTGCGTTAGCGCGGCCAGATTCTTCCGGGTCTCCTTGTTCTTGAAGTACTCCGCCACCGCCTTTGCAGTGGCCTCGGCGTCGTCCTTTGCGAGCTTGCGGGCGGTCTCGGTGAGGTACGCCAATTCCGGCTCACCGAGGACGATCACCTGATCGGTGCGCAGTTCGTCCAGCGGTTTTCCGGCCCCCTCGCCGCTTTCCTTCCTGGCCTTGCGCGTCTCCCGCGCCTTGATGCTCTCGCCCAGAACCGCCGAACGGATGGGGGTCAGGACGTTCACAACCTGTTCCTCCGACATTCCGGCCTCTCGCAGGCGGCCGGCGATCACCTGGCTGAAGAGCCGCCGGGATCGTTTGGATTTCCCGGTGCCGAGGTCGCTCAGCGACCATTCGCCCGTGGCCTCCCGCCAGTGGCGCTTGAGGCACTGCGAAGAAACGCGGATGCGTTCGCATCCGCCGAACGGCAGACGCTTGGCGCGCCCGATGTCGTCACGGTTCAACAGCGTCGCGGCGTAGCCGGTCAGCGTGTGGATCTGCAGGAATCTGGGGTTCATGGATATTCCTCCTCGGAAGAGAATCAGGACTGCACCGCCTGGGCGCGGAAGAAATCGTGAGAGAGAGTGCGGACCGCGCGATCGGGACGCACATCCAGCCCGAGCCAGGGTCGGCCGAGAAGAAGTTCCGCGACCGGATACAGATTGGCCTTCACATGCTTTCGCGCCAGCCACTCGGCCGCTACCCGGAGTTCCCGCGCCAACTCGCCGTTTTCGGCGCGAACGAGGCGCACGAAACGAAACTCGGAATAGCCCGCCTTGGCCAGTTCGGACCCGAAAGACCGATCGAAGTCCAGTGGCTTCGGCGCCATCTCGGCCATCGCCCGGATGAGCGCGGCCCACGCGGCGTCCACCCGGAGATCCGCGTGGCCCCCGGGTTCCCTCCATTCCTCCGGCACAATGCGCAGGTAGAGCCTCCAGAAGACCGGAGGGCGGTCGGAAGGCGTCATCCGCCGCAGCTCGGCGAGGGATCCGGTTCCGATCACCTCACCACTCAGCTCATGGGACAGTCGCCCCAGGACTCGGCCCAGGGTGACGGGTTGTTCGGGGTTTGCACGTTCTTCAGTCATCGGTCTCACTTCCGGGAGTCAGCCTCCTCGAAGGCGTCGGGTAGCTGCTTGCGCAGGCCGCCGAAGAGCACGCTCTCCGAGGCGAACTGCGCCTTCTCGCGGCGGGTGCCGGGAGGGGAGAGGCGGCGCCAGGCATCCTCGGCAAGCCGAGTCGCGGTTGTCCGGAGAAAGACCTGCCACTTTCGGCGCGCGCATACGAAGTCCTCCGCCGGGGCCGCAAACAGGGAATCGAAGAACTGATCGTCCGTCTGCCGATCGAACCGCCTGACGACGGGGGCCGCGTCAGCCTTCTTGAAATTCGGGTGTTCGGGCCCCTGCAGATACACGATGATGGCCTGTCGCAACACTTTCCGCGCGCTGCCGGCGAGCGTGACCATCTCGTCGGAGAGCTTCGCCATCGAAGCCTCGTCGTCGTCGGGATCGGCCCCGACCGAGAGTTGGACCGACGCCGGGAGGGGAATGACCCGCTCGTGAAACCCCTCGGTCTTTCCCTGCCCCCGGACCAACGCGGCGAAATGGATCTGCGAATCCTCTCCCGATTCGCCAGGAAGCGCACCGAGGGCAAGGGGCTTTCGGGATTCGCCGCCGCGGAACAGGATCCTCTGGACGAGGCGGTAGTCGAAGCCGCCACCTCCCACCGTGAGGGCGGTCGGCGGATCCTTTCGGAGATCAAGCGGAATCCACGGGTCGCCCACATTGCCGAAGAATGCTTTGGCGTCGGTTCGCCGCTTTGCGGCGGGACGCACCCGGGCCTCCAGCGAACCGTGGCCAGCCTCGATCAACCGCACTCGGCGGCAGATTTCGATGAAGTAGGGGTCCAGCTCCGAAAGCGAGAGCATCTCGTCGGTGTCCCATGCGCGCACCCAGGTCAGCGCCAGACCACCCCGGGCTCGGTACACCTGATCGTCCATGCTCTCCAGCACTCCCTCACGCCGAGCCAGCAGCATCCGGATCGCCCGAACGACACGCGGCCCCCAACGCGAACTGGGCCGCCGGTCCACGAGCACCCGGCTGGCGAAGCCCCCGTTCATCCGGGCCACGCCGGGCTGTCCACGACCCGAATAGCCTTGTTGGGTTTGCAGATTGACCAGCGCATACAGCCAGAGATGCGGGCTCCCGCCGATCGCGCGGGACTGTTTGATGTCGTGGTTCTTGGCGGTCACCAGAAGATCCAGGGCGTCGGGAGTCGCGGCGTACGGCTTGAACTCATCGAGCCGGCAAGTGGGCGCCTGAAGGAGAGCTGGCTTCGCGGGGTCCTCCACCACCAGGCTCCAGGCCGAATCGCCGGCGTCCGGAGCCAGGTCGGCCAACATCGCGCGCCAGGCGTGGGGGTCCGAGGGAGGCGCCTCGCGTCCTTGCCGCCGCAGGGCCAACGAGCCGAGTTGCCCGAGGAACTGATACCAGGCGGGCGCCTGGTGCGCCCCCAGACCCGGGAAGGCATCGACCGTGTCGCCGGCCAGCCGCGCGTACAGCTCCGGCAAAGCGAGACGTTCTGTCCGGGAAGTGTCGCCACCCTGGATCGGAATTACGGCATCAGTCAACAAGTCATGCATGCTGTGCCTCCTCAGGGGCGGGGCTTCGGACCGCCCGTCCGAGGGCGGTGGTTTCGAGCATTGTTACCGATACGAGATGATTTGTCAAACTCTGCTTTTTAGAGATTAGAATCAACACCCGGGCACCGAACAGCCAGTCCCGCGGATCGCAGTCCCAACACCCCGACTGAATCGGGGATACACCTTCTGCTTTCTTTGAGCGGAAAATTTCCCCGCACCTGCGGGGACTCGCCACGGCGCCACCCGATCAGCTCCCGACCCGGCGCAGCCCGAGCCGGTCGTAGAGGAACGAAAATCTCCCGAGGCGGAATCGGATCACCCCGTCCCCGGCCTGGATTTCCGTCGGTTCCGTGTCAGGATCGATCCCCTCCGCCATCCAGCCCGGCACCGCAAGCGTGCCAACCCGCGTCCCGAACGGGCCGGGGAGCGGCTCCGTCAAGTCGAGCCGCCGGTCCTTCAGGCCGAGTCTCGTCGCCGCCTCGATATCCCGAATCGGCTGGTTGGCCACCAGCGATTCCTTCCAGCGGATCTTCACCGCGGACGCCGCCGTCCCCTCGGCGGATCTCCCCGCCAGCACCGTTCCGAGATGGGCCTGCCACGGCCCGCCGAGACGCTGGGCGAATGCCTCCAACCCGGCGCCATGCGTGGCCGCCTCGACCAGTTCCCGATTGTCCTTGGGAACCTGGATCTCCCCGCGCTCGGCGAGCCAGTCCCGGGTGGCGCGAAGCCCTACGATGTTCTCGTAGATCCGCCCGAGACCCAGCGGGCTTCTTCCACGTCGCCGATTCCCTTCGGACCCCAGGAGACCCTCAAGACGGTCCGTCGAGGGAGCGACAACGGTGACAACGGGCTCCTCGTACCCCGGCGGCCGCAGATTGTCGGCGTGGCGGTGCAAGCGGCCGATGCGCTGCAGCAACACGTCTCCCGGCGCCAGATCGGTTATCAGCCAGTCCGCGCAGATGTCGAGCGACTGCTCCGCCGTCTGGGTGGTGACCGCGACCACTCCCTCGCGGCGTTTTCCGAGCGCTTCTTCGAGGGCCGCGTCGAGCAGCCTCCGATCCTCCGGCGCGAATCGGCCGTGGTGCGGCGCAACCACGCCCTCGCACACGAACAACCTCGCCCCCAGTTCCTCGAGGCGCTCGACCGTGTCCTGGGCATCGTCCACGCGGTTCCGGATGAAGAGGACCACCGCCCCGGCCTCCGCCGCCTCCCGGATCCGACAGAAGAGATCCTTGGCAACGCTGTCCGGGTCCACCAGTTCGACACGGACCCGCTTGGACCGACCGTCCACTTCGAGCTCGTGAAGGGATTCCCCGCTCCGGCTCACGGACGGATACGGAAGGCGCGCGGCCTCCGCTACGCCCTGGATTTCACCCATCTCGATCCGCCTCGAAGGTTGGAGCAGGCGTTCGCGCGCCGAACTTCCGAGGGTCGCCGACATGAGCAGCGCATGGCCTCCGGCGGCGGAATGCTGATCGAGGAGGTTCCGGAGAAGCGTCGTCATGTAGGCATCCGAGGCGTGCACCTCATCCACCACGAGCAGCAGACGCAGCATGGGTCCGGACCGCATTTGCGCATGCCGCACCCTCAGCCCGCCGAGCAGGGCCTGGTCAATGGTTCCGATCATGACCGCGCCCGACAGGTAGCGCTTCGCGTTTTCAACCGCCCAACCCCGCTCCCGAACGCGCTCGTCGTCCCACAGGACCCGCCAGGTTTCCGGAAGGGGCCGGTGGCCTTCCCGATCGTCCACGCGCAGATAGCCGGGCACCGCCAGTCCGACCGGCGGGGCAGCATCGCCAAGCCAGCCCGCGATCACCTTCTTGATGCGGGTGTGGATCTGGACGGCGGCGGCGCGCGTCGGGAGGGCGAAGTACATCCCGTCCACCTCGCCCTCGCGGAAGAGCCGGAGGAAGTGGATCAGAGCCGCTTCGGTCTTCCCGGAACCCGTTTCCGCTTCAAGAGCCACGATCTGCCCGGAGCGCGGCAAAGGCTGCTCAAGGAGGGCGCGCTGCGCGGGACGGGGAGGCCCGAGCTTCGGGAACAGGGTATGAAAGTCCAGCGAGAGCTCCTTGGCCGCCGCCCGTCCAGCCACCGGATCCCACCACCTCTTCCCGATGACGTCCCGAGCCGCGGCTCGCGCCGAGGCAATCCGCAATCTTGCTTGGGTCCCGCCCTCGCTCGGGAAAGGGAAGTCGTCGTGATTCGAACCGAGCCAGTCGGCCAATACCACCAGCCCAGCCAGGGCGTGGAGAAACCGGGAGGCGGTGGGAAGCGGGTCCCCGCCCCGGGAGAAGGCGTTGGGGAACATCTCCTCGAGGACCGCCACGACCTCGGCGAGCGCCGCGAGAGGTTCATAGCCATTCCGCGACCGCCAATCCGATGCGTTCACCGCCGGCCGTTCAGTAGGGAGGCTTCCGTGGTGGGCCAGCACCACGTCCCAGACTGCGGCTTCGGCATCGGAGTCGGCGAACCAGGACTTCCAGAGGCCTCGCTTCAGGGCTCTCCGGACTTCCGTTCGGATTGCCGATGGAGGGGCATCGGACCCCAGAAGCGCCCATGCGGGGGCAATGTGCGACGCCCTGCTTCGATCCCGCAAACGGCGCTGAAAGGAGTGAACCGCCTTGCCGAAGTCGTGGAGCCCGGCAAAGAAACTGAAGCGAGCGATGTCGGTCCCGGAAAGCTGGCGGCCGGCGAGCCGATCCAGCCGGGCGCGGATCGTCGGCAGGGAAAGGATCGCCTCGGCCATGGCGCCCACGTCGACCGAGTGATCGGTGAGGCTCAGGCTGGGCGTCCCGTCCAGCGACTTGGCCCACGCCGTCCGAGGATCGGGTAACGGGAGTTGGGGCACGGCCGATCGATCCGGCATTCGGACCTCCTGCGGGACAGAATTCTTGGAAGTCAGCACCCGGCGTGCGCTGCCCACCGGGTCGCTCGACCTTCCGCTTTTTAGTATCTCGCCTCCATGCGTCAAAAACGGTCACCCCCATGCTCCGGCCCGTGGATTCGCACCGTGGCTCACCCGCTTCATCCAACCGTGTTTGATCGATCGGATGGGAACTGCGGGCATGACCGCCGGATCCGGTGGCGAGGGCGGTTTCGCCGCGCGCTGCGCGGCGGCGCCGACCAAGGTCGGCAGTCCCTCCCCCGCCGCTCCAGGTCTGCCCCGCGTTCCAGAACCAGTGCAGCCTGGAGGCCGGCGGGCCCTCCGAAACGCGCCGCCTGGTTCAGTCGGCGGCGACGCGGTCCGCGCGCTCGAGAAGCTACTGATGCAGCCGGTCGAGCCAGCCCGCAAGCGACGCGATGCACGCGAGGGCGAATATCGCCCCCAAAGCCCAGCCGGCGTCAGGCCACACGGTGAACGCGGCGAGGGCGCCGACGATGACCTGCAAGACCGCGCCCCCGATCCAGCGGACGGTCAGGGTAACGAGGAGCAGCAGCGCGAACCACGTTGCCGAACTGCCCCTGCCCTCAACCCAGCCGGGCCAGGAAGACCGCCTCGTCTTCCGCCGCGGAAGCGGCGTCGAGAACGGCATCCGGTGATGCCCCGCGCCGCGCGGCGAGCTCCGCCACGACCCCTCCGGAACCGCAATCTCACGCGTTTCGCCCGCCTCTGGCGGGCGATGCCGGCCCCCGCCGGGAGAACCCTCATGATCGGGTCCTCCTGCACACCCTCGCCCGTCATGAAAAAGACGCGGCCCTCACCTTGGCATGGCGCAGAGTCATCGCCGCTGGTTTCGCGCTCCCGCGCGATGCCGACCGGAAGTCGGCGGTCCCTTCCTACGCCTCGCGGTCCGGGCAAGCGGCGGGCTCCAGTCGCAACAGGAAATCCGCTTCGTCGTCAGCCGTAAACGCCGCCTCGAGGACGGTCTCGCGCGACGGCTGTAGCAAGGACTCCGGCTTCGCGGGAAACCCGTCGGACACGACGAGCCCCCGTTGGCGAAGGATGGTGCGGATCACTTCGGCCAACTCCGCCGCGCGGGCCCGGCGCTCCATCCGGGTCAGGAGCAGCTCATCCTCCGGGACCGTCCCCTCCCGCTCCCCGAGCGCGCGTCCCACCCGCCTCAGATCTTTCTTCGTGTCCTCGGACATCACGGGTTCGTTCAGCGCCCGGTGGATCTCCTCCGCCCCCCAGCCCGGAAACGCCCGACTCTCCGACGACTCCCGGTAGCGGCCCTCCTCCAGTAAGTGGATCGTCAGTCCCGGACTGAGGCCCGCCGGCCGGCTCGGCGATGCCATCTTCGGAACCTCCACCCAGACCTCCGGGAAACCCCATTCCGCGTACGCGACCAGCTTCCCCCGCCGCACGTCCGTCGTGTTGTCCACCTCGAGGACAACGTCCGGATAGGCATCTTCTCCCACGATCAGTTGCGAACCCTCCGGCAGATTCGCGCCTCCCGGGTGGAGATACACCGTTTCGTCCGCCTGCATCAGATCCGCGAGGGCTCCGTCCGGTTCGCGGATCCGGAAGTCCGTCGAACCCAGGCACTCCACGTCCGAGCCTCGCGCCTCGACGATCCGCTCGAGGAGCCTCGCCAGCCGGCGAGTGGGCCGCTCGTGCCACCGACTCGCCGGCTCTTGCACCATCCAGGCGGTCCCGGTGGCGGCGTGCCAGTACTCCAGTTTCCGCCCCTCCCACTCCGGGCCGAAAATCTCGGCCTCGCTCACCCGCACCGGCTCGCAGCCCGTGAACTCCAGCTCGGCGACCCGCGTCCGCCCCCGCTCCGCGACCGCTGACCCGCGCATGGCCTCGATTCTACGCTGCGGCGGCGCCATCGGAGGGAACGGCGCGCGCTGCGATCTTGCTCGCCCGTGGCGGGCGATGCCGCGCCCCCGCCGGGGGATCGGCCGGGGTCGGCGGTCCCTTGCCTGTTCACCATCCGCGCCCCTCGGATTCCCGTCGCGCCCACCCTTTCTGACACCATAGCCCCCTCTCAACGAAGGAGGCCCTCATGAGACGCATCGGATTGCTCGGACTGGCTCTCGCGCTCTTGCTCCTCGCGCCCGCGGCCGCCCTCGCCACCTGGTCGGTGATCGCGGTGGACCGGAATTCGGGTCAGGTGATCATCGCCTCGGCCACCTGCGTTCGGCAGTCGCGGTTTCCTTCCCGGCCGGCGCGGGACCTGATGGACGTCCAGGCGGTGATCGTGCCGGGGGTGGGGGTCGCCGCCTGCCAGGCCGGCGTGGACAACACCCGCGCCAATCAGATGCTGGTGTACGAGGAAATCCGGAAGGGAACCGAGCCCGGGCGCATCATCGAACTCCTCCGGGAGCAGGAAAACCAGAAGGACGAACCGCAGATGGAGCGGCGCCAGTTCGGCATCCTCGACCTCCAGGGCCGGAGCGCCGGCTTCAACGGCGAGGGGAACAGCGCGGCTTCCCTCTATGTGTCGGGCCAGGTCGGCGACGACATCTTCGTCCAGGTGCAGGGGAACATCCTGTTCGACGGCGATGTCGCCGAAGGGGCGGTTCTCGCGTTCATGCGAGCGAAGGGCACCCTCGCCGACCGGGTGATGGCCGCCATGGAGGGAGCCGACGCGGCGGGCGGCGACAAGCGGTGCACCTGCGAGGAGGAGCCGAAGCCCGCGGCGCCCTGCGACGGGAAGACCTCGCACGTCGCCTACATCGCCGTCGCGAACCGGGACGACGCAACCGGCCGGTCGCACAACGACGGCGACTACTACGCCTACCTGAGCGCGACGGACGAGGACATCCAGCCGCACGAGAACGCCAACCCGGTGATCACCCTCCGGCTCCGCTACGACGCCTGGAAGGACGCCGGGAGCAAGCGGACGGGCATGCCTCCCTCGATGATCCCGGAATGAGAGTCCTGCTGTTCGCGGCGTTCGCCGTTTTCGCCGCCCTTCCGGCATCTGCTGAGGAGCAGCCGTCCAAGGCCGATCCCTCGGCCAACTGGGCTCGTTTTCGCGGTCCCGACGCCAATCCGGTGGGAACCCATCCGAACCTTCCGACCTCGTGGTCCACGACCGAAAACGTGGAATGGGCGGCCGAGGTCCCTGGGGTGGGCTGGTCATCTCCGATCGTCTGGGGGAACCGGATCTTCCTGACCGCGGCCACCAGTCCCAGCGAAATGAAGGGCCCTTCGCTCGGCACGGATTTCAGCAACGACTACATCGCCGAACTGCAGGCCCAGGGGTTGCCCCCCGAGGAAGTCAACCGGCGGCTCTACGCCCGTGACCGCGAGCTGCCCGAAGAGGTCGAGATCGGCCTCCATCTCTTTTG
This sequence comes from Vicinamibacteria bacterium, assembly GCA_963668695.2. GTDB lineage: Bacteria > Acidobacteriota > Vicinamibacteria > Marinacidobacterales > Marinacidobacteraceae > Marinacidobacterium. The sequence continues at coordinate 3,296,045 of CAXXLQ010000004.1, forward strand.
TCTCGATCTCGAGACCGGGAAAATGCTCTGGGAGCGGGAGCTCTATCGCGGGCATCCGCTCGGAGGCCGCCACCGGAAGAACAGCTACGCCTCGGAAACGCCGGTGACCGACGGCGAGAACGTCTACGTGTACTTCACCCACCACGGGCTGTTCGCCTTCGACATGGAGGGGAATCCGGTCTGGGAGACGCCGCTCGCTTCTCATCCCACCGTGCGCGACTTCGGCACCGGAGCTTCCCCCGCGCTTCACGCGGAACGGCTCTACGTGCTCAACGACAACGAGGAATCCGGCTTTCTCGCCGCCTTCGACAAGCGCAGCGGCAAGGAGCTCTGGCGCACGCCGCGGGAGATCGCGGAGCGGAGAAAGACCGGCTGGTCCACTCCCTTCGTGTGGGACAACGAGCTTCGTAGCGAGATCGTGACCGTCGGGCCCGGCATCGTGATCAGCTACGACCTCGACGGCGATCCGCTCTGGCAGATGGGGCGCACGGCGGGAAACCCGATCCAGAGCCCGTTCGCGTGGGAAGGGCGGCTCTTCGTCTCCGCGGGCTCGGGCGGCCAGTACCGGCCGCTCGCCGCGATCCGCCCCGGGGGCGCGGGAGATATCACCCCGCCCGAAGGGAGCAACCACAGCGACCACGTGCTCTGGTACGACCGCCTCGGCGGCGGGACCTATCTGCCAACGCCGGTCATCTACGACGGCGCCCTCTACGTCCTGTATTCGCGCGGCATCTTCGCCCGCTACGACGTGGATACCGGAGAGCGCATCTACCGGTCCCGCATCGCGGAGGGGGCGGCGGCGTTCACCACCTCCCCCTGGGCCTACGGCGGATACATCTTCGCGATGGGAGAAGAGGGCGACACCTTCGTCATCGAAGCGGGCGACGAGTACCGGCTGGTTCGAGTGAACGATCTCGAGGATTGGACGCTGGCGTCCCCGGCCATCGTTGGGGATCGCTTGCTGATCCGCACCCAGACCCGCCTTTACTCGATCCGCCAGGGCGAAGCGGCGGTAGATCCCTGACGCGATCCCTGACGCGATCCCTGACGCGATCCCTGACGCGGCCGGGGCTTCGTCCTTAACAGCCGGTGGTGAAACCCGCGTGAGCGCCGAGGCCGGCCAGTTCTCCCGGTGGGGGCGAGGCCCAGTTCTCCCGGTGGGGCCAGTCCTCCCGGTGGGGGCCCGGCTGACAAGGCGCGTGAGGGAGGAGCCCCCACCGGGAGAACTGGCCCAGGTGTATTCCGACCGAAACGCAACGATGAGCGGCGCGCAGCGACGCGGTTCAGCCGGGATGGATCGCCGGCCGAGCCCCCACCGGGAGAACTGGGCCGCGTGGGTTTCATCACCGGTTGTGGCCGGGATGGATCGCCGGCCGAGCCCCCACCGGGAGAACTGGGCCGCGCGGGTTTCATCACCGGCTGTTTGGCCGGGATGGATCGCCGGCCGAGCCCCCACCGGGAGAACTGGGCCGCGTGGGTTTTGCCACCGGCTGTCAACGCTCGCGGTGTTCCGCCGCGACGCATCCGCTGTTCCGGGTCGTGGACGGCTCAGTCGATTGGCGTCGATTAGCAGATGGCCGGCCTCATAAGCCGGAGGTCGCGGGTTCGAGTCCCGTCCCCGCCACCCGCCCGTGGCACTGGTGGCAGAACATCCCGCGAGCGGCGCCTTCCCGACACGCTACCCGACTCCCGGTCGTCGATCCTGCGCCCGACCCCAACAATCCGGTGAGAATCCGGTGAGGCGCGTGGTGCGTCCCAACCATCCCCACCAACCCAAGAAACCGACCAAATCCCCGGGAAGAACCCGGGATCAGCGTCGATCCGGGAGCTGAGACCGGTCCCGAATCAGCCCCGAATCAGCCCTGCTCCGCCCGCCCGGCCTCCTGGGCGAACCACATCGCCGCCTTCTTGAGAATGTCGCGTTCCTCCCGGAGGCGGCGAATTTCCTGTTTCGCCTCCCGAAGCTCACGGCGCTCGCCCTCGCTCCAGTCTTCGGACGCCCCGTTATCGGTTTCGGAAGCCGTCACCCAGTTCCGGATTGCCTGGGCGCTCGGCTCGAACTCGCGCGACAGCTCTTCCGGCGTCCGACCCGCCCGTACGAAATCGATCATCTGACGCCGAAACTCTTCCGTATAGCGGCGGGGCCTCTTGGTCATTCTTGCTGCTCTCCTGGATCCGACGCCGCGACGCCGGGGTTTTCGGACGGAAACGAAGTTGCCGTTGCTGATCTCGACCCGGATTTCCGGATCAATTGGAGTCGCCTGTCCTCTCGCGCTTCCCAGCCGGACGCTCCGGCGCTGGCGCCACCACCCGCCGCCGCCAAGCGGGACGCGCCTCCCAACCCCATGATGATGCTGGGTGTCCACGACACAACCGGATCGGCAGCCAGATATGGTGCGAGACGGGACTTCATCTTCGTTGGGACATCTTACCCCGTTTTTGTAGCCAGTGAATTTTCTTGGGCGCCCCGATTTGCCAAACCCACCCACAATGAGCGGCGCGGGTTCGCACCGGGACCAAGGCGGGATACCCCGACTCTCCAGCGCGTCGGCCGTGGTCCGCGCTGCGGGCGCTCGATCAGCCCGACCGCTTTGGGGTTCCGGGTTTTTTCGCTACGGCCCGCGCTCGAACGCGCGACTCCTCGCGGGAGCGTCCCTCATCCGGACGGCGACGGCAGAGCTTCCGAAACCGGCCCGTCTCCTCAAACTTCCGGACCGGCGCGCGCCTTTCTTCCGCTTCGCGCCGCAAGTGTGCCGCACGCGCAGTCCCCCGTTCGCATCCAGAGGGGTCCGGGGCCCGCCGCAACCGCATTCCGGATCCCGACGTGATTTTCTTCGCACATTGGTTCGGGATCGTGTCATTTATGTAACGGACTTGTGTACACTTTTTGGGCATTCGCGCGACCGCTCTGGTGTCACTTTAGTGATTTGGGGATGGGGTAACTGGAAGCCCGCGCCGGGACCGTGCCTGAGAAGAAAACGGAAATGCCGCCCGACGGACCTTCGGCCGATCCGCGATCTTCGGCGCGACGGCGGAACCGGGGACCGAAACGCCTTCCGGGTGCCTGATGGGAGACGCGCTGACTCTGGTGGGAGGCCAAAACGGCGGCGGCACGAGCCGCCTGCACGGTGCTTCCGGGGGTCTCCCGCGACCGGAGCCGGCAGAAGCATCCGGCGAGGGAAGCGTCTCGACCCCGAGCGAGGTGGCCTCCTCCCTTCCGAGTCCCGACAGCCCCCTCTGCAGCGTCGATCACGACGTCATCTATCGGTTCATCGACGCGTACAAGTCCGAGCATCGAATCGCCACGATGGCGCGGATTCTCGGCGTCTCGCGGAGCGGCTTTTACGCTTGGAAGACCCGACCGCTGAGCTGCCGGGCCCGGACGGACGAGGTACTCAAGAAGGAAATCCGCAGTGTGCATGCCTGTCACCACGGCACCTACGGCGCTCCCCGAATCCACGGCGAGCTGCAACGCCAAGGCTGGAAGGTCAGTCGAAAGCGCGTTGCCCGGCTGATGCGAGAACTCGGCATCGACGGTCTGCCGGGCGGACCACGCCGGAGCAGAAAGAGGCTGACCCGCGTCGGTTCCCGCGTCGGTTAACAGCCTGTGGTGGAACCCGGGTGAGCGCCGAGAGCGGCCAGTTCTCCCGGTGGGGGCGAGGCGCCCGCCTGACAAGGCGCGTGAGGGAGGAATACCTGGTGTATTTCGACCGAAACGCAACGCAGAGCGCCGCAAGCGCCAGTTCTCCCGGTGGGGGGGCGGTTCAGGCGGGATGGATCGCCGCTCGAACGCCGCGTGGGCTTCACCACCGGCTGTTAAGGCACGCGCCCGCGTGCCCCTGCCCGCCGCAGCCGCAGACAGAAGGCGAGCAGCCGAAGCAACTCCGCCGACGGGACCGCACACCCCCGCATCCGGATCGGGGCACCCGGGGCGCCCCCGCAAACCGCCCGGGCCGGTTTGGAGATGCTCCGCGGCTCGCTGCCGCGGTTCAGGCGGGGCGCAGTTGCCGGCCGATTCGGGTCCACAGCCAGGGGACGCGCCGAACCGACAGGTCGAGGAGATAGGCGATCAAGCCCAGCAGCGCGAGGATCGGCCAGAGGGCGCGCGACCGCACCACCCGATCCCCATTCGCCGAAAGTACCTGCGCCGGAGTGGGACCGACGACGCCGCCCGTCTCCGCGGCCAGCGCCCTGAGGGCGGCGTCGTCCGCCGGCAGGAAGCGGTACTCGTCGGGATAGCTCAGGTGGATGGCCCGCTCCAGGTCGGCTCCGGCGGCGAGATCGGCCGGAAGGGAATCGCCGACGATGCGGAAGCGCGCCGTATCGCCGGGACTGAGATCGAGAGGCACCTCGGTCTCGAACCGCCCGGGGCCGGTCTGCCGGATGATGGTGCGGCCCACAAGTCCGCCATACGAAATCTCGAGTTCGGGAACCACGTCTTCGGGATAACTCCCGTCCTCGCGGATCAGCGACAGGCTCACGACGCCGGCGTTCCCGCGGCGCGACACCTCGAAGTCCAGGTCGGCCCCCTCCCCCCGGCGCATCGCGTCCCGAACCACCTGGGCCCAGAACTTGCCGTAGCCGTCCCATTCCACCCAGTTGGCAGCCCAGCGATTCTTGCAGTCGGAAGTGAACATCGAGGCCCGGCCAAGCCCGTACTGCCAGCGGGCGAGCAGCGGCTCTTCATCGGGGCCTTCAAGAAGCACCTCGGCGGTGTCCTTGGCCATGGTCGCCACGAAGCCCTTCAGTTCGGGCGCAGTCTCGAAGTCCAGACCCTCGAGGACGCGGGCCATCTGCCGGACCACCGGGCGGAAGGGCTCCTCGACCAGCGTCGCGTCGAGAGCGATCTGGGTCTCTTCGACGAAGATCTGCTGGACCCGCGCTGCGTCCCGGATGAAGTAGCTGCGTCCGTCGCCCCACTCCGCGATGTCCGAGAGCAGTTCCCGGTCGGCCTCTTCCCCCACCGCGACCGTGGAGATGGTGATCTCGTCCTCCTTCATTCGGGTCGCCAGTTCCTCGTAGTCGTCGGGATAGGTCTTGCCGTCGGAGAGCAGGATCACGTGCTTGACCTTGGAGGGGCTCTCCGTGAGCTGCTCGTAGGCGCGATCGAGCGCGGGGTAGATGTTCGTCTGGGCGCTCGCCTGAATCCGGCTGATGCCCTCCTTGATCCACTCGCGGTCGGCCACGAGCTGGAGCGGGATCGTGGTGTAGGGATTCCAGTCGAAGGTCACGACGCCGAAGCGGTGGGTGTCTTCGAGCAGATCGAGCGCCGCCTTGGTGGCTTCCTTGGCCAGCGCGATCTTCCGCCCGTACATGCTGTAGGACTTGTCGAGCACGATCACCAGCGACAGGTCCTTCCACTTTTCCTCGATCTGGAAGTCCACCGGCAACGCCTCTTCGAGCACCGATTCCGAATACCCGTCCTCCCCGTAGCTCGACTCGCCGGCGGCGAAGACGAGTCCCCCGCCCTCGTCGCGGACGTAGCTGGCGAGCTGCCGCATCACCGGCTCGGGAAGACGGTCGGGCGCCACGTCGCTCAACACGACTACGTCCCAGGTGTTCAGATCGAGGCGGGGAAGCGCCGACGCCGGCGCCGTGTTCACCGTGACGCCCTGCGATTCCAAGGCGTCCCGGAGGTAGCGGGCGCTCTCCGGTTGTCCCTCGATATAGAGCACGTTCGCCTCGTCTCCGACCGGCACTTCCACGGCGCGGCGGTTGTTGACCTCAAGCCGGTCCCCGGCCACCTGGATCTCGGCTTCGAGGACCGTCATCCCCGATTCTTCGATCCGCACCGGAACCGGGACCGTCGAGGCGCCGCGTGGAAGCTCGACCTCGATGGCCGCGAGCGTCTCGCCGTCGGCCAGGATCCGGATCTCCGCCGGCCCTCCGGCAGCGGAGAACACCTCCACCTCAACCCCCGTCATCTCTCCGGCCCGGACGGCGGGCGGCAGGTGGATCGCATTCACGAAACCGCCGCCGTCGCTTCTCACTCCGGACGGCGCGGGGAAGACCCGCACCCCAGCTTCCTTGAGGAACGCCATCGCCGCAGCGGTATCGCCCTCGGTCTCGCGTCCGTCGCTGAACAGCACCACCCGCTTGAGCCGGTCCGGGGGCAGGCGGGCTGCCGCGTGGCGGAGGGCTGCTTCGATGTTGGTCCGGCCCTGATCCAAGGCTCCCGGCGGGGGGCGCCCCGCGGCGGCCCCGCTGTCAAAGACCTGAACTTCGAGCAGGGCGTCCGCACTCGGCACCGACACCGCACGATCCGCGAAGGCCACGAAGTGCGCATCCTCGCTGGCGAGCGCCCGGCTCGCCTCCCGGGCCCAGGCGACCGCCTCCTGCATCGACCCCGACGCCACGCTGCGGGACAGATCCACCACGAACGCCACCGCGACGTCCCGCGAACCGGCGCGCACCACCGGACGGCAGAGCGCGAGCAGCAGAAACGCTGCCGCGAGCAGGCGAAGGACGAGCGAAGCGCGCAGCCTGAGCTTCGGCCAGCGGAGGTTCGACCGCAACGCCACCACCACCATCACGCCGAGGAGCGGCAGCAACAGGAGCGGCCAGAGGGCTTCAAAAATCATGAATTGCAGGCGCGGAATGCGGAATTCTATGCGCGCGGGCCGAACGAGCGCTTCCCCCTGCATCCCAAGCGGCCGCAACCGACTCCCAGCCGGACACCCGCGGCCCGGCATGACGCCGGGAGCCCGAATGGACTACGGTTGCTTTCCCGTGCCATTTCTTCAAGTCTGTGAGCGCTTGCGACTAATTTCGGCGACCCGGCCCGCCCCACGCCCGCCCGCCAATTCAAGGAGTCCCGCCATGCCTCGTTCGTCCATCACCCTCCGCCGGCTTCGCCGCGCTGCCCTCGGGGCCGCCGCGCTTTCCGGCCTCGCCATCGGCGCGGCTTCCGCCCGGCAGGGGACAAGCCGCCTCCATCGTCATCGAACCCGCGTCCCTGAATCTTGAGGTGGGGGAGACGGCGCAGGTAACCGCCACCGTGATGGACGCCGCCGGCAACCCGGTTCCGGATGCGCAGGTCGTCTTTTTCTCGGGAAACCGGCTCGCGCTCACCGTGACCCCGGGGGGGCACGTCTCGGCGAATCGTCCCGGCGAGCACCAGGTCACCGCGCTGCTCCCGGATCAGGCGTTCGACGGCAACTGGGACTACTACAGCTCGCGCGATCCGGGGCTCCGCGCCTCCATCCGGGTGAGCGTGGCGGTTCCCGGGTTGGCCGGCATCTTCTTTGAAGACGCGCCGCCGCGCGTGTGGGAGGGCACCGGCGTGCGGTTCCGGCTCGCGGGTCGCGACGCGGCGGGGGAGGTTCGTCGCGGAATCGAGGCGGGCTACGCCACGAGCGACGCCAGCGTCGCCGTGGTGGACGAACTCGGGATGGTGTCCTTCCTGACCACGGGGTCGGTCCAGGTCGCCGCCATGCATGGTGAAATGACGATCTACCACGAGGTCCAGGTCCTGCCCAACCCGACCGCCCGGGTGGTCCTGGAAGCTCCGGACCGAACCGAGGTGCGTACCGGGGACGTGATCGCCTTCCGCGCCGAGGCGCAGGACACAAGCGGGGCGGCGCTCCCCGACCTGCCGATCCGCTTCGCACTGGAGGCGCGTCCGGACGCCCACCGGCCCGAATCGCTCGGCGCCGGCGCGTCGGCGCAGATCACCGCGGACGGCCGCTTCGTGGCCGAACAGCCCGGCGTGTACACGGTGATCGCCATGAGCGGCGACCGGGTGGCGCGGCAGACGGTCCGGACCGTCCCCCGCAACGTGCAGCAGGACATCGAGTTCCTGGGCCACGCCCGCGTCTCCGACCGGGTGACCGGGGACCTCTGGGTCTGGGAGGGCGTGGACGGGCGCGACTACGCGGTCCACGGCACCTGGAACGCCGAGGGGCACGCCTACTTCTACGACGTGACCGATCCCCGGAACATGGAGCTCATCGACACCGTGCAGGTGGACGCCCGCACCGTCAACGACGTGAAGGTGTCCGAGGACGGAACGCTTTGCGTCATCAGCCGGGAGGGCGCCTCGAACCGCCGGAACGGGATCGTGATGCTCGATTGCACGAACCCGCGCGAGGTCGAGATCCTGAGTTCCTTCGACCAGGGCCTCACCGGCGGCGTCCACAACGTGTTCCTCGACCAGAACCATGTCTATGCCGTGAACAACGGCCGCCGCTGGGACGTGGTGAACGTCGAGGATCCCCGCAATCCCTTCCGCGTCTCGCGCTTCGAGACCCAGAGTCCCGGCCGGTCGGTGCACGACGTCTGGATCCGTGACGGCATCGCCTACCAGGCGGGGCGAACCGACGGTCTGATCATGGTGGACGTAGGGGGAGGCGGCCTCGGCGGCAGCCCCAACACGCCGGTCGAGATGGGGCGCTTCTCCCAGATCACCGGCTGGAACCACGCGGTGTGGCCCTTCCGCAGCCCCTCGACCGGGAAGCTCTACGTCATCGGCGGCGACGAGGCGTTCTACCTGAACCCGCGCCGTCCGGAAGCGGGGGGCATCCTCTGGGAAGAGGAGATTCCGTCGCGCGCCAAGGGCTGGCTGCACTTCGTGGACTTCACCGACCCAAGCAACCCCGAGGAGGTCGCGCGCTTCGAGCTCGCCGACTCCGGTCCGCATAACCTCTGGATCGACTGGGAGGAGGAGATCATGTACGTCGGCTACTACGACGCCGGCCTCCGTGTGGTCGACGTCTCCGGCGACCTGCTCGGCGACCTCTACCGGCAGGGACGGCAGATCGCCCGCTTCTTCCCCGAGGACAACGAGGGCTTCCTCGCCAACGCCGCCTTCACCTGGGGCCCGCAGCCGCACAAGGGGACGATCTTCCTGGCCGACTTCAACAGCGGTCTGTGGGCCGTCCGGCTGAAGGACGTGGACTCGGACGCCGGCGGTAACTGAGAAGCAGCATGCCCATGGACGAAACCGCGCGCGGCCTCGGAGGCTTCCTCGCCCGCCGGCTCCAGACGCTCCGGTTCCTGGTCAACACTTTCCGCTTCATCTTCCTGTTTCTCACCAAGGCGCGCGAGGTCCGGCGCCGCTACGCCGAGGCCGAACGGCGCGGAGAGAAGATCTGGCTTGATCATGGTCCGTTCCGCTAACAGTCTGTGGATAAAGTGACGTGTGCGCCGAGGCTGGCTAGGCGCCCGAGGGAGGAATACCTGGTGTATTTCGACCGAAGCGCAACGACGAGCGCCTCGAAGAGGCGCGGTTCAGCCGGGATGCATCGCCAGTTGAACGCCGCGTGACTTTGTTCACAGGCTGTTCGAGGCTCCGAAGAGGGGGGCGCCCACTGAAATGAAAGCCGCCAAGTGGAAGCTCCAGGAAGTTCCCCCCGCCAAGTACGCCTTCGGCTACCAGGTTCCCCCGCGCTCGGGGAACGAGATCAACGGCCACGGGGAACGCGCGCGGCGCCGCGCCACCCAGGTGTTCCATAACGCCGACGGGACCAAGCCGATCGCCTGGCAGGGGCTCGACGACTTCTTCATGTGCGTGAACCCGTGGCAGGTCGTCCGGCACCGGCTCATCAACAAATTCGAGCTGCGAAAGGAACGGGGACCGGTGGCCCGCCGGGTCGTGGACGAGGGTCCCGACAGGAACGCCGCGTTCGTGAAGGCCGCCGCCACGGAAGCCGGCGCGACCCTCGTCGGAATCACCGAAGTGCAGGAGAACGACGTCTTTGAGGGCCACCGGGCGCCGCACCGCTACGCCATCTGCCTGGGTTTCCCGATGCAGCGGGAGGAGATGGCCTACGCCGCGCGCCCCCGGGGGGCCGCCGAAGTGATGCGGGCATATCGCCAGATCGCCCTCATCGCGATGAGCCTCGGGAAAACGATCCGGGGCCGGGGTTTCCCCGCCAAGGCCTACGGGGACGCGAACGCCACCGACATCCTGCACATCCCGCTTGCGGTCCGCGCCGGACTCGGCCAGCTCGGCAAACACGGCTCCTTGATCAGTCGCGAACACGGCTCCAACTTCCGGCTCGCCGCGGTGCTCACGGACATGCCGCTCGCGTCGGACGAACCGCGCGACATCGGGGTGGACGACGTGTGCACGCGCTGCCGCCGCTGCGTGATCGACTGTCCTCCCGACGCGATCCACGAGGAAAAGCAGTGGGTGCGGGGAGAACAGCGCTGGTACGTAGACTTCGACAAGTGCGTCCCCTACTTCACGAAGACCTTCGGCTGCGGCATCTGCATCGAGGTCTGCCCCTGGTCGGAACCGGGACGGGGCGAGAAACTCAGCGAGCTGATGCTGGCGAAACGGGAGCGGGCGCAGCCCTAGCAGCCGGTGGCGAAACCCAGGTGGCGTTCGAGCGGCGATCCATCCCGGCTGAACCGCGCCGCTATGCGGCGCTCTGCGTTGCGTTTCGGTCGAAATACACCAGGTATTCCTCCCTCACGCGCCTTGTCAGCCAGGCGCCTCGCCGCTCTCGGCGCTCGCCCGGGTTCCACCACCGGTTGCTAGCAGCCGGTGGCGAAACCCACGCGGCCCGGTTCTCCCGGTGGGGGCTCGGCCGGCAATCCATCCAGGCTGAACCGCGTCGCTTCGCGGCGCTCGTCGTTTCGTTTCGGTCGATACCTGGGGGCTGTTTTTCCGGACGGTGCGGCCCCATCCATCCACTCCCGAGGAGAAGGAACCATGCAGAACATGTGCGCGAATAACCCCGTCGCTGGCCGGAAACTCCGGCGGTCGACTCCTCTGGCGTTAGCCATCACCGCGGTTCTCTCCGCCTGCGGCCCGCCGCCGGCCGCTGACCTCACCCCCCTCCGCTTCGCCGTTGCGCGTTTCCAGCACGAGACCTGCACCTTCTGCCCCGGCGGCGACACCGAGATCGAGGACTGGCTCCGCTACCGCGAGCCCGTTTCGGGCGACGCGCTGCTCGGTGCCGGCAACTACGTCGGCGGCTTTGTCCAGCGGGCCCGCGAGCTCGGCGATGTGGAACTCGTGCCCCTGACCTCGCCGGTAGGAGTGTTCGGCGGCTCGTCGCGCAGTTGGAACACGAAGGAGACCTTCGACCACTTCCTGGGCGTCATGCTCGCCGAACTCGAGGAACAACTGCCGGTGGACGGGGTCTATCTCGCACTGCACGGGGCGATGGCCGTGAGGGACGTCCCGCGGCCCGAAGCCGAGATCGCGCGCCGCTTCCGTGAACTCGTCGGCCCGGACGTTCCCATTGCCGGCACCTTCGACCTGCACGGTAACGAGGACGCCGAATTCCTCGAGCACGCCGACTTCGCCTTCGTTACCAAGCGTTTTCCCCACTACGACGCCACCATTCAGGGCGAACGCGCGGCCCGCGCCCTGCGGCTCGTCGCGCGGGGCGAATACGAGCCCACGAGTGCCACCCGAAAGCCCGGGATCATCACCGCCACCGTACTCCAGTGGACCGGCCAGTCCCCCTCGGTGGACATCATGGAGCGGGCGCGGCGCTGGGAGGCCCGCGAGGACGACGCCTACGTGAGCGTCTTCTACGGCTATCCCTGGTCGGATGTCCCCGACGTGGGCGCCACCATCCACGTCATGACCAACGGCGACCAGGAACTCGCGGACCGGATCGCCGATGACATGGACGACTTCATGTGGCGGGTCCGCGAGGACTTCGCGCTCGGCAGTTACCCCGTACCCGAGGAGGCCGCGCGGATCGTCGCGGCAGCCATCGCCCGCGGCGAGACGCCCGTCGCGGTCGGCGACCACAGCGACCGCCCCGGCGACGCGACGCACATTCTGAACGCCTTCGAAGCGGCGGGCATCGGCAAGACCCTCTACGGCACGATCAGTTCGCCCGCCACTCTGGAGCGCCTCGCGGCGGCGGACGCCCAGCCCGGCGACCCCTTCGACCAGGAAATCGGCGGCTTCACCCCCTCCGGCGGGTCGCCCCGGCGCATCACCGGCACGCTCGAGTACTTCGGAGAAGGCTTCGGTTACGACGCCATCGCCGCCGCCTCCTTCGGCGACGGCAACCTCGTCGTCCTCGTTCCCGCCTATGAGCAGGTGCTCTACCCGGAGGCGTTCCGCATCGGGACGATCAACCCCGATGACTACGAGGTCTTCGTGGTCAAGTCACGGGTGCACTTCCGGCGCGGCTTCGACGAAACCGGCTACGCGCGCACCATCCTGGTCGTGGAAGCACCCGAGCCCTTCGTGGGGACGACCTTCCTCGACGCGCTCCCGTACGAGAATGTGGATCTCGGTGAGCTGTACCCCTACGGGGTGCCGGAGAAGCGGCGCTGAGCTGGAGGTGGAAACAGGGGCGAAGACTCACCGCGCCGATTGTGGGGAGATCCGGTTGCCCACTGCCCGCGGTGGGACCCGGGTGAGCGCCGAGGCCGGCCGGTTCGCCCGGTAGGGTAAGGCGCCCGGCTGACAAGGCGCGTGAGGGAGGAGCCCCCACCGGGAGAACTGGCCCGGGTGTATTCCGACCGAAACGCAGCGATGAGCGGCGCGAGACGGAGTGGTTCAGCCGTGATGGATCGCCGGCCGGACACCGCGTGCCACCCTGGCCCGCGCGTCAGTCCGATCCTCGGTTGCTCGGCACCCCGAGCGCCGGCTTCGGTTTGCCGCTCCAGGGACTCGGGACGGTTGCGGTTGGAGCCGGTGCGGCCGCCACGTCCGGGTTCCAGTCCAGCATGAAATCGGCGTGTGCCCTGAGTTCTCGGCGGATCCCCTCGAACCCGAGCGTGCAAAGCCCGACCCGCAGACCCTCACGCCGAGCAAATCGCATCGCAGGGACCATGTCGGCATCACCGGTCACGAGCACAACGGTGTCGACCAAACGCTTTAGGGCCAACGCGGCGATATCAAGACCGATTCGCATGTCCACACCTTTTTGCACCAAGTCCGGCACAAAGTCCGATGCGGAGAGCATCCTGCGTGGCTCTCTTCTCAGGGAACGTCCGGCGCTCTCTCCCACGCGCCAGCCCCGAAAAGCCAGTTCCCCACGCCGAACGGCGAAATCCTCCGCTTCCTCAAGCCCCTCAACCAGGCGCGCACCGTAACGAGCCGTCTTGGTGTCGGCGAACCGGATCTCCTTGGCGTCGAGAGGCCGGATTTCTGAGCCACGGTAGGGATCCGCGTTGTAGAAGAAGATGCGGTACAGGTCCGCACCAGAGAGGGAATCCAGCAGGAACGCCGCCAAGCTCTGTACATCGCCCACCGCGGGGAAACGGCGGTTCTCTTTCTCGAAGCGCTTGATCACGTATCCACCATCCATCAGGAGCGCCGTCCTTCCACAAGACCGGTTCACAACCGCACACCCTCACTCATGTTGACGCCTGACCACGTGTGAGTCACAACCGCAGTCATGACCCAGCTTCCATCAGCGACGCAGCCAGGCGCCGTTTTTGTCGCTTACCGGAAGCCTAACAACCCGGCGTGCATCCGGCCATCGTGAGGCAGAGCATCGGTGGACGCGCGCCTTTGCCGCACTGCCAAAGGGTGACCTCCTCATGCGCTACCCAGGCCCACGTCAACCTCTGGATACCGCCTGCGAACGGCGCGCTTCTAAGGAAGCACCACGGGCCCCAGGAAGCCGGCCCAGAGGACCACACCCATCCCCATTCCGAGCACCACGGCCGTTACCGCGACCCACCGGTTCTCCCGAGGGAAGTACTTCCAGAGGAAGATGCCGGCTCCCACCAGCGAAACGACTCCGGGCAGCGCCCAAACGGCCAGGGGAATCCCGGTGATCCGCTCCAACCAGCATTCGTCACATCCGGCTTCGATCCTGGCTCCGAAAATCGGAAACACGAGAACACCCAGAGCGGCGGTAATACGAAAGTTGGACAAGTACCCCATGGCCACCAACACCGGGTGCGCCTTCCACTTCGCGCACAAAAAGCAACAGGCCAAGACGACCACGTAGGTAGCCACCAGCCCCATCGCGAACATCGTCGTCACCCCCCACACGGGAGCGACCTCCGCGGCGGCGGCGAAGTCCCCCTCCAAGACTGCGCGACCGAAATCGTCGCTTCCGCTGAAGCTCGCCGAGCCGTAGCGCAGGACGGCGCCCGGGAAGCCCAGTCCCCAAAAGACCAGGAAATGACCGAGTTCGTGCAGGAGCACCGTGGGCGGTGCGGAAACGACTCCCCAGAACCACCAGCGCAAGGCGACCCGTTTCCGCGAAGCGCGTGCGGGTTGGGCGCTGTCGGAGATCGAACCGTCGACTGTCATGGAGTACCTCGCTCGAACCGGAGATCGAGCAAGCCGCTACGGCCTGGCCCCGCCCCGCCTGACCGCCCGCCTGACCGCCCGCCTGACCGCCCGTCTGATCGCCCGCCTGATCGCCCGTCTGATCGCCCGTCTGATCGCCCGTCTGATCGCCCGTCTGACCGGCTGTAGCGCCGCGGGAATTCCCGCATCCGGTCGTTCAAGCCTACGGAAGGAGCAAGGGGCCCAGGAAGCTGGCGTAGAAAGCCAACCCCATCGCGATGCCGAGGCACATCGCCCCCACGGCGACCCGGCGATGGTCGCGCGGGAAGTACCTCCACAGCCAGATGGCGGCTCCCACCAGGGAAATGACGCCCGGTAGTGCGAGAACGGCCAGGGGGATCCCCGTAATCCTCTCCAGCCAGCATTCGTCACAGACGGCATTCACCCGGGCCCCGCCGAGGGTAAGCACGACAGCGATCAGGGCAGCGAAGATACGAAGGTTGGACAGATAACCCATGGCCACGAGCAACGGGTGTGCTTTCCACTTCGCACATAGATAGCAACAGGCGAAAACGACGGCATACGTCGCGACCAGTCCCATGGAGAGAGCCGTCGCCACCCCCCACACCGGAGCGATCTCCGCCGCCGCCGCCAGGTCGCCCTTCATCACCGCGTTGAAGAAACCGCCGCTCCCGCTAACAGCCGGTGGTGGAACCCGGGTGAGCGCCGAGAGCGGCCAGTTCTCCCGGTGGGGGGGCGGTTCAGCCGGGATGCATCGCCGCTCGAACGCCGCCGGGGTTTCACGACAGGCTGTTAACAGCCTGTGGTGGAACCCGGGTGAGCGCCGAGAGCGGCGAGGCCCAGTTCTCCCGGTGGGGGTCCGGCTGACAAGGCGCGTGAGGGAGGAATACCTGGTGTATTTCGACCGAAACGCAACGATGAGCGGCGCGAAGCGACGCGGTTCAGCCGGGATGCATCGCCGCTCGAACGCCGCCTGGGTTTCACCACAGGCTGTTAAAGCCCGCCGAGCCGTAGTGGAGCGCCGCGCCAGGAAGACCCAGAGACCAGAAGACCAGGAAATGACCCAACTCGTGCAAGAGCGCCGCGGGCGGCGTGGACAGGACGCCCCAAAACCACCAGCGCAGCGCAACCTGCTTCCATGATGCGGCTCCGAGCGGGGAGCTTTCGACGATCGTGCTGTCGGTGGCCATGGAACTCCCTCCCCCGGGAATCCCGGCGGCGGCCTACTCCGGCTCCCTCAGCCGGTTGTACTTCCGGAGGATCTCACGGAGCCGGTCGTGCGGTAACCCGTAGATTTTTCGGCCGTTCACCCCGACGATGTCGCGTCCCGCAACCAACGCATTGATGATGGCCTCTTCGGTGGCCTGCACCACCCCCTCGAAGAGGGGATTGATGTTGTTGTTGGCGAGGTTCTCGAGCGGAGCGATGCCACTCTCGTTGTGCGCGGCCTCCTGGTTCGCGGTGGAGAAGGCGACGAAGATGTCTCCGGAGCCGTTCGAAGAAATGCTGCCGACCCGGCCGAGGGCGAGCGAGGTCCGGCGGATGAAGCGGTTGAGCTGGTGCGGCAGCAGCGGCGCGTCGGTCGCCGCGACGATGATGATCGAGCCATCGCGGCCCTCGGCGTCGTCCCCGGCCGCTTCGTCGTCATCACGGGGGGCGTCGAACGGCCCGCGCTCCGGCGTCAGATCCGGGATCTCCCGTCCCACCGGCACCCCGGCGATGGTCATGAGGTTCCGGCTGCCGAAATTGGACTGCACGAGCACACCGACCACGTACTCGTTCCCTCCCGCCTCAACGATCCGGGAAGCGGTGCCGATCCCGGCCTTGAAGCCGAACGTGCGCATCCCGGTCCCGCCTCCCACCGAGCCTTCCGCGACCGGGCCGCCCCGCGCCGAGTCGAGCGCGGCGAAGACGTGCTCCTGCCGGACGTGAAAGCCGTTGATGTCGTTCAGGAAACCGTCCCAGGTCTCGGCAACCACCGGCAGGCTCCAGTCCGGCGCGTCGAGGTTCTGCTGCGCCCAGGCGATGGTGGCCTCATGCACGGCGCCCACGCTGTGCGTGTTCGTGATCATCACCGCGCCCTCGAGAATGCCCCGGTCGCGCATCCAGGTGGTGCCCGTCATTTCGCCGTTTCCGTTCAAGGTGAACCAGGCGGCGAAGACCCGCCCGCGGCTCGCGCGGCCGCGCGGCAGCACCGCCGTCACGCCGGTGCGAACCGGGCCCTCGCCCACCACGAGTTCCCCTTCCCCGCGGATGATCGTGTGGTGTCCCACCTCGATCCCGGCCACGTCGGTGATGGCGTTCAGCGGACCCGGCGTGCCCTCGAACGGCACTCCGAGATCGCGGGCCCGGGGCGAATCCTGGCCGGACGCGGCAGCCGCCCACCCCAGCAGCCCTACGGCAACGGCGGCAAGAGCGGCGATGAGTCGCTGCGAAGCGTTTCTGCGGGTGTTCATGAGGACGTCTCCTTCGACTCGGGAAGCTTGTCAAACAACGAACGGGGTGCGCCCGGCGCCCGCGGCGGACGGAAGAGATCCATTCGGAACGGCGGATGTTGCCGGTCGTACCCGAGCCGCCGGGAAGCCACCCGGAACCGGTTGGCCAGCAACTCCGCATAGGGTCCCTGTCCCCGCATCCGCTCGCCGAACTTCGCCTCGTAGAGCTCTCCGCCACGCGTATCCCGGATCAGGCTTTCGACGTGGGCCGCGCGGGTCGGAACGTGCGTCTCCAGCCACTCCGAGAAGAGCTCCTTGAGTGAGTGCGGCAGCCGGACCAGGATGAACCCGGCCGAACTCGCACCCGCCTCCGCCGCGGCCTCCAGGATGGCCTCGAGTTCGGAGTCGTTGAGCGCCGGAATCATCGGCGACGCGAGCACCCCCACCGGGACCCCCGCCTCCCGGAGCGCGGCGATGGTGCCCAGCCGCCGCGCGGGAGCCGCCGCGCGGGGTTCCATGGCCCTCGCGAGGTCGCGCCGGAGAGTGGTCACCGAGACCATCACCCGCGCGAGCCCGTCGCCGGCCATCTCGGCGATGATGTCGAGGTCCCGCAGGATCAGCGCCGACTTCGTGACGATGCCGGTGGGGTGGCGCGCCTCGCGGAGCACCTCGAGGATCTGCCGGGTGATGCGGAGGTCACGCTCGACCGGCTGATATGGATCGGTGTTCGAGCCGAGCGCCAGCGGACCGACCCGGTAGCCGGGCTTCCTGAGTTCGCGGCGCAGCAGGTTGGCGGCCTCCGGCTTGGCCACGATCTTGGTTTCGAAGTCGAGGCCGGACGAGAACCCCAGGTACTCGTGGCTCGGCCGCGCGAAGCAGTAGATGCAGCCGTGCTCGCAGCCCCGATAGGGGTTGATGGACCGGTCGAACGGGATGTCCGGCGAGTCGTTCCGGGCGATGATCGTCTTCGTCCGGTCGATGATGACTTCCGTCGGAACGCGCTCGGGCGGGGGATCGCGCGAATCCCACCCGTCGTCGAACGCCTCCTCGCGAAACCGCTCGAAGCGCCCGGCGGGGTTGGACAGCGCCCCCCGGCCCCGGAGGGGCTTCCCCCGGCCTCCGGGATCCACGGCCTTGCCTTAGCAGCCTGTGGACAAAGTGACGCGGCGTTCCCGAGCCAGAAGGGATGGGGGTCGGGTGACCCCGCCCCCCGTCCCTTCCGCTCCGGGGTCTCCGCGGTGCTGGCGCCCCGCTCCGGAAGCGACCGGCGATGCATCCCCGCTGAGCCGCGCCGCTTCGCGGCGCTCATCGTTGCGCTTCGGTCGAAATACACTCGGGCCAGTTCTCCCGGTGGGGGCTCCTCCCTCGCGCGCCTTGTCAGCCGGGCGCCTCACCGGTCTCGGCGCTCTCGTCACCTTGTCCACAGGCTGCCGAACCGGAGCTAGCCCGGCAGGAGGGCGTCGAGCAGCCCTGCGAGGGCGGCCTCGATCTCCCCGGCGTCACCTGAGGTACGGACCAACTGCCCGCCGCTGATTTCGGCCAGGTGGGTCAGCACCCAGAAGGGATCCACATTCCGGAGACCGCGCAGGTCGCGTCCGGAATCCTGCAGATTGCGGCCCTCGAACACGATCTGGTTCGCCAGATCGTCGGCGCCGATGCTCCCGTAGGTCCCGCCGACCCTGCCCGATCTGCTCATCGTCGGGGGGGCGGTTACCGCGAGTACGATGGGAGGCACCGCTCCCGCGGCGAAGAGCGGCCACGCATCGCGGGCCCAACTGGCTCCGTCCACTCCGTCCGTGAAAACAACCACAACCGGACGCCCCGGGGAATCCGCGACGAGCCCGAACGCAAGGGTGAGCGCGTTGTTGAGCGCCGCCGGACCGCCGCTGCGGAGCTCCTCGGCCGCAGCCGCCGCATCGGCACAGGTCCCGTCCCAGCCGGCGTGAAGCTCCACCGAGCGGGTGAACCCGAGGAGCGCGCAGCGATCCTCCGCGTCGAGCGAAGCGAAGAGGGCGCGGAGCCCGGCGACGGCGGCCTGCAGCCGCGCTCCGGAAACGCTGGAACTCAGGTCGAACACGACGACCAGCGACAGGGGTTCCTCCCCGGTCCACACCGGCCGGGGCAGGTCGTCTCCCCGGCGCCGCAGCAGTTCCAGACCCGCGCCTCCGACCCCGGGAGCCGCCCCCGCGCGAGGATGGGCCTGGGCCGCAACCGCGGCGACCGACTTCGCAACTGGCGCCGCAACTGGCGCCGCAACTGGCGCCGCAACTGGGCTCCGCGTGTTTTCCCCGGTGGCGGAGTCGGCAACTCCGCCTGCAAGGAAGGAGACCCGTGAGCAGGATCGTCAGCGCAACGCCCGGGAACGCTCTCATTCTCCGCCTCCGCCCACCGCGGGCTCCCGCACCTCGTCCTTCATCGCCTGGAACATCTCGGGGTATTCCAGTGCCGGGCCGAGCCAGTACCGCCATTCCGGCTCCCAGCCCGCGGGCGCCCGTTCCAGCAGGGTTCGCGCAGCCTGGGCCGCACCCTTCGGGTCCCCCAAGCTGAGCCTTGCCGCCACCAGTCCGGCGACGGCCGCGGGAGATAGCCGGGCTCGACGGACCGCCTCGGCGAATGCGGCTTCGGCGGCTTCGAAATCGCCGGCCGAAAGCGCCGCCTCCCCCCGGAGCATCAGGGACGCGAGGCGCGGAGACCCTCCCAGGCGCACCCCTTCGAGCCGATCGAGTTCGGCGACAGCGTCCTCGGCCAGGCCGTAGTCGAGCAGCACCCCCGCGAGCTGCACTCGAAGCGCGGCCTCATCCGGAGTCTCCTCGAGGAGACGGGTGAGCAACTGATGGGCTCGGGCCAGATACGCGGGTTCTTCACGCTGTCGGCCGAACATCCACAGTGTCGAAGCGAAGGCGGCGCGCAACGCACGGTCATCCGGAAGGTCTTCGAGCGCCGTCTCGAAGGCTGTCACCGCGGGGCCGACCGCAAGCTGCACCTGGTAGGAATAGCAAAGCGCCAGCCACCACCGGCGCGTCCAGTCGGTGCGCTCCTCCAGGTCCGGAATCGCCTTCAGCAGATTCCGCGCCATCTGCAGATGGGTCTCGGATTGCCCCTGGCCGACCGCCTCCGTATGGAGGAGAGCCGCAGTCTTGAGTTCCAAAACTGTAGGCCCCGACGCGATGAAGTCGCGGACCACCCGCTCGACGGAATCCGGAGCGAAACCGGCGAGCACCCGGCCCGAACTGATGAAGAGTCCGCCGCGCACCTCGTTCAGCAGTCCCTGGTAGGCGTCGCTGTCGATCCGGCCCTGCGCCGGGGAGGGACTGGAGGAACCGACGATTGCCGCCAGCGCAAAAGCAACGGTTACAGACAACGAACGCATCCAGATCTACGACCCGGAATGTAGCAGGATACGTGCCGCGGCGCCGCCTGGCGGGCAGCTTGCCGGCGGCGGCGTGCCCGTATCGAAGCGGGCGATGTAACGTAAAAAAGAACCCGCCGCATCCAAGGAACGCCCCGTGTCAGCGACTCCCCTCCCCCACCCCACGCCTCGCGACCCGGTCGTGACCGGAATGGGACTGCTTTCCCAGGTCGGAACCGGAATCTCCGAACATCGGGACGCCCTCAAGCCCGGGACTCAGGTCCCCTTCTCGGTCTACGAACCAGGCGTGACCTGCCAGACCGGCTGCCAACTGGTGGGCGCCTACCGGGAACCGCTCACCCCCGGCGACCTCGGGCTCGAGCGCTCGGAAGCGCGCTTCATGGGCCGCATGTCGCTGCTCGCGGTGCGCGCCGCGCGGCTCGCGCTCGAACAGTCGGGACTTCCGACCCGGGATCTGGCGGTGGTGGTCGGAACCGGCACCGGCGAGATCGCGACGCACCGTGAAATGGTGCGCCGGGTCGACCGCGGCGGGCGCGTCCGGGTCCTGCCGACCACCATCCCGCGCATCATGGCCTCTACGGTTTCGGCCAACCTGGCCACGTTGCTGAAAACGCGGGGCCCTTCGCTGTCGGTGACCGCGGCCTGTGCCGGAGGCGCTTACAACCTCGCCATCGCCGCCTCCTGGATCCGGGAAGGCGTCGTGGACCACGCCCTCGCGGGCGGAGTCGAGGCGGAGGACGTGCACTTCCATCTCGGGTTCGACTCCATGCGCGCCTACACCCGGGTGGACAACCACCGCCCGGAGTGGGCTTCGAGACCCTACGCCGCCGATCGCGCCGGTTTCATCTTCGGCGAGGGCGCCGGCATCCTGGCCCTCGAGTCACGAGAATCCGCCGAGCGGCGCGGCGCGGAAATCCTCGGCTCCCTCCGCGGGTTCGGAATGTCCTCCGACGGGAGCGGAGAGATGGTGGCCCCGGACAGCGAGGGAGCGGAACTCGCCATTCGACGGGCGCTCCGCCACAGCGGCGTGCCCCGGGAGGCGATCGGCTATATCAACACCCACGCCACTTCGACCCCCCTCGGCGACATCTCCGAGGTCCGGGCGATTCGCCGCGTCTTCGACGACGCCCTCGTCCCCTACGGTTCGACGAAGGGGTACACCGGCCACACGGTGTCCGCCGCCGGCGCGCTGGAGGCCGCCTTCACTCTCCTGATGCTCCGGGAGGGCTGGCTCTCCCCCTCGCTGAACGCGGAACCGCTCGATCCCGAACTGGAGAACTACCCTCCCGTGCTCCGCCCCACCGGCACCGACGCCGAATGGGCCCTCTCGAACTCCTTCGGCTTCGGCGGCACGAACATCGCGCTCGTCCTCCGCCGCGAACGCTGAGGCCGAGCGGTCCGGAAGGGGGGCGCCTGACCGGAACGACGACCGACCGTTAGTTCTTTTGGTGGGCCCGCCCCCCTTCCGAACCGCCCGGCGCTTCGCGCCGGCAATCGAAACTCCCTTGCGCGCCTTCGGCGCGCGGCGGCGAGTTCCGATTGGTCGTTACCTTTTTGTGAAAGGGGGGCAGTAGCCCCCCTTTCACACTTTCCCCCCGGTCACGCGGGCAGCGAACGGGGTTCGCTGCCATTGTTTTTGCGGGCTCGGCAGTACGCCACCGCGCTTCAAGCGCGGGGACGGCTTGGAGCGCCGACCTCTGGGCAGTTCTCCCGGTGGGGCCCGGCACGCGCGGGAGCGCTAAACCAGCGCCGATGACGCTGCGTTCGGCCAACGGACGTGCCGCACGCTCTCCTGATCCCGGATGGCGCGACCGCTCGCCCCACCCCCCCAGGGCGATACCGTATTCCCCATGCCCTCACCCCAGCAAGAGAAACCCATGCGCGTCGATCTCGAATGGAACGGAGCAACCGGTTACCACCTGACCACCCCCTCCGGGGCCTCGCTCACTCTCGATAGCGACGCGCAGGACGGGGCCTCTCCCATGCAGGCCCTGCTCGCCGCGGTGGCCGGCTGCATGGCGATCGACGTGGTGCACATCCTGAAGCGAATGCGCCGCGCTCCGGAACGGCTCTCGGCCCGCGTCTCGGGAGAGCGCGCCGACGACCATCCGCGCCGTTTCGTCCGGATACGGCTGGAGTTCACCGCCTCGGGCGGCGCCGTGGTCCAGGACCGCCTTGAGCAATCCGTCGAACTCTCCTTCGCGAAGTACTGCAGCGTCCTCCACAGCCTCGCGAAGGACACCGAAACCTCCTGGTCCGCCCGCATCGAATAGCGGGACGGTGCACGCCCGCCGGCGCTTGACCGACCGTGCTCAGTGGGCTTCGATCGGAGAGAGGCCGTGCGGCCGCTCTCCCAACCGAAGCAATGGGTCGCGGATCTTCGAACTGTCCGTAGCGAGGTCTACCGTGATGAACCGGAACCGGCATCCCTGGATGATTGCCGCCTCGTCGACGTTCTCTCCAATGGCAGGGTGTAGCAGGACCGCTTCCGTAGTCCACACACCGGGATCTTCAAGGCAGAGTTGGGAAAAGACGTACGCATAGATTTGGTAGAGATAACCGCTCCTCAAGGTGTCCTGTCCGAACTGACCCTGCGTGAGGATTCCAGTGAACTTCGTGTCGACAACGATCCTGCGATGGTCGGTGGCTTGTTCCAGAGTGATGTCCGTCTGCATTCCAGGCAGGATCGACGTTGCACGAGGCGTGGCTTCCTCAACCTGCCAGCCGAGCCTACGGCTGCCTACCCTCCATCCCACTGGCTCGAGCGTGACTTCGTAGAACCCCCTAACGGCATGCTCGAAGAGGCGGCGGACCCATATATCTTCTCTTTCGGCCAACGGAAGGCGCTCCGTTCCGGGCGACTCCATGGGCAGGGTGAGATCCAGGGCCAGGGTCGCCGCGGAGACCATGTGGCGGTCCTCGGTCTCATGGCGGCCGATTGTGTCGGTGCTCATTTCTCGCCTGGTTGGTGCCTTTCCGGAAACCCCCAACGCCCGCATCGCGCCGGCCGCACGCCGACACCGGGTGCCGAGTTCGGGCTTCGTGACGAGGCCCGCAATTCGTTCGCAGGCAGCCCGAATAAAGCGGTTCCTTGGCGTGTCCATTGCCAGTTCCTCGAATCGGCAGGCAACGAGTCCCCGACTCAGCAGCTGGTGCCGTTCGGTCTCAAGCATGTCGATGCGGCCCCGAACCCGAGGAAGTGCCGCAGCGCGCCGCCGGTACCCGCTACTCAGGAGACGCCGGAGTCTCCTCTCCACAGCGTAGGCAAGTAGCTCCGCGACCAGGTCGGGTAGATTGTCAGGCGCGTCCTCGACAGCCGCATTGATGGCGCCCCGGTGACGCCATAGATCGGACGCGTAAAACATCAAGAGCCACAGATTTCGGACCGGCACGCGTCCTACGAAACCCGGCGTCGAAGCCTTCGTCCTCGCTTCGACAGATACCGAAGGGACTTCCACTACCAACCCTTGACCAGTTCGAGTGTGGCGTCGTCCGCCTTCTTCGGATCATCGAACCAGTATTCCTGGAGCAGCGGCCCGATCTCAGTTTCGACGACATCGCGGAACCACTCCCTTGTAGCTCCGGTTGCAAGCGGCTCTGCCGGTGTGATGAAGCTGTGACCGACGCAGAAGTGACGGCCGAGATTCCGGTCTGTTCGAATCTGATCGTTCAGGTGTTGAACTCGCGTGGCGATATCGTCGGCAAGAGCGCCGTCGACCCCTCGTTCTTTCACGACCCAGTCCTTCCAGCGAGTGCCGATCTGAGGTTCCAGCGTCGCAAACGCGAACCGACGCCGCAGCGCAAAGTCCACCATCGCTAACGACCGGTCGGCCAAGTTCATCGTGCCAATCACATGTAGGTTGTCCGGCAGATAGACGGCTCGATCACCCCTTTCGTCCGCGTACGGAAGTTCAATCGCCTCCTCTGGCGTCCTCTTGTCGGTCTCAAGCAGCGTCAATAACTCCCCGAAAATCTGCGTTGGGTTGCCTCGATTGATCTCCTCGATAACGACCACAAACTGGGACTCCTGCGTATCCTGAGCCTCTCGCACGGCTGTCAGGAACACCCCATCTACAGCCTTGAGAATGCCATCCCCTCCGGGGCGAAAACCGCGCACAAAATCCTCGTAGGAAAGGCTCGGGTGGAACTGGACCGTGCGGACTTTCTCGGGATCCTTCTTTCCGATCAGGGCGAACGCCAGTCGTTTGGCCAACCAAGTCTTGCCGGTGCCGGGAGGACCCTGGAGGATCAGGTTCTTCTTGGCTCTTAGGCGCCCGAGCAAACGTTGCAGATCCTCTTCGGCGAGAAAACACCCGTC
Organism: Vicinamibacteria bacterium; assembly: GCA_963668695.2. Classification (GTDB taxonomy): domain Bacteria; phylum Acidobacteriota; class Vicinamibacteria; order Marinacidobacterales; family Marinacidobacteraceae; genus Marinacidobacterium. The sequence continues at coordinate 3,320,356 of CAXXLQ010000004.1, forward strand.
ATCGAGAATGTTCCCAATGGAGTACTCGGTGCGGTCCGGAGTGCCCTTCCGAGGATAGAGGTCTCTCCAGTAAGGCAAATCCAGGAAGCGTTCAATATCTTGCGGTTTCCCATCGAATGCGAAGGCGATAAGGGACTCCGACAGCCAACGCTCGTCGGCAGGTCGGTCTTCCGGATTGATCCTCCACAGCGTGGGCTGATAGGTGTAAAAGCGCCATTCGCGCGGCGGATCGAGAACCTGTTCCCAACTGACGTACACCTGTTGCCCATTGCCTGGATTGTGGGTGATTGTTCCGGTCGCTTTGATCCGCATCATGGAGACCCGCCGACCTCCTGTATCAAACGGATGACCCTCCCTTCGCGTAAACACCGCCTTGATGGCAATGCGATCGCCCGCACGCATTCGGCGCACGTTCGTCCGAATGCCGAGCTTGTCTTTGCGGAATCCGTGCTCCCAGATTCCCTCCGCCAGGAACCGCTGCGTCTGATCTTCTACTCCTCGCCAACTGGCGCCGACAAACCAAACCGGACGCGATCCCGAACCGTTCTCATCTCCCATTTACTTTCTCCTTTCGTCACAGGATTCCCGGGACTACGTCCGGCATAGTCAGAAACCCGTTTTCTCTGACGATTTTCCCACGAGATCAGCTCCGCCGAGCAGACGTACGGGTCGCTGCTCAGGAACTGATCCGCGCGCTTAAGGGCCGCAACCCTGCGAGTCACACGGATGTCTCAACGACGCGATTCGCCGTCCTCGCGGGCCTGAAGGCCGGCGGGCCCTCTCCTCCTACGCCCGTAAACGATGCGGCGCGGACTCCGAGCCTACAGCGACCGGAGGGCCGCCCACGAATCGCCGCGCAGCGTCCGGAACCCGGCGGCCGCCGAAGCGATCAGCATGATGAGCAGCAGCAGCGCCGCCGGCCCCAGGTAGAACAGCGGATCCCCGGTCTCGATCCAGGGCACGCGGGCCGCCACCGCCCGCGACACGAACCAGCCGAGCAGCGTCCCGAGCGACACGCCGGCCGCCGCCGCCAGCGCCGTGGAACGAAACGCCCCCCACACCAGCAGGTCCGGGTCGGCGCCGAGCGCCATCCGCACCGCCGTCGCGTGGGCTTCCCGGACCACGAAGTCGGCGATGTGGCCGATGCCCCCGACCACCGCCAGCAGCAGCCCGGCGACGGCGAAGATCCCGAGCGCGACCGCCGCCAGCAGCGGAGCGCCGAGTTGACGGATCCGGCGCTCCCGTACCGACGTCGTCCCGGTCGCGCGCATCGAAGCGTCCACCTCGGACGGAAGACGGCTGAGCGCCGCCACCTGCCCGGCCGTCGGGCCCTCCCGGAACCGGGCCACCACCTCGACCTTGTGGTGACTGCCCCCATGCGGAGGGACCGCGAACGGGACGTACGCCGTGGGATAGAACGAAGTGTCCGGGAAGACGCGCAGGTCCGGCGCGACGCCAACCACCCGCGCCTCCGCGAATCCCAACAGCATCGTCTTTCCCACCACCGGTGCGGGGAGCTCCGAAGCCCGCGCGTAGGACTGGTCCAGAACCGCGACGCTCTCCGCTCCGGGCCCATCCGCTTCCCCGATGCCCCGGCCGGCAACGAGAGGAATTCCGAGCACCCCGAGCAGTCCCGGACTGACCGATCGCGTCGCCCGTCCAGAGTCCGGATCCCGGGGCTGGCCGGGCCCGGCGCCGGTGAAGGTCACCATCCCCCCCGGCTCGTCCGGCAGCGCGTCGGTGTAGCCGGCGGCGGCGACCGCCGGGATCGCCTCGATCCGTTCGACCAGCCGGTCGAGCAGGACCACCTGCTCGCTGTGCGGCAGCGACGCCCCCCCGGAATGACCGCCGAAAGTCCACCGTGAGCTGGGCTAGCCCCCGGTCCGCATAGCCGCCCCGGCCGGCGAAGAGCCGCCAGGCGCTCCCCCCCAGCACGGCGGTGGCTACCAGGATCACGGTCGCCGCCGCCACTCCGAACGCCAGGGTGGGCGGGACCGTACGCATCCGGTGCGGGAGGGCGAAGCGCGCCATCCCCACCGCCTGTCGCCGCGTCCGCAGGGTGTCGAGCAGCGGCGCGGCCTCGGCCAGCGCAACGGCGAGCAAGGCGACGATGAACGCCCCTCCGGCGGCGCCCCAGCCGGCGGTCCAGCCCTCGGCGAACGGGAGTTCCGCCCCGTACCGGCGAAAGAGCGGCAGGGCCAACGCCGCCAGCAGCGCGCTGCCCGCGGTCACCGCCGCCGCCAGCAGGCTCACCCGGAAGACCGCCGCCAGGAATTCATCCCGGACGGAACCGCCGAGCGCCCTCCGGATCGCGGCGGCGCGGCGTCCCGCGACGGAGCGCGCGAGTCGCAGCCCGGAGACGCTGACCGCGGCGGCCAGCACCAGCAGGAGCGCCCCGGCGCGCAGGATCTCGAGCACGGGGCGCACCGAGGCCGTCAGCGCCTCGGACAGCGGGATCGCCTGGACCCGTTCTTCCTCCTGCCGGAATCCGGCTTCGCTGAGCAAGGCGGAGGCTTCGGCGGCGGCCGCCGCGGGCGAGACGCCCGGCCGGAGCCGTGCGAACGCATTTGAAGAACGCGACGATCCTCCCGGTGCGGCGCCCACCTGGCGGCGCCGGGCGGGCAGCCACGCTTCGCCCCGCAGCAGCGGGGTGACGAAGCCTTCCGGCATCACCCCGATGATCCGCGTGGGTTCGCCGTTCAACACGATCTCGCTGGCGACCGCGTCGGGCGAGCCGCCGAAGGCCGTCCTCCAGAGTCCGTGGCTCAGCAGGGCGACCGCTTGGCCCCGATCGAGCGTCCCCGGCGAGAACGAAGGGTTCGCAGCCGGCCCCTCGTGGTCTTCGGGAAGAAACGGCCTTCCCAGCAGCGGGGACACTCCGAGAACCTCAAGGAACCCCGGCTCCAGCGCCTCCACCCACAGCGAGCGTGCGGCCGGGTCTCCCAAGGTCATCGAAGCCCCCCACAGGTGTCCCACCCAGACGAAGGAATCCGCCCGTTCCCGCAGCAGGGCCGCTTCTCGATCGCTGAGGAAGCGCCCGAAGGGGGTTGCGGACTCCCCGCCGTTGAGGGCCACCAGTTCCTCGGGAGCGCGGTAGGGAAGCCCGACGCCGACCGTGGAATCCCAAACGGCGCCCACCGCGTGCCACGCCCCGACCGCAAAGACCAGCGCCATGACGACCGCGAGCGTGTTCGCGGGCGCGAAGGCCAGGGAGCGCCAGGCGGCAACGAAGGCGGTTGCGGTTCGCACGGGTTCCTCAGCGCGGACGCTCGCCGGAGCCCTGGTCCCCGTCCGCCAGCAGGGCCATGATCTCGCCCCCAATTCCCTGCGCCAGCATCGCCGGCGAGAGGGACCCCGGAGCGAGGTGGGGGTCGGCCCCGGCCGCGAGCAGCGCCCGCGCGGCGGCCAACCGTTCTTCCTCCCGCGCCTCGATCCCGAGAGGATTCGGAGACCGGCCCACCGACCAGCCGAACAGCAGTGCCAGGAGCGCGGTCTGGTTGTTCGGCTCCGCGTGCGCGTTGGGGTCGGCGCCGGCTTCGAGCAGGACCGCGACGGCGTCCGCGCGGCCGAAGATCGCGGCCCGGTTCAACGGCGTGTTTCCCACCCGATCCACCGCCTCGACATTGGCTCCGGCGGCGAGCAGCACCTCCAGCACGGCAACGGAACCGTTCGCCGCGGCGTGGTGCAGCGCGACGTACCCCCCGCTCTCGGCGTCGGCCGGAACGCCGTCGGCGAGCAGCTCGCGCACCAGGGCGGCATCACCCTCCCTCGCCGCCGCGACCAGCCGCCCGGCCGGGCTGTCGTCCGGCGGGTCCGCCAGAGCCCCGTTCGCCCCCGCGGCGCCCCCGGCCGGCGTTCCCGGCGCCGCGCGCACCACGACGCCGGGTTGCGCGGGGGCGGCGCCCGGCGCGTCGTCCGGCGCGTCGGCGACCAGGCTTTCGGCCCCGCCCGAGGACGGGGGCGACACCGTCCCGAGCCGGATGGCCGCGAACACCACCACGACGAGCAGGATCGCGAGTGCGGTGACGAATACGGTTCGAGGGCGCACGGGATCCTCCTCAGCGCGGGCCCCGGTCGGGGCCGGCCGGATCCCCAGCGTACAGCCGCCCGATTTCGCCGCCGATGCCCTTCGCCAGTTCAACCGGCGGCGGGTGATCTCCGGGACCGAAGTGCGGATCGCCCCCGGCCTCGATGAGCGCCCACGCGGCGTTGAACCGTTCCTCTTCCTTTGGCGCGATCCCCGGGAACCTGCGCGTGAGACTCAGCGTCCAGCCACTCAGGATCGCCATCAGCGGTGTCATGTTATTCGGTGCCGCGTAGGCGTTCGGGTCGGCGCCGGCGCCCACCAGAAACGCTACCGCTTCGGCGTTGCCGAGGAACGCAGCCTGGGTGAGTGCGGTGTTGCCGAACTGGTCCAGCGCCTCCAGGTGCGCGCCAGCCGCGACCAGGAAGTGGAGCGCCGCAACCGAGCCGCTGCCGGCGGCCCCGTGGATGGCGAAGTACCCCGCGCTCTCGGAGTCCGCCGCTGCCCCCGCGGCAAGCAGCTCCCGCACGCAATGAGCGTCGCCCGCACGCGCTGCCGCCACCAGCAGCCCCGCCGGACTGGTGTCCTCCGCCGTGTCGGCTACCGGATTCCAACCGGAAACCCCCGCCGGCGCGGCCCCGGCGCCCGACCCGGTCCCGGACTCCGCAGTTTCGGAAGTCGGCTCGGCCCCAGGATCCCCCAGGATCCGGCCCAGAATTCGGCCCAGAATTCGGCAAGGCCGCCGCCTCCTCGACCAGACCCCTGGACGGCGATGGGACCGCCGCGAGCCTGAGGGCGGCGAATACCACCACGAGCGCCAGCGACAGGAGGACACCTCCGAAAACCGCTCGGCGGCGGGTGAGCTGGGGCATGGCTCAGGGCCTGGAGGTGTACCCCTCCCGGGCGCGCACCCGGACCCGGGGCCGGGTCACCCGGACCTCGATCGGCACGAATCCCTGCCGCCCGGAGCTGGGAGTGAAGGCGAGCACGTAACGCACGCGGAGATCCCGCAGGATCTCCTCGAAGGCTCCCTGGAGGTCGTCGTCGGACCGAATGGTGACCGTGCGTCCACCGGTCATCCCGACCAGGTCCTCCAGCAGATCGACTCCTTCGCGGTCCGGACGGAGGACCCGGGACGGCCGGGGCGCCGGCGCCAGAATCGAATACAGCAGGACATCGGATGCCCGGACGGCGCGGCGGATGTGGGTCTCGCGGGCCCAGCTCAGGTTGTCGAGGGCGTCGGAGAAGAGGAGCAGCACCGGACGGCCGCTCCCCCGGTGGAGCGCCGCCAGCGAAAGCGCGACCCCGTCCCAGAGCGCCGTCGCTCCCCCGCCGCCGACCTGGAGGAGTCCTTCGCCCACGTCGGGGCCGCAGGGGCCGAACTCGCGGACCCAGCGCGCGCGGGTGGAGAAGGACACCACCGCGCAGTCGTCACGCTCGTCGAGCGCCTCGGCGAACTGCCGCGCCCCGGCCGCGAGGCGGCGCCGGCGCTCGCCGGCGGTGCTGGCGCTCACGTCCATGGCGAAGAGGACCGCGAGCGTCAGGGAGTCCGGATCCAGCAAACGGAACTTCGTCTCCTCGCCGGCGACCCGCAGCCGGAAGTCCGCTTCCCGAAGGCCGCGCACCGGACCGTCCCGGCTCACGGAAACATCCACCAGCACGACGCGGGTCTCCACCCGGAATTGCCCAAAGGCCGCGGACCCGGCACCGCACAGGAAGAAAGAGACGAACAGACAAACCCCGGCGGGTCGGGACAACCGGGCCCCCACCGGACCGTTCCCGCGTCGAACGTTCAAACCGCGACCAGCTTCCGGAGCCAGAACTGCTCGGGCTCGCGGGGCTGGGCCCAGGTAATCAGGAAATCGGACCAGGGGCGAGTTCCGCCCCGCAGGCGGAGTTGTTCGGTGGCCAGCGCCGCTGCTTCGTCCCACTGTCCGCGGGCCTCGAGGGCGGCCACCAGCGCCGCTACCACGGCGTGCGAATCCGGGGCCAGGTCGGCCGCTTCGCGGAAGTTCGCGACCGCCTGCGGCAGCCGATCCCGGGCAAACGAGGTCTCGCCGAGCAGCATCAGGCGCGGCACCCGGAGCAGGGCCGCAGGTTCGTCCCTGACCTCACGGAGCCGATCGTGCGCCCGCCCCTCCCGGCCCTGCCCGAGCGCCACGAGCGCCAGGCGGAGATTCAGATCGTCCGGGTCGCCCATCGCCCGGGCCACCGTGCGCGACGAGTTCAAAGCGATCTCGGGCGTCACGAACTGCCTCGAATCCGCCTCCCGAAACAGCTTCCGGACATCCGGCCAGAGTTCCTTTTCCCGTACGTAGCGGGCGCGCACCGCCCATACGGCGGCGAGTTGCCAGGCGAGAGGCGGGTCCCGCTGTGGATCGGCTTCTTCCAGGACGCGGCTCGCGGCCCACAGATCCATCCGCGCCAGCCGGAGCCGGGCCGTCGAGAGCACCAACTCCCTCCACACCAGTTTGCGGAAGTCGGACGCTCCCTCCTCCCCCCAGGCCGTCAGCGCTTCCTCCCGGAGGTGATCCGGAATGCCGCGAACCCACTCCCGCGGAATCTGATTCACGGGCTCGCGAAACAGCCGGTGATCCGAGTTCGGGGTCCAGCCGAAATGGGCCACCGCTTCGGAGTGCACGAGCGCCGCGGCCAGCCGCCCCCGGAAGCCCTCGAGTACGTCCGACGGGGGCAGCGTGTCGATGAAACGGCGCTGCGCCTCCCTGAGTTCCATCACCCCCCGGCTCCCGGCGCGGCGGGCGATCTCGACGAACCGGCCCGCGCGGTAGAAACCGACGAGCTCCCCGTAGCCCTCGGGAGTGATCTCCTCCACCTCGACCTGGGTGACGCGCGCCGGCGAGAAGAACGCCCGGCGGCTCATCCGGCGCACCAGTGTGGTCATGCGTTCCGGGTCCCGAACTCCATCCGCAAGAGTACCGCGTGCAACCGTTATGCCGTGAGTGAGGTGGCATCACCAGGCAACACCACGCCCACCGAGACCGAAGCGCACACAATTGCACGGATGCTTCTTCCGACCCGCCGCGAATTCCTGGCCCGCACGGCTCCCGCCGCCGCCCTCTGGCCCGCTCTCCTGCGGGCTCGCACTTCCCAAGCCCTTCCGGACGGGGTGCAGAGCGAACGCATCGCGAGCCGTATGGAAGCCGTTTCCCGGTTCGGCGCGACCCCGGAAGGGGGTGCCTCCCGCACCGCGGGGAGCGACGCCGACCTCGCAACCCGGGACCGTTTCAGCAGCTGGCTCCGGGAATCCGGGCTCGAGGTGCGCACCGACCTCGCGGGAAACCTCATCGGCCGCCTGTCCGGAGCCGATCCCTCGCTGCCTCCCCTCCTCACGGGTTCCCACCTTGATTCCGTCCCGGAAGGCGGAAACTTCGACGGGGTGGTCGGCTCGGTCGGGGCCCTCGAAGCCGCGACCGCCATCGCCACCTCGGGCGCCCCGCTCCGGCATCCCCTCGAAGTGGCGGTGTTCTTCAACGAAGAAAACGGGAAGACCGGCAGCCGGGCCCTGGCCGGTGAAGTCACGCCGGAGGAAATGGACCAGCCGGTGTACGGAGGACTCACCCTCGGCGAGGCGCTCGCCCGGGTAGGCGGATCGCCGGAGCGGATCACCGAGGCGGCGCTCGCACCCGGCCACTACGCCGGTTTTGTCGAACTGCACATCGAGCAGGGCCCCACCCTCGCCACCGAGGGGATCGAGATCGGGGTGGTCCAGGGCATCGTCGGCATCCGCCGCTTCCGCGTCCGGGTGTCCGGATTTGCGAACCACGCGGGCACCACCGCCATGGGCATCCGCAGGGACGCGCTCGTCACCGCCGGCCGCTTCCTGGTGTCGGTCCACGAGGAGACCCAGTCCTGGCCGGGGCGTCAGGTCGCGACGGTGGGGCGGATCGAGGCCCGTCCCGGCGCCCCGAACGTCATTCCCGGGGAAGTCGAGCTGAGCCTCGAGATCCGGGACCTCCGGATGGAGACGATCGAGGCGCTCTACCAGCGCTTCCAGGAACTCGGCAACGAACTGGCGGCGCGGAACCAGACGAGCATCGCCTTCGAGCCCTACTACCTGAGCCGGGCGGCGCCCTGCGATCCGGCCTTCATGGACGTCGTCGAGGCATCCGCAGAGAGTCTCGGATTCTCACGCCTTCGCCTGCCCTCCGGCGCGGGGCACGACGCCCAATCCATCGCCGTACTCGCGCCCATCGGCATGATCTTCGTCCCGAGCCGCGACGGAATCAGTCATTCCCCCCGTGAGTTCACGAGCGTCGCCGACATCACGAATGGCGCGCGGGTCCTGATCGAGTCGCTCCGCCGGCTGGACAGAGTGCTGGACTAGCAGCCTGTGGTGAAACCCACGCGGCGTTCGAGCGGCGATCCATCCCGCCTGAACCGCCCCCCCACCGGGAGAACTGGCGCTTTGCGGCGCTCTGCGTTGCGTTTCGGTCGAAATACACTCGGTATTCCTCCCTCACGCGCCTTGTCAGCCGGGCGCCTCGCCCCCACCGGGAGAACTGGCCGCTCTCGGCGCTCACCCGGGTTCCACCACAGGCTGCTAGGGAACGCCGGTGTTCACACCGGCTTAGCGGTCGTCCACCGGGATGACGGTCTCGCTGTCGGCATACCCGACGATTCCGGCGGCAATCACCCGCCGGAAGCCATCCTGGGAGGCGGAGTTCTCGTCATCCAGCTCCAGATAGAAGCCCTCCGGAAGGGCCGCAAGCTGCGGGAAGGAATGTCCGGGGCCGCTCCGAAGCGCGGCGCCGGGTTGCACCACCACCGCGACCGGTGGAGCGGTGACCCGGAGCCGCAGCAGCGCGCCCGACGCGGCCGCCGCCAACATCACCAGCCCGAGGCCCGCCACCACCAGGCGCCGCCGGCCGCGGCCAAGCATCAGGAGGGTCCAGAGCGCGCCCGCGAGGAGGGCGGACGCGCTGAGCACCCACGCGATGCGGTCCGGGGAGCTGCGGCGCAGCCAGGCCCCGAAGCCCTGCATCGAGCGGAGCAGCTCGAGCGAGAAGGTGTCCGAAGCTCCCGAAGCCGCGGCTTCGGTCAGCCGCCGATCGAGCAATTCATGGGCGAGCCCGAGGTTCGCCCGGGCGTCATCGTCGCCGGGGTGGAGGGCGAGCGACCGCTCCCAGTGGAGCATCGCGTAGCCGAGCCGGCCGGCCCGGTATTCGGCGTTTCCGAGGTTGTAGTGGAGCGCCGCCCGATCGACCCCCTCGTCGGCCTCTTGCAGCAGGCGGCGATACAGAACTCCTGCGGCCTCGTAGTCCCCCTCGTCATAGCTCCGGGCGGCGGCCGCCGCGTCCACCCCCGGACTCTCCTGAGCGCGGGCGATCCCCGGCTGGAAGCATCCCAGACCAACCGCCACCAGGAGCCAGCCCGGCACGAGCAGGCGCTTCATCCGGCTTCCCCGCCCCGCCCGAGCTGATCTTCGAGCTGGCGTATGAGTTCGGTTGCCTCGGTCGCATCGGAGTGCGCCGCATCGCCACCCCCGGGAGCGGCGAAGCGCGCACCCTCCGAGCGGGAGAGCAGCGCCCGGAAGCGGCGTGCCGCCTCGGGTTCCGCGCCCGCCGCCACGAGACGGCGGGCCGCCCCCTCGGGAGTAAAGCCGTGGCGGGAACCTCCGAGCCGCGCCGCCGCGTATTCGGTGAGGGCTTCGCCCACCCGGGCGGCGGCCTCGGGCCCGCTGCCGCCGACCCGCGCGAGCGCCCGCTGCGCGTTACGCGCCGCTCCCCGGCGGCGGTACTCGGCCGGATTCGCATCCCGCCAGGCGCGGCGGCGCCGGGCGGCGAACAGCCCGAGATTCCAGAGCACCGGCAGGCCGAGGCTCAGGAGGAAGAAGGTCCCGGGCCGCCAGGGGCCGGCCGGGCGGCCCGCTCCCTGCCCGACGGGCTTCAGGTAGCGGATGTCCTCCGCGAGACGCTCGACCGCAACCGGCCCGTCAACTCCGGGGGCGGTCGCGGTGGACCCCTCGATCCGGATCTGGAGGGGGTCGGACGCCAGCCGTTCGTAGGCGCCGGTCCGCGGATTGAACACGTCGAGCGTGACCGCACCGATGTTCCGCACGCCCCCCGCTTCGGGCACCAGCGGGAATTCCCAGATCTGGCGGCCGCCGAACGTAATCCCTTCCCCCTCGTCCCGGAGGCCGGTCTCCGCGGAGGTATCCGGATCGAAGAACCGGAAGGCCCTGCGGACCTCCGGACTCTCGGGGAGCGCCGGAACCCCTGCCGCCCGCAGATTGCCGCTGCCCTCGAGTTCGACCCGCAGGACCAGCGGCTCGCCGGCCACCGCCACCTGGTCGCCGAGCGGAGCGTCGTCGCGCGTGATCTCCGCGCTCAGCCGGTAGTCCCCCACGGCGCCGGTGAATCCGGGAGGCCGCCCCGCCTCGGGGAGGGGCTCCGCCCGAATCGTGACGGGGGGCGCTTCCCGCACCACCACCGCCTGCTCTGGTCCGAAGAAGGACCGCCGCCGCCGTTCGCCCTGGATCCCGATTTCGAAAAGCGGGCCGGCGAGCTGGCGTTCGCCCGCGCCGGTAGGAAAAACCGCCCGCATCAGCAGCGGGTAGGTCTCGTACTCCACCCCGTTCAGGGCGCGGCGTTCGCGGCGGGGTCCCGGGCGGCTCCGGCGCTCCCGTATTTCGTTGCCGCTCAGGCCGCGCTCCTGCCAGGGGACGTCGGGAAGTTCCACCTCCTCGGTCCAAAAACCCTCCGGCTGCGCCAGCTCGACCGGGCCCGCCGCGTACACCGGGAGCCGCGACCAGAGCCGGTAGAGCACGAGCACCTGCTCGCCCACCTGGACCTCGGCGCCCGGCGCTTCCGCCCGAATGAAGATGTCCTCCTCCCGAACCTCCGGGCCCCTCTGCTCCCGGCGCCGCCGGTTGAACGGATCCATCCGGCCGAACGGCGAAGAAAACGGCGACGAAAAGGGTGATGCAAACGGATCGGGGGAGCGGGGACGGACGCTTCCCTGTTCGACGCGCACCGGGATCGGAGAAGCGGGCGCGTAGCCGGGAACCGCAATCTCCGGAATCACCAGTTCCCCGACCGTGAGCGGCCGAAGCCGATAGACCCACTCGATCGCGCGGGTCATCTGCATGTTGACGATCTGTGTCTTCGAGATCCGCTGGCTGCTGAGCACCTCGAAGCCGGCGAGGTCGGGGATCACCGGCTCACCTCCGCGCTCCTCGGGCACGGACACCGTCAGCGCCAACGTGTCTTCGATCCCGATGTGGTCGGCGTCCACGCTCGCCTCGGCAGCCTCCTGGCCGTGGACCGGTGCGACGAAGAAAACCGTGAACAGCGCGGCCACCAGCAGCCGTTTCATCAGTGGCGACCCCTCCGAAGCGCGCGAGCCCGGCGTTTTTCGAGACGGTCCTCCTGGAAGGCCCGCTCGACGTCGGCGAGCGCGGCGAGGATCCGCTCGGCCTGCTCGGGGCTGATTTCGGGAACCTCGCCGGGCAGGGAGTCCGGAGTGTCCGCGCCCGGCCCCGCATCCTGGGGCGGATTGCCGCTCGGGTCGTCGGCGGGCGGCTGATCCTGCCCTTCCCGAGGTTCTTGGGGAGGAGACTGCCGCCCCTCCCCGGAGTCCTGGTCCGGATCGCCGGAAGACGGCGAGTCCTGCGGCTGCTGTCCCCGATTCTGGTCCTGCTGATCCTGCTCCTGTTGCTCCTGGTCCTGTTGGTCCTGCTCCTGTTGCTCCTGGTTCTGCTGGTCCCCGCCCTGCCCCCCGTCCTGCTGTTCGTCCTGCTGTTCTTGGTCGTCGGCCGCCTGGAGCGCCCTCTCCAGATTCTGGCGCGCTTCGCGGTCGTCCGGATCCAGAGCGATGGCCTCCCCGTAAGCGGCCGCCGCTTCCCGAAACGCGCCGGCGCGGAAGAGGGTGTTCGCCAGGTTGTAGAAAGCGTCGCGCCGGACCTCTCCGTCCGCGCCGCCCCCGAGCGCCGCCTGATAACCGCGCAGCGCTTCGGCGAGCGGGCCCTCTTCGCCGCCGGACGCCGGACCACCCTCCGCCTCTCCCAGGCGGTAGTGGACCCCGGCGATGTTGAGATCGTTCTCGGGGGCGTCCGGAAAGGCGCCCTCGGCCCGCGAAAAGGCCCGGAGCGCCTCCTCCAGCCGGCCCGCTTCGAAGTGTTCCGCTCCTTCCCGGGTGTTCTTTTCGCCGCCGCCGAACAACTGCATGGCCATCAGCAGCACGAACGCGGTGCGGATCACGAGACCCCTCCTTGACCTGCCAGCCGACGGCGGCGCCGGCGGGACGGGGCGGCGAACGCGGCCCCGGCGATGGCACAGACCGCCAGTCCGGCCGGGATCCAGAACCGCTCACGGTAGCGCCGGGAGATCTGCGCCCCGAGTTCCCCGCCTTCGATCCCGGCGATCCGGGCCGTGAGTCCCTCGATCTCCCGGTCGTCGGGGGAGATCTCGAAGAAAACTCCCTCCGTGAGCGCGGCCAGTTCGGAGAGCGCCGCCCGGTCCAACCGGCTCACGATGGGAGAGCCGGCGGCGTCGCGCATCAGGGTCGGGCCCGACTCGGAGGCCGCCGGAATGGTGGCGCCGCCGGGCGTCCCCACTCCGACGGAAAGCACCGCGATGTCGTGCTCGTTCGCGATCCGGGCCACCTCGGAGATCTCGGTGACCCGCAGGTCGTCCTGCTGCCCGTCGGTGAGCAGCACCACCACCCGGTGCCGGCTTTCCTGCCGCTCGAAGGCCCGCGCCGCCTCCTCGATCATCGCCGCCAGGTTCGTTCCGGGGCTTTCCACCGCGCCGGTGGCGATCCCGGAAAGCAGGGTCCGGACCGCGCCGAGGTCATGGGTGAGCGGGCACTGGGTAAACGCCGTCCCGGAAAACGCCACGATTCCCACCCGGTTCCCGACCATCCGGTCGAGCAGCTCCCCCGCGATGTAGCGGGCGCGCTCCATACGCGAAGGCGCCACGTCGCGGGCGTCCATGCTGAAGGAAGTGTCCATCGCCAGCACGACGTCCACCCCCACGAGCGTCACTTCCTGCTCCTGCCTCCCCCACTGGGGACGGGCGGCAGCCGTCGCCAGCAGCAAGACCGCGCCCAGCAACAGGAAATCGCGGAACCGGCGCCGCGTCCGGCTGTCCCCCTCGATGAGCGCCGGAGTCCGGGTTCCGAAACGGTCCAGAACCGCCCGGCCGCGGCGTGCGGCCCAGAAGACGAGCGCCGCCCCCGCCGGGAAGAGGAGCAGCAGAAACAGCGCCGCTGGCGCCCCGAAACGCATCTCAGCGAACCCCCTCCAGCAGGTGTGTTCCAGGGAGCGGGGTGCGTCCGGACACAGTCATGGCGCGGTCCGCAACACGGTGGCGCCGAGCGCGAGCCCGGAAAACAGGAGCATCGCCGCCCAACCGGCGAGGAGGGGTCCGTCGTCCGACCAGCTCGTCCAGGTCGGCGCCTGGATTTCGGTCCGTTCGAGCGCGTCGATCTCTTCGTAGACCGCCCTGAGGCCCTCGCTGTCGCGGGCCCGGAAATACCGGCCGCCGGTCGCGTCCGCGACCTTCGTGAGCATCTCTTCGTCGATCCCCGGCGCCCGCCGGACATCGAGCGACCCGTCGGGACGCCGCGTGACCATCTGCCCGCCCTGCTGGCTCCCGGCGCCCACCGTATAGACCCGGATCCCCCGGGTCTTGGCCAGCCCGGCGGCGGTGAGCGGATGGATCTCTCCGGCGTTCGAGACGCCGTCGGTGAGCAGGACGATCACCCGGCTCTCGGCCTCCGAATCCACCAGCCGGTTCACCGAGGCGGCGATGGCGTTGCCGATCGCCGTGCCGTCGGGAATGTCCCCGATGTTCACCTCCCGCAGCCTCTCCGTCAGGACGCCGTGATCCAGGGTCAGCGGGCTCAGCGTCACCGCATTCCGCGCGAACGCCACGGCCCCCAGGCGGTCGTCCGTCCTCCGGTCGATGAAATCCTCGAGCACCTCCTTGGCCGCGGTAAGGCGGTTGGCGGGGGCGAAGTCCTCGGCCCGCATGCTCGAGGAAATGTCCAGCGCGAGCACGATGTCCACTCCGAGGCTGGTGCCCGTCTCCTCGGTGATCCCGGTCTGGGGGCGGGCGAGCGCGACCGCGGCGAGAGCCAGCGAGGCGAGCACGAGCGCCCCGGGCAGGAACGCCAGTCGCGAACGAAGCGACCGGGGCAGTTCCCGGAGCCCGGCGGCTTCCGGGAACCGGAGCGCCGGAGCGGCGAACCGCCGGGCATGCACGACGAAGAGCGGAATCAGGAGCAGAAGCAGGAGCGCCCCCGGCCACAGTAGCCGCATTAGTGAGACTCCATCCGGGGAGACTCCATCCGGGGAGACTCCATCCGGATGGTCGCATCCGGAGCGCCCCCGGCGGGCAGTGCGGGCGTTTCGGTTGGGCCCTCGCCCACCTCGCCTTCAGCGGTCAGGAAAGGCCGGGTCCGGTCCAGGAACATGCCGGCCTCCCGGAACCGCGCCGCCGCGGCAGCGGGTCGGAAGGACCGCTCGCTGAACTTGGCGAGATCGGCCTCGCTCAGAATCGCCGCCAGCAGCGCCAGCGCCTCCCGGTGCTTCGGCTCGGCGCGGAGCCTCAGGTCTCGGAGGATCTCGCCGGTCGTCCGTTCGCTCCACGGGGTTTCAAACCGCCGGCCCGCGTACCGCTTCATGATCCCGGCGAGCCGGTCGTAGTAGGCCACCACCTCGCCCGCTTCGAGCAGTCCGGCGCGCGCCAGCCGAGCGAGGGCCGCTTCGGCCTCCGCTGCCGGCGGAGGAAGCGCCACGACCGGCGCGTCGCGGGCGCCCCGCCGGCGCCACCACCAGGCGGCGGCCCCCAGGACTGCGAGCAGCGCGATTGCCAGGAGGCCGATCTGCCCCCAGCGCGGAGGCAGGCTCAGATCGAAGGGCCCCCGGATGTCATGGATGTCTCCCCCGGCCTCCTCCGCGTCGGGAGGCAGCGACGAAACCACGCGCACCGGCGCCGGCGGCGTCTCGATGAGCGAAAGCTCGCCGTCCGCCGTCCGGATTCCAACGGGAACCCCGGGGATCTCATGGTCGCCGGGGAGCACGAACGCGCCGAGCTGGAGCCGGAACCGGCTCTCTCCCGGCCGGTCGTCGTCGCCTTCGAGCGGGGCCGCACCCATCACCCGGAAGTCGCCGAGGCTTTCCTCGACCACCGGGGCAGCCTCCGCGCCTGCGAGATGCTCCACGACGATCTCCAACTCGAAGACCGAACCGACCTCAACCGGCTCGGAGACCACTTCGGCCAGGGCGCGGGTTTCAGCGGACGGCGCCGGACCGGTCTGACCGGCCCCGCTCGCGTCGGGAGCGACCGCCGCCAGGCCCACGAGCGCCAGCGGAGCCAGACACGCGCCAAGGCCGAAGCCAACCGTCCCTCGCCCGGATGTCATCGCCGCCGCCTCTCCCGCATGCGGAAGAACTTCCGGAGCGGGGCGTCGTAGGGTTCCCCCGCCGTCACCTCGACCACGTCCACCCCGGTCTCGCGAAGCGCCCGGGAGGCAGCCGCGTGGGTCCGATGCGCAAGCTCGCGGTAGGCCTCACGGACCTGGCGGTCCGAGGTGTCGAGCCTTACGAGAGTTCCGGACTCCGCATCCTCCAGTTCCAGGAGGCCGACGTCCGGCATCTCGTGTTCCCTCGCATCCGTGACCCGGACGGCGATCAGGTCGTGTCGCCGCGCGGCCACGCGGAGTGGAGGCAGCCAGCGCTCGGGAGGGTCTCCGCGGAAATCGCTGACCAGAAAGACCGTGGCCCGCCGGCGGACCGCCCGGTTCAGCAGGCCGAGGGCTTCGGCGATGTCGGTCCCGGCGCCCTCGGGCTCGAAGTAGAGCAGGTCGCGAAGTACCCGAAGCCCATGCCGGCGCCCCTTCCGAGCCGGGAGCCGGATCTCGGCGCGGTCGGTGAAGAGCAGCGCTCCCACCCGGTCCCCGGAACGGATCGCCGAGAAGGCGAGGGCGGCCGAGGCCTCGGCGGCGGTCGAGCGCTTGAAGTCACGGCGGCTGCCGAAGGCAAACGAGCGTGAGACGTCGAGCAGGAACAGCACCGTCTGCTCGCGTTCTTCGACGAACTTCTTGACGTGGAGGTCCCCGGTTCTCGATGTCACGTTCCAGTCCACCGACCGGATGTCGTCGCCCGGGGCGTACTCGCGCACCTCGGAGAACTCCATTCCCTGCCCCTTGAAGGTGCTGAGATAGGCGCCCGCCAGCGCCTCGGTCACGAGTTTCCGGGTGCGGATCTCGATGTGCCGCACCCTGGCGAGAAGCTCGGCGGTGGACACCGGCGCGGACCGCCGTTCCTCCTTCTCGCGTTCCTCCTTCTCGGGCGGGTTTCGCCAGGGCGCGCGCAGCGAACTCCAAAACCCGCCGCGCAGCCTTTCGCGCCGATCTTCGGTGGTGGTTCCGGAGCGGGGCACGGCGAGATGGGAAACGGGAAGGATCTGGAGAGGATCGGTCCTCAGGGAACCTCCACGGCGTCGAGGACACGCCGCACGATTTCGTCGCCGTCCACTTCTTCCGCCTCCGCTTCGTAGGAGAGGATGAGCCGGTGGCGCAGCACGTCGGGCGCCAGATGTTTCACGTCCTCGGGAGCGGCAAAATCGCGCTCTTCCAGAAACGCGCGGGCGCGCGCCGCCCGGTAGAGGTCGAGGCTGGCCCGCGGCGAGGCCCCGTGTTCCACGAGCCCCGCGATGTCCACTCCGAAAGCCGCGGGATCGCGGGTCGCCCGAACCAGCGAGAGGATGTAGTCGCGAATCCGGTCGTCCACGTACACCGCCTCGACGGCGTCCCGGGCGGCGGTGATCTCCTCCGGACCCACCACCGGCTCCACCCGCGGAACGGCGAAGTTGGCCATCCGCTTCAGGATGACCCGTTCTTCGTCAAGCCCCGGGAACCCCATCTTCAGCTTCATCATGAAGCGGTCCACCTGCGCCTCGGGGAGCGGGTAGGTGCCTTCCTGCTCGATGGGGTTCTGGGTCGCGAGCACCACGAATGGCTCGTCGAGCTTCCAAGTCTCGTCGCCGATCGTAACCTGGCGCTCCTGCATCGCCTCGAGGAGCGCACTCTGCACCTTCGCGGGAGCCCGGTTGATCTCGTCGGCGAGCAGGAAGTTCGTGAATACCGGGCCCTTCCGCGGGACGAAGGTCTGGTCCCGCTGGTCGTAGATCAGGGTGCCGACCAGATCCGCCGGCAGCAGGTCGGGGGTGAACTGAACCCGGGAAAAGTTGGCCCGCACACTCTGGGCAACGCTCTTGGCGAGCAGGGTCTTCGCGATTCCGGGCACCCCCTCGATGAGCAGGTGGCCGCGGGTCAGCAGCCCGATAAGAACCCGCTCCACGATGTCCCGTTGCCCGACCACGACCCGGCCGAGTTCGGCAGTCAAACGGTCTGCAAAGGCCGCGCGGACCTCCTGCACCTTGGGAGCGAATTGGCTGGTTTCGGTGGCGCCTGGCATGTGAATTGAAACTCCCGGAACTACTTGACCGTTCCCGGGAATTCTAGGCCGTGCCGGGAACGCCGGGATTCAGGAGCGCCGGCCTTCAGACCGGCATCGCGGCCAAGGCCGCGAAACTCCCATCGCCAACCGCAAAGAAGCGCGGGGACGGCTGGGAGCGCCGGCCTTCAGACCGGCATCGCGGCCACAGGCCGCGAAACTCCCATCGCCAACCGCAAAGAAGCGCGCGACAGCGGGCCCCCACCGGGAGAACTGGCCACCGGCCTCCGGCCGGCATCGCGCGAGAGCGCGAAACCAGCGCCGATGACGCTCCGCCATGCCAGCGTGAGGCCCGCACCACCTTCCCATCCCGGAGGGCGCGACCGCTCGCTCTCCCGCTACCCGGGCCGTGCCTTTTTCATGACGGGCGAGGGGGTGCAGGAGGATCCGATCATGAGGGTTTCTCCCGGTGGAGCCCTTCAGACCGGCACGCCCGGCACGCGGGGCCCGGAGGGCCGCGACAACCGCGCACCGCGGATCATCCTGAAGCGCGCAGGAAGGCAGGAACCGCGGCGAACCAATCCACGGTGCGCACTCTGGAACCGGCGCGCCGCGAACGCCCTGACGTTCGCGCTCAAAGTCGGGACTTCGCTAAAATCAACGCTTCCAGACGCCAATCGCGCTGCCACGGAGGGTTCCATGTTCAAAAAACTCCGCGTCCCCGGACGCCTCTTGCTCGCTTTCGCCGCACTCGCGCTGATGGCGGCACCCGCCTTCGCCGAAGAGCCCGACCTCGGCAAAGTGGATTTCCCGAACTCCGGCTCGGAGGCCGCGCAGGAGGCTTTCCAGCGCGGGGTAGCCGCGCTCCACAGCTTCTGGTTCGAGGAGGCCGGGGAAGCGTTCAAGAACGCGCAGGAAATCGACCCCGACTTCGCCCTCGCCTACTGGGGCGAGGCGATCAGCCACAACCACCCACTGTGGTCCGAGCAGGACATCAGCGCCGCGCGGGACGTCCTGAAGCGCTTTGGGGCGACCCGTTCCGAGCGCCGTGCCAAGACTCCCACGGAGCGTGAGCGTCTGTATCTGGACACCGTGGAGATCCTCTACGGCCCCGGTGACAAGTACGAACGCGACGAGCTGTACCACCAGGCGATGCGGCGGCTCGCCGAGGCGCACCCGGAAGACAACGAGGCCAAGGCGTTCTACGCGCTTTCCTATCTCGGCCTGGTCCGGCGCGGGGAGCCTGGCTTCCACCGGCAGATGAAGGCCGGCGCGATCGCGACCCAGCTCTTCCAGGAGCAGCCAAACCATCCGGGCGCGGCGCACTACGTGATCCATTCGTTCGACGATCCCGAGCACGCTCCGCTCGCTCTCGAGGCCGCGAACCGCTACGCCGAGATCGCGCCCGAGGCGCACCACGCGCAGCACATGCCCTCCCACATCTTCGTGCAGCACGGCATGTGGAACCGGGTCTCGAAGTCGAACACTGTCTCCTACAACGCTTCAGTCAAGTGGGTGGAGGCGAAGAACCTCTCCATCACCAAGCGGGACTACCACAGCCTCGAGTGGAAGGCGTACGCGGATCTGCAGCGCGGTGCGTACGGCGCGGTCCTCGGCGCGGTCGCCATCGTGGACGACGCGGTCGCCGAGACCGACGACAATCGGCTCCGGCGGATTTCCGCCTCCATCGTGGCCCGCCACGCCATCGAGACCGGGCGGTATGACGCCATCTCCCTCCCGATGGGCGACGTGGACACGAGCCGCTACAACTCGACTGCAAACCTGCTGCTCGCAGTGGGAATGAAGGCGTTTGCCGAGAAGGACGCCGCCGCCGCGAACGAAGCGGCGACACAGCTCCGGGCGCTCGCCGACAAGCGTGTCGAGGCCGGTGAGGCCTACCAGGCCGACTCCGTCCGCATCATGCAGCACGAAGTCGAAGCGCTCGCCGCCCAGCTCGAGGGCAATACGGAAAGCGCTCTGAAGCATGCAGCGGCCGCCACCGCCATCGAGGAGAACCAGGGTCCGCCCTCCGGTCCGACCTATCCGATGAAGCCGTCCCACGAGCTTCGCGGCGAACTCCTGCTCGCCGCCGGCAAGGCGGAGAAGGCACGCGCCCAGTTCGAAACGAGCCTGACCCGGACCCCGAACCGGACCGCCTCGCTGCTCGGCCTGGCCCGCGCCGCCACCGCGCTCGGCGACACGGCCACCGCAAACCGCGCCTACGCCACCCTCCAGACCTTCCTGACCGAAGCCGATAGCGATGTCGCCTTCCTCGACGAAGTCCGGAGCCACGCGATGGCGACCACCGACCAGCAGCAGTAACTCTCCGGAAACTCCGCAGACGGGGGCGGCGCATCCGCGCCGCCCTCGTTTTATGTACGACGCCGGGACACCCGTCGCCGTACCGTCATTCTCCGGGACTAAAGCCGGTCCGGCACAGCGGAGGCACCACCCATCCGGGCAAGATCCCGATCAAAAGTGAACAGCGGCGTAGCCCCCGCACGCTGCGCAGCCGCCAGGATCATCCGGTCGGCGAACTCCGGTCCACCCCGTCCGTATTCCACTGCGGCACGGCTCACGTCGGCTGCGTCCTCGAACAACAGGCCACTCGTGTCGAGCAACTCCACGAGAATCTCCGCTATGCGTTTGCGTGGGAGTCCATAGCCGCGGCTGAGGACCCACACGAGTTCAAGCACGACCTCGCGAGAAACGAAACCCGGCTCCGCGGGGGTGAGGTGCTCAAGCACAGCACTCGCGTCCGCCTGCTGCTCAGCGCCATCGCCGGTGAGATACCGGACGAGGACGTTCGTGTCGAGCCCGATCAAGATTCGCAGGCGCCCTCGGCGATGGCCCGGTCCATATCCTCGAGCGAGAGAGGGGGGCCCTCGTGCTTCACGATGCCACGCAGCCGAGAGATGGGCCGGAGCGGTCGGATGTGCGCCACGCCGTTCTCAATGGTGTATCGAACCCGATCTCCGGCCTTCAGTTCCAACGCCTTACGTACTGCTATAGGTACCGTAGTCTGTCCTCGGGAAGTAATTGTGGATTCGATCATGGGTCTTTCTAGCGCCTTATATTATAGCGAGTGCCTTGTTCCGAACGACCCTGGACGAGAACTCATAGGCCCGATTCCCTTGCGGCCTCAGAAACCCGCATGATCAGGTCGGCCCGTTCACCCCGCCCGCATGAAGAAGCGCTAGAGGTCGGCGTTGCCGGGCCTGCGCGCCACCCTGCATTCAGAGGTACGCGCCGAGAAGGGAACCATTCCAACGGTTGGGGTCTGCGCCGCCGCGGCCCTCGAGGCCGCTGTGCCGGGCCCCACCGGGAGAACTGCCCAGAGGTCGGCGTTCCCTTGCCTGCGCGCGATCCGCTCGGTCGGGGGCTCGGCGCAACTGCTTTTTCAGGGCAACTGCCCGGCGGTCCCTGCCGCTCTCAGGGGCGCGCTACGTACCCCGGGCGGTTGCGCACCTGAACCCCCCGCCGTTTCACCCGGACTTCGATCGGCACGAACCCTTCGAATAGCGGATCGGGCGTGAAGGACAGGATGTAACGCGCCCGCAGTTCCTCCAGCACTTCCTGGTAGGCGCCCGCCAGGTCCGCATCCGATGACACTGCGAGCAGCCGGCCGCCGCTCGCCTCCGAGACGTCGCGAACCAGCCGGTAGCCGTCGTCGGTAGGACCGAAGAACGGAAGGACGCGAGGCGGACGGGCGACGATGGAATAAATCAATGCCTCGGAACCCCGGACGGCCGTCATCACGAGGTCGTCCGAGGTCCAGCTCTGGTTGTCGAAGGCGTCAGTGAACAAAAGGAGCACGCCCCTGCCTTCCTCCCGATGGAGCGTCGCGAGGGAAAGGACCACGCTGTCCCGGAGCGCGGTGGCACCCCCGGGCGGTGTGGTTTGGACATCGTTTCCGACCTTGGGGCCGCAGGGAGCGAACTCGCGGATCCAGAAGGGTTCCATCGCGAACGCGACCACCGCACAGGAATCGTGATCCGTGAGCCCCCCGGCAAAAAGGGCCGCCCCTTCCCCGAGATGGCGCTGCCGCTCTCCCACCGTGCTGGCGCTGACGTCCATGGCAAAGAGAACCGTCACCGGCAGCGACGCCGGGTCGATGACCCGGAACGGCACCCGCTCACCCTCTTCGTACAACTCGAAGTCCGCGTGGCGGAGGCCCAGGACGGGGCCGTCGTCGAAAACGGAGACGTCGACGAGGACCGCCCGACTCTCAATCCGGAACTGGGCAGTGGCCGGCGAGCCGGCGGGGCTCAGCCCGGCCAACATCACGAGCCCCAAACGGAGACGGCCGCGGTCTCGCCTCCCGAAGAAGCGCTTCACGCGATCCCCGCAACCTGGCGTAGCCACGGGAGCCCTTCTCCGAATTCCGCCCAGGCCGTAAGGAACGCCAGCCACGGACGCGCCTTCTCCCGAACCGAAAGGAAATCGGACGCCAGCTCTGCAGCCTCGTCCCAGCGTCCGGCGGTTTGCAGCGCGGCGACGAGCGCTGCCACTGCCGCGGGCGAGGTCGGCTCGGTTCGGGCGGCTGCCTGGAGGCCCTCGATCGCCGGCCGGACACGATTCTCCCCGAGATCCAGTTCCGCCTGCAGCAGGAGCCGCGGCAAGCGGAGACGTGGCGCAACCTCCCCGCGAACCTCCTGGAGGTCCCGGGCCGCGGCGCGCCGGTAGCCCCGCCCGAGGGCCACCAGCGCGAGCCGCAGATGCAGATCGTCCGGATCTGCCATCGCTTGCACGATGGCGCGCGGGGACGCGCCCTTGTCCGGCAGGCTGCCCGCCCAACGCGCGACACCGCGGCGCAACCCACCCCGCGCGTCGGGCCAGAGATGGTCGTCACGGAGATAGCGGGCCTGGAACGCGCTGGTAGTCGCGAGCTGCCACTCGGCGGCCGGATCGCGGTACTGAACCGCATAGCTCAGCACGCGACGGGCGGTCCTGATATCGAGGTGCACGAGGCGGGATCTGGCGGCCATCAGCAACACTTCGCGACGCAACAGGGCCCGCAGGTTCTCGGACGGCCGGACGCCCCACGCCTCTCGCGCTGATGCGCGCTGATCGGCCGGTATGCCGCGCGGCCACCTGGCCGGAATCGCGCGGAGAGGCTCCCCGACGAGCTGCAGCCGCTCTTCCGATCCCTCCCCGAAGTGGGCCACTACCTCGGCGTGGAACAAAGCCGTGGTGAGTCTCGCCTGGAGGCCGCGGACGGTGTCCGGTTCGCCCAGCGCCTCCAGGTAATCCCGTTGGGCCGATCGGAGCTGCCTCGTTCCCCGCCTCCGGACCGCGGCAGCCACCTCCTGCAGCCGGCCGCGCCGGTACTGTGCAATCCAGCCCGCGTACTGCGAGCGTTTCACCTCACCCCGCTGCGCCAACCCCCGAGGGATGGGAAGCGCAAGCAGGGCGCGCCGCCCAATTCCTCGCTCCCCGACCGGTCCCCGTCCGGAGCGCGCGCTCATGGCGACGAGGAGCTTTCGCCCCTAGGAGCCTGTGGATAAAGTGGCGTGAGCGCCGAGAGCGGTGAGGCGCCCGGCTGACAAGGCGCGCGAGGGAGGAATACCGCGTGTATTTCGACCGAAGCGCAACGATGAGCGACGCGAAGCGGCGCGGTGAACAGCCGGTGGTGGAACCCACGTGAGCGCCGAGGTTGGCAAGTTCTCCCGGTGGGGGCGAGGCGCCCGGCTGACAAGGCACGTGAGGGAGGAATACCGCGTGTATTTCGACCGAAGCGCAACGATGAGCGACGCGAAGCGGCACGGTGAACAGCCGGTGGTGGAACCCACGTGAGCGCCGAGGTTGGCCAGTTCTCCCGGTGGGGGCGAGGCGCCCGGCTGACAAGGCGCGTGAGGGAGGAATACCGGGTGTATTCCGACCGAAACGCAACGATGAGCGGCGCGAAGCGACGCGGTCAGCCGGGATGGATCGCCGGCCGAACGCCGCATGGGTTTCATCACCGGTTGTTTGGCCGGGATGGATCGCCGCTCGAACGCCGCGTGACTTTGTCCACAGGCTGCTAGGGCTCCTCCGCGGGACCCGTCATCGGTGTGCGAATCAGGTCCAGAATCGCGCCGGGGTGGGACACCCGGATGGCGGCACCCTCTGCCAACTGCACGGGTTCCCGGAAGCTGAACTTCTCCGCCCAGTCGGAATCGAAGCGGCGGATGCGCAGCAGCGGAGTCACCGCTCCGTCGCTCGCCACCGCGTCCACCGCAAATCCGTCCGGGCCGGGATCAAGTCCCTCGGGCGGCAGTACGGACAACAGCGTCGCCGGGCCCACCGGGGTGGATCCCGGCTCGACCGCCAGCATCTCAACTGTCCGGCCCCCGCCCGAATCCGGAGCAAAGACAACGATTTGCGGGTCGTCCTCGAACGCCAGACCCTCGGTATCGAACCCCTTGCGGTAAGTGAGTTGCAGGAACAGGCTCGCAGGCAGGCGGTCGACGAAGCCCTCCGGCCGCAGGCGCGGTCCCTGCCCCACCACCCAGGTGAAGATCGGCGCTCCGCTCGCGCAGTCGTCGCCGGCGTAGAGCACCGCGCGGCGAAGAATCGAAACCGCCTCACCCGGCACCAGCGCGAACCCGGCCGCGGCGTCTCCTACCCCGTCACCCCGAACCAGTGGCGCGCAAACCGCTGCCTCGGACTCCATCTCCCCGATCTGCACGGGCTCGGCGAGCGTCAGCCGGGACGCCGGCAACTCGGTTTCCATTTCGGCCGCCAGCGGCTCCTCCGCAGGTGCCGGGCCTTCCGGCGCAAGACCGATCGCCCAGTCCACCAGCAGGTCGGTCTCGCGTTCGTCGAGCGTCCGGGCATGGGCGAATTCGCCGGCGCCATCGTCGGGCAACCAAGGCGGCATCCGCCGCTCGAGTACCTGACGGGCGATGGAGTTCGCCCACGGCAGCGCCTCCAGGTACCGCATCAGGTTCACCGGGGCGGGACCGCCTCCAGAGTGGCAGGAGGCGCAGTGCTGCTCGATGACAGGGCGGATGTCGCGCCAATACGTGTACCGGGAGAGTTCGGGTTCATGAGCGGCGGCGGTACCGAACCACCCCGGGACCGCGAGCAGGACGGCGGCGACCCCTGCGGCAACGCCGGTCAGGATCGCGGCAACTCGTTTGGGTCCCTTCATTCGACTCTCCAGGGTCACTGCGGCGCTCGCTCCGGGAGTCCTCGCATCCCCTCGGCAAATATCTCGTACGCCTCGCCAACCCGGGTCCGGTCGCCCTCATCTCCGTAGAGATCGAGCAGCCAAGCTCCCCGTACGATCCGCTTGAGCGCAACCCAGGGCCGGTCCGCCGCCCGCTCGCTGTAAGCGAGCGCCAGTTCCTTGGCTTCAAGCGCCGGAATGAAGAGGTCGGCCCAGCGGCCCTGGTCGATCAGCGCCTGTATCCGGAGGCCGCGGGCCCGGATGGCGTCCAGGATCGCTTGCGGGGAGTCGGGCACCCGCAACTCGGGCAACTCCGCCGGAGCCGCCTCCGCGGCGAGCGCCGCCCGCTCGGCGTCGGAGAGGAAGATGAAGTCGAAGCGGTCCTCCTCGTCGCGCTCCGGGAATCGCACGAAGGCGGTGAACGCCGCCCGCTCCCCGGCGTTCGCGGCAACATCGGTCTCGAGGGCGTCCGCGGCCCCGGAGAGCGCCACCGGATCGCCGAGGGGCGCGCCGTTCTGATCTGCCGGGACCAGCCGCGCCTCGAACGAGCCGGGTTCGATCGGGCGGGTGAAGGAGTCGTAGAAGTAGAGGCGGAACGCTCCGTCCTCCAGCGTGCCCTCCAGGTGATGCGTCCCGCTCGGCGCCATGAACAGGACTCCTCCGTGGCGCGGGTTGTGGTCCCCGTGTTCGGAGACGCGGGACGTCATCTCCCGCGGCATGTCGCCCTCACACACACCGGACTCGACGAAGACCCGCTCGGGATCGGACGGGCAGAACCAGACCACTTCGCGCGTCGCGGGGACGAGGGGTTCTCCGGTATCGGGACAGATCCCCGGGCCCGCTTCGACCATCCCTTCCTCCTGCCCGAGGCAGACGTAGCGGGTCACCAGGGTTCGGCGGACGAGGGCCATCCCGCAAAGCGGGCAGCGGCCCTCATCGTGCGCCTGGTGGTCCCGGTGCATCGGGCAGAGCCACACGGTGTAGGCGTCCTCCGGGCCAGTCGCTTCCGTCTGAGCCGCGAAAGCACCGACGGAGGAGGACCCAAACAGGAGCGCCAGGGTCGAGGCAGCCAGAAGGCCCATCCGGACACTCATGGCCGGGAAATTAGCAGGATGCGAAATGGGCGGGGTGCCGGCTGGCTCGGGGCGGGAGCGCGCTCCCAACGCGGTGCTACCCATCCCTGCGGGTGAGGTTCACCACGACGGCGTTCGCGGCGCGAACGAGATCCGCGGGGGTGATGAGGATCTCCTCGCCCCAGACCCCGGCGCCCACCCCGAGCACCGGCTCTTCCATCAGCGCCTCGTCGAGAAACGTCCTCGTACCCTCCTGCTGCCACGAGAACGGCGGGATCGAGCCGATCCGATAGCCGGTGAGCTCGATGACCGCGTCGGGGCTGGCCAGGCGAATGTTGCGGTTGCCCATCGCCTTCTTGAGTTTGCCGGAAATGACGTTCTTGTCGCCGCCTACCGCGATGAGCGCGCGCTCGCCGGTCCCGGATTCGAAAATCAGGGTTTTGACCATTTGGCTCTCGCGGAAACCGAGAGCGTGGGCGACGGAGGCCGCGCCCTTCGCGGTCGATGCCGGGAAGGTGCGCCGCTCCCAGGCGATTCCGAGTGCATCGAGGTGCCGGTGCGCCGGCAGGCTCCCCCCGGTCATCGGGGCGTCCGGTTCATCTGGCCGCCCACCATTTTCCCGAGCCAGCGCACCACGAACCGTGGCAACAACCGCGGCACGAGCGGGACCAGCCGCGGGAGAAAACCGGGGTTGATCACCACCTTCCCGCGCAACGCCCCCCGGTAGCCGGCCCGAGCTACTCCCCGCGGATCGGCGAGAGCAAGGCGGCGGATCCCCGCGAAACCCTCGATTCCCGCCGTTCCCAAAAACGGCGTGTCCACCGGACCGGGACAGAGCACACTGACCGTCACTCCGGTTCCGGCGAGCTCGCCGGCCAACCCTTCGGTCAGGTGCAAAACGAAGGCCTTGGTGGAAGCGTAGGTGGTGAAGCCGAGGCCCGGGACATAACCGGCACCCGATCCTACGTTCAGGATCCTTCCCCTGCCCCGTTCCAGCATTCCGGGAAGGTAGAGATGGCAAAGATCGGCGAGCGCCGCCAGATTCAGCCCGATCATCGCCCGCTGGACCCGGAGGGGAACCTCGAGGAAGCGCCCGCTCATTCCGAAGCCGGCGTTGTTGATGAGGAAGTCGACGCTCATGCCGCGCTCCTCGGTTTCGGCATGGAGACGTTCGGGTGCCCCCGGCTCCGCGAGATCCATCGGCAATGCCACCGCGCGCACGCCGTAAGCGGCCCGGACCTCTCGGGCGGCCTGCTCGAGACGCCCCGCGTTTCTGGCCACGAGCACCACGTCGCGGCCGTCAGCGGCGCACAGGGACGCGAGCTCACGACCAATGCCGGTCGAACCTCCCGTGATCAGGGCCCACCCGGAAGTCGTCATGGTGAGCAGCCCATAGACCGGATACGCCGGCATTCGAGCGACGATCCATCCCGGCTGAATCGCTCCGCTCGGCGTTGCGATCCGGTCGAAATACGCAGGGTATTCCTCCCAACTCGCGCCTGCTCAGCCGGGCGCCTCCCCGCTTTCGGTGCTCGGCCTGTTCGGTCCATGGACTGCTAGTCTATTCACGACAACCGCCCGGAATCCGTTCCGGGCGTCGCTTAATTCATGACCCGCAACTACCGACACCGACCCAGCAAGATCATCCCGCGTGAGCTGTCGCAGGTCGCTTTCAACGGCCGGGTCCTTCAGGAGGCGCGGGACGAGACCGTCCCGTTGCTCGAGCGGCTTCGTTTCCTGGGTATCTTCTCGAGCAATCAGGACGAGTACTACCGGGTGCGGGTAGCCGCGCTGCAACGCATCCAGAAAATCGGCTCGAATCGAAAAGGGTCTCTCGACTGGGACCCTTCCGTCCTGCTGGCCGACATCCAGCGCCAGATCCTCCGCGACCAGTCCATATTTCTCAAGACCTACGATGCGCTGGTTCGCGAACTGGAGGGGCGCGGCATTCGCATCATTACCGAAGCCGACCTGAACCCCGAACAGGGCGAGTATGTCCAGGATTACTTCGTCCGCGAGGTCCGCCCGCACCTGACCCCGATCATGCTGGGACGAAGCGGGGAGATTTTCAATCTCGACGAACGGGACATCTACCTGGGCGTCCGGGTGCTGCGCGCGGGCCGGCGACGGCCCATGTACGCCATCGTGGACATCCCCACCCGGGCCGCGGGGCGTTTCGTTCGGGTGCCTTCGGCGCCGGGCCGGACCGATGTCATCCTCCTCGAAGACGTGATCCGGTATCGCCTTCCGCAGATCTTCTCGATCTTCCAGGTAGAGGCGGCGGAGGGCTACGTCGTCAAGATCACCCGCGATTCAGGCCTCGATCTCGGAGGCAGCCCGAAGGACAGCTACCTGCGCCGGGTGGAGAAAAGCGTGAAGCGGCGACTCACCGCCTCGCTCGTGCGTTTCGTCTTCGACGAGACCATGCCGAGCGACCTGCTGGAGGCGCTTTGCCGGAGCCTCGAGATCGAAGACCGGAGCGTGCTCGTCCCGGGTGGGCGGCACCACAACTTCAAGGACTTCATCCGCTTTCCCCGGTTGAAGAGCGGGCTTGTCTACGAACCCTGGCCTACCCTCGGACTCCCCGCCATCGATCGCGAACGCTCCATCATGCGGGGCATGCGGCACCGCGACATCCTGATCCACACCCCCTATCAGCGCTTCTCCTATCTGATCGACCTGCTCCGGGAGGCGGCGATCAACCCCAAGGTCACGCGCATCGCGGTCACCATGTACCGGGTCGCCAACAACTCCGGAGTGGTGAACGCCCTCGTCAACGCCGCGCGCAACGGGAAGAAGGTCACGGCCGTGGTGGAACTTACGGCGCGCTTCGACGAGACCTCGAACATCGAGTTCACGGACGTGCTCGCTCGGGAAGGCGTCCGAGTGGTCTTCGGCCCCGAGGGCCTCAAGATCCACGCCAAGATGGGACTGATCGAACGCCGGGAGCGCGGCAAACCGGCCCTCTACGGATTCATCGGCACCGGAAACCTGAACGAGGACACCGCGACCCTCTACGCCGACCACTTCCTCCTGACCACGCACGAGGGGATCTGCCGGGATCTGGGCCGGCTCTTCCGGGTCATTCGCCGGCCTTACGAGGCCCGCGAAATGGATCATCTGCTCGTTTCTCCCTGGACTCTGCGGACAACGGTGGACCATCTCATCCACGCGGAGATCGAACGCGCACGCAGAGGAGAGCCGGCGTCCATCGAAGCGAAGCTGAACCACCTGACCCACCCGGAGGTCATTGCCCTGCTGGAGGATGCCGCCGAGGCTGGCGTCAAGATCCGGCTGATCGTGCGGGGAACCTTCTCGGTCCCCACCGAGAACATCCCGGCAACGGCAGATTTCAAGGCGATCTCCATTCTGGGCCGCTACCTGGAGCACTCGCGCATCCTCGTCTTTGGAAACGGTGGCGATCCGCTCTACTACTGCACCTCCGCCGACTGGATGCCGCGCAACTTCGATCGACGAATCGAGGCCGCTTTCCCGATCTATGACTCGCGTATCAAGGCCCAGTTACGCCGCTACCTCGATCTGCAGTGGGCTGACAACTGCAAGGCCAGAAACCACGACTCGGCGGGCCGGAACAAGCGGGTTCCGTCGGGAACGCCGAGGCGGGCCGCTCAGGAGTCCATCTATCGGTGGCTGGCGGATCAGCCCGGCGGCGAAACCGCGCAACTCCCGCGCGAAGCGGCCAGCGAACCCTCTTCTTTCTCGACGGAGGAACGCCCCACCCGGGAGCGCGAAGCCGCTCAGGCGGAGGCGCCGGGGGCGCTGCTGACCAGCAGTGCGGCCAGCGCTTCGCCGGCGTCGAGCCGAGCGTAGGCCTTTCCCGCTTCCGCCAGCGGGATCCGGTGGGTCACCAGCGTCTCGAGAGCGACGCTTTCGAGCAACGTCCAGGTGAGCTGGCGCCGGCGCGCGACGGTCCAGGACGGCCCCAGCGCGGGCAGGTGACTCACCTGGCTCGACACCACCCGGATTCGTCCGCGGTGGAACCAACCGCCGAGATCGAGCGCCGTCGGAGCGCCGGCCAACCACGAACCCGCGATCACCCGTCCCTCCCGGGCCGCGAGCCGGATCGCCAGATCCAAGGCCGACCGGCTCCCCGACACTTCCAGGATGAGCTCGGCTCCCCCCTGAAACGTGCCACGCACCCTCTCTTCAGCCTCTTCCGGCGCGACCGCATCGTGTGCCCCGAACTCGAGCGACAGGCGCTGCCGTTCCGGCCTGGGTTCGACAGCAATCAGCCCTCCGAGCGGATAGCGGGCGAGGAGCGCGGTGAGCGCCAGACCGAGCATCCCCTGACCCACCACAACCACCCGTTCCCCGATCCGGGGCGCGCCGTCAAGAAGCACATTCACCGCGGTCTCAAGATACGGGAAGAGAGCGGCACGGTCGTCGGAGACGGTGTCCGGAACCCGGAGCAGTTCCTCTGCCGGAGCGCAAAAGGCGCTCTGGTGGGGCACGAAAGCGAAGACGCGGGCCCCGATCCCCGGCGCGCCTTCCGGCGGTTCGGCTCCCAGGGCTTCCACCCGACCCACCGAGGCGTAGCCATAGGGAAACGGAAAGGTGAACGATCCCTCGCGGTGCGCGCCCAGAGTTTCGTCCCGCGCCAGGCGGGGATCGAGCTGTCCGCGGTAAGCAGCCAATTCGGACCCGGTGCTGATCGCCGAGACGCGGGTCCGTACCAGCGCCTCGCCGGCCGCGGGCCCGGAAACCGCTTCCCTCCGCACGTTCACCCGACGTGGCCCTTCGAACCACACGGATAGCCGTTCTCCGGCAGCTTTCGACCCGGTCACGGAGTTAACGATCGGTGGGACGGGAGCGTCCGGAAGCGCCGAACCGTGGACGTCCGGCGAACACCAGGTCGTCATCGAGACGCGCCCACGCGAGGCCCGAGAGATCCGCCGGCACCGGAACCCGGGCGAGGGCCGGCTCGCCGCCGACGAGCCGCGGTGCGACGGTAATCACGACCCAGTCTGCAAGTCGCTCCGCGAACATCGAAGTCAGTACGCGGCCTCCGCCCTCCACCAGCAACCGCCGGACACCGCGCCGGTGCAGGGCGCGCATCACGGAACGAAGCGGTACCCGTCCTCCCGACTGCCGAAACCTGAGCACGGTCACGCCGTGCTCACGGAGCCGGGCGGCCTGCTCCGGCGGCGCCTCAAAGCTCGTCGCAACGAGCGGTGGGGGGGCCGTCCCGGATGTCCGGCGCTCCCGGAGCAGCCGGGCAGTGAGCGGGAGGCGAAGCCGGCCATCGAGGATCACCGGTATGGGGTTCTCCCCCGCTGCGAGCCTTACATTGAGCCGCGGATCATCAGCCAGAACCGTGCCGATGCCCACGAGAATCGCGTCATGCCCGGCGCGCAACCGGTGCGTGAGTTCGAGCGACCGCGACCCGCTCAATCTGAGTGGCTCACCCGGCCGCGCGGCGATGGAACCGTCGAGGCTCTGGGCGTAGCTGACCGTAACCCGGGGCCGGCGCCGCACCGACGCCGCGTCGGACGAGGTCAACTGGGCAACCAGACCTTCGAGGCCCACCGCGAGCGGTCCCGCGTAGCCGGCGTAACAGTCTGTAGTGGAACCCGCGTGAGCGCCGAGGCCGGGGAGGCCCAGTTCTCCCGGTGGGGCCAGTCCTCCCGGTGGGGGCCCGGCTGACAAGGCGCGTGAGGGAGGAGCCCCCACCGGGAGAACTGGCCCGGGCGTATTTCGACCGAAGCGCAACGATGAGCGGCGCGAAGCGACGCGGTTCAGCCGGGATGGATCGCCGGCTGAGCCCCCACCGGGAGAACTGGGCCGCGTGGGTTTCACCACAGACTGTTCAACGTCACGAAGCGCCGCGGGCCGCCGTGACCTCCGCCGGTCCTGCGGGGGCGCTCCGAAATCCCACGTCATCCAGCAGGACGCTGCCGGCGACCTCCGCGTCAAACCGGAACCGCACCCCAATCACCGGGGGAGGCGGCGGGGCAACGGACGCGGCGCCCGGCGTGCCGTCCGGCGTGCCGTCCGGAGCAGGCGGTGGCTCCGGCGCCGCCGGCAACAGGTCGGCGCCCTTGATGGCTACCGTCTGAGGAATCTCTTCGACGATGCGGCGATAGCGCTCGCGATTCATCCGGCGGGACTTCAGGAACTGCACCTCGAACGGAGGCTCCGGAGAGAGGGCGTCCACGATTCCGATGGCCGGCCCCTCCACCCCTTCCGGAAAGAGCAGTTGCACCGTCATCGCGATCGGCGGAGCGGCGGGCGGAGGATCCGATGCCTCCTCGGGGGGAGCAGGATTCCAGACCACGGACAACACGAAATCGTCCTCTCCGGTTACCGCGATTGGTTCGGCAAGGCGGATCTCATAGGCGACCTCCTCGCCGCCATCCTCGCCCGCGGAGATCTCGAGCCGCACAGCCGACGTGGCCTGTTTGGATCCATCCCGGAACAGGACTTCCTCCTCACTCCAACCGGAAAACCCGCGGGCCTCGATCGTCGCGCCCTCGGCGGTGGCGGTTCCCAGATGGAGATCCTCCTCAAAGCCGGCGACGATGCGGGTGCGGGAGTCCGCATACTGGCTCTGGTAGCGGGTCTCGGGAAGAAACGCGGCGCCGGCGCGGTAGTCCCGCAACAACCGGACGAACCGCTCCTCTCCGAGCAGCGTGGCACGCAGGAACGCGGAGACATACACCTCGGCGACCCGCTGCTGATCGGCCGGGGCAAGGAGCGGTGCGCTGTTCAGCCAGAACATTCCCCAAAGGCCCGAGTCCATACCCCACGTGGTGTTGAACTGCCCGTGGTTGCCGCGGTGCGCCACCAGCCCCGCCTTGAGGCGGAACCCGAGGGGCCCCCCGGGACGCTCGGCGGCTCCGTCCAGTCTCGTCCGGTGGAATTGGCGGAGTCCGTGAAAGCTCGGCTCATCGGTGTCATATGAACCCTGGAGCGCCAGGAAGTTGATGTCCTCAAGCACGATCCGCCGCGAATAGCGGTGGTCGATCTGCGCAATCGCGACCACGGACTGGATCCCGAATCCATAGTCGAACAGGTAGTCCGCGTTATCCGGGAAGTACGGGAGATCGTTGAACGCTGCCGCGATGGCGGCGGCTTCGCCGCCCCGCGAATGCCCGAGCAACGCGACCCGATCCAGATCGAGGCGGTTGTAGAGGGGGGAGCGCGGGTCCCGGTTCCAGGTTCGGAAGAGCCTGAGGTGCTCCAGCAGCAGTATCCCGCGGGCCGGCATCTCGCGTCCGCCGAAATCACCGGACCAGGTTCCGTTCAGGAAATTTGCGTCGACGGAAACCGCCGCGATGCCATGGCTCGCCAGCAGGCTTCCCAAATAGTCGTAGCCGGCGTCGGAAAAGTCGTCCATCCGGTGATTTCCGTGAACGATCAGCGCCACCGGGCGCCGATCTCCGGGCTCCGTATCGGGCAAGTGGAGGCGTCCGTTCCGGGGAGCATCCTCCAGGCCGAAGCCCCACCACCACTCGCGGTGGACCGCGCGAAACCCGCGCCATTCGGGCAGAACTTGACTGAGGTCCACGGAAGGCGCCCGGATGTTCACGTCGTCGCCGTATTCGGGTCTTCGCGAGTCGCGTCCGCTGCCGTACGTCAGGAGGCGGACCGGGTAGCGACCGCGAGCCGCGGGATCTTCCGCCAGCAGTGCGGGCGGATCCGGCTGGGGCTGCGGTCGCCGCACATAGGGATCCTGCCCGGGCGCGAAGAACCACGTCCCCCCCGCGACAATGACTGCGATCCCCGCTCCGGCAAGAACCAGACCGCCCCACCGATACGCCGGCCGGTGCGGGCGGAACACCATCGCGAGACCGCACCCAACGAGAAACGGTCCGCCGAAGACGACCACCAGAAGTCCCGCCAGAAGCGCATCCGGCCAACGGAACATCGTGCTCCGGAGCAACCACAGGCTCGCTCCCGCCGCCAGGAGCAGCAAGAAGGCATCGGTGGAAAGCCACCATACGAAACGCTCGGCGATCCGGCTCAGCGCGACGAAGACCACCAAAGACACCACCCCCGCCACGAGTCCGGCGAGCGCCGCCAGCAGCCAGCCGGGAATGGCCCCGAACGAAACCGCCGCCAGAGCGTGGAGGACGACCACGCCGAGGGCGCTCGAGGCCGCGCCGGCCAACAGATAGCGCCGGACTATCGGGGAGTGGTCTCGGCTCCGCATGCTGCTCAAGAGGCTCCTTCGGGCGCCTTGGGTGTCCAGCAGCCTGTGGACAAAGTCACGCGGCCCAGTTCTCCCGGTGGGGGCTCGACCGGCGATGCATCCCGGCTGAACCGCGCCACTTCGTGGCGCTCTGCGTTGCGCTTCGGTCGAAATACGCTCGGGCCAGTTCTCCCGGTGGGGGCTCCTCCCCCGCGCGCCTTGTCAGCCACGCGCCTCGCCGCTCTCGGCGCTCACGCCACTTTATCCACAGGCTGCTAGTCGTCTCCCCCGCGCAGGTAAGCGTCGGTTCCGTCCAGCCAGTCCTGTCTGGGCGGGGTGAATATGTCGACGTCGAGGGTGTCTTCAAGCGCGATCGCCTTGTGGGGCACCCAGGAGGGAAGCACCAGAACCTCCCCCGCTCCCACGTCGATCGGTTCCGAATCCTCGTCCTCGATCCAGAAGCGGAGCACCCCGCTGATCACGTAGGTGATCTGTTCATTCTCGTGCGAGTGCATCGGTACCACCGCACCCTTGTCCAGATAGACGTGGGTGAGCATGGCGCGTTCCCCGGTGATGATCCGGCGGGTAAGCCGGTCGTTCAGGCGCTCCTTGTCCATGGATTCCCAACGGATGTGACGAACTTGATCTCTGGCTGTCACGCGGCGTCCCCTTCCCGCCCCACCTTGGACGGACTCCGATGATACCCGGGCCGAAGCACCGAAGACTGCTAACAGTCGGTGCCGAAACTCTGGCGCGATCCATTCGCGGCGCCGAGCGCCGCGGGGGAGGGGCGTGGGGAGGGATTCCCCTCCCCACGAAAGACGATGGCGCGGATCGCGAAGCGATGCGCGCCATCACCCCGTGGGGTTAACAGCCTGTGGTGAAACCCACGCGGCGTTCGAGCGGCGATCCATCCCGCCCAAACAACCGGTAGTGAAACCCACGCGGCGTTCGGCCGGCGATCCATCCCGGCTGAACCGCGTCGCTACGCGCCGCTCATCGTTGCGTTTCGGTCGGAATACACCCGGGCCAGTTCTCCCGGTGGGGGCTCCTCCCTCACGCGCCTTGTCAGCCGGGCGCCTCGCCCCCACCGGGAGAACTGGCCAGCCTCGGCGCTCACCCGGGTTCCACCAAAGGCTGTTAGCGCCCCGCATCCGAAGAATGCAGGGAGCAGGTGTGCTTTTTCGCCGGGTGGCGCGATGCCGGGTGCTTGCCCCTCGGGGAGATTCCCTCCCGGCGCGGACTCAATGCAGAGATCCGGCGGCGCGGAGCGCCGCCGGGGAGGGGTGTGGGGAGGGGTTTCCCCTCCCCACGTAAGACGATGGCGCGGATCGCGAAGCGATGCGCGCCATCACCCCGTGGGCTGTTAGCGCCCCGCATCCGAAGAATGCAGGGAGCAGGTGTGCTTTTTCGCCGGGTGGCGCGATGCCGGGTGCTTGCCCCTCGGGGAGATTCCCTCCCGGCGCGGACTCAATGCAGAGATCTGGCGGCGCGGAGCGCCGCCGGGGAGGGGCGTGGGGAGGGATTCCCCTCCCCACGGGAAAGGGTGGGGAGAATCGCGAAGCGATTCTCGACGCCGCCCCGAGGGGTTAGCGCCCCGCATGCGAAGAATGCAGGGAGCAGATGTGCTTTTTCGCCGGGTGGCGCGATGCGGGGTGCTTGCCCCACGGGAGGTCAGTTCCAGTAACCCACCTGGAGCCCCAGAACGATTCCCGTACCCCCGACGACCAGCGGGAACAGGGCGAATCCGAGGAGGGTCCGCAATCCGAGGCTCAGGGATCCTGGGACGAACACGGCCGCCCCTTGGACGAGAAACGTTGCGTAGAGCGCGCCGTAGGCGACGTCCGGCTGCGCGCAGAAGGGGCAATCGGGCGGACCCGCCGTCTGGATGTTGCAAAACGCAGCGCCGCCGTTCCATAGCGAGACGCAGCCGCAGTCGAAGATCAGGTGGCAGACATTCAGGAAGAACGTCGCGGCGAACGCCACCATTGCCGCGAGCACGAGAAGGCGGCCCATGAGCCTGCGGGAATCGATTCGTTTGCCCATGCGCCGCCCCCCCTGCGATCTATCGTGCGTGACCGGAGTCTAAAGGGGGAACCGGGTCCCCTGCGGCCCCCGGACCCTGGCAGAGGGGAATGGTCCCGGGAATGGTCGCCGCCGCCGTGCCTTCGCGTATCGCTGTTCCCTTCCCGCCCCCCGAGCAGCCTGTGAACAAAGTGGCGCGGCGTTCCGGCGGCGATGCATCCCGGCCAAACAGCCGGTGGTGGAACCCAAGCGGCGTTCGGCCGGCGATCCATCCCGGCTGAACCGCCAGTAATGAAACCCGCGCGGCGTTCGGCCGGCGATCCATCCCGGCTGAACCGCCAGTAATGAAACCCGCGCGGCCCAGTTCTCCCGGTGGGGGCTCGGCCGGCGATCCATCCCGGCTGAACCGCGTCGCTGCGCGCCGCTCATCGTTGCGTTTCGGTCGCAACACACCCGGGCCAGTTCTCCCGGTGGGGGCTCCTCCTTCACGCGCCTTGTCAGCCGGGCGCCTCGCCCCCACCGGGAGAACTGGCCAGCCTCGGCGCTCACCCGGGGTCCACCACCGGCTGTTCACCGCGTCGCTTCGCGCCGCTCATCGTTGCGTTTCGGTCGCAACACACCCGGGCCAGTTCTCCCGGTGGGGGCTCCTCCCTCACGCGCCTTGTCAGCCGGGCGCCTCGCCCCCACCGGGAGAACTGGCCGGCCTCGGCGCTCACCCGGGTCCACCACCGGCTGTTCACCGCGTCGCTTCGCGCCGCTCATCGTTGCGCTTCGGTCGCAATACACCCGGGCCAGTTCTCCCGGTGGGGGCTCCTCCCTCACGCGCCTTGTCAGCCGGACGCCTCGCCCCCACCGGGAGAACCGGCCGGCCTCGGCGCTCACCCGGGTTCCACCACCGGCCGTTCACCGCGCCGTTTCACGTCGCTCATCGTTGCGCTTCGGTCGAAATACACTTGGTACGCCTCCCTCGCGCGCCTTGTCAGCCGGGCGCCTCACCGCTGTCGGCGCTCACACCACCTTGTCCGCAGGCTACTAGAATGCCTCGAACATGGATCGGAGTGGGCGACGGGTCGCCGGCCTGTTGCTCCTGCCGGCCCTTCTCGTCGTGGTTCTGGTGGCCGCGGTGCCCATCGGGTTGCTGTTCCGGGTAGCGCTCTATCCGCCCGGCCCGGTAGCTCCACTGAGCGGCGGTCCGGTGCTGGATTCCTTCGCCGGATTGCTGAGTGCTCCGTATCCGTCCGTGGCGCTGCGCACGCTGCGCCTGTCAGTGTTGACCACCGTTCTGGTGACGCTCCTGGGTTTTCCCGTGGCCCTGTTCCTCTCCCGCTCGCGGGGGCTCTCCCGACGGGTTCAGACGCTGCTGATCGTCTCCCCGCTACTCATGTCGGTGGTCGTCCGGGCTTACGGATGGATGTTGATTCTCGGAAGGCAGGGATTCGTCGGTGAGACGCTCGCCGCGCTGTCACTCCCCCGCGCCGGTCTCCTCCACACGGAGGCCGCGGTTCTGCTCGCGCTGACCGAATCCTTCCTTCCGTTCATGATTCTGGCGCTGGCGGCGAGCCTCGATCGGATCGATTCGGACCTCCTGGCAGCGGCGCGGGGACTGGGGGCTTCTTCGGCGCGCACCTTCTTTGCCGTCGTGGTGCCCCTCACGCTACCCGGTTTCCTCGCCGGAGCGAGCTTCGTGATGGTCGGAAGCCTCTCCGCCTACGCCATACCCTCCTTGCTCGGCGGGTCGGCCGCCCGCACCTTCGTGATGGAGATCTACGAACTGGTCACCATCAACTTCGACTGGCCCACAGCGGCCGCCGCCTCCATCGCGCTGCTCCTGTTCGCCTCGACGCTTCTCGGCGGAGCGGCGCTCCTGAGTCGCCGTCGCTCGGCGCGCGCCTTCGGGACCTGACCCGAGCACCCTGTGGACAAAGTCGCGCAGCGTTCCCGAGCCAGAAGGGATGGGGGTCGGGTAGTTCCGCCCCCCGTCCCTTCCGCTCCGGGGTCTACGCGGTGCTTGCGCCCCGCTCGGAAAACAAGCGGCGATGCATCCCGGCTGGCCCCCACCGGGAGAACTGGCGCTTTCGGCGCTCACGCCACCTTGCTCACAGGCTGCTGCCAAAAATGCGTATAGCGCTCGGAGCGATCACAGCGGTCGCCTACGCGGTGTTGCTGCTCGCTCCGCTCGCGGTGATCGTCTATTCCGTGAGTCCGGGGGCGGCGCTCGAGATCCCGCCTTCCGGCGTCAGCCTGCGTTGGTACGCGGGCCTCACCGATCAACCGCGCCTCATTTCCGGGCTCGTCACGAGCCTGGTGCTGGGAGCGATCTCCACGGGGGCGGCCCTGATCACCGGCATTCCGGCAGCCCTGGCCCTCACCCGGGGTTCGCTTCCGGGCCGGGAGGTCTTGCTCGCGGTTCTTCTCTCGCCCCTCAGCCTCCCCGGCCTGGTGCTCGGGCTCGGGGTGCTGACCAGCGCCGCGGTGCTCGCGAGCGCTACCGGGATTCAGGCCGCGGGAACGCTGCTGCCGTTGGTCGCAGCCCACCTCCTCATCACCATCCCGTGGGTCGTCCGCAGCGTGGCCGCCTCCTTGGAGTCCACCGACCCCGCGCTTGAGGATCAGGCGCGCAGCCTGGGAGCCGGTCCGTTCGCCACCCTCTTCCTCGTGACCCTGCCCAGCGCCCGGGCGGGTATCGTTGCCGGCGCGGTGTCCGCCTTCGTAATCTCCTTCGGCAACTTCGCGCTCTCCCTACTCCTGGCCAGCGGCCGGACCGTCACCCTCCCCGTAGCCATCTACGAGACCATGGACCGCTATCAGGATCCGACGGTTGCCGCCGTCAGCACGCTCACCATCGCGGCCGCGGTCGGTGCGGCCCTCCTCACGGATCGGCTGTCGGGGCCGCTCAAGGCTCGGAACGTCTCCTCCCGGAACACCAGGGGAACGAGCCCGGGCGGGGTCGAACACGCTCGATGAACCGCGAAAGGCGACCGCGACGGGGTGTCAAGCACCTCCGCCTCGCTCTCATTCTGGCTGGCGGGCTGCCGATCGGCTGTGGCGGACGCGCGGCCGAGGACCTGGTCATCGCGGTCCCGCCCGGCCGCATCGCCGACCTCGAGGCGCATTTCGCGGGACCCTTCGAGGCCGCGACGGGCGCGAACATCATCCCGGTCGGGCTGCGTTCGGCCGAACAGGCAGCCCGGGTACGGGTCGAACGCGGGAATCCGTCCCTTGACGTTCTCTGGATCGACGCCGGTGAGGCGGCGCTGCTCGCCCGCGAGGGACTCATCGAAACACCGTTCGGACCAGCGGGTTCCGCGGACAGCGGTTTGCGGATTCCCAATGTCGCGTGGGCGCACCCGGAGGCCTGGTTCACCGAGGGGGCGCTCCCCGCAACCTTCGCTTCGCCCATCGGATTTTTGTACAACACGGACGCGCTCGCCTCGCATCCCGCCTCCTGGGCGGCGCTCGAAGACCCTGCCCTCCGAGGCCGGCTCGCCCTGTTCGGCTTCGGGAGCACGCTTGGTCCACTCACCGTCGCCGCCCTGGCCCGTATCGAGACCGGGAACGAAACCGACGCGGATGCCGGCTTCGCCCGACTCACCCGGCTCCAGCCCAACGTCCTCCATTACGGAACCAGCGGACCGGCAAACAACCAGCTGGTGGCGCAGGGCGAGGCCTGGCTCACTCTCGGGCTTCCATCCCAGGCGCGACACCTCGCCCGCGAGGGCGCGCCGGTCGGATGGGCTGCCCCGGCCGAGGGCGCGATCGCCCTGCCGCAGGGGGTCCAGATTGTGGCCGGGAACCGCCGCCCGGAACTTGCCCGGGCGTTTGCGGACTACATGTTCTCGCTCGAAGCGCAGCAGGTGGCGGCAAACCAACTCCAGTTGGTTCCCTCGCGCGACGATACGGAGATTCCTCCCGGCATGCCCCCACTCGACTCGCTGATGCGGCTCGATATGGTGACCCTGGGTGACCTGCGTCCATCGTGGGCAGCCCGTTTCCGTCGCGAGATGATTCCCTGATGAGTAACCCCGGATGAGCAACCCCGGATGAGTAACCCCGGATGAGTAACCCCGGATGAGTAACCCCGGATGAGCAACCCCGGATGAGTAACCCCTGATGAGTAACCCCTGATAAGCAACCCCTGATGAGTAACCCCGAAGACCCGCCCGTTTCCCCGGAAAGCGTGGAAGCGCTCACCGCCTCCCTGATGCCCCATGCGGCTTCTCTGGGCTCCCGCGCCGCCGGCTTTCGGAGTTGGCTGGCGCGTCTGGCCGCCGGATGGGTCCAGGCCGGGATCACCGGTCCGACGCAGCTGGCGCCGGAAGGCGCCGAAGGACCGCCAAATCCGGCCGACGCGGCCCCCGACACCGTGAATCTCGTGCAGACAACACATCTGGACGACATTCGCGAAGCAGCGGAGTGGGCGGCAAGTACGCGCTTTCTCAGCACCGAGCGGCGCGCGGCAATGAGACTGCTCACCGACGTACTGGCCATCGGGGCCGCAGCGCCCCTGCCCGCTTTCCTTTCCGGCGAGGAAGCGGGCGCCATCCTGGACTCTTTCCCCGCGGCGTCCGCCCCCCCCGTCACGCTCTGGCGAGCCGTGAACGGCCGTGAGTCGGCCGGACTCTGGTCCGCGATTCTCTGGAATCGCCTCGTGGGGGATCCTCAGGAACTCCATGCGGGGCCGGAATGCGTCGCCGCCGCGGTAGCCGTGGCCGAAGCACGCGACCGGACGCTGGGAGAGCTCCTGGACGCCATTGTGGTGGGCTGCGGCGTGGGGAATTGGCACCGAGATGCTGTCGGCGCGGCCATGGAGGAGGCCGGCATCCACACCCCGGGAGCGCTCGCTCCCGTGGCGACGGCCGCCGCGGTCGGACGCCTCGAGGGTATCGGCGCCCGAAATCTCGGACAGAGCATCCGGCGCGCCAGTGCGCTCACTCCCATGCACCCCTACCGGGCATCGACCGAAGGGACGAGCGTCAAACTGCTTTTCGGCGCCTTCGGCCAAATGCTGGGAGCAGCGGCAGCCCTCAGCATCAAAAATCCGATCGGCCTCCTGCCCGCTCCGTCGCTCTCGCGGCGGTCCCGACAGCCAGGGGTGGTGCCCTTCGACCCGCGCGTGGCGACCAGGGCAGTTCACGGAATTCCACTCAAGGAGTACCCCGGGTCGCGGGCGGTCCAGTCCATTCTGGCGACCATCGAAAAACTGCCGCGAATCGAACCGGACGCGGTCAAATCCATCACGGTCGAGACCTACCCCTTCTCGGCAACGGTATCCGGCTGGTCCCGCCCGGACACGGGACCGATCGCCATGCAGAGCCACATCCCGACGGCAGTCGCTTTGATGATCGCGGCCCGCGGGCAGCGGATTCCCTTTGAGGCCGGCCTCTACCCGAAATTCCGCGACCCGGGAACCATTGCGCTCGCGGAGCGGGTGATCGTGCGATCGCACGAATTCGGTGAACCGGGGGCTCCCCCGAGTCGGCGTGTCCGTTGGGCCAAGGTCACGATCCGGCCCAAGGCCGGCCCGGATCTGACCGCCTCATCGGGACCTCCCTTCGCGCCCCCGCCACCGGGAGCCATCCGGGATCGCTTCGCCAATCTGACCCGAGGGGCCGCGGTGCAAGACCCGCATCGGTTCCCCGACTCGGCGCCGGTACGGAGCCTCTTTCCCAAGGCGCCACCCACCTCATCGGTGACGATGCCCGCACCGACGGTACTTCCGTCAGTCGAGCTCGCCGAATCCGAGGCGACGGACAAGAAGTCCACCCACGGGACCAACAAGCTCTTCGGGTAACCGTGAATCCGCGCAAGGCGGGGCTCGCCCTCGAAGGACTTGGCAAGCGCTTCGGAGACACGGAATCGGTGTCGGACGTCACGCTGCGGGTCGGGCCCGGGGAACTCATGGCGCTGCTCGGCTCAAGCGGAGCCGGCAAGTCCACCATCCTTCGCTGTATCGCCGGGCACCTGGAACCGGACGCGGGGGAGATCTGGATCGGCGGCGAACGCATGGACCAGGCGCCCCCCGAGAAGCGCAACGTGGGGATGGTGTTCCAGAGCTATGCGCTCTTCCCGCATCTGAACGTGCGCCGCAATGTTGCCTTCGGACCCGAACGGCGCGGCGCATCCCGGAGCGAGGCGACCGAACTCGCGGACGAAATGCTGGACCGGGTGGGTCTCCTGGAACTCGGGGATCGCTATCCCCGCCAGATCTCGGGCGGCGAGCAGCAGCGGGTGGCCGTCGCCCGAGCGCTCGCCATCCGACCGGAAGTCCTGCTGCTGGACGAGCCGCTCTCGAGCCTCGATCAGACGCTCCGGCGCGAACTGCGGTCGCTGTTACACAGACTGCAGCGGTCGTTCGGCGCGACGACGGTCTGGGTCACCCACGATCAGGAAGAAGCCCTGACCGTCGCCGACCGGGTGGCGGTGCTCGACCGGGGCCGTCTCCAGCAGGTCGGGACGCCTCTCGAACTCCACACCCGGCCGGCGAACACTTTCGTCGCCAGCTTCGTCGGCAAGATGAACCTGCTTCCTGCCACTCGGGAGGCCGCCAGCGGGGATGCCTTCCGGCTTGCGGACGGACCGGTCCTGCGCGTGGCGCGGGACGCGCTGCCCGGGCCTGCATCCCCCGGGCCTGCATCCAAGGATCCCGCCGGCGCGGGCGCCCGGCCCCTTCTGGCAATGCGGCCGGAGGTGGTCCAGATCGGTCACCCTCCGGCGGCACCCGGCTTCAACCGGATTGGCGCCACTGTCCGGCGGATCTCTTTCCTCGGAGATCGTCTGGAGATCGAACTCGAACTTGAGGGCGGGCACCGGTTGCTGGCGCGCGGAAACACCCTGTTCGAGAGTCTCGCCCGGGAAGGAGACCAGGTCCGCATCTACTGGCCGGTCGCCGACACCCGGCTTCTCTAACAGCCTGTGGTGGAACCCGGGTGAGCGCCGAGAGCGGCCAGTTCTCCCGGTGGGGGGGCGGTTCAGGCGGGATGGATCGCCGCTCAAACGCCGCCTGGGTTTCACCACAGGCTGTTAACCCTAGGTCGAGCGTTCCGGAAGGGGGGCATGCCTCCGGGATGGCGGTACGAGAGGGCCAACGCTATTCCCCTCTCCACCCCAATCACCCTTAGCGACGCGTCTCCCAACGCGCGCTTTCCAAACCCCCTCACGGCGTAGATCCAACACACATCGCCACTTATCACCAGAGAGCGCCGGCCTTCGGCCCGCACGGCGGCCCGTAGGCAAGGGACCGCCGACCTCCCGGCAGTCGCTGTGAAAGTGCAGATCTGCGGGAACCCAGACCACCCGGATGGCGCGCGACAGCGGAGCGCGAAACGCGCGCCGATGACGTTGCGCCATTCCAAGGTGAGGGCCGTGCCTTTTTCATGACAGGCGAGAGTGTGCCGGAGGACCCGATCATGAAGGTGTCTCCCGGTGGGGCCCGGCACAGCCCGCCGCAGGCGGGCGACCGGTGCCCGCAGGGCAGCGAAGCCTCGGCACCTACCCTCGCGGTTAGCGACAGCAGAAGCGCACAGTCCCTACCACCCTCACCTCGCCGGGCAGGCCAGCGCCACCCTCGTTGAAGCCGATCCCCGCCAGCGCGCCGCTACGCGATCCAGTCGAAACTCCGCTCGACGGCCTTCCTCCAGGTGACGAGCCGCGCTGCCCGATCCGCGTCGTCGATCGTGGGTTCGAAGCGGGCATCCTCTTCGAGCGCTCCCGCCAGCTCGGTCTCGGAATCCCAAAACCCGATGGCGAGACCCGCGGCAACGGCCGCTCCCAGAGCCGTGGTTTCAACGCACCGGGGACGCACCACCGGTATCCCCAGAATGTCCGCCTGGAACGCAAGCAGGAGTGCGCTGACGGTCATGCCGCCGTCCACCCGGAGCTCCTCGGGCGCCTGGCCGGTGTCGAGGCGCATCGCCTCGAGGACCTCCCAGACCTGGAACGCGGAGGCTTCGATGGCGGCGCGGGCCAAATGGCGCCGGTCGGTGTGCCGGGTCAATCCGCAGATCACCCCTCGCGCGTCGGCGCGCCACCAGGGAGCGAAGAGCCCGGAAAACGCCGGGACGATCACGGCTCCCCCCGAATCCTCCACCTCGAGCGCCAACGCCTCGACCTCAGCCGCGGACTGCGCGAACCCCAGTTGGTCCCGGAGCCACTGGACCAGCGAGCCGGCCACCGCAACGGCTCCCTCCAGGGCGTAGTCCACCCTTTCCGAATCGCTGTAGGCGACCGTGGTCAGCAGACCGGCCTTCGACTGGATCGCTTTCCCCCCGGTGTGCATCAACAAGAAAGCGCCGGTGCCGTAGGTGCATTTGGCCTCGCCGGGCCGGCGCCGTAACTGACCAAGGAGGGCCGCCTGCTGGTCTCCAATCACCCCGGTGATCGGCACCCTGGCGCCGAAAGGGCCGCCGGAGCTCGTGTGGCCCCACGCTTCCGGGTGGGAAGAGGGAGCGATTTCCGGGAGCATCCGGCCTGGCACCCCGAGCGCATCGAGCAGTTCGTCGCTCCAGCGCAGTTCCCCAAGATCCATCATCAGGGTCCGGCTGGCGTTGGTCG
Source organism: Vicinamibacteria bacterium (assembly GCA_963668695.2). GTDB lineage: Bacteria > Acidobacteriota > Vicinamibacteria > Marinacidobacterales > Marinacidobacteraceae > Marinacidobacterium. The sequence goes on from CAXXLQ010000004.1 coordinate 3,364,756, forward strand.
CATCGGTGCGGTGCACCGCGCCCCCGGTGAGCTTCCAGACGAGCCAGGATTCCACGGTGCCGAAGACGGCGCGTCCCGCGTTCGCGCGCTCCCGGAGGCCTTCCTGATTCTCGAGAAGCCAGCGGAGCTTCGGACCCGAGAAGTAGGTGGCCGCGGGAAGTCCCGTCAGTTCGCGAAGGCGCCCGGCGCCGATCGTGCGTTCCAGATCCGCCGCGAGTCCGGCGGTACGGGTGTCCTGCCAGACGATCGCCGGAGCGAGGGGCTCGCCCGTTGCCGGATCCCACACCACGGTGGTCTCCCGCTGGTTCGTGATTCCTACCGCCGCGACGTCGCTCCCTTCGAGCCCACCGTTGTTGAGTGCTCCGGCGACCACCTCGGCGGTCCGGTCCCATATCTCGACCGGATCGTGTTCCACCCAACCCGGACGCGGTGTGATCTGCCGGTGCTCCCGCTGCGCCGAGCCCACGACGGCGCCATCTCGTGCGAAGAGGAGACAGCGGCTGCTGGTGGTGCCCTGGTCGATCGCGGCCACCACCCGAGGCCGCAACCCCCCGGCCGCCGAGGCGGTCAAGGAATATTCAGCCGCAACGCGCGCCCGGGCCTCGCCCCGGTCACTTCCCCGTCCTGGAGGACGAAGACTCCGGAGACCAGCACGTGGTGCGCACCGGTGGAGTAGTGGTGGGGATCGCCGAATTCGGCGTGGTCCTCCACGGCCGCGGGGTCGAGGACGGCGATGTCGGCGATGAACCCTTCCTCGATGACACCCCGGCCGTCGAGGCTGAGCCGTTCGGCTGGAAATGACGACATCTTGCGGACCGCCTCCTCGAGAGACAGAAGGCCCGCCTCGCGCACGTAGAGGCTCAGCACCCGCGAGAAGGTGGCGTAGTTGCGCGGGTGGGGCACCCCCTCCCCGGGCGCCACCACGCCCCCGTCGGAGGAGATCATCGTGCGGGGATGGGCCATGATCCGGCGCACGTCGTCCTCGTGCATGGCGTGGAAGACGCCGCCGAAACCGCCCTTTTCCTGCAACTCGAGCGCCAGGGTCGCTCCGTTGTCGGTGTTCGACTCAAGGCCCCGCTCCCGCAGGATGTCGCCCATGCTCTTGCCCTCGAGCGAGGGGTCCCATTCACAACTGGCGATCTGCACGTTGTCGGGGCTCCCGCCCCCCCGGTCCACTTCCAGATTGTTCTTGATCGCCTCGCGGATCCGTTCCCGCTGCTCCGGATCCTGGAGCCGCTCCAGGAGCGCCTCGTTCCCGCCGGCGAGGCTCCATCCGGGGAACAGGATGGTCAGTCCGGTGGACGATGCCGTGTAGGGGTACTGGTCGATCGTCACGTCCACGCCGCGCGCGACCGCCTCGTCCACGAGGCGCAGGCTCTCGGTGCTCTGACCCCACATCGGGGCGCCGACCACCTTGTGGTGGGTGATCTGGGTCGGGAGCCCTCCTTCTTCTCCGATGCGGATCGTCTCGCGCACCGAATCCATCAACGTGAGCCCCTCTTCCCGCATGTGGCTGACGTGAATGCCGCCGTAGCGGGCCGCGACCTTGGCCAGCTCGATGACCTCCTCGGTCTCGGCGAAGGTCCCCGGTGGGTACTTGAGGCCGGTGGAGAGTCCGTAGGCGCCTTCCTGCATCGCCTGGTCCACCAGCGCGCGCATCTCGTCGAGTTCCGCATCGGTGGGCGCACGGTCTTCGAGGCCGACCACTTCGCGGCGGATCGTGCCGTGTCCGACCATCAGCCCCATGTTGATCGCCGCGCCCTCGGCTTCGAATTGCGCGAGCCACTCGCCGATCGGCAGCGGCGAGCCCCCATCCGGACCGCCCATGGCCGTGGTCACCCCCTGGCGGAGGTAGTTCTCGGCGAGGGGATGGCGGAGCACCCCTCGGACGGCGTGGCTGTGGAGGTCCACGAAACCGGGCACCACCGCGAGTCCCGACACGTCCACTCTCGTCTCGGCACGGGCTCCGGAAAGATCACCCACCGTCGCCACCCGGTCGCCCCGGATCCCGACGTCCGCAATCTGGGGGGCTCCGCCCCGGCCGTCATGAACTTCGCCGCCGGTGAGCACCACGTCGTAGGGCTCCCCGCAACCGGCGGCCACCGCCGCCGTCAGCAAGAGCAGGAGTCGCATTGCGCGTTGGGCCATTGAGTCTTCCTCCGCCATTCCGTTAGAAGTCGTTTCTCCGGAACGGGCCGCAACCGAGTCTATCGGTATGCTGACCGCCTCGGTCCCGCGCCTCCATCATGGGCCCTGGCGGGGACCGACAAGGAGAACTCGCATGCGCTGGAACCGGAATTCAACAGCCTGTGACAAAACCCACGCGGCCCAGTTCTCCCGGTGGGGGCTCGACGGGCGATCCATCCCGGCCAGACAGCCGGTAGTGAAACCCACGCGGCCCAGTTCTCCCGGTGGGGGCTCGGCCGGCGATCCATCCCGGCTGAACCGCGTCGCTTCGCGCCGCTCATCGTTGCGTTTCGGTCGGAATACACCCGGGCCAGTTCTCCCGGTGGGGGCTCCTCCCTCACGCGCCTTGCCAGCCGGGCCCCCACCGGGAGGACTGGCCCCACCGGGAGAACTGGGCCTCGCCCCCACCGGGAGACTGGCCAGCCTCGGCGCTCACGTAGGTTCCACCACCGGCTGTTCACCGCCCCGCTTCGCGGCGCTCTGCGTTGCGTTTCGGTCGAAATACACCCGGCCCAGTTCTCCCGGTGGGGGCTCCTCCCTCACGCGCCTTGTCAGCCGGGCCCCCACCGGGAGGACTGGCCCCACCGGGAGAACTGGGCCTCGCCCGTCTCGGCGCTCACGTGGGTTTCACCACAGGCTATTAGTCATCCCCGTCCTCCTGACCGCTCTCATCCTGCCGGTGATCGCGGCCGGGCAGCCAGCCCCCACCGTTCTTCCCATGCGGGACCGGGCGGCGCTCATCGACCGCTGGCTCGAGGTGCGGTTCGAGACCGTGCTGCCGGAAATCATGCGGCGCGACGGCGTGGACATGTGGATCGTTGCGGCGAGGGAATACAACGAGGATCCGGTCATCCGGACGATGCTCCCCTACACCTGGCTCGCGGCCCGGCGCCGCACCGTGCTCCTGTTCTTCGACCGCGGTCCGGAGGAGGGCGTCGAGCGGCTCGCGGTGGCCCGGTACGACATCGGAGGCATCCCGGGCGCCTGGGATCCCGAAACCGAACCCGATCAGTGGGCCCGGGTCGCCGAACTGGTCCGTGAGCGGAATCCCAACGTGATTGCAGTGAACCGTTCGTCGGATTTCGGGCTGGCTGACGGGATCACCGCCACCGAATACGAGGCGCTCGGGGAGGCGCTCGGGCCTGAATTGTCACAGCGGGTAACCAGCGCCGAGACGCTGGCCATCGCCTGGCTCGAAACCCGGACTCCGGAGGAGATGGCGGTCTATCCCGCCGTCGTCCGCCTCGCCCGCTCCATCCTCTCCGAGGGCCTGTCGGAAAAGGCGATCCAGCCGGGCGTCACCACCACCCAGGATCTCTCCTGGTGGTACCGCGAGCGGATCCGCGAACTCAAACTCCAGACCTGGTTCCAGCCGGGCGTTTCGGTGCAGCGTCGCGAGGGAGCGATGTTCGGTGGCGACGCGGGAGACCAGGGCGATTTCTCTTCACGCCCCCCTCCGGACACCATCATGCCCGGCGACCTGCTGCACGTGGACTTCGGGATTACCTATCTCCGGCTCAACACGGATACCCAGATGCACGCCTACGTGCTGCGCCACGGCGAAACGGCGGCCCCGGCGGGACTCAGTGAAGCGCTTTCCACCGGAAACCGGCTCCAGGACATCCTCACCGACGAATTCGTCACCGGCCGCACAGGAAACGAAATCCTCGCGGCGGCGCTCGCCCAGGCGAAGAGCGAGGGCATCACTGCCTCGATCTACACCCACCCGATCGGCTTCCACGGCCACGCGGCCGGGCCCACGATCGGGCTGTGGGATCGCCAGGAAGGTGTGCCCGGCAAGGGTGACTATCCACTCTTTCCGATGACCGCGCACTCCATCGAGCTGAACGCCCGGGTCGCGGTGCCCGAGTGGGACGGCCAGGAGGTCCGGATCGCGCTGGAGGAGGACGCCATCTTCGACGGCGAATCCACGACGTATATCGATCCCCGGATGGAACGCCTGCTGCTGATCCCCCGCCCGCGCTAGGTAGGAGCGCCGGGCAGTCCTCCCGGTGGGGCCGTTCACACCGGCATCGCGGCCAAAGGCCGCGAAACTCCCATCTCCAACCGAGCAGAAGCGCGCGGACGGCCTGGCGCGCCGGTACTCCGATCGGCATCGCCCACGCAGCAGGCGAAACTGCCTCAGCCTCTCAGCAACAGCGTGGTGACCAGCGTCGTCAGTGTCCCAACCATCGTCCCGAGCAACAGGAACAAGAAGGTCCAGATCCGACCCAACTGCTTTTCCACCGCGTCAAGCCGGGCATTGACTGCCGTCAATCCCGTCTGAAATTGGGCGGTCTGTTCCGCCGCAGTACGCGAATCAGCGCCGTGAGCTGCTGGACCGCAGTTTGCCCGGCCATGGACTCGATCTCCCGAACCGGGGTTAGACCTGTCCAGCGTCCCGATTTCCCGTCACCAGCAAGCGAAACAGCGCGCCCGATTCGGGCGGCGCATCCGATTTGCCTTGGGCTCCTTCACTCTGTACGCCCGGCATGGAAGCTCCTTTGCGCCACAAATCCGGCGCGGATTGGCCGTGTCCGCTGCAGGGACGCGAACCGGGTTCCTACCTGTCATAGACGGAAACCGGGCGGGAAAATTCTCACCCGACTGAAAAAAGGTCTCCAAGCGGCCGCCCGGCACCGTGACATCCTTGCCGCCCCATGACCGCCGTTCTCCTCGGCACCCTCTTCGTAGCGGTTTCGATCGGCGTCCTGCGCCTGCATCCGTTCCTCGCGCTGACGCTCGGGGCGATCCTCGCGGGGTCGCTCGGCCCCTCGGAAGCGTCCGGCCCGGAGCGTGTCTACGCGGCGCTCGAAGCGACCGGCGGCGCGTTCGGCGACCTCGTCGGAGCCATCGGAATCGCCATCGCTCTCGCGGCGGTTATCGGGGACTGCCTCCTCCGGAGCGGGGCCGCCGACCGGATTGCGGGGGCACTACTCGGCGTCTTCGGGGAACGCCGGGCCGTGTGGGCGCTGGCGGCGGCGGCCTACGTGCTGTCGATCCCGGTGTTCTTCGACACCGTGTTCTTCCTGCTCATCCCCCTGGCCCGCGCACTCGCCCGACGCGCCCCCGGCCGCTACCCGATGTTCGTGATGGCGATCTGCGCCGGCGCCATCGCCACCCACTCCCTCGTACCGCCAACCCCGGGTCCACTTGGAATGGCGGACACCCTCCAGCTCGACCTGGGGACCGCTATCGGGTTCGGACTGCTGCTCGGGATCCTGCCGGTCACCGCGGCACTCGTGACCGCACCGCTGTTCGCGCGGGGGATGAAGGTCGAACCGGACAACGAAGAAATCCCCAATTCCGATCCACCGGAAAACAGCGGAGCCGGCCCCGGTCTGTTTGCCTCCGTGTTTCCTATCGCGCTGCCGGTGGTTCTCATGAGCGGGGCCTCGGCGGTCTCTGCCGGCGCCGAGGGGGCGATTCCGGGCGCTGCCTGGCTGGCGGTCCTCGGACACCGGAACGCGGCGCTCTTCCTGGCAGCGTTCGCCGCTGCTTTCGTGCTCTGGAGAACTCGCCGCCTTGCGGTGCGGCAGCTTCTCGGCTCCTTTGGCGGAGCGATCGGTGAAGCCGGTCCCATCATCCTGATCACCGCCGCCGGCGGGGCATTCGGGCGCGCCCTGGCCGGAACGGATGTCGTAGAGGCGCTGGTTGGGATCTCATCCGCCGCCAATGGAACCGTGCTGTTGCTGCTGGCGGCCGGCATCGCTTCCCTGCTCAAGCTGGCGCAGGGTTCGGGGACGGTCGCAATCCTGACCGGGTCGGCGATCGTGGCTTCCCTGCTACCGGAGCTGGACGCCCTCGCCTTCCACCCCGGCTATCTCTTCGCGGCGGTGGGATTTGGCTCGATGGCCGCATCCTGGATGAACGACAGCGGGTTCTGGGTGGTGGGACGGATGTCCGGATTCAGCGAGGGCGAGACCTTCCGCACCTGGACGGCGGTCGCCGCCGCGGTCGGAATCTTCGGCCTGATCCAGGTGCTGGTGCTGGCCACCCTCTTCCCGCTTGTCTGACGGGGGGCGCTCACCTGCACTCCATGTCTCATCTGCACTTGCGGATCGACACCGACCGGCGCCGATCCGCGCTCAAGGTCCGCCTCCAGGGAGCCGTCTCGAACGCCGTGTCGCGAAAGCCCTCGATGGTCACTCCGGGCTTAACAGCCTGTAGTGAAACCCACGCGGCGTTCGAGCGGCGATCCATCCCGACTAAACGACCGGTGATGAAACCCACGCGGCGTTCGGCCGGCGATCCATCCCGGCCAAACAACCGGTGATGAAACCCACGCGGCGTTCGGCCGGCGATCCATCCCGGCCAAACAACCGGTGATGAAACCCACGCGGCGTTCGGCCGGCGATCCATCCCGGCCAAACAACCGGTGATGAAACCCACGCGGCGTTCGGCCGGCGATCCATCCCGGCCAAACAACCGGTGATGAAACCCACGCGGCGTTCGGCCGGCGATCCATCCCGGCTGACCGCGTCGCTTCGCGCCGCTCATCGTTGCGTTTCAGTCGGAATACACCCGGGCCAGTTCTCCCGGTGGGGGCTCCTCCCTCACGCGCCTTGTCAGCCGGGCCCCCACCGGGAGGACTGGCCCCACCGGGAGAACTGGGCCTCGCCCCCACCGGGAGGACTGGCCGGCCTCGGCGCTCACCCGGGTTCCACCACCGGCTGTTCACCGCGTCGCTTCGCGCCGCTCATCGTTGCGTTTCGGTCGGAATACACCCGGGCCAGTTCTCCCGGTGGGGGCTCCTCCCTCACGCGCCTTGTCAGCCGGGCCCCCACCGGGAGGACTGGCCCCACCGGGAGAACTGGGCCTCGCCCCCACCGGGAGGACTGGCCGGCCTCGGCGCTCACCCGGGTTCCACCACCGGCTGTTCACCGCGTCGCTTCGCGCCGCTCATCGTTGCGTTTCGGTCGGAATACACCCGGGCCAGTTCTCCCGGTGGGGGCTCCTCCCTCACGCGCCTTGTCAGCCGGGCCCCCACCGGGAGGACTGGCCCCACCGGGAGAACTGGGCCTCGCCCCCACCGGGAGGACTGGCCAGCCTCGGCGCTCACCCGGGTTCCACCACCGGCTGTTGAGAATCGGGAAGCCTGCCACGTACCGGCAACCGCACCGGGTCAACCGGTCGTTCCGGCCTTCGGGTTTCGGCGCGCTCCGGCCAAATAGGCTTCCCGGGCGGCCTTCTCCTGGGTCGCATCTTCCCGTTTGGCTGGCTGGATCCGCAGGCGCTTACGCTGCCCGACCAATCCCTCGGAGACTCTCGCCCTCGCGCCGACTTCCACCAAGGACTTAGCCTATGAGCGAAACACGCAAACCCAACCCCCAGGCACGCGCCCGCAGCCGGCGGGAGTTCGTCAAATCCGTCGCGGCCGGATCGGCGCTGGCCGCGGGTCTTCCGTCAGCGCTTGCGGGCGAACGTCGGACGATGGCCCGCCGGGAACTCCCCGGGCTGTCCGGGGAGTCTCCTGCCGGCCAAGTCGCCCCCTCCGACCGCATCGGCCTGGCCGTGATCGGTGCGGGCGGGATGGGCATGACGGACTTGGCCACGGCACTGCGCATCCCCGGGATCGAACTCGTGGCCGCGTGCGACATCTTCGATGGCCGCCTGGACGCCGCCCGCGAGCGACACGGCGACATCTTCACCAGCCGCGACTATCAGGAGGTGCTCGCGCGCGACGATGTCGATGCGGTCATCGTGGGGACACCCGACCACTGGCACCAGCCGATCTCGGTCGACGCCTTGCGGGCGGGGAAGGCCGTCTACTGCGAAAAGCCGATGGTCCACAACATCGCCGAGGGCCACGGCCTGATCCAGGCCCAGGAGGAATCCGGAAGCGTCTTCCAGGTGGGCAGCCAGGGCATGAGCTCACTCGGCAACGAAAAGGCAAAGGAACTGTACGAAGAAGGCGCCATCGGCGAGCTCAACTACGCCGAGGGCTTCTGGGCGCGCAACGATCCGATCGGCGCGTGGCAGTATCCGATCCCGGCCGGCGCGTCCGAGGAGACCGTCGATTGGAAGCGCTTCCTGGGCCCGGCTCCCGAGTTTTCGTACGACCCGCTGCGCGTCTTCCGCTGGCGCAACTACCGCGACTACGGCACCGGAGTCGCCGGGGACCTCTTCGTCCATCTTTTTTCGAGCCTGCACTTCGTCGTGAGTTCGCGGGGTCCGACGCGCGTCCAGGCGGCGGGCGGGCTGCGCTACTGGAAGGACGGTCGCGAAGTGCCGGACGTGCTCCTCGGCATCTTCGACTATCCCGAGACCGACACGCACCCGGGGTTCAACCTGTCGCTGCGCGTCAATTTCGTGGATGGAACTTCCGGCAGCACCTTCTTGCGGCTGGTGGGGAGCGAGGGGGCGATGGACGTGACCTGGACCGACGTGGTGCTGCGCAAGAACGTCGCGGTCGACCCGATGGACGCCTTCTCCCAGGAGAAGATGGCCGAGGCGGCGAGGAACGAGGAAGGACTGCCCGCGCGGGTTCGCATGCAGCCGCCCGTCGAGGTCCGGTACGAGGTCGAGCCCGGCTATCGCGGCGCCCACGCGGACCACTTCTTCAACTTCTTCCAGGCGGTCCGCGGCGGGCCGCCGGTGCTGGAGGACGCGGCCTTTGGCCTGCGGGCTGCCGCTCCGGCACTGGCCTGCAACATGAGCTACTTCCAGGACCGAATCGTCCACTGGGACCCCGAAGGCATGAGGCTCGTCTGATGAGTGAAGCAAACAAAATGCACAAAGTGCTGCTCGCGATGGTTCTCGCCGCGGCCTGCGGCGGCGAGTCTCCGCGCGGCGGGAGCGCCGACTCCGAAGCCGACTCCGAAATGGTCACACCCGCCGGGGAAGCGTTCGGCCCCCCCAACACCCTCACCGAAGCCGAACGCGCCGCGGGTTGGCGCCTCCTCTTCGACGGCGAGACGACACAGGGATGGCGCGGCTACAACCGCGATGAGTTTCCGGACACCGGATGGGCGGTGATCGATGGCATGCTGGTCGTGGGCGCAACCGCCGTGGATCCGGACGTCCCGGTGGGCGGGGACCTGGTCACCACCGAATCCTTCGCCGACTTCGACCTCAAGTTCGAGTTCAGGCTCTCCGAGGTGGCCAACAGCGGCGTCCTCTACCGGGTGATTGAGGAGGAGGGCGCCGAGATCTGGTTCAACGCGCCGGAGTACCAGGTGCTGGACGACGCCGCGTACATCGAGATGGGAACGATGGATATGAAGACGCATCTCACCGGCGACAACTACGACCTGCACGCGGCGGGCGAGAGGACTCTGCACGGACCGGGCGAGTGGAACCAGGGCCGCATCCGCGTCCTGAACAACCATGTGGAGCACTGGCTGAACGGGACGAAGACGGTGGAGTACGAGCTCGGCTCGGCGGAATGGGAGCAATTGGTCGCGGCCAGCAAATTCGCGCCCTATCACCGTTACGGCCGCGCAATGTCGGGTCCCATAGGCCTGCAGGACCACGGCCGCAACGTCTGGTACCGGAATATCAAGATCCTGCCGTTGGGACCGGTCTCCCTGTTCAACGGCGAGAATCTCGACGGCTGGCAGGTACACGGCACCGAGCGCTGGTACGTCGAGAACGGGGAACTGGTGTGCGAAAGCGGCCCCGACGCGGAGTATGGCTATCTCACCACGGCGCAGACGTTTCGCGATTTTGACCTGACGCTCGACTTCAAGCAGGAGGCCGACGGCAACAGCGGGGTGTTCTTCCGCGCCAGCGTCGAGGGGACGGTCGTAAGCGGCTGGCAGGCCGAGGTCGCGCCGCCCGGGCTGTTCACCGGCGGCATCTACGAGTCGTACGGCCGCGGCTGGCTGGTGCAACCCGATCCGGCGCTGGACGCGGCGCTCCGCATGGGCGACTGGAACACCATGCGCGTCCGGGCGGTGGGCGACCGGGTGACCACCTGGCTGAACGGAACCCGCATGGTGGACTTCGAGGACGAGCAGATCGGGGCGGGAGAGGGGTCGATCGCACTCCAGATCCACGACGGGGGCGGGATCACGGTGCGCTGGCGGAACATCCGGGTGGTGGACCTGGGGGGGTGAGCCACCCGTCTATGTCGGTCAACCGAGTTGCTGGACGCATGGGACTGGACTCAGCGTTATCAGAACCCGGGAAGACCGCGCCGCTCGACTGACCTGCGTGGAGCCGCCCGTCGGCGCGGCGTTCGGGCGGGCGCTCGCGGCCGGCGGGGTCACGGAGGACCTCGCGCGGATGTCAGCCGCCGCGGACGGCATCCTCCTCCTCTTGCTCGCCGCCGGCATCGCTTCCCTGCTCAAGCTGGCGCAGGGTTCGGGGACGGTCGCAATCCTGACCGGGTCGGCGATCGTGGCTTCCCTGCTACCGGAGCTGGACGCCCTCGCCTTCCACCCCGGCTATCTCTTCGCGGCGGTGGGATTCGGCTCGATGGCGGCGTCCTGGATGAACGACAGTGGTTTCTGGGTGGTGGGCCGGATGTCCGGATTCAGCGAGGGAGACACCTTCCGCACCTGGACGGCCGTCGCCGCCGCAGTCGGGATTTTCGGCGTGGCGCAGGTTCTGCTCCTGGCGAGCCTCTTCCCATTCGTCTGAAGAGCGAAGGGGGGAAGAAGCAGGCTGGGAAAACTTCCCAGAGAAGAGAGGATTTCGGCCTCACGGTGCACGAAGCGGACGTGTCGATGGCCTTCGGGCGCCGGACAGGCCGATGCCGGTGCGGTCGTGTGTTTCGCTACCATGATCTGCCGTGACCAACCCGAAAACTCAGCCGGATCCCCTGCGACCTATCGCGGTCGAGCCCCGCGATGGCTATCGCATCTGGCTCCGCTACGCCGACGGCGCAGAGGGCGAAGTGGACCTCTCTGACCTCGCGGGCAAGGGCGTCTTCGCGGCTTGGCTGGACAGGGATTTCTTTCACGACGTATGGATCGCGGAGGGAGGGGAAATCGCGTGGCGGGATGACATTGATCTGTGCCGTCACGCGCTTTATTTCCGGCTCACCGGGAAGACCCCGGAGCAGGTGTTCCCGGGGCTGAGAAACAGGGCAAGTGCCTGAAGTAAGCCGCTTCTACGGGATCGTCGTGCAGATCTTCTATTCGGACCACGCACCGCCCCATTTCCACGCGAAATACGCAGGGAAGAGATCCTGGTTTCCATACGAGACATGACTGTGCTCGAAGGACGGTTGCCGCCCCGAGCACTCGGCATGGTCATGGAATGGGCGGCGATCAATCAGGCCGAGTTGCTCGACGCCTGGAACCGGGCGCAGCAACATGAGTCGCCGGGCAAAATCGCACCGCTCAGCTGACTGAGCGTAGAACCGCGCGCCGGCGGGGGAGCTCTCGATTTTCTCGGCGCGTTGTGTCGCCGGGGAACACCTACCCGACTCAGGGGTGTTTCATCCGATGGCTCTGTGAATGCCGCTGATGGCGTCGGCGCGCGCTACTGGCTCAACTCTCGTAGCACCCGACGCGTCCTGCCAGCAACGTGGAGCCGGATGAAGATGCGTCTTCCTCCTCAGAGCTCCAACACCCCAGTCGAAGTGATCCGGACCAACAAAACGCAAGGGACAACTGGAACCGGGAGCAATGTGGATGTCAGTTGCATACTCCCCCGGCGAATCGAACACGCTCTCGTGCGACGCGGCCACCGCCCGGAGCGCCACCACAACTCCGCCCGCGGCCCGCGGCGCTGCGCGCCGCTGTGCCGGCCGGAGGTCGGCGGTCCCTTGCCCGGCGGTGCCGCCCTCCTTGATTGAGTGACGTTTCCTGCTGGTGCGCTACCGCAGGAACTCCTGGAGGCGCTGCCGGGCGAGCGCGAACCGTTCCAGAATCCGAGGGACCGGCAGCTCGCCGTACCGTGCGCGAACCTCGGCTTCGGAGAAATCGAGAGCGCGGAGCAGATCGCGCGCCGCGGAGTCGGCCGCTCCCGGGTCGTAACTGCCCACTTCTCCGATCCATACCGGGGACGTCTGCGCGAAGACCGAACCGTTCATGCCGGGCCAGCGCTCCTCTCCGCCGTGGGCCCGGGCCGCGACCCACCCCCCGGCCGGGAGGTTGAGGATTCCGCTCAGTTCGCGGACCCCCGGTCCATCGAGCCCCGACGCGGTGTCCACCACCTCCCCGTTCACCAGGAGATCCACCTGTCCCACCGCTCCGGTGGAAGCCAGGGTCAGAGTCCACGAGACCTCCCCACCCCGTTCGATCGCCCCGCCCGGGCGTTGCCCTTCCACCCGGAAGTCCAGGAGCGGTCCGGTGCTCACAAAGCTCCGTCCCGCGCGCAGCGCCTCCAGATACGGCCCGAGCCGGAAGGAACCCGGGACGTGTACGTAGATCCGTGCGGTACCCACCGCCATGGTCCGGTGGTAGTCGAGCATCACGTCGGTCCCGGCGGAGGCGGCGAGCGGCACCCCCAGATTCAGGAACCGGTGCCAGAGGTCCGCGGTGCCGAACTCGTTCGTCCACAGACACGCGACCTCCAGAGTGTCGAGATCGCCGAGCAGGGCGTCGGGTATCACCATGATCGGGATTGCGCCCAGACCGGCCTCGCTCCCGAAGGGATCCGGAACGGACACGGGATGCATGTAGGCGCTCACCCCGCCCTGGCGCCGGGAATGTGCGAGCGCTTCGAGGTTCGGGCGGTCGTCGGCCTCATAGATCGGGTAGCCGGGCCCCCAGAACCACGGCCAGAAAGCGCTCTCGATACCGACAAGACCGAGGTGGCCCAGGAAATGGGATCGGATTTCCTGGCCGAACAGGATGGCGGGAACGCCGTCCACCCGGCGGTCCGCGAAGAACTCGGTGTCGTTTCGCCGGTGGTGCAGGTTCGCCATCAGCGGGGTGCCGAGGTCCATGTCCTCGCCCGCGAGCAGCAACTGCAGATCGTCGGGTGAGAGTCGGGTGACGCCTCCGTAGTTGAGATGGAAGTGGTGGTCGGCGGAACGGTAACCATGAGCCCGCGCGTCCCAGAGCGGTTCGAAGACCAGATCAACTTCGGCGGTTTCCCCGGGCGACACCGCAACGGACGCCGTTGCGGGGAGACTCCCGAAGCCGTGGGTGGCGGTGATCTGCACCTCTCCCGGCGTGGCCACCGGAACTTCGACCTCGACCACGCCCGGTGAATAGAAGTAGATCCGTCCGTGGGTTCCGTCGAACCGCGGAAAGACGCCCGGGACAACCGCCGGATGCCCGACGGAGTCCAGCACCTCGAGCCGCGCCGGAACCGTCGCCCCATCCCCGGCCTTGCGCGTGGTGATCCGGACGCGGGCCAGCGGGGCGCCGAAATCCCAGCCGCGAATGGGGATATCCGTCACGGGTCCGCCCCGGGTGCTGATCTTCCGGAGGCGGAATCGTTCCGCTGCGTCCGCTTCGGTATAGATCACATGCCCGCCGTCGGCGGTAAACGCCGGAGTCAGCGGGAGTCCGCGGGCCGCTACCAGTTCCACCGGGTCCGCCTTTTCCGGATCCAGCAGCATCAGGCGGTAGCCGTCGCCCCCATCGCCCGCGGGCCAGTTCAGCGCCAGGACGGCCTGCCCGCGCGCGGCGCCGGGCCGGGCCTGAGACGCGATGGATTCCGCCCGGAGCGAGGTCTCGGCGCCGTCCGCGCTCCGCACGATCACCGCGTCCGGAGAGGACCGCCCCTTGGACAGATAGGCGAGGGATCCATCGGGGAGCGGCTGCGGCCGCACCTCCAGACCGCGGCGCTCCGTGACGCGCGAGGGTTCGCCGGTTTCGACCGACAGGCGCCAAATGTCGAGATCACCCTCGGTGGCGGCACTGAAGTAGAGGGTCTCTCCGTCGGGCGCCCACGCCGGGTCGAGAACGATGGATTCATCTTCGAAGAGCAGCGTTTCCTCACCGGTCGCGACCTCAAGCGACCAGATCGTGAGCCGCTCGGTGTCGTCGCGCAGGAACGCGAGCCGGCTGCCATCCGGATGCCACGCGGGCCTGCTGTCGGTTTCACGGCCGCTGGTCGCCCGGCGAGCCACCCCGGTCTCCGTGTCCAGCAGCCAGATCCAACCGCGAGCGGAAATCGCGATGGTCCGTCCATCCGGTGACGGGGCGGGGTCGGTGGGGCCCGCGACCAGAAGCGGCAACTCGAAACCCTCGACGTACACATGATGCGAGTAACCCGCGAGCTTCGGATAGCGGTTCGTCCACTGGGCAGAGACGCTCCCCGGGACAAGGGCAGCCAGGATGGCCAAGGCAGCGAGTCTCATGGAATCACCTCGATTATTTGCGCTGGCGCCAACGCGCCGGTGACAGCACGGTCTTCGGGAGGTTTTGGCCGGGGGCGGGACTTACGCGCCCGGACGTGCGGCGCCGAGCGCCGCAGCGGTGGGGTGTGGGGAGGGGTTTCCCCTCCCCACGAGAAACGGTGGAGAGAATCGCGAAGCGTTTCACGCCACCATTCCGTGGGAAAGCACCCCGCACCCGGGGACCTCCTGAGATGTGGCGCCTCTCTCGAGCGGGACGTCATGCGGGGGGCTTTCTCCACGGATTGTCTGCTCGGCCACCGGAACATCGGTGACGAACATGAAACCCGGCGCGTGGGAAATCATGAACTCCGGTCCGGCGTTTCGACAGACGACCTGCGAGGTCACGCCGCAAGCCCAGAAGACCGGCACCTCTCCCGGGCGAAGCCCCCCGTCCTCCCCCCAATCGGGACAGGCGAGATCGTGGATCCCGAGCGCCGCCGGGTCACCGATGTGCACCGGGGCGCCGTGCGCCAGCGGCTGCTCGCCGCTGATCCGGACGGCATCGTCCACCCGCGCTGCAGGAATCGGCCTCATGGTGACCACGAGACGCCCGCGGAACGGGCCCGCGGGTTCGCAGTCGCGATCGGTGATGTACATGGGTACGACGCGGTCCTCGTCCTGATGCCGAAGCCGTATTCCGGCCTCCACCAGGCCCGCCTCGAACCCGAAACTGCAGCCGAGAAGGAAAGCGGTGAGATCCGGTTCCCATACGTTCCGCACGTCCTGTAACTCGCGGTCCGGCGCCCCGCGCCTGGTGACCCGGTAACGGGGCAAATCAGTGCGCAGGTCGGCGCCCGGGGCGAGCGAGCGGAGCACCGGATGCTCGCTCACTGCGAGGAGCGGACAGGGGCGTGGGTTCCGCTCGCAAAACGATCGGAAATCGCCGGCAAGCGACCGTGGCAGCACGATCAGATTCGCCTGCGCGAAACCTGGGCAGACTCCGGAGGTCGTCTCCGTGAATCGCCCCTCACGACAGGCAGCACGGAGCGCCGCCGGCTCCGACCAGGGGCCGACGCTGCTTCCGGGCTTTCGCTCGTCAGAAACGGGAAGACGGCCCCGGTTCATCATCGCCCCGCCGGTCGACGATGCCGCCCTGGGGGGCGGCGTTCCCTCACACATGGCAGCCCTCCATCAGCGGGACTCTACCGGGACTTCGCCTCGCCGGACCAAGGAGGGATCCCGATTCGGCTACCTTGACCATGATCTGCGCGCTGCCTATACTGCCCCCTTCGGGCGACTCCGCGATCTCCGCACGTTCCGGCGGCATTCGGACCGGGACTTGCCGAGAAGCGACCCGCCCGAATTTTTTTACTCTGGAACGCCTCGACCCCGTACTGTCCGACCCCGTACTGTCCGATCCCCCGCCGTCCTACTCCCCGCCGTCCTACTCCCTGCCGTCCTACTCCCTGCCGTCCTACTCCCTGCCGTCCTACCCCGATTCGACCTCCGTCCTCAGCATCTTGTCCCGTTCGGCAGGCACGACCTTCGCCCGCGCCGGTGAAATCAGGCGGCGCTGGTTCGTGGTGGACGCGGGAGACCAGCCTCTCGGCCGTCTCGCCAGCCGGATAGCGCTGGTGCTGAGGGGCAAACACAAGCCTTCCTGGACCCCGTTTCTGGATTGCGGCGATCACGTGATCGTCCTCAACGCCGCCCGGGTCCAGCTCACCGGCCGCAAGGAAGAGCAGAAGGTGTACCACCGGACGAGCGGACGGCCCGGCGGTCTGAAGTCCAGAACCGCCGGACAGATCCGCAGTACGCACCCCGAGCGTCTCTTTGAGAGCGCGGTGCGGGGAATGCTGCCCAAGGGGAGTCTCGGGCGTTCGCAGTTCCTGAAGCTCAAGGTGTACTCCGGCGGCGAACATCCACACGCGGCCCAACAGCCCGAACCCCTCCCGGCCCGACTCGGCCCGTCATCCTGATGTCAGAACCCCTCGCCTACGGGACCGGCAAGCGGAAGTGCTCCATCGCGCGGGTGTACCTGCGGAGCGGTTCCGGCCAGATCCTCGTCAATCAGCGGCCCTTCACGGACTACTTCCCGAGAGAGACCTACCAGAACTGGGTCACCCAGCCGCTGCTCGCCACCGACCAGGGCACGGCCATCGACGTGGATGCCCGGGTCAAGGGCGGAGGATTGTCAGGACAGGCGGCTGCGGTTCGCCTCGGTATTGCGCGCGCACTGGTTGACAACGACGGACGGCTCCGTCCCGAACTCAAGCGCCGGGGTTTCCTCACCCGGGACGCGCGGCGCAAGGAGCGTAAGAAATACGGGCAACCCGGAGCCCGGAAACGCTTCCAGTACTCCAAGCGCTGACGATGGCTCGTCTTCTGCTTCCGAGCCTCCTCTAGCGGTCATCCGCCGGTAGTTGATCCCCCAGTAGTTGATTCGATGTCCACGACCGTAACGATGCGGGACCTGCTGGAAGCAGGCCTCCATTTCGGCCACGAAACCAAGTGGTGGAACCCGCGCATGCGGCCGTATATCTACGGGGCGCGGGGTGGGATCCACATCGTGGATCTCAACCAGACCCTGCCGCTCTTCCGGGATGCTCTGAATTTCATTTCCCGGCTCGGAGCCGAAGGCAAGACCATCCTCTTCGTCGGCACCAAGCGCCAGGCGCAGGAGGTCATCGCCTCCGAAGCGGCACGGGTGGAGGCGTTCTACGTGAACCACCGGTGGCTCGGTGGGCTGCTCACCAACTTCCAGACCATTCGCAAGAGCGTCGCCAAGTTCCAGGAACTCCGGGAGATCACCGAAAACTCCGATCAAGGTGGCTTCTCGAACAAGGCGTGGTCCCGCCTCGACAAGCGTCGGCGCCGGATGGAAAAGACGCTGAGTGGCATCGAGAAGATGGATCGGCTGCCCGACGCCGTGTGCATCGTGGATCCGAAGAACGAGATGATCGCCGTCCAAGAGGCGAAGAAGCTCGGGATCCCGATCGTGGCGATCGTGGACACCGACTGCGATCCCGACCTCATCGACTACGTGATCCCGGGGAACGACGACGCCCTCCGGGCGATTCGTCTGTTTGCCCAGCGCATGGCGAGTGCGTTCGAGGACGGCCGGCAGCTTCGTGGCCTCTCCGCCTTCGGAGCCGATTCGGACGGCGCAGCGGACAGCGACGGAGCGGACGCCGCTTCGGGTTCCGGAGGCCGCGTCGCGGCTTCAGCCAGTGCTGGAACATCCGGCCCGGGAGCATCCAGGCGAGACTCCGCAGGGGCCGCCGCCCCGACGCCGAAAACGCCCAAGACCGTGGGCGCCGTCGCAAGTTCAGAATCCGAGGCTCCGGCGCCGGCCCGCACCGGCTGACCGGACACCCTCGTTTACTAACGCCGCATCAGCCGTACCGACGGCTGGAACAGGAGATTCCGCAATGGCCGCCATCAGCGCCCAGGACGTCAAGAAGCTCCGCGACCACACCGGAGCGGGTTTCGCCGATTGCAAGAAAGCGCTCGTGGACGCCGACGGAGATTTTGACAAGGCCATCCGGTTGTTGCGCGAGAAGGGCGCCGCGGCAGCGGAACGCCGCGCGGGAAGGATGGCCAGCGAGGGACTCATCCACTCGTACATCCACGACCACCGGATCGGCGTGATGGTTGAGCTGTCCTGCGAAACCGATTTCGTCGCGCGGAACCAGACGTTCCGGGACCTCGCAAACGATGTGGCGATCCACATCGCCTGCGCGTACCCCGCCCCGGCCCGCTGGGTCCGGCGCGAGGACGTGCCCGAAGAGGTGATCCGCGACGAAACCGAACTCATCCGCGCGCAATTGGCGCAGGATCCGAAGAACGCCAGGAAACCGGAAGCGATTGTCGAGCGCATCGTGGCCGGGAAGCTCGACCGGTTCCTCTCCGAGCGGGTACTCCTCGAGCAGATGTACGCCCTCGACGACTCCAAGAAGATTCGCGTTCAGGACCGGGTCCTGGAAGCGGCGCAGGCGATCAAGGAAAACATCCAGGTCCGGCGCTTCGTCCGGTTCGAACGCGGCGAACACGTCTAACAGCCCCCGCCGCGTCCGTCCGGGTACCATGGCACCACTCGGACAGACCAGGGACGCGCGGGGCACAGGTCCCCTCTCGGCGCGGCCGTGGTCGCCGCACCTTTGCGATCCCATGACGGGCATCAGATGACCGGACCAAGACGGGTTCTGCTCAAGCTGTCCGGCCAGGCGCTCAAGGGCGAAGAGCACGCCGGAATCTCCACCGCGGAGGTCGAGCGGATGGCCCGGCTGATCGCCGCGGTCCATGGCGACGGAATCGAGACCGCGTGTGTGATCGGGGGCGGCAACATCTTCCGCGGCCTGGGGGCCGAGACGCGGGGGATGGACCGGGTCAGCGCGGATTCGATGGGGATGCTCGCCACCCTGATCAACGCCCTGGCGATCCAGGAGGCGCTCGAAAAGCTCAGTTGCCAGACCCGGGTGATGTCGGCCATCACCGTCCGTCAGGTCGCCGAACCCTTCATTCGTCGCAGAGCCCTGCGGCATCTCGAGAAGGGACGGATCACGCTCTTCGCGGCGGGTACCGGCAACCCCTACTTCTCGACCGATACCGCCGCCGCGCTGCGCGCCAACGAGATCCGCGCGGATGTGCTCATCAAGGCCACCCGGGTTCCGGGGGTATTCACCGGAGACCCGGAAAAGGACCCGGGGGCGCGGCCGATCCGCCGGTTAACCTATCTTGAAGCGATCCGTCAGGAGCTTCGCTTCATGGATACCACCGCGATTTCCCTGTGCATGGAGAACGACCTCCCGATCGTGGTGTGCCACCAGGACGACATTCAGGAAGCCGCCCGGGGCGCCGACGTCGGCACCCGGGTCGAGAAGGCGACCCGCCACGAGTAGGGTCGCGGGGGAGCGGAAGCGATGGCTCACGAGATTCTGGATGACCTGAAACGCCGGATGGACAAGACGGTCGAGGTGTTCGAGCACGAACTCGCTTCGGTTCGAACCGGCCGGGCCTCGGTGGCCTTGCTGGATTCGGTTCGGGTGGACTACTACGGACAACTCCTGCCGCTGCAGCAGGTAGCCACCCTCAAGACCCCGGACGCCAGCACCATCACCGTTCAGCCCTGGGAGCGCAACCTGTTGCCCGCGGTGGACCGCGCCATCCGGGCCGCCGATCTTGACCTGAACCCCAATTCCGACGGGACGACGCTCCGCATTCCGATTCCGCCGCTCAGCCAGGAGCGGCGCAAACGGCTCGCCAAGAAGATCAGCCGGATGGCCGAGGAACACAAGAACGCCCTCCGCCAGGTCCGCCGCGACGCCAATCAGCGCCTCAAGAAGCTGGTGAAGAACAAGGAACTTTCCGAGGACCTGGAACACGACCTCGAAGCGGACGTGCAAGAGACGACCGATGCGTACGCGAAGCGCATCGGTGACATCGCAGCTCGCAAGGAATCGAGCATCCTTTCTATCTGATGCTCGCGGGAGAAACCGTGGCCACGCCCTACTCTTTTCTGACCCATCTGGAGTGTTCGAGGACCGGGCATCACCACGACGCCTTCGCGCCGCAGAATCTCTCGAACGAGAAGCACCCGCTCCTCGCCTGCTACGACCTCGACGCCGCCGCGGAGACCTTCACTCCCGCGGCGATTGCGGACCGGCCCTTTGATCTCTGGCGGTACCACGAAGTGCTGCCCATCCAGGAGGAGCGCCACTGCCTGAAGCTCGGGGAAGGCGGAACGCCGCTCACCCCCGCCCCTACCCTGGGCGCCGAACTCGGTATCCGGGAGCTGTTCATCAAGAACGAGGGGATGAACCCCACCGGGAGCTTCAAGGATCGGGGACTCTGCCTGGCAGTCTCGGCCGCCTACCAGTTCGGCGCTTCCGGCATTGCCCTCCCCTCAGCCGGGAACGCCGGCGGGTCCGCCGCTGCCTATGCCGCCCGCGCCGGAATGCAGTGCGTGGTCGCGGTCCCCCGGGACTGTCCCGAGGTGAACCGGATCGAAGCGTCGGTGTACGGGGCCGAGGTGCACTCGATCGACGGCCTGATCTCCGACGCCGGCCGGATGATCGCGGAGATGGCGCCCGGGCGAGGCCTCTTCGAGATGGCCACCCTGAAGGAGCCCTACCGCATCGAGGGCAAGAAGACCTTGGCCTACGAGGTGTTCGAACAGCTCGGACGCCTGCCCGAGGTGATGATCTACCCGACCGGTGGCGGCACCGGGCTGATCGGCATGTGGAAGGCCTTCGACGAGATGGAGCGCCTCGGCTGGATTGGCTCCGAGCGTCCGCGGATGATCGCGGTGCAGGCCGAGGGCTGCGCCCCCATTCCGAAGGCATTCGACGAAGGCGCCGAGGCCTCCGAGATGTGGCAAGACGCCCACACCGTGGCGTCCGGGCTTCGGGTGCCCAAAGCGCTCGGGGATTTCCTGATCCTGGCGGCCGTCCGGGCGAGCGGTGGATCAGCCATCGCGGTCTCGGATGAGGAACTCATGCGGGATGCGCGCCGGATCGGCGCCGCGGAGGGCATCTTCGCCGCGCCCGAGGGGGGCGCCTGCCTGAGCGCGCTGCGTCGCCTCCGCGCTGCGGGTGACGTAGCGAAGGACGACACCGTCGTCATCTTCAACACCGGCACCGGCGCGAAGTACGTGGAAGCCTTCCTCGGGCCCGGCGCCAGCCCCGCCCACGCAGAGTTGTAGAGCCCAGGGAACGCCGGTGCCGGCTTCCGACTGGCAGTGTGGCGCGAAGGCTGGGAACGCCGATCTTCAGACCGGCACCCGCGGCGCGCAGCGCCGCGGAATCCCGTAGAGCGACCCATCCGATGGCGCGAGAGCGGGAACGCCGACCTCCGGCCCACACCACCCCGCAAAGCGGAGCGAAACGCCCAGTGCGAGTAAGGCAGAGTGCGTAGCTCGTTCTATCCCGTTGGCCAACTCCTGATCAATCCAATCAACACCCCATGCTTGAAATCAGAAACCTCGTCAAGGTGTACCCGGGGCCGGTCGCGGCGCTCCAGGGCGTCTCGCTCAAAGCCTCCCGGGGCATGCTGGGCCTCCTCGGGCCGAACGGCGCCGGGAAGACCACCCTCCTCCGTATCGTTGCAGGCCTCCTGGAACCGACCTCCGGAACAGTCCTCCTTGATGGCGAAGACGTAACCACCGATCCCCGGCGGATCCACCGGCAGCTCGGTTACCTGCCGCAAGACTTCGGCTTCTATCCTCACCTGACCGGGGCGGCGATGCTCCGCTTCCTGCTGGTACTCAAGGGCGTGAAGGCGCCGCAGGGCGTAACGCGGCTTGCCGCGGAACTTCTCGAGCGCGTGAACCTGCAAGACGCCGCGAAGCGCAAGGTCGGCACCTATTCGGGCGGCATGAGGCAACGGCTGGGTATCGCGCAAGCGCTGGCGGGGAACCCGCGGATCATCGTCGTTGACGAGCCTACGGCCGGGCTCGATCCCGAGGAGCGGATGCGGTTCTACCGGCTGCTCGCCGAAGTGGCCGAAGACCGGCTGGTGCTGCTTTCCACGCATATCGTGGAGGACATCTCCGTGTTGTGTCCGAGAGTGGCCATCCTGCACAACGGACAAGCGGTGGCCGACACCACCCCGGGCGAAGCGCGCGCCCGTCTTCGGGGTGCGATCTTCGAGGGGGCAGTCGCAAAGGCCGGCATGGATGAAATAGCGCGGCGCTTCGAGGTCACCCAGGCGGTCCTGATCGAGGGGCGCAACCGGGTACGCGTCCATGTTCCGAACGGACCGCCGCCCGAAGGTTTCGAACCGGTCGCTCCGAGCCTCGAAGACGCCTACCTCCTCCTCACGCGGGACAGTGGATCCGGAAACGGCGTGCAGCCGCCGGAGGCTGAAGCGCGCGCGGGCTCGTGACCTCTTTCGCCAGGTGGGCCGCCGTCGCCCGCCGGGAACTGTCCTCGGCGCTGCGGCGGCCCTCCTACTGGTTTCTGTTCGGGGTTCTGGTACTGGCGGCGTGGGGGTTCTCCGAGGGGAACGTGACCATCTCCAGCGGCGACGCAACCGCGGGAGGAAACCGGTCGCACGTCACCTCCGTCTTCGCCCAGAGCATGTTCCAGTCGATCTCGATCTCGGGCATGGGCGCCTGGTTCCTGGCCATCGGGGCGGGGCTCGTGCTGGTCCGGGACGCGGAACATCGCGTGGGCGAGGTGCTCCACGCGACCCGGCTGACTCCCCGGGAGTACGTGTGGGGCAGCTTCGCCGGAGCGGTTACGGCCTTCCTGGTCATCTGGGGCCTGTACCTGGGTGCCTCCGTGGGCTTCAACCATGTCCTGGCGGCCGGAGCGGAATCCCGCCAGATCGGGCCGTTCGTTCTCGGGAACTACCTCGCTCCCACCCTGCTCCTCGGCCTTCCCCAGATCGTGTTCTTCGCGGGCGTACCACTGTTCCTCGGCGCCTGGACCCGCCGCCCGATCGTGGTCTTCGCGTTTCCGATCGCGGTGCTGCTCGTCGCCCTGGGATTTTTGGTCTCCTGGTCGCCGAGCTGGCTCGACCCGGCGATCAACCGCGCGCTGATGCTTGCGGATCCCTCGGGTTTCCGGTGGCTGAACGAGACCTTCCTGAAGATTGATCGGGGGGTTGACTTCTACAACACGGCGCCGCTGCCTCCGGACACCGGATTCCTCCTCAGCCGCATCGCTCTGGCCGCCGTCGGACTGCTGGCGGTGGAAGCCGCGGTGCGGAACACCGCCCGCCGACTCCTTCGGGGAGACATGGATTCGGTGGTGGTCGGCTTTCGCCGGAGCGGCAAGAAGAAGACGCCCGCGCCGGACCTCACGAGCGCACCGGCCCCCGCCGGGAGGACGCTGAGCGAACTCGGCATGCGGACCAGCCCCCCGGGGTTCTTCACGGCGGTTCACGCGATCGGCCGGGCCGAGGTCCGCGAGTTGCTCGTTCGGCCGGGTGTCTATCTTTTCGTCCCCCTGATCCTCTGGCAGTCGGTCAGTCAGAGTCTCTTCGCGCTCGGGCCTTTCGATTCGCCGCTGCTGGTGACTTCGGGGGCGATGGCGGCGCGGCAGTTCAACACGCTGAGCCTGCTCGTGTGCATTCTGCTGCTCTTCTACACGGTGGAGTCGCTGGTGAAGGAGCGAGCCCAGCGATTCGCCGAGATCTACCGGGCGACACCCGTCGGGACCGGGGCGATGCTCCTCGGCAAGACCGCGGGCAGCGTCGTGTTGGCGGCGCTGGTCCTGAGCACCGCCCTGATCGCGTCCGCGACGATCATCGCGGTGCGGCAGCTTCTCGGCGATCCGGTCGGCTTCACGCTCTGGCCGTTCATTGCAGCCTGGGGCGGCGTGATGGCCCCGACGTTCATTTTCTGGACGACGTTCATCACCGCCGCCTTCGCCCTCTTCCGCAACCGCTACACGGTGTACGGACTCGGGCTGGCGATCGCGATCTACACCGTCTACCGGATGAACGCGGGCGAGGCGCTCTCGTGGGTCACCAACTGGATAGCCTGGAACTCGATCCAGTGGAGCGATATGGGCGCTTTTTCACTCCACGGCCGCGCCCTGTTGCTGAACCGCCTCCTGTACCTGAGTCTCGTCCCCCTGCTCCTGGTCCTGGCGATGCGGTGGTTCGGGCGGCAGGAGTTCGACGCCACTCGGATCCTGCACCGCCTGCGGCCGAAGGCCCTGTTGGGGAGCGGGGTGCGGCTCCTTCCTTTCGCCGTGCCGCCGGTTTTCCTCGCGTCCCTGCTGTTCTTTGGCGGACGAGCCGGCTACCAGGGACCGGGCGTTGAGGAAGCCGTCAAGAACTACTGGCGGCGCAACGTGGCCACCTGGACCGACTTCAGAATGCCGTCGGTCTCCCACGTGGACCTGGACGTCGAACTCGAGCCCCGGGCCCATTCCGCTTCGGTGTCCGGCGCCTACACGTTCTTCAACCACCGCGACTATGTGGTTCGCCAGCTTCCCATCACCGCCGGCCTCTGGGACCCCATCGAGTGGACCCTCGACGGGGAGCCCTACGAACCGGAGGACCGCTCGGGTCTCTTTGTCTTCACCCCCGAAGAACCGCTGGCGCCCGGGGAGTCGCTCACGGTCGGTTTCCGCTACGACCTGCAGCACCCCCGCGGCTTGAGCACGAGGGTCGGCGGCCGCGGCCAGTTCATCCTCAATTCGGGGGTCGTCCTCACCGCCTTCGCGCCCACCTTCGCTCCGGTTCCCGGGTACCTGCCGGGAATCGGCGTGGACGAAGAGAACCGGTACGACCAGCGGGAGTACCCCGACGATTTCTTCGAGGGGGAGACCGAACCGGCCTTCGGCTGGGGCGGAACGCCCCTCACCACGAGAATCCGAATCACCACGCCGGAGGAATACACCGCGAACAGCGTGGGTCGGCTGGTGAGCGACGAGGTCCGGGAGGGGCGGCGCACTGTGGTGTGGGAGTCCGACCACCCGGTCCGGCTCTTCAACATCGTCGCCGGCCGCTACGCGGTCAAGGAGGGGCGGGGCACCGCCATCTACTACCACCCGGAGCACGACTACAACGTCGAGGAGATGTCCGCCGCACTCGACGCGGCGAGGGAGCACTACTCGGAGTGGTTCCACCCCTTCCCGTGGGAACGCCTGAAGCTCTCCGAGTTCCCGGCGTTCGCCGGCTACGCGCAGGGATTCCCCACGAACATCACCTTCAGCGAGGGAATCGGCTTCCTGACGAAGAGCGATCCCCGCTCGCACGCCGCCTTCGCCATCGTGGCGCACGAAGCGGCGCACCAGTGGTGGGGGAACATCCTGACTCCCGGACGCGGACCGGGCGGCAACATGCTGTCCGAGGGGATGTCCCACTACGCGACCATCCTGCTACACGAGCAGGTCTATGGAGACCGCCACCGGATCGAGTTCGTGAAACGGATCGAAGATCAATACGGCGACGCGCGGTTCGTGGATTCCGAACGGCCCCTCGTCAAGACGGACGGCTCACGATCGGGCGACGCAGCGGTCATCTACCAAAAGGGCGGGTGGGTGATGTGGATGCTCCAGCGGGAGATGGGCCGCGAAAACCTCCTGGCGGGGCTCCGCGCCTTCATCGAGGCGTACCGCTCCAGTCCGGACTTTCCGGTCATCCAGGACATGCTGAGGGTGCTCCGGGACTACGCCCCGGACCCCGATGTCTTCGACTCGTTCACCCGGCAGTGGTTCCACGACGTGGTCGTCCCGGAGTACCGGCTCTCCCAGGTGACGAAAGAGAGGGATGGCGACGGTTGGGTCGTGCGCGGCTCGCTGGAGAACGCGGGGACGGGACGGGTGACGGTGGAGGTGGCCGCGACGGCTGGCGAGCGTTGGTCCGACGAAGGCGACGACGCCAACCGGACGGTCGTCCGGAGCGATTACCGTGACTCCAGGGCGGCAATCGAACTGGGCGCTGGGGAATCAGCCGACTTTCAGATCGCCACCGACTTCGATCCGGCACGCATCGTCGTCGACCCGGACGCGCTCGTACTCCAGTTGCGCCGGGAGGCCGCGGTCTTCGAGTTCCCTCAATAACGGGCGCGCGTGGCGCCGTCCCCCAACCAGGACCGCCATTCACCCAAATCGCGCCGCTGGGCTGGGAACGCCGGCCAGTTCTCCCGGTGGGGGCTTCACACCGTTCCGCGGCGCGAGCGCCGCAAAACGGTGTCGAGCTACCCGTCCCCGATGGCCCGCGAGCGCCGGAATGCCGGTTCGAGCCGGCGTCCCCTGCGCCGCAGCCCGCGACGCTACTGCTGCTCGTCCGTGGCCGTCTGTTCCGGCACGTCCCCGAGGCGGACCGCCCAGAGGCCCGAGTTGCGGTCCGAGAAGAAGATGACGCCCTTATGGGGCTGGACGCCCCAGACCTGCGGCGCGTTCGGCAGGAACCCCTCGGGGTCGAGTGGCAGGAAGCGGGCGATCTCCCGGCCCTGGCGGTAAAGGTTCCCGAGCAGCTCGCCCGAGACGTCCACCACCCGGAGCCCGCCGTTGTAGAACGCCACGTACATCACGTCGTCCTCGATCCAGATGTTGTGGCTTCCCGCCTCGGGGACCTCGTAGCGGCCGACCAACCGCGGCGGCGCCTCGAACTTCTCGTCCCACTCCAGGATGTGGATCCAGCCACGCCAGCGGGTGGGCTCGTTGTCGTACCCGGGAGTGCCGGTTCCGATCTCCGAGAGCGGGCTGTAGCGTCCGCTACGGGCGGCCTCGTCCCCGGCGAAGATGTAGAACTTGCCGGTCGAGGCGCTCCGGTAGGGATAGACCGCGTGGTTCCAGCCGGTCGGGAACGGGAACTGTCCGATGAGCTTCGGACTCTGCGGCGTGCCGCCCTTACCGGCGCCGCCCACGTCGATCACCGCGACCCCGTCGCTCCAGTTCGCCGAATAGGCGATGCCCTCCACCACCCAGACGTCGTGGATCGAGCGCGCCGGGCTGTCGAGGGCGAAACTGCCCACCCGGTGCGGAACCGAAGGATCCTCGATGTTGATGATGTCGAAGCGCCGGCCGCCGGAGAGGGCGTAGACGTGCCCTTCGTGGATGAAGGTGTTGTGGACGCCGCCGGTGAGTTGGTCGTCGTACTCGGCGAGCTTCTGCACTCCCTTGGCCGGGTCGGACACGTCGAGGATGACCAGTCCGTTCCGCCGGTTGGACGCTCCCTCGCGGGAGATCACCGCGGTCGCTCCGTCCTCGGAGATCTTGACGTCATTCACGGTGCGGGCGTCCACCCGCACCACGTCCACGATCTCCAGGTTCTCGGGATCGGTAACGTCCCAGATGTAGGCATGGCCGGCGGCGCTGTGGGTGCCGGTCATCGCGTAGTCGCGCCCGTTCGGCGCCTCCCAGACCCACAGATCCGAGGTCGCCCGGTCCTTTACCCGGCCGTGGCCGACCAGCTCTATGGGCCGCCGGGCGCCGCGCTCGGCGACCCGCACCACTGTTGAGGCCGAGACCCCGCCGGTGCGGGCGACCACCGTATAGACACCCGGAAGATCGGCCACGAACCGCCCGTCCTGCGTGATGAGGCCCGAGGAGGGACCACCCATGCCCATCGCGTCGGTGATCGCCGACACGCTGAACCCGACCGGGACGTCTTCGAGCGTCCCGCCGGCCGCGTCGGTCATCGTCACCTTGAGGTGCGTCACGTCGCCGGTGCGGACGGCGCTCCGGTCCGGAGTGAGTTTCATGTCCGCGACCGGATTCGGCGCCACTTCGAGTGCCATTTCGGCGGTAGCGGCGCCGGCGGTCGCGGTGACCGCCACCGGCCCCGCCGCCCCGAGCGCCAGCACCCCCCGGGTGCGAGTCCGTTCGATGGTCGCCGGCCGGCCGACCGGCATGGCTACCGACTCATCGGAAGAGGCCCAGCTGACTTCGAGCCCTTCCACGAGCGTCCCGGTGTCGTCGAGAGGCTCGGCGCGCACGGTCACCTCGGTGCCCGCGTAGAGCGGCCCCTCAGCGGTCACCGTGAGCGACGCCACCGGGCGCGGCAGGATGGTGAGCGGGATTCGCTGCTCGAGATAGCCATCGGCCTCCGAGTCCCGCGCCGACGGATCGGGACCGGAGCCCACCACCCGGACCATCACGGCGTAATCGCCGGGACGCCGGGTCGAGACCTCGCCTTCTCGTGACACCTTGAAGATGTTGAACCCCCAGGTGCGCTTCTCCAGGTTCCAGAACTGGCCGTAGAGGGGCAGATAGAGGAGTTCGGCCTCGATCTCGTTGCCCTCCGCATCGAGCACGGCGGCCTCGATCTGCGCCGTCTCGCCGGCGGTCAGGGTGATCTTCTCGGGCGAAACGGTGAGCGAAGCAGGCTTCGGCCCGTTTTCCGATTCGGGTGGCGCCTGCGCGAGCGCACCCGCCGGAAGGAGGAGAACGGCGGCCAGCAGGACCGCCGAACGCTGAAAGGAAACCGGCAACTGCATCACCACGCCACTCCGTAGTCGTCGCCGTGCTGGCTTGAGCCGCCCCAGAAGGTGCCGTGCTCGCGGTCGAACCAGATGGCGTTGATTGGCCCCGAGGTTCGCGGCGCGAAGCGCAGCGAGTAACCCATTCCGATCAGCTCGTTGCGGATCCACTCGGGGACCTGTTGGTTCAGCAACAAGGAGCCGGGCTCCGACTCATGGGCGCCGAAGGAACTCCTGAGCTGGTAGCTGTTGAAATTCGCGGCCTCGGCGGCTTCCTGCACGTTCATGCCGAATTCGACGACGTTCAGGAAGAATTGCAGGAGGTTCTGATCCTGGCTGTCTCCGCCCTGGACCGCGAAGGAAAGGAACGGCGCCCCGTCCTTGACGGCGAGGCTCGGCGTCAGGGTGGCGCGTGGCCGCTTCCCGGGTTCGAGAACGTTGTAGGGGTTCATGGCCGGGTCGAGGACGAAGCTCTGCATCCGCTGGCTGAGACCGATCCCGGTTTCGCCCGCCAGTACCGCCGGCAGCCAACCGCCGCTCGGGGTCACGGATACCACCCAGCCGGCAGCGTCTGCGGCCTGAATGGAGGTGGTGCCGGCCAGGAACCCGTCAAGGAACTCCTGGCGCTCCTCTTCGGTGGTCGGGGTCCCCGACGTCCCTGAAAAGCGGTCGAGGTACTCCAGGAACGGGTTCTCGCCGCCCTGGAAGGGGTATGGATCCCCGGGACCGATCGTGGGATCGTTCCGGTCGCTCCGAATCAACTCCCCGCGGTGCCGGGCGTATTCCTTGGAGAGCAATCCCTGGATCGGCTCCTCGGGCGGGAAGTAGGGATCGCCGTAGTAGAAGTCGCGATCGGCGAAGGCGAGGCTGATCGCCTGGTAGAGAGTGTGGATGTAGCGGGAGCTGTTGTAGCCCATCCCCTTGAGATCCAAGGGTTCCACGATGTTGAGCGTCTGGAGCAGCACCGGGCTCTGCACCCAGTGGGTCAGCTTGTACACCTCGATCCCCTTGTAGTTCGTGGACACCGGCTCCTCGATATGGACCTTCCAGTTGGCGAGGTCCTCGGTGGTGATGAGGCCTCCCTGCTCCTGAACGCCGCGGGCGAACTCCTCGGCGATGTCTCCCTTGTAGAAGCGGTCATAGGCGGCGTAAATCGCCTCCTCTCGGCTCTTGCCGGCGGCGAGCGCTTCCGCTTCGGCGTCCACCAGCTTCCGAAGGGTGGCGGCCAGTTCCGGTTGACGGAAATTCTCGCCCGGGGCGGGACCGCCGGCGCTGAACTCGCGATAGTTCGGGTCGTCGCGGTCCCAGTAGTTGCCGCGCTCCTCCGCGAGGTCTCCCGTGGCGCCGCTGCCGGTGGCATCGCCCCGGTGCGGCAGCAGGGTGCGGGCCGAGTACGGCCACTCCGCGATCCGGTCGGCTCCCCGCTGAATCGCGCGCGCGGCGGACGCCTCGATGGGATAGCCATCCGCCATCTCGATCGCCGGCGCGAGCACCTGGGCGAGCGACATGGTTCCGTACTCGGCGAGCATCGTCATGAGGCCGCCGGGAGTTCCCGGAGTCACCGCGGCGAGCGGACCGAGCGAAGGCGGGTACTCCATCCCCTGCCCACGGAAGAACTCCGGCGTCGCGCCCGTCGGCGCCACTCCGAGGGCGTTGATCCCGATGACCTTCTTCTGTTCGGGATGCCAGATCAGCGCCTGGGTCTCGCCGCCCCAGCTCAGGGCGTCGAACATCGTCGCGGTGGCGCCCAGCATGGCGCAGGCGGCGTCCACCGCGTTTCCGCCCTGGCCGAAGATCATGGCCCCGGCGGTGGCGCCGAGCGGCTTGCCGGTGATCGCCATCCAGTGTTTTCCGTGGAGAACGGGCTTTTGGGGCTGGGCGACGGCGGTGGTGGCAACGAGGGCCGCCGACAGGAACAGCGAAACGGGCAACGCCCGGACAGGAAAGGAAGTGCGCTTCATGGGACGCATTGTGCGGCTCCCGGTCCGGCGAGGCAACGGTGATCGGGCCGCAGACCGTGCGCCTTGTGCGATCGACGGGCTCCCCGTCGCGTGTCAGTGAGTGTTTTTTCGGGGCGAAAGGGCAGACTGGCCGCCAGGGGCGGACGCGTCGTGGGACGATTGTCAATTACGGCCGTCATGCACAGCGGACAAAGAAAGCGGGCCTCGACGGCAGACCTCGCCGCCGCCGCCCGCGCCCGGCATCAGCGGGACCGGGTGCGGCTGGTGGACGATCCCTATGCCTTGTCCCTCACCAGCCCTTCGCTGCAGCGGGTCCTTCGCTTTCGGCCGGCCGCCTGGTTCATGGCGAACTGGGCGCTGCGGGGCCTGAAACCCGTCATCCTCGGATTGTTCATCCGGGCCCGCTACGCGGAACAGGCGGTAGAGGCGGCCTTCCGGGAAGGCATCCGCCAGTACGTGATCGTCGGCGCCGGACTGGATTCTTTCGCGCTGCGCCGGACCGACCTCGTCCCGCCGCTCCGGGTGTTCGAGACCGACCGCCCCCATATGCAGGAGGTGAAATTGGAACGCCTCCGGAGCGCCGGGATTCCCCTGCCCTCGGGACTCCACTTCGTCCCGGCCGATCTGGAACGGGTTTCGGTGATGGATGCCCTGGCGGACTCATCATTCGATCGAGAGAGCCCGGTGATCCTGTCCTTCCTCGGGGTGACCTACTACCTGACTCCGGAAACGCTCGCGGAGTCCGCCCGGTCCATCGCCGCCGGCGTCGTCCCCGGCTCGCGCCTCGTCCTCGACTACATGCTCGACGAAGCGTCGGCCTGGCCCGAGCACCGCAGGATGCGGGACCAGCTTGAGGACTACGTGGCCAAACGCGGGGAGCCCATGAAGAGCGAATACAGCGTTGCGGCGATGAGCGAACTGCTGGCGGACGCGGGCTTTCGCACTATGGAGGGCGTCACCATGATGGAATTGGCGGAGCGCTACGCCGGGGAACTCGGCCCCCTGCCGTTTGAGACGCCGGGGCTCTTCGCCTGCGGGCTGTTCGAGAAGTAGCCGCAGGCCGCGCTCGTTCTCGATCAGCAGTGCGAGTTTCGCTGCGCTGGCGCGCAGCGGTGCCGGTTTGAGGGCCCCCACCGGGAGAACTGGCGGAGGTCGGCGTCCCGATGCGTTCCGTTCTTGCCGCGGGTCGGCGGAGTGAGTTCCGCCCGCTCCGCGGGCGGCGGCGCTCCTTCCCCTAGTTCTGGGGTTCGTCCGTGGTCATTTCGTCGGTGATCGCGAAGCGCTCGAACCAGTTGCGGAGGAGGAGCTGCACCCGCAGGAAGTTCGTCGGGGGGAGGCTGCGGCTGTGCCAGCCGTCGGTCAGCCGCACCATCGCCGTCGGAATCTTCCTCATCTTGAGCGCCCGGTAGTACTGCTCGGTCTGCTCCATCGGGGTGCGGAGGTCCTTCTCTCCGGTCATGAGCATCGTCGGGGTGGTGACGTTGCCGACGTACATGAGCGTCGAGCGCCGGAGGTGTTCCTCGGGGTCGTCCCACGGCATTTTCTCGAAGTTCCGGTACCAGCTCGCCCCGTCGGTCGTCCCCACGAAGCTCAGCCAGTTGGTCACCGGGGCCTTCGAAACCGCCGCCGTGAAGCGGTCTGTATTACCGACAATCCAGGAGGTCAGCACGCCCCCGCCGCTGCCGCCGTACACGAACAGGTTGCGGTCATCGATATAGCCGCGGGAGATGATTTCGTCCACCCCCGCCATCAGGTCGTCGAGATCCTTCCCCGGATAGGCGTTCTTGATCTCGTTGCCGAACGAACTGCCGTAGCCGCTGCTGCCGCGCGGGTTCGTGTAGAGCACCACGTAACCGTTCGCCGCGTGGTCCTGGTTCTTGAAGTCGAACCCGCTGTGGTACATCGAGTGCGGTCCGCCGTGGATCCGGAGGATCAGCGGGTACTTGCGCGACGGATCGAAGTCGGGCGGCTTCACGATCCAGCCGTGGATATCGAGGTCGTCCGGGGACTTGTACCAGAGCTCCTCGACCTCCCCGAGGCGCACCTCGGCGAGCACGGAAGCGTTCGTGACGTGGAGGGTCGTCAGCTCCTCGGGCGAATCCACCGCGAAGGCCACCAGGTTCCCGGGGGTGTGGTACGAGCTCACCACCCCCACCGCGGTCCCGTCTTCGCTCACGGTGGAAACCGACAGCATGTGATTCCCGGAGCTGACCGGCCGGACCTCGCCCTCGACCGGGGCGAAGTAGAGGTTGTTGGTGCCGCGGAGCTGGCCGCCGAAATAGACGCCGCTGCCGTCGGCGGACCAGCCCACGATCCCGGGCCGGCGGCCCATCTCGGTGGCGATGATCCGCGGGTTGCTCCCGTCGCTCTCCATGACGTAGAGGCCTTCCTCCCGGTAGGTGTCCGTCGTGTGGTCCATCCCGGTGTAGGCGATCAGGCTGCCATCCGGAGAGGGGACGGGTCCCGAGTCCGGACCGCTGCGGCTCGTGAGGGCCGTGATCCGGCCGGTCGCCACCTCGACCCGGTAGATCTCGGATTCGCGCCAGGCGTGTTCCGCGTCCGCCGTTCTCAGCGAGGTGAAGACGATGTCGGCTCCGTCCCCCACGAAGCGGGGGCCGTCGTGGTGGAAGTCGCCGCTCGTCAACTGGCGCGGCGTTCCACCGTCCGCACTCACCACGAAGATGTGCCGGAAACCGGCCGGGAAATAGCCCTGCCCGTCGCGCCGGTAGTTGAGGCGGGTGACGATCCGCGGGGGCTTTGTCCATTCGGCGCCTTCGGGCGCCTTCGGCATGTCGATCGCCCAGTCGGGATCGGGCCCCGGATCCACCACCGCCCGGAAGGCGATGGATCCGCTGTCCGGCGCCCAGACGAGCTGCGAGGGCGGGCGGTCAAGCCGGGTCACCTGGCTCTCCGCGCCCTCGGCGTCCATCCAGCGCACGAAGATCTGGCCGTCGCGGAGGAAGGCGATCCGGGTGCCGTCCGGCGACCAGCGCGGGCTGCCCCCCTCGGTGAGGAACCGGTTTCTCGAGCCGTCGGCGCCGATCTGCCAGAGCTCGGTCTTCCAGCGATCCTTCATCGCGTCCACGAAGCGCCGCTCGTACACCACGCTCTCCCCGTCCGGGGAGATCTGCGGGCTCTGGACCGCCTCCCAGGAGAGGTAGTCGGCGAGCTCGAGCGGCCGCATTCCGTCTTGCGCCGCGGCGCCGGCCGCGAAGAGGAGCAGGACCGCCGCGAGCATCCCGCCAACACGCCAGGTCTTCATTCCGTGGATCCGCATTCGGGCACCTCCGTTGGAGCGACGCCGCACCGTAGGGCGCCACCGGGCGAGTTTACGGGACACGGCCGTTGGATGTCGGGACACCATTGGCCCACGGAAGCCGGCTTTCGAAATCCCGGTGGTTAGTATCGAAGGCGTGCGGCGATGCGGGGAGTCGTATCTCCAAGCCGGAGTTCGTCCCTGGGGATCGCTGGAGAGGAGACCAAAGTGAACCAGAAAACCGCGACAGGTTCTATCTCAAGAGTACGCATTGCGTTGCTGCCGGCGCTGGTTTTCGCCCTCGCCGCGGGGTTCGGCTGCTCGCGACCGGCGGTCGAGACGGCGGCGGAGGCCGTCTATCCGGGCGCGTCGTGGGACCGGATCGCGGATCCCGCCTCCACAGGATTTTCGGCCGAGGCGCTGGACGCGATCCACCCGTACGTGGACGGGATCAACACCTCCGCCGTGATGGTCGTGGTCGGGGGGCGCGTCCTCTTCGAGCACGGGCCCGTGGATTCGCTCAGCTATCTCGCCTCGGTCCGGAAGAGCATCCTCGCCATGCTTTACGGCCACTACGTGGAGGACGGGACGATAGATCTCGAACTCACGCTCGAGGATCTGGGCATGGACGATGTCCAGGGCCTCCTCCCGATCGAGAAACGGGCGCGGGTGTTGGATCTCGTCACCGCGCGCTCCGGGGTCTATCACCCGGCCTCGAACGCGGGGGACAACCTCGCGGACGCCCCGCCCCGCGGCTCGCAGGAGCCCGGCACGTACTACCTGTACAGCAACTGGGACTTCAACGCGGCGGGTGCGGTCTTCGAACAACTTACGGGGCGCAACATCTACGACGCGCTCGAAACCGACCTCGCGCTCCCCCTCGGATTCGAGGACTGGCACCGGTGGATCCACCGCAAGTCGGGAGACGCGACGCGATCGCACAACCTCGCCTACCACATGACGCTCTCGACCCGCGACATGGCCCGGATCGGATACCTGATGCTTCGGGGCGGCATTTGGAG
Source organism: Vicinamibacteria bacterium (assembly GCA_963668695.2). GTDB lineage: Bacteria > Acidobacteriota > Vicinamibacteria > Marinacidobacterales > Marinacidobacteraceae > Marinacidobacterium. The sequence goes on from CAXXLQ010000004.1 coordinate 3,399,251, forward strand.
GGAGGAGCGTGTGCTTCCGCAGGGATGGGCCGAGCGGATTTCGAGCGTGGTCACGCCGTCGGAGGAGATGAATCCGGAGAGCCGGCGTGGAGGCGAGTTCGGCTACGGCTACATGTGGTGGGTGTGGGACGGCCCGGCGGTGCCGGAGGGGTTCGCGGGCGCCTACACCGGACGCGGAGCCTACGGCCAGTTCATCACGGTCATCCCGTCGCTCAACATGGTCGTCGCCCACAAGACGGTGCCGGACGTCCGCACGTCGTGGGACGACTACATGGGGATCCTCGCCCGCCTCGTCGCCGCCCACTGCGGCGCCGACTGCTGACGGTTTTGGCGTAAACAGATCCGAAGGAGGCCGGAACAGCGAGTGAAGGGACTCCAATAGGTTGACTCAGAGGAGACTCCAGGGCATGTGCTGGATGGGGACAACGTCCGCCACGGACTGAACCGGGACCTGGGTTTCACCGAGGCCGACCGCGTGGAAAACATCCGGAGGGTCGCCGAGGTGGCCCGGCTCATGGTGGACGCCGGCCTGATCGTGATCGTCGCTTTCATCAGTCCTTTCCGCTCGGAACGAGAGCAGGCCCGAGCCCTGTTCGGACCGGGTGAATTCCGGGAGATCTCGTAGACGCGCCGCTCGCCATCTGTGAAGAGCGGGATCCAAAGGGCCTCTACGCCCGCGCGAGGAAGGGCGAGGTGAAGAACTTCACCGGGACCAGCAGCCCCTACGAACCCTACGAACCCTACGAACCCCCCGAACGCCCGGACCTCCGGCTGGATACCAGCACCGAATCACCGGAGCGCTGCGTGGAACGGGTTCTGGAGTCGCTCGGGTAGGTCGGAAGCGCCGTAAGTCAGGTCACCGGGTTTCGGCGCTGGAAGCGGGGACCTTGGTACTCCTCCCCTGCCAACACCCCCCGAAGCGCTTCGACGGCGTCCCAAACGTCCCGGTAACGAACGTAGAGCGGCGCAAACCCGAAACGAAGCAGGTCGGGTTCCCGGAAGTCGCCTACCACCCCCCGCGCGATCAGCGCCTGCATGACCGGGTAGGCATCCGGATGGCGGAGCGAAACCTGACTCCCCCGCTCCCGGGCGTCCCGGGGGCTCACCGATGTGACCCCGAACTCCCCGAGCCGTTCGTCGGCCAGGCGGAGGAAGAGGTCCCCGAGCGCCTCACTTTTGCGGCGCAACGCGTCCATGTCCACGCCTTCGAAGGTGCGGAGCCCCTCGTCGAGTGCGGTCATCGAGAGGATCCCCGGAGTTCCGGTCACAAAGCGGCGCATCCCGGACGCCGGCCGGTAGCGTGTTTCGAACGCGAACGGGCTCCGGTGTCCCATCCAGCCGCAGAGCGGTGTGTCGAGCGTCTGCTGGAACTCACGGGCCACATAGAGGAACCCGGGGGCTCCGGGGCCGCCGTTCAGGTACTTGTACCCGCAGCCCACCGCGAACTCGACGCGGTCCTCGTTCAGCCGAAGGGGGAAGGCTCCCACGCTGTGGCTGAGATCCCAGACCAGCGGGACACCCGCCGCGCGGCCGGCCTCGGTGAGCGCGCGCAGGTCGCGCTTCCGGCCGGTCCGAAAGTCCACCTGGGTCAGGGTCGCGACCGCCACCTCCGGTCCCATGGCCGCCTCGAAGTCATCCGGCGGGACGAGTTGGAGGCGCGCCCCGCTGTCGCCGAGCAGGTTCGTGAGCCCCTCCGCGATGTAGAGGTCCGTGGGGAAGTTGCTCTCTTCGGCCAGCACCACCTGGCGCGAACCCGGCCGGCGCAGCAAGGCTGCGAGCAGCTTGAAGAGGTTCAGGGAAACCGAATCGGCGGCGATCACCTCGTCCTCCCCGGCGCCGAGCAGGGGAGCGATCCGGGCTCCCACCCGCTCGGGCAGACGGAACCAGCCGTGGCGGTTCCAGGAAGCGATCAGGTCCTCTCCCCACTCGCCGGCGATCACCCCCCCAACCCGGTCGGGAATGGACCTCGAGGGGGGCCCGAGCGAGTTCCCATCCAGGTAGACAACGCCGTCCGGCAGCAGGAACCGCTCGCGAAACCCGGCCAGCGGGTCGCTTCGGTCCCGTTCCAGCAGATCGTCCCCGGTGAGCGGCCGCGAACCGTCCCCAACGTCGCCGATCACCTCGCCGGTCACCTCGTCGATCATCGGGCGCCGTCTCCGGCGGGGCAGCCCGGGGCTATAAAACAGGCGCAAGACTCCCGGTTCCGGTCCATCAAGGGATTATTCCGCGAGAACGGCCATCCCGCACTACATTGCGCGAACAAGAACCCGCCTTCGAGGAACCGCCACTGACCTCCCTGCTCTCCCGCTTCGACCCCGCGGTTGCCGGCTGGTTCCGAGAGCGTTTCGAAGCGCCCACCGAACCCCAGGCAAAGGGCTGGCCCGCGATCGCACGGGGAGAAGACGTCCTGATCACCGCGCCTACCGGCTCGGGCAAGACGCTCGCCGCGTTCCTGTTCGCGCTGGACCGGCTCACCCGGGAGGCCCGCGTCGGACCGCTGGCGGACGAAACGCGCGTCGTCTATGTCTCGCCGCTCAAGGCGCTGAGCGCCGATATCCGCCGGAATCTCGAAATCCCGCTCGCCGGAATCGCCGCGCGGGCCGCGGCGGCGGGCGATCCCCTTCCCGCGCTCCGCGCCGAACTCCGCACCGGAGACACGCCTGCCGCTCAGCGGGCCCGGATGACCCGGAAGCCGCCCCACATCCTGGTCACGACGCCGGAATCGCTCTACCTGCTGCTCACCGCCGCCCGCGGCCGTGAGCTCCTCTCGACCGCGGACACCGTGATCGTGGACGAGATCCACGCGCTGGCGCGCGACAAGCGCGGAAGCCATCTCGCGCTCTCGCTCGAACGCCTCGACCGGATCGCAGGGCGCCGCCTGCAGCGCATCGGCCTCTCCGCCACCGTCCGGCCGATATCCGAGGTGGCCGGCTTCCTGAGCCCGCGCACGCCGGGGGGACCGACCGTCATTGACGTCGGCCACCGCCGGGAACTCGACCTCGCGGTGGAGATTCCGGACAGCGAACTGGGTGCGGTGGCGAGCCACGAGATCATGGAGGACATCCGGGACCGGATCGCCACCCTCATCGAGGAACACGACACCACCCTCGTGTTCGTGAATACCCGCCGGATGGCGGAGCGGCTGACCCACGATCTGGGCGAACGGCTTCCCGCGGGGGCCGTACTCGCCCATCACGGCAGCCTCGCCCGGGAGTTGCGGCTCGAGGCCGAGCGCCGGCTCCAGACCGGGGAGGTCCGGGCCATCGTCGCGACAGCCTCCCTCGAGCTCGGGATCGACATCGGTTCGGTGAACCTGGTCTGCCAGCTCGGCTCGCCCCGTTCCATCGCGGTCGCCCTGCAACGGGTGGGCCGCTCGGGACACTGGCTCGGCGCCACCCCGAAAGGGCGGTTCTTTCCCACCACCCGCGATGAACTGGTCGAGTGTGCGGCACTGGTCGCCGCGATGGAGTCGGGAGACCTGGACCGGATCCGCATCCCCCAGGCGCCCCTCGACATCCTCGCCCAGCAGCTCGTGGCGGAAACGGGAGCCACGCCCGAGCAGCGGCACGATCTGGACCAGCTGTTCGATTTCGTGCGGTGCGCCTACCCCTACCGGCAACTCGAGCGGACGGTGTTCGACGACCTCGTCGCCATGCTCTCGGAAGGCATCGCGACCGCGCGCGGACGGCGCGGCGCCTACCTGCACCGGGACACCGTTTCCGGCACGGTGCGCGCCCGCCGGGGCGCCCGGCTGGCGGCCATCCAGAGCGGCGGAGCGATCCCGGAGACGGCGCAATATCAAGTTGTCGCCGAACCCGACGACCGGATCGTAGGCCAGCTCGACGAGGACTTCGCCATCGAGAGCTACCGGGGCGACGTCTTTTTGCTCGGGACCACCGCCTGGCGGATCCGGCGGATCGCCGAAGGACAGGTCCGGGTCGAAGACGCCCAGGGCGCGGCGCCGACCATTCCCTTCTGGAGGGGAGAAGCGCCGGGCCGGACCCCCGAACTGAGCGTCCGGGTGGCGGAACTCCGCGAACGAGTGGATGAAAGCCTGCCGGAGAAGGCCCGCGTCGAGCTGAGCGCGGCGTCGCACCTCGACGGCGCCGGCGCCGACCAGCTCATCCGCTATCTCGCCGCCGGCCGGGCCGCGCTGGGCGCCATGCCGAGCCAGCGCACCGTGGTTGCGGAGCGGTTCTTCGACGAATCGGGCGGGATGCAGCTCGTGATCCACGCTCCCTTCGGGAGCCGGATCAACCGGGCCTGGGGTCTCGCGCTCCGGAAGCGCTTCTGCCGGTCCTTCAACCTGGAACTCCAGGCGGCGGCAACCGATGACGGCATCGTCATCTCCCTGACCGACCTGCACTCCTTCCCGCTGGAGTCGGTGTTCTCGTTCCTGAAGCCGGCAACCCTCGAGCCGGTGCTGACCCAGGCGGTTCTGGGCGTACCCCTGTTCTTCGTGCGCTGGCGCTGGGCCGCATCCCGGGCGCTCGCGGTGCCCCGCCGGCGGTCCGGCAAGCGGGTGCCGCCACCCATCCAGCGGATGCTCACCGACGACTTGCTCGCCGCGGTCTTCCCGGACCAGGCCGCCTGCGCCGAAAACCTTGCCGGTGAGGTGCGGATTCCGAAACACCCGCTGGTTGACGAGGCGATCGCCGATTGCCTCCACGAAGCGTTGGACCTCGAGGGCCTGCGAAAGCTCCTCGAAAACATCCGGAGCGGACGGGTGCGCACGGTGGCGGTGGACACCCCGGAAGCGTCGCCCTTCGCGGCCGAGATTCTGAACGCCAATCCGTTCGCATTCCTCGATCCGGCGCCCCTGGAGGAGCGCCGCGCCCGGGCCGTCCGGATGCGGCGGTCGCTGCCCCCCGAACTCGATTCCGAGGCGGTCCTCGACCCCGAGGCGATCGAGCAGGCAGCGGCGGAAGCGGCGCCGCCGGTCCGGGACGCGGACGAACTCCACGACGCGCTGCTCACCCTGGGAGCGATGCGGGAGACGCCGGAATGGGCCGGATGGTTCGCCGAGCTCGAAACCGGCCGCCGCGCTACCGCGTTTTCGGCGAGCGGGGGTCGGCTATGGGTGGCCGTCGAGCGGCTCGGTATCGCCCGAGCAGTCTGGGCCCGCGCGGTCTGGCCGGATGCTCCCCCGCCCGCGGCCGGCCCGACGGAATCGTCCGGGGTCCCGGACACCCGGGCCGCTGCGGCTGCCGCGATTCTTCGCGGAGTCATGGACTCCTCCGGCCCCATGACCGCACCGGGGCTCGCCGACCGGCTGGCGATCCCCGAGACGACGGTCCAGGCAGCGCTCCAGCTTCTGGAGGCCGAGGGAGTGGTGCTTCAGGGGCGTTTTTCACACCCCCCGGCGGAAACAGGACCGGTCGAGTGGTGCCACCGGCGGGTGCTGGCCCGCGTCCACCGCCTCACCCTCGCGCGGCTCCGCCGCGAGTCGGCGCCGGTCAGCGCCGCCGCCTTCCTCGACTTCCTGGCCGGGTGGCAGCACGCGACGGCCGAGACCCGGCTCCACGGGCCGCGCGGGGTCCGGGAGGTGATCGCCCAGTTACAGGGGCTCGAAGCGCCGGCGGCGGCCTGGGAGTCACAGATCCTGCCGCTGCGGATCGCCGGATATCGCCGCGACTGGCTCGACGAGAACTGCCTTTCGGGCGAGGTGGTGTGGGGACGGACATCCCTTCCGGAAACGTCCCCGAACGGGAGCGCGGCGGCTCGGCTCCCGGCGCGGCCGACCCGAGCGGCCCCGATCGGACTGCTCCTCCGAAGTGAACTCGGCCGTTGGCTTCGACGCCGGGAGGAGGACCGCGCGGACCGCTCTTCGGCGGCGGGCAAGGTCCTGAAACTCCTCGAAGAGGGCGGAGCGCAGTTCTTCGCCGAACTCCAGGCGCGCTCCGGGTTATTGCCCGCGGCCCTCGAGGACGCGCTCTGGGAACTGACCGCCGGCGGGCGGGTAACCGCGGACGGTTTCGACAACCTGCGCGCGCTCATGGACCCGCGGCGGCGAAGCGCCTACGGGCGTTACCGAAGGCGGAAGGCGCGCTACTCGCCGGGCCGCTGGGCGCTCCTGGCGGCGCCCGCTGACGAGGGGGGAGAACCGACCGATCACGAAGCGGTCGCCCGCCAACTCCTCCGGCGCTGGGGGGTGGTGTTCCGCGACCTGCTGAAGCGGGAGCGGATCGAATCGCGCTGGCGCGACCTCCAACTCGTCCTGCGGCGGCTGGAGATGCGGGGCGAGGTGGTCGGCGGGCGGTTCGTCACGACCTTCGCCGGAGAGCAGTTCGCCCTGCCCGAGGCCGTTGCCCCACTGCGCCGCGCCGGTCGGGACGGGGGCGAGCCGGGGCCGAGGCTGACCATCGGCGCCGCCGATCCGCTCAACCTGTCCGGGATCCTGATTCCCGGCCCGCGCGTTCCTGTCACATCGTCGGAGAACCTGGTGCTGCAAGGGGGCGCCCTGACCCCGGCGGGCAGGGGCCCCATCCACGCGGACTACACCCCGAGCGCACCGTCCGGCCCTCCCGGCTCCGCACCACCATTCGCCAACCACGCGGGCCTTCCGCATCCACTCAGCGAGCCTTAAATATGGTAATATGGGTCGCGTGAAGACAACGATCGAACTTCCGGACCCGATCCTCCGGCAGGCCCGGATGCTGGCCGCCGCGCGCGGGACGACTCTGAAACGACTCTTCACCGAAGCCCTTGAGGAGAAACTCCGCGCTGACACCCGGCGGGCCGGAGAATCCCGGAACAAGCCACCATGGATGGCGGCATTCGGAGAGCTGTCCGACCTGTCAGAAGAGACCCGGCGCATAGAACGCATCATTGAAGATGAGTTCGAACGCCTGGAACCCGAAGACCTGGATTGATTCTCGACACGAACGCCCTGTCTGCGCTGGCGGACGGGAATTCGGCCGTCGAAGCGCCCATGATGCTGGCGGACCGATTAGTGGTTCCCGTCGTTGTGCTGGGCGAATTCGTTTTCGGGATTCGCCAATCCCGCCATCGTGGCCGTTACGAGGACTGGCTTCGCCGAAGGCTCCGCCTCGTGGACATCGCCGCGGTCAGTTCACGGACAGCCCATCACTACGCCGAAATCCGTCTCGAACTGAAGCGTGCGGGGCGTCCCATCCCGGCGAACGATGTCTGGATCGCGGCGCTGGCCCGGCAGCATGCGCTGCCGCTGCTCAGCCGCGATACCCATTTCGACGCCGTCCGGGATCTGGAGAGGATTCCTTTCTGACCCATCGCGATCCGGCGCCCGCTGATGAGTTGACTGCTACCCTGCGTGGATGAGCCGGGACGGCAAAGACGACCGGATTGACGAAGCCGTGCTGGCGCTCCTCTATCTGGGGATTCACGAGCGCGATCCCGGGATGGGGGCGCGCACCTGGAAGTCGTTCGACTGGGACGCGATGGACCGGCTTCACCAGAAGGGTCTGATTTCCAACCCGGTGAGCAAGGCCAGGTCGGTCGTCTTGACCGAGACAGGTTTGCCCCCGGCGGAGGCGGCGTTTCGGCGACTCTTCGAGGTGGACGGGTGAGCCCCGCGTCGCATTGAGGTGAGCGAGGCCGCACCGCCTGCTTCCGGTCCCTGCCCCGCTGGTCCCCGTTACCGTGAGGCGGAGGTGGCTACGGACTCCGTGATCGGCGCCGGGGCGGTCCGGCCGGTCTCGTGCTGACTCGCCGAGGCGCGCCGGGCGGGACGGCGGCAGCACCTCCGGTCGCCGCGGCCGAACGAGCGTTCCGGGAACGTTACGGGCATCGCCCCGAGACCGTCGCGTTCGCCCCGGGCCGGGTGAACATCATCGGGGAGCACGTCGACTACTGCGGGCTGCCCGTGCTGCCGGCGGCGCTCGGGCGCGGCGTAGCGCTCGCTTTCGCTCCGCGCGCCGACGACCGGATCCGCTGCTTCAGCACCGAGCCCGGCTTCGGCGAGACCGATTTCGCCCAGGGGGAGGCGCCGCCCACCGGGTTCGGGCGCTACCTGAGCGCCGCCGCGGTCGGACTCGAAGCAGGCGACTGGACCCCGGCCTCCCACGCCGGCTTCGACGGGGCGCTCGCCTCCGATCTGCCGGTGGCCGCCGGACTCTCCTCCTCGTCAGCGGTCGTGATCGCGGGAGCGCTCGCAATGCTCACGGTTCGGGGCCGCCTCACCCCCGGCGCCGCCCTTTCCGGCGACGAAGCGATGCGGCTCGCCCTCGATCTCGCCGAAGCGGAGCACGGGGTGGCCATCCAGGGCGGCGCCATGGACCAGTCCATCTGCCTGGCTGGAATCCCCGGACACGCGCTCCACATCGCCTTCGAACCACCCGGCTGGAGCCCGGTCCCGGTGGACGCGGGGCGTTTCCGCTTTCTCGTGGCGTACAGCGGTCAGCGCGCCGACAAGGGTGCGGCCGCGGGCGCCGTCTTCGACGAACGTGTCGGGCAGGCGCGGGAGGCGCTGGTCCGCGTCCGCGCCCTTCTTCCGGATGCGGACGGCTATCCGGCGCTGCTCGCCAACTATCCCGTGAAGGAACTCCTGTCGCTGGCACAACGCCTGCCCCCGCCGCTAAGCGGACGCTTTCGGCATGTGGTGACCGAAGCCCGGCGCACCACGGCAGCTCTCAGCCACCTGCGGGACGGCGACGCCATCGCCCTCGGCCAGGTGTTGAATGCCTCCCACGAAAGCCTCCGTTACGACTACGAGGTGAGCACGCCGGAACTCGATGCCCTGGTGGAGGCGGCGCGCCACGGCGGAGCCCTGGGCGCCCGGCTGACGGGCGCCGGACTGGGCGGCGCCGTGGTGATCCTCTCCGCTCCCGGCGCCCAAGCCGCCATCCGGGCGTGTCTGACCGAGCGGTACTACGCCCCGCGCGGAATCCCGAGTCCCGGAACCACCCACCTGGTGGACGCCACACCCTCCGGACCGGCGGCCCTGCTCCAGGCCGAACTGCGCGCTCCCAGTTTCCCAGCCACGTCGCTCGCGAAGCTGTAAAGGACCGGAACCAGGAACAGCGTGACCAGGGTGGCGAAAGCGACCCCGCAAGCCAGCGAAACCGCCATCGGAATGAGCAACGCGGCCTGGTAGCTCCGCTCCAGCAGCAGCGGGGTCACCCCGGCGCAGGTGGTCAGCGAGGTAATGACGATGGCCCGGAAGCGCGCTGGTCCGGACGCAAGCGCCGCTTCCCGTGCCGAAAGACCCCGAGTTCGGCTCTTGTTGCTGAAATCGAGCATCACGAGAGCATCGTTGACCACGATCCCAATGAGCGGCGCCATTCCGAAAAAGCTCATCAGATCCAGATTGATTCCCATGATGAAGTGCCCGTACACCGCCCCGGCTAGCCCGAACGGGATCGCGGCCAGGATGACGAACGGCTGGGTCCACGAACCGAGCGGTACGGCGAGCAACACAAAGATGAGCATCACGGCCAGGAGCCCGCTGCGTGCGAGGGCCCCCTGGCTTTCCTCTGCCTCTCCGGCCACCCCGGTGATCCCGAAGTCGTATCCCGCAAAGCGCTCGCGGAGTTCGGGAAACACTCCATTGCGGGCGCCCGCGATGACGGCGTCGGGAGTCGCAACGCGGCCGTCAACACTGGCGAGAACGGTGACAGCCCGCGATGAATCCACCCGGCGGATGACGGATTGTCCGCTCGCCCGGGAGACCTCAGCGATCTCGCCAAGCGAGGTCACGCGGCCGTCCGGCCGGCGTACCGGCAGTTCCGCCATTCCCGGAACACCCCCGGAATCGGCCCGCGGGTAGCGGAGGACGACCCGAATCTCGTCGCGGCCCCGGTGGTACCGCGCAATCTCCTCGCCATGAAACGCCTGCCGGAGCTGGCGGCCCACCATCCCGGCATCGATTCCGGTTCCGGCTCCTCCGGGTCGAACCCGAGCCACCAGTCCCGGCGCCATTCCCTCGAAATCGTCGAGAACGAGCGTCACTCCCGGGATTTCCCCGAGCCCGGCCTGGAGCGCCTCCGACGCCGCCACCAGCCCATCGAAGTCGGGACCGCGGATCCTGATGGACACATCCGCCGGCTGGCCGAACGCATCGCTGATCACGGACACCTCGGCGTCCAGCGGCTCCGACCGAACATGCTCCCGCACCCGATCCGCAACGCTACGGGTCGACAACCCCGCGCGGTCCTCCTGGGGGCTGAGACGCCACACGATCTGGCCTATCGCCGCCCCCACCCCACCGGACTGCCCACCGAACGACTCCCCGACACCGATCGGGAAACGCTGTCCCACCAGAACCACCCGGTGGCGCTGCACGTCCCCCCCGGATTCCTCAAGGATTTCTTCGCGCACCTCGTCCACCGCGACGTTTAGCGAGGCAATGACCTTGCGGGTGGCGTCCGAAGTCGCCGACGCCGGCAGCGTGACCTGCAGGATGACGATGTTGTTGTCCATGGGCGAGTTCGTCACCACCGGCACCCAACCCCCCGCCGTCAAACCGAAGGCGAGGGACAGCGCGAAGACGCCCGCCGCCAGCGTCGCGAGCCGGTTACTGAGCGCCCACCGCAGCGCTGGCCGGTAGACCATCGCCACGATCCAGTCGAAACCCGACTGGACCGTGCCGCGGATCCGGGCGAGTCGGCGGCTCGGACGCACGGCCAAGCCGCCGTGCGCCAGGTGATGCGGGAGGATCAGGGCGGCTTCCAGGAGGGAGAACGCCAAAATGGGAAGCACCATGCGCGGCACGTCGCCGATCAGTTCGCCGTAAACGCCCGGAATTCCAAGGAGCGGGGCAAACGCGGCCATCGTGGTCAGCACGCCGAACGCCGCCGGGAAGAAGACCCGCCGGGTGCCCCGAATAGCTGCCTCTTCCACGTTCTCGCCGCCGCCCTCCATCCGTCGCTGAACGTTTTCGCCGACCACGATCGCATCGTCCACCACGATGCCGAGGGCCATGATGAACCCGAACATGCTGATCAGGTTCACCGTGACCCCGAGCCAGGGCATCAACAGGAAGGCGCCGAAGAAGGGTGAACGGAAGTCCGGCGGCAGTCCAGACCGCAAGGCGGGTCGAGAGAGTGAAGAAGAGAACCAGGAAGATGAGACCCAGACCGGAAATCCCGTTCCGGATCATGAGGTCCAGACGGTCCTGGAAGTCCTCGGACGCGAAGTACCAGGGCGTCGCCTGGATGCCTTCCGGAAGCTGGATTCCCCGGATGACTTCGCGCGCCCTCTCGGTGGTCTCCGCAAGCCGGCCGCTTTCTCTGAGGCTCACGGTCAGGAATACCGCGGGTTCGCCGTCCATCCAGGCTTCCCGATCCGCCGCATCCAGGCCGTCGGTCACGATCCCCACCTCAGCCAGGCGGGCAGTTCCGCCACCCGGGACCGCAATGAGCGGGATCCGCCCGAAGTCTTCAGCGTTAATCGCGGCCCCTTCGGTTCTCAGGCTGAGCTCGTGCGAGCCGCTGCGCGCCGTTCCGGCAGGAATCTCCGCGGAACCCGACCGCACGGCAGCCGCCACCCGATCGAAAGTCAGCCCGAAGCGCGTCAGGTTCTCCTCGGGGATCTCGATCGTCAGTTCCCGGTCCCACCCGGTCAGGCGCTCCACACTGGATACCCCGCGAACTGCGGCGACGGCATCCTGGACCCTGCGGGCCGCCTCGTGAAGGTCCCGTTCGCCGGCTACCCCGTGCACGGCGATCCGGAAGATCTCCCGGTTCTCGGCGATTTCGGATACCACGGGATCCTCCGCCTCGGCCGGGAGGGTGGTGAGCGATCCCACGCGCTCGCGCACCCGGTCCCCGATGCGGCGGATGTCCGCCCCGGCTTCCAGAACGAGCGTCAGCGCCGCGGCCTCATCCACGGCGAGGCCGGTCGTTTCGCGAACGCCCTCAATCCCCCGGAGCGCTTCTTCCAGCAGGAGCAGCACGCGCGATTCGACCACTTCGGCTTCGGCTCCCGGCAACACGACCCGCACCACGACGGCGGGGGAAGACGTCTCCGGAAGGAGTTCGTGCGGAACTCCGCCGAGGGCGATGTAGCCGGCCAGACAGACCCCGAAGAAGATCAGGTTCGCAGCGACCCGGTTCCGCACGAATCAGGCGATCACTCCGGTGGAACGACCGCTGCCAGCGGCGGTGGTTTGAACCATGGGGCCGCTAGCAGCCCGACCCGGGAGGTCCCTCACCGGCCGCCCCGCGCGCTTCCATGACCCGCACCCGCATCCCTTCGGCGACCATCGAAGGAGGAGAGATCACGAGCCGCTCCCCATCCGCGAGACCGGAGCGCACCCAGAGAGCGGCATCGCCGGCCGGCCAGAAAGCGTCCACCTCGCGAACCCGGATCCGGTCCTCGGCGTCCACGATGAGGACGGTGCCGTCAGCGCGGAACGCGCTCCGCGGCACCACCGCCACCTCCGCGAACTCCTTTCCCTCGATCTCGACCCGCACGAACATGCCTGCCACCAGCGGCGGCCGGCCATCAGCAGTTTCCCGGTAAGGGTGGGGCACTTCGATCACCGCGGGAAAGAACCGGGTCGCCGGATCCACTTCACCCTCCATCCGGGTGAGTCGCCCTTCCCAGGTCCACCGTTCAGCCGCCGTCGGTGGGCCGAGGGTCGCCGTCACGCGCGCCGCAGGCCCCGGTCCAACCGCTCCCCGAAACGGCAGATCCACAAGGGGAAGGGCCGCGTCCGGCAGCGAAACGCGCACCTCGGACACGTCCAGAGAAAGCAACTCCAGAAGCGGCGCGCCGGGGGTGACACATTCTCCAACCTCGGCGTTCCGAGAGGCAATCAGACCGGCATGCGGAGCCAGGATCTCCGTGTTCTTCAGATCCTCCTCGGCTCGTTCGAGCGCCGCCCGGGCGGCGCTGGCTGCCTCTTCGGCCGCCGCCAGTTGCGGGAGCCGAAGCGCCAGGGGATCGGGGGCCATCCCCGCCCCGTCCCATTCCGACCGAGCCAGGTCCGCACCTGCCCGCTCCCTCAGCACCCGCAGTTCCGCCTCGGCAGCGGCGCTCCGCGCCTGCGCGAGAGCCTGCTCGTAGGGAGCGCGCCGGATCCGGAACAGGGGAGCTTCCGCGGCAACCTGCGCCCCGATTCGGAGAGCGTCCGCCGCCTAGATCACCTCTCCGGCCGTCTGGGCGGAGACGGTGGTCCGCTTCGCCGGGCGGGCGGTGCCGTCGGCGCTGACCACGACCCGATGCGCCCCCAGTTCCACCGTCTGCACGTGGACCTCCGTCAGGGGCGTCTCGATTTCCTGCGCCTCCGGCTCCGGCCCGAGAGCTACCAGGATCGCGACGGTCGCAACGGATAGCAGCAGGATCGGAACGAAGAGAAAGCGTCGAAGCATCAGCGCGACCTCATTGGGACCCCGTCCGCACGACCGCTCCCCAGATCATGCGAATCAGGCCGCTGGCTGCCCCCATGACGGAAGCAGAGTGTATTGCCAAGCGGAAGCCGCCGATCGGTTCATGGGGACGCGGGCTGGCTGCGGTGCGCACGCGCGGACGGGACCGGACGACCGCCGTCTACTGTTCCGTCGAACTCAGCCGCCGATGTCATCCCTGCACCACCCCGGAGAATGAGTCCGTTGCGTTTGTGGGCGCTGTCGGACCTGCATATATCCCATCCGGCGAACCGGGAAGCGCTTGAGAGCTTTCCCGCGCATCCCGAAGACTGGCTCGTCCTGGCGGGGGACATCACGGATGGGGCCCGGCACCTCGACTGGCTGCTGGGGCACCTCACCCCAAAGTTTCGTCAGATCGTCTGGGCCCCCGGAAACCACGAGCTCTGGACTCTTCCGGACACTGCCCCTCCACTGCGGGGCGTCGCTCTTTATGAGCGGCTCGTCGAGATAGCCCACGCGCACGGCGCGCTTACCCCCGAAGACCCCTACCCGATTGTCGAGCACCGCGACGGGAGGATCATGATCGCGCCGCTGTTCCTGCTCTACGACTACAGCTTTCGGCCGCGGCACGTTCCGCGCCATCAGGTCGTTCGCTGGGCCCACGAGACCGGCGCCGTCTGCACGGACGAATACGTGCTGCATCCCGACCCCTTCCCGGATCGGGACTCCTGGTGCGCCGCGCGCTGCGAATCCACCTTCGCACGGCTCGCCGCATGTCCGGCGGAAATCCCGAAAGTGCTGATCAATCACTTCCCCCTCGAAGAGGAACACGCCGTGCTCCCCCGCGTTCCCCGCTTTACCCCCTGGTGCGGAACACAGCGGACGCACGGTTGGCACCGGCGCTTCAACGCCTGCGCGGTGGTGTACGGGCACCTGCATATCCGGGGAATTCATTGGCTGGACGGGGTGCCCTTTCAGGAGGTATCGCTCGGCTACCCAAACCAGTGGGACCGAGCGCGGGGGGTCGGCGCCTACCTGCGCGAGGTGACCCTGGCGTCTCGAAGTCCCGCTCCCCGATGACAGTCCTGGACGATCCGTGGTGGAGCCCCTGGCGCGAGGCCGACGGCTCGCTCATCCTGCATGTGGACCTCCGGCCTGATCAGGGAAGGGAGGCGCGGGCTCTGGATCTGCTCGACGACGAAGAACGGCGGCGATGGGACCGATTCCTGGTGCAACGCGCCGGGCGCCAGTACTCTCTATGCCGGGCGGCCCTTCGGATCAATCTGTGCGAGCGGCTGGGGTGCCGGAACCGTGAACTCTCCTTCGGCTATCTCGAACACGGCAAGCCGTTCGCCAAAGTGAACGGGGCGCCCTCGCCCATCAGTTTCAATGTGAGCCACAGTGGCATGCACGGCCTGATCGCCTTCGCGGAGCACGATGATCTCGGAGTCGACCTGGAAGAACGCGCTCCCGGCAGGAATTTCGACGGCATCGCGAGCAGCGTTTACGGTCCGGCCGAACGGCGCGCCCTCTCAGCGGCCGCCGGACGCGAGAAGGCGGATCTGTTCTACAGGCTGTGGAGCTTGAAGGAGGCTTTGATCAAGGCCCTCGGCACCGGGTTTTCTCTGAATCCGTCCCGCTTCGAGGTGCCCCGGCCGATGCTCGAGGGCGGGCGGTCCGGCGAGTTCCGCTTCCCGCACAGGCCGTCCGATTCCTTCTGGCTGGAGGACCTGGGAGAACCCCGGTTCGCAGCCGCGCGCGCCTACCGGTTGCCGGCGCCCGACGTTGTACCGAGCGGTTTCAGCGCGAGCTGAAACCGGTCCGGCGGAGGAAATCCACCGTCAGCCTGGCGCATTCCTCCGGCTTCTCGAGTTGCGCGAGATGGGTGGTCCCGGGAAGGAACTCGTAGTCGACGGACTTCGAACGGCTCAGATCGCAAGCCGGAAGAAAGTAGTGTTTGAGAGACGGGTCCGCTCCGATCACCTTCACCGGCAACGGTAGGGAATCCGGGTCCACCATACGGGAGAAGCCAGATATCGACGCCAGGATCTTCGCTTCGTACTCGGGCGGACACCGAAGCTCACAGCCGTCCGCCGCGGACCGGAGCGTCGTCCGGGCCATCAACCGGGGCACGTCGGGGAGGACACGGGCGAGTGCCGGCTGAGCGTTCATCAGGTCGATGAATTCCTGCTGGTTCCGGAACCGGGACGCACGGATCCGGGTTCGCGCTGCCGCCTGGTGACAGGCAAGTTCGAAAACTCGCTGTCCGACTCCAGCCTGGAACAAGGGCGGGTCGAAAAGAACCAGCGCCGCATACGAGGCGCCGAGGGAAGGTGCCAAGGCGGCTGCCAGACAGGAAACGGAGTGGTAGATGCCGGCTCTCGGCCGGACTCCGAAGGCACGGTCTACTACCCGGCCGACGGCCTCCAGATCACAGCAGAAGGTCGGAAGGCTGTGCCGCGCCAGATCTCCCGACGGGTTCGCCCCATGATTCCGAAGGTCGAACACAATGACGTCAAACTCGTCCAGCAGAAGCGACCAGAACGGGTAGTAGAGGTCGATAGCGAGCCCGTTGCCGTGGCTCATCAGCAGCCGGGCGCCATCGGGATTCCCGTATCGGCGGACCGGCACCGCAACGCCGCCCTCCAGCTTCGCTTCGGCGGTGGAAATCGCCCCGGGCGGGGCCAGCGAGGCGGGATCACGCATGAGGCTCTCGACTCTTGATCGGGGCCGCCGGCTGCGTGGTCGGAATTCCCGCCCCGGAGGCGGGGATTCCCGCGCCTCCGGAAGGGGGTCAGAGCGTCAGTTCCCCTTGTCCTCCGGCAAGGCCAGAGCCACGTAGGACTCCGGCACCCGGCCGCGCTGACCGGTCTGCACCACGATGTACTGCCGGCCATCGTGCTTGTAGGTCATCATCCCGTACATCCCGATCGCCGGAAGCTCGACGCTGCCGACCTTCTCGCCAGTCAGCTTGTTGTGGGCATTCAGGACTCGCGGACCCGACATGCCCTCGGTGGTGAGCAGAAGGTCACCGCTCACCATGAGGATCGAGCGCCCCTGCCCGCCGGCCTTGGAAAGATCCTTCCCCTGAAGCGCCGGATGGTTCTTGATCCGGTCGTTCGGCTCGCCGATCGGGATCCACCAGAGGTGTTCCCCGGTGTTCATGTCGATCGCGGTGACCCGGCTGTAGGGCGGCTTGTAGATGGGCAGCCCCTCCGGACCCGGTACCCCGATGGTCCGGAAGTTGACCCAGTCGGAGACGGTCTCGCCGATAGTGGTGCACTTTCCGCTCGGGGAGGTGCAGTCGTGCACCGACTGATCGGCGTCCACCCCCGGCTGCACCACCCGCCCCGAGCACGACGGCCCGGAGGACTGGTAGAGGATGCCGGTGGACGCATCGAGTGCCGCCGGATGGGTGATGTTCACTCCGGCGGTGCTGCCGCAGGCGACCCAGCCCTTGTTCTCCTCGAATCCCTTCGGGATCGGGGGCGTGTAGGGACCGCCGACCAGATACTCGGAAACGATCTCCATGGCCTGCTGCCGGAGTTCCGGGGTGTAGTCGATCAGGTTGTCCTCGCTGAGATCCAGCGGCTCGAGCGGCGCCGGCAGCGTCGGGACCGGCTGGGTGGGTGAAAGCTTCTCGCCCGGCACCATGGACTGCGGAACCTCCTGCTCCTCGATCGGCCACACCGGCTCGCCGGTCTCCCGGTTGAAAGCGAAGGTGTAACCCTGCTTGGTGGTCTGGATGGCCATGGGAACCTTCTCGCCGTTCACCGTCACGTCCGCCAGGATCGGGACGTTCGGGAGGTCGTAGTTCCAGATCGGATGGTGGGTGGTCTGGAAGTGCCAGACGCGCTCCCCGGTCTCGGTGTTCAGCGCGATGACGCTGGTGCCGAAGAGGTTGTTTCCGGGGCGGAAGCCGCCGTAGAAATCAATCGTGGGCGCGTTTGTCGGGATGTAGACGATGTTGCGGTCGAGATCGGCCGACAAGGGGGCCCAGGAGGAGACGTCGCCCGTCCATTGCCAGGCATCGCTCTCCCAGGTGTCCATCCCGAAGGCGTCCTCGGACTGCGGGATGACGTGGAACTTCCACTTGAAGGCGCCGGTCTTCACGTCGTAGGCGAGGATGTCGCCGGGGATGTTCTCAATCCGGGTCTGGTGGTAGCCCTGCGCGTGCGAGTTCCCGATGACGATGGTGCCGTTCACCACGATGGGCGGCGAGGAACTCGTGATGTAGCCGATGGAAGGAGGAAGTCCCTCGGCGGGGTCGTAGTTGAGGCCGCGGTCGGCGATCAGGTCGGCGACCAGATCCACGACGCCCGTCTTCGGGAACCCCGGGATCGGAACCGGCTTCCCGAAGCCTTCGAGATGCTCGCCGGTCTGCCCGTCGAACGCGTGCAGGAAGAACCCGGGCGAGACCACGTAGATCACCAGCCGCCCGTCCATCTCCGCGTAAGCGACCCCCTTCCCGTAACTCGAACGCATGGATTCCTGAAAGCGTCGCGTATCCGGCTCGCTGTAGGTCCACAGCGTCTCTCCCGTAGCCGGATCCATCGACACGACGGTGCGCCGATAACCTACGACCGAGTAGAGCTTCCCGTTGATGTAGCTCGGGGTAGCCTTCGAGAGGTAGCTCGGCTTCGGCCCGTAGTTGTCGCCCCGCCACATCCAGGCGACTTCCAGGTCGCCGAAGTTGTCCGCATTGATGTCGTTAAGCGGCGAGGAGCGGGTTCCCCAGGCGTCTCCGCTCTGGTAGCGCCATTCCCCTTCGGGCATGTCGCGGTTCTGCGCCACGAGGGGCGCCGCCAGCAGCAGCGCGACCGCCAGGATGCCGGCGATCTGCGCCGGGCTTTTCCAAGGCGCAGAGAGATGGCTCATTCGGGTCATCTGGAACCTCCAGTGATTGGGGAAGCGGCTAATCGTAAGGCTTTCCACGGCCGGTTGGCATCGCCGAAGCGAGGCGAACATGCGGAACGGCGGCCTCTGGCCGGCACGGTCGCCTGCAAGGGACCAAATCAGCGCCAAGACCCCCGAAAACCACGGGTGTCCACCTGCTACGTCCGCGGATGTTGGAGCGTTCCATGGGCTAGCAGCCTGTGGTGAAACCCAGGCGGCGTTCGAGCGGCGATCCATCCCGGCTGAACCACTCCGCTTCGCTCCGTTCTGCGTTGCGTTTCGGTCGAAATACACCCGGGCCAGTTCTCCCGGTGGGGGCTCCTCCCTCACGCGCCTTGTCAGCCGGGCGCCTCGCCCCCACCGGGAGAACTGGCCGCTCTCGGCGCTCACCCGGATCCCACCACAGGCTGCTAGCGCAGAACGTCCAGCAGATTCGAATGATCGTCCGTCCACAGATAGCGCTCGTGGGGTTCGGCGGCGTCCCCCGTCCACGGTTCCGCCCGTCCCAGCACGCTCGGATCGGTGATGAAGTCGGTGTTCAGGGTGAGCAGGACCCAGGTCGCGGTGTAGCGGAAACGTTCCGGTTCCGGGTCGCTGACCATCAACAGCGACAGGAAGTCGAGCTGGAGCGACTGAGCCCGGATCACGGGAGCGAGGTCCACGTGCCGGTTCGAAATGTGGACGGCAATCGTGCCGCCCGGGGCAAGGCGGCTCTGGTACAGCTCGAAAGCCTCGGCCGTCAGCAGATGGACCGGGATGGCGTCCCCGGCAAAGGCGTCGAGCACGATCACGTCGAACGCCGGTTCCCCCTCCTGCTGTTCCCTCAGCAGACTCAGTCGGCCGTCGCCGAGCACGACCTCGACATCCACCGGCGTATCGGTGAGGAAGGTGAAGAAGTCGCGCGCCGCGCTCACCACCTGAGGGTCGATCTCGTAGAAGCGGAACAGGTCGCCCCTTCGCCCATGAACGAGTATCGACCCGGTTCCCAATCCGACCACCGCCACCCGGAGGGGCTGGACCAGCCGCCGCTTCGGGTGCCGGTTCAGCACCGCCTCGATGCCGGTGCCCTCGTAGTAGTAGAGGGTGGGCTCCATGCGGCGTCCGGGAGCGAACCACTGGGAACCGTGCGCGATCCCGCCGTGCCACATGTCGCGGCGCCACTCCGGGGTGCCCGGGTAAGCCTCCATCACCCGTACGACCCCGAAGAAGTTCCGCGTGGCGGAGAGCGGACGCCGGTGCTCGAGCGCGCTGATCGCGATGACGATTCCGAGAGTTGCCGCCGGGACCAGCTTCCACCGCAGGGCCCGGGCTCTCTCGGCGGACGGCCTGCCGACAAGGAAGGCAACCCCCACCGCCAGGACGAGGGCGAGCGGATACTCCCAGACGTTCGGGAACAGCAACGGACTCCCGAGCGACGCCGCGAGCCCCCCGAGAGCTCCGCCCGCCGTCATCGAGAGATAAAAGCCCGTGAGGCGGGACGGAACGGGCTTCCTCCGCGCGATCTCCCCATGGACGATCCAGCAACCGATGAACAGGAAGGAGAGCGCCGCAGCAGCGTGTGCGATCAAAGCGCTGTCGAGGCCGTAGGTGATGTCCTGGAACCACACGAAGAGGCACGCCGCCACCGAAACGAGTAACAACGGAGGGAGGACGCGGCGGGGGTACGGGTTTCCCCCGCGGAACGCCAGGATGAAGGTGAGCAGATAGATGGCGAGTGGAGCGATCCAGAGGAACGGGACCGCCGCCACGTCCCGGGTCAGATGGGTAGTAACCGCCACCAGCGCCAGCGAGCCGACCGCGGCCAGCAGGAACACCGAAACGTGAAATCCCTGGGCTCCGCGAGGCTCGGGCCGCAAGGCGCCCACCGGGGTCCGCGCCGAGAAGAAACCGGCGAGAGTCGTTACGAGGGCGAGCAGAAGGAATCCCCCCGACCACAACTCCGCCTGTCCGGCGAGTCCGACAAGCGGTTCGAGCAGCAGCGGGTAGCTGGCGAGACCGATGAGGGAGCCCGCGTTCGAGAGCGCGTAGAACCGGTACACGTCGGGCGCCGGCGCTTCGCCCGCTCCCGGACCGCCGGCGCGCGCCAGCCATACCGAGACCAGCGGAGTGGTTGCGGCGAGCGCGAAGAAGGCGGGCCCAAGGGTGACGAGGAGCGTGAGGAGGATCCAGCCCGCCGGAGCCTCCCCGCCCGCGGGAGCCCAGTCGGGTCCGGGGATCGGCGGAAGACAGAACAGGGCGGCCAGACCCAGAACGAGTGCGTGGACCGCCACCTGAATCCGCGGAGGGAACCGGGTAGCCAGCAGATGCGCGTAGAGATATCCGCCCAGGAGGACTGCCTGGAAGAAGAAGAGCGCCACGGCCCAGACCATGGGCGCCCCCCCGTACCAGGGAAGCAGGCTCCGCGCTGCCAGCGGCTGCACGACGAAAAGCAGCAGCGCGCCCAGGAAGACCGCGGCGCCGGAGATCCAGATTCTGCTCACGAGAGGCGGGGGGGCTTGTTACGATAAGCGGCCATCATGAAGAAACGCCGACCGCATTCTCCGCAAGGTCCCTCCGGAACCGGAAAGGCAGCGGCTCCGCCGCCGGTTACCGGTCCGGCAACCGCCAAAAAGGGCTGGGGCGCCGCGCCGTACCTCGCGATCGGTTTGCTCGCAGTAGGCGCCGCGGTGTTCTTCGTCGCGGCCTTCGAGGACACCACCGTGGAGAGCGAACTGCAGCCGGCCTCGGACCTGTCCGCCGCCGCCTATGACCTGGGCGGTCAGGTCGCCAAGCCGTTTCCCTACTACGACTCGGTCGAGGAGGCGCGCCCCTTCCCGGTGACGCTTCCGCCCAACACCTATACCAACGAAACGCTGCAGACGACCTACGCGATCGCCAAGGAGATTCCCGAAGTGCTGGTCCAGTTGCCGTGTCTTTGCGGTTGTCACGGCGCTTCGGAGAATCACGGAAGCCTGCTCGACTGCTACGTGGACAACCACGCGGCCACTTGAAGCACCTGCCTCCAGGAGGTCCTCCTGGCCCAGCAGATGCACGAAGACGGAGCGAGTCCCGACGAAATCCGCGAAGCGATCTACGAGCACGAGTTCACAGACATCCCCCTGCGTTAGCGCGCCGAACGGTTCCCTGACGGAACCGCACTCCCGGGCTTTGTCCGCAGGCTGTTCTAGGTCCGCAGGCTGCTAGCGCTCGCGCCAGAAGAGGGGATTCGGGCGGTAGCGCGGGAATGCCCAGGGGAGGTCCTCCATTACCGGCTCGGAGGATGCCTCCGCCGCCGCTTTGTTTCCCGCTGAACTCGGGGCCCGTGTTCCGTGGTTTTGTTCGAGGTAGTCGAGAACCTTTTCCTGGACTTCGGGCTCGAGCGGCGGCATTCCCATGCCGAGCATCAGGTCGAGAACCTGTTCCCACTGCTCCCGGTTGAGGTTCGCAGACCTGATGTAGCTGTCGTCATGACAAAAGAGACAGCTCTCTTCGATGAGCGCCAGGCCCTCATCCGTTGCCGCACGGTCCGCGGCCTGGTTGCCGGGTTCCGGGGAAGTGCCGGTCTCGCCGCCGAAAAGCGCAAACGCGCTGGGCGGTAGCAGAAGCAGGCCCGCAAGCAGCGAAGCCCGCGTCTCAGAGCGCGGTGACCGCAATCCTGTGCATCGCATTGTTCAAGTAGCCCCTCGGGTTCCAGCCGGGGACGACCATGGGTTGCTGACGTCCCCGGTGATCCGTGGCCCGCGCCCAGATCTCGTAGTGACCCGGGATGTCGAAGGCCACCGAGCCTTCGAAACGCTGCCACGCGAACGCGTTTTCTGGTTCCTCGAGCTGACACTCCAGCCAGGTCGCTCCAAAGTCGGCGCTTAGATGCATGGCGTTCACCGGGCCGTCGCCCGCCCATGCCCAGCCGCGTACCGCGAGCGGGCTCGCGGCGGAATGCCGCACCCCGGTTTCGGGACGGGTGATGATGGACTTGACCGGCATCGGGCCGATGATCTCCATGTCCTCCTCGGGGACCTCGGTCCCCGGGGCCACCGGATAGCGGGGCACGCGGTAGGAAAACCCCGTCATCTTGGGTCCGTCGTGCACCTGATCGCGGACCCAGAGTCGCCGCAGCCACTTGCCGCTCGCCGAGGCGGGGAAGCCCGGAGCGACCACGCGGAGCGGGAATCCGTGGTGGGGCGGCAGCGGTTCGCCGTTCATTTCCCAAGCCAGCAGGGTGGAGTCGTCCATCGCCTTGGATACCGGGACCCCCCGCGAAATCGGAATCTCGTCGGGATTTCCGCTCAGGTGGGGATCCTCCCCGTAGTAGGCGACGTAGACGGCGGTGTCGAGCACCCCGGCAGCGCCCAGCACATCGCGCAGACGCACCCCGGTATAGCGCGCACAACCCACGGCGCCGAGCCACCATTGGTTTCCGGACGCTCCCGGCTGAAAGGCCGCCCTCCCGTTGCCCGCGCACTCGAGGACGAGAGCCCGGGTTACGTTTTCGAATCTCGATCGCAGGTCGGCGAGCGAGAATTCCAACGCGTTTCCGACCTCGCCATCGATCCGGAGCGACCAACCCTCCAGGCTTCCGGAGAGCGCCCGCTCCGGCAGGCTTCCGTTGTTTCGTACGAAGTGTTTGTCGTTGGGCGTGTGACGCGGATCGAGGTCGGCGACCAGGGTCTCGGCGTTCACCGGCCGCTCGCTCAGAATCCGGAGGCCGCGCTTCCCGAAGACCGTGCCACCGGTCTGGGCGGCAACGCCCTCCAGGGCCAGGGCGCTCGCGCCGGCAGCCACCGGGACCGACCCGAGGAACCGCCGTCTCGACAGGAGATGGACAGGTTTCATGGGCGGGAGATGCTATCCGACCTGCCGCCGCCGGAGGACCCTTTTCCGCATGCCGCAGATGCCCGCGGACGGCCGGTACCAAGCTGCAATTCGTGCCATTTTGCTAGACTGCGTGCCGGTGCGCCTCGTCGAGGCGTTTGGGGTGCCCGGATGCAGTCCCGGTTTCCCGGTTGTTGCCGCTCCTGCCGGCTAGCGGGGCGGGACCGGTCGAAATGGCGGGTTCTGGTCTTTTTCTTGCTTGTTTGACCGCGCGTCGCTATGGCGGCCCGGCGAAAACCACCCCCTGCCGGGGAGTTCACAAACCGCTCGCCCCGACGGTACCCACTGACGGTTCCCATTGGCGGACGGGCTGCGCCGCAACCTCTTCCGACAGCTTGAACGTCTTCTCCCATGAACACCCCGCCACCCGGCCGCAACTCCGCCGACGCCAGGACAGCGGGGGAGGTGTACCTGGAGAATGCGCGCTTCGAGTTTCGACGGCTGCGCCGCCTGGCCGAAGCAGCGATCGCGCAGGCGCCGGACGATGCGGCGCTCCATCACCGACTGTCGGAGGACACCAACTCCATCGGAATCCTGATGCGCCATCTGGCCGGCAACCTTCGGTCTCGCTGGACGGACTTTCTGACCACCGACGGCGAAAAACCGAATCGAAATCGCGAGTCTGAATTCGAGCCCTGCGACCATCTGAGCAGGGACGACCTGCTCGCCGAGTGGAACCAGGCGTTCGCGCTGCTGGAGGAGGTCCTGTCCGAAATCCAGCCCGCGGACCTCGGGAAAAGCGTCCGCATCCGCGGCGAGGCGTTTCTCGTTCAGGAGGCCATTCAGCGGCAGGTTGCCCACCTTGCCTACCACACCGGCCAGATCGTTCTGCTGGCCCGCGCGACCACTCAGGAATGGAGTTCGCTTTCCATTCCACGCGGAGCGAGCCCCGACTTCCGGAGGCGGCACAAGAAATGACTTTTCCGGACTTGAACACTCCCATCCCGGTCCGCCGCGCGCTTCTCGCGGCCCTCGTTCTCCTCGCCGGCGGTTGCGCCGGCACGAACCGGCCGGCGGCGACGCCTCCGGACCTTGCCGAGGTCGGTGAGGCTTCGTGGTACGGCATCGAGGAGCGGGGTCGGCCGACCGCCAGCGGAGAGCCGATGGACCCGGGCGCGCTGACCGCCGCCCATCGCACCCTGCCGTTCGGCACGATCGTGGAAGTCACGACCGTCGAGACCGGCGCCGCCGTCCAGGTGCGGATCAATGACCGAGGCCCCTTCGTTCGCTCCCGGGTGATCGACCTGTCCCACGAGGCGGCGCGCCGCCTCGGCATCCTGCGGGAAGGGGTGGCCCAGGTGCGGTTGACCGTTGCGAATATCCCCCCCCGAACACCCTTCACCGTACAGGTTGCCGCTTTTGGCCGACGCCAGGCCGCCGAGAGGTTCTCCGAAAAGCTCAGGGCGGATGGGTATTCAGGAGTCGAGATAACTCCCGGAGACGGGGTTCACCGGGTCCGGGTGGGACGCTTCATGAAGCGGTCGGACGCCGAACTGACCGCACGCGCGCTGAAGGGCAACGGCTACGACGCCCTCGTGGTCCAGGTCCGGCTCTAATCCTTTCGAAAGCCCCCGCCATCCGCACGGTGCTTAACAGCCGGTGGCGAAACCCACGTGAGCGCCGAGACGGGCGAGGCGCCCGGCTGACAAGGCGCGCGAGGGAGGAATACCGGGTGTATTTCGACCGAAGCGCAACGCAGAGCCCCGCGAAGCGGGGCGGTTCAGGCGGGATGCATCGCCCGTCGAACGCCGCGTGGGTTTTGCCACAGGTTGTTAACAGCCTGTGGCGAAACCCAGGCGGCCCAGTTCTCCCGGTGGGGGCTCCTCCCTCACGCGCCTTGCCAGCCGGACCCCCACCGGGAGAACTGGGCCTCGCCCCCACCGGGAGGACTGGCCGGTCTCGGCGCTCACCCGGGTTCCACCACAGGCTGTTAGGGCTGTTGGCAGCCGGTGGCGAAACCCTGAAGGCAACCATCCGCGGCGCGTAGCGCCGCGGGGGTGGGGTGTGGGGAGGGGTGTCCCCTCCCCACCGGAGACGGCGGAGCGAATCGCCCACCAACCCGTGGGGAAAGCGCCCCGCCCGCACCCAAACCGCCAGATTCGGCGCACGGGACGCCCGGCGCGTGCGGGGTGCTTTCGCCACGGGCTACTGCCAGGCCGCCGGCGCGATGAGCACCTCGATTTCCTCCTCGGCAACGGTGGCGTCGCTTGTTTCGAGTCGCGCCCGCACCAACCAGCGAAAACGGCCCTCGAAGGACCGATAGGAAAAACGGGCGTCCTCGGGGATCGGGAGCTCCGAGGTGACCTCCCACTGGCCCCCGGCCGGCAGTGACTCGCCGCGGCAGAGCTCATGATCCAGCGACAGCACCTTCCGGCTCGCCCCCTGCGCGTCACGCTGCTCGGCGGTCAGCGTCACCCGGACCTCCTTGATCTCGACCGGCCGCCTTGTCACGATGCGAACCGCGCAGCGGATCGCTCCACCTGGCACGGCCGCTTCGCTGAGGCCAAGATCACAAACCGAAAACGGGTGCCACCCCAGAAACCACACGGTCGCGCCCGCTGAGCGAATGACGAAAAAAGCCACCAGGAGGCCACCGAGCAGCCAGGGCAGCGTCCAGTTGTAAAAGGTCGCAAGGTGGACAAAGAAGAGCGCCCCCAAAACGGTGCCGGAAAGCGAGAGCAGCGAGCGCCGCTTGTCGCGGGCGATGAGCGAAGTCCAGACGAGCATGGCCGGCCGTCAGCTTCCCGAGAGGACCAGCTTGTGCAGCCGGTGAAACGGAGCGCGGACGGCACGCCGGATTCTAGGCCCCGCGTTCTCGTCGTCGGACACCTGACCGAGGATCTGACTCGTCAAGGGCCGCGGCTCGGCGGCGCCGCCGCCTACGCGGGGCTGCTGGCCCACCGGTTCGGTGGCCGGGTCACGATCCTGACCGCGGCCGACGCGGCGTTTCCGTACCTCGAAGGTTTCGCCGGAATCGCCATTCACCGGGTGCCCTCCCGGGACCGGACCCGGTTCGAAAACCGCTACCGGGCAAACGGCGCGCGGGAACAGACGATCCTGAGCCGCGCGGCGGTCATCCCGGAAACACAAATCCGCCGCGCGGTGGGAGAACTTCCGCCCGGATCGGCGGTCCTCTACTGCCCAGTCGCCGATGAACTCGGCGGTGCCGGCCCCCTGCCCCGCCCGCACGGAGCGCGCGCCCTCGCCGGAGCCGCTCTCCAGGGTTTGCTGCGTCGCTGGGACAACAAAGGACGAGTTTCCATCCGTTGGTCGCCGGAAATCATCGAGAGACTCTCGGATCTCGACTTCGTGTCCGTTTCCGAAACGGAGTTTCCGGAAGGAACCGACCTCCCGCTCCCCATCGTGGCCGTGACCCGGGGCCGCCACGGGACGGTGCTTTGTCGTCCGGGACGCCCGGCCACGGAGGTTCCCGCTGTCTCCGCCGTCGAGGTGGACCCCACGGGGGCGGGTGACGTGTTCGCCGCGGCGCTGCTGATCGGGCTGTGGAACCAAAGGCCGGTCCACCAAGCCGCCCAACTCGCAGCCGCCGCGGCGGCGATCAGCGTCGAGTCGCCGGGAACCGAGGGAATCCCGACGCTCGACGAAGCAACCGCCCGGATCAGCGCGTGAGCAGCGGGATGGCGTGGGAACGCCGGCCTTCAGGCCGGCACCGCCCGCCGAAAGGCGGGCGAGAGCACGCGCTGCCGACGTGCGTGAGGCGCGCCAATGCCGGAAACGGACAGCGTCACCGTTGCGGGTGGCTGAGCCGGGCTATCGCGTGAGCAACGGGATGGCGTCCGGACTCACCCGCGCCCCGGTTACCCGCCAGGCCCAGATCCCACGTCGCTGAAACAGGATGTCAGCCCAGAGCGGATCCTCGTCCGGGGGATCGTTCTGGACTCCCAGCCGAACGGCGAAGTCGTTCCACCCCTCGTAGCCGGCGCTCACCGATACCCCGCCCACCCGGTCGGACTCCTGCTGCGCTTCCCCGCCGAGATCGAGGAAGGCCGACCATCCTTTCGCGGCGGAGGGGCCCTCGCGGAGCGCCCGGTCCACCCCCTCGGGGGTCGCGAACCGGTCAATCATCGCCTCGCCCACGGCGACTGCGAGTTGCCCCCCCAGATCAGGCGCCGGCTCGGGGGTTTCGGATCCCCCGTCTTCCAACTCGGCGCTTCGCCGGCTCTCGGCCCGTTGCGAGGCTCCGACCGTGCGGCGCAACTCGCTCTTGAGATTCTCCCGAACCGCTTCGAAGTCCACGAAGTCGTGGAGAGTGTCCGCATCCCCGAGGGCGACCGCCTCGCGGATGCGCCAGGCCGCGAAGTAGGGGCCCAGATAGATGCTGGCGCCGAGGCCCAGGAAAACCGCCCAGCCAAGGAGCAGATAAAGACGCCGGCGGCTCACTTGGACAATACTAACGGCCGGGAATCCCTCGGGTTCCCGAAACAACCGCCCCGGATCCGGGGCCCCGGGAAACAGTGGGAAAACTCGTCGCTCCTCCGGTCGAATCGGCCGAGTCCTCCGTCCATTTCGCCCTGGACGGAGGCGTCTTCGGCGGCCTTACCGAAGCCCATCTGCAACACGCCATTTCGCCCCGTGAGTTGGCGGGCTTCCAGCGGGATGGCTACCTCGTCATTCCGAACGCGCTCGGCAAGGGTGAGTTGGCCCGTCTCCTCGAGGCAGTGGACCGCCTCGATGAACGGGAGCGCGGGCGCCTGGAACTCGCTCCGGGCGACATGATGTCCCGCTTCTGTGTCATTCGCTTCGACCCGGCGTTCCTCGAACTCGTCAGTTGGGTTTGGACGTTTCCCAAGGTGTGGGGCATCCTCGGCTGGAACATCCAGCTCTACATCTCGCATCTGGTGGTGTACCCGCCGGAAACCTGGGGCGGCCAACAGTGTCGGGCGCCTGTCTGGCACCAGGACAGTGGCCGTCCGGTCCTGGAGTTGGAGCGCCCCGCTCCCCGGCTCTCGGTGAAGGTTGCCTATTGGCTCACCGACACGCACGGCGGAGGCCGCGGCGCCATGGAGGTGATTCCGGGGAGCCACCGGCTCGACGCGCCGCCACCCGAGTGCGACGATCCGGAATGGGATGGCCGGTTCCTGCTGGAGGCGTCCCCCGGCGACGCGGTCATCTTCGACCGCCGGCTCTGGCACCGTCACGGCAAGAACACCTCCGACGTGGTGCGCAAGGCCCTTTTCTTCGGGTACAGCTACCGGTGGCTCCGGGCGCTCGACTACTCGGCGATGCCGGAAGCGCTGCTTGAGCGCTGCGATCCGGTCCTCCGGCAGCTCCTTGGAGACGGCCTTACGGAAGTGGGGTGGTACCAACCGCAGCCCGAAGACGTGCCGCTTCGATCCTGGCTTGCCGCCCGCGTGGGCGAAGAGGGGCTCTGGCAACCTCCCTCCTCCCAGCCACAGCAGGAACTGGGGTCCCGGGAGTGATCGGGGCGCGGGGGGCGCTGGCCGCCATCGCCCTCGGTTCGGCGTTCGCCCTGGCTTCGATGGCCGGTGTCCCGCCCGCCCCACAAGCGGAACCGAGCGCCGAACCCCTCTCGGTGGGAGAGCTGCGGGATCGGGCTCGAGAAATCCTCGCCGGAGTCCAGGAACGCGAGGTTCCTCTATCGGTGGCCCGTCGACAGATCGAACAGCTCCTGCGCGACCTGAAAGCGCTGGGCGAAGCGGAAGGCTGGAGCCCGGTGAACCGCCGCCTCGAAATGACGATCGCCCGGCCCGAGGACCTCCGCCCCACCGTCACCGAGGAATGTCCCCTCTTCTTCGAGGAGGAGCTCATCCAGCTCTGCCCGCTCGACCAGTCCCGTTCGGAAATCTGGGGCAACCAGGTGCTGGTCTGCGAGTTCGCCTGCGCCCCGGAATCAGATCCGGCCCGGTGACTGTGCGGTCCGGGCGGTCGCGCCGCACCCTGCGGCCGCTCTACCGGCCCAAAGACGCACCGGGAGGCGAAGAGCGGACCGGCGTACCGGGCGTCCCACCCTTCACCCGCGGAATCCGCACCGGCGGGTACCGCGATCGGCTCTGGACTATGCGCCAGTACGCGGGCTACGCCACTGCGGCCGAATCCAACCGCCGCTACCGGTATCTGCTCGAAAGCGGACAGACGGGCCTGTCGGTGGCCTTCGATCTGCCCACCCAGATCGGCTACGACTCCGACCACCCGCTGGCGGCGGGTGAAGTGGGCCGCGTCGGGGTCGCCATCGATTCCCTCGATGACATGGAAACGCTCTTCCGAGGCATCGCTCTCGACGGCGTTTCGACCTCGATGACGATCAACGCGACGGCTCCCATTCTGGTCGCGCTCTACGTGGCGGCGGCCCGGCGCCAGGGAGTGCCGCTTTCGAAGATCGCCGGAACCGTCCAGAACGACATCCTCAAGGAGTACGCGGCACGGGGCACCTGGATCTATCCGCCCGAGCCGTCCATGCGGCTCGCCACCGACCTCATCGAGTGGAGCCGCCGGGAGTTGCCACGCTTCCAGCCAGTGAGCGTGAGCGGGTATCACATGCGGGAAGCCGGCTGCACCGCAGCGCAGGAGGTGGGTTTCACACTGGCCAACGGCCTCGCCTACGTCCAGTGGACCGTGGAACGGGGTCTGTCGGTGGACGAGGTGGCAACCCGCGTTTCCTTCTTTTTCAACGCCCACCGGGACTTCCTGGAGGAGGTCGCCAAGTTCCGCGCGGCCCGCCGCCTCTGGGCGCGGCTTCTGCAAGAGCGTTTCGGCTCCGAGAGCCCGAGGGCCCAGATGCTGCGGTTCCACGCCCAGACCGCGGGGTCCACCCTGACGGCCCTCGAACCCCAGGTGAATGTGGTCCGCACCACCCTGGAAGCTCTCGCCGCGGTGCTCGGCGGGACGCAATCGCTTCATACGAACGCGCTCGACGAGGCACTGGGGCTTCCGACCGAGGAAACGGCCGAACTAGCGCTCCGCACCCAGCAGGTGATCGCCTTCGAGAGCGGGGTGGCGGCGACGGCCGATCCGCTCGGCGGCTCGTGGGCCATCGAGGCGCTGACCGACCAGATCGAGGCGGAGGCGCTCGACTGGATCGAGCAGGTGGACCGGTTGGGCGGCGCGGTTGCGGCCATCAGGGCGGGTTTCGTTCAGGCGCGCATCCAGGAAGCCGCCTACACCTACCAGCAGGACGTGGAAGCCGGCGACGAAATCGTCGTGGGGGTAAACCGATTCCGGCAGGAGGGAGAGCGAAGCCGCGTCGAACCGTTCGAACTGGATGCGGAAACGGAAACCTCCCAGGTCGAACGGGTGCGGCGGGTGCGCGCCCGCAGAGAGGCGACGGAGGTGGACCGCACGCTTCGGGAGGTCCGCCAAGTGGCCGCCGAAGGAGGCAACCTGATGCCCGCCATTCTGGCCGCGGTTTCGGCGATGGCCACCGTCGGGGAGATCAGCGACGCGCTGAGGGCCGTCTTCGGCGAGCACCGGGGCAACTGATCCGGTGCCCGAACCGGTGGCGCCCTCTTTCGGCGAGATCCTGGCCGCCGGGCGTTACTCCGACTTTCGGGAGCGGCTCCGCGGAAGCGGCTGCACGCGCTGCGGGCTCGCGGCAGGCAGGACCCACATCGTGGTGGACCGCGGGAATCCGGAGGCCGCCATCCTCGCGGTCGGAGAAGCGCCCGGGGCTTCCGAGGACGCCCGAGGCATCGCATTCTCTGGACGCGCCGGGAAGATGCTGGACGAACTCTTCCGAGGCGCCGGCCTCTCGACCGACGAACACCTGTTCATCGTGAATGTGGTGAAGTGCCGCCCGCCCCGCAACCGAGCGCCGCACGCCGAGGAAGCCGCCCGCTGCCGGCCATTTCTGGAGCGGCAACTCGCCCTCTCACCGGCTCGAATCATCGCGCTCATGGGGGCCACCGCACTACGCCATTTCGCCCCGGAACGCGCGAAGGGGCCGCTCGGCGCTCAGGTGGGCCGTTTCTTCCGCCTGCCGACCTGGCCTGACCGCGATTTCGTCACGCTCTACCACCCGGCCGCGATCCTGTACAACCGGTCGCTGGAGGCGCGTGCGCGGGAGCATGTCCGAGCGCTGGCGGCCCGAATCCAGAGCAGCCGCTGATGGCCCGGCTGATGGCCCGGATCCCTAACAGCCGGTGGTGAAACCCACGTGAGCGCCGAGGCTGGCCAGTTCTCCCGGTGGGGGCGAGGCCCAGTTCTCCCGGTGGGGCCAGTTCTCCCGGTGGGGGCCCGGCTGACAAGGCGCGTGAGGGAGGAGCCCCCACCGGGAGAACTGGCCCGGGTGTATTTCGACCGAAACGCAACGCAGAACGCAGCGAAGCGGAGTGGTTCAGCCGGGATGGATCGCCGGTCGAGCCCCCACCGGGAGAACTGGGCCGCGTGGGTTTTGCCACAGGCTGCTAACTCCGCTCGCGGATGTTCCCGGTCACGCTGCCGACCCGGGACGAGGTGTACTGATCGATGATATATCTCAATGAGATATATTTTCTGGGAGAGGGTCATGGCACAAACCGCGAAGCTGTTCTGGTCCGGGCGTTCGCAAGCGGTGCGCCTGCCGAAGTCGTTCCGGATGGAAGGGAGCGAAGTGCGGATCCGGCGTCAAGGCCGCACGGTGATCCTCGAGCCGATCGCAGAAGACTGGGCGTGGCTTGACGCCATCGGCGGCGCCTTCTCCGACGATTTTTTCGCTGAGGGACGACAGCAACCTGACGAACAGGAACGACCCGCTCTGGACACCCTGTTTAACAGCCGGTGGTGAAACCCGCGCGGCGTTCGAGCGGCGATCCATCCCGCCTGAACCGCGCCGCTTTGCGGCGCTCTGCGTTGCGTTTCGGTCGAAATACACTCGGTATTCCTCCCTCACGCGCCTTGTCAGCCGGGCGCCTCACCGCTCTCGGCGCTCACCCGGGTTCCACCACAGGCTGTTAACAGCCGGTGGTGAAACCCACGCGGCCCAGTTCTCCCGGTGGGGGCTCGGCCGGCGATCCATCCCGGTTGAACCGCGTCGCTTCGCGCCGCTCATCGTTGCGTTTCGGTCGAAATACACCCGGGCCAGTTCTCCCGGTAGGGGCTCCTCCCTCACGCGCCTTGTCAGCCGGGCCCCCACCGGGAGAACTGGCCCCACCGGGAGAACTGGGCCTCACCGGCCTCGGCGCTCACCCGGGTTTCACCACAGGCTGTTAGCTGATGCGGTACCTGCTCGACACCAACGCCTGCATCGCCCTGCTGAACCGAAGCGATCCCGGTCTGGAAGCGCGCGTTCGCCGCCAACGGGTGGCGGACATCGGTCTGCCCGCCCCGGTGGCGTACGAGCTGTACTACGGCGCTTTCAAGAGTGGCCGCCCGGACGAGAACCTCGCGCGGCTCGACAGCGTCGGGCTGGAAATCGTCCCCTTCGATGCAGCCGACGCCCGATCGGCGGGAGCCGTCCGGGCCGGACTGGAACGCTCTGGACGCCCGATCGGTCCGTACGACGTCCTCATCGCCGGCCAGGCCCGCGCCAGAGGGTTGGTGCTCATAACAGCCAACATGCGGGAATTCCTCCGGGTTGACGGCCTGGACTGCGAGGACTGGTCCGACCCGGGGACCGGCAACACCCGCACCACATCCGACCGGTAGCCCGCCCGCCTCCGGCGAGCGGTGCCGGTGTGAAGACGGCGGTCCCTACCCCTGGAACAAGGAGGGCTGCCCGCGGAGTTCGCGGATGACGTCCCAGTTCCAGCTCAGGCGGGTTTCGGCCGGCAGCCTGCCGGTCCGGTGGTGGTAGGAACGGAGAAAGCGCTCGGTGGCCGCGTTGACGTAGCCGCCTCCCCTTACTTCTCCGTACTCGGCGACGTAGTTCTCCATGATGGTTTCGAGCAGCGCATCCCGGCGGTCTTTCGCGATCACGCTCGCGGCAGCAACCGCCACGTGATGCGACTCGCCGTCGTCCATCGCCTCCAGGTGGGGATAGCGCTGGCGAAGCGCTTCGAAGAGCCGGCGCCCGTCGGCCACCACGCGGCGGACCGGACCGGCTTCTCTCAGGATTTCATCGGCGGCCCGCCGTTCGAGGACGTTGAGGTCCCCGGCCTCGGCGTAGCGGTCCACCTCGGCGGCATCCAGCACCCGGACGCCGATGCACTCGGCGAGCCGCTCGATGTGCGAAGTCAGCGCGCGTCGATGGGTGCGGGCGGCGTCTCCCGCTCCGAACTGTTTGGAGTCGCGGACCCCCAGCCGGGTGAGGGCTCCGGCCTTCAGGGGATCGAGCGCGACGCCCGCCACCACCATCGGTCCGAGCGCCGCGCCCCGCCCCGCCTCGTCGAGGCCCAGCACCCAGCGATCCCGACGGGCGGGCTGCGAGTCAGGAGGCATGAACTGCGGAGCGGGATATCCCCGGGTGGGTTCTTGCGGCCTCACGGACCCGCCAGCCGGAATAGAGTTCCTTACGTAGCATGAAGCATCAGCGCATCAGATTTCCGCGTGGCGAGGGCCGCTACAACGTTGTAATCATCGGGGCGGGCACGGCCGGTCTCGTGACCGCCGCGGGCACCGCGGGACTCGGAGGACGGGTTGCTCTGGTGGAGGCCGCCAAAATGGGTGGTGATTGTCTCAATTACGGGTGCGTTCCTTCCAAGGCGCTCGTTTCCACCTCGAAACTGATCCAGGGCATCCGCGACGCCGAATCCCACGGGCTCGACGCCATGGAGCCTCGTTTCCGGTTCGAGCGGGTCTTCGAGCACATGCGCGAACGCCGCGCCCAGATCGCTCCCAACGATTCCGTGGAGCGGTTCACCGGGCTCGGAGTGGACGTCTTTGAGGCGCGCGCCCGGTTCGCGAGCCCGCACGAAGTGGAACTCGACGACGGAACCCGCCTCGAAGGCGCCCATTTCGTGATCGCCACGGGCACGAAGCCCTTCGTGCCGCCGATCCCTGGCCTCGAAGGCGTCCCCTTCCTCACCAACGAGACCTTCTTCGACGAGCAGGAGAATGCGCCGGAATCGCTGATCGTGCTCGGCGGCGGACCCATCGGTTGCGAGATGGGTCAGGTGATGAGCCGGCTCGGAGTCCGGGTCACCATCCTCACCGACGTCCGCCGCCTTCTCCCCCGCGACGACCACGAGGCCTCCGCGGTCGTGCACGACGCCTTCACCGAAGAAGGCATCGAAATCGTCACCGGGTGCCGGGTGGGCTCCTTCCGGCAGGAGGCGAGCGGCGCGATCACCGCGGAGATGGACGGCGACTGCGGGCCGCGGACCGTCACCGCATCCCGGGTGCTGGTCGCCACCGGCCGCTCGCCGAACGTAGCGAACCTCGGGCTCGAGGCCGCCGGAGTGCGCTACGACGCCCGCGGCGGCGTTCCGGCGGACGCTTCGCTGCGCACGAACGTCCGCCACATCTACGCCTGCGGCGACGTGACCGGCCCATACCGTTTCACCCACACCGCCGACTACCAGGCGCGGCTCGTAGTGCGGAACATCCTCCTCCCCGCTCCCCTGCCCCGGGCGAAGGCCGACTACCGCTACGTCCCCTGGGTCACCTACGTGGACCCCGAGGTCGCTCACTTCGGCCTCCGCGAGGAGGACGCCGGCTCGCAGGGCATCGCGGTGGACGTCCACCGGCACCAGAACGACGATCTCGATCGCGCGATCACCGAATCGGCGACGCGGGGCTTCGTGAAGGTCCTGACCCGGAAGGGAAAGGACGAAATCCTCGGCGCCACCGTCTGCGCGCCCCGGGCGGGCGAAGTCCTCCACGAAATCATGGTCGCCGCGAAGCACGGAGTGGGCCTCGCGGCGCTTTCCTCGACCATCCACGGCTATCCCACCTGGGCGCAGGCCGCTCAGCGGGTGGCGGACGCCTACCAGCGCACGCGGCTCACTCCCCGCGCGAAAGCCATCTTCGAGTGGCTCTACCGGAGGCGGCGATGAGCAAAACCCTCAAGTTAGGCGCGATCCTCGTCCTGATCGTGGCCCTCGTGGTGATCTTCCCGTTCGGCGAGTGGATCCAGGCAGGAGCCGAATGGGCCCGGGGACAGGGCACTCTGGGTCTGGTGGTGTTCGCGGCGCTCTACGCAGTCGCCACGGTGTTCGCGGTCCCGGGATCGGCGCTGACGCTGATCGCCGGAGGCGCCTTCGGCGTCGCCTCCGGGACGGTCGCGGTCTGGTTCGGGGCCACGGCAGGACTCGCGCTCGGCTTCCTCGTCGCCCGGGGGCTGGCCCGGGACCGGGTCGCCCGGTGGCTCTCGACCAAACCGTCCTTCGCCGCCGTGGACCGGGCGGTGGCCGCCGAGGGCTGGAAGATCGTCTTCCTCACCCGCCTCACGCCGGTCTTCCCCTTCACCGTCCTGAACTACGCCTACGGGCTGACCGGGGTGGGTTTTGCCAGCTACCTGATCGCGTCGGCGATCGGGATTCTTCCCGGAACCCTGCTCTACATCTATCTCGGGAGCAGCGTCGCCCGCA
Source organism: Vicinamibacteria bacterium (assembly GCA_963668695.2). GTDB lineage: Bacteria > Acidobacteriota > Vicinamibacteria > Marinacidobacterales > Marinacidobacteraceae > Marinacidobacterium. Next base: position 3,434,709 of record CAXXLQ010000004.1, read on the forward strand.
CCGTCTCCGGCGAATCGGACCCTCTGGAACTGCTGTTCCGGGGACTGGGGCTGGCCGCCTTCGTGGTGGTCACGATCCTGATCACCCGGACCGCCCGGCGGGCGCTCCGGGAAGCCGGGGTGGGGTCCGACAAATCCTGAGGACATGACCATCCGGAACCGCCTGCTGCTCGCGACCGCGGCGGTTCTTCTCGTCAACTCGGGGTACCTCATCGCCGCCCAAGGGGCGAATCTCTTCCACGCGGCGCAGATCCTGCTGCACCCGGTGCTCGGCATCGCGGCGCTGAAGCTGATGCTCTGGTGCTGGAAGAGCGTCGGCCCGGCGCTCCGCCGCGATCCGCTTCGCAGCTGGTTCTGGATCTCCGGGAGCCTTTTGGCACTTACCGGTGCCGGGCTCTTCATCTTCGGATCCGCACCCGCGACCCGGCCCCTGCTCTACGCGCACCTGGCCAGCGCCGCCGGGTTCACGGTTCTCCTCGTCTCGCGGCGCGTGCTTCTCGCCCCGCTCCTGCTGGCAGCGGCGATTCCCGTCGGGGCGCTCCTCCGGCCGGTGCTACCCGATCGCGGACCGGTGCTGAACGCCGGCCTGCCCCCTGCAACCATGGCCGGCGAGGCGATGGGCGGCACGGACGGGCCGTTTTTCCCCTCGTCGGCGGAGACGGAGCACGGCGGGCTCATCCCCGAGGAGTTCTTCCTCGAGAGCGACAAGTGCGGCCGCTGCCACGGCGACATCACCCACCAGTGGAGCGAGTCCGCCCACCGCTTCGCCTCCTTCAACAACCCCTGGTACCGGCGCTCCATCGAGTACATGCAAAGCGTGGTGGGGGTGACGCCCTCCAAGTGGTGCGCCGGCTGCCATGACCCCGCGTTGCTCTTCAGCGGCCAGATGGATCGGCCGGTCGCCGAGATCGTGGACCGCCCCTCCGCGAGCGCCGGACTCGGCTGCGTTTCCTGCCACGCGATCACCCGGGTGAAGGACACCATGGGGAACGCCGGCTTCGTCATCGAATACCCCGAGATGCACGACCTCGCGGCTTCCGAAGACCCGCTGATCCGGACGCTCCACGATCTCGTGCTCCACCTCGACCCCGAACCGCACCGGCAGGCGTTCCTGAGACCGCTCCACACCGGCGACAGCTCGGCGTTCTGCTCCACCTGCCACAAGGTGCATCTGGACCAACCCGTCAACGATTACCGCTGGCTCCGGGGTTTCAACAGCTACGACAACTGGCAGGCGAGCGGGGTCTCGGGAGACGGCGCGCGCTCGTTTTACTACCCCGAGACTCCGAAGACCTGCGCCGACTGCCACATGCCGCCGGTCGCCGGAGAGGACCCGGCGGCGCGGAACGGCCTGCTCCGCTCGCACCGCTTCGCCGCCGCAAACACCGCGCTCCCGACCCACTTCGGGCTCGACGAGCAGCTCCAGGCCGTTCGGGATTTCCTGCGCGCCGGACAGGTGACGGTGGACATCTTCGGTCTCGTGCGCGACGACGAGGGGGAAGCGGCGGGGTCGGAAACCCTCCCCGGCGGCGCCGACCCGCTGGCGCTCGCCTCCACCTTCGCGGTCGGCGAGGAAGCGGCAACGCCTGCCGGACGTTATGCCCCTTCGGGGCCGCTCGGCGAGTTGAGCGCGCCGCTTGACGAGGCGCTTCCAGCGCTCGTCCCGGGCGAGACGGTGCGGGTGGATGTGGTGGTGCGGACCCGCAACGTCGGCCACTTCTTCCCGAGCGGCACGATCGATGCCCAGGAGGTCTGGCTCGAGTTCCGCGCCGAGGACGCTGCCGGGCGACCCTTCTTCTGGAGCGGGTTCACCGGTGAGGCCGGCGAGGCGGCGGACGCCCCGGTGGACGGTTCCGCCCACTTCCTGCGTTCGCTGCTCCTCGACGCCCACGGCAACCCGATCAACAAACGAAACGCCTGGTCGGCGCGGAGCGTGCTCTACGTCTCCGTGATTCCTCCGGGCGCCGCCCACACCGTGCGCTACCGGCTGCGGGTTCCCGAAGAAGTCGAGGGGCCGGTGACCCTCACCGCCCGGCTCAACTACCGGAAGTTCGACTGGTGGCACACCCAGTGGACCTTCCGGGGCGAACTCGACGAAAGCGGCGAGGTCGCGTCCGCCTACGACGACCGGGCGGTCCACTTCGACGAGGCAGTCCCGGTCCCGGATGTGCCGATCGTCGAGATGGCGGTGGCCTCGCTACGGCTCCCCGTGGCTGCCGAAGCCTCCCCCGCATCCGTAGCCGCCCCGGGCGATCTCGCCCGGGCGCTTCGCTTCAACGACTACGGCATCGGGATGCTGCTCCAGGGCGATCTCCGAGCCGCCGAAGCGGCCTTTTCCACGGTGGCCCGGCTCGCTCCCGAGTACGCAGACGCTCCGGTGAACATCGCGCGCGTCCGCCTGCGGGAGGGGGATCCCGAAGGGGCCCTCGAAGCGCTCGAAACGGCGCTCGGGCTCGCCCCGGCGCTCCCCCGCGCCCTCTTCTTCCGGGCGATGGCGCTGAAGGCGCTCGGCCGCTACGACGAGGCGCTCGCCGACCTGCGGGCGGTGCAGGAGACGTATCCCCGGGACCGGGTCGCGAACAACCAGGTCGGCCGGCTGCTCTTCCTGAGGCGCGAGTACGCCGAGGCGGTCTCCGTGCTCGAGAAGACGCTGGCCATCGATCCCGAGGATCTCGAGGCCCACTACAACCTGATGCTCGCCTCGCAGGGACTTCGGGACGCCGAGCGCGCGGCCCGTCACCGCGAGCTCTATCTGCGCTTCAAGGCCGACGAGGCCTCGCAGTTCGTGACCGGGGAGTACCGCCGGACCCACCCGGAAGACAACAACGAGCGTCTCCCCATCCACGAACATCGAAACGGGCTTGGCCCGCTAGTACCCCTGCACGAGGAGCGGCGCGGCAGGTAGGGGAGCGCCGACCTCCGGTCGGCATGGTGGTGCGCAGGCACAGGAACGCCGACTCTGGTCGGCACAGCCCGCCGGAGGCGGGCGAGAGGCGCACTGCTGCTGTCGCCCATGGCGCAGACCGGGGTAAGTGTCACCGCGCACATTCGCGGAGTACGGGGGTCGCGCCATCCAGGCACCGGGCGACTCTCCTCTCGCGGCCCTGTCGGGCCGCGGTGCCGACCAGAGGTCCCGGCGTTCCCTGACCGGCGCGCCATCACACCGACCAGATGACGGCGCGGCATCCGGAGAACGGGCGTCTTCTGGACCGAGGGGGATGAGATGTCCGGGCTAGGATTTGTCGTCATGTCCGTTGAGATTGCCCGAGTCGAAGACCCCGACGAGTATCTGTGCGCTGTCGAGGACACGATGCACGAGTGGAATTCGAAGGAAGACGAGATCGCCTGGCGTGACCTTTGATGCGCGGGAAGTCGGGCGAGGACCACCACGGAACTCGCCGTCTTGGCGGGGTGACGCCGTGGGATCGGGAGCTATCAGGCGCGCTGGGACGCTGCTCGCCGCGTTCGCCCTCGCTGGAACCGGAGCCGCGCAGGAGACGCGCTTCGTCGAGGTGACGGAGGCGGCCGGGATCCGCTTCGTCCACGAGAACGGAGCCTTCGGCGAGAAGTACCTCCCGGAGACGATGGGCAGCGGGGTGGCTTTCTTCGACGCCGACGGCGACGCCGACCAGGACCTCCTCTTCGTGAACAGCCGGCGCTGGCCCGGACACCGCAGCGCTCCCGAACCCACCGCGGCGCTCTACCGGAACCGCGGCGACGGAACCTTCGAGGACGCGACCGCCGGCTCGGGGCTCGACACCCCGTTCTACGGCATCGGGGCGGCCATCGCCGACTACGACGCCGACGGGGACCAGGACATCTATCTGACCGCGCTCGGGCCGAACCGCCTGCTGGAAAACACCGGCGACGGGGTTTTTCGGGAAGCCCCGCATGCGGCGTCGGTCGCCCATCCGGGCTTTTCGAGCGGCGCCACCTGGTTCGACGCCGACGGCGACGGGGACCTCGACCTCTTCCTCCTCAACTACGTGGAGTGGTCCATCGAGGAGGACATCTTCTGCGCCCTCGACGGCGTCAACAAGAGCTACTGCACCCCGGAGTCGTATAACGGGGCAAGCGCCGTCCTCTACCGGAACGACGGACCTGAAGGCTTCACCGACGTCACCCAGGCGGCCGGCCTCTTCAACCCGCGTGGCAAGGGCCTCGGGGTGGCGGTTCTCGACTTCGACGGCGACGGGTTCTCCGACCTGGCAGTGGCGAACGACACCCAGCCCAACTACCTCTACCGGAACCTCGGAGACGGCCGGTTCGAGGACGCCGGGGTGTTCGCCGGCATCGCTTTCGCCGAGAACGGCGCCGCCCGCGGGGCCATGGGCATCGACGCTTCCGACTACGACGGCGACGGCCAAACCGACCTCGTCATCGGCAACTTCTCGAACGAGATGGTCTCGCTCTATCACAACGAAGGAGTCGGTTTCTTCATCGACCAGGCGCCGGTGTCGGAGATCGGGAGGAACAGCCTGCTCACCCTGGCTTTTGGGGCCTTCTTCTTCGACTACGACCTCGACGGCCGCCAGGACATCTTCGTCGCCAACGGACACGTCGAGAACGACATCGCCGACGTCCAGCAAAGGGTCGCCTACCGGCAGCCTCCCCATCTGTTCCGAAACCGGGGAGACGGCGGTTTCGACGAGGTGACCGCCGCCTCCCCGGATCTCGCGCGTCCGATGGTGGCCCGCGGAGCGGCATTCGGCGACATCGACGGCGACGGCGACCCCGACCTGGTCCTCAGCGAGAACGGCGGCCCCGCGCGCCTCTTCCGCAACGACGGAGGGGAGCGGAACGGCTGGATTGGCTTCCGGCTTCGGGGAGAAAATTCGAACCGGGACGGAATCGGTGCGAAGATCACGCTCGTCATCGAAGATGGCGGGATGACCCGCATCGAGACCCGCGTCGTGAAGAGCGCCACCGGCTACGCCTCCCAGAACCAGCTCGCCGCGATCTTCGGCCTGGGACCGGTCGGGCGCGCCGTCTCCGCGCGCGTGGTCTGGCCTTCGGGCGCCCGGAGCGAAATCGAGGCGCCGGCGATTCGGCAGATGCTCCTCGTGGAGGAACCTCCGTCATGAGGTTCACCTTCTCCTGTGCGGTGGCCGCCGTGTTGGCCGCGCTCGGATTCTTCGCCACCTCCGCGGGCGCCCCGCCGAGTGCGGCAGCCGCGGCGCAGGTGGAACAGCCGGCGCGGCCGCCGCTGTCCGAGCAGCCGGCGATGATGGTCGGGTCCGGTCAGTGCGTGCTCTGTCATGAACAGTCGCATGAGGACTGGATCTCCTCCCGCCACTCGAAGATGGTGCAGCCGGCCCGCCCTGGCCAGGTACGGGGCGACTTCTCTCAGGAGCGACTCACCCTCCGCGGCGAGGACTACCGGATCCGGAGGGTCGGGTCCAAGTACTTCATCACCGAGCCCTTCTTCACCGGCGAGCCGGTGGAGCACCAGGTGGACTACACCCTGGGTAACCGGCGCATCCAGCACTACCTGACGACGCTTGAGGACGGCCGGGTCATCGTGCTGCCCCCGACGTGGGACGTGCTCCGGCGCGAGTGGTTCCATAACCTCGAGATCGCAGCCCCGGACCAGCGCGAGGGCGTCATCCCGGTGCAGCTCTGGAACAAGAACTGCTTCGGCTGCCACGTCAGCGACCAGGTAAAGGGCTTTCGCCCGGGCGAAAACCGCTATGACACCACCTGGCTGGACTTCGGCACCACCTGCGAGCGCTGCCACGGACCGGGCAGCCGGCACGTGGACAAGTACACGAACCTCGACGTCTACGGCGACGATCCCGAACTCCACATCGTGCTGCAGACCCGGCTGGACCATCAGACGAACTCGATGGTCTGCGCGCAGTGCCACTCCTTCCGCGACCAGATGGCCTTCGGATTCGCGGCAGGGGACAACTACTTCGACTTCTTCTTCCCGCTGCTGGAGTACACCCAGGAACCCTCCGAGGACCCCACCTGGTATCCCGACGGGAAGACCCGGCGCTTTTCCACGAACGCGCTCGGGATCTGGCAGAGCGAATGCTTCGTCGAGGGCGGAGCGACGTGTACCGGGTGCCACCTCGATCCACACCGGCCGGACATCGAGCGGAACGAACAGCTCCTCCCGACGAACAACAGCCTCTGCACCGGGTGCCACGAGGCCATCGGCGCCGACCTGACAGCGCACACCTTCCACCCGGCGGCGAGCGAGGGCAGCTCCTGTGTCGAGTGCCACATGCCGCGCAGCGTGACGAGCATCCGGGCCAAGATGCGCGACCACAGCATCTCGATCCCATCGTCGCGCAACACCGCCCGGTTCGGGGTCCCAAACGCCTGCAACGAGTGCCACGCCGCCGAGAGCCCCGAGTGGGCGACCGCCAGGATGGACGAGTGGTGGGGCGAAACGCCGCGCCGCCGGAAGATCGAACGGCGCGCCGAGGCGTACTCCGGGGCGCGCGAACTCAGCCGCGAGGCACTTGATCAGTTGCTCGCGATCTCCACGGACGAAGGAGAGGGCCCGGTGAACCGGGCGAACGCCGCCGGTCATCTGGGCCGCTATCTGGCGGATCCGGAGACCCGCGATCCCGCCATTCAGGCGCTGCTCGCCGCCTCCGGGGATTCCCATCCCCTGGTGCGCGCGGTCGCGTCTCTGAAGCTCGGCGAAAGCGAAAACACCGGATCACTTGAGATCCGCGACGCCCTGGTGGCCCGCGTTCAGGACGAGCGCCGGTCGGTACGGATGAACGCCGCGATTTCACTCCTCAACCTCGGGATCCAGACGCTGCCGGACGAGGCGGAGAACAGCTTCGAGCTGGCGAAGCGCCTCCACGCGATCCGGGGCAACTTCTTCGCCGACGATGCTCCCCAGCAGCTCAACCTCGGGAGGCTTCACGTTCTCGACGGGAATCCCGCGGCAGCCGGACGCGCGTTCGAGCAGAGCTACAACCTCGACCCCGAACAGCCGGGGGTCCGCTTCTTCATGGCGGTCACCCGTCTCTCCCAGCAGCGTTTCCCGGAAGCCCGCGAACTGCTGCGGGCGGTTCCCGCCGAAGATCCCTTCGCCCAGGAAGCCGCCAACCTGCTCCGCCAACTCGAACCCTGAGCGGCAGTTCGGAACAACCGCCCCGCGTCGGGGCGGCGAGGCCTCCGCGCTGTTCGCGACGTCGAGCTACGGGAACCGAGCGCGCGCAGCGGCGGACCCGAATGCTCGCAGAGAGTTCTATTCAGGCCCCGAAACGGCGATCGTCAACCCGTTCGAGAGCCACTTGCCGTTCGCCGTGCAGATGGCGCCCGAGGCATCGCAGGCGCGGCCCGCCGGCAACACCAGTTCCACATCGGCGTCCGACTCCGGTTGCACATGGATATACCAACTCAGGTTCGACGGCGGCGACTGGCGCCCCGCGTTCGTTACCCGGCCCCCGGTCACCTGGAAGGCCGAGTCCCTCACCGTCACGTAACTCAGGGACACCTCTTCGCTGAAGTGAAGCTCGAAAATGAAGACGCTGCTCCCGTCGTGCCCCGCCGGCACGCCCTCGACCCGGGCCGTGAGCGGCGTCGCCGGAGGCCCCTGAACGGTGATCGTCAGCCCACTCGAGAGCCGCGTGCCGTTCGCCGTGCAGATGGCGCCCGAGGCATCGCAGGCGCGGCCCGCCGGCAACACCAGTTCCACATCGGCGCCCGCATCCGGTTGCACATGGATATACCAACTCAGGTTCGACGGCGGCGACTGGCGCCCCGCGTTCGTTACCCGGCCCCCGGTCACCTCGAAGGCCGAGTCCCTCACCGTGACGTAACTCAGGGACACCTCTTCGCTGAAGTGAAGCTCGAAAATGAAGATGCTGCTCCCGTCGTGCCTCGCCGGCACTCCCTCGATCCACGCGGTGAGCGGCGTCGACCCCCGGACCGTGACCGCCACCTCGTCTTCGGCATACAACCCGGCCGCGTCCGTCACCCGCAGCGTGAACCGCAACGTCTCGTCCTGCGACAGATTCGCGGGCGCCGTGAAGCTCGTCGCCGCCGCCGACGCCGCCGAAAGGGTCACCGTCGTACCACCGGTCTGCGTCCATCCATACGTCAGGGTGTCGTCCGCGTCGGGATCCGTGCCAGTGCCGCTCAGAGCCACCGTCGCGCCGCCTTCGACGTCCTCCTGATCGGCGCCCGCGTCCGCCACCGGCGCCTCGTTCCGGGACCCCCGGACCGTGACCGCCACCTCGTCTTCGGCATACAACCCGGCCGCGTCCGTCACCCGCAGCGCGAACCGCAACGTCTCGTCCTGCGACAGATTCGCGGGCGCCGTGAAGCTCGTCGCCGCCGCCGCCGACGACGAAAGGGTCACCGTCGTACCACCGGTCTGCGTCCATCCATACGTCAGGGTGTCGTCCGCGTCGGGATCCGTGCCGGTGCCGCTCAGGGCCACCGTCGCGCCGCCTTCGACGTCCTCCTGATCGGCGGCCGCGTCCGTCACCGGCGCCTCGTTCCGGTTCGACAGCGTCACGCTGATGTCCGCCGATGCGCTCCGCGCGCCGTCGCTTACCTGGACGGAAACCTCGTACGTTCCATCCCCGTTTGCATCATCCGGCGACTCGAAGTCCTTCGGCGCGCCGAAGACCAACGCACCCTCCGCGGTCATTTCAAAATGTGCGCCGTCCGGGCTGGTCCCGGAAGGGAGTGACCAGGACAACTCGGCGGTCGCCGCCTCCTCGCTCACGCTGAGCGTTGCCACGGCCGTCTCCCCCTCTTGTACCGAGAAGGGACCCGGGGTAATCTCCCAGCCGGCTCCCCGGAGCGTTGCACAGACCCGCGGCAGCATGGTCCACAAGTGCCCTTCGCCGAATCTCGCGGTAAAGGCGCCTTCTCCGTAGTAGGGCTGAGCGGCGGCGATGGCGGCAAGGGAGGCCCGGCCTCCATAGCCGAAGTGCAGGCGGTACAACTGGATCAACTCATCCTCCGCCGTCGCCTCCCCCACCGGGTACACCAGGTGGTCCTCCGCCCTGCGGGCACCCCCCCTCTCGCCGTCCCGAAGATCCGCGTTGGAGACGCTGCGATACAGCCGCCTGACGGCCGCATGGGTCTCCCAGAGATCATGGACAATGAGGAAGACGAGGATTTCTCCAAAATGCGCATCCTGGTAGTTGTAATTCGGGTAGGTGGCACCGCTGAGCCAGGATCCCACCGCGCTGCCGACCGACCGCAACTCGTTGGCGAAGACACCGATCGTATGGTCGTGGGCATCCATGAAACTCCTCTGAGCATCTCCGCCTGCATCACTTGAGCACACGGTGTTCTCGGCGAATTCGGCGTAGTCCTCTCGCGCCTTCAATCGCTCGAACAGCACCTCCGCGTGGCGCAGCGCCAGCACCAGGCTGGCTTCCTCTACCGGCCCCGTGTAGGGGTGGGCCGGGGAGCTTTCCTCGAAGTACCTCTTGTAGCCGTAGTAGAAAACCGAGGCCGAGAAGTCGAGCGGGGTGATCCTCGGGTTGTTCGAATAGGCGGCCCGGTAGTTGTTCTCCGCGTTGGCGAGCAGTTCGTCCGGCTCATAGGATCCCTCGGTCCCGCCCCACCTGAAGTAGCCGCCCCAGAGCGGTTTGCTCAGGGAGCCATGGCAGGACTGGCATACCGCCGGCTGCGCAATCTCCGGGGTGGGGTTCGAAAAATCGATTTCACCGGCAATCCACGTCCGGTCGTCCGCCTGCTGCAGGAACTCGACGGACTCTCCAAAGGGATGCGGCGTATCCGGATTCGTGGGCCACGAAAAGACGAACCTGCCGTCCGCACCCCAGGCGATGATCCTGGGATGCTCTTCGGTGATGGCTTCCGGAGCCAACGCCTCCGATCGGTACACCATGACGAAACGTTCCTGGTGCAGGGCGGGGAGGGCGTTGATGAACTCCTCTACGCTGGTGATGGAGTGCCGATCCAGGAAGCGCAGGAGCCGCGCGTGCGGTCCGGAATTGTCCGGCGGGTCGCCGCTCGCCTGGAAGCCGTCCAATCGCGACAGCTCGTCGAACAGGCCTTCGGGAAGCGACGTAAAGCGGTTGTCATCAAGGCTCAAATCTTCGAGGAGGAACAGTTGATCGAAGATGCCCACCGGGAGTCCTTCCAGCAGGTTTCCGTCCAGACGAAGGATCTCCAGCAGGTACAGTTCATCGAATACTCCCCGCGGAAGCGAAGTAAGCAGGTTGTGGGACAGATCGAGAGACTTGAGGCGAACGAGACCGTCGAAGTCATCCGCGCGCAGGGTCGCGATGTCCTGATCGCCGAGATCCAATGCGGTGATCTCCCGCATGTCGCGCACGGTGAGTTGCGCGCAGTTGTCGCCGCCGCTCGCCGCCACGATCGCATCCCGTACCTGAACCGTGCGGTCGCACACGTTGACGCTCTGGGCCGCCGCCTCGCGCGCCGCGGGTCCCCAAAGAAGACCCGCGCCCAACCCCACCCACATGGGGACTGCCGGCAAGGCCTTCGAGAGCCCTTCAAACCAGCTTGAAAGGCCAGGGTAACAACTTGCGAGTGACAGTTGTAACGTCGTGATTTTTGGCGTCTTGCACTTCGCATACCCATATCGCATGAGGTACTAGTAGTCGTAACCGGCATCTCGCGCAACTCAAATCCCGTCTTGGGATACACGGATCACGGAAGTCGGAGCTGGGGACGGCCGCAGTGGAAAGCGTTCCGCGCTTCTCGGTCCACGGGTTCGGGAACATTTCCGGGAGGCGGACCGGCAATCTTCGGCCACCGGTCCAGGGTGCCAGACGGACCGAGACCCCGCCCGGAAGACGTCAGGAAGACGTCAGGACCTCACCCCCAAGCGGCTCGAGCCGCCGAGAAAGCGAGGATCCAACCGCCGCGCGCGCGTCCGGCCTATCGCTCGCTCCCGTCGGGAGCGACGGGGCGTATCTCGGACAGCAAGTGGCCGCGCACCACGACGCCGTACGAGGGGCCGTGAAACACGTACCGGCTCCGGTCGGCCTGCAGGCTCAGCATCCAGCGCGAGCCGACCTTCATCCGGCTGCCGAGGCGGAAGCTCTTCGTACCTGATGGCGAATAGACGAACCCACCGAACGGAATCACCATCGCGCCGCCCCTCAGGGTTTCGAAGCCGTACCCGATTTCCGCCTCGTGGCGGCCCCGGACCGCGCCCGGGAAATAGTCCCCGGCCCCGGTATCGGACCAGAGGCGCTGGACGGTGCTCGCGGCCGCGCCGTGCGCGGAGTTCACCTGGACGGCCAATCCCAGGTAATCGGGCCCCGGGTCGAGGCGAACGGACCCGCCGATCCCCCACTCCCGATAGCGGTCGTCCTGGTGGGACACCAGGGAACGGCCCGTCACCTCCATGAACAACCCGCGGTCGCGGTTGCGGTACCGGAGCCCGGACGCAACTTCGAGACCCCGTCCGGATTCGGCGTCGCCTTCGTCCTGGCGGAAGCCCGCCTCGACCAGTGGGGAGAAGTCTCCGCCCCAGATGGAGGCGAGCCGGAAGGAACCTTCCACCATCAGCCGCGTTCTCTGGGCTTCGGCGATGGAACCCCGGCGGACGTCCGTCGGGTCGGACTCCAGTTCGACCCAGAAGATGTCGGACTTCACCGCCAGACCGAGCCCCGGAAGGAGAACCGGTAGATCGCCGCGCCCCCCGAAGGCCCACATCCGCATGTGCAGGTCCGTATCCTGTTCGCTCCCCGAGATGCGGAGCGTGCCCGAGCCGATGCCTCCGAGGCCCCAGACCCGGAGCCACTCGGCCAGCGAAACGTGCAGGTAGGGATGGGCGCTGCCCAAAACGCTCCAGATCTTCCCCATCCGCTCCGACTGGACCTCCGTGCCGGCAACGTGGAAGTCGCCGGTCCCCACACTTCCGGCAAGTGCGAGTCCGGCAGTCAGCGCACCGCTCTGGACATCGAATCCGGTCGTTACGTTGAACACCTCACCGCTCAGGCCCACTCCCGGATCGAGGCCGTCGAACTCCGTATACGAACCCCGGCCCCAGGCGGTCCAGCGTCCAGTGAAACCACCGTCTGGCGGTTGCTCTTCCTCGCTCTGGTACACGAACGACGCCCCGGAGAGGATCCGTCCCGCGTCGAACCCGAGGGACGCGTGTTCAGCGCTGCCGGGAGACGCCTCCATCCAATTGGGCATCCCCCGGCGGTAGCGCTCGGCACCGCCGAACGCGAGACTCGAGCGGAGGGGATCGGATCCCAGGAGGAAATGGGAGCCCGGACCATCCATGTTCGCGAAGCGGTCTCCCACGGCATCCACGACCTGGCTCGCCACCGTGCGGCCGAAGCGGGAGACCCAGGCGTCGGCCACGATGGCGTTGTCGTCGTCGTCGACGATCACGGCCGTCGCCTCGACGGCCGGCCAGGTGGGTTCGCGCGGATTCGTCAGGCTGAGCCGGAAGTCCTCGTCCACCTCGTCCATGGTGTCGTTCACGATCTTGATCGCGAGGGTGTCCCGGGTCTCACCGGGCTCGAAGGTCAGGGTTCCGGTCCGTCCGTCGTAGTCCGAACCGGCCGTCGCCGTCCCGTCCACCGTCCGGTAGTCCCAGGTGATCCGCTTCGCGGAAATGGTGTCGAGCGTCACCACGAACTCCATGCCGCCGGACCGCTCGGCCACCGTGACGTCCGGCACCAGCGGCTGGGGCTCGGCGTCGTCGTCCTCGATCGTCCCGATGGCGAGGAGGTCTCCCGCCACCGCGTAGCGGGGCCGGCTCAGCACCATTTCGACGGTCTCGTGCTCCTCGTCAAGCGAGTCGTCGACGATCGTCACCCAGATCGTCTCCCCGGCGCTCCCCGGCGGGATCGTCAGCGTTCCCGACGCGGGCCGGTAGTCGGTGTCCGCCGTAGCGGATACTCCCCGCGTCGCGTAGTCCACGCTGACCGTCCGCCCGCTGTCGGAGGCCAGGAAGACCAGGAAACCGAGGCGGCCGTCGCCCTCCGGAGCGCTGGCGTCACCGATCAGGAGCGCAGGTTCGTCGTCGTCGTCGTCGATCGTCCCGATCGCCGCGGTTCGGGCAAGTCCGGCTCCCTCCGCCTCGCTGAACTCGATGGCGAAGGTTTCGTCATGCTCGTCGAGCCGATCGGTCAGGAGAGCCACTTCGATCTTTCCCGACCGCGCGCCGGCCGGAATCGTCAGGGTGCCGCTGGACGCCGTGTAGTCGGCTCCGGCGGTCGCGGTGCGGTCCGCGGTCCTCCAGCGCACGCTCACGGCGCTGGTGCTGACACCGGACAGGTCCACCGTGAACACCATGCGGCCGGCGCCCTCGGCTGCGCGGGCATTGCGGGGCAGCAACTCCAGGCCGCCGCCGCCCGCGGAGCGGGTTCCGGCGGTGCCGCCGCCGCCGCCGCCGCCGCCGCCACCGCCGCCGCCACCGCCACCGCCGCCGCCACCGCCGCCACCGCCGCCACCATCGCTGGCCGCGATGGTGATGGTCGCGGGATCCACGGGGAGCGCCGGACTTGATGTCTGATCGATCCCCTGAACCTCCAGGGTTTCGGCGGGTTCGGCATCGGCGTCGTCCACTACGGTCAGAGTGAAGGTCGCGGCGCCGGACAGCGAGTTAGCGAAAATCGTCAGGGTCGTGACCCCCGACACGGTGTAGTCGTCGTCCACCTTCGCCGTCCGTTCCACGACCGACAGAGCCACCGTGGTCGGAGAGGTGAGGGCGGCGCCTCCGGTGAATGTCGCCGTGACCTCCACCGCCTGCGATCCCGCGCTCTCGCTGAACTGCGAAGGCTGAACGGTGAGGTCGATTCCGGTCGGCGGACCGTCGTCGTCCACGATGGTGACCGTGAACGAAGCGGGAGAGAGCGGCAGACCGGAACTCGATGCCCTCACAATCACGGTCTCGTCGGGATCCTCGTCCATCGTGTCGTTCACGGGAGTAATGGTCACCCTCGCGGTAGCGCTCGTCTGCGACGCGCCGATGGTCAGGGAAGCCCCGGAAGCGGTGTAGTCCGCACTCGTCGCCGTCCCATTCTCCACCGAGAGGTTCACGGTCGTCGCCTGCCCAAGAAGCGGCGCGCCATTCAGCGTCGCCTTGACCGTTAACTGCTGTTGCCCGCCTCCCTCGCGGACGGAGTCCGGGTCGATGGACAGGTTGACCGCGGTCGATTCGCGGTCATTGTCCGTGACCCTCACCGTAACGAGGGTCGATCGCGACCCCGTTGTACCCGCCGCCGCTCGCGCTGTGGGTCAGGGTTACGGCGTCGTCCGGCATCGGCGTCCGGATCTTCGCCAGCCTCCACGGTCACCGGCTGCGGGACAGTCCAGTTCTCGGTCGTGAAGGTCAGGCTCCGCTTGTTGGCGGTGACGTCCCCCGACTGCCCCGAAACACTGATCATCACGGTCCCGGTCCGGCCGGCTGTTGAGCACCACGTCGTAAGTGTCGCTACCCCCCTCGTCCACGGTCAGCGCGGTGGGTGACACCCTCACCCCCGGGTCATTCGAGGACTCTCCCGATCTCTGATCGAAATCGCACAGTGGATTCCGTTGCCCTCCCCCCGGATCATCGTCCAGGATACAGAGATGCGCAGGTTCCGGATCCCCGTCTGCGCACACGGTTGTGCCATCGCAGATATTCGGGTCCGTCAACTGGAACGATTCCACCGTGAACGTCTCATCCGGCTCCGCCGTCGCGTCATCCATCGTGTCCACGCCGCACTGGGCGCTGCCGCTCCCGGGCTCAAACACGTGGGTGGCGGAGTTAACCGCCGTGTAGTCCTGACCGGCGGTGGCCGTCGCATCCCTGGTCCTCCAACCAATCGCCACGGACTCCTCGCAGTGGACGGACAAGGTCATGCTGAAGAGGTTCGGCCCCCGTCCGCCACCTTGTTCGGACCTGGACGACGGGGCGACATACACCCGGAGCGGATTGAAATCGAAGTAAACCCGGTCGTCGTCGTCCCAGTTGTCCGGGTTGCAGGCTCGCCGCTCGCTCACGTCCACCGGCCCAAGGGTGTCGCTCGCCAGGCACGCGCCGTGTGTGAATCTCGAGTCGTTTTGCGCCGCCGCCGGTGCGGCGAGCAGGGCGAGCCCGAGCGTCACCAAGGTCCCGGCGGCGAGGCCGGGCGGCGCCGGTCGACGGCCGCCCTTCACGATGCCCATCTGTCCCCGCAATCACCGGTATCGCAGCCGATGGCCACGTGGAGCGCCGCGCAGACCTTCTCAAGCTCCTCGTCCCCAAGACGGCCGACGGCCTCGCCCAGCCGGAAGCGCGAAACGGTCATCACCGCGTCCATGTTCACTGCGCCCGGGGCTTCAAGCCCGAAATCCTTGCCAAGCGTCACTTCCGAGGGCAATCCCCGGATGACGGTCGTGACCGGCGCGACCATGATGCCGCGCAGGAAGGGAATCGCTCCGTTCCGCGCCAGCACCACGACCAACCGTCCCGCGTCGCCCCCGTCGGCGGGGTAGGAGCGCACGTCGCCGCGGCGGATGCGCCGCATCACTTCCTGCCCTCGGGCGGCTCGGACGGCCAGTCACCGTCCTCTTCCCACTCCGCCCACTCGGGATCCGCACCGCCGTTGTCGCCGTAGGCCCGCGCGTACTGCTCGTCAATCCGGCGCTCCCGCTCGCGGCGGAGGTATTCACGCGCCAACTGGCGCAGCAGCGCCGAACGACCGATCGCTTTCACCTTGTCGTCGGCGTCCAGATCGTTGAGCAGGTCTTCCTCGAAGGTGATCTGTATGGCCTTCATCCAGCCAACCTATCACATCGATTATCCAGTGTTCAAGTGATACTTGAATCCATATCCGTGACCTATCTGCGCACCTGTCTGCGCAATGGATACAGAGAACGACACCGGGGATCACCATGACACTCGGCCAGGGCCTTCCCGTGTCAAGAAGGACGGCGTCCGGCAACGCCCTCAGTGCGCAGTCCGGAGGCGGCTCGGTCGCGAGCGGACAGCGACGGGCTCACCCTGCGATCAACTTCGGTTCGTGGGATCCAGGGTCCCGGATCATCCCGGGCGACAGCAGACCGGAAGGTGATTCCGCGAAGCACCCCCACGCGACGGCTCCCGCCTTCATCTGGGGAAGAGTGTCCGCAGGTGTTTCACTTTCGACGCTCAACACAAATCTCACACCCGAAGGCACACGCTATGGCGCACATCCTCCGGCGAACGGGCCAGGTCCCAAGACGCACCAAAGGCCTGACCCCTGGTCGAGGACTCCCACCCCAGCAGAACAGGACACGGCGCCGGGGCCGGGCGGGTGGCTACCCGGCCGGCGCGCCTGCGCTAGCCGAGAGCCGCCTGCAGGTGCATTTTGCCGAAGTGGATCGTCAGTACCGGCTTGCCGACGAAGTCCCCGCTTCCGGCGGTGATGTCGATCAACATGTGGTCGGCGGTCCCCATCTGGTCGGAGAAGCGGGAGTCCAGCTTCATGACCTTGCTCATGTCGGGCATCTCGCCCCGGGGGATCCGGCCCTCGTGGAGCGCCATCGTCCAGGAACCGTCGTCGCCCATGAGAACCCCGATGGTGTATTCGCCGGCGGCGATCGTCATGTCGCCCGCCATGACATCGGCGGAAACGTTCAAGCGCGGGCCCCGGGGGCTGACGAAAGTGCCTGCCTCGATGGCCGTCACGTGGTCCATGTTGGCGTCGGTGGAGTTGTAGGACACCGACACCTCCACCTCGCCAATGGTGGTGGACACGGTCTTGTTGAAATGGGGATGGGCGAAGGCCAACGCGGAAACGGCGAGGGCAGCAAGCGTCCAGGAAGCGATACGGATCATGATCCTCTTCTCCAATATGGGAAAACGGGTCGCCGATGCGGCCCGGATGTGGAGCCGACATTCTAGGGCACGGCGTCTGCCGGGAGCAGGCCCCACCGGGAGCCTCCCGGCCTAGCTACCGGTCCTGTCGCTCAGGCGGCGCGGGGGAAGTCCCGGCGCCACTCCCGTGCGACCTCGACGACCTGGTCCACATCCGCCTCGTTGTTGTGGATGAAGCAGCTGAAGCGAAGTACCGCGCGCCGCACCGAGAAGACCACCCCGGCGGCCACCAGGCGTGCCCGCAGCGCTTCGAGGGCCGGATCGCTCACCTTTCGCTCACCCTGGCGACCAAGGGTCCCCACCGTAACGATGTGCGAAATCTCGGGCACCGGAGAACCGCTGGTCAGCGGCAACCCCAACTCGTGGAGCCCGCGCGCGAGGCGTTGCGAAAGCTCCAAGGAGCGCCGCTCGATCGCGGCGGCGCCGAACTCCTCGAGCATGGCGAGCGCGGCATCAATGGCCACCGCACCGAGATAGTTGTAGTTGCCGAGATCAAAGCGCCGGGCGCCCGGCGCGTAGGGGATGTCGGCACCCGGCAACGAGGTCTCGGTGGCCTTGCTGGCGTCGAAGACCACTCCGTGGCGGCCGAGGGCAGCCGGTTTGAGCGCTTCAGCTACTCCCCGCCGGCAGTAGAGGAATCCGGTGCCATAGAACGCGGAGAGCGCCTTCTGGGTGGCCACCGCGAGCACGTCGGCGCCCATCCGGTCCACGTCGGTCTTGAGCACGCCGACCGATTGGGCCGCATCAACGACCAGGAACGCTCCGTGTCGGTCGCGGGCCTCCTTGAGGGGCTCCAGATTTGCGATGAATCCCGGGGAATACGACACCTTGGCCGCCGCGATGACCCGGGTGCGCGGTCCGACCGCCTCCGCCATCCGGACCGACGGCAGCCGTCCACCTTCCGCCGGCACCGCCTTGAGCCGCACTCCCCGGCGGAGCGCCAGGTTCCGCCAGGGCAGCACGTTCGCCGGATGCTCGAGGTCCGGGCAATAGACCACCTCGTCGCCGTCCCCCCAGTCGAGCGAGCCGAGAAAGAGGTTGATGCCATCGGTGACGTTCCGGGTCCAGGCGACCTCGTCGGGGTGGGCCCCGATCCAGTGAGCGAACCGGGAGCGGCCCCGCTCCACGGTATTGAATAGTTCATCCTTGTTGGGTCCCCCCTCCATCGCACCGTCCAGGTACCAGTCGCAGACTTCGCGCACCGGGCGAGCGAGCAGGTTGCGCACCGCCACGTCCAGATAGGGGCGAAGCGGAGCGCCCGGATAGAGGGCGCGCGCAGCCCGGATGGATTCGTTGTCAGGAAGGGACACCGGAGGACTCCTGTTTCTTGCGTGGGGCTACGACCATGGTTCCCACCAGATCCCCCATGATGTTGGCCGTCGTGGTCGGCATGTCCACGAGGCGGTAGACGCCGGCCACCAGCACGCCGATTTCCAGCGGCAGGCCGAAGGCGCTAAGAAGCAGAAACTGGTTCACGACCCCGCCGTTCGGAACGCCCGGAGCGGCGGCGGCGAGCAGCCCGCCGAGGGCGATCAGGATCAGGATCTCCCCCACGCTGAAGGACACCCCGACCGTCTGGGCAGTGAACAGCACGATCCCGGACAGCAGCACCGCGCTGCCGTTCTTGTTGAACTGGGCGCCGAGAGGCAGGGTGAGAGCATAGGTCGAGCGGGGCAACCCCATCTTCTCGGCGGCATTCAGCGAAGCGCCGAGGCTCGCGAGGCTGCTGCAGGTGGAGATCGTGGTCGTCCACACGGTCGCCGTTCGCCGCAGGAACGACAGCGGGGACGTTCCGGCGAGAAACCGCAGGACGGCGAAATAAAGAGCGAAGAGCGCGAGATGCGCGATCCAGATGGCACCAATATATACACCGAGCGGGCCGAAAATGGAGCTTCCGTATTCGCCGACGCTGGCGGCGGCAAGCGCCGCGACCCCGAGCGGCCCGAACCACAGCACCCCGGCGACCAGTTGTCGGAGGAGGGCGGTCCCCGAAGCGAAAAACCGCGCGATGTCCGCGCGACGACCCTCGTCGAGACCCCACGCCGCGAAACCGACCATCAGGCCGAGCACCACCACGGCGGTAATCCGGTCGTCCACAAAAACCCCGAGGGCATTGTCGGGAACGAGCGCGAACAGGAAGTCCTCGAAACCGGGCACGGCCGCGGGCCCGGCTTCGCCGCCGCTCGCTGCCGAACGGGCCAGGCTCGCACCGGGACGCAGGAGGCCGACCACGGTCAGTGAGATGAGGTGGGCCGCCACCGTCGTCGCAAGAAAGAAGGTGCCGATCCGCAGCATGAGCCCACTCACCCGTCCGGACGCTCCCGAAGACGCCAGCGCCGCGATGAGGTTGAAGAAGACCAGGGGAACGGCAACGAGCGTCAGCAGACGAATGAAGATGTCGCCGAGGAAGGCCACGCGGGTCGCGCTTTCACCAAAGACCACTCCGGCGGCGGCGCCCACCCCCATGCCGATCAGCATCAGGTTGCCGAGCGACGGGAGGCGGCGGCGCGCGGCGGTCATGGCCGCACCGTATCAGCGGATGCTGTCGATTCGGCGGGGGAAGTCGGCGCGCTCCCGTATCATCCGGCTCCGCGCGGCCGCGCATCGCGGGTCGCCAACCCAAGGAGTCAGTCCATGAGTCTTCGCGCCCTTCGCTTTCCCCTGCTGCTTCCCCTGCTGCTGGCCGTCGGCAGCCTCCTCGCCGCCGCCGCTGCGGCCCAGGACGAAACCCGCCAGGTGAACGGCCTGAGCGCCCCGGCCGAAGTCCTCACCGATCGCTGGGGGCTCGACCACATCTACGCCGACAGCGAGGAAGACCTGTTCTTCATCCAGGGCTACCGCGCCGCCGAGAACCGCCTGTTCCAATTCGAAATGTGGCGGCGGCAGGCGACGGGAACCGTCGCGGCCATTCTGGGGCCTTCGGAACTCCAGCGGGACATCGGAATCCGACTCCACATGTTCCGGAAGGACATGGGGGAGGAGATGCGCTGGTACCACCCGCAGGGGGACAAGATCATCCCGGCGTTCGTCCGCGGCATCAACGCCGCGGTGGAACGCGCCCGGCAAGACCCCGATTCCCTGCCCCTCGAATTCCGACTGCTGGGCATCCTCCCCGAGCCCTGGACCGAGGAAGTCGTGATCTCCCGCCACCAGGGCCTCCTCTCGAACGTAACCCAGGAGCTGAACTACGGGATGGCGGTCGCCGCGATGGGGGCCGAGGCGCTGATGGACATCGACTGGTTCCGTCCCGGCGTGCCCCAACTCGAACTCGACCCGGCGATTGACGGGTCGCTCCTGAAGCGCGAAATCCTGGACATCTATCGCGCTTTCCGGGGCCCGGTGATCTTCAAGCCGGAGCAGATCGCCGCCGAGTACCGGAACGAGGACGCCGAACGGCTCGCACTCCTTCGGGAAATCCCTTCCGAACTGAGTCTGGTGGACCTCGGCGAACATATCGGCTCGAACAACTGGGTGGCGCACGGCGAGCGGACCTGGACCGGCCTTCCGCTCATCGTGAACGATCCGCACCGCACCATCGTCGCGCCCTCGCTCCGCTATTTCGTCCATCTGGAGGCGCCGGGCTGGAGCGTCATCGGCGGCGGCGAACCGGTCCTTCCGGGTCTCTCCATTGGACATAACGAGAAGGGCGGCTGGGGACTGACGGTCTTCGGACAAGACAACGAAGACCTGATGGTCTACGACACCAACCCGAGCGACCCGAACCAGTACCGCTACCTCGGGGAATGGGAGTCCATGACCGTCCGCACCGAGGCCATCGAGGTCAAGGGAGCGGCCGACCACGAAGCGACGCTGAAATACACCCGCCACGGCCCGGTGCTGTACGAAGACGCGGAGAACAACAAGGCCTATGCGCTGCGCGCCGCCTGGCTCGAAATCGGGAATTCTCCCTACCTCGCCAGCCTGCGGATGGACCAGGCCCAGACCTGGGAGGAATTCGTCGAGGCCAACAATTACAGCGGCATTCCGGCCGAGAACATGATCTGGGGCGACGTGGACGGGAACATCGGCTACCAGGCGGTGGGCATCTCCCCGATCCGGAGCGCCAAGTGGAGCGGTCTGGTCCCGGTACCCGGCGACGGACGCTACGAGTGGTCGGGGTACCTCCCGATCAAGGCGCTCCCCTCGGTGAAGAACCCCGAAAAGGGCTTCTGGGGCACCGCGAACAACCTCATGGCGCCCGCGGTGGCCTCGCACTATCCGCATCCGGAAGCGCTCCACTTCACGTGGGGCGACGAAATACGGGCCCTCCGGGTGGACGAGCTGATGCGGAACGGCCGGCGCCACACCGTCCAGGACATGATGGCCTACCAGCACGACGAGCTCAGTGTGGTGGCGCGAAACCTTGTCCCGCTGCTGATGCTCGCCGAGCCGCCGGAGAGCCCGGCAAAGGCCGCGCTGGCCGATTGGGACTTCGTCATGGACAAGGCGTCGGTGGCGGCGACCATCTATCTGCACTTCGAACGGCGGGTTTCGGAGGCGATGCGGGAGCGCTTCATCCCCGAAGCGGCCCGCGGGCTGCTCCGGGGCGTCAACAAAAAGCGGATGTTCGACCACCTGCTGGCTCCCGACGGCCGTTTCGGGGACAACCCGATAGACACCCGGGACGAGTTGCTCCTCAAAGCCTTCGCCGATGGGGTCCAGGACGTGACCGAGCGGCTCGGATCCGACATGGCGGATTGGCGCTATGGGCAGACCGCCATGAAGTACGTCCACATCACGAACTACATGGCTCGGGCGGTGAACGAGGAGACCCGCCAATTGCTCGAAGTCGGCCCCTATCCGCGCGGCGGCTACGAATCCACCGTGCACAACACCAGCGGCAACGACAACCAGGGCTCGGGCGGCAGTTTCCGGGTGATCCTGGACCCGTCGAACTGGGACAACTCGATCGCGACGAGCGCTCCCGGACAGTCCGGTGACCCGATGAACCCCCACTACCGTGATCTCTTCGAACTCTGGGTCCGCCATCAGTACTTCCCGCTCGCCTATACCCGGGCGAGGGTGGAATCGGTCACCGAACACCGCCTGATGCTGAACCCGTAGGGAGGACGCAATGGATCAACCCGCCGTCATATGGTCAGCCTGTCAGAGCACTCTCAGAACCTCATCACGCGGATCACAACCGCACCCTCGACGCGACAACACGACGCCGCCTCCGACCAGAAACCGCACGAGGTAGCGACGAGAGTCCGGCGTACAATTCCGGCCATGCTGCTGCGAATACCCTCTCACGGAACAGGCACCAATGGCCGTAGAGCGGCTACGAGGCAGCCCTACGCCATAGTCGTCGGGCTGACGGTTGTTTCAGCTTGCGCGCCCAAGGTTGCGCAGCTCCCGCCGACTCCGGCCCCAACACAGCTTCAGCAGCTTTCATGCGAGGAATTCACACATGTGCTCACAGAAGGATCGCTCGCACGCGCTATCGCCGTCATGCCGTCATACGCCGACATCGAAATTGCTGACGGTGTCGCGGAGCAAGATGCGGTAGACACACCCAACCTTCAATGCGCGTCTGATGACTCGTTTTGCAACGGATTCGTCAATGGCCTTCTGATCGGCGCTCCTCTTGCCGCCGCAAACAGGATCGAACGCGCCGCGCGGCTTCGCGAACTCCGATTCGGAGTCGAGCGCGCGGTACTCCGCGGCGTCAATACTCAATGCAAGTATGAAGCCGCCCTGGACGCACTCGGCGGGATCGTGGACCCGTCGTTGGATGCGATGACGCTCAGCCAACTGGCGAATTCTTACGCGCCGACGTCACCTGTTTCCCCGTCACCCGGGGTATCTTCTCCTTCTGTTGTGAGTCTGCCTCGCCGTTCTGAGCCAGGTATTGACGGAAGTCGCACCAGGAACGCCCCGACGGATGTGCGCCTGGCACCGAGTCCCGACGCTGTTGTTACGAGCCTTCAGGAGCTGATGCGGATGGAAGGATTCGATACGACCGGACTAGACAGACTGTCGCGCCAGGAACTCACGTATTTCCGTGAATGGGTACTCGACTTCGTGGCAGCTCTCAGCCTTTCTGAGGCGAGTGCCTGCTCGCCAACGAGCAAGAGCACCATAGCCGATTCGTTCTCGGGCTGGGATAGCGACACGATCATACAGATGACGAACGGTGAAGTATGGCAGCAAGATTCGCAGGCGTACAGCAATGGGTTCAGGTATAGGCCAGAGGCTATTGTGTTCTCGCTACACGGAGAATGCGTCATGCTTGTTGAAGGAACGGATGAAGCAGTTGCAGTAGTTGCAATTGGCCGGGATGGCGAGGATCCTGCCGAACGCGATGTTCTCACAAGGCCACACCGTCGTCTTATCCTGGCGTCGGCGCAGCGCGTAGCCAACATGTCTCCCTCCGTGCATGCAGTTCGCCCCCTCAGCGACTTGTTCTTTGGGATTGCGGACGAATACGTGAATGTCACTCACGCCCTGGTCGGTAGTGGCAGATTCGACGCCTTTGGATTAGAAAGACTGACGCCGAGCGAGCTTCTTCCTGTCGACATGTGGCTGTACTACGTCGCCGTCGCGACCCTTCGAGTGCGCTCGGATAGGGGAGGCTGTTCGCCGGCATTCCAAGGCAGCATCCAAGGGTTCTTTGATGGCTGGAACGGAGAAACTGTCATCGAGTTGGCGAGCAGACAGGCATGGGAGCAGTCGTCGTTTCACATCAACTTTCGTCATCTCCCCAACCCCGATGTCTACGTGTTTTCGTTGGATGGAAGCTGCAAGATGTTTGTAGAGGGTACTGATCAGCCTGTGAGTGTCGAACAGCTTCGCTAACTCGGATGCGCTAGGCTCGTTTCTCGCAGGTCCATGGCCCCTCGCCGTGTCCGCAGGGTAATCGGCAGTGATCAATCCTCCGTGACCTCTCGAAAGCGACCGGCAATGTAACGACGGGTGATGGTGACGCAACGCTGACCGACGGCGAGGATCTCGTCATCGACCCGCTTTCAGTCTCCCGGCCACCGAAACTGCAAGAGGTTGGAAACTGTGCTCGGCAACCACGTTTCGGGCGCAGTGCCGGATTTCGTCCAGAGCTGCGCCGTTATCCCAAATCGCCTCCGCCGGAGGGCGCGGGAGTTGGGTGGTCGGCACCGTATCTCTCGATAAAGCCCAGACGTTCCATCCGCCCAAAGTCGCGGTCAAGGGACCACAGCGGCATACCGCGTTCCGCCGCGATGGCTGCGATCAGAAGGTCACCGACCCCAAACCGGTGGCCCCGCGCAGCGGCGACGCGGACCCAACGATCCATGCGTCCCCAGGTTGCCTCGGTAGGCAGCAGAACCGGCAGGCCGGACAGCGCCCGTCGCAGGCGAGGCTCCTGGGCGCGGGACACTCCGCTCAACAGCTCAACGCGTACCGGAATCGGCAAGGCGATCTCGTCATCGTCCAGCAGTCTGTCCAGGAGCCGACCCTCCGCCGAGTCGCGGTCGCGGAGCGCCGCAATCCACACCGAGGTGTCGGCGCAGATCATTGCCGCGGACGACGCCGCGATTTCGGAACATCCACGTCGAGAATGACGGTTCCGAGCAGTTCCCTGAGCTCCTTGATCCGCTTACGGCGGATGAGGTCCCGCAGGGACTGCACCACCGTATCTGTCTTCGATTTGAAGCCGAGCAGTCGCTGGGCCTCGTTCACCAGTTCAGGGGGGAGGTCGAGCGTGGTCCGCATAAAGAAAGCATACTCTTTTGTGCCTGGATACGCATCATCAAGGACACATTGCTATGAGTCCACCCCTCCCAACCGGCGCCGAGCTGTGGCGCCGGACGGCTTTGGAGCGGCGAGGGCGCAGACCCTCGGATCGTTCCGGCTAGCCTTCCCGCCGCATGACGGTTAGCGGCGATTCACCTTCCGGGCCGCCGCGCGTGCCCGGCCGCACCGTCTCCTACGAGAAGTTCGGGCGGCGCTGGACCGATCCCTGGGCCTGGATCCGGGATCGCGACGACCCCGAGGTTCTCCGCCACCTGGAGGCGGAGAACGCCTGGACCGAGCGGAGCCTCGCGCGCTGGTCGGGCCTACGGGACACCGTGCTCGACGAAATGAAGGCCCGGATCGTCCCGGATACCGCGTCCCCGCCGGTGCGCCACGGACCCTTCGTCTATCTCTCCCGGTATCGGCGCGGCGAGGAATACCCGGTTTTCTGCCGCCGCCCGGCCGGACGGGGAGGTCGTCGACCCGGCCGGGAAGAACTCCTGCTCGATGGAAACCAATTGGCGCGCGAAGCGCACGGGGACGCCGCGGACGGCTATTTCTCGATCGGCGCCCTGGAGATCTCGCCGAACCACGAGATCCTCGCCTTCGCTACCGATACGGTGGGAAGGCGCATCTACGAGTTCCGCTTTCTGGACACCCGGACCGGCGAAGTGCTGCCCGACCGGATCGAGGGCGCCGCACCGAATCTCGTGTGGGCTCGCGCGGGCGACGCGGTGCTGTACACGCAACTCGACCCGGAAACGCTGCGCTGGAACCGCGTGATGCTGCACCGGCTCGGCGATCCGCCGGGGCGGGACCGGCTGGTGTACGAAGAAACCGACGAGACCTTCTGGGTGGCAGCCCACGAGAGCCGTTCGCGGGAGTTCGTGCTCCTCACCTGCGAGCAGACCGACCGCGCGGAAGCCTGGGCCATTCCGAGCGGCGAACCGGACGCCGCTCCCCGGCGGCTCATTCCGAGGGGCGGGCCACACGAGTTCGAGCTGGACCATTTCCGGGGCCGTTTCCTGATCCGCACGAACCGCGGCGCCCCCGACTTCCGGCTGGTCACCGCCAGCGAAGCCGATCCGGGAGCGGAAGCGGCTTGGGAAGATCTGGTCCCGGCGCGGGAAGGCATCCAGCTCGAGGGCTTCGAGCTCTTCGAGACACATCTCGCGCTCTTCGAACGGCGCGCCGGCCGCCAGGAACTTCGCCTGCTGGACTGGGAAAGCGGCGACACCCGGCAGGTGCCGCTTCCGGGACTGGTGCGGGCGCTGGACGAGGAGAACAATCCGGAACCCGGGGCGGGCGAGGTGCGCGTCGTGGTGAGCACGCCGAAGACGCCCACCACCACGCTCGCCGTTTCACTCGCGACCGGCCGGCGCCGCACGCTGAAGCGGGAAGAGGTTCCCGGCTTCCGCTCGGCGGACTACCGGGTTCGCCGTCTCGCGGCCCGGGCGCGGGATGGGGCGCGGATTCCGATTTCGCTGGTGCATCACCGGGATCATCCGCCGGGAGCGGCGTCCCCCCTCCTGCTCTACGGCTATGGGGCCTACGGAATTTGTATGGACCCCGCCTTCTCCAAAGCGCGCTTCAGCCTTCTGGACCGTGGTTTCTCGTTCGCGATCGCCCACATCCGGGGCGGGCAGGAGCTGGGGCGCGCGTGGTACGAGGCTGGCCGCCAGGAAAGCAAGACCAACACCTTCCACGACTTTATCGCCTGTGCCCGCCACCTGCGAAATCGCCGGATGTGCGACCCGGAGCGCCTCTACGCGATGGGAGGGAGCGCCGGCGGGCTCCTGATGGGCGCGGTCGTGAACGAAGCGCCGGAACTCTTCGCCGGAGTGGTGGCGATGGTCCCCTTCGTGGACGTGCTCAACACCATGCTCGACCCGGACATCCCGCTCACCACCGCGGAATACGACGAGTGGGGCGATCCCAACCAGGAAGAGTTCTTCAAACTGCTCGCGAGCTACGCCCCCTTCGAAAACGTCCCGGCGGCCCCCTGCCCCACCTGCTGGTCACCAGCGGGCTCCACGATTCCCAGGTGCAGTTCTGGGAGCCCACGAAATGGGTCCAGCGCCTCCGGGCGCGCAACACCCATCCCGATCGGCTGATCCTGCTGCGTACCAACATGGATGCGGGACACGGAGGCCGCTCCGGGAGGTACCGCGGACTTGAGGAAATCGCCGAGATCTACGCGTTTCTGATCGGGCTCAGCGCTACGGGAAGCCCGGACTGAGTCAGTCGCCGTCTACCGGCGGGAGGAGCGCAACCGTTCCGGTCTCTTCCTCGCGGGCGCCGGCGACGGCCTGCTCCATAGCAGCGATCTCCGCGTCACTGAGCTCTTCGAAGAGGCCACGTTTCGCCGCCGAGAGCCGTCCCTGGTTCTGCATCACAAGCCGGACGAACAGGGAGAGACGGCGATCCGGCATGTCCACGATCTCCCGCGCCGCTTCCGAAGCACGAGTGAAGACCGCGACGAAACCCAGTTCGTCGCGGAGATCCCGGCGGATCGTCTCGGCGATGCGGTCGTAGAGATACTCGGCGAAGGCGGTGGCGTCGAAGAAGCGGTAGAGGTCGGCGGTGTCGCCCTCCACCCGCACTTCCCGATCCGGTGTCCAGTCCCACGGGGTCAGGTGCAGGCGCGGTCGGGAGAAACTCTCCAACACGGCGTCGTAACCGGGCCGGTCGCGCAGGATCGCGGCGGATACGGGAAAGATCGCGCCCTCCGGACCGTAGCCGCGGCTCGCGAGTGCGTGGTGCAGCAGCCAGCGGTGAATGCGGCCGTTTCCGTCCTCGAAGGGGTGGACGAAGACGAACGCAAAGGAGGACACCGCCGCCGCCACGACCGGGTCCACCGCACTCTCCGCCAGGCGGCGGGCCAGAACCGCCCAACCCTCCATGAGCTTCGGGACGTCATCAGGCCGCGGGCCGATGAAGTGCACTTCCTCGCGGTAGCCGCCGACCGTCGAGCCGACAAAGATCTGTACGTCGCGCCAGTCGGCCGCCGCGTAGCGGGGGTCAACGATCCCGGCCTGGAGGTCGAGAAGCGCGGCCTTGTCGGTCGGATCGCGGCCGGGCGCCGTCCGCAGGGCCGCTACGAAACGCTCGGCACGGGTCGTGCTCGGAGTTTCTCCCTCGATCGCGAAAGAAGAGTGCGTTTCCTTGGTGTAAAGGTAGTTGACGGCGCGGATGAGGACCGAGGGTTCATACCGCGCGACGAGCGTTCGGGCCTCGTCATCCAAACCCTGTTCCATGGCCGCGACCAGGCGGCGTGTCCGCCGGACCGTAGGGCAGAGACCGGGGCCGCCGAGCAGGTTGTCCGCGACCCGGTGCCGCCGCGAGCGGCGCGGCGCGGCCACGAAGTGCCGGGCGGGGTCGAGAGCCGCGACATAGTTCCCCGCCTTCCCGTCCTCAAGGTCCAGAGTTCGTCCAAGGAGAGTCTCGTACAGGAACCAGGCCCGGCGGCTGAAGGCGCCCGTGGGTTCGGCCCGGCCCCAGCTCTCGATGGTTTTCGGCCCGATCTCGCGGAAGGCGGCCGTGAGGACTCCGAGATCGAGGGGCTCGTGGCGGAGGGCGAAGCGCAGGTGGCCAATGACGGATCCGTCGGTGGCGTAGCGTCGGGGATAGGACTCGAACGTCCTCCCTCCCTCGGTTTCCGTGCGGCGGGCACCGGCGACGAGACGACTCTCGGTAGCCGCCGGGGGGACCCGGAGAGCGAGCTCCTGGTGCAGCCAAGCCTGGCCGAGGGGGCTTTCACCGAGTCTTGAGGAGTGGGGGGGCATGGAAGACTGGATCCATTGAGAGTGAGACGAAGGGTTGCCCTACGGGATCGCCACACGGTTTCGGGTTCCGTGAGAAAACGGGGACCGGGATGGAGTTCCGATTAGATGATGGCTTGGACGTTGAAGAACATTTTCCCTTGACAGGAATGCCAAGTTGTCGCAAAACGATTTTCGACGTGGAATTCCGATTAGATTATCGCTTTGACGTTGAAAAGCAATTTCCCTTGACAGAAACGCCAAGTTGTCGCAAAACGATTTTCGGCATGGAATTCCGATTAGGAAACCCCTCTTGCATCCAATAGCGATTCTTCCTGACACCGCCGACCGCGCGCCATACGGGAAGTAGAGATCGTGCGGTTCGCTGCGCTGTCGCGCAGCGATGCCGGGCCCGACCGGGACATCCATGATCGGGTCCTCCTGCACACCCCGCCGGTCAGGAAAGTGCAGTTCGGGGATCTTGCAGGTGCCCAAGCCACCAGGCGGAGCGACGCGCAGCCACGGTCCCTTGCGGGCGCGTCACCTCCCGGGATGAGGACAGTGCCGAGACGGGAACCATCCCGGTGTTCCTCGATACGCGACTCCGCCCGCCTGCGGCGGGCTGTGCCGACCGGAGGTCGGCGTTCCAAGCCGTCCCCGCGCTTCTTCGCGGTTGGCGTTACGCCGTCTCGCCCCGCTCCGCGGAGCGGTGCCGGTGTGAACGCCCCCACCGGGAGAACTGGCCGGCGTTCGCTGACCAGCGCGCCATCCGCGCTGTCGGCGTCCCGGCGGGTCAGACCGTCGTCGTCTTCCAGCCGCCGCGGCGGAAGACCAGGGTGCTGACGGCGGCGGAGAGGGAGTAGGCGATGGCCACGGCCCAGAATACGCCGTCCACGCCGAGGGCGGTTCGGGAGAGCAGCCACGCCAGTGGGATCTCGAACAGCCAGAAGCAGACGAGGTCAATCCAGGTCGGAGTCCAGGTGTCTCCGGCTCCGTTGAAGGCTTGCCGGGTAACCATTCCCAAGGCGTAGAAGACGTATCCGTAGCTCACTATGCGGAGCGCCGTGGCCGCCGTGCGGAGCACCTCGGGCTCGTCCGTGAAGAGCGCTGCGATTTCCGGCGCAAAGACCACGAAGACCCCGGTCACCAGCGCCATGAACGCCATGTTCCAGCCGCCGGTGATCCACACCGCACGCTCGGCCCGGTCGGGCTTTCCTGCTCCCAGGTTCTGGCCCACCAGCGTCGAGGCGGCGTTCGAAAGCCCCCAGCAGGGCAGGATGACGAAGAGCGCGACCCGGATGGCGATAACCCAGCCCGCGACCGCCATGGTTCCGAAACTCGCGATGATGCGGATCAGCAGGATCCAGGGCAGCATGTCGGCGAGCATCTGTCCGATCCCGCCGACCGACACCCGGCAGAGATTCCTCATGACCGCCCACTGCGTTCGGATGTCTTCCCGCCGGATGCGTATCCGCGAGCCCCGCGAGAGCACCCAGAACTGGTAGAGCACGCCGGTACCACGGCCGATCGTGGTCGCGACCGCCGCCCCCGGAAGACCCAGCTCGGGGAACGGCCCCAGCCCGAAGATCAGACACGGATCCAGCACGATATTGATTCCGTTGGCGAGCCAGAGTGACCGCATCGCCGCCTGGGCGTCCCCGGCGCCCCGCAGGATCGCGTTGTTCAGGAACAGCAGGATGATGGTGGCCATCCCGGCGTACATGATCCGGGCGTGGGTCGTTCCGACGGCGACCGTTTCGGCGTCCGCGCCCATCAAGGCGAGCACCCGGGGCGCGAAGATCATTCCGACGATCCCGAGCGCCAAAGACACGGCGATTCCAAGGCCGATCGCCTGGACGCCGGCGCGCGCCGCTCCCCGCCGGTCCCCCTCCCCGTAGCGGCGGGAGACCAGCGCGGTCACCGCGAAGGAGAACCCGATCGCAATCGCGTACACCAGATCGAGGGCGGTCTCGGTGATCCCGGCAGAGGCAAGCGCCGGCGCCCCCAAACGCGAGATGAACAGGGCGTCCACGACCGCGAAGATCGACTCTCCGACCATTTCGAGCGCCATCGGCACCGCGAGCACGAACACCACGGGCGTAAGCGGCCCGGAGGTCAGATCGCGGTCCGAACCCCGGAGCGATTCGACCAGCAGCGCGAGCAGGCGCCGCGTGCGGGATCCCTGCGGCATGGAGTAGGGCTGCGGCGGTCAGCTACCGCCGTCGGTCCAGGAACCGGCGTCGGAGCAGGGGCGCACGCAGGAATCGGCGATCAGGAAACTGTGGCGAAAGTTCGCCGGCGTCCGTTCGCGGCACGAAGCCACGGGGTGTCAGCCGGGCGGGATCAGCGCCACGATCCGTACCGGGGCGCCGGTGCCGGCTTCGATCTTCATCGGCAGCGCGATCAGCAGGAAACCGTCAGACGGAACCCCGGAGAGATCCCCCACATTTTCCAGATTGGGAATCCCGGCGGCGCCCCCGACCTGGTGGACGATGAAATCCGTGGAGGGCCCGGAGTCCACACTCGCGGTGTCGATTCCAACGAGCCCGACGTCCCGCTCGACCAACAGCCGCATTGCGTCTTCGGCGAGCCCCGGGAAATGCAGGTTGTCGGCGGTTCCGGGTTCGTCGTCGCCCAGATAGGCGAGGGCGTCCGGCCAACGGCTCGCCCACCCGGTGCGGAAGAGCACGGCGGTTCCCGACGGGATCTCACCGTGTTCCACCTCCCAGTCCCGGATATCGTCGGCGCTCGCCCGGTAGTCGGGGTCGGCGGCTGCCTGCGCGCTCACGTCCACGACCACCCCGGGAGCGATCAGCCGGCCAAGCGGGATCTCGCCGACCAGATCGGCGCCCTCGAAGAAATGGTACGGCGCGTCGAGATGCGTCCCGCCGTGTTCGGCGGTGGCGAACTCCTTCATCGCGTAGAAGAAACCCGCCGGGGTCATCCCCTCGGCCAGAGTGTCGAGCTGGAATCCCTTGGTGTCGGTCGGCCAGTAGAGCGTGTTCTCGCCGTACCCATGACTGAGATCCACCATGCGCCACCCGGCGACGGCCTCCGGGCCGACTTCTGGACTCAGCGGTGGTGGAGGCTCGGGGGGAGCGCCGCAGGACGCGGCCACCAAGACGGCGACGACGCCGGCAACGGGGGAAAATCGGGCTAACATCAAGAAATCCTGCCTGTGCAGGAAATGTTACCCAGCGAGAGGAGTGGGCCGGATGTCCCGAGTTCTCGCGGCGTCCCTGGTCGTGGCCGCTGCCGCAACGTTGCTGGCGCCCGGTGAAATCGTGGGATTTCTCGCCGCCGCCGGAGTGACCGCCGCCGTGCTGGCGGTCTGGAGCACCGGTTCGGCGGGGCCCGGGAATCCAACCCGGAAGGTTGGTACGCGTCTCGACCGGGCGACCAGCGCGGGACTCGCCGTTTCGCTGGGCGCCGGGTGTCTGCTGGCGGCGGGTATTGCCGACGGCCCCTCGCTCTTCGGTCTGCCGCGGTCACTTTGGGGACTGCTGCTCGGAGTGTGGCTGATACCGCTGGTGCTGACGAGCCTCGGCTTCGCGGCCGCCTTCGAGCCCCCCGACCCGGCCGGCTTGGAACGCCTGGAACGCCTGCGACCCGGAGCACGAGAGTGAAGTTGATTCCCGGCCTCTTGTTGCTTGCCACCTTGGTGGTGGGTCTGGTTGCGATCCGAAAGACCCGTAACACGGCGGACTTCTTCGTCGCGGGACGTCGCCTGGGCGCGTTCCGCGCCGGATTGGCGGTGGCCGCATCAGCGTTCAGCGGCTTCGTCTTTCTCGGCGGGCCGGGGCTGACCGGTCAGGTCGGCCTCGGTTCCCTGTTCATCGTGGCGCCGGCCGGATTCACCGCGGCGCTTCTCTGCCGCACGGTGGGGCGACGGCTCGCGCTGATCGCCGCGGCGAGCGGCGCCCAGACGCTGCCGGAGTCCATCGCGTTCCGGTTCGGAGCCCGGGCTCCGGCGGCGCTGGCCGCGGTCGCGATCCTGGTCGGCAGCGTCATCTATCTCGGGGTTCAACTCTCGGCGCTCGCCCGCGCCACCCGGTTCGTCTTCCCCGAGGTGGCGCTCGGAACCTGTCTCGCGGTCGGCTTGGGTGTCGTGCTCGCCTACTCGCTGGCCGGCGGAATGGTCGCCTCGGTGAACACCGACGTGCTGCAGGGAATCGTGATGGCGGTGGCCGCCACGGCGACCTTCTGCTGGGTCATGAGCCAGGTCGGGGGGCCCGCCGGCGTCGGGGAAACCCTGAATGCCAGGGGACCCGGCGGCAGCAAATTCCTCGAACCGCTGGGCGTGCTGGAGCCGGCGACCGGGTTCGGTTTCCTGCTGCTGTTCTCGGTCGGAACCATCGGGCAGCCCCATATGCTCCACAAGTTCCTGATGCTCAAGAGCCCGGAGGCGCTCCGCTATCTGCCTGCAGTGATCGGCGGCGCCCAGAGCCTCAGCATCCTCGTCTGGATCGGCCTCGGGACGGGGGCGATGGTCCTCGCGGGCGGCGTTCCGGCCAGCGCCGCCGGACACCCGGACGAGGCAGCCCTTGCCGTCCTGAACCTGCCCGGGACTCCCGAACTCCTGGCCGGTCTGGTCGCCGCGGCGGTGCTCGCCGCCATCATGTCCACCAGCGACGCCTTTGTGAACCTGGGGGCGGCCGCTCTTTGCCGGGATCTCCCCCGCGCTTTCGGCCGGAACGAATTATCCGGCCTCGCCGCGGCCCGCCTCGCGGGTCTGCTCGTGGGGCTCGCGGCGCTGGGGGTAGCAGCCTGGCACCTCTCCGAAAACGGGCTGATCGCTCGGCTCGGGACACTCGGGTTTGGGGCATTCGCCGCCGCCCTGGCCCCTACCCTGCTGCTCGGCCTGTGCTGGACCCGGGTGACCGCGCGGGCCGCGACCCTTTCGATGGCGGCGGGACTCGGTTCGCTGTTCGTCCTCGAGAGCCTGCTGCCGGGGCTCGCAGTCCCGTCAGCGGTGCTCGCGATGGCTGCCGGGTTCGGGGCGCTCGTGGTGACGAGCCTTCTTTCCCGGCGGGCGCCGCTGCCGGAATCCGTGCGCCTGGCGATGACGCTGTGACCGGCAGGACGAGTACGCGCTTGCGCATCGCGCTGATTACCGGAGGCTCCACGCCGGAACGCGACGTGGCGCTCGCGGGCGCCGGAGAAGTTCTCCGCGCGCTGCGGGTCGCGGGACATGAAGTCACGGCGGTGGACACCGTGCACGGCGAACTGGGCCCCGAGCGTGAGGGGGAGTTCCTCGCGCTCCGGGTGGGCCGCAAGCCGCCGTCGGATCAGGATCTGGCGGCGGCGCGCGAGCGCGAGGACGTCCCCGGCCTGCTTCGGCTGAGGGCCGTGAGCAACGCGCACCTGGCATTCCTGGTCCTCCACGGACTCGATGGCGAGGGCGGGCTGTTGCAAGCAGTCCTCGAACTCGGCCGATTGCCTTTCACGGGCAGTGGGGTGCTCGCGAGCGCGCTGGCCATGGAGAAGGCGTCGGCGAAGCGGGTGCTGCAGGGAGCGGGGATCCCAACGCCCCGCTTCGAGATGCTGGAGTTCCAAACGCCCGACGACCGGCGACGCGAGATCGAGTCACTCGGATCCCCGGTGGTCGTCAAACCTTCGCGAGTCGGATCTTCGGTCGGGCTCCGCATCGCGAACGACTTCGACGACGTCCGCTCGGCGGTGGAGGAGGCACGCCGGCACGACCGCTGCGTTCTCGTGGAAGAGATGCTTCCGGGTCGCGAATTCACTGTCGGGGTGGTCGGGGAACCGGACGGGGTCGGCCTCGAACCGCTTGGCGTAGGGGAAATCGTGACGGGCTCCGGCCTCTTCGACTACCACGCCAAGTACACCCCGGGAGTTGCCGAGGAGATCTTCCCCGCGGACATTCCGGAGCACCTCGCGGCGAAGCTTCGCGACCTGACCGTCGAAACTCATCGGGCGCTCGGCCTGAGGGATTTTTCGCGGGCGGATTTCCGTCTGGACGCGGCGGGAGAACCTTTCGTGCTCGAGGCGAACACCCTGCCCGGGATGACGACCCGCAGCCTGCTGCCCCAATCGGCGGCGGTGATGGGGATCAGCTTTCCGGCGCTCTGCGACCGGATCGCGCGGCTCGCCGCTCGCCGCCGGGAGTGAGATGAGAGCTTTCGCCGCACTCGGGTTCGTCGCCGCCGCGGGCTTGGGCTGCAGCCACTCCGTCGTCGTCAACTCCGTGCCGCCGCCCGAGACCCTGCTTCCCGCGGGCGTGCTGTCCTCTTCTCTCGGACTCTTCGTGGATGCCGCGCGGGTACCGGAGGAGGTTGTGCTTCAGGACTCCTTCGACAGTCCCATATGCGGCTTCATGCGCTATCCGCTCACGGCTCGCGACGCGGTCACCCAGTCGGTGGTGGAAGCGATTCGGGCGGTAGCGGACAACATCCGGCTCGTCGATGCCCCGATACATCGCTGGCGTCTCAAGGAGAACGGACTCGACGTCGCCGTCGTGGTGCGCGTGGAGGCGTTCGCCATCAGCCTGTCCCCGCTCCGGACAATGGTGGGTATGGATTTCGAGGCGCAAGCCGAAATCACCCTCTCGCTCGTCGCCACCACCGAAGATGGGAGCGAAATCCGGAAGACGCTGACGGGGGCGGCCACCTGGAAGGCGGAGGACCGGTGGGGATTCCGCGGCTGCGGGCTCGGCGCGCTCCCGGCGACCCAGGCGGCGGAGCGCGCGATCCGGCATGCGACGACGCAGCTCGCAGAATGGATCGTCGGGGCTCCCGAACTGCGTCCGTCGCTGGAACGCCCGTTGCATGACCGGGGATAGCGGACCGGGTCCTTCCGAGCCGCCAGGAGAAACAGGATGAAGAGGACAATGACGACCCACCCGCTTGCCGCGACGGCGATCGCGGGACTAGCCCTGACTGCACTTTCCTGCTCCCAGGCGGTGCTGGTGCGGCCGGCGCCCTCCGCCGAGGCGTTCGCCTTCGAAGCGCCCCTCCCGGCGGCGGCGGCCGTCTTCGTGGACGCCGACCAGCTCTTCCGGCAGGTCCGGATGACGCCCGACCTGGACGGAGACTCGTTGTGCGACGACGTCAGCTATCCGGTGGACGCACGCGAAGCGCTGGAGTTGTCGGTCCTCGGCACGCTGGAGCGGCTGGTGCGCAACGTCACGGCGACCGCGGCCCCGCTGGACCGGCAGGCGATGGAGGCGCGTGGGCTCGACGCCGTCATCGTCGTTCGCGCGGACACCTTCAACGTGGGTCTCAGCAGCGGCGCGTTCCTGAGCTTCGAAGCGGGCGCCGAACTCACGCTGTCGGTCTCGGTGTTCACCGGCGACGGCCTGCAGTTGCGGGAGGTGGTGTTCGGCAACGCGGTCCAGAACCAGAGCGGGATCACCTGCGGCAACGGCGCCAAGGCGCTGGGCGCCGCGGTCGAAATCGCCATCGAGAACGCCATGACCGAGCTCGGCGAACTGATCGCCAACTCCCCGGCATTGCGCGACTCCCTGGGTGGTCCGGGCAGCCGGTAGAGATCTCACGCCGCACCGGTCCGGCGATCGGCGCAAACCTCGCCGGCCCCCACCGGAATTGTCGAGGCGATCGAGGCCCGGGAACATCTCCTGGCCATAGACTCGGAGACCCGGGAACCGTTCCGCTTGGGATCGCGACCCGGGGCCAGGCCATGACCCACAGCTCCCTTCGAGTTGCGCTCGCAGCGTGGTACCTGGGCGCGGCCGGCTGCACGCACGCGATCGTGATACGTCCCGCCCCGGCCTACGACCTCCTCCTTTTCGAAGCACCGCTTCCGGCAGCCGCCGCGGTCTTCGTGGACGCCGACCAGCTCCGGCGGGAAATACGCATCACTCCCGAAGAAACCGGCGGCTACGGGTGGTGCGGCGACTCGGGATACCCCGTGGACGCGGGACAAGCACTCGAGTTGTCCGTCATCGGCACCCTTGAACAGGTGATGCGCGAGGTACGCCGAACGGCAACGCCGATGGACCGGGAAACCATGGAAGCCAGGGGTTTCGACTCCGTGATCGTCGTTCGTGCCGACACCTTCGACGCGACAGTGGCCGGCGATCCCTCTGCGGGCTTCGAAGGTAGCGCCGAGCTGACCCTCTCAGTTTCGGCCTTTACGAGCGACGGACTGCTGCTCAGGGAAACCGTCTATGGGAGCGGAATCCAGAACGCGGCCGGGATGACCTGCAGCGGCGGGGCGGAAGCACTCGGCCTCGCCGTTGAGGTGGCCATCGAAAGCGCGATGACCGAACTGGGCGAAATCATCGGCAACTCCCCCGAGTTGGGCAGATCCCTCGGCGCTTCCGGAACGGACCGACCGTTCGACTGACCGCCGCCTGGCGCGCGCCGCGGAGCTGCGCCGCGCCGGACATCCGGATTGGCCTCCACAATAGGGGCCATGACGTCGTCCCTTCCGAGTCGCGGAGCCCTCGCCCTTGCCTCGTTTGCGCTCAGCGCAGCCTGTGGAGGGCCGCCCGAGGGAGGTCCGGCGGATCTCGTCGCCCGCGGGGGGGTGATCCACACGAGCGACGCGAAGCGGCCGGTCGCGGAAGCCTTTGCGGTGCAGGGCGGCCGGTTCGTGTTCGTAGGGGATTCGAGTGGCATCGAAAGCTGGATCGGAGAAGCGACCGAGATCATCGAGCTCGACGGCCGGGCCGCGATCCCGGGCCTGATCGACGGACACCTGCATCTGGAGTCCGGCATCTCCCTCGTGCGTGGGGTGGACCTCACCGGCATTGCCGACCGCGAAGAATGGACCCGGCGCATCGCCGCGCGGGCCGCCGAACTCGGGCCCGGAGCCTGGATCGTGGGCGGACGATGGGACCACACGCTGTCCGGGGGCGAGTTTCCGTCCGTGGAAGACCTCGACCCGGTGACTCCCGACAACCCCGTGGCGCTTTCCGACATCGACGGACACACCACCTGGGTCAACAGCCTCGCGCTCGAGATCGCCGGCGTCGGGACGGCAACCCCCGATCCGCCGGGCGGCCGGATCGTCCGCTACGCGTCCGGCGATCCCACCGGAATCCTGCTCGAGACGGCGGGCGCGCTGGTGCGCGACCACGTTCCGCCGCTCAACGCCGAACAGGAACGAGAGGCCATGCGCCAGACCTTCGCGACTGCCGCGAGACTCGGACTCACCGGAGTCCACACCATGGCGGGGTTGGATCGGGTTCCGGAGTACGTCGAGTTCGCGACAGCCGGCCAGTTGCCGCTCAGGGTCTGGTACGGAGTGGTCGGCGCAGCGGACCAAACCCGAGAACTCGCTGCAGTTCGCGATGACGCGCGAAGCGCGCTGGCCACCTTGACAGCGGAGCGCGGTCCGATGTTCGAAGTCGGCTATGCGAAGCTGATGGCCGACGGGGTGCTCTCCGCGCGCACGGCTGCCTTGCTCGCTCCCTACGCCGACGCTCCCGACGAATCCGGGTTCATGGTGACGGAGTTCGAAGAGCTCTCAGAGTCGGTGACCCGGATCCACGCAGCCGGCTTCCCGGTCGCGATCCACGCGATCGGGGACCTGGCCGTACGCTCCTCGCTCGACGCCTTCGAGACGGCAGTCGGCCGCGGCCCGCAGCCGGAACTCGCGGACCGGATCGAACACATCGAGGTGCTGGATCCGAAAGACGCGCCCCGGTTCGCGGAGATCGGAGTGCTCGCCTCCTTCAATCCCCACCACTGCATCACGGGGATCGACGTCTACAACACCGCGCGCCTCGGAGAGGCGCGGGCTGCCTGGTCCTTCGCCTGGAGAGCGGCTCGGGACGCGGGAGCCACGCTGGTGTTCGGCAGCGACTGGGCCACCGCTCCCCTCGATCCCCTGCGCCAACTCTACGCGGCGACGGTGAGGGAAAAGCCGTCCGGCGGACCGCCGGGCGGGTGGCATCCGGAGCAGCGGGTCGCCTGGCAGGAAGCGCTCACGGCCTACACGTTGGCGCCGGCGACGGCCTCCGGTTGGGAGGATGAGATCGGCTCGATCGAGGTGGGAAAGTGGGCGGACTTCGTCGTGCTCAGCGGCCCGGTCCCGGATCCGCCCGACCGCTCGATCCTCGATCTGCGGGTGGTTTCAACGTGGCTCGGGGGCGTCGCCACCCACCGGGCGCAAGCGGACCGTTGAACGACGGGATCCGCTGGACCGGATCCACTGGACCGGATCTGCTGGTGGGACCGATCGGTAGGCGTCCGGTAACAGCCGGTGGTGGAACCCGGGTGAGCGCCGAGAGCGGCCAGTTCTCCTGGTGGGGGCGAGGCCCAGTTCTCCCGGTGGGGGTCCGGCTGACAAGGCGCGTGAGGGAGGAGCCCCCACCGGGAGAACTGGGCCGCGTGGGTTTCACCACCGGCTGGTAACCGCGAGCGCCTATCCCGGGCTGCGCTCCACGGGTCGGGCCGGGTCGGAGCACCACTCGGACCAGGATCCCGAATAGACCGCCACATCTTCGACGCCCGCGAGTTCCAGGGCCAGGGCATTGTGCGCCGCAGTAAGGCCGGAGCCGCAGTAGCACACGATGGGGCGCCCATCCCGGGCCGCGGTGAGACCGGCGAATTTCCCGCGGAGACGCTCGGGCGCCTCGAACCGGCCGTCTGCCGCCAGGTTCTTTTTCCAGAGGTGGTTCTTCGCGCCGGGAATGCGCCCGGCCACCGGATCGATCGGTTCCCGCTCGCCGCGCCAGCGGACCGATTCGCGGGCATCCACCAGGAGATGCGCATGTCGCGCCAGTCCTGCTTCCACCTCGGCCACGCCGACCGCCATTCCGGTTACGGGCCTGGCAACGAATTGGCAGGCTGGCCGCGTCGCCTCGCCGGCGTGGAGGGCGCCCCCCGCTTCGATCCAGGCCGCGAGCCCCCCGTCCAGGACGGCGGCCCGGGTGTGTCCGAGGTAGCGCAGCATCCACCAAAGCCGCGCGGCGAACATTCCCGCGGCATCGTCGTAGGCGACCACCGCGCTGTCGGATCCGATTCCGAGTCGACCGAACACTTCGGTGATCCGCGCGACGGGCGGCAGCGGATGGCGCCCGTTGGCCCCGGTCTTCCCGGCTGCAAGATCCCGGTCGGTATCTGCAAAGACGGCGCCGGGCAGGTGGCCTTCGAGATACCGGGCCCGTCCCCAGGACGGGTCCATGAGGTTGCAGCGCACGTCCACCACGACGGGGCCTTGGTCCCCGGTCGCGAGGCGCTCGCGGAGCCACGCAGCGGAGACGATCGGCCGTGGAGCCCAATTCACGCCCGAAAGCCTACCGGCTCGAACCTCCGGACGGCCCCGCGGCCGGCCCGCCCGGACGGGACGGTCACGGGTCCGCTTTGGGGTCCGGATTCCTGCGACTTGGGAATGTGGACCAGAACCACATCTCCGGCATCGGTCCGCGCGTTCCCGGTGCTCCCCGCGCCCCAGCCCTGAGCGTGGCGCGACCCGACATGAAGCGGACAATTGAGGTAATCTGACGGTGTGACACTAAACGGTATCGAAAGACTTAGAAACGCATTTCGAGCGTTGGTTGATGCTGAAGGCCTCAGGCCTCTTGCCGCGCGGACCGGCATCCCGGTCGGTCAGATCCGAAGCCTGATCGACGGGCGGGCGGTCCGCATCACAACTCTCGAGTTGATGACGCAGGTGCTGGGGGTGAATCTCACCATCGGCCCGGGTCTGGCCGGGGAAGCCCTCGGCGCCGGCGCTCATCGCGAGCCAGCCGGCCCCTGGCCGGACGCGGCGAGGCCCCCGGAGAGTGGCCCCAGCGTGATCGCAACGCAACTACGCGATGGCGCCGGCCGGGTGAAGGACCTGGCGGATCGGGTGGCGGCGGCAGCGCAGTCGTTGCTGCACCTGGTCTCGGGCTGGGATCCGGCGCAGGAGGCACGGGTCGTGGTCCATGCGGAGGGCGCGCCGTGCACGGGTTCGCCGGTGATGATCCCGCTCGCGTCCGGTGTCCGGGTGGGCGCAGACTTCCCGGAGCCGGTTTTCGAGCCGTTGCCGGAGGTGACCTTGGGGCTCGCGCCGGACGCTCTCCCCGCCTGGGCGGGTGCGGATCGCCTGGTGTGTCTTCGCGCGACCGACGATGCCATGGCAGGGACCATCGGCAACGGCGACCTCGTTGCCGTGGATCCCGGACATACGACGCCATTGGACAACCACCTCTTCGCCGTGGCGACAGAGGTCGGAGTGGCGGTGCGGCGCCTCCGCTTCCAGGATGGCTGGATCCTGACGGCCGACAATGCGGCCCATCCCGACCGGCCGCTCTCGGGGGCCGATCATCTCCTCGGCCGAGTGGCCTGGCACGGGCCGCGCCGTCGAGGCGCCACTCCCGCAAGCTGAGGGATCCCCAACAGCCTGTGGACAAAGTCTCGCGGCCCGGTTCTCCCGGTGGGGGCTCGGGCGGCGATCCATCCCGGCCAAACAGCCGGTGGTGGAACCCACGCGGCCCAGTTCTCCCGGTGGGGGCTCGGCCGGCGATCCATCCCGGCTGAACCGCGTCGCTTCGCCCCGCTCATCGTTGCGTTTCGGTCGAATACACCCGGGCCAGTTCTCCCGGTGGGGCTCCTCCCTCGCGCGCCTTGTCAGCCGGGCGCCTCGCCACTCTCGGCGCTCACCCGGGTTCCACCACAGGCTGTTAACCGCCGGCTACCGGCGTTCGCGGCCGCGGATCAACCGGAGCATGAGCCGGTTCCACGGAGTCTCGATACCGTGCTTCGCCCCGCGGGCGACGATCACCCCGTTCATTGCCTCGACCTCGGTGCGCACCCCCCGCTCCAGATCCTGAAGCATGCTGGTCTTGTTCCCCGCGGTGCGGGCGACGATTCGCTCGACGGTCTTCCAGACCTCTGCCTCCGAGGTGGACACCCCCTCGGCCCGCGCGACCGCGACGGCTTCGCGCACCAACAGCCGGACCAGGTGTTCGCTCCCCGGATCCCGGAGCAACTGTCCGGTCCGGAGCCCGAGAAGCGCGGACACCGGGTTCAACGCCGCGTTCAGGGCCGCCTTGTCCCAAAGTGACTTGCGAATATCCG
This sequence comes from Vicinamibacteria bacterium, assembly GCA_963668695.2. Lineage (GTDB taxonomy): Bacteria > Acidobacteriota > Vicinamibacteria > Marinacidobacterales > Marinacidobacteraceae > Marinacidobacterium. The sequence goes on from CAXXLQ010000004.1 coordinate 3,475,936, forward strand.
GCACCTGGAGCACCGGGAATCCGGCTTCGGACAGGTATTCCGCGAGCGCCGCGACTGCGTCCTCTCCGACCTGCTGGAAACGGCTCAGGATCACCTCACCAAGGCCGGCATGGAACACGCGCCCCGATTCCAACAGGGTCGCTCCGTTGTTCGAAACCGCGCCGATCACCGGGTAACCGCCGGCGGCGAGGGCCTCCTCGTTCCCCAGCCCGTTCTGCAGGGAAACCCGGATCGGCCCGGTCCCGAGCGGAGCGAGGGCGCGCGCCGCCGTGGCCGTCGCATGCGCCTTCACGGTGACGAGGACGAAATCCGGGCGGAAGCCGGCGAGTTCGCCCGCGGCGGGGCCGGCGGGCGGGCGGATGTCGCCCTCGGTCGCCCCGTCAACCCGGATGCCCTCCCGGAGGATCTGAGCGAGACGCTCTCCCCGGGCGACCACCGCGACCGGATGCCGGACGGCGAGTCGCGCCGCAAAGACGCTCCCGACCGCTCCGGCGCCGAAAACAAGAAAGCGAGCGCGTTCGGAGGGCGGCATGGGGACCGGTTCGTGAGAGAGTAGCGGCCCCCGCCGTTCCGCCGTCCTTGCGGCCGGATTCCGGCGCCGGCTGCCAGGAGAGCCCGATGCGAAGCGACGAGATCAAGAGCGGCCCGAGCCGCGCCCCGGCCCGGGCCATGTGGAAGGCCGTCGGGCTTACGGACGAGGCCATCTCCCGGCCGCTCATCGGCATTGCGAACACCTGGACCGAGATCACACCCTGCAACAGCCATCTGCGCGCGCTCGCGGAACAGGTCAAGATCGGCGTCCGGGAAGCCGGCGGGACGCCGCTCGAGTTCAACACCATCGTGGTCACCGACGGCATCGCGATGGGTTCGTCCGGAATGCGCGCGTCGCTCGTCTCCCGCGAAGTGGTAGCGGATTCCATCGAGCTCGTGGTGCGCGGACATTTGCTCGACGGGGTGGTGGCGATTTCGGGATGCGACAAGACGATTCCGGGCACCGTCATGGCGCTCGCCCGGCTGAATCTGCCCTCGCTCATGCTCTACGGTGGCTCCATCGCGCCGGGGCGTTACCGGGGCCGGGACGTGACGATCCAGGACGTGTTCGAAGCGGTCGGCGCCCACGCCGCCGGAACGATGAGCGACGAGGAGCTTCGGGAACTCGAAGACGTCGCCTGCCCCGGGGCCGGGGCGTGCGGCGGGCAGTTCACCGCCAACACCATGTCGGTCGCCACCGGGTTCCTCGGGATTTCGCCCATGGTGGGAAATGAAATTCCAGCGACCGATCCGCGGAAACCGGCGGCGGCGCGGTGGGCCGGCAAGCGGGTCATGGAGTTGCTGCGCGAAGGCCGGACCGCTCGGGAGTTCCTCTCCCGGGACGCCCTCCGGAACGCCTACACCTCGGTTTCGGCGACCGCCGGCTCCACGAACGCGGTACTTCACCTGCTCGCGATCGCCCACGAAGCCGGAAGCGACTTGACGCTCGAAGACCTCGACGAGATCGGAGCCGCCACTCCGGTCCTCACGGATCTGAAACCGGGGGGCCGGTTCACCGCGCCCGACATGGAGGCATCCGGAGGCATGCGGCTGCTGGCCAGCCGTCTCCGCGAGCGCGGACTGCTCACGGACACACCGACGGTCTCCGGCGAGACCCTGTTCGAACTCGCCGGAACGGCCGAAGAGCGTCCCGGCCAGGAGGTCATCCGACCCGCCGACCGCCCGGTCAAGGCGCGGGGAGGACTCGCAATCCTCACCGGCAGCCTGGCTCCCGAGGGATGTGTGCTGAAGCTGGCCGGCCACACCCGGACCTGCCACGAAGGCCCCGCGCGCGTCTTCGACTCGGAGGAGGCCGCCTTCGCCGCGGTCCAGGAGGGCCGGATCCAGCCGGGCGACGTGATCGTCATCCGCTACGAAGGTCCCCAGGGAGGCCCCGGCATGCGCGAGATGCTCGGGGTCACCGCGGCGGTCATCGGGCGCGGGCTCGGCGACAGCGTGGCGCTCATCACCGACGGGCGCTTCAGCGGCGCCACCCACGGCTTCATGGTCGGGCACGTGGCCCCGGAGGCGGCGGCCGGCGGTCCCATCGGACTCGTGCAGGACGGCGACCGGATCACCATCGACCTGGAATCGCGGACGCTCGACGTGGAGATGCCGGACGGCACATCCCGCAAAGCGGCCGCGCCCGTTTCCGAATTCGCCACCGGCGCCCTCGCCAAGTACGCGCGAGTCGTTTCTTCCGCGAGCCGCGGCGCGGTGACGACGCTTTGACCGGATGCGGCAGCCACGGGAATCTGGTACCCTCCCTTCTCCCGCTCGCGGCGCGCTGGAGTCTCGCGGGCCACCAGAGCGGCCCGGAAGCGCCGAACCTCACGGGGAGAAGAAGTATGGAGCCGACGAAAACGCCCCGGTGGAAAGAGGAACTCAGAAGCCTCGGCGTCCCATCGTACGAGGATCCCGCCCCAGCCAAGGCGAAGGATTCGGGCCAGGCAAAGGCGGGACGAAAGACGGCGTCCGCCAGGCTTCGTCGGATCGGGCTGGATCCCGGTTTCGGCGGTTTCAAAGTCGGCGAACTCGGGGCCGAGGGAGTACGCATCGAGGTGACCCCCGCCGTGGTCGGCGTGAGCCGGAGAGGCGTGCTCGGCCTCAATCTCCCGACGCTCGACTCGCCCGCCCCGTCGGCGCGGCCGCGCAGCGTCCGTTACGACGGGATCGAGTACCTGGTCGGCGCCAACATCCACCGCTATGGGCGGCCCGTGGAGCGCCTCGACTTCCAGCGGCTGTCGGAGGGATCCGAGTTGCGCTCGCTCCTCTATGCGGCGCTGTGGCCAATTCTCGGCGCGGGTTCCCAACGGGCGTCCCTGATCGTCGGGCTGCCCATTCAAGTGCTCCTCGATCAGCGGCAGGCGGAGGAAACGGAGAACAGGCTGAAGTCCTGGCTGCTCGCCGAACACTCGTTTGAGATCAACGGCGAACCCGTGCAGTTGACGGTGGATCAGGCCCGGGTGGTCCCGCAGGTCATGGGTACCTATTACGCCTGTCTCGCGGAAGACTCCAGTCCGCTCGCTGACGCGGACGCCAGCGTGGGGATCGCGGACATCGGTTTCAACACGATCGATTTGATCGGCGTCGAAGGGGGCGAAACCGTCAGCCGTTTCACCAGCGGAAACACCTTGGGGATGCGCCGCTCCGCGGAGATCGTGTCGAACACGGTGCGCGAAGGGCTCGGCGTCGACCTTTCCTTGCACCAGGCCGACGACATGGTCGTCCGCGCCAGTTCGGGTGAGCCGGTGGTCGTCGCCCAAAGCGGCGGCTCGACGGATGTGACCACCATGGTCCGCCAGGCGCTTGACACCACCGCGTCGTCCGTCTGCACCTTCATCGAACGCTCCTGGGGTAACGGCCGACAGTTCCGCCACCTCCTGCTCGCCGGCGGGGGCTCGCGCGTGCTGCGCGAGTACCTCGTTCACCTGTATCCGGACGCCGTCATGGTGCGGGACCCGATAACCAGCAACGCGCGCGGCCTCGCGCAATGGGCCTCGCGGGCCTTCTGAGCCAGCTCCTCCCCAACAGCCGGCAGACGAAGACACGCCGTCCGGTTGCTATGCAGGTGCAATTCCGCCGGAACGCCAACCATCGAGATGGCGCCGCCGCCATGGGAACGCCGGACCTCCGGTCGGCGCCGTCGCCCGACAGGGCGACGAAACACCCATGATCGGGTCCGCCTGCTCTGAGGCCGCAGCCGACCGCTCTCGCCGGTCGGGTTCCTGACAGAGCACCCGGGCGGGGTTCCCGGGGCGGGCGCCGTACGGGAGGTCCGGACGGCGACGGCTCGCAGGTTCCAACGAACGAAGCTCTCCGGTTCGCGCCATCCGGGCGCTTGTTCTGCGCCGGCTCCATCCGGGCGGCGGCCGCCCATAGAATCGGCGGGTTACAGCCCGTTCGGAGGTAGTGCACATGCGTTTCCGGTTGCTCTCCCAGTTGCTTTCCCTGTTGGTCCTCGGAGGAGGTCTGCTCCTTCCCGCCCGGGCTGTCACCCAGGACGAGGACGATTCCGAAAAGAAGGAAGAGGGGCTGCCGCTCGCGGCCAGCGAGACACTCTCCTTCACGGTCACCGAGGGGACCTGGATGTCCCTCGACGTCTCGCCCGACGGCCAGACGATCGTCTTCGAGCTCCTCGGCGACCTCTACACCCTGCCCATTTCCGGCGGCCAGGCCACCCGGATCATCGGGGGGCTCTCCTTCGAAAGCCAGCCGGTCTTCTCGCCGGACGGAAGCGAGATCGCCTTTCTGAGCGACCGGAGCGGGGTCGAAAACCTGTGGATCGCGAACGCCGGCGGGAGCGAACCGCGGGCGGTCACCAAGGACGGCCCGACCCGTGACCGGCCGCAGCTCATGGTCTCGCCGAGCTGGACGGCCGACGGGGACTACCTCCTCGTTTCGAGGTCGCGGCCTCCGGACCGCACCGCCGCAGTCTTCCTGATCCATCGCGACGGCGGCAGCGGCGTCCGTCTCGGCGAAAAGCCCCCGGAGCCCACCCCCGGCGTCCCCGGCGCGCAACCGCCGAACCGGCTCGGGGCGGTCGCCTCCCCCGACGGCCGCTACGTCTATTTCTCCGAGCGGCGCGGGACCTTCAACTACAACGCGCAGTTCCCCATCTGGCAGGTGGTCCGCTTCGACCGCGAGACCGGCGCGGAGACGACGCTCACCAGCGCCCCCGGCAGCGCGATGCGTCCGCTGCTGAGCCCGGACGGCCGCCAGCTGGTGTACGCCACCCGCCACCGCACTCAGACCGCGCTGCGGGTGCGCGATCTCGGAACCGGCGAGGAGCGTTGGCTCGTGAACGGCGTGACCCGGGACGATCAGGAATCCCGGGCGAGCCGGGACACCATGCCCGGTTACGCCTTCACCCCCGACGGTTCGGCGCTGATCGCCACCGTGGACGGCGGTTTCCGGCGGATCGACTTCCAGAGCGGGGCGATGACCGCCATCCCCTTCGAGGCCCAGGTGGAGGCCGAGGTGGCCCCTCGCCTCCACTTCCCCCGCCGGGTGGATGACGGGCCGACGGTCACCGCCCGGATCATCCGCTGGCCGCGCCTCGCTCCGGACGGCAGCGCCGTCGTTTTCTCGGCCTTCAGCCGGCTCTACCGGATGGAACTCCCGGGCGGGACGCCCACCCGGCTCACCGACTCCGACGAGGACGAGTTCATGCCCGCCTGGTCACCCGACGGGAGCCGGATCGCCTACGTCACCTGGTCGAGCGCGGGAGGGCACCTCAAGACGGTCCCCGCCGCCGGCGGTTCCGGAACCGCGCTGACTTCCGACCCCGCGTTCTATGCCGAGCCCGCCTGGAACCCCGCCGGAGACGCCCTCGTCATCCGCCGGGCCCCGGTCAAGGAGCACCTCTACTCCTTCCTCCGCGCTGGTTGGGGGAGGACCGACCTCTATTCGGACCTCCCTTCCGATTGGGACGAGATCGGCGGCATGCAGGCGGCCGAACTCAGCGAATTGCTGCTGGTGCCGGCGGCGGGCGGTGACCTGACCGTGATCGGCCCCGCCGAGGACGGCCGCTTCCCCCACTTCACGAAGGACCCGGACCGGGTCTATCTGACCGATTCGAGCGCCGGGCTCTACTCGCTGAGGCTCGACGGAACCGACCGCCGCACCCACCTCAAGGTGTCCGGGCGCGGCGCGGGCGAGAACCCGCCGGCCGCCGGCCAGATCATGCTGTCCCCGGGCGGGGACCGCGCGTTCTTCGAGCTGCAAAACCGCCACTACCTGGTCGAGGTCCCGAGCTTCGGAAAGCAAACGCTCGATGTCAAGGTCGGCGGCGGCGAGACGCCGGTGCCGGTGCGCGAAGTGGCGCCGGAAGGCGGCGACCACCTCGCCTGGTCCGCCTCCGGGGACTCGGTGGTCTGGTCGCTCGGAAACCGGATCTACCGTCAGGACGCCGGCGCGATCGGCGGAGAGGAGGACCTGTCCCCGGACACCTTCGACGCGGTGGTGACCGAGCCTCGGGCCCGCCCGAGCGGCCGGATCCTGCTGAAGGATGCCGCGCGGGTTCTCACGATGGACGGCGAGGAGCTCATCGAGGGCGGCGACGTCCTCGTCGAGGACAACCGGATCGCGGCGGTGGGCGCCGACCTGGACGCACCGGAGGGCGTCCGGGTGTTCGACGTCTCGGGGAAGACGGTCATGCCGGGCTACGTGGACGCCCACGCGCACATGTGGGCGCCGCGCGGCGTGCACCAGCGGCAGGTCTTCCAGCACCTCGCAAACCTCGCCTACGGGGTGACCGCGACCCGGGATCCGCAGACCTCGACCGCCGATGTCTTCGCCTACCGCGACCTCCAGGAGATCGGGCGGATTCTGGCTCCCCGGATCTACGCCACCGGACCCGGAATCTTCTCGCGCTCGGGGGTGTACGACGCGGACGCCGCCGACGATTTCCTGAAGCGCTACGCCGAGTCCTATGACTCGGTCACCATCAAGCAGTACGTGGTCGGCGACCGGATCGTCCGTCAGTGGGTCGCGATGGCCTCGATGAAGCACAAACTCATCCCCACCACCGAAGGCGCGCTCGACCTGAAGCTGGACCTGACGCAGATGGCGGACGGCTTCTCGGGCAACGAGCACAGCCTGCCCATCGTCCCCATCTACGACGACGTCGCCCAGTACGTGGCGCGCACCCGGACCTACTACACCCCGACGATCCTGGTGGCCTACGGTGGCCCCTGGAGCGAGAACTACTTCTTCCAAAACACCGACGTGGTGAGCGACGAAAAACTCGCCCGCTTCATTCCGGCCGCCATCCTCGACAACATGGTCCGCCGGCGCGGCCAGTGGTTCCTTCCCGAGGAATACGTGCACTCCGGGATCTCGGCAGGCTGCACCAAGGTGATCCGCGCCGGCGGGCGCTGCGCGCTCGGCAGCCACGGCCAGCTCCAGGGGCTCGGCGCCCACTGGGAGATCTGGGCGCTCCAGTCGGGCGGACTCACCGAGCACGAGACCCTGATCGCCGCCACCAACTTCGGGGCGGAGGCGATCGGGTACGCCGAGGACCTCGGAACGCTCGAGGCCGGCAAGCTGGCCGACATCCAGATCCTGGACGCCAACCCGCTCGAGGACATCCGGAACACCAACTCGGTCCGCTTCGTGATGCGAAACGGGGAGCTCTTCGACGCAAACACCATGGCCCAGATCTGGCCGGTGGAGCGTCCGGCGCCCGAGCGGTTCTGGGTCGGCGACAACCCGCCCTCCGCGCCGAGCGGTCCGGGGGCGGGACGGTGAAGGAACACGTCATGAACCCTTCCGCGGCCCGCGGACACGGCGCAACACCGCTTCTGCGGGCGCTGCCGTTCGCCGCCCTGACCGCAGGGCTCGTCGGCTGCGGCGGCGGCTACGACTACCCGGACACCCGGAGGGACGACGTCGCGGAGGAGCTTCACGGGACAGTGGTGGAGGATCCCTACCGATGGCTCGAAGACGACCAGGCGCCCGAGGTTCTCGACTGGGTGGACGCCCAAAACGAGGTCACCTTCGCCCATCTGCAGGGGCTGCCGGCGCGCGAGGCGCTCCGGGCCCGCCTCCTCGAGCTCCATGACCACGCCCGACAAAGTGCTCCCTTCCGTTTCGGCGAACAGTGGTTCGTGCGCGCGAACGACGGGCTCCAGGACCAGGACGTCCTCTACCGGATCTCCTCGCCCGGTGAGGATCCCACCGGCTGGGAGGTCCTGCTCGACCCGAACGAACTCTCCGAAGACGGCACGACCAGCGTGGGGATGACCGCGTTCACCGAGCAGGCCGCGTTCCTCCGGAGCGGATTCGGCGCGGGGGCCGCCACGACCGGGAGTCTCAGATGGCCGTAGTACCATCGCGGCATGATCGGGAAGGCGCCTCTCGCGGAAGCGACCGTCAGAGCGTCCGAAACGCCGGATTCGCGCGATAGCAAGCGCACGAAGGGCCGGCGCGGGGCTGAACGGCAGGCCGCCTACGAACGACTGCTCGACCTCCCGGAGGAAGAGGAAGAGTTGAGCGCTGACGGACTTCGGGCGCTGCAGGAAGGGATCGAAGACTTCGCGGCGGGCCGCACTTCCACTCGGGAAGAGATCGAGCGGGAGTTCGGCGCCTGACCTGGACGCTCGAGTTTTCCGGCCGGGCGCGGCGGGACCTGAGGCGGCTCGACCCGCCGACGCAGACCCGAGTGCTGACGGCGTTGGATCAACTCGCGGAAACAGGGGTTGGGGACGTTCTCCGTTTGAAGGGGTTGGAACGGCAGTGGCGCCTCCGCATCGGTGACTGGCGCGTCCTGCTCCAGTACCGTCGCGACGAAGGCGTGCTTCGGGTGGAGGCGGTCGTACACCGGAGCCAGGCGTACCGGTGACGGCGGGTCGCACCGGAAGCGATTCCCGGCCGCTCCAAAGTAGTCTTGCGCACGAAGGAGCATCGGAACGCGCCATGATCCACTCCGAACTGAGCACCACCCACGCCCGAGGAGTCCCGCTGCTTCGGGCGCTTCCCGCCGCCGCTCTGCTCCCCGCTCTCGTCGCCTGCGGCGGCGGGTACGACTATCCGGATACCCGCAAGGACAACGTCTCCGAGGAGTTCCACGGCGTCCAGGTCGAGGACCCCTACCGCTGGCTCGAAGACGACCAGGCGCCCGACGTTCTCGACTGGGTGGACGCCCAAAACGAGGTCACCTTCGCCCATCTGCGGGGGCTGCCGGCGCGCGAGGCGCTCCGGGCCCGCCTCCTCGAGCTTCAGGATCACGCCCGACAAAGTGCTCCCTTCCGTTTCGGCGAACAGTGGTTCGTGCGCGCGAACGACGGGCTCCAGGACCAGGACGTCTTCTACCGGATCTCGTCGCCCGGTGAGGATCCCACCGGCTGGGAGGTCCTGCTCGACCCGAACGAACTATCCGAAGACGGCACGACCAGCGTGGGGATGACCGCGTTCACCGAAGACGGCACGCTCCTCGCCTATGGGCTCGGCGAGGCGGGTTCCGACTGGCGGGAGTTCCACGTGATGGAGGTCGCGACCGGCGAGAAGCGCCCGGATCACCTGCGCTGGATCAAGTTCTCGGGCGCCTCCTGGACCCACGACAACGCCGGCTTCTTCTACAGCCGCTACCCCGAACCGGATCCCGACGCCGCCCAGGGAGGCATCAACCAGAACCAGACCGTCTGGTACCACGCGCTCGGCACGGCGCAGGACTCCGACCGGTTGATCTACGCAAACCCGGAGTTTCCGGACCGCGGCGTGGGGGCCCAGGTGTCCGACGACGGCCGCTACGTCGTGTTCTCGATCGGCGAAGGGACGGACGAACGGAACCGCATCCACGTTCTGGACCTGGCGCGCTCCAGCGCGCCGGCCTTCGACGGTGCACTCGTGCCGGTCCTCGACGAGTTCGACGCCTCCTACGACTTCCTCGGCAATGACGGACTGCGGTTCTATTTCCTGACCGACAACGGCGCGCCCCGCTACCGGGTGGTGGCGATCAACATCCAGCGCCCGGATCCCGCGAACTGGCTGGAGCTCGTGCCCGAGAGCGAGGACACGCTGGAGGTCGGTCGGATCGTCGGCGACCGCTTCGTTCTCGGCTATCTCGACGACGCGAAGAGCCGGCTCGCGGTCCACACGATGGACGGCGCCTTCGAACGCGACGTGACCCTGCCCGGGATCGGCTCGGTCTCGCAGTTGAGCGGCACCCGGAACGACGACGTCCTCCACTTCGCCTTTTCCTCTTTCCTCTTCCCGCCGTCGGTGTACCGCTACGACCTCGCTGCCGGCGAGACCGAGCCCCACTGGGCGCCCGAGGTCCCCTTCGACTTCGAGCAGTACGAGACCGAGCAGGTCTTCTTCTCCTCGGCGGACGGCACCCGGATCCCCATGTTCCTGACCCACCGCAAGAACATGAGCCGGGACGGCAACAACCCGACTCTCCTGTACGGCTACGGCGGCTTCAACATCAGCCTGCGGCCCAGCTTCAACCCGTCGAACCTCGTCTTCCTGGAGCGCGGCGGGGTGTACGCGCAGGTGAATCTCCGGGGCGGAGGCGAGTACGGCGAGAGCTGGCACCGGGGCGGCATGCTCGAAAACAAGCAAAACGTCTTCGACGACTTCATCGCGGCCGCCGAGTTCCTGATCCACGACTCGGTCACCCAGCCGGCGCGGCTCGCGATCGCCGGGGGATCGAACGGCGGTCTGCTCGTCGGGGCGGTCCTGAACCAGCGCCCCGAGCTCTTCGGGGCGGCTCTCCCGGCGGTGGGCGTGATGGACATGCTCCGCTTCCACAAGTTCACGATCGGTTGGGCGTGGACCTCCGACTATGGCAGTCCGGATGACCCGGAGATGTTCGAGATCCTGCGCGCGTACTCGCCGTACCACAACGTCGCGGCGAGCGAGGACTTTCCCCCGACGCTGGTGACTACCGCCGACCACGATGACCGGGTGGCGCCCGGCCATTCCTTCAAGTACGCGGCGCGGATCCAGGAGGTCCACGGGGACGGCCCGCACCCCGTCTTCATCCGGATCCAGAAGAGCGCCGGACACGGCGGCGGCATGCCGGTCTCGATGCGAGTGGAGCTCGAGGCCGACCGCTGGGCGTTCGTCCTGCACCACCTGGGCGTGAGCTGAGCGGGGGCGTCCCATGATTCTCCGCCTCCAGCACATCGGCACCGCCCACCGGAGCCACGCCTCGGCAGCCGAGCGCCTCCGCGGGGTCGGGCTCGAACCCGCCGAACTGCGCACCGACCAGGGCCGCGGCTTCCAGCTCGACTCGCGGAAGCTGCTCGGCAACGAATGCTGGCTCCACGTGGTCCACAACTGGAACCCCGAGGCGCGGGTGTGCCAGTACCTTCGGAGCCGCGGCGAGGGGCTGGAACACATCGCCATCGAGACCGACGACATCGAGGGTGCGGTCGCCCGCGTCAAGGAATCGGCGCCCATCTTCGAGGACCGGATCTTTCACGCCGCGGACGGCTTCGAAGCGTTCGTCTACCCCGCGGACGCCTGCGGGTTCACCGTGGAGTTGATTCAGCCGCACGCCTCGAGCTGGAACTGGCCCGACCCGCCGCCCGAGCGGGTCAGCCCGCTCCTTTCCGTCCGCCGGCTCGCCGAAGTGGTGGCGGGGGCGCCGGATCCGGACGCCGCGGGCCGACGCTTCGAAGAGCTGTTCCGGGTGCCGCGCGAGAGCGGGAACGGGAGCGGGGTGAGCGTCTCGTTTCCGAACGGGTGCCGGCTGCGCTTCGAACCCGGAGGGCCCGGGCTTCAGGCCCTCGTGTTGGAGAGCGCCGACCCGGAGGCCGACCTCCGGGCGCTCGAAGCGGCCGGCACCCCGGTGGACGCCGGCGCCGATTCCGGAGAGCGCCGCATACCGGCCTCGGTGGCGGGCTTCGAGATCGTGCTGCGCGCCCCGCAAGACCCCTGATTCAGAATCGGAGTCGGTTTCGCTCAGATTTATTTGGCAAGCCGCGGCTAAAAAGTACTTGACAAGCCCCGCGTCCGCACGTATCGTTCCGGCTGTCCGGCGCCCTTGACCAGCGCCGCTGGCCAGCCAACCGGCAGGCCGGCGAGAAACGGCCTGAGGCCCTGAGGCCCGGCCGACCGGACGCATCGCAACCCCAAGCATGGACGCCGCGTGGCGTCCATCCAGTAAGAGGAGACATATTCCGATGAAGTTCCAGCCTCTGAGGGAGAACGTTTTGCTTCGCCGTCTTGAGTCGGCCGAAGAAAAGATCGGCTCCATCATCGTCCCCGATACCGCCAAGGAAAAACCGATGACCGCCGAAGTGATCGCGGTGGGCGCCGGCAAGGTCCTGAAGGACGGCAGCCGTCAGGCTCCCGAGGTGAAGCCGGGCCAGCACATCCTGATCGGGAAGTACTCCGGCTCCGAAGTCAAGCTTGACGGCGAGGACTTCATCATCGTCCGCGAGGACGAGATCCTGGGCATCGTCGCGTAGACGGCCCCACTGCAAGAAGGAGCAGCAACACAAATGGCCAAGAACATCGTTTACAACGAGGAAGCCCGGCAGGCCCTGATGCGCGGCATCAACAAATTGACGGCCGCCGTCCGGGTCACCCTCGGCCCCAAGGGACGAAACGTCGTCCTCGAGAAGAAGTTCGGCTCCCCCGTCGTCACCAAGGACGGCGTGACCGTCGCCAAGGAAGTGGATCTCGAGGATCCGCTGGAAAACCTCGGCGCCAAGATGGTCCGGGAAGTCGCTTCCAAGACTTCGGACGTAGCCGGTGACGGCACCACCACCGCGACCGTGCTCGCCCAGTCCATCTTCCGGGAGGGCCTTCGGAACGTCACCGCCGGCTCCAACCCGATGGAACTGAAGCGCGGCATCGACAAGGCCGTGGCCGCCGTGGTCAAGAAGATCCAGGGCGAGTCCAAGACGGTGACCGGCAGCATGATCGCCCAGGTCGGCACCATCTCGGCCAACGGCGACCGGGAGATCGGCGGGATCATCGCGAGCGCGATGGAGAAGGTCGGCAAGGACGGCGTGATCCAGGTCGAAGAGAGCCGCACGCTCGACACCGAACTCGAAATCGTCGAGGGAATGCAGTTCGACCGAGGCTACCTCTCCCCTTACTTCGTGACCGACTCCGATCGGATGGAGGTCGTTCTCGAGGACTGCCTGGTGCTGGTCCACGAGAAGAAGATCTCCAGCATGAAGGACATGCTCCCGGTGCTCGAGAAAGTCGCCCAGGCGAGCCGCCCGGTCGTGGTGATCGCCGAGGACGTGGAGGGCGAAGCCCTCGCAACCCTGGTGGTCAACAAGCTCCGCGGCACCCTGAAGGCGGCCGCAGTGAAGGCTCCGGGCTTCGGTGACCGGCGGAAGGCGATGATGGAAGACATCGCCATCCTGACCGGCGGGACGGCCATCTTCGAGGATCTCGGCATCAAGCTCGAAAACATCGAGATGGGCGACCTCGGCCGGGCCAAGAAGATCATCATTTCCAAGGAAGACACGACGATCGTCGAAGGCGCCGGGACGCACGACGCCATCGCGGGCCGCATCCAGCAGATCCGGACCCAGATCGAGGACACCACCTCGGACTACGACCGCGAGAAGCTCCAGGAGCGGCTCGCGAAGCTGGTCGGCGGCGTGGCCCTTATCAAGGTCGGCGCGGCCACCGAGACCGAGATGAAGGAGAAGAAGGCCCGCGTCGAGGACGCCATGCACGCGACCAAGGCAGCGGCCGAAGAGGGCATCGTCCCCGGCGGCGGCATCGCCCTGATCCGCGCCAGCGCCGTCCTTGAAGAGCTGGGGAACAGCAAGGACCTCTCCCACGACGAGCAGGTCGGCGTGCGGATCATCGCCCGCGCCATCGAGGAGCCTCTCCGCTGGATCGCGCAGAACGCCGGCCAGGAGGGCTCGATCGTCGTGAACAAGGTCAAGGAGACCTCGGGAGCCCACGGCTTCAACGCGACGACCAACGAGTACACCAACCTCGTCGAGGCCGGTGTCATCGACCCGACGAAGGTGGTCCGCTACGGGCTGCAGAACGCGGCTTCCATCGCGGGCTTGCTGCTCACCACCGAGGCGCTCGTCTCCGAGATTCCGGAGAAGGACGACAAGGGTTCTGGCGGGGGTCCCCCCGGCATGGGCGGCATGGACTACTAGTCCGCTCTCCCTCTCACCCTGGGCGCCGGCGCTAACGCGCCGGCGCCCATCTTTGTTTGAAGCCCTGGTCCCGGGCCGGATGGCGCCGCCGGGAAGGGAACGCCGGCCAGTTCTCCCGGTGGGGGCTTCACACCGGCATCGCGGCCCGCAGGGCCGCGGCACCCGCACACCGCCGCCTGCCTCGTCATCGGTGATGGGTTGCGGCCCGGCGGGCGCGGCGCGCCAGCGGGCCAAGGCGGCGGCGTGTTTGTGGGGCGCCGCCGCGGTGTGGGCCTTACGCCCTGGCACCGGCTTATTTCAAACCAGTTTCAGTCCGGCGGTTGCGAAGCGACGAAAGTCGGCGAGATTCGCTGTCGCGAGGCGCGCCCCATCATGGATTGCTGCAGCCGCGATCAGGCAGTCGGAGAGTGAGCGGCGGCGACGGCCCGAGTCGTTGAAGAGACGAGCGGCGATTGCCGCGTGTTCGAAAGTGAGGTCGCGATGGCCGTCCACGACTTGCAGAGCGAGTTCTGTCTCCGCCGGTTCGATCGGGCCGCACAAGAATTCGGCCCAAGCGATGCTGCTTACCACCACTGGCTCGTCGGGATCTGCGGCCTCCAGAAATCGAGCCTCAGGCGATCCCTGGTCCATCATGCGGATCAGGAAACTTGTGTCCAAGTGGATCATCGCGGTTCGTTGGAGAGTCGCCGAAAGGATGCGCTCCGAATCTCGCTCGCTTGGTGTTCCCAGCCGTCCAAATCCACGCCTCGGGCGGCGACTGATTTCTGGAGTGCCCGGAGGGCCTGCAACCTCGCATCCGCCCGCGATGGTTGCCGCTCGGCTTCGCTACGGATCGCTCTTCGAAGCGCCTCGGACTTCGAGACGTTCCAGCGACGCGCCAACCCTTCCAGCGAGCGGACAGTGCCAACGTCGAGAGAATATGTGGACTTGATCGTCATGACGGCCATACTCTCATTGTATGGCCGTATCACGCGGCAAGACGAATCGTCGCGGGTCCGCGGCCACGCAGCCCTGTCTGCAGCCGATCCAGTTCGGCGGTGGTGAGCTCGGCCCGCATCGCGAAATTCGTGCACCCCAACTCTGGGATCTATGCGAGTGGCACTAGGTACTTCATCAACATTCCCTCCATGGGAGGGTTGTCAGAAGTAGTGCTTGAATACCACCGCGACTTCCCGGTATCCGAGGCCGCCGAGGCCGATGTCCACCCCGAACGGGCTCACCCCGTCGGCCTGAACCGGCGCGTGGCTTCGGACCAGGTCGTACTCCGTGGTGGTGGTCAGCTCCCCGAAGCGGCCCCAGCGAACCTTGACCCCGAGCAAAGCCTCTCCCAGGTACATGTCGAGTCCGACGATGAACTGGTACCCCAGGACCCAGCCGCTGATCTCTGCGTCCAGTAGGCTGACGGTTCCCGCGGCCGCGCGCTTCGCTTCCTCCGGCCAGTCGGGAACGAACTCGATAGCCAGGTACTCCTGCTCCGGTTTGCGGACGAAGCTCGCCGCATATTGAGCCTCGACGTTCGCCAACCCGATCCCGGCCCCCGCGTAGGGCGTCCACCGCGTACGGTTCTCGAAGTCGTAGTAGAGGTTCAGGAAGGCCTCCTCGGCCCGGACATCGGAGAGCGTCTCGACCGGGGCCACCGCCCATTCGACCCGGACATCGGAGAGCGTCTCTACCGGGGCCACCGCCCATTCGACTTTCTTGCCAGCCAGGGCTTCATTGCCGTCCGCTACCTTGATGGGCCGGGTGTCCCGTCCGTGACTCCGCAACCGGAAATCCAGCTCGACGCGAAGTGCGCCGAAGGCGAGGCCGACCGTCGAGCCATAGCCGAATCCGGTACCGATGTCGAAGGAGTTCGTGAGCGAGGTGGTCGCCTCGCGGGCGTCGCAAGCGGCATCGTTCGGAGGCGTCAGCCCCCCTCCGGATAGAGGAGCGTGTCGCACCGCGTCGGGCGGTTCAGGAACGTCTGGGAGGACTTTGCCGTCCGGGCGCGGGGACCACCCTCTTCGAATCCGATGTAGAGGCGCTGCGCCACCGCGTCATCGCCGGCCGCGAGCAGCGCCGCGCCCACCAGGACGCCGACGGCCCAAGGCCAGCCCAAGGGGACCTGGGGCAGCTGATTGATTGTTCGATCCATGTTTCCGTCTACTCGCAATCGGCGGACCGACGGCGCAGTCGGGTCGGGTTCGGCCGATTCGGTGAAAGTCCGCCCCCACAAAGTGGCGCGTTTCGAAGTTGATCTGTGCGGTGGTTTAGTCGCCCGGGTGATGATCAATTTTGACGGTCTGCCCTTTCTGGGACAGGCCTTTGAGTTCGTGCTTTACCAGGAGGAGGAGGAGACTTGGGAAGAAGTTGCCCGAGTGCCGCCAATTGTCCGAATCGACGACCCTCCAGCGCAGCCTGCGCAGGACGCCTTACCCCGTGCCCATCGCCCTGTTTCTGGACATTCACGAAGGCCTCGTCCCGCAACGGTCCGCCGCCCTCCGGCATAGGAGGGGTTGGAGCCTTCCCGCAGGGATACGTTGCCGCCGCGAGGCGGCGGCGGGAGCGACCCCGAAAGCGGCAAAAGGGCCGGCAACAGCAGCCACGATTTATGCCGCATTTGTTACCGAAACAGGGGGGGTCGCTTCCGTCCCAGCCCCGCCGCCAAAAGTGGCCACGGAACTAGGAGCTACCCGCCACCCTGCTGCGCCGAGCCCCTAATCTGTCGGAGCGGGGGAGTAACAAGGCAATCTGGAGAGAGCCAGCCCGGCGGCCACTGGGCGCGCAACGACCGGAGATGGGGGAGACTCTCCAGCCAAACCGAGCGTCTTGCCTGTTTCTGTGACTGTGGCGTTCGCGCTCCCGTAGCGCGGGAGGGTCGTATGAGCACTACAACCCTATGGTGTCGGCATGTGATCACATGCGTTTGGTTGGCCACCTTGCCGCTGTTGGCTACCGCTGCGTGTGTGCCGGCCGGCGATGACGGCGTGCAGTGGCCGGTTGTTCTGGAGTACCTGGACCAGCAGGCGGCTTGGGAGGCGCAGGCCGGCAACATTGGGGACACTCTGCGCGCCGGCGGGGGTCCGCTCGATGAGAAGCTGCAGCGCGCGGAGGAGGCACACGGGAGGTTGCCGGATGCAGCCGCGGCCATCGCCGCTGCTCGGGAGATCGTCGCAACGGGTGGGCCGCACACGGCCGAAGCGGCAGCGTTCCTCATCGAGCGGTCCGAGAGCCCCCTTGGGATGATGGAGACCCAGCCGAAACTGGCGAAGCTGGTCGCCGACGGGATCGATCCCTCCGAGGCCGTGGCGCGACTCAGGGCAACCGAAGACCCGACATGGGAGGCGCTGGTCACCCACGTCGGTCCCGACTGGACGCTCGTGCAGAAGTATCTCGACGAGTACGACACCTGGTTTGCGCGCCTCCGCGCCGCCGCCCCGGCCGGCGGCGGGGCGCCGCGTGTGGACATGCATGAGCAACCGAGCGCCATCCGGGCCATCGCCGCCGCGCGAGCGATCCTCGGTGCGGAGGACGCGCAGGAGAAGACGGTAGAGGCAGTGGAGTTCCTCGTTGACCACGCCCCGCACCGGGACCGGCACCTTGCCGCCGCCGCCAGGGTTTTGGTAGCGCGCGCGCCCGACTACGGGGGTTGGCCGCGTGTGCTGCGCGCCCTTGACGGGGCGAGGGGCCACGCCGAGATGACCGGGACATTAGTTTCGTCCGTGGGCGAGTTTTTCGCGGAGATGGCGTCCGATGCCGACAACCCCGTGCTGCGGGCCGCGGCGCGGTACTACGTGGCGGCCGGTCTGATGCGGGGAGCGAACGCCTGGACTCTGTCGCCGGAGGATCGGGCCGCACGCCGGGAGCGCGCCTTGGAGACGGCGACCGGCCTGAGTTCCGGCGTGGAGGACGAGACGTTCGACGAACCGAGTCAGAGAGCAGGTGACGGCGCGGCGGCTCCTCGGACGTTCATGAAGGCCGAGGCTGATCTAATCGCAAGCATCCGGCACGCGACCGTGGGCGGCACGCTGCCGGAGCGGACCGGACGGCGACTCGATGGCATGGACGAGCCGCTGTCGGCCTACAGGGGCCGCGTACTGCTGATCGACTTCTGGGCGACGTGGTGCCCACCGTGCATCGCCGCGCTTCCGGAGCTTCGCCAACTCGTCTCCGACCTGCCCGCGGACAGGTTCGCGCTGCTGGCAGTCAGCGTCGATGCGGATCTCGCAACCGTGACCGAGTTCATAACGAAGGAACCGATGCCCTGGTACAACTGGCATGTGGGCGTTTCCAGCGACCTCGCACGGATTCTCGACGTTCGCAGCTTCCCCACGTACCTGGTCGTGGACGCAGACGGCACGATCCTGTTCAACGGCAACGCCCCGTTGTCCCTGTTACGCTGCATGGCCGAACGGGCGGTGGCAGGCGAGGATCCCAACTGCTCCCCAGCCGACTGGCATGGCGCCCCGTGAACCTTGGGGACCCCCGGTGCCTCCTATCCGCTTGGCGGCAGTGCGGGTGTCGCGGCCGACGCTGATGAGGAAGCTGGCGCCACGGTAGTTTCATGAGCGCCGCGGCGCGGTGGCCGCCCGGCGGAGGAGGGATGTGTTGCTGCCGCGAGTGGAGAATTCCACCGGCGGGTTGGTAAGGAGCATCCGCCCCACAGCCGGATTGGTTCGGGTTCAGCGCGACACGCGCACTTGCGGGATCCGCAGCTGGCTCATTCAGCCGCGACCCGGGACCAGGGGATTCGTACCGATTCGGGTGCGGGTCAAGCGGCGGCGCGTCCGGGTGCGCGACCATGCGCCGATGGCTTCTCCGGCCGGGTTGTCTTTCCGGTAGCCCTGCGCGACCGCCCAGCGCATCACGTCGAGACCCGCTGCCGCACCCGGCGCGCGGTCAAGCCGCTCCGATACGCCACGATGTTGTGCGCCGGCAGGGTGAGGCGGCTCTCGATGACCCCGCCCGCACCCTCGATCCGTTCCGCCAACTCGGAAAGCGTCATCAGCTCCCGGTACCCCACGTTCAGCTCGTCGGCGAACGCCCGGTAGAAGAGGCGGACAGCCAATCGGTCCCGGGGGCAACTGCATATCTGGATCCCGCCGGGCTTCAGAAACCGCCGGAAATGCGCGATGAGTCTCCGTTTTCCGGCGTCGTCGAAGTGCTCGATCAACCCCCAATCGAGGCCGACATCGAAACGCCCGGACGGGGCGACGTCGAAGAAGTTCTTCCGCAGGTAACTCCAACCCTCGAGATCGCGCTCCACGTCGATCCATCGCTCTCCCCATCCCCTCGGCGCCCGGACCCGCACCTCCCGTGGCGCGCACAGAAAACGCTCGTACGCCGCCTCATCCTCGTCGATCAGGAGGACCTCCCCTCCGGCCCCGAAGAGCGCCTGCAGGATCGCCGCTTCCCATCCCGCTTCGGCGCCGAAGAACACGATGCTGGGGTTGGGTGGGACCGGCAGCCGCACGAGCGCCCGCGCCTTCCCCACGAAGTCGTGGATCGCATCCCTTCGCTGCTGCGCCTGGGCGAGCACGAGACGCAGGACCCGTATCGACACCGGCCCGCGATACCCGCGGTTGATCTCCCGCCAGGGGGTGTTGAGAAACTTCTCGAAGTTGGCGTTGAACCGCGCCCAATCCACCGCCCCCGAGCGCTCGGGGTCCCGGACCTGGTTCGGATCGAAGCCCCGCGCGAGCGGCAGGGTTACCCGCATGACGGTTCAGTCAACCGGAATATGCTCACCACGTCAATGCTGCCTCGGCGCCGGAACACACTACCCGCATCCGTCACCCTCGCGGGCGGGCTGGCGTGGGCGGCGGCGTGGTCCATCGGTTGTGACGGCGCCGCCCCGGCCCCCTCCCCTTCCGATGCCGGTCAGCAAATCGGCGCCGCACTGGAGAGCGTTGGGGCCGCCGACTTCACCGACCTCGGCCTGAGCGTCTGGATTGGCCCCGCGGACGGAGACGCCCTCTACGAGAAATCCGCCGGCGTCCCCCGCCCCGCGGCCAGCTCCATCAAGACCGCCTATCTCGTCGAGTTCTTCTCGGACCGCGCCGAGACTCTCGACGAACCCGTCCCGGGAGCCGCCGAAGTAGTGGGCGATCCCGAGCACCCCGCGATCACGCACTTCGATCCTGAAACCCAGGCCGAGATCCGGGAGCACCTGGCAACCACGAACGCGCGAACCGTGGGACACCACATGATCCGGGGGACCGGAGTCTCGAACGCGGTGTACAACGCGGCCGCCAATCTGGTGACCGCCTTCCTCGGCGGGCCGCCCGAGTTGACCGGCCGGATCCACGCCCGCCATCCGGACTTCGCCGGCATCCACTCCCGCCGTTACATGCTCGCGGCGCGGGACGTAACGGGAGACAACGAAGCCACCGCAGCCTCCCTCGCCGCGGTGCTCGCCGCCATCGCGCGCGGCGACGTCCCGGGACTCTCTCCCGAGACGCACGACGCGATGCGGGACATCCTCTTCCTGGAGGAAAACGAACTCGGCCGCCACTTCTACAAGGGCGGCTCGCTCAACTCGAACCCAATTACCCGGGTGCTTTCGGGCTACTGGGAAAGCCCTGGGGAACCCGCGGGGCGCCAGCTCGTTTACGTCTTCATGGCCGAGATTCCGGGTCCCGAGAGCGTCGCGCCGGGCGATCTGGAAGCGGGCGAGGCCGGACGCCGGCTCCAGGAACACCTCGAAGCGCTCCGGGCAGCCGCGTTGCCGGTGGCGAGGAGCTGGCTCGCCACCGGGGTGGCTCCCGAGTGAGATTTCCGGCGCTCGCCGCCGCCCTCTCGCTGATCCCACTCGCCGCCCCCGCCGGCGAGGACTGGCCGCAATGGCGCGGCCCCAACCGGGACGGCATCTCCCGGGAGACCGGACTCCTGCAGAGCTGGCCGGAGGGCGGTCCTCGCCTCGTCTTCCGAGCCGACGGCCTCGGGGCCGGGTATTCCACGGTAGCCATTGCCGACGGGCGCATCCACACCCTGGGCATGCTCTCGGGCCGCGAGTGGGTCATCACCCTCGATGCCAAGACCGGCGCACAGCTGTGGGCGACGCCCCATGCCGATGCCTACCGGGACGGCCGGGGAGACGGCCCGCGCGGCGTTCCGACGGTGATCGACGGCAAGGTGTACGCGCTCGGGGCAAAGGGACAACTCAGCGCGCTCGATGCGGCCAGCGGGCAGGTTCTCTGGTCCGTCAACCTTCTCGAGCGCTTCGGAGCGCGCAACATCGGTTGGGGGATCAGCGAATCCCCGCTCGTCCTCGAGGACCGGGTGCTCGTGTCACCCGGCAGCCGAGGGGTCGGGTTCGCCGCCTTCGACCGCGAATCCGGAGAGCTGCTGTGGGGCACGGAGGGTGACGAAGCCGGTTACGCCTCCCCCCTGCCGGTCGATCTCGAGGGTGCGCCGCACATCGTGTATTTCAGCGGCGAACGCGCGGCCGGCATCCGGCCCGAAGATGGCGCGTTGCTCTGGAGTTATCGCCGCGCCTCGAACCGGACCGCGAACATCGCCACTCCGATCCTGGTATCGAACCGCGGGAACGCGGCGGAAGTCTTCCTGACGTCCGACTACGGGACCGGCGGCGCGCTGCTGGAACTCCGCGCCGACGGCGCTGGTGGCGTGACCGCCGAGGAGAAGTACTTCACCCGGAACATGCGCGCCCACCAAGCGACGCCCGTACTGCATGAGGGCGTGCTCTACGGCTTCTCCGGGTCCATCTTCAGCGCGCTCGACATCGAGAGCGGGGCGCTCTTCTGGCGGGACCGCTCCATTCGCAAGGGCTCGCTGACCTTCGCCGACAACCGCCTCTACGTATTCAGTGAGCGCGGAGACGTTGCCCTCGTGGAGCCGTCGCGCGTCGGATACGAGGAGCGGGGCCGCTTCGAGTTCCGCCGGAAGGACCGGTCCGGGGAGAACACCTGGACCCATCCGGCGGTCGCGAACGGCCTCCTCTACCTGCGCGACCAGGACGTGCTGCTCGCATACGACGTGAAGGCCGGAACGTAGCCGGCTGCTGCGGCTGGCGTTCGCGCCGCTGGCCGTCTTCGCGTTCGCGACCGGCCTCCCTGCGCGTTTCTCCCGGCGAGGGCCGGCACCCGGGCCCGTGAGGGTCGCGAAACGCGCTTCGCCCGCGTCAGCGATGGCGCTCCCCGTGCTCGCCTTCCCCAATCTCCACATGCGTCGTCCACGTCTCGAAGCGCTGGCCTGCGGCTGCCAGTTGGACCGAACTCGTTTCCCCGGGGGCCAGGCTGATTCTGGGCGTCGGACCGAGTTCGACCCCATTCGACAGATGCACCTCGACCCGAACCCGCGAAACGGGCTCGGCCGCCGTGTTGGTCACGGTCCCGATGAAGGTTTCGGTCGCAGCGTCGAAACGAAGCTCAAGATGGACGCCGCTGCGCGTCTCCTGAGCGGTTTCCGCTACGCCGTTTCGCTTGGATTTCCTTGTATCTCGCGGCCCGCTGTGCGGCCCTTTTCGCGTTCAGGTTCGTGAAGAAAAGGCGCTGCTTGTCGCTGTAACGCTCCCATCGGTCCTTGAGGGCATCCCCCATATACCAGGGGTATGGAAGTGAGATTCGAGATTGAGTCATGGGTTCTTCGGGATGCAGGTTTGCGTTGGCCCGTCCCATCTCATCGGAGGGCCTACGTTGATTTCCGGGTTCTCACAGGCGTTCCTTTTCGACAGGCAATTCGGCTCATGCCACACCTTGCCTTCCGCCGCGCATCGCGCTATGCGTTCGGCTTCTGATTCAACGTTGCCTTGGTTACATGGCGGCTTCGAGCACGTCACGTAATATCGTCCAGTATCTGACGTGTTCCAACTCTCGCTGCAAAGCTCGGCCGTCAATCGCCTACCTGGCGGCGGGTAGTCGAAGCCTCCGCTGCAGGTCCAGTCAGAAACGGGCGTCGTCTCAGGCTCCGGTTCAGGCTCCGGCTCAGGCTCCGGTTCAGGCTCTGGTTCAGGCTCCGGCTCTGGTTCAGGCTCCGGCTCTGGTTCCGGTTCGGGCTCCGGTTCCGGTTCAGGCTCTGGTTCGGGCTCCGGCTCAGGGTCCGGCTCAGGCTCCGGCCCGGGCGCGGGTTCAGGCTCCGGTTCGGGGGCCGGACAGTCTCCCATGGTGCAGGTGTAGACACCGCAGGAGGGGTCTGCAACATCGCAGTCGCCTCCAATAAATCCGTACTCCCAGACCTGATGCCGGCAAGCCCCCCCATTTGTTGACCACTGTTGCCCTACCTTACTGCTCCTGCCTTGGGGCCGCCGGCGTCACACATCCAGCCGGGCAAAGATGGCGTGGGACCGTTTCGATTGGTTAACACCGGATCCGCCGCCGCCACCGCCGGTTGCGGGGCTAGTCAGAGGGTGCTCGGGCGCGGGCGTAGGCGCGGGCTCAGGTGCCGGTACCTGAACCGGCGGGGGAGCCGGCAAGGTGGGCGCCCCGCTCTCGTTGCAGGACAGCGACAGCCCGAGGGCCGCCAGCAGCAGCAGGAGTATCCGCTTCATAAAGTATCCGCTTCATAATTCGTTCCCTTTCGCAAGCCATTCCGTCAGCGCTACCGTGACGATCTGCCCGAGGGTTAGTCCCTTCGCGACGGCCGCGATGCGGACGCGCAACCAAAGGGCTCCGGGAACGCCCCGGACGAATACGGGCTTCTCCTTCCTCACGCCAGCAACGCTAACACGAACGTGTGGTCTACGCTGACCCCGATGTGCTGGTCACCGCGGCCGATGCGCCCGAGTACCGCTAAGGCCCAGCGGACGCACATCCCCACTCGCGTAACGAGAGCATTTCCCGTCATGGGGACATCGGTGATCCGCCCTAGCGAATCGAAGGCATCTGCCACCGAATGCCGGATTCGCCCGACTCCTCTCCGTGCTCGCCCTCGGAACCGTGTTCGTCACCCGAGTCGTGTCCTTCCCCCTCGTCGCTCTCGTGCCACGGCGCCGGTTCAGGTTCGAACTCGAGACTCGTTAGCTGTTCCGCCTCATGCTCCGCCGACGACTCCCGGTCGCCATGCTCTTCCGAAACCTCGGCGCCACTCCCACATCCGGAAAGACTCACGAGAGAGAGCGCAGCCAAGACCGCGGCACAGAACAGAACCCTGGATGGAACCCGCCACCCGGAATCACCGGTTCTCATCAGACAGGTGATGGTAGCCCCGCTTCGTCGGGCGACCGCGACGGAAGCCGCCGAGAGCACCGGTTGTAGTCTTTCCCCCACTAACGATGACGCGCATCGCACACGCGAAAGGCCGAGCGGGGATGCGGCGCTGTGCCATCAGTTTCACAGCCGCCGTTCTTCTCGGCTCCGCCGGATGCTGGACCTCCGGCGAGGACCCGAAAGAGTTGACCGCGGTCTCCTGGGGCGGTTTCTACACGGAGGCCAGCGTGCATGCCTACTACCGGCCCTTCGAGGAGAACACCGGGTTCGCGGTTCGGCAGGTGCGGTACAGCGGCGGCCTCGAGGAAATCCGGGAACAGGTGGCTTCCGGCGACGTGGAGTGGGATGTCGTGGACCTGGAGATCTTTGACGCAGTGCGCGGCTGCGAGGAAGGCCTCCTGGAGCCGATCCCATGGGTCATGCTGGCGCCGGCTCCGGACGGCACCCTTGCCGAGGACGACTTCCTGGAGGACACGACAACGGAGTGCGGCATCGGCGCCTCGGTGTACTCGATGGTCTACGCCTACGACGAGAATCGCTTCCCCGACGCAGAACCCACCACGATCGCGGACTTCTTCGACTATGAGCGTTTCCCGGGGCCCCGCGGAATGCGGCGTTCTCCGCAGGTCAATCTGGAGTTTGCGCTGATGGCCGACGGCGTGCCGGCGGCGGAGGTCTACGCATCGCTCCGCACGCCAGCCGGGCGGGAGAGAGCGTTTCGCAAACTGGACAGCCTGCGGGACCACATCCGGTGGTGGGTAGAGCCGCGTGTTGCGGTCGAGATGCTCGCCGATGGCGATGTCGCCATGACGACCTCATTCAACGGCCGGATGTTTCATGCCCGGTTCGTGGACGGACACCCGTTCCGGATCGTCTGGCACGGGCAGGTCCTCCAGATTGGCCAGTTGGGGATCGTTCGCGGAACGCCGAGGCTCTCGCAGGCGTTCCGCTTCATCCGCCTCGCCTCTTCCACCGAGGCCATTGCGACGCTCGCCCGCCGTACGGCTTACAGTCCTTCGCGGGAATCCGCATTTCCGTTGGTCACGACCCACGTGGAGTCGGGAGTGGACCTGCGGCCTCACCTGCCAACCGCGCCGGAACACCTGGAGCACGCCCTCCGCAGCGACTGGCGCTGGTGGAGCGACAACCTCGACGAGATGGACGAGCTCTTCCGCGCCTGGCTCGACAGGTAGCGAGACCCCGGGAACGCCGGTGTTCACACCGGCATCGCGGCCGGCAGGGCCGCGAAACGCGCGGGCCGCCACGCATCCGGATGGCGCGCAGGCGAGGGAACCTCTGGTCGGCACCGTGGCCCGCCGGGGCCGCGAAACGCGCTTCACCCGCGTCAGCGATGGCGCTCCCCGTGCTCGCCCTCACCAATCTCCCCATGCGTCGTCCAGGTCTCGAAGCGTTGGCCTGCGGCTGCCCAGCCGGACCGAACTCGTTTCCCGGGGGGCCAGGCTAATTCTGGACGTCGGACCGAGTTCGACCCCATTCGACAAGTGCACCTCGACACGAACCCGCGAAACGGGCTCGGCCGCCGTGTTGACCACGGTCCCGGTGACGGCAGGACTCCGGAGGAGACCTCAACATAGTTGTCGCCGCCAGCCGAGGGTTTTCCAGACCTTTCCGTCCTCATTTCGTAAGCGCCGGGCACCGCGCCACACGAGCTGCCGTAACTAGAAATTGTTTGCCCCGCGGGGGAGGCGGGACTTCAGTGGTGTTCGCGCAGGTAGTCGAGGATCTCCTGCATCACCCGGCAGTCCACCTCGTTGTATTCCTGAATCTCCTCCATCAACTCGGTATCCGCCAGCCGGATCCCCTTCCGCCGGGCCTCCGCATCGCAGCGCCAGGCGCCGACCATCGCCCCCTGCCCGTCCACCTTCGAGTCGCCCCACGAGGTCTCGATGAGTCCGCGTGCATGGAGGGCCTTGGCGACCGTTTTGAGTCCCAGGTCGTGCCCGCCGCAGACGAAGACCGGCTGTGCCCTGAAGACCCTCTTGAGGAGGTCGAACAAGTTCAGATCGCGCCATCCCTCATCCGGATGACGTTTCCGGGCTGATTCATACCAGGCGCGTTCCGCGTCGGCCCAGTGGAAGATTCTCGGGTGCTCAACACGGAAACGCCGACTCAACTCGTCCATGTGGTCGAGCCAGGCTTCGACGATCCGTGCCTCGCTGGCGGCGTCGAGCCGCTCCGCGACAAAGCATCGGAACTGCCAAGCGCCGTCCTCGACGTGTCCGCAGCCGATCATAGAGATCATCGCCTGACCGCCCGCCTGCGGGAAGGCGCTGAAGTCGTCATCGAGGTCGTTGACCGTCTCGAAGTCCACGAAGAACTCGAGCGGCGGCCTCTCGCGCCAGTGTCCCTCTTCGACCGTGACCCTCTCGGGCAGCACCGCAGGCCCCGGCGGGTCTGGGTGGATCGCCTCCCGACGCTGGCGGGCGATGGACCTGATGGCATCGCTCCACGGCGCCGACGCATTCCCCGCAGGCTCAAGTTCCGGCACCGACGGCTCGGGCAGCGGACTCCAGCCCCCTCCCTCGCGGCGAAGCCTGCGGATCCATTCGGCAGCCTCGGTCGTCGTCTTTCGGAGATCGTCGTCCATGGGAACCTGACCGAGCCGCTCCATGGCAACGTCACTGCGGATCTCGAACTTCTGCTTCTTGCGGGTGTACGTGTGTTCGTAACCGCGCCCGATAAGGAAGGCTCCGGGAGGGGTATAGCCCTGGAGGCGACCGAGCGCCGCGTTGTAGACGAAGAGCTGTCCCCTGTAGGCGGGCGTCGAAGTGCCATGGGTGAGCACGTTCTTACGACCTTTCCCCAGGCGGAGCTTCGTGAACTTGGCATCCAGGACGAGGTAGTGCCAGGGCCGATCCAACTCCGGCGCCGGCCGTTCGGCCTCCCCCGGCTCCAGATGATCGGGGAAGAGCCGTTCGAACACGTCTGACCGGATCAGGAAATCGGGCGCTCCGTAGGTGCCGTTTGCCGGGTTCCAGAGGATCGCCTGGTGGACGATCTCGCGCCCGTCCGCCAGCGCTTCGAGCGTTTCCTTCGCCTTGTTGAGGTCCTGGCTGTCGAGCCCGGAAGCTCCGATGCGGATCAGATCGCTACCGTTGGCAAGGTAGGCGGCCACCGCGTCTTCGAACGCGACGCCCTGGTCTGTGACGAAGCGAAAAAAGTCCAGCCGCTCGTCGTAGCCCGGGCGGGTGTCGTCCCGCTGGAATCCGTTGGCCTCGCCGTAGAGTTCCAACCAATCGCCCAGGGTGTTCTTCAGCAGATACCCGCGGAGCTTGGTGGCGGAGACCCACGCGTCCCAGTCCTCGCGGGTCCGGGGCGTCACGTCGTTGCCAGCGTCGTCGTGCGTCAGGTTGCGAAAGTTCACTTCGTCACATTACAGGAGAAGACACCGCCCGGACGGACCATCACGCTACCCGCGGTTGACCATGGTTCCAGCCCGAAACGACCATGGCTTGGGCCGAACTGACCGGAGCGTCCGGTGTGTTTTGACCATGGTTCGCCCGGTTTGACCATGGTTCTCCTCGCGGCATCGGAGAGCACCGCATTCCATTGAATGCGATTCAGATATAGATCACCTGATGATCGGTGCGATAGCGCGTACCCTCGGTCGGAGACCGAATACCGAGAGGTAACGTAATGACAACCGTGCGCAAGACCATCACCCTGACCAGCCAGCAGGACCAGCGGGTCAAGGCCCAGATTGCTGCCGGCCGTTTCACCAACGACAGCGAGTACATCCGCGACCTGATCCGGCGCGACCGCGAGCGGAACACGTCCTTCCACGTTCTCCAGACCGCAATTCGGGAGGGGCTGGAAAGCGGCGTGAGCGAACGAACCATCCCGGAGATCGCCGAGGAAGCCGGAGCACGGCTTCGGCGCGATGGCCGCCGATAGGCTGGCGCCCGCTCGCGACGCGTGATCTCGGTCCGGAGATATCTGCCGGGAGTTACCCGCTGGCATATCTCCCGATCCCGGGGATCGCCCAGTCCTGTCTGTCGCCGGGCACCAGTGACGCCGACGAGATGACCATGGCCGGATGCGGATTGACCATGGCTCGATGCGGATTGACCATGGCTCGGTGCGAAATGACCATGGCTCCCAGCCACTGATCGGGTTTCTGACCGGAGTTCTCGAAAGCCGATGCCGGCTTCTCCTCGATACCGGCTCCGGAATCGAAATCCGGGAGAAAACGGCCGGAATTGCCGGATTCAGGCCGGCTACCGCCGGATATTGCCGGTAGGAGCCGGATACAGCCGGGAACCGCGAAAACGTCGAAATTCGGAAGAAACAAGGCGGAATTCGGCTATTGACCATGGCTTTTTCGGCAAATCCGCGCTTTGACCATGGCTCCCGACGCGTTTGACCATGGCTCGCCCGTTTGACCATGGCTCGCCTGGTTTGACCATGGCTCCCGGAAGAACGGGATTGCGCCGAAGGCGATCGAATCAGGCGCCGGCCGCGCTATACGCCTGCTCCGGGTGGCTCTTGTTCTCGGGATGCCGGAGTCGCAGTTGTCCGGACTTCAGCATCGGGCGGAGGTGGCGCTTTTGCAGATTGCTCTCGTCCATGCCGAGCCACTCCGCCAGCTCGCCCACCGTGGTCCACTCCCGGAAGGTGCAGATGTCGAGAATGAGCTGGCGGAGCGGTTTCGAGCGGCGGCGCTTCCCGAGCGCCCGGATGCGTTCCCGGAAGACCTCGGGGAGTTCCCCGTTCGGATCTCCCGCCGGAAGCGCCGCTGCTTCGGACGTGGACTCGACGGGCGAGATGGTGGGTCCGCGGGAGGGGGCAGGGCGCGCGCTTTCCCCGAGTCGGCTACCCGCGGGTTTCGCGGCCCGGCGGGGCCGGCGGCCGGGTCTTTTGCGACTCGGGTGCGGACGCGGGCGCGGCGTGCTTCTTCCCATCTTCCGCACCGGTGATCGAGACAAGTTCTTCCCCGAGGTCTTCCACGCTCTCGGCGATGTCTTCGGCCTGGGTCCCGATCCGGGTGGTCCGGCTCCCGAAACGGCGCAGACCCTGGCCCATGCGCCGGAGCCTCGCGCCGCCGGCGTCGCGGCGGTCCCTGCCCCATTCGCCGAGCTTGCCGCCGATCTCTCCGGCCGCGTGCCCGACTTTCACTGCGCCGCGGGAGACGCGAGCGGCCGTGTTGCCCGCCTTTTCGATACCCCGGGCGATGGGGCCGGCGTTTTGGTCAAGCCACTTCCAGGCGGCGCGGATGCCGCGGCCAATCAGGCAGAGCCACGCCCAGATGCCCTGGACGATGCCCTGGATCCACGGCTGGCGGAAGAAGCGGCGGATCGCGCCGAGCCCGGGCGGGTCGGGCGGCCGACGCTCGACGACGTTTTCCCGGCGTCCGGCGGTTCGGCGCCCGAAGCCGGCGCGATCTGGGTCTCGCGATCCATGTTCAGGGGCGGCGGACGCGCGGAGCCCGCCGGCGTCTGGTCTTCTTCTTGCCGCTGGCGACCAGCGGGGCGCGCACCCGCTCGTAGAGCATGAAGAGGTGCTCGACCCGCTCCCGCTCGGAGGAGAACTTGCGGGGCCGGTAGAGGCGGTCCACCGCGCGGTCGAGCGCCTGATGCGCGCGGCGGAGGTTCACCGGCATGAGGTCCGGGTCGTAGAGGTCCGCGAGCGTTGCGTCGGGGTGGGCGGCGCGGGCGTCGAGGACGGCCTGGGCGAGCGGGTCGAGCGGCGACAGGTCCGCCTCCTTCGGAGGAAGGGGGAAGGTGTTGTAGACCAAGCCGATTGAATATCGGTAGCGACTCTCCAGCCGCCCGCCGATATGCCGCAACCACGCCATGTGCATGGCCGAGGTCAGCACGGCGAAATCTGCGAGGGTTGCATTCTCGAGAAAAGCACCAGATTGCTCGGGATGACGGGAGGCTCCAGCCAACCAATCGGCGCATAGTCGCGACGCTCCGAACTACCTTCGGGAACGACCAGGAAGGGCGCCGATGGCAGAACATTCACGTGGTAACGCGTCGGGTGTCGCAGCGAGATCGCGTGTTGGTTTGCTCCGGCTCGCCGCTCGCACCGCCTTGACCGCAGAGACCCGTCGGCGGACCTCCGGTAACAGCCGCAGCGTCTGGGGAGGCGCATCGTGAAGCGCCAGAATCCAGCGATCTCCTCCCTGCAGGAACTCCCGACTCCCAACGTAGGGCCGCAGAAACTGTGCAGCAGCAGGTTCCCTTGCGAGCAGATCGGCCCGCTCGTCGGCATCGAAGATGTAGTGGCCACCGTCTATCGGCTTGGACCCGATGATCAGCTTCGGCATCCCGTTGATCGGCCGGCTCTCCCCCCGCACTACCGAGTGCGGATCGGCCAGCCCCCCGGCGTCGAACAGGTACGGCGACAGCACCGCATGCGGGCTCTCGTGCGGATCCCCTTTCACGTCCTCGTAGGAAAACAGCCGCCGCACCCCTGGCACCCCCTCCCGGTCATCAAGCCCGATGATGACGA
This sequence comes from Vicinamibacteria bacterium, assembly GCA_963668695.2. Classification (GTDB taxonomy): domain Bacteria; phylum Acidobacteriota; class Vicinamibacteria; order Marinacidobacterales; family Marinacidobacteraceae; genus Marinacidobacterium. The sequence continues at coordinate 3,506,177 of CAXXLQ010000004.1, forward strand.
CGTGCACGTGCGCCATGCCCCGCGCGTCGGAGCCCCAGGCGAACGTCCGGTGCGCGTAGGCGATCTCGAGCCCACACCGGCCGAACAGAATCGGCCAGAGCTGCGCCACCTGCTCGCCCTGCGTGATCGAGTTGGTCGCGACGAAGCCGATCCGCGCGCGTTCCCCCGGCGGACCGCTCTTCCCTGGCTGTACTCGCCCGCCGTGATGAACCAGGCGGTCACGTAGTCGAGCGTCCCGCCGCTCCCGCCGAGCGCCGCAATCCGTCGCACCTGCGCCCGCTGTTCGGTTGACTGGAACTTGGCGCCCCCGAACGGAGGGTTCCCGAACACGAAGGAGCAGTCCTCTGCCGGCAGCAGGTCCTCCCAATCCATCTCCAGCGCGTCGGCGCAGCGGATGTGCGGCGACTGCTTGAGCGGGATCCGCGCGTAGGACTGGCCGAACTCCAGGCTGAGCTCGTTGTTCATCAGGTGGTCCATCATCCAGAGGGCCACCTCGGCGATCCGCGCCGGGAATTCACCGATCTCGATCCCGTAGAACTGGTTCACATCGAGTCGGGACAGCGACCCCACGTCCAGCCGGCTGGCGACGGCGCCGGTCTCATCGCGCTCGTGTTCCCGGATCACCTGGAGTTCCAACCGGCGCAGCTCGCGGTAGGCGATCACCAGGAAGTTCCCGCAGCCGCAGGCCGGATCGAAGAACGTCAGTGTCCCGAGCCGCTCCTGGAACTCACGGAGCCGGGCTTTCCGCCCCCGCCGGAGCGCCTTGATTCGGGTGAACTCCTCCCACAAGTCGTCGAGGAAGAGCGGCTCGATGACCTTGAGGATGTTCTGCTCGGTGGTGTAGTGCGCCCCCTGCGCCCGCCGTTCCGCCGGGGCCATCACCGATTGGAAGAGCGACCCGAAGATCGCCGGCGAGATGCTCGACCAGTTGAAACGGCAGGCGGTCAGCAACTGCTCCCGCATTTCCGCATTGAAGTCGGGAATCCAGATCATGTCGGCGAACAGATCGCCGTTCACGTAGGGGAAGGCGGCGAGGTCCTCGTCGAGGGTGGCAGCACGCTGCCCTTCCGGGGTGTTCAGCACCTGGAAGATGCGCGCGAGCAGCGGCCCGAGGTCGGTCCCGTCCTCGCGGGTTCTCTCTTCCAGGAAGTCGAGCAGGATGTCCCGCGGCTCGAACACTCCGGTGTCGTCCGCGAAGAGGCAGAACACGATCCGGACCAGAAAGCGCTCGAGGTCGTGGCGGGGATAGCCGGCGTCCCGGAGCGAGTCGTGGAGCTTCCCGACCAGCTCCGCCGCCTCGATGTTCGCGGGGTCCTGATCGCGGAACGTCCGGCTCGCGACCCCGAGGATGAAGCCGAACTTCTCGACGTGCTCCGGCAACTGGTCGAGCCGGAAGGCGATCACGTCCCGCTGCAGCAGGTCGTGGAGTTCGAAGTGCTGGAAGTCGCTGGTCAGGATGTAGCGGGGCTTGTCGTGCTCCGGGAGCGCATCGAAGTAGCCCCCGGCCTGCTCGTAGGCCTTTGCCAGATCGCGGCCGGCGCTCTTCTGCTCGACGATCAGGACCCCGGGCCAGAAGAGGTCAATGAAGCCGCTCGTGTCATCGAGCTTCTTTACGCGCTCCTCGTAGCGGGCGACGGACTCCCGGCGCTTCCCGAAGATGCGGAAGAAGTCGTTGTAGAAGCTCTGGGTCTCGCCCTTCTCGTAACCGGCGTCCGCCCACTTCCTGGCGAAGGACGCGGCGCGGACGCGGATCTCGTTCCAGGAGAGGCGCATGCGGCGGCGTATTGTTTCAGGCGGCGCGGGTTAACAGCCTGTGGTGGAACCCGGGTGAGCGCCGAGGCCGGCGAGGCGCCCGGCTGACAAGGCGCGTGAGGGAGGAATACCTGGTGTATTTCGACCGAAACGCAACGATGAGCGGCGCGAAGCGACGCGGTGAACAGCCGGTGGTGGAACCCACGTGAGCGCCGAGGCCGGGGAGGCGCCCGGCTGACAAGGCGCGTGAGGGAGGAATACCGCGTGTATTCCGACCGAAACGCAACGATGAGCGGCGCGAAGCGACGCGGTTCAGCCGGGATGGATCGCCGGCCGAACGCCGCGTGGGTTTCATCACCGGTTGTTTGGCCGGGATGGATCGCCGGCCGAACGCCGCCTGGGTTTCACCACAGGCTGTTATCGCTGGGGACGCTCCCCGCTGGCAGGAATGTGCCTCGCGCCGTGCGGACGAGCGACCCCTCCCTGCGCCACCGCGGGCTGAGGCCGACGGCCAGCAAATCCCGCCGCCCGGCTGGCCGAACGGCCTTGACTTACCGGGGTAATGAGAGTCACAATGACGCCGAGCGCAACGTCGCAGTCCGGCACATGGAGAACAGTCGATCCAGGATCACCTCTCAGGGTCAGGTATCCATCCCGGTGCGAATCCGCCGCAAGCTGGGCCTGACGCCGGGCTCGACGGTCGAGTGGTGCGAGCGGGGACCCGAAGTAGTCGTACGCCGGGCGACAAGATTCTCGTCGCTGGACATTCACCGAGCAGTCTTCCCGTCACCGCCAGAGCCGAGAACCGTCGAAGAGATGGACGCGGGGATTCGGACCCGTCTGCGACGCCGGCATGCGCGCGCTTGACACGAACGTCCTGGTCCGGCTGATCGTGCGGGATGACCCAGATCAGGTGGCCCGCGCCGAGGCGTTCGTGGAGTCCGGGGCCTGGGTTTCCCTGATCGTGCTGGCTGAGGCCGTATGGGTGCTGCAGTCCGCGTATGAGCTGGACCGCGAGCGCGTCGCCACCGTCGTGAGCATGCTTCTGGACCACGACCGGCTCACGCTCCAGGACGAAGATGTGGTCCGCCGAGCCCACGAGACCTTCGGGGGCGAGCGCTCGGCCGGATTCTCCGACTGCCTCATTGTCGAAACCGCCCGCAAGGCAGGGCACCGTCCCGTCGGGACGTTCGACCGGCGGCTGGCACGGGTGGAGGGAACCGAGCGGCTGTAACCCGCTTCGGATCGCTCCCGCGACCCAGCTTCCCCGATCGGGCGATGGTCAGCATTGCGCCCATGGGCTGTCGCGCGCGAGGCCGATGCGCCTACCGGGACCAATCTCTCATCCCGAACCTCCGCTCGTGCCATCGCTGGTACTGGCGCTCGTTCTTCCATTTGATCGTGAGCTTCACGTCTTCCCCCCGGATCTTGCGGTCGAACCAACACGTCACCAGGTCACGCGCCATGAACTCCGCATCTTGCTTGGTGTTTTGGCCGTCGCCAGTGCAGGTGACGTGTGTGTGGCCGTCGGGTGCATTGAGGAACTCGATCTCCCATCCCTCGTAATCCTCCCTGGTCCAGGTTGCTACTGCGCGATATCGCTTCATGGCCCTGCTCCTTTCTTCCAATCCTGTGCAAGAGGCGGAGGATAGGGAGGTAATGGGACATTTCCTGTCATGCGTGGTTCCGTCCTTGAAGGAGGGCGGCGATGCGTCGCCCGCGGCGCTGCGCGCCGCGATGCCGGCCGGAGGTCGCGTTCCCTGGCCTGTGCATCGCGCGAGGCCCAGCAGCGACACGCGTTTCGCGGCCCTGGGGGCCGCGGTGCCGGTCTGAAGGCCCCCACCGGGAGAACTGGCCGGCGTTCCCTGCCCTACGCGCCATGGTGCCGGCCGGCGGCCGGCGGTCCCGGCCCAGCCGGGCCGTCAGTCCGTGGGGAGTTCGTCCTTCAGGGCGGCGTTCGCGATGCGGGTGACACGGCGGATCAGGTAGAAGGTGGCGAGGAGTCCGAGGATGGTGAGCGCCGCGGACCAGGAAAAGCTCTCCGTAGCGAGGGTTGCGCCGGCCCTGGCCGCGGCCCCCAAATGGGCAAAGAAGCAGGCTCCCACCGGGGCCGCGAGGAAGGAACCAAGCGCGTAGTTCCGGAAGCGCACCGGGGTCGTCGCCCAGCCGAAGTTCTGGAACGCGAAGGGGAAAAGCGGCGAGAGCCGGGTGAGGCACACCGTGCGGACACCGGCGTCGCCGAGCGCGGCAAGGATCCGGCTCACCGACCGGAACCGTCCGAGCCATGGCGCAAGCCACCGCCGGAGAAACAGCCTCCCGACCGCGAAGGCGGCGAGCGAACCGAGGAACGTCCCCAGGGTGGCATAGACCATCCCCGGCCCCAGGCCGAACAAGAATCCGGCGGCGAGACAAAAGACCGTGTTCGGCAGCGCGAACGCGACCAGGAGCACGTGCACGAGAACCAGCGCCACCGGACTCGTCGGGATCCACTCCGGCGGCAGGAACGGCTCGTCTCCTGCCCCGCCGAAGAGCAGCGGCAGCAGCAGGACGTTCAGAACGAACAGGATCCAGAGCGCCGGCTGCCAGAAGCGCCGAACCAGCCCTCGGACCCCCTTCTCCCCGGAATCGGGGTCAGAGGTCAAAAGCGCTTCGAGGCGTCCCGGGGCCAGCGCTCCACGACGACTTTCGTCTGAGTGTAGAACTCGATCGCGTGCGCGCCCTGCGCGTGCAGGTCTCCGAAGAAGCTGCCGCGCCAGCCGCTGAAGGGGAAATATGCCATCGGGGCGGCCACTCCGACGTTGATCCCCACGTTCCCGGTGAGAACCTCGTGGCGGAAGCGGCGGGCGGCGCGGCCGTCGTTCGTGAAGAGGCACGCCATGTTGCCGAACTCGCCGCCGTTCACGAAGGCGACCGCGTCCTCGATGGAGTCCACCCGGATGATGCCGAGCACCGGCCCGAAGATCTCGGTGCGGGCGATCTCTCCCTCGGCCGGTAGTCCGTCCAGCACCGTCGGACGCACGAAGAAGCCGTCCTCGAGACCCGGGACCCGGGCTCCCCGGCCGTCCACCACCGCCCGGGCGTCCTCCCGATCCACGGCCTGACCGATCAGCCCTTCGATGCGCTCGCGGCTCTCCTCCCGGATCACCGGACCCATGTCCACCGCCTCGTCGAGCCCGGAACCCACCACCCGGCTCTCGGCGGCGGCGCTCACCAGGTCCCGGAAGGGTTCATGGGCGCCGCCCACGGTGATCGCCAAAGACGCGGCCAGACACCGCTGACCCGCGCACCCGAAGGCGCTCTCGGCGACCGTCCCGACCGCCGCCTCGATGTCGGCGTCTTCGAGCACCACCACCGGGTTCTTGGCCCCGCCCTGGCATTGGACGCGTTTCCCGTTGCCGGCAGCCTGCGCGTAGACGGCCCGGGCCACCGGAGAAGAGCCGACGAAACTCACCGCGGCGACGTCCGGATGCTCCAGCAGCGCGGAGACCGCCTCCCGCCCGCCGTGGATGACCTGCACCACCCCAGGGGGGAATCCCGCCTCCGTGAGGAGCTGCGTCACCCACTGCATCGTGAGCGGCGTCTTCTCGGAAGGCTTCATGACCACCGTGTTGCCGCAGGCGAGCGCGTAGGGCAGAAACCAGAACGGGATCATCGCGGGGAAGTTGAAGGGCGCGATCACCGCCACCACCCCGACCGGCTGGCGGATCATGAACTCGTCGATCCCGCGGGCGATGTCCTCCAGCACCCGGCCCTGCATCAGCGAGGGGATCCCGCAGGCCACCTCCACGTTTTCAATGGCCCGCCGCAACTCGCCGCGGGACTCGGCCAGCGTCTTGCCGCACTCGGTGGTCACGACTCTCGAGATTTCCTCGAAATCGCGCTCGAGGAGGGCCTTCAATCGGAAAAGCGGCTGCACCCGGTCGCCGGGCGGCGTCTCCCGCCACTCGCGAAGCGCGTCCCGGGCGCTCGCCACCGCGCGGCCCACATCCTTGGGTCCGGACAGCGGAATCCGGAACAGGATCTCCCCGGTCGCGGGGTTGAGAACCGGCAGGGTCTCGGAGGCCGACGGCGCGAGATAGCTACCGCCGATAAAGTTGGGCAGGGTCGCGGTTTCGGCCATGTTCGTTCGCGCGTAGGATACGCGCGCGACATGCTGTGTTTCCCTGTGAATTCCGGGGGCTTCAGGCGTTTTCGTCTGGCGCTCCTGCCCGGCTGCCTGCTCCTCGCGCCCTTGGCTGCGGGAACCCCCACCCCGCCGAATGAAGGAGCGGTCCAGGCGCTCGCCGAGGGCATGGAAGGCCCCGTGGTGGACGGGCTGGTGACCGACGAACAGTGGTCTTCGGTCGAACCGTTTACCGACTTCATCCAGCAGGAACCGGACAACGGGGCCCCGGCCACCGAGCGGACGGAAGTCCGCCTGCTCCTCTCCGAGACCACGCTCTACGTGGGAATCGTCGCCTTCGACAGCGAGCCCGAACGGGTGCTCGTCTCGGAGAGCCGCCGGGACGGCGACCTCAACGAATCCGACTCCGTCCAGATCGTCCTCGACACCTTCAACGACAGCCAGAACGCCTTCCTCTTCGGCACGAATCCGGAGGGGATCGAGTACGACGGCCAGATCGCCGGCGAGGGGGCAATCGGCGGTTACAACCCCACCCCCGGCCGGCGGGGCTCGCAGCGCGGCGGCATCACCGGATTCAACGCCAACTGGGACGGCGACTGGACGGTGCGCTCGCAGCGGAGCGACCGCGGCTGGGAGAGCGAGTTCGCGATTCCGCTCCGGACGCTCCGCTACCAGCCCGGGCGGAACCAGACCTGGGGCCTGAACGTGATGCGGAACATCCGCCGCAAGAACGAGCAAGCGTTCCTCGCCCCCATTCCCCGCGGCTACAACATCTACCGGGTCTCACTGGCGCAGAAGGTCACCGGGCTCAACCTGCCGTCACGGCGGGACATCAAGGTCACCCCGTTCGCGCTCGGCGAAGCGAGCCGGAACCCGCTCGCGGTCCGCTCCGAGAACCGCGAAACCGAAGGCCTCGACATCGGGCTCGACGTGAAGTGGGGCGTCACCCCGAACCTCACCGTGGATCTGACCGCGAACACCGACTTCGCCCAGGTGGAGGCGGACGACCAGCAGGTCAACCTGACCCGCTTCCCGCTCTTCTTCCCCGAAAAGCGGCCCTTCTTCCTCGAAAACGCCTCCACCTTCCAGTTCGGGGCGCCCCAGGAGGTGGACCTCTTCTTCAGCCGCCGGATCGGCCTGAACGCCGGACAGCCGGTGGGGATCGTCGGCGGCGCCCGGCTCTCCGGGAAGGTGGGTTCGACGAACATCGGCCTCATGAACATGCAGACCGACGCGGCCTTCAATCGCGAGACCGGCGCCCTGGCGCTCGCGGCCAACAACGTCATGGTGGCGCGGGTCCAGCGCGAGTTCGGACGGTCCAACATCGGCGGCATCCTGGTCAACCGGCAGGCCACCGGCGAGTGGGCGGAGCAGGGCGACCACAACCGTGCCTTCGGCGCCGACGCGGCGATCCAGATCGGGGAGCGCGCCCGGTTCTTCACCTTCCTGGCCAAGACCGCTTCCGCGAACGGGGAGACGGACGGCAGCGCCGGCCGAACGATGGCGGGCAGGGTCTTCCTCAACTATGCCCATCGGGTCCATCAGGGCCACATCGGCTTCACCCAGGTGGGAGAGGATTTCAATCCCGAGGTCGGTTTCGTTCCGCGCCGCGGTTTCCGCAAGTACCAGGCGCGCTACTTCTTCGACTGGCAGCCCACCCAGATCTCCGCCCTTTCCTGGGTTCGCCGCTTTTCGCCGCACGTGACCTGGAACGCCTACTACGGTTTCGACGGCGAGGTCGAGTCGGGACGCGGCCACTGGCATCCAATCGAGTTCCAGCCGAATGTGGGGGGCCGCTTCGGGCTGTTCATCGATCGCCACCGGGACCGGCCGCTTCGCGATTTCACCGTGTACTCCGGGGTGGACGGGAACCGGGTGATGATCCCGCCGGGGCTCTACAACTGGACGCAGGTGAGCGTGAACTGGATCGGGAATGCCAGCGCCCGGCTCTACCCGACGATCTACTGCCGCACCGGGAGCTTCTACGACGGCACCCGCCGGGGCTGCAACGGCAGCATCAATGGGCGCATCGGGGCCACCTTCCAGGCGAGCGTCGGTTTTAATCGGGACGTCGTGGAACTGCCGGGAGGCAACTTCACGAGTGACCTGATCCCGATCCGGGTGAACTACTCGTTCACCCCGCTGCGCCGGCTGGAAGCGCTGATCCAGTACAACAGCCAGACCGCCTCGGTCTCCTCAAACATCCGGCTGGTCATGCTCAACCGGAGCGGAACCGGACTCTTCCTCGTCTACAACGACCTGCGCAACACCGCCAACTTCGACCGCTTCGACGACGAGACCGGGTTCCTGGTGCCCAACGTGCTGGGCCGGTCGCTCATCATCAAGTACACGCGCCTCTTCGACTTCTAGGCGCCTGTGGTGGAACCCGGGTGAGCGCCGAGAGCGGCCAGTTCTCCCGGTGGGGGCGAGGCGCCTGCCTGACAAGGCGCGTGAGGAAGGAATACCGAGTGTATTCCGACCGAAACGCAACGCGGAGCGCCGCAAAGCGCCAGTTCTCCCGGTGGGGGGGCGGTTCAGGCGGGATGGATCGCCGCTCGAGCCCCCACCGGGAGAACTGGGCCGCTTGGGTTTCACCACCGGCTGCTAGGCGCCGCGGGTCTTCACCGCGGCACACCGGGCCACAGCACTTCGGTCCGGTGGATCGCCTCCCCTACATCGGTCTCCACCAGAATGGTGTGTTGCCCCGGCTCAAAACCCGGCGGTGGGCGGAAGCGCAAGGATAGGCGTGCGGCGATCGCGCTCCCAAGCGCCGCGATCTCCCGCTGGATGGCTTCGGGGTCGCCGTTCGTCGAGATGACTCCCCCGCCGGTCGCGTTTCCGAGATCGACAAGGCCCTGGAAGGGGTTCACACTCCGCATGCCCCCAAGGTCGAGTTCTTCGACCTGCACGAAGCGCCCCTCGTAGTGCCAACGGAGCGCGAAACCGTCGTCATTGACGAGGTCGTATGCGCCGCGCAGTCGGCCTCCCCCCCGTGCCGCCGCCGGAGCGGTAACGGCGAGCACCATCGGAGCGATGCCGCGGGTCGCGATCAGTGGCCACACCTCGTCAGTCCAGCTTGCCCCGTCCTGCCCGTCGGTAAACAGGACAAGAACGGGACGGCCCGCAGCATCCGCCAACAGACCGAGAGCCACCATCAAAGCGTTGTTCAGGGCTGCCGGACCACCGCTGACCAGTTTGGAGACTGCCTCCGCCGCCTCGGTGCAGGTGCCGTCCCATCCCGCATGCTGGATGACGGTTCTCGTGAAGGCGATCACCGCGCAGCGGTCCTTGTCACCGAGCCCCGAAAGGAACTCTTGGAACCCGGTGATGACAGCCTCCAGCCGGTCGCCCGAGACGGAACTGCTGAGATCCAGCACCGCCGCAACCGCGAGCGGCTCGTCGGGGGACCACTCGAAGGACGCCGACTCGCCGTCCACCAGGAGTCGGAGCGGCCGCGGATCGTGAAGCGACATGACCTCGCCGTCCCGATGTGCGTAGACCTCGATCCTCACTTCGTCCCCGGCCCCGAACACCTCCTGCGCTCCGACCGCTATCGGGAACGCCAGGAGTACGGCACCGAGCGCGATCGAGCGTCCGGAGCGCCTCAAGGTGGCTCCCCTTCAGTCGACTGTCCCTGAGCTTCCGCCCTGAGGGATTCGAAGGCCTCGTCCAAATCGCGCGCCGGACCGAGCCAGAACTGCCACTCGGGCTCCCAGCCCACCGCGCGGCGGTCGAGAAGGGTTTTCGCGGCCTCCGCAGCACCGACATGGTCGCGAAGCGCCATGCGCGCGGCAATGAGGCCGGAGGCCGCCGCCGGCGAGGTGCGGGCGCGCCGCAGCGCGCCGACGAACTCGTGTTCGGCGGCCACAAAGTCGCCGTTGTTCAGGGCAGTTTCGCCACGCACCAGATGCACCACGGCGCGAAGCAGCGGCCGCATGCGCGCCCCCTCCAGCCGCGCGAGCTCGGCCGCCGCTTCCTCCTCTCGACCGAGCCGCACGAGAATACTCGCCAGCCGAACCCGAAGTTCCGCGTCGTCTGGCGTCTCGCGCAGGACATCGCGAAGCACATCCCCGGCGCGCGCGGTCAGGCGTTCCTCCCCTCGCAGCCGCCCTCCCATATGGAGCACCCGGGCGAGAGCCACCTGCAGATCACGATCACCCGGCAGTAGTCCGAGAGCTGAGTCCAGGAACCTTTCCGCGGCCAGCGGGTTGATCGCGTGATGGTAGGAGTAGGCAACGGCCAGCGACCAGCGGCGCAGCCAGCTCTCGCGGGAAGCTGGATCGGGGATCGCGAGGTTCAGTTTCGTCGCAAGCGCCAGATGCGCCTCCCCGCCGCTGCCGAGTCCGAGAGCCGCCTCGGTGTGGAGAAGCGCGGCGCGCTTGATTGCAGCGGCCGGCGGGGGTTCCCGGAGAAAATCCGCGACCACGAGTCCCAAAGACTCCGGGCGATACCGGGCGAGTTCCCGCCCCAGGGCCCCGAGCGGTCCACGCTGCGCCTCCTCGATCAACCCACGGTATTCCTCGAGGGTCAGATACCGCTGCGCGAAGGCGGGTACCGAGAGGAGGAAGCCGGCGCCGCAAAGAAGGAGACACCATCGCGTCCACTTGGTCCTGGCCATCCCGCACGCCTCCCGCACCGGCAACTAGATCCTAGCCATCCGGTTCCTGGCGGGCGTGCCCTAGCCGGCGCGCAGTTGGAGGAGCAGACGCGCGCCGCGACCCCGCGCCCGAACGTATCCCCGCAGAGTCAGCCGGACCGCGTCAGTTCGCGGGGTCAGTTCGCGGGGATCTTGTCGAGAATCTCGGCGTTCTCGGGAAAGCGGCCGGTGTCGTACTTGGAGTAGATCAGTTCGCTGTCCACCTTCACGTCGAAGATGCCCTTGCCGCCTTCGATGAGTTCGGGCTCGATGCCCCGAGCCTCCCGGATTGCCGCCGCCAGACTGGAGGCGCTAGGGAGGTAATTTCAAACGACGCAGTAGGTGATCGAGATCTTCATGAGAGGCTCACAACTCCGCGGGAAAGGCGCCGGAACGCAACATCCGACAGGGTGGGGGGGAAGCGATGATGGCGGGGCCGACGGGACTCGAACCCGCGACCTCCGGCGTGACAGGCCGGCGTTCTGGACCAACTGAACTACGACCCCATCTCTCGCAAGAGCGCGGATATTAGCAGCCCGTAGACAGGGTGAGCCGGCATTAGACCGCGGATCCACTCCGGCTGACCGTTCCACTGGGCGTTGCGATCCGGTCGGAATACGCTCGGGATACCTCCCGAATCGCGCCTTGTCAGCCGGGCCCCCACCGGGAGAACTGGCCCCACCGGGAGAACTGGGCCTCCCCACTCTCGATGCTCGCCTCACTCTGCCCACGGGCCGTTAGCAGCCTGTGGTGAAACCCAGCCGGCCCAGTTCTCCCGGTGGGGGCTCGGCCGGCGATCCATCCCGGCCTGAAAAGTTCTCCCGGTGGGGGCTCGGCCGGCGATCCATCCCGGCTGAACCGCCGGTATCGTTGCGTTTCGGTCGAAACACCCGGGCCAGTTCTCCCGGTGGGGGCTCCTCCCTCACGCGCCTTGTCAGCCGGGCGTCTCGCCCCCACCGGGAGAACTGGCCGGCCTCGGCGCTCACCCGGGTTCCACCACAGGCTGTTCACCGCGTCGCTTCGCGCCGCTCATCGTTGCGTTTCGGTCGAAATACACCCGGGCCAGTTCTCCCGGTGGGGGCTCCTCCCTCACACGCCTTGTCAGCCGGACCCCCACCGGGAGAACTGGGCCTCGCCCCCACCGGGAGAACTGGCCAACCTCGGCGCTCGCTCGGGTTCCACCACGGGCCGTTAGCAGTCTCCCGCCCGCCCGGAACAGACCGCTTCCGCCTCCGGGGATCCCGTTCGCTCCGGGGCCAGGCTCTATGGTATTCTTACGGGTCGCGCGCCATGCGGTTGACCAAGAGCCAGGTCCAATTCCTGGGCTACCGGATTACCGACGACCTGCAGGTCGCCGGCTATATCGATCCGGAAGATCCGAACGCCCTGATGGATACGATCGTGGAACTCATTACCGAAGATCTGCACCACGAAGACGATCTCAACGAAGAGGTTCGCAAACTTCTCGACGGTTACGGCGAGGAGATCCGCACCGGCGGCGTCGAGTACCGAGAAATGTTCAAGCTGGTCAAGAAACGGCTCGCCCGCGAGCAGGGGATGATCCTCTAGGGATGCCGCGGACGCCCGCTGCCTTGCCGAAGACCCAGCCATGCGCCTGACCAACGGAAAAATCAATCACCTCGCGAACCAGATCATGGATCTGCTCCGCGGCGATGAGTCGGTCGAGTTTTTTGCCGCGGACAACGAGATCCGCCGCATGATCATGCGGATCATCAACGCCGAACTCGAAGACGACGAGCGCATCGACCAGATCGTGCGCCGCAAGATCGATAGCCAGAGCCGGACCGTGCAGCAGGGCACCGAGACCTGGGACATCCTCTATCGCCGTTACTACGACGAGGAGATGATCAAGACCCGGCGGGTGATCCCCGGCCAGGAACGCGCTACGGAATAACGCTGGGAACGCCGGCCTTCAGGCCCCCACCGGGAGAACCGGCCGGCAGCGCGGCCCGCCGGCAGCGCGGCCCGCCGGCAAGGAACGCCGGTGTTCACACCGGCATCGCGGCCGCAGGCCGCGAAACGCGCACCGCCAGGCCCTTCCGTCGCCCGTCAACGGGAGAGCTTCCGACGCTGACCGCAGCTCGCCACGGAGCAATATCCGGCGATTGACACAAATACGCTGACCAGTAGATATTGCCATTTATCCGTATGTCGGCTATTATCGCATTATCCGCTGCGCAGCGAATAATGACTTCATGCCGATCACACCCACCACCTCAAAACCGGAACTGATAGACCAATTCCTGACGGCCCTCCACGCCGTACCGGGGGTGCACGCCAAGTGCCAAACGGACGTACTCATCGCGCCAGGGCGACGATGTGACGCGTGGATCGATCTGTCGGCGGCGGACAAGGCGGCCAGCCTCATCGTTGAAGCAAAGAGGAACTTCTACCCGCGCGACATCCGCCAGGTTCTCTGGCAACTCAGAGAGCTCGTCCACAGAGCGGGATCGAAGCTGAAGGCTCCGGAACCGGTACCGGTTGTGGTCGCCGAAGCGATTTCTCCGGGCGCAAAGGAGCTCTTGAGAAAGGAGCGCGTGGGCTACTACGACAGCGGAGGGAGCCTTTTCCTCCCGGCCCCGAACATCTACGTGTATGTGGACAAACCACCACCCAGAACGTTCGCGAGATCCATACGATCCCTGTTTTCTGGTCGGCGCGCTCAGGTGCTGCACGCGCTCCTCTTGCGGCACGAGCACTGGTTCGGAGTCGGCGCGCTAGCCGAACTAGCCAGCGCATCACCAGCCACCGTTTCCGAGGTACTGATCGAACTGGAGCGATTCGACTGGATGGAGGCACGAGGTCGAGGTCCGAAGAAGGAACGCCGGTTAGCCAAACCCGATGTGCTGCTCGATGAATGGGCAAGGCATCTCGCCGTGACCCGGCGTCCGGCAATTCGGCGCTACTACGTTCCCCGGGTCGATGCTGCCGAACTCGTGGGAATGGCCGCCGCCGCCTTGGGCGCGCACGGCGTCGAGTACGCGATCACCGGCGAGGCCGCGGGTCAGCACTATGCGCCTTTCTTGTCGCACCTATCCCGGGTGCACTGCAGGGTCCCGATGGGTCCCGCTGTTGAAGATACCCTCGGCAAGTTGGGGGCGCGTGATGTGGACGAAGGAACCAACCTGGTCGTCATCGAATCCCGCTTGCCAGGCGAGTTGTCGTTCCGCGAGCTCGCGAACGGGATCTGGTTCGCCAGCCCGGTTCAGGTCTATCTCGACCTGTTGCGCACGGAAGGACGCGCCAAGGAACTGGCGCAGCACCTGCGCGCGGAAAGGATCGGTTTCTGATGGAGAAACCTCAGACTCGCGCCGGCTATACCCTCAGGCAAACGCTGACGTGCGAACGCGCCCTCGTGACGCTACTCCGCGGACTGGGTCCGTGGAGGGATTCCATCTACCTGGTCGGCGGTCTCGCCGCTCGGTACTTGACACCCGCAGGACCGTCGCATGCGGGGACGCTCGATGTCGATGTCGTTGTTGACGTCCAACTACTGGTGGGAATCGACGCATACCGGTCATTCGAGGACAACCTTCGAAGGTCGGGGTTTGCACCCGTCGGGAAGGACGGGAACCCCGCGCCGTCTTCCTGGCGGTGGCAATACCGAAAGGAAGGCGGCGACACTATCGTGCTGGGACTGCTGACCGACGACCCCGAGAAGACTGGCGGCCAGGTTCAGGTCATACCAGGCGAGGGCGCCATCCAAGTTCTAAACATCCCACGCTCATCCATAGTCTTCGATCACTACCAAGTTCGCGAGATTAGGGCTGAACTTCTCGATGGCAACGGCATCGTCAGCGAGAGAGTGCGACACACTGACTTGTTGGGATTCACCTGTCTCAAGGCATTGGCCGTCGATCAGCGATTCGAACGGAAGGACGCCTATGACCTGATCTACTGCATTGAGCATGCGAACGGAGGGCTGAACGCGCTGTCCGAGCCGATTCGGAAGGCTCGTGAGGGCAAGCACGGCACGGCAGTCGAGGCAGCGCTACAAATCCTCCGCAAACACTTTGTGTCAGACGGAGAGACCGAGGGATATAAGAAGGATGGTCCGGTGGCCGTCTCCAAGTTCGAAAGAGGCGAAGGAGTCGACCAGCATGAAGCTCGAATCCGGCGTCAGCGCGGAGTGGCCGATCTGGTCGAAGACCTTCTAGCCAAAGTCGGTTAATCCGCCTTCGACCCACCTCAGTTTGGCGGGTTCCGGGTAGCCCGTACGCGGGTTGAGGGGCCGGCTTGCGCCGGCCCCTCGGGTGCGCGTCCCCTCAGTTGACGCTGACCTCGATCTGGCGCGGCTGCGCCGTCTCGAGCTTCGGCAGGACGACCCGCAAGACCCCGTCCTTGGTCTCCGCCCGGATGTTGGAGCTGTCCACGATCTCCGGCAGGTCGAAGGAGCGGTGGAATCTGCCGACCACCCGCTCGCGGCGGAGCCAGGCCCCCGCGCCGTTCGCGTCACCGGCCTCGGGGCCGGTGCCGGTCTCGCGGACTTCCTCCCGCTTGCCCTCGAGGATCAGCCGGCCGTCGTGATAGCGAACCGAGATGTCCTCACGGGCGATGCCGGGAAGCTCTGCCTCGACCACGACCTCCGTATCGGATTCGCGGACGTCGACCGGCGGACTCCAGAGCGTCGCCCCGTTCGTTCTTCCGCTGGCAGGCTCCCCAAACCGGGCCTCGCCAAACTGGGCCTGGGCAAACCGAGCCGGAAGATCGGAGAACGGATCGGCGAAGAGACGCTGAAACGAAGGGTTGAAGAGGGTCAGATGGGTCATGCTGTTTTTTCCAGTATTTGTCTGGCTGGGAGCCGGATCAGGCCGCTCCCTACGCCCGCCAGACGAGTTTTCTCGGCTGACGGGAGGAATATAGCGAATTGTGAAGAAAATATCAAGTGGTCAATATGCGATTATCTGAGTGGGATCAACTCATGTCCAGAACGAAACCGCCGACTCGTTGACCCCCCGGGCGGCTGTCCTATCATCCCGGCCATCGCGGAGGCGGGAGCTTTACCGGGAAGGCCCGGTCGTCCTCGGACCAATTCGCGGGGGACCAAACGCAAAGGGGAACATCGTGCGCATCGGCATCAACGGATTCGGCAGGATCGGCCGGAACATCTTCCGCGCAGTCCAGGACGATCAGGACATCGAGATCGTCGCTGTGAACGACCTCACGGATCCCGCCACCCTGGCCCACCTGCTGAAACATGATTCGGTCTCCGGTGCGCTGCCGGGCACCGTGCGCGCCGAGGGGAACGAGATCGTCGTTATCTCGCCGGACGGACAGGAAACCCGGATCGAAGTCCTCAGCGAACGCGATCCAGCCGCCCTTCCCTGGGGTCGTCTCGGAGTGGAGATCGTCGTCGAGTCCACCGGGATCTTCACGAAGCGCGAGGACGCCTCGAAGCACCTCGCCGCCGGCGCCAGGAAGGTCATCATCTCGGCGCCTGCCAAGGGTGAGGACCTGACCGTCGTGATGGGCGTAAACGAAGACCGCTACGACCCGGAATCCCATCACATCCTTTCGAACGCTTCCTGCACCACGAACTGTCTCGCGCCGGTGGTCAAGGTCCTCCACGAGACGTTCGGCCTGAAAAAGGGAGTGATGACCACCATCCACTCCTACACGAACGATCAGCGCCTGCTCGACCTCCCCCACTCGGACCTGAGGAGGGCCCGGGCCGCGGGCCTGAACATGATCCCGACCTCCACCGGCGCCGCCAAGGCGGTTACCAAGGTCCTCCCCGAGCTCGAAGGACGGCTCGACGGGATCGCGGTTCGGGTCCCGACGCCGAACGTCTCCCTCACCGATCTGACCGCCTTCCTCGAGCGGCCGGCAAGCGCGGAAGAAGTGAACGAAGCACTCACGGCTGCCGCCGAGGGGCCCCTCCGCGGCATCCTTCAGGTCTCAACCGAACCGCTGGTTTCCATTGACTTCCAGGGAAACCCTCACTCGTCCATCGTGGACGCACCGTTCACCAAGGTCGTGGACGGCGACGCCGTCAAGATCCTCGCCTGGTACGACAACGAGTGGGGCTTCTCCTGCCGGGTTCGGGACCTGATCCACCACCTCGGCGCCCAGGAGAGTTAGGCAGAACTGACCGGGAGACCGGGACGAGCCATTGGCCCACGACACCAGTCAATGGAACGCCGGTATCGCAATCGCGACCATACCGGCCGCAAAAACGATGATCCCATTGCGGATGGCGGCAAAGCTCACTGCAAGTGCGTTGGTCATGATCAGGGCGATTCGCTGATTCTGCTCTAGCAGCCTGTGGATAAAGTGGCGTGAGTGCCGAGGCTGGCCAGTTCTCCCGGTGGGGGCGAGGCGCCCGGCTGACAAGGCGCGCGAGGGAGGAATACCGGGTGTATTTCGACCGAAGCGCAACGATGAGGGCCGCGAAGCGGCACGTTTCAGCCGGGATGCATCGCCCGCCGAACGCCGCGTGACTTTGTCCACAGGCTGCTAGGTAGAAGAGTCTTGTCGCGCGCAGTCCGACATCGTCAAGATGCAGATGATCCGGGGGCGCCGGCGCCCAGACCTTGCGAACATCGAGGACTTCGAAGGCGAAGAAGCCGCCTGAGATGAAATAGATCCACCCAAGGAGAATTGCGGCATATCCGATTTGGCCCGACAATGCCGACGCTGGCCTCGCGACATGAGACGCCGGTTCCGAAAGGAGGCCAAACAGCGCGGTGGCGATGGCCGCGGCCAGCGAAATCGCCACCAAATTCGTCCGCGCCTTGGCTTCTATGGAGTTCCTACGCTCCCGCTCTCGATCCTCGAACTGCTCCAGAACCGGATCCGTGAGGCGCGAAGCAAGCTCGTGCCGGGTGGCAACAAGGGCGTGCATGTCGTCGTCACGAACCTGCGTTTCCTCCCTGATTTCCCGCCGTAGCGAGTAGTGGAGGAGGATGGCTTGGGCCGTTACGGTGTGGAAGGTCCGGGCAAACCAGCGCCCGAGGCTTCGAAGCCGTTTCGCGATTCCTCCTCGCTCAGCCAAGCCGCGATTGCATGCGCAACATCCCATCCGAGGGACTCAGCGAGCCACGCCCACTCGCCCACCGGATTAACTTCCAGATAGACGTAGTCCTCACCAACCTGCGCCAGATCAATTGCCGCGAAGGATAGGTGGAGGCGTCGCGCCAAGCCGACGCATTGTTCTCTGACCTCGTCTGGGAGAGCGTGCTCGGTGTAAACGACGTGATCGTGCAGAATTCTCCAGTCGCCGTCGATCGGACCATCCCGATCCGTGATTGCGGCCGCCCACACACGATCTCCGACGATCGTCACTCTCACATCCGTCTTCGGGCGAATCTGCTCTTGGACGATGGTCGGCAGTTGGGACAAATCCGAGGTTTGTAGTGCTCCGGCGTCAAGTAGTTGAGTGAAGCAGAAGTACTGATGGTCCTCTTGGCGCCAAAGAACGGTGTCAAGGCCCTTTAGAGCAAATCCTGCTCCTTCGGGCAGATACCGAAGCGCCGCTCGGGCCGAGTTGGTTACTACTGTGGACGGAATCCGAAAACCGATGTCCACCGCGGTGCGGAGTTGCACCATCTTGTTTTCGGCGAGGAAGTCCGTCCGGGAATGGCACCCGGTTCTCTCTTCGTCCGGCCAGACGGCGAGCCGCCCGACCGAAAACCTGAAGCCGCGTGTGGGGCCGGGCACCATACCACCGGGCCCGGCGAAGGGGAACAGCCCGTGGTGGAACCCACGTGAGCGCCGAGGCCGGGAAGGCGCCCGGCTGACAAGGCGCGTGAGGGAGGAGCCCCCACCGGGAGAACTGGCCCGGGTGTATGCCGACCGAAACGCAACGATGAGCGGCGCGCAGCGACGCGGTGAACAGCCGGTGGTGGAACCCACGTGAGCACCGAGGCCGGGAAGGCGCCCGGCTGACAAGGCGCGTGAGGGAGGAGCCCCCACCGGGAGAACTGGCCCGGGTGTATGCCGACCGAAACGCAACGATGAGCGGCGCGACGCGACGCGGTTCAGCCGGGATGGATCGCCGGCCGAACGCCGCGTGGGTTTCATCACCGGCTGTTACGGTTTTGCCCCGCCGTGCTTCTGAAAGCCCGAAAGCTGACCCTTCGAGACCTCGACCTGCGCGGCCGCCGGCTCCTGCTGCGCGCCGATCTGAACGTACCTCTCGGAGACGGACGAGTGGCCGACGACAGTCGCCTCCGGGCCGCCCTCCCCGCCATCCGCACGGCTCGCGAGCAGGGCGCCGCGGTGGTCGTCACCTCTCATCTGGGCCGGCCCCGCGGCGAGCCCGATCTCGCGCTCAGCCTGCGGCCGGTCGCGGAGCGGCTTCAGGAACTCCTCGGCGAGACCGTCCGCTTTCGGCCCGGCGTGGTCGGCCGTGAGGACGGCGAGACGCCGAGGCTCCGTGCCGGCGACGTCGTCGTTCTCGAGAACCTGCGCTTTCATCCGGGCGAAACCGGAAACTCCCCCGAGTTCGCCGCTCGCCTCGCGGCTTACGGAGACGAGTACGTGAACGACGCCTTCGGCGCCGCCCACCGGGCCCACGCTTCGGTAGAGGCCTGCGCGCGGCGCTTTCCACGAGCGGCAGCCGGCCCCCTGATGGAAGCCGAACTCGCAGCGCTCGGCATGGCGCTCGCAAATCCCCCCCGCCCCTTCGTGGCCATCCTCGGCGGCGCCAAGGTCTCCGGCAAACTCCCGGCCATCCGGTCGCTGCTCAGCCGCGCCGATCGTCTCCTGATCGGCGGAGCGATGGCATACACCTTCGCCGCGGCTCAGGGGCTGCCGACCGGCCGGTCGCTCGTCGAACCAAACCGGATCGCGGAGGCCGCGGCGCTGCTCGACGCCCACGCTGACCGGCTGGTGCTCCCCGTGGACCACTGCACCGCACCCTCTACGGACGGAAATTCCATCCGGGAACTTCCGATCGGCGAGATTTCGGCCAACTGGATGGGGCTCGACATCGGCCCGGCGTCGCGCGCCGCTTTCGCTTCCCACATCCGCGAGGCGGCAACGATCGTCTGGAACGGACCGCTGGGGCTCTTCGAGAACCCGCGCTTCGCCGAAGGCACGACCGCCGTGGCGCTCGCGGTGGCCGAGGCGACCGATCGGGGAGCGACGAGCGTCGTCGGCGGCGGGGACCTGCTCGCCGCGGTGCGGCGCGCCGGGGTGTCCGGCCGCATCAGCCACCTCTCTACCGGCGGCGGGGCGTCCCTCGCCTTCCTCGCGGGAAGACCGCTCCCGGGGGTGGAGGCCCTCGCCGATGCCTGATCAAACTCCGACCCGCCGCCCCCTCGTCATCGGGAATTGGAAGATGCACCTGAGCGGCGCCGCCGGGGCCGCCCTCGCCAGCGAAATCGCCGCCGGGCTCCCGTCCGGCCTCGATCCGAAACGGGCGGAGGTCGCGGTTGCGCCGCCGTTCATCGCTCTCGCCCCGGTGGCCGAAGCGATCCGGGGCAGCGCCGTGGGACTCGCCGCCCAGGACGTCTTCTACGAGCGGGAGGGCGCTTTCACGGGGGCGGTGTCGGCTCCCATGCTCGCGGCCGCCGGATGCTCCATCGTGCTGGTCGGTCACTCGGAGCGGCGTCACGTCTTCGGGGACAACGACGCGGACGTCCGCAGAAAGACGCTCGCGGTACTCGAAGCGGGGATGCGCCCCGTAGTCTGCGTCGGGGAGACTGCAGAACAAAAGGATGCCGGACAGGCCGAAAACGTGGTCCGGGGGCAACTCCAGGCGGCAATCGCCGGCCTGTCGGACACCCAACTCACTTCGCTCGCCGTCGCCTATGAGCCGGTCTGGGCCATTGGAACGGGTCGGACCGCCACCCCGGAAACCGCGGAAGCGATGCACCGGGCCATCCGCACCGGATTGGAGGCTATCGCGGGGCCTCGGGCCGCCGGAGGGGCGCCGCTACTTTACGGAGGGTCGGTGAAGGGCGATAATGCCAGCGCCATCCTGGCCGGGGCCAACGTGGATGGCCTGCTGGTGGGCGGAGCCAGCCTCCGCGCCGACTCGTTCCTGAACATCTGCCACGCCGCCGGCTGAGCGGCGAACCAGGCGTCAGGCCGCCGCGCCGTATCGGAACGAGAGCCGCCCCTGAACCGGAATATCAACGCCAATGACCATCCTGCTCACCATCATCCACATCCTCGTCTGTTTGTTCCTCGTCCTCGTCGTGCTCACCCAGCAGGGCAAAGGTCAGGATCTCGCGAGCGCCTTCGGCGGCGCCGGCAGCCAGGCGGCGTTCGGGGCTCGGGGCACCGCCTCCCTCCTGACCAAAGTGACCGCGTTTGTCGCGGGCCTCTTCATGGTCACTTCGCTACTGCTCGGGTATGTACAGGGTGATCCGGAATCCGAGAGCGTGGTGAACGCGCCGGGAGTCATGATTCCGGTTCCGGCAGCCGCGATTCCCGCAGCGACGGAGGAGGCGGAACCCGCCGGCTCCGAAGCGGGTGAAGAACCCGAGAATCCGTAGGCGCCCGAATCCGGCGAAGAAGGCGGCGGGCGCGGTCTCGGGGCACCCTCGGGCTTCTGATTCCGTCCCGGCGGGGCTTCGGCCCCGCCCCTATAATTCCGCGTCCGGCAGTCGAAAGTTCTGCCGGTCCTCACCGCTGCCGAAGTGGTGGAATGGTAGACACGTGCGCTTGAGGGGCGTATGGGAGTGATCCCGTGGGGGTTCGAGTCCCCCCTTCGGCACCAGGTCGGGCGGCCCAGAAACGGGGTGCGCAATGAACGCGCGGATGGTGGAACAGCAACGAGGTTTGTAGACGCACCCCGTTTCTGGGCCGCTCGGCGCTGCGCGCCGAAAATCGGAAGTGCGGCGAGAGCCGCACGGAGACCCCGGAGCAGGAGGGGTTGGGGTCGGGGAACCCGACTCCCAGTCGCTCCTGGCTCGGGAATCGGAACTTCCTCGCGCGCCTGGGGCGCGCTACGGCAAGTTCCGATTCCTGGTTTCTTTTTGTGAAAGGGGGGCGAGCCCCCCTTCCACACTTTCCCCCCGGTCACGCGGGCAGCGAACAAAGTTCGCTGCCATTGGTTTTCTCGTTCGGCGATAGCCAACCCGC
Source organism: Vicinamibacteria bacterium (assembly GCA_963668695.2). GTDB lineage: Bacteria > Acidobacteriota > Vicinamibacteria > Marinacidobacterales > Marinacidobacteraceae > Marinacidobacterium. The sequence continues at coordinate 3,527,743 of CAXXLQ010000004.1, forward strand.
TGGAAGGACGGCAGGCTAGGGAACGCCGGACCCTTCGGTGCCTCTCACACCGGAGGGCCCAGAAAACGAAGTCCGAAGGGTATAGACCTCCGGTCGGCACAGCGGCGCGCAGCGCCGCGGGCGGTTCATCGCTGATCCCTACAGAGCGCGCGGGAACGCCAGCCAGTTCTTCCGGGGTATCTCCCTGTCACGCTTTCCCCCCAGTCAGGCGGGCAGCGAACCAGAGGTTCGCCGCCATTGTTTTTCTGGCGCGCTCAGCTAAGCCCCACGCTCTCACGGCACGCAGGCTAGGGAACGCCGACCTCCAGGTCGGCACAGCGGCGCACAGCGCCGCGGGCGGTTCATCGCTGATCCCCACAGAGGGCGCCGTAGGCACGGGAACGCCGGCCAGTCCTCCCGGTGGAGGCCTTCAGACCGGTACCGCCTCTCGGAGACGGGCGAAACCGCAGAATTCAACTCACCCGGATCGCCGCCCGGCGAGACACCTACAACAACAGCGACAGGAAGGTCCGGGCGGGAACGATCAGCGGCCGTCCCGGACGGGCGAAGGGATCCCGATCCACGTACTCGGGGTCAAACTCAACCTGGAAAGCAAACGGGGCGGCGATCTGATCCTGAAAATGTTGCAGTGACGGGCTGAGCGGGGCCTCCCCCGACTCCACCTCCACGAGGAACCAGGGTTCCCCGTCCCGGACGACCACGAAGTCCACTTCGCGCTTCTCCTTGTCCCGCAGATAGCCGAGCTCGAAATCCCCGAGGCCCAGATCGGTCCAACCCTCGATGGCCTTCAGCAGGTGGCAGGCGACAAGAGTCTCGGCCCGCGCGCCCGGATCGCCCAGGGACGACCAATCACGCAGATACCACTTCGGTTCCTTCCTGAGCGACCGAGTGACATTCCGGTACCAAGGCCTGACCAGGAAACCGAGATGCAGGTCGCAAAACGTTGCGGTCCAGCGCCGCACGGTGTCCTCCGAGACCCGAATCTGCCGGGCGAGGTTTCCGAAGACGAGCTGCTGTCCGGATCGGTCTGCCAGTAGCCGCGCCATCAACTCAAGCTGATCGAGCTGCTGAACTCGGGTGAGGTCCCGAACCTCTTCTCGAACGAGCTGGCGGTGGCGGAGCGCCTGCCAGCGCCGGGCAAAGCGTGGATCGCGCTTCAGGAAAGGCTCCGGGTAACCGCCGTAGCGCCAGAGGGAACTCCAGGCGGACGCTTGGAGACGCCGGGGCCGTCGGACGATCCGGCCGGCTTCGGGAAGTTTCTGGGTCAGCGCCTCGGCGACGGAGAACGGATGCATTCGGTAGAAGAAATACCGGCCCATAAGGCTGTCGCCGCCCCGGCGGTAGATATCGAGGCGGCTGCTTTCCGTGACCACGATCCGCACTTCATCGCCGTACGCATCGAAGAGTCCCTTCAGGAACTGCCGCCAGAGCGGGAATTTGTGGAGTTCGTCCAGCAGGACGGTCGGCCGGGCGGCGCGCAGCCGACCCAGACCGAGCCGCTCGGCGAGCGCGCCGGGACCGGCCAGGATGAGTTCCCGGTCATCGAGGTTGTCCCAGTTGACGTAGGCGTCCGAATGAACGCGGCCGGTGGTCGTCTTTCCCACCTGGCGCGGACCGCCGAGGAAAGCCATCTGCCGGTTGCTCTTCAGGTGCTCCGCGAGCAGGGCGTCGTAGATTCGAGGGACCGGCACGGCTGACCATTATCGTTAGTATCGTGGAATAGTCAAGACTATTCCACGATATACCGCGGTTTGGTCAGACTGCCGGACGACCCCGGCGGCGCTCAGGAACCGAGCACCGCCCGGAGCAGATGGTGCGGCGTGCCGTCCGCGTCCTCGACTCGCTCGAGCGTCAACTCGCCGAACCCGAGCGCCGTGAGCCATTCCCGGACCTCCGGATTCCCGGCGTCAACCGGCGCCACCTCATGCGCCTCCCGGTGGAATCGCGTGTGCTGGTGGTCCTCCGGAAAGTCCTCGTCCACGAGCACCAGCCGGCCTCCCGTACCGAGCACCCGGCGCACCTCGCCGAGCCCCCGCCGCGGATCCTCCCAATGGTGGAAAGCGTTGATGGAGAAGACCAGCGTGGCCCACCCGTCCAGGACCGGCAGCCGCTCCGCGGCGGCGCGCCGCACCCGCACGGAGCGGCCCAACCAGAGCGTGCGCACCGCCGTCGCGACGCAGGCGGGCCAGGCCGGATCGAGCGCGATCACGCGCACGTCCGGCGCGCTCGCGGCGGCGAGTGCCGCCGCTTCGCCGGGACCGCAGCCGATCTCCACCAAACGGTCACCGGCGCGGATCCCGGCGCGTTCGACGACCATCCGGTTCCGCGGCTCGCTGTAGTGCCGGATGGCGTACCCGATCGCAGCCGTCGTCCGGAAGCGCTTCCACCACGGTTGTTTGCCCCCGTCATGGTGGTGGCCCCGGTGGTGCGGCACGGCTTGGAAACGGTACCAGCGGGCGACCCGTGAGCGGCCCCGAGGGCTCGGGTATCTTTGCCCCCATGACCCAGTCCCGCTCCTCCGCCACCGGGCTCGTCTACCGCGAGTCCTTCCTCCGCCACAACATCCGCCGCGGCCACCCCGAATCGCCGACCCGGCTGGTGAAGATCCGCGAGGCGCTCACCGCCGCCGGACTCCTTCCGGTGCTGGTTCCGGTCGAGAACTGGCCGGATCCCCTGCCCTCGATCATGGGCCACCACACCCCGGAACACGTGGACCGCATCCGGCGCATCCCGACCACCGGCGAGATCGCCGAACTCGCCGTCGCCGGAGCGCTCGCCGCAGTGCGGGAAGTTTCCGCGGGACGGCTCAAGAACGCCTTCTGCGCGATCCGGCCGCCGGGACACCACGCGAACAACACCGGCGCGGAGGAGGGCTTTTGTTTCTTCTCGAACGCCGCGGTCGCCGCCCGCTACACACAGAATGAGTGCGGACACCGGAAGGTGCTGATCGTGGACTGGGACTATCACCACGGCAACGCCACCCAGAACGCCTTCTACGAGGATCCTTCCGTCCTCTTCTTCTCGACGCACAACTGGTACGACTACCCGGGCACCGGAGACCCCGCCCTCGGCGGCGCGCACAACGGCAGCGGGACGAACCTGAACGTCCACCTCGGGCCGGGCTCCACCGATCGGGACATGCTGGCCGCCTGGGACCGGACACTTCTTCCCGCGGTCGAGCAGTTCCAGCCCGACTTCGTGATCATCTCCGCCGGATTCGACAGCCGGAAAGAAGATCTGCTCGGCTCCTTCGAGGTCACGGACGACGCGTTTGCCCGGATGACGCGCACCCTCATGGACGTCGCCGACCACTATTGCGGCGGCCGGCTCGTCTCCCTGCTCGAGGGCGGCTACAACGTGGACGGACAGGCCCGCGCCGCCGCCGCCCACGTGGCCACCCTCACCGACTGAGAACTCCGCCATGAAGCGCAGCGCGTTCCCCCTCGCCGTCCTCGCCGCCGGATTGGTGCTCGCCCCCGCGGCCAGCACCCAGGAAGAAGCGGCCATCACCGAAGACCTCCTTTCGGGTCTCAAGCTCCGGGGGATCGGCCCCGCCGCCCGCTCCGGCCGGGTCGCGGACGTGACGTTCGATCCGAACGACCGGGCGACCTGGTACGTCGCGGTGGCCTCCGGAAACGCCTTCAAGACCACGAACCGGGGCACCACCTGGGAGCCCATCTTCGAGAACTACCCGGTCTATTCCACCTCGACGATCGTGGTGGATCCGGCGAATTCCAACGTCTTGTGGCTCGGAACCGGCGAGAACAACGGGCAACGCTCGGCGGGCTACGGGAACGGTGTCTGGCGGAGCCGGGACGCCGGGGCTTCGTTCGAACATACCGGGCTCGACGAATCGGAACACATCGGAAAGATCGTCCTCGACCCCCGCGACAGCCAGACGGTCTGGGTCGCGGCGCAGGGACCGCTCTGGCGATCCGGCGGGGATCGGGGCCTCTACCAGACCACCGACGGGGGCGCCACCTGGGAGCGGGTCCTCCACATCTCGGAGGACACCGGGATCAGCGACGTGGTCCTCGACCCGCGGAACCCGGACATCGTGTACGCCTCGTCGTGGCAGCGGCGCCGCCACACCGGTCTGCTGGTGGCCGGCGGTCCCGAAGGAGGGATCCACAAATCGGAAGACGGCGGCGCGACCTGGCGGAAGCTCTCCCGCGGCCTCCCCTCGGGGGACCGCCACGACATCGGCCGCATCGGGCTCGCCCTCGCGCCCCAGAACCCGGACATCGTCTATGCGCTGATCGCGGCCTCGGACGACGCGAGCGGTTTCTATCGCTCCACCGACCGCGGCGAGAGCTGGGAAAAACGCAGCGACTACATCTGTGTGGACCCGCAGTACTACATGGAGATCTTCCCGGATCCCCACCGGCCGGGCCGGATCTACTCGATGGACGTGTGGGTGCAGATCACGGACGACGACGGGAAGACCTGGCGCGACCTCAATAGCCGCTGGAAGCACGTGGACAACCACGACCTGGAGTTCGATCCCGACGACCCGGACTACCTGATGGTGAGCTCCGACGGCGGCATCTACGAGAGCTGGGATCTCGGCGAGCGCTGGAAGTTCCACGCCAACCAGTCCCTCATGCAGTTCTACCGGGTCGGGATCGATAACGACTTCCCGTTCTACAACGTCTATGGCGGCACCCAGGACAACGCCACCATGGGCGGTCCCTCCCGCACCATCAACGTGCACGGCATCCGGAACAGCGACTGGCTGAACGTCATCGGCGGCGACGGTTTCCAGGCGCGGGTGGATCCCGAGGACCCGAACATCATCTACGCGCAGTTCCAGTACGCGGGGATCGCGCGTTTCGACAGGCGCACCGGCGAGCGGGTGGACATCCAGCCGCAACCGGAACCCGACGACCCGCCGCTCAAGTGGAACTGGGACGCGCCGCTCATCATCTCTCCCCATAACGGCCAGCGCCTCTACTTCGGCGCGAACCGCCTCTACCGGAGCGACGACCGCGCGAACACCTGGACCCCGATCAGCGAGGACCTGACCCGCGGCATCAACCGCGCCGAACGACCAGTGATGGGGCGGACCTGGAGCACGGACGCGGTGTGGCGCAACGTCTTCACCTCGACCTACGGGAACATGGTGGCGCTCGACGAATCACCCCTCGTCGAAGGGCTGCTCTACACCGGGATGGACGACGGCCGCATCCAGATCAGCGATGACGGGGGGATCGAGTGGCGGGCGGTGGATGCCGTTCCGGGCGTTCCGCCCCTCACCTACGTGGCGGATCTCCATGCCTCCCGGCACCGGGAGAACACGGTGTACGCGGTCTTCAACAACCACAAGCAGGGCGATTTCGCGCCCTACGTGATGCGCAGCGACGACCGCGGCGTCACCTGGGATGACATCACCGGCGACCTTCCCGACGACCAGCTCGCCTGGACGGTGGTCGAGGATCCGGGGCAGGAAGGACTGCTCTTCCTGGGCACCGAGTTCGGACTCTTCTCAACCATCGACGGCGGCACGCACTGGGTTCGGTTGAAGGGAGGGCTCCCGACCATCGCGATCCGGGATCTGGAGATCCAGGCGCGCGAGAACGACCTGGTCGCGGCCTCGTTCGGGCGGGGCTTCTTCATCCTCGACGACTACACGCCCTTGCGCCATCTCTCGCCCGAGGCGCTCGCCGGCGACGGCACGGTGTTCCCGGTGAAGGACCCATGGATGTACGTGGAGGCGAACCCGCTCGGCGGCGGCGAAAAAGCGCAGCGGGGCGACGCCTTCTTCACCGCACCCAACCCGCCCTTCGGGGCGGTGGTCACCTACCACCTGAAGGAAGACGTCCTGAGCCTGCGCGACCGGCGGCGGAAGCGGGAGCGAGCCCAGGCAGCCGCCGGCGAACCGCTTCCCTACCCCACCTGGGACGAACTGCGGGCCGAGGACCGCGCCGAGGATCCGGCGGTGTTCGTAGTCATTCGAGACTCGGAAGGGAACGTCGTGCGCCGTATTTCCGCGCCGACGAAGGCGGGGATCCACCGGGTGGCGTGGGACCTCCGGTATCCGGACCCCGAGCGGGGACCAGTGGGACCGTGGTCGCGGCGCGCCGGGCCGCTGGCGATGCCGCAAACCTACACGGCGGAACTCGTAGCGCGCGACGGTGATGGCGCGATGCGTCTCGGCGAGCCGCAGTCCTTCACCCCGAAGGTCCTGGCGGCGGCCGGCGTGCCGCCCGCCGACGTGGAGGCCCGCCACGCGTTCCAGCGGGAGGTCGCCACGCTCCAGCGCCAGGTCTTCGGCGCCGTTTCCGCGCTCGGAGCCTCCGTCGAACGGGTGGAAGCCCTCGCGGAAGCGATCGACGAATCGGGAGCGGAAGGCGATCTCCGTGCCCAGGCGTCGGCGATCCGGGCCGGGCTCCTCGAGCTGCGCGTCCGCTTCCTCGGCGACGACACCGTCCGCTCCAGGAGCGAAGCCGTGCTGCCGGGCATCCGCCAGCGCATCCAGCGGGTGGTCGGGGCCTTCTGGTCCACCGCCGATCCCACCACGACCCACCGCCGGCAGGCGGAGATCGTCCAAGAGCAGTTCGGCCCGGCAAACGCGGAGCTCGTCAACCTCGTCGAGACGCAGCTCGCGGGTCTCGAGGCCCAGGCGGACGCCGCGGGGGTGCCCTGGACCCCGGGCCGGCGGATCCCGCGGTAGGCCCGAGCAGCGTGGCAGCCACGGGTGAGTCCCGCTACGGCCGGACGATCTATCTCCCTCCGGAGAAAGGCGCCCGCGCCGTTCCGCTGCGGCGTCGGCGACTGACCGCAGGGTCCCCGGCGAGCGGATATGACGAGGACTGGCTCCAGCGACTGCTGTTCGAGTCGCCGGAAATCCTACCGATCGGAGAGATTGACGAGGCGTTCGGACCCGTCATCCCGCTCTGCCGCGAACTGCCCACGGCCGCCGGCCCCATGGATCTCGCCTACGTGAACGAAACGGGCCGGCTCACTCTGGTCGAATGCAAGCTCTGGAGGAACCCCGAGGCGCGGCGCGAAGTGGTGGCCCAGATTCTGGACTACGCGAAGGAGATCCATCGTTGGTCCTATGAGGAACTCGACAAGGCGGTGCGCCGCGCGCGGCGTGCGGAAGGGGACAGTCGCGGACTGTTCGATCTGGTGCGGGACCAAAACGAAGATATCGACGAAGCCGCCTTCGTGGACGACGTGACCCGCAACCTGGCGGATGGGCGCTTCCTGCTGCTCGTGGTTGGCGACGGCATCCGGGAGGGAGTGGAGCGGATCGCCGAACACCTGCGACGGTTCGCGGGCATCCAGTTCACCTTCGGTCTTGTCGAGCTGGCCATGTTCGAACTGCCGGCGGAAGGCGCGCCGGGCGGCCTCATCGTGGAGCCGCGGGTTCTCGCCCGGACGGTCGAGATCGAACGCGCCATCGTGCGACGAGCGGACGTCGGCGTGACAGTGGAGGAAGCTCCGGCACTGTTGACGGGCAGGCGCGCGAAGCGGCGCCTCACCGAGGACGAGTTCTACCAAGAAGTCGGGAAACTCGACGCAGCGCTTCCCGGCCGACTGCGGGACTTCTTCAAGCGCGTGGAGGATATTGGACTCGTCGTCCTCCCCGAGACTGCATCCATCGTCCTTCGCTGGGACAGACAGGACGGCAACACAGTCTTCTTCGGTGTCCTGTATGCCGACGGAAGATTGGACGCCGGCTCTATCGCGCAGCGGGCGGAGCAATTCGGTGACGAGCAGGTCGGAGTGGCCTATCTTCAGTCACTGGCGGGCCTCATTCCGCACTCCCAGGTGAAACCCACCGGCGGCACCCAAAAGTGGCGGCTGGCGGTGGGCGACCGCCTACCCAAGTTCGCGGCGCCGCTCGAACGCGCCGACGAGTGGCTGGACGCCATCCAGCGGACGATGGACGCCTTCAATCGTCTCGCCAGCGGCTAGTTGCCCATCTCCCATGCCGACACGCTGAGGACCATCATGAACCGACCCCCCTGGACAACCCTCGTTCTCGCGGCCGCCGTCCTGTTTCCGGCATTTGCTCTTCCCCAGGAAGGCGAGGCCCCGGCCATCACCGAGGACCTCCTGTCCGGCCTGGAGCTCCGCGCCATCGGGCCCGCGTCGCGTTCCGGGCGGATCGCCGACGTGGCCATCGATCCGAACGACACGTCCACCTGGTACGTCGCGGTCGCCTCCGGGAACGCCTTCAAGACCACGAATCGCGGCACCACCTGGGAACCCATCTTCGAGAACTACCCGGTGTATTCCACCTCGACGGTGGTGGTGGATCCGTCCAACTCGAACGTCGTGTGGCTCGGCACGGGCGAGAACAACGGCCAGCGGTCGGTCCCCTACGGGAACGGCGTCTGGCGGAGCCGCGACGCCGGGGCTTCGTTCGAGCACATGGGGCTCGACGAGTCGGAGCACATCGGGAAGATCGTGCTCGACCCGCGCGACAGCCAGACCGTCTGGGTCGCGGCGCAGGGACCGCTGTGGCGGGCCGGCGGCGACCGGGGCCTCTACAAGACGACGGATGGCGGCGCCACCTGGGAGCACGTCCTCCGCATTTCGGACGACACCGGGGTCAGCGACGTGGTACTCGACCCGCGGAACCCGGACATCGTGTACGCCAGCGCCTGGCAGCGGCGGCGGCACACCGGGCTCCAGATCGCGGGCGGCCCCGAAGGGGGTATCCACAAGTCCGAAGACGGCGGCACCACCTGGCGGCGGCTCAGCCGCGGGCTCCCCTCCCCGGACCGGCAGGACATCGGCCGCATCGGGCTCGCGATCTCGCCGCACGATCCCGACGTCGTCTACGCCCAGATCGCGGCCTCCGACGACGGCTACGGGTTCTACGCCTCCACCGACCGCGGCGAGAGCTGGGAGAAACGGAGCGACTACTTCGTCACCGATCCGCAGTACTACATGGAGATCTTTGCCGATCCGCACCGGCCGGGCCGGCTCTACTCCATGGACACCTACACCCGCGTCTCCGATGACGACGGCAGGACCTGGCGGCGGCTGAACACCCAGTGGAAGCACGTGGACCACCACGACCTGGAATTCGACCCCGATGACCCGAACTACCTGATGATGAGCACCGACGGCGGTCTCTACGAGAGCTGGGACCTCGGCGAGCACTGGAAATACCACGCCAACCAGGCGCTCACCCAGTTCTACCGGGTCGGGATCGACAACGACTTCCCGTTCTACCGGGTCTATGGCGGCACCCAGGACAACGCCACCATGGCCGGCCCCTCGCGCACCATCAACGTGCACGGCATCCTCAACAGCGACTGGGTGGACGTGCGGGGCGGCGACGGATTCCAGGCGCGGGTGGATCCCGAAGACCCAAACATCGTCTACGCCCAGTCCCAGTACGCCGGGATCGTCCGCTTCGATCACCGCACCGGGGAACGGGTGGACATCCAGCCGCAGCCGGAACCCGACGACCCGCCGCTGAAGTGGAACTGGGACTCCCCGCTGATCATTTCCCCGCACAACTCCAAGCGGCTCTACTTCGGCGCCAACCGCCTCTACCGGAGCGACGACGGGGCGAACACCTGGACTCCGCTTGGCGAGGACCTCACCCGCGGCATCAACCGGGCCGAGCGGCTCGTGATGGGCAGGACCTGGAGCGTGGACGCGGTCTGGCGGAATCGCGCCACCTCGACCTACGGGAACATGGTGGCGCTCGACGAGTCGCCGCTCGTCGAAGGGTTGCTCTACACCGGGATGGACGACGGGCGCATCCAGATTTCCGGTGACGGGGGGCTCGAATGGCGGGCGGTGGACACCGTCCCCGGCGTGCCGCCACTCACCTACGTGGCGGACCTCCACGCCTCGCGCCACCGGGAGAACACGGTCTACGCGGTCTTCAACAACCACAAGCAGGGCGACTTCGCCCCTTACGTAGTGCGGAGCGACGATCGCGGCGTCACCTGGGAAGACATCACCGGCGACCTGCCGGACGACCAGCTCGCCTGGACGGTCGTCGAGGATCCGGTGCAGCAAGGCCTGCTGTTCCTCGGCACCGAGTTCGGGCTCTTCGTGACGCTCGACGACGGTGGGCACTGGGTGCGGCTGAAGGGCGGCCTGCCGACCATCGCGATCCGGGACCTCGAGATCCAGACGCGGGAAAACGACCTGGTCGCGGCGTCCTTCGGCCGCAGCTTCTTCATCCTCGACGACTACACGCCGCTGCGGCACCTCTCGGCGGAGACCCTGGCGGCCGGCGGCACCGTGTTCCCGGTCAAGGACCCCTGGATGTACATCGAGGCGAACCCGCTGGGCGGCGGCGAGAAGTCACAGCGCGGCGACGCCTTCTACACGGCGCCCAACCCGCCGTTCGGGGCGGTGGTGACGTACCACCTGAAGGAGGACGTGCTTTCGCTGAGAGAGCAGCGGCGGAAGCGGGAGCGGGCCCAGGCGGAAGCGGGGGAACCGCTGCCGTATCCCACCTGGGAGGAGCTCCGGGCCGAGGACCGGGCGGAAGATCCGGCGCTCTTCCTGGTCATCCGGGATTCGGAGGGGGCAGTCGTCCGCCGCATCGCGCCGCCGAAGACCTCCGGGATCCACCGCGCGGCCTGGGATCTGAGGTATCCCGACGCGGCGGGCGGCGAGCGTGGCGGACCGCTCGCGATGCCGGGCGCCTATACCGCCGAACTTATCCGGCGCGACGGTGACGGCGTGACCCGCCTCGGCGAGCCGCAGTCCTTCACCCCAAAGGTGCTGGCGCGGGCCGGCGTGCCGGACGTGGATGTCGAAGCGCGACACGCGTTCCAGATGGAGGTCGCGGCGCTCCAGCGACAGGTGTTCGGGGCGGTAGCCGCGCTTGAGGCGTCCATCGAACGGGTGGAGTCGCTCGCGAAGGCGATCGACGAATCGGGGGCGGAAGGCGATCTCCGCGCTCAGGCGTCCACGATCCGCGCGGGGCTCGTCGAGCTGCGCGTCCGCTTCCTCGGCGACGACACCGTCCGCTCCCGCAGTGAAGCCGTGCTGCCGGGCATCCGCCAGCGCATCCAGCGGGTGGTCGGCGCCTTCTGGTCCACGTCGGATCCGACGACGACGCATCGCCGGCAGGCGGAGATCGTGAGGGAGCAATTCGGCCCGGCGAACACGGAACTCGTCAACCTGGTGGAGGTTCAGCTCGCCGGCCTCGAGGCCCAGGCCGACGCCGCCGGCGTACCCTGGACCCCGGGGAGGCGGATTCCGCGCTGACCCTCGGTCCACCGACGCCGCGGAACCGCCTCGAACCACAATGGGAGTCGGATGGTGAGTGAAACCGGACGCGTCGCAATGGACGAGATCGATCGACAGGCACTGCACGAAGCGAAGGCGATCCTCGAGAATCCCGGGCTGGCTGCGCGCCTCGTCAACCTCTTGGGAACACCCATCGAAAGGGGACTCAAGCTCCTGCCGGATCGAGTCCAAAACGAAATCTCGGAACTCACCAGCAGGGCGCTGCTCGGTTCCCTGAGGGTGGCGCTCTCCACTGTCAGGAACCGTCCCGGCTGGCAGTCCTCCAACCTCGCGAACAAGATCGGCGCCATGGCAGCGGGCGGGGCGGGCGGTTTCTTCGGCATCGCTGGGCTCGCCGTTGAGTTGCCCGTTTCGACGACCATCATGATGCGGGCGATCGCGACCATCGCCCGCGAACACGGAGAAGACACTTCGACACCCGAAGCACGCATTGCGTGTCTCGAGGTCTTTGCTCTCGGGGGCCCCAGCAAGTCGGATGACGCTACGGAGACCGGCTACTACCTGGTCCGCGGCGCGATGGCGCAAGCCGTTGCGGAGGCGGTCAGTTATCTCGGCAAAGGGGGCGCGGCCATTGCTGGCAAGGAGGCCCCCGCACTTGTGAAATTGATCGTGCGGGTAGCGGAGAGATTCTCGATTCAGGTCACGGAGAAAGCTGCGGCGCAGGCCCTGCCCATTGTCGGCGCGGCCAGCGCCGCGTTGATCAACCTGCTCTTCATCGACCATTTCCAGGACATGGCGGGCGGCCATTTCACGGTCAGAAGACTGGAGAGGAAATACGACCCGGCAACGGTGAAGGCGATCTACGACTCGCTGCCGTCACGATTGAACTGAACCGTTTGGCCTGCTGGCGGGGCCGATTGGTGGCTTCGCCGCAGAATGCGCGCCCTGCTAGCAGGTGGGCGGCGAGCCATGCCGGAGGCCGGTGGTCCGATCACCAAACAGCTCGTTAAGGTCCAGCTTGGGATTCAGCCTCAGAATCCTCCGGCATGTACAGGCTGAGTTCTGGGACACGATCGAAGTCCTTCCGATTGCGCGTTGCAAGCATCAGCGAGCGGGTCATCGCGGTGGCGGCGATCAGCGCGTCCGGGAGGCGGATTCCGGTGTCCCGGCGAATTCGTCCGGCCCGCTCGGCAATGGCGCGATCCACGGGAATCTCGCGGAGCGGAGCCAGCAGCACCGCGGCTGCCTCAACTCCCCGGGTTCCCGAGAAAAGCTCGGCGCGGGTGATCACGGAGTAGTGCAACCGGTGGCCGTCGCTGCGGAGAGCCCGGGCTCCGCGCAGGTGATCGATGAACACATCGGTGTCCACCAGAATGTCAGCCGTCCCACTCGTCCCGGCTGGGCGCCGACGCATCCTGCACCGCTCCGAAGGTCACAGAGAGCGCTGCTTCCACATCCGACGTCTGCCTCCTGAAATAGTCGTCGAGCGCGCGCCGGACGACCTCCGCGAGCGTGACTCCTTCGGCGCGTCGCACTGTGTCAATTCGGCGGCGCTGTTCCTCGGTCAGGTACACCTGAGTTCTGGTACTGGGCATACAGCACAATATACAGCATGACCGCACGCCGCACCATCCGACCGAGCGGCGCACCGCACCCCTCGCTGGCCTTCGGCCAGCGGTGCCGGTCTGAAGACCGGCGTTCCCTGCCTAAGCCGGCCGCGCGCCGGAGACGAAGTGGTAGGTGAAGAGGCCTTCCCGCAGCCCCTCGTCGTAGGCGACGGTCGCTTCCGTGAACTCCTGGGACGCCTGGCTCACCATTCCGGCGGGGTCCACCAGGAAAGTGAACAGCAGCCACCGGTCGCGGAGTTTCTTGGTGGCGGGCGCCGCCTCCGAGGAAAGGTCCCGCTCCCTGATCCCTTCGAATCCCGCTTCGCCGAGGGTCGCGACCACGTCGCGCCACGGCTCCAGCGGCGGCATGCGCCAACCCCACTGCGTCCGGGCGTGAATCGGTTCCTGAGCTTCGGAAATCGGCGCGCCGGTCCGCAGTCCTTCGAGGGCCTGCCAGCGCCCTCCCGGCTTCAGCACGCGATAAACGCCCCGGAGGTAGGCGAGCTTGTCCGGGGCGTAGCAGAAGGACTCGTGGTTCAGAATCGCGTCGAAGCTCATGTCGGGGAACGACAGATCCATGAAGTCCCCGTAACGGAAGTCCACGAGGTGGCCGACTCCGCGCCGCTCGGCGTGTTCCGTCGCCACCGCGATGTGGGGTTCGCAGATCGTCAGCCCGGTGACGTGGACCCCATACGCCTCCGCCAACGTGATCGCCGTCCCGCCCACCCCGCACCCCGCATCCAGCACCCGGCGCCCCGGGCCGAGGTCGCATCCCTCCACCAGAGTCTGGTTGGCGCGCAGCAGCGCTTCCCGGTCGTTCGTCGTTTCCGGTCCCCACAGGCCGAAGTGAGTGGCCAGCAGGTCCCCGCCGAAGTTCAGCATCTGGTCCGTCAGCGCGGCGTAGTGCTCGGGAACCGAGGTCTCCCACTCGGGCGCCGCGCCTGGCGCGTTCCGGCCGCGATCCGCCATGAAGGACTCTGCCTCTACGTCCGTGAAAGCCGCGGGTCTTCTCCGAAGGGCATGCCCCCTCCCCGGAACACCTGCTTCGGATCGAACTCCCGCTTCCACCGGATGCCCGTCTCCAGCGCCTCTCCGTAGTGTTCCTCCCATTCCCTGGGCCCCTAGCAGCCTGTGGACAAAGTCACGCGGCGTTCGAGCGGCGATGCATCCCGCCTGAACCGCGCCGCTTCGCTTCGCTCATCGTTGCGCTTCGGTCGAAATACACTCGGGCCAGTTCTCCCGGTGGGGGCTCCTCCCTCGCGCGCCTTGTCAGCCGGGCGCCTCGCCGCTCTCGGCGCTCACGCCACTTTATCCACAGGCTGCTAACCGACGCTGCCTGACAGATAGCTCTTTCCTCCGAGTTCCACGAGCGTTCTGTCGACTTCCTTCAGCCGGCGCGCCAGGTCTCTTGCCCGCTCGAATCGGCTCAGCACCGCAAGGATCGAATACGAAATCATGCGTTCGCCGCTTGGATGCATGAAGAGCGGGGCGTCGATCGCCCCCGCCCGGATCGGGTAGAAGCCGATCCAACTGAAGGGTGCGCGCGGCATCCCGCCCGGGTCCAGCCAAGGCTGGACGGTCAATGCTCGGAGGGTATCCCAGGGCAGGAACCAGTCCCGCCACGGGTGATGGTTCCGCCGCAGGAATCCCCATTTCGGCCACATTGCGGCGCGTCCGACTTCGGCCGTGTCGTGCACGGCTGCGATCTCGTCGTATCCCAACCCTTCGAGGGCCCTTTCTTCGTCGTGGACCTCGTCGTACTCGGCGCCGCCGCTCAAGATGATCTCCTGTTCGTGGATCCGGGTCTGGGCCCGCAGATGATCGAAGCGGCCTTCCTCGACGAGCCCTTCGAAATCACTGGCGAACCGGTCGAGATCCCGGTAGCGGAGTTCGTACAACCGGATCCGGGCGCCGGCCTTCCGCAGCCGGATCCACGCGTCGGTGATGATGCCGAAGTGCCCCTGGCCACCCCTCACGGCGTCAAATAGCTCCGCGTTCCGGGTGCGCGAACACCGGTACCGCTCACCGGTTCCGGTCACCACCTCGAGCTGCTCGACCTGGGCAATCTGCACCCCGTACCGGTGCGAGGTGGTTCCGAGTCCCCCGGCAGACAGCGTTCCACCAACGGTCGCCTCGGCGACGTCCACGAGCACCCGGGGCAGCCGGCCGGTGCCCTCCAGCAGATCCACTATCCCGCCCCAGGGCGCTCCGCCCTGAGCGCGGATCAGGTCGCGTCCCACCGGTTCGATTCGCTTGAGCCGCATCATGTCGATGACCAGGCCACCGTCCGAGAGGCTTTGTCCACCCTGGGAGTGGCCTCCTCCGCGAACCGTCACCGGGACCTGGTCGCCGGCCGCCCGGCGGACGATGTTCGATACCTCCTCGACGCGCCCGGGAGTCGCCACCGCTCGGGGCATCCTCCGGATCATTCCTCCGAAGTCGAACGACCGTGCTTCCCGGTCTTCCGGGTTCGTGCTGACCCCGGGGAACTGACCCAGTCCGATCATCCCAGTCCGATCATCCCAGTCCGATCATCCCAGTCCGGTCATCCCAGTCCGATCATCCAGCCCACGCCTCCCGGCCGGCGGTGCGGCGCTGCCCACTATTCGCCGGCGGCGCGACGGGCGGCGATGGCTTCGAGGGCCTCGGCGATGTCGGCGGCGCTCAGGTAGCGGCCCCCCGCTACGACTCCCGCGATCTCGCGGGTGGCTCCGATGTCTTCGAGGGGATTCGACTCCAGGAGGAGCAGGTCCGCCCGGTTTCCGGGCGCGATGACCCCGAAATCGGCGGCGATTCGTCCACCGCGGGCAACGTGCTCGGCGACGATCCGGGTTCCGGATTCCAACACCTCATAAGGAGTCATGCCCGCCTCGACGTAGGACGCCGCCTCCCGGTGGATCGAAAATCCGGGGACGCTGAAGATCTGCGGCGAATCCGTGCCGAGGAGGATGCGCGCGCCGGCCTCATCCAACGCGCCGAGGATTTCCCGCCGGAGAGCCGCGATCCGCCGGGTGTTCTCGGCCCCGTAACGCTCGAGCCCGGAGTCCACCGCCTCCGTCCAATTGGCGACCGTCTCGACGGGCATGTACCGGATCTCCGGCCTTTCCGCCTTGAGATCATCGGACGGCCGCGTCGGCAGGATCCCCGACTCCCAGAGGACGATCGTGGGCACGACCCCCGACCCGCTGGCTTGGAGCGCCTCGATCACCGCGGGCAGCCGGTCCCGGTCCACGAGTTCCGAGAGCCCCGCTATTCCCCTCAGCGCCTCCATCCCGCCGCGGGATTCCTCCGGAATCAGCGCCTCGACGAAGTTGTCGAGGTGGTCCACGGTGTCCTGGCCGGCTGCGAGCGCGGCAAGGAGACCAACCTCATCCGAGACGTGCCCGGCGAACGGAATCCCGACCTCCCTCGCGGTCTCCGCGAGCGCGGCGTAGGTCTCGGGAGAGAGCCCTTCGTGGACCTTGAGGAGATCGAAGCCCGCATCGTGGTACGCCCGAACCAATCGGACCGCCTCGTCCGGCGTTTCGATGCGGCCGCTCATGGAGGGACTGCCAACGATCAGCCGGGGCCCGATGAGTTGGCCTGCCTCGATCCCGTCGCGGAGTTCGAGCTGGCTCTCGTGCCCCTGCATCCCGCGGACGGTGGTCACCCCATTGGCCACGTAGAGCATCAGCACGTCTTCGGTGAGCGCCGGAGGGCTGTTCGCTCCGGGAAGGTGGCCGTGCATCTCGACGAGTCCGGGAATCAGGAAGCGGCCTGCTCCGGACACTACGGCGGTATCGGCCCCGAGCGTGACCTCCGCGGCCGGCAGCACCGCCGCGATGCGGCCGTTCTCCACCAACACCGTGTGGTCTGCCAACACCCGTTCGCTGTCCATCGGGAGGACCGTCGCCGAAACGATCGCGAGATCCGCGCCGGGCACGGTCGGCTCCGGCGCGCAGCCAAGGTTCGCGAGCAGCAGCGAGAGCGGCAGGACGGGGAGGCTCCGGGACCTCGCGTCACGTTTCGTTCGGATCATCGGCGCCTCCCCGGACAAATCCGGTGCGGACGCGGATTATCCAACGGCGGCACCGGGCCCCGATGGCGGAGTGGGAAACTAACCGCCGGAGGACGAAGTTGTAGTGACGCTGCGGATCGAGATCTGGGGGCCGCCGCTCGGGCCCGTGACCGGCGGGAACATCTACGACCGGATGCTCGCCCAGGGACTTCGGGCGCGGGGCCACGACGTGACGATTCGCGAGTTCGGCGGCGGGAGCGGGAACGCCCGGAGCGGGAACGCCCAAGATCCGTCCCGACCGCCCGACGTGGTGCTGCAGGACGAACTGCTGCACCCGACGTTCCTCCGCAAGAACCTGTCCTGGAAGAGGCCCCGGCCGCGCATCGTCGCGCTTGTCCACCACCTGCAGAGTTCCGAACCCGAGCGGGGCGAAGCGGAACTTGGGCGGCTCCGGCAGGAGGAGCGCGCGTACCTGGAGACCGTAGACGGCGTCCTTTCCCCGAGCCGGGCCAGCGTGGAAGCGGCCCGCCAGCTCTCCGGAAGACCGCTTCCGGCCGCGGTTGCAGCTCCGGGACGGGACCGGTTCGCGGGAGCGGCGCTGCCTCCGCTCCCCGGCCCGAGCGAGATCTCGGCCCGCGCCTCCGGGCCGCTCACGGCGGCCTTCGTCGCGAACCTCATCCCCCGGAAACGGCTGCTCGAAGTGCTGGAAGCAGTGGCCACCGTTCCGGAGTGGTCGCTCTCGGTCGCCGGACGTGAAGATGTCGACCCGGGCTATGCCGACCGGGCGCGCCGGCGAGCCGCCGCTTCCGACCTCCGCGGGCGGGTGACCTTCGAGGGAGTGCTCGGACCCGAGGCGTTGGCCGCGCTCCTCCGGAAGAGTTGCCTGCTGGTAGTCCCCTCGACCCACGAGGGGTTCGGGATCGTCTATCTGGAGGGGTTCGCGTTCGGCCTCCCGGCACTCGCCGCAGCCTCCGGCGGCGCCCCGGAAGTCGTGAGCGAAGGCGAAACCGGCTGGCTGATTCGCTCCCCGGACGGCAAGGGCGCCTCGGAGCGCGTCGCCGAATGTCTACGTCTGCTCGCCGCAGATCGCGGCCGCCTGGCCACCATGGGGCTCCGCGCCGCCGCACGACACCGTAGGCATCCCACCTGGGGGCAGAGTTCGGCCACGGCGGAAGGGGTCCTCGCGCCTCGATAGGCCGGTCTCGGCGCAGGA
Organism: Vicinamibacteria bacterium; assembly: GCA_963668695.2. Classification (GTDB taxonomy): domain Bacteria; phylum Acidobacteriota; class Vicinamibacteria; order Marinacidobacterales; family Marinacidobacteraceae; genus Marinacidobacterium. Next base: position 3,545,741 of record CAXXLQ010000004.1, read on the forward strand.
CCGGAACCGAAATCCCGCCCCAAGCTGGGCGACGGCCGCTCCCGCCGACAAGTAGTCTCCGGGAGACGACCGGAGGGTCATGATCTCGCCGGCGAGCTGGCTGACGATCAGTTCTCGGGCGGAACGTCGGGCCTCGATCTCAAGGAGCGCGGCAAGGGCCGTATCGAGCACCGAGCGAAGTCCGCCGCCGCCGCCAGCCTGCCGGATTTCGGTTTCGAGCAACTCCACCCGTTCGCGCAGGGCCTCCGTCTCGCGTTCGAGGCCCGGCGCCGTCTGCCGGGCGATGGCATCCCCGGCCTCGGCGCGGTCCCCAGGAACGACCAGGACTTCCACGAGGTGCCCGGGCTCGGCTGCCATCACCTCGTAGCGATCGCCGGGCTCGATCAGAACCCCTTCCAGCCTGAGGCCGAGGGTGATGCTGCCGAAGAAGGCCCAAACCGCCAAGGCCAGCAGGAGCACGCCGATTCCCGCCAGCAGGAGGCGCTCGTGCGGCGCCGTTACCCGGAGCAGGTGGTCGAGCTGCTGGCGCTGATCCTTGCTGGCCAGAGCCTTTTCAAGGAACTCTTTCCTGAACACGGGGTGGTAATGCTCGGACCCGCCGGGGCGGGCCGGCAGAATACCAAACCGGAATTACAGTTCGTGACGTAGTAGCAGCGGGACACCGCTCGTCTTCCCGCAACAAATCAGCCAGCCGAAGAAAACGGCCGCGAGCCCCCACCATCCGGTGGGGAAACCGGCCAGCCCGAGGATGCCCAGGGCGGCGGCAAGGAGAACGGCCGGCCGGCTGACAAAACGACGAAGTCCCTGCAGACGGGCAACCATGCGACGCGAACCGGCGCCCTGCGGATCCAGCCGGCCGCTCGCCAGCAGGTAGTCGCGAGCAAAGCCGGCCAGGAACGGGATTCCGAGCGCGAGCGTCGAAGGGAGCGCCCACTCGGGTTCGATACCCGGCACCAGGCACACGGCGAGCAGGCCCATCTGGAATCCGGCGAGGCGGCGCCGGAACGAGCTCGGGGGTAGGTCGGCCAGTTGGCCGCCGAGCCGCCGCTCGACGAAGAGCGCCGCGCCGAAGAGATACCGGCCGAAGCCGGCGGCCAAATACCAGAGCGGCAACACTCCCGCGATGAGAACGGCGATCCCGCTCGCCGCCGCCAGACCGAGGGCGTCGGTTTCTGCGTCGAGCCGGGCGCCGAAAGCGCTCTCCGTACCCATGCGCCGGGCGACGACCCCGTCGAGCCCATCGGCGAGCGCGGCCAGACCGTACGCCAGCGCCGGAGCCCAGCCGAGCGCGTCACCGGCCTCCCGGACGAAAGCGAGCGACACCGCCATAAAGCCGCCGAGTCCGGCGAATACGACCAGCCGGGCGAGGGTGATCGCGTTCGCGGCCCCCAGCCGGCCCGGCGCCGGAGCGCCGTCCCGCCCGAACCGGACGGCGCGCACTACCAGAACGAACAGCGCCAGACCGATCAGGCCGGCGCTGGCGGCCAGCCCGCCCGGAAGGTCGGCCAGGGTCAAAACCGGTACCCGAGGCTCAGCTTGAAGCGGCGCTGTTTGGGACTATGGGTCAGGGAGTCGTACGCCAGCTCGTAGTTCACGAGCGGCGGCGCGCTGCCGGCGAGGTTGAGCGCCGAGCCGGTCACGGTGAACAGCCTGTGGTGAAACCCGCGTGAGCGCCGAGGCCGGTGAGGCCCAGTTCTCCCGGTGGGGCCAGTTCTCCCGGTGGGGGCCCGGCTGACAAGGCGCGTGAGGGAGGAGCCCCCACCGGGAGAACTGGCCCGGGTGTATTTCGACCGAAACGCAACGCAGAACGCAGCGAAGCGGAGTGGTTCAGCCGGGATGGATCGCCGGTCGAACGCCGCGTGGGTTTTGCCACAGGCTGTTAACCCACTATCGGGCCAGCGGTACTGCTGGCCGGCCGCGGCCAAAGGCGCCGCCACCAACGCGAACAGAGCCACCTTGGCCCAGAACACCAACCGATTCGTACATCCTGACAGCATCGCAACACCCCCTTGGCCGTTACGAAAGCCGTGTCGAATTTACCCGACGCCCGTGCGGGCGTGCGTTCGCTGACACGGAGCGCGGCGGCTGGCCGGCGCCGATCAGCGCCTTTCGAGGATCGCCGGCTAACAGCCGGTGGTGGATCGGGTGGTCGAAGTTGTCAGCACCGCCAGCTCGACCGGGGGTTGAATCCCCGGCGTGCACTTGAGGGCGTGGAAGGTCGGGGTGCGGTTCAGCGCATCGTCTTCGATGGCGTCGGCCCGCAGTTTCAGGTGGGCGAATGTCTCACGGGTTGGAGCGAGGTGTCCGCCTCGAAGGCCCGCGGGCAGCATTTTCAAACTGACCGTCCCCCGCACGTTGCCGCCGATGGCCAGAATGCGTTCGCGATCCGGCTCCACCTTGACGACGATGTCGCAATGCATGCGGGCGCCGACGCCGAGATGACGGCGCCGCTGGGCGATGGACGTGTAGCTCGCCCGCCGGCTGCTGCACAGCAGATCGCCCGGCTCGACGGCGGTGTCGCCGGCGTCGTAGGCGGTGAACGCAGCCGGTGAAGACCCGGCATCGCGGGCGCGGATGGCTTGATCGACGTAGACGTGGTGGGCGATCGAGCGTCGGAACTGAGTCGAGCCGCCGAGTCCGGCCTCGCACATCACCCAGGAGACGAATGCCGCGGACCAGGGATCGCGCCAGCGCGAGGCCAGGCCATCCGGACCGTTCCACCTCCCGTTCTGACGATCGACCATCCAGGATCCCCGCGGCGTCGCCGCCCAATAACCGGCGATGGTCGATGCTACGCGGGCCCCCTCGATGGGGTCGACGCGCCGCCTCCACCATCGATACCGGCTTCGAGAGCTGGGACGCTCCTCGATGGTCTGGTCCACCATCGAAAACCCGAAGAAGCCCCATTCCTGTACCGCGACGTCCACGATGCGCCGCCGCGTTTCTCCGGTTGGCAGGTTCCGGCAAGCGCTGGACTGGACGCTCATTTGTCCCGGCGGACCGTCCACCCCTGCCGAAGGCGGCGTGGCGTCGAACCGCTCGGGAGGAAGTCGTTCGAAGGGTTGGGGTTGCGCAAGCCCGTTGGCCGTTAGCGCCAGGATCGCCACGGCGCCCGCGAGTGTCAGAGAGATCGTCTTCATCAACGGTCACAACATATCAACGCGCCACGCCCTTGGCAGGCGCCCGGTCGGGAAAGAGCGCCGAGAGGTCGTGGGGAAAATCGCTCATTCGCCACGAGGTACCCGCATCGGGAACGAGCGTGCGGGTGAAGCCGAGTGCTTCCCAGGGACCAAGGAGTTCCGGGTCCCGGGAAAAGAGATGGATGGGAGTCGCCCAGGTGTCGCTGTCGTGCAGCGAGAGCTTCGGCGGCTGGTGGTCCCCGATCACGGCCACCAGCGCCCGGCGCGGCGCGAACTCGCGGAGGAAGCCGCCGAGGATCCGGAACTGGTACTCGAGGGCGGTGACGTAACGCTCGGAGAGTTCGGCGAGATCCCGGTAGTCGTCGTGAGCCACCGAGCGGAGCGGCCCCTCGTAGGCGGTTCCCGCGTCGAACCGGCTCCACGGGGTGACATACGGCGGTATCGGCCAGTAGGGGATGTGGCTCATGATGAGCGAGACCTTGGCGAACAGCGGCTGGGTAGCGGTTCGGATCTCCCTCTCGTGGAGCGCATAGAGCGTGAACTGGTCCGGAACCTCCCACCAGCCCATCGCCGGCCCGCGGTAGCCGATTCCCGCGCGGTCGTAGATGTGATCGAAGCCGTACCAATCGCCCTCGGGCCACGCCCCCTGGATTCCCGGCTCGAACGCCACCGTCCGGTAACCGGCTTGCGCGAAGAGCCGTGCCAGGCTGACCCGGTCCGAGCGGACGAGCGCTTCGTAGCGCGCCTCCCGATCCACCCAGAGCCCGGAGAGGAGGGAAGCGTGGGCCCGCCAGGATCCGCCCCCGAAGGTGGGGCTCTGGATCTGGGCGGACCGGAAATCGAACCCCGCGGCCTCCGCGTCGGCGGCCCAGCGAGCCGCCGCTTCCCGGAGGCGCGATCCCCGCTCGGCGTCCTCGAAAGCCGCCACCCCGTAGGACTCCACGAAGATCACGTAGAGGTCGGCCCCTCCGAGGTCGGGCGCCCCGGGAAGCGGAGGCTCGGTCAGGGTGACTGCCCGGTCGATGACCGGAGCGGAGACGATCCGGAGGGCTGACCAGGCGGCCGATCCCCCGGGCGGCGACAGGTTTGGAAGGAGCAGCAAGACGCCGGCGGCCAGCGCGACCCCCACGCGGGAGCGACGGGTCAGGCGCCCGACCCGCGCGGCCAGAATGGCCATCGCCCACCAGTTGATCGCCACCACCACCGCGAGCAGCAGCGCGGCCAGTGGAACCGCGAGCCCGAGGGTCCAGGGAGACACCACCGTGCCGAGCATTTCGGCCACGTTGCCGAGGTGCGGCAGATCCCCGGCCGGGTCGAGCGGGCGGCCGAGCAGCTCGCGGGCGATCAGGTCCCCGATCCGCGCGGCGGCGGCAACGAGTACCGCGGACACCAGCACTCCCCGGAACCACCGCGGAAGGGTCGGCAAGCTGCGGGGGAGGAGGACGCCCAGAATCAGGAGGACGAGGACATCCGGCGAAACGGCGGCGACCGCACGCACCCAGGGCGGTTCGGGAGAAGCGGAGAGGGTGAGCAGCAGGTTCAGCCAGACAAGTGCGAGCAGTGCCAGCGGCCAGCCGCCCCGGCCCGCTTCGGCAGGCGTCCGGTTCACGGCGATCCCGTGGGCGGCCGCTCGGGCCGGTAGTAGCGGTCGAGCGCCTCCAGACCGAGAAGGAGGTGGGCGCCGACGTAGAGGAAGGCATCGTCCGGAATCCGGTCATTCGCGGCGTTCGAGACCAGGAACGGGGCGAACGCCCGGATTCCGGTTTGGTCCCGCCGCCGCACGCTCATCTCGGTCAACGTGCCCCATATCTCGATGCCGGGGCGCTTCTGCCGCGCGGGTTCCCCGGTGCGGCCGTAGTAGGCGAGTCTGAGCCCGGGCATCCGCTCGCGGCAGAAACCGAGTACCCGCGACGCCACCTCGGGCGCTCCTTCGAGGGCCGTCGCGGCGATCGCCGCGGCGTTCGAGGTCTGGACGATGTCGTTCGGAGAAAACAGCAGCGTCCGGCGATCGTCGAAGAGGGTGGCCATCTCCGGCTGGAACACGTCGTAGAGAAGCCCGGCGGGGGTGCGGGCGGCCCGGATCACCTCGTAGCTTCTTGCCGCCAGGTCCGCGAGGTCCTGCCGGCCGGTGTCCCGGGCAACCCGCGCCAGGTAGTCGGGGGCATAGTCCACCAGGAAGGAGTTCGTCGCGAAGTCCCGGCTGCCGAAGTTGAAGTAGTTGCGGATGAGCAGCAGGCCGGCGGCGGCGCTCGCGTGCCGCTGGTAGCCGTCGAGGATCATCAGCGCCAGTTCGCGGTCTTCGCCGGCGCCGAAGGCGTGAGCGCCCTCCCAGAGCCCCTCGGAGATCCGCAGGGCCTCGGTGGTCCCGGAGGCGTCCGGGGCGTCCTCGGAATCGACCGGGACCGGCGACCGGCGCCAGAGCACGAAACCCCGGGTGTAGGGATCGTCCGGCTCGTCCACGATCAGCCGGCGCAGCGCGAACTCGCGAAGCGCGGCATACATCTCCCGGTCTTCCAGCCGCGCCGCCACCCGGAGCAATTCCCCGACGTCCACCGCGTACGCGAAACCGTCGGCCCGGGCGAACTCGCCGGCCAGCACCCTGCCCCGCACCTCGCCGTGGAGAGCGATCAGCGCCTCCCGCGTCGCCTCCGGCCCCGGCCAGGGAGAGCCGCGACAGGAGGAACCCGCGAGGATCGCGACGAGTCCCAGTGCCACCCGGATCCGCTTCCGCCGCATCGCCCCGAGGATAGCGGGACCGCAGACGTCCAGCATCCGAACCGGAAATTGACGCATGCCTCGGCCGAATCCATGCTCCGACCTTCCGAACCCGATATAGACGCATGCCCCGGCCATCCGAACCCGAAATAGACGCATGCTCCGGCCATCCGAACCCGATATAGACGCATGCCCCGGCCATCCGAACCCGATATAGACGCATGCTCCGGCCATCCGATCCCGATATAGACGCATGCTCCGGCCGTCCGATCCCGATATAGACGCATGCCCCGGCCATCCGAACCCGATATAGACGCATGCCCCGGCCGTCCGAACCCGATATAGACGCATGCCCCGGCCGTCCGATCCCGATATAGACGCATGCCCCGGTCTTCCGATCCCGATATAGACGCATGCTCCGGCCGTCCGATCCCGATATAGACGCATGCCCCGGCCATCCGAACCCGATATAGACGCATGCCCCGGTCTTCCGATCCCGATATAGACGCATGCTCCGGCCGGCCGATCCCGATATAGACGCATGCTCCGGCCATCCGATCCGGAAATTGACGCATGCTCCGGCCTTCCGAATCCGGAAATAGACGCATGCCCCGGTCATCCGATCCGGAAATAGACGCATGCCCCGGCCGTCCGATCCGGAAATAGACGCATGCCCCGTCCGATCCGGAAATAGACGCCGATCCCGCATGCCCCGAACCCGAATAGACGCATGCCCCGGTCTTCCGCCTTCCGAACCCGATATAGACGCATGCCCCGCCCAGCCGATCCCGATATAGACCCATGCCCCGGTCATCCTTCCCGAAATAGACGCATGCTCCGGCCATCCGATCCGGAAATAGACGCATGCCCCAGCCATCCGAATCGGAAATAGACGCATGCCCCGGCCATCCGATCCGGAAATAGACGCATGCCCCGGCCATCCGATCCGGAAATAGACGCATGCCCCGCCCATCCGAACCCGAATAGACGCATGCCCCGCCCATCCGAACCCGAATAGACGCATGCCCCGGCCGGCCGAACCCGAATAGACGCATGCCCCGATCATCCGAACCGGAATGGACGCATGCTCAACCCGGCCGACCCGGGCAACAACCCCTTCGCGCGGGCCCGCCAGCCACCCCCTACAATGGGCAATTCCCCGGTTGTCCGTTTGGGAAGGGAGGCTGTGAAGTGCGTACTTCTGCCGTTGTTCTGAGTTTTGCCGTCCTCCTGGGCGTCGCCGGTCCGGCGGCCGCCCAGCCGGAGTCGCTCGCCACCCTCTACGAACTGGGAGGGGCCGTCGCCGACACGAACGGGGACGGCGTCGCCGACCGGCTGCGGGCTCGCGTCGTGCTGGGCGATTCCCCCTCGGCCGCCGAGGTCGCGGCCGCCGCGGACATCGCCGCCCGGCTCGGCTTCGAGACGATGGCTCTCAACCTTCCCCTGCCCGCGGCGTCGGAAGTCGCGATCGCGGTGGGTGACGAAGCGCTCACCGGATTGGGAATCTCCGGCCTCTCCGATCTGGCCGCCGGCCGGGGCGCCGTCGAACTCCACACCGGCGGGGATTCGGTGATCGTCGGGGTCCGCGGGGGTGACGCGGCGGGTCTTTCGGCGGCCGCGATGTGGTTGGCTTCCCGGGCGCCCCACGTCTTCCGCGCGGGCGATGAGTCCCTCGCCGACGTCGAGGCGGCGGTGATGAGCGCCGCGGGCGACGCAGCCATGGGTGCTCACACCATGCGGGTGGAGGTGGAAGCCGGTGCTGACGCGCTCGCCTCGGCCGAGGTCCGGGTGGGGGTGGCCGACCCCGCCGCGGCCGCTGCGGTGGCCGCTGCCGTCGAAGGCGCCGGCGACGACCTGCGCTTCGACAGCCTGGCCTCCCTGCGGGTGGTAGCAGCGCACGCTGACGGCCAATCGGCCGCCTCCGTGAGCCACGACCCGCCCGCGCCGGATCCCGGTCCGGTCCCCGGGCGACCGGGGTCCGAGCCCAAGAAGGACCTCGGGCTCGCCGTCCTCTATGAGCCGGACGGCCTGCTGGGAGATTCCAACAGCGACCGCATCCCGGACCGGCTCGACTCGCGCCTGGTGGTCACCGCCGAGGACCCGGCCGGAACACTGGCGCTCGCCGCCCGGCTCGGCCTCGAGTCCGCCGGGATGACCTTTCCGGTGGCCGCGGCTGCCGCTGACGTCGATGAACCCAAAGAACATCCGACCCTCGTGGTGATCGGTACCGCCGGCGAGAACCCGATGCTCGCGGATCTGACCGTCCCCGACCTTGGCCCCGGCGAGGGTTTCGTGGGGGTGGTGCCGGAAGCGTTCGGCAAGAAGCACGCGCTCGCCATCACCGGTGGCGATCAGGCAGGACTGGAGCGTGCTCTCCACCAGGCCGCGATCGGCTTCCCGCACCTGGACTCACACAACCGCAAGAAGGACCACCCCACGGTGGACGGTGTCGAATTCGCCGCCTGGAAGTTCCTGTCGTCCCGGAGCCCTGGCGGCCAGGCGGCCGCGGCGCTCTACAAGCTGGAGCGGATTGCCGCCGAGATCTCCCACCTGGGGATCCAGAGCTCGAAGATTCTGGTGTCGGTGAAGGATCCGGCGCCGGGACTTGACGACTTCGTCGCGGCGGCCGCCGAACGGCTCGGCCTCGGCGAAGCGAGCGTCGAACTCGATGACCGGAACGTGGACAACGCCGCGGTCCTCCACGAGGAGGTTTTCGAGGTGCCCTCCGAGGTCGAGGAATTCTGGGGCATCGTGCGGAACCAGTTGCTTCCGGCCGTCGGACGCGGCGACCGGGTCCGGGTCATGGTCCAGTTGAGCGAACCCACCGAGGTCCGGGCCTCGCTCCGGGACGAGCTGGTCGCCGAGCTACGGGGCCGGGGGGCCACGGTGTCCGCCGGCGACGTGGCCATCCTTTCCGCCTACCGCCAGGGCTACGGGTGGATCGAGGAGTTTGTCCTGCCACAACTGCTCGCGCTCCGGGACAGCGCGACTCCCCCGGCGCGAGTGCGACTCCTGTTCCGCGAGCACCGGCCGCCGGAGGATTGGCCGCAGCAGGCGATGCACACCCCGCTCCGCTGGCAGCACGCGATGTTCCCCGCGGACGAGATCCTGGCCGAGGCGCTGGCGCTCGATCTCGGCGACGTGGGATACGAGCTGCGAACCGAGCAGGACGCGCCCGCCTTTCAGCTCGTGGCCGAGGACGCGAACGGCGAAGTCCTGCTCAATGAGACCTTCGACCCGCGGCTCGTGACCCGGCCATTCATGGATCGGTATCCGGACTACGAGTTCATCCAGGTGACGACGGGCGGCATCACCGCCGAGGTGGACGGCGAGACGGTGGTGGACGAACGGATCCGGACGGACGCCGAGGCCTTTTGGGACCACTACCAGTCGGACACGCTGGCGAGGGTCTACGACTACCTCATGGAACTCCACGACGGGAAGCCGCGAGGCCCGGTGGATGCGCCCTATTTCGGCCAGTTGAAGGTGGTGCTGTCGCTCTCCGAGCCCGAGCGGTTGCTGGGCGTCGAGCAGGAGATCGAGTCCACCCACGACGCGCTTCACGAGGACATCTACTTCGTCACCCACAGCTTCCTGCGGCACATCGGGCGCAACTCGCTGGGGACCGAGCTGACCTACGGCGGCCGGGTCATCCCCGAGATGCGGGGGAAGACCGACGGGACCCCGGGAACCGCGCACATCCGCTTCACCGGGTTCAAGACCGGCCGTCCGGCGATCGTCGTGGACTACACGACTGCCGACGGGATGACCGGCACGGTGCGGCGGAACATTCCCAAGGTCGAAGTGGACCGGCCCCGCGCGATGGCGGCGCGGGTCAGCGCCGGCAGTTCCGGGGTGGACGGGCTGCGGCTACGCGTGAAGGTGGACACCGACGCGGATGAACGGGACTACTACGTCGAGCGGCACGGCGAGGACGACGCGGACGAGCGGATCCTCTCGGCGGCGCAGGCGACCCGGGTGCTGGATCTGCTCGGGGATTTGCGGGGCGCCGGGCTCTATTCCGACGAACTCGCGTTCGCCGGGCTCGGGGATCTGGAACTCGCCGCGTCGTGGACGTGGGACTACGAGGCGGACACCGAACGGGCGACCACGCTCGCGGCGAACGGCGAGCCGCCTCCCTTGCCCGACATCATGACCTTCCGGGACGAGACGGGCAGCGACGAACAGCTCGTCCAGTGGGACGCGCCGATCTCACCCCCCGAGGCCTACGGGATCCTGGCCCGGATGTCCGAGTTCCCGGAGGCCACGGTCTACAAGGTCGGCGATAGCTACCTCGGCCAATCCGTCTGGTCGATGGACCTGATGCCGCCCATGGAGGCGACGCACTGGGCCCAGAAGAAGGCGAGCCTGCTGAAACCGACCATCGTCTACAGCGCCCGCCAGCACGCGAACGAGGTTTCCTCGACGTCACACACGCTACGGCTGGCGGAGATGATCCTCACCGATCCCGAGCGCAAGAAGAACCTCGACAAGGTGAACCTCGTCTTCCACCCGATCCAGAACGCGGACGGCGCCCAGCTCGCCTGGGACATGCACCAGTACAACCCGGAGCACATCCTGCACGCCGGGTACTGGGGATCGCTCGGGATCGACTCCACCTCGGACAGCGACGACCCCATGCCGATCTTTCCGGAGGCGGAGGTGCGGCCGAGGATCTGGCGGATGTGGCTGCCCGACATCTTCCTGAACCCGCACGGGTATCCGGGGCACCAGCTCGTCCAGCTCTTCAGCGAGTTCAGCGGCCTGGTGCGCGCCGGACGGCGGACGGAACGGAACTGGGGCTTCAACAAGGGCTGGTTCATGCCCGGCTTCGACGTCGTGGACGACCCCGAGCTGCCGCGGCACAAGGACATGGCGATCAAGCTCCGCGGCTACATCACGAACGCCATCCAGGACACCGGACCGGTGGCCGCGATGAACCAGCGCAACTACGACCGCTACCGTCGCTACGGGATGCAGTTCGATCCCGAAGTGTTCCGGATGAACCTCCACAACGGGGTCAACATCGGGATGCCGATCAAAGGCCGCCGCGCGAGTGCCCCGGGCCGTGGAGGCCGCGGCTACGACCCCAAGATCACCATCTGGGCGGGCGGCACCGAGGCTCCCGACGAGCCGGCGCGCGGCGACTGGATGAAGATCGTGGCGTCAGCGGGCCTCGCCTGGGACACGGCGATCCTGCAGTACCTGCTCGACGGGGATCACAAGGTCAACCGCGATTCGAGCGAGTTCTTCGGCGGGGTGTCGATCAAACTGGATCGGCCGCGCCCCCCCGAGGAGGAGGACGAGGAGGAAACGGAAGAAGGTCAGTAGCCTGACCTGGCTTCGCCCGCCGGCGGCGGGCGAAGCCGCGAATCGGCAGCTATCTCGCGATGGTTGTCACTCGGGGCGTCCTCAGCGGGTGCAGTGGTCCCGCCGGTCAGGGAACGCCGGTGTTCACACCGGCACCGCGGCCCGGAGGGCCGCGAAACCGCGAATCGCTGCTGGAGTTCGTGGCGCCTCCGCCAAGATGGCGCGGGGCAGCTCTTCCGGATGGCACGCAGGCAAGGGACCGCCGGTCTCCGACCGGCATCGCGCGGGAGCGCGAAACCAGCACCGATGACGCTGCGCCCTGCCGACGTGAGTGCCGCAGCCTCTCCCAGCACCGGATGCCGCGACCGCCCACCGCTCCCCCTGTCCGGGGCCGCGCCTTTCAGCCCAGGCGGGGTGGACAGGAGGACCCGATCATGAGGGTTTCTCCCGGTGGGGGCCTCCGGACCGGCGTCGCCAGCCAGAGGCTGGCGATTCGCTATGACCCCAGATAGACGTTGTCGTTGTGCCAGCGTAGGAAGTCCTGCCCGGGTTGAAGGGCGGAATCGACAGGCAGCGTGATCTCCTTGCCGTGGTGAGGGTAATAGCTTCGACCATTCTCATAGTCGTCTCGCAGTCGGCCGCTCACCTCGAGCCTTAGATCAGCTGCAACAGTCAGGTAACCCTGATCGAACAACCGGTGCATGTCGGCGCGGAGAAGGAGGCCATTCGGGATCTCGTGGGGGCCCTCCTTGGAATAGGGCTGGATGTGCGCTGCCTCTAGAGCGGGCAGTGAGTGTTCACCTGTCACGGCACAGGCTCGATCGTAGGCTTCTGTCACGGCCACCCTGAAGGTCCCCTGTCCAAGTCTGGGTTTCACCAGCTGTCGTTTTCCATATCTCGCGAGCGCTGGCGTGGATACGCCCTCGCGCAGGCGCTGCGAGACACCTAGCGTGACGACGTGTTCTAAACAGGTTTCCCAAATCCGGAGGCCTTCGCCATGCGAGAGGTCATAGAGCTTGCTCGTGAGGTTGTTGGATGACCAGTCCGCCGGCTGAGGAATCCAGTAATCGGGCGGGAAGAAAACGGCATCGCTGAGGAGAATGCATCCAATCTGGGGTACCGCGCCGGCGTGCTTGAACTTGTTGCGGGCGCGAATCTCCTGCAATCGACTCTCCATCGCGTCGAATGACGGCGCCCCATTGGCTTCGCCAAAACAGTCCCAAGCCAACCAATCAGGCAACCTGGAAAACCGCGCCACCAGTCCGAACCCGCCAATGGCATTGTGTGGAACCTTGAGCTTGAAGAAGAACGGAGTACCGGGGGCGCCCTTGAAACCGTGGTGTGGCGAAGGGCGCCAAAAGTTCACCTCATCCCAGAAACGTCTCCGCTCCAGGTGCCGAAACCAGTCGTAGTGGGTAACGGCAACGTATCCCTGCATGGTAAGGATTCGGTCCGGGAATGCGTGGTTCCGCGCCCCTTCCGCCTCGGCGGCGTGACAGCGGCGTGACAGCAGTGTACTGAGCTCGTCGTCGGATCAGCATGTGGGTGGGCGAACGTACTTTTTGGGCGGTTAGTCCGTAGCAAACCCGACCAGTAGGCGGCGGGTATCCGCAGGGGAAAGTTCCCCCCGAGGCTTCAGCGGGAGAACAGGAGGGTGGAGACCAGCCCCAACACCGTGACCAGGGCGCCGAGGGCGCCCCACATCAGCCGCATTTCCGACTTCAGCCCGTCCATCCGGGTGGCCAGGACATCGAGTTTCGCGCCGTGTTCGGCAAGCGTCTCGCCCTGTTTGGTCACGAGCTGTTCGAGTCTTGTGAGGTGCGCCACCACGTTCTCGCCAGCCACGTCCTTGACCTCTTCCGCCGCAGTATAGGCGACCTCCGCGTCACATCCCGCCTTCAGCAACGCCCGGAGAAGGCGCCCTTCCTCGTTAGCGTTGCCGGCGCTCCAACGGGGTCTTCGGGCGGCAGGGAGCTATGGTCGAAAGTGGGTGACGGCATGATCAGGCGGCGGCGCGGGTTTCGGTTTCGTCGGCCTGAATGCCGTCGGTGAATTTGACGCCCTGGATGACCCGGGGCAACTTCTCGTAGCCGTTGAGGCGGCGCCAGGTCTTGCTGGCGGCAGTCACCAGCTTGAAGACCATCGCGAGCGCCGTCTGGTGGGAGAGGCAGCCCTTGCTGCGAACGGTGCGATGCCGGACCGTCGCGAAGACGCTCTCGATGGGGTTCGTGGTCCGGATGTGCTGCCAGTGCTCCGCCGGGAAGTCGTAGAACGCGAGCAGCTCCTCCCGGTCCTTGGTCAGGCAGGGGACCGCCTTCGGATACTTGGCCTGGTATTTGGCGGCGAAGGTGTCCAACGCCTTCTCCGCCGCGGCGCGGCCGGCCGCCATCCAGATCTGGTGCAGGTCCTGCTTCGCGTTCCGCTGCCGGGCCTTCGGCAACGCGTTCAGCACGTTGGCGGTCTTGTGCACCCAGCAGCGCTGGCGGCGCGTCTTGGGGAAGCTCGCGTCCAGCGCCTTCCAGAAGCCGAGAGCCCCGTCCCCGATCGCCAGTTCCGGGCGGATCGGGAGGCCACGCCCCTTCAGATCCTCCAGGAGTTCCCGCCAGCTCTGAGCGCTCTCCCGGAACCCCGCCTGGAACCCCAGCAGTTCCTTCCGGCCCTCCGGCGTCGCCCCGATCAACACCAAAACGCACTGCTTCTCGTCTTCCAGCCGACCCTGAAGGTAGATCCCGTCCGCCCAGACATAGACATACCGTCGGTTCGAGAGATCCCGGAGCCGCCAACGCTCGTGCTCCGCCTCCCATGCCGATTTGAGACGACCGATCACACCCGGCGACAGCCCCGACGCCCCCGGACCCACCAGCTCCGACAGCGCCTCCCCGAAGTCCCCGCTCGACACTCCCAGCAGATACAGCGTCGGCAGCGCCGCGTCCAAGGAGCGCGTCCGCCGCGCGAACCGCGGCAGGATCGTCGAGGAAAACCGGATCCGATCCTCCCCCCCGCCTCCCCGGTCCCGTACTTTCGGCCGCCGCACCGGAACCGGCCCGATCCCCGTCAGGATCTCCCGCTCCGGGCCATGCCCGTGACGCACCAGGCGCCGACGGCCGGTCTCGGTCCGATGATCGGCGTAGGCCGCCAGCAGCGCGGCCACCTCCGCTTCCACGGCGTGCCTCACCAACTGCCGGGCCCCCGCTCGCAGAACCTCCGTCAGCGGGTCCTCAACTCCCTCTGCTGAGGGAAGGAAAACAACGGTACTCTCCGTCATGGCGTATCACTCCTCTTTGGAGATGTGGAAGGTTGGTTACTCCCACGATACGCCACCCCCTTCTCTCGCCGTCACCCACTTTCGACCATAGCTCGACCTCAAGTCGTTCTAGCCGGAGCGAATCGTACCGAGCAGCCTGAAGCTCATTTTTCTTCTGTCTTGCAAGAAACACCCATCCCAAGATTGCGATAACCAGCGGCGTTGCGAGCGTCGCTAGCAGATCAACCCAATCGATGGACTGCGGCTCAGTCACGCTTCCTGGTAGTGGTCAAGTTGTCTTTCTCCGACCATCCCAGGGCCTCCAGGAGAGAACCAGGGAGTACGGCTCTCTGGACAGCCAGCGCAGGGCAGCGTGACTGAACGCTCAGCAGCCGCCCGTTACGGCCTCCGGGAAATAGTGCTCGGCCGAACCCAACACACGCCGTTCTAGCCCGAGCCACCTGGACTCCCGACCAAGAGAGCAGGGAACGCCGAAGACCAGCGAGCTCGGCACCGTTTCTCAGCCGGATGGCGCGAGTGGATGTCGCCACCGAAGCTCCGGAAAACGAGCGAAATCGCTGTCGGTAGAGACCAACTCGCACCCATGTTCGATGGCCAGCGCCGCCAAGTATGCGTCCGTCACGAGCGGCCCCTCAATCTTCCGGCACAACCCGACGAAAATGTCCCAATGCCGCTGGCCGGGAGCGATCATGACCGCACGAGGCCGCGTCACCAGCTGCTGACAGAACCGGATGGCGGTGTCCATCGGGGTCGGGGGATCGAAGATTCTCCGGTTCGTCACGATCCGCAAAAAGCCGGCGAGCACGACTTCGGACAGCGCGAACGGAGCGGACGAAACGGTCAGTGCGCGCAGCCAGCCGGCGTATCGCTCGTGTTCCGGGCCGTCCTCGCGGTGCGCGTAGATCAGGATGTTGACATCGGGGAGCAGCACCGGCTATCTCCGATCCCGGTAGCGCTCCACGTCCTCGGCCTCGAGGAGCGCCGAAGCCTTGTCGAGGTTGTGTTCCGAGAAGCGACCTCCGGCACCGAAGGTGACCAGTTCGAAGGGTTCCTCGGGGGTGCCCGCCGTGGGTGCCCGCAGGAAGAGGCGGACGGCGTGTTCGATCAGCCGGCTGACGGACCCGCCAGACTGGGCTGCCCGCTCTTTGAGTTGCTCCATGACTTGGCTGTCAACGGTGATGGTGGTGCGCATGATGCACAAGCATACGGCTAATGCACCACTACATCAATTGCCCTGAACGGGGCCTGGCGTGTCTCGCCAATGGGTGTTGTACCGGGCTGTGCCAGGGGGTTGATCGCGGAACGCCGACTTCCAGTGTGTCGAGCGTTCAGCAAGAGAACAGGAGGGTGAAGACCAGGCCCAGAACCGTCACCAGAGTGCCGCGGGCGCCCCACATCAGCCTCATTTCCGCCCTCGGCGAGTCCGTCCCGGCGGCGAGGAGGTCGGGTTTCAAGTCGCGTTCGGCGAGTTTCTCCCGTGCTGGGTGACGAGCTGCTCGAGCTTGGTGAGGGCCGCGTCTGCATTCTCCCCGGCCATCGTTTTCGCCTCTTCCACCGCAACATAGGCAAGTTCCGCGTCGCAGCCGGCCCTCACGAGTGCCCGAAAGAACGCGGCCGCCGGCGACAGAGGGGGCGTATCGCCGGCCCTTCCAGACGGGGGGGCCGGTAATGACGCTTGGTGCGGTGGCTCAGACTCCGTCACGGCGGGCTTCGGCTGATCGTCACTGATGTCAGACATGGGATTTCCTCCGTCGGGGATCTGGCGCCCGCAACACGCGGGGGCCCCCTGAAACATACGGACGAAATTCAGGGCCGTTTCGTCCCACTTCCCGCGCCGCTGTGGACAAGTCGTGCGTTACCGGGCCCAAAGTCCGGCACTTGCGCCGCCCGCGTTCGCCGTGGACGCCCTGCGCCGCTCTAAGATTCCGCCGTGAGGGACACGGGTTCGCTCGCGGGCGTGGTGCTTCGGGTATGGGCCACTCCCCGCTCCTCCCCGGAACGGATCGGACGGCTCGCGGACGGACGGATCCGCGCCTACCTTTCGCCTCCACCGGAGCGGGGCAAGGCGAACGCCCGCCTGATCGCCCTCCTCGCAAAGCTGCTGCGGGTGCCGCGGGATTCGATCGAGATCATTTCGGGAACGTCGCACCACCGGAAGCTGGTTCGGGTCGCCGGCTGCAGCGAGGCCGAGGTCACCGAGAGGATTCCGTCATTGCGATCAGGGCATTACACGGGTAGGACCGGAGCACGGCGGCGGACGCGGGGTGGCGCGGCGAAGAAGCGGGTGGGGGCGAAGGGGTCCGGCTGACTCGCCGGCGGAGCGTTTCGCCATCCCCGTGTGGGGTCCCGGCGATGGGCGAACGTGGCGGCGGGAGTTTCGCGGCCTGCGGCCGCGATGCCGGTCTGAAGACCGGCCCTCCTAGCCGTCCCCGCGCTTCTGCCCTACGGCAAGTGTTCTCTCGTCAGGTTGCGGGGGCCGGTGTCGGTGACCAGGACGTTGTCCTCGATGCGGACCCCGCCGTAGGGAGCCAAAGCATCGACTGCTTCCCAGTTGATGGCGTCCCGCCTCGACTCCGTCCCGTTTCGCCACTCGTCGAGCAGCATCTCGATGAAATAGATCCCGGGCTCCACCGTCAGGACGTGACCCGGCTCGAGGGTCCGGGTGCTGCGGAGCATGGGGTGCGCCTTCGGCGGCGGGGCCCGGCGGCCGTCCGGGCCGGCGAGGTGGCCTCCGACGTCGTGCACCTGGATGCCCAGGAAGTGGCCGAGGCCATGAGGGAAGAACGCCTTACTAAGACCGCTCGCGACGGCATCTTCAGGCGACAGGTTGATGACGTTTTCGTCCTTCAAGACGCCGGACAGGGACAGATGGGCCTCGTGGTGGAGGTCAGCCCAGGGGCGACCGGCTGTTACGCCTTCGCATAGCGCCTGCTGGGCACCCTCCATGGCGGTGATCAGGGAACAAAAGCGCCCGTCTGCCGTCGGGCCGGCGAAGGTTCGGGTGATGTCCGAGGCGTAGCCGCGGACCCGGGCTCCCGCATCGATGAGAAGGCTCTTTCCGTTCCGGACGTCCGGGCGCTTTCCCTCGTAGTGGAGGACCGCGCCCTTTTCGTTCAGACCGACGATCGTGGGGTACGGAAGGTCGGCCTCGAGGCCGCCGACCGCCGCGAGGAAGGCGCGATGGACTTCCAACTCGCTGCCGCCGTTTTGGAAAGCGGCTTCCGCCGCGATGTGTCCCTCGGCCCCCAAGCGGTTCGCCTCGCTGATGCATTCGACCTCGTACGCGGTCTTGATGGCGCGCCTCCAATCCAGCCGGGTGAGGAGAGCCGGTGGGTTCTGCGCCAGACCGAGAGCTTCGGCCACCGCCCCGCTCTCGCCGATGGCGGCGGCGCGCCCCTTCGGAAGCCGCTTCGCGATCTCGGAGATCTGACGTTTCCGGCTGCCGCACTCGACGATCTTGAAACCTTCAGTCCAGAAGGCGTCGCCGATCCGCTGGGGCTCGTACCAGAAGTCGTCGGGGGAAAAGGTTGCCAGCAACGGCTTCTTCCCCGGGCGGAGCAGGAGCAGGTGGCCGGGGCCCTCGAGGGGACAGAAATGGAGGAAGTGGGCGTTCGCCCGGTAGGGGGCGGGCTGGTCGTCGCGGAAGTAGAAGTACTGCCCGCCGGAAACCAGGACCAGAGCCGAGTACCCGGTGTTCCGGAGATCCTCGGCGATTCCTTCAAGGCGTATTCCAAGGTGCTCGCGAAAAGAGCTGGCAAGGGCGTCGGACATGGTGCGCGGAGGATACGCATCCGAGGGCCGGTGGTCATGCCATGATTCCCCACATGGCCCTTCCGAGGCGCGCGGTCGGCCCGCTGCTCTTGCCTCTGGTCCTGCTGCTCGCTGCTTGCGGAGGGTCTGCGGGGAGCCCGGCGTCGGCGGCGGAACCCGTACCGACCCCTGCCCCGGCTCCGGAGCCCCCTCCCCCGCCGGAACCCGCCGCACCGGCCGTCTTCGGTTACCGGGTGGTCCAGGAATTCCCGCACGACCCGCAGGCGTTCACCCAGGGGCTCTTCTTCCACGAAGGATTCCTCTACGAGAGCACGGGACTCCGGGGTGAGTCCACCCTGCGGCGGGTGGATCTCGAGACCGGCGAAGTGCTGGAGGAACGCCGGCTGTTTTCCCAGTTCTTCGGAGAAGGCGCGGCGCTCGCCGGAGATTTCATCGTCCAGCTCACCTGGAAGGCGGGCATCGGATTCGTCTACACCCTCGACCAGTTCCGTCTGGTGCGCGAGTTCCGCTATTCCGGTGAGGGCTGGGGGCTGACGTTCGACGGGGAACACCTGGTGATGAGCGATGGTTCGGATTCCCTGCGCTTTCTGGATCCGGACACCTTGCGCGAAGTGCGGACGCTCAAGGTGACAGCGGACGGAGAGCCCCTCCCGCGACTGAACGAGCTGGAATGGATCGACGGAGAGATCTGGGCCAACATCTGGATGGATCAGCGGATCGCCCGAATCCGTCCGGACACCGGGGAGGTCACCGCTTTCGTGGACCTGACCGGCATCTTCCCAAGCTTCTGGCGGCTGCAATATCCGGAAATGGACGTCCTGAACGGCATCGCCTGGGACCCGGAAGGCGGCCGGGTCTTCGTCACCGGGAAGAAGTGGCCGACGCTCTTCGAAATCGAGCTGATCGAGAAGTAAGCGTGAGCTTCCCGAAGCGGCACCGGATCGGTTTCTGGGTCGCCCTCGCGGTACTCCTGCTGAGCATCTGGCCGCTCTATCCATGGGTGGCGGGCGTCGAGCCGCTGGTGCTCGGGATGCCGTTTTCGATGTTCTGGCTGGTCCTGATGATCGCGACGGTGTTTTTCACCTTCCTCACGATCTTCACCAAGGACCGGGATGACGACGAAGCCCTGGACAGGGAGTACCGCGACTAGCGATGGACGCCTGGGTCATCGTCTTCCTGACGACGCTCGCCTACCTGCTCATCACGCTGGCGATCGGGCTGGCGTCCGGCCGGAACGTCTCGAACACTCCCGAAGGGTACGTTGCCGGCGACCGGAGCCTGGGCTTCCTCCTCCTCTACTTCATCATGGGGGCGTCCATCTACAGCGCCTTCGCCTTCCTGGGGGCGCCGGGCTGGGCCTACTCGCGCGGCGCGGCGGCGTTCTACATCGTCTCGTACGGGACGGTGGGCCTCCTGCCCTGGTATTTCCTCGGGCCCCGGATCGCGATACTCGGGCGCCGGTTCGGGTTCGTGACCCAGGCGGAGTTCTTCGCGTACCGGTTCGAAAGCCCCAAGGCGATTCCCGCGATCATGGCGATCATGAGCGCGGCGGCGCTCGTCCCCTATCTCGTGATCCAGATGAAGGGAGCGGGCTACGTCTTCTCGGTGGTGACCGAAGGTCGGATGCCCGAGTGGGCGGGCGCCGCGCTGGCCTACGGCGTGGTGCTCATCTACGTGGCCCGCAGCGGGGTCATGGGAGTCGGCTGGACGAACACCTTCCAGGGCATCCTGATGCTCGGCCTCGCCTGGGGGCTCGGGCTCTACCTCCCCTGGAAGCTTCATGGCGGCATCGGCCCGATGTTCCGAGAGCTGGCCGCGACGGCGCCGGAGATGCTGGTCGCCCCCGGCCTCGACGCCGCCGGAGAACCATGGAGTTTCGGGGCCTACTCGAGCGCGGTGGTGATCTCGGTGCTCGGCTTCTCGGTGTGGCCGCACTACTTCATGAAGATCTACGCGGCCCGGAGCGTCCGGACGCTCAAACGGATGGTGATCTTCTACCCGACCTTCCAGATCTTCCTGATCCCGGTGCTCTTTATCGGCTTCGCGGGCATCATGACCTACCCCGGGGTGGAGCAGGCCGACACCATCCTGCCCACGATCCTCATGGATCTGGATCTGCCGGCGATCACCGTGGGCCTCTTCTGCGCCGGGGCGCTCGCGGCTTCGATGAGCTCGGGTGACGCGATCCTGCACGCCGGGGCCTCGGTGCTGGTCAAGGACCTCGAAATGCCGCTCCGCGGCGTCCGCCGGACGCCCGCCGCCGAGACGCGACTCATCCGCTGGACCGCGCTGGGGATGGGCTCGCTCGCCTACTACCTCGCGGTGGGGTCGGAGGCGTCCCTCGTCAGCCTCCTCCTCATGTCCTACGGCGCGATCGCGCAGTTCTTCCCGCTGATGATCGCCGCCATGTTCTGGCGGCGGGCAAGCCGCGAGGGCGCGATCTACGGACTCCTCGCCGGCTGCGCAGTGACCCTGGCGCTCAACGTATGGCCTGACCTCGCGCTCCTCGGGATCCACCCGGGGATCTACGGGGCGCTCGCGAACGTGGCGGTCATGGTCTTCGTGTCGCGCCGCACCGACCCGCCGCCGCCGGAACGGATCGAGCCCTACATGATGCGCGCAGCGGCAGGGACCGCTGGCCGCCAAGCCGGCATCGCCGCCGAGAGCGGCGAAGCGAGGATCGCCGCGAGCCGGTGAGAAAGAAGCGCGAGGACCGCGGCCCTCGCAAAGCGTCTGTCTCTTCGAATGAACTGGTACAGTAAACTGTACGAGTACTCAAGAGCCCGGACCGATGGACACAATCACCTATTCGGACGCGCGCGCCAACCTGGCGAAAACGATGGAGCGGGTGTGTGACGACCGCGCTCCGGTCGTCATCACGCGGAGAAACGCGAAACCCGTCGTGATGATGTCTCTCGACGACTACCACCAGTTCGACGAGACGGCCTATCTACTGCGGAGTCCGGAAAACGCCCGACGCATTCGGGAAGCGATCGCGGAACTTGCCGCCGGAGGCGGAACCGAGCGGGCTCTCGTGGAGTGAAGCTCGTCTTCTCCGAAAGAGCCCGGGAGGACTATCTGCACTGGCAGGCCACCGATCGGGGTCGCCTCCAGCGTGTGAACCGGCTGATCAAGGACATCGTCCGATCTCCCTTCGAAGGGATCGGCCATCCGGAACCGTTGAAACACGAACTGGCCGGACTCTGGTCCCGGCGGGTGGATCGGGAACACCGACTGGTGTATTTCGCCCGGGAAGAGTCCGTCTACATCGTGCAGGCTCGGTACCACTACGAATGAAGGCGCCTTGCGTTTCGCGCCTCTCCAGGCCCCACGGGGCAGGTTTGGACCGGCCTGAAAGCTGGTACCCGCGACCGGGGCGGCAGGACTCGGATCGCGGCCGGCCAATCAGGGAATGTGGCGAGGAAATCACCCTCCGCCTCTTGTCGAGGGCATGAGCAGCACGTCCTATCGCGAGGATCTGCGCCGGCTCCTCGCCGTATTCCACAGCCCGAGACGCACCGCCGCCGAGATCGGCAAGGCGCCAAGCGTCGGCGTGGTGGTCGCGGCGGTGCTGTCGATCTTCACCGTTGCCGCGGTCGCCAGAGAAACGTCCGGGCTTCCGACGCTCGGAGGTCCGCAAGGAACTTACCTTCTGCTCGCGGCGCTGGTGCTGATGGCGAGGCCCGTTGTCGCGTCTGCACTGTATCTCGTTGTGTTCAACTACTTCGGCGCCGAAGCTCGGTACCGGGTGATCCTGTCGGTGACCCTTCACGCCATGTGGGCCATCGTGGTTGGCATCATGGTGCTGGGGCCGCTGGCGCACCTCCTCTTCGATGGGCCTTTCCTTGGAATCAGGGAGTTTCTGATCTCCTCCATCGGGCTTGAAGAGCACAACGCCAGCCATCTGGCGCCCATGTTCCAACCGGTGGAAATCTGCAGGCTGCTGCTGACGGGGCTGGGCCTCGCCATCGCGCTCGGGACAACGCGCTCAATGTCTCTCGGCATCGTGTTCGCGGGATGGATCGGCTTCCACGCGGTTCCAGTGCTCCTGCTCTTCCATTTTTGAGGACGCCGGCGCGCCGAGTGCAACCAGTTGCGGGCCCCCAAGCCAATCTCTCCACCTGTCGTGGAGCCCCTCCGGGTAGCGATGCCCTGACAGAATCCGGCCGGAACTCGCCAATGCACAAACCGTCGAAAGAAAACACCAGCTGCCCGCGGGCGCCGGTTCTCTCCCTGCTGCTCGCGGCCGGGCTCGCCTGGCCGGCGCTCGGGCTGGCACAGGGCGTCACCACCGCCGACCTCGAAACCGCCGCCGGGAACACCTCCGAGTGGCTCATGTACGGCCGCGACTACCTCGGCCAGCGCTACGTAGAGCTCGACCAGATCACCCCGGACAACGTGGAACGACTGGACCCGGTGTGGGTGTTCGCGGCCGGCGGAGCGAACCGGGGTCTCGAAGCCACGCCGCTGCTGCACGACGGGGTGATCTACCTCTCAGCGGACGAATCGCGCGTCTTTGCGATCGACGCGCGCACCGGCGGCAAGAAGTGGGGCTACGACCCCGAGATCGGCTCCGACGTGGAACGGGTCTTTTGCTGCGGATCCATCAACCGCGGTGTGGCGCTCTACGGCGGGCTGGTGTACGTCGGCACCATGGACGCCCGGCTGATCGCGCTCGACAAGGACACCGGCGAGCCAGTCTGGGAGGTCGAGGTCGCCGACTGGGAGCACGGCTACAGCATCACCGGCGCGCCGCTGGTGGTGAACGGATTGGTGCTCACCGGAATGGCCGGGGGCGAATACGGGGTTCGCGGGTTCGTGAAGGCCTACGACGCCGCGACCGGCGATCATCGCTGGACGACCTACACCATCCCCGGACCCGGCGAACCCGGCAACGAAACCTGGCCGGGCGACACCTGGAAAAACGGCGGCGGCCCGACCTGGACCACCGGCGTCTTCGATCCGGAACTGAACCTCGTCTACTGGAACACCGGGAACGCCGCCCCCTGGAACTGCCACGTGCGGAAGGGCGACAACCAGTGGACCGCCGCAACCATCGCCATCGACCCTGACGACGGCAGCATCCGGTGGGGATTCCAGTACACCCCCTGGGACTGCTGGGACTACGACGCGGTCAGCACGCCGGTGCTCGCCGACGTGACGCTCCCCGGTCACGGCCCCGTCAAGGCGCTCTTCCACCACGACAAGAACGGCTTCTTCTACGCGCTCGACCGGACCGACGGGCGCTTCCTCTACGGTGACCCAATCGTCCCGGGGATCAACTGGGCCCACGGGCTCGACCCCGAGACCGGCCGACCCGACGTAAATCTCGACATGGTGGCGGAGTCGGGCGGCCCCGAGGTGGGACCCATCATCCCGAGCCTCGAAGGTGCGATCGACTGGCAACCACTCGCCTACAACCCGGGTCTCGGGGCGCTCTATTTCATGTCGAACCAGTGGGCGATGGGCTACCGGTTCTGGGAGGAGGACCAGTTCGAGCCGCCGACGCTCGGCGAGTGGTACCTCGGCGCGGACTACCAGCAGTACCTGACCAGCGAGAACCCGGGGAACTTCGTCGGCTTCGACGTGGTGAACCGCAAGGTGCTGTGGCGGGTGGTGAGCCCGGCGCCTTTCTGGGCGGGCGCAGTGGCCACTTCCAGCGGACTGGTGTTCACCGGGGACATGCGTGGCTACTTCATGGCGATCGACGCCGAGCGCGGCGAGGTGCTCTGGCAGTTCCAGACCGGCTCGGGAATCATCGGCAGCCCGATCACCTACGAACTCGACGGCGTCCAGTACGTGGCCGTTCCCTCCGGGGGAATCGGCGGCGACATGACGTTCTACTACACCGAGCCGAAGGCCGGGAACCTGTGGGTGTTCGCGCTGGACGGCGCCCGCCCGGTGCGCGAACAGGCGGGAACGAATCTCGTCACGCTCCCGGGCGGCCTCCCGCGGGTGGGCGAACCGGGCGCCACCCTGGGTGGCCGCGTGCTGCCGGGGTATGGATTCCCGGCGACGGAAGGCAGCGAACCGCTCGCCACGACCACCCCTGCCGCGCCGGCGCCGGCGACCGAAGGAGAGCGCGCCAACCCGCTTCTGGGAGACGAAGAAGCCCTGGCTGCCGGCGAACGCATCTACCGCTCCCGTTGCGTGGGATGCCACCGGAGCGGCAGCGGCGCGGGGGAGAACGTGTTCCAGAGCCGGCTGACCCCCAACCGGTTCTTCGAAGTCGTGGCGCAGGGATCCGAAGCGAACCTCATGCCGGCGTTCGGGGAGTTGCTGTCGGCCGAGGAGATCTGGCAGGTGCACGCCTACCTCATGTCCCGCGACCGGCCGTAGCAGCCTGTGGTGGAACTCGCGTGAGCGCCGAGAGCGGGGAGGCGCCCGGCTGACAAGGCGCGTGAGGGAGGAATACCGGGTGTATTTCGACCGAAACGCAACGCAGAACGGAGCGAAGCGGAGTGGTTCAGCCGGGATGCATCGCCGCTCGAACGCCGCGTGAGTTCCACCACAGGCTGCTAGGCCCGGGGCAACGGCTGGACGACTCCCGTTCCGGCATCTAACTCGTTGACGTGCCGGACGCGAACCGCCGCAATGTGGTTCGCTCCTTCCGATATCCTCACCTCAGGTGCCTGTCTGCGCACCCGACCCGGCGTCCCACAAGGAATCCCGCATGAACGCACGATCCCCATCGTCGGACCTCGGCTCCCTCCCCCACGAAGGGCCCGATGTCTCTCCGCGGAAGGGTCCGGGCGCCGATCGTCGCTTCCATGGGAAGCAGCGCGATCCGGGCGCCCTGGGCCGGCTCCTTTCCGTCTTCCACGCGCCGGGCCGTACGTTCGCCGAACTTGCCCGGTCGCCAACGATTGCGGCGGCGCTGATCGCCACCGCCCTGGCCGGCGCCTTCGAGGCAACCGCAGTGAGCCGGGCGACCGACCTGGACGCCATGGCCCGCCATGTGTTCGAACAGCAGATGGATCGGATGCCGGGGTCGGTCACCCGCAACATGTCCGAGGCCGACCAGCGGCTAATCTTCGAGAGTTCGCAGGAGGCGCTGCGGTTGACCCGCAACTTCGCGCCGGTCCTCGGCGCGGTCGGCGCGCTGATCGCTCCGCTCGCCGCCGCCGCCGTCTTCCTGCTGGTGTTCGGCCTCCTCGGCGCCCAGGGCAGTTATCGCGTCATCCTGGCGACGGTGGTCCACGCCGGCTGGCCCGCGGTCGCCACCAGTTCTCTCCTCACCGGCCTGGTGGCCTGGGTCTCCTACCCGCTGACGCCGGAGCGGGCGGAAGCCCCCCTGCGGAGCAATCTGGCGGCGGTCGTCAGCGGGCTCGACGGCGCCGCGCAGGCGGTGGCTTCGCGGGTGGACCTCTTCCTCGCCTGGGAGGTCATCCTGACCGGCATCGGCTTCGCGATCGTTCTCGGGGTGACCCGTCGCCGTTCGTTCACGGTCGTGGTCTCGCTCTGGGCGCTCGTCACCGCCGTCGTGGTCGGGATGGCGCTCGCGGTGAGAGCAATGTCGTTCACCATCGGCGTCTCCTGAAGCGAATCCCTTGAAGCGAATCCCTTGAAGAAGATCCTGATCGCCCTCGCGCTCGCGGCCGGCGCGCTCACGGTGGTCCTGCTGAGCGTGGAATCCCCCGACACCCGGATCCGGGTCGAGGCGCAGACCGTCTCCCCGCGGGACTTCCTCGCCACCGTGGAAGCCTCCGGGGTGGTTCGCCCCGAGGAGAGCGTGGACATCTCGGCCGAGGTGGTCGGCCGGCTGCTGGCGATCCGCGTCCGCCCGGGCGATCCGGTCGCTCCCGGGCAGATCGTCGCGCTCATTGACGACGCCATCCAGCGCCCCATCGTGGAAGAGCAACGGGCCGGATTGCGGGAGGCCGAGGCCATCCTCGCCGACGCCGAGGTGGCCGAGGAGGACGCCGGGCGGGAGCGCGAACGCGCCGGCTCGCTCCACGCCGAAGGAGTGGTCAGCGCCCGGGCGGTCGAGGAAGCGCAGGTCGCATTGGAACGCGCCGGCATTGCATCCGACCGCGCCCGTCAGAACATCGAGCGCGCCCGCTCCGCGCTCCGCCGCACCGAGGAAAACCTGGCGAAGACGGTGGTCCGGTCGCCCATGCAGGGCATCGTCCTGGCGGTCGAACTGGAGGAGGGCGAACTGGTGGTGGCGAGCAGCCAGAATCTGCCCGGCTCCCGGATCATGACCCTCGGGACCGACGCCGAGTTGATTGTCGAGGCGGACATCCCCGAGGTGGATGTGGTGAGCGTCGAGTTGGGGCAGCCGGTGGAGATCACGCTCAGCGCTCTCCGCGGGGCGACGCTCTCCGGTGAGGTGATCGAGATCCAGCGGGTGGGTCGGCGGGATGAGACCTCGCGGCTCGGCGCCGCCGGCCAGGGGGCCGAGTTCCTCGCCAAGATCCGCGTCCATGATCCGCCGCCGGCCGTCCGCCCCTCGATGAGCGCCCAGGTCCGGATCGAGACCGAACGGCGCGCCGACGCGCTCGCGGTCCCGATCGGGGCGCTGCTGCGGCGCTTTCCGGAGGGCGCCGGCAGCGGGAGTCTCTCCGTGTCGCTCGGCGGCGGGGAAGGCGCCAATGTCTCCGGCCAGACGACGTCCCGCGCGCCTGGCTGGCAGGTGGCCTTCGTGATCGAGGACGACCGGGTGGCCGAACGGCGGGTCACGACCGGCCTCTCCGACCTGCTCGAGGTCGAAATCACCGCCGGTCTCACCGCCGGGGATGTGGTGGTGGTGGGACCGCCCTTGATCCTGCGCGAACTGTCGGACGGCGACGAGGTGATCGTCGAGGCCGAGGACGGCGACCCCGACCCGGATCGGTGATCCGCGAAAACCTGCGGATGGGGGTTTCCTCCATCCGCCGCAATCCGCTGCGCTCCACGCTCAGCACCCTCGGCGTCGCCATCGGTATCGCTTCGGTGGTCGCGGTGGCCTCGGTCGCGGACGGGCTCACCCAGACCGTCACCGCCGAGTTCGGGGACGTGGGCGGCGGGTACATCGCCGTGTTCTGGTCTGCGCCGCGCGACGACATCGTGCGGCGCCGGGCGTTCTTGTCGCTCGCCGACGGCGAAGCGGCGTTTCGCGGATCCCCCGCCGTCGATGCCTTCGACCCGGTGCTCTCGTTCCGCCCGGAGGTGCGTCTTTACGACGAAGCGATGGGACTCGACGCGAAGGGCGTCGGCCCGCTGCACCTCGAGGTCGCCGGGAAGACGCTTGCGCGCGGCCGCTTCCTGACCGAGGAGGACATGCAGCGGCAGACCCGCGCCGCGGTCGTGGGCGCCGAGGTCTGGAGTGAACTCGCGCGGGAACTCGGGGGCGGTTTCGGCGGGACCAACAACCCGATCGGCGAGCGACTCCTGGTTGACGGGGTCCTGTTCACCATCGTGGGAGTGCTCGAAGCGAAAGAGCGGGGTGTTCTCTCGTCCGGAGACCCGAACCAAATGCTGCTGATCCCGGTAACCACCGCCCAGTACCGCTTCGGAGAGGGCCCGGCCACCCCGCTGCAGCTCGGCTTCCGCGCCCGCTCGCTCGAGCAGGTCGAGCTTGCCGAGGAGCAGATCCGCGAGGCTCTCCGGCGGGCCCGCGACCTGCCGGACAATGCCGAGGACGACTTCCAGATCCTCTCGCTCGACGCGCTCCTGAGTTCGTTCCGCGGCATCCTGTTCGGCGTGGTGGCGGTGGGCCTCGCGCTCGCCGCGATCAGCCTTCTCGCCGGAGGAGTCGGCGTGATGAACGTGATGCTGGTCGTGGTTCGCGAACGGGGGCGGGAGATCGGCATCCGCAAGGCGATCGGCGCCGGCCACTCCCAGGTCGTCACCCAATTCCTCATCGAGGCGGTGCTGCTTTCCCTTGCCGGCGGCTTCCTCGGCGCCGGAGTCGGGGCCGGTCTCCGGCTGCTCGCGCCGGCGTTTTGGCCCGCACTCCCGGTCGGCCCGCCACCGCTCGTCGCATTCGGAGTGGCGTTCGCGTTCTCGGTCTCGGTGGGTGTGGTCTTCGGCATCTATCCGGCGGTGGTCGCCGCGCGCCGCGAGCCCTGGGAAGCGCTCCGCTCCGAGTAGGACGAGGCGCGTCCGTGCCTGGATCGCGAGCGATCCGCCACGCACCTGGCGCTGCCGATTCCGAACGACGTATGGTGTATCGCAGGTCTATGTCACGCACCAACGTGGATATCGACGACGATGCCTGCGCCGCCGTCATGCGCCGCTATCGGCTGACTTCCAAGCGCGAAGCCGTCAACCTGGCGTTGCGCCTCCTCGCCGCCGAGCCCCTCCGCCTTGACGAGGCCCGGCGTCTTCGCGGATCGGGCTGGGTGGGCGATCTGGAAGAGATGCGCCGTCGTCGTGAGACGTGGTCCTGATGGATACGTCCGCCTGGGTGGAGTTCCTCCACGACACGGGCTCGACCGTGTGCAGGCGCGTTGACGAATTGCTGGACGCCGAAATCGCGGTGCGCGACGCAATCCGCATGGAGGTGCTGGCCGGCGCGCGAGACGAACTCCATCCAGGCGCTGCGCCGCCTCCTGGCGCGGGCGACCGTGCTGCCCACGGACCCCGCGCACTTCGAGGAGGCGGCTGCCCTGTTCCGTCGCTGCCGCCGGCAAGGGGAGACGGTGCGCCGGCTGATCGACTGTCTGATCGCCGCCGTCGCGATCCGCTCCGGGGCGCCTATCCTCCATCGCGACGGCGACTTTGACGTCCTGGCGCGCCACCCGGAACTCGAAGTCGCCCGCTGAGGCGGCCCAGGGAGCCGCTACCCGCCGGCACGGCTCCCCGGCGCGGCTCCTCCGGTAATGACTTCCACCGGCTTCCAGACCTTCGCCGCGCCCCATCTGGTGGCGTTGGCGCTCACCCTGGCGCTTCCGGCGTTGCTGGCGGTTATCGCGCGGCGGCTCTCCGGGGCAGCGCCGAACGTCATCGCCTGGCTCCTTGCCGGGATGCTCCTCACGAACGAGTTCACTTACTGGGCGATCCGGATCGGGGCGATCGGACTCGATGGCTGGGTGCGGAACCATATGCCGCTGCACGTCTGCGGGGTGGCGGTGCTGCTGACGTCGGCGACGCTTCTCTTGCGCAGTCCGAAGACCTACGAGATCGTCTACTTCTGGGGTCTCGTGGGCTCGGCGAACGCCGTCATCACCCCCGGCGGGCTCGCGGTGGACTTCCCCGAGTACCGCTTCTTCCAATACTTCATCGCCCATTCGGGCATCGTGGTGGGGGTGCTGTTCGCCACCTGGGGTCTCGGAATGCGTCCGACCCTCCGCGGGATGTTCCGCGCCTTCGCCTATCTGGCCGTCTTCGCCGCGTTCGTGGGCGCGGTGAACCTTCTGCTGGGCGCGAACTTCATGTGGCTTTCGGGGCCTCCCCCCGACACCGTGTCTCCCTTCTTCATGGCGCCCTGGCCGTGGTATCTGCCGATCCTGGCGGTGGCCGGACTCGCCATGTTCTTCGTGGTTCTATCCCCCTTCCTGGTGAGCGAGTGGTGGAGGAACCGCGGCGCAAGCGCCTGAGGGGGCGGGAGGGCGCCTCCGGTCGGGAGCCCGAGCGTCAGGCAGCGGCGATGTCGGTCCGGGCGAAGTCGTCGCCCTTGAAGAGGAGCGGTTCCCGCGAGACCTCGGCGAGGGCGTAGGCGAAACAGTCTCCGAAGTTGAGGGCGGCGGGGTGATTCCCCCTGCCGAAGCGTCGCCACGCGTACCGCGCCGACGCAAGTTGCTCGAGGGTAACCGGCACCACATCAACGCCCAGCCGCTCCAGAAACCGGTCCAATTCCAATCCCGCCGTCGGACCGCCCCTGCCCTCCACCACCATGGTCACTTCAAGCATGTTCGCCGCCGACATCCGACAGCTCGAGGCGGTGAGCATCCTGGCTTCGTAGCGTCCAGCATCCGGTTCCCGGTTCAGGACTGCCAGCAGGGCGGAGCTGTCCACGATCACTTGGGCAGACCCCGCTCGTCGTAGAGCAGATCGCCGTGCTCCACGGCAGATGGGCCGGGTCCCATCAGCTTGGCGCACCGCTCTGCGATCGCGCGGAGCTCCCTGAGACGCTCATCAACATTGAGTTCGCGCCTCCTCCGACCAAGACGCTCCCTGAGTGCAACCGTGATCGCGCCGGTCATGCTCTCCCCGGTCAACCGCGCGAGTTCGCGGGCGAGCCGGCAGGTTTCCTCGTTCTTGATGTTCAGACCCATGGCGCCTCCGGAAGGGGTAGAAGGAACTATACGCTGTCTACCCTGACAGAGGCCAACTCCCCGCTCGGATCCCGATTCCCGGCGGACAGCGAGAAGAAGCTTTCTTCAGCCCGAGTCACGATCTCCTTGCGGAACTGAACGACGCGCAGCCACGGGATGCCCCTGCCCCGCGGGATGTCCCTGCCCCGCCGCTGTCGGCGGCTTCTATTGTTGGCTGGAGTCTTGGCTGGAGCGGTCAACAGCCGGTGGTGGAACCCGGGTGAGCGCCGAGAGCGGCGAGGCCCAGTTCTCCCGGTGGGGGTCCGGCTGACAAGGCGCGTGAGGGAGGAATACCGAGCGTATTTCGACCCAAACGCAACGCCGAGCGCCGCAAAGCGACGCGGTTCAGACGGGATGGATCGCCGCTCGAACGCCGCTTGGGTTTCACCAGGCTGTTAAGGGCGATCGGCTTGGCGGGCGGCGCGGAACTCGCTGGTCTCGCTCCATTCGGGCCACCCGTCGGAGTCGGCGAGGCCGCGGCCCATCCGGTAGAGGAATTCCAGGTCGTCCACCATCCCCGAGAGGTCGTACCAGTCCTCCACCTCGTCGCCGGGTTTGTGGTACGCCTCGGCGACGTAGGTGGCACGGACCTCCATGCCGAACCCTTCGGGCTTGCCGATGAAGTCCACCCCGCCGTCGGGATAGAACGCCGGGATGCCGACCTTCGCGAATTCGAAGTGGTCGGAACGGTAGTAGTAGCCGTTTTCGGGTTCCGGGTCCGGGCGCAGCTCGCGGCCGAGCTCGGCGGCGGCCGCCCCGGCGATGTCATCGAGTTCGGACTGGCCGAGGCCTACGACGGTGATGTCGGTCGTGCGTCCCCACACGTTCAGGCCGTCCATGTTGAGCGCCGCCACCGTCTCGGCCGCCGGATAGAGCGGGTTCTGGGCATAGTGGCGCGAGCCGAGCAGTCCCTGCTCCTCCGCGGTAACGGCCAGGAACAACACGCTGCGGCGGAGAGGCCCCTCGGCCGCGAACGCCTCGGCAAGCCCCAGCAGTCCCGCCGTACCGGTCGCATTGTCGAAGGCCCCGTTGAAGATGTTGTCGCCCTCCATCCCCACCGCAGTGCCGAGGTGATCCCAGTGCGCGGTGTAGATGACCGTCTCGCCGGGCGCTTCGGTTCCGGGAAGGCGCGCCACCACGTTGTTCGAGTCGATCTCGCGGTGCGAGGTTTCGAGCGCGAAGCTCACGGGAATACCGAGCGGCATGGGCGTGAACTCCGGGGCAGTAGCCGCCCCGCGAGCTTCCTCGAAGTCCATTCCCGCGGCGCTGAAGAGCGCGACCGCCTGCTCCCGGGAGATCCATCCCTCGACCTCGAGGCGGTCCATGTTCCCGCCGGGGGTGCGCAGGTCGAACTGCTCCCCGGTCCACGAGCCGCTCACCACTTCCCACGGATATCCGGCGGGACCCGTCTCATGGACGATCAGCGCTCCGAGCGCTCCCATCGCGGCGGCCTTTTCGAATTTGTAGGTCCAGCGGCCGTAGTAGGTCATGGCGTCGCCGCCGAAGTGGTGTTCTCCGGGCGGGTCGTTCACCAGCACCACCAGGATCTTGCCCGTGAGGTCGGCATCTCCGAAGTCGTCCCAGCCGTACTCCGGCGCCTGGACGCCATAGCCGACGAAGAGCAACTCTCCGGACGCCCCCACCTCGGAGACCACCCGCTTGGTCCAGGCCACGAAGTCCACTCCCGCCTCCCAGTCGCCGCCCGGGTCCGAGGAGGCCGCCATGGTGATGGCGGTGGAGCCCACGAGGGGTACTGCCTGAACCCAGGTCCCGTCCGGATTCCCGGGCTCGAGTCCGAGTTGCTCGAACACCCCGCTCAGGTAGGCAACGGTCTTCTCCTCTCCGGGAGAAGCCGGTCCCCGCCCGCCGAACTCGTCGGAAGCCAGGGTGGAGATGTGCGCCAGGAGACGGTCCTCGGCGAAGCGCGGCCCGGACTCGCCGCAGCCGGCGAGCGGCAGGACTGCCGTGAAGACGGCGGCGGAAACCACCGGAAACAGGGAACGAAGCATCGAAGGTTCTCCTCGGGAAGGGAACAAAGTCTGCCAGAATCTCGTCTTTCTCTGAGGTCCGCGCAGCCGAGCGGATTTTCATCGGTCCGGAGGTTCCTCCGGAAACAGGAGCCTCTCGATGCCGACTTCCCCTTCCTCCACCTGGGCGCTGGTTCGCACGCCGGTCCTGATCACGCTCGGGGTCACGGCTCTCCGCCTGCTGGGCGCCCTCGGCGGCCTGCCGGATTTCCTCGTGAACCGTGAGGCCGGCGGTACCGGCGCCATCATCGGGATCGTCTGGCTGGCTCCGATCTTCGCGTTCTGGTTCGGGCGGCAACACGCCCGGTCGGGAAACACCGGATTCGTTGCGGCGCTCAAGACGAACTTCGTCTACGGAATCGGCGCCCGGATCCCGGTCATCCTCATCATGCTCTTCGCCACCCTCGGCGACTGGGGCACCCACTACGACGCTTATCCGCCGGACATGGAAGCGACGATGGGCCTCATGGGTCAGTGGTTTTGGGGCGGCGCTATCCCCCAGGTCGTCTTCTGGGTCGGCCTCTGGACCACGCTCCTCGGCGGCCTCATCACCTGGCTCACCGCGAAGTTCACCTCCCGGACCGCTTAACAGCCGGTGACTTCCGCGACCCCGGATCTGCGCTATCCCATCGGCAAGTTCACCGTCTCGGGTGCGATCACCGAGGATCAGGTCGGCGCCTGGCTCGCCGACCTGGTGGCTCTGCCCGGCGACCTACGCCGAACGGTGACCCCGCTGAGCGACCCTCAACTGGACACTCCGTACCGTCCCGGCGGCTGGACCGTTCGGCAGGTCGTCCATCACCTCCCCGACAGCCACCTAGGCAGCCCGTAGACAAAGTCACGCGGCGTTCGACCGGCGATCCATCCCGGCTGATCGCTGGGCTCTGCGTTCCGATTCGGTCGGAATACGCCCGGTATTCCTCCCAAATCGCGCCTTGTCAGCCGGGCGCCTCACCGGTCTCGGCGCTCACGTGACTTTGTCCAACGGCTGCTAAGACGAAGCGCTGGTGGCGGAGCTGCCGGACTACCTGACCGCACCGATCGACAGTTCGCTGGACCTTCTGCGGGCACTGCACGTGCGCTGGGCGGAACTGGTGCGGAGCCTGAGCTGGGAGCAGCTCCAGCGGACATTCTTGAACCCGGATTCGGGCGAGAACACTCTGGCCCGCACGGTCGGGGTCTACACCTGGCACGGGCGGCACCACCTCGCCCAGGTCGAAAGACTGATCGAACGCGAGAACTGGGCCTGACAGCCCGTTAACAGCCTGTGGTGAAACCCGGAAGGCATCCATTCGCGGCGCGCAGCGCCGCGGGGGTGGGGTGTGGGGAGGGGTTTTCCCTCCCCACGAAAGACGATGGTGCGAATCGCGCAGCGATTCGCACCATCAACCCGTGGGGAAAGCGCCCCGCACGCACACAAACCGACGGATTCGCCGCGCGCGACCTCCTGGGGCTCGTGCGGGGTGCTTTCACCACGGGCTGTCAGTAGGCCACCGACAGCCGGAAACGCGCTCCGGCGCGGACGGCGGCCGCAAGGACCGTCTCCAGTGCGGTGAGTTCCGCGACCAACGTGTGCTCTCCCGGGAAAGCCTCGGGATCCTTCGTGACCGTCCCGAGCAGCGTCTGCACCAGTCGGAGCCCAACCCGGGAGTCAAACCATCCCGCCGGGGTGACCCCGTCCACGTCGGTGTCGAAATTGAGGTCCGCAGCGAGGATCTCGGACTCTTCGGGACTCATGCTGACGAACTCGTCGAGGGGCTGAAGACCGGCCTCTTCGGCGGCCTCCGACAGTTCCCAGCGCGCCTGATTGAGGGCGTGGCCCTCGAAGTTCTCGGGGACCACGCCCTCGACCTCGCGGTCGAGGGTGACCGCTATGCCTACGCCCAAGGGGTGCAGCCAGTCAGTCGGTGGGCGCGGACCCGGGCTGATAGCGCAACTCGCCGGCCTCGACACGGATCGCGAGTCGGTTTTGCGGCGGCGGGGTCGGACAGGTAGTGAACTCGTTGAAGCCGCAGGGCGGGTTCACGGCGCGGTTGAAGTCCACGACTACCCGGCCGTTCTCTGCCGGAGGGACTTGCAGAAAACGCGCGGAGCGATAGGTCTCCAGACCGCTCGTGCCGTCCGAGAGGACAAAGAACAAAACCCCGTTCCTCCTGTTGAACGCCTGCATCCGGATTTCCTGGCCATCCCAGTCAAAGACCACGTCGCCGTCCGACTCGTAGTTCTCGATGTCTCCGCGGATGTTGATCGCTTCGACGTGTTTCGTCTCCGGATATCGCTCGAAAACGGCGGCCACCCGGAACTTCGGATCCAGGGGAAACCATTTCCGGCCGGTGAAATTCGTGCGGAGCGAGTTGTCGAGGTCGCGCAGGCGGAGCGCCCGGCGCTCGCCGCTCGAGTGAAGCCAGAACCTCGTTCTGTCGTCGAGGTGCAGGGCACCGTCCTCGCCCAGTTCGAGTTCGCCCTCGGTGAAGGGTTCGCCGCCCACCGTGGCGCCCATTCCTTCGGCAACCCGGGCGAACGCCTTGCCGTCCGCCGACCAGGAAACGGTGACCGCCAGCTCCGGGAACCGGTCCGGAACGCGAAGATCGGCATCCTCGCCGCTCCCGACGGTGTGTTCACCGACCGTCAGGAAGTGGAGCCCGGCTACGGTCAGCCAATTTCTGTCGGAGGTGAGCGTCTCCTCCACCCGTTGCCGGTAGGCCTCCTCGCCTTCCCGCCAGGCTGCTTCGTCGAAGGGCGCGCCTTCGCCGGTACACCCGGTGCTCGCGAGGATGAGGGTTGCGAGCAGGAGACCGGAGCCAAGGAGAGTACGCATGGGGGCATTGTAAGTTCGCCGCCGCCCCGAAACGAATGACCGGCGGGGACAACTGGGAGAACACCGTGTGTCGCTTCGCAGATCCCGATGCGGCCGAGCCGACCAGCGCGAGACGGTGTGCTGCTAGCCCGCCTTGCCTCGCTCCGTCGCCCGCCCCGCTGCCGAACCCGCACCGCTCGATGTCGAACGAGCAGCCATTGTCAGTCCCGCCTTGATGAAGCCATCGAGGTCGCCGTTCATCACCCGGTCCACATCCCCCATCTGGTGGTTCGTACGGTGGTCCTTCACCATCCGGTACGGCTGGAACACGTAGGACCGGATCTGGTTGCCCCAGGTGTTGTCGCCCAGACTCTCCTTCTGGGCCTCCTCCTGGGCTTTGCGTTCCCGCACCGCCCGGTCGTAGAGACGCGCTCGCAGAACCTTCATGGCGCTGTCCTTGTTCCGGTGCTGGGAGCGCTCGTTCTGGCAGGAAACGACGAGGCCCGTAGGCAGATGGGTGATGCGGACCGCCGAGTCGGTGACGTTGACATGCTGGCCGCCCTTGCCGCTCGCCCGGAAGGTGTCGATGCGGAGGTCGTTTTCGTCCACCTCGATCTCGATGCGGTCGTCGAGATCGGGGAAGGCGGCCACCGAGGCGAAGGAGGTGTGGCGACGGTGCTGGCTGTCGAAGGGGGACATCCGCACCAGCCGGTGGATTCCCGATTCCACCCGTAGCCGGCCATAGGCGTGGTCTCCCCGGACTTCGAACGTCGCTCCCTTGATGCCCGCTTCCTCTGCCGGCTGGCGGTCAAGAAGCTTGATGTCAAACCCCCGGCCCTTGGCCCAGCGGATGTACATCCCGAGCAGCATCTCCGCCCAATCCTGGGCATCGGTCCCCCCGGCTCCGGGATTGATGGTGACGATCGCGTTCTCGGAATCGTGTTCCCCGGCGAAGAGCCGGTGCAGTTCGAACTCGTCGAGCTGGCCTTCCAGACGGTCCAGATGTTCACGGAAGTCGTCGATGACGTCTTCCCCCTCCCGGATCCATTCAGCCAGCGTCTCGACCTCGTCCACCGCCCGCGCGAAGGCCGCGCTCCGCTCCAATCCCCCGAACACGCTTGCCCGGCGCCGTGAAAGTGCCTCCCCATCGCCCGATGCCGACCACACGGCCGGGTCGCTCAGACGCTCGTCGAGCTCGGCGATCTCCGCTGTCAGACCGACGGTGTCAAAGGAACCCCCGGGCCACGGTGACACGTTCCACCAAGGCTTCGTACCGGTCGAGCATTTCCTGACTCATGGCGATTCTCCGGGGGTGGTCCCCGGCCGGCGGGAACCCCGGAATTCTAGCGGCCGGTGGTGGAACCCGCGTGAGCGCCGAGGCCGGCGAGGCCCAGTTCTCCCGGTGGGGGTCCGGCTGACAAGGCGCGTGAGGGAGGAATACCCCGTGTATTTCGACCGAAACGCAACGATGAGCGGCGCGAAGCGACGCGGTGAACAGCCGGTGGTGGAACCCACGTGAGCGCCGAGGTCGGCGAGTTCTCCCGGTGGGGGTCCGGCTGACAAGGCGCGTGAGGGAGGAATACCCCGTGTATTCCGACCGAAACGCAACGATGAGCGGCGCGAAGCGACGCGGTTCAGCCGGGATGGATCGCCGGCCGAGCCCCCACCGGGAGAACTGGGCCGCGTGGGTTCCATCACCGGCTGTCTGGCCGGGATGGATCGCCGGCCGAGCCCCCACCGGGAGAACTGGGCCGCGTGGGTTTCATCACAGGCTGTCTGGCCGGGATGGATCGCCGGCCGAGCCCCCACCGGGAGAACTGGGCCGCGTGGGTTTCATCACAGGCTGTCTGGCCGGGATGGATCGCCGGCCGAGCCCCCACCGGGAGAACTGGGCCGCGTGGGTTTCATCACAGGCTGTCTGGCCGGGATGGATCGCCGGCCGAGCCCCCACCGGGAGAACTGGGCCGCGTGGGTTTCATCACAGGCTGTCTGGCCGGGATGGATCGCCGGCCGAGCCCCCACCGGGAGAACTGGGCCGCGCGGGTTTCATTACAGGCTGTTAGGCCGGGATGGATCGCCGGCCGAGCCCCCACCGGGAGAACTGGGCCGCGTGGGTTTTGCCACCGGCTGCTCACGGCCGGAAGAGACCGCTTAGCGGCTCGTGACCAGAGTCGCGAACTTCTCGCTCTCGAGACGAGCCGCCAGCGCCCGGGCGGCCTCGCGGCTCTCGAACTGCCCGACCCGGACCCGGAAGATCCCGGCCGGAGTGCCTTCGAGGTACCCCTCGATTCCCCGCGCCGCGAGCTGTTGCAACATCCGCTCGGCGGCCGACCGGTCGCGGAAGGCCGCAACCTGAATGGTGAACTTCCCACTGCCGGGTCGCGTTGGCCGGTCGGCCGTGCGTGGCGGCGCCGGGGTGGCGGCGGCGGTACGCGGCGACGGCGAGGCGGCAGCGGCACGCTGCGATGGGGCCGCGAGGGTCCGGCCCGAGAGCTGTTCCGGACTGGTGGAAGCCGTGCGGGGCGGAGGCCTCTGAGCCTCGGCCGGCCGGGGCGCCGGTGAAGTCGAGGCGGCCGGCGAAGCCGCCCGCCGAACCGGAGCGCGCTCCGGCGTCCTGGCGGCAGGTTGCTGCTCGGACCGGATGGGGAGGCGAAGCGCGTCTTCCGCGGGCGCCTCGGCGACGGCGACGGCGGGAGTCCGCGCCGGCGCGGGCACCGGAACCGGGTTTGTGCGACGGGCCATCACCGCGTCCGCCGCACCGGGCGCCATCCCGCGTCCAATGACGATCCCCCCCACGAAAACGCCCACTACGATCACGATAAGCAGGCCGAACATCAACACGAGTTGCCGCGTGGTGAACTGGACGTCGTAGTGATCGCTGTCGTGGCCGTTCATCAGAAATCCCTCCGGGTGGGTGGGGCGCCCAGGCGCCGGAACGGCACCTCCCCGCACCCCCGTGCCGTCACACTAACAGAAGTTACGAGGAATTTCTAAAGCGATACTTGAGGTTTTAACAGCCTGTGGACAAAGTGACGTGAGCGCCGAGAGCAGCGAGGCGCCCCGCTGACAAGGCGCGCGAGGGAGGAGCCCCCACCGGGAGCACTTGGGCCAGTGACTTTGTCTACAGGCTGCTTAGTAGCCTGTGGTGAAACCCACGTGAGCGCCGAGGCCGGCCAGTTCTCCCGGTGGGGGCGAGGCGCCCGGCTGACAAGGCGCGTGAGGGAGGAATACCCGGTATATTTCGACCGAAACGCAACGCAGAACACAGCGAAGCGGAGTGGTTCAGCCGGGATGGATCGCCGGTTGAACGCCGCGTGGGTTTCGCCACCGGCTGCTCACGGCGCGGCTCCGCCAGCGGAGCCGCGCAGCTGCGGCGTGTCAGTCCTTGGAGGAATCCCCGCTACCCGTGGGCGTGGGCGTGGGCGGCTCGAGGAAGGGTCTTATCAGATCGAGCGGGAGGGGAAAGATGATCGTCGAGTTCTTCTCCGAGGCGATTTCGGTGAGCGTCTGGAGATAGCGGAGCTGGGCGCCCAAGGGGTGCTGACCCACGATTGCGGCGGCCTTGGCGAGCTGCGTCGAGGCCTGGAATTCGCCTTCCGCGTGGATGACCTTGGCCCGCTTCTCCCGCTCCGCTTCGGCCTGCCGGGCAAGCGCCCGGGTCATGTCGGCGGGCAGGTCCACATGCTTGACCTCAACCGAGGCCACCTTGATGCCCCAGGGGTCGGTGCTCTTGTCGAGGATCTCCTGCAACCGGATGTTGAGCTGTTCGCGCTGCGAGAGGAGATCGTCCAGTTCCACTTGGCCGAGCACGCTGCGGAGCGTGGTCTGCGCGAGCTGCGAGGTGGCATACAGGTAGTCCTCGACTTCGATGATCGCCCGGATGGGGTCCACCACCCGGAAGAACAGCACGGCGTTCACCTTCACCGAGACGTTGTCGCGGGTGATGATGTCCTGCGGCGGCACATCGAAGGCCACCAGACGAAGGGTTACCCGCACCATCCGATCGATCGGGGAGAAGACCAGAACGAGGCCAGGCCCCTTGGTGGCCTTGAGGAGCTTGCCGAACCGGAAGACGACGGCGCGCTCGTACTCGTTCAGGACCTTGATCCAGTTGAAGACGAAGATGGCCGCGAATGCGAGGGCGACCAGAGCTCCCAGGGAAAGTCCGAACATGATTCAGCTCCTTGTTTTGGAGACGGCGGAGGGATTCGCGTCACGGGCGCCGTCCGGGCCCGGTGCGGCGGCGGAGCCGACTTGGAGGGTCAACCCCTCCAGGAGGGCGAGGACGCGCACGCGCTCACCCTCGCTGACCGCGCCGGCGGAGGTGGCATCCCAGAACTCGCCGTGGACGAATACCTTGCCGGCGCCGCCGGGGCTGATGTCGGTGTAGGCGGTGGCCACCAGACCGATCATGCCCTCCCGGCCGCTTACCGCGGGGCTCCTCTGGGAGCGGAGCACCAACTGGCCCAGGAAGAACACCAGGCCCACGAAAACCAGGACGGACGGAATGACGAGGCCCCAAGTCAAGTTCAATGCGGGTGTCGGAAGGGATTGCTCTTCGAAGAAAAAGAGGAGTCCAATCGTGAGGGCGACCGCTCCCGACAACCCCATTATGCCGAATGACGGGGTGAGCGCCTCGGCGGTGAGAAGACCGATCCCGGCGAGGAGCAAGAGCACCCCAAGGAGACTGACCGGCAGGAAGTTGAGTCCGAAAGCCGCCAGCAGCAGCGCGATGCCTCCCAAAATCCCCGGGATGAGCAGGCCGGGGTTCGAAAATTCGAGGTACAGGCCGAGCAGGCCGATCATTCCCAGCAGCACGGCCAGATTCGGGTTGGCGATCACCGACAAGGCCCGATCGCGGAAGCTCATTTCGGTCTGCACGACGATCGCGTCGGCGGTATCGAGCACTACCTCGGAGCCGTCGATCCGGGTCACCGTCCGGCCGTGGATCGCAGCCAGAAACTCCTCGGTGTCGCCAGCCATGAGGTCGATCAGACCGGCTTCCAGCGCCTCGGACGCCGTCCAGCTTCGAGCCTCGGTCACCCCCTGCTCGGCAAGCGCGACGTCGCGTCCACGGCGCTCGGCGATCGACCGGAGGTAGGCGGCGGCGTCGGACTCGACCTTCCGGCTCAGGGTCTCGGGCATCTCGCCGCCGGTCCCGGAAATCGGGGTGGCCGCTCCCATGTTGGTGCCCGGCGCCATCCCCGAGATGTCGGCGGCCAGGGTGATCAGGTATCCGGCGGATGCGGCCCGGGAGCCGGCCGGACCGACGAAGACGGCCACCGGCACCTCGCTGTTCAGGATCGCCTCGATGATCTCCCGCATCGAGGTGTCGAGGCCGCCGGGGGTGTCGAGCCGGATCAGTACGAGCCCGGCGCCCGCTTCTTCGGCTGCGGAAATGGTGGCGACCACCTGACCCGCCGATACCGAATGGATGATGTCCACCACGTCCACCTGATGGACGTCCGGAGCCGCCGCCGAAGCCGCCGGCGCGGCGCAGACGGCAAGGCACACCCCGACCAGCGAAAGGACGGAGGTCTCGGACGACAGCACTCTCAGGAGGCTTTCCGCTCGTGAATGGTGCGGAGTTCTCGGATCCCGAGCTCCCGCTCCCCCGCCGGCGTGTGGACGTTCACCTCATCTCCCACCCGGGCTCCCATGAGCGCCCTGCCGATCGGAGATCCGGTGGACACCTTGCCGACCGCGGGTTCCGCTTCCTCGCTGACCACAAGTTCGTACCGGGACTCCTCTTCGGTGTCCAGATCCACCACCACGACCTCACTGCCGAGCGACACGCGATCCGCCGGAATGTTGTCCAGGCTCACCATGGACAGAACCGCGAGACGTCGCTTGAGTTGCGCGAGACGGACGGCCACGAAGGCTTGGCGGTCCTTCGCGGCTTCGTACTCCGCGTTTTCGGAAAGGTCGCCGTGCTCGCGAGCTTCCTTGATCTGTTTGGGAAGGTGCAGATGCAGTTCTTGCTCGAGTTCCCGCACTTCGGCCTCAATGCGGACGCGGAACGCAAGAGTCACTGTTGCTGAAAGCCTTTCTGGAACGAAACCAAACCGATTCAGAATAGCACCGTCGGCACCCCGTTCGTGCGGCGGAGGGCCGCCGGAAGGAGTCCGGGACATCCGGGCGAGCCGCCGCTCTTGCGGCGGGCATGGCCAGCGGGCATGATCCCCACTCCGAAATCAATGGTGCAGCCGAGGGAGGTTCTCCATGCGACACATTTCTAGCCGCCACTCGACCAGGCGGTTGCCACGGTGGCTGTCCGGCGCTCTGGCCCTCGGGCTCGGCGCGGGGTTGGCAACGGTCGCGGGAACGCCTGAGGCCGTGGCGCAGGACGTCTCACTCAGGGTGGGAGACAAGGCTCCCATGTTCCCGAATCCGCTGCCCTCGACCGCGGGCGAATCGGCCGGCGCGGTGAAGCTCGATCTGCAGGCCGCACTGGGAAAGAAGAACATCGTCCTGGCGTTCTACGTGGCCGACTGGACTGGTGGTTGAACGCTTCAGTTTTCGTCCTACAAGGACGACATCCAGAAGTTTCTGGATGCAGAAACCCAAGTCTTCGGAATCAGCGTCGATACGCCGTACTCCCAGTGGAATTGGCTGCAAAGCGTCGGCAAGGACTCCGGCATGATGGTGGAAGCGGCGGCTTCGGGCGAGCTGCCGGGATTGGTCCTGCTCTCGGATCGCCAGTCGGAAGTGGTGGGCGCCTACGGAGTGAAGCCACTCGAGATCAACGGGGCGACCTACGCCTCCCGCGCGACCTTCGTGATCGATCGCGAGGGCGTGCTCCGCTACGCCAACTACGACTACCAGATCCGTGACGACTACGAGCCGCTGATGGAAGTCCTGGCCGGACTCGAGTAGCGAATCATCCGTATCCGCAAACCCGCATAGCCGCGCCGTGTCGACTGCGCCCGCGGCCCTCGTGGTCGCCATGAGACACGGCCCCGCCAACGCTCTCGATCCAGCGCTGGTTGCGAGTCTGGGCGCGAGTCTGGATGAAGCGGAACGGAGCGGCCGGCCGCTGGTGCTGACCGGCAACGGCCGTTTCTTTTCGGCCGGGCTCGACCTCGCGGGGCTCCCCAGGGAAAGGGAGGAGATGGGCGGGTTCGTCGACGCGTTCGACGACCTGATGCGGCGGCTCTTCCTTTTCGCCTGCCCTACGGTTGCCGCGGTGAACGGTCACGCGGTGGCGGGAGGCGCCATTCTGGCGGCCGCCTGCGATGTTCGGATAGGAGCCGTCGGCAGCTACCGCGTCGGAGTCTCGGAGGTACAGCTCGGGGTCATCTTCCCGGCGGCCGCCTTCGAAGTGCTTCGCGCGGCCATTCCAGCGGCGCGGACCGCCGAAGTCCTGCTGCGCGGCCGGCTCACCGGTCCCGAGGACGCCGTCACGAACGGGTTCCTGCACGAACTCGGGTCAGCGGAGGCCCTCCTGGAGCGGGCGGTGGAACGGGCTGAGGAGCTGGGCGCGCTGCCGCGAGAGGCCTACGCGCACACGAAACGCGAACTTCGCGCGGAATTCGCCGACCGGGCGGCGCGGGAGCGCGCGCCCAAACGGGAGCGGTTTCTGGACACCTGGTTCTCCGAGGAGTCGGTGGGGCGGCGCGCCGCGATCCTGAAGAAAGGTCGGTAACGGAAGCGCGGACCGGGCTAGCCCCGATACTGTTCACTTAGTGTATTTGGTTCGTTATGCTTGCCCCCGGCTCGGCCGGGAGGTTGCCTATGGCGAGAACGGTTGCGGAGCTTCCGAAAGGGAGCCGGATCACCGACTACATCAGCCTCGGGGTGCTGAACGAGCGGATCCCGCGGGCGGCAGTGGACGAGGCGCTGCGGGCTACGGGGCGGCAGAGTGCCCGTCAGCGGGACCTGCCGGCGCACGTGGTGGTGTATTACGTGATCGCCTTGGCGCTGTACATGCAGTCGTCGTATCGAGAGGTTCTGCGGTGCCTGGTGGAAGGGCTGCGGTGGCTGGGCGATCCGTCAGCACGCCCACGGGTGGCGGGGAAGTCGGGGATTTCGCAGGCGCGCAAGAGGCTGGGCGCCGAACCGCTGCAAGCCCTGCATGACGCCGTGGTGCGGCCGGTGGGGCAGCCGTCGGAACCGGGATGCGGCTATCGGCAGTGGCACGTGGTCAGCGTGGACGGCAGCACTTTGGATGTCGCGGACGAGTCTCCCAACGCGGCGGCCTTCGGACGCCCCGGCGCGAGTCGCGGCGCCAGTGCCTTCCCCCAGATCCGATTCGTGTCGTTGGTCGAGAACGGAACCCATGTTCTGTTTGCGAGCCGCATGGCGGGTTGCAACGTGAGCGAACAGCGCCTGGTCGAGGACGTGATGCCCTCCTTGAAGGCGGGCATGTTGTGTCTG
Source organism: Vicinamibacteria bacterium (assembly GCA_963668695.2). GTDB lineage: Bacteria > Acidobacteriota > Vicinamibacteria > Marinacidobacterales > Marinacidobacteraceae > Marinacidobacterium. Next base: position 3,589,381 of record CAXXLQ010000004.1, read on the forward strand.
GCGGACCGCAACTTCTTCAGCTACGACCGGTGGAATCAGGCCCGCACCGCGGGGGCGGATCTGTTGTGGCGCATCAAGAAGAACCTGCGCCTGCCACGGGAAACCCCGTTGGGCGACGGCTCCTATGTGAGCCGGATCTACGCCTCCGACAAAGACCGACGCCACGGGCGAGACGCGGTTCGGGTGCGGGTGATCGACTATCAACTGTCCGGCGTGGGCGACGCCGAACCGCTGTACCGGCTGCTGACCACGGTGCTGGATGCGGATCGCGCCCCGGCCCCGGAACTCGCCACCCTCTACCACGAGCGCTGGGAGATCGAAACCGCGCTGGACGAACTCAAGACCCACCTCCGAGGCCCCCGGATCGTCCTCCGCAGCAAAACTCCCGAACTCGTCCGCCAGGAGTTCTGGGGCCTGATGTTGGCCCACTTCGCCATCCGCTCCCTCATGCACGACGCCGCCCGGCAGAGCGGAGACGACCCAGACCGACTCTCCTACCTCCATGCGGTTCGTGCGATCCGTCGCAACATCATCACCCACAGCGCCATTCCCCCCTCAGCGTCAGGACAGCCGCCGCCAACATCTCCTTGACGAACTCCTCGACGAACGGGTGGTGTCCCGTCGCAACCGGTGCACGCCCCGCGGTGGCAAGCGCAAGATGAGCGGTTATCCGCTGCGCCCCAGGCACGCTCCCTCCTGCCGCATGGACGGCCCGCCAACCGTCCGAATCGTCTAAGTGAACAGTATTGGGGCTAGCCGCCGGCGGCGCGCAGCGCCAGCGGGCTGGCTGGGGTGGGCGGCCCGGCCTTCCCGGCTAGGTGAGGGTGGTTGGGATCACGCGCTTCCGCTGTCGCTAGCCGTGAGGGTGGGTAGCGAGGCTTTCGCTCCCCTGGGGCGCACTCTTCAACAGTTCGCGTAGCCCTGAGCGAGCGAAGACTGACGGCAGCGAACTCTGTTCGCTGCCCGCGTGACCGGGGGGAAAGTGTGAAAGGGGGGCCTCCCGCCCCCCTTTCACAAAGGGCCGCCGTGCGCCGGAGGCGCACAAGGGAGTTTCGATGCGCGGCGCGAAGCGCCGGGCGGTTCGGAAGGGGGGCGCACCTACCGACGAATCTAAGTTCGCAGGGCGCCCAGCCAAATGCCCCCCTTCCGGACCGCCTAGTTCGTCGCGTGCGAAGCGATCGCGGCCCGGATCGCCTTCACCGTCACTTCCGAGCGGTAGCGGAAGAGTCGGCGTCCCCACGCCTTGGTCTCGTCCAAGGGGTCAATGTCCACACCGTTGATGGAGAAGAGACCGGCCTGACGGCGCTCGGAAGTGCGGACCGAGTTCTGATCCACGGTCGCCATCATCGAGGTGATCGCGTAGTCGTCGTGAATTCCCTCGGGCGTCTGTTCCACGCCGTGCTCGGAAAGCCAGGTCTGGAGCCCCTGGTAGTCGTAGTACTCGGGGATGAAATGGACGCCTGGACTGTTGTTCCACTCGGCGGTGAACTCTTCGGCGACCGCCTTCATGCCGGCCTGGTTGCCGCCACTGTCCCCGATCAGGACGATGTGCTGGAAACCGCTGGTCTTGAGGCTCCGGCAGACATCCCGCACCACGGCCTGGAACGTCTCCTGGCTGAGACCTACGGTCCCCGGATAGCGCATGTGACCCGTGGGCGGGTCGAAGTCGCCTTCCGGCACCAGTTTCAGAATCGGGGCCACGAGTGCGTTCCCGAGATCCCTGGCGATCGCTTCGGTGACACCGCGGAGCAGCACGTTGTGCTTGCCGGTGACCAGATAGGGTCCGTTCTGCTCGACGCCGCCGCTCGCGACGATGGCGGTGTCCTTGCCATCCGCAATCAGGTCGCGCACTTCCATCCAGGTGAGATCCTCGATGAAGACGCTGTCCCGGATCGGAATCGGGCGCGGTTTGTCGGGCGCCGGATTCTGGGCGAATCCCAGAATCGGCATCGCCACGGAAAGGACGAGTGCGGTGAGAAGGGTGCGCATGACTTGAAATCTCCTTCGGTTGTGCGTCGGAGTGAACGCTCAGACGCTCAGCCCCGGAGTGATGACCTTATCGCGATAGTTCTCTCCCGGCATCCGGACGAAGCGGCAGACCTCGCGAAGCAGCCACCCGCCCGCCGGTGAGGAGCGGGTCGTTCCAGCCCCCTTCGTCTCCCTCAGGAGACGCGGCAGATGCTCGAAAACGCGCCGGGCCACCATCCTGGCGCGTCCGAAAGAGAAGCGCGGGTAACGGGACCGCGGGGGTGAAGACCGGCGCTCCCGTGCAGGCGGCGCATACCTGGCCGGGCCAAAGAAATGACGGCGAACCGAAGGTTCGCCGTCTGCGTGGCCGGGGGGAAAGTGTGAAGGCGGGGCCTGCCCCCCTTTCACAAAGGAAGGCAACTACAAATCGGAACTCGCCGAAACGCACGCACCACCGCGGATGTCGACCCCCTGAGCAAGCGAAAGCAATGGCAGCGAACTTGTTCGCTGCCCGCGTGATCGGGGGGAAAGCGTGAAAGGGGGCTCGCCCCCATAGGCGCTAACTTGTTTTCTGATAGCACCGGATGCTTCCGAGTGTTCCGCATACTGCGGGGAGGAACACCGGGATGCCCGAGGACTGGGAGCTGCTGAAGTCGTTTCTTCCGGGGAACTGGCGGGAGTTGGCGCGGGAGACAGGCGCTTTGAAGGGTCTGCGGAAGGACAAGTCGGAGGAGAACCTTCTGCGGGTGCTGCTGATCCATCTGGGATGCGGGCACTCGTTGCGGGAGACGGTTGTGCGAGCGAAGAAGGCGGGGTTGGCGGAGCTGTCCGATGTGGCGCTGCTGAAGCGGCTGAAGAAGTCTCGGGATTGGTTGCGGGCGATGTGCCTGGAGTTGTTCCGAGACGAGGGGGTGATCGGGACGGAGGGCTTTGAGTTTCGGGTGATGGACGCGACGACGGTGCGGGAACCGGGGAAGTCGGGGTCGCTGTGGAGGATCCACTACAGCGTGCGGTTGCCGTCGCTGGCCTGCGATTCAAGGTGACCGGGACGGAGGGGGCGGGCAGCGGGGAATCGCTGACGCAGTTTCCGATCCGGGCGGGGGATCATGTGCTGGCGGACCGGGGGTACTCGCGGGCGCCGGGCATCGTTCACGTGGCCTCGTCGGGTGGCGAGGTCACGGTGCGCGTGAACCCGCAGGCACTGGCGCTGTGGACGCGGGACGGGGAGCGTTTGCGGCTGCTGGAGACGGTGAGTTCGCTGCGGCGCCTTGGGAAGGCCGGATCTTGGCCGGCGCGGGTGGTGGCAGCGGATGGCGCGACGGCGACGGGCCGGATCTGTGCGGTGCGCAAGAGCCGGGCCGCGATTCGGGCGGCGCAGGAAAAGATCCGCCACGACGCCAGTCGGAAGGGGACCGAGATCAAGCCCCGGACGCTGGAGTTCGCCAAGTTCATCATCGTGTTCACCACCTTCCCCGAAGACACGTTCTCCGCCGAGGAGGTGTTGGAGTGCTATCGGCTGCGTTGGCAGGTGGAACTCGTCTTCAAGCGGTTCAAATCCCTGGCCCAACTGGGCCACCTGCCCAAATACGACGACGACAGCGCCCGAGCCTGGCTCTACGGCAAGCTGCTCTTGGCGCTGCTTGTCGAAAAGCTGATCCGCCATGCCGCGTCCGTTTCCCCCTGGGGATACGACCTCCCGATGGTCCCGGCGGCACAGCACCTGGCGTGACTTCCACTTCGCGTGGAACCAGCTTGCCAGGACGATGGAACCTCCACTCCCTTTGTCCCGGATGGTCCGTGACTGGAAAGCCATTTCAACGGCGTTGGCCGAGCCAACTCGTCGGCGGCGCTATCAGCTCACCTCCTATTTTGACTAGATCCATACAAGTTAGCGCCTATGGGGCTCGCCCCCCTTTCACAATCAGTAACGACCAATCGGAACTTGCCGCAGCCCGCCGCAGGCGGGCAAGGAAGTTTCGATTGCCGGCGCGGAGCGCCGGGCGGTTCCCGGACGGGGCCCGAACGCAATCGAAGACCACGGTACCAACTCGAAGGCACCCGTGGCTCCGTCCGGGGAACGCTCGACCCCTGGGCGCGAAGCGCCGGGCGGTTTGGAAGGGGGGCGCGCCTACCGACGAATCAACGTTCGCAGCGCGCCCAGCCAAACGCCCCCCTTCCGGACCGCCTAGTTCGTCGCGTGGGCGGCGATCGCGGCGCGGATGGCCTTCACGGTCACTTCCGAGCGGTACCGGAAGAGGCGCATGCCCCAGGCGCGGGTTTGGTCCAGCGGGTCGAGATCCACCCCGTTGATCCGGAAGAGACCGGCCTGCCGGCGCTCCGAGGTCCGGATGGAGTCCGGATCCACCGCCGCCATCATCGCGGCCATCGCGAACTCGTCGTGAAGGCCCTCCGGCTCCTCCTTGATGCCGTTATCGGAGAGCCAGGTCCGGAGGCCTCTCACATCGTAGAACTCGGGAATGAAATGGACGCCGGGAGACCCGTTCCACTCGGCGTGCATTTCCTCCGCGACCGCCGTCATCCCGGCCTGGTTTCCGCCGCTGTCGCCGAGGAAGATGATGTGCTGAAAGCCGCTGGCCCTGAGACTCCGGGCAACGTCCCGCAACACGGCCCGGAAAGTCTCCTGGCTAAGCCCGACGGTGCCGGGAAAACGCATCATCTCGGTGGGAGGATCGAAGTCGCCTTCGGGCACCAGCTTGAGAATCGGGGCCACCAGCGCGTTCCCGAGATCCCGGGCGATCGCTTCGGTGGTGCCGCGCAGCAGCACGTTGTGCTTGCCGGTGACCAGATACGGGCCGTTCTGCTCGATCCCGCCGCTCGCGACGATGGCGGTGTCCTTGCCGTCCGCGATCAGGTCGCGGACTTCCATCCAGGTGAGATCCTCAATGAAGACGCCGTCCCGGATCGGAATCGGGCGCGGCTTGTCGGGCGCCGGATTCTGGGCGAATCCCAGAATCGGCAGGCCCACGGAAAGGACGAGGGTGGTGAGAAGGGTGCGCATGACCTGAAATCTCCTTCGAGTATCGGAGTGTTGAGCCCTCAGAGGCTCCGCCCGGGAGTGATGACCTTATCGCGATAGTCCTCTCCCCGCATCTGGACGAACCGGCAGGCCTCTCGCAACAGAGAAACCCCGCGGACCGTGATCTGCTCGGCCAGACCTTTCTCGAGCCTCGCGGCCCGGACGGGGAACGCCGTGGTGCAGATCAGGAAACTGCCGGTGTGGAAACACCGGTTCAGGACGTAGAGGAGCCTCTCTTCCATCCGCGGGTTCCCCATGCCGCCGCCCAGTTGATCGAGCACCACGATCTCCGCGCGCGTCACCGGGGCGAGCCGGGCTTCCTCGGTAAGCGAAGGGTCCTTCCACGCGCCCTGCAACTCGCTCAGCAACTGCGGCAAATGCTCGAAACGCGCGCGGACGGCGATCTGCCGCTCGAAGAGGATGTGGTGGAGGGCGGATACCGCAAGGTGTGTCTTGCCGATCCCGGCCGGACCGCTGAGCAGCAGCCCCGCCTTGACGTCGGGATACGAATCGGCCCACTTGCGGACGATCTCCTTGGTGCGCTGCGGCGAACCGGAAATCTCGTCGAAAGTATCGAAGCGCATCGGTTCGGCGTAACGCGTAGGCACGCCGATGTCTTCGAGCCGCGGCGGCACCCACATCGCGTTCTTGCAGCCGCACGCCAACACCGCAAGGGACCCGTCCGTCCGGGAGGTCGGCTTCCACCCGGTGTCTCCGCATTCGGGGCAGGTCTGAACTGCTGGCAACAAAGGTCCCTCAGGGCGCGGACGGGGACCGGGAACGACCGAACCCGGCAGGCCACGCCATTCGGCTCGTATCCTACGAACTTTGCGGACGGGACGGGGAGACGCCGGGAGCGGACCCGGCATCCGAGTTCGAACCGGGGGAGTTCGAACCGGGGGAGTTCGAACCGGGCGGCCGGGAACCGGCCGGAACCATGTCTCTGCGCGGCAGGCGCACCAAGGCGTTCTTGGCCCGTTCACTCAGCGCGTTGTCCTCCCGCGAGAGCTCCCGATGAATGAACTCGGTGAACTGGGTGATCTCTTCCTGCATGCGCTGCATCTTCGTCCGCATGTTGAGAATGATGTCCACCCCGGCCAGATTCACTCCGAGTTCCCGCAGGTTGAGGATGGTCTGGAGCTGTTCCAGATCGTCATCGGTATAGACGCGGGTGTTCCCGTCTGTGCGCGACGGGCGGAGCAGGCCTTCGCGCTCATAGAGGCGAAGGGTCTGCGGATGGATCTCGAACAGTTCGGCGACCGCGCTGATCATGTAGACGCCCTTGCGTCGCTCGGCGCTCATGGGGATTGCTGGGAGTCTGTCCCGGTAATGTCGTGAGCACCGAGACAGTCGAGGCACCCGGCTGACAAGGCGCGCGAGGGAGGAATAGCAGCGTTCTTTCGACCAAAGCGCAACGAAGAGCGAAGCGGTTCAGCCGGGATGTATCGGCTGTCGAATGCCATGAGATTACCGGGACAGACTCCTAGAGGCGAAGCTTCTCACGGAGCGCCTCGCGAGGCGACTCCGGATAGCGCTGCTCCAGTTCCCGAACGAGGTCCCGGGACCGATCGTCGCGGATCTCGGGGATGTGAATCCGAACCTCGAGGAAGAGGTCGCCGCGGCCGTCACCGCGGATAGAAGGAACCCCGCGTCCGGCGAGGCGCAATCGGGTGCCGGGTTGGACTCCCGGTGGCAGCCGCACGGTCACGCTGCCGGAGAGCGTCGGCACCTCGATGCGTCCTCCGAGCGAGGCCTCCGCGAGGGTCAGCGGCAACGGGCAGATGAGATTGTCGCCGCGGCGTTCGAGAACCGGATGGGCGGCTACCTCAACGTACAGCCGAAGATCTCCCGGTGGTTCGCCGGGCAGCCGCTCGTGCCCCTGTCCTTCCACAACCACGGTCGCTCCATCCGCCACGCTGGCCGGAACCCGAGCGACGACCCGGACCGCACGGATCCGGCTCCCGCGTCCGGTGCAGGGTGCGCAGGCGGTATGAAACAACAGCCCCTGCCCGCCGCAGCGGCGGCACGGACGGGCGAACACCATGTGGCCGTAGCGTCGGAGCCGCCGGCCGGCACCGCGACAGGCGCTGCATTCGATCCCCTGAGGGGTGGCTTCCCCGACCGGACGCTCACCCCGGCCTCCGCACGCGCCGCACGTCTCGCGCCGACTGATCAGGAGCCGGATCTGCTTCCCCTCCAGCGATTCGACGAAGGAAATCCGGACCCGGGCATGGATGTCGGGATCGGCTTCGGCGGATCCGGACTCGGCCCGCTCGGAGCTGCCGAGAATCTCGTGGAGCGCCCACTCTTCCTTCGCGTGCTCCTCGCCGAAGTCGAACCCGGCGAAACCGTAGTGAACGCGCTGGACCCGTGCGGGGGTCGGCTCCGTGCCGCCGCGGCAGTCGTATTCGGCGCGGCGCTCGGTATCCCCCAGCACCTTGAAGGCCCGCTGGATCTGCCGGAAACGCTCCTCGACAACGCGGTCGTTGGGGTTCAGATCGGGGTGCAGGCGCCGGGCGAGCCGCCGGTACGCCTGGCGGATACGCACCAGATCGGCGTCGCGCCCAACCCCCAGTACCGCGTAGTAGTCGGCAGGCGGGGGCATGGGCGCCGAGTTCTCAGCAGCCTGTGGACAGGGTGACGTGAGCGCCGAGGCCGGTGAGGCGCCCGGCTGACAAGGCGCGCGAGGGAGGAATACCCAGCGTATTTCGACCGAAGCGCAACGATGAGCGGCGCGAAGCGGCGCGGTGAACAACCTGTGGTGGAACCCGCGTGAGCGCCGAGGCCGGCGAGGCCCAGTTCTCCCGGTGGGGCCAGTTCTCCCGGTGGGGGCCCGGCTGACAAGGCGCGTGAGGGAGGAATACCGGGTGTATTTCGACCGAAACGCAACGATGAGCGGCGCGCAGCGACGCGGTCAGCCGGGATGGATCGCCGGCTGAACGCCGCGCGGGTTTCATCACCGGGTGTTCGGCCGGGATGGATCGCCGGTCGAGCCCCCACCGGGAGAACTGGGCCGCGTTACCTTGTCCACCGGCTGCTAGGTTGGCGATCAGTTCTCGCCCACTACCTCCGCGTCAATGATGTCATCGGCGGCGCCGTTGCCCTTGCGCTTTCCTCCTCCCGGCGGAGGGGGCGGCGGCGGGGCGGCCGGGTCGGGCGCAGCGTCGCCGGAATCGGCAGTCTTCTGGTACATCAGTTCCGCCAGCCGGTGGCTCGCCTTCTCCACCTCGCCGCGCGCGGTCCGGATTCGATCCATATCGCCGTCAGCGAGCGCGGCGCGGACCGTCGCCAGGGCTTTTTCGATCTCCTCGGCGTCCGAACTTCCGATCTTGTCGCGATTCTCGTTCAGCATCTTCTCGACCTGATGGGCGAGGGAATCGGTCTCGTTGCGGAACTCGACCTCTTCGCGGCGCTCCTTGTCGGCCTCCTCGTTGGAGGCCGCTTCCGTCTTCATGGTCTCGATCTCGTCCTTCGAGAGACCGCTCGACGCCGTGATCGTGATGGCCTGTTCCCTGCCCGTGGCCCGGTCCTTGGCCGAAACGTTCACGATGCCGTTCGCGTCGATGTCGAACGACACCTCGATCTGGGGCACCCCGCGGGGCGCCGGCGGAATGCCGACCAGATTGAACTTCCCGAGCGTGCGGTTGTCGGCCGCCATCGAGCGCTCGCCCTGAAGGACGTGGACCTCGACCTGGGTCTGGTTGTCGCTCGCGGTGGAGAAGACGTCGCTCGCCCGGTGCGGGATCGTGGTGTTCCGCTTGATGAGGGAGGTGAAGACGCCGCCCAGGGTCTCGATCCCGAGGGACAGCGGCGTCACATCCAGCAGCAGCAGATCCTTCACATCGCCGGCGAGCACTCCCGCCTGGATCGCGGCGCCCAATGCGACCACCTCGTCCGGGTTCACACCCTGGTGCGGCTCGGCCCCAAAGATCTCCTTGGCGAGTTCCTGAACCCGGGGAATCCGGGTGGAGCCCCCGACCAGCACTACTTCGTCGATCGATCCTCCCGAAAGGCCCGCATCTTCGAGCGCCTGCAGACTGGGTTTCCGGGTTCGCTCCAGGAGGTCCCCGATCAGGGCCTCAAGCCGGGCGCGCGACAGGGTGAGCGCGAGGTGCTTCGGCCCCGAAGCGTCGGCCGTGATGAAGGGGAGGTTGATCTCGGTCTCGTGGGTGGTCGAGAGTTCGATCTTGGCCTTTTCCGCCGCGTCCTTGAGCCGCTGGAGCGCCATCCGATCGTTGCCGAGATCAATTCCGTCGGACTTCTTGAACTCCGCGACGATCCAGCCCATCACCCGCTTGTCGAGGTCGTCGCCGCCGAGGTACGTGTCTCCGTTGGTGGAGCGGACCTCGACTACTCCCTCGCCGACCTCGAGGATGGAAATGTCGAAGGTTCCGCCGCCGAAGTCGTACACCGCGATCTTCTCGCTCTTCTGCTTTTCGAGTCCGTAGGCGAGAGCGGCGGCGGTGGGCTCGTTGACGATGCGCACGACCTCCAGCCCGGCGATCTCGCCGGCGTCCTTGGTGGCTTGGCGCTGGGCGTCGTTGAAGTAGGCAGGGACCGTGATCACGGCCCGCTCCACGGTTTCGCCGAGGTAGGCCTCGGCGGACGCTTTCATCTTCTGCAGCACCATCGCCGAGATCTGCGGCGGCGTGTACTTCTTGTCCCCGAGGCGCATCTCGATGCCGCCGTCGGACTTCGCGCCACCTGATACGAGGCGGAATCACGTTCGTCGGCAACCTCATCAAAACGGCGGCCCATGAACCGCTTGATGGAAAACACGGTATTCGCGGCGTTGGTGATCGACTGCCGCTTTGCGACTTCGCCCACCAGGCGCTCGCCGGATTTCGAGACGCCCACTACCGAGGCGGTGGTGCGGCCGCCTTCCGCGTTCGGGATGATGGCGGGCTGGCCGCCCTCCATCACGGCGACCACCGAGTTGGTAGTCCCCAGATCAATGCCGATGATCTTGCTCATACGTCTTCAGAACTCCTGAAAAGAAGGGGACCTGGGACCGGAACGCCAAGTCCTTAGTTAGCCCGGACTATAAGATGTGAGTGATTTCTTGTCAAGGCAAAACGCACCCTGGCAGGACTTCAATCCAGCCCCTCGGCCCGCATCCCCCGCCAGCAGGCGGGCCGCCACGTCTATCCACCCGGATGGCGCGCGCAACCGCCCCTCCATCCGGCAGTTCCGCCGCCCTCCGGGCGACGGCAAGCTCTACTGCAGCAGTTCGCGGATGGCCGGTTCGAGTGTCTCCCGCGGCTGGAAGTTCACGAAATGACGCGCGATGGTTCCATCGCGGCCCACGAGGAACAGGGTCGGAAAGATGTTCACGTTTCCGAGGGCGGCGCGGTTCTCCGCCGTCAGATGGAGGTTCTCGAACGTGACGCCACCCTTCTCCTGGTGCGCCGCCCGATCGTCATCGCTGTAGGGCAGCTTGAGCACCCGGTCGGAATTCAGCCCGACGATGGTGAGTCCCTCGTCCGCAAGATCCTGATGAAGCGCCTGGAGCACCGGGGCGATCTGGACACAGGGAGGACAGTTGGTGAACCACACGTACACGAGCGTCGCGTCGTTCATCAGGTCGCCAATCGCAGCCTCCCCGCCGCCGAACCTTTCCCCGGCAACCTCCGGAAGGGTGCGGCCTTCCCAGCCCGTGAGGCTCCGGCTCACTGCACGCGCGAACCTTTCGTCGGCCCGGATCAGGTCCTCGTCGATGGACGCGAGGTTGCCGTCCGCGCCGCGGACCAGGAACTTCGGAACCCGTGGGTCGGACTCCATGATCCGGAGCACGATGTCGGCCGCCTCCTCGCCGTAGAGTGAGAACTGGCCGGAGATCTCGGTCAGGGTCGGCAGCCGCCCTTCGCGCCCTTCGAACTCCAGAATAAAGAGCGGGGTCCGGAAGAAGATGTCGTTCAGCCGGCCGAGCGCCCGCTGTTCGTCGGGCGCCTGGAAGCGCTCGACGAGCGCCGAAAGGAGGAGACGCTCCCCAGGCTGCATCGTGTCGCGCACGTGTTCGAGGATGCGGCGCTCCGCATCGCTGCCCTGCGCGATGGCGACAGCCGGAACTGCGAGGGCGAGGGTCAGGAAAAGGGCGAGATTCGGCATCGGCGCATTCTAGTTTTGCCGGCCGGACGTTGTTGTCGGGGTTAGCAGCCTGTGGTGAAACCCAGGCGGCGTTCGAGCGGCGATCCATCCCGCCTGAACCGCCCCCCCACCGGGAGAACTGGCGCTTTGCGGCGCTCGGCGTTGCGTTTCGGTCGAAATACACTCGGGCCAGTTCTCCCGGTGGGGGCTCCTCCCTCACGCGCCTTGTCAGCCGGACCCCCACCGGGAGAACTGGGCCTCGCCGCTCTCGGCGCTCACCCGAGTTCCACCACAGGTTGCTAGACTCGAAAGGGTGTTCGGAGCATCGAGACATCCCGCCGCGAAGACCCGACCGCACGCCCACGGATGGGCCGCCATGTTGTTGGCCGGTTTGTGGTCCGCCGCCGGTTGCGCCTCCCGGCCCGTGCCCGAGATCCCCGTGGTTCCCCTGGATGGCTGGGCGTACGTGGAGGGCCGGGCGCCCGTTCCCGGACCCGGGCTCTCCGAAGCGGCGGCGCGCGAACTGGGGGAGAGTTGGGCCCTCATCGTGGCGGGAAGGCTTGGCGAGGCCGATCTGCAACTCACGCCGCTCCGGGCCATGGCTCCACAGGACCCAGGCGTTCTTTCGGCCACCGGATTTCTTGCCCTCCGAAGCGGGAACACCTCGGGAGCGGGCGAACTCTTTCAGCAGGCGCTCGCGGCCTCGCCCGAGGACGGCCTCGCCGTACTCGGGCGCGTCCTCCTGGTTCTCGACACAGAGGATCCGGAACTGCTCTTCATCCGACTGCAGCGGCTGTCGGAACTGGACCCCGACGCCTCCGTGGTCTCGGAGCGACTGCCGGGACTGGCCCTGGAAGTAGCGGAAAATCGTCTCGCACGCGCCCGCGAACTTGCGCGTTCTGACGCGCAGAGTCCGCCGGTCGTCGAGGCCTACCGGGCCGCGCTGGAGGCGATGCCGGACTCCGCCGACCTGTTCCTGGAAGCCGCGGAGGCCGCCGCCGCTGCCGGAGACGGTCGAAGCGCGCGCGAGTGGTTCGAGGCCGTCACCGCAAATCCCTCAGCGAGCAAGCGTCAGGCACTGGTCGCGGGGCTAACCGCCGCCGAGCTGCTGGCTGACGAGCGGCGGTTCACCGAGAGCCTGACCCGTCTCGACCAGATCCTCAAGGATCCCGCCGCGCGCGGTTTCACCGATCTGCTGGACCGCGCCGCAGATCTGGAGCGTCGCCTCGAGGTGGCGAGGCTTTCGGAGCGCTACGCGAGGATTCGCGAAGCGGAACGGGTCACCCGCGAACAGCTCGCCGCGCTGCTGGCGGCCGAGATCGGTGAACCCGAAGGCGACGACTCCCGCTCCGCGGACCCGGTCATCGCGATCGATCTCGAGCGGAGCTGGGCCACCAGCCTGATCCAGACGGCGGTCGGCGCCGGCTACCTCCGCCTCTACCCCGACCACACGTTCAAGCCCCGTGGCCTCGTGACGCGCGCCGAACTCGCGGAGTCGCTGGCGGCCGCGTTCGGAAGGTTCGACCCGGAGGCCCGACGCCTGGCGCTGGATGATTCTTCCCGGCTGGAACTGAACGACGTGTCCGCCGGCCACCGCTATCGTGAGGCCGCAGCCATCGCTGCAAAGCTCGGGCTGCTGAGGGTTTCGGACGAGGGGATGTTCCGGCCGAGCGCTTTCGCCACCGGAGCGGAAGCCGTGAGCGCCGTCCACACGCTCCGGGATCTGCTCGGAACTGAGGTCGGCGTCAACTCCGGCCGGCGACGTATTCCCGGCCAGCCCGCATCAGCCGAACGAAGGCCTCTTCGTCGTCGTCGTGGATGACCGCGGCGAGACGCGAAACGGCGCCCGCGAGATTATGGATCGCTGCCGGTCCGTGCGGGTTCCGCTGCTGGATCTCGTAGTAAAGGTGGGGATTTTCCCGGGCTACCGCCGCCGCCACCTTTAGCTGGCGATCGAACGTCACACTCGACAAGCGGGCGAGACGGGGCGCCTGCTCCCCGCTGTCCTGAAGCGCGGTCAGAAAAGCCAGATTCAGCACGTGGGAGAGCCCGAGGACGTAGGCGATCAGCGGGTCGTGGTCGGCCAGCGGCATTCGCAGAATCTCGGCCATCGTGCCGGCGAACACGCCGGCCGCTTCTTCGGCGGCTTCGGCGTGGCCGACGTCCATGACCAGGACGTGACAGCCGTGCAGTACGTGGGCGTCGGGCCCGAACATGGGGTGCACCGAAGCGATCCGGCAGCCGTTTTCCGCCGCCGCCGAGAGCGCCCGCGCCATGGGCGACTTGACGGACGCGATGTCGAAGATGAGGCCCTTCCTCTTTTTCGCGCCGATTCCCTCAAGCACCTCGACGCTGCTCTGGAGCGGCGCCGCAACCACGGTCAGGGCGAAGTCATCCGGAGTGTCCCGCCAATCGGCAGCGGTGGGAACGCCGGGCGGTCCTCCCACCGGATCGGCCACCCGCACGTCGTATCCCTGGGCAGCGAGCAAGCGGCAGAACCACCGGCCCATGCGGCCGCCGCCGCCGATGACGAGCGCCGGACGGCCGGCCCCCCGTCCCTGCGCCCGGACGCGGATGTCTTCCTGCCGGGCGAGCGAGGAACGCATGAGAAGCGCGACCAGCTCCGCCGCCAGGTCTCCCGGAATACCCCTTTCGGCCGCGTGAGATCGCGCGCGCTCCAGGACCCGCTCTTCCTGCGCGGCGTCGTGGATCGGCCGGCCGGCGGCCTCCTTGAACCGGCCAATCGCCATGGTGAGGGCGTCCCGCCGCGCCCAGGCGTCCAGGATTTCCTGATCCACCGCTTCGAGTGCGGCCCTCAGAGCCTCAAGATCCATGGGTTGAATGTTAGGGCTCCTGGACCGGCGGACTACGGCAGAAGGAGCGGCAACACCCAGCGAAGAGGAGTTGCCGCTCCGGCTGCTCCGGCAGTGCCCGTCGCCGGTGCGCTGCCGCGGCAGGGGGAGCGGGGCTGGGACTCGGAGCGAGTGCAGCGCCGTCCCCGCGCTTGCTCGCGGTTGGCGATGGGAGTTTCGCTGCCATCCGGGCAGCGATGCCGGTCTGAAGACCGGCGCTCCATGCGCTCCTGGGTTGTTTGCGTTGGCCCGGGAGGGTGTTTCGCCGTCCCCGCCCAGGTCCACGCAATGAGCGTGGACGAGAGCGTGAGCTTCGCGGCCTCGGCCGCGATGCCGGTCTGAAGACCGGCGCTCCTGGAGTTTCGCTGCCCTACGGCCGCGATGCCGGTCTGAAGACCGGCGTTCCATGCGCTCCTGGGTTGTTTGCGTTGGCCCGGGAGGGTGTTTCGCCGTCCCCGCCCAGGTCCACGCAATAAGCGTGGACGAGAGCGTGAGCTACGCGGCCTACGGCCGCGATGCCGGTCTGAAGACCGGCGCTCCTGGAGTTGGCGGCCCGACTAAGATGCCCCCGCCCTCCGTGGTGGCCCCTTGTACCTCCCTTCCCGTTCCGACTTCCGCGCGCTCGCGAAACGCGCGAACCTGATTCCGGTCCGGCGGGAAATCCTCGCCGACTGCGACACCCCGGTGTCCACCTTCCTCCGGATAGGGAACCGCGGCCCGGCGTTCCTGATGGAATCGGTCGAAGGCGGCGAGAGCGTCGCCCGATATTCGTTTCTGGGATCGAGGCCACGAGTCATTGTCGAGAGCCGGGGAAACCAGGTCAAGCGCCGCTATCTGCGCGACGGCCGGACCGAAACCACCGAGAGCGCGGATCCCCTGTCGGCGCTCCGGGACATGCTTCAGGACGTGGTCCCCGCGAACATCGAGGGTCTGCCCCCCTTCCACGGCGGTTTCGTCGGCTATCTGGCCTACGACGCGGTACGGCGCTTCGAGCGTCTCCCGGAAAGCGTCGAGGACTCGCTGGGTCTTCCCGATGCGATGTTCCTGTTGGCCGACAACGTGTTGGTCTTCGATCGCGCCCGCAACGTGATCCAGGTGGTGGTGAACGCCAGCGTTCCCGACGAGAGCCTTGCCGACCAAGCCTACGACGCCGCCGAGGCACAGATCGAGGCAACCGTCAGGGAAATCCGCGCGCCGCTCCCCTATCGACTGGGCCTGCCGGGGGGCGGTGCGGGAGGCCGGCCGTTCCCCGAGCCGGTGTCCAATACCAGCCGGGAGCGGTATCTCGAGATGGTGCGCCAGGCCAAGGACTACGTGGCCGCCGGGGACATCATCCAGGTCGTCCCTTCCCAACGCTTCGAGACGCCGCTCACCGTCCACCCCTTCGACTTCTACCGGGCGCTCCGGGTGGTGAACCCGTCGCCCTACATGTACTACCTCGACTTTGACGGGCTGGTGATCGCCGGAGCATCCCCGGAAATGATGACCCGTACCGAGGGCGGCTCGATCGAGACCCGCCCGATCGCCGGCACCCGGCCTCGCGGGCGCACTCCCGAAGAAGATACCGCCCTTGCCGCTGAACTCCTCGCCGACGAGAAGGAACGCGCGGAGCACGTGATGCTCGTGGATCTGGCCCGAAACGATATCGGCCGGGTCGCCAGCTACGGCCGGGTCCAGGTCGAGGACTTCATGAGCATCGAGCGGTACTCGCATGTGATGCACATCGTGTCCCGGGTGCGGGGAGAACTCCGCCCCGACACGGACGCGTTCGATGCCCTCCGCGCGACCTTCCCCGCCGGAACGCTGTCCGGCGCCCCCAAGATCCGCGCCATGGAGATCATCGATGAACTGGAAACCGAGCGCCGGGGGGTCTACGGCGGCGCGGTCGGCTACTTCTCCTACAGCGGCGCCTCCGACACTGCCATCGCGATCCGGACGCTCGTGGCCAAGGACGGCGTCGGCTATTTCCAGGCTGGGGGCGGCGTAGTAGCGGAGTCCGATCCGGCCTCCGAATACGACGAAAGCTGCCGGAAAGCGGATGCGGTGCTCGCCGCCCTCCGCATGGCCCACCAGGGCCTCGACTGACGACACCCGAGGGCAAAGCACCCCGCACTTCACCCAGGATGACACGCACGCCGAATCTGCCGTTTGTTTCGCGTGCGGGGCGCTTTCCCCCCGGGCAAGCAGCCTGTAGACAGAGTCTCGTGGCGTTCGAGCGGCGATGCATCCCGGCTGAACGGCCCCGCTTCGCGCGGCTCATCGTTGCGCTTCGGTCGAAATACACCAGGTATTCCTCCGTCGCGCGCCTTGTCAGCCGGGCGCCTCGCCCCCACCGGGAGGACTGGCCGCTCTCGGCGCTCACGCCACTCTGTCCACAGGCTACTGGTGGTGCGAATCGCTGCGCGATTCGCACCACCGTTTCCGGCGGGGAGGGGAAACCCCTCCCCGCACCCCTCCCCCGCGGCGCTTCGCGCCGCGAACGGGAGCAGGCAGACGCCCGCCACAACCGGTAGGCGGCCGGAGGATCCGCAGTGACCCTCGTCCTCGACAACTACGACTCCTTCACCTTCGGTCAGCCCGCGGGGAAAGCACCCCGCACCGTGCCCAGGGCCTCATCCGCACCGGCGCTGACCGTCTGTTCCGCGTGCGGGGCGCATTCCCCTCGGGGTGATGGTGCGCAGCGCTCCGCGCCGCGCACATCGTTTCCTGCGGGGAGGGGATACCCCTCCCCACACCCCTCCCCCGCGGCGCTTCGCGCCGCGAACGGCCGCGGGGAGACTCTTGCCACCGCCGGTGAGCGACGGGACGATCCGCAATGACGCTGGTTCTCGACAACTACGACTCCTTCACCTTCAACCTCGTGCAATTGCTTGGGGAGTTGGGCGCCCGGCCGGAGGTGGTCCGGAACGATGCGCGGACTCCGGCCCAGATAAGGGACCTTCGACCGGCGCGGATCGTGATCTCACCGGGCCCCGGTTCGCCCGAGAAGGCGGGCATTTCGGTGGACCTGGTGCGGATGCTCGCCGGGCAGATTCCCATTCTCGGGGTGTGCCTCGGCCACCAGTCCATCGTCGAGGCGTCGGGCGGCAGGATCCGCCGCGCCCACCGTCTGGTCCACGGCAAGACCTCGCCGGTGCGCCATAATGGCGAGGAACTGTTCGCCGGGCTGGAGAATCCCTTCGAGGCCACCCGCTATCACTCGCTGGTCGCCGACGAGCCGCTGCCGAGAGAGCTTGAAGTAACCGCCCGCTCCGACGACCAGGAAGTCATGGGACTTCGGCACCGGAGCGCACCGCTCTGGGGTGTCCAGTTCCACCCCGAATCCATTCTCACTCCCGCGGGACGACAGTTGCTCCGGAACTTTCTCGACCTGACCTGAACATGACGACACGCCCGCCCGATTTCGCCACCATGGTGCTCATCCTGAATTCATGGGCAACGCAGCAGGACATGGACCATCTAACGCGCCTGGTCGAGGAGAAGGCCCTCGAATGGGCGCTCCATCCGAGCGAAGTCCGGAACCAGATCCACGTGCTGGGGGATCTCTCCCGGGAGACCGAAGCCTTCTGGCGAACCCAGCCCGGCGTCCAGCAGGTCTACGGGCTCGCCAAGCCCTACAGGCTCGCCAACAAGACCCACCGCAAGTCGAACACCCGGATTCCGATCGGAAGCCAACAGCTCGGCAGCAAGGACCTGGTGATCTTCGGGGGGCCGTGCGCGCTCGAGAGCGAGGAGCAGGGTATGGCCTCTGCCCTCATGCTGCGGGACCTGGGCCTCGAGATCATGCGGGCTTCGGCCTTCAAGCCGCGCTCTTCGCCCTATTCCTTCCAGGGACTCGGAGTGGACGGCCTCCACATCCTGAAGCGCATTCGGGAGCGGACCGGCGTGCTGGTCGAGACCGAGGTCATGGACGTGCGCGATGTAGAAATCGCCGCGGAACTCGTGGACGTGATCAGGATCGGCGCCCGCAACATGCAGAACTTCGACCTCCTCAAAGAGGCGGCCCTGGTCCAGACCCCGGTCATCCTCAAGCGGGGCATGGCGAACACCATCCGGGAATTCCTGCTCGCGACCGAATACATCCTGCAGGGGAACCCGAACGTGATCCTCTGCGAACGAGGGATACGGTCATTTGAGACGGCTTACCGCAACACCCTGGACGTGGGAGCCATCGCCGTGCTGAAGCAGGAAACGCATCTACCGGTGATCGCGGATCCAAGCCACAGCGCGGGGAACAAAACGCTCGTGCCGGCCCTTTCGCTGGCCTCGGTCGCGGCAGGGGCCGACGGACTCCTCATCGAGGTGCACCCCAACCCCTCGGTGGCGCTCAGCGACGGGGATCAGTCGCTCTATCCGCACCAGTTCATGAATCTGATGGGCGACCTGCGGAAGGTCGGGAGGGCGGTCGGCCGGCGCCTCCTGTCCGGGAGCAGGGCAAGCGTGCCGTCGCCGCCAGCGGAGAACGGCAGGGCGGCGGATCGAGCGTGATCGCGCGGGTTCCGGTGGAGACGCCGGGACAGGACGCGTCCTACGACATCGTCGTCGGAGCAGCAGCGCTCGACGGGCTTCCCGCGTTCCTCCGCGAGCGCTATCCGGAACGCCGGATCGCCGCCATCGGCGATGCCGAGGCGCTGCGGCGCCACGGGGATCGGCTCTCAGCGGTGCTGCCGGAGGGAACCCTCGTCCTCGAGGTTCCTTCGGGCGAGGACTCGAAATCGCGCGCGGAGAAGGCGCGCCTCGAGGACGAACTCCTTTCCCGCCGCCTGGGCCGCGACACGGTGATCGTCGGGTTCGGCGGCGGCGTGGTCACCGACCTCGCGGGGTTCGTGGCCGCGACCTATCTCCGCGGGGTGCCGTTCATTGCGGTCCCGACCACGCTTCTCGCGGCGGTGGACGCCTCGGTGGGAGGCAAGACCGGGATCAACACCCCGCACGGGAAGAACCTGATCGGAGTATTCCGCCAACCGGCTGCCGTCTTCGCCGATACCGGCTTCCTCCAGACCCTGCCCGAGCCGGAGTTCCTGAACGGAGTCGCCGAAGCTCTCAAGATGGCGGCCACCAGCGACCGTGAGCTCTTCGCCGACATCGAGAAGGGCATCGGCACGCTTCGAGACCGCGAGACCGCCACGCTGACCCGGTTCATCGCGGCCGCGGTCCGGATCAAGGCCGCCGTCGTGGCCGCCGACGAGCGGGAAAGCGGGTTGCGCGAGGTCCTCAACTTCGGCCACACCATCGGCCACGGTCTGGAGCACGCGACCGACTACCGGCTGGCGCACGGGGCCGCGGTCGCCATCGGCATGATCGCGGAGAGCCGGATGGCGCGCGAGGCGGGGTTTTTGGAGCGCGAAGCCGAGGATCGGCTTCACACCCTGATCGATGCCGTCGGCCTGCCGATCCGGCCGCCGGACGAGGTGGAACGCGGCCGCGTGCTGGCGGCGCTCGGCGGCGACAAGAAGGCGCGCGGCGGCGAACCGCGTTTCGTGATGCTGGAAGCCATCGGCAGCGTGCGGAATCGGGACAGCCGGGGCCGGGCGGCCTACTCCTTTCCCCTGCCCGCTGAAGTCGTGGACTCGGGACTGTCGGCGATCGGGCTTTGATCGAGGTCGCCCCGGGGCCGAACCCCCTTCGCGCTTCGGTCCGGGTCCCCGGCAGTAAGTACGAGGCGAACCGGTTCCTGATCGCGGCCGCCCTCACCGAAGGGACTACCCACCTCACGGGCCTCCCGGAGGGGGACGACATCCGGGCCGCGATCTCGGCGGTGGGAGCGCTCGGCGCCCGGACGAGCGGCAGCGGGGACTGCCTCGAAGTGCGCGGGTTTTCGCACGATCGGAACTTCACCCGCGCTGCCACCGGCCCCGGGGACCCGACCACCGTCTCGGTGGGCGAGTCGGGGACGCTGCTCCGCTTTCTGACGGCAGCGGCGGCTACCGCGCCGGGACCCATCACCATCACCGGAAGCGGCCGGATTCGGGAACGACCGGTCGCGGGCCTGGTGGCGGCGCTCGAAGCGCTCGGCGCCGATGTCGAGACCAGCGAGGGTTACGCACCGCTTACCGTGCGCCCAGGCAGCTTCGAGGGCGGGGAGGTGCGGGTGGCCGCCCGGGAAAGCAGCCAGTTCGCCAGCGCGCTGCTCCTCGCCGCTCCCCGCGCCGCCCGCGGGATTGCCATCGAGTTGGAGAGCGACCCGGTGTCGGCGTCCTATCTCGACCTGACGGTCAGCGTGATGGCCCGCTGCGGGGTAACCGTGGAGCGACCCGGACCGCGGCGGTTCCGGGTCGCTGCCGACGCGCGGTACCGGCCCGGCGAGCACCGGATCTCGGGGGACTGGACCACGGCGAGCTATTTCTTCGCGGCCGCCGCCATCGCGCCCGGCCGCGTCACGGTGGACGGCCTCGATCCGGAGTCGCCCCAAGGGGAACGCGGCTTCTCTGAGATCCTGCGCCGGATGGGCTGCGAGGTGACGGAGGACCCCGCCGGCGACGGCGTCCGCGTGACGGTAACGGGCGCCCCGCGCCTCCGCGGAGTCACCGTGGACATGGGCTCGATGCCCGACGCCGCACCGACGCTGGCAGCGGTCGCGCCCTTCGCGGAGGGCCCCACCCGGATCGGCGGGATCGGGCACCTGCGGCACAAGGAAAGCGACCGGATCGCCGCCCTGGCCGAGGGGCTCCGCCGCCTTGGGGCCCGGGTGGCCGCGGAAGGCGACGCGCTGGCAATCGAGCCGCCGGCGGGGACAGCGGCGCTCGTCCCGGGGACGATGGATCCGCACGGCGATCACCGGATCGCGATGGCGCTGGCGCTTACCGGACTCCGGGTTCCAGGAGTACGAATCGGGAATCCGGAAGTGGTTGCCAAGTCGTTTCCGGGGTTTTGGGACGCGCTGTCGCAACTGGGTGCGCGGGTGGCCCGCCGGGAGGACGGATAGTGGCTGAGTTCGGCTCCGGCGGAACTCCAGCCGGTCGTGACGCCGCTTTCCCGAATGTCGTTCTGATCGGCGCCCGGGGTTCGGGGAAGAGCCGAGCCTCCCGGAAGCTCGCGGCGAGGGTCGGCTGGACGCGGATCAGCACCGACGAGCTACTGGAGGCGCGCTTCGGTCCGATCGCCGCGTTCGTCGAGCGGTTCGGCTGGGAACGGTTCCGGAAAGAAGAAAGCGCGGTACTCCAGGGGGTTACCGGGGAGCGGCTGGTGGTGGACTGTGGCGGGGGGATCGTCGAGACCCCGCAGAACATTCCCAAGCTGAAGGAACTGGGGACCGTCTACTGGGCGCGGGCGCCGGTGGCCTTCCTGAAGCAGCGGCTCTCGCGGCGCAAGCACCGCGCCGGGCGGCCCCCGCTACCGGGCATCCCTCCGGAGGACGAGGCGGTGATGGTCCTCGAGCGGCGCACTCCGCTCTACCGGGAAGCCGCCGTCGCCGATCTGTGGATTACGGGTGCAAGCAGCGCCGACCAGGAGGAAGCGGTCGAAACCCTGCTGACCGCGCATTTCGGACCGCGGCTCGCGCTCACCGTCGCCGGGAGGGCGGTGGCGGACCTGCGCGCCGGCCTCGACACCGCCGCTGCCGAGGCCGGGCCGCTCGATCTGATCGAGCTGCGGCTCGACACCCTCGGGGCGCCGGGGCCTCCCGACGTGGGAGCGATTCTCGGGGACCTGCCGAAGCCGCTGCTGGCGCGCTTGATCGTTACCGTCCGCCGGCGGAGCGAAGGCGGGCAGTTCACGGGGAGCGAAGACGACCGGATCCGCCTCCTTGCCGAAGCCGGAAAGCTGGGCGCGGCCTACCTGGATCTCGAGTTCGAAGCGGACCGGGAGAGCGGAGGAGAACACGCCCGCCGGCTCCGGCAGGCCGCCCCCGCGGCAAGGCTGGTGGCCTCCTTCCATGACATGCGGAGCGTCCCCGCCTCCCTCGAAGCGCTTCCGGAACGGATGGCGACCATGCAGCCGGCCCTCACCAAGGTCGCAGTTCAGGCTGCCGGGTGGAGCGACGTGCAACGGGTGCATGCGCTGGTTCGGGACCAGGCGTCCCGGAAGATCCCGTTGATCGGGATCGCCATGGGCGAGGCCGGCGCCGCGCTGCGGGTGATCGCCGGCTCGGCCGGCGCAGCGCTTTCCACCTACGCTCCTCCCGAAGGGCTGCCGGCGGTCGCCGCCGGGCAGCTCAACGCGAAGGACATCCGCTCCCGGCACCGTCGGTGGGGGCGGCGCCTCCATGCCCTGGTCCCGGTGTACGGGGTCGTGGGCAGCCCGATCGGCCAGAGCCTCAGTCCACCAATGCACGAAGCGGCCTTCCGCCGGCTCGGCATCGAAGCGGCGTACCTGCCGTTTGCCGTTCCGCCACCGGAACTCGCCGACTTTCTCGTCGCCGCCCGGCTGAGCGGTGTGGGCGGCCTGAACGTGACGATTCCGCTGAAGCGCGCCGTCGTCCGATTGCTCGATGCTCTGGACGACGATGCGCGCCGGATCGGCGCGGTGAATACCATCATCCCGATGAACGGCGGATTCCTGGGAGCCAACACCGACTGGATCGGCGCGGTCCGGTCACTCGAGGAAGTCGTGCCGCTGGCAGGCCGCCGCGCCACCGTGCTGGGAGCGGGCGGATCCGCGCGAGCCGTCCTGTACGGGCTGACCCGCGCCGGCGCCGAACCGGTGGTGATCTCGCGCGACGACCGGAAGGCGGCAGCGCTTGCCGACGAAATGGGGGTCCGCCACGCCCGGTGGACATCACTCGATCAGGCCCACGGGGACATTCTGGTGAACACCACTCCGGTCGGGATGGCGCCCGATCGCGAGGGATGTCCCGCCCCCGACGCCGCGATCGCCGCTCACGAAGTGGTCTTCGACCTGGTGTTCCATCCCGAAAAGACCCGGCTCCTCCGGACGGCGGCCGGGCTCGGCAAGCGGACTGTCCCCGGACTCCGGATGCTCATCCTGCAAGCGGCCGCTGCGTTCGAACGTTGGATCGGCCGCCCTGCCCCGATCGAGGTCATGGCGGACGCCGCCCGGAAGGCCCGGAGTGCCCGGTAACTCCATCGGCCAAGCGTTCCGGGTGACGACCTGGGGCGAGTCACACGGCCCGGCTATCGGCGTGGTGGTGGACGGCTGTCCGCCCCGGCTGCCGCTCAGCGAGGCCGACATCCAGAAGGAGCTCGATCGCCGGCGTCCAGGTCAGAGCGCCCTCACCTCGCCCCGCCGCGAGGCGGACCGCGTGGCGATCCAGTCGGGGGTCATCGCCGGGCAGACGACCGGACATCCCATAGCGATGGTGGTCCAAAACCGCGACGCCCGACCCGCCGACTACGAGGCGCTCAAAACCGTTTACCGCCCCAGCCACGCCGACTACACCTTCGAGGCCAAATACGGGATCCGGGACAAGAGCGGCGGAGGGCGCTCCTCGGCGCGGGTAACGGTGGGCCACGTCGCCGCAGGAGCGGTGGCGCGGGTATTCCTCGCGGAACGGTTCGGCGTCGAGTGCGTCGCCTACGTGAAACGCACCCAGGACGTCGAGGCCGCGGTGGATCCCGAGCGGGTGACCCGCGCCGAGGTGGAGCGGACTCCGGTGCGTTGTCCGGACCCGGAAGCCGCCGTTCGCATGGTGGAGCTGATCGACCGGATCAGAAGGGCCCGCGATTCCGTAGGTGGCGTCATCGAGTGTTCGGTGCGCGGCGTTCCGGCCGGACTCGGGGAACCTGTCTTCGACAAATTGGAGAGCGATCTCGCGAAGGCCATGCTGGCGATCAACGCGAGCAAGGGATTCGAAATCGGCTCCGGTTTCGCCGGCACCCGGCTCCGCGGCAGCGAACACAACGACCGCTTTGTGATGAAGGACGGGCGGATGGCGACCGAGACGAACAACGCCGGCGGCGTGCTGGGCGGCATCTCGACCGGAATGCCCATCGTCTTCCGGGTGGCGTTCAAACCCACCTCGACGATCGGCCTGCCCCAGCAGACGGTGGACTCCGAGGGGAAGGAGGTCACGCTCGCGGCGCGCGGCCGCCACGATCCGTGTGTCCTCCCGCGGGCGGTGCCGATCGTGGAGGCCATGGCCTGCCTGGTGCTCGCCGACCACGCCCTCCGGCAGGCGGCGTTGAGCGGTCCGGAAGGGAGACCTTGACCCGATTTCAGAGGGGAAACGGACGCGAATACCGGAGGGCCCCCTCTGGACCGCCCGGCCCTTCGCGCCGCGCCGCGCTCCGACGTCCCTGCCCGGTGGCAGTCGAATCGCAGCCAGCGGAAATCTGCTCCGCGTTCCCGCCCTTGCTGGAGGTGGAAATTGAGTATTGATCCCAAGAATCAGGCGCCCCCGCTGCGGGTCGTTGGAGCTGAGACTGCCCCGTCTGGATATGTGGACTACCCCTATTGGGCCATCCATCCCACCGGTCCGGACGGTTCACATCCGCTAGTAAGCCTGACAATGGGCCGCTGGGTGGAAATTCCACCTGACATTGCGGCACCCGAGAACGAGCCCGGGCTCGCCAAGAGGCAAGTGAGCGTTGCCTTTATTGCGACTCTAGCGCCCGGCACGCTTCGTCTGATCCGCGATGGCATTGACCGTGTTCTCGCTGCCATCGAGAAAAAAGGAAAGCCGGAGGATCCAACGTCCTCGACTGTGCACTGAGGGTTTGGCTCCGGTTCCGCTGCTTTTTCCACAAAAGGGCGGCTTACGACTTCTTGAAAGCAGCGGACTGGAGGAGTGAGATTCGGTTGCGGGGCGAAATCACGAAATGCTCCGGCCCTGGCGGGGACCCGATCACGCTCACGAACTGCGAGTTGGGCCCCTCTGGACGAGGGTGACACTTTCGGGTTTGGCTAAGCTGGCCGGCCCTCTGTCGCAGTGTCGGTTAGCCGCTCCTCGCTCGGGCATCGGAACTCGCTGGCGCGCGCCCGGCGCGCGGCAGCGAGTTCCGATTCGTCGTTTCCTTCTTGCGAAAGGGGGGCGGTAGCCCCCCTTTCACACTTTCCCCCCGATCACGCGGGCAACGAACAAAGTTCGCTGCCATAGTTTTTGCTCGCTCAGGACTACGCCAACCGAGAAGAAGTGCGGGGACGGCTTGGAACGCCGATCTCCGGCCAGTCCTCCCGCTGGGGGCCGGCGACACCGCGCAAAACGGTCCGCCGTGTTCGCGCGCTGCTACTAGGCCGCCGGAGCCAGCATCACCGTCTCGATCCCGTCGAAGGGAGCGAAATCGGCGCCGTTTTGGGTAACGATCACGCGGACGCCGTGCGCGAACATGGTGGCCGCGATGTTCGCGTCGTGGAGCCGGCGGCCGTGCAGGCCGTGGGCGGCGGCGAGCCCTCGCAGCCGCCGGGACACCTCCTCGTTCTCCTCGTAGAGATGGAGATGGCGAAGGAATTCATTCACGTTTGCGATCGCATCCCTCACCTGCAGCCCGAGACCATTGGCCTCCTGGGGCCGCGTCGCCACGACCAGATACTCCCGCAGGATCTGCCCACTCGCCGCCAGGTGCAGGCCGCGCGCTCCGGGTTCGGTGATCAGCCGCTGCGCCTCCCGGTGCTGCGAACGCAACTCATCCGTCGCGGTCAGAAGCACATTGGTGTCGACGAACAGG
This sequence comes from Vicinamibacteria bacterium, assembly GCA_963668695.2. Taxonomy (GTDB): domain Bacteria; phylum Acidobacteriota; class Vicinamibacteria; order Marinacidobacterales; family Marinacidobacteraceae; genus Marinacidobacterium. The sequence continues at coordinate 3,614,886 of CAXXLQ010000004.1, forward strand.
ATCTCACCGGCCGTCGGCGCCATAGATCTCTTCCCTCCGCCACGAGGTCGAACCGCCAACCCTCACCGTGACCAGCCTGAGTTCGCGGGCGCCCTCGTCCGGCGGCGCCATTCGCGCAGCCCGCTGGAGAATGGCCCGCAGTTCGCCGCGCAACGAGCGACGATGGCGGCGCGCGAGACCCTTCAAGGCGTCCACTTGTGTCCGGCGTGACGGCACGGCTCATGTCGGTCGCACAACGATACCGACACCCGCGACGGCGGCGCGGAGCGCGGTCCCTTTCGCGAAAACAGTGCAAGTTATACTTGAATAAAATTCCGATCCGCACGGGGGCGGCTAGCTCAGTTGGGAGAGCGCGGCGTTCGCAATGCCGAGGTCACGGGTTCGATCCCCGTGTCGTCCACCATCGGAAGGAGATTCCAACATGCAACGAGGCGTCTGGTTGCGGATCCTCGGTTCTGCAGCCCTGCTCGGCTTGGCCACTTCGGCCTCCGCCGCACCCGCGGAACCGCCGCCTTCGGCATCCGCCCCCGACCCCGCGGCGGTCGCGCTCATCGAGCGCGTCGAGGCGTACCACCAGTCCCTGCCCCACTTCGAGGCGCGCTTCGAGCAGCGCTTTTCCCCGCGCATTTTCGGACGCGACCGGATCGAAACCGGCCGGCTCACGGTCAAACGGCCCGCCCGGATGCGTTGGGACTACGAATCGCCCGAACCGAAGGTCTTCGTCAGTGACGGGACCAATACGTGGTTCCACGTTCCCGCCGACCAGCAGGTAGTCGTGGGCGCCTTCGGGAGCACCGGCGAGGAGACCGAGGCGGAAGCCGGCGGTCTGAATCCTCTCGAATTCCTGACCGGGGACGCAACGATCCTGGATCACTTCGATGCGCTGCTCGGAAGTGACCCCGCTCCCGGCCTGCGGACGATCTCGCTGGTTCCGCGGCAACCGAATGGAGATGTCACCTCGCTGGCGCTCACGGTGGACGCCGAAAGCGGCCGGATCCAGGGGATCGAGACCGAAGATCTCGAAGGGAACCGGACCGTCTTTCGGTTCACCGATTTCCAGTTCGCAGCCACCCCCGAGGACTCGCTGTTCACCTTTACCATTCCCCCGGGAACCGATGTGGTGACGGCAACAGACCTCCGCCCGTGAGAATCCTCGGCCGGAGCCCGCAAGGGTTCCTCATTCCGCTGCTCCTGCTCGCGGCCGGCGTCACCGGCTGCGCGACCAGCCGTCACTTGACGGCCGGAGAGACCGCGGAACGCCTCGGCCGCTTCGACGACGCCGTGGTGCACTACGCCCGGGCGGTCGCGGATGACCCCTCCGATTTGGCCGCCGCGCTGTCCCTGACGCGCGCGAAGCTGCGCGCCGCCGAGGGGCACGCGAAGGAGGCGGAGCGCCTCGCGGCGCAGAAGGACTACCCCGGGGCGGAGGACGCCCTCCGGGCGGCCATCATCCTGGCGCCGGATGAGATGTCTTACCGGGAACGGTTGGCCATCATCCAGGAGGCGGTCGAGGGACAGGCCGAGGAAACACGGGCGCTGACTCTCGCGGAGTTGAAGAAAGAGGCTCTGACCCGGCCGCTGGGGCTCGATATGCCCGAAGACGCCCGGGCGCCGGCGAGCTTCGTGTTCCGCGATGCGAGCCTTCGCTATGTCCTGCTGACCATCGGCGAGATCGCCGGCGTCAACGTCGCCTTCGACGAAGACTTCGTGGATCAGAGCGTCTCGATCGAGGCGGAGGATTCCTCTTTCGAGGACGTGATCCGCAGCCTGACCGAAACCACCGGCCACTTCTTCCGCGTCGAGTCACCCCACCTGATCACCATCGTTCCGGACACCCAGAACAAGCGGCTCCAGTACGAGCGGCAGGTGGCGCAGACCTTCTACCTGTCGTCGGCGGATCTCGTCGAGACGGCGGACACGCTCCGCATCGTCCTGGGAATCCGCCAGATCGCTCAGCACGCCGGGACCAACTCCATCACGATGGTGGACACCTGGGAGCAGGTCCGTTCCGCGCAGCGCATCATCAAGGCGCTCGACCGGAGTCCCGGCGAGGTGGTCGTGGACGTGGAACTCATGGAGGTGAATCGGACCCACCTGGAGCAATACGGCATTCCCCTGCTGTCCGCCGGCTCCGAGGCCATTTCGGTAGCTCTCACCCCCCGGCTGGACACCGTGCTCCAAAACCCCTACGAGCGCGGCAACCTCCAGATCGCGGGACTCCCCGGCGCGATCCTGAACCTGGTCCGCTCGGATAGCGACACCCACGTGCTCGCCAACCCGCAGCTCCGGGCTTCCGACGGCAAGACCGCGACCGCCGATTTCGGCGAACGGGTTCCGGTTCCGGTGACCACCTTCGCTCCGTTCGCGGCCGGAGGACTCGCCCAGCAGCCGACCACGACGTTCGAGTACGAAAACGTCGGGGTAAGCATCGAGGTGCGTCCCCGGATCCACCACGACGACAGCGTGACGCTGGAGATCAAGGTCCGCCTCGACAACGTGTCGGGCACCGGGTATTCCGGGCTGCCGACCTTCGGGAACCGGAACGTGGAGACGACGCTTCGCCTCAGGAACGGCGAGACCAGCATGATCGCCGGACTCATCCGTCAGGAGGAGCGGAGCAGCCTGAGCGGGCTTCCCGGAATCGCCGATATCCCCGTGATCGGGCGGCTGTTCGGCCAGAACTCCAACAACTCATCGGAGTCCGACATCATCCTGACCATCACCCCGAGGATCGCGCGGCGTGCGGATCTCGACCGGGAGACCCTGCTGCCGCACATCGTCCGGCGCTGACCCCGTCGGGCGGTTCGGGGACGGGGCGCCGTCGCCATTCCGGATTGGAATCTCCCCATGAGTGCGCTCAGGCGGGCGCCCCGTCCCCGAACCGCCCGGCGCTTCGCGCCGCGCTTCCGAAGTGCGGCAAGAGCCGCACGGAGACCCCGGAGCAGGAGGGGTTGGGGGAGGTCGGGGAACCCGACTCCCCTCCGTCCGCAGCTCGGGCTTCCGGAGTGCGGCGAGAGCCGCGCGGAGACCCCGGAGCAGGAGCGGCTGGGGTCGGGGGACCCGACTCCCAGCCGCTCCTGGCTCGGGAATCGCAACTCCCTTGCGCGCCCGAAAGCGCGCGGCGGCGAGTTCCGATTCGTCGTTGTCGTCTTGTGAAAGGGGGAGTTCCCCCTTTCACACTTTCCCCCTGATCTCGCCGGCGGCGCACCCTCCGGGTCCGCCGCCATTTCTTTTCCTGCTCATCCGGCTCCACTCCATATTTCTCACACCCACAGCCTTTCCTCGTGCCGGAGTCGGCACCACAAGAGTGCCGAGCTGCCACAGCGGTGAATGGCACGGGCTGGGCCGTGAGGGTGGATGGCGGTGCTTTCGCTCCCCCGCGGGGGTGGCCAGGGGTGCGTTTCGCCGTCCCCGACCAGGTCGGTGCGATAGGAGTGATTGGGACGGGAGTTTCGCGGCCTTCGGCCGCGATGCCGGTCTGAAGGCCCCCACCGGGAGAACTGGCCGGCGCTCCTGGGCGGCGCTCCTGGGCGGGTGCCTACCGGGTGAGCCCGGCCGCGGCGGCTTCCGGGACGCCGCCGAAATGACCGTTCGAGAGGAACAGGAAGACGGTCTGGTCGTCTCCACCGGCAAGTTCGCCCACCCGCCGGAGAAGCGCGGGGTGATCGCTCAGCACCTCCGCCGGCACGCCTCCCGACTCGAGGTCGAGGGCCAGACGGTCGAGATCGAGGGACGCGGTTCCCGGCAGTCGGCGGCCGCGGCTCTCGCCGGCCGAGGAGGCCAGCAGGACCCGGTTCGCCGGCCGGAACGCCTCCGCGAACCGGTCCTGGAACACCGCGCTGCGAGCGGTGAAGGAGCGCGGTTCGAAGACCGGCACGAGACGCGCCTCCGGCCAGCGACCCGACGCCGCCTCGATGACCGCCTCGACGGCGGTCGGGTGATGGGCAAAGTCCCGGACCACCAGCACCCGTCCATCCGGACTCGCACCAAGACGCTCGAGCCGCCGCTCCACCCCTGAAAACCGGCGGACGGCGTCGCGGATCGCTTCCCATTCGACACCGAGCCACTCGGCCGCGGCAGCCGCCGCCAGGACGTTCCGCGCCGAAGCCCGACCCCAGAACCGGCCCTCGAGGGGCGGCCGCGCCACCCCTCGAAACGACGGCAGGAGGCGGCTTCCGGAAGCGCCGCTCGCCTCGATGACCGCGGTCCAGTCGGCCCGAGCGTCGCCCCCGGGGGGTACGGAGAACGTCTGCACCGTGGTGTGGGCCGCCGAGGCGAGTTCGGCAGCGGCTGCCGAATCGGCGCCCAGCAGCAGGAGGCCGCGGCGCGGAGGCAGCCGGGCCAGAAAGGAAAACTGCCGCCGGACTGCCGCGAAATCGGCGTAGATGTCCGCGTGGTCGAACTCGACGTTGCCGACGATGGCCACCTCCGGCAGGTAGTGGAGGAATTTGGGCCCCTTGTCCCAGTACGCCGTGTCGTATTCGTCGCCCTCGACAACGAAGGGCTCACCGGGCGCCCCCAACTCGAAACTCCCTCCGAGATCGCTCGCCACGCCTCCGACGAGGAAGCCCACATCCCGTCCCGCGGCCCGCAGAATCCAGGCGAGCAGCGAGGTCGTGGTCGTCTTCCCGTGGGTCCCGGCAACGACCACCGGCAACCGCGGACGGAGGACAAGTTCCCGGAGCGTTTCCGGGAAGGACACGAGCGGCAGGCGGCGATCGAGCGCCGCCTCCAGCTCGGGATTCCCGCGCGAGATCGCGTTTCCCACGATCACCGCACGACAAGCGTCGGGGAGATTCTCCGGCCCAAACGGCGTTCGAACCGCAATCCCCTCCTTTTCGAGGACCGTGGACATCGGGGGATAGGCCCCCTGGTCCGATCCGGTCACCAGATAGCCGAGCCGGGTGAGGAGTCCCGCGAGGGAGGCCATCGCGGTTCCCGCCACTCCGAGGACGTGGAGGGGATCGCCCGCCCGCAGCCCCTGGATCACGCCACGGCGCCTTCCAGGAGGGTCAGTCCGTCGGCGTCCATGCGGGCGCGCACCTCGAACGGGACCGTGCGGCACGGATCCCCGTCCGTGTGTCCGGTGGCGAAACCGAAGACGGTGGGAACCCCGAAAGGCTCGCTGAGGCGAGCCAGGAGTTCCGCCGTCGTGTACCCCTGGTCCGGGTGCTGGGTGCAGCCGGGCATCTGGCCGAAGACGATGCCGCGCACCCCGTCCAGCAGTCCGGCGAACGACAACTGGGTCAGCATCCGCTCGATCTGGTACGGCTTGACGGAAACGTCCTCGACAACGGCGATGGCGCCGCGGAAGGAAGTCGCGAAACGGGTGCCCGCCAGCGCCGCGAGCATCGAGAGACAGCCTCCCCGGAGAACGCCCTCCGCACGGCCTGGATGGAGGCTTTCCGCGCCCCGCCAGGGCAAGTGGAAACCGGGTTCCCGGGCGCGCAGGAGGCCGAGCGTCTCCTCCGGGTCCCAGCGGGAGGGGCCGCGGGCGATCTGCTGCGCCACCATGGGGCCGTGAAACGACGCGACTTCCGCCCCCGAGGCAAGCGCCAGCAGCGCCGTCAGATCGCTCCCCCCGAGAATCGCCTTCGGATTCCGCCGCAGCCGATCCACCGGGATGCGGGGAAGCAGATCGAGGCTGCCGTATCCCCCACGAGCGCCGAACAGCGCGGTGACTCCGTCATCTTCCAGAAGCTCAAGGAAGTCCTCGGTGCGCTCGGCAGCGGACCCGGCGGTGTATCCCCGCCGGTTGAGCAGATGTCTTGCCCGGCGCGGGACGAGTCCGACGCGCCGGAGTTCCGCTTCGCCCGCTTCGAGCCAGGGGAGCTGCACCGGACTGGCCGGCGCCAGGATCCCCACCGTCGCACCGGGATGGACCGCGGGGGGCCGGAATGCCATCAGCGAAGGAGCCAGGAGGCGGCGGCCAGGACGGCCAGTGAAACGAGGACCACGAAAAGAACCCGCAACCGCGTGCGCCGCGGCTCTCCCGGAAGCGGTCCGGCGACATAGAGCCTCGGCGTCCTGGCGGGGGGCCACGGCTCGGTCTCGTGGCCGGCCGGTTCCTCCCCCTCGGCCGCCTCGGGAGCCATCGCCTCCGCCAGGGCGTCCGCGGTTGGCTCCGCTCCGGAGCGCGCGTCGGTCCCCTCCGTCGCACCAGCCTCGCCGAACGATTCGATGCGGCAGCGGGCGCCGCCAAAGAACAGGACGTCACCGGGATGGATGCGCACCCGGGTGGGTACCGGGGCGCCGTTGACGCGGCTCTGGTTGGTGCTCTCCAGATCTTCGAGATGCAGTTCGAGGTCTCGGAGTACGAGCCGCGCGTGTCTTCGGCTCACGAACATGTCGTCGAGCCGGACGGTGCACCCGGGAGATCGGCCGATGGTGGTTTCCCGGTTCTGAATCTCGTAGCGGGCCGGCGGCGGCTGGCGGTCTCCGGGGGAGTCGCCGGACCGGACGTTCTCCACCACGAGTTCGTAGAGCGCGGGGGTCGAGCCCGAGTCAGGGGTCACCGCGCCATTCCGAGCCGCCGGAGAGCCAGGGGCGCGAGCAGCGGTCCGTCGTGGGTCACGAGCGTGGCCCCGGTCACCTCGGCGGCGGCCTCGAACAGCTGTGCGGCCCGCGCGCGTTCCCCGAGCGCCTCAAGGGCGAGCGCCCGGTAGTAGAGGACCGTTCCGTCGCCGATACCCGGGCCGGTGGGGGCCCGCACTTCGTTCAGATACCGGACCAGCGCCCTCTCGGGATCCCCAAGCCGGATCCAGCAGATGCCGGCTTCGAGCTGCCGGGTCGCATCGCCCCGGCCTCGCGCGAAGTCGGCCTCGAGTTCCACCAGGCGCCGATTGCACTGTCCCGCGGAAAGCGAGGGCAGAACCGGCGTCTCGGAGAGCACCAGGCGCAGTTGCCGCTCGGCTCCCTCGCGCCGCACGACGAGGTCGATCGTGGTGTCCGGCGGCTCCATGGCGACGAGCTCCGCGAGCGCGAGCTCGTCGGACAGAAGGCGGCCCTCGATTTCGCGAAGCTCGTCTCCCGGTTCCATCCCGGCGAGCACGGCGGGGCCCGCCGGATGCACGCTCGCAACCTGGAGCCCCCTGGCCCCTCCCTCTTCGCCGGAACTCGCGAGCGCCACCGCGGTCAGCCCGAGCCAGGACCGCCGCCGCCTGGGTGGTGTCAGGAGCCGCTCCGTGGCGGCGCCCGCGCTCGCGGGGGAGAAGCGATCGAACGGGACCACATCCGGCACCCGGGAACCCGCGGCGAGGAACTCGACCCGGGCTGGCCCGCTGCCGGATTCGGGGAGCCGGATCCGGACCCGCGCCTGGACCTCGTGTTCATCCAGCTCGTCCACGACGAAGTAGCCCTCCCTCGCCCGCAGGACGCGGTCGACCTCCCGGTCCGCTTCCGACGCTCCGTCCGGCCCGCTCGGGGTCAGCGCGAGAACCGGAAGCACCTCGCACGATATTGCCGTCCGGGAACCGCGCGAGACGGTGAAGGAGCGAACGCAGCGGCCGGCGCGATGGTAGATCTCGACCTCGTGCTCTCCGGAGCACATCGCCGAAAATGAGACCGGCGTCACCCCTTGTTCCTCGCCGTCGAGCACGACCGTTCCGCCACTCGGTTCGCTCTCGATCCTGAGCCCGCCCGTGGAAGGCCGGAGCCTCAGGAAGCGGGGCAGATAGTCGCGGGCTTCGTCGGCGTGAAACGTGAACCGCGAAGGAGTCCGGCAAGGCGCCTCCAGGGTGATTTCGTTGGCCCCCGTTTCCAGGTTCCCGAGCTGAAGCGGCGCGGAGAATTCGTCGCGGGCGAAGCGCGGCGGGACCAGCGGACGGAGATCCTCCGGAAGACTGCCGCCAGTCACTCCCGCCACGCGGCCTCCGACGCGCACGGTGACGCCCGCCGGCGAGGTGACCACGGAAAGCACCGGACGGCTGCGCTCCATCTCGTGCTCGATCGAGATCATTTCGCCCGCCAGCACTTCGCGGCGCGGTTCGGTGTACACGGCGTATCCCGGCCGCTGCAGCCGAATCGTGACGAGTCCGGCGAATAGCGGCCGGCCGGTGAGGGGCGTGACGCCGACCGCTTCATCTTCGACGAACACGGTTACGCCGGCCGGCTCGGTAAGGACGCTCAGATGGGCGAGCAGCTCACCCCGCTGCTGTTCGAACAGATCCACCGCCGCCGGAGAAAGTCCGGGCAGGTCGAGGCGCCAGGTCGGATCGGCCAGGATGAGCAGACGCAGGTCGTCCGCGGCCTGCTCCCGGGATTCCCGAGTCAGGTGGACTCGGGCCCGGTACTCGAGCGCCCTCAGGAAGAGCTCGGTCTCGACCTCCGGAAGCCTCCCCTGCGCGTCCCGGGCCGCATCGAGTTCGTCGAGGATCGCGGTCAGAGCGAGCACCGCCTCCACGGCCAGGTCGGGATCTCCGGTCTGCGGACGCAGGGCCCGCAGTTCGGCGGCGATGGCGACCGGATCCTGAGAGGCCATCGTCTGCGGCGCGGCGCCCGCCGGGATCCCGAAGCCGTCCAGCGCCCCCGCCAGCAGGACCAGGATGATCCCCGCCGACACGGGGTTCTTGAAAGATCTCACCGTGCGTTCACCGGAGCACCGCCACCGCGTGCGTGGATTCGTCCAGCACGTAGAGCCCTCCATCGGGCCCCACGTCGAGGGATACCGGTCGGCGGACCGCACCGCCCGACCACTCTCCTCCCCTGAGCGTGACAAGCGGAGCGAAGTTCCGGTCGAAGACGGCGAGCGTCGGACCATCCCGGTCCAGAACGAAGAGGTTCCCCAACCCATCGAAGACCACGTCCACGGGCTCCGGGAAACCGGACTCCCGGGTGAGGTGGAAGATCCGCCGACCCTCCGCATCGAAAGCGAGAACTCCCTGACGCTCCTCGACGACGACCAGGTGTCCGGCGGGGTGCCGCTCGATCCGATGCACCTCGTCAAGACGGGGATGCTGCACCCGTCCGAGATGGAGGCCGGAACGGGCGAACCGGAACACCGTCTTCTCCCGGTCATCCCAGATCCAGTACCCCTCGGGGGTGACCGTGATCGCGCGAATCCGCCGGAGCCGCTCGGGGCCGTTCGTGATCCGCAGGGTCAGAAGATTTCCGCCCACCACCAGGGCTTCTTCGGTTGCCACCACCGGAATCGGCAAACCGCCGTTCCCCACCCCGGCATCCAAGTAGGCCAGATCCCAGGGGTTTTCAACCCCGATCGCACCTTCGAACTCCCCGGCGCGCGAAAACGTCTGCAACTCGTCGGTGTCCCGGTCGAGAACGTGGATCCGGCCCCCTGCGATCCGCACCCGGCGCGGCCGGTCGAGCGGCTGCGGCGGCTGGATCGCACCGGTGAAACGCCAGGAAGGGCCGCCCGGCGACCGGTAGCGGGAGATGAGCGTCGCGAGTGCGCGGGCGTCTTCGGCAAGCCGGCGGGGGGAGAAGTCCCCAACGGCCTCGCCCGACGGATCGTCCCGGATCTCGTCCCGGATCGCGCGCAGGAGGTCCACGCGGAGCTCCGCCACCTCGCTGAAGGCCGCATCCGTTTCGCCGAGCCGCGCGAGGGTGCGGGCAAGCAGCAAGCGAGCGCGGAACCGCTCGGCTTCGGATGCCGGAGCGGCGCGGGTCTCGTGGAGTGCGGAGAGCAGGGCCCCCGCCACCGTCCGGTCGTCCATGAAATCGGACGCGATCCCGGCGATCCCGGTGAGCGCCGCGAAGGACCAGGGAGAGCCCGAAGATCCGGCCGCGGTCAAGACCCGCTCGAACTCGGCCAGCGCGTCCTCGAGACGCGGCGGCAGGCTCGTGATCGCAATCCGTCCGAGCAGCAGGTGGGCTCCGGGGATCGAGTCGCCCGCCGGATACGCGCGAAAGAGACGGTCCACCATCTCCTCCGCGGCGACCGGGTCCCCCTCGACTTCGAAACGGTGCCGGGCAATTCGCAGGGCCGCGTCATCGGCGAGCCGACTCCCGGGCATGGTGTCCAGGATGGCTTCGAAATCGCGGAGCGCCTGACCGTAGCGCCCTCCCGCATAGAACTGCTCCGCACTCCGAAACCGTCGTTCGGCGGCACGTTCGAGCTGGGCATCGGTTTCCGTCTGGGCGGAAAGCGGAGACGCAACCGCAAGCCCGATCAGAGCCGAAAGCCATGCCACGCGAGTGGTCATGAAGGGGAACTGTCAGTTTACTCGGCGCGAACCCGCGGCAACGAACGAGGTTGCCTGTCGCGTGTCACGGAAGGAGCGGATCGCCGCCAACCCGGAGGCGCCGACGCCGCGGAGCCGATCGATGCTCTCCGGCGTCAGCCCCCCGACGACCCAGACGGGAATCCGGAGCCGGCGGCAGGTCTCCCGGAAGACTTCCAGCGGCAAGGGGCGTTTCCCGCCGGTGGGCGCGAGCGGCCCCAGAATCACGTAGTCGGCCCCGTCCCGTTCCGCGGCAACCGCCGTGTCAAGTGCGTGAACCGAACGGCCAACCAGCAGCCGGCCGCGCGGAAAGCGGGAACGGACGACGGCAACGGGAAGGCCGGCCTCCGGCAGGTGGACACCGGCTACCGGGAACGTGGCCGCGAGCGCCAGCCGATCGTTCACGATGACCCGCGAGAGGACTTCCGGCGCCTGCGACGCGAGGTTTTCGAGAAATCTCTCGAACTCGCGATCGGAGATCTCCCGGTCGCGCAACTGAAAAAAATCCACCCCGAGTCGCTGAAGCTCCCCGAGGTGTTCCACGGCGAGGCCGCGAACCGCGGAGATCGCGCAGTAGACGGGGCGTTCGGCCGATCCGAGCATCGCGCCGACGATGGAGCGCCCCAAGAAAGCCGCCTAACAGCCTGTGGCAAAACCCACGCGGCCCAGTTCTCCCGGTGGGGGCTCGACCGGCGATCCATCCCGGCTGAACCACTCCGCTTCGCTGCGTTCTGCATTGCGGTCGAAATACACCCGGGCCAGTTCTCCCGGTGGGGGCTCCTCCCTCACGCGCCTTGTCAGCCGGGCGCCTCGCCCCCACCGGGAGAACTGGCCGGCCTCGGCGCTCACGTGGGTTCCACCACCGGCTGCTAACAGCCCGTGGTGAAAGCACCCCGCACGAGCCCCAGGAGGTCGCGCGCGGCGAATCCGTCGGTTTGTGTGCGTGCGGGGCGCTTTCCCCACGGGTTGGTGGTGCGAATCGCTGCGCGATTCGCACCACCGTCTTTCGTGGGGAGGGGAAACCCCTCCCCACACCCCACCCCCGCGGCGCTGCGCGCCGCGAATGGATGCCTTCCGGGTTTCACCACAGGCTGCTAACGCCGTTTCTCCCGCAGCCGGGCTGCCTTTCCCTTGCGCTCGCGCAGGAAATAGAGCTTGGCGCGCCGCACATGGTGTGAACGGATGACCTCCACCTTCGCCACCAGGGGCGAATGGAGCGGGAAGATCCGCTCGACGGCGACCCCGAAGGAGGTCTTGCGGACCGTGATCGTGCGGCGGTTTCCACCGTGCTTCATCGCGATCAGGATTCCCTCGAAAATCTGGATCCGCTCCCGGTCCCCTTCACGGATCGTCGCATGGACCCGAACCGCATCTCCCGGATGGAGGTCCGGTCGGTCCGCCTTCAGATCGGCGGCCTCCAGTTCCCGGATGACTTCGGCTGCCGGTTTGACCCGGGAGGGCTGATCTTCCGCGGAGACCGCCAGGGCGCTCTCTTCGGGTCCGTCCGCGGTCGGTTGCTCGCTCACACTCATGATGGTTTCTCCTTCGTATCTGGATTCGACTTCCGGGCCGCGTCTCTTTCTCCGGCAAACGCCCGGAACAAGTCGGGGCGGCGGCTTCTGGTCAGCTCTACGGACTGTTCCCGGCGGAACTGGCGAACCGCCTCGTGGTTCCCCGAAAGGAGCACCGGAGGCACTTCCTGGCCCCGGAAGACCGGGGGACGGGTGTAATGGGCGTGTTCCAGCAAACCCGTGACGAACGACTCGTCGACAACGGATTCGGAGTCGCCCACGGCCCCGGGGATCAGGCGGGCCACGGCGTCCACGACGACCATTGCCGGAATCTCCCCGCCCGAGAGGACGTAGTCTCCAACCGAGACCTCCTCCGCTTCGGTCAGCGCGGCAAAGCGTTCGTCCACACCTTCGTACCGCCCGGCGACCAGCAGTAGCCGCGGCTCCCGCGCGAGGTCGGCCACCAGGTCCTGGTCGAGCCGTCGGCCGCGCGGCGAGAACAGGATGACCCGGGGCTCTTCCGAGGCGAGCGCGCCGATCGCCTCCACCGCCTCGACGAGCGGTTCGACGCGCATCACCATTCCCGGCCCGCCACCGTAGGGGGCATCGTCGGCCCGCTGGAAGCGGCCCTCGGTCCAGTTCGTCAGCGCGTGCGTTTCGATGTGCAGGAGACCGGCCTGCCGCGCCCGCCGCACGATCCCGTGGTCGAAGACCTCCCGGAACATGCCGGGCAGCAGGCTCAGGATGTCAACGCGCATTGCTGTCGGTCGGGTTGTTGAGCCCCAAAAGTCCCTGAGGGATGTTGAGAACCACCCGCCCGGTTGTTTTTCCGGTGGGCGGTTCGACCAGGACGCAGAGGGCTTCGACGAAGGGGATGAGGTCTTCCGAACCGTCGGGGCCGCGCAGGACGAGGAGAGTGGGGCCGGCGGTGTCGAGGGTGTCCACGATCTCGCCGAGGTGGACTCCTTCCTCGCTTTCGGCCTTGCAGCCGACGAGCTGGTCGGAGTAGTAGCGGCCCTCCGGGAGGGGCGCCCGCTCGGCATCAGGGATGCGGACTTCCATCCCCCGGAGAGTTTCGGCGGAGGTGATGTCGCTCATCCCTTCGAACAGGATCACCGGACGTCCCTTGTGGATGCGCACCGAATCGAGGGAACGCCGGGTTCCCGGCCGTCCCGAGGGACCGACTTCGGCGTTTTCGATTTCGAGGAAACGGCCGGGATCGTCGGTCAGCGGCTGGACGAAGACTTCCCCGCGCCGGCCGAACGGCCGGACGACCTGACCGACTACAACGTCGACGGTGGCGTCATCTCCTGCATCCCGGATTCCGCCCTCCCGGGAATCCGGGATAGCGGTCCGCGCCTCGGGCACGAGCCCGGATGACGATGTGCCGGAAGCCATGATCGCTAGCGGCCGGTGGACAAAGTCACGTCAGCACCGAGACCGGCCAGTTCTCCCGGTGGGGGCGAGGCGCCCGGCTGACAAGGCGCGCGAGGGAGGAATACCGAGTGTATTTCGACCGAAGCGCAACGATGAGCGCCTCGCAGAGGCGCGGTTCAGCCGGGATGGATCGCCGGTCGAATGCAGCGTGACTTTGTGCACCGGTGGCTTGGTCTCCTGGTCACGCTCGCCTTGGGGGAGTGGATTGTGTCGGCTGCCTGTGATTCGTGTGCTCGTGATCTGCGGGCGGCGAAGGGCCCCGCAGGGGGAACGGCCCCGCAGGAGCCGTCAGTCTGAATCCCCGGAGGATTCAGCGCTGCCGGCCGCAGGCGCCGCTTCCGGCCGCGAAACGCTTATGCGGATTCGTTGGATCCGGACTTCCCGGACCCGTTTCCTTCAGTTTGGTCTTCTTCGGCTGGGTTTTCTTCGGATTGGGCGGGCTCGGCGAGCACTTTCTTCAGAAAGCTCTTGACCGTGAGACTCGGCTGCGCCCCGTGCCCGAGCCAGTAGCGGGCGCGGTCGGCCTTGATGTGCAGCCGGTCTTCCGCATCGTTGGGCATGCGCGGGTGGTAGTAGCCAAGCGTCTCAACAATGCGACCGACCCGTCCATGCACCGAATCCGACACGACCACCCGGAAATGGGCGTCGCGCTTCCGACCGGTGCGGGCAAGCCTGATGTTCAACACGGAGAAGAGCCTCGATTCTGGAAAAAGCCGCCGCCGACGGCTGCTCCGAAGGTCGGAAGGGTAGGCCGAACCCACCTTCCAGTCAAGGTCATTCAGATACCCAGGTCACGCAGAATTCCAGGATTGTCCCGCCATTTCGCCCGGACTTTCACCTGCAGATCGAGAAAAACCTGACGGCCGATCCGTTTTTCGATACGCCCGCGCGCCTCGGTGCCGATTCGCTTCAGCATCTGGCCTCCCCGGCCGATCACGATCCCCTTCTGGGAGTCCCGATCCAGGAGCAGCGAGGCCGCGATGCGGACCAGGGGGCCGGAATCGTCGTACTCCTCGATCCGGACCGCGGCGGCGTGCGGGACCTCCTGATGGAGGTTCTCGAGCATCCGCTCGCGGACGATCTCCGACGCGAAGAAGGCTTCCGGAAGATCGGTGATCTGGCCGTCGGGATAGAGGGGAGGACTGAAGGGAAGACGCGCCGTGAGCGTTCCGACCAGCGAGTCGGCCGCGCTGTCCCCCTGCCCCCGGTCTTCGGGGTCTTCCATATTCGTTCCGGTGCGCGCCGAGAACGCCACCACCGGACCCAGCTGCTGCTCCCGGTAGAACGCTTCGAGTTCCCCGCGCCGGAGACGGGGCGCCGCGTCGATCTTGTTGATGCCGATCACCCGGGGACCGGGAAAACCCTCCAGCCGGCGAAGGAGATCCCGGTCGGCGTCGGAGAGAGCCCGGGTTCCGTCCACGACCGCGAGCGCCACGTCCGCTCCCCCGAGACTCTGGGTCACCGTCCGCATCATCGCCCGGCCGAGGCCGGTCCGGGGCCGGTGGATTCCCGGGGTGTCCAGCAGGATCAGCTCCAACCCCGGGCGGCGGGCGACGCCGAGGATGCGGCGCCGGGTGGTCTGGGGCTTCTTGTGGACCGCCGCCAGCCGTTCCCCGACCAGGCGGTTCAGAAGGGTGGATTTCCCGGCGCCCGGCAGCCCGACCACCGCCACGAAGCCGGCGCGGTGTTCGGGGTTTTCCAGCGGGCCCGGTTCAGACGGTAAGGAGGTCAATTAACAGCCTGTAGTGGAACCCGGGTGAGCGCCGAGAGCGGGGAGGCCCAGTTCTCCCGGTGGGGGTCCGGCTGACAAGGCGCGTGAGGGAGGAGCCCCCACCGGGAGAACTGGCCCGAGTGTATTTCGACCGAAACGCAACGCAGAGCGCCGCGCAGCGGCGCGGGTAACAGCCTGTGGTGGAACCCGGGTGAGCGCCGAGGTTGGCCAGTCCTCCCGGTGGGGGCGAGACGCCCGGCTGACAAGGCGCGTGAGAGAGGAGCCCCCACCGGGAGAACTGGCCCGGGTGTATTTCGACCGAAACGCAACGATGAGCGGCGCGCAGCGACGCGGGTAACAGCCGGTGGTGGAACCCGGGTGAGCGCCGAGGTTGGCCAGTCCTCCCGGTGGGGGCGAGACGCCCGGCTGACAAGGCGCGTGAGAGAGGAGCCCCACCGGGAGAACTGGCCCGGGTGTATTTCGACCGAAACGCAACGATGAGCGGCGCGCAGCGACGCGGTCAGCCGGGATGGATCGCCGGCCGAACGCCGCGTGGGTTTCGTCACCGGCTGTTTGCCCGGGATGGATCGCCGGCCGAGCCCCCACCGGGAGAACTGGGCCGCGTGGGTTCCACCACCGGCTGTTTGGCCGGGATGCATCGCCGCTCGAGCCCCCACCGGGAGAACTGGGCCGCCTGGGTCTCACCACAGGCTGTTAGCCTCTCCCAACTCGCGCCAGGCGGACGCGGTGGATCCGCCGCTCGTCGGCCTCGAGGATCTCGATGCGGAGGCCGTCGTGCTCGATCGCTTCGCCGGGCGCCGGAATCTTCCGGAAGGCCGCGAGCGCGAAACCGGAGATGGTGTCGAAGGCGGCGCCATTCAGGGAGTCGGGGAGCAGCAGCCCCGTCACCCGTGAAATCTCATCGAGTTCCGCCCCGCCGCGAACCCGGAAGACGCCATCCGCCTCGCGCACCAGGTCCTCTTCCAGAGGCTCGTCCTCCTCGTGGACCTCACCCACGATTTCCTCCGAGATGTCACGAAGCGTCACGATGCCCGAAACACTGGCGTGTTCGTCCACAACCACCGCGAATGTCTGCTTGGAGAGCTTGAACTCGCGCAGCATTTCGTCCACCCGTTTGGTCTCCGGCACCACGGGCACGTCCCGGAGCAGCGGAGCGAGTCCCTGGCGGTCTCCGGGTACGGCGATCAGGTCCACGGCATCCACCACCCCCACCACCTGGTCGGCGGCGCCGAAGACCGGAATCCGGTGGTGCCGGCTGTCGGCGATGAGACGCTCGACCTCCTGCCGCGAGGCCTCGGCGGACACCGAGACGACGTTCGGCCGCGGCGTCATCACCTCGCGCACCAGCATTTCGTCCAGCTCCAGAACGCCGCGCACCATCGCCGCCTCTTCTTCTTCGAGGATCCCCTCTTCCTCGCCGGTTTCGAGAAAGGCCTCCACCTCCTCGTCCGAAGCTTCGTCGTCCGGCTCCGAGGGGAGCGGGAAACCGCGCCGCAAGAGGTTGCGGAACGGCTCGGCGAAGGGGCGGACGAGCCGTTCCCAGCGGCCGAACCAGGGCAGGAGCGGAAGCAGCACGTCTTCCGGGTCGCGCAGCAGGATGGCGGCAGGAACCAGTTCCCGGAGGATGAACCACGCCGGGACGAAGACGCCGAAGGTCCACAGGAGGCCCGTAGCGCCGAAACCCATCCGATCGAGCACGAAGCCGAGGAGCGCGCCGGCCATCAGGAGACCGAAACGAGCCGGGATGAGCACCACGAGCGGGTCCGCCAGGCGTTCCCGCAGCGTGCGCGCTTCCTCGACGCTTTCGCCGAGAGCCCGGACCGCGATGGGGCTGGACGCGAAGAACGCGATCTCGAAGAGGGCGAAGAGAACGACGAGGAGGCCGGCGACCAGCAGGAGCGCGAACCAGAGGACCATGGGTTAGCAGCCTGTGGACAAGGTGGCGTGAGCGCCGAGAGCGGTGAGGCCCAGTTCTCCCGGTGGGGGTCCGGCTGACAAGGCGCGCGAGGGAGGAGCCCCCACCGGGAGAACTGGCCCGAGTGTATTTCGACTGAAGCGCAACGATGAGCGAAGCGATGCGAAGCGTTTCAGCCGGGATGCATCGGCGCTCGAGCCCCCACCGGGAGAACTGGGCCGCGTCACTTTGTTCACAGGCTGTTAATTCCGGAGCAGTCCGTGCCGTAATCGGAGCACGCGCTCGAGTCTCTCCATCTCGCCGCGGTCCTGCTCGTGGTCGTATCCGAGGAGGTGCAGGTAGCCGTGAACCGCCAGGACGCGGAGTTCGTCGTCGAGTCCGACGCCCGCTTCCTGCGCCTGACGCGCAGCGGTGTCCGCGGAAACCACCAGATCCCCGAGGTACTCCGCCTCGTCCTCGCCCAGGAACTCCGAAGGCACGGGATCCGCCGGAAAGGCGAGCACGTCCGTCGGGCGATCCTTGTCGCGGAAGCGGCGATTCAGTTCCCGGATCTTCCGGTCCGAGACGATCCGGAGGGTGGCGGCGCGATGATCCCCCGGCGCCACGTCCGCGGCGATTCGTTCGAGGAAGGCGGAAAGCTCCCGCGGGTCCACTGCGAAACGGCGCTGGCGGTTTTGCACTGCGAACCGCGCGGGAGGGCTCACGGGTTCCGTACGGTGGTGGGCGACGAAGCTGGAAACGCGGCGGCCGGGCGGGGCGTCATGAGAGCGATGGGCCGAACCCGGGCCCTCCGCCGGCAGCGGGCAGTGCCGGACCGGGGGCCGGAGTTCCCGCACGCTGCCGTCTCCCGAAGTCGAATCCCGGGTAGGGCACCCGCTCGTGATGGATCCCCTGCAGGCTCGAAAGGAAGCTCTCGCGGATGCGGACCATATCGCCGAGCGTCAGATCGCATTCGACCAGTTGATCGTCATCGACGATGGCGCCCATGATGCGATCGATCACCTCCTCGAACTCGGCGCCGGTCGGGTTCTTCAGGCTGCGGGCGGCGGCCTCGATGCTGTCGGCCATCATGATGATGGCTGTCTCGCGGGTCTGCGGGCGGGGGCCGGCGTAGCGGAACAGGCTCTCGTCGGCTTCGGAACCGTTCTGGGCAGCCAGGGTCCGGGCTTTCTCGTAGAAGACACGAATGAGGCGGGTCCCGTGGTGTTGCGGGATCACGTCCACGATGTCCTTCGGGAGGTTCAGGCGCTCGGCGGCCTCGATTCCCTCGCTCACGTGCCTGCGGATGATGTCCGCGCTCTTTTCCGGGGGAAGGAGATCGTGGGGGGATTCACCGCGTATGTTCTCGATGAAGTACCCCGCCCGGTTCAGCTTGCCGATGTCGTGGTAGAGGGCGGCCGTCGCGCAGAAGGTCGAGTTGGCCCCGATGGCGTCGGCGGCGGACTCGGAGAGCACCCCCACGGTCACGCTGTGCTGGTAGGTGCCGGGCGCGGTGAGCGCCAACTGGCGGAGGAGCGGGCTGTCGCGCTGCGACAACTCCACGAGCCGCATCTCGCTGGTGCGCTCGAAGACGGTCTCCAGCACGGGCAGCAGCAGGATCACGAGAGGCCCGCAGAGGAGGCCGCCGGCAAAGGCGCTGACCGCTTCGAGGGACAACCGGGTCAGGCCGCCGAAGTCGCCGGTCACGAGTTCCATCGCGACGACCGGTCCGACTCCGAGGAGCCCGACCAGGGTCCCAACGCGCAGCAGTTGCGAGCGGCGTTCCGCAACCTGATAGATGAAGATCGCCCCAAATCCGGTCAGCAGGGCGAAGAGCCCCAGCTTCAGGTTGCCCGTCATGAGGGCCAGCGTCGCGGCAAAGAGCCCCTGGGTGATCACCGCCGACTGCTGCGTCTCCAGAATCACCACCAGCAGCGCCAGCGCGGCGAACGGAACGCCCCACAGGTACACCAAGGGGTCGGAGAAGGGTTCACTCGCCAACTGGGCCGCGGCTCCGCGCCCGACGAAAGCGAGAACGCGCGTCAGGGTCAGGTGCAAGACGATGAGAAAACCGCACATGGCGAATGCCTGACGTCCCCAGATCTCGTCCCGGCGGGCCGGAACCAGCAGCATCCCAAGCAGCACGACGACTGTGAGCGCGAAGACGATGGCGCCGACGCCGGCCCATCCGAAAGCTCCCACCCGCGGCGGGCGCATCCGCTCCATCTGGTAGCGGGCGAGTTCCGTTACCTCGTCGCCGGCGCGTACCAAGGTCCGACCGCGGCGCACCTGGATGAACACCGGATTCACCGACTGCTCGGCCTCCGTTCGGAGGTGGGTGGTCTCCACCGTATTCTGCTCCAGCGTGGGACGCATGAGTCTCGCCGCCAGCTCGCCGAGCGTCCGGCGGCGCGTCCGATTCAGTTCCGAGAGCGCGAGGATCTGCAGTTCGACCGCTCGCTGGGCTTCCTCCACCGAGAGCACGTTCGTGAAGTCGGCCAGCGGCTCGGTTTCGCCGCCTTGCGGATCGCGGCGCAGGATGGACCGGCCGAGCGCGGCGACCGCTCCCTTCTCCGCGAGGATGTCCCGCGCCAGCACGCTCGCCACCGTGTCGGCGAGGTTCTGCTCCATCTCCTCGGCGAACTCCAACTCCACCAGGAGCTGGAGCTGGGCCGCCGCGACTTCGATGCCGAGCATGCGGGCGAAGGTTTCGGGGAAGTCGGGTTCTCCCGCGATGTCGGATTCGACGGCCGCCCGCCCGAATCCGAAACCGCGCGCGATCCGGGCGCGCGCCTCATCCCGGGCCTGGGAATCGAAGTCATAGACCTCGCGTACCTGCTCGACCGCTTCGCGCCGGCGTTCCTCCGTGGTGGCGGCGTCCTCGTAGGTGAAGTCCTCGGTGGCTCGCACGGTGCGCGGCGCGATCTCCCCCACCTCATAGAGGGGGGTCCGCAGCTCAAGTCCGGGCCAGATGAGAAGCCCGAGGGCCACCGCCAGGATGGCGGACACCACGCGGGTACGGGCGAACAGCCGATCCCGCTGCCGGAGCAGGAAGCTGCGCAGCGAGAAGTTCGCGAAGCGCCCCGTTTCCATCGTCGTCTTCCTGCTCAAAAGTCCAATCCTTCCAGATTCAACGCGGTTCGGCGAATACCGGCGCGGGCTCGAATTCCTCGCTGCGCCGCGACCGCTTCCGGGCCTGGTCGCTCCGGGCCTGCTCGCTCCGGGCGTAGGCGCGGACGATCGCCTGCACGAGCCGGTGGCGCACCACGTCGCTGTCTTCGAGCCGGACCAGACCCACTCCGTCGACGTTTCCGATCACCCCGAGGGACTCGACGAGCCCGCTCACCCGGCCCGGCGGGAGGTCGTTCTGGGTGATGTCTCCGGTCACCACGGCGCGCGTCCCGCTGCCCATGCGGGTCAGGAACATCTTCATCTGTTCCGAGGTGGTGTTTTGGGCCTCGTCGAGAATGATGAAAGCGTCGTTGAGCGTCCGCCCCCGCATGAAGGCGATCGGGGCGATCTCGATCACCCCCCGCTCCCGGAGCCGCTGCACCTTCTCGGCGTCCATCATGTCGTGGAGCGCGTCGTAGAGAGGGCGAAGATACGGGTCCACCTTGTCGATGACGTCGCCGGGAAGGAAGCCCAGCTTCTCGCCGGCCTCCACCGCCGGCCGGGTGAGCACAATGCGCCGCACCTGCTGATTCCGGAGGGCCTCCACCGCCACCGCCATCGCGAGCCAGGTCTTGCCCGTTCCGGCCGGTCCGACCCCGAGGACAAGTTCCTTGGCGCGAAGAGCCCGGATGTACTCCAACTGGCGAAGGCTCCGAGGCCGCACGATCTTGCCCAGCGTGGGCGTGACGACGGTTTCCACGAAGTACTCGCGAAGTGAAGCGCCCGGATCCTGGCCCAGGATGCGGATGGCCGCGCGCAAGTCCCCGAACCGGTAGCGCTGGCCGAGATCGCGGTGGAGCGTCCCGAGCCCCTCGAGGGCGGTGCCGAGCAGGGCGATCCGGTCCTCCGGTCCTTCCGCGAGCAGGATGTCTCCCCGGCTCGCGAGCGTGAGGCCGAGGTCGTACTCGAGGGTGCGAAGGTTCCGGTCGCGGATACCGAAGAAGGAGAGTCCTCCTTCGCCGGGGATGGGAATTCGGGTCATGGAATCGTTTCTGGCGGGAACGGCGGACAGCGCTACGTCTCCCGCTTTCACCTGGGGGGCAGAGGAATCCGTGGGGCCGGCGGCACTCGCGGGGGCAGATCCGGCGGTGAGCGGACCGCGTGGTCGGCTCAGCACGGAATACAGCGAAGGCAGGGGCGAGAAACGTGGTCCGCCACGCGCTTCATAGACGTAATGGACGCTAACACAGCCTCCGTGCGACGGCAAATCACGCCGCGTGGGAAGGAGCGCCGGTCTTCAGACCGGCATCGCGGCCGCAGGCCGCGAAACTCCCGCTGCTGCCCTCGCCGATTCACCGGGCCTAACCGGGGACGGCGAGACGCCGTGGGGACGCGTTGGTGGCGTTGCGCCATCCTCTATTGCGCGCAGCGCCATGCAGGGAATAGCGAGGGGAGTTTCGCCCCGCTATGCGGCCGCGATGCCGGTGTGAACACCGGCGCTCCTGGAAGTTTCGCGGCCCTGCGCGGCTTCCCGGGCAGGCTCAACGGTCAGTCGTCGCTCGCCCGTTTCGCCGCCAGCGCCATCCCCACCTCGTCCAGCTGCGAGGGATCCACCCCCGCGGGCGAACCGGTCATGAGATCCGTCGCCGAGGTGGTCTTCGGGAAGGCGATCACGTCCCGCAGACTCGTGCTGCCGGAAGCCAGCATGGCGATGCGGTCGAATCCGAGGGCGATGCCACCGTGGGGCGGCGTTCCGTATTCCAGAGCCTCGAGGAAGAAACCGAAGCGCTCGGCGGCTTCGGCGGGCGGGATCGCCAGCGCGTCGAAGATGCGCTGCTGCATGGCGCGGTTGTGGATCCGGATGCTGCCCCCGCCGAGTTCGTGGCCGTTCGCGATGACGTCGTAGGCGAGCGAACGAACGCTGAGCGGATCGGTCGCGAGACGGTCCACGTCCTCCGGATGGGGACTCGTGAAGGGATGGTGGACCGAGGTGAGGCGTCCCTCCGCCTCCGAATAGTCGAAGAGGGGAAACTCGGTGACCCAGGCCATCGCGAACTGTCCGGGGGAAGTCCAGCCCTCGCTTGCCGCGAGCGAGCGCCGCAGCGCGCCGAGCGCCTGACACGCGGCCTTCGCCTCGCCGGCGACCATCAGGAGGAGGTCCGCAGGGCCTCCGCCCGCCGCTTCCAGCAGCGTCCGGAGACGATCGGCCCCGAGGGTCTTCAGGAGCGGCGAGCGGACCTCGCCGTCGCGGAAGGCCGCCCAGAGGAGGCCGCCGGCGCCCGCCGCGACCGCCGCCGCCTGCAGGTCGTCTAGCCGTTTCCTCGAAAACCCGGCGCATCCGGGCGCGGCGATCCCGCGGACCGAGCCGCCGGCGCCGATCACCCGGTCCAGCAGGGGATGGCCCGAGCCGCGGGCCAGCTCGGTGAGATCCGTGATCTCGGCGCCGTAGCGGAGGTCGGGGCGATCCACCCCGTAGCGGTCCATCGCCTGCTGGTAGGTGAAACGGGGGAAAGGGGGCTTGACCTCGATCTCCACCGCGCCGAGCGCCCGCTCGAAGAGGCCTTCGGTGATCTCGATGACCTGTTCCGGATCGGCGAAGGACATCTCCATGTCCACCTGGGTGAACTCCGGCTGGCGGTCGGCGCGCAGATCCTCGTCCCGGAAGCAGCGGACGATCTGGTAGTAGCGATCCGTCCCCCCGATCATCAGCAGTTGCTTGAAGAGCTGCGGCGACTGCGGGAGCGCGTAGAAGCGGCTGCGATGGACCCGGGACGGCACCAGGTAGTCCCGGGCCCCTTCCGGGGTGGACCGGGTCAGAAACGGAGTCTCGACTTCGAGGAACCCGTGTTCGTCGAGGTGGCCGCGGACCTCGGTGGCCAGCCGGCCGCGGATCCGCAGGTTGCGTTGCAGCCTCGGGTTCCTGAGGTCCAGATAGCGGTAGCGGAGACGGAGTTCCTCCGCGACCCCCTCGGAATCGGTCGGCGCGAACGGCGGAGTCCGGGCCTCGCTGAGCACGTGGATGCGCTCGGCCTCGACCTCGATCTTCCCGGTCTGAATGCCCGGGTTGACCGTCTCCGCTTCACGGGCGAGCACCACCCCCTCGACGGCGATAACCCACCAGGCTCCGAGACGCTTCGCCTCCGCCGCTGGCCCGGACTCGGGGCGGACCACGATCTGGGTCACGCCGCGATAGTCGCGGAGGTCGAGGAAGAGCAGCCCTCCGAGATCCCGGATGCGCTCCACCCAGCCCATCAGGACCACGCGGTTGCCCGCCTGCTCGAGATCGAGCGCCGCGCAGTGGTGGGTGGGACGGGTGGGAACGCTCACGGTACGGGACTCCGGCATCAACTCAGGCGGGGTTCGCCTCTCTCAGCCCACTGAGATAGCGGTCCTTCAGTTCGACGTAATGCGCCGCGGAGTCGGCGAGATGGGCGATTTCGGCGTCCGTGAGCGGTCGCACGACCCTTCCCGGGACGCCGCGGACCAGAACCCGCGGCGGAACCTGGAGACCGGGCGGCACGACCGCGCCGGCCGCCACCATGGCTTCTTCGCCCACCGAGACGCCGTCGAGAACCACCGACCCCATGCCGATCAGGCTGCGCCGTCCCAGGTGACACCCGTGCAGGATCGCCTGATGGCCGACGGTCACCTCTTCTTCGACAGTGGTGGCCTCGGCTCCCGCGTTCACGTGCACCACCACCCCGTCCTGCAGATTGGAACGCGCTCCGACCCGGATGAAGTTCACGTCACCGCGGAGGACGGCGGAAAACCAGATGGAGACGTCCTCGCCAAGCACCACGTCCCCGATGAGCGAGGCGCCGGGAGCCACAAAGGCGCTGGCGGGAACGAGGGGGGTGTGACCGCCAAACGGATAGATCATGGGAGTCGGGGGCTAATGACGGCCTCTTTGAGGATTGGTTCACCGCGAAGCCGGGCCGTCACCGTCACCTGCGATCTTCATCCAGGCCCGACCCGTTCGGGGACACCGCGAACGCCCGCGGGATGAGGACAAGGACCCGAGGAAACCGCGCGCTCCGGGCCGGTCCGAAAGGCCGGGCCCGGACGCCGGATCCGACATGGAAGGTGGCGCCGCGCAGGCGCTCCAAGCGGCGCGGAGGGTACCACGCCCTGAACGGCCGTTGGCTACAATGCGGGCGCGACAATCTGTAGCCGTAACCCCTTCGCGTGGCATCCCAAGATCCCCCTCACCGATCGGCCGCGGGTCGTCTGCTGGACGCCGTCCGGGCGTTCATGGAGCCGCCCGAGCCGGAGGTCAGCCCCATCACCGGACGCCCGCTGGTCCACCTCGACGCGCGGGCCGGACGTCGCGGATTCGCCTCCGCGATAACCGCCCACAGCGCCATCGTGGCCCTGATCGTGTTCGGCGTGTTCGCGGCGGAAGAGATCGACGAATCCGGATTCGATCTCCCGGGCCTCGTGTTCCTCGTTCAGGAGGGACCCGGCGGCGGTGGCGGTGGGGGCGGCGACGAGTCCCCGGAAGAACCGGCCGAAAGCCTGGAACTGGCCGTCCAGAACGCTCCCGAACCCGACGAACTCTTCCTGCAGGATCCTGAGGCCATCGCAGAAGAGCTTCTGGAGGACGCGGTCAACGCGCCCTTCGCTTCCAACCTGCCGGACCCCGATGCGCTCGCCAGTTTGATCCGCGACACCTCGAATCTCCTGCGCTACTCCGGCCCCGGTCGTGACCGCGGCGCCGGCACCGGCCAGGGGGGCGGACGGGGCGAAGGAGATGGCGACGGAATCGGCGAGGGAACGGGCGGCGGATTCGGCGGGGGCGCCTACCGGATCGGAAGCGGTGTCGAACCGCCCCAACTCCGCCGCCAGGTCACCCCCGAATACACCGACAACGCCCTGGCGCGGAAGATCGAGGGCATCGTCATCCTCGAAGTCGTCATCCTGAAGAGCGGGCGCGTCGGCCCCGCTCGGATCATCCGCAGCCTCGACGCCGGACTCGACGCCAAGGCCGTCGCCGCGGTGCTGCAGTGGACCTTCCTGCCCGGGCGCTACCGCGGCGAGGCGGTGGACGTGCTGGCGGAGATCGAAGTCGAATTCCGCCTCCTCTGACACCATGACCGACCGGCCGCGTCACTTCTGGCTCATGAAGAGCGAGCCCGAGGTCTACGGCATCGACGATCTCGAACGGGACGGCTGGACCCACTGGGACGGGGTCCGGAACTTCAAGGCTCGGAACTACATGAAGGAGATGGAAATCGGGGACGGCGTCCTCTTCTACCACTCGAACGCGAAGCCGCCCGGCATCGCCGGGGTGGCCCGGGTCTGCCGCACCGCATACCCGGACTTCACCCAGTTCGATCCGGATTCCCACTACCACGACCCCCGCGCCACCAAGGAAAAGCCGTGGTGGTACATGGTGGACATCGAGTTCGTCTCGCGCTTTCCCGAAGAGATTCCCCTGCCCGTCCTTCGCACCCTCCCGGAGATCGCGGGCATGTCGCTCCTGAAGCGCGGCCAGCGCCTCTCCGTCCAGCGGGTGACCCCCGAGGAGTGGGCGTTCCTCCTCGAGTTCGGCGGCGCGACCGACGCTTCGGACTAGCAGTCCGTAGATGAAGTGGGGCGAGGACCGAGAGCGGTGAGGCACCCGGCTGGCAAGGCGCGATTCGGGAGGAATACCGAGCGTATTCCGACTGAATCGGAACGCCGAGCAGAGCGGTTCAGCCGGGATGGATCGCCGCTCGTTTCCGAAGCGGGGCGACAGCCGCGCGGAGACCCCGGAGCGGGAGCGGCTGGGGTCGGGGAACTCGACCTCCAACCGCTTCTGGCTCGGGAATGCCGGTCCACTTCATCCACGGGCTGCTAACGACTGCGACCGGGCTCGCCCCGGTACACTCGCCGCCGTTTCAAACGGAGGTCTTCCATGTTCCACCGCATCTTCACCCTCGCCCTGCTTTTCGGCCTGGCCGCGCCAGCCGCCGCCCAGGAACTCGGGGTCTGGGACGACCGCATCCAGGAAGCGGTGTCCGGCCTCGAAGGGGAGACCGTCGCCTTCCGCGAGCACCTCCATGAGAACCCGGAACTCGGGAACCGTGAGTTCGAGACCGCCCGCATGGTGGCCGAACACCTCCGCCAGCTCGGATTCGACGAGGTGCGCGAAGGGATCGCCCACACCGGCGTCGTCGGCGTCCTGAAGGGCGGAAAGCCCGGAGCGGTGGTGGCGGTGCGCGCCGACATGGACGCGCTGCCGGTGACCGAGGACACCGATCTCCCGTTCGCCTCCAAGGTGCGCGCCACCTACAACGCCCAGGAAGTCGGGGTAATGCACGCCTGCGGGCACGACGTCCACACCGCCGTCCAGTACGGCGTCGCCTCCGTGCTCGCCGGAATGCGCGAGGACATTCCGGGCACCATCCTCTTCATCTTCCAGCCCGCCGAGGAGGGGCCTCCCCCGGGTGAGGAGGGCGGCGCGGACCTCATGGTGCGCGAGGGCGTCTTCGACGATCCCCGGCCCCAGGCGATCTTCGGCCTCCACACGCTGTCCGGACTCCCGCTGGGCGTGATCGGTTTCACGCCCGGGCCCGCGCTCGCCGCGGTGGATCACTTCAAGGCCACCATCACCGGGGTCCAGACCCACGGCGCCCAGCCGCAGGCCGGGGTGGACCCGGTGGTCATGGCGTCCCAGGTCATCCTTGCGCTCCAAACCATCGCCTCGCGCAACGTGCATCCTCTCCAGCCGGTGGTGGTGACGGTCGGCATGGTCCACGGCGGCCAGCGCTTCAACATCATTCCGGAGACGGTGGACATCGAGGGCACGGTCCGGACCTACGACCCCGAGGTGCGGGATCTGGTCGAAGCCCGGATGAACGAGGTCCTCGGGGGAATCACCGCGTCCGGCGGCGGTTCCTACTCGCTCGCCTACGACCGTGGCACTCCGGCGACGATCAACGACCGGGAACTGACCGCCGAGAGCATCCTCACGGTGATGCAAATCGTGGGCGGTGAGAACACCCAGGAACTCGACCCGACGATGGGCGGCGAGGACTTTGCCTACTTCGCAAACGAGGTCCCCGGGTTCTTCTACCGGCTCGGGATTCACAAGGAAGACACCCAGACGGGTCCCCACCACTCCCCGTTCTTCCGCGCCGACAACGCCTCGGTGGCGATCGGAATGCGGGTGATGTCGAACCTCCTGATGGACTACCTCCTCCGCAACGCGTCTTAGGGTCCGGAACCGTCAGGGACCGCCGGCCAGTTCTCCCGGTGGGGGCCTTCAAGACCGGCAACGCCCGCCGCAGGCGGGCAGCACTGCGTACAGCCGTCTCGCGCTGATGGCGCGCGACAGCGGGAACGTCGCCCCCCTACCGCGCCTCGCCCACCACCCGGACCCGCACCCGCCGCGCATCGCCAGGAAGGTAAGCCAGCGGCAGATCCTCGCGTTCGACCGTCTCCAGCCCTTTCGGATCGGCTCCCGCGGAGACGGCGCGGGCCTCAGCCTCTTCCGCCGCCAGGCGGAACGCTTCGTCCCGCCCCACGTTGTGGAACACCTTGTCCACCTCGCCACCGATCCGCGCGATGGCCGCACCCACTGCGTTCGCGACTCCGGCGTGGGGCACGGTAACCGTCTCTGAAATCCCCTCAAGCCGCGCGGGAACCAGAAAGGCCCCACCCCCCACGGCGAGCAGCGGACAGTCCCGGGCGTCGGGCTTCATCCGGTCGACCGCTTCGGCGACGGCGTCCCCGACGACTTCCCCAAATCGGTCCACGCTCCGCCGGGAGAGCCCCCTGACCCGGGCGGAATCGCCGATCGCAGCCCAGCCGGCCGCCACGCCGAAATCCGTGGCCGTCGGCGTGCGCCCCCCGAAGACGAGCCCTTCCTCGGCAAGGCGGAATCCGACGCTCGCCGGACCCACCGCCGCGCCGTCCTCCGAGACCACGCTCCCGCCTCCGAGCGCGATCGAAAGCAGGTCGGGCATCCGGAACAGGGTGCGGACGCCTCCAACCTCCACCTCCCGCGGGGCTTCGCGGGGGAACCCGGCGCGCAGATAGCCCACGTCGGTGGTCGTGCCTCCGACATCCACCACCACGCCCTCCGAGGCGCCGGAAAGAAACGCCGCGCCCGTCATGCTGTTGGTGGGCCCCGAAGAGAGGCTCAGCACCGGGAACTCGGCGGCCGCCGCCGCACTGGCGATCGTGCCGTCGTTCCGGGCGATGAACAGCGGCGCGTCCGTTCCGATGGCGGCGACGGCATCGGCGAACGCCTTCGTGACGTGCGCGGCGAGCGGCCGCAGCGAGGCGTTCAGCAGTCCGGCGTTCTCGCGTCCCAGTAGTCCGATCCTCCCGAGCCGCCGGGACTGGGTGACCGAGGCGTCCGGATGGACATCCTGGAGGATCTCGGCGGCCCGGGCCTCGGCGCTGCCATCGAGAGGTGCGAACACCGCGCTGAGCGCGATCTCGAGGAACCCGGCCTTCCGGATCTCCCTTCCCGCGGCAGCCACGGCCTGCTCGTCGAGCGGCACGATGGGGCGCCCGTCGCACTCGTGGCCTCCCTCGACCATGAAGACCGGGCCCCGCACGATGCCGGCGAGCCGGTCGGGCCAGTCGCAAAACGGCGGCAGGGAAGCGCTGGCCGGCAGGCCTACCCGGACCGCGGCCACTCGCGCCAGGCCCGTCCCGGTGAGGACGGCATTCGTGAAATGGGTAGTCCCGATAACCACCCGGGAAACACCCGAAACCTCGGCCCCACCGCCGAGCACGCCTCGGAGCGCCGTCAGCACCCCGGAGGTCACGTCTTCTGTGGTCCGGGCCTTGATCTCGGCGAGAACCTTCCCGCCGCGCATCAGCGCGGCGTCGGTGTGGGTGCCGCCGACATCCACGCCGACGCGCGCCCGGTCAGGGAAAAACGGCATTTCGGCTCAGCATAGAGTGCGGCAACCGGAAGCGACCGCCAGGAGGGCAACCATGACGCCGACAGCGTCTCAGATCCGCCTGCCGGCAAACAACGGGCGGCGCCGGGGGATCCTGAAATCGCGCCATAACGCAGGCTGAATCTTCATGGGGACACGCCGCCAAGGCTGCGGGTTATCTTGTGCCGGCGTGATCCTGAGAGCGTTGTTCCCAGGAGACCAATCGTGAGCTACGAATTCGATCTTGGACCCTGGTCGCGCAAGGTTTCAACGAGTTCGGACACTGCCCAGCAGTGGTTTGATCGCGGCCTGAATTGGACCTACGCCTTCAACCACGGGGAGGCGGTTGCCTGCTTCCGGCGAGCGGCGCGCGAAGACCCGACCTGCGCCATGGCCTGGTGGGGAATAGCGTATGCGACGGGACCCTTCTACAACCGGCCGTGGACCAGCTACTCGGATGCCGAGATTGCGGACGCGCTGCCGATTTGTCATGACGCCGTGAGGACTGCGGGTTCGCTTGCCGTCAATGCGAGACCGGCCGAGCAAGCCCTCATTCGATCTCTGGCCAGACGCTACCAGAATGGCCACGAAAGCGATCCGGAAATCCTGGACGCCTGGCACTCGGCTTATGCCGACGCGATGCGTGACGCTTGCAGGACGCATGAGGATGACGGCGACATCGCCGCCCTCTATGTCGAGGCCGCGATTACCTGCACTCCGCGTCAGCTCTGGAATCTGAAATCCGGGGAGCCCAACCCGCATGCCCGTACGAAGGAGGTCATGCGGGTATTGGAACGCTGGATGGACAGGATTGAGCGTGGTCATCCTGTTCATCCAGGAATTCTCCACATGGTTCTCCATACGCTGGAATTGTCGTCGACGCCGCAGCGCGCCCTAAGGGCTGCTGACATGTTGTGCGGGCTTGCTCCCGACGCCGGTCACCTGCAGCACATGCCGGCGCACATCTATGTGCTTTGCGGCGACTACGCGCGGTCGCTGTCGCAAAGCGAACACGCCGTCTGCACGGACGACAAGTATCTTGCGTATGCCGGCGACCAGAACTTCTATACCACTTCGCGATGTCATGACCTTCACATGTTCATGTATGCCGCCATGTTCCTCGGCCAATATGGCAAAGCCACCTATGCCGCCGAGCGAATCCGCGCGATGGCAACGCCGGCACTGATTTCGAAGAGTGCGCCCTTCATGGCCTCCATCCTGGACGGTTACTCCGCCATGTGCACGCACGTCCAGGTTCGCTTTGGCCGCTGGCACGAGCTCATCGGATTACCTGCCCCGGTCAAGGATTCGCGCCAGCCGATCGCCGTTGCAATGCATGCCTACGGGCAAGCCGTGGCACACGCCGCGCTCGGTCATATCGAAGAGGCGGGGGCGGCTCAGTGCGCTTTCGCTGAGGCCACGGCCGCCATTCCCGAGGACGCGATTTTTCTCAGCAATACTGTTCGGGACATGCTCGGCGTCGGTGCGGCCATGCTGGACGGCGAGTTGCAGTATCGGAAGAGAAACTACGATCGCGCATTCGCCAGTCTGCGCCTGGCAGTCTCCTGTGATGACGCGCTGAACTACACCGAACCGTGGGCGTGGATGCACCCACCGCGCCACGCGCTAGGCGCGCTGCTGGCTGAACAGGGCATGTTTCGGGAGGCCGAAGCGGCATATCGCGCCGACCTCGGCTACGACCAGAGTCTTCCGCGCTGCTGTCAGCACCCCGACAACGTCTGGGCACTGCAAGGGCTTGTTGAATGCCTGGAACAGGCGGGGGATGCCAATGACCTTCGGTTTCTCCGCCAGAGGCTGGAGTTCGCGAAAGCCCGCACCGACGTTCCCATCGAGAGCGCCTGTTTTTGTCGGAGGGGGGCTACTTCCTGATTACGCGTGATTCTCAGCCAGGTTGAGCACTCGGCGTGGCGTGAGCGAAGTCTGTAAAGCCGCGCCGTCCAGATAACAGTTGAGTCGGAGGGCGACCTGCATCCTGGACCGGGACCGCGACTCGCTCACGCGAAGAGCGGCTTGAAATCGAGGTCGAACCCGAAGGCGCGCGGTCCCACCAGTTCGAGCGCGGCTTCGGTCTGGAGCGCAGCCGGCGACGCGAGCGCGATGACCCGAACCCGCTGCCCGTAGGCGATCACCTCGGTCCCGAGGGCCTCACCGGTCGATGAATCCACCACGGTGAGGATGTCCGGAGTCATTCCGACAGGCTCGCCGTCCCGGAAGGCGACGGCAAACTCGTTTTGGAAGTGGAGTTCCATGGTGGAGCCGCGGTCTTCGCCGAGTCCCGCGACCGTCGCCACGCCGCGCAGGAACCCGCGCGTCGTGCGGCGTTCCATGTCGGACACCTTGCCCGTGAAGAGCACGATCCCCCCTTCCGAGGCCAGGACGGCATCTACCGGGTCTTCACCGCGCTCCCGCGCGTGACGAAGCGCGGCGCCAATCCGCATCGCCCGGGTGACCGAACCCAGGATTGCGTGGTCCTTGATCTCGCGCCCCGTCCGCGGCGCCTTGGCGGTGGCGGCGATCGAGCCGACCTCGGTCACCACCACCCGACCCAGCCGCTCCTGCCACTGCCAACTCGCGGCGCGCTCGACGATCACGACGTTGTCGCGGATGTCGGCGAGGCAAAAGGGATAGTTCCGGAGTCCGGCGATGGCGAAGGTGGTCATCTGGGCCTCGGGGAACGCCCGACCCATGCAGTCGGCGTCCACCACCGGAAGCCCGGTCCGCGCCGCAACCATGAAGCTCTGCAGCGAGTTCGCGCCCCCGATCTCGAGCGACATCACGGCGACGAAGGGCCGGCCCAGGCGCTCGGCAAGCACCTGGACGGGCCGCGCCGCGACATCGGGATCGGGGAGACGCTCCTCGCCGACGAGCGGAGCTCCCATCGTGGAGACCACCGCTACCAGGTCGTCGTCGGCAAGGGTGCTCGCCGGGATCACCACCGGGCGGAATCCGCGCGCCGCCTCCGCCCGCAGGGTCAGCAGCGAGTGGTACGGATTCCCGCCGCCCCCTGCCCCGAGGATCCAGGCGCCGGCGGCGAGATCCTCGATCTCGGTGGGGGTGAGTTCTCGTGCGCCCGGGGTCATGCGGGCAGCGATGCTACGGCATTCGGATACCCTCCGATATCGGGTTGGGCGCCCCCGCTGCCCCGGTTCTTGCGCTCGCCTCATCGTTCCCGGGAGCTGACCGTCACCGTCTCTGTGCTCCAAACCCCATGACCCCGCGACGTGCGCTGGTCTCCCGGATTCTGGAAGGCCGCTCGGGTGCGAACATTCGCTTCTCCGAACTGCTGCAACTTCTCCGGAACCTGAGATTCATCGAGCGAGTTCGGGGGAGTCACCACATATTCCGAAGAGCCAGGATCCGGGAACTTCTGACCCTTCAACGGGACAATGGTCTGGCGAAGCCCTATCAGGTCCGGCAGGTGCGCCAACTCCTCCTGAAGTACGATCTGGAGACAGGCCAATGACCTACAAATACGAGATCATCCTCTATTGGAGCCAGGTGGACGGCGCGTTCGTGGCTGAAGTCCCGGAGCTTCCCGGATGCATGGCCCACGGCGACACGCAGGAAGGTGCCATCCGCAACATCAACGAGGCGATTGCTCTCTGGATCGCTACGGCCGAGGAGTTCGGCGACCCCGTCCCGGAGCCGAAAGGCGAACGCCTGATGCTGGCCTGAGGGAGCAGATCCCGAGACCATGGGTGACCAACGTCCCAAGCGCTCCGCCTGCGCTGGCACGATTCGAATTGGCGCCTGAATCTCGCCCTCCATGCGCACCGTCCATTTCCTGACCATCGGACAGTCGCCGCGGCCGGACGTGGTGCCGGAGATTCTCGGCATGCTGGGGGATGCCGCAGCGACGATCACGGCCGTCGAAGCCGGGGCGCTCGACGGGCTCTCGCGAGAGGACGTGCGGGCGGGCGCACCGCGCGACGGCGAGATGCCGCTGGTTTCCCGGCTTCGGAGCGGCGAAGAGGTGGTGATCGGGGAGGACTTCGTCGAAGAGCGGATGGCGGCGCTCCTCACCGATATCCCGGCGGGCGATGTCGCGGCCATCCTCTGCACCGGCCCCTTTCGCGGGATCCCGGAGCGGCCGGGACTCGTGAAGGCGGGCCCGATCTTCGACGCGACGCTCCGGGGCGCCACGCCTCCGGGGGCCACCGTGGGGATGCTGATCCCCGAACCGCGGCAGGAAGAAGATGCCCGCCGGCGGGTGCCGGATGGGTCCCGGTGCGTGATCGGCGTGGCGTCGCCCTATTCGGACGACGGGGTAGAGGAACGGCTGGCCGCGTGCTTTCGCGAGGCGGACGTCATCGGGTTGAACTGCCTGGGCTACAACGGGCCGCTGGAGGACGCCGTGCGACGCGCCACCGGGAAACCGGTGATCCTCGCCCGGCGGGCGCTGGCGGAGGCGGTGGGCCGGCTGGCGGCGGGCAGCTGACGAATTCGCGCCTCGGCCTCCCGGATGGCTACTAGTAGCAGTAACACCATCGGACCCGGTGAACTAGTAGCAGTAACACCGTCGGACCCAGTGAACTAGTAGCAGTAACGCCCTCTGCTGGACTGCTACTAGTAGCAGCAGCGCTGTCAGACCCGATGAACTAGTAGCAGTAGCACGGTCTGGCGGACTGCTACTAGTAGCAACGACACGGTCAGCCCGGGAACCCTGAAGTCATCAACTTCGCGGAAAGAAGGCTCATCAGCGGGACGCAGGGTTCGCCAACGCGCGGGCGATGCCGGCCCCCCACCGGAGAGGACTGGCCGGATGGTGGCGTTCCCTTGCCTGCGGCACCATCATGCCGGCCGGAGGTCGGAGTTCCGCAAGAACACAATCGGATGTCAGCCGACCTTGTGTCTGTCCGGGCTTGCGTCCGTCCAAGCTCCGGATGGCCCAACTGGCCGACGGGCCGGCCCAGCAACCGGATGGCTTGCGGAAAGGCCATCATGCCTTACTTCCGTACGGAGATCCCGCCGTGGCCATCACGTTGACACTTACCCCCAACGGGCAGATCACCCTGCGCAAGGAAGTGCGCGAACACCTGGGAACGAGGCAGGGCGACAAGGTGGACGTGGACCTGCTGCCGGACGGGCAGGTCCTGCTCCGGGCGAAGCCCCGAAAGCCGATCTCGAGCGTTTTCGGCATGTTGGCGGAACCGGGAACGCGCCGGCGCTCCATTGAGGAACTGAACGAGGCTGCGGCCGCGGGATGGGCGCGTGAGGAGTGAAGATCACTGCCGATACCAACCTCCTGCTGCGCGCGACCGTGCAGGACGACCCGGCGCAGGCCCGCCTCGCAGAGGCTCTGGCGTGAACTGCCCGGTGGGGTAGATGCCGAGAGGTGCACTATCCCGGCACTGGGAAGTACGCCGCCTCGCCCCGCTGCGCGGGGCGGTGCCGGGCCCCACCGGGAGAACTGCCCAGAGGTCGGCGTTCCAAGCCGTCCCCGCGATTCTCCTCAAACAGCGATGCGCGGTTTCGCTGGGCTTCGCCCAGCGGTGCCGGTCTGAAGACCGGCGTTCCCGTACCTGCGTCCCGTGCACCCGGTCGGCGATGGGCCCGCCCGCTGCGCTGCGCGCCGCGGTGCCGGTGTGAACACTGGTGTTCCCTTCACGGATACGATGGGAAGACCCAACCACCACCCCGCCACTCACGAGGAAAGAAGTCATGCGTCTCGCTCGCCGCCACCCGTTCACCTCCGCGCTGGCCGCCGCGCTGCTCACCGGGGTCGCGGCCGCCCCCGCCGCGGGACAGCCCGCCGTACTGGAGTCCTTCCGTGCCCAGATCGCGCTGAAGTCGGCAGGCAGCCCCCGAATCTCGCCCGAGGGCAGGTTGATCGCGTATTCGGTGACCACGACGGAATGGGAGGCCAACCGGTTCGACCGGGAGATCTGGCTGGCTCCACCGGACGGCGAGCCCTTCCAGCTCACCCGCACCGAAGCCGGGAGCAGCACCGGGCACCGCTGGTCTCCGGACGGGTCCCGCCTCGGCTTCCTCGCGGACCGCGGTGACGGCGAGCAGATCTACCTCATCCCCCCGGAGGGCGGCGAGGCCGAGCGGCTCACTTCGCACGACGGCGGCATCAGGTCGTTCCGCTTTTCGCCCGACGGTGGCCAGATCGCGTTCGCGGCCACCGACCCCGCTCCCGACGACTTCGAGGGGCGCGAGGAAAGCTACGGCGACTACGCCGTCGAAGACGCGGACTTCCGCATGTCCCACCTCTGGGTGACCGAGGTGCGAGCGGGAGCCGAGCCCCGCCGCCTGACCGGGGGAGACGGCTTCACGGTCGGATCGTTCGATTGGTCGCCGGACGGTCGCGAGATCGCGTTCGACCACACGCCCACGCCCCAGGTCAACTCGTCTCGACAGGCGGACATCTCGGTCGTCGAGGTGGCCACGGGAACGGTTCGGACGCTGGTCGCGGATCCCGCCCGCGAGCGCGGACCCATGTGGTCGCCGGACGGTGCGCGCATCCTCTTCACCACCTCGGCGGACGCGAACCCTTACTACGGAAACACCGAACTCGCGGTCATCCCGGCAGCAGGCGGCGAATCCCGCGTTCTGACCGCCGGTTTCGACGAAAACCCGTCCCCGCTGGCGTGGAACGACGCCGGCGTCTTCTTCGTCGCTTCGCAGCGCACCGCGCGCCACCTGTTCGTGCTGGACCCCGAATCGGGCGAAGTGACCCTCGAGTTGGACACCCCCGAGATGATCATGGCGGCGGACGTCTCGAGCGACGGCTCCACGCTGGCGATCCAGGGCGAGGACCGCACCACCGTCGCCGAGATCTACCGCAAGCCGCGCGGCGCCGGCGCGCCGGAGCGGGTCACCGACATGACCGCCCAGGTCGCCGGCTGGGGTGATCTGGGCAGCCGTGAAGTGGTGCGGTGGGAGAGCGAGGACGGCGCCGAGATCGAGGGGGTGCTCATGAAACCTCCCGGCTACGACCCCGGCCGCACCTACCCGCTGATGGTGGTCATCCACGGAGGGCCGACCGGCACCTCCAGGCCGCAACTGGTCGGCGGCTACGTCTACCCCGTCCTCGAATGGCTGAAGAAGGGGGCCGTCGTGATGATGCCCAACTACCGCGGCTCGGCGGGCTACGGCGCCGAGTTCCGCGCGCTCAACGTGCGCAACCTCGGCGTCGGCGACGCGTGGGACGTTCTCTCCGGGGTCGAGGCCCTGGTGGAGCGGGGCGTCGCGGATCCGACCCGCGTCGCGGCGATGGGCTGGAGCCAGGGCGGCTACATCTCCGCCTTCCTCACCACCAGCAGCGACCGCTTCCGCGCGATCTCGGTGGGCGCCGGCATCTCCAACTGGATGACCTACTACGTGAACACCGACATCCACGCCTTCACCCGCGAGTACCTGAAGGCGACCCCCTGGGACGACCCCGAGATCTACGCCAAGACCTCACCCATGACCTACATCAAGCAGGCCAGCACCCCGACGCTGATCCAGCATGGCGAGTTCGACGCCCGCGTCCCGACACCCAACGCCTACGAGCTGTACCAGGGACTCCAGGATGTCGGGGCCGAAACCCAGCTCATCATCTACAAGGGCTTCGGCCACGGGATCACGAAGCCGCGCGAGCGGCTCGCCGCGATGGTGCACAACTGGGAGTGGTTCGCCCGCCACATCTGGGGGGAAGCGGTCGATCCCACCAGCGAGTGAGCGCGGCGCACTTCTAGCCGTCCCCGCGCTTTCTTCCGGTCGCGGTGGGCGTTTCGCCCCCTGTGGGGGCGATGCCGGTCTGAAGGCCCGCACCGGGAGAACTGGCCGGCGCTCCGGGCCCATACTTGGCGACGCATGGCTGAGGTGAGCGGGAAGCGGCATCCGAGCCTGTTCGAGCCGGCGACGCTGTTGTTCGGCGCGGCCCTCGCGCTGCTCGGCGCGGTGATCGGCATGGAGCTGCTGACCCGGGTCGGGATCACCCCGAACAGCTCGATCATCGCCGCCGTCATCGCCATCGCGGTGGGGCGGCTGCCGCTCGCGGTCACCCGCCGGTTCCGCAGCACCGCCCGGCAGAACCTGCTGCAGACGGTCATTTCGGCCGCCACCTTCGGAGGCGCGAACGCCGTCCTCCTCCCGGCCGGGATGGTGTGGCTCTTCGGACGGCCGGATCTGGTCCCCGCGATGATCTTCGGGGCGGTACTGGGCGCGCTCCTCGACATCGCCATGCTCTACCGGCTCTTCGGCAGCCAGGCGTTTCCCGCGGAGGGCCTCTGGCCGTCGGGAATCGCCACCGCGGAATGCCTCCGGGCGGGAGACGAAGGCGGCAAGCGAGCGGCGCTCCTCGTCACCGGGGGGGCGCTCGGAGCGCTCGGCCGCCTCGCCGGGATACCGACCGACATCGTGGGGGTCTGCTGGATCGGAAACCAGGTGGCGCTCCTGATGTTCGGGCTCGGGCTCCTCGCCCGCGGCTACGCCCCCGAATTCCTCAGCGTGGACCTTGCCGCGATCCACGCGCCCCACGGGGTGATGATCGGCGCCGGCGCGGTCGCGCTCTGGCAGATGGGGCGTGCGGTGCGGGGAGCCAAAGCCTCCGACCCGGCGGCGCCAAACCAACCGCCCCGGGCCGGTCTCTCGACCTTCGCAACCGGCTACGCGGCCTTCGCGGGCGCCGCCGCGATCGTGGCCCTGCTCGCCGGGCTCGCCACCGGGATGGGCGCCGCCGGAATCCTCGCCTTCAGCGCCTTCGCGGCGGCCGCGGCCCTCATTTCGGAACTGCTGGTGGGCGTCGCCGCGATGCATTCGGGCTGGTTCCCGGCGTTCGCCACTTCGCTCA
This sequence comes from Vicinamibacteria bacterium, assembly GCA_963668695.2. GTDB lineage: Bacteria > Acidobacteriota > Vicinamibacteria > Marinacidobacterales > Marinacidobacteraceae > Marinacidobacterium. The sequence goes on from CAXXLQ010000004.1 coordinate 3,652,431, forward strand.
TCTTCCTGCTGCTCGGAATGCTGCTCGGGTTTCCGCCGCTCGCGCTGGTCGTTCTCGCCGGGTTCGCTTCGGCGACCGGACCCGCGTTCGCCGACATGGGCTACGACCTGAAGGCCGGCTGGATCCTGCGGGGCGAAGGCAAGGATCCGGACTACGAGCGGGCCGGGCGGCGAGCCCAGCGAAGCGCCGAGGTGTTCGGGCTGCTCGTCGCTTCCGGACTCGTCCTGATGACCTACACCGCCTACTTCGAGGCGGACCTCTTCCCGCCCTACGACCGGGTGGCGGTCGCGACCATCGCCGCCGGCCAGAACCCCGACCTCGCAGGGCAGCTTGCGCTCTGGATGGTTCCCGGCGCGATCCTGCAGTTCCTCGGCGGACCGAAGCGGCAGATGGGGGTCCTCTTCGCGACCGGCCTCCTGATCGTGAACCCGGTGGCCGGCTGGACCGCCCTCGCCGCGCTCTTCGTCCGGCGCCTCGTGAGCTGGCGTACCGGAGACCGGTTCGACTCCCAGCGCTACATGCTGGCCGGAGGGCTCATCGCCGGCAGCGCCCTGATGAGCTTTTCGTCCGGGGTCGCCTCCGGGATGTTCAGCCGCCGGTGACGGGGCGGTTAACAGGGCGGTTAACAGGGCGGTACCATCCTCGGGATGTCCCGAGGCGGCCTGCGCGCGGGCGCCGGACTGGCCGCGCTCGCTTTCCTGAACCTTTCAGGGTGCGGCGAGGGCCAGCAGAACGAAGGTCCGCGCCCCCTGGTGGTGGCAGCCGACGTGGGCTTCGCCCCGCACGCGATGATGGCGCCGAACGGCGAGCTGGAAGGCTTCAACGTGGATCTCGCGCGGGAGATCGCGGCCCGGCTCGGCCGGCCGGGCTTCGAGATCGTCGACTCCGAGTGGTCGTCCATCTTCTCGGGGCTCTACGCGAAGAAGTTCGAGTTCGTGATCGCCCCCACCACGATCACCGAGGGGCGGGCCCGGCGCGTGCTGCTCACCGAGGGCTATCTGGACACCGACCCGGTCTTTCTCCGCCGCAACGATGACCCCGAGCTGACCGACCTCGCCCAGCTCCAGGGACAGTCGATCGCGGTGAACAACGGCTCGGCCTACGACCTCTGGGCGACCGACAACTACGAAGCGCTCGGCTTCGAGGTGCTGCGCTACGGAAAGAACGCGGACGCGGTGCAGGCGGTGCTTTCGGGGCGGGCGTTCGCCAACCTGGTGGGCGAGTCGGTCGCCATGTGGGCCATCCGCCAGAACGCCGGGGTGCGGGCCGACTACCGCATCCGGGCCGAAACCGCCTTCGCCGCAGCGTTCCGGAACGACGACGTCGCGTTCCGCAACGAGGTCGAGACCATTCTCGAGTGCATGAAGGCGGACGGGACGATCGCGCGGATCCACCGCGAATGGCTGGGTACCGATCCGGCGCCCGGCTCGGCCGCGGTGACTCCCTATCCCGGATTCGGGCCGCCGGGGCTCCCCGGATTCATGGCGACCCCGGACCGGAAGCCCTGCGAGTAGCACCTCGTGGGCGAAGTCGCGCGAGCGCCGGGCGACTTCGCCCACGGGGTGCTCAATCCGGTTCTCGAGCTCCGGGGGGTCGGGAAGACCTTCGCCGGCATCCCTGCCCTCCGGGACATCCACCTCGCGGTCGGCGACTCGGAACTCGTGGCGCTCATCGGGCCCTCGGGTTCGGGGAAGAGCACCCTGCTCCGCTGCTGCAACCGGCTCGCCGAGCCCGACGCCGGCGAGGTCTTCTTCGAAGGCCGTCCGGTCCCGGCGGCGGGCAGCGAACTCGCGTCCGTGCGAAGGCGCATGGGCATGGTCTTCCAGGCGTTCAACCTCTACCCGCACCTGACCGCGCTCCAAAACGCCGCGCTCGCTCCGCGCCGCGCGGCAGGGCTCACCCAGAGCGACGCCGAGGCGGCCGCCCGGGAGGCGCTCGAACGCGTGGGGCTCGGGGACCGGACCGGCGCCATGCCCGACGAACTCTCGGGCGGCCAGCAGCAGCGGGTCGCTATCGCGCGGGCGCTGGCGCTCCGTCCCCACATCCTGCTGCTCGACGAGCCCACGAGCGCCCTCGACCCCGAACTCGTGGGCAGCGTGCTCCGGGTGATCCGGTCGCTCAAGGAGGACGGGGTCGCGATGCTGATCGCCACCCACGAGATCAGCTTCGCCCGGGAGGCCGCCGACCGGATCGCCTTCCTCGCCGACGGGCGGATCCTCGAGATCGGCCCGCCGGAGGAAATCCTCGACCAGCCGAAGAGCGAACGGCTCCAGAGCTTCCTGAGCCGGCTTTAACAACCTGTGATGAAACCCGAGCGGCCCAGTTCTCCCGGTGGGGGCTCGGCCGGCGATCCATCCCGGCTGAACCACTGCGCTTCGCTCCGTTCTGCGTTGCGTTTCGGTCGCAATACACCCGGGCCAGTTCTCCCGGTGGGGGCTCCTCCCTCACGCGCCTTGTCAGCCGGGCGCCTCGCCGGCCTCGGCGCTCACCCGGGTTCCACCACAGGCTGTTGAGGCGCTTCCAGCGATGCGGATCTTCTTCGACCCGGAGGTCCTCGCCGCCGCCTGGCCGGGCATCCGTTCGGGGCTCGGGGTAACGCTCGGGCTGGCGCTCTCCTCGATCACCGCCGGAGTCGCGCTCGGGCTGCTGCTCGCGACGATGCGGGCCCTCCTCCGGGGGGCGCCGCTCCGCCCCATCAGCGGCCTGATCGCCGCCTACGCCGACATCTTCCGGGCCATGCCGCCGCTCGTCCTGCTGGTGGTCCTCTACTTCGCCGCGCCGTTCGCCGGGATCGAGCTGAGTGGGTTCATGGCGTCCTTCGTGGCGCTCGGGCTCGTGCTCGGCGCTTCCGCCGAAGAGATCTTCTGGGCCGGGATCACCTCGGTGAACCGGGGCCAGTGGGAGGCCGCGCTCTCCACCGGCCTGAGCCGCGGCACCGTGCTCCGCCAGGTGGTCCTGCCGCAGGCGCTTCGGCTCACGATCCCCCCGCTCACCAACCGGGCGATCGCCACCGGCAAGAACACCGCGCTCGCTTCGGTGGTGGCGGTGCCCGAGGTACTGAACCAGGCCGCGAGCATCCAGGCGCAGACCGCGAGTCCGGCGCCGCTCCTGCTCGCCGCGGGGGTCTATGTGGCCCTCTTCCTGCCCCTGGTCCGCGTGGGGCGCTGGCTGGAGACCCGCTTCCCCACCCGCTGAGCCGCCGTGTCCGAGTTCTTCCAGACCTTCCTGAACCTCGAGGTCATGGCGGAGAGCTCCGGGCTCTTGCTGCGCGGACTGGTCGTGACCCTGGAGGCGTGTCTCATCGTGGTCCCCGGGGGGCTCTTCTTCGGGGCGGCGCTCGCCCTCTCCCACACGCTCGCCCCCGCGTCAGCGACCCGGATCCTCTCTTGGGGAGTCGATCTCGTGCGCGCCTTCCCGCCGCTGGTGCTGCTGGTGCTGGTCGTCCACGGCCTCCCCTTCCTGGGGTTCGAACCGCCGCCGCTCCTCGGCGTCGGGATCGCGCTCACTATCAACACCTCGACCTACTACGGAGAGATCCTGCGGGCCGGCATCGAGAGCATCGAGCCGACCCAGTGGGAGGCGGCGCGCTCCACCGGCCTCGGAACCGCCGCCACCCTCCGCTACGTGGTGCTTCCCCAGGGAATCCGGAACGTGCTCCCCGACCTCGCGGGAAACACCCTGGAAGCCGTGAAGCTGACCTCGCTGGCCAGCGTAGTGGCGCTCCCCGACCTGCTGCGGATGGCGCGGGTGGCGCAGGGGGTCCACTTCAACCCGTCGCCGCTGATCCTCGCCGCGCTCCTGTATCTCGCGATCCTCTGGCCGCTCGTCCGGCTGGTGCGGCGCCTTGGGGGCCGGGCGGTGCTGCCGGCCTAGCGGATCAGTCCGGGCAGGTCGCCGAAGCGCACCAAGGGGAAATTACGACGGAATTCCGTCCCCGGGCGGCGGCGCCTGGGCCATGGGAGGCGTGCTAAGGTGAAAGTCATGGATGTCGACCCCCGCGAGGAACTTCAGCGCCTCGTCGCCCGGTTGCCGGAGCCCATCGTCCCCGCAGCGCTCCGTGCCGTCACGGAATTGGCCGTCCAGCGCGATCCCTTCCTGGCCCACGTCCTGGCGGCCGAAGAGGACGATGAGGAGTTGAACGAAGTCGGACGGCGAATGCTGGCAGAGGCCCAGGACGATTCCCAGGCCGGAAAAACGCATTCCCTGGAGGAAGTGGAGCGGGAGCTGGGCCTTTGAGGCCCACGCTCCGATTCACGAATCGCGCCCTCCGCGATCTCAAGCGTCTCGACGCACCAACCCACGCGCGGATCCTGGCGGGGATCAAGCAATACGTGGACTCTCCTCCTGCTAACAGCCTGTGGTGAAACCCAAGCGGCGTTCGAGCGGCGATCCATCCCGTCTGAACCACGCCGCTTTGCGGCGCTCTGCGTTGCGTTTCGGTCGAAATACACCCGGTATTCCTCCCTCACGCGCCTTGTCAGCCGGGCGCCTCGCCGCTCTCGGCGCTCACCCGGGTTCCACCACAGGCTGCTAAGGCAGTTCGGCTCAAGGGCGCCGGCGACACCTTACGTATCCGGATCGGCGACTGGCGAGTGTTGTTCGTTTTTCAGACGGTGGAGAACGTCGTCGAGATCCAACGGGTAGTGCATCGCTCTCAGGCGTATCGGTGAGCCGTGTGACCGGAGCTCGAGTTCCCAGGAGTCCGCGCTGTGACGGAACCCGCAGTCCAACCCGATCCCTTCCTGGCGATGCTGCTCAGCTGCTCCGGCCGACAACGAAGAGTTGAGCGACCGAGCGCGGCAAGCCATCCGGGAGGGAGACGCAGAGATTGACGCCGGCGGGGTTCACAGCACAGAAGACCTGGAACGGGAATTCGGACTCTGACGCGTTCCGTCGCCTGGTCCACCCGCGCCCGCCGTATGTCCCGACGGTTCTCCACGGGAGCGAGGCGTATCGCTGATCCGCGCGCGGCAACGACGCCATCCCGCCCGCGTGATGGGCGGCCCAGGTCTCAGTCCGGGAGGACCGGCGCGGTGCGCTCGGTGATCAGCCCGTAGTGCTCGGTCCGCCGGTGGCGGGCGAAGTCGAACACATGGCGCTTGAGATCCGCCCCGAGATCGAGGTCGCAGTCGGCAACGATCAGTTCGTCGCCCTCGCCCACCGATTCCGCGACGATCTCCCCATTCGGCGAAACGATCGCCGACCCCGCGATCAGGCGGTTGCCGTCCTCGACGCCGCACTTCGCCGCCGCCACCACCCAGGTGGCGTTCTGGTAAGCGCCGGCCTGGAGCGAGAGACGGTGGTGGAACATCCGGAGGTGCGCCGGCTCCCGGTGGTGGATGTTCACCTCCGGGGTGTTGTAGCCGAGCAGGATCATCTCGACGCCCTGAAGGCCCAACACGCGGTAGGTCTCCGGCCAGCGGCGGTCGTTGCAGATGCACATCCCGAACACCCCGCCGAAGGCGCGCCACACCGGGAAACCCAGGTCCCCGACCTCGAAGTAACGCTTTTCGAGGTGCTGGAAAGGAGCCTCGGGCAGGTGTTCCGAGTGCCCGGGGAGATGGATCTTCCGGTACTTCGCGAGGATCTCGCCGCGGTCCACCAGGATCGCGGTATTGAAATGCCGGACCTGGTCCGCTTCGCGCACGAGTTCGGCGTACCCGAGATGGAACCCCACGCCGAGCCGCCGCGAGGCATCGAACAGGGCCTGGGTTTCCGGCCCGGGCATCGCGGTCTCGAAGTAGATGTCCGCGGCCGACGCGTCCTCGAAGAAGGTGCGGGGAAAGAAGGTGGTCAGGGTGAGTTCCGGGAAGATGACAAGGCGGCAGCCTCCGGCGGTAGCCCGCTCGAGGAGGACCAGTAGCCGCTCGACGACCTGCGCCCGCGTCTCGTCGGGTTGGATGCCGCCGACTTGGGCGGCGGCGACCTGGAGTGCGCGCACGGAGCCCGGATTGTAGGAGCCGCCAACGAGGACGGAGCCGCCGGACCGGATCGCAGAGCAGATCGAGCGAGGGCGCCCGCCCTCTTCAGTGCTCGCTCGGCGATATCAGACGGACGGAGGGAAAGTAGGTGCGGAACCGGGAGCCATCGCGAGTGAGCAGGGTGATATCCGCCACTTCAGCATGGGCGCCGATGAAAAAATCAGGGAGCGGAGAGGATCGAACTCCGCCGGCTCGCCGGTAGCGGCGAAAGGCGCGTCCGGCCACGAACGCCGCCTCGTAGGGGAGGTTCAACCGCTCCAGCATGAGTTCTTCCAAGCCGGCGTCCAGGGAAGCGCGGTCCTCGAATCTGACGGAAATCTCCGCGTAAATGAGTGGATTGATTCCCACGGCACCGATGGCGAGTGCATCGCCAAGGGCCTGTTTCGACCAGCTACTCCACGCAGGGTCTTCGCCAAAGATGTCGAGCAGAACATTCGAGTCAGCGAGAACCACTCAGTCTTCCCCTCGGGTAAGCCGCATCACCTCGTCAGTAGAAAGCCCCCGGCCCGCTATCCCGGTGGCTCTCCGAATGCGTTCCTCGATGAGTTCGCGCTTGCTCAGCAACGGACGGATTACGGCCGCTCCGTCAGTCTCCTCGAAGCGGACCTCCGTCCCCGGAAGCAGCCCCAGCCGGCGTCGCAGACGCTGGGGAATGGTCACCTGGCCCTTGGTCGTGATCTTCATGTCGATAGTATGACTTTACAAAGTCTTACTGGCAATATTCTTACATCCAAACTCGGAGGAGACTGGGGGGAGAACGTCCGCCCGCCCCCGGACTGCACCTTGCTTGGGTCGTCTTTTCACCCCTGGCGACCGCCGTCCAACGAGGCCGCGCCGGATCGCGTTCCATAATCGCGTGATGCGTGCCTCGCCCTCCGCCCCGTTTCTGTTGGCAGTCCTGATCGCGGGCTGCAGTCCCACCGAGCCGCCGCCCGCCCGCCCCAACATCCTCGTCCTCATGGCCGACGATCTCGGCTACACCGACATCGGGGCCTTCGGCGGCGAGATCCGGACTCCGAACCTGGACGCGCTGGCCGCGTCGGGATTGCGGTTCACAAGCTTCTACACCGCCGCCACCTGCTCCCCGACCCGCGCGATGCTGCTCTCCGGAGTGGATCATCACCGGGCCGGGCTCGGGGGCATGGCGAGCCTGATGGGGGACGACCTCGAGGGCCGGATCGGCTACGAGGGGTACCTGAACGAGCACGTCCTCCACCTGCCGGCGGTGCTGCGCAGCGCGGGGTACCACACTTCGATCGCCGGGAAGTGGCACCTCGGCCAGGCGGCGGACCAGAGCCCCCCGACCCGCGGATTCGACCGCTCCTTCGTCCTCCTCACGGGGGCGGCCAGCCATTTCGAGGACGCCGCGCCCGTGGACACCCTCGACGACATCCACTACCGGCGCGACGGAGAGATCGTTCCCGCGCTTCCGGAGGGCTTCTACTCGACCCGGGCCTATACCGACGAACTGATCGGCTACATCCGGGAGGCGGGCGAAGCGGGCCAGCCGTTCTTCGCCCTCGGGACGTACACCGCGCCGCACTGGCCGCTCCAGGTCCCCGACGAGTTCCTCGACCTCTACGCCGGCGCCTACGACGACGGCTGGGAGGAACTGGCCGGACGGCGCGTCGCCGGAGCGAAGCGGGCCGGCGTGATTCCGGAAGACGCGGTCCTCCCGCCGCTGCCCAACTATTCCCGGCGCTGGGACGAACTGAGCGACGAAGAGCGCCGGGTCGAGGCCCGGAAGATGGAGCTCTACGCCGCCATGGTCGAACGGCTCGACCACCACGTGGGCCGGCTGATCGCGGCGCTCCGCGAACTCGGGGAGTTCGACAACACCCTGATCGTCTTCTTCTCCGATAACGGCGCGGCCGGCGAGGACGTGAGCCGACTCGCCGACAACCAGACCTTCCTGCCCGAGCGCTTCGATCTCTCCTACGAGACCATGGGCCGCCTGAACTCGTTCGTGTACTACGGCCCCGAGTGGGCCAGCGCGGCGAGCGGCCCCTACCGCTACTTCAAGCAGTTCGTCCACGAGGGCGGCATTCGGGTGCCCGGCTTCGCGGTCGTTCCCCCAACCCTCGCCGAGCGGCTTCCGGGTGCCACGACCGGCGCCTTCGTTCACGTGACCGACCTGTTTCCCACCTTCCTCGAGCTCGCGGGGGCGGAAATGCCGGCCCCGGAGGACAAGATCCTGCCGGTCGGGCAGTCCATCGTTCCCCTGCTGCGCGGCGAAGTGGAGACGGTCCACCTCGAACCCACGGGCGGCTGGGAGATCTTCGGCCGCCGCGCGATCCGCAAGGGTCCGTGGAAGGCCGCCTGGCTGGCCCCGCCGCTCGGGAAGGGCGACTGGGCGCTCTACAACCTGGACGATGACCCGGGCGAGTTGACAGACCTCGCCGGCGAGCGCCCGGAGGTGCTCACGGAACTCCTCGCCGCGTGGGACGACTATGTGGAGGAGAACGGAGTCATCGTGGTGGAGGAGGACCGGGCCTTCGGCCCGCCGCGACTCCAGCGTTGACGCATTCCGGCCAGGGGCCGGTCCGCCGGGTTCCTACTTCAGGAAGTCCTTCGCGCCGAACCGGCGGGCGAGCGCCACGGACCAGGAAGGACGCCCCAGCGGAGCGGCGGCGGCCGGCCGGTCCCGAACGATGAACCGGCCGCTTCCCGGCAGAGCGCGCGGCTGACCGTCCCGGACCACAACCTCGCCGCGCCGGAGCACGGTCTCCGGAAACCCCTTGATCTGGCGGCCCTCGTAGGGCGAATACCCGACGTGGTCGTGGAGATCCTCCCAGCGAATGTCCACCACCTGGTCGGGATTCCAGATCGCGAGGTCGGCGTCGCTTCCGGGCTGGATCGTTCCTTTTCTGGGATAGAGGCCGAAAAGCCGCGCGGGCGCTTCGCAACAGACGGCAACGAAGCGCTGGAGGCTGATCCGCGCCTTGCCGACGCCTTCCGAGAAGAGCAGCGGCATCCGTAGTTCGACCCCTGGCACCCCGTTGCAGATCTTCGGGAAGGGCGGCTCGGGACCGGCCGCCAGCTTCCCCTTGTCGTCGAATCTGTAGGGGGCGTGGTCCGAACTCACCACGTCGAAGGTTCCGTTCGCGATTCCCTCCCAGAGCGCCTCCTGGCACTCCTCGTCGCGGGGCGCCGGGCTACAGCAGAACTTGGCGCCCTCCATGCCTGGCTTGTCGAGGTCCTCCGCAGTGAGCAGGAGGTACTGGGGACAGGTCTCGGCGAACACCTTGAGCCCGCGCCGCCGGGCGGCCGCGATCTCTTCCGCGGCTTCTTTCGAGGAGACGTGGACGACGTAGAGGGGCGCGTCCACGAGTTCGGAGAGCTCGATGGCGCGTCCGGTGGCTTCGCTCTCGGCGAGCTTCGGGTGGCCGGCGGCGTGGAACTTCGGGGCCTTATGGCCTTGTCCGACGAGGCGCTCCGAGAGCCAGCCGATCATGTCGTGGTTCTCGGCGTGGACCATGGTGAGCGCGCCCATGCGCCGCGCCGCTTCCAGCACGTCGAGGAACTGGCGGTCATCCAGACGCACCAGGTCGTAGGTCATGTAGATCTTGAAGGAAACGACTCCTTCGTCCACGAGCTGCGGAATCTCCGTCTCGAGCGCCTGCGGCGTGGGGTCGGAGACGATCAGGTGGAACCCGTAGTCGGAAACCGCCTTCGGTCCCGCAGCCTCGTGGTAGGCGGCCACCACTTCCCGCGGCGACGCTCCCCGTCCCTGCACCGCGAAGGAGAGCACCGTCGTCGTCCCCCCGCACACCGCCGAGACCGTCCCCGAGTGGTAGTCGTCGGCGCACATCAATCCCATCGAGGACTTCTGCTCGATGTGGGTGTGCGCGTCCACCCCGCCGGGAATGACCAGCCGGCCCTTCGCGGAGATCTCTTCCTCTCCCGCGCCGAGTCCCGGCGCGACGGCCTGCACCACACCCCCCGAAATCCCGACGTCCGTGGACCGGACGCCGTCGGCGGTCACCACGGTCCCGCCGCGCACCACCGTTTCGAAATCAGGCATCGGAAGCGCGCAATTCTAAAGGGGACCCGTCCGTTACCGTTGCCCGCTTCCCGGAACCGGCCAAGCGTGCGCCCGGGGAGGGAGTCTTGAGCGATGAGCCCGCGGGAACTGGTGGAAGCCTTCTACTTCGAGGTCTGGAACCGGGCTGACGAGGACCGGGCCCGGGAGATCCTGCACGACTCCTTCCGCTTCCGGGGATCGCTGGGCGCCGAACGGATCGGACCCGACGGATTCATCGCCTACCTGCGGGACGTCCATCGCGCGCTCGGCGACTACCGCTGCATCATCGACGACCTCGTCGTGGAGGAGGATCGAGCCGCGGCGCGCATGCGCTTCACAGGCCGCCACCGGGACGTGTTCCAGGGCGTACCCGCCACCGGCCGGCAGATCACCTGGGGCCGCCACGATCAACGGGTCCCTGAGCGCCTGCAGCAACAAGCGCTGCGGCGTGGCGCCCACCGCCACCCGCACGGCGAGTTCCTGCCGTTTGGTGAGCTCCAACGCCAGAAACAGGGCGCCGACGTTGACGATCGCCACGAGCATCACGAGAGCGCTCGCCGCCAGCAGCAGAAGAATGATGGGACGCACGTCGCCAAGCAGGTCGTCGTCGAAGGTCTCGGCCGACGCGGTCATGCCGCGCAGCGTCACGGGAAGCACCGCGAGGTCGCTCTGGAGGTAGTTCGTGAGTTCGGACGCGGACTGGTCGACCGTCGCGCCAGGCGCTAGACGGCCGACCAGGTACACATAGAAGTCTGGCGGGCCGGTTTCCGCGACGGGGCGGAACGGACGCGCCGTCGCCCACACCTCGGTCTGGGCTGGAAATCCGAAGCCACGAGGCATGACCGCGACAATCGCCGCCGCCTGCTCTCGAATTGTGAGCACGCGGCCGGCGCCGCGGCCACACTGTCATCTTCCGCCCGGATGGTGCGGCCAAGCAGGGGCGTGACGCCGAGCACGTTGAATAGATTCCCGGTGACGAACGCGACCTTGAGGTTCACGCCCTCCCCTTGCTCGCGCACGGGGTGGGTGGCCGCACCGTGATAATCGACCCCGGCGACGGCGGAGAGCGTCTCCGGCGAGGCGTCCACGAATCCCTTGAACGCGGCGTAAGGGACCGGCACGCGCTGCGCTCCGACGGCCCGATCGACGCCCCACAGCACCGACAATTGCCGTTGCTCATGCACGGGCAAAGGCCGCATGAGCACAGCATCGGCGATGCTGAACGTCGCGGCAGAGGCGCCAATACCGATCGCGAGGGTCGCCACCGCGACGAGACTGAGGGTCGGCCGCTTCGCGGCCGTGCGTAGCGCACGCGCCAACTGGCGCCCAAGCTCACGCAGGTGATCGACCGATGTCGGGCCTGGACTGGACGGCATCGTCAGATCCTCCGGTCGCTCCCGGGCATCTCCTCTGATCGCTGTGGATCGTGAGTTTCCCGCCTACTCCTTCACCACCCGTCCGAACATGAACCCCCCGACCTCGCCGTGGTCCCAGGTGCCGGCGTAGCGGTCGCCGTCGAAGACGACGGTCGCGCCAAACTCGCTGCCCAGACCGGGGATCTCGACGTCCACCAGCCGGATCATCGGCACGTTCCCGGCCCAGAGGATCGGAACCACCACCGGCAGGGTGACGTCCACGTCCCCGTAGGTGATCCGGGCATCGAACCGCCACCGGGCGCCGTCCAGTTTCGTCACCCCCGCGATCTCGTAGCGGTCGCGGTAGACACCCTCCCGAGGTTCCGGCCAGGCCACGGTGAAGCTGCCGTCGAGGACAACATCGCGCATGCTTTCCTCGAAGACGCGCTCGCGCTCTTCGAGCGTCGCCTCCGGGGCGACCCGTCCCACTCCGATCCCCGAAGCGAGCCAGCCGGCGCCCCAGGCGAGAGCGAGCAGCGACACGAGCGCTGCAACCTTCAGGATGTTTCGCATGGACGAGCCTCCAGAACGGGGATGACGTTAGCAGCCGGTGGACAAAGTCACGCGGCATTCCCGAGCCAGAAGAGATGGGGGTCGGGTGCCCCCGTCCCCCGTCTCTTCCGCTCCGGGGTCTCCGCGGTGCTGGCGCCCCGCTCCGGAAGCGGCCGGCGATACATCCCGGCTGAAACGCGCCGCTTCGCGGCACTCGTCGTTGCGCTTCGGTCGAAATACACCCGGGCCAGTTCTCCCGGTGGGGGCTCCTCCCTCGCGCGCCTTGTCAGCCGGGCGCCTCGCCAGCCTCGGTGCTCACGCGACTTTGCCCACCGGCTGCTAGCAGCAGCCCGGTGGGCGGCCGCTATCCTGTTTACGCGATGAATTCCTCGGCTCCGGTGGCGGAAAACCTCGACCGGGCGCCTACTCCGGAAGACCAGGCTGCGGCCACTGCGCATCTCCGTCGGGCGGAGAAAGAGGCGGCGCGATCGCGGCGAATCCCCGAGGGCGTGAGCGGCCGGGCGGTCGAATCAGCCGGGTTGGTGGGTTTCGGCACCATGGGACGCGGGATCGCGCGCTCCTTCGCGGCGGCGGGGATCCCGGTGACGGTCTTCGAAGCGTCGGACGGAGCGTGGGCGCGGGGCGAAGCGGCCGTCGCGGGCAGCCTCTCACGAGCGGTGGGCAGAGGGAAGATCGAAACCGCAGAGGCGGAACGCCGGATGGCGCGGATCCGCCGGGCCGACAGGTTTGAGGACCTGGGCGGTGCCGACTTCTTCGTGGAGGCGGTGTTCGAGGAGATCGGCGTGAAACGCGACGTCTTCACGCGCCTCGACAAGGTCGCGAAACCGGAAGCGGTGCTCGCGACGAACACCTCCTCGCTCGACGTGAACGAAATCGCCGCCGCCACCCGGAGGCCCGAAGCCGTCGTTGGGACCCACTTCTTCAGCCCGGCGCACGTCATGCGTCTCCTGGAAGTGGTGGTGGGCGACGCGACCTCCGCCGCGACCCTCGCTACGGCAATGGAGCTCGGGGTGCGGCTCGGTAAGGCGCCGGTGCCGGTCGGGGTCTGCGACGGCTTCGTCGGGAACCGGATGCTCTACGCGTACCGCCGGCAGGCTGATCGGCTGCTGCTCGAGGGGGCACTCCCCGAGCAGGTGGATCGCGCGCTCTGCGATTTCGGGTTCCGGATGGGGCCCTTCGCGGTCGCCGATCTGGCCGGCCTCGACATCGGCCGCGCAGTGCGCCTCCGGCTGGCTCGCGAGGCCGAATCCCGGGGCGAGCCGCCTCCCCCGCCGAACGTGGCGGACCGGCTCTGCGAGCGCGGCTGGTTGGGCCAGAAGACCGGCCGGGGGTTCTACTCCTACCAACCCGGCGACCGGACTCCCCGCCCCGATCCGGAGGTGGCCGAGATCACGCGCCGGGAGTCCGCGGCACAGGGCTTCGAGCGCCGGGAGGTGGAGGCCCGCGAGATCCTCGAGCGCTGTCTCTTCGCGCTCGTGAACGAGGGCGCCCGGATCCTCGCCGAAGGGATCGCCGAGCGGGAGGGTGACGTGGACGTGGTCTGGACCCTCGGCTACGGGTTTCCACGGGACCGCGGCGGCCCCATGCACTGGGCGCGACGCCAGGTCGGATTGGACCGGGTCATCGGGTCGCTCGGGCGCCTCGCCGATGAGACGCGCGATCCGCAGCTCGCGCCGTCGGCGGGCTTGGCAGCGCTCGCCAGCTGATCCGGTGAGGCCGCTCGTTTATCCGATCTCTTCCCCGCCATCCGGGCCGTAGAAGATGACCCAGGCCTTGAACGAGTCCCCCAAGTCGAGGAATCGGTGCGGAACTCCGGCGGGGACGAAGAGGAAGTCCCCGGGCCGGAAGGGAACCGTCTCGTCTCCCATCCGAAACCGGCCCTCGCCCTCGAGGATCACGTAGCACTCGTCCCGCTCGTGGGGCTGCTGGGTGTCGGTGCCGACCGGGGCGTAGAGCCCCACTTCAAGCTGACCGCGCTCCAGCGCCACAAAGTAGCGGTCTTCGGGAAGTTGGGCGGTGCATTCCGCCGCGGAGAGCTTTCGGCATTCCGTTTGTCTCAAAATGGCGGTCACGTCCCCAAGATCCTGCCGTTGATTTTTCCGCCGGCCCCTACCGCGAAGAGATTTCCATGGCTGATCCCCTCTGCAGCGTCCGGAAAGAGCCGACCCAGAGCGGCCGATGGCACGTTACCCAGCTCCCTGGGTTCGAGCTTGTGCAGCCCGCCGCCGTAGACACGTCCTTCTCCGAGCAATGCATCGGGATCGATGTCGTTCAATGTCTGCCAAACCTTCCCCTGGAGGGTGACGTCGCATTCCATCGCCTTCGCGACGGCGGCAGTCGGGTAGAGCATCAAATACACATTCGCGGCCGTTGCCCGGGACCGATTCATGATGAAGCGAAACACCCGCCGGTCCCTCTTTCGTGCCCTCCCCAGGTATGTGCATACGAACGGCGCGGCGGGGCGCGATTCCTGCGCATACCAGGGTGTCCGGTGACGGCAGATGTACCGGTCAGCCACACCGCGCTCCCGTCCCTCCTCCAGATACGTCCAGAGCGCGGGATGCCGCCGGCTGACCTCCTCGTAGGGAAGCCGACAGTCCAGAAGGAACAGCCGACGCGGAAGTCTCGGGTTTCCGTCGGAGTCGCACTGGACTTCGTCCTCCGCGAGATGACGCGGCCCTGGCAGTATCGGCAGAAACACCTGCCAGGGCAGCCCGCGGCGAGCGATCTCCTCCTCCGGCAGAATGAAGAAGCGGTTGTTCCCGGTCGCAAGTCCTCGCTTGACAGTGAAGAACCTGCGCAGAGTCGGCGCATCTTCGCACCCGTCCGCGCTCCAAGTCGGATATCTCGTCCACTTTCGCGCACCACGAAGCTCACTCGCCGGCACGGCTCGTTCAACGCCTGGCTCCAACAGGCTCCCGCCGTACGTCATCCGGACGCCGTAGTCGTTCGACGGCGTCTCATTTCGAAACCACACCACTGACGACGACACCAACGCATCGCCGAACTGCACGTCGTTCGGATCGAACCTGTGTATGTGCAGCAACGTCACCCGGTCAAGCAAATGCCGCTTCACCGCAGCGCCGTAGTTCACATCCATGAACTCGCTCGGAATGAGCCAGCCCGCCAGAGCCCCCGGCGCCATCCACCGATTGCTCAGCCCGAGGAAATAACAGTACAGGCCCGCAAGTCCACTGACGTCCATACCGCTCGCCTCCATCACCCGGGCCCTTAGACGTCGCTTCTCTTCGATGTGCAGGTGGTGGTGCCGGACGTACGGCGGATTGCAGATCACCAGATCGAACGCGGCCGTTTTGGCCGGCGGCTGCGCCCGCGTGAAGTCCTCAAGTCGCAAGTCGAGCCCACTACGCCCCCAAAGCTCCACGGCGGGTACGCCGTAGTGCGGGTCAATCTCGTACCCGGCTGCTGCTCCGACGCGGCTCTCCGGAAAGACACTCCGAAAGGCCGAGTAGAAAGCTCCGGTGCCGACCGCAGGATCCAAGAACCGGACCTTCTCACCTCTGCCCCAGTTCGCCGCCGCGTACCTCAGGATGTCGCGCGCCAGCGCCGAGGGCGTCGCAAATTGCCCCATGGCGTTGCGTTCCGCCTGGGATTTCCTGCCGTCGAGAGTCTCTTGGAGTCCAAGACGCCGGGCTTCCAGCGCGGCCACGTTCGCTTCCGGAGCCATCCTACAACCCGAACTCCGCAAAGTCGGCGATGCGATGCTCCCAGACCCAGTCGATGCCTTCAGCCGCCTCGTAGCCGAGATATCCAGAGTCGAAGTATCCACAAAGGAATAGTACGAACCGCACATCTTTGCCGTAGGTCTTCCGTAGCTGGCCCACCTTCGTCGCCTCCTCCTTCCGCCGCTTGTTGACATTGGTGTAGTCGCCCGCCGATTTCGCAGCCACTCACGTAGGATCCCAAAGTCTGGATATCACAGGGAGTATCACTCACCCGGTTCGCTGCCGAGAGCACCCCGAAGGAGAAAACCCGCCGCGCTCGAACGACTATGGACGAATGTGTCCGAACGCAACGGCTCGCTGTCGAGCCGCGCTTTTCGCCTCCCTTGCCGGGACCGGGCTTCTGATCTCGGCCTCGGGAGGCGGAGGTGCGCCGACCACCGCAGGGCCGCCCCCGGTCGCCCCGTCTCCGCCGGTCCGGCCTCCGCTGCCAGCCCCGCCAGCTGTCTTCGCGTAGCCGGTGGGCGGTAAGGAAGGCGTCGACTGGGCGATCAACAACTATGTGGACCGTAACCCGGACGCGGGCTGCGAACGCGGCCCAGTGCCTCAGGCGCCAGGCAACCGGTACGGGACAGCCTTCCTTACTGCTGCGTCCACGGTCTCCGGGGTGAGCAGAACGGTTACCGATACCGTGAGCGCACCCGCAGCGGCGATGTTCAGGGAGAGCGCCGTCGCCGCCGTTTCGTCGGGACGGTCGGCGATCAGATAGAGGTCACAGTCGCCAAGGGCGTAGTAGAAACCTTCCAGGCTACCCCCGACGCCCTCGATGGTTTGACGCAGGGCCGCCTCCCGGCCGCTGCCGCCCTCGGCGAGCAGCCCCTTCAGGCCGGACTGCGTGTAGTTGGTTCGGAACATGTACTTGGCCATGCTGTCCCCTTTGCCAAAGGTGACGTGGTGTTGCGGTGGTGCAACGTAGCTATCTGGTGGCCGACTGCCGCAGGTCCTTTGCCCGAAAGGGCGGCGCGACCCAATTCCCTGATGGACGCTACCGCTAGTCTCGCGCACTGATCAAATTCCGCGCCCGGGAATACTGGTCAAGTGTGGGTCATGGCCCGGCGGGGCCCTACGGCGGTTCGGCCAGGAAGTCGCCAAGGGTCCACCAGTTCGCGGTGACCACCTGGCCGCCGGGCGCGCCGCCGGGCCCGTAGGCGAGCACCAGGTCGTAGATCTCACCCCGGTGTTCGAGCACCGCCGCCGAGAGGAAGATGGCGGGCGCCCCTTCGTTGAGCGTGGCGCAGCGCCCGGTCTGCCACGCCACTTGAAACAAGCTCGCCGCGCCGGGGAGGTTCCCCTCGAGAACGGCTTCGACCAGCGGGACGACGTCGTCGGTGGAGGCGCAGCCTACGGCTCCGGCAAGGCCGAGCGAGTCAACGGGGAACCGGTCCAGAACGGTGTCGAACACCAGGGATTCACCGGGGGAGTGACGCGCGAACACCCGGTGGTCACCGTCCGCCGGCAATTCGGGAACGCTCGCGTCGAGATCCGCGCCGCCAATCTGGAGGGTGGCGCCCGCCGAGAACATCAACTCGCCCGCCGGCACGCTCACTCCGTCCCCGTCGTAGTCGCCCCGCCGAACCGCGTAGCGGAACTCCAGCCGGCCGGCTTCGCTGGCGGCAAGCGCAGCCGGTTCGCTGGCGAGCCCGAGATCGAAGATCAGGAAGACCTCGCCGGTCGTCTCCACCTCCTCGCCGCTTGTGACCAGGACGACGAAGACCAGTTCCTCGCCGTCGAGATACGTCCCGTTCGCCGCCGGCTCCGAGACGATCTCCACCCGGTCGATCAGCGCGCTCGCCCGATCACCCGGCTCCGGGCTCGTGGGGCTTCCATCGCCCTCCTCGCACGCGGAAAGCGCGACGAGCAGAAGAGCCGCCGCGACGGCCGCGACCGATCCGGCGACCCCGCTGCTCACCGCTGCCGCGCCCAGCGCGCCGCCTCGTCGACCTGCCTCGCGCCTTCGGGATCCGGCCGGGTGAGGAGGCTCACCACGATGGCCGCGGCGAACCCCGCGGCAAACCCGACGACCATCTCGTAGAGCTCGAAGTACGCCGGCTTGCCCCAAAGGAACCACCCGACCGACGTCAGGAAGCCGACCACCATTCCCGCGACCGCTCCCGGAAGCGTCATCCGGCGCCAGAAGACGCCGAGAATCGCGACCGGCGCAAAGGCGCAGCCGAGGCCCGACCACGAGAAGAGGACGAAGAAGAAGATCATCCGTACCTCGGGGAGTGCGACTCCGATGGCGACCACTCCGAGCACCAGCGTGACCACCTTGCCGAAGCGGGCGAGGCGCGCCTCGTCGCGGGTCAGCCGGGCGATCGTTCCGCGAAGTCCCGGCGCCGCCGGGTCCCGATAGCGGGATCCGAGAATCTTCTCGAAGAAGTCCCGCACGACCGCCGACGAGGCGAGCAGCAGGACCGAGTCCGCGGTGGACATGATCGCCGCCAGCACCGCGGTCAGGAAGAGCCCGGTGACCACCGGGGGCATGAGGTCCGAGGCCAGGAGCGGCAGGATGCCCTCCGGATCGGCGATCTGGGGGTAGAGCACCCGCCCCGCCATTCCGGTGAGCACGGCCCCGAGATCGAACAGCACGATCACGAAAGCGGCCATGAACCCGCCGTCCGAGAGGGTGCGCCGATCCTTCGAGGCCATGAACCGCACGAGGAGCTGCGGCGCTCCCAGGAAAGCGAGGCCGATCCCCAGGTGGCTGACCACGTCGGCGATTCCCTGGCCGGACATTCCCGAAGCGCCGAGCGGCCGCAGGAGGCCGGGGTCGGCGCTCGCGAGCCGCTCCGCGAGGACGGAGAGGCCGCCGATCTCGTTGATCGCGACGATCGGCAGCGCCACCAGCGCCGCGGCCATCAACGTCGCCTGGATGAGATCGCTCCAGGCGACCGCCTTCAGACCGCCGAAGCTCGTATAGAACAGGATCACCACGGCCCCGAGAATCACTCCGATCTCGTAGGGGATTCCGAGGAACGACTCGAACGTCTTGCCGGAGCCGGTGAGCTGGGCCGCCATGTAGGTCCCGGCCATCACCATGATCACCACGGACCCGAGGATCCGCAGGATCTGCCGCCGGTCGCCGAAACGCATCTCCAGCCAGTCCGCCACCGTGATGGCGCGGTAACGGTCGGCAAGCGCCTTGAAGCGGGGGCCGATGAAGGTCCACGCGACCGCGGTGGCGAGCACCTCGCCGAAGACGATCCAGAGCGCGTTGACCCCGAGCAGGTACCCCATGCCGGTGAGACCGAGCAGGAGCCAGGCGCTCTCGCCGGTGCTCGCCGCCGAAAAGCCGACGACGGCCGCCGGGAGACGGCGCCCCGCGAGGTAATAGCCCTCGAGACTACCGGTGCTCCGGGAACTCCAGATGGCGAGCCCGAAGAGGATCGAGAGATAACCGATGAGGACGGCCCAGAGGGGCCAGTTTTCAGCCACGGCGCGTCTCGCTCAGCCCGAGTCGGACTCCCGGGAAGCGCGGCGGCCCTGGGCGGCGTTCCAGGCGGCGAGCACCATGCCGGGGAGCACCGCCGCGACAAGCAGCACCCAGGCGGTTAGCGGGAATCCCTTCACCGGGCACCTCCGAGACGTCCCATGGCGGAGGCGAGGCGAACACCGAGACCGCTGAGGCGCCCGGCTGACAAGGCGCGTGAGGGAAGGAATACCAGAGGTATTGCGACCGAAGCGCAACGACGAGCGTAGCGGTTCAGCCGGGATGGATCGGCGGTCGAATGTCGTCTTGCTTTCGTCATGGGGCGTCAGTTCGGGCGGATGGGCCGGTCGTCGGTGCGGTACATGTCCTCGTTCAGCCAGGGGTATTCCCCGTAGGGCCGGGCGTCGGGCCACATCTCGTCGAGGGTGTTCCCGTCGTAGATCCGGCCGTCCTTGATCACCAGATGGATGCCGGTGGTGGCGCGGATGTCCTCGAGCGGGTTCTCGTCGAGCACCAGAAGATCGGCGAGCTTGCCGTCCTCCACGGTCCCCAGTTCGTGCTCGAGCCCGAGGTAGGCCGCCCCCTGCCGGGTCGCAAGATCCAGGGCGCCGAGCGGTCCCATCGCCGCCTCGGCCATCCAGATCTCCCAGTGCGAGCCGATGCCGTGGTGCTGGCCGTGGCCGCCGATGGCCCCCGAACCGCCCTCGGCGATGATGTCGGCGAGCCCCTGGGCGAGCAGCGGGAAGCTGTAGTCGGTCTCGGGGCGCAGCGGACGGCGCCGGGTGTGCGGGATCAGCATCCGCCAGGGAAGCCAGCGCTGCTGCTTGGGATCCTGCCAGTTCGCCGTCTCCTGCCAGAAGTACTCCTCGTTCCAGGCGGACGGGCCGCCCACCACGAAGGTGATCGAATAGACGGTCTTCGTGCGCCCGAAGAACTTCGCGGCGTCCTCGTAGAGCGGGACGTAGGTGAGCGGGTGTTCCCAGCCGGTCTGGCCGTCCAGGATGAGGCCCACGTTGTAGATGAGGCTGCCGCCCTCGCCGGTCACCATGAGGTTCCGCTCGCGCGAGATCTCAGCGATCCACTGGCGCTGGTCGCGCCGGGGCTGCATGTAGGACTTGATCGCGGTGGCGCCCCAGGAAGTGAGCCGCTCGACGTTGTTCTCGGCGTCCTCGTAGCTCTGGATGTCGTTCTGGCGCGAGCCGTCGCCGTTGTACATGGGATCGCCGGTGCTGAACATCCGCGGCCCGACCATCTCGCCGGCCTCGACGAGTTCGGCCGCCGAAAAGACGTTCTGGGACCACTGCGAGTTGTCGAGCGTGGTGGTCATCCCGTACGCCAGGTAGACCGCCGCTTCCCAGTTGCGGCGGGGGAGCACGCCGGTGTGATCCCGGTGGTGGTGGGCGTGCATGTCGATGAACCCCGGGATGATCGTCTTGCCCGAGACGTTCACCACCCGGTCCTGCTCGGTCCAGACGCAGTCCCCGACGCAGACGATCCGGCCGTCCGAGATCCGGACGACGCCCTCTTCGATGGTTCCCTGATCACCAAGGGTGACGATGCGGGCCCCAGTCAGGACCGCGCCTCCCTTCGCGCGCTGGCGCGGCAGTTCGAGGCTCACCTCGTGGTGGGTCGTCTCGTCGGCGTCGGGGTCGTAGGTGGTGATCCGCGGCCCGCTGCCCAGATAGAGCAGTCCGTCCGGGGTCCAGCGGGGGAACATGCCCCCGTCCCGGGTCACCGTCCGGATCGGCAGCGACGCCTTCCGGCGCTCGATGTGCGGAGCTTCCGCGCCGGCGCCCGGCCAGGGGAGCGCGGTGAGATACACGTTGTCTCCCTCGGCGAAGGCGACCCAGCGCCCGTCCGGGGAGGGAGCGGCCTCGTCGGCGAAGGGGAAGGTGAGGTGGACCCGGCGGTCGGATCCATCGGGCTTCACCGAGACCAGCCGGGTGACGTCCTGGCGGTAGCCGTCGCGTTCCCAACTGTCCTGCTCGGGGAAGAACAGGCGGCCGTCGGGGCCGAAGGACGGCGCCACGATCTGCCGGCGCGGCATCAGGGGCCGACCCGCGTTGTACGGGCGGAGCGTCTTCGTGATGACGGTGGCCGGCCCGCCGGCGGCAGGAATGCTGACGAGGTCGTAGCGGAGGTTCTGCGACCAGGATCGGCCGCGGGCGGGAGCGCCGGTGCCGCGCGCCGCGACGATCGCGCTCCCGTCCGGCGTCCAGACCGGATGGATGTACTCCGAGGAGGTGTCGGTGAGGCGGGTGGGAGCGCCGCCTCCCCGGGAACCTTCAGGAGGTGTCCCTCCGTGTCGTCCCAGGAGGTGTAGGCGACGAACGCTCCGTCGGGCGAAAACGCCGGCGACAGCTCGTAGGCCGGGTCATCGCCTTCCACCAAGCGCTCGGGAGTTCCGTCCGGAAGCGCCATCCGGTAGAGCCGGCCGGCGGCGTGGAAGACCGCTACCGAGCCGTCCGGGGAAACGGCCGGCCAGCGGATCATCCGCGCCCGGAAGGTGTCGCCGGAAATATCGAACTTCGCGCGGGCCTGTTCGGAGACCCGGCGGCGCACTTCAGCGACGAACGGCACTTCCTCGGTGTCCCCGCTGGCGGCGTCCACCCGGACGATCCGGCCGCCGCGCAGCACGTAGAGCGCCGCGCTGTCGGGGGTCCAGGAGTAGCCGGGGAGGACGCGTTCCGTTTTCATCCCCTCGGCGAGGTCCGTCTCGATGGGGTCGGCCAGCAGGCGTTCGCCGCCCGTCGCCAGATCCCGGAGAAAGAGCGCCGTGCGCGGCCCGAACCGGTGGCCCTTGAAGGAGATCGTGCCGCCGGGGATCCGGCGGGCGAAGGCGAGCCAGCGGCCGTCCGGAGAGGGCTCCGGGGCGATGGCGCCCCCGCTCGATCCCTGGTACTGCTGCTGGGATTGGCCCTCGGTTACGTCGTAGACCTTGCCGGTCTCCAGGTCGAGTTCCCGGATCTGCATCGCCCCCCGGACCAGATCGCGCTCGGAAGACGGGGCGAAGTGGAAGTAGAGGCTCCCGTTCGCCGACGGCGCGGGCCAACCGGCGCGCGGGTAGTCACTCCCGACGAGTTCGACGCCGCTCCCGCCCTCGGGGTGGAACAGGTAGAGCCCGGAACGGCGCGGCTGGCTGAGCGTGAAACTCCGGGCCACGATCCCCTGCCCGTTCGGCAACCAGGCCGGGGTGGCGACCCTCGCGTTGGGGTCCTGGTGGACCGGGCGCGGGTTGCCGCCGTCCGCATCCATGAGCCAGAGGTTCGACTGTCCGCCCCGGTCGGAGACGAAGGCGATCGTCGCGCCGTCGGGCGACCAGCGCGGGTGGTAGTTCATTGCCACCCCGCTGTCCTGGGTCAGGCACTCCGCCTGCCCGCCCGCGATGGGCATCCGGTAGATGTGGCCGAGCAGGTCGAAGACGAGCGCGTTGCCGTCCGGAGACACGTCGAGGGACATGAAGGTGCCCTCCGAGGTCTCGAAGACGAGGTCGTAGGCGTCGCCACGGGCGAGCGTGGTGTCCCATCCCGAATCGTCGGTGCGGCCGCCCTTCTGGGCGGCGGCGCCGGAAGCCACTAGGCACAGGGCGGCAAGAACCGCAAGGCTTCGGGAGCGGAGTGGAAGGGGCGCGGGCGAGGCGTTTCTCATGAAGTCTCCTTCGGGTGAACCGGGCCGCATAATAACGGCGCTCATGGCCACCCCTTGCACGCCTAGCGATGGGGATGAAGGCGTCCGGGAGACCGGAGGAAGCCGGCGATGACGATCCAGCCGCCCCGCTGGTCGGACGCGGTGGCGGCCGCGGAGCGGCTCCGGCGGGTGTTTCCGCCGAGTCCGCTGCTCCGCGCCACCCCGGACCTGGCGGCAGAACTCCTGCTCAAGGCGGACACGCTCTTGCCCTCGGGGTCGTTCAAGGTGCGCGGGATCTGGGACGCGGTATCGCAACTGAGCCCGGAGGCGGTGGCGCCCGGACTCTCCACCGTGAGCGCCGGGAACACGGCGCTCGCACTCGCCTGGGCGGCGCGCCGGCGGGGGGTCACCGCCCGCTCGCTGCTGCCCGAGACGGTGCCCACCGCGAAAGTCGAAGCGTTCCGCGCCGCCGGGGGCGAACCGCGCCTCGTCCCGGTGCCCGAGCTCTTCCGGTTCCTGAAAGAGAGCCTGTGGGAACGGGAGCCCTACGCCTTCGTCCACCCGTGGATCGACCCTGCGGTGCACCGGGGGCACGCGAGCCTTGCGGTCGAACTCCTGGAGGCGGCGCCCGACGTCGAATCGGTGTTCATTCCGGTCGGTGGAGGCGGGCTGCTCACCGGAGTGGCCGGCGCGCTCAAGGATCGCCGACCGGAGATCCGCATCTTCGCGGTCGAGCCCGCCGGCTGCGCCGCCCTCCATCACAGCCTGGAGGCCGGCCGCGCGGTGGCGGCCCCCTGCGAAACGGTGTGCGACGGGGCGGCGGTCCCCTACCTCACCGAGGAGCTCTACCCCGCCCTCGCGGGCCTCGTGGACCGGACCGTGCTGGTGCCGGACGAGGAGACCCTCGCCACCTCGCGGGACCTCCTTCTCAACCAGAAAATCCTCACGGAACCCTCCGGCGCGCTCGCGACCGCCGGCGCGCGGATGGTGCCGGCCGGAGAGCGCGGTCTGAGCGTGGCCATCCTCACCGGCGCCAGCGTCGGCGCGGCGGGGATCCAGCGGCTGCTGGATCTCTGAACGCCGTTCAGGCCCTGCGTAACTGCGACACGGAGCCGTCAGCCAGTCGCATGACACCGCCGGCCAGGGAACGCTGGCCTCTGGTCGGCACCGCCCGCCGGAGGCGGGCGAAACTGCGAATAGCCGACCCGCGTGGTGGCGCGCGACAGCGGGAGCGCCGGTCTCCAGACCGGCATCGCTGCCCGCCAGGGCAGCGAAACGCAGATCGCCCTCCTGCACTACGTCCCGGCCGGACAGCACGCTGCCGTCACCGATTCACTTCAGTTCAGAGATTCCCGCTCGATCAAATGGTTCTCCGGTGGGCGGGCCCCTGTTAGATTCCGCAGCAGGTGACCGCACCCCACCCCACCGGCCAGGGTTCTCGGCGTGACCGTGCGAGCTAGGCCACAAGCCCCCCCGGCAGGACTGGTCGAACGAACCGGCGAGGGGAATACGCCGCCGAGGGAGGCAGTGACGGTTTCCGTCGTATCCGCGCGCCAAGCTTCGGGAACCATGCCCAAGAGCCCCGAAGCCCGCCAGCCGGATCCCTACCCCCCCTCCGTACCGCACGGATCTCTGCCCACCTCAGCCCGTTCGCACCCGGGCTCTATGGTGAGTGCCTCGGTGCCGGCGACAGCGCTCAGTCCAGGGATCCGGCGACCCACCGGGGTCAGGCAGCCCGGCCAACGCACGCTGTTCGGGGAGACCCGCCTCCCCTCACAATCTCGACCCGGATCGGGGTTTCTCGATCCGGCCTTCGCGTCCAACAAGACCCAGCCGGTACATCGCTGGGTTCCGTGGATCGCGGGATTCTCGAAACAGTTTGTAGCGGATGCGTTAGACCGCTTCCTACCTACCAAAGGCCGGGTGCTCGATCCGTTTTCCGGAGTCGGGACAACCCTGCTGGAGGCCGTTTTGGCCGGTCACGACGCCGTGGGCTTCGAGATCAACCCCTACGCCGCATTCGCTTGCCGGACAAAACTAGAGGCCTTCACAGCCGACCCGAAGTGCCTCAGAGATCTGGCCAACCAGTTTGTGAGATTCCATGAGCGGAATCAGCATCGGACTCCAAAATCCACGCCTCCTGCCGGCTTCCGAACCCGGGAAGCGTTTTACAACCCCAAGATCCTCCACAAGGTCCTGTTATCTCTGGACTTCATTGAGGAGATCGCGGATTCACAGGCCCGGGATCTTTGCCGACTCGCCTTCGCCGCCACGATGGTCTCTTACTCGAACTACTCCTACGAGCCCAGCCTCGGACGGAAGGCGGCGGTCGGCAGAGTTGCGGCCACTGAATTCCCCGTCGATCAGGCCATCGCAAGCCGGCTTGTGGAAATGTCGGCCGACATCTGCTGGTTTCGTGAACGACAGGGGAATCGGCGCCCCCGAAGGCGCGTCGTGCTGGACTCGTTCTTCAGCGCCTATCGCCGAGTGTCCGAGGAGTCGGTGGACCTCGTCGTCACATCGCCCCCCTACCTGAACAACTACCACTACAACCGCAATACGAGACCCCAGCTCTACTGGCTAGGACTGGTGGAGTCCACTCGAGAGCTGAAGGAAATCGAGCAGCGAAACTTCGGGAAATTCTGGCAGACCGTCCGCGAGCAGCCGAACGTGGAGCTTGATCCGGACATCACCGATCCAGAGATCATCGACACCCTTGAGGAATTGCGCTCCAAGACTCCAGAGAAGGGCACGTACGGCGGGCGGGGTTGGGCCAACTACGCTACGACCTACTTCAACGACTGCCTGCGTTTCGCCCGCGGGGCCCACTGGTGCCTGAGGCCCGGAGCCTCAGCGCTCGTGGTTATCGGGAACAGCATTCTGCAGGGGGTCCCCATCCCCACGGATCAATTCCTGGCCCGTATCGCCGCAGTAGCGGGTCTCGAAACCGTCGACATCCACATTCCGCGCAACACGCGAGTCGGCAACAGCATCATCAACTCCGAGGTGCGGGTTGGAGCGGCCAACAAACGAAACCGGCTCTACGAAGCCGTCGTGGAGCTCAGAAAGCCGTGACCGGCGCATTGTGTTGAGGCCCTGGAGGAGCCCATTTCCGGAATGTCCAGCAAACCCAGCCCCGCCCTGGAACTAAAGGGTGCGCTTGCTAGACTGAGGAATGAAGTCTCATCCCTCGATGCCGCCAGCCGAGGGCAGATCAGCGACCCAGCTCGCCGCGCCGCGGAAAAGGAACTGGCCGGCGTCATCGCCCGCGCCGAGAAGCTTCAACGACGATTGGATCCGACTGCTCACCCAGCCTTCGTACTCGACCCGGGGAAGCCGACCGTTGTCGCCCGTCTGATCGCACTTGTTCTGCTGGCACAGCTTAGAGTCCCTCTAGCAGACACGCAGAAGTCTTACGGCTCTGGGATTTACGCGCTCTACTATCGTGGGCCCTTCGTGCATTACGCGCCGATCAGCGGATCCGAGACACCGATCTACGTCGGCAAAGCAGAACCGGAGAGGCCAACCGCTGAGACCCCGGCGAGTCAAGGCATCCGCTTGTCTCGACGCCTGCAGGACCATAAGGGAACCATTCAGGCCGTCGAGTCCGAAGGCACGCTGTTGCTCGCCGATTTCGAACAGCGATCCCTTGTAATTCAGAGCGGTTGGCAATCCGCAGCCGAGGAGTACCTCATCGGGCTCTTCGGCCCAATCTGGAACAAGGAAACCAAGATCTGTTATGGCTTCGGCAAGCACGGTGATGCCGCGGAGACGCGGGCCAACAAGCGTTCCCCGTGGGACACTCTTCATCCTGGGCGCCGTTGGGCACATCATGCCAAGCTCTCGGACGCGCACCCCCAACACGAGATCGTCGAGGGCCTCCGGCAACACTTCCACAATACTCGCGTTTATCAGAACCTAGCCGAGATCGTGGACATCTTCATGGGCGACTTCCGACAGTTCAAGCCTTAACAGCCTGTGGCAAAACCCACGCGGCGTTCGCCCGGCGATGCATCCCCGCTGAACCACTCCGCTTCGCTCCGTTCTGCGTTGCGTTTCGGTCGCAATACACTCGGTATTCCTCCCTCACGCGCCTTGTCAGCCGGGCGCCTCACCAGGCTCGGCGCTCACGTGGGTTTCACCACAGGCTGTTAAGCGCAAACGGCTGCGCCGCCCTCCATCACAGCCTGGAGGCCGGCCGCGCGGTGGCGGCCCCCTGCGAAACGGTGTGCGACGGGGCGGCGGTCCCCTACCTCACCGAGGAGCTCTACCCCGCCCTCGCGGGCCTCGTGGACCGGACCGTGCTGGTGCCGGACGAAGAGACCCTCGCCACCTCACGGGACCTCCTTCTCAGCCAGAAAATCCTCACGGAACCCTCCGGCGCGCTGGCGACCGCCGGGGCCCGGATGGTGCCGGCCGGAGAGCGCGGTCTGAGCGTGGCCATCCTCACCGGCGCCAGCGTCGGCGCGGCGGGAATCCAGCGACTGCTGGATCTCTGAACGCCGGCCCTCCCGGCCGAACCTCCAGACTCAAACCTACTGGGGAGACAGGACCAAAAAGCCGGCCGCGGCCGCCGCGGCGAGGAGTCGCTGGTCGTAGGCGCAAAAAGCATCGAGCCCCGCAAGCGAAAGCGCCGTCGCGAGATGAAGGGAGCCGAGGCTCCGCAATCCGACCGGCTCCGCGGTCGCCGCGGCTTCCAGGATCGGTTCGTCCATCGCGACCAGTCCGATCCGGTCCATGAGTTCCTCGGCGTAGCGCACCGCGTCGGCGGTCGCGCCCGTCCGCCGGAGCGCCCTCAGGACTTCGACGCGCGCCAGCGCGCTCGACACCCATTCCGGATCGTCCGCCAACTCGCGGCGGAGCGCCGCCGATTCGGGCTCCGGGACCACCAGCTTGACGATCGCCGAAGCGTCCAGATAGACCATGGGTTGTGCTCGCTGGCGCGGCTCAGAGCCGGTCGGCGCGATCTCCGAGCAGGGCTTCACTGAGCGCGGTGGTCGGCTTGCCGACTGGCGCCGGAAGGTCAAGCGGGTTGCTCTGCGGAGGGCGCGCGCGGCCTTCGGCAACCAGCCGCTCCAGCGGCGAAAGGGAGCCGGGCAGCGGCAACAGCAGGGCCACCGGAGTCCCGCGGTCCGTCACTTCGAAACGCTCCCCCCGGTCGATGCGACGCAAATAGACGCTCAGGTTCTGGCGAAGTTCGCGGACGCCGACCCTGGTCGTCGCCGCCGGGGGATCCGGCATTGACGCACAACGTAGCACACTTCTTGTCCAGCACGTTGCCCGGACTTCGGCGCGATGTCCGTGACGCGGGGTTTGGACGCTGCCGACTACGATTCCCGACGTAACAGGGCGGCACGCGACCCGGACGGCAATCGGGACAGTCCACCGCCAGGAGCACTCATGGGTTTTTGGGGCACGCTAATCGGAGGCACGCTCGGGTGGACCTTCGGCGGGCCGCTCGGGGCGATGCTGGGCGCCGCGATCGGGTCGAACCTGTCGGGCGGGGCACGCACCGAGGCCTGGTCCGGCGGCCGGCCGGGCATGCCTCCGCCGGCGCCTCCGCACGCGGGCAGCGCCGAACAGCGCCGGGTGGCGTTCTTTGTCGCCACCTTCGGGGTGATGGGCCACATCGCCAACGCGGACGGCCATGTGAGCGAGGAAGAAGCTCAACTCGCCCGCGACGTCATGACCGGACTCGGGCTCGATGCCCAGGACCGGAACCTCGCGGGCCGGCTCTTCAACGAAGGGAAGTCACCGCGCTTCGCGCTCGACGACGCCCTCGCGCAGCTCGTCCAGGTGGCCGGCCGGCGCCGGAACCTGCTCCGCGCCTTCGTGGAGATCCAGTTCAAGGCCGCTTGGGCCGACGGCAGCGTCCACCCTGAAGAACGCCGGATCCTGGACCACATCGGGGCGCTCCTCGGTTTCTCCCGCGCCGAGATGGCGCAGATGGAACGGGTCGCGACGGCCGGCATGGCGCCCCGGCGAGCCAGCCCGGAGGAGAAGCTCAAGGAGGCTTACGGGGTGCTGGGCGCGGAGCGTTCCGCCGGCGACAACGAAATCCGCTCCACCTATCGCCGGCTCATGCGGCAGCATCATCCCGACCGCCTCGCGGCGCAGGGGCTCCCCGAGGAAATGAAGGGAGAAGCCACCCGGCGCACGCAGCAAATCCAGAAGGCCTACCAGACGATCCAGGAAGCGCGGCGCGCCGCCTGAGGGGGGTGGGAGCCGGCGTCCCGCCGTCCCCGACTGGGTCGGGGCAATAGGCGTGGATGAGGGCGTGAGTTTCGCGGCCTCCGGCCGCGATGCTGGCCAGTTCTCCCGGTGGGGGCCTGAAGACCGGCGCTCCTGTTCCCCGGTGTACTTCAGGAAAA
The DNA here is from genome assembly GCA_963668695.2 of Vicinamibacteria bacterium. GTDB lineage: Bacteria > Acidobacteriota > Vicinamibacteria > Marinacidobacterales > Marinacidobacteraceae > Marinacidobacterium. The sequence continues at coordinate 3,681,535 of CAXXLQ010000004.1, forward strand.
GACGGCGTACTACCGAGCGCGAAAAAAGAACTGGCAGCGAACCTCCGGTTCGCTGCCCGCCTGACCGGGGGGAAAGTGTGAAAGGGGGGCTCGCCCCCCTTTCACAAAAAGGCAACCTTGAATCGGAACTCGCCGAAACGCGCGCCAGTGCGCGAGGGAGTTTCGATTCCGGCGCGAAGCGCCGGGCGGTTCGGGAGCGGGGCGCCTCCTCTACCGAAGAACAGCGCCGCTCTGGTCGCGACGTCGGGGCGCCCCGCTCCCGGACCGCTCAGCGGATCAGCGGGGCAATCACGAGGGCGACCACCGACATCAGCTTGATCAGGATGTTGATGGCCGGGCCGGCGGTGTCCTTGAAGGGATCGCCCACGGTGTCGCCGACGACCGCGGCCTTGTGGGCATCGCTGCCCTTGCCGCCGTGCTGGCCGCCCTCGATGTACTTCTTGGCGTTGTCCCAGGCGCCGCCCGCGTTGGCCATGAAGATGGCCAGCAGCACGCCGGATACCAGGGCCCCGGCAAGCAGGGCCGCCAGGAAGTTCTTGTCGATGAATCCGGCGACCACCGGAACCAGCACCGCCATCAGGCCGGGAGCGACCATCCGCTTCAGCGCCGCCGCGGTGGCGATGTCCACGCAGCGGGCATGGTCGGCCTTGACCCCGGGCGCCCCCTCGAGGAGCCCCGGAATCTCGCGGAACTGCCGCCGGACTTCCTTGATCATGTCGAACGCGGCCTCTCCCACCGCCTGCATGGCCATCGAGGAGAAAAGGAAGGGCACCATCCCGCCGATGAGCAGCCCCGCCAGCACGACCGGGTTGCCGAGCGAGAGGTCCTCCCGCAAGACCCCCGCCTGCTGCTGGAAGGCCGACATGAGCGCCATCGCGGCGAGCGCCGCCGACCCGATCGCGAATCCCTTGCCGATGGCCGCGGTGGTGTTCCCCACCGCATCCAGCTTGTCGGTGCGCTGGCGCACCTCGGGGGGCAGTTTGCTCATCTCGGCGATCCCGCCGGCGTTGTCGGCGATGGGTCCATAGGCATCAACGGCCAACTGGATTCCGACGGTGGCCAGCATCCCGAGCCCGGCGAGCGCGATCCCGTAGAGACCGGCCAGTTCATGGCCGATCATGATGGCCCCCGCGATGAGCAGCAGCGGAAGCGCGGTGGACCGCATGCCGAGCGCCAGCCCGGCAATGATGTTGGTCGCCGCACCGGTGTTCGATGCGGCGGCGACCGCCTGCGCCGGCTTCCGGGCGTCCGAGGTGTAGTACTCGGTGATCAGCCCGATGGCCGCTCCCACCGCCAGTCCGGTCACGAGGCACCCGTAGAGGGCTCCCTGCACCTCCGGCGTCAGCATGCCGATCACCGGCCAGGCGATGACCAGCATGAGCACTCCGGCGCCGAGCGTGCCCATGTTGAGCGCCGCCTGCGGGTTCCCCCCCTCGCGGGTCCGGACGGCGAAGGTCCCGAGAATGCTGGCGACGATGCCGAATCCGGCAAGGACCATCGGGAGCATCACGTAGCGCAGCGGGTCGGCACCAATTTCTACCGCGTACGCCACACCCAGCACCATGCCGGCGATGATGGCCCCCACGTAGGACTCGAACAGGTCGGCGCCCATCCCGCAGACGTCGCCAACGTTGTCACCCACGTTGTCCGCGATCACCGCCGGGTTCCGCGGGTCATCCTCGGGGATCCCCGCTTCGACCTTGCCCACCAGATCCGCCCCCACATCGGCGGACTTGGTGTAAATGCCTCCGCCAACCCGGGCGAAGAGAGCGATCGACGAGGCCCCCAGGCTGAAACCCGAGAGGACCTGAAGCACCGGCCCCTCAAGCGCTTTTGCAGTCACCCCGAAGAGATCCGTGTAGAACAGGAACAGCCCGGAGAGGCCGAGCACGCCCAGCCCCGCTACGGACATGCCCATCACCGAGCCTCCGGCGAAGGCGATCCCGAGCGCCGGCGCGATGGAGGTTCGGGCGGCGTTCGCGGTGCGGACGTTGGCGGCGGTGGCGACCCGCATTCCGAACCAGCCGGCGCCGGCGGAACAGATTGCTCCAATCAGGAAGGAAAGGCCGATGAGTTCCGTCCCACCCCCAAGGTTGGCCACGTAGAGCACGACCGCCACCACAACCGCAAATACGGCGAGCACCGAGTACTCACGCCGGAGGAAGGCCATCGCCCCCTCGCGAATAGCGGCCGCAATCTCCACCATCCGCTCGGTACCGGGGTCCTGCCGGCCGACGAACCGCGCCCGGTTCAGGGCGAAGAGCAGTGCCACCGCGCCGAACGCGGGAGTCAGATAGAGGAAGATGTCCACGGGCAGGATCTCCAGTTGGTGAAAGGGCCGGTTCCCAGCTTCTTGCCGGGTACCCGGGGCCCAGCCTGAGGCGGGCGCCGCGCGCGGGCGCTGCTCCAGAGCGTTACGGCCGGAGCGGTTGGCTTGCAGGACCGCCGGAAACAAGGCGGAAGGACAGGCGAGAACTCCTCGCGACAAATCCTCGCGACGACTCCTCGCAACGGGGCCGGAAAGCCCCCTCCGAACCCGCTTTCCCACAGTGCCGGAAGGCCGCAATTCTACCAAAGGGCACGACCCCAGGCCGCGCAGAACCGCCCAGCAAAATCTCGCGGCGCGAAGCGCCGCCGGGGAGGGGCGTGGGGAGGGGTGTCCCCTCTCCACAGAAAGCGATTGCGCATCGCGCAGCGATGCGCAATCGTCCCGCGGAGAAAGCGCCCCGTTAAAAACCGCAGCGGCTCCGCGGTCTCTATCGCCGGGACACACGAGGCCCTTTCTCCGCGGAGACTGGTAGACTCGCGCGCCGGCGCGCGGCCAGAACTCTCTCTTTGCAATTCCCTTGCGGTGTCCGGATCCCGATCCGCAACCTCGCCGGTCCGCTGGCTATCAGCCTCCTGCTGGGCGTCTCCGCTTCCGCCGAAGAACTCCGCTATCCGGTTGACGTGGCGGTCGGGCCCGGAGGCGAGATTTACGTCGCCGATATCGAGGCCGCAGCCCTTCTCCGCTGGAGCGGCGCCGGGTTCGAGGTGGTTGCGCAAGGCGAAGGGCTGCCCAGGACTCCCCTCTTCGGAATCCGGCACATCGTTCCGGAGGGCGACGGAGCGGTCCTGGCCAGCGATCCCGCCACCATGGCGCTCTACCGGATCACCGTCGCCGGCGAGATCACGGCCATCGCCGACGACGCGGGATTCGTGACGCCCTGGGGGATCGCGGTCGATCCCTCCGGCGGCATCCTCGCGGTGGACCGCGTAACCCAGCGCCTCCGCCGGGTGGGAAGCGACTCCATCGAGGATCTCGCCACGATCCGGGCGCCACGGGCCATCCTCGCCGGAAGCGACGGCTCCCTGCACGTGCTCACCGATCGCAACGTGCTGCGCATGGAGGACGGCGACGCGCACCCGCTCGTGCAGTCGCCGCCGTTCGAATTCCCCCACGACTTCGTGCGGGCCCCCGACGGGGGATTCTTCGTGACCGACGGCTACGCCCGCTGCATCTGGAAGGTCAGTCCGGACGGGCGGGTCTCGGTACACGCCAAGGGCGAACCGCTCATAAGTCCCCAGGGCATCGCGCTGGACAAAAACGGCGATCTGCTGGTTGCCGATGCCCACGCGCGGACCATTTTTCGAATCTCCGGAGACGGGCAGATCCTCCCGCTGGGCGAGTAACAACGAAGCAACTAACAGCGAAGCAACCTGTGAACAAAGTCACGCGGCGTTCGACCGGCGATGCATCCCGGCTGAATCGCGACGCTCTCAGTTCCGATTCGATCGGAATACACCGGGTATTCCTCCCGAATCGCGCCTTGTCAGCCGGGCGCCTCACCGCCAGTTCTCCCGGTGGGGGCCTCGGCGCTCACGTCACTTTGTCCACCGGCTGCTACCGCCGGAAAGGAATGCAACATGTCTGACGAGCGCGGAAGCTGGGGTTCTCGCCCCGGTTTCATCCTGGCCGCCACCGGTTCCGCGGTGGGGCTGGGCAACATCTGGGGCTTTCCGACCCAGGTGGGTCAGGGCGGCGGCGCTGCCTTCGTTCTGATCTACCTGATTGCGGTCGTCTTCATCTGCGCGCCGATTCTGCTCGGGGAGATCCTGATCGGCCGCTACGCTCAGTTAGGTCCGGCCGGGGCCGTTCGACGGATCTCGCCGAGCGGTCCCTGGTGGGTCATCGGGCTGCTGGCGGTCGCCGCCGGGACCTTCATCCTGTCGTTCTACGCGGTCATCGCCGGCTGGACCCTGCAGTACCTCTTGCTGGCGGTAAGGGATGGCCTCGCCTCCGACGCCAAAGGATCCGCGGCCCTCTTCACGGCGCTCGCCGCTGACTCGACCCGGAACGTCCTCTTCACCGGGCTGTTCCTCGCCCTCACCGCCTGGTGCGTGAACCGCGGCGTCCGCCGCGGCATCGAGGCGGCGTCGCGCTTGATGATGCCCCTGCTCTTCGTTCTGCTGGTGGTCCTCGCCATCCGCGCGGTGACCCTGCCGGGGGCCGCCGAAGGACTCGCCTACTACCTGCGCCCCGACCTCTCCCAGGCGCTGAATCCCGAAATCATCGGAGCCGCGGTGGGCCAGGCGTTCTTCTCGCTGAGCCTCGGGATGGGAGCCCTCATCACCTACGGCAGCTACCTGCACCGCTCGCACCAGGTGCGGTCGGCTTCGATGGCCATCGTCGCCATCGATACCTGCATCGCCCTGCTGGCCGGATTCATCATCTTCCCCGCCGGCTTTTCCATCGCCGGCTTCGACCCCACCGCCGGCGGGCCCGGACTCATCTTCGCGGTCCTGCCCCAGCTCTTCGCGACCCTGCCGGGAGGGCTGCTGTTCGGGGCCGCGTTCTTCCTGCTCCTCTCGGTGGCCGCCTTCACCTCAACGATCTCGTTGCTCGAGGTACCGGTCGCACACGCTATCGACCAGTGGCGCTGGCCACGCCGCAAGGCCGTGCTGGCAGTCAGCGCCTTCACCTTCGCCTTTTCCATCCCCTCGGTGCTCTCTTTCAGCGGTTCGGGGTTCTTTTCGGATCTTCCCGCTGTCGGCGGCACCTTCTTCAACCTGATGGTGAGCGTGTGGAACGAAGGGGCGCTTCCGATCGGCGGGATGCTGATCAGCCTCTTCATCGGCTGGAAGTGGGGCTCCCGGTTCGCCGGTGACGAACTCCGGCGCGACGGTCCCGGATTCCCGAGCCCGGCGCTGTGGGGCTTTTTGATCCGCTTCGTCTCGCCGGCGGCCATCTTCCTGCTGATCGTCTTCCGCTTCGTCGGCTGACGTCTCTTACCAAGGAAACACCATGAGCGAATTCATTGCCTGGGCGTCGAACGCCATCTACCAGTGGTACGCCCTGCCCCTCCTGTTGGTCGCCTGCGGGCTCTACCTGACCATCCGGACCGGCTTCGTCCAGATCCGCGGATTCGGCGACGGACTCCGGCGGGTGGTCTCCGGGATGTCCCACGACCAGAAGGGCGCCGAAGGGGAGATCACCCCCTTCCAGGCGCTTTCGACCGCCCTGGCGTCCACGGTGGGGAACGGCAACATCGGCGGCGTCGCGACGGCCATCCTGATAGGGGGTCCGGGCGCCATCTTCTGGATGTGGATCACCGCGGTCTTCGGCATGGCCACCAAGTACGCCGAGGCCGTGCTCGGCGTCACCTACCGGGTGAGGAAGGAGTCCGGCGCCTTCGCGAGCGGCCCGATGTACTACATCGTGGCCGGCATCCGCCACGCCGGGATCGCCAAGGTGCTCGCGATCATGTTTTGCGTCTTCGGGGCGGCTACGGCACTCCTGGGCACGGGGAACATGGCCCAGTCGAACACCATCGTCCGGACGTTCGTGGAAGCGGCCTCCGGCTTCGGGTGGGAGGTCTCGCCCTGGGTTCCGGGGCTCATCATCACCGGAGCGGTGGGCGCCGTCCTGCTCGGGGGAATCCACCGGATCGCCTCGGTGGCCGAGAAGCTGGTTCCCGCAATGCTGGTCATCTACCTCGGCATGTCCCTCACCTACATGGCCATGAACATCACGGCATTGCCCGGGGTCTTCGCGTTGATCTTTGAACACGCCTTCTCACCGCACGCGGCGGCCGGCGGGTTCCTGGGCGTTACCGTCCGACAGGCAATCGCGGCCGGGATCAGCCGGGGCGTGCTCTCGAACGAGGCCGGACTCGGCAGCGCCCCGATCGCCCACGGGATCGCGCAGGTGAAGCACCCCTCGGACCAGGGTCTCGTCGGAGTCTTCGAAGTCTTCATCGACACCATCGTGGTGTGCAGCATGACCGCGTTCGCGGTGCTTTCTTCGGGCATGTGGATGGACGCGGGGTACCAGAGCGCAAGTGGCGACCTCACGGCCGCCGCCTTCTCCGTGTCGATCCCGTTCGCCCCGGTGGTGATCGCGATCTCGTCGTTCCTGTTCGGCTTCTCGACGATCATCGGCTGGTACTACTACGGGGAGACCTGCTGGGAGTACATGTTCGGCCAGAAGGGCATCGTCCCCTACCGGGTGATCTACGTCGCGCTCCTCCTCGTCGGCGGCCTCGTCACGGTCGAGACGGTCTGGAACATCGGGACCCTGCTCAACGGGTTCATGGCCTTCCCCAACCTCATCGGGCTGCTGTTCCTCGGTGGCGTGGTCGCCAAGAAAACCAAGGAGTACTACAAAGCCGAGAAAAGCGGCAGATCGAGGTGACGCCGGCGGTCGCCCGTTCGCGCCGCGTTAACAGCCGGTGGTGGAACCCGGGTGAGCGCCGAGAGCGGGGAGGCGCCCGGCTGACAAGGCGCGTGAGGGAGGAATACCGGGTGTATTTGGACCGAAACGCAACGCCGAGCGCCGCAAAGCGGCGCGGTTCAGCCGGGATGCATCGCCGCTTGAACGCCGCCTGGGTTTCACCACAGATCAGCCCGTCGTTCGGGGTCGCCCTCACGCAGACGCTCCAGATGCCCGGGATCTCGGGACTTCCGAACAACTGTCTGCTCCTGGAGTTCGATAGTCAGCGGCCCGAGGAAATCGGCGAAACCGTCGAGGGAGCCCGGATCGCGGTGGACACCGGGTTCAACGCCCTCATCCTGCGTTCCACGAGGCACCGCTTCGGCTACCGCTCGTCCATCCATCTCTGGCTGACCGAGGACAACTTCGACAACGCGCCGCTGATGTTGCTGCTCGCCTACATCATCGTGGGACACCCGGAATGGAAGCGGGCGGAAATCCAGCTCTTCGACTGCTCCGACCTCAGTTCCACCGAGCATCAGACCCACGACCTCTCGCGACTGCTCTCGCAAGAGCGCCTGCCCATCTCGGCGCAGAACCGGACGACGATCGGCTACCAGAACGGCGAGGAGCTCGAACGCGAGGTGGCGAGGAGGTCCTCGAGAGCCGACCTGGTGATCACCGGTATCCCGCCCGCAACCCTGCGAAGCGATGCGGCGGCGGCGGCGCTACGGCGCTACGAGTCCACCAACGACGTGCTCTTCGTCAGCGGGGTCGAGCGAATCTCCCTCGCCGACAGCGGAGCGCGCGGAAAGTAGGTCCGCCGTCCCCGGCTGGGTCCGGGAGGTGAGGGCGGGTGGGTACGGGAGTTTCGCGGCCTGCGGCCGCGATGCTGGCCAGTTCTCCCGGTGGGGGCCTGAAGACCGGCGCTCCTTTACTTCCAGACCGACAGCAGGATCGCCTGACCCAGCAGCGCCACCAGGTTGTAGCCGACGCTCAGAGCCGCGAGGCCGGTCTTCCGCTGTTCAAAGGCCACCGATTGGTGCGTCACCGGAATCACGAAGGCGATCACCGCCACGAGCGCGGCGTGCACTCCGTGGAGCGGACCGCTGAACCCGTCGAGCAGCACCGCGAGTCCGAAAGCGGAGGCGATGGCGAACAGGAACGAGACGCCGTAGGTCTTCAGCGGATTGAAGCCCGCGGCGATGGCCTCTTCGGTGGTTTCCATGAGCACCAGCCAGCGCTTCCCGAAGATCGGCCCGTACCAGAGGGCGCCCACGATCATCGGCACGATGCCCGCGACGACAATAGCCAAATAGTTGAGGTCCGGCACATGCATGGTTCTTGATTCCCTTCGGGGCCCCTATCGGGATCGCCCGTTGTCCGAATCGGCGCCGGAAGCGCTGATCCCTGCCTTTTCGAGCTCCCAGAGCACCGCATCGGCGAATTCGTCGAGCGTTGGCAGCCTCCGCCCATTGATGAAGAGCGTCGGAGTACCGGTGACTCCGAGCCGCATGGCCTCGGCGATGTCCGCCTGAAGCGCCGCTTCGGCCTGAGGCTCGGCCATGCAGGCCCGAAAGGCGGCTTCGTCGAGTCCGGCGCCCGCCGCGATCCGGACCACGTCGTCGACCTCGGGGCCGCCGGGCGGCGCCCGATAGACGGCGTCGTGATATTCCCAGAAGCCGCCCAGGAGATTCGCGCACGATCCGCCCCGCGCCACGTTGCAGGCGCCGGGGTGCATCACCTGCGGGAGATTCGCGGAACAGGTCGAATCGAGCGGGTAGCTCCGGTAGTAGAGCGCCACGTGAGGGCCGGTCGGGCCCTCGGCGTACTGATCGAAGGCCAGCGCGAAACGCCGGCAGGACGGGCAGAGGAAGTCCGAAAACGTGACGATCTTGACCGGCGCTCCGGGGTCACCCTTCACCGGGACCCCGTCGAGAGACACCTCCTGCACCCGCTGCTGACGGAACGAGGGATTCCTCCATTGCGGCAGGAATCCGGCGCCCTGGGGGGACAGCCGGGAGGCCCGGGCGATGTCCTTCAGCTCGGCGGGCAACTCGGCGGGCAGCTCTTCCGAAGCCGCCGAACGAACGCCCAGAATCGAGAGGTCCACCGAGGTCGCGGCCCGGTCGCTGAGACCGTCGTTGATCACGAGTACTGCGGCGGCGACGAGTCCGGCGGCGAGCCAGAACGCCCGGACGGCGAATCGCTCGACCGCGAACTGCGGGTCGCGCTCGGCCGGACGCGCCGGCTCCCCCGGCGCCCGCCGCCGGGCCGGCAACAGGAACCAGAAGGCCGCGCCGTTTGCCCCGTACGTCCAGATGCAGAGAGAACAGAAGCTTCCGATCGCGAACGCCTGGACGCCGAACAGGAAGAGATCCACCACGAGCGCCAGGGTCACGAGGCCCAGCGCCAGCCGACCGGGCCGACTGGAGAGCGGAGCTTTCCCGAGCAGGGCGAGCGCCAGCAGAAATCCAAGGGACACGAAGAACGCGAGCCCCACCGCGGCCAGCGGGACAGCCCCCACCGTGGACCAGGTGCTCGCCGCTACCTCCTCGCAGCCCGAATTCGTGGGGTCGCAGGCCGCCGCCGCGAGCGCGCCCGCGTCGAGCCCGTGATGGCGAAGGAGTAGTACGCCCGAAACAATCGCCCCGAAGAGGGCGGCGGCAAACGTCAGCCCGAGGCGAACGGCGTCCGTTGCGCGGGTGCCAACCATGGAAGCCGGGAGTTTATCCATCCTTCGGCGACCGTCCGTAACCCAAGGCGTAGGGGGGCGCCTCGATCCCTTGCCTGAGATCCGGCGCCGGCTCCGGCGGACCGAAAGTCGTGTTCACGGGAACCAGCCCGGCCCAATAGGGGAGTGCGAGGTCCTCGTCGTCATCCATGGGAGGCCCGGTCCGAAGCTTGGCGGTGGCCTCCTCGATGGGTATCGAAGCGACCAGGGTCGCTTTGAGTTCGATGTCGTTTGTCGGCCGGGCATCCCCGTGACGTCCGGGGACCAGACGACTGAGCAATACGTCGAGGGCGCGCCGTTTCTCGCTTTCCCCGGCCACCTCCGCGGTCCGCCCGAGCACCACTACCGAGCGGTAGTTCATGGAGTGGTGGAAGTAGGACCGTGCGAGGACGAGAGCGTCCAGGAGAGTCACGGTGACGGCCGCCTCGACACCCGCGGCGAGAAGACGCATCAGCCGGCTCGCCGACGATCCGTGGAGCAACACGCGATCTCCGTCCCGCGCATAGCCCATCGGAATCACGAAAGGAGAGCCCTCGTGGACGAACCCCACGTGCGCCACGATGCCCTCGTCGAGGATGGCGTCGATGACCGCCTGATCGTGCGAACCCCGAACGGGCAGCCGCCGGACGCGGCTGCGGGGCGTCACCCGGATGTCGGAACTCATTCTTTCTCCCTCGAACGGCCCGTGAACAAAGTCAGGCGGCCCAGTCCTCCCGGAGGAGGCCCCGGCGTTCACGCGCCCGGCTGACAAGGCGCGTGAGGGAGGAATACCTGGTGTATTTCGACCGAAACGCAACGATGAGCGGCGCGAAGCGACGCGGTGAACAGCCGGTGGTGGAACCCACGTGAGCGCCGAGGTTGGCCAGTTCTCCCGGTGGGGGCGAGGCCCAGCTCTCCCGGTGGGGCCAGTCCTCCCGGTGGGGGCCCGGCTGACAAGGCGCGTGAGGGAGGAATACCGCGTGTATTCCGACCGAAACGCAACGATCGAGCGGCGCGAAGCGACGCGGTGAACAGCCGGTGGTGGAACCCACGTGAGCGCCGAGGTTGGCCAGTTCTCCCGGTGGGGGCGAGGCCCAGTTCTCCCGGTGGGGCCAGTCCTCCCGGTGGGGGCCCGGCTGACAAGGCGCGTGAGGGAGGAATACCGCGTGTATTCCGACCGAAACGCAACGATGAGCGGCGCGAAGCGACGCGGTTCAGCCGGGATGGATCGCCGGCCGAGCCCCCACCGGGAGAACTGGGCCGCGTGGGTTTCATCACCGGTTGTTTGGCCGGGATGGATCGCCGGCCGAACGCCGCCTGGGTTTCACCACCGGCTGCTACACGTCACTGCGCAGGGAAAGCCTGCTCCGCAGCGTCTCCATGGTGACCACGCCAACGAAACGGCGGGCGTCGAGGACTGCCAGGGAACGCCGGCCCCCGGCAAAGAGATTCACCGCCCGGATGGCCGCGTCCTCCGGGGCCAGAGTAGTGACCAGAATGTCGGTGCGCATGAGGTCGCCCGCAGTGAGCTGCTGCAATTCGTCGGACGACCGGCGATGCAGATCCTCGACACGGACCGCACCCACGAGGTCCGCCTCGTCGAGCACCGGTATCTCGGTGTGCGGCGTTGCGAGCGCTACCAGTTCGATGCCGGAAACATGCCTCGGGACGGCGAGGATCCGGTAGTCGAGCAGGTGGGCCGCGGTTACCCCTTCAAGCGTCTTGGCGAGCCAGACCTGGCGTGTCACCTCGCGTGACGTCCGCCGCAAATGGAGCCCGATCAAGACAAACCAGCCGCCGAGCACCAGACGCACGGCGCCTCCCGCCGGCCCGCTGCCGCCAAAGAGCGCCAGCACCCCGAATGCGACCATCAGAAGTCCGAAAGTGCCGCCGGTAGCCGCAACGGCCCGGGTAGCGGCCAGGGGCCGGTCCCAGACAATCCAAAGCGCGGCTCGCAGGATCCGGCCGCCATCCAGGGGAACGGCCGGAACCAGGTTGAAGGCCAGCAGCAGGCCGTTGATCAGCGCCAGGTTGTCCGCCACCGCGACAACCGAAGCCGGCGCCGCCGCGCCCAGTTGAGCGACCGCGAGAAACACCACCAGCAGAACCAGCGTCGCGAAAGGACCCGCAACGGCGATCCGAAGTTCGGCCCCCGCGCCGCCCGGATGCCCTTCCAGTTCGGTGGCCCCGCCGAACACCTTGAGAGTAATCCCGGACACCTTCTGCCCCGTTCGCGCCGCGACGGCGGCGTGGGCCAGCTCGTGGATCAGGACGGACCCGAGAATCAGCACGCTGGTCACCACTCCCAGTGCGGCGGCGCCCGCCGCCGAGACTCCGGGAACACCCCGGAAATAGAGAACCGCGAAGAGCGCCGATACGACGCTCGCGGTCAGCAACCAGGAAGAGTGGATCCGCACCGGAAAGGGCAGCCAGGGCCGGCGGGCTGTCCGCCGTCGCGGTCCGGTCACGGGTCCCTGCCCCCGGCTTCGGGCGCCGCTTCCTGGCCGCCACGCGACAGGATGAGCAACCGGTCTCCCGGACCGAGTTGATCATCGAGCCAGCCCCGATTGAGGAATTCCACCGCGCCCGGCGGGCCGTCGATTCTTCCCTCCGCGGCGAGACGGTCCAGGGCGTCGCGTACCGATCCGCTCCCGCCCACGGCCAGCGCGGTGATCCGGAACGGCCCCGGTACCGGGGTATCCCACAAGCGGTCGGCGCTCCCGAGCACCTCCAGAAAAAGAGCCTCGCAGGCGTCGAAGCGGCGGCGAGCACAATCGAGACTCACTTCGACAAGAGACGCTCTCGATCGAAACAGCGCGAGGAGGCCAGCGGGCTCTCCCCCGAGAGTCCCGGAGGCCGAATCCGCCGGGAGGCTCGGCGCCCCCTCGCACAAACCCGCGGCAGCCGCCGGATTCTCCCCGGCCCGTTCCCTCGGCCCCTCGCTCGCCAGGGGCTGAACCCGACTCCGGACGGCGGTGAACCCGCGGACCCGAAACGCCTCGACGAACGTCGCCTCCGCGCCGTGGCAATCCGCGGTCCTCCAGAGATGGGCCGCCAGGGCCGCGAGATGGGCCCGGTGGGCAGCCACCCCGGCGGCATCAACCCCGGCGGCATCAACCCCGGCGGCATCAACCCCTGTCGCGCTCGGCTGGGTAAGGCCCTGGGTTACCGGAATCTCCCGCACGGTCAGCCGCAGAGGTTCTCCCTTGCGGCTCGCGCGAAAAACCCCGCGCCCCACCGGCTCGAACGAGCTCTCGTCAGGCAGCGAGAGCCGGAAATCCGCCTGCGGCAGGAGCAGGCCCGACCCGTCCGCAACCCCGAACTCGGCGGGCTCCCCGAAGAGCAACCCATCGAGAAGATCGAACCAGCGGTCCCGACTCGTATCCGGGGCGGCAGCTTCGTCCGTTGGGCGTTCCGGATCGGGCTCCAGCGGCAGCACCAGCGGGAGCGGCTGCTCGACCAGGTTCCCCGCTGATGGGGACCGGAAGGCGCCGCTCGCAAAGGTTGCCGCGGCCGACCCGAACAGTTCGACGAGCGCCGGCTCGCCCGGCAAGGCGGCAAGCGCCCCCCGGGAAACGAAGACCGTCCGGTCGGCGAAGAGGAAGGCCTCCGGCTTCGCATCATCGAGGACGAGAAAGCGCCAGCCATCGTGGAGGGTCGTCTCCTCCCGGGCACCGGCGGCCAGCAGCGGGGCCTCCGCTATGGCCTCGAGACCGATCTCGGAAATGCGGGCGGCGAGCTCAGGGTCCCGAACGAGCGGCCGATGACCCTCGAATGCACCGCGGGCGCGCTCGGCGGCATGAATTGCCGCCGCGTCCGGCGGCATGGCGATGGGCGCCGACGTTGCCGCACAGCCCGCGGCAGCGAGGCTACCGAAAAACGCGAGAACCGAACGGAGGCTTAACAGCCTGTGTTGGAACCCGCGTGAGCGCCGAGGTCGGCGACGAAACGATTTGTGGGCGCGGGACACGAATTCCGCGCCGCGGCGGTGACCGGAGGACCGGTCAGAGGTAGTAGTTCGTGTTGATGTCGCGGTAGTCCGCCCACTCATCCGGCAACTCTTCGTCGGGGAAGATGGCCGTCACCGGGCAGGCGGGCTCGCAAGCGCCGCAGTCGATGCACGTGTCGGGGTCGATGTAGAGCTGGGTGGCCTGCTCGAAGCCGTCCTCATCACTTGTGGGGTGGATGCAATCCACCGGACAAACATCCACGCAGGCAGTATCTTTGGTCCCGATACAGGGCTCAGCGATCCAGTAAGACATCGTAGGAAGCTGCCTCCTCAGACAGGCGCGAGAAGAATGTTTTCAGGGTGCCGGCCCCGGGATCAGCCAAGTTCGAGAAGTCTCTGCGAGTACTCGGTGACCCGATCCAAGGCACCCCAGAATAGTAGTCCAAAAAGGTTCGGCACCACCAGCACGACGAGCAGGCCGAGATCGAGCCGGCTGAAGACCAGCGGCGGTGTCGGTCCGGATTCCGGATCGATCACCATGGTCCGAAGAACCTTCACGTAGTAAAAGGCGGCCACCGCGGTGTTCAACACCCCGATGACCGCGAGCCAGCCAAGCCCGGCGTTGATCACCGCCGCGAACACGTACCACTTGGCCAGGAAGCCCGCGAAGGGAGGGATGCCCATCAGCGAGAACAGGAAGATTCCCATGGCGACGGTCAGGAGCGGGGAGCGCTTCCAGAAGCCGGCATAGCTGCTGATCTCGAAGCTCCCGGTCACCCGGTGGGCGAGGATGACCACCAGGAAGGCTCCGAGATTCATGAACAGGTAGATCGCGAGGTAGGCGACGATGGCCTGCACCCCTTCCACCGACAGCACGCACGCCGCCATCAACATGGTGCCCGCGTGGGCGATCGACGAATACGCGAGCAGCCGTTTCACGTTCGTCTGGAGCAGGGCCGCGACGTTGCCGAGGGTCATGGTGATGACCGCGAGGATCATCAGCAGCAACTGCCAGTCGGCGCCGCCCACCGGGGCAATCGCTCCCCCACCGGCCGGCTCGCCCATCCCGAGATAGAAGAAGCGAATGAGGATCGCGAAGCCGGCGGCCTTCGGGCCGACGGACAGGAAGGCGGTGACGGGCGTGGGGGCCCCGGTATACACGTCGGGACACCAGAAGTGGAACGGCGCGGCAGCGATCTTGAAGCCGATCCCGGCGGCGACCAGGATCACCACGAGCATGAGTCCCGGCCCGAAAGCACCTTCGGCGAGAGCGGCGCGCACCTCGTAGAGATCGAGGGTGCCGGTCATGCCGTAGAGAAGCGAGAGGCCGAACAGCATGGACCCCGTCGAGACCGCTCCGAACAGGATGTATTTGAGCGAAGCCTCGTTCGAGAGCCGATCCGAACTCAGGTAACCCACCATGAGGTAGGAAGCCACGGAGACCGTCTCGAGCGAGAGGTAGATCATCACGAGGTTGACCGAGCCGGCCATCCACATGAGCGCCGCGGTGACGGTGATCAGCAGCGCGAGCATCTCGCCCATGCGAACTCCTTCGAGTTCACGGGACCGAACGCTCAGCAGCAGTACGACGATGGAAGCGATAACGAACACCACCCGGAGCACCCGGAGCAGGCCATCGTCGGCGATCATCGACGCGAAGAGCGACTGGCTCTCGCCCGCCCCGAGGGCGGCCCATGACGCCACGAGGGCGGCGCCGAGACCCACCAGCGTGATGCCGGTGAGGAGATTTCGCCCCTCCTGGATCGGGCGCCGCTGGGTGACCAGGTCCGCCACGATCACGAGCGCGAGCGTCCCCATCAGGATCAGTTCGGGAACGAACCGGGAGAGGCTCTGAACCGCGTTTTCCATCAGTAGCTCGTGGATGAAATGGCGTGAGCGCCGAGGTCGGTGAGGCGCCCGGCTGACAAGGCGCGCGAGGGAGGAGCCCCCACCGGGAGCACTGGCCCCGGCGTATTCCGACCGCAGCGGAACGATGAACGGAGCGAAGCGCCAGTTCTCCCGGTGGGGGGGCGGTTCAGCCGGAATGCATCGCCGGCCGAACGCCCACCGGGAGAACTGGGCCGCGTCATTTCATTCACGGGCTGCTCCTCTATCCCTTCAGCTCCGCCGCGTCGTCAAGGTTCACGTGCTTCACGACCCGGTAGAGCGACATCACGATCGCCAGCGCGACCGCCGCTTCGCAGGCGGCGATGACGATCACCAGCAGCGCGAAGACCTGACCACCGAGCGCCCCCTCGACGAACCGCGAGAAGGCGACCAGATTGATGTTCGCGGAGTTGAAGATCAACTCGATGGACATCAAAACGTTGACGGCGTTTCGCCGGGTGAGGACCCCGAAGACGCCGAGCGAGAAGAGCGCCGCCGAGATGTAGAGGTAGTGCTCGAGAGGGATCACTTAGCGGTCCGTGGACGGGGTCAGGTGAGCGCCGAGACCGGTGAGGCCCAGTTCTCCCGGTGGGGGTCCGGCTGACAAGGCGCGATTTGGGAGGAATACCGAGCGTATTCCGACCGAATCGGAACGAAGAGCGTAGCGGTTCAGCCGGGATGCATCGCCGGTCGAACGCCGGCTGACCCCGTTCACGGGCCGCTCCCCCTCCGGCGGCGGACCAGCATCGCCGCGCCCATGAGCGCGATCAGCAACAGGACCGACGCGATTTCGAAGGGGAGCAGGTAGTCGCCCACCAGCAGCCTTCCGATGGACTCGCTCGTCGGTCCCAGATCGCCCGAGTTCATGGCGCCCCAGTCCACCGAATTGATGATCCACACCAGCAGCGCGAAGACGAGCCCCGCGGACAGCGCCCCCGGGACGACCTGAATCGTTCCGGAACTGATGTTCAGGTTGTAGATCCGGTTCGTCAGCATCACGCCGAAGAGCAGCAGGGTGAGGATGCCGCCGACGTAGATGAGCACCTGCGCGCCGGCGAGGAAGTCAGCGCCGAGATAGACGTAGAAGACGGCTATCCCGAAGAACGCCGCGACCAGCGCGAACGCGGAGTGCACGAGGTTCTTCCCGAGGACCACGTAGAGCGCGGACCCGAGCACGAGCGCAGCGACCCCGTAGAAGATCGCCGCCGCCGCCATGGATTCCATCGTCTTCCTGCTCTCTCAGGCGCGAGCGGCTCCTGCCGGTGGAGTAGCGGGCTCGATCGTCCTCGGCTCTTTCGCGAACCGGTAGAGCAGATCACCCTTGGTCTTGCCGCCGAACTCGTAGTTCGGCGTCATCAGGATGCAGTCCGTCGGGCACGGGAAGACGCAGAGCTGGCAGTAGCAGCACAGCGACATGTCGATGTCGAACTTCACCACCGTCTGCTTGATGGCCGTCCCGTCGGCCGCGAAGATCTTCGGTGCGTCCCGCGACCGCTTCTCGTTGTCGATGTGGATGCAGTCCACCGGGCAGGCGCGTTCGCACTGCTTGCAGCCGATGCAGTCCTCGATCTTCACGTGGAGCCGCATCCGCGACCGCTCCATCAACGACTCCTTCGGGATGTCGAGCGGAGACCGCCAGCGCTCCTCGGGAAGCTCGTCGCCGGTGTACTGCTGGGTCACCGAACGCGTGAACAGGTGCCGGAAGGTCACACTCATACCGATCAGCACGGTGCTGACTGCTTCCCAAAGGTCCACAAAATAGCGCTTCATATCCTTTTCCCCTCCGGGGCCTTCCTCACGACAGACCCTTGATAACAGCCGTCACGACCAGCAGAAAGAAAGAGATCGGGATCACGTACTTCCAGCAGATCCCCATCAGCTGATCCACGCGGAGGCGGGGCAAGGTCCAGCGGAGCCACATCTGAACCACCACCAGCCCGAATCCCTTGAGGAAGAACAGCAGTGGGTTGGAGCCGAACGGGCCGATCCAACCGCCGAGAAAGAGCAGCGCCGCCAACATCGAAACCAGCAGCATGTTTCCGTATTCGGCGAGAAAGAAGAACGCGAAACGCATCCCGCTGTACTCGGTATGGAATCCGGCCACCAGCTCCGATTCCGCTTCCGGGATGTCGAAGGGCGTGCGGTTCGTCTCGGCGAGTCCGCAGATGAAGAACAGCACGAAGGCGATCAGATTCAGCGGGAAGAGCTGGAAGATCAGCCAGTCGCCGACGCCGAGGAAACCTCCCGCCTGGGCGGCCACGATGTCGGGGAGGTGGAGGCTACCGACCTGGGCTACGACCACCAGAACCAGGATCGCGGTCGGGATCTCGTAGCTGACCATCTGGGCCGCGGCCCGCATGCCTCCGTAGAGCGCGTACTTGTTGTTCGAGCCCCAGCCGGCCATCAGCACCGCGAGCGCGCCCAGCGAAGTAATCGCGATGAAGTAGAGGACCCCGATGTTCAGGTTCGATACCGCGAGCACCACCCCGTCTTCGCGGACCCCCCAGGGAACGACCGTGAAGGCCGCGAACGCGCTCGCCACCGCGAGAACCGGAGCCAGCCCGAAGAGAACCCGGTCGGCGTCGCGGGGAACGAGGTCCTCCTTGAAGAGCAGCTTCAAGCCGTCGGCGAAGCTCTGGAGCAGCCCGTGCCACCCCACCCGCATGGGACCGAGCCGATCCTGGATGTGGGCCGCGACCTTCCGCTCGAGCCAGATCGAATAGATCGGGTTGAGCGCGAGGATGCCCACGAAACCCGCGGTGCCGAGAAGCACGACCACGAGGTGCTGCAGACCGGCCGGCACGAAATCCCCGACCAGTTCCGAAACCATCGCGGCCAGCATCGGAAGCGCCGCGATCGTGCCGAGCACCACGAACACCAGCACGATCGGGATCAACGTGAGCGGCCCCATGAGCCGCATCTCGATCTGGCGGAACCGGGTGATCACCGGTCGATCTCTCCGAGGACGATGTCCAGACTGCCGATGATCGCGATGATGTCGGCGATCATCTCGCCGCGGGTGATCTCGTGGAAGAGCCCCATCACGACGAAGCAGGGGGAGCGGCCCTTCACCCGGTAGGGGATGGGCTTCTTGTTTTCGGCAACGATGTAGAACGCGAGTTCGCCCCGGGGCGCCTCACTGCGGCAGTAGGCCTCCCCGGCCGCCGGCCGGATGAACCGCGGCACGTTCTCGTGGACGTCGCCCTCCGCAGGCAGCCGGTCGAGGGCCTGGCGCACGATCTTCACGCTCTCGTACATCTCCCGGACCCGCACGAAGTACCGGTCCCAGCAGGAACCGATGGGTCCGTGCTGGCCGGTTGCGGTGATGACGTCGAAGTCGTATGCCTCATACCCCAGATAGGGGTCGTCCCGCCGGAGGTCCCAGGAGATCCCCGAGCCCCGGAGGTTCGGCCCCGAGAGGGCGTAGTCCCTCGCCATCTCGGGCGTGATGATGCCGACATCGGCGGTGCGGCGAATGAAGATCTTGTTGTGGCTGAGGAGGCTGTCCACCTCGTCGAGCACCGGGACGAACTCATCGAGGAAGCGCCGGCTCTTGTCGATCCAGCCCTCGGGCAGATCGTGGGAAACGCCGCCAACCCAGTTGTAGTTGTAGAGCAGCCGGGCGCCGCAGAGCCATTCGAAAAGATCGAGGATCCGCTCGCGTTGCTGGAAGCAGAGCAGGAAGGGCGTGTAGGCGCCGATGTCCATCCCGTAGGTGCCCATCGCCAGCAGATGGCTCGCGATCCGCTGCAGTTCGGCGGTGATCACCCGGATCCCGGCGACCCGCTCCCCTACCCCGATGCCAATCAGCTTCTCCACGGTGAGCGCGTAGGCCAGGCTGTTCGTCATCGAGCCGACGTAGTCCATCCGGTCGGTGAAGGGGATGACGCCCTGATAGTCGATGTTCTCGGCGTGCTTTTCGAAGTTGCGGTGGAGGTAGCCGATGTGCGGCCGCGCGTCCTTGACGATCTCGCCGTCGGTCTTCAGTTCTACTCGCAGCACCCCGTGTGTCGAGGGGTGTTGCGGCCCCATGTTGAGGATCATTTCGTCCTCTTCGAGGTCCTCGGGGGAGAAGGCGTAGGAGTTGTCCGGCGGCAGTTCCTGGTCGTAGAGGGTGACGAGCGGGGCCCCGTCGAAGGGAGAACGATGCTCTGCCATCACGGGACCCGCTTCGGGAGTTTCACTGCCCTGTCGGGCAGCGATGCCGGCCTAGCAGCCTGTGGTGAAACCCAGGCGGCGTTCGAGCGGCGATGCATCCCGGCTGAACCGCCCCCCCACCGGGAGAACTGGCGCTTTGCGGCGCTCTGCGTTGCGTTTCGGTCGAAATACACCAGGTATTCCTCCCTCACGCGCCTTGTCAGCCGGACCCCCACCGGGAGAACTGGGCCTCGCCGCTCTCGGCGCTCACCCGGGTTCCACCACAGGCTGCTAAAGGCCGGCGTTCCTACTTCGCTCATTGCGCCTGCGCCACTCAGTCGAACGGGCCCACGCCCGTCATCTGACCGCCTTCGGCGCGGTCGGTCATCTGCCGCCCCGGCTTCACCGGGATCTTGTGCCAGGTCTCCGGCCACTCCCAGTCGCGGAGCAACGGGTGCCCGGGCCAGTCGGCCGGCAGCAGGATGCGCCGCAGGTCGCTGTGTCCATCGAAGCGGACACCGAAAAGGTCGTATGTCTCCCGCTCATGCCAGTTCGCGGCCTTCCACACCGTCTCCAGCGTGGGGAGACTCGCTCCCGCGCGTTCCACCCGGACCTTCAGCACGATCCAGTGCTTTTTCGTCAGCGAGGTGAGGTGATAGACCACCTCGATCGCCGGCGGATCGTCACCGGGCCAGTCCACACCCGAAACACAGTGGAGCGTGTCGAACTCGAGTTCCCCATCGCCCTTGAGAAACTCCGCGGCCCCCACCAGCTTGTCGCCGGCAAGGCGGATCCACGGATCTTTCGCTTCGGAATCGGACTCGAACGAACCCTCCGCGAGGCCAAGCTGAGCGACGAGCCGTTCGATGATCTCGGCACCGCTCACCCGGCCATCTCCGCGGGCTGGCGCCCGGACGCCGCCACCACTCGACCCTCGCGCGGGTCATCGAGGATCGACCTCTCCCGGATCCGGTCCTGGAGCGCCATGATCCCGTAGAGCAGGGCCTCCGGCCGGGGCGGACAACCCGGCACGTAGACGTCCACCGGGATGATCTGGTCCACGCCCTTCACCACGTGATAGCCGTACTGCCAGTAGGGCCCGCCGTTGTTGGCGCAACTGCCCATCGAGATCACGTACTTGGGCTCCGGCATCTGGTCGTAAAGCGTCTTGATGCGGATCGCCATCTTGTGGGTGACGGTGCCGGCGACGATCATGCAATCGGACTGCCGGGGGGTCGCCCGCGGGATCAGTCCGAGGCGGTCCCAGTCGAACCGGCTCGCTCCGGTCGCCATCATCTCGATGGCGCAACAGGCGAGACCGAAGGTCATCGGCCAGATCGCCGACAGCCGCGCCCAGTTGACGACGGCGCTCACCGTGGTGAGCGCGATGTTGTCCCTGCCCAGGCTCTTGCCGAGGGCGCCGATCAGATCCACATCAACTCCCGGTGCGAGCTACTGGAAAAGCCTCGGAAGCCATCCGATCCGCGAGGTGACATCCGGTTCCCTGAGAGCGCCCCACCGATCAACGCCGCAACCTTCAGGCAGCCGCTTCCGAAGAGGAAGCTGTCTTCGCTACGGGACGGGCCTTGAGAGCGCGCCGATCCTCTTCCCGAACCCATTCGAGATCGCCCTTCACCCATACGTCCGCGAGCCCGAGGACGAGCATGCCGATGAAGATGAGCCCCGCGATCAAGGCTCCGGGGCCGAGGTCAAGATAGACCAGCGCCCAGGGAAGCAGCATGACCGCTTCCACGTCGAAAATGAGAAACACCAGGGCGAAGACGTAGAACCGGATGTTGAACTGGACGCCCCAGGGAGTCCCCACCGGATTCTCGCCGCACTCGTAGGGCTGCGACTTGCTGCTGAGCGGCAGCGAGGGGCGGACCAGCGACGAGGCGAAGAGGGTGACGGTCACGAAGAGCACGCCAACTACGATCGCAACCAGTGGTCCCAGGTATTCGCCCATCGAAATTCTAAGAACCGCCGCCTCGGCAACCCGGGCCGCGGAACGCACAGAATTCTATCGGGCGGCCCGACAATGGTAAAGAGCAAACGTCCGGGAAGACACCTCCCGAGAAGCCTGCCGTCCCCGCCCTCGCCTGCCGCCGTGATCTCGATCGTAATCCCGACACTCGACTCCGCAAGAACCGTGGGCGACGCCGTCCGCTCGGCTCCCCGGGGCGCGGAGGTGATCGTGGTGGACGGGGGCAGCCGCGACGACACCGCGGGAGAGGCGGAGCGCGCCGGAGCGCGGGTCATGGTTTCGTCGCGGGGCCGCGCCACCCAGATGAATGCCGGAGCCCGCGCCGCCGGCGGGGAGGTCCTGGTGTTCCTCCACGCCGACTGCCGGCTACCCGAGGACGGGGTCGGACAGATCCGGAGCGTGCTTGCCCGCCCCGGGGTTATCGGCGGCTGGTTTCCGCAGCGGATCGAGGCCGCCGGAGCTCTGCTCCGGCTGGGAGCCCGTGGGTCGAACGGGCGGGCGCGCTGGCTTCAGCTTCCGTACGGGGACCAGGCGATTTTCACCCGGCGGGACGTCTTCCAGCAGGTCGGGGAATTTCCCGAGGACCCGATCATGGAGGACGCCGGCCTCGCGCGCCGTCTGCGGGGCGTCGGCCGCCTCGAGCCGGCGGCATCCGCCGTGACCACCGGACCCGAGCACTGGCAGCGGCTGGGGCCGGTGCTGACCGCCCTCCTCGACTACCTGACGCTGGGTGCGTGGCTGATCGGTGTTCCTCCCGAGTGGATCGCACGGGTGTATTTCCCGCTCCAACGGGGGTCTAGGGGCCGGAGTCCCCATCGAACAAAACCGGATTCCTGAATCGCGCCTGACGCCGGCTGCCTTTCGCACCGGCGGTTTCGGCCTGTCTATACTGGTAGAACAGCCTATGGTGAAACCCAGACGGCGTTCGGCCAGCGATCCATCCCGGCTGAACCGCGTCGCTTCGCTCCGCTCATCGTTGCGTTTCGGTCGCAATACACTCGGTATTCCTCCCTCACGCGCCTTGTCAGCCGGACCCCCACCGGGAGAACTGGGCCTCGCCCCCACCGGGAGAACTGGCCGGCCTCGGCGCTCACCCGGGTTCCACCACAGGCTGTTAAAGCGATGAGGCATATCGGGTCGATGCACCGGAAACCGCTCGCCGCCGCGGTACTCGCCGTGGTACTGGCGTTCGCGGTCGTTTGCCCGCTGATGGCGGCGCCCGGAGTTCCGGCAGACCAGGGGTGCCACAGCAGTTCGGAGCCGGCTCCGGGCGAAGAACGCGCCAGCGTGTGCTGTTCCTCGGTCACGGTTCCCAAGCTGCTTGCGCCCGGCCCGGGACTGGTGGCGGCTCTGCCCGCCTCCTTCGAGGCCGCGCCGGACATTCCGAGGTGGAACCACCAATCGGATGGTCCCCTTCCCTTCCGGAAGCCGAAGCCGCCTCTCTTCGTCCAGCACGCCGCACTGCTGATCTGAGTTCCCGTCGTCCGAACGTTCGGTCCCGCTGAGCCGAGCGTCGCCGGAACGGGCCCACGCATCGCGCGCGGCGCCCCGTACCGCGCGGCCCCGGCCAGTTCTCCTGACGATCGGCGGCCTCCGCGTTGAAAAAGTAAACGCGGGGCGGTTCTCCGGGCGCATCGCAAGCCCGGCGACCCGTCAGAACTCCGTGCCGAAAGGCCCGATCTGACGCGCCCTCTGCTGGCGATACCCCCACTCACCGTGCCTTTATCACGATCCCTCGCCGTAGCCGCTGTGCTGGCGGCGCGCCTGGCAGCCGCCGAAGGAGTCCAGCCGGATTCCCGGCCCGATGCGTACGCCGCGGAACCGGACCTCCGAAGCTGCCTGGACAGCGCCATCGAGCACAACCCCGCCCTGCTGGCTTCCCAAGCCAGGTACCAGGCCGCACGGCAGCGCGTTCCCCAGGTAACTGCGCTGCCGGACCCGACGCTCAACGTCAGCCAGGCGCTCCGTAGCGTGGAAACGCGCGTCGGGTCCCAGACGGGCGGGATCACCCTGACCCAGGCGCTTCCCTGGTTCGGCACTCGCGATCTCCGCGGCCGGGTCGCGGTCTCGGAGGCGGACGCCCAGTACCGCCTCCACCAGGCCGAGGAGCGCGAGGTCATCGCCCGCGTCAAACGGACTTTCTATGACATCGCGTACCTGGACGCCGTTCTTCGGCTCTCGGACGAGGAGCAGTTGCTGCTCGACCACTACGAAACGCTGGCGAGTGCGCGCTATTCGACCGGCCAGGGTCTCCAGCACGCGGTCATCCGGCTGCAGGCGGAGCTGACGCGGGTCAGCGACCGCCAGTGGCAACTCGAGCGGCAGCGCCGGATCCTCGCCGTGAACCTGAACACGCTGTGTGGCCGGCCCCCGGACACCCCGGTACCTCCCGTCCCTTCGCTCGAGAGGCCCCCGGCGACCCTGGACCGGGAGCAACTCCTGGATCTGGGAGAGCGGTACCGGCAGGAACTCCTCGCGGCGGCGGCCCTCATCGAAGCCAGCGAAGAAGCCGTGGAGTTGGCCGGGATGAGCTTCCGGCCCCGCTTCACCGCGAGCTTGGCGGTGATGAACGTGGCCGGGCGTGATCCCCTCGGAGGTTTCGGGCCGCTTCCTCCGGACGAGGGCAAGAACTCGGTCAGCGTTTCCCTGGGCGTGTCGCTGCCGGTCTGGAAGGACAGCTACCGCGCCGGACTCGAAGAGGCCCGGTACCAGCTCACGGCGAATCGGCGCCGTCTCGAGGATGCGCAACAGAGCATGGCGAACACCGTGCACGAGACGCTGATCCGCATCGAAACGCTCGACGAACAGATCGAGCTGCTGGACACCGTGCTGATTCCCCAGAGCGAAGAGGCGCTTCGCGCGACGGAGACCGCCTACGAGACAGTCCAGGTCGGCGTGTTGGATCTGCTCGACAGCGAGCGGGTCCAGCTCGACGTCCTGAAGATGCGCGCGCGTTACCTCTCCGATTTCCTCATCGCGCTGGCAGATCTCGAAAGGGGCATCGGCACCCGCGTTCCTCTCCGCGACCCGAGGACATCATGAATCGGGCTCTGGCAATCGGCGCCGGCAGCTTCCTCGCCGGGGTAGGGATCGCCGCTCTTTTGGTGTTCGGGCTTGGCGGCTGGGAGTGGCCGCCCCCCTTCCTGGCGGTCCAGGACGCCGGCGAAGGTGCCGGATCGGACGACCCGCCCGCAAAGGCTGAACGGGAGATCCTCTACTGGAGGGCCCCCATGGACCCGAACTTCATTTCGGACCGGCCGGGCAAATCCTCCATGGGCATGGATCTCGTCCCGGTGTACGCGGACGAAGCAGAGAGCCAGCCGGAGGGCACGGTGCGCATCGACCCGACCTTCGTACAACGCATCGGGGTCCGGACGGCGGCCGTCGAGCGTCGCGACATCGCGCAGACCATCCACACCGTCGGCACCATTGCCCACAACGACAAGCAGATCGCCTGGGTGAACACCAAGATCGACGGCTGGATCGAGAACATTGCGGTGAACTATCTCGGGGAGACGGTCGAGAAGGGCCAGGTTCTCTTCGACATCTACAGCCCGCAACTGGTCACCACCCAGACCGACTACCTCAACGCGGTGCGCTATGCCAAGCGGCTCGACGCCTCGCAGTACCCCGACGTCGCCGCCAGGGCGCAGTCGCTGGTCGCATCGGCACGCGCCCGGCTCCGCCACTGGGACATCACAGACGAACAGATCGAAACGCTCGAGCGGGAGGAGACGCCGCGGCGCACGCTCTCGGTGGTCTCCCCGGTAGCCGGGGTGGTCGTCCAAAAGATGGACGCGGCGCTGGACGGCATGTACGTCCGGCCGGGAATGAATCTCTACAAGCTGGCGGACCTGACCACCATCTGGGTGGACGTCGAGATCTTCGAGCACCAGGTGGAAGCCATGCGGATCGGCCAGCGGGCCGAGGTGGAGCTGCCCTACGTGCCGGGACGGCCCTACACGGGATTCGTCCGCTACCTCTACCCGCATTTCAACCAGGAAACCCGCACGATGACGGTGTCCATCGAGCTCGCGAATCCGGACCTGACCTTGCGCGCGGGGATGTACGCGAACGTCACCTTCGATGTCCCGGTGGCCGGGAACGCCCTCGCCGTGCCCGAAGAAGCGGTGATCCGGAGCGGCACCCGGAACCTCGTCGTCCTCGAGCTTTCACCGGGCCTGTTTCGCGTAGCGGAGGTCACGCTCGGAGCGGGAGCCGACGGGTTCCGGGAGGTGCGCGAGGGGATCTCCGAGGGAGACAAGGTCGTGGTCTCGGCGCAGTTCCTGATCGATTCCGAGAGCAACCTCACCCAGGCGATCAGGGCTCTTACGCGGGAATCCGAAGCGCGGGAATCCGAAGCGCGGGAATCCGAAGCGCGGGAATCCGAAGCGCCGGAACCCGAAGCGCCGGAACCCGAAGCGCGGGAATCCGAAGCGCGGGAATCCGAAGCGCCGGAACCCGAAGCGCCAACCCACGACCTGTCGCATCAGCACCACTGACCGCTCATGGAAGAAACACCCCGCGGCGCACCGCCGACGCTGGACGGGCGAGAACCGCGCCAACCGGACGCGAAGCAACCGATGCTCGCAAGAACCATCGAATGGTCGCTTCGGAACCGCCTGTTCGTCCTCGTGGCCACCATCTTCCTCGCGGTGGGCGGATTCCAGGCGCTCCGCGCAACGCCCCTCGACGCATTGCCCGATCTGTCGGATGTCCAGGTGATCATCTTCACCGACTATCCGGGACAGGCGCCGCAGGTGGTGGAGGACCAGGTCACCTACCCGATCACCACCCAGATGCTCGCGGTTCCCTACGCCCAGGTGGTGCGCGGCTATTCGTTCTTCGGGTTTTCGTTCGTCTATGTGATTTTCGAGGACGGCACCGACCTCTACTGGGCGCGGAGCCGCGTTCTCGAGTACCTCAACTACGTCAGCGGGAGGCTGCCGGAGGGAGTCACTCCCACGCTCGGTCCCGACGCCAGCGGCGTTGGGTGGGCGTACATGTACGCGCTGCGCTCCGAGGACAAGGACCTCGCCGAACTGCGGTCGCTCCAGGACTGGTTCCTCAAGTACGAACTCACCGCGGTGCCGGGAGTCTCCGAGGTAGCGAGCGTCGGCGGGTTCGTGCGGCAGTACCAGATCACCGTGGATCCGAACCGGCTACGCGCCTACAACATATCCCTCTCGCGAATTCGCGACGCCGTCCGGCGCAGTAACAGCGACGTGGGTGGAGGGGTGTTCGAGACGGCGGAGACCGAGTTCATGGTGCGGGGGGAGGGGTACATCACGGGGCTCGACGACGTCCGCAGCATCGCACTCGGGGTGGACGCATCCGGTACCCCGGTCACGGTGCAGGACGTTGCGACCGTGCAGTTCGGCCCGGAGATCCGGCGCGGCCTTGCCGAGCTGAACGGCGAGGGGGAAGTGGTCGGCGCCATCGTGGTCGTGCGGTCCGGCGAAAACGTGCACGAGGTGGTAACCCGGGTCAAGGCGCGGCTCGACGAACTGCGGCCCGGACTCCCGGCAGGAGTCGAGATCGTCCCGGTCTATGACCGGACGGTCCTGATCGAGAATTCCGTCGCCACCCTCCAGCGGAAGCTGCTCGAAGAAATGGCGATCGTCGCGCTGGTGTGCGCGGTGTTCCTGCTGCACCTGCGCTCCGCACTGGTCGCGGTCCTCACCTTGCCGCTCGCGGTGCTCATGGCCTTCATCGTGATGTACGTGCAGGGAGTCGGCGCCAACATCATGTCGCTCGGCGGCATCGCGATCGCCATCGGCGCCATGGTCGACGCGGCAATCGTGATCGTCGAGAACGCCCACCGCCACCTCGAGCGCGACCGGGGCCGGATTCCCCACTGGCGGATCATCGCCCGCGCGTCCACCGAGGTGGGGCCGACTCTGTTCTTCGCGCTGCTGGTGATCACGATCTCCTTCGCGCCCATCTTCGCGCTGGAAGCACAGGAAGGCCGGCTCTTCCGGCCGCTCGCGTTCACCAAGACGTACGCGATGGCCGCCGCCGCGCTGCTCTCCGTGACCGTGGTGCCGGTCCTCGCCGGGTACTGGATCCGCGGGCGCATCCGGCCGGCTCGCGACAATCCGATCACCCGTGCCCTCATGGCGCTCTACCGGCCCCTGCTCCGGCGGGTCCTGGCGTGGCGCTGGGCCGTGCTCGCGCTGACCATCGCGGCGGCCGGCGTTACGGCGGTTCCCGCGTTGCGACTCGGCTCGGAGTTCATGCCGCCGCTCTGGGAAGGCGACCTGCTCTACATGCCGACCACCCTGCCCGGGGTTTCCATCACCAAGGCCCGCGAGATCCTCCAGGAGACGGACCAGATTCTCACGACCTTCCCCGAAGTGGAGCTGGTCTTCGGCAAGGTGGGCCGGGCCGAGACCGCGACGGATCCGGCGCCCCTGAGCATGATCGAAACGACGATCCTGCTGAAGCCGGAGGACGAGTGGCGGTCCGGGATGACCCCGGACCGGCTGATCGCGGAAATGGACGACGCCATCCGCTTTCCGGGCCTGACGAACGCGTGGACCATGCCCATCAAGACCCGGATCGACATGTTGTCCACCGGCATCAAGACCCCGGTGGGGATCAAGCTCTCCGGCCCCGACCTCGCGGTCCTCGAAGAACTCGGCAGCCGGGTCGAAGCCGTGGTACGCGACGTACCCGGAACCCGGTCGGCCTACTCGGAGCGCGTCATGGGCGGCAACTACCTGAACTTCAAGATCCGGCGGGACGCCATCGCGCGCTACGGGCTGACGGTCGGGGACGTCCAGGACGTCATCCAGTCGGCGATCGGCGGAATGAACATCACGACTACGGTGGAGGGGCTCGAGCGCTACCCCGTGAACCTCCGCTACCGCCGCGACCTTCGCGACAGCCCTGCCGATTTCGGAGACATCCTGGTCCAGACGCCGACGAAACAGCAGATTCCGCTTGCGTTTTTGGCGGACATGTCGTTCGTCAAGGGACCACCCGTCATCAAGAGCGAACAGTCGCGCCCGAATGCCTGGATCTATGTGGACATCGAGGACGTGGACATCGGGACCTACGTCGAGAACGCCCAGGCGGCGGTCGCCGCAGGCGTGGACATTCCCACCGGCTACAGCCTGCGGTGGAGCGGGCAATACGAGTTCATGCTGCGCGCCCGCAAACGCATGGAGATCATGATCCCGCTCACCCTGCTGCTGATCCTGCTGACCATCCAGATGAGCACCCGGTCGTTGCCCAGGACCCTGATCGTGGTTTCGGCGGTGCCGCTCTCGTTGATCGGCACCTTCTGGCTCCTCTACGCGCTCGACTACAACCTGAGCATCGCGGTCGGGGTGGGGATCATCGCGCTCGCCGGACTGAGCGCCGAGACCGGGGTCGTGATGCTGCTGTATCTGGACCGGGCCTGCGAAGAGGCCGGAACGGAGGGGCGCCTGACCAACCGCGCCGAACTGAGCGCGGCGGTTTTCGATGGAGCCGTCCGCCGGGTGCGGCCGGTCGCCATGCTGACCGCCACCACCGCGCTGGGCCTCCTGCCCATCATGTGGAGCACCGGCGCCGGATCCGACGTGATGAAGCGGATCGCCGCCCCCATGGTGGGCGGGGTGGTCACCGCGGCGCTGGTGGCGCTGGTGGTGTTTCCCGCGATCTACTTCATCTGGCGGGGATGGGGGTTGCCGCGGGCGGAAGATGGCGCCCTGGCGCCCGTGGAGTAACGGCTCGGTGCCGTTAACAGCCGGTGGTGAAACCCAGGCGGCGTTCGAGCGGCGATGCATCCCGGCTGAACCGCGCCGCTTTGCGGCGCTCGGCGTTGCGTTTCGGTCGAAATACACTCGGGCCAGTTCTCGTCACTCACCCGGGTTCCACCACAGGCTGTTGAGCGGAACCTCCACCCGGCGCCGCGGCAGTGGCTGAAGAAGCAGGCAGCGCGAGCAGCCCGATCCCGGCGAGCACGGCGAGATCGACAAACAGGAGCGGCGCGAATGGCGGCGCTCCGTGCACGAAGGCCTCGAAGGGCCGCCCGCCGATGGCGCTGATTCCGGCGTCGAGGTGCAGCCAGAACCCGAGGAGTCCGACTCCAACCTGGAGCAGCAGAGTCAGACCCGCCAGACGCACGAGTCCCGCCGCCGGCGTCCGCCGCAACCCGACGAGGACCAGGCTCGATACCGCGAGCGCGGCCGCGACGACCGGGATCCACTCGGTCCAGTACGAAAAGCCGTTCTGCTCGTGGTCAAGGAGCGAGAGCAGGAAGTTGCCCCCGAATCCGCCGGCCGCGAACAGCGTCACCCGCTGGCCCCAACCGAAATCGTCGACCGCTTCCCGGAACAAGCCGGTCCGGTTCACCAGTAGCAAGAACCCGATCCCGGCGTAGGCGAGCGGCGCCACGAACGGCGCCGCGTACACCAATCCTTCGAGCGCGAAGCGGCGAAAGAAGGCGCTCTCGGGGTGCAGGATCGTGCCCCAGATCCCCACCCCGACCGACAGCGCCCCGATAGCTCCCCCAGCCCACCGCAGAGCGGGGGCACCGGGCCCGCGCCCGGTCGCGAGCAGCCCGAAGAGAACGAGACCACCGGCCAGCGAGAACCAGAGGGGGAGCCATTCCACGGGTTCGCGGAACGAGTTCACCGAGTGGGCCAAGAAGATGTCCACCGCCAGAAACAGCAGGTTCCCAGCGAGGAAGATCTCGAGCAGCAGGCGCCGGCGGTGGCGCAGTTTCGAGAGGGACGGGCTCACCGCGCCACCGGGACCATTTGGGGGAATCGTGGGCGGGAGGGCGCGACCCCGGTCACTCCCGGGAAAGTGCCGCGATCCGCTCCTCGATCTCGCTGAGCCGGTTCATCAGGTCGTAGGTCCCGTGCCACTGCACGAAGTCGGCGCCGTCCATGAACGCGCCGTGTTTCACCGTTCGACCGGCGTAGTGCCAGGCATCGAAGAAAAGGAAATCGAGCGGCTCGTCAAACGGCGCGTCGGTCAGCAGCCCGGCTTCTTCGACCTCGGCCATGCGCTCCATCAGCGCCGCCACCCGTTCGTTCGTAGCATCCACCACTCTTTCCGCCTCGGCGCAGAACTGCTTGATCTGGCTCTCCGCGTGGCACTTGAGGCAAATGCCCTGCATCTCCGCCTGCGCCCGGTCGTAGTGCGGACGTTTCTCGGAGACCGGAGCGAAGAGCCACCACGAGAGACGCTCCGTGGTGTCGTGGGTCACCTTGGCCCCCTCGAGGCCGCTCAGGTGGCAGGTGGCGCAGGTCGGAACCGGCATGTCGAACGCGGTAAGCAGTTTCGGTTCCGCGTCCAGATTCATGAGGTGGCGCTGCGCCTCGAAAAGGATGCCGTGCTTCGACGCGCTGTAGATCTCCTTCTGGGCGTGGTCGGGACCCATGTGGCACTGCCCGCAGGTCGCCGGCGCCCGGGCGAGCGAAATCGCGGTCGAATGACGGCTGTGGCAGGCCGTGCAGGTCCCGATGGAGCCGTCGGCGTTCGGCTGCCCAATGTCGTGACAGCCGAGGCACCCGGAAACCGCTGTCTCGGACCCCTCGGCCGGGCGAGCGCGTTCGGAGGGCGCCGCACCGCCCCGGGGTGGAGTTCCTCGGCCCGAGCGATCCGCTCGGCGGGGAAACTGGAGGGGTATCCCTCCGTTCCCCTGACCGCCGCATAGGCGGGAAGCGCGTGGCGGCTGCGTTCGAACTGGCGCACCTCGTCGGCGTGGCAGTCCTGGCAGGCGAGGGCGGTGGTAGCGGTCGTGATCTCGAAGCCATGGTGCTCGAAGGCTGTCTGACCTGGACGCACCTGGTGACAGTCGAGGCAGGTGACCCCGGCTCCCGCGTGCGCGCTCATTTCGAACTGCGCGACCACAGCGCCGGTCTCGTTCCGGTGGCAGTTCGCGCACTCGCCGCTCGCCCGGATCTGTTCCGGCGAGCGGTCGGCGATTCCGGGGCGCGCCCGGTGGAGCAGCACCGCGGCCGCCACCAGCACCCCGGCAATCCCGACAACCACCACCACATCCCGAAAGCGGATGCCGGAGAGCGCCACGGAACCGCTATTGCGTATTCACCCGCATGCTAGCGAATCTGCCTTCACGGGCCGGGAAGGAATGGGGCATCGCCGTGGGCGATATTATTGTGGCGCCATCATGATGATTCGCACCCAGATCTCGCTTGATTCCGAACGCCACGCGCAGGCGCGGGCTCGTGCTGCAGAACTTGGCGTTTCGCTCGCCGAGTACATGCGGCAGCTTGTGGATCGGGATGTGGGCCGCTCACCCCGGGTGGTGGACCGCTCCGTCGTTTTTGACCTCGGCGGCGGAAGCCCAACCGATATCGCGTCTGGCAAGGATCGGATGATTGCGGAAGCGATCGCCGCATCGTTCAAGCGCGACCGCAACCCGCTCGATCCGTGAGCGCCTTCGTGGACACGTCCGGCTGGTTCGCGGCCGCCTGCCGGAACGACCGGAACAACCGCCGTGCGAAAGCTCTGCTGGCCACGGACGAGTCACTCGTAACCAGCGACCACATCCTCGCGGAAACCTGGCGACTGCTCCACCACTTCGTCTCGCCAGCAGCCGCGGAACGATTCTGGGAAGGTCTGCGCAGCGGCGTCGCGATGATCGAAATGACCACCGAGGCGGATCTCCAGGCTGCTTGGGAAATCGGAGAAGCCTTTCCCGATCAGGATTTCTCGCTGGTTGACCGCACTTCTTTCGCACTCATGCTCAGGCTCGGCATCTCGAGAGTGATTTCCTTCGACAGCGACTTCGCCGTGTTCCGCTACGGCAGAGGGCGGCGGGCCGCGTTCACGGTGCTCCGCTGACGGGGACCCCGCTTTGACGACGGCCGCCGCCTGACGCGGCGGCGCGCGCGATCCGTCTCGCGGTCAGGACTGGCCGAAGAGATCCGGCGGTCCCACGGTCTCCTGTGACTCGACCACCGCAATCGCCACCACGTTGACGATCTCTTCCACTTCGGCGCCGCGCTGGAGGACGTGAACCGGACGGCGGAGACCGGTCACGATGGGGCCGATGGCTTCCGCTCCTCCAAGCCGCTGGAGCAGCTTGTAGGCCACGTTGCCGGCTTCCAGGCTCGGGAAGATCAGCACGTTGGCGGCCCGGTCCAGCCGCGAGAACGGATAGACATCCCGCAGCAGTTCGTCCACGACGGCGGTGTCCGCCTGCATTTCCCCGTCCGCTATCAGGTCGGGGGCCCGCTCCCGCAGGATCTCCACGGCCTCGCGCACCTTGTTGGACCGCTCGTGAGGCGCGCTCCCGAAGTTCGAGAAGGAAAGCATCGCCACCCGGGGTTCGACGTTGAAACGCCGCGCCACCTCGGCGGTCTGGATCGCGATGTCGGCGAGGTCCTCGGCGCTCGGATCGATGTTGACGGTCGCGTCGGCGAAGAACTTGATCTCGTTGGGAAACACCATGAGATAGACCCCGGCGACCCGCCGGACGTCATCCCGCATTCGCACGATCTGCAGCGCGGGCCGGATGGTTTCCGGGTAGTGCTGGGTGACCCCCGCCACCATCGTGTCCGCGTGCCCCAGGTTCACCATCATGGCCCCGTAGACGCTCGGGTTCTTCATGAGCTCGCGCGCCTTGGCGGGACCGACGCCGCGCCGCTGCCGGATTTCGACGAGGCACCGAGCGTATTCGTCACACCGCTCGGAATCGGTGATATCCACCACCGGGGCGTTCCTGATGTCGATTCCGAGCGTCTCGCAGGCATCCCGGATGACCTGTGGACGTCCGAGCAGGATGGGCTCGGCGATGCCCTCGTCGATCAGGCGCTGCGCGGCTCGCAGGATCTTCGGTTCCTCGCCCTCGGGGAAGACCACCGAGCGCGGGGCGCGCTTCGCGCGGCCGATCACCTGGCGCATCACCTCCCGCTCGGGGCCGAGCCGGGCTTCGAGCCGGCCGCAGTATTGGTCCAGGTCGATCTGAATGCGGGCGACGCCGCTCTCCATCGCAGCCTTGGCGACCGCCGGAGCCTCCCAAAGGAGAACCCGGGAATCGAACGGTGACGGGATGAGGTATTCCGGACCGAACGACATCCGCTCCTTGCCGTACGCGCGCATCACCGAATCGGGGACGTCTTCCCTGGTCAGGGCGGCAAGCGCCCGGGCCGCCGCCAGCTTCATCTCCATATTGATCGTGCGAGCCCGCACGTCGAGCGCGCCGCGGAAGATGAACGGGAACCCGAGGACGTTGTTGACCTGGTTCGGATAGTCGGAACGCCCGGTAGCCATGAAAACGTCACTGCGGGCGTCCATCGCGTCTTCCCAGGTGATCTCCGGGTCCGGGTTGGCCATCGCCAGCACGAGCGGCTGCTCGTTCATCGAGATGACCATCTCCTTCGAAACGGCTCCCTTCACCGACAGGCCCATGAAAACGTCGGCGCCGCGCATGGCGTCGTCGAGGGTCCGCATCGGAGTGTCGAGGGCGTAGCGCTCCTTGAACTCGTTCATCCCCGCTTCGCGGCCGGCATGGATGACGCCGCGCGAATCGCACATCACTACGTTGTCGTGACTGACGCCCAGGCTCTCGGCGAGCTCGGCGCAGGCGATACCGGCCGCGCCGGCGCCGTTGATGACCAGCCGGATCTCGGCGGGGTCCTTCCCGGTGAGTTCGAGCCAGCTCAGGAAGGCGGCTCCGGAGATGATCGCGGTGCCGTGCTGATCGTCGTGGAAGACGGGAATGTCCATCTGCTCGCGGAGCTGCGACTCGATGTAAAAGCAGTCCGGAGCCTTGATGTCCTCGAGGTTGATGCCGCCGAAGGTGGGTTCGAGGGCCTTCACCACCCGGACGACTTCTTCGGGGTCGGTGACGTTCAGTTCGATGTCGAAGACATCGATGTCGGCAAAGCGCTTGAAGAGGACGCCCTTGCCCTCCATCACCGGCTTCGCGGCGAGTGGACCGATGTTGCCGAGGCCGAGCACGGCGGTCCCGTTCGAAATCACCGCGACCAGATTCCCGCGGGCGGTGTAGTCGAACACCCGCTCGGGCTCCCGGTGGATTTCGCGGCAGGGCTCGGCGACCCCCGGGCTGTAGGCAAGCGACAGATCTCGCTGGGTCTGAGTGGGTTTCGTGGGCCGAACCTCGATCTTTCCGGGCCGGCCGGCCATGTGGTAGTCGAGGGCATCCTGTCTGCGAATCAAGGGGCTCTCCTCACAAGATGAGATGCGCGGGCTCGGCCGCTGGAGTGCTGGCGGAGCGGAACCGCGAATGGACTCAGGGTCCCGCCCATGCGGGACCGGAAGGCGCGAAGTGTAGCGGTCCGGGGGGTCCGCGGCTGCCAGCCGCGGGGTGTTTCGAGCGTTCTCACCCCGAAGAACGCGGGTGGGGAGCTATCGGTGGTTGCACCCAAGGAGATCAGGACAATCGGGTATAACTTCGGTATAATGATTCCATGAAGACGGCCATCTCGGTTCCGGACCATCTCTTCCGGGAGGCCGACCAATTCGCCGAACAGCACGGCACCTCGCGCAGCAAGTTGTACAGCGACGCCGTTTCCGAATACCTGGCGCGACGCCGCCAGAAGGAAGTCACCGCCAGGCTGAACGAAGTGCTCGCGAACGAACCCGAACGGCTGGACCCGGTGTTCGCGAGAATTCAGGCGGAAAGCATCGGCCCCGAAGATTGGTAGCCAAACGAGGAGAGGTGTGGTGGGCCGATCTGTCGGCCCCGCAGGGTTCCGAGCCCGGGTTTCGCCGTCCCATCCTCGTCATCCAGTCGGAT
Organism: Vicinamibacteria bacterium; assembly: GCA_963668695.2. GTDB lineage: Bacteria > Acidobacteriota > Vicinamibacteria > Marinacidobacterales > Marinacidobacteraceae > Marinacidobacterium. The sequence goes on from CAXXLQ010000004.1 coordinate 3,716,622, forward strand.
GCGTTCAACATGAGCCGACTCCGCACGGTTCTCGCTGTGCTCCTCACCGCCAACATGCGACTCGCGGAAAAACCCGGCAATGTCATTCTCTCTCGGCAGGCCTCCGGCCTTCCGAAGGATTCGGTCGCCAACATGACAGAAATCGCAACGGTGGACGAGGGTTTTCTGGACCAGCAGGTCGGCGTGATTCCGCCCAGACTCATGACACAGATCGAAGCAGGCCTCCGGCTGGTGTTGGACCTCCAGATCTAGTCGCTCCCGGACGCGCCGCCGCTCGGCGCATGGCGCCCGCCCGGGACCGCCGGTCTCCAGACCCGCATCGCCCGCCAGAGGCGGGCGAAACATGCCCCGGTCGCGGCGCCGCCCCAAGACGGCGGCTCAGCGGCCGCTCGGCGCCGCGTCCGTATCCGCCTCCGGGGTGTGCTGGCGGAACCAAGCCAGGATGCGCTCCGAAACGTCCATGAGGAACTTGGGCTCTCTCGGGCCGTGCGGAGTCCGCGGATAGACGACCATCTCGGTCGGCACCCCGCGCCGGTCGAGCGCCCGGTAGAACTCCTGGCCCTGGGTGAACGGCACCCGGAGATCCTCGGCGCCGTGAATCACCTGGGTGGGGGTGGTCACTTCGGCGATCCGGTAGATCGCCGAGTGGGCTTCGTACACCTCGTAGTCCTCCCAGAAGTCGCCTCCCATGTGCCCCGCCAGGTAGTCCTGGATGTCCGTGGTGGTGACCATGCTCACCAGGTTCGGGAGCCCGGCTCCCATGCTGGCGGCCACGAAGCGGTCGGTGCGGGTGACCGCGAAGGAGGTCATGTAGCCGCCGTAGCTCCATCCCATGATGTAGAGCTGGCTGGGTTCGGCCACCCCCTGCTCGATCACCAGGTCCACCCCCGCCATGAGGTCGTCCATATCGCCGAAGCCCCAATCCCTGAAGTTGGCGTAGCGGAATTCCTTTCCGTAGCCGGTGGAACCCCGGGGGTTGGCCCGCAGGATGGCGAACCCTTCCTGGGCGAAGTACTGGAGCATGTAGATGGACGGCGCGCCGGTGAAGGATTCCGAGTAGGCGCCCGCCGGCCCGCCATGCACGTTCAGGATCAGCGGATACCGCTGCCCCTCGCGGTAACCGATCGGGAGGGTCAGCAGCCCTTCCACCGGGGTGCCGTCGGGCGAGGTCCAGGTGAGTACCGAGGTCTTCCCCATTTCGGGACGGGCCACACCCTGGTGGAGGTCGGTGAGGCGGCGCGGTTCGAAGGCGGAGGCGGCTCCGCCCCCTGCCCCGAGGCTGGCAGCGAAGACGTCCCAGGGCGTCTCCGGAGTCTCGTGCGTGAAGGCCATTACGTCCGCGGCAGCGGCGATCGCCGGAGCACCGTAGACCCCGTTCCCCGGAGTCAGTTCCACGAGGTCTCCGCCGTCGGCGGGAAGCCCGAAGAGGCGCCGCGACGTGCGGTGGGCCTCGGTCACGTACACGAGCGAGCCGTCGCGGGACCAGCCACGAATCCCCGGGCTCCGGTCCCGGGTCTCGGCGAGGCGGACCCGCTCGCCGCCCATCACCGGCATTACGTATACGTCGCCGAGCCCGATCGGCTCCGGACCGTCACCGGTCGAGCGGAACGCCACCGTCTGCCCGTCGGGAGAGACGCGCGGCGAGCTTTCAATCCCGTCACCGCCGTGGAGCAGGCTCACCTTGCCGTCCCCCAGGTGGACGACCGACAGATCGCCGGAGCGGCGGTTCGTGTTGATGCGGGGATCGTCCTGGTGGGCGAAGACGATCCGGTCACTGCTCGACCAGTCCCACCCGGAGACATGAAAATCGCCCCAGGTGAGGCGCCGATCCTCGCCGTCCGGGTCGTAGCCACCCGTTACCAAGGTCGCGTAGAGGTGGCCGTACTTGAAGTTCCGGTCCACCAGTTCAACGTCCCGCTTCTCCTTCTTCCGGGTCTTCTCCTCTTCGGTTTCCGGATCGCTCATCACGTAGCCGACGCTCCGGCCGTCCGGCGAAAAGCGGAAAGACCGCGCGCCGCTCTCGGCGTGAGTGAGCTGGAAGGCCTCGCCCCCGCCGAGCGGCAGGGCCCAGACCTGCTGTTTTTCCGCACCCTGCCGGAGGAAACCGAGGGTGCGGCCATCCGGGGAGAAGGAGGGGGAAGTGGCGGAGTTCTCACCGGTGGTGTACGCGACCGCGTCGCCCCCGGCCGCCGGGACCACGTGGATCTGGGTCCGGTACTCGGATTTCTCGCCCTCCATGAGCGGCACGGTGACCGTGAAGGCGACGAGAGACCCGTCGGGGGAAATCGCCACCGACGAGACCCGGCTGTACTTCATGGACAGGGACGGCGTCCAGCGATCCTCTTCGGCGGTCGCGCTGGAGGCGGCGAACAGCACCCCCGAGAATGCGAGAAGAACGGCGAAAACGGTTGAGCGAGCGAGCACGGTGGCCTCCCCGGCAGCCGGGGGCGTCTCGGCCGCCAGAGCCGAAGTATCCCACCGGCAACGGAACCTGCGCGAGTCTCAGCCGTGACCAGCAGCGGCAACCTAAGGTAGCCAAGGTTCGAGGGTGACAGGTCTCATCCGAGGCGTCGCCGCAGCCTGTCGTTAACGTCAGTACGTCGGGCAACGGTAAGGATCAGAATCACCAACTGATCCTGCTCCCACGTGTAACAGATCCGATAGTCGCCTACACGGATTCGCCAGATCGAGTTGAAGCCCACGAGTTTCCGGGAGTCGGGCGGATGCGGCTCCTCCGCCAGCGCCTTGATCGCGGCAACCAGCCGTTGCCGAATGGCTCTGTGGGAAACCCTGCGAAAGTCCCGCGCTGCCGCGCGGGAGAAGACGATCGGCGGCTTCAAAGACTCAGATCAGCCTTAACAGCCTGTGGTGAAACCCACGCGGCGTTCGGCCGGCGATCCATCCCGGCTGAACCGCGTCGCTGCGCGCCGCTCATCGTTACGTTTCGGTCGAAATACACCCGGTATTCCTCCCTCACGCGCCTTGTCAGCCGGGCGCCTCACCGGCCTCGCGCTCCCGCGGGTTCCACCACCGGCTGAACCGCGTCGCTGCGCGCCGCTCATCGTTGCGTTTCGGTCGAAATACACCCGGTATTCCTCCCTCACGCGCCTTGTCAGCCGGGCGCCTCACCGGCCTCGGCGCTCACCCGGGTTTCACAACAGGCTGTTGAGTTCTTCGAAGGGCACGCCGCCGTTCGCCCGGTAGTCGGCAAGGGCGTCGAGCGCATCGAGGAGGTCCAGGCGATCCTCCAGGGCCTCAAGGGCCTCAAGATCCGACGGCGACACCAGAGCGGCGACGGTCTTGCCGTGCTTTTGCAGCACGATCCGCTCCCCGCCGAAGCGGACCCTCCCGGTGATCTCGGCGAGTTGTTCGCGAGCTTCAGTGACGGACACGACCTCGACCATGGCGGTCTCCTTTCTTACGGATTGTACAAATTAGCAAATCTGCACACTTCGTGCATGAACCCCCGCGGCCTCGTTTGCGTAGTCTTCGCCCGATGACCCCGGACACGGTACGCAGCGGGCTGGACCGGCTCCCGGAAATGGGAGGGCTCCTCCGGGGGCTCCGGGTCGGACTGATCGCGAATCCCTCCTCGGTGGATTCCTCGTTCCGGCACGCGCGGGAGGTGGTGGCCAACCTGCCGGAGGTGACGCTGGCAGCGATCTTCGCCCCGGAGCACGGCTTCGACGCCGTCGAGCAGGACCTGATCGAGATCCCGGACGGGGAGCGACGGATCCCGGTGTACAGCCTCTACGGGTCCACCCGCCGTCCTACGGCGGCGATGCTGAACGGGCTGGACGCGCTCGTGTTCGACGTTCAGGACATCGGCTCGCGCTACTACACCTACATCTGGACGATGGCCCACGCGATGGAGGCCGCGGCCGAACACGGCAAGCGCATCTTCGTCCTCGACCGCCCAAACCCGATCGGCAGCGCCGTGGAGGGCAACCTCATCCGGGACGACCACCTCTCCTTCGTGGGGCTCTATCCCCTGCCCAACCGCCACGGCATGACCGCCGGCGAAATCGCCGGCCTCCTGAACCGCCACCACGGGATCGGGGCCGATCTCGTGATCGTCGGCTGCCGGGGCTGGGGGCGGGAGCAATGGCTCGATGAGACCGGGCTCCCGTTCATCCCGCCATCTCCCAACATGCCGACCCTGGGCACGGCGACGGTGTACCCCGGGGCGTGCCTGATCGAGGGGACCACCCTCTCCGAGGGCCGGGGAACTACCCGGCCGTTCGAGCTCTGCGGGGCCCCCTGGGTGGATGGTTTCCGCCTGGCGGAGGCGCTGGCCGAAGAGGAACTCCCCGGAGTTCACTTCCGCCCGGTGCGGTTCCGGCCCACCTTCCACAAGTTCGCGAACGAAGAGTGCGGCGGCGTGATGCAGCACGTCACCGACCGGGATACCTACCTGCCCTGGCGCACCGGAATCGCCATCCTGAACCAGATCCGGCGTCTCTCGCCGGGCGAGTTCGCCTGGCGGCAGCCTCCCTACGAGTACGAATTGGAGCGCCTCCCGATCGACATCCTGGCCGGGAGTCCTGCCATGCGGGAAGGGATCGAGGCGGGGCGGTCGACCCCCGAGATCGCCGACGCCGGGAACGCGGAGGGGAGGAGCTTCGCGCAGGTACGAGAGAACTTCTTGCTCTACCACTAACTTCCAGTCGTGGTGCAGGTAACCCGCACGTTGGACCCTTCAGGACACCCATGTTGGAGGCCATACTCTTCCTTGGCTCGCCCTGTCTTACCCGCTCGGTTGAGGGTACGGACATCGGAGTGGCCGAAGGGACAAACAGATGACGAGAGCGGGGGGGCCGCAGATCTATTGCGTCTCATGGGCATTCATCCGGCTGCGGCCGTTGGTGTTATCGCTGTTGATGTGATGCTCTTTGGCGGGACCGTCGCCACCCTGGGCACCGGTTGGGCAATATCGATTCCGGTCGGGATTGTGCTCGCGATTGCAGTCGCCCTCATCCAACACGGAGCGTTGCCACGCGACAATCTCGCTCTTGCGGCCGGAAAGGGAATCCTCATCGGCCTTCTAACGGCGATACCTACACCGTTGCCGTCGGCGATTACCCTTGCATCCGGGACAATGGGCGGGATCACACTGTTCCGGGATCGGAAGACGCGCTCCCTTACCTAGAATCCGCAGCGCCAAATGCCTGATCACTGGTTGAGCGAGCAAGCTGGCCGGTAGTCCCTAACCCCCGAGGCCGCGATTCGTCGCCAGATAGGTGGCGAAGCTCCCGAGCCAGTGGCTGCCGATGTAGTTGCTCGGGTCCACGCCGGCGAAACCGGCCTCCGCGTTCCGGGCAGCGAGCGCGACCATCTCTCCCCTTCTGCGGTCGCTCTCCGGAAGCGCGCTCGTGATGCCTTGCAGCATCCAGGCGCGACTCAGGTGGAGGCCGTGGAGGTGCCCGAAAGCGTCTTCCTCGTCCTCGGGGACGTTCACCGGCTCCAGCGTGGTCGGGAGCGGACCGGGCAGGAAGCCTCCCAACCAGGCGCCGAACTCTTCCGCGGGAAGCACCCGCCGCATGAAGTCCGCCTCCGACAGGCAGGGAGAGAAGAAGTCCTGTCCTGACGGTTCGTAGTCCACCGGACAGTCGCGGTCGTCGCCGTACCAGACCCGCGCCCGGGCGGCCAGGAGGTCCTGCATGGGTTGGTCTCCCACGGACACCGCCCAGTCGTGGATCAGGCCAACCGAGAACGCGGTCTGTTTGTGTTCCCCCACCCGCACGGGATGCCCCAGCTTCTCCAGGAACTCACTGAGCCGTTCCACCGCGTTGGCGATCAGCGGCGCGAGCGTCTCACGCCAGCGGGCAGCCCGGCCGCGGTCGTCCTCCGTGGCGGCCGCATCGGAACTCCATTCGTGAAGCTCGGCGTCGAGCTGGAGCAGCCAGGCAAGGCCGTAGGGACGCTCGAAACCGCGCCGGCCCTTCTTCGAAACGAAGACCAGTTCTCCGGCCACCCGCTCCTCGGTGAGGTTCTGATCGAGCGCCGCTCGGGCGCCGGAAGCGAAGTCGGCGCCGGGGAATTTGCGGGTCAGGCGAGCGAGCAGCCAGTGTCCGTGCACCGCGGAATGCCAGTCGTAGCAGCCGTAGAAGACCGGCGTCAGGTCCCGGGGTAGGGCCAGGTCGTCGTCACTCTCGAGGCGCAGGCGCAGGCTGTACGGATACTCCTTGAGCACACAGTCGAGGGCGAGCGCCGCGAACGCGGCCGCGCCGCTCTCGTCAAGCGCCGGGGGCGTCAAGTCCACGGGAGGTGCTTCGTCGGAAGGCGCCGGATCGCCGCTCCCGCAGCCCGCCACCAACCCGGCGACGAGCGCGAGTGCGGCGAACCGCTGCTTCGGGTTGTCTTGAACCATCGCACATTCCTCCTTCCTTCGCAGTCAGAGCTTCCGGGCCTGGCTCACCAGCCAATCGGCGCGGCGAACGGGCTCCGGTACGCGAAATCCTATGGCGCAGGCGAGTACGAGCGCCTCGGCAGCCTGCAGATCCACGCGGTGACCGATGCTCACGAAGACCGGTCGAACCCGGTCACGGGTCCGGAGGACCGTTCCAACCCGCTCCCCCCGATGCAGGAGCGGGGCCCTCGAGCCGCGGGCGAGACCGATCTCGGAATGCCCACCGACCAGGATGCTCTTCGCGCAGCCGATCGCGGGAATCCCGGTCAGGACGCCCAAATGGCAGGCAAGACCGAAGCGCCGCGGATGGGCCAGCCCGTGGCCATCGCACAGCAACGCGTCCACCGGAGTCTTCAGTTCCGAAAGCGCCGCGAGCACCGCCGGGGCTTCGCGGAAGGACAGCAGGCCCGGAACGTAGGGGAAGGTGAGCGGGCGGCGGACGACCCGCTCCTCGAGCACCCGGCGTTCGCCCACCGACCACGCCACGGCCGCCGCGACGCACTCCCTGCCTCCCGTCGGGAAAGCGGCATCCAATCCCGCCACGACTACGGGATCGAAGCCCGCCGGAGTCTCCCGTTCGACCCGCTCCGCGAGTTCCCGCTGAATGGCTGCTGCCGCGCGCGGGGAAACGTCCCATGAATGGGGCGCGGCGGCCGGGTTCGGGGACGCGGACAAGGGTGCAGTTGCTGCCTTGTTGAACCATACAAGTCGCGGTGGTGGGGCCTCGCGCCGCAGTGCTATGTTTTCGGGACTTGTCCACACGGGGTGAGTTCGCGGAGAATCCCGCGCTGAATTGCCGCGCTGGAGTTGCCCGGCACCCCAACCGGCCCAAGGAGGTCCCAAACCCATGATTCGAACGATTCTCGCGGGCGCACTGCTCGCCGCCGGCTTGGGGACCGTTTCTCTCTCCGAAGCGGCGTCCGGATCCATCGGGGTCGGCGCCGGCAAGCTGAGCCCACGGGCTGCCTATGCCCAGGGCAAGGCGCTCGCCTTCAAGGAGCTGGTCTGCGACGGCTGCCCGCTCCAGAAGAACGAGCTGGACAAGGAGCGGGCGATGAGCCTCACCCGGAGCCTCGAAGCCGCCTACGACGGCGAAAAGGCCGGGACTCCCGACGACGACGCCGTCCAGGCGCTCTGCGGCGAGGGCGTCGAGGACTGCAAGCTCCGGATGGAGACGGTGCACTACTTCCTCAGCCGCCGGTACCGGCTGTAGGGAGGCGCTGTGATGAAAGGTCAGCTTCGCTTCCTTCCGCGGGCCGCCTTCGCGGCGGTAGTCCTGCCCCTCGCGGCCTCGTCCGCCTCCGCCCAGGGCTCTCCCTGGATCGCCGAACCGCGGACCGGCTCCATCACCATCTCGTATGGACACCAGGCCGCCACCGAGTTCTACCGGGCCGACGTGAAGGGCCCGACCCCCGGCGACGGAGCCAACCTCTCGCAGACCACCGGCTGGATTGACGTCAACTACGCGATCACCGACGCGATTGCGGTGGATCTGCGGTCCGGCCTTGGCCGAAGCCACATCCCAGGGCCGGTCGGACCCACCCCGGAGGAGAGCTTCAGCGGTCTCGTGGACACGAACGTCTCAGTGACCTGGCGGGTGATGGACGAGCTGGTGATGGACGGCGCCCCGAGCGTCGCGATCCGCGCCGGCGTGATCGCCGCGGGCGGCTATGACACCGGCTACATCAACTCGCTGGGAGACGGCGGGAACGGGTTCGAGACTTCGGTGCTGGTCGGCAAGTTCGGAGACCGTTTCGGGGTCTCCGGAGAGATCGGCTACCGGGCCCGCTCGAACAACGTCCCCTCCGACACTTTCGTCAACCTGGCCGGCTTCTTTCCGGTGAACGACCGGATCACGGTCGCGGCGGACTACCGGATGGTCAACGGCAGCGATTCAGGACTCGATATCGGTGGTCCCGGTTTCTCTCCGGACCGCTTCCCCGAGCTTCAGGAGGATGCGCAGCTCCTCGGCGGCCGCGTGCTGGCCGCCATCAACGACTCCGTCAGCGTGAGCGGGTTCTACGGCCAGATCATCGGGGGGCGGAACACCGCGGCATCAGGGATCCTCGGAGTCGGCATCACCTACAGCTTCCTGACCAACTAGCTTCCCGAGGGGCAAGCACCCCGCATCGCGCCACCCGGCACAAAAGGACACCCGCTCCCTGCATTCTTCGGATGCGGGGCGCTACCCCTCGGGGAGGTGTGGCGAATCGCTTCGCGATTCTCCACACCCTTTTCCGTGGGGAGGGGAAACCCCTCCCCACACCCCCTCCCCCGGCGCTTCGCGCCGCCAGACCCCTGCGTTGTCCGCGCCGAAAGGGAATCTCCCCGAGGGCAAGCTCCGGCATCGCGCCCACCCGGTAAGAAAGCACACCTGCTCCCTGCATTCCTCGGATGCGGGGCGCTACCCCCTCGGGGAGGGGTGTGGCGAATCGTCCGCGCCGAATCTCCCCGAGGGGCAAGCACCCCGCGTCGCGCCCACCCGGTAAGAAAGCACACCCGCTCCCTGCATTCCTCGGATGCGGGGCGCTAACCCCTCGGGGCGGTGTGGCGAATCGCTTCGCGATTCTCCACACCCTTTTCTGTGGGGAGGGGAAACCCCTCCCCACACCCCCTCCCCCGGCGCTTCGCGCCGCCAGACCCCTGCGTTGTCCGCGCCGAAAGGGAATCTCCCCGAGGGGCAAGCACCCCGCGTCGCGCCCACCCGGTAAGAAAGCACACCTGCTCCCTGCATTCCTCGGATGCGGGGCGCTAACCCCTCGGGGCGGTGTGGCGAATCGCTTCGCGATTCTCCACACCCTTTTCTGTGGGGAGGGGAAACCCCTCCCCACACCCCCTCCCCCGGCGCTTCGCGCCGCCAGACCCCTGCGTTGTCCGCGCCGAAAGGGAATCTCCCCGAGGGGCAAGCACCCCGCGTCGCGCCCACCCGGTAAGAAAGCACACCTGCTCCCTGCATTCCTCGGATGCGGGGCGCTACCCCCTCGGGGCGGTGTGGCGAATCGCTTCGCGATTCTCCACACCCTTTTCCGTGGGAGGGAAACCCCTTCGCACACCGCCTTCCCCGGCGCTCCGCGCCGCAGGTTGGCGCCGGCCGACCTTCGCCATCACCTGCTAGTGAGGCCCGTGTCGGGTCGAGCTCTGGACGAGACATCCGTTCCCGTTCGGAGCGGAGCCGACGGCAGCCTCAGGGGGCGTCGTTGAGGTCCCAGTCGTATTCGTAGTCGAAGCCGCCCTCGAAACTCTGTAGCTGTTCCGCCAGTTCGGGCTCCGCGTGGCGGAGCAGATGCTCGACGACGCCGGCTTCGCTCCCGGCGAAGTCTTCCTGGAACCAGGTATAGATGCTTGAGACGACTCCGAACGACTCGTCCATGAGTTCGACCCCTCGCGGGTGGTTGACGTAGCCCCGGGCGGCCGCATCCAGCATTTCCTCGAGGCTCGCCGCGGTGAAGACCTGGGGCGCCAGGTTCGGACAGCCGAGGCTCGCGCAGTTCACCGCGTAGTGGATGCGCGGATCCCGCCAGAGCGCGCGCAGGATGTCGTGCTCCATATTGTCGAGGCTCAGCCGCTGCCCGGCGACGGTGGCGCGCTTGTCGCCCCACGGACCCGAAAGGGGCACGATCCCGTCGTGGATCTTCTTGATGGAGTCCACCGGATACCCCTCAACCACCGTCTCGACCGTGAGCGCGTTGTAGAAGTTGATCCAGTAGGCCATCTGCTCGTCGCGGGAGTAGAGACGCGCATCCACCGCCTCCAGGTGCGCGAGGTAGCCCTGGAGACGTCCGCGGTCAGCCGCGTTCCCCTTGAGTCCGCCGTAGTCGAACAGGTGGATGCCCGAAGGATCGCCGGTGCGGAGGTAACCGTCCAAAACGGCCTGCCACTCGCCGTGATCGATCGAATCGGTGTTCGTGTCGTCGTGTTCCGCCCAGGACACGGTGGGTTCGGGCCCCTTCGCGGCGCAGCCGCTTCCGACGAGCCAGCCCAGGGTTAGAAGGACCGTCAGGCCCAGGAATACGGGGCCTCGACGCGTGTTTCGGGTCATTTTTTCACTCTTCATAAGCGATCTGCCTCCTTCCTCCGGCCCGGCCGGAGGGCACTGAGTTTCTGTCTACCGAATAGCCTAGCGATCATCGTCAGGATGCCGGCGCTCGCCCCGATAACTCCACGGATCGTGCCGCCGACCTTGGATTTTCCGTGGCGCCGGCGCCGAGTGTCCACCGGAACCTCGACCACCTGCAGCCCGCACTGGATCGCTCTGACCTGCATCTCGACAGTCCATCCGTACGCCTGGTCCTTCATCTCGATCCGCCGGAGTGCTTCGGACCGCACGGCGCGGTACGGACCGAGGTCGGTGATCCGCCGCCGCCACAACAGATAGATCAACAGCGCGGCAACCCGATTCCCCATCACCTGCGGCGCCGACAGCGCCCCGGGCTCGATGCGCCCGAGCACCCGGGACCCCACCGCCAGGTCGGCGCCTTCCGCGATCGCGGTGAGGAGGCGGAGGCACTGGCCCGCCACGAAGGATCGGTCTCCATCGGTGAAAAGCACCACGTCCACCGGAGCGAGCGCCGACAGGGCAGCGAGGCACGCGATCCCATAGCCCGGCTGCTCCTCGCGGACTACGCGGGCGCCCGCCTCCCGTGCCCGCTGCGCCGTCCCGTCGCGCGATCCGTTGTCGCAAACGACGAAGTCGTCGATCACCCTCCGGCCCGCCTCGTCGGTGAGTGCGAGCAGATCCCCCACGACCGGACCGATGTTTCGCTCCTCGTCCCGCGCGGGGACGATGACGCCGACCTTCAGCCCGCGGAACACGCCGTCCCCTCCCTCGGGGTACCGGACTGCTCGCGGCGGGAGAGCATCCCGATCGCGACCGCGAGCGCAATCGCCCCGTACTCCACCGGCCGCACCCACCACGGATGTCCGAAGGGGTGCAGATTCATATCCTGCAGATTGAGTCCGGTGGCGTACGAAAGCAACACTGCCAGCGACGCCGTCCACGCCCAGGGGCTCGGTCGGATCGCCGCGAAGGGCAACACCCAGAGGAGATACCAGGGATTCACCACCGGCGCCAGGAGGAGGAGCAGGCCGTAGAGCTGGTCTCCCGGCGGGACGCTCCCATCGGATTTCCGCTCCCGAAAGTAGAGCCACCCCGCGCCCGAGAGGAACGCCAGGCCGCAAACCACCCGGGCGGCCGTATTGGAAAGCAGCGGCGTCAGCAAAGCGAAGATCGCCGAGTTGAACTCCCATTCGCGGGCGAAAACGAAAAGCGTCGGTAGATCGCTGCCGCCCTGCCAGGCGAACGGCAGGTAGAGGAATCCCAGCACGCCGCCAAACGTCAACCAGTGCGCCGGACGGGACGGTCGGAGCACGAACGGAACCAGCACGAGGGCGAGCACCTTGGCGCCGGTGGCGAGCGCGAGGCAGGCCGCCGCGGCGTGGAATCGCTCCCGCTTCGTGAGAAGTACGGCGGCAAGCAGCAAGAAGACGGCAAAGCCGTCCGGGTGGGCGGTGAATGCCACCTCCTTCACTACCAGCGGGCACCACGCGTAGAGCAGGACCGCGCGGGGCGGCGCGAGGCGCAGCAGCAGACCGATGGTGAGCAGGTCGAAAACGATGAAGATCGCCTGCAGCGCCGCGACACTGCCCGGCGCAACGCCATAGCCGAGCAGGAAGGCGAACTGCGTAACCGGTCCGTAAATGGTCGGCAGTTCCGGGAAATTGATCTGGTCGAGGATCCCCCGAAAGAGCGTCGGAACGGCGGGATCGGCGAAAAACGCTTCGGGAGCGATTCCGTAGGGGGTGCCGTCCTGCGCGAAGCGGTAGCCGTCCCAGAGGTAGCGGAAAAAGTCGTCTTCGAACAACGGTCCGCCGAACAGGCCGATCGCGCGGAAGACCACCGCCCAGAAAACGAGACGCCCTACCGGAATGCGCCCCGGCTGCTTCCCCGACCAGACGTAGAGCCCGAACGTCAGCGCCGCGATCGCGGCCGAGATCAGCAGGAACGCTCCCACGCCGGGACCGCCGGGGCTCCGGGCGAGCATCGCAAGTCCGCCGTAGAGGGCGGCGCAGCCGAATCCGGCCGCGTCCACCCAGCCCGCGTCCACCCAGCCGGGCCGGAGCCCGGCTCCCGAGGATTCCGGCAGCGCGCGCCCTGCCCCGTGCCCGGGCATCACCGCGAGGGTTCCCCCTCCGGGAAGAAGAACGCGTCCGTTTCCGACGGCTCGAAGAGAAAGCGGTCGAGAAGCACGCGGCCGGAACGGTCGAACCTCACCCCTTCGCGTGCGAGGAGCGCCCGCTGCCGGCCGGGTTCGCAGTTGCCGCTCAGCTCGGCGGAGAGCAGCCCCTGGGCATTCACGACCCGGTGCCACGGGACGCCCTGCGGGCAGTTCCGGAGCGCCCAGCCGGCCGCCCGCGCCGACAGCGGATACCCGGCCGCGGTGACCACCCGCGCCACCCGGCCATAGGTGGTCACCCGGCCGGCGGGGACCCTCCGGACGACCGCGTGGACCCGCCGGAACTTGCCCTCACTGCCAGAAGGGAGGAAAAGGTCCGGTGGGAGAAGCGGCATCACGAGGATTAGCCCGGCTGCCTCCGTGGAGAGCCGCCTGGATGAAATGAACAGCCTGTGGACAAAGTCAGACGGCCCAGTTCTCCCGGTGGGGGCTCGAGCGGCGATGCATCCCGGCTGAACCGCCCCCCCACCGGGAGAACTGGCGCTTCGCGTCGCTCATCGTTGCGCTTCGGGCGCTTCGGGCGCTTCGGGCGCTTCGGGCGCTTCGGTAGAAATACACCCGGTATTCCTCCCTCGCGCGCCTTGTCAGCCGGGCGCCTCACCGGCCAGTTCTCCCGGTGGGGGCCTCGGCGCTCCCGTCACTTTATCCACAGGTTGTTCAGTGTGGTACAAGCGGTAGCCGTCCCTTCCGCCGGCCAAGAGCAGCTATCCGATCGTATCCTGCGGAGGGCGCAGCACCTCACGCCGCACGGAGACCCGACCATGACCCCGCCCCAGAAGACGTACCGCCCCTTTGGAGACGGCGTCAGCCGCCGCGATTTCCTTTCCGGGATTCCCGTGGCCCTGACCGGGACCGCCCTCGCCTGCCAAGAGGTTCCGGCGTTCCAGTCCGAAATCGAGCGCGAGGGCGCGGCGGCCTATCCGCCGCTTCGCACCGGGATGCGTGGATCCCACGCGGGCTCCTTCGAAGTCGGGCACCAGATGGCCCACGAGGGCCGGAGTTGGGAAGCCCCGGACACCGGCGAGGCGTACGACCTCGTGGTGGTGGGCGCCGGGATTTCAGGACTTTCCGCCGCCCATTACTTCTCGAAGGAGGCCGGCCCGGACGCCCGCATCCTGCTTCTCGACAACCACGACGATTTCGGCGGGCATGCCAAACGCAACGAGTTCCACCTCGACGGGCGGACCTACCTGATGAACGGCGGAACCCTCAACGTGGAAGCGCCCTCGCAGTACGGGGATATCGCCGGCGGGCTGCTCAAGGAGATCGGGATCGACCGGAAGCGTTATTACGAGAGCATCAGCGCCGTCTCGGACACCTACGGGAATCTGGGTCTCCAGCGGGCCATGTTCTTCGACCGCGAGACTTTCGGGACGGACCAGTTGGTCGCGGGCATCGGGAGGCGTCCGCTCTCCGAGTTCCTCGCCGACTCGCCGATGCCGGAGGCCGTCCGGAACGACCTGATCCGGCTTCACGCCGACGGGCAACCGGACTACCTGCCGGACCTCTCGCCCGCCGAGAAGAAGGCGTTCCTGGCCACCATCAGCTACAAGGACTTCCTGCTCGAATACGCGAAGTGCGACCCCGGAGTGGTCTGGTTCTTCGACCACCGGCCCAAGGGCCTCTTCTGCACCGGCATCGATGCCTACCCGGCGCGCTACGCCTGGGAGGAGGGTTTGCCGGGGTTCTCGGGAATGGAAATTCCCGAGACGCCACCGGATGCTCTCGCCGACGAGCCGGGCGGCCAGCACGGACGCGAAAACCAGGCACGGGCCGATTCGGGCGATCCCGACCTCTACTTCCCGGACGGGAACGCGACGATCACCCGGCTCCTCGTGCGGGGGCTCATTCCGAACGCCGTCCCGGGGTCGACCATGGAAGACGTGGTGATGGCGCCACTGGACTACGGGATGCTGGACCAACCGGGTAACCGCGCCCGGATCCGGCTCTCCTCGACGGTCATTCGCGTCGAACCCGGCGAAGCCGGCCCGGCCCGGATCACCTACGTGCACGGCGACCAGGGGCACACGGTGACCGCCGGGCGGGTGATCCTCGCCTGCTGGCACAACATCATTCCCTACCTCGTTCCCGAGATGCCGAAGGCCCAGCGGGATGCGCTCTCCTGGCCGGTCAAGTCGCCGCTTCAGTACACGAGCGTGCTGCTCCACAACTGGCGGGCGTTCACCGAGGCGGGCGTCTCCTCGATTTCCGCGCCCGGGGGGTACCACACCTCGGTCGGACTCGCCCCCCAACTCGCGCTGGGCGACTACCGCACCTCGACCTCACCCGACGAGCCGCTGGTGGTGCGGATGAACCGCTACCCCTGCGAGCCCGGGCTCTCCCGCCGGGAGCAGCACCAGATCGGCAGGATGGAGCTGCTCCACACCACTTTCGAGACGGTGGAGGCGAACATCCGCGACCAGCTCAACCGGATGCTTGGCCGGAGCGGCTTCGACGATCAACGCGACGTCGCGGCGATCACCGTCAATCGCTGGCCGCACGGGTACACCTACTCCTACAACCCGCTCTTCGATCCCCCGGAGTGGGCGTTCGAGAACGGCGACGGCCGCCCCAACGTTTCCGCCCGGCAACCCTTCGGACGGATCGCAATCGCGGGCACCGACTCCGCCGCCAGCCCGCACACCGACGCCGCGATTCGCGAAGCCCATCGCGCGGTGGCGGAGATCCTCGCCGCGGACTGAGGACCGGCCAATCCAAGGGACCGGCTAGACCCGCTTCGAGAAACACGAGAAACGACAGACAGTCCCTTGGCATCGCGAGCTACCCAAGAGCGCTCCGGACAGCGATGATGCAGCAGCGGTACGAGAGCTATGCCCGTCGCGTTCTCTAACAGCTGGCAATGACCCGAAGGAGCAGAGTGTCTCTAGATTTCTATGATCGGTCTGGCGCGGCAGTGGCCTATACGAATGATGGAGAGAACATCTACCTGTATTCAGGTGAACCCGTCGCCTATCTCTCGGATGGTTCCGTCTATTCCTTCGCGGGCCAACATCTCGGATGGTTTGAGGGCGGCTGGCTAAGGGATGCGGCTGGACACTGCGTTCTCTTCACAGCGGACGCTCGCGGTGGCCCTCTGAAACCCCTCCGTCAGTTGCGTCCACTAAAGGGATTGAGACAACTCCGACCCACGAAGGGCGTACGGCAGATTAAACCTCTCAAGCCTTTGAAATCCCTGTCCTGGTCAGACTTGTCGGCTGAGGAGTTCTTTCGGTGACGGCCGGTTGACTTGGACTTGATTCCGCTCGCTCGGGTCCGCTTCGCGATTCTCGACGTCCTAGTCGAAACTGGCGTCGCCCCCTCTCCTAGCGAGGTGGCCGAAAGACTGGGGACCGCATTGGAGACGGTTCACGACGCGTGGAGCCAGTTGCGGGAGTCGCGGGCGATCGTCACCGGTGAGGACGGGGTCTCCATCCTGATGGCAAACCCGTTCTCGGGGATTCCCACGGAGCACACCTTCGAAGCGGCGGGAATCCGCTACTACGCGAACTGCGCCTGGGACGCCCTCGGGATCCCCGCCGCGCTCGGGCGAGGCGGGACCGTCCGGTCGCGCTGTGCGAACTCCGGGGAACCCCTGCGGCTCGAACTCACCGGCGCCGGGCCGGAACCCTGCGACTGGCTCTTCCATTCGCTGGTGCCGGCGGCCCGCTGGTGGGACGACATCGTCTTCACCTGAGCGA
The DNA here is from genome assembly GCA_963668695.2 of Vicinamibacteria bacterium. Taxonomy (GTDB): domain Bacteria; phylum Acidobacteriota; class Vicinamibacteria; order Marinacidobacterales; family Marinacidobacteraceae; genus Marinacidobacterium. The sequence continues at coordinate 3,732,962 of CAXXLQ010000004.1, forward strand.
ACATGCTGTTCTTCCGGTCGGAAGACGACCTTCGCGCCTGGTGCGGCGAGCGCGGGCGCGAACCGGGGCCCGCGGTTCCGGTGTCCCGGCTCTGGAACCTCTCACGGATCTGGTACGGAAGCCGGCTTGATCCGAACGCCCCCCGGCCCACGCCCGAGGAGGCTCGCGCTATCTTCGCCCGAGTAGGCCTGACCGACCCTTTCTGGGATCCGGTTCCGCGCGAGGAGCAGACGCCATGATTGACGAGAAGTCCGATAGACAAAGCCAGGATTCACCCTCCGCACCCAAGATGCGCTTCGGACTGACCCGCCGACAGTTGCTGGCCGCCGGGGCCGGAGCGGCTGTCGTTCCGGCACTCGTCGCCGCCCAGGCCGCACCGGCCTCCCTGCTGGCGGCTCCCAAGATCCCGAACGTCCGTATCGGGTTCGTGGGAGTGGGCGGGATGGGAACCGTGCACGTCCAGAATCTGCTCGCGGTGGGCAAGGCGTCACCCGGAGTGGAGATCCGGGCGATCTGCGACATCCGTGCGGAACACGCCGAGCGGGCGCGCGACTTCATCCGCGAGGCGGGAGGGCCGGAACCCACTCTCTACACCCGGGGGGAACGGGACTTCGAACGGATGTGCGCCGAAGAGGACCTCGACCTCGTCTTCACCGCGACGCCCTGGCGCTTCCACGTCCCGGTGTGCCTCGCCGCCATGGAGAACGGCAAGCACGCCGCCACCGAGGTGCCGGCCGCGACCACCATCGAGGAGTGCTGGGCGCTCGTTGAGGCCGCGGAACGCACCGGCCGGCACTGCGTGATGATGGAGAACTGCAACTACGGCCGCTGGGAAATGATGGTCTTCCACATGGTCCGACTGGGGATCTTGGGCGAGATCCTCCATGCCGAAGGCGGCTACCTCCACGACCTCCGCGAGGTGAAGTTCGCGGACCGGGGGGAGGGGCTGTGGCGGCGCGCCCATTCGAGCACCCGGGACGCGAACCTCTACCCGACCCACGGCCTGGGTCCGGTGGCGAACTGCCTGGACATCGGCCGCGGCGACCGCTTCGACTACCTGGTCTCGATGAGCGGGCCGTCGCGGGGACTTCAGGACTACGCGCGGGAGCACTTCCCCGAGGGGGCGCCGCCGCGGGCGGAAGAGTTCGTGCTCGGGGACGTGAATCTGAGCCTGATCAAGACCGCCCGCGGCCGCACCATCACCGTGGTCCACGACACGAACCTGCCGCGCCCGTACAGCCGGATCAACCTGGTCCAGGGCACCCGGGGCATCTTCGCGGGCTACCCGAACCGGGTCTACGTCGAGGGAAGGAGCGAGTCGCACCGCTGGGACGACGCCGAGAAATGGCGCGAGGAGTACGAGCATCCGCTCTGGCGGAACGTCGCGGGCCCCGGTGAGGAGCTGGGGCACGGCCAGATGGACTACCTTGAGGACTACCGCCTCGTGCGATGCCTGCAGGAAGGGTTGCCGACCGAAATGAACGTCTACGACGCCGCCGCGCTCTCCGCCGTCATAGACCTCAGCGAACGCTCGGTGGCCGACCGCAGCCGGCCGATGGACTTCCCGGACTTCACACGGGGCGGCTGGAAAACGTTCCCGAAGCTGCCGGTCGTCACCGACTGAAGCCGCTCGTCGCCGCGATTCGGCCCCCTCGGGCGCGCCAGCCAAATCCCCATCGGCCCGGTCATTCAATGCCGGGAAGCAAACCAAACGCAGTTTCCACAATCACCGGCCTACACACGGAATTTCTGACAGTCCTGCAGATCCCGGAATTGACGCATGCCCGGCTCGGCAGACCCCGGAATTGACCCATGCTCAGCCCGGCAGATCCCGGAATTGACGCATGCCCGGCCCGGCAGATCCCGGAATTGACGCATGCCCGGCTCGGCAGATCCCGGAATTGACCCATGCTCGGCTCGGCAGATCCCGGAATTGACCCATGCCCAGCTCGGCAAATCCCGGAATTGACGCATGCTCGGCCCGGCAGACCCCGGAATTGACCCATGCTCGGCCCGGCAGACCCCGGAATTGACGCATGCTCGGCTCGGCAGACCCCGGATTTGACGCATGCCCGGCTCGGCAGACCCCGGAATTGACGCATGCCCGGCCCGGCAAATCCCGGAATTGACGCATGCCCGGCCCGGCACACCCCGGAATTGACGCATGCCCGGCCCGGCACACCCCGGAATTGACCCATGCCCGGCCCGGCACACCCCGGAATTGACCCATGCTTGGCCCGGCAGACCCCGGAATTGACCCATGCTCGGCCCGGCACACCCCGGAATTGACCCATGCTCCGGCCAGCCGGCCCCGGAATTGACCCATGCTCGGCCCGGCAGACCCCGGAATTGACCCATGCTCGGCCCGGCACACCCCGGAATTGACCCATGCTCGGCCCGGCAGACCCCGGAATTGACGCATGCCCGGCCCGGCACACCCCGGAATTGACGCATGCCCGGCTCGCAGATCCCGGAATTGACGCATGCCCAGCTCGACAAATCCCGGAATTGACGCATGCCCGGCCCGGCAGACCCCGGAATTGACGCATGCTCCGGCCAGCCGGCCCCGAAAGGGAAACCAGCCGGGGCTGCCAGACTGGCCGGCGCCGGGCGCTCAGTCCTCCTGTCCCGGGCCGGGCCGGACGCGGGTTTCGGGGGGCGTCGGCTGGACCGTCCCGTTCCGGACCACCCAGTAGCCGTCCCGGAAGACTTCCGCGACGTTGGCGAGCGCGCCCAGGTCAGTGAGCGGATCCCCTTCCACGATCAGGATGTCAGCCAGTTTCCCGACCTCGAGGGTGCCTAGCTTGTCGTCCATTCCGAGCACCTTCGCGCTGTCCCGGGTGGCGGCGACAAGCGCCTCCGCCGGGGTGAACCCACTCTCCACGTACGCCTCCAGCTCCCAGATGTAGGCGTAGGGCAGATCCCGGAAGTTCTCCACGATCAGGTCGGTTCCCACCCCGATCAGGACGCCGGCGTCCTTGAGCTCGCGCAGCATCGCCCGGCTGATCTCTCCGTCCAGCTCGAAGCGCCTCGACGTCGAGCTGTGGTAGCTGCCGCGCTCGTTGAAGATGTAGTCGTAGGTGATGATCGTGGGCACCGACGCCGTGCCGCGCCGCGCCATCATCTGGACCACCTCGTCGGTACGCGGCAGCGGGTGCTCGATGGTGTCGGCGCCCGCCTCGACGGCCCAGCCGGTGTAGAACGTCTCCGAGTCCACGGTGACCTTGAGGCCGAGCGCGTGGGCCTCGTCCACCGCGGCGGCGATCTCTTCCTGGCTGAAGTGGCTCGCGATCTTGATGAGGTCGGCGCCCTTCTTGAACTGTTGGCGGACGGCGTCGCGGAATTCGTCGGGCCCGGAGGCTTCGACGATCCCGCCGTAGAGCGCATGGTGGATCGAATACCCCTCGGCGCCGTGACCGCCGGTCCCGGTGATGAGCGATCCCGCGGCGAAGACCCGCGGCCCGGGCAGGCGGTTCGCGTTCACCCAGTCCTTGACGATGAAGGGCACGGTCCCCGCCGAGCCCGTGTCCCGAATCGAGGTGATCCCCGAGCCGATGAAGACGTGCAGCCGCTCCATCGCCCGGAGCGTCTGGTGGGCCGGATCAATCGCAAGCGGCTGCGGTATTCCCGGCTCGGTGTAGGTGAGATGCGTGTGGAGATCGATCAGCCCCGGCAGGACGGTGTGGCCGGAAACGTCGAGCACCATGGCGTCCTCCGGCCAGCCGGTTTCCCCTTCCGCCAGGACGGCCGCGATCCGGTTGCGCTCGATGACGAGCGTGCCCACTCGGGAATCGGCGCCCGTGCCGTCGAAGACAAAGCCGCCGGAGAGGACGGTCGTCCCTTCGGGGCCGCGCGCACCGGGCGGCGCGGGAACCCGGCGCGGGTCGTCCGAGGTCTGGATGTCGTTCAGGAATTGGCGCCGGTCCACGACCTGGCGCTGGGGCTCGGGGGGTTGGGCGAAGGCAAGTGGGGCCACGAGGGAGAAGAGGAACGCAGTGGCGACGATCACGCGAGCAGGGGACATGGGGAACTCCTTGGCGGCCGACCGGCCGGCCGGACTATTCTCGCCGGTAGGAGCGGTCGCGGCCGCGCGGCGCCCGAGTCAGGACGGCCCGCGGCTGGGAAGTCGGGCATTCGTGCTTCTGATTGACGGGAGGCGCCGGCGCCGGAACAATGCTGCTTCGTGTTCGGCAAACCCTGGTCCCTCGGCGTGAGGCGCGCGAAGGTGCGGACGACCGGCGGCAGGCTTCGAGTGCCGGTTCGCTTCTGGGTTTCGTCCGTCAGCCGCTTCCTCGCTCTTCTTGTGGGGGTAGTGGTCGCGGGCTGCGCCTACGGGCCGTCGGGCTCCGGGCCGGCCCAGGCCGAACCGGCAAAGGCGAAGGTGCTACTGATCGGAATTGATGGGGTGCGGCCCGACGTGATGGCCGAGGTGCCGACTCCAAATCTCGACGCTCTCGCCGGAGGGGGCCGGTTCATCACCGACGCGCAGACGACGACCCCCTCGGTGAGCGGGCCGGCCTGGTCGTCCATGCTGACCGGCGTCTGGCCCGACAAGCACGGCGTCACGGACAACGAGTTCACCGGGAAGCGATATGACGAGTTTCCCGATTTCCTGACGCGTATCGAGCAGGTGCGCCCCGAACTGGCGACGGTGGCCATCGCGGATTGGATGCCGCTGGTCCGGGCCGAAGAGGGGAGCGCCACCATCAGCGACGCCGTTGACGTGAAGCACGCGCTCGACGGCTACCAGCTCGGATGGGCCGAGGCGGACGGCCGAGCGGCAGCGCTCGCGGTCGAGCTGCTCACCCAGTCCGACCCGGATGCGCTCTTCGTTTACCTCGGCCACGCCGACGAGGCGAGTCATGAGCACGACTCGATCGGTGAGGAATACCGCGCGGCGATCGCGCTTGCCGACCGGCATGTGGGGGAGATCGTCGCGGCGGTGCGAGCCCGCGCGTCATTCGCAAGCGAGGATTGGCTGATCCTGTGCAGCACCGACCACGGCCGCCGAGCCGACGGCGGGCATGGCGGAGACAGCCCGGAGGAAATGACGATCTTCGTGATCGCGAGCGGCGCCGGGTCGGCGACCGCCCCCATCCCGAATGGTGTCGGGATCGTGGACGTAGCGGTGACGGCGCTCACCCATCTCGGACTCGCCATCGAACCCGAGTGGGAGCTGGACGGAAAGTCGCTGCTGGATCCTTGACCGAGGGGGCGCAGCGCCATCGGGGCTGGTTTCGCGCTGCGCGCGGCGGTGCCGGGCTCCACTGGGAGAACTGCCCGGAGGTCGGCGTTCCCGTGCCTCCGCGCCACCCGTGCCGGCCGGAGGCCGGCCCAGTTCTCCCGGTGGGCGTTCCGCTGTCGCCCGCGTTTCACGTGGGTCGGCGGTCCCCCGCCGCCGGCACGCTACAGCGCTGCCAGGACGATGTCGGTGATGTCGGTGGTGCCGGCGGAGCCGCCCAGGTCGCGCGGCAGGACCGAACCCAGCAGGCAAGCGGTAACCGCCGCCTCGATGGCCGCTGCCTCCTGTTTCAGTCCGAACGACAATTCCAGCATCATGGCGGCCGAGGAGATGGCCCCCAGCGGATTCGCGATCCCCTGCCCCGCGATGTCCGGCGCGGAGCCGTGGACCGGCTCGTAGAGGCCGCCGCCCTCACCCACGCTGGCGGAGGGCAGGAGGCCGAGCGATCCGGCCAGCACCGAAGCCTCGTCGCTGAGGATGTCCCCGAACATGTTGCCGGTCAGGATCACGTCGAACTGGCTCGGGTCCCGGATGATCTCCATCGCCGCCCGGTCCACGTACATGTGGTCGAGGCGCACCGCCGGATATTCCGATGCAAGCCCGGCGACCACCTCGCGCCAAAGCTGCGACGACTCCAGCACGTTCGCCTTGTCCACCGACAGCAGGAGACCGCGGCGCCGGCCGGCTGCCTTGAAAGCCACCCGGGCGATCCGCTCGATCTCGCGCGCCTCGTAGCGGAGGGTGTTGATGCCGACCCGCTGGCCGCCCTCCTCGCGGATTCCGCGCGGCTCGCCGTAGTAGATGCCGCCGGTGAGCTCCCGCACGATGAGCAGGTCCGTCCCCTTGATCGCTTCCGGGCGGAACGGTGAGCTGTCGAGCACGCGAATCACCTTGATCGGACGGAGGTTCGCGTAGGCGCCGAGCATCCGGCGAAGCTCCAGCAGCGCGCGCTCCGGACGGTCGGCGGCGGGCAGGACATCGTGGCGCGGATCGCCGACCGCTCCCAGCAGGATTGCCCGGGCTCCGGCGCAGGCGATCCGGGTCTCTTCGGGGAATCCGGTCCCCGTTCGGTCCCAGGCCGCTCCCGCGAAGTCGTGGTGCTCGACGAGGAGGCGGTGGCCGAAGCGTTCGGCCACCCGTTCCAGCACGCGTTCGGCTTCAGCCACCACGTCGGGGCCGATGCCGTCCCCGGGCAGACAGATTACGGGCAGATCCATGGTGGGCGGGGATGGTAATCGCCCACCGATTCGCGGTGCCCCGTCATAGACTCACGCGAATGGCCATGGCCACGGCCCCGAAGCTGACCGTCTGGGAAAACCTCCGCCGCTATCTGCTTCGCGGTTTCCTCGTCTGGATCCCGCTGGCGGCGGTGTTTCTGGTGGGCCGGCTGATCTACTCGATCATCCAGTCCTGGTTCTTTCCCTCCCTCCCCTGGGAGCCTCGGCTCACCGCGCTGGGCGTGGTGATCGTGGTGCTCGTGTTGACCGGTTGGGGAGTCTCGAGGTTCGGGGTCGCCCGGCTCGTCCTGCGGGCAGTGGTGGAACGCCCGCTCAGCCGGATTCCGGTAGCGCGCTGGATCTATTCGGGCGTGCGCGAGTTGCTGGAGGCGCTCTTCACCTCAGGCGACGCGTTCGGGAAGGTCGTCCTCATCGAGTATCCGCGGCGCGGCGTCTACAGCATCGCGTTCCAGATGGCGAGTGAACTCGGTGAAGTGCAGCACCGGGTCCGCCAGCGGATCGCAGAGCGGACCGGTACAGGTGCCTCGACCGAACCCGGCGAAACCGATGCCGGCCCGCGTGAAGTCATGGCGGTCTTCGTCCCCACCACCCCGAATCCGACCTCGGGTTTCGTGATCACGCTCCCCAAGGAAGACGTGATCGAGCTTTCCATGAGCCGGCAGCAGGCCCTCCAGATGGTCATCTCGCTCGGAGTGGTCGTGCCCGAGTGGCAAAAGGACCAGTTGGACGGGGAGCCCCCCCCGCCTCCGGAACCGACCTCCTAACAGCCTGTGGTGAAACCCACGTGAGCGCCGAGCCTGGCCAGTTCTCCCGGTGGGGGCGAGGCGCCCGGCTGACAAGGCGCGTGAGGGAGGAATACCGAGTGTATTGCGACCGAAACGCAACGCAGAACGGAGCGAAGCGGAGTGGTTCAGCGGGGATGCATCGCCGGGCGAACGCCGCGTGGGTTTTGCCACAGGCTGTCAAGGCTCCGCCTGAGCGCGGGCGGCTCGGAAGCCTTTCTGGGAAGCCTTTCTTCGAAGCCTTTCTTGGCGCGCCGCTCAGACGACGCCCTGGTCCATCATGGCGTCGGCGACCTTGAAGAACCCGGCGATGTTGGCGCCGACCACGTAGTTCCCGACCGCGTCGAATCGCTCCGACGCCTTGATGCAGGCGTCGTGGATCTCGAACATGATGTCGCTCAGCCGGTGGTCCACCACCTCGCGCTTCCACTGGATCATCCCGATGTTCTGGGCCATCTCGAGGCCCGACACGGCGACGCCGCCGGCGTTCGCGGCCTTCCCGGGCCCGTAGAGGATCTTGGCGGCGACGAACTGGTCCACCGCGTCCGGCACCGACGGCATGTTGGCGCCCTCCGAGACCAGGAAGCAGCCGTTCGCGAGCAGATTCGCGGCGTCCTTGCTGCTGACCTCGTTCTCCGTGGCGCACGGGAAGGCGCAGTCGGCGGGAATGGCCCAGAGCGGGTTGTGATCCGCCCCCGGATCGGACTCGTAGTAACTCACGCCCGGGAATTTCGCGGCGTATTCCCGAATCCGGCCGCGCCGGACGTTTTTGAGTTCCATCACCCAGGCCAGTTTTTCGGCGTCGATGCCGTCCGGGTCGTGGACGAAGCCGCTCGAGTCCGAAAGGGTCACCGCCTTCGCCTCGAGGTCGTTCAGTTTTTCCACCGTGTACTGGGCGACGTTCCCGCTGCCGGAGACAAGACAGGTCTTCCCGTGGAGGCCGTCGTTGCGGGTGGCGAGCATCTCCTGGGCGAAATACACCGCCCCGTAGCCGGTGGCCTCCGGCCGGATCAGCGATCCGCCCCAGCCCGGTCCCTTGCCGGTGAGCGTCCCGGTGAACTCGTTGGCAAGCCGCTTGTACTGGCCGAAGAGGAAGCCGATCTCGCGTCCGCCGACCCCGATGTCCCCCGCCGGAACGTCCGTGTAGGGGCCGATGTGGCGCTGCAACTCCGTCATGAAAGACTGGCAAAAGCGCATGACCTCCAGGTCGCTCTTGCCTTTCGGATCGAAATCCGAGCCGCCCTTGCCGCCGCCCAGCGGCAGCGTGGTAAGGGAGTTCTTGAACATCTGCTCGAAAGCGAGGAACTTGAGAATCGAGGCGTTGACCGAAGGATGAAAACGGAGCCCTCCCTTGTAGGGCCCGATCGCGCTGCTCATCTCGATCCGGAAACCGCGGTTCACCTGGACATCTCCGGCGTCGTCCACCCAGGGGACCCGGAACGTCACCACCCGCTCGGGCTCCACCATCCGGTCGAGGACGCGGGCGGCGCGGTACTCGGGATGGCGTTCGATGACGACGGCGACGGATTCGACGACTTCGCGGACCGCCTGGTTGAACTCGGGCTCGGCCGGGTTCCGCGCCGCTACCTGATTCAGTACGGATTCAATGTAGTTCATGGACCCTCCGGCCAATTTGGGCGCGGATTGTAGGGTGCGGAAGGCTCTCCGGTACCGCGATCTTCGCGAATGGCCGCCCTCGCGCTCCGGCGAGAAGGCCGCCGGAGAGTGACACACTAGGAATTCAATGCCGCTCCATGGCGCCCTCTCGCCGGCGTTCGCCGATCTGGTCGGGTTCCAGATTCGCGAAGTTCTCTTCGTGCTGAGTCACTACGACTCGTTCATCCTCGCCGAGGACGGCCAGCTCGACGACCGGGTTCTTTCCGGGTTCCTCGATCTGAACCTGAGGACCCTGCCGAGCGTGACGCAGGTCGAGTCGGGGACCGAGGCCCTCGATCGCCTCGCCCGGGCGCCGGACCGTTTCCAACTGGTGATCGGCTCGCCGGATCTCGGTGACATGGACATCGGGACGTTCGCGCATCGGCTCCGCCACGCCGGCCGGGAGACGCCGGTCACGCTCTTCGGGTACGACACCCGCACGGTGCGCGAGTACCTGGCGCGCCACCATGGCCGCGACCTCGAAAAACCCTTCGTCTGGCAAGGGGACGTCGGGATCTTCCTGGCGATCGTGAAACAGATCGAGGACCGCCGGAACGCACCCCAGGACACGGGCAAACTCGGAGTTCCCGCCATCCTGCTGATCGAGGACAGCATCCGCTACTACTCCTCGTTCCTTCCGGTGGTGTACCAGGCGGTCTTCGAGCAGACCCGGAAACTCATCCCGGAAGGGCTCAGCCTCACGGAGAAATTCGACCGGATTCGCCGCCGGCCGAAGATCCTGCTCTGCGACGATTACGAGGAGGCGTGGGATTCCTTCACGGCCTTCCCGGACCAGATCCTCGGGGTGATCTCGGACGTCGAATTCCCGCGCGAGGGCCGGCCGGACCCGCAGGCCGGAGAACGGTTCGTCGCCGCCATGCGGCGGATGCGCCCGGACATCCCGGCGATCCTGCACTCCCGGCGTCCGGAAAATGAAGCGCTCGCCCGGGAGGTAGGCGCCGACTTTCTGCTGAAGGGCTCGCGGGACCTCCTTCGCCGGATCCGGGGCCTGATGCGCGACCGGTTCCATTTCGGCGACTTCGTGTTCCGGGGGTCCGACGGGACGGAAGTCGCGCGCGCCGCCGATCTGGATTCGTTCGAACGGGTGATCGGCTCCGTGCCGCACGAGGTACTGGTGCAGCACGCCCGAAACAACGAAATCTCCCACTGGCTGATGGCGCGGGGGGAACTGGAGCTGGCCCGCCGGCTCCGCGAAGTGCGCATCAGCGACTACGGCCCGGGCGACCACATGGGACGCGATGTGGCCCGACGGCTTCAAAAGCGCAGGCAGGAGCGGACCCGCGCGGTAGTGGCCGACTTCCCTCGCGAGGGTTTCGATCCGGGCGCCCCCTTCCTCCGCATCGGGAGCGGCTCCGTGGGCGGCAAGGCTCGCGGCCTCGCGTTCACCAACTCGGTACTCGCCCGGTCCGGAATCCAGGAACGCCATCCGGACACGATCATCGCCGTGCCCCAGGCGGTCGTGCTGGCGACCGGGATCTTCGACAGCTTCATGGAGGAGAACGACCTCCTTTCCTTCGCGCTCGAGGTCACGAGCGAGGCCGAACTACGGGAGCGCTTCGACCAGGCGCACTTCCCCGAGGAGGCTTGGCGGGATCTCCGCCGATTCCAGGAGCAGGTGCGCTACCCGCTTGCGGTCCGGTCGTCGAGCCTGCTCGAAGACTCGCCCTACCAGCCTTTCTCGGGGGTGTACGAGACCGTCCTGGTGGCGAACCAGGAGGAAACGGCGCGAGGACGTCTGGACGCCCTGGCGAGGGCCATCAAGCAGGTGTATGCCTCGCTGTTCCTGCCGCGGGTCCGCAGCTTCCTCGACACCACTCCCTACCGCCAGGAAGAAGAAAAGATGGCGGTCATTCTCCAGCGGGTCGTGGGCCTGCCCCACGGGCGGCGCTTTTACCCGGACATCGCCGGAACCGCCAGATCACAGAACTTCTATCCCACCCCACCGCTCGGCGCCGGGGACGGCATTGCGACGGTCGGACTCGGACTCGGCGAGCAGATCACGAGCGGCGGACCGGCGGTCCGTTTTTCGCCGCGCCATCCCCACCACCGCCTGGGCCACCGGAGCGCCGAAGATGCCTGGCGCAATTCGCAGAGCGAGTTCCTCGCGGTGGATCTCGACGCCGAGCCTTCAGCCGGAGTCGCGGGAGCGCCGCCGCTCCGGGCGGGCTCGCTCGCCGATGCGGAGGCCGACGGCGTGCTGGGGTTGCTCGCCTCAACCTGGTCCAAGGACTCGGGCACTCTGCACGACGGCATCTCACGACCGGGGAGCCGGCTGCTGACACTCGCTCCACTGCTCAGGATGCCCGACGTGTTCCCGCTCGCCGAAATCCTCACCGAGCTCCTCGAGCTGGCGGAAGAGGCCTGCCGCGCTCCGGTGGAGCTGGAGTTTGCGGCCAACCTTTCGGTTCCGCGGGGAAGCCCCCGCGAATTCGGATTCGTCCAGTTGCGGCGCCTCCAGCGGACCCGCGAGCCACCGCCGGCGGAGGCGACCGCCGTCGCGAGCGGGGAGGGTGTCCTCTGCCGGAGTTCCCAGGTGCTTGGTCACGGGCAGATCGAAGGCATCCATGACCTCGTCGTCGTCCATCGGGATACCTTCGACCGGCTGAAGAGCCGGGAGGTGGCCCGCGATGTCGCCCGGCTCAACAGCCGCCTCCAGCGCGAGAATCGTCCCTATGCGCTCATCGGCGTGGGGCGCTGGGGATCACGGGACCGCTTCCTCGGGATTCCGGTTACCTGGGAGCAGGTGAGCGGCGCCCGGGTCATCGTGGAAGCCGGGTTCCGGGATCTCATCGTCACGCCTTCGCAGGGGACCCACTTCTTCGACAACCTGGTCTCGAACGGGATCGGCTACTTCACCGTGAACCCCGAGCGCGGTGACGGCGTCCTCGATTGGGACTGGCTGGGTAGCCAGCCCGCGCTCTGGGAGAGCGGCCCCGTCCGCCACTTGCGTCTCCGCTCGCCCCTCCGGGTGCGCATGCAGGGAGGCCAGAGCGACGGCTGGATCCTGAAGGAATCTCCCGACGGACCGGGTGACTGACGGGGGCGACTGAGCGCCGTCCGTCGGGGGAAGATCAGCCTCTACGGGAGGAGCAGTCCCTTCGGGGAAGATCAGCCCCTACGGGAAAATCAGCCCCTACGGGAAAATCAGCCCCTACGGGAAAATCAGCCCCTACGGGAAAATCAGCCCCTACAGCCCCTACGGGAAGACGAGCCCCTACGGGAAGATCAAATAGATCGCCGCGATCGCCGCCAGCGCGAGGCCGCCCTTCCAGAAGACTCCCGGCAGCGGCGTCAGATCGACCCCGGTGACCGGGGCCGGCGGTTCGTAGACGACCGTGCGGGGCCAGCGCCACGCGGCGAGCGCGAGTCCCGCCACCAGAATCAGGAAACTGATCCCCATGTGGTGGAGGAAGGCGGTCTCGGGCCAGCCGAGCCGCAGGGCGGCATAGATCGGAATCCCTCCCAGCAGCCCGGCCCGCGCGGCGAACGCCGGGATCCGGGTCGACACCACTCCGGCGAAGAAGACCGCGACGATCCCGGGGGTGACGAAGCCCCAGACCGTCTGGATGTACCGGAACACGCCGGGGAATCCACCGATCAGGGGCGCCCAGAGGCAGGCGGCGATCACGAAGACGGTGGAGGCGACGCGAGCGATCCGAACCGAGGAAACGCCCCCGTCTGCCTCCGGACTCCGGCTCCGGCGGAAGAGACGGTGGTGCACGTCGAGCGCGTACATCGTGGAAGCCGAGTTCAGCATCGAATTGAAGGAACTCATGATCGCCCCCGCGAGCGCGGCGAGCAGCACCCCACGGAGCGCCGGCGGGACAAGTTCCCGAACCAGCACCGGATACGCCTGATCGGGATGGACGATCTGGTCGCCGTAGAGCTGCATCGCGAGGATGCCGGGGAAGCAGATCAGGAACGGCACCAGGATCTTGAGCCAGGCCGCGAAGATGATCCCCCGCTGGCCCTCGGCGAGGCTGCTGGCGGCGAGCGTGCGCTGGATGATGAACTGGTTCACCCCCCAGTAGAAGAACTGCGCGATCCAGAGCCCGCCGATGAATACTGCGGTCCAGGGAACCTCCGGATGGTCGGCGGGCAGGATCGTGTGCAGCCGGTCCTCGTTCTCCGCAAGAAATCGCGCGGCGCCGGCCAATACACCGTCGTCCCCGCCGAGCTCCGAGAAGCCGAGCCAGAGCACCATCGCCCCGCCGGCGAGGATCGCGATCCCCTGGATGAAGTCGGACCAAACGACCGCCCTCAGTCCGCCGTAGATCGTGTAGACGCTGGCCAGCAGACCGATACCCCACACCCCCAGCAAGGTGGCCGCTAACTCCGCGGCAGCGGGGGAAAGCCCCAACAGGTTCCCGAGGATTTCGGGCAGCAGGAAGATGGCGTTCAGCGCCACCGCCCCGGCGTAGAGCACCGTCGCCATTGCGACGAACACGGTGGCGGCCGTGAGGAGGGCGGCGAGGATGGTCCGGCTCCCCCGGTCGTATCGCCGCTCCAGGAACTCCGGCATGGTGAACACGCCGCTCTTCAGGTAGCGGGGCAGCAGAAACCACCCGATGACGATGAGGGCCGCCGCCGCCGTCCACTCGTAGCTGGCGATCGCAAGGCCGATGTCGGTGGCCGCCGACCCGGACATCCCGACGAAGTGCTCGGTCGAGATGTTGGTCGCAACGAGCGACATCCCGATGGCCCAACCACCGAGGTTCCGGCCGGCGAGGAAGTACCCCTCCGCCGTTCGCCGTCCGCGCGACGCCCGCAGAGAAACGAAGACCACGGCCCCGAGGAAGAGGACGAAGGTCAGCAGATCGGTGGTGGAGAGCGGCATGCGGCCCGGGGATTGTGAGGCAACTCAGGGTCGAGCGACCCGCTGCCGGGGCTTCTCCCCCTGTTGGTCACGTCAAGAGCAGAAGCAAGGGCAAGCCCCGCCAGCGGATCGCCCGGCGCTTCGCGCCGGGCTTTCGAAGTGCGGCGAGAGCCGTACGGAGACCCCGGAGCGGGAGGGGTTGGAGTCGGGGGACCCGACTCCCAGCCGCTCCTGGCTCGGGAATCGCAACTCCCTTGCGCGCCTTCGGCGCACGGCGGCGAGTTCCGATTCGTCATTGCCGATTGTGAAAGGGGGTGACGCCTGGGGTGACCCCCTTTCACACTTTCCCCCGAAATCGCCGGCAGCGAACCAAGTTCGCTGCCATTGGTTTTGTCGCACGCTCGACAGTACGCCGGTCTTTCAGAGAGTGCGCCCCGAGATAGGAGCACCGGGCAGTTCTCCCGGTGGCCTACAGACCGGCATCGCTCCCCGCAGGGGAGCGAAACGCAACGCGCCCGCTCGCGCGAACCGTGGGCAGCTACCCGAACGCCCCGCTGATCAGCCGCGACCCACCCACAAACGTCCCGATGACGCTGCCGATCGTCGGCAAAATGAGCGCCAGCGCGATCTTGAGCGCCCGGTTCCGGAACCAGCGCCGGGGAACCAGCGCGTCCGCCTTCAGCTCCCGCAGCTCGAACACCCGCGGTGGCCGGACCCAGGCCTGGACGAACGCGGTGACGTAGCCGGCCCCCATGACCGGGGTAAGACTCGTGAACGGGGCGCACAAGAAAGCCGCCAGCACCGTAAGCGGGTGCGCGAGCGCCAGCACGGCTCCGATCGCCGCCGGGATCGAGTTCACCGCGATCCAGAAGAGCGCACCGTCGGAGGCGGCGTCCGCCCCCCGCACCGCCCAGGTCCAGCCCAGCGTCCCCAAAATGACGATCGGAATGGCGAGCCCGATGATCCGGCCGGCCTTCCCCGGCGGCGGAACCCGGGCCAGCGGTGCGGTGGAGACCTCTTCCGAACGGAGCAAAGTGCGCTCAACGCCGTCGAGATGCCCCGCCCCGATCACCACCACCAGACGGCCTCCCGGAACCGCCTTCACCGCCTCGCCGATCCAGGTGTCCCGTTCGTCGATGACTACTTCCTTGAGGGTGGGAAACGCTTCCCCCAGTTCGCTCACGAGCCGCGACACCACGTCCCCGGAGAGCAGCTCTTCGATGTCCTCCTTCGTCGGCTCGTCGGCGCTCCCCGATTCGAGACCCCCGGCGAGCAGCTTGACCTTCTGCCAGAAACTGGCCCGCCTCCACACCCGAAGGAGGGTGATTCGTACCTGGCGGTCCACCAGATGGACCTTCGCCCCCACATCTTCGGCAGTCTTCGCCGCTTCCCGGAGTTCGGCGCCCGGCTCGACGCCGAGCCGGAGCCCCATCCGCGCCTGCCAGGCGCCGAGCGCCACCCCGGCGAGCAGCGGCAGGAGCTTCCGCTCCCGGACGACCTGCTTCAGGTCGAGCCGCTCGATGGCCCCCGGGTCCATAAGCGCCTGGTAGCGGTCGCCGTCCAGCTCGATGCACACCCCGTCGGGCTGCTCGCGCTCGATGGTCTCCCGCACGAGGCGCACGGAGTCCGGAGAAATGTGGGCCGTTCCCACCAGCACCACCTCGCGCTCCTCCGGCCAGTCGGGACGGCGGAGACGGCGCACCAGCGGGGGGCCTGGTGAAGTCAGTCGGAACTCCGGTCGGACGCCAGACGTCCTTCGTCGTCAACCAGCCGCACCCGGATCGGAAGGGAGTCGCTCCACTTCCAGAGGACGAGGTTCCGGTCGTCGTCACCGGGATTGCCAGAGAGATCGTCTGCCTGCGGCAACCCGACGGGAACGAAACTCGGGACGAGCATTCCTGCATAACCCTGAGCGATCAGGCGCTCGGCGAGCTGCTGCGAATCCGGGATACCCCCTCCCAGCATGCGCCGCTCCCAATCTGGACAGTCCAGGTCGGCGGCCGATGCTCCCGCGGCGGCCAAAGTCGAGGCATCCGTTGCGTCGAAAACGGGTTCCACGCTCACATCGTACGAACAGAGAAGGACCGGCTGGAGGGGGAACAAAGGCTGGCTCACTTCCCGAAGGGCGCCGAACAACAAGAGGGCGGTGTAGAAGGCCGACGTCCCCTGCCGGTTGAATCGTCCACCGCGACGACGGGCGCCTTCGCCCGACAGCGGGTCGTCCCATGCCCACCGCGGCTTGTGCGCCCGGTACACATAGCCGCGGAACCGCACGACGTCAGGCGAAACCGCCGTCCATCACCCGGTCGAGGTGGGCATGGACCCAGTCCGCGTGACCATCCTGAACAAGCCGCTGCGGCGTCATCCCATCGAAGCCGGAAAGCGGCTGGGCGCGGAACCACGCGTACGCAGCGAGCGGTGACCCGCTGTATTCGGAAACCCGCTGGACGATCTCCATCATCTGACGAAGCCGGATCTGGGTCTTGACGGCCCCCACGCGGGCCTTGCGCGAAAGGGCGTCGCGCGGCAGGCCGAGGGTGTCGGCGATCTCCGCCCGGGTCGTGCGGAGCGCCTTGGCGATGAGCGCCGGAGAGAACTGGTCGTTCTCGACGAACTCCTGAATCTGCATGGGTGCCTCCGCCGAATGCCACTCGGATTCACGCATTCTAGCGTGATTCTGAGTGTAATAACCCGACAGGCACGGCTTAACAGCCTGTGGCAAAACCCACGCGGCGTTCGACCGGCGATCCATCCCGGCTGAACCACTCCGCTTCGCTGCGTTCTGCGTTGCGTTTCGGTCGAAATACACCCGGTATTCCTCCCTCACGCGCCTTGTCAGCCGGGCGCCTCGCCGGTCTCGGCGCTCACGTGAGTTTCACCACAGGCTGTTAACGCGGGGCGCGCGACGCCGCGATCAGGTTGCCGAGCAGCCGGAACGCTCCCGGCACCCCCTCGGGAAGCTGCCGGTGGAGCGCATAGGCGAAGTAGGTGTAACGCCCCTCGCCCACCTCCGCGGTGAGCGCCCCGCCCCGCTGGGGGTCCTGCCCGGTGTCCTGCGTCTCGAAGAGCGCGGTGTAGGCGCCGTCCCATCCGCTCCAGAACTTGGAGCCCCGCTGCTCCACCCAGCCTTCGAGGTCGGCGGGGCCGATCCGGTGGGGCCAGCTCAGCAGCGGATGTTCCGGCGCCAGGATGGTCAGCGGGCTGTCCTCCTCGGAGACCTCCTCGGACCGGAGCGGCAGCACTCCCGGGTAGGGCGCGTGCTGGTCCGGGACCAGTTCGTTCGTGTTGTAGAGCACGACGAGGTGTCCTCCGGCCCGGGCGTAGTCGAGGAGCCGCCGGTTGGCCCGGTGGAGATCCGGCCGGACCGCGTAGGCGCGCGTCCCGGTCATCACCGCGTCGTAGCCGCTCAGATCGGAGTTCAGCAGCGCCGCTTCGTCCAGCAGGGTCACCTCGGCTCCGAGCGCCTCGATACCGGCGGGGACCTCGTCCCCCGCCCCCACCACGTAGCCCACCCGGAGACCGGCAGGAACCGCCAGCTCGACGCCCGCCACGCGCAGCGACGCCGGGCGGACCAGGTAGCGGAGCGCCAGGTCCCGGTGGGCGATGCGGGTGTAGCCGATCGCCGGCTCCGGCTCGCCCGAACCCGCGGCCACTGTCGCCGCGATCTCGTAGGCGCCCGCCGGTGCGCCTCCGGGATGGACGGTGAAGCGAACGCCTGCCTCCTCCCCGGCCCGGTCGAAGGCTACGGTGGCGTCGGCAGGTTCCGCCCGGAAGCCGTCCGGCAGGTCGAGCCCGACCCGGAACTCTCCCGCCTGGTGTCCGGTGACGACCAGATTCGCGGCAAAGGAGGCGTCGCCTTCACCGGAGGGGAAGACGGAAAATCCGGGCGCGAAGGAGGCCGACACCGGCGGCAGGATCTCCACTTCCCGCCGCTCGTAGCCGTAGGGGAGATTGGACTCGAAACGCGCCACGGGAACGCTCAGCGCCACCGGAACCGTCTCGCCGCCGTCGCCCGCGGGAACCTCCAGTTCCAGCGTCGCGGTGACCCCCGGGGGCGGGGCGCCGAGCGTCCAGTCGCCGTGGGTGCGGTAGCGGCTCTCGCCGAGCCCGGACCGCTCGACGTGCGGACGCAGCACGGGAGCGTCCGCGGCGAGGGTCACGAGAAATCGGTGCGCTCCCCCGTCTGCGTCAAAACCCGGAAGGGCCTCGACTTCGCCGGGAGCTTCGACCGAAACGCCGGTGATCCGCACCGCAGCGAGGGCTTCGGCGCCGACTTGGACCTCGACTTGGACCTCGAACCGCTGCCCGGGGACGACGGGCCCGAAGGCGGGAGGCGGGGCGAACGGGGAATCGCCGGTCTCGGCGGCCGGCTCGCGGGCCACCGCATCCAGCCGAGTTCCGGCCGCGTAGCGGATCGCGGCGAGGAGCTGCTCCTCCTTCCGCTCGAGGTCGTGCCGCACGTCGAAGAACCCGGACGGCGAGCGCTCGGCGAGCAACTCTCTGGCTGCGACGAGCGCCTGGCCGAGCCGCGGCAGGCTCGCTTCCGGGGCGCTCCAATTGAACTCGGCGGCCACCGCCCGGAAGTGCGCGTCCAGCCGCTCCAGCACCTCGGCGAGGCGCCCTGGTACCACCGGACCGAACCGGGCGGAAAGCGAAGCCCGCTCCGGACTGAGCATGGCGAGAAGATCGTTTTCGGCGCCGGGATCTCCGTCGGCGCGGATGAGGCGGGCGGTACCTCGCCCGGTGACGGGCCGGACCACGCCGCGGGTCTGGGAACGCTGGTAGGAGAGCCCCACCGCGTTCAGCTCGGCGAACGAATGCGAAAGCCAGGGCCGCGACCCCGAGACATCAACCTCGAACTCCCCGTCCTCATCGCGTCCCCGGTGAAAGAAGGCGATCGGCAGATGCGGCCTCCGGCCCTCCCGGGTCGGGAACGCGCCCATGTCCGGGGCGCCGTCGAAACCCCGCGCCGCCATCCGCCCGGCGAACTGGTGCTGGCCGTGCCCATCCCGCGGGTCCCCGGTGAAGCGCGCCAGGATGACCATCGGCCGCTCCCGGCGGATGACTTCCACGACGTCCGCCACCGCCGATTCCTCGTCCCACGAGCGGAGCGCTTCGTCGAGGTTCTTCGAGTAACCGTAGTCGGCAAGGGGGGTGTGGTAGATCCGGTCGAGGCCGTACCAGTTCCCGGCCGCCTCGAGTTCCGCGGCCCGGATCAGCCCGAGCCCGTCGAACAGCTCCGGACCGATGGCGTTCGCCCCCGCCTCGCCCCGGGTGATGCTGAGGAGCGCCGTGCGCACCCCGTGGCCCCGGCTCAGCAGTGCGAGCAGCGCCCCGTTCTCGTCGTCGGGATGCGCGGTGACGTGCAACACCGACCCGGTGGTCTGGAGTTTCTGGATCCAGTGCCAGGCCATCGCCGCCCGTCCCTGCCCCGGTCCGGTCGGCTGGGCAGCCGCCACACCGGCGACCGCGAGGAAGACGGAAACCGATCCCAGACCACGAACGAAACGAAACCGCCACATGGCCCGGAAGTGTAGGAGGGAAATGTCGATCCCGGCGTCACACCGCCCAACGGGTGGCGGGTACCTCTCAAGGGAACTGTCTTTGCCGACAGTATCCGTATGGCTGAGCGGCTTCTAATTCCTATCCCGCCACTTCATGGCGGCAAAAATCCGTCCGCCTTCGTTGCACAACGTGAGGACATCGGCTTGGTCGAGCGGGCGGCTGTGAGAGAGCGCATTCCGCACCGGCCGAATCCGCCTAAAGGACACCATGACGTCCGCTCGATCCACAAAAATCGATGCAAAGGCCTCACTCCAATTGCGTTCTTCGCAGATTATTCCGGCAAGATCCATGAAGTCCGCATAGTGAATTGGTGCAAATACCGGGCGACGAGCAACACGATCTTCTTCCTGCCGCTTGATCCACCGGTTTCGTATCTTCATCGGTACACGGCTGATCCAACTCTTCTCGCCCGGCACCATTGACAACACCTCTGGCACGAAAGAACGAAGGCAGCGCTCCAACGATGTCATCCACTCCCGATACACCGGATCGGCAGTTACTTCCACGTTGGCCGATTCGATCGGTTTGGGTAACGGCGGATCCGGCCACTGGAGTTGGATCGTGACCATTGGTATGGCCGCAGTACCCGCATGGACCGGTTCTTCTGGGCGGACGAGAGCCGTACGGATCCGAACACTCAAGTCGGCACCCGGCGCAGATGCACTGGTTGGCGTCTCCCGTGCCGGATTACGCACCCTCACGCCATCAGCCTGGATCCTCGCACTACCCCAGCCCGCGGCCACGGGAGCCGCGAACTTCCGGATCTGTTCCCCATTGTGTGCCAACCCGCGGAGGACGCCCGGGTTAATCGCCACACTTCTCGCGAACTTCTGCACCTGTACTCCGGTGTGTGTCAACCCACGAAGAACATCCGCGTTTCTCGCCACGCTCCCCGCGAACTCAGCACTCAGGCCGACCTGGATAGCCGGCACGAACGCCGCGAACCTTCGGATCTGTTCCCCAGTGTGTGCCAACCCGCGGAGGACGTCCGGGTCAATCGCCACACTTCTCGCGAACTTCTGCACCTGTACTCCGGTGTGTGTCAACCCACGAAGAACATCTGCGTTTCTCGCCAAGCGCTTCGCGAACTCGGTAGTCAGGCCGACCTGGATAGCCGACAGGGAGGCCGCGAACTGCCGCACCTGTTCTCGAGTGCGCGCTAGTTCACGAAGAGCCTCCTCGTTATCACTCAACGACCTCGCCTGATCGGCGCTCGCGCCGACTCTAGTTGCCGATGCGGACGCATCCAACTCCTGAAAGCCTGCCAACTCTCGTGCCGCACCATGAAGAGCGCCCGCGTTGCTGATCAGCGCCCTCGCCAGATCGGCGCTCAGATTGCGGGCAATCGGCTCCTGTGGGAGCCGGGAGGAGTCCCGAGGAGCGACCGGGGCACCCGGTGACGCAGTGCTATTCGATTTCATCCTAGTGTCGTGTCACATGTGATATGTCGTATTCCTGATAGCCTTGTCGTC
This sequence comes from Vicinamibacteria bacterium, assembly GCA_963668695.2. Lineage (GTDB taxonomy): Bacteria > Acidobacteriota > Vicinamibacteria > Marinacidobacterales > Marinacidobacteraceae > Marinacidobacterium. The sequence continues at coordinate 3,753,754 of CAXXLQ010000004.1, forward strand.
GTCCAACGACGACGAGGAGGTTGGCATGAAACGGTACGTGGTGACTTTGGAAAAGGAGGAGCGGGAGGAACTCGCGGGGATCACGCGTAAGGGCTCACATCAGTCGCAGAAGGTGATCAACGCGCTGATTCTGCTCAACTGCGACGAGGGCGAGTTCAACGAGCACCGGGCGCGCGGGGAGGCCATTGCCGAGATCCTGCGCATCAGTGCGCGGAAGGTGGATCGCGTCAAAAAGCGTTTCGTCGAAGAGGGCATGGAGGCGGCACTCGGCGGGCGGCAGGGTCGCCGTCCCCGCTACCTGCGCAAGGCCGACGGCGAGTTCGAGGCGCGCTTGGTGGCGCTGAGCTGCGCCGAGCCTCCGCAGGGCCACTCGCAGTGGTCGCTGCGGTTGCTGGCGGATCGCGTCGTGGAGCTCGGCCACATCGACAGCGTGTCGCACGAGACGGTGCGGCGGGTTCTAAAAAAACGAACTCAAACCGTGGCGGCGGGTCGGCTGGGTGATTCCCCCACAGGGCAGCGCGGACTTCGCGGCAGCGATGGAGAAGGTTCTCGACGTCTACCGGCGTCCCTACGATGCGGCCTTTCCGGTGGTGTGTATGGACGAGACGCCCCGGCAACTGATCGGCGAGACGCGCGCACCGGTTCCGGCCGCGCCGGGGCGACCGGCGCGCGAAGACTACGAGTACCGACGCTGTGGAACCTGCAACGTGTTCATGGCGACACAACCCCTGGCCGGGCGGCGCATGACCCAGGTGACCGCGCGACGAACCAAAACCGACTGGGCGCACTTCCTCAACGACATCGCCGCGCGCCTCCCCGGCGCCAAGAGGATCACGCTGGTGATGGACAACCTGAACACCCACCGCCCCGGCGCCCTCTACGAAGCCTTTCCTCCGGCCGAGGCCAAGGCCCTGTGGGACCGCTTCGAGTTCGTCTACACACCCAAGCACGGCAGTTGGCTCAACGTCGCCGAGGTCGAACTCAGCGTCATGATCCGTCAGTGCCTCAACCGCCGGATCGACTCCATCGACATCCTACGCGACGAGGTCGCCGCCTGGCAGGCGTCCCGAGACCGCGTCCAGGCCAAGGTCAACTGGCAGTTCACTACCGACGACGCCCGCATCAAGCTCAAACGCCTCTATCCGACACTTGATGAATGACACGACACTAGGACTGAACCACAACATATGGCGGTATGCAAGCCGTGGCACCACAACCGGTAGTAGGCCGGGCCGGCTGTGCTGGCTACCGCATCCGTGTTCCGGCAGGGCTCGGGGCGCACGGGGTTCGGTGGGTGTTCGCCAGGAGGCGACCGGATCCGCCGCATTCCGGGCCCCTTTACTTTCGGACGACGACTTGGCGCCAGAAGATCAACGGGCCCTTCAGTGTTGGCAGTTCACCGCCCTGTCAAGGGGAGACCCGGCCGGAGGAAACGGGACTCCTGTCCGACCGGCGGTCCAGGAGAATGCAATGGGCGCGCCGAGGCTTGAACCCGGTGCTCCCGGCTCCCCGCTCGTCTGCCTACCGCGAGCAATGCTGGTCTGGAGTCGGCGGTCCCTCCCCGCTCCGCCGTCAGCGCTGAGGGGCTTCCCAGGCGCGGACGCGGCGGCGGGCGGCGTCGAAGAGCCGTTCGTAGTTGCCCATCCGGACCTGATGGCTCGCGGCCGGATCGAGCTCGTCGAGAAGCGGCTTCCAGACCTCAAGGGCGCCCAGATAGGCGGCAGCGTCCTTCGCCACCACCGAATCCGAACCGATGATGAACCGGTCCGGCCAGGCGTTCACGAGGGCGACCCAGGCCGCGCGCGTTTCCTCCGCCCCAACGATCTGCTCGGCCACCACGTCCCAGGACAGATCGAAGTAGAGGTGGTCGAGGCTGTCGTCCCGCAGGATCTCCTCCAGCAGCTCGACGTAGTCGGGGGTCGGCTCGACGAAGCGGCCGATGCCGGCGTGGGCCCAGACGATCGTCGTCCCCGGATGCCGCCGGACCACCTCCACGAAGGCGTCGAGATGCGTCGGCCGCTCTCCCTCGCGCGGAAGGATCACGTCCGCGTCGTTGTGGATCAGGGTCAGGAGCCCGACCTCCCCCGCGAACTCGAGGATCCGGTCGAGTGCCGGATTACGAAGGCTCGCACCGTGCCCCACCGTCTTGGGAGACACCACCTCCTTATGGATGGAAAACTCCCCGATTCCTGAAAACACGCCCGGATAGAGGCGGAGCACCCGGCGAATGTGATCCGTCGCGTACATGTCGGTCGGATTGAACCCGGTGATCATGGGATCGAAGCGCGCCCGCTGCTCCGCGGGCAGTGCGAGAACCGCCTCCGCCACTGTCGCATCCACGAACGGGTAGTAGTAGAGCGCCGCGTCCGAACGCAGGTAGTAGTCGGGGGCGCGGTCGCCCGACTCGAACCAGTCCCACTTCTGCTGGAGGGGAATGCCCATCAGCGCCGCGCGGCCGACCCGGTCGCCCATCAACCCGAGAAACTCGGGCAGCGCCGTCTCGCGCTGGATGTAGTCCGTGGGGTGGTAGTGGGCGTCGTAGAAACCGTTGTCCGGCGGCTGTGCCGAGGCGACGCTGGCTGACACGAACAGGGCCGCGCCAAGGAAACGGATCCGCCGAGAACCTCCGCGGGAGCGGGACATCTCTGGAAGCGTACCCCCGGGCTACCGAAACGGATAGCCTTGCTTCTGATGGTTTCCGAAGCACCGCGACTGCTGGTCGCCGGGGAGACTTTTGAGGATCTCATCTTCGCCGGCCTGCCCCGGCTCCCCCGGCCCGGTGAGGAGATCCGGACGAGCGCGTTTCGTCGCACCTTCGGGGGCGGCGCGCTCATCGGGGCGGCCTGGGCGCGCTCCGAGGGGCTGGAAGTGGACATCCTGTCGGCCCTGCCCCCCCGGATTGGGCGGGTCCTCGAAGCTGAAGGCATCGGCTACCGGAATCTCCGCCGACCCAGGGAACCGCATGCGATCACGGCCTGCCTCTCATTCGGTGCGGAGCGCAGCTTCGCTACTTTCACCGGAACGAACCCGAAGCTCGAAGAGCGGATCTACGTCAACTTGCACCGTAAGGGATCCACGGCGTCCTTCGCCGCAGTGTTCTTGGCAATGCCCCCGTGCGTCTGTCCCGCGTGGACGGAAGCGCAACGGCTGATGCGGAATGTATCCGGAAAGGCCGAGGTGTTCTGGGATTTCGGCTACGACGAAGACCTCCCGCTGCGGGAGGGCTTCGGCGACTTGTTGGCGAGCGCAGCGGGGATCTTCGTGAACCTTCAGGAGTCCCGCTTGTACGATGGCCCGGACGGCTTACTGCGCCGGGCCGCCGACGCCGGCACCCTCGTCGTTGTGAAGCGGGGCGCCGACGGCGCCGAGGCGTTCGGGCAGCCCGAAACCCGGGTCGCCGCCCCAATTCCCTTACTCGGTGTCCGCGACACCACAGGAGCCGGGGACGCGTTCGCCGCCGGCTTTCTGGCCAGCCGGCTGCACGGTGGCACGCTGGCCGAACAGCTCACCGCGGGTAACGTCTGCGGCGCTCGCTCCGTCCAATATCTGGGCGGACTACCCGCCCGGCCGTGGTGGCGAGAACGGCGAGAAGATTGAAGGTAAGTATCCTGGGTGGCGGTGGCTCGCGTACACCCCTGCTGGCTCGCGCGCTTGCCGGAAGCCGTCTCGGAGTTCGCGAGTTGGCGCTCTATGACACGAACCGGAAACGCTTGGCGGCGATCGCTCAGGTCGTCCGGGCCATCGCTCCGAGGATCCGGCTACGCGTAACGCACGACCCGGGAGTTGCGGTGCGCGGGTGCCGATTCGTGATTGCCGCCATTCGAGCCGGCGGGCAGGAGGCGCGCTCCCACGACGAGCAGCTGTGCGTCGCGGCGCGAGTCCTCGGGCAGGAAACCGTGGGCGCGGCAGGCGCGGCGCTCGCCATGCGAAACATCCCACCCATGGTGCGCCTCGCCAGGATCATGGAGCGTGAGGCGCCCGGGGCGACTCTCATCAACTACACGAACCCGGCGGGAATGGTCACCGAGGCGCTCCTCAACGAGACCTCAATCGACGTAATCGGAATCTGCGACACACCCGCCGAACTGACCCACCGCGTTGCGGACCTGCTCTACCTCGATCGCGCCGCCTGTTCCGTGGCTTGGTCAGGGATCAACCATTTGGGGTGGCTTACCGGGCTTTACGAGGCGGATCCAACCGGTCCCCTCCCACCGGAGAACCACCTCGAAGACCTGTTCCGCGACCCGGGCCGCTTAGTGCGGGTGTACCCGAACCATCTCTTCGAGGCCTCCGAAATGGTGGGAGCAATCCCCTCGGAATACGTCTACCTACACCTCCACGCCCAGCGGGCCGTCCTTCGCACCCGCGCCGCTGGAACGACTCGGGGCGCTTCGATTCTCAGTCTGGAGGGGACGCTCTTCTCCGCGCTCGAGGCGGCCGCCGGGGACCGACAAAGAGCCCACTCGAGCTACTGGGACTTCATCAACGCCCGTAGCGCATCGTACTTTCAGATCGAGACCCGGGGGGACGTGCGACCGGCTGGCAGGGTGCCCCGCGATCGTGGTCCTACGGGCTACGACCGCATCGGCCTCGCGGTCATGAAGGCGCTGGCCGGAGACGAACCCGTGAGAATGGTCGTTAACACCCGGAACCGTACCGCTTCCGGCGGCCTGGTGGTGCCGGAACTGCTCGGTGAGGATGTCGTCGAGGTGGCGGCCCAGGTGGGAAGCGATGGAGTCTCCGCGGTTCCCCAGCCTCCGTTACCGGTGGCGGCAGGCAACCTCCTGCGCCGGGTCAAAGAAACGGAGCGGGAGTTCGTCCGGGCAGCCCTGGCCCGGGATCCCGGGATCGCCGCCGAAGCGCTTCGTGAACATCCGGCCGGCGGGGCGGCGGCGGCGCGCATCTTCGGCCAGCTCCAGGCGACAGGGCACGACTGAAAACAGGTTCGCTTCCCAGGGCGTCAACCGCGGACTCTTACCCGCATCCCCTCGGTTTCCCAATAGGCCCTCGGAGCCTCGTTCCGGCTTGCGCCCCTTCCCTCGCGAGAAGGGCGACGACAGCCTCCTCGGGAGCGGAGCCACAATGTCATCCCTCGGTTGTCGTTACCACGATCAGCAACATCAGGCCCAGATCGAGAATCCTGGGATCGGGTGGCCTCTCGCGCGAACCAGCCTGCCGCGTGCTTCAGGATTTCGCGGTCCTGTCGCAGGCGGCGGATCTCGCGCTTCGCAACGCTCAGATCGGAGACATCCGTTTCTTGTCCGCGCGGCGGGAGGTTGTCGGCAAACTCCGCTCCCGCCAGCCAGTTCCTGAATGGTCTGCGCGTTGGGTCGGAACTGCCGGGCCAGTTCCCCGGGGTGCTCCCGCTGCGCACGCGATCAATCTTTCGCCTCCGAAGTTCAACAATATTTGGAGACGCGCTTGGTCGCGATGATTGTGATCCTCCTTTGCTCCTTCATGGGGCCCATCTCCCGGCGAACCCGGGAGATGGGCGATTAGGTTGCGCGACGCTACCCCAGTAGCAGATCGCCAGCTGCGCCGAGGGTCACCGGAGGTGCCCCCGGATCACGAAGGCGTGGTCCGGCCCGGTGAAAGATCCCAGGCGGCGGCTTCCTTCGACGCTGAGTTGTAGCGACGAACCCAGTTGCAGGCGGCTGCCCAGCCGGAAGGCGCGGCTCGCGTCTTCCTGGAGGGCCACGCCGGCATACGGGGTCAGTGACCCGATTGCGAACCCACCGAATCCGTAGCCGACTTCCCCTTCGAGGCGCGCGCTGCCACCCGCGGCGAACTGGGTGCCTGGGACCAGCGGGGAACGTCCGTTCCACAACCGGTTCACGCCGCTCAGGGCTTGCCCGTGCGAAGAGGCGAGCGAGAGGGACAGCCCTCGGCGATCGTCGCCTGGGTCGATCCGCACCGTGCCGCCGATTCCCCACTCCCGGTACGCCTTGTCCTGGTGCACCGCCAAGGTGCGGCCGGTCAGCTCGACGCTCAGTCCACGGGTCGGATGCCGGTAGCGGAACCCGGAGCCCACTTCGAGACCTAGTCCGGTCTCCGCATCACCAGCGTCATACCGGAGCCCGGCTTCCAGGATCGGCGTGATCTCGCCGCCCCAGAGCGATCCGAGCCGCCAGGAGCCTTCCGCCAGGACCCGGCCGCGTGAAACGAGGCCCGTACTGGCAGGGCGCACCGCCGTAGCGCCGGCATCGACCCGCGTCCAGAACATATCCGCCTTCAGGGCCAGTTGGAGACGGCTGCCGCCCATTCCCGGCCAGAGGTTCCCGCGAGCTCCGATCGCCCCCAGGCGCATGGAAAGGTCGCTCTTGCCGTCTTCGGCAGCCAGGGACATCGTCCCGATCCCGTAACCTCCGAGGCCCCATACGGAAACCCGCTCGCCGAGCGGGACACTCACGTAAGGACTCAGGATTGAGATCCGGCTGTCCGCGACACCGGCCCGGGTCGAGCCGTTCCGTTCCGAGCCGGCGACCTCGAACCCGCCAGTGCCCAGGCTGTTCGAGAGGGCGAATCCCGCCAGCGTCCGACCGCGCCGGTAGTCCATTCCGACGGTCGTGGTGAAAACGTCGCCGTTCACCGAGATGCCATCCTCTTCGCCGGCGAAGCGAAGGGTCGCTCCTCGGCCCCAGAATGCCCAGCCCCGGGGCTGCTGCCCGGAATCGGCTCCCGGCTGGACCAGGAACGCACCCCGCTCGAGCAGTTCGCGCCCGTCGAGACCGAAGAGTCCGTTCGCCCGCTCTCTCACGTCGCTCCAACTCTGTCCGAGAGTGTCCCGCGAGGCGACCTGGAACAGGGTCGGCATCGGATCAAGCCCGAGCGATAGGCGGCTTCCGCGTGAGCCGTCGTCCATCCGGTCCTCAACGGACTCCATCACCTGGGTCGCCACGCTCCGGCCGAAGCGCGTGATCCACATGCGCGCCGCACGTTCGTTCCCGTCGTCGTCCTCGATCGTCCCGATGCACGTGATGGTGCCGATTCCGGCCTCCCGCGGGTTGTTGAGCGACACCAAGAAGGTCTCCTCGGCTTCGTCGAACGCATCGTCCACCAGCGGCACCGCCAGAATCGCGGTCGTGGCACCCGCCGGGATGACGAATTCGGCTCGCCGCCCTTCATAGTCCTCTCCGGCGAGCGCCTCAGCGTCGGTGGTCCAGTAGGAGTAGCGGAGATCCCGCCCGGCCACGGCCTCGAGGGTCGCCGAGAACCCGATCGTTCCTGCGTTCTCAGAAGCGCGGGCATCCTCCATCCGCAAACTGGGTTCGACATCGTCGTCCTCGATGGTCCCCACGGCGCGCGGGACCTCCACAATGGCGTTCGCCGGAGCGCTCAGGGCCAGCTCGAACGTCTCGTCGGCCTCGTCCAACTCGTCGTCGAGCAGCCGCACCGCAATCCGCTTCGACAGCTCTCCAGGAAGGAACTCGACGGTTCCCGAGGCGCCCTCGAAGTCCTCGCCGTCCCCTGCCGTCAGTTCGGACGTCCGGTAGTCAACCCTGACCGACCGGCCGCTCCTAACGTTCAGCCATACCTGGAAGGCCAGCTCACCGTTGTCTTCGGCAGCGCTTTCGTCGGCGGTGTGGAGCGTCGGAAGCGCGTCGTCGTCTTCGATCGTCCCCTCAGCTTCGCCATCCGCCACAACGGCGTTGCGGACGTTCGTTACGGCGAGCACGAAGGTCTCGTCGTCCTCGTCCAAGCTGTCGTTCGACACGCGCACCCGGACGGTATGGATCTGCCGGCCAGGGCTGATTTGGAAGACCGCCTCCACCGGCTCGTAGTCCTGGCCCGCGGTGGCGGTGACATCGGAAGTCGCGATGCGGCCCTCGATTACCTGCACGCTCGGCGCGGAAAGGCTCACGGCGAACTCAAGCCATCCCGCCGACTCGGAAGCGTGTTCGTCGGCGATCCTGAGTTCCGGGTCATCGTCATCCATAATGGTTCCCACGGCGATATCGTCGGCGATCTCTCCCGCCGAGGCGCCGAAAAGCACCACTTGGAAGCGCTCGTCGAACTCATCGAGCAGGTCGTCCCGAAGGTGGACCGTGATCCGTCCCGAGGTCTGCCCGGAGGGGATGACAAGCGTCCCGAAGGCTCTCAGGTAGTCGACGTCCTCGTCGGCGGATTTCGGACCGAACGCCAGCGGCTGCGTCCCCCAGTCCACCGCGATCGATGCGGACGGAGCCTTGTCCAGGCGCACAGAGAATCGCATGATTCCTGCGCCTTCGCGGGCACGAGAATCCAGAATCCGGATCTCGGTCGGCACGACCGGGGGCTCGATGTCTCCGTCGTCGTCAGTCAGCCTCAGCGTGGCCGGCTCCACGGCGAAGCCGGACGCCGTCCCATGCACGGTGATCCTCTCCGCGTCCTCCGCAATCTGGTCGTCGATCGGGGTCAGCGTGAAGCTTCCGCTGCCACGCCGGGATCCCGCCGGGATCGTGACCACAAAATCGGAGACCGCCGCGTAGTCGCCGCCGGAAGCCGCCGAGTCGTTGGCGCTACCGACCGAAACCGTCACTACGGTCGCTTCGTTGCGGGCGCCCTGGTCCAGTTTCGCCGTCACCGTGACGATGGTCGCCGCATCGTCTTCCGAGATCTGCCCCGGGTTCACCGATAGCGCCACCGAACTGGACGGGGAATCGCCGTCGTTCAGCACGAGCTCCGCCGGCTCCACCGTCAGCCCCCGGGACCGGCCGTGCACGGTGATCTGCTCCGCGCCCTCAAAGATCCGGTCGTCGATCGGGATCAGCGTGAAGCTCTCGCTGCCACGCCGGGATCCTGCCGGGATCGTGACCACAAAATCGGAGACCGCCGCGTAGTCGCCGCCGGAAGCCGCCGAATCGTCCCCGCCGCCGACCGAAACCGTCACTACGGTCGCTTCGTTGCGGGCGCCCTGGTCCAGTTTCGCCGTCACCGTGACGGTGGTCGCCGCATCGTCTTCCGAGATCTGCCCCGGGTTCACCGATAGCGCCACCGAACTGGACGGGGAATCGCCGTCGTTCAGCATGAGCTCCGCCGGCTCCACCGTCAGCCCCCGGGACCGGCCGTGCACGGTGATCTGCTCCGCGCCCTCAAAGATCCGGTCGTCGATCGGGATCAGCGTGAAGCTCTCGCTGCCACGCCGGGATCCTGCCGGGATCGTGACCACAAAATCGGAGACCGCCGCGTAGTCGCCGCCGGAAGCCGCCGAGTCGTCCCCGCCGCCGACCGAAACCGTCACTACGGTCGCTTCGTTGCGGGCGCCCTGGTCCAGTTTCGCCGTCACCGTGACGGTGGTCGCCGCATCGTCTTCCGAGATCTGCTCCGGGTTCACCGATAGCGCCACCGAGCTGGACGGGGAATCGCCGTCGTTCAGCACGAGCTCCGCCGGCTCCACCGTCAGTCCCTCGGACCGGCCGTGCACGGTGATCTGCTCCGCGCCCTCAGAGATCCGGTCGTCGATCGGGGTCAGCGTGAAGCTCTCGCTGCCACGCCGGGATCCCGCCGGGATCGTGACCACAAAATCGGAGACCGCCGCGTAGTCGACGCTGGAAGCCGCCGAGTCGTTGGCGCTACCGACCGAAACCGTCACTACGGTCGCTTCGTTGCGGGCGCCCTGGTCCAGTTTCGCCGTCACCGTGACGGTGGTCGCCGCATCGTCTTCCGAGATCTGCTCCGGGTTCACCGATAGCGCCACCGAGCTGGACGGGGAATCGCCGTCGTTCAGCACGAGCTCCGCCGGCTCCACCGTCAGTCCCTCGGACCGGCCGTGCACGGTGATCTGCTCCGCGCCCTCAAAGATCCGGTCGTCGATCGGGGTCAGCGTGAAGCTCTCGCTGCCACGCCGGGATCCCGCCGGGATCGTGACCACAAAATCGGAGACCGCCGCGTAGTCGACGCTGGAAGCCGCCGAATCGTCCGCGCCGCCGACCGAAACCGTCACTACGGTCGCTTCGTTGCGGGCGCCCTGGTCCAGTTTCGCCGTCACCGTGACGGTGGTCGCCGCATCGTCTTCCGAGATCTGCTCCGGGTTCACCGATAGCGCCACCGAACTGGACGGGGAATCGCCGTCGTTCAGCACGAGCTCCGCCGGCTCCACCGTCAGTCCCTCGGACCGGCCGTCCACGGTGATCTGCTCCGCGCCCTCAGAGATCCGGTCGTCGATCGGGGTCAGCGTGAAGCTCTCGCTGCCACGCCGGGATCCCGCCGGGATCGTGACCACAAAATCGGAGACCGCCGCGTAGTCGCCGCCGGAAGCCGCCGAGTCGTTGGCGCTACCGACCGAAACCGTCACTACGGTCGCTTCGTTGCGGGCGCCCTGGTCCAGTTTCGCCGTCACCGTGACGGTGGTCGCCGCATCGTCTTCCGAGATCTGCTCCGGGTTCACCGATAGCGCCACCGAGCTGGACGGGGAATCGCCGTCGTTCAGCACGAGCTCCGCCGGCTCCACCGTCAGTCCCTCGGACCGGCCGTCCACGGTGATCTGCTCCGCGCCCTCAGAGATCCGGTCGTCGATCGGGGTCAGCGTGAAGCTCTCGCTGCCACGCCGGGATCCCGCCGGGATCGTGACCACAAAATCGGAGACCGCCGCGTAGTCGCCGCCGGAAGCCGCCGAGTCGTTGGCGCTACCGACCGAAACCGTCACTACGGTCGCTTCGTTGCGGGCGCCCTGGTCCAGTTTCGCCGTCACCGTGACGGTGGTCGCCGCATCGTCTTCCGAGATCTGCTCCGGGTTCACCGATAGCGCCACCGAGCTGGACGGGGAATCGCCGTCGTTCAGCACGAGCTCCGCCGGCTCCACCGTCAGTCCCTCGGACCGGCCGTGCACGGTGATCTGTTCCGCGCCCTCAGAGATCCGGTCGTCGATCGGGGTCAGCGTGAAGCTTCCGCTGCCACGCCGGGATCCCGCCGGGATCGTGACCACAAAATCGGAGACCGCCGCGTAGTCGACGCTGGAAGCCGCCGAGTCGTTGGCGCTACCGACCGAAACCGTCACTACGGTCGCTTCCTTGCGGGCGCCCTGGTCCAGTTCCGCCGTCACCGTGACGGTGGTCACCGCATCGTCTTCCGAGATCTGCTCCGGGTTCACCGATAGCGCCACCGCACTGGAAGCCAGATCGTCGTCGTTCAGCACGAGGGTCGCCGGCTCCACGGTCAGCCCCCGGGACCGGCCGTCCACGGTGATCTGCTCCGGACCCTCGGCAATGTCGTCGTTGTTCGGCATCACGCGAACGACGGTCGTCGCGCTCTCCTCGCCCGCGGGAATGACCAACAGGCTGTCCCCGACCGCCCGGTAGTCGACGCCACTGACGGCTGCGTCGCCGGTGGCGCCGAACCGGATCGAAACACTCGTGTCCTTGCCCAGCATGCCGCCGAACAGTTGCGCGGTGAGCGCAACCTCGTGAGCACCGCCTTCCTCCGAAATCGCCACCGGATCCAACAACAGCACCACCGAACTGGGCGGGGAATCGCCATCGTCGTTCAGCACGAGCTCCGCCGGCTCCACGAGGAGCCCCCCGAACACGCCGTGCACGGTGATCCTCTCCGCGTCCTCCGCGATCTGGTCGTCGATCGGGGTCAGCGTGAAGCTCTCGCTGCCACGCCGGGATCCCGCCGGGATCGTGACCACGAATTCGGAGACCGCCGCGTAGTCGGCGCCGGAAGCCGCCGAGTCGTTGGCGCTACCGACCGAAACCGTCACCGCGGTCGCTTCCTTGCGGGCGCCCTGGTCCAGTTCCGCCGTCACCGTGACGGTGGTCGCCGCATCGTCTTCCGAGATCTGCTCCGGGTTCACCGATAGCGCCACCGAACTGGACGCGGAATCGCCGTCGTTCAGCACGAGGATCGCCGGCTCCACGGGCAGCCCCCGGGACACGCCGTGCACGGTGATCCGCTCCGGACCCTCGGCAATGTCGTCGTTATTCGGCATCACGCGAACGACGGTCGTCGCGCTCTCCTCGCCCGCGGGAATGACCACCAGGCTGTCCACGATCGCCCGGTAGTCGACGCCACTGACGGCTGCGTCGCCGGTGGCGCCGAACCGGATCGAAACACTCGTGTCCTTGCCCAGCATGCCGCCGAACAGTTGCGCGGTGAGCGCAACCTCGTGAGCACCGCCTTCCTCCGAAATCGCCACCGGATCCAACAACAGCACCACCGAACTGGGCGGGGAATCGCCATCGTCGTTCAGCACGAGCTCCGCCGGCTCCACGAGGAGCCCCCCGAACACGCCGTGCACGGTGATCCTCTCCGCGTCCTCCGCGATCTCGTCGTCGATCGGGGTCAGCGTGAAGCTTTCGCTGCCACGCCGGGATCCCGCCGGGATCGTGACCACAAAATCGGAAACCGCCGCGTAGTCGACGCCGGGAGCCGCCCAGTCGTTGGCGCTACCGACTGAAACCGCCACCGCGGTCGCTTCCTTGCGGGCGCCCTGGTCCAGTTCCGCCGTCACCGTGACGGTGGTCGCCGCATCGTCTTCCGAGATCTGCTCCGGGTTCACCGATAGCGCCACCGAACTGGAAGCCGGATCGTCGTCGTTCAGCACGAGCTCCACCGGCTCCACGAGGAGCCCCCCGAACACGCCGTGCACGGTGATCCTCTCCGCGTCCTCCGCGATCTCGTCGTCGATCGGGGTCAGCGTGAAGCTTTCGCTGCCACGCCGGGATCCCGCCGGGATCGTGACCACAAAATCGGAGACCGCCGCGTAGTCGACGCCGGATGCCGCCGAGTCGTTGGCGCTACCAACCGAAACCGTCACCACGGTCGCTTCCTTGCGGGCGCCCTGGTCCAGTTCCGCCGTCACCGTGACGGTGGTCGCCGCATCGTCTTCCGAGATCTGCTCCGGGTTCACCGACAGCGCCACCGAACTGGAAGTCGGATCGCCGTCGTTCAGCACGAGCTCCGCCGGCTCCACGATGAACCCCTCGAACACGCCGTGCACGGTGATCCTCTCCGCGTCCTCCACGATCTCGTCGTCGATCGGGGTCAGCGTGAAGCTCTCGCTGCCATGCCGGGATCCCGCCGGGATCGTGACCACAAAATCGGAGACCGCCGCGTAGTCGACGCCGGATGCCGCCGCGTCGTCCGCGCTACCGACCGAAACCGTCACCGCGGTCGCTTCCTTGCGGGCGCCCTGGTCCAGTTCCGCCGTCACCGTGACGGTGGTCGCCGCATCGTCTTCCGAGATCTGCTCCGGGTTCACCGACAGCGCCACCGAACTGGAAGCCGGATCGTCGTCGTTCAGCACGAGCTCCGCCGGCTCCACGATGAGCCCCTCGAACACGCCGTGCACGGTGATCCTCTCCGCGTCCTCCGCGATCTCGTCGTCGATCGGGGTCAGCGTGAAGCTTTCGCTGCCACGCCGGGATCCCGCCGGGATCGTGACCACAAAATCGGAGACCGCCGCGTAGTCGACGCCGGAAGCCGCCGCGTCGTCCGCGCTACCGACCGAAACCGTCACCGCGGTCGCTTCCTTGCGGGCGCCCTGGTCCAGTTCCGCCGTCACCGTGACGGTGGTCGCCGCATCGTCTTCCGAGATCTGCTCCGGGTTCACCGACAGCGCCACCGCACTGGAAGCCGGATCGTCGTCGTTCAGCACGAGCTCGGCCGGCTCCACGATGAGATCCTCGAACACCCCGTGCACGGTGATCCTCTCCGCGTCCTCCGCGATCTCGTCGTCGATCGGGGTCAGCGTGAAGCTCTCGCTGCCATGCCGGGATCCCTCCGGGATCGTGACCACGAATTCGGAGACCGCCGCGTAGTCGACGCCGGATGCCGCCGCGTCGCCCGCGCTACCAACCGAAACCGTCACCACGGTCGCTTCCTTGCGGGCGCTCAGCAGTTCCGCCGTCACCGTGACGGTGGTCGCCGCATCGTCTTCCGAGATCTGCTCCGGGTTCACCGACAGCGCCACCGAGATGGGTGAGGAATCGCCATCGTCGTTCAGGACGAGTTCCGCCGGCTCCACGATGAGCCCCTCGAACACGCCGTGCACGGTGATCCTCTCCGCGTCCTCCGCGATCTCGTCGTCGATCGGGGTCAGCGTGAAGCTCTCGCTGCCATGCCGGGATCCCGCCGGGATCGTGACCACGAAATCGGAGACCGCCGCGTAGTCGGCGCCGGAAGCCGCCGAATCGTCCGCGCCGCCGACCGAAACCGTCACTACGGTCGCTTCCTTGCGGGCGCCCTGGTCCAGTTTCGCCGTCACCGTGACGGTGGTCGCCGCATCGTCTTCCGAGATCTGCTCCGGGTTCACCGACAGCGCCACCGAACTGGAAGCCGGATCGTCGTCGTTCAGCACGAGCTCCGCCGGCTCCACGATGAGCCCCTCGAACACGCCGTGCACGGTGATCCTCTCCGCGTCCTCCGCGATCTCGTCGTCGATCGGGGTCAGCGTGAAGCTCTCGCTGCCATGCCGGGATCCCGCCGGGATCGTGACCACAAAATCGGAGACCGCCGCGTAGTCGACGCCGGATGCCGCCGCGTCGTCCGCGCTACCGACCGAAACCGTCACCGCGGTCGCTTCCTTGCGGGCGCCCTGGTCCAGTTCCGCCGTCACCGTGACGGTGGTCGCCGCATCGTCTTCCGAGATCTGCTCCGGGTTCACCGACAGCGCCACCGAGATGGGTGAGGAATCGCCATCGTCGTTCAGGACGAGCTCCGCCGGCTCCACGATGAGCCCCTCGAACACGCCGTGCACGGTGATCCTCTCCGCGTCCTCCGCGATCTCGTCGTCGATCGGGGTCAGCGTGAAGCTTCCGCTGCCACGCCGGGATCCCGCCGGGATCGTGACCACAAAATCGGAAACCGCCGCGTAATCGACGCCGGGTGCCCCCGCGTCGTCCGCACTACCGACCGAAACCGTCACCGCGGTCGCTTCCTTGCGGGCGCCCTGGTCCAGTTCCGCCGTCACCGTGACGGTGGTCGCCGCATCGTCTTCCGAGATCTGCTCCGGGTTCACCGACAGCGCCACCGCACTGGACGGGGAATCGTCGTCGTTCAGCACGAGCTCCGTCGGCTCCACGGGGAGATCGAGATGCTCGAACACGCCGTGCACGGTGATCCTCTCCGCGTCCTCCGCGATCTCGTCGTCGATCGGGGTCAGCGTGAAGCTTTCGCTGCCACGCCGGGATCCCGCCGGGATCGTGACCACAAAATCGGAAACCGCCGCGTAGTCGACGCCGGGAGCCGCCCAGTCGTTGGCGCTACCGACCGAAACCGTCACCGCGGTCGCTTCCTTGCGGGCGCCCTGGTCCAGTTCCGCCGTCACCGTGACGGTGGTCGCCGCATCGTCTTCCGAGATCTGCTCCGGGTTCACCGACAGCGCCACCGCAAACAACTGCGATCGGGCAGCCGAATCGCCGTCATTCAGCACGAACTCCGCCCGCGCGTCACCCTCCCCATTGAGAGCAGGGTCATAGTCCTCAAGACTCGAGGTCGGGAGGCCCGTCAACCCCGGCGCAACCCGCGTTTCCGCGGCCGAAACCGCCGTATTCGCCGTCGAGAGCAGCAAGGCCGCGAATTGGATCGCGCAGAAGAACCTCAGTACAACGCCGCAGACTTGGGCACTGCGACCGCCCCGCAATCCGCCCGGACAGGACCTCGCGCCAGCACTCCCGCCCGGCAGCGGTCCGGCGGGTTCGTCGCCGTCCGCACCGCGCCAGCCTCGGACTCCCGGGAATGGAACCACGACTCCGCGCGGCTCACCGCCGAACTCTCGCGCGCTTGCCGCCCGCGCGATGCGCGGGTCACTGCCGGGTCCGACAGGCTTCCCGCCGGCGTTCCCGTTTCGGGCACGCCAAGGGCTTGATTCAAAGATCTGTCGGACGAACCGCAGGCAAATCTGGAAGGGACGTTGGGGATATGGCATTTCGCCGTGCCTCGCTTGTTTTGGATTGTTGGGAAGATCTAGTCAGATCTTTGTGAACCGCAACTTTACCCAAAGCACAACAACAACACAAACTGTCAAGATTGGTTTTCCATAACACGGCGCCTCCCCGATCTGCCGGCTGCCGCCCAACCACAAACTTCTGACTCGCAAGGCAAGCCAGTCCCAATGACCAAACGAACTCGTTGATATAAGGGCCTATTCCGCCATCTCATCGATGACCGCTACCGCTGTTTCCGGACATGCCGAAACACAAATCCACCGGCCGTTCGGCCTTATGTTTCTCTCAAGAACAGTTGGTGACACCAAGTTCACCAACTTCCCGCAGCTTGCGCCGGGCGGACGAGAACTCAGCCGATTCGCTGCCGAACGCCGCGACGCCGGTTTTTCTCCACCCCCTGCCCGGCCATCTCCCACGCCTTCGAAACGTGCCTGGGCTCCCCGGCAAGAGACCTCCTCTCGGCTGTCCGCCTCCCGGCGGGGCCGGGACATCTTCGACTCCGATTGGGAGCGACGACGCGCCACCGAGGAGGGCTAAACACCGCATGGGAGGCGATTCGCATGGGTGTTCGGGTACCTGCGTAGCGGCGCAGACCGAAATGGGCAGGGGGCGGCCGAATATGTGGATCCCGCAACGGCGGACCGGTGGGGACGGCGGAACTGCTGGTGACCCGGAAGGGAGCGATCCTGGGCGGCGGCGGGATCGCCGCGGCGCTCCTGAGTCGGCTCCTGGCAGCCTGTGGTGAAACCCACGTGAGCGCCGAGGCCGGTGAGGCGCCCGGCTGACAAGGCGCGTGAGGGAGGAATACCGGGTGTATTTCGACCGAAACGCAACGCAGAACGCAGCGAAGCGGAGTGGTTCAGCCGGGATGGATCGCCGGTCGAACGCCGCGTGGGTTTTGCCACCGGCTGCTGGGTCGGCGCCACATCGTGAACATCCGGGGCACGCCTGTCGGATGGGCAGGGCGCTTCATCGGGCACCGGCGAGAAAGGAACCCGGAGCAGGCTGAGGCAGAGGAGCCAGCTCCCTGAGCCACCAAGGGCAGTTGTCGCAGAACTCGTCCGTGCGCCTGTCAGACGTTCCCGTTCGGGAGGGTAGAGACCCAGTCAGGAAGGGAAGCGCGGCCGGCGCGGCAAAGGGCCTCGGCGGTGGTGACCTGCCGGGCGAGCCGCTGCCGAGGGAGAACCCGCGGGCTGCGTTTCAGGGTGGGAAGTTGCTTACGGGATTCAGAAGCCGCTGGCCGAGCGGGTGTTGAACGCGGCAACGGAGGCACGCGTTTTTCGGGCTGGGAGGAGGTCGGGTCGGGGAGCCACCGGACCGGTCACAACCGGGATGTTGGCGGCCTTTGAAAGAGTCGCACTTCTGGGCGGCCAAAATGTCTCACTCGGCTTTGGAAGAACGGTGAGCACGGAGATTGTCCAAGGGTGCGCCTTGGGCTAATCGACGGGCCGGGTCCATTGCGATGCGCGGCTCCCCGGAGAGGGGGGGCCATGCACGACAGAGACAAGCGGGGTGCTTCTGCGGCGGCATCTGGAAGACGGGCTGAGTAAGAAAGCGATCCGTCGGAAGCTGGGGGTTGGTCTTGCGACGTCTATCGCTGGATCGAGCGGGGGGAGGCAACCCGGGAACGAGGTGGAGAGGCCCTGCGCCATGGGCCGCAGCATTCGGTGATTTCGGTTTTGGATCCGCACCAGGGTGTGATCGCGGCGCGTCTCGAGGAGTATCCGGAGTCGAGCGCGAATCGCCTGTTCCGGGAGATTCAGGAGCTGGGTATCCGGGGGGGCTATGGCTAGGTGAAGCGTGACCTGTTGGTGGAGCGGGCGCGTCCGGAGGTGGAGCCGGTGGTGCGCTTTGAGACGGCGCCGGGGCAGCAGGGTCGGGGGGACTTCGCGAAGGTGCTGTTGCCCTGGGGTCGGCGGCAGGTTCTCGCGGTGGTGTTGGGCTCCTCGCGGCTGCTGTGGTTCCGGTGCTGCGAGCGGCAGACAATGTGGACGCTGACCCGGGGTTTGGGGGAGGCGTTCGCGTATTTCGCCGGGGTTCCGAAGGAGCTGTTGTTCGACCAGATGAAAGTCGGTGGTGGTGGACCGCCGCGATTCGGGAGGCGGGGTGCTGCAAGAACCGGGAGTTCGAGCGGTTCGTGGCTCACCGCGACTTTCGGGTGAAGGTGCCTGACGCTGCGGAAGATCAAGGGGAAGTGGCGGCGGCCGGCGGCGTTGTGGCCGCAGGCGCGCGCCGAGTTCGCGAACCTGTCAGATATTCCGTGTTTGGGAGGGACGTAACCCAGACAAAAGGAGAACGAGAGATGGCGCGACGGAAGAGTCGGATCAGCGGAGAGCTTCTGGACGAGCTTTTGTGAGGGGAGGACCCGCGGGAGGCGGTCCGGAGCGGGGAGTTATTTGCGGAGCTCCAGAAGTCGCTGGCGGAGCGAGCGCTGCAGGCGGAGATGGAGGTTCATCTTTCGAGCGCGGAGGAGGCTGGGTCCGGGAACCACCGGAACGGTCACAACCGGAAGCGGGTGTTGACGGGGACGGGGTCGGTGGAGTTAGCGGTTCCGCGGGACCGTGCGGGACGTTTCGAGCCGCAGTTGATCGAGAATTGGGCTCGGCGTCTTCCGGGGTTCGACGAGAAGGTGATTTCGCTGTATGCGCGGGGTTTGACGACGCGGGAGATCCGGGCGCAGGTGGAGGAGTTGTATGGGGTTACGGTGTCTCGGGAGTTGATCTCGAAGGGGACGGACGAGATTCACGAGGAGCTGCGGGAGTGGCGTTCGCGGCCGCTGGAGGCGGTGTATCCGCTGGTGTATTTCGACGCGTTGCGGGTGAAGGTTCGCGAGGAGGGGTTGGTTCAGAACCAGGCGGTTCCTCTGGAGATCGGGGTGACGGCGTTGGGGCTGAAGGAGATCCTGGGGATGTGGACGGCGGCGAACGAGGGGGCGAAGTTCTGGTTGGGGGTGATGAACGAGCTGAAGGCGCGGGGCGTTCGGGACGTTTTGATCGTGGTGGTGGACGGGCTGAGGGGGTTTCCGGAGGCGATCGAGTAACGGATCAGGGCGGCGTTTCCGGAGGCGACGGTGCAGGGGTGCCTGGTGCATCTGATCCGGTATTCGCTGGCGCACGCCTCCTGGAAGGAGCGCAAGGAGCTGGCGGCGAAGACTGGGCGCAGGTGATCCCGTTCTTTGCGTTTTCGGGGCCGATCCGGCGGGTGATCTATACGACGAACGCGATCGAGAGCCTGAACAGCACGGTGCGGCGTGCGGTGCGAACGCGGGGCCACTTTCCGAACGACCGGGCGGCGATGAAGCTGATCTACCCGGCGCTGCGGAAGATCGAGCGGAAGTGGCAGCGGCCGCAGACGTTCTGGCCGCAGGCGCGCGCCGAGTTTCCGATCCTGTTCGGCGACTGGTTCCCGGTGGAGGCCTTGTGAGTCCGGCGCGCGCCGCCCCCCACAGAGCGGTGGCCGGTCCGCCGCGCCGCCTCCGGCGGATTGCCGTAGGGGCGCCGCCTCAAGCCCGTGGAAAGCGCCGTCCCGGAGAAATCGCAGCGCCCGTGGCGACCGGATCGCGAGAGACCGCTTCTTCCGGAGCGATCCCCCCAGGACTTGGAAAACGCTGGAGCCGTGTCGCGTCTGGCGGCCGGACAATACCGGGCGGAGGACGCGTTTCCCACTCTTCCCACCGGCTCACCTTGGAGCCTGGAGTTTTCTGGAGAGCATTGGCCCGTGGAGAGCCTCGGGGTCCGGCCCTCTCCTCGAGCTCCAAGAACCCCCGGCGTCCCTACCCGCCCCGGTCTGGCCCCGACGGGCGTGCCGGCCAGATCCCCATCGGCCCGGTCATACAAGTGCCCGGAAGCAAACCAAACGCAGTTTCCACAGTCACCGGCCTACACACGGAATTTCTGACAGTCCTCCGGCGGGACGGTGCAGACCAGAGAACCCCGACACCTCCCCGCCTTGCCTTTTCGGGCTCACGTCGGAGCTTGCGTTTGCGCGAGAGGAATTGTCTGCGGAGCCCGCGATCGATTCGCTGTTCGAACTCAAACACGCCCCAGAGGCGCGACCCGCCGCGACCCTACCGAGGCCGTGGCGTCAAGTCACCTGATGGCGCATGGCGCGCGCGGCTGTCCGCGCTCGCCGGCCGGACGCACCTTCGACAGCGCGCCGCACGGAGCCCGACGGAAGTCTGGGAGCCAGGTTACCGGAACGCGACACGGGCGACCCGTGACGCCGCCGGGGTGGCGGGGATCCGAACCTGCTGAATGAACTTCGCGATCCTTTCTTGCGTCACACCCCATCCCCGCTCGCTCAGTCTCCGTTCGATCGGCGCCGGGTCGATCACCCCAACTGTCGCTGTCGCGCCGGCCCCCCAAACGCCGCATTCGCTGGCGTCTGTCCCGCTTGCGAAACCCGACTCCGCCATGCGTAGTAGCCGCGTCGCGAGACACCCAGCACGCGGGCCATCGTGGAAATGCTCCACTTCGTGCGGTTCGCCGTCATGAAACGATAGGCCTCCATCCGACATTCCCGGGCGTTCGTGTGCACGAACGGCTCCGCGTAGCCGTCCAATCCCTTCAGGATCCCGGGTCGCGCAATCCCGGAGTGCCGCGGGCCATCTGCCGCGGGAATCTCCCAGCCTCCTGACCAGTAGCTCGACTCCCGCCGACCACCGAATCTGGCGACCCCGACCTGCCCAGCGGCGCTGTCCGAACGTGCTGCGTCATTCGTCGACAGGTTTCCGTTGTCTGCTTCCAGCTGCCGCACTGTGTTTGACCGAATCAAGATGTTCCTCCCCAGGCTAACTGGACGCCCAAGCTGTCCTTGGCAATCCAGTGGTTTACGGCTCGGCAGACAGCGTGAGAAACATCAGCCGGACCGCACCCGATCCACGCAAGCAATAGCCCGGCGAGCCGGTCTCGCGGGGTTCGGCCGAAGCGTGCTCTGTCTGCCAGCCCGCGCACTCTATTCAAACTTCACCAACAATTCAACCTAAGATTTTCACGGGCGAGCTGTTTTGTTGGGATTCGGAAACTGGAAAAGAACGGGATCTCGCGCTTGGACACTGCTGGAGTTGGGGTGAGCTTCGCGAACAGCTCGCAACGGCCCGAGGTCGGCATGGATGGCCGCAGGGGCCGTCGCGTCCTGCTAATCTGTTCATTCAAGATGACTTTTGGTGCCCGTCTGGATTTACAGACGGGCCGTCGGATCCGATGTCGGAGCGGATTCGTCCATGGTTCGTCTTGTGGCAATGCCCCGTCGGCTGCGGTCTGGTCGCAATGGGGAGGCAAGCTGGCATGACCAACACCGGGCGCCGCTACCCGCCGGAATTTCGCCAGCGCCTGATCGAGCTTGTTCGAGGCGGGCAAAGGCCGGAAGAGCTCTCGCGTGAATTCGAGCCAAGCGCACAGGCGATCCGGAACTGGGTAGCCCGTGCAGATCGTGAGGAAAAGCAGGCTATTCAGCCGACCGCTGAGCGGGAGCGTGAACTCGTGGAGGCGAAGGAGGAGATCCGCCGCTTGCGTGAAGAGCGTGCAATCCTCAGGGAGATGCTCAAAGTGGCCGCCGCCTGGTTTGCGCGGGAGAGGCCGGCGGACTCGGAAGACGACGATCCACTGCCATGGCGGATTCCGGAATAAAGAGTTCGCTGCACACGCATCCCGTAGAAAGTTCTCAGCGTGGTCCTTCCTCAGCGTGGCCCTTCAAGGACGAGTTCGGGCCGCTTACCGGCCCCCAAACTGCCGCGCCCCGAATAGTTCGCAGACGAGTGAGGCGAGCGTCCGGGCAGGTGGCCCGACCGGCCTGACCCTCATCTCGCGGTGGCGCGCGTCTTGAGCGGCTCCGGGCGCTTCGGCCGATTCGCAACGCAACATCAGGCACTACAGCCACTTCCCGCTGGGGCAGGCCGCCCATCCGCGGCCGTATCTGGAGTAGGGCTCGTGCACTGCGCGCAGATCGCGTAGCGGGAGGGATGGGAGACGGTGGAACCCGACCCCCATCCCTCCCGGCTGCACCGGCCGCTCCTCTTGTCTGAGGACTGCTAGGATGGGGACGGATCGTTTGAGGGCTTGCTTCCCACACCCACGGTCCCGAAGCGGCAGGGATTCCAGAATGCCTCACATCAGCCTTTTTCCGGTGCTGCTCGCCGGGCTGCTCCCGTTCGCCGCGGTTCCGCAGCTTGGCGCCCAACCCCCGCCCCAGCCGCCCACCCTGCCCGGAGATCCCTTCGGAGAGGATCCCTTCGGAAACCGTTTCGAGGAGCCGGACGCCGACGTCGACGCCATGGTCCGGTCCGCGTTCTTCGCGAGAGGCGGCGCGCAGCGGAACCGGGCGCTCCGCTTTCTGGTCGAACGCGACCAGAAGGACGTGATCCCGGCGTTCATCGCGGTCCTGCGGCTCCTGCCCGACGAGGACGGACGGCTCCTCGACGCGCTCCAGCAGCTCGCCCGGGCGAACATCCCCCGCGACTGGAAGGCGTGGACCGAGTGGCAGGAAGAGCACACCGAGATCCGGCCCTACCGCGGGTTCGTCTCCTTCAAGGCCGACATCCTCGCCGGAATCGATCCCAACTTCCGCGACTTCCTCCACCGGGGGGTGCGGCACGAGATCCGGATCGAGGAGATCGTCTGGGGCGGCGTCAAGAAAGACGGCATCCCCGCGCTCGTCAACGCCGAGCAAATCCCGGCCGCGGAAGCGACCTACCCGACGGACCGGGAGCTGGTCTTCGGGGTCAGCATCAACGGCGACTCGCGCGCCTATCCGCTCCGCATCCTGGACTGGCACGAGATGTTCAACGACGTAGTGGGGGGCGTCCCGGTTTCGCTGGCGTACTGCACGCTCTGCGGGTCGGGCATCCTGTTCGATACCCGGGTTCCCGCGCGCCGGGAACCGTTCGTCTTCGGCTCCTCCGGCCTCCTCTACCGGTCGAACAAGCTGATGTACGACACCGAGACCGAATCCCTCTGGAACCAGTTCACCGGACGCCCGGTCGTGGGCGAACTCACCGGGTCCGGGATCGAGCTCAAGATCCTGCCGGTGGTGATCACGAGCTGGAAGGACTGGCTCGCCGCGCACCCGGACACCACGGTGCTCTCGCTCGACACCGGCTTCGACCGGAACTACCAGCCCGGACAGCCTTACGGGGCCTATTTCGCGAGCCCCGAACTCATGTTTCCGGCAGTGGTCCGCGACCGCCGCCTCGACCCGAAGGACCGCATCTTCGTCCTCCGGGACGGGGACCACGAGATGGCGTGGGCCATATCGGTCTTCGGGAGCGGCGCCATCCTCCACGACCGGGTGGGGTCGCTGGATGTCGTCCTCATCGGTAACGGCGAGACCGAAACAGTGCGCGCCTACGAATCGGGCGGGCGGACCTTCACCGCGGTTGAGGGTGATCCGGCGCGCCTCGAGAGCGACCGAGCGCTGTGGAACGTCACGGAAGACGCGCTGACCGGACCCGGGGGCGAGAGCCTCGCCCGGCTCCCGGGACACGTCGCCTACTGGTTCGCCTGGCAGAGCTACAAGGACGGACGGCCGCTGCGGGTGGAGTAGGTCGCACTATGAACACTCGACCACGTGGGATCTCGTCTCCGGATCCCACTCTCCCCAACCGAGGACTCAGGATGCTCTGCGGGCTCCTGCCGCTATGTCTCATCGCGGCCCTGATGATCGCGTCCTGCAATGGAGGGGAGTCCGCGGGTACGCCCGCTACGCCAACTCCCGCGCCGGCCCCGCCCACCACGCCACCCCCGCCGGACCCGCCCCAGTGGCCAAAGTTCGGGGAGTTCACGGACTCCCAGGGTCGAACGATCACTTACGGGCTGCACGCGCAAGAGGGATGGGATCCGAGCGAATCGCGGGGCATCGTGATTTCCTTCCACGGACAAAACCAGGGGGAGCAGCACCAGTTCTCAGATACCTGGTCCGACTTCGAGAATGCGACTAGCTTCGAGCTGGGCCTGGCCATTGCCTACGTCGGCTCGCCCGTGTCCTTTCCAGAAGGCCACCCGCGCTTCCTGCTCGGGGGTTTGACCGGAAGAGGAGGAACGCGCGAGTGGAAAGAGTCAGACAATCGCCTCCTGCACGAGCTGTTGCAGAGCGGATTCGATGGCCACCTGGCCATCGACTACAACCGGATCGTGTTGCGAGGCGGTTCACAATCCACAGGCTTCCTGGCCCAGTTTTTCGAACGGTACGCGGGAATCTACGGGGGTGGATTCCATGCCTGGTGTGGCCCATTTTGGAACAAAGGAGGGGGCTGGCACCGGCATGACGGGCTGTGGACACCAACCTTCCCGTGGTCTCCATTCTCAGCTTCCTCAGTGAGAGAGAGACTCCGGGTGTTCGTAGAAATGACGACTGGCGATTTTCTGTACGAGGGCGCCGTCGCCATGACGCACTACTACCAGGATGTTCTTGGACTCGAAACCCGGTCCGACCTGGACGATCCCGGAGGCCATTGCGCCCTAAGCTCCACTCCCCGGAGAGAGATCTGGGAATGGCTTTCTCGCGGCGGCGACGGTGATCGTGCGCCGATCGGATCGGACGACGATATCGACGGAGACGGGATCATCAACGCCGTGGACATGGACGACGACAACGACGGCGCCTGGGACTCGATTGACGCGCTGCCTCTGGATCCTCGTGGCTACCTCGATACAGATGGTGACGGTATCGGGAACTTCGAAGATCGCGATGCCGACGGCGACGGCGTAGACAACGCCGAGGATTCGTTTGCGTCAGACCCTCGCGAATGGTTGGATACGGACGGAGACGGCATAGGCAACAACATCGACAACGACGATGACAATGATGGCATCCCCGATCGTACGGACGTCGATCCCTTGGAAGGAACCCGCATCAATCATCTGGCGTTTCACCCGGTTCTGACGAATACGGACTCTCCAGGTGTTGAGCCTCGTCAACGCTCGGCTGCATTCGTTCATGTGGACAAGCCTGCGGCGTTGAGATACCCACGCGCGACGGGAGACCGGCAGTCCTATCAATATGTGAATCTCGGTAACGGACCGGATCCGCGATTCGAGATCATGATCGACAGATTCGAACGGAGGGAACCGTGTCGCGCGGTTCTCCTACCCGAGCTTTGCCAAGATCCGCCGTCTCCCTTCGCGTACTTCGAACACTATGTGGACAAGATCTATGTGGACACCAATCAAAATGGAGACCTGACCGACGACGGACCGCCGCTGCTGCAGGCGCGGCACCGTGAAGACAATGGCTTGGATCGCGCCGCGGGCACAGTGTTGAAGGTGTCCTACGCGTCGGGCGAAACCTTGCCGTATGGCATCGCGCTCTGGAGCACGAGCAATCTCAAGAGCGGTATCGGATACGCGAGCGCCAGCGTCTGGATGGGCCATCTCCAGAGTCCTTCTCTGGAACCCTTGCTGGTGGCCATCGTGGATGGGGACGTGGACGGCACGTTCAATTCCGCGAAAGTCAGAGTGAACTCTGATTTCGGACTGGCGGAAGACTTCGTCTGCGTTGATCTGAATCGCAACAATGTTCTTGACGAGTGCAACTACCAGGAATTCAAATGGAGGGCAGCGCTGCCCGCCGGCGTCAGACCGGGCGAGACCTTCACACTGGATGAGCAGGAGTATCGAATCGTGGTTGCGCCCACCGGACACAAGGCCGAGATTCTGCGCGTGCGCTAAGGGAACGCGACGCCGGAGATCGTGCCTCGCGAATATCGACTCCACTGAGGGTGGAGTCGCGGCATCTCGCGGGCCGCGTTGCCGGGCGGTGTAATGGCCAGGATTCGACCTCGGGCGGGCTCCTTTCCGAGTCTGGCCTTTGCGTGAGCGAGCTCGCCTCCGATACTCGCGTCACCCGCGGCCGGATCCCGAGCGTCTCTCCG
The DNA here is from genome assembly GCA_963668695.2 of Vicinamibacteria bacterium. Classification (GTDB taxonomy): domain Bacteria; phylum Acidobacteriota; class Vicinamibacteria; order Marinacidobacterales; family Marinacidobacteraceae; genus Marinacidobacterium. Next base: position 3,779,485 of record CAXXLQ010000004.1, read on the forward strand.
CATAGTCCCTGAGCGTTACCACCGTGCCGCCTGTCTCCATGGCGGCCAGCGCGTGGGCAAAACGCAGATCGGCAGTGACGAGGCGTGCATCGAGACGGTACGCCAGCGCGAGATACAGGCAGCCATACACGGTGCGGTCATAGGCAAACGCCAGCCGCAGCGCGTCGCTGGCGAGTGACTCGTCCGGGTGCCAGGAAACCGGCATCTGCACGAGGGACGCCAACCGGGCTCTCGCGAAGCCAAGCTCCAGTTCGCCCCGTAGTACCTTGCGCCAGAGCGCGCTTCCGACCTCTGAGGCGAGGAGGCGCGGGCAGTGCAGTCGATCCTCCCCGCTCAGCAACAACGCCGCCCGTTCCGAGTCCTCCTCTTCCGCGAACCACTTGACGGCGACGCTGGCGTCAACCACCAAGTCCATCAGCAGCCCGTGGGCAAAGCACCCCGCACTCTTCCCTGGAGGAGTGGCGCGCCGCGCGCGCCGGTTCTTCCGCGGGCGCGGCGCTTATCCCACGGGGTAATGGCGCGCATCGCTTCGCGATCCGCGCCATCGTCTTTCGCGGGGAGGGGGGACCCCCTCTCCCCACACACCCCCTCCGCGCCGCAGACGGACGCAGGCAGACCTTTCCCACAGCCCTTCAGAAACGATGTCCGGAGTCGCGGTCTTCGCGGATCAGAATCTCCGACGGCGCCTGGGGCCTGCCCGCCGTTTCTCGGCGGAATTCAGCGGACAGAACGCGGAAGGCGGCCCGCCGCGCCTCCAAATCGTCTCTGGCGGCCACTTCCAGGAGGTGGCGAACCTCACCCTCAAGCGAACGCTTGTTCTCAGCGGCGCGCTGCTTGAGGCGCTCGACTACTACGTCGTCGAGCCGCCGAACGTTGATCGTCGCCATTCGTCGCCCCTTTGAGTGCTATCAAAATGATAACACTCTGAACCACGCGGAGAGCCCCAGTACCCGGGGCCGGCAGCGCATCCGTTTATCGCGACTCTGACGTCCCGGGAACAGGGTCTCGGATCTCGCCAGCCTTTGGCTGGCGATGCCGGTCTGAAGGCCGGCGCTCCCTTACTTGTTCGGCTGGGCGACCAGGCGCAGGTAGGGCTTCGGAGCCCGCCAGCCGTCCGGATACTTCGCCCGGGCCGCTTCGTCGGAGACCGCCGGGACGATAATCACGTCGTCCCCGTCCTTCCAGTTCACCGGGGTCGCCACCTGATGGGACGCCGTCAACTGCATGGAGTCGAGCACCCGGAGAACTTCGTCGAAGTTGCGCCCGGTGGTCATCGGGTAGGTCAGGATCAGCTTGACCCGCTTGTCGGGTCCGACGACGAACACCGAGCGCACCGTCATGTTGTCCATCGCCGTCCGGCCTTTCCGGCCGAGGGCATTGGGATGGATCATGTCGTAGAGCTTGGCCACCGCGAGGTCGTCGTCACCGATCATCGGGTAGTCCACGGCGTGCCCCTGGGTCTCCGCGATGTCGGCCTTCCAGCGCTGGTGGTCCTCGACCGGGTCCACGCTCAGCCCCATGATCTTGCAGTTCCGTCTCGCGAACTCGCCCTGGAGCCCCGCCATGTAGCCGAGCTCGGTGGTGCACACCGGGGTGAAGTCCTTGGGGTGCGAGAAGAGAATCGCCCAGCCGTCGCCGATCCAGTCGTGGAAGCTGATCGTGCCCTCGGTCGTGCGGGCGGTGAAATCGGGCGCGATGTCGCCGATGCGGATAGCCATGTGGTCCCCTCCTGAGGCTCTAAGAGCGCCGAGCGTTCGTCAGCACTCGGGAGAACGATAGCCCCACACCGCCAGCAGCCTGTGACACGCTTATTCCCATGAGCAAGGCTGGATCGGGCGAGGGCCTGCAGCGGCGGATGGGGCTCCTCGGGGCCACCTCCACGAACATCATCGGAATGGTCGGGATCGGTCCCTTCCTGACCATCCCGCTCATGGTGTACGCGATGGGCGGGCCGCACATCATCTGGGCGTGGCTGGTCGGAGCGCTGCTCTCGCTTGCCGACGGACTCGTGTACGCCCAGCTCGGGGCTGCGCTCCCGGGGAGCGGCGGACCGTACATCTATCTGCGGGAGGCGTTTCGTCCGTTCGGACTCGGGCGGCTCATGGCCTTCCTGTTCCTCTTCCACATCCTGCTGGTGGCGCCCCTCTCGCTCGCCGGCGGCGCGGTGGGTTTCGCTGACTACGTTGGCTTCTACCTGCCGGAGTGGAGCGGGGTGCCCCACCACCTCGCCGCCGCCGGGGTCTGTGTGCTCGTCCTCTTCCTTCTCTACCGGAACATCGACTCGGTCGAGCGGCTCTCGAAGGCGATGCTGGCGCTCGTGCTCGCCACCACCGGCTGGGTGATCGTGGCCGGCCTCATCGAGAGTCCGGGACTCCCCTCGTTCGTCCCGCCGCAGGGGTTCGACGCCAGCTTCTGGCCGGCGCTCGGAGCCGGGGCGGTGATCGCGATGTACAGCTTCGGCGGCTACAACCAGGTCTGCAACATCGCCGGAGAGGTGAAGGACCCGGAGCGCAACATCCCGCGCTCCATCCTGCTCTCCATCGCGGTAGTAGCCGTGATCTACATCGCCATGACCACCGTGATGCTCGAGCTCATCCCGTGGCAGGAAGCAGAGGCGAGCCGCACCCTGGCTTCCATCTTCATCGCCCGGACGGTCGAGGATCCCGGGCTCGCGCAACTCGCCGGGTCGGTGATCACCGCCTTGATCCTCTTCGTGGCGGTCGCCTCGGTCTTCGCCTTCGCGCTCGGCTATTCGCGGATGCCCTACGCCGCCGCCCGCGACGGACAGTTCTTCCGCATCTTCGGCAAGGTCCATCCCACCCGGGGCTTCCCCCACGTTTCCCTGATCTGGCTCATCGCGGTCTCGATCCCGTTCTGCTTCTTCAGCCTGGGCCAACTCGTAAACTGGCTCATGCAGGTCCAGATCCTCCTGCGCTTCACCTGGCAGTGCGTCGCGGTGCTGCTGATCGCCCGCTACCGGCCGGACATTCCCCAGCCTTTCCGGATGTGGCTCTACCCGATCCCGGCGCTGCTGTCGCTCGTCCTCTGGATCGCGCTCTTCTTCACCGGGCCGCCCACCGGAGTCTGGTTCTCGCTCGGATTCCTGCTCCTGGGCCTCGCGGCCTACTGGGTCTTCCGCAGGCGGGAGGGCCACCGCACTTCCGCCGGCTGAACCTGGGACGCGGGCGGCGCTTCTAGCAGCCTGTGGTGGAACCCGGGTGAGCGCCGAGAGCGGCCAGTTCTCCCGGTGGGGGCGAGGCGCCCGGCTGACAAGGCGCGTGAGGGAGGAATACCGAGTGTATTTCGACCGAAACGCAACGCAGAGCGCCGCAAAGCGCCAGTTCTCCCGGTGGGGGGGCGGTTCAGCCGGGATGCATCGCCGCTCGAGCCCCCACCGGGAGAACTGGGCCGGCTGGGTTTCACCACAGGCTGCTAGCCCTCCACCCGTTTGTCGTTCCGATAAAACTCCACCCGCACTCCTCCGTTCTTCAGGTGGATGAGCCAGCGGCCCTCCCTCTTTCCCTCGACGTAATTCCCGCGGGCCACCCCGAGTCCCGGGAAGCGATGGACGAAGGCTCCGTGTTTCCTGCCGGCCACCATCGGGCCTTCCTCGACGCTGCCGCTTTCGTAGGTGAACACCCAGTTCCCCTCCGCCAAGCCGTCCACGTAGGAGCCTTCCGCCGCGTCCCCGTCCGCCCCGCGGGAAACCCACGGGCCGTGGCGCCTCCCCTCGACGAACAGCCCTTCCTCGACGCCCCCCTTGCCGTCCCCCTTGCCGTCCCCCTTGCCGTCCCCCTTGCCGTCCCGAAGCACCCAGAACCCGTCTCGCTGTCCATCGAGCAGTGGTCCTTCCTCGATTGCCCCGTCCGGGAATCGAAGGATCCAGGGGCCCTGCTGCTCACCGTCCACGTACGAGCCTTCCTCGACCTGTCCGTCAGCGCTGCGTTGGATCCAGTGCCCGTGGCGATCCCCATCCGCAAAAGGCCCTTCTTCCACCCTACCGTCCGGCCAGCGGAGGACCCAGTGGCCTTCCCGCTCGCCATCCACATAGGCTCCCTCCTCTTCCTGTCCATTCGGGAAGCGGTGGATCCAGGGCCCCACCCGCTCGCCGTCCTCGAAAGCCCCTTCCTCGACCTGCCCGTTCGGCCAGCGGAACACCCAGCGGCCGTACCGCACCCCATCCAGGTAGGTTCCTTCCTCGACCTTGCCGCTCGCCAGCCAAATGGTCCAGCGACCATGGCGCTCGCCGTCCCGGAAGCTTCCGGTCGCTTCGACCTCCTGAGCGCGGGCGCCAACCACCAGACTCCCGCTCATCATCACCGCCGCAACCGCAGCGTTTCGCAGTGCCCTCACACTGCGACGGAGCTTATCTAAGCCTGCGGACGACGGGTACGCACCAGAAGTAGAGCGCCACGAGATCCACTCCGCGCGCGACGAGCGTCGCCCAGGACGCCGCGTACACCCCGACCATGTTGACGGGTCGAATCAGCGCCCAGAGCACAAACAGGACCGCAACGGTTTCGATCAAGCCGGCCCAGGTGATGGCTCGGGTCTCGCCGCTCCACACGAGGAAGGCCCGATAGAAGGCGAGCAGAACCGAACACAGCGGCATCGCGACCAGGATCTGAAGGGCGGGCACCGAGAGGTCCACGAGACTCGGCGTGAGTGCCGAAACCCCTCCGAACCAGAGGCCGGAGAGCGGAGTGAAGGCCATGATGCCCTGCAGCACGCAGGCCACCACCCCGAGACCGACGGCGAATCGGAGCAGCGCCCGGAATCGCTGCCTGGTCCCGTCCATGAAGGCGATCGCCACCTCCTGGAAGGACAGGCCCATGCTGCGGAACAGGAAGGAAAGGGCGGCCACCACCGGATAGGTCGCGAGAGACTCGAGCGCGAGGCGCGAGTGCCCGAGGAACAGGTTCACCAGCGGATGGATCGCGAGCGCGATTACCGAGCTCACGAGCAGCGGGATGTAGAAGTGGAGGATCTTGGGAAAGGTGAGCGGTTCGCCGCTCCTGGGAGTGGCGAGCACCTCGCGCACGCAGTCCGCCACCATGAAACGGGTCGCGATCGCTTCGACGACCACTGCCACCGAGAGCGCCGCGGCCCCGATGAGGGCTCCGGGAACCTCCGCATCGAAGAGCAGCCACGCGGTCACGCCCATGCCCGACAGACGGATGGTGGTGCCGTAGGCGATCCGCCGGGTGTGGCCGTGCCGGATGAGGAGCCCCTGGTAGAAGCGGCGGAAGCCGATGGCCGCCGGCCAGGGGAGGAGGATGAGAAGGGCCTGACGGCTCAACTCCGAGATCCGCGGATCCAGGCCCATCACGCTCTCCGCGAGCAGCGGATAGAGCGGCGAGAGGGCCCACGCGAGCATCAGGAGCGTGAGCCCCAGGTTCAACGTCGCACCGAAACGGCGGAGCGAACGGAATGCCTCCCGATCCTTGCACAGCGCCGTGGAGGCGCTCAGGATCATGATGATCGGCGCCTCGAGGATCAGCGCGAAAGCGAAGGCGACCCCGTAAGCGGCGAGGTTCACGGTGGCGTCGGGAAGTCGGGCAACCACCGCGGCCACCAACAGCCCCTCGACGGACATCATGATCCAGGTGGCGGCCATCGGCAGCCAAACCCAGAAGATCCGGCTGGTGGTGAGTGGCGCTTGGGGCGGCGCCGCGACTGGGGTCTTGCCGAAGGTGGGGGTCACGCCGCGTGCCGATCTCCAAGCGCGTCGAGATCGACCTCGCGCGCCAGTGCGTCGGCGACGGCCAAGCCCTCGAGGGTGGGCCGCACCCAACCGCCTTCCGTGTCCTCGAGCCGCACGAGGCCGCGGGTCCCCCAATCCCGGAAGAGCGCCCGATTCGCCTGCAGAACCGTCTCTCCATAGCGGGAGGCGAAATCCCCGAGGGAGAGGCCGTCCGCCATGCGGAGGCGCAGAAACAGTTCTTCGAGCGCACGCTCGCCCGGACCGAGCGCCTCCCGCCCGGCGGTGGGGGTGTCTCCGCGGAGGACTGCGTCCTCCCAGTCTTCGAAGGCCCGCCGGTTCCAGGACCGTTCCGCCCGCTCCGGCGCGAAGGAATGGGCGGATGGCCCGACGCCGAGGTACTCCACCCCGGTCCAGTACTTCTGGTTGTGGCGGGATCGAAACGCGGGAGCCGCGGCGAAATTGCATGCCTCGTAGGCCGCCAGACCGCTGTCCGCGAGGGTCTCGTGAACCACCCGGAAGAGCGCTCCCGCGTCTTCGGAACGAGCGGTGAGGTCCTCCCCTCGGGCCTGGCGGCGACCGAAGGGCGTTCCCGGTTCGATCGTCAACTCGTACGCGGAGAGGTGCCTCACCCCGGGCAGCACCGCTGCGGCCCTCAGTTCCGCCCGCAGGGAATCCGCCGTCTGTCCGGCGGTTCCGAAAATGAGGTCGATCGAGATCCAGGGGATCCCGGCCTCGGCGAGCCGGGAGACCGCGACCGTGACACCCGACGCGGTGTGCACGCGGCCGAGGAACCGCAGGCGGGAATCGTCGAGCGCCTGCACTCCGAGGCTGACGCCCCAAACGTCCTCGGCCGCCCACTGGCGGGCAAGACCCGGGTCGCGGACCAGATCCTCGGGGTTCGCCTCGACGAATACGAACGGCGACGGAGCGGCGAGGCCTCTCTCGACCGCCGCGCCGACCATCTCCCGGAAGAAACCGGCGGGTGCCAGCGACGGGGTGCCGCCCCCGAAATACACGGTGTCCGCCCCGAGCGGCCCATCCCCGAGTTCTGCCCGGAGTTCCAACTCGGTGAGGAGGGCCTGCCGGTAGCGCTCGAGGCGCCGGGATCCCGACCCGCCGAGCGGCGTTACCGCGAAGTCGCAATACGGACAGATCCGCGAACAGAAGGGAACGTGAACATAGAGCCCCGGCGGCATCGATTCCGGAGCTTCGGAAGGCCGTTCGATCGTCCGGGACGTCGGGTCCGGACGTTCGGTCACGCGGCCGGACTCGATTTCAGGACGGCGACGAAGGCCGCCTGGGGGATCTGCACGTTCCCCACCTGCTTCATGCGCTTTTTGCCTTGCTTCTGGCGTTCGAGCAGCTTCCGCTTCCGGGTGACGTCGCCGCCGTAGCACTTTGCGGTTACGTCCTTCCTGAACGCCCGGATGTTCGTGCGGGCGATGATCTTCCCGCCGATCGCCCCCTGGATCGCGATCTTGAAGTTGTGCCTGGGAATCGCTTCGGCGAGGCGTTCGCAGTAACCGAGCGCCCGGGAACGCGATTTTTCCTCGTGGACCAGTTGACTGAGCGCATCCACCCGCTCGCCGTTCACCAGGATGTCCACCTTGACGAGCTTCGTGGGCCGGTAGTCGAGCAGTTCGTAGTCGTAGCTTCCGTAGCCGTGGGTCACCGTCTTCAGACGGTCGTGAAAATCGAAGAGGATCTCCGCGAGCGGCAACTCCGCCTGAATCTCCACCCGGCGCGAAGAAAGGAAGTGCATCCGGCTGGTAGCGAGGCGCCGTTCGGTCAACAGCTCCATCACCGCTCCCACGGAACGCTCGGGTATGAGAATGGAAGCCCGGATGTAGGGCTCCTCCCCGCCGGCGATGATCGCCGGGTCCGGGTAGTGGGCCGGGTTTTCGACCTCGTGCAGTTCCCCGTCCCGGGTGGTGATCCGGTAACGCACGCTGGGAGCCGAAAGGAGCAGCGACAGCCCGTGTTCCCGCCGCAGCCGCTCCTGCACCACGTCCAGGTGCAGGAGCCCCAGGAATCCGCAGCGAAACCCGAATCCGAGGGCCGTGGAGGACTCGCGCTCGTACGTCAGGGCCGGATCGTTGAGCGCCAGCTTCCCGAGGGCGTTTTCGAGTCCGCCGTAGTCGTCGGTTGAAATCGGGTACACCGAACTGAAAACCACCGGCCGGGGTTCGCGGTACCCCGGGAGCGCTGCTTCCGCGGGGCACGCCGCGTCGATCACCGTGTCGCCGATCGCAATGTCCTGGATCCGCTTGATCCCGCAGATTGCGTATCCCACCGCCCCCGCGGAAAGAACGTCCACCGGTTCCCGGCGAAGCCGCAGGAGTCCCACCTCTTCCACCCCGTACTCGCGGTGCCCGCGCATCAGGCGCACCCGGTCGCCGGGACGGATCTCACCGTCCACCACCCGCACCAGCAGCACCACTCCCCGGAAGGTGTCGTACTGCGCGTCGAAGATGAGCGCCCGGAGCGGGTCCTCGGGGTTGCCGCCGGGAGGCGGGATTCGGTGCACGATCGCGTCGAGAATCTCGTCGATCCCTTCGCCCTTCTTGGCCGAGGCCAGCACCACCTCGAAGGGATCGAGTCCGAGTTCCTCGTCAATCTCCTCCCGCACCCGCTCCGGGTCCGCGGCCGGCAGGTCCATCTTGTTGATCACGGGCACCACGGACAGGTCGTATTCCATCGCCACGAAGTGGTTGGCGACGGTCTGCGCCTCGACCCCCTGCGCGGCGTCCACCAGCAGCAGAGCCCCCTCGCAGGCCATGAGCGAACGCCGCACTTCGTGGGAGAAATCCACGTGTCCCGGGGTGTCGATCAGGTTGAGGTGGTACCACTCCCCGTCGCTTGTTTCGTGGCGCAGCGAGACGCTGTTCGACTTGATGGTGATGCCCCGTTCGCGCTCGAGGTCCATCGAATCCAGCAACTGATCCCGGAAGTCGCGGTCGCTGACCCCTCCGCAGCGCTGGATGAGCCGGTCGGCGAGCGTGGACTTCCCGTGGTCCACATGGGCGATGATGCAGAAGTTGCGGACCCGCTCGATGGCCGGGGGGCCGCCCGGCCGACTCAAGGGCGCGCGGTAGGGACCAGCGTTACGGTGCGCCGTTCCCCGTCGCGGAGGAACACCACGGTGAGCGGCTCGCCGATCCGGGCGGCCTCCAGCGCGTTCATGTAGTCGTAGATGTTGAGGACCGGAGCGCCTGCGAACTCGACGATCACGTCTCCCTTCTGAAGACCCGCCTTCTCCGCCGGCCCGCCGGCCATGACCCCGCCGAGCATCAACCCCAGGGTCTCGGTGGCGTACTCCGGGATGGTGCCGGTGTAGGCCCGCATCGAGGCGCGTGAGGCTGCGGTCTCCGGAGCGCGTTCCACCTGGCTGAATTCGGGGACCGGATCACTCTCGGCTACCCGCCGGGCGATGAGCCCGGTGAAACGGACGATCCGCGCGAGCCCTTCGTAGTTCAGCTTTTCGGCGGTATCCGAGGGCTTGTGGTAGTCGCTGTGGGTTCCGGTGAACAGGTTGAGGGTGGGCACGCTCTCACTGTTGAACCCCGAGGAGTCGGTGGGCAGATAGGGGTCGTCCGAAAGGGCCAGGTCGAAGCCGCCCGGGATGTTGGCCCGCTCCACGAACCCCGGCCAGACGCTTGAGGAACCCATCGCCTGCACCGTGAGCCGGTTCTCGTCGAGGCGGCCCACCATGTCCAGGTTGATGTAGGCAAGAAGCTGCTCCGGTCGGATCTCGTTCCGGAGGAATGCCCGCGATCCGAGCAACCCGGATTCTTCGCCGGACCAGAAGCCGATCAGCACCGGCCGGGCGAGCGGAGCCTCGGAGAGGCTCCGGGCCAGCGCCAGCACCGCCGCGGTCCCCGAGGCGTTGTCGTCGGCGCCCGGATGGACGGCCGCCGGACCGTGCGGATTCAGCGAGCCGCTCCCGCCCATGCCCAGGTGGTCGTAGTGCGCGCCAACGGCAACATAGGGCGGGGTGACGCTCCCATCCGCCGCCGGCAGGATGCCGATGACGTTGGCCCCGCTGCCCGGCGTTCGTTGGAGGTTCACCGACAGGGTGGCGACACCGGTGAGGGGAAATGAGCCGCCGTCCACGTCGCCCCGGTCAAGCGCCTGCTGGACCTCGGAGAGCGTGAACCCGCTACCCGCGAAGAGCCGGTCGCCGGCCGGCCCGTCAATGGAGACGGCAAGGATGCCCTGACTGCCCGGGGCGGCTATGTCGAAGCCGTCGGGCGCGAACTCCCCTGCCCCCTCGGACTCGGGACCGGTGACCACCACCATCGCGGCGGCGCCCCGGTCGCGGGCAGCCGTCGCCTTCGACCGGAAGTCGGCGTGACGATTCAGAATCGCCCGCGCCTCGTCCTCCACGTCGTCGGGGAAGTAGCGGAGGACGACCACCACCTTGTCGCGTACCTCGTGGCCGGCGTAGCTGTCGTACTCATGGCCCGCGTTCTCGGGCAGGCTGATGCCGTAACCGGCGAAGAACAACTCTCCCCGGGCCTCGCCCGTCTCGGAGAACGCGAACGCGCGAACTTGGTCGCTTCCGAACCGCTTGTGTCCCCCCGCGCGCAGCGTGGATCCGAGATCCTCCACGCCGGAAATGAAGCGGAATGGAACCCCGAGATCCTCCTGTCCCGGCAGCGGCCGGGCCCCGGCGGCGTCCAGTTCGGACATCAGGTAGCGGCGGGCAGCCGCCGCTCCGGGGGTCCCCACCGCGCGACCCTCGGTGCCCGGCCCGGTCAGCGCGGCAACGTCGGTCCGCAGATCTTCCGGTGTCTGGTCTTCCGGGGTCTGGCCGAACGCCGGAGAAGGCGCCAGCGGCGCGAGCAGCAGTCCGGACGCGAGGCCGGCGGCCGCCAGACCGTGCGGAATCGCGCTGTCCCATTCCCGGGTTGGCCGGTGTGCGATGGGACGGCTGATCATTCCGGTGTCTCCCCGCCGCCGGCGCGAGCCGGGGCCTCGCGGAGGGCAGCCAGCGCTTCTTCGTGGTTCCAGTCGGCCAGGTAGATCTGGCCCCCGGCCCCCCCGTGGCGGCTGGACGTCCAGGCGAGTCCCGTTCCCTCCGGGGTCGGGACCGGCAGGCCATCGAACCCGTCGGTAGTGGTGATTCGGACCGGTTCCTTCTCCCCGGCGACGTCCACCATGTACACCTCGAAGTTGGTGAAACCGAGCTTGTTCGAGGCGAACAGCACGTACTCGCCCGAGGGGTGGACGTAGGGGGCCCAGCTCATGGCCCCGAAATCGGTCATCTGACGCTGGTCGCTTCCATCCGGCCGCATCGACCAGACGTCCGCGATCAACCCGTCCTCCGAAAAGCGGCGCCAGATGATCCGGGAACCATCGGGAAAGAAGAACGGGCCGCCGTCGTATCCCGGAACATCGGTGAGCCGCCGCTGCTCGCTCCCGTCCGCCCGCATCACGTAGATCTCGGCGAAGTACGAGGGATCGATCTCGGCGAGACGCGCTTCCCGCTCGGAAAGCTCGCGCTCGAACATGTCCCGCATCGCGGTGAAGACGATCCATTCGCCGTCCGGCGACCAGCTTCCCTCGGCGTCGTATCCGTGGGCGTCCGTGAGACGCACCATTTCTCCATCGGAACGCCGTTCGACGAAGATGTCCATGAAGGGGTCGTAGTCCCACGCGTAACGGCGTTCCTGGCCGCTCTCCCGGAACGCGATCTCCTCCTGCTGCAACTCGACGGAACGCGGATCGAGATGCGTCGAAGCGAAGAGGATGTCGCCGTTCTTCCCCGAGATGAAGCCGCAGGTTGTCTTCCCCTGCCCGGGGGAGATTCGCCGCACGTCGCCGGTCTCCATGGAGAGCAGATAGATCTGGAAGAACGGATTCCCCGGCTCCCGCTCCGACTGGAAGACCATCTCCTTCCCGTCCGGCGAGAAGTACCCCTCGCCGGCACGCCTCCCCTCGACCGTCAGCCGCCGGATCCGGCTCAGGAACCGCGACTCGTCCTCATCCCCCTCCCCTGCGGAAACGGGGGCAGACAGGCCCCCACTCAGAGCAGCAAGCAGAGCAGCAGTCAGAGCAGCAGGCAGAGCAGCAAGGAGTACAAACACGAGGCGGCCGGAAACACGCCGCAACGACTGGAGCATAAGGAGAACGGGAACTGCGAATCGGCCGAACGGTAGCGGAGCACTGTACCACGCACCCCGGACCGCGGGGTCGCCCGGCGGCAGGTGCACACACGAGTCATGGATCACGGATCGCCGGTCACCGCCTCGGCGGGTCGAAGGTCGGCGAGGACGCCAGACTACTCGGAAACGAACCCCGGGCCGCGCAGCGCCTGGCCGGGAAGCGCCCGGGTGTACTCGCCCTCATCGACCACCAGGGCGCCGTTCACCAGGACGTACCGCATACCGATCGAGTAGTGGAACGGGTCTTCGAAGGTGGCCACCCCGCGGATCGTCTCCGGATCGAAGATCGCCAGGTCGGCGAAGTTGCCTTCCACCAGCGTCCCCCGCTCCTCGAGTCCCAGGATCTCCGCGGGAAGCCCGCTCAGCTTCCGAATCGCCTCCTCCCAACTCAGCAGGCCTTCTTCGCGCACGTAGGTACCGAGGAGGCGGGGAACCGTCCCCAGATGACGGGGATGCACGAGTGGGGGAAGGTTCTCCGAGTCGAGGTCGATGGTCCCGCCATCGGTTCCACCGGCCACCCGCTCAGGCCGGCGGAGACTCCGAACGCCCCCTCGGACATCGCGTCCCGCACCGGTCCCAACATTCCTGAGGACCGGAGTGTTCCCGTAGTGACGGCACGCCGCCCCCGCCAGATCAGGATCCAGGCGGGGGTCCGGCTCCTCCTAACCGAGCCGTAGCAGACCGAATACTCCTGACGGGAGCGGCTGGGGCAGCAGTAGCCGGAAAAGCACCCAGACGAAAGCCGCAAGCGCGATCGCCATGGTGACCGAAGACAGCCAACCCTCGGCGCCCCGGATCCGCTGGAAGGCGACGACAAACAGCGCCGGACCGGCGACAAAACCCAGCGTCGCGACGAGGGCGGGAAGGGCGGCAACCCATGCGCAGGCCGATACAACCTCGGTTCCGGACGGCCCGGTGCCGGTCTCGGCTCCGTCCCCGTCCCGATATTCCTGGTACAGCCGCCATCCCAGAACGGCGATCAGCGGCGCGAGCACCATCAGCGGGCCGCGACGCGCCTGGGCGCCGAGTGAGAGCGTCTGGATCCCCGCCAGGGCAGTCGCTGCGGCAAGCAGGGCCGTAAACGGTTGGACTCTCATCGCGGTGTTCTGCGGTGGCTCAGCAACCGCGGCAAGATTACGGTGCCCATCACGAGCGCAGCGCCAACCAGCACCGAGGGCCGGGTCCAGAAATTCACGCGGCCGAGTTCGTGGAGCGTCATTGTGAGGCTCAGATTCACTTCGAGAAGCGGACCCAGAATGAGCGCCATCACGAAGGCGATTCGTGGCCACCCGTACCGCCGCATGCCGTAGCCAGCGATGCCGAAAGCGAAGGCCACGAAGACATCGGCCAGACGCGCTCGATAGCCCATTGCGCCGACCGCCGCGAACACGAGCACGACCGGCACGAACTGCACGCTGCGGACCGTGGCCAGGCCGGCCATCCGACCGGCGAGCGCCAATCCGAGCAGTGACGTGATCCAGTTGGAAAGAAAAAGCGCCCAGAGCAGCCCGAACACCAGATCGAGGTCGTTCTGGAGCAGGCCCGGGCCCATCTGCAGGCCATGCACCTCGAGCCCGGTGAGTAGCACGGCCGTACCGGCGCTTCCCGGAATTCCGAGGGCGAGGGTGGTGAGCAACGAACCGCCGTCCTTCGCGTCGTTCGTTGCCTCGGGCGCCAGCACCCCGCGGACATCCCCCTTTCCGAAGCGCCCCGTCTCGCCTGCGGTGCGACGGGCCTCGTTGTAGGCAATGAAGGAGGCAGCGGTGCCCCCGATCCCCGGTATGACCCCCACCATGGTCCCGATGAGCGAACTGCGGAGGAAGACCCCCGGGAACCGAAACACCGAGAGTACGCCGTCGATCGCACTCCCCCCGAGCCCCTCCGAACCGATCCGCTCGGCGACGCGGTGACGGCGACTCGACACCAGCTCGATCGCCTCGGCAATGGCAAAAATGCCAATGAAAGCCGGGATCAGAGGAATGCCGTCGAGCAGATAGAGCGTCCCGAACGTGTAGCGGGCCTCGGCCGAGATGGGATCGAGACCGACAAACGATCCCATGAGCCCCAACCCGACCAGGATGAATCCCTTCACCGGGATCGTTCGGATCACGGTGGCCACCGTGAGGAGGCCCCAGACGGTGAGCACGACCATCTCCGCGGGTCCAACCAGGTGCACAACGCTACTGATGACAGGCAGGAGCACCACCACCACCGCGATACCGACCGAGGACCCGAGCGCGGACGCAGCCGCCGAACAGGCGATCGCTTCCTTCGCCCGCCCCTGCTGCGTCATCGCATGGCCGTCAATCGCGGTCGCGGCATTCGGGGCCGTTCCCGGGATGTTGAAGAGAATCGCGGTGACCGAACCCATGAAGGTTCCGCCACCCACCAGCGCGCCGAAAACCACCAGTGCAGGCTCGAGTTCCCAGGAAAACGTCAGCGGCACGGCCAAGGCCAACAGGGTGATGGCGCTGACCCCCGGCAACGCGGCGACGACCATGGCGGCCATCGTCGCCAGCAGCAGATAGACCGGGTTCGGCCAGGAAAGCACCAAAACGAGACCGCGCCAGGCCCCGTCGAGGACCGGCGCCAGAACCTCCACGGCTAGTCGCTACCGCTCCGGCGGTGGTTTTCGAGCGCGCTCTGGAGGTGCGAGGCCGCCTTGCGTGCCGCCGCGATGCGGCGGCGAGCTTCAGCGGCCGGCAAGGGCGCCAAGACTTGCCCCACCCTCCTCGCGCGGTCGGCTACCGCCGGGGAGGCCGCGGCGGCAAAGACGGCGGACCCGAGGCAGCGTCGCAGGGATGGCGGCAGGCCGCGCGGGGCCGCGACGATCCTTCCAACCTGCGCCAGCGTCTGGAGGGCCCGGGCGTGCTCGCGCGAAGACGACGGATCCCGGAGCCACTCCGGACGATTCTCGATGACGGAGTCGGGGCCGCTCAGCCCGGGCACCCGCTCCTCCCCTGGCGCCGAGTCTCCCCCCTGGGTCATCCGCAACAACGGAACCAATCCCGGCACACGGGCTATGTTGTGCTCGTCAAACATGCCGCCGTCGATTTCGCCTCGCCGAATCGCCGCGAGCGTCGCGCTGGACCCTTGGTATCCCGCCACCAGACGCGTTTCGATGTCGAAGATCTCGCCGAAGAGCACCGCCATCAGCGTGGAAGTTGCCATCGT
Source organism: Vicinamibacteria bacterium (assembly GCA_963668695.2). Classification (GTDB taxonomy): domain Bacteria; phylum Acidobacteriota; class Vicinamibacteria; order Marinacidobacterales; family Marinacidobacteraceae; genus Marinacidobacterium. Next base: position 3,794,530 of record CAXXLQ010000004.1, read on the forward strand.
CCCATATCGGCCGAGCACCAGTGGCTTGCGTCTTTGCAAAACCTCTTCGAAAGTCCGGACCCCGAGGCGCCTCCCCACGGCCAAGGTGAAGCGATGGTCGCGGAGGCGCGTCAACACATCGAAGTCGCGCACCAGATCCAGCGCATGGCCCGGACTGGTATAGGGGAGCACCAGCAACCCCGACCCGTTCAAGAGCCCGATCGTACGACCGTCGGGCCGGGCGCGTGACAGCCGGTGAGCGCCCACCAGTCCCCCGGCGCCGGGAATGTTCTCGACCACCACCTCAGCGCCGAGAGCCGCCTCCAGTTCCGGTTCGAGCAGGCGCGACAACCGGTTGTACGAGCCGCCCGGCGGGGCTCCCACGAGCCATCGGATCCGCTCGCCCTCGAGTACCGGGCAGGCGCCGCGCGCCGGCGCGCCGCGCGAATCCCGGCCGGCCACGAGCGCGCCGCAGCCGGCGGCGAGGCGCGCGAGGACGGCGCGACGGGTGGTCCGGGGCCGCTCACCCCCGCGAGATTCCATGGGCCCTCGCCTCCCCGGCGTGAACCGCCCGACCACTCGGCCGTCTCGCCGGCGGCGTCTTCGAGCCAGTCATCCCAAGCTTCCCACCCCAAATTTGGCCCCAACGACCAATTTGAGGATCATACAACCGGATCGCAATGCGTTCGCTCGCGCTTGAACTTGTCGCCGACCTGCGATCCTCGAAGCTGACGGCCGCCCTCGCTATCGGGCTCTTTACGGCGCTCCGCCGTGTCGTTTCGGCGCTGTCGCAAGCCGCGATCATCTTTTCGGGACCGCTCGCGGCTTACGTGGTGCAAGGTGCCGGACCGCTGCTGTTCGGCGCGTGCGCCCTCTCGGTGACTACCGCGCTCTTGGGAGGCTTTCGCGGAGCGATCTCAGCGCCGACCTCCGCCCCGGCCGCCGCAATGTTCACCATCGGGATCGTGGTCGGGCCCGAGCTGGCGCAGTCGCCGGACGTGGCGTTCGTCACCATGCTGGCGATCATGGGTCTTTCCTCGGTGGCCACGGCGGTCTGCTTCCTCCTGATCGGGAGGTTCCGGCTGGCGAATCTATTCCGCTTCATCCCTTATCCGGTAACCGGAGGATTCCTCGCCGGCCTGGGATGGTCCATGGTCACGGGGGGTGTCACGGCGATGTGCGGCATCGTGCCGCGCTGGGAGACCCTTCCCCTGCTCTTCGACACCAATATCCTCCTCCGTTGGGCGCCGGGAGTTGTTATCGGCCTCATTCTGCTCTTCGTCACGAAACGTTGGCGGCATTTCCTGATCTTCCCGGCGGTGGTGGTGCTCGTGACCGCGTCGTACCACGTGGTGCTGTATTCGCTCGGCATGTCCGTGGCGGAGTCCGGCGAAGCCGGCCTTCTGGTTGCCGGAATTCCGTCCGGGGCGCTTTGGCCCCCGGTCGCGCTCGGCGATCTGGCCCTCGTGGATTGGGGGGTCGTGGTGTCCCAGATTCCCGGAGTGTTGGGAGTCGTTTTGATCATGTTGGTGTATTTGGTGTTCACGGTTGGGACCGTGGAGGCCGGTACGGGGGTCGAGATGGATCTGAACCGCGAGTTCCGCGCGGCAGGCCTGGGTTGCCTGATTGCCGGACTCGGAGGAAGTACCCCCGGTTGCGCCACTACCGGGCGCGCCCTGGTCAGCTACCTGGCCGGAGCCAACACCCGATGGACCGGAATCATCACCGGGCTCGCGGTGGGGGCGGTGATGGTCCTCGGCGGTGGCGTCCTGAACATCTTCCCGATGGCGCTGATTGGAGGGCTGATGGTTTTCGTCGGGGTCCGCCTGCTGCGTGACTGGCTGCTCAGCGCGCCGCGACGGCTGCCACGAGCGGACTTCGCCGCCGTCCTGCTGATCGCCTGCATCGTCGGCGCCGTCGGGTTCCTCGAAGGCCTTGCCGTGGGTCTGGTCGTCACCGTGATTTTCTTCGTCGTACGGTTCAGCGGCGTCGAAGTCGTTGGCGACTCGTTCACCGGCGAGGATCGCCACAGCAGGAGGATCCGCCCGGTCACCCACCGCGCCATCCTGCGGAACGAGGGAAAGCGAGTCCGTGCGTACAGTCTGCGCGGTTACCTTTTTTTCGGTAGCGCCTCCTCGCTGGGGGATCGGCTCAAGAACGCCTTGAAATCCGAACCGGCGCCGAAGTGCCTGTTGCTGGACTTCGGCGACGTGACCGGCTTCGATGTCTCGGCCATCAACGCGTTCTGCCGGGTGGTCCGGTTGGCGCGTGACACGCACACGCGCATCGTGCTCAGCGCCGCGACGGAAGCGTTCCGTTCCAGTATGCGGCGGAACCTCCCCGAGCGCTCCTCCGGGGACCTGTCCTGGGAGAGGGACCTGGATCACGGATTGGAGCGGTGCGAAGAGATCCTGATCGGGGAATGGACCCGAACTCACTCCGCGGTTGAGGAGCGGCGGGAGGCGCTTCTGGGACTGTCGTTTGACGAGGCCCTTCGCCAACTGGAACGCCAGGCCGCCTTCGAGGTGCTGGTCGATCGGTTGGAGCCCTGGTTGGAGGCCCGGACCTACGCCGCCGGCGAGAGCCTGGTGGTGCGTGGCGAGAGGCAGGAGGGTGTGCAGCTTCTGACCAGCGGCCGGGCGGTTGCGCGCTCGGATGACGACGAGACGCGCCTCCAGGAGTACGGACCCGGTGATGCGATCACTCCCCAGGCGGCTTTCGGCGATCATGTCGCCGAAACCTCGGTCGAAGCCGAAATCCCCTCCCGCACGGCGCTGATGACCGCAGCCGCGCGCCGCTCGCTGGAGGGGCAGGATCTCGCCCTGGCCCTGGCGATGGACAAGCACCTGATCGAGGCCATCCTGAAGCGGCCGGCCGGCGTTCCCGGCGCCGGGCGCTAACCAGGCGAGGCGCCAAGGATCCAATTCCAAAGGCGGTAGCCGCCGGCCGGTTACGGAGTGAGAGCCATCGGCCTTGGGACGAGGCTTCTCGCCCGGATGGCGCCGCGGGTACGGGAACGCCGGACCTCACAGGTCGGCAACCGCCCGCCGAAGGTGGTCGAGATGCGCGACGTTGCGCGACGTCGTGTCGCCTCCTGCGCCGCAGCAAGAGCTCCCAGGTATCAGATATCCGGGCTACGCCTCGAGCACGCTGACCTCGTACTGCCGAATTCGGGAATCCCGGGTGACGAGGATCAGGCCTTCCAGCTGCGCCTGGGCAATCAGAAACCGGTCGAAGGGGTTCCGGTGGTGCACTGGCAGCTTTCCTGCGTGCTCGGCATGACGGAAGGTCAGTGGCAAGTGCGAAAACCTCCGTTCCTCAACCGCCGACGCCAGGTCCGGCGGCGCTCGCAGGTCACCCTTTTCCCGTTTGACCGTGATTTCCCACGCCGTCACCGCGCTGACGAAGACGTCGTTCCGCGGATCAACGATCGCGGCCCGAGCACTCTCTCGTAGCCGCTTCACATCGGACAGCGCCCATACGAAGGCGTGAGTGTCCAGCAGCAAACGGGCCACGGTCAGCCTTCATCCGGGAAGATCTTCGAGTTTTCGATCTCCTCCTCGAGTTCCGGGATGGGATCGTCAAAGTTCGGAGACATCCAGATCCGCCCCTCATAGCCTCCCAGCTTCCGCTCCTCCCGGCGCTCCCGGTAAGGCTCAAGCCGCAGATACGGCTCTCCCGCCCTGGCGATCACGACTTCCTCTCCCTCCCAAGCCAGACGCCCCAACCGGGAGAGTTGGGACTTGGCCTCGTGCATGTTTACCTTCATGGACGGATTCCTTAGCTAAGCTAGCCTAAGTCTTGCACAGGATTTCCGTCGCATCAAGTCGGTCAACCCCAGGGGAAATGTGCGCGGGGTCGCCCGGCGGCAGGTGCAGACACGAGTCATGGATCACCGACTATCGGTCACCGCCTCGGCGGGCCGCAGGACGGCGAGGCCATCGGTTCCCCCGGCCACGTACGGTTGGGCCAGCACCTGCCGCAGAGTGTCCTCCTCGTTGTTCCAGTCGATGACGATGCCGCGGCCCTCCTGCTCCAGGACCACGGGAATCCAGACCGCCAGACCCGTAACTTCAACAATCATCGAAAGATACATTCTGAGACCCTTTGACGTAACGTCCGGGTCTAGCCTGAATCCGTCGCCAACTCCTCTCGTGCATCCACCAGCGGGCGTGGATCGTCGGGGATGGTCCCGGGGGGAACCACCTCCACGACCGGCCGGATCTTCACCGCCTCCTGGATGCGCCCGGCCAGCCCGGCAGTGTCGACCACGCGGCCGGGTACCGCCTCGACCCGCACGGTGAAGACGTCCCGCGCGCCTTCGGCGGACACCACCGCCTGGTAGCGCGCCACGGCCGGGTCGAGCCCCAGGGCCCCAGCCACCTCGCGTGGGTGCACGAACATTCCCCGCACCTTCACCCCCTCCCCCACCCTGCCCAGGAAGCCCGCCAGGCGGGGGTCGGGGCGGCCGCAGGGGCAGCGCGCGCGCTTCCAGGCGGAAAGGTCGCCGGTGCCGAAGCGCACCAGCGGGTAGACGTCGTTCGGGCTGGTGACCACCACCTGCCCCGTCGCCCCCTCTGCGGCCGGGCGGTCGTCTCCGGGCACCAGCACCTCGACCACCACCTGCGGTGCGACGTGCCATCCGTCCTTCTCGGCGCACTCGTACCCTAGCAACCCCGTGTCGGCTGCCGCGTAGGCCTGGTAGACGTCCACCCCGAAGCTGTCCTGGAGGCGGGCGCGTAGCGAAGGCGGCAGCGGCGCGCCCGACACCAGCGCGCGTTTGAACCCAAGAGCTTGGCCCGACTCCTCCGCCCGCTCGAGCAGGGTCAGGAGGAACTGGGGGGTGCCGGTGTACGCGGTCGCACCCACGGCACGGGCCGCCTCGATCTGGGCGGCGGCCGCGCCCACACCTCCCGAAATCACCACGCACCCGGCGGCACGCAGTCCCCCGTCAAGCATCAAGCCGCCCGGCGTCAGGTGGTACGAGAAGCTGTTGAGCACCACCTCGCCGGGACGGAAGCCAGCCACCTCGAGAGCCGCGCCCAAGCGCCAGAAGTCCGCGCCGGTCCCCTGCGGGTCGTTGATCGGCCCCGGCGAGCGATAGATGCGCGCGAGCGATCGGAGAGACACCGCAAGCATCCCCCCCAGGGGCGGATCGGCGGCCTGAAGCGCGGGCAGTTCGTCCTTGGTCAGAACCGGAATCGCCCGCAGATCGGCGACGCCGCCCACATCCTCCGGCGCAACCCCGGCCCGCGCGAGCCGCCGTCCGATCTCGCGGCTGTGCTCCGCCCCGTATGAGACCGCGCGAGCCGCGACCAGGTCCTGAAGCGCGCTCCAGTCCTCGGACGCCTTCCGCAGGGAGCCGCCGCCTGATGACGCTCGCGCTCCCCTTACGACAGCCACCGCTTCCGCCGCCGATAGTGCTTCACGTCCCGGTACGACCGGCGTCCCCCATCGCCCAGTCCCAAATAGAACTCCTTCACGTCCTCGTTGGCCGAGAGCTCCTCCGCGTCGCCCTCGAGCACCACCCGTCCCCCCTCCATGATGTACCCGTAGTCGGCTACCGACAGGGCGATGCGGGCGTTTTGTTCTACCAGGAGGATCGTGGTGCCCTCCTCGCGGTTGATGCGCTGTAAGGTTTCGAAGATCCTTTCCACGAGCCTCGGGGCCAGCCCGAGCGACGGCTCGTCGAGCAGCATCATCCGCGGGGAGGCCATAAGCGCCCGGCCCAGCGCCAGCATCTGCTGCTCGCCGCCGGAGAGGTAGCCCGCCAGCTGTCCCCGACGCTCCGCGAGCGCCGGAAAGTAGTGGTACACCTTGTCCGTTTCGGCCTCGACGGCGCGCCGGGTGCCGCGCGTGTATCCCCCCGCGAGCAGGTTCTCGCGCACGGTCAGATGCTCGAAGACCCGCCGACCCTCCAGGACCTGGAAGATGCCCTTCTCCACGATGCGGTGGGCGTCCATCCCCTGGATCTCCTCGCCGTCGAAGACGATGGTCCCGTCCCTGACCTCGCCATCCTCCACGTAGAGCAACCCGGAGCTGGCCTTGAGGGTCGTGGTCTTGCCCGCGCCGTTAGAGCCGAGCAGGGCCGCGATCTGTCCTTCGGCCACCCGCAGCGACAACCCCCGCAGCACGAGGATCACATCATCGTAGAGAACCTCGATGTTGTTGAGGCTCAGGAGCGGTGTCGCGTCCGCGCCCGGCTGGCCATTCGGGGCTCCCGGGACGGCTTCCCCGCCGGCGGAGACATCCGTCATCGCGGCGCCTGGACGAAGTCCGTGAACGGCACCCACATCCCTCCCTCGACCCGGAAGATGCGGAGCCCCTTCGACCCGCGGTGATCCGTGGGAGTGAAGGTCACGGGCGCGGTGACCCCCCCCATGTCGTAGTCGGACAACGTCTCCAGGGCAGACTTGATATTCGCCCCGGTGAAATCCTCGCCCGCAGCGAGCACCCGCCGCATGCCCTCGGCGAACGCCGCGAAGGTCCACCATCCCTGCGTGTACGCGTTGGTCTTCCCCTCGGGGGATTCGCCCTTCGATTCCAGATACTCCCGGATGACGCGCGTTCCCGGCACGTCCACGCTCAGGGGCGCGTACGGCATCGTCCCCATGACACCCTCGGCCGCGTCGCCGGCTAACCGGATCACCTGGGCGTTGGAACACCAGTTCAGACAGAAGAAGGTGACGTCCAGCCCCAGACTGCGCGCGTTCTTGAGAGCCACCGCCGCCGGCCCCGAAGTGTTCTGAAAGACGACGTATTGTGCGCCACTCTGGCGGATGCGCGAGAACTCGGCGGTGAAGTCGACCGCCCCGCGGGGCATTTCGTAGAGGGTCAGGTCGATGCCCAGCGCCTCTGCGAACTCCGCCCCGCCATGCCGCGCCGGCGACAGCCCGAAGGGACTCGCGTGGTGCATCAGCGCGACGACGGGCGTCCCCTCGCCGTGGTTCTCGGCGATCCATTCGAGGGCGATGCGAAACTGGTCGCTGTAGGTCGTGGCCAGCAGGAAATTGTAGGGAGCCTCCGCCGGGTCGCCCAGGCGATGCGAGAGGGACGCGGAACTGAACGGGATCTCGTCCTCGGCGATGCGCAACCGCAGGGCCTCGGTGTCGCCCGTGCCCCATCCCATGAAGATCACCGCGCCCTCGCCGACGAACTGGCTGTACAGCTGCTCGGCGCGGTCGACCTGGTAGCCGTAGTCCTGGTAGATGAGGTCGATCGGGCGCCCCTCGATGCCGCCCTGACTGTTGATCCAGTCGGCGAAGCCGCGCACGCCGTCGCCGTAGTCGGTCCCGACGTCGGCCGTGGGTCCGGTAAGGTCGAAGATCGCGCCGACCTTGATGCTGTTGTCGTCCGACTCCGCGCCGCCGCCACCGCAGCCGACGCACAGGGACATGGTGGCGCCGAGCGCGACCGCCCCGTCCATCCGCGCCCGCACGCGACGGCCGATGCTCCGAGCCGCAATCGCGGTGCCCATCCTCGCCCGCTGACGCCTAGAGGTCACGCGAAGGGCCGCCGCCACCAGGCGATTCCGCATGCCTGTCGTGTCACTCATCTCTTTTTTTGATCCTTCACTCATCTTGCTCGTCTTCACTCATCGCGCTCTTCAGCCGGCCCGGCTCTCGCCGCGCCGGTACGCAAACGGCCACATATGAAAGTAGTCTTTTGCGTTCTCCCATAGTTTGGACAGTCCCCGGGGCTCGAAGATCAGGAAGAGGATAATCACGACCCCGAACACGGCCTGCTGCGCATAGGGGAGGAGGGACGCCGCCTGGGGCGCGATATCCTGGATGGTCCGGCCCAGGTTGGCGATCATCGCCGGGAGCAGCGTGATCAGCGCCGCCCCCAGGAACGATCCTCGGATCGAGCCCAAGCCTCCCACGATGATCATCGCCAGAAAGACAATGCTGGTGCTTAGCGTGAAGCGCTCCCAGGTGATGATGTTGCGGTAGAAGGCGATCATCGCCCCGGCGAGCCCCACGAAGAACGATGAAGTCGCGAAGGCCAGCAGCTTGGTGCGGAAGACGTCCACCCCGATGACGCTCGCCGCGGTGTCCTGGTCGCGCACGGCCTCGAAGGCGCGTCCGATGCGGCTGCGGAAGAGGTTGGCCGCGAAGAGCGCGGTTCCGGCTGCCGTGAGCACCGCGAGCCAGTAGAAGTTGAAGTTGCTGTTCAGGCCCAGGCCGAAAAGACGTGGCGCGGGCAGAACGATCGCCTCGGTACCGCCCGTCACCGCGGTCCAGTGGGTCATGCCCCACTCCACGATCTCCTGGGCGGCAAGCGTGGCGATGGCCAGGTAGAGCCCTTTGAGCCGGAGCGACGGGAGCCCGAAGAAGGTGCCCGCGGCGGCGGTGACAATGCAGGCGCAGAACACGCTCGCGCCCCAGGGGACGCCGAAGTTCAGGGTCAGGAGTCCCGCGGTGTATGCCCCGATCGCCATGAAGGCGCCCTGCCCGAGGGAGATCTGCCCGGTGTAGCCCACGAGGATGTTCAAGCCGATTGCCCCCACCGTGGCAATGGCCACCTGGTTCGCCAGATCTAACCAGTAGGGACTGGCCACGAACGGAAACACGAGTACGAAGAGGGCGAAGACCCCCAGCCGGATGCGCTGGGCGGGCCGCGGGCGGAGACCCATGTCCGACTCGTAGCGCGTGTGGAAGACGCCGCACTCCATGCTCATCGGGATGTCCTCGCGCCCCTCGGGCGCTCCCCGGCTGCGACCGCGATGCGCCTACATCGGGTGAGCGCCGCCCGTCGGTCGATGCTCTGCGCTGTCCTCATACCCGTTCGATGATCTCCTTTCCGAAGAGGCCGTAGGGCCGGATCATGAGCACCAGGATCAAGACCAGGTACGGGACCACCAGGTTGAGTCCGTGCCCCACGTAGAAGCCGATGTAGACCTCGAGCAGCCCGATGATGGCGCCCCCGACCAACGCCCCCGCAATCGAGTCCAGCCCTCCGAGGATCACCACGGGAAAGACCCGCAGACCGATGGATGCCACGTTGGGGCTCACTCCCACGATGTTGCCGAGCATGATCCCGCCGATCGCGGCGGAGGCGGCCGCCAGCCCCCAGGCAACTCCAAAGACGCGTGGGATGCTGATCCCCATGCTGAGCGCCGCCTGCTGGTCGTCGGCGATGGCGCGCATGGCGATGCCGTCCCGGGTGTAGCGGAAGAAGAGCCCCAGCCCCGCCAGCACCGCGAGGGCGATGGGAATGGAGAGCACTCGCCCGGTCGAGAGCGTCGCGGGCCCGAGCACGATGTCGCCAGCGGGCAGAAACGAGTCGAACGCGCGCGGATTCGGGCCCCAGATGGCGTTGATGGCCCCCCTGAGGACGGACGAGAGCCCGATCGTCACCATGATCATGGAGATGATGGGCTCGCCCACCAGGGGACGCAGCACCAACCGCTCGACGGCGAGCGCCACGGCGACCGCGAGGAGCAGCGTCACCAGCACCCCGAGGCTCCAGGGCAGGCCGGACTGGGTCACCGCGAAGAAGATCAGGTAGGTCCCCAGCAGGAGCAGGTCTCCCTGGGCGAAGTTGATGACATCGCTCGCCTTGTAGATGACCACGAAGCCGGCCGCCGCCAGCGCGTAGATCATCCCGGTGCTGAGTCCGGATACCGTCAGCTGGAGAAATATGTCCATGCTCAGCGGCCTCGAGCTCGCCCAAACGGTTCGCCGTATGCGATGCGGCGGTTCGTCATCAACAGCCTTTGGAGAAAGTGGCGTGAGCACCGAGAACGGCGAGGCGCCTGGCTGACAAGGCGCGTGAGGGAGGAATACCGAGTGTATTCCGACCGAAACGCAACGATGAGGGCCGCGCAGCGCCAGTTCTCCCGGTGGGGGGCCGTTTCAGCCGGGATGCATCGCCGTTCGAATGCCGCGTGACTTTCTCCACAGGCTGTTAACCCGTTCCGTCCATCGTCTGGATGCGAAGCTCGTGCTTCACCGCCGCTGTGCGGCCGTCCTGATAGGTGATCTCGGTCGCCACCGCAACCGAATCGCCGTCTCCCTGCAGGGCGCCGATAATGTCCGCGAAGCGGCCGGCGATGTGGCGGCGCCTCACCTTGCGAGTGCGGGTCAGCTCCGCATCATCCGCGTGAAGCTCCTTGTGCAACAGCAGGTAGCGGTGGATGCGCGCCGCGGGTGGGAGCTCCTCGTTCACCTTGGCCACCTGCTCGCGCACCAGGTCGTACACCTCGGTACGGCGGGCCAGGTCGGTGAAGGTCGTGTAAGGAATGCGGCGGCGCTCCGCCCATTGTCCGGCATTCTCCATGTCGATGGCGATCATCGCGGTTACGAACGGGGCCCCTGATCCTCCGAAGACCACCGCCTCGCCGACGTAAGGGCTGAACTTGAGTTTGTTCTCGACGAACTGCGGGGAGAAGTTGCTCCCGTCCGCGAGCCTCATCACGTCGGCCAGGCGATCGATTACGACCAGGTGGCCGTTATCGTCGAAGTAGCCCGCGTCGCCCGAGTGCAGCCAGCCGTCCTCGAGCGTCTCCGCCGTCGCCGTGGGGTTGCGGAAGTAGCCCTGAAACACAGCGGGGCTCCTGCAGAGGATCTCTCCCTGCTCCGAAATGCGGATCTCGGTGCGGGGCAGCGGCACGCCCACCGTCTGGAAACGGATGTCGTCGTCCCGGTGAACCGCGGAGATCCCGGACACCTCGGTCTGGCCGTAGAGCTGCTTCAGGTTCACCCCGATGGCGTGGTAGAAGCGAAAGACATCGGGGCCGAGCGCGGCGCCTCCGGTGTAGGCGCGCCGCACCCTGGCGAGTCCCAACTGGTCGCGGACGGGACGGAACACCATCCAGTCGGCCAGTCGGTGGCCAACTCTCCGGGCGAAGCCGACTCTCCAGCCCTGGACGCGGGCTTCGGCACTGGCGACGCCCTGCTTCATCGACCAACGGTAGATCCAGCGCTTGAGGCGGGTGGTGTCTTCGGCCATGACCTGCACGTCCGAGACCATGTTCTCCCAGATCCGGGGCGGTGACATCAGGAAAGCCGGCCCGATCTCGCGTGTGTCCTTGCGCGCGGTCGCCGTCTCCTCCGGGAAGTTCACCGTGAATCCCGCCAGCAACCCGCTCGCCACCGCCACCATCTGCTCGCCGATCCACGCGAGCGGAAGGAACGACACAAATTCGTCGTCCGCGTGCATCGCATCCACGCTCTCGAGCTGCGACGCCATGGCGAGCAGGTTCTCGTGCGAGAGCATGGCCAGCTTCGGGACGCTGGTCGTGCCGGAGGTCGTACAGAGCAGCGCGATGTCGCCGGGCTGGACCGCTGCCAGCCTGCGGTCGAACTCCTCGGGCGATCGGCCATGAAGTCGGTCGCCCAGCGCTTCGACCTCCTCGAAGGAGATCAAACCTGGCGCCTGGTAGCCGAACATGCCGCGCGGCTCGTAGTAGACGATGTACTCGAGCCCGGGCAGCCGTTCCCGCACTTCCAGCACCTTGTCGACCTGCTCCTGATCCTCGGCCACGATGACACGCGCCTCGGCGATCTCCAGCATGCGGGCAAGTTCGTCGGCGATGGCATCCTGATAGAGCCCCAGGGGGAGAATGCCGGCGGTCTGGGAGGCCAGCTCCGCGATCACCCACTCCGGTCGGTTGTCCCCGATGATCGCGACCCGGTCGCCTTCTTCCACGCCCAACTCCGTCAGCCCGAGTGAGAAACTCCGCACCCGCGCCAGGTACTCCGCCCAGGTGATCTCCTGCCAGATCCCGAACTCCTTCTCACGCAGCGCAACGTCGCCAGGACGGCTCGCGGCGTGATTCGCGAGGAGGGCGGGCAGGGTCTCGATCACGGTGAGTCCTCGTCGCGGCATGAAAGCGCCCGGCTCTCGCCGCTCGCGACCTCGCGCGAGATTCGGCTCACGACCGTACATCCGTCGGTCTCCCGGCGCCCCCTGCGCCCGCCAGTTCCCGGGTGTCGGCCGCTCTCCTGCCCAGGTAGGCATCGATGACCGCAGGGTCGTCCCGGACCTCATTCGGACTCCCCTGCGCAATCCGGCGCCCGAAATCCAGCACCACGACCCGGTCCGCGATATCCATGATCACGTCTATGTCGTGGTCGATGACCACCACGGTAACGCCCTGCTCCTCGTGAACGTCGAGGATGAACCGCGCCATCGACTCTTTCTCCTCGGCGTTCATCCCGGCCGTTGGCTCGTCCAGGAGGAGGATGTGCGGATCGAGCGCCAGAGCGCGCGCCATCTCCACCAGCCGCTGGTTTCCGTAGGCCAGATTCCCCACCACGGCGCTCCGCAGCGGCTCCAGGTTCATGAAGTCGATGACCTGCTCCACGTACTTGCGGTGCTCGATCTCCCAGCCGCGCTGGCGGCCCAGGTACAGGCCGCCGCTGAGCACGCCTCCCTTCATGTGCACGTGGCGGCCCAGCATCAGGTTCTCAAGCACCGTCATGTGCTTGAAGAGCTCGATGTTCTGGAAGGTGCGCGCGACGCCCAGCTCCGCGATGCGGTGCGGCGCGAGTCGGTGGAGCGCGTGCCGCGCCCCATCGCGGCCGGTCAGGGTGATGCTTCCCTCCTGCGGGCGATAGAGGCCGGAGACGCAGTTCAGGACGCTGGTCTTCCCCGCCCCGTTGGGCCCGATGAGGGCCAGCAGCTCGCCGTCCCGCACGTCCATCGTGAGATCCGAGAGTGAGGTCACGCCCCCGAAGCGGAGGGTGACGCCCGAGAGTTCAAGGATGGAGTGCTCTCCGGCGGCCGGTTTCACGGCTCGGTTCCTGCCCACGGGATCATTAACAGCCTGTGGCAAAACTCACGCGGCCCAGCGGGGTGGCGCACCCCGGCCCGCAGGGCCGCGGAATCTACGCCGGACTACTCGGGAACGAACCCCGGGCCGCGCAGCGCCCGGCCGGGAAGCGCCCGGGTGTACTCGCCCTCATCGACCACCGGGGCGCCGTTCACCAGGACGTACCGCATCCCGATCGAGTAGTGGAACGGGTCTTCGAAGGTGGCCACCCCGCGGATCGTCTCCGGATCGAAGATCGCCAGGTCGGCGAAGTTGCCTTCCACCAGCGTCCCCCGCTCCTCGAGTCCCAGGATCTCCGCGGGAAGCCCGCTCAGCTTCCGAATCGCCTCCTCCCAACTCAGCAGGCCTTCTTCGCGCACGTAGGTACCGAGGAGGCGGGGAACCGTCCCCAGATGCCGGGGATGCACGAGTGGGGGAAGGTTCTCCGAGTCGAGGTCGATGGTCCCGCCATCGGTTCCACCGGCCACGTACGGTTGGGCCAGCACCTGCCGCAGAGTGTCCTCTTCGTTGTTCCAGTCGATGACGATGCCGCGGCCCTCCTGCTCCAGAACCACGTCCATGAAGGCTTCCTCAGCGGGTTGGCTCCGCATCTCCGCCACTTCTTCGACCAGCTTCCCGTTGACCTCCGGATCGTCGACGCCGAGCCGGACGCGGTGCCAGCCGATGTTCGCCAGGTAAGGCGGCTCGGTGACGAAGTCGCCGGCGATGCGCTCGCGCACCTCGGGATCGCGCAGCCGTTCGAGCATCGCTTCGACGCCGCCCTCCTGCGCCCAGGCAGGGATGTAGTCGCTGAGTCCGGTGATGCCCCAGGTATAGGTGTAGCTGTCTCCGGTGATCTTGAGGCCTCGATCCCGGGCTTCGTCGATGATGGCGAGGAAGGTGTCCGCCTCGGTGGAGGAGATCGAATTCAGGTGGAAGAAGTGGACCGGGGCGCCCGATCGTTCGCCGATGGCGATGGCCTCGCGGATCGCTTCCGGGTCGGTGCCGTTCATGGTGCGGGCGTGGTTTGCGAAGATGCCGCCAACCGCGGCTGCCTCAGAGACGATGGCGGCGAGCTCATCGGTCGACATGTAGATGTTGGGCACGTAGCTCAGGCCGGCGGAGACTCCGAACGCCCCCTCCGACATGGCGTCCCGTACCAGTCCCAGCATCTGCTCGAGTTCCTCGTCGGTGGGCGCGCGGTCCTCGTAGCCCAGGACGTAGGCCCGGACCGTTCCGGAGGCGACGTAGGACACCACGTTGATCGCGATGCCGGTTTCCTCCAGGTAGTCGAGGAACCCGCCCAAGGTCTCCCACTTCCCCTCCAGTTCCTCAGGCAGGGTGCTCTCGATCCGGCCGCCCCGCGGACCCATCGAGAAGGTCTCCCCATAGATCTCGGTCGTGAGTCCCTGAAACGCGAACGAAGGACCCTGGCCGCCGTCGAGCAGGCGCCGGACCTCGGAGTGGCTGTGCATGTCGATGAACCCGGGGGCCACATAAAGGCCGGCGGCATCGATCGTCCGTTCCGCCCTGCCGTCGATTTCGCCGATCGCAACGATGCGATCCCCGTCGATGGCCACATCGGCGACGACGCCCGGCGCCCCGCTCCCGTCGAAGACGGTGCCCCCCCGGATCACCAGGTCGTAGTCGGGCGCGCAACCGGGGAGGCACACCGCCAGCACGAGACCGGGCCAAGGAATAAGTTGCCGCACGCGTCCCCGTGCCATTAGCGGCGCCCGCTTCCGGGAAGCGCCGCGGTCCCGGGATCCGTCAGGACCACGTGGGGAAGGAGGTCGTCCATCGCCAGGTCGGCGCGGCGGACGATCCGGGGGGGCAATCCGGGGGGGCAAGGTCGGGATGATGTCGGAATCTAACACCTCATCGGTGTTGCCGGCGAAGAGCCGCCCGAGGAACGCGGTGATGCTGCTACCTCTCCAGAGGCGCCGGGTCCGGTGCGCCTCCACCGCTGTCAGCCCAGCGCATCGCGGCAAACGCTGCCGCCCCGAAGACGGCAAAGGCGCCGATCTGGATATACATGGTCCCGTCGAAGCTTTGGCCCACGAGCGCACCGAAAAACACCGCAATGAACGTGGAGAGCGAAGCGACGACTGCCGCTCCCACGCCCGCGAGGTGGCCGAGGGGCTCCATCGCGAGCGCATTGAGATTCCCGAAAAGCACGCCGCAGCACAGGAAGACGACGAGCAGGTAGGCCATGAAGAGCCAGAACGGAGGCAGGCCATCGAAGGCGAACAGCACCGTCCACGCCGCAACCGACGCCAGTGTGAAGGTCACCGTCGCCGCCATCGAGAGCCGGTGCATCCCGTGCTTCATCACGAGGCGGCCGTTCACGAGCGAGGCGCCGCCGATCGCGAGCGCCAGCACTCCGAACCAGACCGGGAAGAGCGCCCCGGTTTGGTAGGCGTCCTGGAAGATCTGCTGGGCCGAACTCAGGTAGGCGACGAACGGCGCAAACACGCACCCGGTGGCGAGGGTGTAGCCGAGCGCGGCCCGGATTTTCAGGACTTCCAGAATGCCCCTGCCGATGTCCCGCAAAGAGAAGGGTCGCCGGCGGGCGGCGGGCAGGGTTTCCGGCTGGCGTATCGCAAACCACGCAAAGGTGATCGCGGCGATCGCGAAGAACGTGGTGAAAATCGCGCGCCAGCCTCCGAGCCACAAGATCCCCTGGCCGAGGGCCGGGGCAACGGTGGGAATGAGGATGAATACGGCCATCACGAACGACATGAGACGAGCCATTCGGCGGCCTTCGTACTGATCGCGCACCAAGGCCAGGGTCACGATGCGCGGTCCCGCGGCCCCGATGCCCTGCAGGATCCGGCCCGCGATCATCGCCTTGAACGTGGGTGCGAAGATGCTCACGAGGCATCCGGCCATGAACAGGACGAGGCCGGCATGGATGGCGGGCCTTCGTCCAATGCGGTCCGAGAGCGGGCCGAAGAGCATCTGGCCGAGGCCGAGCCCCACGAACAGAGCCGTGATGACGAACTGGGTGTCGTTCGGGCGCGGCACCCCGAGGTCGCGGCCGATCGCGGGCAGCGCCGGCAGCATCGTGTCGATCGCGAGCGCGACGAGCGACATCAGGAGGGCGATGAGGGGAACGAACTCGCCGAGACGAAGGGCCGGCCCGTCCGCCGTCCGGCTCATACGCTCACCTTGCCGTCCGATACGGTCTGGTTTGCCGCCAGCCCGATCGGAACCCGCGAGCACCGGGGCCGGGACCGGTCAGGGGGTACAGGCGTCACCGGTCGCCGAACGCACCGCTCGAGGGTCCGAAATCGCCTGCTACTGCGGGGGTTTCGGACGCGACCGGTACTTCTCGTAGAGCTGCAGGTGCCGGTTGTCGAGCGAGACCGGAACTCCGTTCACGAAGACGTGTTCCACCTCGGTGCGGATCTCGAGCGGGTCCCCGTTGACCACGATCAGGTTCGCGACTTTCCCCTCCTCCAGGGTTCCGAAGTCGGCCTCCAGTCCGAAGAGCTGCGCGGGAACCAGGGTGATCGCGCGGATCGCGGCGTCCGCTGGCAGCCCGTAACCGACCGCGTGCCCTGCCTCATACGGCAGGAGCCGTGAGTTCGAGGACCCGAAGCTCGCGAAGGCCACCGTTACGCCCGCCGCGTGCAGTTCACCCGGGGTCGTGAAGGGCCGGTCGTAGGGATCGTCCTCCTCCCCGGGCAGCCTCTGGGTCGGCCCGAGAATCACCGGGACGGCGTTCTCGGCGAGAAGCTCCTTCACTTTCCAGGCTTCGTTTCCGCCGAGCAGGATCATCTTCACCCCCTGCTCCTTCGTGAACTCGACGGCGTGGCGGATCTCCCGAGCGCCCTGCGCCAGGATCAGCAGCGGCATTTCACCCCCGACGACCGGACCGAGGGCAGCGAGCCGGATGTCACGCTCCCGCGCATCGGCTTCGCCAGCGGCCGCGTAGCGGCGCGCCGCGTCCAGCACTGCCGCCAGTTCCGCCACCGCCCGGTCGTATTCCTCCTCGGCCTCGCGGAAGGGCCGCCGTCCGCCCCCGAACGTGCCCGGGTTGAACGTCCGCGTCGAGTAGGTCGGCCAGGTCAGGACCATCCCCGCGGACGCGTCGATATCCATCTCTTCCACGGTCCAGCCGTCGAGGTGGACGATGGACGCCTGGCCGCTGATGCCGGCCCCACCGCCGCCGAAGCCTCCGAGCCGGCCCGGAGCCACCACCGCATGAGTAATGCCGTTCGCGCGCGCAACCGGCAGGTGCTCACTCGAGGGATGGATCGCGGTCGCCGCCTTCAGATGCGGGTTCATCTCGCCCAGTTCGACGGTGTCCACCGTCGCGCTGACGGAGCCGATCTCGGTGAGGCCGAGCTGGCTCACCGAGTCCATCATGCCCGGATAAACGTCGAGCCCGGAGGCGTCCACCACCGTCGCTCCCGCCGGCGCCGAGATCTCGTCGCCGATCTCGACGATCCGGCCGTCCCGGATCAGAATGGATCCCGACTCGATGGGCGCCGCTCCCTCGACCAGGGTGTGGATTCGCGCGTTCTTGATGAGCCAGGACTCTTCTTCCTGAGCCGTCGCCAGACCGCCCGCGAGTGCGAGCGCCAGCGGAACCGCGGCGAGCCGAAGCCCGCTCTTCCCAAGACCGGTCATCGCCGGACTCCTTCCCGCGGTCCCCGCGGGCCGGGCCTGCCGGGGCCGGGCCTGCCGGGGCCGGGCCTGCCGGGGCCGCGCTCGGCGTCGTCCCCCTCGGACAGCTTCTCTTCGAGTTCGGCGCGTTCGGCGGCGGCACTCTCCCGCATCGCCAGATCCTGCTCGCGGCTGAAGAGCATCTCCCCATCCACGAAGGTCATCTGGTTCACCGCGTAGGTGCTCAGCGGATGGCGGTCGAAGACCGCCAGGTCCGCGTCCTTCCCCACCTCGATCGAACCGATCCGGTCCCCGACCCCGAGCTGAATCGCCGGGTTGATGGTGATCATGCGGAGCGCCTGTTCCTCGGTCATGCCGCCCCACTTCACGGTCTTGGCGGCCTCCTGATTCAGGTGCCGGGCTTCCTCCGCGCTGTCGGAGTTGATGGATACCAGAATCCCCCGTTCGGTCATGAGCGCCGCGTTGTAGGGAATGGCGTCGTAGGCCTCGACCTTGTAGCCCCACCAATCCGAAAACGTTGAAGCCCCTGCCCCGTGCGCCGCGATCTCGTTCGCCACCTTGTAGCCCTCGAGCACGTGCTGGAGCGTCGCGATCCGGAACCCGAATTCCTCGGCGAGCCGCAGGAGCTGCAGGATCTCGTCCTGCCGGTAGCAGTGGGCATGCACGAGGCGCTCGCCCTCCAGAATCTCGACGAGCGGCTCGAGTTTCATGTCCCGCCGGGGCGGCAACACCCGCTCGCCGCGGGCCTTCGCCGCCTCGTAGTCGGCGAACTCCTGGCGGTAGGCCTCGGCGTCGGTGAACGCCTGCCGGATCACGTCCTGGACCCCCATTCGGGTTGCCGGATAACGCCGCTCGACTCCCGCCGGCATGCCGCGGGACCGCTTCGGGTTCTCGCCGAGCGCGAACTTGATTCCCGGCGGAGCCCCCTCGAACACGAGCCCTGCGGCATCCGCTCCCCAGCGGTGCTTGATGACCACGTTCAGGCCGCCGATCGGGTTTGCGCTCCCGTGGAGGATGTTCGAAGTGGTCACCCCGCCCGCCAGCTCCCGGTAGATGTTGACGTCGTAGGGATCCACCACGTCACCGGTCCCGGTCATGGAGGAGACCGAGACGCTCCCCTCGTTGATGGACTCGGCGGCGATGTGCGAGTGGGCGTCGATGATGCCGGGCATCACGAACATCCCGTCGGCCTCGATCACCTCGGCCCCCGCCGGGACCTCGACGCTCGCCCCCACTTCCGCGATCTTCCCGTCCCGGATCAGGATCGCTCCCGGAGACAGGATCCCCTCGGTCACGGTGAGCACCGTCGCTCCCCGGATCACGGTGGTTGCCTCCTGAACGGGGGCGGCGGCAAGCGGCGCGGCGGCGAGCGCCGCCGTCAGAAAAAGACTCTTCAGTCGCACTTCGTTACTCCTCGCTCCCGCTCGGGGCGGAGCGGCCCGCGGCCGAACGTTCGGGCTCGTCGTCTTCGGTCTCGGCTTCGTCCTCCGCGTCCGGGCGGTGAATCACTCCGTCCACAAACACCGTTTCGACCCTCGCCCCGTCCTCGAAAATGTCCCCGTCCGCGACTAGCAGGTTGGCGATCCGCCCTGTCTGGAGCGTCCCAACCCGGTCCGCCACCCCGAAGATCTCCGCCGGGGCCAGAGTGAGCGCGGTCAGCGCCGCCTCCCGGCCGAGGCCGCGCTCGACGGCCTTCCGGACCGCCGCGATATCGCCGCCGGAACTCCCGGCGGATGCACCGCGCTCGCGCGGCCCTCCGCCCGCTTCCGGGCCCTCCCCCAGGTAGAAGGCGAAACGGACGCCGGCCGCGGCGAGCGCTGCGGGGCCGGCTGGCGCCTGGTCGCGGAGGCGAAGGGTGCGCAGCGGAATCTCCGCTTCGGGGTCTGCCTGCGGATCGGCCTTCGGCCAATTCAGATCCACCAGGATGGGCACGCCGTGCTCCTTCAGGAACTGCGCGGATTCCCCTGCCTCGTGGCCCCCGTAGAGGACCGGGCGAATACCGAACTCTTCCGCGAGCCCCACCATCCGGCGCACTTCCTTGTCGAGGCTCGCCGGCAGCAGCACCGGCTGGTCACCGGAAGCCGCCGCGGCGAGCGGGGCGAGGGTCCGGTCGTAACGCGGCCGCACGAGGCCCGCCGGATCCTCTTCGTACATGCGCCAAACCTCGCCGTAGTGCGAAGCGTCGAGGAAGAGCTGCCGCAGGTAGGCGATCACCCCCATCAGGGAACCGGGGAAGGAGCGGAAACCGCGCGTCCCGAGCCGGACCACCACCGCCACGTCCGGAGCGACCACCAGATCGCGTGAGTCGACTCCTTCGGGGCCGGCCAGGTTCAGCAAGGCTGCCCGGCCCGAGACGATCCCGTCCGGCGGCGCCGAGACCGCCGAGGTAAACCCGGTGCTCCGGCGCGCCGCGATCCGTTCGTCGCTCGCCCGCAGGTCGTCGGCGGCGAGTCGCCAGGAGAAGGTGTCGGGCCGGTCCTCGGGCCCCCGCGAAGGAGGCGGCGGCGATGGCGCGCCCGCGGGTGGCGCGCCCGCGCCTGCGGCGCGCGGCCCCCGGGCCGGACCCGCCGTCGAATCCCCGCCGAGGCCGAGATCGCTGAGCGCAGTGATGAAACCCGGATAGACGTGCTTCCCGGCCGCATCCATTCCGGCAGCCCCGGCCGGGACCTCGCCGCCCGCCTCGACCGAAACGATCAGCCCGTCCCGGATTACCACGGTGGCTCCCTCCAGGACGGTCCCGTCGCCGACGTGGACCATGCCCCCGGTGATAGCCCAGGCCCGCGGGCCCCGGTCGGCCACCTCCCGGGAGGAGAGCTGGGCGGCCGCGGTCGCCGGCCCTGCCGCGAAGAAGAGCACCGCCAGCGGTGCAAGCAGGCGGGAGGCGCGCCGCCGGAGGTTTCGTCTCGCCATGGCGGGCGAGTCTGTCCGAGCGGCGGGTAGCGGTCAACCGGGGTGGGCCCCTTGCCGCACCGAACTCGGCAGACTGGGGCACGAAGCCGCCCTTTCTTTTCCAATCAGGGCCACGACTTCAGAAAGCCGCTCCAAGGGAACGCCCATCCGAGCGCGCTGCAACGCGGCCACGATGGCGTCAACCTGACCGGCTTGACCCAGCGCGGTCCTAACGGCGGGATGAAGCAGCAGATCCACGGTAGAAACGACCGCAGTACCCGGGAAACGCTCTGCGCAGATCCTCCGCGCCTTCTTCTCGTCCATCATGGCTGCGCGACCGTACGCCGCGGCATACGCGACGGTCGCCGCCTCCCCGTCGCCGAGGGTGTCCTGTGCACGCCCTTCGGCCAGAGATATCTGGATTGTGGCGCCCTTGCCGATCTCCACTACCCGGCACGCTCCCGTGCAAACGAGCGCCTCAAGACCTGTGATATCTCGGTGTCCCCGGTTTCGTCCGGCCTGTAGTTCGAACCGCACCGACTCGGTCACAACGGGCGGCGAGGGGAAGAGTCGGAAGATCTCCTCGGCTCGACCCGTCGCGTTCAGGTTGATGATCGCACTGGTATCCGCGACGATCCTTCGCCACGACTCAGGCAGGGAGTGCAACACGCTCCGCAGCTTCGGCTTTCTCCTCCTCGGCGCCTTCCACAAGCTCGCGGACGGCTAACCGATCGAGCGCGAGCAGATCGGCGAGCTGGCCCTCGCTGTACAGATCGCGTTTCCACGCCTCTCTGACGAGGAGGCCGACCCGCGTCGGAACAATGCCCCCGCCGGAATCGGGAGTGCGCCCCTCGTCCGGCGGATGTCCGATCACGTCTTCGAACTGAGCATCTGTGATCCCGCCGTTGTCCTGAAACCAATCCCACGTCCCCTTCCTGACGACCCGCAGCTCCTCGAGGCGGCGCACCATCGCCTCGCGGGACACCGCGAACGAGTGCGCCAGCAGAATCACATGGCGCCGCGTCAGATGGGACTGCCCGGCCGTCAGTTCACCAAACCGTTGGCGGACGGCCCGGCCAGGGGTCAGGAACGACCGCGCGAAAGCGGCCGCGTACTGTTCTTCGCGCGACCGCGAAATGTCCTGTTCCACCAGAAGTTCCGCTTCCTCCCGTGTCGTGATGAAGTGTCCGAGCTCGTGCGCGCCGGTCTGGGCAATACGGCCCCTTGGATGGTTTGCATTGAGCAGCACACAGGCGCCGGCGGCTTCGGTGTAAGCGAACAACCCGGAAATCGTGCTCACCAGCGGTCGCAAATAGACTCGCATTCCGACCTGCAACTCCAGGAACGTCACCATATCCAGAACCGGACCCGCCCCTAGCCCGAACCATGACCGCAGATCTTGGGCGTCCTCTTCCGCCTGCGCCGCGACATCGCCCGGAAGAATCTGCTTCTCCCGCGGATAGCGCTGCCTGCGCTGAATTCCGAGAACATTCTCCAGTTCCACTTCCGCACTGACGAGCCGGCTTAGCAACTGCGCGGCGTCCTCCCTGGCCTCTTCGGAACTCTTCGGGAGCTTGCGGAATCGGGGCGCGAGGTCCAGGTGGACTGCCTCCCGCCGCAGGATCGCGTTTACGGAGACTCCGCACAGGTGTGCAAGCCTCTGGATCTCATCGCTCCGAATGCGACGTTTCCCCTGTTCGATAGCTACCAGCGTGGTTCGCGCGACCCGAATCCTCTCGGCGGCGTCGCTCTGGCGCAAACCACGCGCTTCCCGGATCGTTCGGAGTCGCCTGCCGATTTCCTGGTCCGACAGTATCGGCGAGCCAATAGACATCAGTTCAAAGCTCCCCACTCTCGGATGAATGAGCGGCTGCCCAGCGACGCCAGGTAGTTCACCCACTCCTCTCGATGCTTCTCGAACATCTCACGAATACGCTTCTCTACTTCCTCTACCTCCAGTTCCAAAACAGGAGCGAGGCTTGCGGCATGAGCCCCAATCGTCTCGGTTTCCTCCGCGATCTCCGCCATTCGCCGCATATGCAATGTCCCCGCAATTGCGTACTCTCGATACCGTTCGTTGAGCTTCGTAAATCCGGGATCCACCGCCTCCTCTAGCGACTCCGCCGACATGTTCACGCAAACGTACGTTCCTCCCGGCTCATCGAGACCGGCCGCATGAACGCTGAGGCGTCTCAACATACATGCCGCGCACACACCGCAGTGCCTCCACGAACCGGCGATGGAACTCCACCGACCGTCGCGCCAGCAGGACTTGGCGTCCTTCCATGCCTCAGTTTCCGCGAGGCGCGCGTACTCTGAGAGCGTCTCTCCCTTCGTAGCCCACAGACGAGGAAACCTGTATCGGACATCCGATCCCAGCAAGGCCTTCAGGAACGACTCCATCCGCCGCGTGAAGAGCGGGTGGCTCCGATAATCCTGATATGAATGCCCCACGGTTGCCAGTACAGGTCCGAGCACACCCTGTCCGCTTTCCGGACAGATTACGCGTGGCGAGTTTGTCAGATAGGCCGCAAGCCCAGAGATCAAAGCAAACTTGAACCCTCTACTCCGTCCGCTCGTTTCTCTGCGAAGCTTGTTAGCCGAAAGCGAGTAGGGAACCTTAATGAAAGGCGTCTTTTCCGAGTATTTGAAATGCGACCCTCGCTCAACCCGAACGAGAACCAGTTGTTCACCTAACCGATTCCTTTCGATCCCGGACACGGCCAGGGAATCCAAGCCAGCACTGTATGGCAGACAGGCTCCCCTCGGTACTGAGAACTCTAGGTATCCACGTCTTGGCTCGGTCTGCTCTTCGCTCCTGGCGCAGAATGAGAACTCCCAAACGTCCCCCGTAAGGAACCCGAGTGCAGAACAGAGTGAACGGACTACGTCTGGAGCCTCCCAGCGCGCCGGATCGTGTACAGGAACGTGAACGCACAGGTGACGCGCCCAGCCAAGCGACGGGCGGCGACCGACAGAATCCGCGTATTCGACGGCGGCGCAAACTGCCATCGCGTCATAAATCACGGCTTCCCACCTTGCCAGCGCGAAACGTCGCAGCGCCTCGATCGAAAACTTGAAGTCCTTTCGGTGCTGGAAGGCGATCCAGCCGCGCGGGGCTCGTCCGTCCTTCTCGAGAACTGCAACCCTAGTAAGCGGCAGCCGACCCGCTTTTCGCTTACCGCTCACAACGGAGGTCCTTGCTCCAACCCCTTCCGCTGCGGCGGCCGGGATGGGTTTAGTGCCCCAGCGCCACCCCGGACTAGGCGCTTCGCAAGCGCAGAGCAATCGTACGCGCGGTGGATTTCACCTAAACGCCCAAGCGCACGGCCTGCTCTCACATCGTTCCGGTGTCGGAGGCAATGCTCTTCCATGCTCCACATGCGTCGGCGCAGGAAGTCGGCCAGAGCAGCTGCCACAGCCCGTTCACGCGTGGCCAGACTGGGGGGAGCGCCGTTCTGAAGTCGCTGAATGTGTTCGATCATGATGTTTCCGAGAGCGCTTGGGCCGCACCCGCCGTCCACGTCAACGTCAGGTTGAACGAGCCAAGGGCGGAAGAGCGCCTTCGGAAGTTGGCTGCAATCCGTGGTCAGGGCGTAGTCCAGCGCCTCAACGTTCTCTACCAGAGGACGGGCGGCATTCTCAGCGCGCCTCAGGATTTCGCGCCACAGCTTGGACAGAGGCAGGCTACTGTGGGGGCCGTCACTCATGATATGTCAGCATATCACATATCGTCTCTGACAATGTCGAATATGCCTTGGAAGCAGAGGATTGACTCCAGAGGCCGTTCAAGACATGCCCATCGGGACCCTGCAGCGAACCTCAGGAAGGGAGCCTGATGGAATGGCCAACCGAGTTCGGGGCAATGACACTGTCTGTTCCGCCGCCCTCCGGGCGGCGGTCCCGGCCGTCTCCGCCACCAACTCGCCCACAGCTCGGTCCTTGGCCCTCCCCTCCCCACGCGTAAGATTCCGGCCGCCTCGTGCCTCGTTTCTATCTGACCACCGCCATCGACTACGTCAACTCGCCGCCGCACCTCGGCACGGCCTACGAGAAGATCACCGCCGACGTGATCGCGCGCTTCAAGCGGAGCGCGGGGTACGACACCCACTTCCTGATGGGGGCCGACGAGCACTCCCTCAACGTGCGCCGGAAGGCTGAAGAACAGGGCCTCGATCCGCTGGACTACTGCGCCAAGATGGAGGACACCTTCCGCGCGGTCTGGGCGAAGCTCGACGTCTCCTACGACGAGTTCATCCGCACCACCGAGAAGCGCCACCACCTGGGGGTCCAGAAGCTGCTCGAGGCGATTCGCGCGCGGGGCGGCATCTACGAGGGAACGTACGAGGGCTGGTACTGCGTCTCCTGCGAGGCCTTCAAACAGGAGAAGGATCTTGAAGACGGCACCTGCCCCCTCCACCGGGCAAAGCCGGACTGGATCTCCGAGAAGAACCACTTCTTCCGCCTCTCGGCGTACCGCGACCGGCTGCTCGAGCTCTACCGGGACCAGCCGAGCTTCATCGAGCCCGAGACCCGGCGGAACGAGCTGACGAACGTCCTCGAAGCGGGGCTCCTCGATCTTTCGGTCAGCCGGCCGAGCACCGGCTGGGGGATCCCGGTGCCTTTCGACGACGCCAGCGTGGTGTACGTCTGGTTCGACGCGCTCATGAACTATCTCTCGGCAACCGGTTACGGGACCGACGAGGAAGGCTGGGAGGAGCGCTGGCCCGCCGACCTCCACATCGTGGGCAAGGACATCACCCGCTTCCACGCCGTGATCTGGCCGGCCATGCTGATGGCGGCCGGGCTTCCCATCCCCCGGCAGGTCTTCGGGCATGGCTTCGTGAACTTCCAGGGAGAGCGGATGAGCAAGTCGCTCGGAACGGCAGTGGACCCGCTCGAAGCGAGCGACCACTTCGGCCCCGACCCGCTCAGACTCTTCCTGGTCCGCGAAGTCCAGTACGGACAGGACGGTGACTTCTCCTGGGATCGTTTCGAGGCGCGTTACGACTCGGATCTCGCCAACGCGCTCGGGAACCTGGTCAGCCGCATCACCTCGATGGCCGCCCGCTATCGCGATGGCCGGCTGGCCGCTTCGGCCCGCTCGGCTCTTCCCGAAATCTCGACCCGGGCGGTCGCCGACTACCGCGAGGCGATGGAGGGACTTCGTCTTCACGACGGGGCGGCCGCCGCCTTCCGGATCGTGGGGGCGGTCAACGAATTCCTGACCTTGCGCGCTCCCTGGAAGCTCGCCAAGGATCCGGACGCCGGAGAGGCGCTCGACGAAGCTCTCTACGAAGCCGCGGAGGCAACCCGGATCGCCGCCGTCCTTCTCCATCCGGTCATGCCGAAGTCCACCGCTCGCATTCTTGAACGCTTGGGCGGCGCGTCCGCCGATCCGATCCGCTTCGACGAGCACGCCGTCTTTCAGGGAGCCCGGGTCCTCGCCACGCAGGCGGGGGCACCCCTCTGGCCGCGGCTCTCCACCCGGCGATCAGGAAACCGGGGGTAACAGCCTGTGGTGAAACCCACGCGGCCCAGTTCTCCCGGTGGGGGCTCGAGCGGCGATCCATCCCGCCTGAACCGCCCCCCCACCGGGAGAACTGGCGCTTTGCGGCGCTCGACGTTGCGTTTCGGTCGAAATACACTCGGGCCAGTTCCTCCCTCACGCGCCTTGTCAGGCGGACCCCCACCGGGAGAACTGGGCCTCACCGCTCTCGGCGCTCACCCGGGTTCCACCACAGGCTGGTAAGCGGGCAGGCCACGGCTCGCGGCGCCTCGGGAGTGGCGATGACCTCCAGCGCCGCCAATCCCTTCTCGCGGAACTGGTTGATGGGGTTCCGGGCGGACCTGATCTGGATCATCCTCTCGGCCGGCATCGGTTGGGCCTACCTGGCGCTCATCCTCGGGGTGGGCGCCGGGCTGGACAACCCGCTCCGGGACGCCTTCGCCACCCTGCGGGTCGGGGACTTCGCCCTCCCGGTGAGCCTGGGACTGGTAGTGGTCACGAGTTGGGCGGTGCTGCTCGACGCGCCGCACCTGTTCGCCACCCTGGCCCGCACGGTGCTGGATCCCGAGGAATGGCGCCTTCGTGGCGGGGTGCTGCTGGCTTCGTTCGGCTTCTTCCTGCTTGGCCCGGCCCTCATCCTGGCCCCCCGGCTGCTGGCTTCCGCCGGCGTCCTCCCGTCCGGCTGGCAAACCGCCGGAAGTGTCGTCTTCCTGGTCTTCTTCCGCCTGTGGGCGTACTACCACGTGGTTCGCCAGCACTGGGGGTTCTTGCGGCTCTACGCCCGCCGGAATCCGGCGGCGGAGGACGAGTTCGAGTTCCGTGCGGATCGGATCGTCTTCCCGATCGTCTTCTACCTGCCGATCGGGTGGTTCCTGACGGCTTCCTGGTACGCGGAGAGCGGGCTGCCGGAACTGGGGTTCGCCACGGAGGTGGGCGGCAGCACTCTCGGGTCCTGGCTCCACCTCCCGATCGGGTCGCTCTGGCTCCTGACCGTGATCGGCTACGCCGCCTTCCAGTGGCGCCGCTACCTGCGGGGCAAGCCAAGGAATCTCCCCAAGCTGCTCCTGCTCGCCGCCACCGTGCCGCTCCACGCCGCGGCGTTTTCAAACCCGCTTCTCGTCCTCTTCGTGGTGCCGCTGGTCACCGCCGGCCACAACCTCCAGTACCACCGGTTCGTCTGGGACTATGCCAAGCGGCGCTACCGCGCGGGACGGAGCGCCGCTGCCTTCTCGTTCCGTAGTCCGGCGCTCTACTTCGCGCTCGGGCTGGTGTTCACCTTCCTCGCTTACCGGGGACCCCTGGTCCACTCGATGAGCGGGATGCTCTCCGGGCTGCTCAACGAGGTGCTGCTGCCCCTGGCAGGTCTGGTGGCCGGGGCTCCGGGTGACGGAGGGGGCGCCTTGGGAGCCGAGGTGGTAGCGGCTTCACTCCTCGGCTGGGCAATGCAGCACTACTACCTCGACGCCCGCATTTGGCGGGTCTCGAAGGACGAACGTCTGCGGAAGGTGCTCGATTCGCCCGTCTCTGCGGCCCATTCCTGACACCGGCCGGGAGCGGCCCCGGCGAGCACCGCTCGCAAGGGACAGGTCTGCGGATCTCGCTGGCCTCCGGCCAGCGGTGCCGGTCTGAATGAAGGTCCCTACATTCCGCCAAACTCTGGGATTCCCGCCGAGAAGGGGCCACCTCGGAACTCGGGGTCCTTCCCGCCGCCCGCCTCCGGCGGGCTGTGCCGACCGGAGGTCGGCGTTCCAAGCCGTCCCCGCACTTCTTCGCGTTGGAGTTACGGGAGTCTCGCTCCCCTGCGGGGAGCGGTGCCGGTCCAAAACCGGCGCTCCCGGTCTACCGCTCCAGGGATTTCCGGAACGCTTCGATCGTAATCTCCGCCCGGCGCGCCACCATCGCCTGCCCGTTCGCAATCGTCTGATCGAGCGGGTCGAGCGAGACGCCGTTGATCTCGAAGAGGCCGGCCGCCCGACGTTCGCGCGCCCGGATCGTTCCCGGGTCCACGGTCGCCATGATCGCGTCGTAGTGATAGTCGTCGTGGATCCCGGCTCGCGACGCGGATTGGACGTCCGGCTCCTGGTGCACCCCGAGTTCCTTGAGCTGTTCGAAGCTCCAGATGTCCTCCCGGTAGTACTCGAGGATGTGATGGAGGCGTACGCCGGCATGCGGCGGTTCGGCGTTCCAGCGCTCCGCAACCGCGGCCATTCCGCGCTGGTTCCCGCCGCTGTCACCGATCATGAGGATGTCGGTGAACCCACTGGTCGCCAGGCTTCGCGCCACGTCGGTGAGGACCATCTCGAAGGTCTCCGGGGTGAGGCTGAAGGTCCCCGGGAAGCGCATGTGCCCGGTCGGGGGGTCGTGGTCCCCTTCGGGCACGAGCTTGACGATGGGAGCGACCAGCGCGTTGCCCAACCGCCGGGCGATCGCTTCGGTGGTGGCCCGGAGCACCACGTTGTGCTTCCCGGTGACCACGTAGGGACCGTTCTGCTCGATGCCGCCGGTGGCGACGATCGCGGTGGTTGCACCGTCGGCGATCCGGTCGCGCACCTCCATCCAGGTCAGCTCTTCAATGAAGACGCTGTCAAACGCCGCGATGGGCCGCTCGGCGTCGAGCGCGTTCCAGGGATGATCCTGGGCTCCGCCGCCGCAACTGAGCGTTGCCACCGAAAAAAGAAGAACGAAAAGGCACCGAACGGACATGGGGACCATTGTTGGCGGAGAAGGCCCGTAGCGCAACCGCATCGCGGGTCCAACCCGCGCCCGCCGCTACGCGGGAAAGACCGGCACCGGCCCCGCGGGACGAAGACCCACCCGCTGTCCCGGCCGGAGGAGCCCCTGCCAGATCTCTCGCGCCGGAGACCGTGCGGCAATGGAGTTTCCCGAGGGAAGACGCGCCTCGATGAGCTGGAAGGCTCCGTGGAACGATGTCCGGGTCAGCACCGCGGAGGTGGCCGCGGCGCGCTCTTCGTCCACGAAGGGCTCCACCAGCAGCCCGTCGAGCGGCAGGAGGACCTCGACCGGACCCCGGGGCGGCGCTTCACCGGAAGCCGGCGCCAGGATCTCGACCCGACCAATCTCGCAGACCGCAGTCTTGCCGTCGCTCTCGCCCGGGAGGAAGTTGGTCTCCCCGAGAAACTCGGCGCCGGCGCGGCTTCCGGGATCCCGGGCGAGTTCCTCGGGCCTTCCGGAACGGACCACCCTCCCGTCCAGCAGGAGAACGACCTGGTCCGCGAGCAGAAACGCCTCTTCCCGGTCATGAGTAACGAGTACCGCCGTCGTACCGAGGCGCCGGAGGAGTTGCGCCACTTCCTCCCGCACGCCCGCCCGGCGGGGCGCGTCGAGGTTCGAAAACGGCTCGTCCAGCAGCACCACCGCCGGCTCGGGGGCGAGGGCGCGCGCGAGCGCCACCCGTTGCTGTTCTCCACCGGAGAGTTCGTGGGGCCGCTGCCCTGCCATTTCCGACAACCCGACCATCTGGAGAGCGCCCCAGGCACGCGACAGACCCGCCGGTCCCGGCACTCCGAAGGCCACATTCCCGAGGGCGGAGAGATGCGGGAAGAGCGCGTATTCCTGGAACACGAGACCCACCCGCCGCGACTCCGGTGGAACGAACACGCCCTTTCCGCTCACCGTCCGCCCCAGCAGCCGCACTTCTCCCGCGTCCGCCGTTTCCAGACCGGCCACGATGCGGAGCAGGGTTGTCTTCCCCCCGCCGCTCGGCCCCAAGACGGCGGTCAGGCTGCCGGAAGGGACATCCAGATCCACTCCGGCCAGCACCGTGCGGTCCGGATCCCGATCCCCGTTGCCGCGAAAGCGTTTTTCAATCGCCCGGCAACAAAGCGCCGGTTCGTGGGCAGCGTCGCCGCCCGCACCACTCATCAGCGCACCGCCGGACGAAGTGGACGTCCCGGACGCAGGACGACGAGAAGCGCCACCGCGCAGAACAGGAGCAGGATCAGCGAAGCGGCCGCCGCCCGGCCGAGTTCAACGTTCTCAGCCGCACTCCAGACGGTGGTAGCGAGAGTGGTGTATCCGGTGGGCGCCAGCATGAGGGTGGCGGGCAACTCCTTGACGCTGGTCAGAAACACGAGGGCGAGTCCCGACGCCAGGCCGGGGCCGAGCAGGGGCAGCGTAATCTGCAGATGGCGGCGCATCCAGCGGGCGCCCAGGGAACGCGCCGCGTCGTCGAGCCGCGCGCTGAGCGGCGCGAGGGTGGCCTCGATCGGCGCGATCGCCTGCGGCAACATGTGAACTGCGTACGCGAAGACCAGCAGGGCCAGCGTCTGGTAGAGGAAGGGCGCCAGGTTCACCGCGAAAAAGACGAGCGACAGGCCGACGACGAGTCCCGGCAAACCGAAACCGATGTGCGAGATGGCACGGAGGGCGGAACTCCGCGGCGAGGGGAAGCGGACCGTCAGGAAGGCCACCGGGATGGCGAGCGCGGTCGTCACAACCGCGGCGAGCAGCGATACGAGTCCCGTTCGTCCCAGCGCGGGAACGAGCCCGGTCACCGCCCCGACAGGGGCCTGGACCAGCCAGTAGACACAGACCCCGACCGGAAGGACGAGCGCCGGCAGCAGAACCAGGAGGCACAGGAGCAGCCCCGCCCACTTCCAGCCGCCGAGCGCGTGGATGCGGGGCGGCCGGGCTTGCACGGCCCCGGGAGACGGGCCCGCGGAACTCTCGAACCGCCTGGCGGCGGCGAGCACCAGGAGGGTCGCGAACACCAGCAGGAGGGCGAGCCCGGCCGCCGTGTGGCGGTCCAGCGATCCGCGGAGCTGGTTGTAGATGGCCCAGGTGAAGGTCTCGTAGCGCAGCAGCGAGACGGCTCCGAAGTCGCTCAGGGTGTAAAGCGCCGCGAGCAACCCGCCCGACAACAGGGCCGTCGACAAGAGCGGCAGGGTCACCCGGGTGAAGCGCCGCCAGCGGCTGGCGCCGAGCACTTTCGCGGCATCGTCGAGCGATCCATCCAGAACCGCAAACCGCGCACGGGCCGCCAGATACACGTAGGGGTAGTTGAGCAGCACGAGAACCAGAAAGGCGCCGGGGAAACCGTAGATCTCCGGAAGCCGTTCCCACCCCGTGAAGGGTTCCAACGCGCGTTGGAGCAGCCCCCGCGGGCCGAGCGCGGTAGCCACGGTAAAGGCCGCCACGTACGACGGCACCGCGAGCGGCAGCGCCAACAGGCCGGTCAGGATTCGCCGGCCGGGGAGGTCGGTCCTCGCAGTGAGCCAGGCCAACGGCAGCCCGAGCCCGGCGGCCCCCGTCGCCACCGCTGCGGTCAGGAGGAGGGTCCTGCCGGCGATTCCGATGCTGCGCTCTCTCAGCAGCACGTCGAACAATCCGCCGCCGCCCAGCGCCCGTCCCGCCAGATAGAGGAGCGGCAGGATGCACATCGCCGCGACAAAGATGCCCGAGGCCTGGAGAAGCCGGGAAGGCGGGCGGCTCCACCGGGCCGGAGCGCTCATTGTTTCCGGAAAGGGCTGTTCATGAGTGACTCATCACCGTGGCCAGTGCGGCCGTTCGGCGCTCCCCGGCGTAGAGGGCCAGAGGAGTCGGTGCCGGAGACCTGCCGGGCCGCTACCTCGCGGCGCGCAGCGCCGCGGGGGTGGGATTGGGATGCGGGGAGGGGTGTCCCCTCCCCGCAAAAAACGACGTCGCGAATCGCGCCGCGAATCGCGACATCAGCAGCCGGTGGGCAGAGTGGCGTGAGCACCGAGAGCGGTGAGGCGCCCGGCTGACAAGGCGCGCGAGGGAGGAGCCCCCACCGGGAGAACTGGCCCGAGTGTGTTTCGACCGAAGCGCAACGATGAGCCACGCGAAGCGGGGCGGCCAGTTCTCCCGGTGGGGGCCAGCCGGGATGCATCGCCGCTCGCTTCCGGAGCGGGGCGCCAGCACCGCGGAGACCCCGGAGCGGAAGAGACGGGGGACGGGAGCACCCGACCCCCATCCCTCTTGACTCGGGCTTCCGGAGCGGGGCGCAAGCACCGCGGAGACCCCGGAGCGAGAGGGATGGGGGACGGGAACACCCGACCACCATCCCTCTTGACTCGGGCTTCCGGAGCGGGGCGCAAGCACCGCGGAGACCCCGGAGCGAGAGGGATGGGGGACGGGAACACCCGACCACCATCCCTCTTGACTCGGGAATGCCACGAGACTCTGTCTACAGGCTGCTTGCCCGTGGGGAACGCGCCCCGCATGCAGCGAACTCGGCAACTGTGTCGTGTCCTTCATGTGGCGGTGATGCGGGGTGCTTTCCCCGCGGGCGATCAGATCGCCCCGACTTCGCGGAGGAGATCGAGCGTTCCCCGCAGGTCGTCCAGATCCCCGAGTTCGAGGTCCGGCGGATTGATTTCGGAGAGGGGCGTCACCGCGGGATCGGTAGGGATCCCCTCAACCAGCGGATACTCGAACGTTTCCCGGGCGAAACGCTCCTGCACCGATTCCGTGAGCAGATAGGCCAGGAACCGCTCGGCGGCTTCGGGGTTGGCCGCCGTGTTCACCACCCCGCCGCCGGAGATGTTGATGAGGCCTCCGGCTCCTCCTCCCGCCGGGCTCACGGTCCGCGCGGCGAACTCCGGTCCCTGCTGGACCAGGAAGCGGAAGAGGTAGTAGTGGTTCGACAGCGCCAGCTCCACTTCCCCGTCCGCAACCGCCTGGTAAATCGCCGAGTTGTTCGGGTAGGCCACCGGGTCGTTGGCCAGTACTCCTTCGAGCCATTCCCTGGCAGCGTCCTCTCCCTCGAGCCGCCGGACGGCCGTCACGAACGCCTGGAAGGATCCGTTCGTCGGCGCCCAGCCGATGCGGCCTTTCCAGCGAGAATCGGTCAGACCGTGGATCGTGTCCGGCAGATCCTCGGGGGTCAGGAGTTCGGTGTTGTAGACGAACACCCGGGCGCGGCCGGTGGTGCCCACCCAGCGCCCGTTCGGATCCCGGAAACGGGATGAAACCCGATCAAGGATCGACTCGGGAAGCGGACTCAGACGGCCTTCGCTCGCCAATTGGCCAAGGGCTCCCGCGTCTTGACCGTAATAGACGTCCGCCGGACTCTGGTCGCCCTCTTCGAGAATCTGGGCCGCGAGGTCCGCGGTCCCGCCGTACCGGATCTCCACCTGGATCCCCGTCTCCTCCTGAAACGCCTGAACCACCGGCCCGACGAGCGACTCTCCTCGGCCACAATAGATGGTCAGGGTCTCGGGCTCGGGAGTGCCAGTGCAGCCGGCAACGGCGGTGAGGACAATTGCGGCGGCTCCAAGCTTCCCGAAATCGGTCGCCGAGAGCCGCTTTGTGATACTGAAAATGGCTTTCATAGTTGATAACTCTACCAAAATTATTCCGCCGGCGCGTTTCTTGCTAACACCACCTTCGCACCCCATGCCAACCCGGACACTTGCGTCAGCCGTCCTGGTGGCCGCTCTGTTCGCAGGCCTCGCCGAGGGTGCCCAGATCGAGCTGGAACGGCGGATCTCGGCGGTCTACCGGACGGCCAGCCCCGCGGTCGTGAACATCACCGCTGAAATCCAGAGCTACGACTGGTTCCGGGGCCAGGTCACCCAGCAGGGCACCGGCTCCGGGTTCGTCTACGACGGCCAAGGGCACATCGTCACGAACTACCACGTCGTGGAGGCGGCCGATCAGCTTCAGGTCACCTTCTCCGACGGCGAAGTGCGCGATGCCCGGCTCGTGGGAGCCGATCCCTCGAACGATCTTGCGGTCCTCGAAGTGGCGGCCGGCGCCAACGATCCGGAACCCTTGGCGCTCGGAGACTCCGACGCCCTCGAAGTAGGGCGGTTCGTGGTGGCCATCGGACATCCCTTCGGCCTCGACCAGACCTTGACCACCGGAGTCGTGAGCGGCCTCGGCCGCATCATCGAGAGTCCCGATCGGGGATTCATCGGCGAGATCATCCAGACCGACGCGGCCATCAATCAGGGGAACTCCGGAGGGCCCCTGCTAGACCTCGATGGACGGGTGGTCGGTGTAAACAGCGCCATCGTGAGCCCCACCGGGACCTCCGCGGGAATCGGGTACGCCATTCCCGCCGCCACGCTGGCGCGCGTCGTGCCGGAACTGATCCGGAACGGCCGATACCCGCACCCCCACCTGGCGATTTCGGTCCAGGAGATCAACGAGCAGTTCGCGGCCTACTTTCGCCGGGTCGGAATCGCGGCCCCCCCGGAGGGAGGTCTCATGATCCGGGCGGTCGCGCGGGGCGGGCCCGCGGACCGCGCCGGGCTGCGCGGAGCGGGCCAGGTTGGACGAATCGGCAACCTGCGGATCCGCTACGGCGGGGACTACCTACTGGCGGTAGACGGACATGCCGTAGGTACGGAGCGCGACCTCCTGCTTCTCCTCGAAACGAACTACCGGGTAGGTGACGAAGTCGGCCTGCGGCTCTGGCGCGACGAGCGCGAACTGGAGGTACGGGTCCAGCTCATCGACCGCGACACCGTCGTGCGCAGGCGGCGCCGGTAGAACGCTAGCAGCCTGTGGTGGAACCCGGGTGAGCGCCGAGCCCGGGGAGGCCCAGTTCTCCCGGTGGGGCCAGTTCTCCCGGTGGGGGCCCGGCTGACAAGGCGCGTGAGGGAGGAGCCCCCACCGGGAGAACTGGCCCGGGTGTATGCCGACCGAAACGCAACGATGAGCGGCGCGCAGCGACGCGGTTCAGCCGGGATGGATCGCCGGCCGAACGCCGCGTGGGTTTCACTACCGGCTGTTTGGCCGGGATGGATCGCCGGGCGAGCCCCCACCGGGAGAACTGGGCCGCCTGGGTTTCACCACCGGCTGCTAACTCCGGGCGGATAGCAGCCGGGTCAGCGCGAAGGCGGACGCCAGGGCGAGGAGAGCCCAGGACAGGGTGATGGCGAGACCGCGTCCGAAGAGCAGCGCCCCGCTCCCGAAGAGCACGGAATAGACCATCACGCAGGCCACCGGCCACGCGAGAAAAGCGCGGGTGACGGGCTCGGGGCGCAACCGCGTACGAACGTAGGCGGCGTCCCAACCGGGACGCGGTGGCCGGGTTCGCTCGACGAAAGCGTCGAGCGTCTCCTTCGACTCGGCCGGGGTCACCAGAGTTGCGCCTACCCAAATCACCGTAGTGGCGGCCAGGCCGATCACCAGTCCCCGAATCGAGCCCGGCTGGATCCCAAGAAGCGGAAGGGACACCGCCACCCCCAGCGATCCCGCCATGCCGGCGATCTCGCTCCAGGCGCTGATGCGCCACCACAGCCAGCGCGCGATGAAGAGCGGCCCGGTACCGGCCCCGATCTGGAGCAGCAACCCGAAGCCTCCCCGCGCGGTGTCGATGAAGAGCGTGAGCAGTCCGGCCGCCGCCATCAGGAGGATGGTGGCGGCGCGCGCTACCGCAACGGATTCGCGAGCTCCGGCGGCGGGCCGGAAGAACCGCCGGTAGACGTCCTCCACCACATAGGAGGCGCCCCAGTTGAGGTGGGTGTCCACGGTGGACATGTAGGCCCCCGCGAGCGAAGCGGCGGCCAGACCCAGGAGTCCGGGCGGCAGGAGCCGGAGCATGAGGGGATAAGCGAGGTCGTCGCCGACAAGCGCCGGGTCGAGGCCGGGCAGCGCATCCCGGAGAGCGGCCAGATCCGGATAGACGGCCAGTGAGGCAAGGGCCACCAGGATCCAGGGCCAGGGTCTCAGGGTGTAGTGGGCGATGTTGAACCAGAGCGTCCCCCGGAGCGCGTCCTTCTCGCTCCGGGCGGCCAGCATCCGCTGGGCGATGTAACCGCCCCCCCCGGGCTCCGCTCCCGGGTACCAGACGCTCCACCACTGGAGCGCCACCGGCACCACGAACAGGACCGCGAATGCTTCGGTCCCGGTCGGTGGAACGATGGCGAGGCGGTCCCCGAACTGCTCCACCAGCCCCGAAAGACCACCCACCGCCGGGTGTCCGAGCGCCCAGACCGCCGCCACCACGGCCCCCACCATGGACAGGACGAACTGCAGGAGGTCGGTGACCACCACTCCCCAAAATCCCGCGACCACCGCGTAGGCGGCCGCCAGCACGCCGGCGATCAGGACGGCGGTCGACTTGTCCAGTCCGAAAAGTACGCCGCCGATCTTGGCGCCCGCGAGGGTGACGGTGGCAATGACCACGCAGTTGAAGAAGACCCCGAGATACACCGCGCGGAATCCGCGCAGGAAGGCGGCCGGTTTTCCCGAGTAGCGGATCTCATAGAACCCCAGGTCCGTCGTGAGCCGACTCCGCCGCCACAGCGGCGCGAAGACAAACACCGTGAGCATGCCGGTGATGCAGAAGGCCCACCACGCCCAGTTGGCGGCCACGCCGTTCTGCCGGACAAGTTCGGCGACCAGGTTCGGGGTATCGGTCGAGAAGGTGGTCGCCACCATCGAGGTCCCGAGCAACCACCAGGGAAGTCGCCGCCCGGCGAGAAAGAAGGAATCGCTGTCCTTCGCCGCGAAGCGGACCGCCCACAGACCAATGGCGAGCACCGCAGCCAGATAGAGCCCGAAGACGATCCAGTCCAGCCCGCCGAAAGCCATTAGCCTGCCAAACCGTAACCGAACCCCACGGCCGCCCCCGACCGACCTTGACCGCGCCCTAAACTCCCGTTCCTGATGCGGGTGGCGACACTCCTCTGGATCTCGCTGGCGTTAGCAGCCGGTGGACAAAGTCAGGCCTCCGCCCAGGAAATTCAGATCGGGGGAAGGCGGGCTGCGGAAGCGCTGCTCGCGCGGGTGCTGGAACACCGCGAGGCCGTGCGGCGGCTGGAAGGCCGGCTGACCTTCCGGCAACTGATCACGACCGAAGCCCTCGACGAACAGCGGAACGTCGTCTCCACCGCCAACGCACTCTACGAATACGAGCCGGTGTTCGGCCGTCACCTCTGGAAGCTGCTCGAACTCGACGGCGAGGCGATCGGCGGGCGGCGGTTCCGCCGGGAAGAGCGGCGTTACCGGCGGGCCGTCGAAGCGGCAAAGGAGGAGGCCGAAGAGGACCGCCTGGCCCTGGAACGCCAGGATCCGGACTACGAAGTCCTCCCCAAGAACGGAATGGACCTCTTCTACGAGATCGCGAAGGACGCGCTCGAGCTCGAGATGTTCGAGGGAGAACTGTTCCGGGGCGCTACCTTGCGCGGCCGGCCCATGCAGATTGTGCGCTTCCGGCCTCGGCCGGGGTTCGAAGACGCTCCCAACCGGATGATGTCGGTCGTGTCCAAATGCGCGGGCGAGCTATGGGTGGATCCGGAGAGTCTGCAGATCGCCCGGGTTCGGAGCGTCCTCCAGCAGGACGAGAACTTCGTTGCCGGCCTCTTCGGGCGTCTCCACCGCGGGACGAGCGCCGAGGTGGAAAGCCAGTTCGACGGAAGGATCTGGCTCCCGCAGCGAGTGACCATGACGGTGGACGCCCGGATGTACTTCATCCGCAGGATTCGCCGGCGGGTCCACTACGACTTCCTGGGTTTTCGTTCGTTCCCGCCGCCCACAGACCGGTAGCATTATCTGTTCGTCGGCCATGCTCACCCTCACCCCACTCGAAGGGATCCCGGAAGTCGAACCCGGATGCGATCTGGCCCACCTGCTGCTCGACGGCATGCTCCGAGCGCACCTGGACCCCGCCGACGGCGACATCCTCGTGGTGTGCCACAAGGTCGTTTCCAAGGCGGAGGGCCGCCTGGTCCGCCTCGACCGCATGCGGCCTTCCAAGATCGCCCGCGCCTGGGCCCGCGCGAACGGACGGGACGAACGCGAGGTCCAGGCAGTAATGGGCGAGGCGCACAGCATCGTCCGGGTGCAGCGCGGGGTTTTGATTACCCAGACCCGTCACGGCTTCGTGTGCGCCAACTCGGGCGTGGACCGCTCGAACGTGCCCGAAGGCCATGTGTGCCTGCTGCCGGAGGATCCCGACCGTTCGGCAGGCGAGCTTGCCGCGCGGCTGTCCTCAGCGACCGATGCGGCCCTGGGAGTCGTCATCACCGATACGTGGGGCCGTCCCTTCCGGTTGGGAGCGATCAACGTGGCCATCGGGATCGCGGGCGCCTGCTCGCTCCTCGACTATCGGGGGCAGCAGGATCCTGCCGGCCGCACACTCCGGTCGGCGACGACCGCCGTGGGAGACGAGTTGGCGGCAGCCGCGGGCATCGTGATGGGCAAGTTGAGGCGAATTCCGGCGGTCCTGGTAAA
The DNA here is from genome assembly GCA_963668695.2 of Vicinamibacteria bacterium. Lineage (GTDB taxonomy): Bacteria > Acidobacteriota > Vicinamibacteria > Marinacidobacterales > Marinacidobacteraceae > Marinacidobacterium. The sequence goes on from CAXXLQ010000004.1 coordinate 3,832,467, forward strand.
GGGGTTCCCGTCGGATCCGGCTGGACAGCGCGGCACCGGGGCTTCGCTGATTCGCGACCGCGGGGAAGACCTCTTCCAGTGAGCGGCCCCCGCTTCGCGGTGCTGGGCGGGAGCGGACGGTTCGGACTCGGGCTCGCGTGGAGGCTTGCGGTCGGCGGAGCCGAGGTGGTGATCGGCTCCCGCGATGAGGGCCGAGCCATGGACGCCGCGACTCGAGTCCGCCGCGGGCTGGATCCCGCGGGCGGCGCTCCTTTCCCGGAACAGGAACTCACTGTGTCCGGGACGACCAATCTGGCGGCGGCGGGCGCTGCAGAAACAGTGTTTCTCAGCGTGCCTTTTTCCGCGCAGGAGGTCCTGCTGCACGAGGTCGGCCCCGCGCTCGAATCGAAAATGGTCATCTGCTGCGCCGTGATGTGGCCACCGGGTTCACGGCCGGAGACCTCAGCAGCCGAAGAAGCCGAGCGGACCCTCCGCCGGACGGGCGCCCGGAAGGTCCGCATCGCCGCCGCCTTCCAGACGATCGCCGCCGGCGTCCTGCGGCGCCTGCCGGAGCCGGCCTCCCGGGACGCATCACCGGATGTCCTCGTATTCGCCGACGAACCGGCGAACTGTGAGGCCGCCGCCCGGGCGGCGGCGTTCTCCGGGTTGCGGGCGGTACCCACCGGACCGCTGCGAGGATCCCGCGTCGCCGAGGCCGCCCTCTCGTTACTGATGGAGCTGAACCGGGGTCCCGCGCGCCACGCCGGGCTGATGGTCACCGGTCTGGCAGCCGGTGGGCAAAGTCACGTGAGCACCGAAAACGGTGAGGCGCCCGGCTGACAAGGCGCGCGAGGGAGGAGCCCCCACCGGGAGAACTGGCCCGAGTGTATTTCGACCGAAGCGCAACGACGAACGAAGCGTAGCGAAGTGCTTCAGCCGGGATGCATCGCCGGTCGCTTCCGGAGCGGGGCGCAAGCACCGCGGAGACCCCGGAGCGAGAGGAATGGGGGACGGGGACACCCGGCCCCATCCCTCTTGACTCGGGCTTCCGGAGCGGGGCGCAAGCACCGCGGAGACCCCGGAGCGAGAGGGATGGGGGACGGGAGACACCCGACCCCGATCCCTCTTGACTCGGGCTTCCGGAGCGGGGCGCAAGCACCGCGGAGACCCCGGAGCGAGAGGAATGGGGGACGGGGACACCCGACCACCATCCCTCTTGACTCGGGCTTCCGGAGCGGGGCGCAAGCACCGCGGAGACCCCGGAGCGAGAGGAATGGGGGACGGGGACACCCGGCCACCATCCCTCTTGACTCGGGCTTCCGGAGCGGGGCGCAAGCACCGCGGAGACCCCGGAGCGAGAGGAATGGGGGACGGGGACACCCGGCCACCATCCCTCTTGACTCGGGCTTCCGGAGCGGGGCGCAAGCACCGCGGAGACCCCGGAGCGAGAGGAATGGGGGACGGGGACACCCGGCCACCATCCCTCTTGACTCGGGAATGCCGCGTGACTTTGTCCACAGGCTGCTAGACGCCTGAGCGGTCTCGCGGAAACATGGAATCCGGATTCGGGGCGAAGCGGCTTCTCCTGGCGGCGCTCCCTTTCGTCGGAGCAGCCCTCATCCTCGCGCTCCTCTTCCGCCGGATCCCGCCGGACCGGATTCTGGATGCGCTGTCGGGAGCCGATCTGCTCCTCTTCTTCGCGGCGCTTCTTCCGGTATCCATCCTCTACGTCTTGCTCGACGGCGCCCTCCTGACGGCGGTGCTCCGCTGGTTCCACCCTCCCGGGATCAGCTTCCGCGACTCGCTCGCGGTTCGCGCGGTCGACTACCTGGTTTCGCTCTGGAACGGGCGCGCCTCACAGGCCGCCATGGTGGGCACCCTGGGACGGCGCTTCGAGGCTGCCGAAAACAGCCCGAAATCGCACGCGAATTCCGGCTATTGGGAGTGCGCCGGGACAATCCTCTTTCTCGACCTCTGCCAGCGCGCCCACCTCCTCTTCTGGGCCGCCGGGGGCGCCGTGGTACTCGGGAGCGAGGCGCCGGACCACGTCCCCGCCGCTGCCGCACTGGGGTTCGCCGGCCTCTGCCTGCTGGTCGCGTTCCTGCGGGGACGCCTCAAGAGCGCCGGCCTCGGACCTCCGCGCTGGAGGTTGCTGCGATCGCTGCGGAGGGCCACTCCGAAACACTATCTGTGGGTACTCGCGTTCAAGGCGCCCCTCATCGTCGCCGCCGCCGTGGGACACCACTTCGCCCTCGGGACCTTCGGCATCCAGATTCCGGTGGGCTCTCTCCTCGCCACCCTCCCGATCATCTTCCTCGCGGGCGCGCTGCCGATCGCGGTGGCGCGCATCGGAACGAGCCAGGCCGCCTGGCTCTTTTTCCACGCCGGAGCGGCCGCCGCCTCACCGGGTGGAGAAGCCGCCCTGCTCGCCTACAGCCTGTCCGCCCACCTGACCTTTCTGCTTCTGAACGCTGCGCTCAGCGCGCCGTTTCTTCCGGCGGCGTGGCGCACCATCCGCGGCGCTTCCCGGGCGGGTTCTCCCGGTGGGGGTCTGCTCGGGAGAAAACCCGACGAGCCCGGAGGTGGATCCGCTACGGGATCCGCCGGTACACGCTCCGGAGAAGCACCGGATCCCCTCTCCGTGGCATCTTGAGTTCGGTGCGCACAACGAGCACGTCTTCCGTGGCCTGAAGGGTGCGGAACACTTCGAGCTTTCCCGTCGGCAGCTCCCGGACCTCCCGCACCCGCACGATGCCGCCGCGGAATTCGGCCGCACTGGTGAATTTCCCTCCACGCCCGTCTTCCCGGACGTGTTCCTCGCCGTCCAGGTAGAGGATCTGGACCCGCTCGTCGAGGACGAGCCGCAATTCGCCGCCACCCGATTCGATCTCCAGCAGATCCGGCAGGCTCAGCAGGCTGTTTCCACCACCGCCCGGGCCACCGCCGGCACCACGTCCGCCCATCCCTCCCCGGCCCATCCCACCCGGCGGCCCGGACCTCGCTCCCCGACCCCGGCGCCCGCCGCGGCCGCGACCCTCTTCTTCGCGGGCTGCGGCCCGCTGCATCACCTCGGCGGGGTCGTCGCTCTCTTCGGGGTCGAGTTCCCAAATACCCGCCAGGAGCGCCAGCTCCTGTCCGGATTCCGGGCCGGATCCGGAGGTCGCCGGCGAGGCGAGCGCGACGACGGCCACGCACACCAGCAGGGCCGCAAGAGCCGGAGCGGGCGCAAGGCGCGAAATCGTGTCCGGGGAGGCGGAGATCGTCATTGCGCCGAGTCTAGGCGCAAGGTCCGTACCACCGGTTTTTTGGCGGCCGGAGAAAGCGGACTTGCCGCGTCCCGGGGTCCGTTTGACCCGGGTTCGGAACCCTCCATACAATCACCTCTTCGGAGATGCTGACGCCCCTATGTTGACCCCTGTACGCGTGGGCTTGATCACCGCTGCGGCGATGGTCTTCCCTCTTTCCGCGGTGGCGCAACCACCGACGAGCCAAGGCACACCGGACCAGCAGGAAGACCCACAGGAAATTCAGGATCGGCTGGCCGATCGGGCGCACCGGATCGCCGCTGAAGGCGAGACGGCGGGCGAGAAGGCGCGCCGGGCGATCGCCGCCGCGGGCCGGCTGCCGCGCGGCGCGGGCGCCGCCGCCGACCCGGTCAGCCAGGTTCTTCCACGGCGCACCCTGGTGGACGAGATCCTCGGAGCGCAACAGGAGGCGCTGGGAATCCCCCACGCCGCTCCGAGTTCCGACGCGGCCTTCCTCAGGCGCGCCATGCTCGACGCCACGGGACTCATTCCCACGCCGGAAGCAATCCGCGCGTTCCTCGCCGACGACCCTCGCGACAAACGGACGCGGCTCGTGGACGAACTGGTGGGTACGGATGAATTCGCGGAGCAGTGGGCGTGGTTCTTCGGGGATCTCTTCCGCCTCGCCCACCAGGTAGGCGCGGTTCGCAACCCGTTCCAGAGCTGGATCAAGGAGTGGCTCACCACCGACCGGCCCTACGACGAGGTGGTACGCGACCTCCTCACCGGAGTGGCCAAGGCGCACGGGAGCGTTCCTTCGCTGGCGTTGCTGGCGCGCGCGCACCAGGTCAAGAGCCGGATCGTCATGGGTCCGGACGACTACTCCATCCACAACCGGCTGGACGCGATCGACCAGTTCAACGTAGACGTTTCCCGGATCTTCCTTGGCATCAACACCTCCTGCTTCTCCTGCCACGACGGCGCGGCGCACCTCGAGCCAATGAACGAGTGGCTCTCGAAGCGAACCCGCGAGGAGTTCTATCGGCACTCGGCGTTTATGGGCAATGCCCGGCAGATCACGACCTGGGACGATCGGTCGAAGAACGTGGTGGTGGATCTGCTCGTGGACGATCTTGCCAAGGGGTACGACACTGGAAACGACGCGCCGTACCACACCCTCTCCGAGGGACGCTTCCCCCGTCTCGAGGGGCTCGCTTACGAGCCCGCCTTCCTGCTGACCGGGGAGACGCCCCGCCCGGGGGAAAACCCTCGGGACGAGCTGGCCCGGATGCTCACCGAACACCCGCAGTTCGCGCGCGCCACCGTGAACCTGGTCTGGGGCAAGCTGATGACGGTCGCCTTCGTGGAGCCGTACAACGCCTTCGATCTCGACCGGCTGGGACGGCTGGCCGCCGGCGAGGAGGATGCCCTGCCCCCACGTCCCCTGAATCCCGAACTCATGGACGCGTTGGCCGAGGACTTCCGGCAGAGCGGCTTCAGCTTCTGGCACCTGGTCAAGACGATCATGAAGTCAGAGACTTACGGCCTGTCGCCCCACTTCGATGGGGACTGGGACGAAGCCTGGACCGGCTACTACCCCCGCCGCTATGTCCGGGTGCTGACCGGGCCGGAGCTCGTGGACTCGCTGGCGCGCGCCACCGACGTCCCCACGGAGTTCTCGTTCGCCGGAACGACCGTCGGGCGCGTCAAGGAACTCACCACGCCCTCCGATCTCGGAGGGCGGCGCGGGCGCGGCGAGGGCGCGGAGGTGGACGCTCTCATGCAGAGCTTCTTCCAGAGCAACCGGATGACCCCGGCGCCGGTCGGGAACCGCGGTTCGATCCTGCAGGCGCTGCTCATGATGCAGTCGGGGGTCGTGAACCGCCGGGTCTCCAGCGAGTCCGGAGGGCGGGTGGCCGACCTGCTTGCTTCGGACAAGGCCGACGGAGATTTCGTCAACGAACTGTTCCTGGGGACGCTCGGACGCCTGCCGACGGCGGCCGAAGCGGAACTCGGCGCCGCGCAGCTCGCCGAGGACCGCCACCAGGGCGCCCAGAACCTGCAGTGGGTGCTCGTCAACTCTCCCGAGTTCCTCCTGAACCACTGAAGCCCCTGGATGTGTCTTTATGTGTAGTCACGAACCCCGCGTCGCCGACCTCTTCCCGGCTCGCCGGGAAGTCCTGAAACTCGGAGGCTTGGCGCTGGCCGGAACCTTCGCGAACCAGGTCATCTGGCCGCTCCAGGCCCACGCGAACGGCAAGGCGAATCCGCGCCGGACCGCCCGCTATTGCATCTTCATCGAGATGGGCGGGGCGATCAGCCCCATGGACACCTGGGACTTCAAAGAGACCCGCTGGACCCCCACGGACCTCGACATGGTGCAGATCAACGACGAGGTTTCGCTGTCGCGCGCGCTGTTCCCCACCCTCGTGGACCGCGTCGACGAGGTCGCCTTTGTCCGCTCCATGCGGGCGCCCGAGCTGATCCACTTCAACGGTCAGTACCACACCCAGACCGGCAGGGCTCTCAACGTGGCGCTCGCCCGGGAAATCCCCGCCTTCGGAAGCATCATCGCTGCGGAACTCGACAAGGAACGGCGCGAAACGGACAGCTTTCCGACCTACGTCAGCACCTACCTGACGCGGGCGCGCGCCGGCTCGATCGGCGCCGGCTTCCTGCCCACGCGGTTCTCCGGCCTCGATCTGGATCCCACGACGGTCTTCGACTCCTTCGGAGGCGACGTGGAAGGCAGCCGCCGGGTTCTGGAGGAGCGCTTCCGCCTGCTGAACCAGATGGCGGAGGTCTCCATCCCGGAGCGGGCCTCGCTGGGCGACAAGGAAGACGACTACCGCGCCTACTACCAGTCGGCCTACGAGCTGCTCACCGACGAACGCTGGCCCAAGCTCTTCGCCGCGAGCGAGGAGGACAAAGCGCGCTATGGCGCCGACGAGTTCGGGCTTGGCTGCATCCTCGCGCGCAACCTGATCGAGGCCGATGCCGGCACCCGATTCATCTATATCTACGACGGCGACAAATGGGACCACCACTCCGGCATCTTCGACCGGTCGCGCCAATGGAACCACTACACGACCTGTCCGCGGCTGGACAAGGGCTTCACCTCCCTGCTCACCGACCTCGGCGCCCGGCCGGGCAGCGAGCCGGGCACGACGTTGCTGGACGAGACCCTGATCGTGGTCACCAGCGAGTTCGGCCGCACTCCGGAAATGAATCCGGTGGCCGGCCGGGATCACTACCGTTTCGCCTACGCCACGATGTTTGCGGGCGGCGGCGTTCAGGGTGGCCGCGTCGTCGGGCGGACCAACGAGGATGGTTCCGAAGTCGTTGATCCCGGCTGGAAACACGCCGGGCAGCCGTTCATGGACAACACGGTGGCGACCATCTATTCAGCGCTCGGCATCGACTGGAGGAAGTCGGTCCGCAACACCCCCTCGGGCCGCGAATACATCTACGTGGATTCCGTCTCCCTCGGCGGGTCGGAGATGATGTTCGACGACGAGATCGCCGAGATCTTCGCCTGATCCCGACCACGCGGGTCCGCTCGGAAGTTCACTGACCGGCGGCGATGGGAGAGCGGCGCCGGATTCCCGCCATCCGCAAACTCGTCACGGCGCTGCTGGCGGCGACCCCTCTCCTCACAGAGACGGCGGCACCGGCGTTCGGGAACGAACCCCCGCCGGCGCATTGCAGCGACGATCGCGCCGAGAACATCTGCTGGGTCCCGCCCGGGGACTTCTGGATGGGGAGGACCCGGCTCTGGCTGATTGACGAGATCCACTGGCAGACCCGGGACCGGGTGGACGCCCGGCCGGTGCACCGGGTCACGCTCCCCGGCTTCTGGATGGACCAGAAGGAAGTCACCCAGGAGTCCTATCGGGAATTCACCCTCTCGACCGGGCGGCCCGAGCCCTTCCACTGGCGACAGGGTTTCCCGGAGGACAAGGCGCACCTCCCGGTGTACAACGTGAACTGGAACGACGCGCACGACTACTGCGCCTTCCGGAGAAAGCGCCTGCCGACCGAGGCCGAATGGGAAAAGGCGGCGCGCGGCGGCCTTGAGGGAGCGTCGTGGTCCTGGGGGGATCAGTATCGGCCCGACCCCGAAGAAGACTCGCCGGAGGGGACCCGGCTTCCCCCGCCGGCGCGGATCGGCCACCCGGGGGCGCCTGCCGCAGTCGCTTCCTTCCCGCCGAACGGGTACGGGCTCTATGACATGGTCGGCAACATCGCCGAGTGGGTCGCGGACGGCTACGACCTCGGGTACTACGCCGTGAGCCCGCCCGTGGACCCGCGCGGGCCGCAAGACGCTCCCTACCGGATCTTCCGGGGCGGGAGTTGGGCGGACAGCGACGAGCGGATCGCCAGCGTCTTCTATCGAAACTTCACGAGACCCGATACCAGGATCCACAGCATCGGCTTCCGGTGCGCACTTAGCAACCCGTGAACAGCGTGAGCCGGAAGCCCGAGCCAGAAGGGCTGGGGGTCGGGTGACCCCGTCCCCCGTCCCTTCCGCTCCGGGGTCTCCGCGGTGCTGGCGCCCCGCTCCGGAAGCGAGCGGCGATGCATCCCGCCTGAACCGCGACGCTTCGCGTCGCTCATCGTTGCGCTTCGGTCGGAATACACCAGGTATTCCTCCCTCGCGCGCCTTGTCAGCCGGGCGCCTCGCCCCCACCGGGAGGACTGGCCGCTCTCGGTGCTCACCTCACCCTATCCACGGACTGCCAATCATCCAAGAGAGGAAGAAACGGAATGACCAAAGCTCGGAACAACGGAATGGGACGCCGCGAGGCACTCCGTCGCCTTTCGGCCGGAACCGGCGGAGCGGCGCTCGGCGCGACCGGAGGGACGGCCTTCGGCGCGGGGGTGGCAGCCTGCGCCCCCATGGGCTCGGAGGCCGCCCCGGACCCGGGACAGCGGTTCCGGACGATGCTCGGCGCCGGAGACCCGGTGATCTGCCCGGGGGCCTTCGACGTCATCTCGGCCCGCCTGATCGTCGAAATGGGCTTCGAGACGGTGCTCATCGGCGGAAGCGCCGCGTCCGCGGCGAACTGGGGAGTCCCGGATTACGGACTCGCCTCCATCACCGAGCTGATCGAGATCGCCTCCCGCATCGCGGGGAGCGTCCCGGTTCCCTGCTTCGCGGACGCCGACGACGGGGGCGGCAGCCCGCTCGCGGTGGCGCGGGCAGTCCGCGGCTACGAGCGGGGCGGCCTCGCCGCGGTGATGATCGAGGATCACGTCCAGGCGAAACACCTCGGAGAAGGCGGTGTGCTGATCGAGGTGGGCGCGATGCAGGACAAGATCCGCGCGGCGGTGGACGCCCGGAAGACCGGCATGATGCTGGTTGCCCGCTGCGATTCCGTTTCCATCGGGCAGAGCGAGGCGGAGGCCACGGAGCGAGGCGCCGCCTACGTCGAGGCCGGAGCCGACCTCCTCTTCTTTGCCGGACTGCCTCCCGAGAGCATGGGCGCGGTAGCAGAGGCGGCCGGCCGGCCGGTGATCGCGAGTGTCCACGACACACCCATGACCACTCTCCGGGAAAACCGGGTCCCGCTCGTCCTCTACGCGGGACAGATGCTCCGCCTCGCCCTCGGGGCGATGCGCCAGGGACTCCAGGACATCCACGACGGCGCGACCTGGCCCGGCTACGCCGACCGCGCCCTTCCGGGCGACACCTACCAAAACCTCATCCAGTCCGGGAAGTGGCGCGAAGACGCCGGCCGCTACAACCTCGTGGATGAGAACGGCCGCCAGGTCCGGGGGTAGAACGAGGCGCGAAACGCCAGCCAGGAGCGCCCCCCTTTCAAAGCGGCACGCCAGCGCGGAGGAACGCCGCTCTTCAGAGCGGCATCGCCCGCGCATGGGAACGCCGCTCTTCAGAGCGGCATCGCCAGCCTGAGGCTGGCGAAACTCCCGTAGCCATCCCAGACGACGGCGACGGCGCTGCGAAAGAATCCAGGATCCGTGAACCCCCTCCCCGGGAAACAGATCACCCCCCGCAACCGGCAGGAATGGCGCCGTTGGCTGGCCGCCAACCACGGCACGGTCCCCGAGGTCTGGGTCGTCTTCTACAAGAAAACCGCCCAGCGAGCTGGTCGGCCCACCCTCACCTACGACCACGCCGTCGAGGAGGCGGTCTGTTTCGGCTGGATCGACGGCCTCAAACGGCGCGTTGACGACGAACGATACGCCCACCGCTTCACACCGCGGAAACCGGACAGCCGGTGGTCGGAGAGCAATCGGGTGCGGCTCGAAAAAATGAGGTCCCGGGGCCTCATGACTCCCACCGGTGAGGAAGCGGTCGAGGCCTCGATACGGTCCGGCGCCTGGGAGAAACCCGCGACCTCGGCACCCCCGGACGTCCCGGCGGAGCTACTCGCCGCCCTCGAAAGCGATCCGCAGGCGCGCGCCGGCTGGTTGAGGCTCCCCCGCTCGGAACGGCGCCGCTACGAAACCTGGATCGGCATCGCCAAGCGGGCCGAAACCCGAGCCCGGCGGCTCACCGAGAGCCTGGACCTCCTCCGCCGCGGCGAAAAACTCGGAATGCGCTGAACCATCTCCCGCCGGTGTAATTGTAGTTCGGATAGAATAGTATTCTATCCATGAGCACAACCATCCACCTCTCGGGTGACCTGCTGGCGGCCGTAGACCGCCGCGCGCAGGATCTGAGAGTCACCCGGAACCGATACATCGTCCGGGCGCTCGAACGATCCCTGAGTAGTGACACGGAGTGGAGCCCAGCATTCGTCGAGGAACTCCGTGCTGCCCGCCACGATCCGGAAGACCATAGGGTCCTCGCCGAAATGCGTGCCGCGATCAAGGCGAATCGGGAGAGCAAGGGGCCTCCGGCACTTTGAAGTACGTCCTCGACACGAACATCGTCTCCCTAGCCATGGCGGGCACACCATCCGTCACAGAGCGCATGTTTTCCCTGGCAAGAACCGATGTGCTGCTTCCACAACCCGTCATCGCCGAGATCGAGTACGGAATTGCCCGGTTGCCGGAGTCTGGGCGGCGCCAGCGCTTAGCCGGACGCCTTGAGAAGTTCGTGGAGAACACCTCCGGAGTGCCATGGACCGCCGACGTCAGCCGTGCTTTCGGCACAACCAAAGCCGATCTCGAGGCTCGGGGCCAGCGGATCGAGGACTTCGACGTGGCAATTGCCGCCCACGCCCTCGCGCTCGACGCGGTCCTGGTTACCGACAACACCGCCCACATGGGCCGGATTCGCGGGCTGCGACTCGAGAACTGGGGCGCATAGCACCTGGCCTCGTGTGTCTCGCCGCCCTATGGGCGGCGATGCCGGCCGGAGGCCGGCGGTCCCTTTCCTAAGCGCGATGTGGCAGAGTGGTCCCGCGTTATCCCGACTGGTGCACCATCTACTCCAGTAGCGATGCCGGCCCGGAGAGCGGCGGTGCCGCTACTGGGACGACAGGCTGCGGTGGACCAGGCGGACGAAGCGTTCGGCGTTCACGAAGCCGGCCGCGTCGGGAGACCAGCCGATGTCGGTTCCGATTCCGGTGACCAGTGCGACGTAGTCGGCCGCGGCGTCGTCCTCGCTCTGGCCCGCCTCGACGCGCTCGCTGATCCGCTCCCGGGCCATGCGGAGCGCTACCCCGTACTTGACCAGGGTGGCGCGGTCCGCGACCGGGCCGTGACCCGGAATGATCTTCGTCTGGTCGTCGGTGCTCTCCGCGACCGCCTCGGCGGCCGCAATCAACCCGTCGATCCCGCCCCCTGAGTCCACGTCAATGAACGGGAAGGCGCCGTTGAAGAACAGGTCCCCCATGTGGACCACGTTCGCGCCTCGGAAGAAGATCGCCGAATCGCCGTCGGTGTGGGCATGAGGCTGGTGCCGGACTTCGATGGCGAGGCCATTCCAGTGCAGGGTGACCTCCTGCTCGAAGGTCACTACCGGCAGGGCTTCGGGGGCCGCCTGGTCGCTGCGGCCGACCAGGTCGGCAAACTCGGCGGGGTTCAGGCGGCGCCGGACGTTCTCGTGGGCCACGATGAGGCTGCCGGCCTTTCCGAGGTTCTCGTTGCCGCCGGTATGGTCACCGTGCCAGTGGGTGTTCACCAGGAAGCGCACCGGATCGGTGGTGATCGAGCGCACCGCGGCGAGAATCTTGTCGGTCAGCGGCGCGTACTGATCATCCACCAGCAGGGCGCCGTCGGAGCCGGTGGACAGGCCGATGTTGCCCCCGCTCCCAAAGAGGACGTGGATGCCGCCGCCCAGATCCTCGCTGGTGATCGAGACGGCGTCCCAGTCCTGGTCCTGGGCCGCGGCTGGAAACGCAGCGAGCGAAAGGCAGATCGCGGCGAGGAAAACCGGCCGAGGGCGGCGATACGATGGATCAGTCAGGAACATGGCGTAACAAACTCCAGAAGAAGGGCAAATGCGGCCACACGGATCCCGGTGGCCTGACGAGGGGCCGGCGGCGGGGTGTCAGCAGCCGACGCAGGCGTTGTTGTTCTTGGCGCCGTAGCTGGCGAGGAGCGCGATCGTTTCCGGGAACGGATTGATGCGCTGCACCGGACCGTTGGCGAGGTCGATGGTCGTCTGTCCGGTGCGGGCGACAGCCAGCGGGTCAGCGCCGTGGTCGATCAGGTACTGCACCATCTCGATGTCGCCGCGCGACGCCGCGTGGTGGATCGTGGAGTAGCCGTTGTAGTCGCGAACGGTCGCATCCGCCCCGCATTCCTCCACCAGGTATTTCACCGCCGGCAGCCACGCGTCGGGCGCGTGCCGGTGAGAGTTCGCGGCGAGTCCGAGGCCGTATCCCACTCCGGCCGCTGCATGGAGCGGGTAGACCGCCGGATCCCCATACTCGGCGGAAGGCAAGCCCGACGGATCCGGGGCTCCCTCTTCGATGAGCATCGGGAGACGACGACGCTCCGGCACCTTGACCGTGGGGAGGTGGGGATCCGCCCCGTTCGCCACCAGCAGCTTCATGGCCGGGATGTCGAGCGAATAGGCGGCGCGCCAGAAGGCGGTCGCTCCGCTGCGGTCCACCCCGAGTTGATCCACGTCGTACACCGTGTACCAAAGCGAATTGTCGATCCGCGCGTTCACGTCGGCACCGGCGTCGATGAGCACCTGCATGAGTTCGAGATGCGAGACCTCCTGCTGCAGGTAGTCGGCCGGCTGCGGGTGACGCGCTTTCGGGATCCACTGTGTGTTGATCGTCCCGTAGAGCGGAGTCGCGTTCTGCGAATCCGCCATCGTCGGGTCGGCGCCCTGCTCGAGCAACCTCATTGCGAGGTCGAAATGACCGTTGATCGTCGCCATGAGCAATGGGGTGGTGCCGCTTCCCTCGGCGCGCTGGTTCAAGTCAGCGCCGGCGTCGAGCAGCGCCAGCGCGCTGTCGATCTGGCCTTCGCGGGCCGCGAACAGGAGGGCGGTCAACCCGCCGTGGGTGCCGACGCGTTCCTCGTAGGTCTTGGGCTTCGGCTCGTTCGGATCACGGCTCTCGTCCAGGTCGGGGTTGAGCGGATCCGGGGGAAGACCGGCAGCACCCGTGCTGGTCCCGCTCTTGCCGACGCGGTCGGTCCCGTTGGCGGGGAGCGGACGCTCGGCCTGGATGATGCCGGTCCCTCCGCGCACCTCGGCAAGACGGGCCTGCCGCTCGCGGCGCTCTGCCCGGTCGAACCGCGAACGCTCGACGACGTCCAGGACATCCGCGGTGGCGGAGGCGTCCGCGCCGGCGTCCAGCAGGGCTTTGATCGCTTCGACGCGGCCCCGGACCGCTGCGAACATGAGCGGAGTGAGGTCCCACGCGGTTTCCCGCGCATCCACGGGAGCTCCGTGGTCGAGAAGTGAAACCACCGTTTCAGGGACGCCGGCGGTTGCCGCCAGGTGAAGCGGTTGGGCGCCGGTAGAGGTCATGGCGTCGGCAGGGGCGCCGGCGTTGAGCAGAGCTTCGGCGACTCCGGCCTTACCGGCCGCCGCCGCCACGTGCAGCGGCATGTGGCTCCCGAGACGCGTGGTGGCGCGGACGTCCGCACCCGCCGCGATCAAGACCTCCGCAACCTCGCGGTTCCCCGTCTTCGCCGCCCAGTGCAGCGCCGTGAACCCGTCGCCCTGCGCCGCGTTCACGTCCGCGCCCGAACGCAGCTCCGCCTTCAGCGTCTCCAGGTCACCGCGTTTCGCGGCGTCCAGCACTGGCGACAGCAGCGCCGCATACCCGGCTCCGACCAGCACTCCCAGCACTGCGAGCAGTGCCGCCAGGCCGATCCATCGCTTTTTGATCTTCATGCCCCGTCCTTCTCCTCCGGTCAGAGTCCTCGTTGCGGATTCCGGTCCTTGCTACACCGCCTGCGAAAGCGAGAACGCGCCCGTGCTGTTCCCGAAGGTTTCCAGATCATCCATCCCCAGCTTGTGCGCCAACGTCAGCATCACGTTCGCCAGCGGGGTCCCGGGCTCCGCACGCAGGTGCAGGTTGTGCTCCAGCGCTCCGTTCGCGCCTCCCGCCACAAAGAACGGAACACGCTTGTGGTTGTGGATGTTCGGATCCCCCATCGGAGACCCATACAGGATCATCGTCTTGTCCAGCAGCGTCCGATCCTCTTCCTGAATGCTCCGCAGCTTCTCCATGAAATACGGAACCAGGCTCACGTGATACCGGTTGATCCGGCCCAGAACCTCAACCCGCTCGGGATCGTTCCCGTGGTGCGAGGCCGGATGGAACGCCATCGATTCGCCGCTGTCCGGATACACCCGGCTCGACGCGTCCCGGCCCAGCTTCAAGCTGAACACCCGCGTCATGTCCGACTGGAAGGCCAGCGCCTGCAGGTCGAACATGATCTTCACATGCTCGTCGAACGAGTCCGGAACCCCTGACGGAGCGTCCGGAAGCTCACGAAGCTCCCCGCTCGTGTTCCGTTCCACGATCCGCTCGATCCGACGCTCCATCTCCCGGACGTCCGTCAGGTACCGGTCCATCCGGCGCACATCCTGCGGATCCAGCGCTCCCTTCAGCCGCTGCACCTCCGAACCGATGAAGTCCAGAACGCTCCGGCGCGCGTTCTGCCGCGCCACCCGGCCCTCCGGGGTTCCCCCCGCGCCGAACAACTGGTCGAACACGATCCGGGGATCCCGCGTCATCGGAAGCGGCTCCGTCGGCGACGCCCAACTGATGGTGTCGGTGTAGACGCAGGCATACCCGTAGGCGCAACCACCCGCCTGGTCCACCGTCTCGATGCAGAGCTGCATCGAGGGAATCGGTGTGTCCTGGCCGAAACGGTTCGCATACATCTGATCCAGCGAGGTCCCGGCAAAGACATCCGAACTCTCGGTCTGCTTGGGATACGACTGGGTCAGGAACGCCGCGCTCGAGCGGAAGTGGTCTCCACCGATCTCACGCGCCGTGCGCGCCTCCGCGGGCTCCACATCGCAATCGCTCACGATCGTGACGTAGTCCCGGACGGACTCCAGGGAGCTGAGCGCACCCTTCGACAGATCGAAGTCCGCGCCCTCTTTCTCCGGAGTCCACAGATGCTGCGATCGGCCGTACTTGTTGCTGCCCGCCGACCCGTGAACGATCTCGATCGCCACGAGCCGCGTCGGATCCTCTGCGGTCGGCTTCGCGATCACGCTCGCCGGAACCATCGCGTCCAGGAACGGCAACGCGACCGTTGCTCCCGCTCCCCGAAGGAACGTCCGCCGTGGGAGGCTCTTGCCGGTCAGATAGTTCATGGTGTTCTCCTGTCAGGGCGCCCCGCCGTCCCGGTGTTCCGGTGGGGCTGGAGTCGCTGTGTAGAGAGCCCGAGATCCTCGGGTGACTTGGATGATCCGGCCCAGGGTGGAACCGGCTGGGGACCCGCCGTTGCAGGGATACGCCCCCCACAAAGTACGGGATCGATGGGCTCCCATAACCGGACTAGGATAGGAAATCAACCGTCCCGGCGCAAGGGGCATCCGGCCCGGTCGAGAACTGCTGCGAGAGCCGACTCCGGGAACCGGAGAGCGCCCCCCCAAGAGGAGGAGATCAGGGCTCGCCCGCGACCGTGGTTTCGATCTCTGCGGGGACCCCGCCCTTCATCTGGAAGGCCGGGCTCGTCGCCACCCCCAGGATGAACGCTGACATCCGGTAGTCCGAAGCCTCCGCCTGCCGGACGATCTCCCGGATCAGCGGCTGATCGAAATACTCCACCCGCCGGCCCAGCGCGTACGCCATCAGGTTCTCCGTGAAGGTTCGAAGCAGCGGCGTCGGACGCTTCAGCAGCGCCTCCCGCAGGTCCCCGATGTTCTGGATCGGGGTCCCGTCGTAGAACTCACCCGAAGCGTCAATCGGCTGGCCCGCGTCCTTCACCCGCACTCTGCCCGTCACGTCGAACTGCTCCAGCGCCAACCCGATCGGGTCCATCATCCGGTGGCACGAACGGCACGCCGGGTTGTCCCGGTGGATCTCCAGCCGTTCACGCGCGGTCAACTCCCGGCCGTTCTCCGACGCTGCCGTCGCGTCCAGATCCGGAACGTCCGGCGGCGGTGGCGGCGGCGGACTGCCCAGCAGAACCTCCATCACCCACTTCCCACGAAGCACCGCCGACGTCCGATACGGATGGGACGTCAGCGTCAGCATGCTCCCGTGGGCGAAGATCCCACGCCGGTTCGGGTCCTGATACGACACCATCCGGTGCTCCGGACCGGCAATCCCCTCCATCCCGTAGTGCTTCGCGAGGCGCTCGTTCACGAACGTGTAGTCCGCGGTGAACAGGTCGAAAACGCTCCTGTCCTCCGTCACCAGGTGCTGGAAGAACCGCTCCGTCTCCTCCACCATCGCCGTCTTCAACTGCTGGTGGAAGTCCGGATACAACCGAACGTTCGGGTTGATCTTCTCCAGATCCTGCAGCCGGAACCACTGATACGCGAACCGCTTCGCCAGCGCTTCCGAGCGCGGGTCCGCGAGCATCCGACGAACCTGGGTCTCGAACGCCGCAGGATCCGACAACTGCCCCGCCTCGGCCGCATCGAGCAGCTCGTAGTCGGGGATCGTCCCCCACAGGAAGAACGACAGGCGCGACGCCAGGTCGGTATCCGTCAGCCGGTACCCGAACTCCGCCTCCCGCGGGTCCAGCGGCTCCTCGATCCGGAACACGAAGTTCGGGCTCGCGAGGATGCCCTCCACTCCCATCCGGATCCCTTCTTCGAAGCCGACCGTCTCGGCCCCCACGTCGTAGAGCAACATCAGCGCCGCCCGACTTTCGTCGTCGAGACTCCGGCGATAGGCCAGCCGGCCCAACCGCGAAAGGATCTCCTCGGCGCACGGCCGTGCTTCGTCCGCTGCCAGCGGGCGGCAGGCGAAGATCGCCTTTCGGCTCGGCGTCTCCGACACCCCCGTGGTGTCGAACGGTCCCCGAACCAGAATGTCCCGCAGATGGGGAAGGCTGTGGATCCCGTAGGTGAGCGCGATGTTGGTGCTCGCCAGCGACCATTCGTGCGGCGAGATCAGATCCAGCGTCGCGCCGTCAAACTGGCGCAGGAACGCAGCGGCCACCGTCCTGGGACCGGCCTTGATGAAGAGGGGCTCCGTGATCATCGTCGCCCCGTTGGGATCCGAGGTGTGCATCCACGGGTCGATGGAGAGGAGCGCGACCCGCTCTCCGTCGATCGAGATCTCGAGCTGTTCCGGGTTCTCCTCGGAGTTCAACGCTCCGGCGGCGGTGCCGACGACAGGGCCGCACACTTCGTGGTGCAGCGAAACGCGGAAGACGTAGTTCCCGTCCGCGGCAAAGGTGTGATCCACTGCGATCCCGCCGCGGGTGCCGTACGGGGCTCCCTCGACCTGAACCCGCTGCGAAGCCCAACGGGAAACGAAGTAACTGGTCTCGGCCGGTGCGGCGTCGGGGTCCCCTACGGCCAACCGGCTGATCTCGCCCGCCGCGCGCAGATAGGAGTCCATGAGCGTGGCCGACAGCAACTGGACATCCGCGATGTTGTCGAAGTTCGCGCTGATCGTGTCCTGCGGCAGATACTCGGCGGCATCCACGGCGAGCGCCAGGAGATCCCGGATGGCCGCCGTGTACTCCGCCCGGTTGAGCCGCTGGAAAGAACGGCGTCCCGGATTCGGTTTCGCCTCCGCGCTCGCGTCAAGCTGGGTTTCGAGCGACCCGGCGACCTCGGCGAGCACCTCCTCTCCGGGGCGCCGGGCCCCCGGCGGCGGCATCATGCCGAGCCGCAGCTTCGAGACCATCTTTTCCGCGAGGGCGGCATCTTCCGGCGCGTTCCCGGCGTCGAAACCGGAGAGCGTCATGTTCCCGGTCTTCATGCGGTCGTTGTGGCAGACATGCAGTAGGTCCGCAGCATCCGGTTGTGGGCGGCCGCGTTTTCGGGGGACACCGCCACAACGGCGCGCTCCGTCGCTGACGGCTCCCAGGACCGAACGGTGGCGACCGTCGGCCCGGAAGCGGTGGGCTCCGATCCTTCCAGCCGGGCCAGCCGGGCTTCAAGCCCGGGCGCCGCCGCCGCGACGGAAGACGCGAGCAGGCCGGCGAAGAGAACCGGAATCAGCGAAACCGCTTCCAGCCTGGATGTCCCCATCGTGGCGCCTCAGCAACCCACGCAGCGGTTGTTGTTTTTCGCCCCGTAGGTCTCGAGGAGGGCGATGGTCTCCGGGAAGGGGCTGATCCGCTGCACCGGCCCGTTCGCCAGGTCCACCGTGGTCTGCCCGGTCCGGGCGATTGCCAGCGGGTCGGCGCCCTTCGAGATCAGGTATTCGATCATCTCGTTGTCGCCCCGCGAGGCCGCGTGGTGGATCACGCTGTAGCCGTTGTGGTCACGGGCGTCGGGATCGGCGCCCAGCTCTTCCACGAGGTACTTCACGGAGGGCATCCAGGCGTCGGGGGCGTGGCGATGCGAGTTCGCGGCCAGCCCGAGCCCGTACCCGACGCCGGCAGCGGCGTGTACGGGATGGACCCCGGGGCCCCCGTGGAGAACCTCAGGGAGGCCCGAGGGATCTTCCTCAGGCTCTTCCGCCGTCAGGTCGGTCAGCCCCCGGAGGGTCCGCTCGGGAACCTTGATGGTCGGGATCCCGGGGTCCGCGCCGCGCGCGACCAGCATCTTCATCGCGGGGATGTCGAGCGCGTAGGCCGCGCGCCAGAAGGCGGTGGCCCCGGCCCGGTTCACCCCGAGCTGGTCGGTGTTGTAGGTGCTGTACCACTGCTTCCGCTCGAGCCGGGAGTTCACGTCCGCCCCGGCATCGATGAGCGCCTCCATCAACTCGATGTGCGAGGTCTGCTGGCGGAGGTGATCCGCGGGCTGGGGATGGAAGGGTTGCGAAATCCAGCGGGCGTTGATCGCGCCATACAGCGGAGCGCCGCCGGAGACGTTCTTCAGGTTCGGGTCCGCACCGCGTTTGAGCAGTTCCATTCCGATGTCGTAGTGGCCGTTGATCGCCGCCATCAGGAGAGGTGTGGTGCGGTGGCCCTCGGCCCGCTGGTTGATGTCGGCCCCACCGTCCATGAGGGCGACGGCGGCTTCCAGATGGCCGTCACGAGCGGCGAGCAGCAGAGCCGTCAGGCCGCCGTGCGTCCCGACCAGTTCGGCGTAGCGGAGCGGCTGGAGGCGGTTCCGGTCCCGCTTCCTGCTCGCTCTGCGCTTCTTTGCCTCTTCGATGGCCTTGGCCCTGACGAGATCGTCCTCGGGATGACCGTGCGCCGCGGCGTGCTCGTCCTCCTCCGCCGCCAATTCCTCCGCGGTCTTTGCGGTCTTCAGATCAGCAAGGTCCTTCGCAAGGTCCGCAGAACCGGATTTCCCGGTGCCGGCGTCGGCTCCCGTGGAAGCGGTCGCGGGGGCCTCCTCGATGCGTCCCTTCTCGTTCGCCGCCTTGGCGGCCGCGGCCCGCGCCCGTCGCTGGGCCTCCCGGGCCTTCTTGTCGCGTTCCCGCTCGTCGTAGATCACGCCCGCTGCGCCCCGTCCCTGGTCGATCCGCGCCTGGCGAGCCCGACGCGCGATGAGATCCCGCTCGGCGCGGGCCGCGACGTCCAGTACCGAAGCGGTGATCGAGGGATCGGCGCCCGCTTCCAGAAGCGTCGCGACGGCCGCGGTGCGGCCCACGGCGGCCGCGAACATGAGCGGGGTCTGTCCCCACTGCGGCTCGACGGCGTCGAGGTTGGCGCCATGCTTCCCCAGCACCGTGAGGGTCGGTGTGCTGCCGGAAGCCGCGGCGAAGTGGATCGCCCGGGCTCCGGTTCCGGTCGGCTCGGCGATCGGGGCGCCGGCCTCGAGGAGGACTTCGGCAACTCCCGCCTGGCCGGCCGCCGCCGCCACGTGCAGCGGCATGTGGCTCCCGAGGCGCGTGGTGGCGCTGATGTCCGCACCCGCCGCGATCAAGACCTCCGCAACCTCGCGGTTCCCCGTCTTCGCCGCCCAGTGCAGCGCCGTGAACCCGTCGCCCTGCGCCGCGTTCACGTCCGCGCCCGAGCGCAGCTCCGCCTTCAGCGTCTCCAGGTCACCGCGCTTCGCGGCGTCCAGCACCGGCGCGAGCAGCGCCGCATACCCGGCTCCGACCAGCACTCCCAGCACTGCGAGCAGTGCCGCCAGGCCGATCCATCGCTTTTTGATCTTCCGCTTTCCAATCTTCATGCCGCGTCCCTCTCTTGGGTCAAAGTCCCTGATGTGGATCCCGCTCCCGGGTTACACCGCCTGCGAGAGCGAGAACGCACCCGTGCTGTTCCCGAAGCTCTCCAGATCATCCATCCCCAGCTTGTGCAGCAACGTGAGCATCACGTTCGCCAGCGGGGTCCCGGGTTCCGCACGCAGGTGCAGGTTGTTCTCCAGCGCTCCGTTCGCGCCTCCCGCTACAAAGAACGGAACGCGCTTGTGGTTGTGGATGTTCGGATCTCCCATCGGAGACCCATACAGGATCATCGTCTTGTCCAGCAGCGTCCGATCCTCTTCCTGGATGCTCCGCAGCTTCTCCATGAAATACGGAATCAGGCTCACGTGATACCGGTTGATCCGGCTCAGGAGTTCCACCCGCTCGTCGTCATTCCCGTGGTGTGAGGCCGGATGGAACGCCGTCGATTCGCCGCTGTCCGGAAACACCCGGCTCGACGCGTCCCGGCCCAGCTTGAGGCTGAACACCCGCGTCATGTCCGACTGGAACGCCAGCGCCTGCAGCTCGAACATGATCTTCACGTGCTCGTCGAACGAGTCCGGAACCCCTGACGGAGCGTTCGGAAGCTCACGAAGCTCCCCGCTCGTGTTCCGTTCCACGATCCGCTCGATCCGACGCTCCATCTCCCGGACGTCCGTCAGGTACCGGTCCATCCGGCGCAAATCCTGCGGATCCAGCGCTTCTTGCAGGGTCCGCACCTCTTCACCGATGAAGTCCAGAACGCTCCGGCGAGCCTTCTGCCGCGCCACCCGGCCCTCCGGGGTTCCCCCCGCGCCGAACAACTGGTCGAACACGATTCGGGGATCCCGTGTCATCGGAAGCGGCTCCGTCGGCGACCCCCAACTGATGGTGTCGGTGTACGCGCAGGCATACCCGTAAGCGCAACCACCCGCCTGGTCCACCGTCTCGATGCAGAGCTGCATCGAAGGAATCGGCGTGTCCTGGCCGAAACGGTTCGCATACATCTGATCCAGCGAGGTCCCGGCAAAGACATCGGACCCTTCGGTCTGCCTTGGATGGGACTGGGTCAGGAACGTCGAGCTCGAGCGGAAGTGGTCCCCGCCGATCTCCCGCGCCGTCTCGGCCTCCGCGGGCTCCACGTCACAGTCGCTCACGACCGTGACGTAGTCCCGGACCGGCTCCAGGGAGCTGAGCGCACCCTTCGACAGATCGAAGTCCGCGCCCTCTTTCTCCGGAGACCACAGGTGCTGCTCACGACCGTACTTGTTGCTGCCCGCCGCCCCGTGGACGATCTCCACCGCCACGAGCCGCGTCGGATCCTCCGCCGTCGGCTTCGCGATCACGCTCGCCGGAACCATCGCGTCCAAAAACGGCAACGCGACCGTGGCCCCCGCTCCCCGCAGGAACGTACGGCGTGGAAGGCTCTTGCCGGTCAGGTAGTTCATCGCTGTCTCCTTGTGGTCAGACTGACTTTCTCTCTTGGCTTTCTCGTTTTGACTCTTCTCGGTTTGATTCTCTGTAGGGCTTCCTAATGCTCCGCGGCATGCTCCGCGGCGAGCGTCGTCTCCGTCTCGGCTTCGACCCCGCCCTTCATCTGGAAGGCCGGACTCGTCGCCACCCCCAGGATGAACGAAGACATCCGGTAGTCCGAAGCCTCCGCTTCCCGAACGATCTCCCGGATCAGCGGCTGGTCGTAATACTCCACCCGCCGACCCAGCGCATACGCCATCAGGTTCTCCGTGAATGTCCGCAGCAGCGGCGTCGGACGCTTCAACAGCGCCTCCCGCAGGTCCCCGATGTCACGGATCGGAGTCCCGTCGTAGAACTCGCCCGACGCGTCGATCGGCTGGCCCGCGTCCTTCACCCGAATCCGCCCAGTCACGTCGAATTGCTCCAGGGCCAACCCGATCGGATCCATCATCCGGTGGCACGAACGGCACGCCGGGTTGTCCCGGTGGATCTCGAGGGCTTGGCGGGCGGTGAGTTTGCGGACCGTCTCGCCTGACTCCCCGGCATCCAGGTCCGGAACGTTCGGAGGCGGAGGTGGCGGCGGACTCCCGAGCAGCACCTCCATCACCCACTTCCCACGAAGCACCGCCGACGTCCGATACGGATGGGACGTCAGCGTCAGCATGCTCCCGTGGGCGAAGATCCCACGCCGGTTCGGATTCTGATACCGCACCAGACGGTGCTCCGGACCGGCAACCCCCTCCATCCCGTAGTGGTCGGCCAGGTTGTCGTTCACGAACGTGTAGTCCGCCGTGAACAGGTCGAAGACGCTCTTGTCCTCGGACACCAGGTGATGGAAGAACCGCTCCGTCTCCTCCACCATCGCCAACTTCAACTGCTGGTAGAAGTCCGGATACAACCGAACGTTCGGGTTGATCTTCTCCAGATCCTGCAACCGGAACCATTGATGCGCGAACCGCTTCGCCAGCGCTTCCGAGCGCGGGTCCGCGAGCATCCGACGAACCTGCGTCTCGAACACCGCAGGATCCGACAACTGCCCCGCCTCGGCCGCATCGAGCAGCTCGTGGTCGGGGATCGTCCCCCACAGGAAGAACGACAGGCGCGACGCCAGGTCGGTATCCGTCAGTCGGTACCCGAACTCCGCCTCCCGCGGGTCCAGGGGCTCTTCGATCCGGAACACGAAGTTGGGGCTCGCGAGCATTCCCTCGATCCCCATCCGGATCCCTTCCTCGAAGCCGACGCTCGCGGCCCCCATGTCATAGAGCGACATCAGCGCCTTGAGGTTGCGCTCGGTCAGATTCCGCCGATACGCGAGACGCCCGAGCCGCGACAGGATCTTCTCGGCACAGGGGCCCGCCTCTTCCGCCGAGAGCGGCCGGCAGGTGAAGATCGCCTCGCGGCTCGGGGTCTCCGACACCCCGGTCGCGTCGAAGGGCCCCGTAATGATCAGATCCCGCAAGTGGGGTACGTTGTGGATGCCGTAGGTCCTCGACGTCGCGGTGCTGGCAAGTGACCAGTCGTGGGGGGAGATCAGGTCGAGGACCGGTCCCTCGTAGTGCTTCAGGAAAACCGCGGCCACCTTGCGCGGGCCACCCCGCACGAAGACCGGTTCGCTCCGCAGATTGACCCCGTCGGGGTCGGAAACGTGCATCCAGCGACCGACGTCCAGGAGCGCGAGCCGCTCACCGTCGATCGAGATCTCGACCTGCTCCGGAGTGTCGACCGTGTGAAGCGAACTCGATCCCGAGCCGACAATGGCGCCGGTCGTCTCGTGGTGGAAGGCCACCCGGAACCGATACGCGCCGTCCGCCGGGAATACGTGGTCCACGACGATTCCGCCCCGCGTTCCGTAGGGAGCTCCCTCGACCAGATCCAACTGGGCAGCCCAGCGGGACACGTGGTAGCCGGACTCCGCGGCCACCGCGTCAGGGTCCCCGACCGCGAGATGACTGATATCGCTGGCCGCCCGCAGGTAGGAGTCCATGAGCGTCGCAGACAGCAACTGGACGTCCGCGATGTTGTCGAAGTTCGCGCTGATCGTGTCCTGCGGGAGGTATTTGGCCCCATCCAGCGGGAGGTCCAACAGGTCCCCGATCGCCGCGGTGTATTCGGCCCGGTTCAAGCGCTGGAAGGAGCGGCGCCCGGGATTCGGGTTTTCCTCGGCGCTCGCGTCAAGCTGGGTCTCGAGCGACTCCGCGACCTCGCCAAGCAGGTCCTCCGCCGGCCGCCGGGCCCCCGGCGGCGGCATCATGCCGAGCCGGAGCTTCGAGACCATCTTCTCCGCGAGGGCCGGGTTCGCGACTGCCTCGCCGGCATCGAACGCGGCAAGCGACATGTTCCCGGTCTTCATCCGGTCGTTGTGGCAGACCATGCAATAGGTCCGCAGCATTCCGTTGTGCGCGGCGGCCGTCTCCGTGCTTATGGACCCAGTGTTTTTGGACCCATCGTTTTTGGACCCACCGGGGGAACTCTCCGGACTCCAGTTCCGGACAGACGCGATGGTAGGCGCCGCCGGCGCGATGGTGGGCGCCGCCGGCTCGAAGCGCGGCGTCTCCTCGGCATCAGCGGCCGGCGGCAGCAGGTATGCGCCCACGCCGAGGGACCACGCTGCGACGATGGGAATTAGGCGCATGGGACGTTTTGCCGGACGTGGCGAGGCGGTGTTTCCGCCCCCGAATACGCTCCGGCCCAATTGGAAGAGGATAGTGGCGAGCGACCCCCGATGCAAGCAGCGGAAACCCGTTCCGGGGCGTTCGGCGGAGGCGCCCAGCGGCCCCCGCAGCGCGTCGGATCAGCCCGGAATCCGGCGATTCTCTTCGCAGGCCACGGAGCGCGGTCGCGTGATCGCGGCGGAGTCCGGAGCCTGCTTCCGAGACCTTGCGGAGCTGGAGCGGGGCGGGGTCGGTCGATCGGAGTATGGTATTATGGTATTGGTATGGTCAAGGTTACCTACTCGCTTGACGACGCCACGGTGCGCCGGATCCGCACCATCGCGGGCCGACTCGGCATTCCCCAGAGCCAGATGGTGCGGGAGGCCGTCGCCGACTATGCGGCACGCAAGGATCGGCTGAGCGAGGCCGAGCGCCTCCGCATGCTGGAAGTGCTGTATCGCCTGCGCGACACGCCACCCCGCCGGTCCCGAGCGGAGGTGGAGGCGGAGCTGAGGGAAATCCGCGATGCGCGGCGCCGGGGCTGGCGGCCGGAGCGGTGATCGTCCATCTCGACACCTCGGCGCTCGTGGACGCGCTGGCCGGCCAGAGGTCCTCGCTCACACGGCTCATCGCTCTCGTGGACGCGGGACACCGCCTGAACATTTCCGCCCCCGTCCTCTACGAGTGGCTACGGGGACCCAGAACTCTCGACGAATTAAGGGATCAGGAGGCGCTTCTGCCTCGCCGCGCTGCCGTCCCTTTCGATACCGACGCCGCGGCGGCCGCGGCCGATCTCTATTCCGGACTCGGGAGGGCGCGCGGCCGCGAAACGGACCTGGCGGTCGCGGCGTGTGCGATCACGCAGGACGCCGCGCTCTGGTCCCTGAATGAGGAGGATTTCCAGGACATTCCCGGCCTCAACCTGGTGTAGCCGGCCGGCGCCCGACGACCGAATTCGTCCGGATCGGTCGGTTTCCCGCTACGGGAACTCGAGATCGCAGAGGACCGGCGCGTGGTCGGAGGGAATGTCCTCACCCTTCCGCTGACGCCGCTCGTCCCGGTCTACCCGGACCGATCCGATCCGACCGGCGAGAGGACCGGTCAGATAGATGTGATCGATGCGGGCGCCGACGTTCCTGGCGAAGGCCAGGCGGGTGTAGTCCCACCAGGTGTAGAGGCCCTTTTCCGGTTCCGCCCCCTCCGCGTAGACCGTTCGATAGGCATCGGACAGTCCCCACGCGGCAACGCCTCGGAGCGCCGTGCGGGCGTCCGGGTGGCAGAGCACCCCTCCCGGGTCCGCCACCGCGGCGTCTTGGTCCTTCGGGGCCACGTTGAAGTCTCCGCAGAGGATGAGCGGCTCCGCGGGATCCGCGTTGCCGGCAAGATGGTCCCGGAGCGCTCCGAGCCATTCCAGCTTGTACTTCCAGTCGTCGGTGCGGCTCACCGCCTTCCCGTTCGGTACGTAGGCGGTGATCACCCGGCATCCCGCCGCGCGGACGTCCAGCAGGCGCGCCTCGCCGCGCTCCCGGCACGGAGGAAGGCCGCGCTCCAGAACCTCCAGAGACTCGCGGGCGAGGATGGCCACCCCGTTCCTCGCGGCCTGGGCGTGCACGACGGCCCGGTAGCCGGCAGCCTCGATATCCAGCCAGGGGAAGGCCTCCGCGGGAGCGCGAAGCTCCTGGAGACAGAGGATGTCGGGCTCGTGTCTTGCGAGCAGACGGAGCAGGCGAGGCCGGCGCGTCCGGATCGAATTCAGGTTCCAGGTAATGACGCGCAACGAGACAACCGGGCCGGATCATAGACGGCCCTCAGCCCCTACACTTGGCACCCGCCGACCCCGCATGAAAGCCTTCTTTCCGATGCCGCCGCGCGAGCGCGTCGCGCTCTTCGCCCTGGTCGCCTTCTCGACGATCGCCTTCCTGCCGGTGTTCGGAGAAACGTCGGTGCTCGGCGTCGCGGTCTTCGGTTGGCTGATGGCGGTGCTGCTGCTCGGATCGCCGGCGATGCTTCTCCTGTTGCTCCTTGCCGAGCCGGACAGGGGAAGCGGCCAGGAGAATCACGAATCGGCGGAACTCCGCCCGGATCCATGATCGAACGCTGGCTCGTCCTCGCCTACCTGCTGGTATGCGTGGTGGTCGGCGCGCTGGCCACCCGCCGCGTGCTCGGCTCGGCGGACGAGTACTGGGTGGCCGGGCGCCGCGTCGGGACGGGGGTCAACGCGCTCGCAATCATGGCGAGCCTGGCAAGCGGCGGCTCGCTGATCGGAGTGTTGGGCCTTGCCTACCGGGACGGCATTCCCGCAACGCTCGCGCTGTTCGCAGGGGCGGTGGTCGGGTTTCCGCTCGCCACCATCCTGGTCGCCGCGCCGCTTCGCCGACTGGCGAAATTCACGATCACCGACTTCATGGTTTTCCGCTACCCCCACGGACTGGTGCGGGCGCTGGTCCCGGCGATCATCGTGGTGTCGCTGACCGTCTACATGGTGGCCCAGATGAAGGCCGCCGGGATCACCGCCGAGGCCCTGCTGGGCGTGGACTACGGGACCGCGATCACCGTCGCCACCCTCGTGTTCGTCCTCTACGTGTCCTTCGGCGGAATGGTTGCCGTAACGGTCACCGACGTGATGCAGGGGGCTTTGTTGTTCCTCCTGATGGGGGCTACCGCCGTCATCCTGGCGCTTTCCGCGGGCTCGCCGTTCGCGTCGCTCCAGGCGGCGACCGCGGCCTCCCCGGCCTTCGGACAGCTCCCCCCGGGGGGATCCGGCTACCTGAGCTACTTCGTGATCTGGGCTTCGGCGATTCCGGTGATCCCCCACATCGTGATGCGGGTGGCCACCGCCCGGAATCCGCAAAGCGCCCGGGTCTCGCTGAACCTGGCGACGGCCATGTACGGCGTGATGATCCTGGCGGCGATCCTGCTCATCGCCCCGGTGGGGATCCTCGAATTCCCCGGGCTGACCGACCCGGATCAGGTGTTCCTGCGCATCGTGGGCGATCACTTTCCCCCGGTGCTGCGCGGGCTTGCGGTGGCGGCGGTGCTGGCGGCGGTGATGTCCACCACCGATGCCTTCCTGCTGGCGGTGAGTTCCGCGGTCGCCCACGACTTGCTGGGCGGCTACCTGTCCCGGAAGAGCAAACGAGCGCAGGCCGCCGCCCGCCTCGGAACCACCTGGCTCGTGGGGGCCGCGGCGCTCTACTGGGCCTGGTCGCCGCCCGAGTTGCTCACTCAGTTCTATACCGCCGGCGTCGGTCTGCTCTCGGCGGGGCTCTTCGTGCCGGTGGTCTTCGGCATCTGGTGGCGGCGGGCGAATCTGGTGGGCGGCGTTTTGGCGCTCGTGTCCGGAGTGACCACCTATTCCGTGCTGCTGCTCGCGGGCCCACAGCTCGGAATCGGGATCGGTCCCATTCTGCTGGCGCTTCCCGTGAGTCTGTTGGCGATGCTGATCGGCGGGCTGTGGGGCGGACGCGATCCCGCCGAGCGGTTAAGGGCCGTCGAACGACTCCACGGGGCGCAGTAAGGGTTAACAGCCTGTGGTGAAACCCGCGCGGCCCAGTTCTCCCGGTGGGGGCTCGGCCGGCGATCCATCCCGGCTGAACCACTCCGCTTCGCTGCGTTCTGCGTTGCGTTTCGGTCGAAATACACCGGGTATTCCTCCCTCACGCGCCTTGTCAGCCGGGCCCCCACCGGGAGGACTGGCCCCACCGGGAGAACTGGGCCTCACCGGCCTCGGCGCTCACCCGGGTTCCACCACAGGCTGTTAGACGTTGCCGGCCGCTATCTCGGGGGCCGTACTTCTTCTCTACACCGCCCTTCTGTTCGGGATCGCGTGGATCTCCAGTCGCCGCGTCCACAACTTCTCGGACTACCTGGTCGCCGGCCGGCGTCTCGGGACACCGCTCGCCTCGCTGAGCCTGCTCGCCACCTGGTTCGGGGCCGGCACGCTCCTCGCTTCCGCCGAAGAAGTCCGGTCCGTAGGGTTGTCGGCAGCCGCCCTGGAGCCCATCGGTCCTGGGATCTGCTTGTTGCTGGTCGGTCTGTTCTACGCGGCCCCGCTCCGGCGGCAGGGGCTCCTGACGCTCGGGGATTTCTTCGCCGGCCGTTTCGGCCGAAGCGCGGAGATCGTCTCGGCCGCCATCATGGTTCCGAGCTTTTTCGGCTGGATCGCCGCCCAGTTCTCGGTGTTGGCCGCGCTCCTCGGCGAACTCTTCCAAATCCCGCTCGCTGCGGGTCTCCTGTTGGTCGCCGCCGTTGCCATCGGCTACACGCTGATCGGGGGGATGTGGTCGGTGACCCTCACCGACGCGGTACAAGGGGTCATCGTGGGCTTCGCGCTCATCGCCCTCGGGGTTTCCGCCCTGGCCGAACTGGGCGCCGGATCGGCCTTGGGAGGGCTGGCCCGGCTCGGACGCGAGACGCCGCCGGACCTGCTCGCCGTCGTACCCGGCGAAATGACCGCGCTGTTCGCCTGGTCCGGACTCCTGATCGCAGGCGCCCTCGGGAACATCCCCGGACAGGACGTGCTGCAGCGGGTGTTCTCCTCACGCTCGGAACAGGTGGCCCGGCGCGCCTGCCTGATCGCCGGCAGCCTCTACCTCGGCCTCGGCGCCATCCCGGTGATGCTGGGACTGGCCAGCCGCCTCCTGCTACCCGGGCATGAAGGCGACATGCTGGCCGCGCTCGGCCGCATTCTCTTCAGTCCCCTCGCAGCACTGGGGCTCATCTTGCTGGTGGTTTCGGCGCTCCTGTCGACCGTGGACAGCGCGCTAATATCGGCCGCGTCCGTACTGGCGCAGAACCTGCTCCGCCACCCCCTGCCCCGGGTGGGGCTCTTGCGGTTGAGCCGGCTCTCAGTCCTGATGGTCGGTGCGGCGAGTCTCTTCTATGCGTTTCGTGGTCTCAATGCGTACTCCCTGCTGGAGGACGCGTACGAGCTCACGCTCGTGGGGCTGTTCGTACCGTTGACCGCAGGACTCTTCTCGGAACGCGGCGGACGCTTCGCCGCGCTCACCTCGATGGCCGGCGGCACCGTTTTGTGGATCATTCATCTGGCGTTCGGGTGGGACTGGTTCCTCGAGCCCGCGCTGTATTCCGCCGGCATAACGATTCCGAAGGCCATCGGCCTGACGGCCGCGAGCGGCGCCGGGTACCTGCTCGGGGCGGCCTTCGACACCGCGAGCCGGCGGCGGCCCCCGCGCCCGGGAGCCGCCGCCTGAGCGCCCGATGAGCGAGTTCCGCAACCGCGCCGAATCGCTGCGGCGCCGCTCCCGTGCGCTCGAGCCGGATGCGGAAGAGCGGCGCACGCTCACCGAGGCAACCATCCGCCACACCGAGGAGTTTCTGGAGGGCCTGATCAGCGGCCCGTCCTGGGTTCCGCCGAGGGAATCCCGGGAAATCAACGAACTTCCCATCGGCGCGGAAGGCCGCCCCTTTCCCGAACTCCTGGATCTGGTTCGGCGAGAGGTCGAGCAGCAGGGTCTGAACCCTGCATCCCCGCGCGATCTGGGCTACGTCCCCGGCGGCGGGATTTTCGTATCGGCGCTCGGCGACTACCTGGCGGCCGTCGGGAATGCATTCGCCGGGTATTTCCCCGCCTCGCCGGGAGCGGCCCGCGTGGAAAACCGGCTCGTGGAATGGATCGCCGAGATCGTGGGCTACCCGAAAGAAGCCGGAGGGACGCTGACTTCAGGGGGAAGCGTCGCCACCCTGACCGGGGTCATCGCCGCCCGCGAGGCCAAGGGACTCCGCTCAACCGACTTCTCCCGGGCATCGATCTACGTGACCAGCCAGGAGCACTATTCGGTCCGCAAGGCGGTCCACCTCGCGGGTGTGGGTGAGGCGCCCTGCCGGATCGTCGCCGTGGACGGCGCTTTCCGCATGGCTCCGGAATCCCTGGCCGCCCAGATCCGGAAGGATCGCGCCGACGGCCTGCTGCCCTGGCTCGTAGTCAGCACCGCCGGCACCACGAACACCGGCGCGGTGGATCCGCTGGACGCGATATCCGAGATCGCGCGGGCCGCCGGCGTCTGGCACCATGTGGACGCGGCCTACGGCGGGTTCTACCTGCTCGTTCCGGCGCGGCGGGATCTGTTCCGGGGCATCGAGAAGTCGGACTCCGTCGTACTGGATCCCCACAAGAGCCTGTTTCTTCCCTATGGAAGCGGCGCGCTCGTGGTCCGGAATGCGGCGCACTTCGACACGTTCCGCTTCCAGGCCCCCTATCTCCTTGATAAGCCGCAGGAGGAAGTCTCCCCTTCCGAGCGGTCGATCGAGCTCACCCGGCACTTCCGCGGGATGCGCCTCTTCCTGCCGCTGCTACTCCACGGCACCGAGGCATTCGCGGCCGCGCTCGAAGAGAAGTGGTGGCTTGCCCGCTACCTCCAGGACGAACTCGGTCGCTGGGAGGACATCGAGGTGGGGCCGGAGCCCGCACTTTCGACCATGTGCTTCCGCTACCGGCCGGAAGGTCGGACCGAAGAGGAAACGGATGAACTCAACCGCCGGATCGTCGCGGCGCTCCACGCCGACGGCCGGATCTTCATCACCGCCACCTACCTGAACGAACGCTTCTGGCTCCGGCCCTCGATCGGCATCTTCCGCACCCACATCGAGCACCTCGACGAGTTTCTGGAGATCCTGAAAGGCTTCATCGCGGAGCTCTGAGGCAAGAGACCGCCAACAGGCCGGGCGGCACCGCCAGCGAGGGGCCCCCACCGGGAGAACTGGCCGCCGACCTCCAGGTCGGCACTGCGAGGGGCCCCCACCGGGAGAACTGGCCGCCGACCTCCAGGTCGGCCCAGCGAGAGACCGCCGACCTCCAGGTCGGCAACTGCCGCGCGCAAGCGCGGCGAAACGCGGTCTACAACCCTTATTCCTTGCAAATCGTCCCGTGGACGGTACGTTTTGCACGGAACACCGTCCCTTTGTCCCTGTCAGGCCGCGCGTCGGTATCACGAGCGTTAATGCCGGCAGACCTGCGGTAGGCTCCATCCAGCCATGGGTCGAGCGGCGGTGCAAGGGAACCCCGATCCTCCTGGGGCCGCTGCGGTGACCGACGCCGTGATCGCCGAGATGGTCGAGACGCTCGTAATGGAGGCCGATCCCGAACAGGTCATCCTCTTCGGGTCTCGCGGCCGCGGCGACGCGCGGGCCGACTCGGACGTGGACCTGATCGTGGTGGAGGCGGAACCCTTCGGTCCCGGCCGGGACCGCGTGAAGGAGATGGCGCGGCTCTACAAGGCGCTCGCTGGATTTCTGGTTCCGGCCGACATCCTCGTGTACTCGCGAGAGGATGTGGAGTACTGGCGGGATTCGCTGAACCATGTCCTGGCGCGAGCGCTCCGCGAAGGCAGGGTCGTCTATGAGCGACCCTAGGTGCGCCGACGCGATGCTTCGAGCGGCGGAGCGCGATCTGCTGACCCTCCGGAGCATGAATCACGAAGCGCCGGAAGAGTCCTTCGGGTTCCACCTCCAGCAGGCCGCCGAGAAGGCTTTGAAAGCATGGATCGCGGCACTGGGGGACGAGTATCCGCTGACGCACAGCATTGAAACGCTGGCGAGCCGCCTCCGAGCCCTTTCCGTGGTGACGGAGCCCTTCGCACCGCTCGCCGAATTCACGCCCTACGCCGTGACCTTTCGGTATGAGGGGGTCGGTCCGGAAGCCGAACCCATCGACCGCGAAGCGATGATCGCACTGCTTGACGCGCTGCTTGAGCGAGTGCGCGCCGAGGTCCGCAGTGGGCCTGAGGCACCGAGGTCACCTACCGACCGTCCGCCTGAGTAACCCGCGGCACGTTACTCCCGCGACCTGGGATCACGATCCCGACCGAGACACTGCGGCGGTCTGGACCATGATCGCTCACCACCAGTTGGCCGGACACGAAGGTGGGGGCGTCTTTCGAGGGGTTCGCGATCAAGCAGGTGCTGTCCTGCCTGGGGCTCGGAAACGCGTCCTTCCGGGGCACCCAGGGCCGAGCCGAGCTCGACCTGTTGATCACCCACCGCGGGAAGCGATACGGCTTCGAGGTCAAGTACGCGGACGCACCGGGCACGACACGGTCAATGCACACCGCCATCGCGGATCTGGGACTCGAACACCGGTGGGTGATCTATCCGGGGAGCGAGCGCTACCGGTTGCGCGAGAAGATCACCGCGCTGCCGATCGGTCACGTTCCCTTCGTATTTGGCGACGGGAGTCCGGTTATCCCCTGAGAACTGCCGGTCGCGGCTTGGCCTTTAACAGCCTGTGGTGAAACCCACGTGAGCGCCGAGGCCGGCCAGTTCTCCCGGTGGGGGCGAGGCCCAGTTCTCCCGGTGGGGGTCCGGCTGACAAGGCGCGTGAGGGAGGAATACCGCGTGTATTCCGACCGAAACGCAACGCAGAACGCAGCGAAGCGGAGTGGTGAACAGCCGGTGGTGGAACCCACGGGAGCGCCGAGGCCGGCGAGGCGCCCGGTTGACAAGGCGCGTGAGGGAGGAATACCGCGTGTATTTCGACCGAAACGCAACGATGAGCGGCGCGCAGCGACGCGGTTCAGCCGGGATGGATCGCCGGGCGAACGCCGCGTGGGTTTCATCACCGGTTGTTTGGCCGGGATGGATCGCCGGTCGAACGCCGCGTGGGTTTTGCCACAGGCTGTTACGGGCTCTTGACCACCTCGCCGCCCTTCATGACGAACTTCACGTCCTCGAGGAGCCGGATGTCGTCGAGCGGGTTGCCCGCCACCGCGATGATGTCGGCCAGCTTGCCGTCCTCGATAGAGCCGAGGTCCGCCTCCCAGCGGAGCAGTTCCGCGGCGTTGATGGTGGCCGTCTGGATCGCCGCCATCGGCGAGATGTCCATCGCATCCACCATGATGGCGAAGTCCCGGGCGTTCCTGCCGTGCGGGAACACCGCGGCGTCCGTCCCGTAGGCGAACTTCACGCCGGCGTGGAAAGCGGCGGCGAGCCGCTCGCGCTGCTGGGCCGCCATCTCTTTCGCCTTCTGGATGGCGTATTCGGGGATGTCGTTGTCGGCCCCTTCGTCAATGATGTAGTCGAGTGTGTAGAGGGTGGGAACGACGAAGGTGCCGTGCTCCTTTGCGAGGCGGATCCCCTCGTCGTCGATCAGGGTTCCGTGCTCGATGCTGGCCACCCCGGCGCGGATCGCATCGTTCATGGCCGCCGGCGAGTGGGCGTGCGCCGCCACCGGGGTGTCGAGCATGTCCGCGGTCTCGACGATCGCCTTCAGTTCATCGAAGGAGTACGCCTGGTCGTACACCGAGTCGCCGTGCGAAAGCACCCCGCCGGAGGCGGTCACCTTGATGACGTCGGCGCCGTACTTGACCTGGTAGCGCACGGCGCGGCGCAGCTCGTCGGCGCCATCCGCGATCATCGCGTAGCCGGGGGTCGGCACGTCGGGGTTCCAGCCGTTGATGTCGGCGTGTCCGCCCGTCGAACCCACGCCCCAGGTCGCCGCCTGGATCCGGGGTCCCGGAACGACGCCCCGCTCGATCATGTCGCGGAGCGCCGCGTCGTGATAGTTCCCCGCGCCGATGTTGCGAACGCTGGTGAAGCCCTTTTCCAGGGTGATCTTCGCGTGCGCCACCGCGTAGATCGCCTCGTGGGCGACCGTCTCCCGCATCTTCTGGGTGTCCCCGCCGTCGCCCGGAATGCCGCCGAGGTGGACGTGGCAGTCGAAGAGTCCGGGAAGGATGGTGTGGCCGCTCAGATCCAGCACGGTCGCACCCGGCGGGATCGGAATCGCCCCCATGGGGCCGACAGCGGTGATCCGCTCTCCCTCGATGACCACCTCGGGGTTCAGGATGGGAGGGACGTCGGTGCCGACAATGAGCCGGTCGGCCCGGATCACCACCGCAGTTTCGGACTGCCATCCGGCCGCTGGAAGCGCGGCGAGAACGGCGACGCCGAGGGCGAGAGTCAAGCGGCAGAACGAATTGCGCATCGGAAATCCCTCCGGGAGAAGCGGGCGATCGTACCCGGATTTCGGTGGGGCCAGGCACCTTCAGCGCTGTCCGGGGAGGCGAAATTGCGCATCTCGCCCCGCTCCGGGGGGCGGTTCCCGCCCCCACCAGGAGAACTGGCCGGCGTTCCCGCATTCCCGGCGGATAATCGGCGGGTCATGAGAACCCGGATCGCCCTCTTCGTAACCGCCGGCCTGCTCTTCGCCGCCGGAGCCCCAGCCCAGACCGAACCCGCCCAGACCGAATCGGCCCAGACCGAACCAGCCCAGACCGAACCCGCCCAGACCGAACCCATCGAGCTGAGCCAGCTCTACGGTCCGGAGGCGCTCTCGTTCTCCCCCGAGCTCCCGCGGGTCCGCTGGA
This sequence comes from Vicinamibacteria bacterium, assembly GCA_963668695.2. GTDB lineage: Bacteria > Acidobacteriota > Vicinamibacteria > Marinacidobacterales > Marinacidobacteraceae > Marinacidobacterium. The sequence goes on from CAXXLQ010000004.1 coordinate 3,866,729, forward strand.
TGCCCGGTGGAACGCACTACCTGACCGGGGCCGGAGAGGAAGCCGAACGCTCCTGGAACGTGGTGGAGGCCGCTACCGGCGCCTCCCGGGCTCTTTACGACGCGGACGCCCTGGCCGCGGCGCTCACTGAGACGCTCTCGCTTCCGGAAGAAGAGGCTGCCCGGGCGGCGCGGCCGGCGTCGCTCACCATGTCCACCGGCGGAGAAAGGCTGCTCCTGAACCTGGCTTCCGACCTTTTCTCCTGGGAGCCGGCCGAGGGCGCCCTCCGCCGGCTGACCCGGGGCCCGGAGACCGAGGAACTGGCCCGCTTCTCGCCGGACGGGAACCGCATCGCCTTCATCCGCGACAACGACCTCCACGTCGTGGATCTCGCGGGCGGCGATCTCCGGCTCACCACCGGGGGCGGACCCGACCTCCTGAACGGGAAGCTCGATTGGGTCTATCAGGAGGAGATCTACGGGCGCGGCAACTTCTTCGCCCACTGGTGGAGCCCCGACGGCAGCCGGATCGCGTTCCTGCAGAGCGACGAGCGGGACGTCCCCCGTTTCACCGTCGTGGACCACATCCCCTACCACCTGGGACTCGAGGTCTATCCCTATCCGAAGGCCGGAGACCCGAATCCCCGCGTCCGTCTCGGCGTCGTCCCATCGTCCGGGGGCGACGTCGTCTGGTTGAACCCCGGCGGCTACGGCAACGCGGAGACGCTGATCGTGAACGTGGCGTTTTCTCCGGACGGCGACGTCTGGTACCAGGTTCAGGACCGGACCCAGACTTTCCTGGATCTCCACCGGGCGGACTCGCGGACCGGCGAGTCGTCGCGGGTGCTGCGGGAAGATGCCGGGCCCTGGGTCAACGGACACGGCGCCCCCCACTTCCTCTCGGAAGCGAGTGGCGGCGGTTTCCTCTGGTTCAGCGAACGAACCGGCTTCAAGCACCTCTACCGCTACGACGCGGCCGGCGAGCTGGCCGGCGCGCTCACCGAAGGCCGTTTCGAGGTCCGGCGACTCCACGCGGTGGACGAAGAGGCCGGGGCGGCGTATGCCTCGGGTACCTACCGCTCGTCGCTGGGCGCCGACACTCTGAAAGTGGCCCTCGACGGGTCCGGCGCGACCCTGCTGGGCGAGGCGCCGGGCACGCATCAGGCCAACTTCCCGGAGGGGCCGAACGTCGAGCACTACGTGGCCGTATCCCACGATCTGGACAGCCCCCCGCGGATGAGCCTGCGCCGCGCCGCCGACGGCGCCGCCCTCCGCGATCTTGGAGGCGGCGAAGTTCCAGACCTCGCCCGCTTCGAGATCTCTCCGCCGGAGCTACTGAAGATCCCCACCGCGGACGGCACGCAACTCGAAGCGATGATGGTGCGGCCGCACGGCTTCGATGCTTCGCGCGTCTACCCGGCCTGGGTCCACGTATACGGAGGCCCCCACGCACCCCAGGTCCGCGACGCCTGGCCGGGGACGCGCGGCATGTGGTTCCAGTACCTCGCCCAGCAGGGGATCGTGGTCCTCGTGGTGGACAACCGGATCGCCTCCGGCAAGGGGGTGGAGTCCACCTGGCCGGTGTACGGCAACTTCGGCGAGCAGGAACTCAGCGATCTGGTCGAGGCGGTGGACTGGCTCGGCTCCCGCGATTTCGTGGACGCCTCCCGGATCGGAGTGGACGGCTGGAGCTTCGGCGGCTACATGACGCTCACCGCGCTCACCAAGTCCGACCGTTTCCGCGCCGGCATCGCGGGCGGCAGCGTCGTGGACTGGCGCGACTACGACTCGGTGTACACCGAGCGTTACATGAGCACGCCGGACGAAAACCCGTCGGGCTATCAGAAGAGTTCCGTGCGCGAGGCGGCCGGGAACCTCACCGGCGACCTGCTGCTGATCCACGGGACGATGGACGACAACGTGCACCTCCAGAACACCGTGCAGTTCGTCCACGACCTGCAAGAGGCCGGGAAACCCTTCGAACTGATGGTCTATCCGCAGTCGCGCCACGGGGTTCGGGACGACAACCTGGTGCTCCACCTGCGGGAGACCATGGCGCGGTTCATCCTGAAGACGGTGTCGCCCTAGTCCCCGGCCAGGGCCGCCACCTGCTCGGCGATGGCGAGCGACGCCGTGGCCGCGGGCGAAGGGGCGTTCAGCACGTGGATGCGGTTCTCGCGGCGCACGATGCGGAAGTCGTCCGCGATGCGGCCGTCCGGGAGCACGGCAATCGCCCGCACCCCGGAGGGCGAGGCGGTGAGATCTTCCGCGCGGATTTCCGGCACCAAACGCTGCAACCGCCGGGTGAAGGCCCGTTTCGAGAGGGACCGGTGGATCTCGTCCACCCCGACGCGCCACTCGCGCAGCGCCAGACGGCGGAACCCGGAATAGCCCGCCATCTGCCGGAGATCGCCGAGGTCCAGATCGCGGCGGCGGTACCCCTCGCGGGCGAGGGCGAGCACCGCATTCGGGCCCGCGTCCACCTGCTTGTCGAGGTTTCGGTGGAGGTGCACCCCGAGGAACGGGAACCGCGGATCGGGCGTCGGGTAGATCAGCCCGCGCACCAGCCCGGCCCGTTCCGGCCGGACCCGGAAGTACTCGCCCCGAAAAGGCACCACCTGCAGTTCCGGATCGTCCCCCGCCAGTCGCGCGACGCGGTCGGCGTGGAGGCCGGCACAGGTGACGAGCCGCCGGCAGGCGAAATCCCCTCTCGTGGTGAGAATCCGGGTCCCGCCGTCAGAACGGGAAAACCCGAGCACCCGCGCGCCGGTCTCCACCCGGCCCCCCGCAGTCTCGAAGAGACGGCGGAGCGTCGCCGCCACCTCACGGAAACGGACCACCCCGGAGGTCGGGGAGTGGAGCGCCGCGACCCCCTCGGCGTGGGGTTCGATCTCGCGGAGCGCCGCCCGATCCAGCAGGCGGAGGCCGGGAACGCCGTTCGCTTCACCGCGCCGATGCAACTCGTCGAGCCGGCCCCGTTCGGCCTCGTTCGCGGCGACGATCACCTTGCCCGAAAGGGCGAAGGGAACTGCGTGTTCCCGGCAGAAACGGAGCAGCAGCTCCACCCCGCGGCGGCAGTTCCGGGCCCGGAGCGAACCGGGCGCGTAGTAGATCCCGGAATGAATGACCCCGCTGTTCCTTCCGGTCTGGTGCCGGGCGATGTCCGCCTCCTTCTCGAGAACCAGAATCGACCGCGAGGGCGCCGTTTCCTGAAGGCGGCGCGCCACCGCCAGGCCGACGATCCCTCCCCCGACCACCGCGACGTCCAGAGGTTTCGTCCCGCCCGCTCCGCTCATCGGCTTAGTAGCCTGTGGATAGAGTGGCGTGAGCACCGAGACCGGCGAGGCCCAGTTCTCCCGGTGGGGCCAGTTCTCCCGGTGGGGGCCCGGCTGACAAGGCGCGCGAGGGAGGAGCCCCCACCGGGAGAACTGGCCCGAGGGTATTCCGACCGAAGCGTAACGATGAGCAAAGCGAAGCGGAGTGGTTCAGCCGGGATGCATCGCCGGTCGCTTCCGGAGCGGGGCGCAAGCACCGCGGAGACCCCGGAGCGAGAGGGATGGGGGACGGGGACACCCGGCTCCGATCCCTCTTGGCTCGGGCTTCCGGAGCGGGGCGCGAGCACCGCGGAGACCCCGGAGCGGAAGGGACGGGGGGCGGGGTCACCCGACCACCATCCCTCTTGGCTCGGGCTTCCGGAGCGGGGCGCGAGCACCGCGGAGACCCCGGAGCGGAAGGGACGGGGGGCGGGGTCACCCGACCACCATCCCTTCTGGCTCGGGCTTCCGGAGCGGGGCGCGAGCACCGCGGAGACCCCGGAGCGGAAGGGATGGGGGACGGGGACACCCGGCCCCCATCTCTCTTGGCTCGGGCTTCCGGAGCGGGGCTCGGGCTTCCGGAGCGGGGCGCAAGCACCGCGGAGACCCCGGAGCGAGAGGGACGGGGGACGGGTCCACCCGGCCCCCATCCCTCTTGACTCGGGAATGCCGCGTGACTTTGTCCACAGGCGGCTCACGCCCTCATGGTGTCAGAAGGCGGCAGTATCACCAGCGCCGCAACCTCTTGAACGCGAATTCAGAAGATCCCCGCAATTCCTTGAATTCGAGGTCAATTCCGAACCGGAGCGCCGGCGCCTCGTTGCCGGGGATATGCGCGTTCGTCTCCGACCCCTTCTCCTCTCCGGCGCTCTCCTCACCGCGTCGAACTCCGCCGCCTCGAACTCCGCCGCGGTTTCTCCCGGCCTCCTCCTTCCGCAGATCGAGTTGCCGGCGGTCGCTCGGACGGAGCCGCTCCAGGTGCGGTTCTATGACCCCTATCACCTGCTTTCCCGCGAGACCCGCGAACGGCTCCAGGAGGAGGTGGTCCTCGCTTTCGAGGCGAGCGAAATCGGACTCCGTTTCGTCGGCCGCGGAGGCCCGGGGGTGATTCCCGCAACCCTCTATCCCGAGCTCCCGGACCGCTGGGACGTTGCCCCCGAGGCGATCGGAGTAGCGATCGGGGTGCAGGGGGAACGCCGGTCGATATTCCTGTCGCTCGGGGCCGCCGAGCGGGCGCTCGGTTTGCCCCTTGCCCGGCGCACCGAGTGGAACGGAAAGGGGAAGCGGGCAAAACGCCACCTGGCGGGCTCGCAGCCCCGCCGCCTCGGAATCGCCCTCGGCCGCGTCCTTGCCCACGAACTCACCCACACGATCGCCCCCGAATGCCCCCACACGAAGAGCGGTCTGATGGCAAAGCGGCTGAGCCGCAGAATGCTTACCGCTCCCGGAGTCCGGTTCGACGCCCAGGCGACCCGTCACCTGCAGCAAAGGGTGGCGAATCTCCGCGCGAACGCTCCGGAGTCAGGCTGATCCGGCTCCCGGAGAGGCCCGGGCCCGGCCCCCGGAGAAACCCGGACCCGGCCCCCCGTCGAATATGGAGAGGAGCGCCCGCCGGACCCGGTTAGAGTTTGCCTATGCGGCGTCAGAGTCCGCACCGGCAGCGGATCCTCGTGCTCGCCGGCCTGGTGGCCGGCGCCCTCGGGGTCGCCCTGTTCCAGGGCGCGCTCACCATGCCGGAACGGGTGGAAGCGCTCTACACCACCGGTATCTATCCGCTGGTCGTCCGCGGGTTCTCCTTCCTCAGCGGCCTCGTTCCCTTCTCGCTGGCCGAACTGCTGATCGCGGCCGCCGCCTTGTTCGTGATCGCGCGCCTCACCTGGCGCCTCACCTCGCGCCTCACCTGGCGGTTGACCGGCCGCTTCCGACAAAACGCCGCGACCGGGGAATCGCCGCCGGCGCAAACCACCACTCTCCGCCGGCTGGCGCACACCGCGATCTTCGCGCTCGCCGGAGCCGGCGCCCTCTACGCCGTCTTCGTCGCGGTGTGGGGGCTGAACTACGCGCGGCCCCGCCTCGAACACCGTCTGGGTCTCCCGATCGGCCAGATCGAGGAGCCGGAGCTCGTCCGCCTGGCCACCCGCGTCGCGGCCGACACCACCCGCCTCCACCGGCTCGCCGGCCTCCCGCTCCACGCGGTGTCGACGAATCCCCTCGACTTCGGCACCCTCAGCACCGCCATTGACGAGGCGTACGACGCCCTGCAGCTCCCGGGCGACCCCGGTCCGCGGAGGCTCAGCCCGGTCAAGCCGGCCGTCTTTTCGGGACTCCTGTCCCGCCTCGGCATCAGCGGCATCTTCGTCCCCTTCACCGGCGAGCCCACCGTGAACACCGGCCCCCCGGACGTCGCCGTTGCGTTCACGGCCGCGCACGAGAAGGCGCACCAGCGGGCCATCACTCATGAGGGCGAAGCGAGTTTCGCCGCGTATCTGGCGCTGTCCCGGCAGCGGCGGCAGCCTTACCTTTCCTACGCCGCTTCCTTCTTCGCCGCCAGGCATCTGCTCGCAGCCGTCAGACATGCCGGCACGGAGGACCGGGACCGCGCCTGGGCCGCCTTCGGACCCGGGCCACGGCGCGATCTGGACGCTCTCAACGCTTTCTGGGCCCAGCACCGGGGCATGGTTCGCGGCGCCGCCCAGCGGGTGAACGATTCCTACCTGCGCACCATGCGGATCCCCGACGGCGCCCGCAGTTACGGCACGGTGGTGCGCCTGCTGATCGCCGACCTGCGGCGGCGGCCGGCGCCTCCGGTCGGGATCACGACCGACGACAGCGAGGGCTGAGGGCCGAAACCCCCATCCGCGGGGGATTGGCCCGCGGGGGATTGGTCCGCGGGGGATTGGTCCGCGGGGGATTGGTCCGCGGGGGATTGGCCCGCGGACTCCCGCCCTCAGTCGGCTGCGCCCACGGCTTCGTCCACCTCGGACTCGCCGGGGAACCGCAGCGCGGTTTCGAAAAGCGTCCGCACGCCGAAGCCGGTGGCGCCCTTCGGGTAGTACTTCCACGGCTTTTCCACGATGAAGGGCCCGGCGATGTCGAGGTGGGCCCACTTGGCGCCTTCCGGAACGAACTCCTGGAGGAAGAGGGCGGCGGTGATCGCGCCCGCGTTGATGCCGCCGATGTTCTTGAGGTCCGCTGAGTCGCAGCGGAGTTCCTCGGCGTATTCCTTGACCAGCGGCAGCTCCCAGAACAACTCGCCGTGCGGCTCGCCCGCCTCGATCACGGCGCGCACCCACTCGGCGTCGTTCCCCATGACTCCGGCGACCCCGGTGCCGAGCGCGCGCACGGCGGCTCCGGTCAGGGTCGCGACGTCCACGATGTGCGTTGCGCCCTCCTCGCCGGCACGGGCCAGCCCATCGGTGAGCACGAGGCGGCCCTCGGCGTCGGTGTTGTCCACCATCACGGACTTGCCGTTGCGGGCGCGGAAGATGTCTCCCGGCCGCGTAGCCGACGGTCCCGGATAGTTCTCGGCGGCCGCCACGATTCCGGTGACCGTCACCGGCACGCCCTCCCGGGCCACGGCCGACATGGCGGCGAGCACCGCGGCAGCCCCGGACATGTCGCCCTTCATGGTCCACATCCCGGAGGGCGGTTTGAGCGATATGCCGCCGGTGTCGAAGGTGATGCCCTTGCCCACGAGAGCGAGGTGGTTCCCGTTCTTCGGGGCGTCCGGCGGGCGGTGCCGGAGCACGATGAGGCACGGAGGCCGGTGGCTCCCCTGCCCGACGGAGATCAGCCCGGGATACCCCTCCTCCTGGAGCGCCTTCTCGTTCCAGACCTGGACCTCGAGTCCGGTTTCGGCCGCGATCCGATGGGCCTCGCGGGCCAGGGTTTCCGGAGTGACGGCTTCCGCCGGCTCGTTGATGAGATCCCGGGCGCGGTTCACTTCGGAAGCGAGCCGCACGGAGCGGGCGACCCCCTCCCGGGCCTCTTCGAGGGCTTCCTCGGCGACCACGATCCGCACCCTCGGAGATGCCGGGTCGCCGGGATCCTTGAGGTACCGCGCGAAGCGGTACGCGCCGAGGGTGGCGCCTTCCGCCACCGCTCCCGCGAAGGCGAGACCATCACGGCCCTGGAGCGAGAAGACCACTTCCCCGTGATGGAAGTCGCGGGCGTGCCGGAGGGCGCGCGCCGCCAGAATGCGAACTCCGTCGGACACCGGATAGTTGCTGGTGGCCCGGGTGTGGAGCGCCAGAGTCGAGGCGCTCCGCGGCCCGCCATGCCCCGCCACCGCTCTTTTGACCTTCGGGTCCCCGAAGATCCTCGCGGCGTTCGTCAGGAAATCGTTTTCCCATCCCGCCTTCGGGGCGGCGAAGTCGTGGACGTCATCAAGGAGATACGCGACCAGCGAACCTCCCCGGGCGGAGGCGTCCGCCGAAACCTGAACCTGCGGTGTCTCAGTCCTCATCGCCGTACTCCTCCCTGAGCTTCTGCACCACCGCCGGATCGGCCAGCGTGGTGGTATCGCCGATCGCCTTGCCCGCCGCGATGTCCCGGAGCAGGCGCCGCATGATCTTTCCGGACCGCGTCTTGGGCACGTCCGCCGCCAACACGATGTCGTCGGGGCGGGCGATGGGTCCGATCGCCTGGACGACGTGCGCCTTCAGTTCGGCGATGAGGCCGTCATGCGCCGTGGCGCTCTCCCGGAGGACGACGAAGGCGGCGATCCCCTCTCCCTTGATCTCGTGCGGACGACCGACCACCGCCGCTTCCGCGACGGCCTCGTGTTCCACCAGGGCGCTCTCGATTTCCGCGGCCCCCAGACGGTGGCCGGAGACGTTCAGCACGTCGTCCACCCGGCCCATGAACCAGTAGTAGCCGTCCTCGTCGCGCCGGGCGCCATCCGCCGCGAAGTAGATGTCCTTCCACTGGCTCCAGTAGGTCTCCCGGAAACGTTCCTCGTCGCCCCAGATGCCGCGCAGCATGGAGGGCCAGGGCCGGGTGATGGCGAGCAGCCCGCCGCCGACCTCGACCCGCTCTCCCCGGCGGTCCAGGATGTCGAGGGAGATCCCCGGAAAGGCGCGGGTCGCGGATCCAGGCTTCAGAGTGGTCACCCCGGGGAGCGGGGTCGCCATGATGGCTCCCGTTTCGGTCTGCCACCAGGTGTCCACCACCGGGCAGCGCCCGCCCCCGATCTCCCGGTGGTACCAGACCCAGGCCTCGGGGTTGATGGGCTCTCCCACCGTTCCCAGGAGGCGCAGCGAGGTCAGGTCACGGGAGGCCGGATGTTCGGCTCCCCACTTCATGAAGGCGCGGATGGCCGTCGGCGCGGTGTAGAGGCAGCTCACCCCATAGCGCTCCACGATGGACCAGATCCGGGCGCGGTTCGGAAAGTCGGGCGCACCCTCGTACATGACCTGGGTGACCCCGAGCGCGAGCGGGCCATAGACGATGTAGGAGTGGCCGGTCACCCAGCCGATGTCCGCCGCCGCCCACCAGACGTCGGAGTCCTTCAGGTCGAAGACGGCGCGCGCGGTGGCGGTGACCGAAGTGAGGTAGCCGCCGGTGGTGTGCACGATCCCCTTGGGCTTCCCGGTGGTGCCCGAGGTATAGAGGATGTAGAGGATGTCCTCGGCGTCCATTTCCTCGGGCTCGGCCGTGTCGGGAACGCCCTCCACGAGATCCGCCCAGTCGTGGTCCCGGCCGGCCCGCATCCCGACCTGCTGGCCGGTGCGGCGCACCATCACCACCCCGGTGATGGACGGCGTATCCTCGAGAGCCTCGTCGGCAATGTCCTTCAGCGGCACGATCCCGCCGCGCCGGTAGCCGCCGTCGGCGGTGATCAGCACCTTTGCCTCGGCGTCGTTGATCCGGTCGCGGAGCGACTGCGCGGAAAAGCCGGCGAAGACCACGCTGTGGGGCGCCCCGATCCGGGCGCAGGCGAGCATCGCGACCGGAAGCTCCGGGATCATCGGCAGGTAGATCGCCACCCGGTCGCCCTTTTGGACCCCGAGGCCGCGCAGAACGTTGGTGAAGCGGCAGACCTCCCGGTGGAGGTCGGCGTAGGTCAGGGTCTTCCGGTCCCCCGGCTCGCCTTCCCAGAGGATCGCCGGACGATCGCCGCGGCCGCTGGCAAGATGCCGGTCCAGGCAGTTGACGCTCGCGTTCAGCTTTCCGCCGACGAACCAGCGAGCGAAGGGCGGCTTCCAGTCGAGGACCTGGTCCCACCGGCGGGTCCAGTCGAGCCGCTCCGCCTGGGCAGCCCAAAACGCTTCCGGATCGGCCTCCGCCTCCCGGTAGATGGACTCGTCCCGGACCCACGCCTGGTTCCGGAAGTCCTCCGGGGGCGGATAGACGCGCTGCTCATCGAGCAGCACCTCTATTTCCTGTTCTGGAACTTCCTGTTTGGGTTGCTCGGCCATCGGACGATTGTAGGAGGGTTGCGGCGGGAGCGGAACGCCGGGGTTTTCCGGGGTCGCAGCGGAATTTGGCCCCTCGGGACCGCTTAGAAGAGCGCGCGGCGGACGCGGCGACGGGCGGAGTGGATGGGACCGAGGAGAAGGACGGCCACCGTAACGATTTCGAGACGGCCGGCGATCATGAGGGCGGCCAACAGGAGCTTGGCCGGCTCGGGAAGGAACGCGTAGCTGGCGGCAGGTCCTACGGCGCCGAACCCCGGACCGACGTTCGTCACGGCGGCGGCGGCAGCGCTGAAGGCAGTCAGCAGATCCACCCCCATCGCCGCGATCGCCAGCGCGCCGGCGACGGTGAGGCCGATGAACAGCAGCACGACCTCGCCGATCGTCGAACTGAGCAGCAGGGAGACCGGACTCCGGCCAACGTAGACCCGCAGTTCGGTGTGAGGCTGAATGGCCACCCGCAAAGCGAGCGGCACTTTCCGGAACAGGATCACCCAGCGGAGGATCTTGATGGAACCGGCGGTCGAGCCGGCGCAGCCGCCCGCGAACATGAGGACAAGCAGCAGCATTCGCGAAAAGTCCGGCCACTGGTTGTAATCCACGACGGAGTAACCGGTCGTGGTGATGATCGCGACCGCCGTGAACGCCGCCTGGCGCAGGCCGTCCATGGAACCCTGCCCTATCAGATAGAGACTGAGGAACAAGAGCCCGGTGCTGACCGCCACCACCCCGATGTAGAGACGCAGTTCCGGATCCGAGAAGTAGCTGGCGGCCGGGGCCGCGGTCGCCTGCCGCCCGCGGCCGCCCCGGACCCGCCGCCAGAGCCGGGTCAAGCCGGCGACGACGCGCTTCACTTCGTAGATATGGATGGCGAAGCGCATGCCGCCGATCACCATGAAGGCGATGATGACCCACTGCACAACCGGCTCGAACGCCCCGACGCTTGCGTTCCGGGTGGAAAACCCGCCGGTCGCCAGGGTGGTGAGCGCATGGCAGATCGCGTCGAAGGCGGGCACCTCGAGGAACAGGAGCACCGCGATGAGGATCGCAGTGAGCACGGTCCCGACGATCACCGCGTCCCGCGCCGTTTCGTTGAGGTGGGGCTCGGTCTTTTCCGGGGTCGGTCCGGGCACCTCCGCGGACAGCACGTCCAACCCCCACTGGCGGCGGCCCAGCAGCCAGACGAAGATGATGATGATCCCCAGCCCGCCGAGCCACTGGGTCAGGGCTCTCCAGAGCAGTAGCGAGCGCGGAAGCGACTCCACTTCCGTGAAGATGCTGGCTCCGGTGGTCGAGAAGCCGGACGCCGATTCGAAGATGCCGTTCACCACGAAGCCGGGGCCGAACTCCGCGATGTACGGCAGGGCCCCGAACACCGTGGCCAGGCACCACGCCAGCACTACGAAGAGATAGGAGCGACCGCCGCCCTTGGAGGGCCCGGATCGTCCGACGAGGGGGGCGAAGCGGCGGCTGAAGGCCCCGATCGCCAGCCCCAGCGCGGCGGGAGCGGCGAAGGCCAGCCAGGCCGGCTCTCCGAGGACGAGCGCGACGGCCAGGGGAATGAGCAGCGCCAACCCCAGCGCCTCGGCCATCCGCCCGAGCAGCGCGATCGTCTCCGTGCGGTTCACGGGCGCTCCGAAAGGACCGGCATCATTCGCTGCGGCCGTTGTGGCGGCCGGCCGCGGAACGATTCTAGTACGCGAACAACACTGGCCCGCTCTCCTTTTCGTGACGGGCCGCGGCGGGAGGTCGGCCCGCAGCGCTCAGGAGAGCAGGTCGCGAACGCGGCGGCGGGCGGAGCCAATCGGGCCCAGGAGAAGGACCGCCACCGTGACGATTTCGAGGCGGCCGGCGATCATCAGGGCGGCCAGCAGCAGTTTCGCGGTAGCGGGAAGGAAGGCGTAGTTGGCCGCGGGTCCCACCCCACCCAGACCGGGACCAACATTCGTCGCGCTGGCCGCGGCGGCGCTGAAGGCGGTGAGCGGTTCGATTCCCATGGCGACGATCGCCAGCCCTACGGCCATGGTGACCCCGACGAACAGCAGCACGAACTCTCCGATGGTCGAACTCACCGACCAGGAGACCGGCCGGCCGCCGAGGTGGACACGCAGCTCCGTATGCGGCTGGGTCGCCATCCGGAGCGTCAGCGGCATCTTGCGGAGCAGGATCACCCAGCGGAGCACCTTGATGGATCCGGCCGTGGAGCCCACACACCCCCCCACGAACATGCAGAGCAGCAGCAGCGTTCGCGAAAAATCCGGCCAGCCGTCGAAGTCCGCGGTTGCGAAACCGGTCGTGGTGATGATCGAGACCGCCTGGAACGCCGCGTGCCGGAGGCCGTCCATGGACCCCTGCCCCACCTGCTGGAGGCTGAGGAACAAGAGTCCGGTGGCGACCACCACCACCCCGATATAGAGGCGCAGTTCCGGATCTCCGAAGTAGCTGGCGAGCGGCGAGGTGGGGACGTGACGCCAGCGACGCTCCCTCAGAGCCCGCCAGAGCCGGGTCAGGCGCGCCGAAAGGCGCTTCACTTCATAGATGTGGATGGCGAAGCGAACCCCGGCGAGCAGCATGAAGGCCGTGATGACCCACTGCACCGCCGGGGCAAAATCGGCGAGCCCGGCGTTTCGCGTGGAAAACCCGCCGGTCGCGAGGGTGGCCAGCGCGTGGCAGACCGCATCGAAGAGGGGCACCTCAAGGAAGAGGAGCAAACCCACGAGCGCCGCGGTCAGCACCGTTCCCACGATCACGGTGTCCCGGGCGGTCTCGCTGATCTTGGGCTCGGTTTTCTCCGCGGAGGGGCCAGGCGCCTCCGCCGACAGCACGTCCACCCCCCACTGGCGGCGGCCGAGCAGCCAGACGAACAGGATGACGATCCCGAGTCCCCCGAGCCACTGGGTGAGGGCCCGCCAGAGCAGCAGCGAGCGGGGAAGCGATTCCACGTCCGTGAAGATGCTGGCTCCCGTCGTGGAAAAACCGGAGGCCGATTCAAAGAGGGCGTCCACCGCGAAACCCGGGCCGAACAGCGCGATGTACGGCAGGGCCCCGAACACCGCGGCCAGACACCAGGCGAGCACCACGAAGAGATAGGCGCGCGTGCCTCCCGCGGAGGGACTGGGACTTCCGACGACGGGCGCGAAACGCCGGCTGAGGCCAGAGATCGCGAGTCCCAGCGCCGCGGGAGCCGCAAAGGCCAGCCACGCCGACTCACCGAGGGCGACCGCGACCGCCAGCGGAATGAGCAGCGCCACTCCCAGCGTCCCCGCCAGCCGGCCCAGGAGCGCGAGGGTCTCGCCGCGGGTCACGGGCGTTGCGGGAGGACCGTCTTCATTCGTTCCGGCGCCCGAACAGCTCTTCGAGTTCCGAAAGCAGGGATTCCGGCTCGCCGGATCTGCCGGCGGCGTCGCGGCTCATGAAGAGGGCCACGCGATCTCCGGGAACGAACTCGGTGTCGCCGTTCGGCACGAAGGGCGCCGACCGGGCGCGAACCACCTCGCCGACGATGCAGGTGTGGGGGACCCCGAGCTTCCGGAGCGGCGCCCGGGTGGCGGGGCTCCCCTCGGCGACCTCGAATTCCACGAGCTCGCCGCCGCCCTCCACGAAATCGAGCCGGACCATCGCGCGGGTGTGCAGGAGCTTCAGGAGAGCTCCCGCGGAGATCACTCCCGGGGAAATCGGATGGTCCACCCCGAGATGCCGCATCGCCTCGTGGAGGTCGTCCCGGTTGTAGAGGGCGACGGTCCGCCGCGCGCCCGCCTTCTTCGCGAGGTGTGCCGCCATCAGGTTCACTTCGTCGGCGTCGGTGGCGGCCACGAAGAAATCCGCATCCCCGACTCCCGCTTCCTGCAGAATGTCCTCATCCGTCGCGTCCCCGACGATCGTGTGAGCCGCCAAGGGGAACCCGGAAGTCGGATGCCGGCGGATGGCGGTGAGGTCCACATCGTCATCAAGCAGGAGTTCTCCCAGGCGCTGGCCGACCTGTCCGAGCCCTGCAATCACCACCCGCCGGGCCGGCCGCTGGCTCACCCCGATGGTCTTCAGAAAGTTCCGCGCTTCGCTGGCGGGCCCGACGGCGAAGATCTCGTCACCCTCTTGCACCCGGGTCCGGCCGCGCGGGATCTCGAGAGGCCCGCCGCCCTTGCGGAGGATCCCGGTCAGGATCCAGCCGCGAGGCGCGGTATCGATCTCCTCAAGCGGCCGGTCGAACGCCGCCGGCGGCTGCGGCGCCGCGCGCAGCAGCACGAGCACCCCTTCCCCGAAGGAACGGACGGAGCGCGCGCCCGGATAGCGGAGGATTCCGAGGATCTCCTCCGCAACCAGTTCCTCCGGAAAGATCGTCTCGATCGCCTCTCGCCGGCCCTCCTCGGCGAGCAACGGATTCTGCCGGTGTCTTTGATCGCTCAGGCGGACAACGGCGCGGTGCACGCCGATTGCCGGATCGGTTGCGGTCAGCGCCGCGAGCATGTTCGTGGCGTCATCGTTCGTGAGCGCAAACAAGGCGTCGGCGCCCGCGCAGTGCTGGGTGAGGACCGCCGGAACGCGGGCGTCACCCTCCACGATCCCGATGTCGTATTTCCGTTGCAGATGAATGCGGATCTCGGGATTCCGCTCGACCAGCGTGATGTCGTGGTGCTCGGGAAGCCGGCTCAACTGCCGGATCAGGTGCTCGCCCATCCGGCCCGCACCCAAGACGACGAGACGCATTCTTAACAGCCCGTGGAAAAAGCACCCCGCACGATTTCCGGAACGGTACGTGCGGCGATTCCGGCGATTTGTGCGCGTGCGGGGCGCTTTCCCCACGGGGTGATGGCGCGAATCGCTCCGCGATCCGCACCATCGTCTTTCGTGGGGAGGGGAATCCCCTCCCCACACCCCTCCCCCGCGGCGCTGCGCGCCGCGACCCCACACCCCTCCCCCGCGGCGCTGCGCGCCGCAAATGGATCGGACCAGAGTTTCGCCACAGCCTGTTAACAGCCTGTGGTGAAACCCGGGTGAGCGCCGAGGCCGGTGAGGCCCAGTTCTCCCGGTGGGGCCAGTTCTCCCGGTGGGGGCCCGGCTGACAAGGCGCGTGAGGGAGGAGCCCCCACCGGGAGAACTGGCCCGGGTGTATTCCGACCGAAACGCAACGCAGAACGGAGCGAAGCGGAGTGGTTCAGCCGGGATGGATCGCCGGGCGAACGCCGTCTGGGTTTCATCACAGGCTGTTAAAACCGCATCCCTTTCCCGAGGGGGAAGGGCGCGCGGGGAAACTACCCTAACGGGGTGTCAGAGGAAAGGCTCCCCGAAGGAAAAATCCCGCCCCGCGTGCTCCGGGAGATGCTTGCGCGTCTCGGAGACGGCGCCGGACTCGATCCCGGACCCGCAGCCGGGGAGGACGCGGCGGTGGCGCTGGCGGGGAACGAGCCGCGGCTGGTGCTGGCGGCCGATCCGATCACCTTCCCGAGCGCCGACCCCGGCTGGCACGCGGTGATCGTGAACGCCAACGACGTGGCCGCCACCGGAGGCGAATCGCGTTGGTTCCTTTCCCAGGTGCTCGCCCCTCCCGGAACCACTGAAGACCGGATCATCGCGATCGCCGACGGGATTCGCCGCGGATGCGACGAAGTAGGGGCGGTGCCCGCCGGCGGCCACACCGAGATCACGTCTGCGGTCGAGCGAGTCGTGGTCGCGGGAACGATGGTCGGCGTGGCCACCGCCGAGCGCGTCAAACCGACCGCGGGCGCCCGGGAGGGCGACATGCTGGTGGTCACGAAGGGCGTCGCAATCGAAGCCACCGCCATCGTCGCGACCGAACGGGAGGAAGAAGTGCGGCGAACCTTCGGAGCGGACTTCCAGCGGCGCGCCGCCGGTTTTCTCGCGGATCCCGGGATCAGCGTCGTGGCGGAGGCCCGGATCGCCGCCGGAATGCTCGAAGTGCACGCGATGCACGACGTCACCGAAGGGGGCATCGCGACCGCGGTGCGCGAAGTGGCGGAGGCGGCGGAACTCGGAGTCATCATGGCGGAAGCGGAGATTCCGCGCTTTTTGGAATCCAAGCGTCTGATGACCCACTTCGGCCTCGACATCCTGGGCGCCATCGGCTCGGGCGCCCTGCTCATCGCCTGCGCCGAGTCGGGAACCGGGGAACTGCTGGAGCGTCTCGAGGAAGCCCGGATCGGCGCCTTCGTCATCGGGCGTTTCGTCCGGCGCTCCGCCGGGATCCGCCTCGCCCGGGGATCCGTCCGGCGCGATTTGCCGGTCTTCGAGTCCGACGAACTCACCCGCCTCGGCTGAGCGTCCGTGGTGGCCGCTGGATGGGACCCGAGGCCCGGGTGCGATGTTTGCGGGCGGCCTCCTAGAATCCACCCGATGAGACGCCTCCGTACCCGGAGTTCCGGCGCGCCCGGCGTGCTGCTGCTCGCCGGACTCTTGATTTCAGGATGCAGCCCCGGCACCACACCCGGGTTTCCCGCTCCCGATTTCCAGGCTCCGCTTCAGACACCCTTCGCGCTGCGGGCCGGCGACCTCGGCTACATACAGGGCACGGCCGACTTCCTCTACCTCAGTATTCAGTCGGTGGGCATCGACAGCCGGTGTCCCCCGGAGTCGAGCTGTGACGAGCCGGGGTTCGTGGAAGTGATCCTGGAACTCGAAACCGCGGAAGCCCAGGGCTCGGCGGGGATGCGGATTCCACCCAGCGGGGACGCCGTCATCACCTACCGGGGCTTCGAGATCCGGGCCCACGAGGTGCAACCTCCGGGCAGCGCGAGCCGGATCCCGCCCGCGGACTACTTCTTCCTGATGTCGGTCTCGTTGCGTTAGCAGTCCGAACCGGGAATCCCGAACCTAGAATCCCGGCTCGCCCCGAACGGGACGGAGGAAACGCATGCATCACTACCACGACTCAACAGCCCGTGGCAAAACCCACGCGGCGTTCGACGGGCGATCCATCCCGGCTGAACCGCCCCGCTTCGCGGGGCTCTGCGTTGCGCTTCGGTCGAAATACGTTCGGTATTCCTCCCTCGCGCGCCTTGTCAGCCGGGCGTCTCTCCCGTCTCGGCGCTCACGCGGGTTTCACCACGGGCTGTTCATGAGAGTTGCCGGAACCGGCATCGCCTGCGCCGCATTCCTGCTGGGAGCGGCGGCGTGCGGGGGAAACGAAATGGAAGAGCCGGCGGAGACCCAGGAAGCGGTTTCGGAGAACGACGACTTCCCGAACCCGTTCACCGCCGAGGCCATGTGGGGCGAGCTGCCCGGCGACCGCGGCTGGGGCGCCATCAGCGCGATCTATCCGGCGTTGGACGGCAACATCTGGGCCGCGGAGCGGTGCGGCGCGAACTTCTGCGGCGACCGGCCCGACGTGGACACGATCGTCCTCTTCAGCCCCGGCGGCGAAGCGCTGAAGAGCTTCGGGGCCGGGCTCATCGCCTGGCCGCACGGGATGTTCGTGGATCACGAGGGGAACGTCTGGGTCACCGACGCGAAGGGTTTCGTGCCCGACGAGCGGGTGCCGGAGGGTCTCGGCCACTTCGTGATCAAGTTCAGCCCCGAAGGCGAAGTGTTGATGCGGCTCGGCGAGCCCGGGACGGCGGGGACCGCTGACGGGCAGTTCAACATGCCCTCGGCCGTGCTGGTCGCGCCGAACGGCGAGATCTACGTGGCCGACGGTCATAACGCCGGCGGGAACAACCGCATCGTCAAGTTCTCGGCGGACGGCGCGTTCCTCATGAGCTTCGGGGAGACCGGCACCGGACCGGGGCAGTTCCGCGATCCGCACGCGCTGGCGATGGATTCCATGGGCCGCCTCTTCGTGGGCGACCGGGCGAACAACCGGATCCAGCTCTTCGACCAGGCAGGCAGCTTCATCGAGGAGTGGCTCCAGTTCGGCCGGCCGAGCGGGATCTTCATCACCGCCGACGACACGATCTACGTCGCGGATTCCGAGTCCACCTCGGAGGCGAATCCGGGCTTCGGGCGGGGCATCCGCATCGGGAGCGCGGTGGACGGCACGGTGCACACCTACCTGCCGGACGACGTATCCGACCTCGAACCCGGCGCGGAGCCCGTGACCAGCGGGCCGGAAGGCATCGCGGTGGACGCCCAGGGGAGCGTCTACGGGGGCGAAGTCCGCCAGCAGATGGTCCGGAAGTTCACACGAAGCGAATAGCGGCCCGTCGCGCGGGTGTCGCCGCAGTCTCCTTCGACGTGGACGGCACCGACAACGCCGCCAGTTCTCCCGGTGGGGGCCTTCAGACCGGCATCGCCCCGCACCGCGGGGCGAACTTCGCAGCCGTTTCCTTCGACGTGGACGGCACCCTCTACGCGGACGGCTTTCTGCGGGCCCGGATCGCTCTCGAAGCCATCCGCCGCCTGAATCCGAGTTCCCTCCGGGATCTCTACCGTTTCGATAAACGCGCCGTTGCCGCCCGCGCCGCCGGGGGAGCACTCGACCCTTCCTGGGCTTCCACGATTCCCATCCGGCTCGAAGCGGAGGCTCGCCTGCTGCTCCCGGTCATCCGGCGCCTGGGGCCCCGGGCCGGTGCGGCCGATCTCCTGACCCGCCTCCGGCCCCGCACCCTGATCGCCGTCTCGGACTTCGACGCGGAGGCCAAGCTGGAGGCGCTCGGCCTCCGCCATCACTTCGACCACACCTACGCCGCCGAGCGGTACGGCGCCCTCAAGCCCGACCCTTTGGTCTTCCGGGCCGCGCTCGCGGATCTCGGAATTGCTCCCTCCACCCTGCTGCATGTCGGAGACCGCCCGGACACCGACGGCCTCGCCGCCCGTGCGGCCGGCTGCCGCGCCCTCATCCTGGGCACCGACTTCGCCTCCTTTCGCGGACTCGGGGACCTGCTCGCCCCCTGAATCCGCAGCGGAGGTCGTCCGCTTGGTCCTTCCGGGCGGTGGTCCGCGACGAAACGTATGATCCGCTGATCGAGACGACGGTAGATGCGCTGGGAAGCGAACCGGAAAGGTTCCTTCAGACCGGCATCGGGTAGCTCCTCAGCGACCTGTCAAGAATGCACGCCGAGCAAGCAGCCGCGCTCGTGGAACGAGCACTACGAAAAACAGCCTCCGGGGAGGGGACGTCCATGAAGATCGAGCGCCTGGGGTCAACAGTTCTGGTGGCCTTCGGACTTGCGCTGCTGTCCGCCTGCGCGGACGAGAGTCCGGGTGGCAGGATGGAGTCGGCGCCGGCGGGGCCGGTGGCCAAGGGCGGCGACGACCGGACCGGCGAGTACGACGCCGTACCCGGCTGGTGGAAGCCCGCGCCGGGACCATGGGGAGCCCTGGGTCTGGGGACAGGTCTCGGGCGTGGCGGTCGACACCCCGGACCGGGTCATCGTCGGTATCTGGGGCGACCGGGACGCCGAGGGGCGCGAGCGCGAGGGAAGCACCAACTACGTTGTCGCCGTGGACCGGGACGGCAACATCACCGAGAACTGGTCCCAGTGGGACTCGATCTTCAACAAGCCTCATCAGCTCTACATCAGCCCCTACGACCCCGAGCGCCACGTGTGGATCGTGGAGCGCGGCGGCGGCAAGAACGTCAACATGCAGATCCTCAAGTTCTCGAACGACGGGAGCGAGCTGGTGATGCGGCTCGTCGATCCGGATCACCCCACCACCCGGGCGGAGGCGCGCGCCAACCCGCACCCGGGCCCGTACGAGTACGGCGACCCCGCGGTGATGGCGTTCCTGCCGAGCGGTGACTTTCTGGTGGGCGATGGCTACTGGCACTCGCGCATCATCAAGTACGACGCCGAGGGCGAGTATCTGATGGAGTGGGGCGAACTCGGGAGCGGGCCGGGCCAGTTCGACCTGGTGCACGGGCTCGCGGTGGACCGGAACCGCCGCGTCTACGTGGGCGACCGCGCCAACAACCGCATCCAGATCTTCACCGAGGACGGCGAGTACATCGACGAGTGGCCCGACGTCTCCGACCCCGTCGGCGTCTTCATCGACGAGAGCGATGCCGTCTGGGTGGTCTCGGCGATCCTGAACCGCATCCTCAAGTTCAACTTGGACGGCGAACTCCAGTACCACCTGGGCGCCTACGGGGGCACGCGGGGCGGCTTCCCGGGCGGTCTGTCGCGGCCGCATCAGATCGATGTGGACGAGGAGGGCAGCCTCTACATCGCGAGCTGGGACGGGGGCTGGATGGACAAGTTCATTCCCAAGCCGGACGCGGATCCGAGCAAGCTGGTGGGGAGGAAGCTGGTTCTGGAGAACTAGCCGGCAACCCGATGCTGATTCCGCTCGCTGGCTGTTCCTGGGGAGCCCAACACCCTGGAGTACCGTTATGAGTCGCCGAACATCGATCGCAGTGCTGGCCCTCGGGCTCACGCTGCTTTGGCCCGGATCACGCCTCGCCGCCCAGATCCCAGGCCTCCTGCTGAACGAGGCCGGTGAGGAGATCGTCGCCACCTTCTCGATCGTCGCGCGCGATCCAGGCACGGGAGAGCTGGGAGTCGCCGTGCAGTCGCGGGCGTTTCGCGCCGGAGCCATCGTTTCGTACGCCAAGGCGGGGGTCGGGGCGATCGCGACCCAGGCGGCGGCCAACCAGACCTACGGGCCGCGCGGGCTGGAACTCCTGGAGCTGGGGCTCTCGCCGGACGAGGTGGTCGAGCACCTGACCGGCTCGGATCCGGGGCGTGACCGCCGCCAGCTCGCCGTCATCGACGACCAGGGCCGGGTCCGGGCCTACACGGGATCGGCAACCAGCGCCTGGGCGGGACACCTCGAGGGCGAGAACTTCTCGGCTCAGGGCAACATCCTGGCTGGGGAAGCGGTGGTGCAGGCGATGGCGGAGGCGTTCGAGGCGTCCAGGGTCCGCTCGCACTTCGTCTGATGGACGCCCTCGATGCCGGCCAGGCCGCCGGGGGCGACGCGCGCGGCAAGCAGGCTGGCGGGGTTTTGGTGGTGAAGCCGATCGGCAACTCCGGCCGGACCACCCGGACCAGCGACCGCTGGGTGGACGTGCGCGTGGACGACCATGCCGAGCCGTTCAAGGAGCTGCGCCGCCTGGTCAACATGTCGGTCTCGCGAATTCACGCGAGCGAAGCCCGGACGCTGGCCGCGGAGGGCCGCTTCGACGAAGCCGTGGCGGCGCAGCAGGAAGCGATCGCGATCGTGCCCGGGGAGGATCAGCTCATCTACGGGCTGGCCCGGCTGTACGCCCGCGCGGGCGACGCCGCGGGCGCGGTGGCGACGCTCAAGCAAGCCATCGAAATCGACGCGCGCTGGCGAGGGCTGGCGGCGTCACAGGCCGACTTCGACAACATCCGCGATAACGCGGAGTTCCAGAAACTGCTCAACTCCAAAGGACCCCTGTCATGAAATATCGCCGAATCCCGCTGCTGTTCGCCCTGGCGCTGCTCCCGGGTTGCGCTGCCGACCCGGCCCCCCCGGAGGCGACTGCCCCGGAGTTGCCCAGAATGCCCCAGTTGCCCCGGAGCGGAGCTACATCAACTCCCGCTCGGCACAAGACCCCGATGTGCCGCCCTTCAGCGGCGGCGTGATGGTGGGCGACACCTTCTACGTTGCGGGAACGATCGGGCTGGGCCCCGACCAGACGGTACCCGAAACCGCCCAGGAGGAGGCTCGCATCGTCCTCACCAACGTGCAAAACACACTGGAGGCGGCCGGGCTGACCATGGACGACCTGGTGTCGGTTCAGGTCTACTCCTCGGACGTCGCGGATTACGACGCCTTCAACGAGGTCTATCGCACGTTCTTCACCCAGGAGTATCCGGCGAGGGCATATCTGGGCTCGGGCACGTTGCTCTTCGAAGCGCGGTTCGAGGTGCTGGGGTTCGCGGTCAAGCGATAGGGCCGCTCGGAACACAGTCTCAGATTCGCGGTGCGCGTTCGCCCGCCTCCGGCGGACGATGCCGACCGGACTCCCCCGCGCGCCTTGTCAGCCGGGCGCCTCGCCCCCACCGGGAGAACTGGCCGCTCTCGGCGCTCACCCGGGTTCCACCACCGGCTGTTCCCCCTCTTCCCAAAGACGCGGGTAGAAGGGCTGGAACTTGAACTGGGAGTCAACGTGGGCTGAGCCTCCACCGGAGGCGCGCGGAAGGAAGTCCGAGAGCTCAAGGGTTGAGCAGCGGACTCCACCGAGCCGGCGGCTCGCACGCTTGGCGCGGTATTCGAGGTTCTGATTCCCGAGAAGTTCATCGAGCCGCTCGGGGAGGCCCTCGGGGAGGCCCTCGGGCAGGCCGCCGGGCTCGCGCGACGCCGGGCGGACCGCCGCCAGGTGGTAGCAGGGAAGCGCATCTCCTCGTGGGTTCGAAGGAAAGAGCGCGAGCCAGAAACGCTTCCGGAGTCCCGGGAACTCGCAGTCCAGCGCCGAGAACGCGCGCTCAACGTGCCCGGCGGTGAGCTTTTCCCCGGTGAAGGACCAACCCAGGCCTCGCCGGCGGACAAAACGGAGATCCGGATGTCCGCCGACGAAGCGCGCGACCCGAAAAAGATCCCCGGTCGCGTAGCGCCGGAGGCCGAAACGGTGGCTCACCACCATTTCGTACGTCTCCCCCGGCCGCAGGTCGCTGGCGCCCAAGAGGCTTGCCTCGGATCCCAGGCTTGCCTCGGATCCCGGCTCGAGGAACTCGTAGAAGACGCCGGGTGCGGCCGGTAGGAACGCCGTCTCTCGCTCCCGGTAGTCGGGAACGGTCTCGATCGTCTCGGTGGACATCGAATACATCGGCTCCCGGGTGAAACGCGATGCGGGGAGGCGGCGGTCGAGCCGCTGCAGAAACGGACCCACCGCGCCTCCGGTCCAGCAGACGTAGGTCGTGACGCCGGGCGCCCAGGCCGTGATCGGCAGTGGCTCGGGACTTTCCGCCACCCGGAGGAGCCGCTTCCGCGATCCCATCGAAGCGAGCTTCCGGAGGAGCCGCCAGACGGACGGGTGCAGGCGCTCAGGTTCCCGGACGACCCGCCGAACGAGCGCGGAGGCGCTGCTCCCAATCGGCGTCGAGCTCTTCGAAGAACCCGCTCAGCGTGGAGGGGTTCGTTGCGTAGAGGACTCCCGGATTCGACAAGGTGAGGACCAGGAGACGAAGCGCGGCCGCGCCGTACTGCTCTTTCAGATCCTTAAGCGCCGGATCCGACTGCGCCCGGTAGGGCGCCTGCAGCAGGATGAACCACGGAGGCGCGCGGCGCTCGCTGACGAGCAACCAGCTCAGCGAGCGATCCGGATCGAGAGCGCCGAAGACGTAGAGGCTGGGACGCCGGATCCGCCGGCGCGCGACGAGGCGAAGCATCCCGTCCACGAAAACGCCGCGGGTCGCCGAGAGCCGCTGCCGCGGGTACGCGACGCGCTTGGGCTCGCCCGAGGTGCCGGAGGTGAGCGCCACGGGGGCCCCCGCCCCGTCACCCGAATCCGCGGAAGGCAGTTCCCGGGTGAGCGGCGTCGCGGGGGTGATTCCGAAGCGCCGCCGCAGCCGCCGTTCCCGGAGCGGATGGATCGTCAGACGTACGCGGTGGCGAAGGACGGCCGCCCGCCCCGCCAGTCGCAGGACAAGCGCGATCGCTGCGCGTCCGAGGTCATTCGCGAGGCCCCGGGCCTCGCGGCTCATCGGGGTCGAACTCGGGGCCGAACTTGGGCGCCGGTGGACAGAGCCAGGCGGCCCAGTTCTCCCGGTGGGGGCTCGGCCGGCGATCCATCCCGGCTGAGCGCTGCGCCCCACTTCGCTCGTCGTTGCGCATCGGTCGAAATAACCCGGGCCAGTTCTCCCGGTGGGGGCTCCTCCCTCGCGCGCCTCGTCAGCCGGGCGCCTCGCCCCCACCGGGAGAACTGGCCGGCCTCGGCGCTCACCTTGCTCTGACCACAGGAACCCAGGGCTGTCCGGACCGGACGAACGGCGGATCAACCAGGGGGGCCACAAAGGCGGCAGCGATGAAGTCAATGTCTTCCTCGCGGAGGAGGGCCGGGTCCCAGGTGATCGTGACCACGGTCTGGTCGGCCTGGGACATGGCGGCGAAGTAGAGCGGATGCTGCCGGTGGAGGCAGGCGATCACCTCCATGCCCGAAACGTCCTGGAGCACCGGCTCGTCGTCACCGGGCCAGTGCTCGAGGTGCGTAAACCCGGCGGTGCCGAAGTCGGCCCACGGCCGGTAGATCCATCGGCGGAGCAGGGGGGCCGCGACAGGAAACAGCGAAGCGGGAACCGGCAGAGAGGGAACTGCCCACTCTCCCGTCCGTTTCTTCCGGTACACCATCCGGCGAACCGAGCGGCAGCGCTCCAGAAAGGCCCGGCTCTTCACGACAGAAACCGGCTCGCGGTGAACCCGGATCCGCGACGCACCGTTCCCGAAGCCTCGGAGGCGATCCTCCCGGACGTTCATCGGCACCCAAAGCCCGATTCGATTCCCGGACACCCCCTGGTGCTCGTTCCAGGCCGCCAGCGCGTCGAGCGCCGCCGCCAGCAGACAATCGTTCCACCGGAATCCGCCGACCGTCTGGGACAGGGAGGCGAGAGGCTCGCGGGGCACGGACACCGTACGCCAGCAGCGGCTCGCCGAAGCAGGCCCGGGACGCGTCGCGAGCGTGGCCGAGGTGCCGGAATCCGGGTTGCGACGGGCGCCCTTTGGCGCCTCCATCAGTTTGAGCGACCCGGTCTGGGGGCGCGAGGGCATGGTGTCCAGGCCGCGCGCCATGCGTAGCTGCCGCTGCACGAACAGCAGCGTGCCGATCAGGTCCGAGGCGGCATGGTGTACCTGAGTGACGAGACTCCAGGAGGGAGGGTCTCCGGTGCCGAGCAGCATTTGCCTGAGCGGTGGCCCCTCCTCGAGGGGAAAGGGAATCTCGAGAAACTCCTGGATCCGGGCGACGCGCTCCCCCTCCGGAAAAACCCGGATCGCCAGGGATGGCGAAGCGCCGGGCCGCGGCTCCCACATCGGTACATCGAACGGCGGCCGGCAGAGCCGGCTCGTGGACACCGGGAACAACTCCCCAGCGCCCTGAGTCCCGGCGTACAGCGGCCCGAAGTCCGTCACCGCATGCGACGACCGGCCCAGATCGAGCACCAGGGCGTAGTCCAGGGGCCGCTCCGGCGAGTCCGCGAGCAGACACGCCAGGTCGGGCGTGGCGAGCGGGATGCGTCCGGTCAGACGGCTTCCGGCGGCGCTTCGCGCCAGATGTCGCGGCGCGGAATCCGGCGCCGCTCGGGGTCGCGCTCGACAAGCTGGTGAAGCTCGACCCAGGCGAGATGCGGCCTCAGGTGGTGTTCTCGGTGCATGGACAGTCCGGAGGAAAACCAGTACGCCAATCGGCCGAAGTAGTTGTGGGAGCGCGCCGCGGGATCACCGGTGGAATAGCCCTCATGGGTGAGATGGGCGAAAGGAATCCAGAGCACGAGCGACACGAGTACGCAGACCGGCAGGGTCCCCGACACCACCCGCCAAGGACCCACCAGCATGGCCACCAGAAGATAACAGGCCGCGATGGCCAGATAGTTCACCGCCAGATCGCGTCCATGGCCCGGAGGCAGTCCGCCGCGGCGGCGAATCCAGAAGAACCATTGGTGCGGCATCGCCACCGCCCGGAAGGGAAGCTGCCACTTATGGGGAGTGTCCAGGAACAGGTCCGGATCCTTCCCCGGCTCGTTGGTGTGGCGGTGGTGCTGGAGATGGGTGCCCCGGAAATTCGTGAACGGAACGAGACAGGGCAAAAGAGCCAGCCGGCCCCAGAAGGCATTGGTTTTCCGCGACCGGCCGAGGAGGCCGTGGACGCCTTCGTGGGCCATTACGGTGCCGATGAAGGCCAGCCAGCTCCGGAACAGGATGTCCGCCGTCCAACCCCACCAGGTGGTGGGAACCACCAGCAACCCGGCGAAGCTCAACGCCAGGAGCGACACGATCACCGTGCGGCTGAGCAGGTGGACCCGGCGGACCGGCCAGCGACGAAGTCCGGCCGGAACGGAGGGAGAATGGACACCGGAAACCTCTTCGGACCGGTTTCGATTCATGGCCACCTGGTACACCCCTTCCGATCTTGACTCTAGCAGCCTGTGGACAAGGTCACGCGGCGTTCGGCTGGCGATGCATCCCGGCTGAACCGCGCCTCTGTGAGGCGCTCATCGTTGCGCTTCGGTCGAAATACACCAGGTATTCCTCCCGCGCGCGCCTTGTCAGCCGGGCGCCTCGCCCCCACTGGGAGAACTGGCCAGCCTCGGCGCTCACGCCACTTTGTCCACAGGCTACTAGCATTCGCCATACCTCGAGACGGACGGCCGGCAGCCTGCGCGCCAGCGGCCGAATTCCTGGAAGAAGGAGGGAAGCGCTCCATGCCCCCAGCACACTTTGACATCGGCTCCGCACCCGTGACCGGCGGGCGCCGGAAACGCGCGGCGTTGCTCGCCGCCGCCCTCCTGCTGGCCGCCGGTTTCGCCGCCGGCCAAACCGCGGATCCGGATACCGGGCCGGTTGCCACCGCGATCGAGGGACTGAAGCTCCGCGGGATCGGCCCCGCCCTGATGGGAGGCCGCATCGCCGACATCGCCGTGCACCCGCAGCGGCGCTCCACCTGGTACGTGGTGGTGGGTTCCGGCGGGCTCTGGAAGACCGAAAACAGCGGCACCACCTGGAAGCCGGTCTTCGACGAATACCCCTCCTACTCCATCGGCACCGTAGCCCTCGATCCTTCGAACCCGGAAGTCGTGTGGATCGGCACCGGAGAGAACGTGAGCGGACGCCACGTCGGCTGGGGCGACGGGGTGTATCGCAGCCGTAACGGCGGCGCCTCCTGGGAACAGGTGGGCCTCGCCGGCTCGCAGCACATCGGCAAGATCCTGGTGGATCCGCGGGATGGGGACACCGTCCTGGTGGCCGCCGAGGGGCCGCTGTGGAACGGAGGGGGCGAACGCGGCGTGTACCGGACCGAGGACGGCGGCGCCACCTGGACCCGCACGCTCGATCTCGGCCCCGACACCGGCGCGACCGATCTGGAGTTCGCTCCGGGCGACCCGGACACCGTCTATGCCGCGGCCTACCAGCGCCGGCGCCACGTGTGGTCGTTCCTGGCCGGAGGACCCGGCTCCGGGATCCACAAGTCCGACGACGGCGGCCGGACGTTCCGAAAGATCACGAAGGGCCTGCCGAAGGGGGACGTCGGGAAGATCGGCCTCGCGGTGACCCCGGCGGATCCCGGGCTCGTCTACGCGACCATCGAGGCCGACGAGGAGGAACGCGGCTTCTACCGCTCCGGGGACCGGGGCGAGAGCTGGGAGCGGCGCAGTCCCTACGTGTCGGGAGGCACCGGGCCGCACTACTACCAGGAGATCGAAGCGTCTCCGGCCGACCCGGACCTCGTGTACCAGATGGACGTCTTCTTCCACGTGACCCGGGACGGCGGCAAGACCTTCGACTACCTCGGCACCGGACGCGAAAAGCACAGCGACAACCACGCGATCTGGATCGATCCCGACGACCCCGGCCACCTGCTCGGCGGCACCGACTCGGGGCTTTACGAAACGTTCGACGAGGGAGTGACCTGGCGGCACTTCCCGAACATGCCCGTCTCCCAGTTCTACAAGGTGGCGCTCAGTAACGCCGAACCCTTCTACGACCTCCTCGGGGGGGCGCAGGACCTCGGGTCGGTGCACGGTCCTTCGCGCACCCAGAACAGGGAAGGGGTCCGGAACCGCGACTGGTACGTGCCGCTCGGGGCGGACGGCTACGGCGTGCAGATCGATCCGCGCGACCCGAACATCCTCTATCTGATGACCCAGCAGGGGAATCTCTATCGCGCCGACCGGCGGAGCGAGGAGACGCTGCACATCCAGCCGCTGGCCGCCCCCGGCGAACCACCGGAACGCTGGAACTGGGACTCCCCCATCCTGATCAGCCCGCACGACGCGGACCGGCTGTACTTCGGGTCGCAGCGAGTGTGGCGGAGTGAGAACCGGGGCCAGTCGTGGACCGCGGTCAGCGGGGACCTGACCACCGGCCGGAACCGCTACGAGCTCCCCTTCTACGACCGGATCTGGAGCGTGGACGCCCTGCACGACACGGCGGCCATGTCCCGCTACGCGACGCTGACCGCGATCTCCGAGTCGCCGGTGGCGGAGGGCGTGCTCTTTACCGGAAGCGACGACGGACTGGTCCACGTCAGCACCGACGGCGGGGCGAACTGGAGCCGGGCGGCGGCGCTTCCGGAACTCCCGGCCCTCGCCTTCGTCAACGACGTCGAGGCGTCCCAGCACGACCCGGACACCGTGTTCGTGGTGGCCGACAACCACAAGATGGGCGACTTCCGGACGTATCTGTTCCGCAGCCGGGACCGCGGGGCGTCTTGGGAGTCCATCGCCGGGGACCTGCCCGACGGGACCATCGTCTGGGCCATCCAGCAGGATCACCGGGACCCGGACCTGCTGTTCCTGGCAGCCGAGTACGGGCTCCACGTCTCGTGGAACGGCGGGACGAACTGGGTGAAGCTGAAGGGCGCCCCGACGATTTCGTTCCGCGACGTGAAGGTGCAGCGGCGGGATGACGACCTGGTCGGCGCCACCTTCGGTCGGGGGTTTTACGTCCTGGACGACTACGCGCCGCTCCGGGCAATGGCCGCCGCGGTCCGCGCCGGCGAATCCACGCTCTTCCCGCTGCGCGACGCCTGGTGGTACGTGCCGTCGGTTCCGGCCCAGGCCCCGGGCCGTCCCACCCAGGGAAGCACCGCCTTCGTGGCGGACAACCCGCCGTTCGGCGCGGTGCTGACCTACTACCTCGCCGAGGACCTGAAGACGGCGAAGGAGGAGCGGCAGGCCGGCGAGAAGGAAGCGCGGGAGAGCGGCGCCGACATCCCCTTCCCCGGATTCGACACGCTCCGGATCGAGGAACTGGAAGAGGATCCCGCGGTGTTCGTGGTGATCCGGGACGCGAACGGAGCGCCGGTCCGGCGGGTCGCCGGATCCCCGAAGAAGGGCGTCCACCGGGTGGCCTGGGACCTCCGGGGCCCGGCGCCCAACCCGATCACCTTCCAGGAGCCGGGGTTCACCCCTCCCTGGGTGCGCCCGCCCCAGGGACCGCTCACGGCGCCGGGCGAGTACTCCGCGCAGCTCGTCGCGGTGACCCGTGACGGCGCCCGCAACCTCGGGGAACCGCAGCGCTTCCGGGTCAAGCCCGTGCCGAACCTCCCCGAGGGCACCGATCCGGCGGCGGTGGCCGCCTTCCAGCAGGAGACGGCCAGCCTGCTCCGAGCGATCCACGGGGCCGCGGCCGAGGCCGGCCGGGTCCGGGAGCGGATCCGCCACCTGCGGGCGGCCCTCAAGGAAACCCCCCAGGCGGACGAAGCGCTCTTCGGGCGGATGGACGCCGTCCTCAGGACGCTCTCGGACCTGGAAGTCCGGCTGAACGGCGACCCCGCCCGCGGTTCGCGGAACCACCCGGCGGCGCCCTCCATCCGGGAGCGGGCCGGGGGCATCGCGGGCGGCCACTGGGACACCCGCCAGACGCCCACCGAGACCCAGCGCGAAAGCCTCCGCATCGCGGCCGGGGAGTTCGAAGGACTGCGGGGTGAGTTGCGGTCGCTGGTCGACGAGGACCTGGCCGGGCTCGAAGCGGACCTCGAAGCCGCCGGGGCCCCCTGGACCCCGGGGAGGAAGATCCCGGGATAGGAACTCCACGCTCTGGCGGGGTCTGTTGCGGGGACTCCACGCTGGAGCGGTGGAACTCCACGCGGCACGCTACTCCACGCTGGAGCGGGGTCTGCGGGCGCGCTACTCCACGCTGGAGCGGGAACTCCACGCTGGAGCGGGATCTGTTGGCGGGAACTCCACGCTGGAGCCGCCGAACTCCACGCTGTAGCGGGATCTGTCGGCGGGAACTCCACGCTGGAGCCGCCGAACTCCACGCTGTAGCGGGATCTGTTGGCGGGAACTCCACGCTGGAGCCGCCGAACTCCACGCTGTGGCGGGGTCTGCTGGTGGGAACTCCACGCTGGAGCCGCCGAACTCCACGCAGCGGGATCTGCCGGCGGGAACTCCACGCTGGAGCCGCCGAACTCCACGCTGGAGCGGGTCTGTTGGCGGGAACTCCACGCTGGAGCCGCCGAACTCCACGCTGGAGCGGGATCTGTTGGCGGGAACTCCACGCTGGAGCCGCCGAACTCCACGCTGGAGCGGGTCTGTTGGCGGGAACTCCACGCTGGAGCCGCCGAACTCCACGCTGGAGCGGGATCTGTTGGCGGGAACTCCACGCTGGAGCCGCCGAACTCCACGCTGGAGCGGGATCTGTTGGCGGGAACTCCACGCTGGAGCCGCCGAACTCCACGCTGGAGCGGGATCTGTTGGCGGGAACTCCACGCTGGAGCCGCCGAACTCCACGCTGGAGCAGGATCTGTTGGCGGGAACTCCACGCTGGAGCCGCCGAACTCCACGCTGGAGCGGGGTCTGTTGGCGGGAACTCCACGCTGGAGCCGCCGAACTCCACGCTGGAGCGGGATCTGTTGGCGGGAACTCCACGCTGGAGCCGCCGAACTCCACGCTGGAGCGGGGTCTGCTGGCGGGAACTCCACGCTGGAGCCGCCGAACTCCACGCTGGAGCGGGGTCTGTTGGCGGGAACTCCACGCTGGAGCCGCCGAACTCCACGCTGGAGCAGGATCTGTTGGCGGGAACTCCACGCTGGAGCCGCCGAACTCCACGCTGGAGCGGGGCCGGCGGACGGAACTCCACGCTGGAGGGGGTTCGGCGGATGGGGACTCCACGCTGGAGGAGGTGGAACTCCACGCTGGAGCCGCGAAGCTCCACGCTGAAGCGGGTTCGGCGGGCGGGAACTCCACGCTGGAGCCGCGAAGCTCCACGCTGGAGGAGGTTCCGCGGGCGGCGACAGGACTGTCAGAAATTCCGTGTGTAGGCCGGTGACTCTGGAAACTGCGTTCGGTTTGCTTCCCGGAATTGTATGACCGGGCCGATGGGGATTTGGCCGGCGCGCCCGAGGGGGCCGGCGCGGAGCGGGTAGGGACGCCCGATGCGCGTGAAGCGCGTGGTTGCGCCTAACGGACCGCCCGCGAGTACCACCCGCCCCACGCCGCCTTCCACCGCCGGAATACCGCGATGAAGAGCGGGTTGGTCCAGATCAGGATCTTCCACAGCGGCCACTGGTCGAAGCGGCGGCACGAGGGCCGGACGGGCGGTTCTCGGATCCGCCGGATTCGCCGGCCGGTCTTCCGCCCGAGCCGCCCGAGACGCCAGACGAAGTCCACGTCTTCGCCGATCCACGTCCGCTCGTCGTATCCACCCACCTGTTCGAAGGCGTCCCGGCGAGCGAACTGCGCGGCCCCCAGCACCATCCCCGTGAGCCGGACGAGAAGCCACCAGGCGCCCAGGTAGAGCCTCACCGAGAGGCGCCGCGCCCGCCAGGTTGTCTCCACGCCTCCCCCGATGCACGCCGGATCGCTCATCGCCTCGTGGATCCGGATCAGGAACTCCGGCGGGACGATCACGTCCGCATCCACAAAGACCAGCACGTCCCCGCTCGCCCGGCGCGCCCCGGCGTTCCGGGCCCGGGCGATGACCTGCACCGGCTCGTGGACCACCGTGGCGCCCCGCTCGCGGGCAATCGACGCGGTCCGGTCGCGGCTGTTGTTGTCCACGACAATCGTTTCGACTTCCGCGCCGGTCCGGGAACCGAGCGCCTCCGCGGCAATCCGGAGCGAGTCGAGCGTCGGCCCCAGGTACGCCTCCTCGTTGAAGGCGGGGACGACAACGGAGAACTTCACTAAGCTCGGATCAGCGCCCTCCGGTGTACGAATCAATCACCACGTCAGCGATTTCATTCACGTGGTGAATAGCTGGGAACTCCAGGTCGCACCGGGCAATCCTGCTCCACCCTGGCCTGCTCCACCCTGGCGTGCTCCACCCTGGCCTGCTCCACCCTGGAATCGGTCCCGTCAGACATGGCGCTGGGCATCCATTTTGGCGTGCAGAACCCGAACGATGACCAGACCCTCGGACCCCGGCAGATAGAACACGACATGCGAACGAAACTCGTACCGCCGCAACCCCGGTGCAAGGGATTCGGCACTTCGGCCTAGTCCGAGGTTGCCGACCAAACGCTCACAGCACGCATGGAGCCCGTCGAAGTAGCTGCGCGCCTGTTCGAGTCCGAAGCGTCCCGCGGTGTATTCGAAAATCCCATCCAGGTCTGCCGCCGCGCGACGCGTCAGCCTATAGGCCGCCGTCACGCCGAAGCCGTGCTTCGCCTTCCTTCGCGATCTGCAAGATCGTCCGGTCGCTCATCCCGCTTTCCAGCCCTTCCCGGATCGCCGCCTGGAGGACATGGAATGAGGCATCACTCTCGCGGTCGCGCCGGATCAGGTCGCGGATGTATTCGCTGTCGTTGGTGAAGCGACCAGCCGCGATCTGGGTCTTCACCCACTGATCCTGTTGACTGGTCAGTGTGATGGTCTTCCGGACTGTGGGCATGTAGGAACTCTCCAGGATTCGCAGTGGCTATTCCGAGAAGCGCATTATCGCACCGATAATCATCATTTTCATGTCGAAATCGGATCGGGCCGGGGATGAAGTACGCAACGACACTATAGGCCTCGCCCGCCTCCGGCGGGCGAGGCCGGCCTCCACCGGGAGAAACGCCCATGATCGGGTCCTCCCGTACACCCCGCCTGGTACGAAAAAGGTGGAGCGGCACTCACATTGGCAGAGCCCGGCATCATCGGCGCTGGTTTCGCGCTCCCGCGCGATGCCGGCCCCCACCGGGAGAACTGGCCGGAGGTCGGCGTTCCCGTGCCTGCGCGCCATCCGCTCTTTCGGGGGCCCGGCGCGACTGGATTTTCACAGCAACTGGCCGGCGGTCCCGTGCCCACGCGCCTCCCCGACAGGCGCCGCGCCCTCCAGGCCGTCACCCGAGGTCGAGCGCTGCCGGCGAACACAGCGTCCAGCGTTCCCGGATGCGAACCGGTTGCTCTGGCGCGGTGAGGGAAACGACCTGTCCGGGCTGCCAGTTCGGGTCGGAGATCCGGTCGAGCGGGGCCAGGCGGTCGTGGCGGGGCGAGCCCAGCTTGACCTCGACCGGCCAGACTCTGCCGGCGTGCTCGATCAGGAAGTCAATTTCCTGGCCGTCGCGGGTGCGCCAGAAATAGATGTCCACCTCGTGCGCCCGATGGCGAAACTGCCGGAGGATTTCCGAAAACACCTGGGTCTCGAACAGGGCGCCGGCCATCGGCCCGAGACGCGCCTGCTCTGTGCTCCTCCAACCGCCGAGCCAGGCGGCGAGACCGGCATCCAGGAAGTAGAGCTTCGGATTCTTGGTCATCCGGCGCGTCCGGTTCGTGAAGTACGGAAAGAGCAATCGGATGAGAAAACTGTCTTCCAGCAGGCTGAGCCATTCCCGAACCGTTGTCGGGGACACGCCAGCGTCCCGCCCCAAATCGTGGTAGTTCACGACCTGGCCGGTGCGGAGCGCGGCGAGCCGCACGAACGTTTCAAACTCCCGGCGTTTGCCGATTCTCAGCAGTTCGCGAACATCCCGCTCGATATAGGTCTGCACGTAGGAGGCAAGATAGAGATCGCGGGTGGCCCCATCCCCGGTTCCGGACAACCGCGGGAAGCCGGTCTCGAGCATTCTGCCGAAGTAGTCGCCGGGTGACAGCAGGTGGGGCAACCTCTTTTCCTCATCCGAGAGCCCGAGCAGGTTCAGGATCGCGACCCGGCCGGCCAGGGTCTCGGTCACGCCTTCCATCACCCGGAAGTTCTGTGAGCCGCTTAACCGGATGGCGCCGGGTTCGAGGCCACCCTCGTCCACCATCCGCTTGATGGGGCTGAGCAGCTTCGGCGCATACTGGATTTCATCAATTACGAACGGCGGTCTGAGGTCGCGCATGAACAGAACCGGATCCCGATTGGCGCGCTCGCGGACGTCAAGGTCGTCCAGGTTGGCATAGGTGTGGCTTCCGGAGCACCGATGGAGCAGCGAACTCTTGCCGACCTGTCGCGGCCCGAGCAGCAACCACACCGGGAAGAGCCGCAGCTGCTCGGCCGGAGCGTCGAGTACCGGTTGAAGGGTCCGGTGGATCCAGTCGAGCGGCATATGTGCAGTTTACTTTGGATCTGCCGCTCACGAGGATCAAGAAGATCTCGCGCTTCCCGCCAGCGGCGAATGGCGGCCTGGAGGCCGGCGGTCCCTTGCCGGCGCGCCGTACCGGGGCCGGCGGTCCCTAGCAGCCGGTGGTGAAACCCAGGCGGCCCAGTTCTCCCGGTGGGGGCTCCTCCCTCACGCGCCTTGTCAGCCGGGCCCCCACCGGGAGAACTGGGCCTCGCCGCCCTCGGCGCTCACCCGGGTTCCGCCACCGGCTGCTAGCGCTCGGTCTCGATCCAGCGGCGGATGACGGTGTCCAGCACCGGGAGGGTGACCGGGCCGTTCAGCAGCACCGCGTCGTGGAAGGCGCGGACGTCGAAGGCGTCGCCAAGCTCGGCCTCGGCGAGGGCGCGCATCTCGCGGAGCTTGAGTTCCCCCATCTTGTAGCCGAGGGCCTGCCCCGGCCACGCGATGTAGCGGTCGGTCTCGGTGGTGATCTCGTGGATCGAGAGGGCGGTGTTGGCGGCCAGGTAGTCGAGGGTCGCTTGCCTCGTCCAGCCGAGGGCGTGCATCCCGGTGTCCACCACCAACCGGCAGGCCCTCCACATCTCGTAGGTGAGCCTGCCGAAGTTGTTGTAAGGGTCCTCGTAGAAGCCGACCTCGAGTCCGAGCCGCTCCGAATAGAGCCCCCAGCCTTCGCTGTAGGCGCCGATCCCGAAGTAGCGGCGGAACTCGGGCAGGTCGAGTTCCTTGGCCAGGGAGATCTGGAGGTGGTGGCCGGGGACCGCCTCGTGGAGCGAGAGCGACTCCAGGGTGTAGAGCGGCCGGCTGTCGAGCTGGTAGGTGTTGACCCAGTAACGTCCGGGCTGGGTTGAAGTGAGCGCCGCCCCGACGTAGCGGCCGCCGGTGTACTTCGGGGCGATGGCGTCCGGGACCGGCTCGACGGTGTAGGGCTGGCGCGGGAGGCGCCGGAAGAGCCGCGGCAGCGCTCCGTCCATGCGCTTCACGATCCACATCGCCTCCCGCAGCAACTCTTCGGGGGTGTCCACGTAGAAGCGGGGATCGGTGCGCAGGAACTCGAGGAACTCGGCGAAGGTCCCCTCGAACCCGGTGGCGCGCATCGCCTCTTCCATTTCGGCCCGGATGCGCTCCACCTCGGCGAGGCCGATTTGGTGGACCTCCTCGGCGGTCTGGTCGAGGGTGGTGAAGCGGCCGATCAGGAACGCGTAGTACTCGCGCCCGTTCGGCAGCTCGGAGGCGCCGATGCTCGTTCGGGCGGCGGGCCGGTATTCGTCCTCGAAGAAGTCGAGAAACGTCTGGTACGCGGCCGCCGCTCCGCTGAGGATCGCCTCCGCTCCCTCGGCTCGCAGCCGGCCCCGCTCGGCCTCCGGGATCCGCTCGGGGAGCGAAGCGAAGGGCGCGTAGAAGACGCTTTCCTCCGGGTCTTCGACCACGTGGCTCGCGATCGTGACCTCGTACCCCTCGAGGACCACCCGGGGCACGGTCATTCCGAGTTCCATGCCGCGCCGCATGAGGGCGATGTGCTCCTCGAAGTAGCGGGGAATGTCGCGGAGCAGCGCGATGTAGGCGTCGTAGTCGGCCGCCGTGCGCAGCGGAAGCGAGTTCGGGAGGCGCGCCATCCCGATGTGGAATCCGGAATCGGCGTTGATCGGGAGGAAGTGGCCGCCGAACTGCGCGTCACCGATCTGCTCGGCGAGCGCCGCCTCGAAGATGTCCCGA
Organism: Vicinamibacteria bacterium; assembly: GCA_963668695.2. GTDB lineage: Bacteria > Acidobacteriota > Vicinamibacteria > Marinacidobacterales > Marinacidobacteraceae > Marinacidobacterium. The sequence goes on from CAXXLQ010000004.1 coordinate 3,902,190, forward strand.
TGGACCTGGTCGTCGTCCGAAAGCCGCTCGCGGGGGATTTCGAGCAGCCGGTCCCGGAAACCGCGCGCCGCCGCCGCGCGCCGCTCGCTGTCGGCCTCGGTCATGGAGCCGAGAGTCGTCGGGGAAACGCCGTCGAGCGAGGCCGCAAAACGGGGCTCCTCCTGGCGGCGGAACTCCATGAAGTCGTCGAAGAGCGCGTGGAGTTCGGCATCACCCGACGCGGGAACCGGCTGGGCGGGCGCCGGCGCGGGAACCGGCTGGGCGGGCGCCAGCGCGGGAACAAGCCCCGCCACCCCGAGCCAGAGGCCGATCCGGAGCGCGCGGGCGCAGAAGAGCGTGGAAATCATGAAGCCGATGCTACCGAACCGCCTTCCGCCCGCCCGAGCAACGTTCCGGACCGGTGGAGCGCCCGGGACCTCCCGCGGGGCGAGCCGGGTAGACTCGAACCTCGATCGAGGTGCACCATGAATGTGTCAAGAGGGAACGAACACGCACGCAGAAAATTCCTCGCCTACTTCTCGGGCGCCGGACTGACCACGACGCTCTTCCCCGGCGTGCTTTGGGCGCGTCTCCAGGAGAGCGGCGCGGAGAGCTTGAACATCGGCATGATGAAGGAGACCGCGGCTCTCGCCGGGCTTGAGTTCACCGACGAGGAATACGAGCTGATGGTGGACGAGGTCAAGAAGAACTTCGACCACTACCACGAGATGCGGCAAACGCACCTCGACAACTCGGTACCTCCTCCCCTCTATTTCAACCCCGCCGTTCCCGGGATGAGGTTCGAGCGCACCGAACGGGCGTTGCGCCTGAGTGAAGTGCGCGGGGTGTCGCGTCCCGCCAATCTGGAGGATGTCGCGTTCTGGCCGGTGACCCGGTTGGCCCGCCTGATCGAGACGCGCGAGGTCAGCGCGCTCGAGCTGACCGACATGTATCTCTCGAGGCTCGAGCGGTTGAATCCGGTCCTCAACTGCGTCGTGACCCTCACCACGGACCGGGCGCGCGAACAAGCGCGGCAGGCGGATGAAGAAATCGCCGCCGGACGCTACCGGGGCCCGCTCCACGGCATCCCCTGGGGCGCCAAGGACATCATCGCGGTGCGCGGATACCGCACGACCTGGGGCGCCGCCCCCTTCGAGAATCAGGTCCTCGACGTCGACGCCGCCGTCGTCCAGCGTCTGGATGCGGCGGGCGCCGTGCTCGTCGCCAAGCTCACGACCGGCGAGCTGGCGTTCGGCGACCAGTGGTTCGGCGGGCGCACGAACAACCCGTGGAAGCCGGAGGAAGGTTCCAGCGGGTCGTCCGCCGGCTCGGGCTCGGCGGCCGGCGGCGGCCTCGTGGGGTTCGCGATCGGAACCGACACGGGCGGATCGATCCTTTCGCCGGCGGTGCGGAACGGCGTCGTCGGTCTCCGCCCGACATTCGGGAGGGTCAGCCGCTACGGCGTGATGGCCGCCGGGTACACGCTGGACAAGATCGGGCCCATGACGCGAATGGTCGAGGACAACGCTTTGGTCCTGCATGCCATTGCCGGGCCTGACGACCGCGACCTCGCCGTCGTCGCTGGCGTTCCGTTCAACTGGGACGGTACGGCTTCCGTGCGCGAACTGCGGTTCGGCTTTTGCGCGTCCGCGTTCGAAGAGGCGGATTCGCCGGAAGGCGAAGCGACTCTCGCACACGCCCGCCGGAGTCTGGACACCCTCCGCTCGCTCGGCTATGACCTCAAACCCGTGGAGATACCGCGCAATCGACTCTCGTATTTCATCGAGTACGTCGAGCGGTCCGCCGGTTTCGACGAATTCGCGCGGACCCGGCAGGACACCGACCTGAAGAGGCAGCGGCATCGCGGCGAGCTGCGCGCGTCGCATCTCGTGCCCGCGGTCGAGTATTTGCAGGCCAACCGAATTCGCTACCTGTTCATGCAGGAGATGGCCAGCGTCATGGCGGAGCTCGACGTCGTCGTGTCCCCGTGGCGCGCGATCAATCCGCTCACGAGCATGACCGGCCACCCGGTCGTAACCGTGCCCAACGGTTTCGAAGAGGACGATACGCCGACCGGGATCTCCCTCATGGGACGGATTTACGGAGAAGAGCGACTCCTGCTCGCCGCGAAAACGCTTCAGGACGCGACGGACTATCACCACCGCCACCCGAGTCTTTGAAAAGGTCGCACCGCCGCCGGACCCGTCGCGTTTCGCGCCATGACACACACCGTGGTGGAGCACGTTCAGGTCGCGACGGGATGAGGATCGCGCCCCGGATGAGAGAGGCTGCGTTTGCCATCATCCTGATGTCGGCTGCCGCCGGCCAGGCGGCGGAGCTGCCGGTGGTCAAGCTCTTCACCACCGGCGGCACGATCCAGAGCCTTGGCTCGGATCGCCTGAAGCTCGACGACTATGGCGACGGGCGCATCGATGGCGAAGCGATCGTCGAAGCCGTGCCCGAGGCCTCTCGGCTGGCGCGGATCGAGGTGGAAGAGATCTCGGCCGTGAGCAGCCTCGCGATGGGGGCTGAACAGCAACTGCGTCTCGCCCGCGGGATCATGCGCGAGTTGGAGAGGCCGGACGTCGCCGGTGCGGTCGTCACCCACGGAACCACCACCCTGGAGGAAACGGCGTATTTCCTCCACCTTACGGTCAAGACCACCAAGCCGGTGGTGGTCATCGGTTCGATGCGGCCCTGGAGCGCGATCAGCCGGGACGGGCCGCTCAACTACCTGGGCGCGGTCCGCACCGTGCTCACCCCCGAGGCCGCCGGCAAGGGCGTCATGGTGCTGCTCAACGGCACGATCCACTCCGCCCGCTTCGTGACCAAGACGCATACCTACCATGTCGAGACGTTCGTGTCCCGCGACGTCGGCCCGCTGGGCTTCGCCGACTCCGATCGCGTGGTGTTCTACCGCTCGCCCGTGACCCGACACACGGGCGCCACCGAGTTCGACCTCAGCGAGATCGAGTCGCTCCCCCAGGTCGACATCGTCTACGGGTATCAGGAGGCCTCCCGCGCCTCCATCGACGCGCTGACGAAGGAGGGTGTGAAAGGCATCGTCCTGGCCGACGACTCGCCGGCCTATCGCAACGCCGTGCTGGAGGCCAGGGCCGCCGGCGTGGTCGTGGTGCAGGGGAGCCGCAAGGGTGCCGGCCGGGTCGTGCTCAGCGCTCGCGCCGCGGCGCGGGGCGAGGTCACGGCCGACAATCTCAACCCTCAAAAGGCGCGCATCCTGCTTCGTCTCGCCCTCACCCGGACGACCGACACGAAGGAACTGCAGCGGATCTTCAATGAGTACTGAGGGACCCGGGCCGCGCCGGCGGGTCGCGAAGGGGCGGCGGGCTGTGCTCGGCATCGCCGGGGGAGTCGCGGCGCTCCTGGCGGCGGCCACTCCGGGCGCTCAGGAAATACCACCGCTGCCGCCGCCGGGCCTCGATCTGCCGCACGTCGTGCTGGTGTCCGTGGGCGGAGAGATCGCCAGGAACTGCGACACCCGCCTCGAGCTTGCCGGCTGCGAGACGAACACCGAGAGCATCGGACCGGAGACGTGGACCCGCGACCTGCCCGATCTGCGACTCGTCGCCCGGTTGACGACGGATGACCTGCGGGCTCTCCCGCGTGCCGATGGGGGATCGACCACGGAGCACTGGTACCGGGTCGCGGGACGTTTGCAGGAACTCGCCGACGATCCCGGAGTTGACGGCGTCGTCGTCGCCCATGGGACGGCTGGGCTCGCGGACACGGCCTATTTCATGAATCTCGTGGTGCGAACCCGGAAGCCGCTGGTCTTCGTCGGCGCCCAGCGTCCCTGGAGCGGGATGAGCGGCGATGGCCCGCTCAACCTCTACAACGCGGTTCGGGTGGCCGCGACCCCGGCTGCCGGCGGCAAAGGGGTGCTGCACGCCACGAACCAGGAGGTGCACGCGGCGCGCGACGTGATGAAGACGAACGCGAACCGGGTGGACGCTTTCCAGAGCGTGGACCTCGGGCTGATCGGGGTGGCGGACCCCGACACCGTCAAGTTCTTCTCCGAACCGACCCGCAGGCATACCTACCGCTCCGAGTTCCCGCTCGCGGCCCTCCCGGAAGCGCTTCCCGCGGTGGAGATCGTGACTGCGTATCCGGACGCACCGGGCCGCGTGATCGATGAACTGGTGGCGGCGGGAGCGAAGGGCCTGGTGGTCGATGGCGCCGGGCCGGACAGTCTGTCCGGCGGCCAGCTCGAGGCGGTGCGACGTGCGCTGGAAAAGGGCGTCGTCGTCGTCGCCACAGCGCCCACGCGCGGCGGCCGCGTGCAACACACGGCTTTCACCCGCGAGTCCGGAATCATCCCCGGCGACAACCTGGCGCCCGGAAAGGCGCGGACGCTGCTCCGGCTGGCGCTGACGAAGACCACCGACCCCGGGGAGATCCAGCGAATCTTCCACGAATATTAGGGACGGCTCCGGACCTCAAGGAACCATGAGACTACGAAAAAGCACCGCAGGCCTGGCCCTGTTCCTTACCGCGCTGCCTGTGCCGGGTTCCGATGCGATCGCCCGGCAGAACGACGAATCGAGCGTCACGCTTGCCATCGTGGGTCAGGCACTGATCAAGGTGGATCCGCGAGAACAGTGGCCCAACCCCTTCGCCGGAATCCGACCGATCCTCCGGGATGCCGATGTCGCCTTCACCAACTTCGAGATGGCGGTGGACGACGAGTGCGGCGTTCCCCCTGACTACCAGGTCGTGCTCGGCGAGCCCGAGCTCGACGAGGAGCAGCGGCCCGGCAACACCGGCGGGCCCCACGCGGTCCGCGAGCACGTGATGGACTTTCTCGCGTCCATGAATTTCGGTCTCCAGTCCCTCGCCAACAACCATTCGTGGGACCTCGGAGACTGCGGCGTCATGGCGACCATCGCGGCCGCCGAAAAGTACGGCGTGACGCACGCCGGAACCGGAAGAAACCTGGAGGAGGCGACGCAGGCGGCCATCATCGAGGTGAAAGGCCTCCGGATCGCGCTGCTGGCGGCGACGACTTCGCTGGATGAGAGAGACCTCATCCTGCCCACGCCGTCCAGCCCGGGGGTGAATGGCGTCTGGATCGGGCGCCAGGACGACTGGGATCGGAACATCGAGGCCGTCCGTTCCGCCGCGCAGCGGGCCGACTTCGTCATCTACTACCAGCACTTCCAGATCACGAATGAGGATCTGTCCGGGGACCGCTCGAGCCGGGTCCAGGGTCATCTCGAGGTCGACGACGTTCAGGAGTGGCAGTCCCGCTTCGCAAAGGCCGTAATCGACGCCGGGGCCGGCATGTTCATCGCGCACGGCGATCGCATCTTCGACGGCGTCGAGATCTACCGGGGCAGCCCGATCATCCGGCAGTTCGGAGGATTCGCCTACCAGGGACTCCAGGCGGAGGGCTCCTACGATCCGCTCGTGTGGGAAGGGCTCCTGGGGACTGTGACGATTCGGGCCGGACGCGTGAGCGCCATGGAGGTGTTGCCCCTCCGGCTCGACGAGGGGCGGGAGGGCGAATACGGCGGTGAGGTCGAGTTCCGGCAGAAGCGAGGCTTTTCCGATCTGGCCGCGGCAGAGCAGGGACGCCGGATCCTCGAGCGATTCGCCGAACGCTCCCGAAACTACGGCACGAGCGTGCGGCTCGAAAACGGGCGCGCGCTGATCGAGGGCTGGTGACTGCCCGGGCGGGACGAAAACGCCGCCGACGGAACCGGCCCTGTCAGACCCGCGCCTGTCAGACCCACGCAGAAGCCGCGCGCGGCAGCGCGTCGGCGCCTGGGCGTCAGGAAGCCGCCGTTGCGACTCCCTCCGGCTGCGGAAGGGCCTCCGAGCGTTCGGTCTCGAGGAGCTGCTCCACGGGCGGCTCGCAGGCCGTCCGCAGGATCTCGACGGGCACCGGCTCGAACCCGGCCAGCGCCCGGGTGATCTCGCCGGGACGCGGCGCCGAACCGGTTTCGGTCAGGCGTGACCGGAACCGGAGGGTGAGCCGGTCCGCCGAAGCGCCGAGCAGGGCTGCTTCGGAACCGGCCGGCGCGAGTCGAACGTCGTCCACGAAGTCCCGGAGGTTCACATCAACCGTCCGTTCGCGCGACACCGGCCGCAGACCGCCGCGGCGCTTCGACTTCGCCTTCACCCGCCGGGTCAGGGAAAGCGGCCAGGAATCCGCGTTCCGGAAGACCTTCAACCCGGCCTCGACGGCGGCCGGCTCGACGTCCGCGGCCAGCAGCACGGCGTAGCGGAGCGCTCCGATCGACTGGGAGAGCCGCGGCTCGCCCGCCGGCACCCGGTCCAGGCCGGTGAACCGGAGTCCCTCTTCGGAGGCCCCCCGAAGCGCCTCCAGCACCTGGGCGGTTGGCAGCTCGGCGGTGAGCGCGAACTCGCAGAGTTCGGCGAGCGATTGCACCCCGAGCGGCAGGGCGGGCCCAAAGCTGAGCTTCGGACGTGGTGAGAACCCCTCGCTGAAGCGGATCGGCAGGCCGGCGCGGCGGAGCACCCGCGGCAGGATGCGGATCAGTTCGCCGTGGCCCCGAAGCGCCATCGGCCCGAACTTCTCGAAACGGGCGCGGTACACCACCGGCTCGCCCTGAGCGGCGCGGACGGGGGGCGCCGGCCGCCGGTGTCCCGCGGCGGATGAAGGAGGCGCCGCCGCTCCCACCACCGGGAGGAGGGTCTCCGGAGCGCTGCGCGGCTCTTCGGCGCCCAGGCTCTCGAGGAAATCGATGCGCTCGGTCCGCATTCCCTCGAGGTCGCAGGCCACCCCGCAGTGGTAGCAGACCAGCTTCCGCTGGTCGGCGCGGGCGTCGGTGGCATTCGTATGGTGCACCTGCATCGAAACCGGCTTCCCGCACGGTGGGGACGCCCGGTCACGCAGCGCGCGCCGGTATTCGCGGAGCAGGAATCCGTCGATGAGCCCGACGTCCACGTGCTCCCAGGGCAGCCGGCCGTCCACCGGGATGGTGCCGAGGTAGTCGCCCCGGGTCACGCCGGTCTCGGATTCCCAGCGCTCGAACGCCTCCTCCCAGAGATCCCAGCGGAGCTTCTCGTCCCAGCCGTCGAAGCGGGCGCCGAGATTGAAGGCGATCTCGACGAGCCGCGCCACCCGGATGTCGCCCCGGGCGAGGACTCCCTCGAGGTGGCTCACCCGCCGGTCGTGGATACGGAGCCGAAACCCGTCCTGCCGGGCGCGTTCCTGGAGGAGTGCCTGCTTGCGTTCGATCGAGGCCATCGAGTCCTGGGCGCACCACTGGAAGGGGGTGTGCGGCTTCGGGATGTGGCTCGAAACGGCGACGGTGATCCGGACCCGCCGTTTCGCCTCCCGATCCCCGATGTGGCGAGCCTGCCGGCCCATGTCGGCGATCCCGAGGACATCCTCGTCCTCCTCGGTCGGGAGCCCGATCATGAAGTAGAGCTTGGCCCGGTCCCAGCCGCGCGAGAAGACTCGCCGGCAGGTCTCGTAGATGTCCTCTTCGCTGACGTTCTTGTTGACGACGTCGCGCATCCGCTGGGAGCCCGCTTCGGGGGCGAAGGTGAGGCCGGTCGCTTTCACCTGCGAGATGTCGTCGAGCACCTCTTCCGGGAGCCCATAAGCGCGGAGGCTCGAGATGCCGAGCGACACCCGCCGCGGAACGAGTTCCTTCATCACTTCCTTGATGAGCGGGGCGACGCAGGAGTAGTCCGCGGTCGAGAGGGAGGTGAGCGAAGCTTCGTCGTAGCCGCCCTTCTCGATCGCCGATACCACGGTGTCCACGATCGCCTTCGGATCCCGCTCCCGGACCGGCCGATAGATCATGCCGGCCTGGCAGAAGCGGCAGCCCTCGGTGCAGCCGCGGGCGATCTCCACGGCGGTGCGGTCGAAGATGGCCTCCGCGGCCGGAACCGGCGAATCGTCCGGGAACGGGAACTTGTTCACGTCGTCGAGGAAAGCGCGGGTGGTCCGGAGGGGGACTTCGGGACGAAGCGGCCGGGACACGTAGGCCAGTCCGGATCGCGGGCAGACCTCGCGCTCGTAGAGCGCCGGGCAGTAGAGCCCCCCGCCGGCCTGCAGCCGGACCAGCATCTCCTCGCGATCCCGGATCCCCGCCTCGCGGAGCCGCGCGTGTTCGCGCATGAGTTCCGGGAGACGCTCTTCGGCGTCCCCGATGAGAAAACCGTCCACAAAGGGAGCCATCGGTTCCGGCTGGGTCGCCACCGGCCCGCCGGCGATGATGAGCGGATCCTCCGGTCCCCGGTCGTGACTCCGGATCGGAATCCCGCCGAGATCGAGCATGTTCAGCACGTTCGTGAAGGTCAGCTCGTACTGGAGCGAGAACCCCACGATGTCGAAATCGGCGAGCGGGCGGCGCGTTTCGAGGCTGATGAGCGGCAAGCCGCGCTCGCGCAGTTTCGCCTCCATGTCGGTCCAGGGACAAAAGACCCGTTCGAGCGCGAGATCCGGCTGGTCGTTCACCACCTTGTAGAGGATCTTGGTGCCGAGATGGCTCATCCCGATGTCATAGACGTCGGGGAAACAAAACGCCATCCGGGACACGATCCCCTCGTCCGACTCCTTCACCACCTGGAAGCGCTCGCCGCCGCCGTAGCGGGCGGGGCTCTCCACTTCGTGGAGGAAGGCGGCGTAGGGGTGGCGGGTCTCGGACATGGATCGGGGGCGGGGATTGTAGGTGGGAGCGCCGATCTACAGCCGGGATCGGCTGCCCCCAGGCGAACGAAAAGCGCCAACACAGCAACCGGAAGCAGGTGAAGGACGGGATAGATTCTCCGCCGGATGGCGAAAGACCACACCGAGATCCCGGTCCTCGCCGGTCTGGGCCCGGACCCGATCCGGATCCACCACCCGGAGGGCGCGTTCGTCCCGACGCCGGCGAGCCGGGTGGCGCTTCGCGCCATCGGCCGGCAGGCGGATCGGTTTCAGGGACGGGGACTCGACTGGGGCAGCGGGTCGGGCATTCTGGCGATCGTCGCCGGCCGGATCGCTGCCGTGGAGGAGGTGCTCGGGCTGGAGCTCGACCCGCGGGGCGTGGCCGCGGCCCGGGAGAATGCCCGGCGGAACGGGATCGAGGACAAGGTCCGGTTCGTCGCATCGGACTCCTACCAGCCCGTCTCGCCAGCAGGCGCCAGGACGCTCGAGCGGTTTCGCGGCGCCACCGACTTCATCATCGCGAATCCGCCCTCGTCCAGTCCGCAAGGAGACGGCTTCGAGTTCCGGCGGGTCGTTATGCGAGGGGCCCGGGACTACCTCAAAACGGGCGGATTCCTGCTCCTGAGTGTCTCGACGCAGTACGGTGAGGAGCGGGTTCGAGGGCTCGTGCGCGCGAATCCCGGATTCGTCCACGACGGGGTGGCCGCCAGCAGCGACTGGGTTCCCTTCGACATGGAACGCCCCGATCTGCGCCAGGACGTGCTCACCTACGCCCGCGAGGAAGAACGCGGGGGCCTGCGCTACGCGTTCCGCGATCCCCGCGATCCGGAGCGGGAAATGACCGCGGTGGAAGCCTGGAAGCGGCACGAAACGGACGGGGAAAGCCCGCTCTCACGCTGGCAGAACCATCTGCTGGTCTGGACGGGGTGAGATAGGCGAGACCCCGACCGCAGTGACGGCGCGAAGAAGGGAACGCCGGCCAGCTCTCCCGGTGGGGGCCTTCAGACCGGCACCGCGGCCCGCAGGGTCGCGAAAGAGCGCTCTGCCAACTTTCGTGAAACGCGCTGCCGGAGCGGTACGTCACCCAAACACGTCGAACCGGCGAAGCGCGTCCTGCTGGGCTTCCGTGAGTTCCAGCGGGGTACCGGGACAAGCAGGAAAGATGCGGGCGCGGTCCCATTCCCCCGTCCGGACGCTCGTCGCGGTGCCCACTTTCACGCCCCGCTCCAAGAGCCGAGCGACCAGCGGCGCGGCCCTGAACAGGAACACCTCCTTGATTCCCCATGGACGGCCAGTTCCCCGCGAAGTGGCGGCCGAAGATTTGGGACCCGCAAGGACCAAGTAGTAACTCGGAAGGCGTTCCGGGTTGATATCAAGGATCCCCTCCCTTCTGCCGTACATCTTGATGTCAACTGATGCTCCGGCCCGGGGACGGGAGCGGAATTGCCCGTCGCTCCCCGGGTTGGTCGCCGACTGCTCCAGCTCGATGTCGAAGATCCGGGAGGCGATGAACTCACCGATATGTCCAAGCAGGGCCGGCCGGCCGATCACCCCGGTGATCGCGACCTCGTTTACATTGCGCTCGCGAATCAACTCCGCGAGTTTCTGGAGGTCCTTCTCGTGGTTCTGATTCACCCCGATCAGGTTCCTGGAACCGCAGCGCCCTCGTGTCTCAGGCGCCCGTCAGATCCGACAAGTCCAGTTCCGTTCCCAAAACGGATCGGACGACAATCTCCCGGTAGGACTCTTCCGACACTCTTCGAGCGGACACCCGTGCCGTCTGCTTGCGAAACCGCAGCGCGGCCCGCTCGAACACGGCCACGTAGGAAACGGGTATGTCGCCATCCCGTGAGCCTCCAGCTTCGACGAGGCACAAGGCGTCCAGATAACGCCATAGAGGAAGGGATCGACGGAGTTGTTCCTTGGCCTTCGAGTCTTCTTCGGCAAGGGTCTTCTTCAACTCCACAAGAATCACATGCGTGCCCGAAGCGGCCTCGCAGACGAGCAGGTAGTCGCACGAACTCTTCCAGGGCCCATCGGCAACCCTGGACACTCCGAACTTCGCCAGGTGGACGGGGGTGACCTCTGCATCTCCTACGGTGAGCGCCACCTCCATTTGGGCCTTGCGCTCTTCCAGAACGATGACTCCATCTTCCTCCCGAACTCCCAAGGCCTTGTCGTCCAACATCTTGCGAAGCAGAGGCCCAATCGTTGCGGTCATCAGGAGTCGCGGTCCATGCGCACCGAGAGCGCGTTCGCGACGCGGTTGATCTCATCGATCACGTCGTCGAAGACGGGCATGTCCATGCCGTACTCGTCGACGGGACACCGCGACAGACCGCCGTTCTCGGCCACGTACGCGCGGACGCTGTTCGGCGGGAGGAAGTCGTCCCGGCGGTACCCGTATTTGCGAACGACATCATCCCTGCCCGGCATCTCATGCGACAGCATGATGAGGTTGTTCAGTTCCTTGAGCAGGTAGTCGCTGTGGGTGGCGAGAAGCACACGGGTTCCTCTTCGCACCAAGCGTGAAAGGAAACGCGCGAGTTCGATCTGGTTCCGGGTATCCAGCGCGGATTCCGGCTCGTCCACCAACACCAGATCCTCATGAAAGCCACCCTCTGTTTGGGCGTAGTTCAGGCCTGCAAGAGAACGCACGGATGCGGACGCCAAGTAGAGCGGAATCCGAAATGGATCCGGCGCACCCTTTGCAGACCGGAAAAAGATCGAATGCCCGTCCGTTTCATATCGGCCACCCATGATCTTGGCAATCCCCTTCTGCAGAGCGCGATTCCTATACGTATTCGTCGCTGGCATCTCTCTCGCGAAATCAATGAAATCCCGAACCAGCAAGGAGTAACGGCTCGCCCGGCTTCTCAGGAACCCCTCAAGGGCTGGTTCTGGCTCCGCAACGGCAGGATTCTGTAGAGCCTCGACGATGCGGTCCTTGCTACTGTCAAGTTCACGCTGGA